>CAVPZF010000001.1:0-255000 GCA_963710195.1 Lewinellaceae bacterium
GCAACTGCGTTATTGATAAAATCGCTAACAAGACCGTGTACTCCCCCGCCTGCGATTCGCCCCGAGAAATCTGCAGCCTTACGCTAAATGGCGACTTTGGCCCCATTAGTTTACTGGAATTTACCGATCTGCGGGGTGTCACCACCACCTTTAATGGCAATTCTGAACCTCGGTTCCTAGAGTCTGGCCTATCCAATGCGCAAACGGTATTCACGTATGCCAAAAAAGCAAAAGTCGAACTGAAGATAATCGACGATGACCGCATTACGGAACTGGCCAGTTTCACCTCTACTAATCAGGGCAACCGAAAAGCTTTCGGTATTACAACGATGAATTGGCTAAGTGTACCGATAACTGCACCCTTCTGAATCCAACCGCATCTACTCCTCCCCCAGCGGAAACGGCGCGGGAATGCGACTGCCTGGTAGAACGGATCAACAATACGGACGTCTACTCCAAAGGTTGCGACTTCCCCAAGGAGATATGCAGCCTGCAACTACGTCAAAATTTAAATTCCATCGACCTAACTCGCTTTACCAATCTGCGCGACATAACCGTAGTAATCCACGCCAACGTCAACCCCACTTTCGAGGGAAGTACCCTCGACCGCAACTACCCAATTCGACGTAAAGGGAGGGGGCGTGAACATCAAGGTTGTCCACCCCGATGGTGAGCGGACTTACCAACAGCAAAATCACGCAGCTAATCCAAACACCAACTCCGTCCAGTATTACAACGGACAACTCGCCACCTGTGGCGGCACCTGCACGCTCATGGCTCCAAACACGACCGAGGCAAGTTTTGCCGTAATGCCGATTACCCTCATTGAGTGGACTACGACGGTAGAAAACGACTACGTATATCTCCAGTGGCGCACGGCTGACGAGCGCGATAATGACTACTTCCGCGTCTCCCGCAGCACCGATGGTCACATTTTGTGGAACTCGGCCGGGTATTGGGTAGGGGTACCACCGCAGAGCGGACGGACTACACGTATCGTGACCTCACTCCCGCTGCGGGCGTAAGCTACTACCGCCTCGAGCAGTACGATTTCGACGGTACTCAAACCGATCTGGGTATCCAGACCACCCGCATGGAGGAAGCTATGGCCGCAGCCTTTTCCGTGAGCCCTAATCCCGTACTCGCCGGTGCCTTGCTCGGCGTTCATATGGCTACCACCCGGGAGGTAGAAGAGCATGCGCATCAGAACGGCCCGAACGGGCGTCTAATCGGCACATATGAAGCCAGCAGCGGCAGCATTCAGCTCCCGCAATTGCGCGCTGGAGTCTATACCCTAAAACTTGGGGAGAGCACTTCCCGCTTTGTCGTACTACCTTAGTGCCCGACACGTAACAAGAATACCAGCTACCATTTTAACCTGCACGGCGCTCCAGTATTTACTGGGGCGTCGTCTTTGTATGCTACCGAGTCCGTCGGACCAAGCGATATACGGCGCGAAAACGATCGTCCCGTTGCCCGTCTTGATCCTGATCTACGACACCGCTAAGTTCCAGGCGGTCGCCCTCCAGCCGGTGCAGATACGTGTAGGTGATGTTGGGTTCGATGATCAGCAGGCTGTCACCCTGCTCCCGCCAGAGACCGTTAATTACGTTCGCGACCTCCCCGGTCCGAAGCTGGTGGGTCCGGCGCAACTTGCCGTCGGGGGTAAAAATGGTACTCGGTGGTTTCACGCCGTAGGTTCTGCCCCAGTCAGCCTCCGCGATGCGCTCCACGTAGGAGGTATCACCGCCGAGGTAGGTAGCGTAGTCCACCTCATAACTAACGGTCTCCCACGTGCCGAGCAGTGTTTCGCTCAGCTGACCCTTGCCCGCGGTGCCCGCTTCGGTGGGGGCCTCCCTTTCACTGCAGCGGGCAAAAAACAAGCTCAGGACAAGGCAGGCGGGTAGGTAGGATAATTTCATAGTCCGGCGAATATCCGAAATAAACATCTTCCCGCCACGCCTACCCGAAGGAGGGAAAGCACCGCGACTAATGTACCTCCCGTTAGCAGTCCATACGGTCATCAGCGGTGGTGATCGGGCGCCGTGATGGTTTAAGGGAGCTTGCAAAATGATGTAGATAATGCACTACCGCCGGAAAGCTTAGCCCGAGATGGCTTCTTCCCCCCTTGGGGGATCAGGGGGCAAAAGTTAGTAGGAGCGGTAGGGCGGAAAACTATTATCCCGTAAAATGTATCGACAATAAAACGAATTTAAATTAATGTGCCAGCAGTAATTACAAAATACATGTTCCATAACCTTAGCTTATGCGATACATTATAATATTTTATCCGCAATATGCAGAATAATTTATTTCGCCTGCGAACAAGCTAAGCCGGTCTAACATTGTAGTGGAAAAGATGGCTATCTACTCGGGTTCTTTACCCTCAGATAGCCGCCGTCACCGCATTCACCAGTTATAAATCTCTCATACAATGTTTCAAATAAACCCTACCCGTCCCCATCGGGACCCACGCATTCCCGCCTCCCACTTTGTCCCCTTCGCCGGTTTCTAAGCGCTTGTTTGGAACTTAGTAGACGCCACGCAGTCATCCCCGAAAAGGGCAAGTCAGCATTCACTTTCAGTCGCCGCGCGAAGCATAACGGCCCCCTGAATTCCGTATAGATATTACTTAGAGCTTTTTTGGGATTCCGGTGTCAGCGCGCCGGAGCCCGTTCGATCCTGCCACCCTGGATGAGCCAGATGGATAAACAGGTGCCCTCCCTGCTGCTGCTTTGTCGGCTGCGCAGGGGTACGCTTCGGGCGTCTCCCATTTCGCCAGCCGTAGGTAGCCGACTTCTGTACCAACACCCATAACCCTGAGTACCGGCACGTATGCCGGCACCAAATGAATTCGGCCACGCCCAGCGTGGCCAGCCACCTAAGTGTGTATGTTCATAGTTCGTCGTACGGAATGGCCTCACCGATCATTTGATTGGTGAGGCCTTCCATTTTGCGCTTGGCTCACCCTTACCTTTGCCCCGTGCTGCCGTCCCGAACTTCTTTTAGCCCCACTTACCTGCTGTTGGTTTGGCTGTTCGTGAACTTGCTTCAGGCCGCCATCACTCCCCTCGACCCCGACGAGACCTACTACTGGATGTACGCCGGTCAGCTCGACTGGGGGTACTTCGACCACCCCCCGGCGGTGGCCGTGCTGATCAAACTCGGCATGGACTGGCTCCCGGGGGCTCTGGGTCTGCGCCTGGGTCACGTCCTCGTAGGTACGGCCACGGTTGCCGTGCTCTATCACCTGCTGGACCGGCCCCGAGGAAAGCAACTGCTACTGGCGGCCGGGCTCATTGCCGCCCAACCCATGCTCCAGGTATACGGATTCATCGCTACCCCCGATGCCCCCCTGCTGCTCTTCACCGCCCTTTACCTGCTGGTCTACCGCCGTTTCCTCCGCGCCCCTACCCTGCCGCTCGGAATGCTCTGGGGCATGACGATGGCGGGGCTCCTCTACAGCAAGTACCACGGGGTGATGCTGATCTTCTTTTCCGTCTTACCCAATCTCGGCTTCCTCCTACGACAACCCGGCGCCTGGCTGGCGGCCGGCAGCGGGGCGACTCTCTTTGCGCCTCACCTATACTGGCAGTACCTGCACGACTATCCCTCCTTTCGCTACCACCTCAGCGGGCGCGATGATCCGTACCGCGTCTCCTTTACCCTACACTACCTTATCAATCAACTGCTGATCTTCAGTCCGTTGCTGGCGGCCCACTACGTGCTGGCCTTCCGACGGGATCGCGCCCGGGACGCCTTCGAGCGGGCCTGCCGTTGGCTCGTAGCCGGTTTCCTGCTCTTCTTTCTCTACACCACCACCAAAGGCAGCACCGAGGCACAGTGGACGGCATTGCTGAGCATCCCCCTCGTCTACGTCCTGTACCACGCCGCCCTACGCTTTCCCGGCTGGCAACCTAGGCTGCGCAAACTCGCCTGGGCAACGGTGGTCCTGCTCCTACTCGCCCGCATCGTCCTCCTGCTTCCGCGCGGGTGGCTACCCTTCGCCAAACCCTTCGACCACGCCCCCTGGGTGGAGCGTCTGGCCACCCTGGCGGGAGACCGGCCGGTCGTCATTGAAAACAGCTACCGCCTGGCCTCGCTGTATGCGTTCTACAGCGGAGGGAAACCCGCCTGGACCTTCACCGACGTGGAATACCGGCCCAGCCAATATGACCTCTGGCCCGATGACTCCGCCTTTCACGACAGAACCGTGCTGCTGCTGGGCCAGGCGGACTGGCAAACGGAGGGCGCCCGCCCCTTCGCCACTCAGAAGCGCAACATGCTGCTCAAGGAAGTCCCCGATTTCCAGGTGGCCAAGCATGTACGTCTCACCGTAAGCGGGCCACTCCCCCTCTCCATTCGGGCCGGCGATCGGACCAATCTCACCCTGAGCGCCAGGAGTCCCCGGGCGATCGATATGCGGGCCGCCCTCCCCCTGGATCTGTTCGCCATCCTCCAGTACCCCGGCGGGGAGCAAGTGTATTGGAAGCTCGCCCCCCTCCGACATTCGTTCATTTCTGCCGGCGGCGCGCGGGGTGCAGCGGAGTCCCCCACGCAGCCGGAGCGGGTGCTGTACGAGGGGCCCTTGACTATTCCGCCAACGGCCCCCGCGGGGGAGGTGGACCTGGAGTTCGGACTCGGGTACCGGGGTATGCCTCCCCTGCGGGGGCAAAGCGCGCCCCTCGGGTGGACCATCTTACCCTCCACCGAATAGCAATTGGAGGACAAATACCGGAGGCCGGCTGTACCGTTACCGCTTTACCGCGCGTTACCTTTAAGGTATACGCTTTGCCCCTGCTGACTTCCAGCCCGCTCTAACCGGATTTTCCATGCTGCGCCCCTTTACTTCGCTTGTTACTTTATTCTTCAGTTTTTCGCTCCTCGCACAAATGCAGACGGAGGCGGGTGCGCGTTTCGGTAACGAATGGATCACGGTAGGCAAGTCTTACCTGAAGATCCAGGTGGCCGAGGACGGCATGTACCGCATCGACGCCGCTACCCTACAGGCCGCCGGATTACCCATCGGTGGGGCGGCCGCCGGGCAGCTCGCCCTGCACCACCAGGGGCGGGTAGTGCCGGTGGAGCTTAGCGCGGAAGGGCTTTCCTTTTACGGTCGGCAGGCGCGTGGCGAACTGGATAGCTACTTATTCGCCGAGGGGGCGGACCAGCGGCTGAATCCGCGCTACGGGATGTACACCGACACCGCCGCCTACTACCTGGAGTTGGCCTCGGTGGGAGCGGCCTCCCCAACCTATTCCTCGGAATCGGTGACCGGAGGGACACCAACCACCATCATCTACCGGACGGCGGAAAAGGTATTTGCCGATCAACACAGCAAATACTACCAGCGCAGCTCGGGAAGCAGCATTGTCTTTTCCCACTATGAACTGGCGGAGGGCTTCGGCTCCCGCTCCAACAACGATCTGCTTTCCAGCAACGGCAGCCGCACCACCACGATCGACCTCGCCTTACCCGGCGCTACGGGGGGGCCGGCTACCCTGGACCTGCGGTTTGGCCTGGCCTTCGGGGAGACTCACCTCCAGCGAATCCGGGTCGCGGGGCAGCAAGTGGGGGAGGTCAGCAGCACCGGCTGGAGCGTTAACGACTACCGCTACCCCTTTACGAGCAGCGGACAAGGGGTTACGGTTGAAGTAACCGGAGAGGCCGGCCCGCAGGATAAGGCTAACCTGGCCTACGTCCGCGTCTCCTATCCGGCAGGTTTTGCCCTTACCGAAAAGCAACTCCCCTTCTACCTGCCCGCCGGCGGGCAGGTCGCCTTGAACGCTACGGCCCTGCCCCCCGGAACCCGCCTGTACGATCTTACGCACGCCCGGGTGTACGTCCCGACGGACGGAGCTTTCTACCTGCCGGCCTCTACGGTGCAGCGGTCGCTGGTGCTCGTCGGGAGTTTCCTGGCACCCGCGGCTACCGCCCCCCTCGTGCTGAATGACGTATTACCCGCTACGGATGCCAACTACCTCATCCTAAGCAGCCGGCGACTGGCCGGTGCGGGACTCGATGCCCTGGCGGCCTACCGCAGCTCCCCCGCCGGCGGCGGATATCGCGTCCGGCTCACCTACGTGGAAGACCTTTACGATGCCTTTGGATACGGCCTGGACCGCCACCCCCAGGCGCTGCGTAACTACCTCGCGGCCGCCATGGCCCGTGCTCCGGGCCTGGAGTACCTGTTCATCGTAGGAAAGGGTCGCGAGTACCCCGACCTGCGCACCCGCGTGGAACTGGAGGATGCCTGGTCGACCTTCTTCGTGCCCAGCTTCGGGCTACCGGCCTCCGACAACCTCCTTTCGGCCCTGGCCGGGAAAGTGACTCCCCGTCTGGCTACCGGTCGCCTATCGGCGATCACGGGAGAGGAAGTAGCGATTTACGCCAGAAAACTACGGGAGGTCGAACAGCAAATTGGGCTGGCCGACCAGACCATTGCGGATACGGACTGGATGAAGCAGGCCCTCTTTCTGGGTGGCGGCGGAAATGCCGGGGAGCAAGCCTCCATCCAGTATAACCTGGGTACCATGGAGGAGATCTTCGAGCAGAGCAAACTGGGCGGAAACGTCACCAGTGTATTTCGCACCAGCAGCGACCCCATCGAAACCTCCCGGCAGGAGACGATTTTTAGCCGCATTAATAACGGTATTTCGGTACTCACGTTTTACGGTCACTCCAGCAGCCAGGGATTTGATTTTAACATCGACAACCCGGAGAATTACAAAAACAAGGGCAAGTATCCCTTCATGCTGAGCCTTGGGTGCTACAGCGGCGATGCCTTCACTAAATCGCGTAGCATTAGCGAGCGCTTCATCTTCCTGCCCGAAGGAGGAGCGATCACGTTCGCGGCCTCCAAAGGGCTAGGATACATCAGTGCCCTGGGTACCTACGGTAGGGGCGTGTTTCGCCACCTTTCGGGAGACCGCTACGGGGAGGGGGTCGGAAAAGTTATTCAGGCAACCGTAGCCGATTATGCGACCAGTTCGAACTTTACGCTTGGCATTCTCCTGGAGCAATTTTCGCTGAGCGGCGACCCCGCGTTCCGGCTACACCCGCGGCCGGGCCCCGATCTGGTGATCGACCCGACTTCCGTAGTGGCGACCCCCTCGGTGGTGCCAGCCCAGGACGCTAGCTTCTCGCTGGCGCTGCGCCTGGTGAATCTGGGGACCCGGGAAAAAAATCTTGCGGACTCCCTACAACTCCGTTTTACTCAGCGCCTCCCCTCCGGCGAAACGCGGCCACTTGCCCGGCAGACCGTGGCCGTCCCCTACTACGACGAGGAGCTTGCCCTCACCCTGCCGAACCTCGGATTCGAGGCGGTGGGACTGAACCGCATCCTGGTAGAGGTCGACGCGGAAAACGTCATTGCCGAGCAGCCCTCCGCTAGGGCCGAGGCGAACAATACGCTGCGCATCGGTAACCAGGAAGGCGCTCCGCTGACGGTGGTGGCAAATACCGCCAAGGTGGCCTTTCCTCCTCCCTATGCCGTCGTGGGCCCGGGCTTCGAGCTGATCGCCAGCACTTCGGATGCCCTGTCCGCTAACCGCGATTACCGCTTGCAAATCAGTCTGGCGGCCAACTTCAGCGACTTGGTGACCAATGAAGTATTTAACAGCGCGGGCGGCGTCATTCGCTACCGGCCGCAGCTGCCCCTGCAAGATAGCACGACCTACTACTGGCGGATCAGTCCCGACAGCACCACCGCTCAGGACATCGGCCTGATCTGGAGCAGCAGTAGCTTTACTTACCTGGTTGCCCAAGACCCGGATGAAGTAGGCTTTGCACTCCAGCACCCCGGACAGTTGGCCAATGGAACACCCGAGAGCATCACGGTGCGGCCCGATCAGCCGATCTGGAATTTTACGCGCACCATTACCGATGTAGAGATAGCCAACGGACTTTACGAGAATCGGGAAATGCCCCGCTTGGTCTGGAACGGTCAGCGCTTCAATTCCCCTCACCCCTGGAAAATTAGGGCCGGCGTACAGGTTATGGTGGTGGATAGCACCAACAATAGAAAATGGTACCGGGGGGGAAGTGGGGCCTACAACTCCGTGCCTTCCGGAGAAGTCACTCCCTGGAGCTTTGACACCAAAACGGACGCGGGCAGGGAGGGCCTTATCGACTTTTTGAAAAACGGAATCGAGCCAGGTCGCTACGTATTCGTGTGGAGTGTGCAACGGGGGACTGACGTTGAATACCACAACGAGGGATGGTTGCAGGACTCCACTCGCCTGGGAGAGACCATTTATGGCGTGTTGGAGTCCGAGGGGGCCGAGCAAGTCCGCTTTTTGGAGGAGCTCGGGAGCGTACCCTACACCTTCATGTACCAGAAGGGGTTCGGCGCCCTGGGCGAGGTGGTCGCGAGCTCGCAGGATGCGACTACCGATCTGCAAATTGCCATTCAGCAAAATTTTCCGGAGGGCGGCTACGCCAGCGACCGAATCGGTCCCGCGCTGGCCTGGAATGACCTGCGTATTCAGTTTCGGCCGGAGCACATCGATGCCGGTGACAGTTGTTACTTTCAGCTGGTGGGCGAACGGCCGTCCGGAGAACGGGTCGTGCTTCGCGAGGGGGTGCTGGACATCCGTGACCAGCTTGCGTTCGGCTACGACCTAAGTGCCTATTCCGCTGTCGACTACCCTTACCTGGTGCCCACCTTCGAACTCTTCGACGAAGCCGAGCGTACCGTGGCCTCCCTTGATGAAGTATACGTCGACTACCAGCGCCCCGGCGACGTGGCCATCAGCCCTTCCGTCGCCTACCTGGCCCCCGACAGCCTGCAACAGGGCCAAGCGGGCAGCTTCGAAATCGGCTACGAGAACATCTCCCGCACGGCCATGGATAGCCTCCTGGTCGAGCTGGTGGTGATCGATGAGAAGAACCGGGTAACGACCTTTCGGGAGCGTTACGCCCCGGTGGCCGCCCAAGGGTCTGGAGTCGCGGCCTTTACCCTTCCTACGGGCGATGTCGATGCTGGGCTCCGCCTGCAACTTACCCTCAACCCGGACGAGGACCAGCCCGAAGTTATCCGGTCTAATAATTTTCTTACCAGCGAGGTCGGCGTTTCCGTCGATCGGATCGCCCCGGACCTGAAAGTCTACTACGACGGCCGGCGCATCCGCGACGGGAAGCTCGTCAGCGGCCGGCCGGAGATCCTGGTCCAGCTCCGAGACGAAAGTGCCTTCCGACGGCTCGACGATTCGAGCGCCTACCTCGTGCAGCTCGTTCATCCCGACGGAACCAGCGAAACCATCCGCATGTCCGATAGCCGCGTCGACTTCGTCCCCGCGCCCGCCAACGGGGACAACCTGGCCGAGATCTACTTCCGCCCGGAACTGCTGCAGGATGGGGAGTACAACCTCATCGTTCGGGCCAGCGACCGCAGCAAGAATGCCGCCGGCCGCCTGGAGTACCGGCAATCCTTTGAGGTGATCAACCAGCAGCTGATCACCAACGTGCTCACCTACCCGAACCCCTTCACGACCCATACCAGCTTCGTCTATACCCTGACGGGCAGCACGCCTCCGGAAACCTTCCGCATCCAAATCATGACCGTCAGCGGGCGGGTGGTGCGCGACATCGATCTGCTGGCCTACGAGGACGTCCGCGTAGGCACCCACCAGACGGACTTCAAGTGGGACGGTACCGATGAGTACGGCGACCTGCTGGCCAACGGGGTTTACCTCTACCGCATCATCACCTCCGACAGCAACGGAGAGGCCCTGGAAGCCTACGACAACGGGACGGATCAGTATTTCCGCAGTGGCCTGGGGAAGGTGGTCCTCTTGCGCTAGTGCTTCAGGACCGAAATAAGCTGCACCTTGACTTGCCATCGCGGCGCTGCACTTCCCAGCCCAAACTCCACCGTAGCTACACGGTCTTACGGGTAGGGCACCGTAAGACTTAGTTTGCTGAACTTTCGTCTGCTCGTTCAGCACCACGCGGTCGGCGTCAAGCTATGGCTTAGTTCAATCCTGAAGCGCTAGTCGTTGACTTTTCGCAGGCGCAGCTCCTTCACCCACAGCCCCGTTTCCGCGCCTACCTGCGTAGCCGTTCCAATGGTCAGCCGCGTACTGCCCGCCGGCACGCGCAAGCGGCCGAGGGTGCGCTCCGCCCAGGCCCGGGGGTAGACCTCCTTGCGGTGCACCCGATCCGCCACGGGCAATTGGTGGGTCCTCGCTACCGGGAGGTCCGCCGTGAGCTTCGCATTGGCGTGCGCAGAGACGTGAACGGTCTGACTCCCCGGCGCATCCAGATGATACCGCAGCGTGACCTCGTACGTGGCGTCTTCATGGGACACCACCGGCCAGTAGGCCCCCGTGACACCAACATCTACAAAAAAGTCATTCGCCCAGCCATAACTATCGCTAAAGCGGGCACTGCCGAGCGGCTCTCCCTCGTGGGCCAGCAGGCGGATGTCCCCCGGCCCGCCGGTGAGATCGATGGGTGGGGCGACCCGATCCGGCCGGCCGACCGCTGCCGCAAACCGCCGGTAGCGATCCGCCATTTTCTCTCCTACGCTGGGTAGTGAACCATATATGTCGTGCGCTTGTCCCGGGTCATCCGCCAGGTCGTAAAGTTCATTCCGGTTACTGTCGCGGGCCACGTAGAGGTAGCGGGTGTCGCGCATGCTACCCGGATAGCCGGTGTAGGGATAGCCCTGCCCGAAGGCGTACACGAAGCGGTCGGGCAGGTCCGCCCCCTCCAGCAGGGGCCGCAGGCTCACCCCGTCGAGGCCGGCAGGTACCGGGTGCCCAATGAGGTCGAGCAGGGTGGGCAGCAGGTCGATGTGTGCGGCCGGCTTGGACAATACCTGACCGTTGGCGGGATGTTCACCGGGCAGTCGAATCGCGAAGGGCACGCGCACTCCCCCCTCGTCTACGTGTCCCTTGGTCCCCCGCAGTCCCATGCCGGTAGCGGTCGCCGTTGGGTCCGTTATCGGTGGCGAAAACGACGATGGTGTTGTCGAGCTTTCCGGATCGCTTCGAGATCGGCTAGCAGTTGGCCGATGCGGTCGTCGATGCGATTCCACCATCGCGTAGATGCCGGTGTTGTAGTCGGTCAGACCGGCCAGGTCGCCGGCATCCCAGTACCGGTCGGCCACCTGCACGGGCGTGTGCGGAGCCTGGTAGGCGAGCATGCAGAAGAAGGGCTCGGCCGTGGTCTACCATAAAGTGGCCGGCCGAGTCGGTCAGTACTTGCCGGTCAGGTCGCCGGCGGAAGGGCACGGCTCGGTCGCGCTCATCGCGTAGTTCCCCGCTGAAGTAATCGTTGAAGTGCCCCAGGGTGAAGCCCAGAAACTCATCGAAACCCTGTGCCACCGGGGTGGTAGGGAAAGGTTGCCCCGTTGTGCCATTTGCCGTAGAGCCCGGTGCGGTAGCCGGCCCGCTGCAGGTGTTCGGCCAGGGTGACCACGTCATCGTCCATGGTTTCCCGCCGGCGGGTGACGAATACGGCCCCGGTGCGCGGGTGGTACTGCCGCTGAGGAAGCCGGCGCGGGTCGGTGCGCACACCGGACTGACGTAAAAGCGGTCGAAGCGGGCACTCGGAAGTCAACAGGGCGTCCATATTCGGCGTGCGGATGCTGTCGTTTCCGTGCAGGCGAAGGTCGCCGATGCCCTGGTCGTCGGTCAGAATGAACAGGACGTTGGGCCGCTCGCCTTCGCCCTTCATTCGCATCGGGGGCGGGGCCGCCCGCGTTAAGCCGGGAACGGCGGGGCCGCAGGTGCAGAGAAAGACCACAAAGGCAAGGAGCGCGGATAGCGCATGCTGAAGAGATTAAACCGTAGCGTACGCCTTGGGGTGTTACCTGGCTCAGCTCGCCGGCCGACGTACCTTACGATCATGCTGCGCTTACTTGTAGTCGGCGGCCTGTCTCATGCCTGACGGCCCGGCCGGCGCGCCCAGCCGATCACTCGAGACCGCTGGCCGATCGAAGTATGCCGCTGCATGGAGATGCGAGCCGGAGATCATCTACCCCCGCCTCAGGCACGCCGCTGCGTGAAACTGAGGGCGCCAGCGGTATGCCGCGCAGATCAGGACCGAGCTGGGCTTATCGCGCAGTACCGACCACCGACCGCACAAGCTCGACCGAACTGCCTCATCGATCCGCTCACCGCAGACTGTCGCGCTGCTGCAGGAGCTAAGCGCCGCGGAAAGCAGGAACCGGAGCTACAGTACAGCGATATTCCCCTGGCGCACGCACCCGGTAGAACACGCGTCCGAAAATACCCCGCCACCCGACCCGCCGGCGACCACCCTCCGGGAGGGACCTGAAGTACTTTACCGTAGTGGGCACGGTGGTCGGCGGTAGTAGACGGCGACCTCGCTGACCGTGACGGACTGGAATCCGGTGAATCATCACGCTTCTCCGTTCACGGCCGCGACAGTCTGCGCCAGATGCGACTGTCCCTCGGGCAGTCCGTCACCGTGACCTACGCATACGACTGGCGGGCCGACCCGAACGATCGCTCAGGCAGTCGACCTGGCGTCGAGTAAGGCCAACTAATTCACTTTCAGTAGAAACTGAAAGTTGTGTGGAGTGTTGTATTGACGACTACAGTTCTACCGTCTATGCACGCCCCCTCCCTCGATACCGTACTCCGCGATTCCCAGACTTCCCCCGCACCTGCGCGCCGCCGCCCAGAAGGTGAAAGCGGGTGAACGGATCACGCCCGGAGGAGGGATTGATGCTGTACGAGAAGGCCCCGCTGGGCTACCTCGGGGCGCTGGCCAACTTCGTCCGCGAACGAAAGCACGGCGACCGCACCTACTTCAACCGCAATTTCCACGTAGAGCCGACCAACGTCTGTCTCTACACCTGCACCTTTTGCAGCTACAGCCGCCGCATGAAAAAGCGGGAAGACGGTTGGGAGTACACGCTGGATGACATCATGGACATCGTCAAGAAGTACGACGATCAGCCCGTCACGGAGGTACACATCGTCGGGGGCGTTCTGCCGCAGTACGACGTTCCCTTTTACACCGAGCTCTTCCGCCGCGATCAAGGCCCACCGGCCCGACCTGCACGTCAAGGCGCTGACGCCGGTGGAGTACCACTACATCTTCAAAAAGGCCAAAATCAGCTACGAGGAAGGCATGCGCCTGATGAAGGATGCCGGCCTGGAAAGCATGCCCGGCGGCGGCGCGGAGATCTTCGCCGAAGAGATCCGCGACCAGATCGCCGGCGGTAAATGCCGCGGCGAGCAGTGGTTGCGCATCCACGAGATCTGGCACGAACTGGGCATGCGCTCCAACGCCACCATGCTCTACGGCCACATCGAGGAGTACCGCCACCGGGTCGACCACCTGGAACAGCTACGGCAGCTGCAGGACAAGACCGGCGGCTTCCAGACCTTCATCCCCCTCAAGTTCCGCAACGAGAACAACGAGCTGAGCCACGTGCCGGAAAGCACCGTGGTGGAAGACCTGCGCAACTACGCCATCGGCCGCATCTACCTCGACAATTTCGACCACGTCAAGGCCTACTGGCCCATGATCGGCCGCACCACCGCCCAGCTCAGCCTCGCCTTCGGGGTCAACGACATCGACGGTACCATCGACGATACCACCCGCATCTACTCCATGGCCGGTGCCGAGCAACACCCCGCCCTGAGCACGGAGGATCTGGTGAAAATGATCCGCGCCGTCGGCCGCCAACCCATCGAGCGGGACACCCTCTACGGCGTCATCGAGGACTTCACCGACGTGGAATTCGCGGAGGATAAGGAGTATCGGGGGTATACGGCTTTGCCGGTAGTTTAGGATTTACGAATTACCATGTACCAATTACTAATTACAATTTGCGTGGCAGCTCGCTACGCTCGTGGTACGTGGGAGACAATCGCATATAAGTAGGCTGTGACGCAGAGATGAGCGTCAGTGAGCAAAGCCGTCAAATGGTAAATGGTACACCGTAACATGGTAAATGCAAATCAATCTACATCGTCCGCCACGGAGAAACCGACTACAACCTCAAGGGCATCGTGCAGGGCAGCGGCGTAGACTCCAGCCTCAACGACACGGGGCGGGAGCAGGCGCGGCACTTTTACGAGCAGTACCGCGATGCAGCCCTTTGACGTGGTGCTTACCAGCGACCTGAAGCGTACCCGGGAAACCGTAAACGGCTTTATCGACGACGGCATCCCCTGGGAGGTACATCCCGACATCAACGAGATGTAGCTGGGGAAGCCACGAGGGCAAGAAAGGCACGCCGGAGAGCATCGCGGAGTACCGCGCCATCAAGGACGGCTGGGGCGACGGGCGAGATCGACGGTCGCATCGGCGGCGGCGAGAGTGCCCGCGAGATGGGCGAGCGGCTGCAGCGCTTCATCGATCACCTGCGCGACCGGCCCGAAGAGAAGATCCTGATCTGCAGCCACGGCCGCGCGATGTGCGGACTGGTCACCCTGCATGATGGGCTTCCCCATCGACCGCATGAACGAGCTGACTCACAACAATCTCGGCCTCTGGATCGGCGAGCTCTAAGACCGAGCGGTCATTACGAATTTCACCTCCGGAACGACCGCAGTCACCTGCCCGGAGACCGTAAAACCCGGCAAATGGTAGCCACTGCCCCTCCCCCGCCTGGTCGCCGTCAGCTACCTGAACACGAAGCCCCTGCTGTACGGTCTGTTGCGCAGTCCGCTCAGCGACCACTTGCGCATGGACCTGGCCATCCCCAGCGAGTGCGCCCGCCGCCTGGCGGACGGGGAAGCCGAGATCGGCCTGGTACCGGTGGCCGTCCTGCCCGAGCTCGCCGCACTACCGCATCATCAGCGACTACTGCATCGGGGCCGACGGGGAGGTCGCTACGGTATGCATCTACGGTGACGTGCCCCTGCGAGCAAATGACGCACATTTACCTCGATCACCACAGCCGCACCTCCGTCATGCTTACCCGCCTGTTGCTGGAGGAGTACTGGCAACACCCGGTCGACCTTCCTCACGCCGGAGGACGGCTACATCGACCACATCAACGGCACGGTCGGGGGACTGGTCATCGGCGACCGGACCATCGGCCTGGACAAACGTTTTCGGTACGTCTACGACCTGGGCACCGCCTGGAAGGCGCATACCGGCCTGCCCTTCGTCTTCGCCGCCTGGGTAACGACTCAGCAAGCTTGTCCGGACTTCATCGCCGAGTTCAATGCGGCGCTGAAGGAGGGGCTCGATCACCTGCCGCAGCTGCAAGCTGCTGCTGCCCTCCCCCCACCCGGATTTTAACCTGGAGGAGTACTACACCCGCCACATCGATTACGACCTGGATGCGGGCAAGCGGGAGGCGCTGGCGCGGTTTTTAAAGTACGTAACGGTAAATATGGTGGAATCCTTAGCAGGATAGCGGGTCATCATTCCCCTTCCTTTGCCTGGATAACCTTTTTCTGTGCCTGTATATCCAGCAATTGCTGGAGCAGTTCTTTTTCTTGTCGCTCAACGTACTCTAAATCGGTTTCTTGAGCGAGCCGAGGTGTGGTTGGGTTTGTCGAATTGCTCCTCAACGGTTCTCGATTTTTAATGCGCTTATCCCAAGAAATGCTGAACGAGTCCAGGACCATAAAGCTCTCCCCCCGCAAAGTGACCTGTTCAATTAAGGAGTCGATGTTAAGTCGTATTAGGCCACGCTCATAGATAGCAGTGAGACTGTCAAAATTCGACCTATGAGTTTGAATGTCGCGAAACCAGTCAGCTTCCGATCCGGCTACCCGATTCCACGGGCGTACCTCCGCATTGGTGCGGGTAAGTATGCTATCGAGCACACTGTGATTTGGGCCAATAAAGCTTTCTGGCTTGTCAAACTGGCTCGCTAATGCTTCCACCTGCTGTCTCAAAGTTTCAGTGTGCTGTTCCAGGTCCTCCGGTCCAAAACCGCTAAGGCTCCGGTCTAGACCAAGGGGGTCGGATCCAATACTAAGCTTTTTGGTGCTAAGCGTAGGGGGAGGCTCAGGCAGCTTCCATCTCGCTGGCGGCAGGGTATCGGGGGCGGCCAGCGCGGGTGCGGAGGGAATTTCCACGGAGAGCGGGGCTTCCATAGCCTTATCTGCCGGCGCGTACGCTGCGGTGCCGACGAATGTTGCAACAGCGAGAATAGGGAGAATAAATAAGCGGCTTTTCATCGTGTATTTGGTTTCCTGGTGATCGATAAAGCGTCGGACGCGGGCCAGCAGACCACCGCCGTCAGTAAGGGAGAGCGCAGTCGCGACAGGATTGGGGGACTGCTCGCTGAAGTAGAGGAGGGCCCGGGCGTAGGGCAGTTTTCCCGGTCCGTAGCGGAGGACGAGGTCGTCGCAGCAGTGCTCCCGCTCTTCGCGGATCCGCGCGCCGATCCAATGGATAGCCGGGTGGTAATAAAACAGTACCTCGAGCAGGCACTGTAGTAGATGAAAGAGGTGATCGGCGCGGCGCAGGTGGGCCAGTTCGTGGAGGATGACGGTCTCGGCCTCCTCGGTCGTCAGTTGGTTGACCATCGCCACGGGAAAGAGCAGTACCGGCTTGAGGTGACCGACGAGCATGGGACCGGTGATGCGGTCGGTGAGTCCCAGGCGCACGGTCCCACGGTAGCCGATGCGGTCGGCGAGGGCGGTGACGTGACGGTGCAAAACAGAGAAGGCATCGCCGGACGGAAACTCGCGCACTGCGCTTCAGCCTGCGGACACCCGCCTGCGCCAGCAGCAGACGGCTACTACCGATCATCAGTCCGGCCGCCCAGCAGACCACCAGCAGTGCAAGCCAGAATTCGGAGGTAGTCCAAAGGGAAGTCGGGGCTTGCGCGAGGAAAATCACTGCATCCCGCGCGCCGCCGCCCCCTGCGTTTGTGGCTACTACTTCCGTCACCGCAGGCTCGTAGTAGTACCCGAACGTGAAGCCGGAAACTGCCGCCTGCAGCAGGAGCGTACTGAATGCCAGGCGGTAGCGGCCTTCCGCCTTCAGTGAGGTATACCGGGAAACCACCCAGAGCAATATTGCCAGCAACGTCGCCTGCCACAGCGAATGCAGGATGGCCATCCCGGCGGCCTGTAGCAGGGCGGAGGTAAAGAGCGACTCAAACATGGCGGTTGTCGTTTTCGAGTTTTTCGATGAGCTGCTTGATCTCGGCGAGGTCGACCGCGGAAGCTTCTCCGTCGCCGAGGGCGCGCAGCACCAATTCCGTGCGGGAACCACCAAAAGTGGCCTTGACGAACCGACTGAGCAGGCTGGCCTGAGTCCCTTTACGAGCGACGGCGGCGGTGTAGATATGGCTGCGGCTGCTCATGTCGCGGGTCACCAATCCTTTCTCCACCATCAGCTGCATCAGCTTCAGGGTGGTGGTGTAGCCGATGGACTTTTCACTGCCTTCATTCAGTCGCTCGTTCACCTCGCGGACGGTGAGGGGCCCGACTTCCCAGAGCACGCCAAGAATCTGCAGTTCGCTTTCGGTGGGGGGAGGAGTCATCTACGAATGGTTTCGTACAAAGTTATACGAAAGTATTCGTAGTTGCAAGTTTTTTTGAGTTGTTGAGTTGGTGGGTTGGTGGGTGGGTGAGTTGTTGGATTACGCGTGATGCTGACGCGCTAACGCTGGCGAATAGCTCACCGGTTCTCCTCCGGTACTCACCCGAGCGACGCGAGGGGCAAACGAATACCCGCCAACCCAACAATTCAACAACCCCAAAACCCAACAACCACCCGAGCGACGCGAGGGGTAAGCGAATGCGGGCCAACCCAACAACCCAACAACCCAACAATTCAACAACCCAACAACCACCCAAGCAACGCGAGGAGCAAGCGAATGCGCGCCAACCCAACAACTAAGCCTTAGCCAGCGTAATCCCAAACGTAGACCCCAGCCCCGGCGTACTGCGCACGTTGATGGTCTGCTGGTGCGCCTCCATGATGTGCTTAACGATCGAAAGGCCCAGGCCGCTTCCCCCCTTTTGCCGGCTGCGACTCTTGTCGACGCGGTAGAAGCGGTCGAAGACGTGGGGCAGGTGCTTTTCGGGGATGCCGATGCCGTTGTCGGCGACTTCGCAGAGGATGTAACTCTCCATGTCGTAGAAGCCGATGCGGGTAGCGCCACCTGAGTTGCCGTACTTGACGGAGTTGGTGACCAGGTTGATGAGCACCTGCCGAATACTCTCGCGGTCTGCGGATACCATGAAACCGGTATCGGCGCCCTGTTTTAGGCTTAGCGTGACGCCGGACTGCCGGCTCTTGAGGTCCAGTTCCTCGATGACCTCCTGGGCCAGTTCCTTGATATTGAAGGGCTCGGGGTCGAACATGAGGTCGCCGCTCTCCAGGCGGCCGATGGCGCTGAGGTCTTCCACGATAGTCTGTAGGCGCTCGACGTTCTTGGCGGCCTTCTTGATGAAGGAGCGGGTGATCTTGATGTCGTCGTAGCCATGGTCCATGAGGGTGTGGAGGTAGCCCTGGATGTTGAAGATGGGCGTCTTCAGTTCGTGACTGATGTCGCCCACGTAGCGGCGGCGGTACTCGGCGAAGCGCTCGTACTGGTCGATTTGCTCCTGCTGGTTTTCGGCCCACTCGGCCACTTCCTGCTCAACCTCCTCGATGATGGGCTGATCGGGATCGATGCCCTCCCGCTTGACGTCGGAACTGACCTTTTGGCTGTGGATAGTCTTGTAGATCAGTTTAATCTTGCGGTAGATGTAGCGGTCAAGGGTGGTGAGTACGATGGAATAGCTAATCAAAAAGGTAGCCGGTCCGCAGAGCAGCACCAGCCACCAGCTGAAGGTTACCGTTGGGATGGCCAGCACCAGCAGCAGCGCGCCCTCGGTCGCCAGGGCAATAAAGAGGGCGGTGCGAATGGAGATCTCGCGGGGGGTGCTGTTTTTGAGCATGCTGCTGCTGGCTGAATGTTGCTTGCGTCCCGCTAGCTATCGGGAGAGACCGCGTTGTACGGGCCTAAAATTCGAATTTATAACCGATGCCCTTGATAGTCTTGATGTAGTGGTCGCCGAGTTTTTCCCGCAGTTTGCGGATGTGGACGTCGATGGTGCGGTTGCCCACAATGACGTCGGTGCCCCATACCTTATTGAAGATCTCTTCCCGGCTGAACACCTTGCCGGGCTTGGAAGCGAGCAGCGTGAGCAGGTCGAACTCTTTCTTGGCGAGTTCGATGCGTTCCTTACCGCGGCGGACCACGATTTGCTCCAGGTCGATCTCCAGATCACCAATGACGATGGAATTATTTTGTTCCTCATCCTCCTGCCGCACGTTGCGCCGCAGCAGGGCTTTAACGCGGCTGATGAGTACCCGCGGCCGAATGGGTTTGGTGATGTAGTCGTCGCCCCCGGTGTCCAGGGCGGCGATCTGGCTGTAGTCTTCCTCACGGGCGGTCAGGAAGGTGATGACCGTGTTGTCGAAGTCGGAGTCGGCCCGGAGTTGGCGGCAGACCTCTACCCCGTCCATGATGGGCATCATGATGTCCAAAACAATGAGGTCGGGACGAAATTTCCGGGCGAGTTGCAAGCCTTCCTCCCCGTTGCTGGCGGTGGCGACTTCAAATCCCTCCTTGCGCAGGTTGAATTCAAGGATCTCCAGAATATCCGGTTCGTCGTCTACCAGAAGTATCTTCGCCGGGGTAACAGTCATGCGCTTGGGATTGAATGGACGCAAAAGTAGTCCCCCCGTATGGCATGCACCTTAACTGACCGTTAAGTGCAGGTAAAGCCACCCCACAAAATAATCCCGTGAAAAACGTCTACTTCGTCCGCCACGCCAAGAGCAGCTGGGCCGACATGAACCAGAAAGACCACGACCGGCCGTTGAACGGCCGCGGCAAACGGGACGCCCCCCGCATGGCCGCCCTCCTGGCCAAACGAAAGCTCCGGGTCGACGGACTCCTCGTTTCCAGTGCCAAACGGACCCAGCAAACCGCCCAGGCCTTCGTCGAAGCCCTCGGTATCGGCAAGGACCGGATCATCAGGGAAAAGAAACTCTATCACGCCGGCCCCAAAACTATTCAGGCCTGTATCCAGGAATTGCCCGACAGCTGGAATACCGTCCTCGTGTTTGGTCACAACCCCGGATATACCGAAGTTGCCAACCTGCTGACGAACGACGACTACATCGGCAACGTCCCCACCTGCGGCATCGTCGGGAGCTCGTCTGACGCCAAAAAATGGACTAAGTGGAAACTGGCCGAAGCCCACCGCACCGTATTCCTCACTCCAAAGGACAGGAAGTGACTCGGGGAATACTCGTGTTACTAATCGGTCTGCTGGCTCACCGCTGCGCGCAGGTAGACCCCGGTCCGCCCCCCGTAGACGCCGATAAGATGGTGCAGGTCATCGCCGACCTGAACTTGGCCCAGTCCCTAACGAGCGAGATTCCCGTGCTGGTCCGCGATTCCATGGAAGCGCTCTACCACGACTCCGTCCTCGCCGACTACGGCTACACCCGCCCTGAATTTGACAGCCTAATGTGGATCGTCCGGCAGGAACCGGTGTGGATCGATAGTATTTTCTCCCGGGCGGGGGCTATCGTGGCGCGGGGAATGATTGAGGAGTAGCGGGCGGTACCGGTAGCGGGCGGTACCGGTAGAGGAGTGTAAGTGGAGGATTAAAGCCGGTTCTACCGCGAGCCCAGCGAGCCTTTACCGCGGAGCCCAGCGAGCTTCTACCGCACCGCCTCTAAAGCAAGCGCAGCGAGCTTATCTTTACCCCGATGAGCAAATTCGTAGTATCCGCCCGCAAGTATCGCCCCGTACGCTTCGACGAAGTGGTGGGGCAGCAGCACGTGTCGCAGACCCTTAAGAATGCGCTACAAACCGATCACCTGGCGCACGCCTTCCTGTTTTGCGGACCACGGGGCGTGGGAAAGACCACCTCGGCGCGCATCCTAGGGAAGGTGCTGAACTGCCAGGACCGGACGGCCGACTTCGAGCCCTGCAATGTCTGCGCCAGCTGCGAGGCCTTTAACAATAACGCCAGCCTCAACATCATGGAGCTGGACGCGGCGAGCAACAACTCCGTCGACCACATTCGGGCGTTGACGGAGCAGGTCCGTTTTCAGCCGCAACAGGGGGAGTATAAGGTGTTCATCATTGATGAGGTCCACATGCTCTCGCAGCAAGCCTTCAACGCCTTTCTCAAAACGCTCGAGGAGCCGCCGCCCTACGCGGTCTTCATCCTCGCGACGACGGAAAAGCACAAGATCATTCCGACCATCCTGTCGCGCTGCCAGATCTTCGACTTCAAGCGGATCCAGCCGAACGACATCATCGAGCACCTGCAGGGCATCTGTGCCCGGGAGGGCATTACCGCCGATGCAGACGCCCTGCACATTATTGCGCAGAAGGCCGACGGTGCCCTGCGGGATGCGCTGTCGATCTTCGACCGCATCGTCAGCTTCAGCGGCGACACGATCACCTACGACGCCGTGATCGAGAACCTCAACGTGCTCGATTACGACTACTTCTTCCGGGCCGTCGACTTCGTGCTGACGGAAGATCGGGCCGGCATGCTGCTGCTCTTCGACGAGGTGCTGCGGCGCGGCTTCGATGAGGATCTTTTCCTTAACGGGCTGGCCGCCCACGTGCGGGACCTGCTCGTCTGCAAGGACCCCGCTACCCTCAAGCTCCTCGAGGTCGGCGAACGCCTCCGCCAGCGCTACCACCAGCAGGCCGCCACCGCCCCGCCCGACCTGCTGCTGACCGTACTGGACCTCGCCAACGACTGTGACCTCCACTTCAAGCTGGCCCGCAACAAGCGGCTGCACGTGGAGATGAGTCTGCTGCGCATGGTCACCATCCGCCGGGCCTTCCGCAACGAACCCGTGGTGCTGGCTCCCGCAGCCGCTTCCCCCGCACCCGCGACCCCGCACGTGGTGGAAACGGTGCCCGTTATGGAACCCCTAGCTGAGGATATCCACCCCCTGCCGGAGCCCGAGCCCGAGGGCGATTGCCGCCCGGAACCGAAACCCGCCAGCCCCACCGCCTTCGCGAGTATCGACCTGGATGCGCTGTACCTGGAAGCGGAGGAAGAACTGGATTCCACCCCCTCCCCCGAGGAACTGCCCGAACTGGACGATGAGCACCTGCGGCGGGCCTGGGAGGCTTTCCTGCTGGAAAACAAGGGGACTACCCTGGCCATCTTTCTGAAGCAAGCGCTGCCGCAGGTACGGGGCGACGACGAGATCGTGGTCCGCGTCGGTTCCGCCCGGGCGATCGCCTCCCTGCGCGACGACGACAGCCTGATCGGCCACCTGCGCCGGACCTTCGAGCGGCCCAATCTCGTCATGATCCTGGAACACGACGAAAGCCTCAAACCGGTGCAGACCACCATCAAAAAGCGGCTGACCGCCAAGGACAAGTACCTCGCCATGCGCGAAAAGAACCCCGCGCTAGACGAGCTGCGGCGGCGCTTCGACCTGCGGCCGGAGGAATAGGGGGCTACGCCGGAAAGGGCTAGTTTTGGACCATGGAGAATACCCTTGCCTGGCTTCGGGAGCAGTCCGCCACGCGCGTGAAGGTCGCCGTCACCGACCTCGACGGCATCCTGCGGGCCAAGTACCTGTCTACCCAAAAAGTGACCGCCGCCCTGGAGGAGGGTTTTGGCTTTTGCAACGTGGTTTTCGGCTGGGATTGCCAGGACGTGGTGTATACCAACCATGTCGCCGATCCCACTTTCGCCGACGCCCACGCCCGGCTGATCCCCGAAAGCCGCCGCACCCTGCCCTGGGAGAACGGTACGCCCCTCCTGCTGGCTGACTTCCGCGACGACGGGGGGCCGGCGGGGGTGGCCTGTCCGCGATCCTTGCTGTTACGGGTGGTGGAGAAAGCACGGGAGATGGGCTTTACGGCGCGTTTCGGTCCGGAATACGAGTGGTTTGCCTACCGGGAGAGTCCCGCTAGCCTGGCCGCGAAGGACTACCGCTCCCCCACCCCGCTTTCCCCCGGCATGTTTGGGTACTCGGGCCTGCGCACGGGGCAGCGGGCCGGCCTGCTGGAGACGCTTTTCGAGCAGCTGGCCGCCTTCGGGGTAGACTTAGAGGGGCTGCATACGGAGACCGGTCCCGGCGTACTCGAAGCCGCCATCACCTACTGCGAGGCCGTGGAGGCCGCCGACCGGGCCGTGCTGTTTAAGGAGGGCGTCAAGCAGATCAGCTACCGCCACGGGCTAGTCGCCAGCTTCATGGCCAAGCCTTCCGTACAATTGCCCGGCTGCGGGGGCCATCTCCACCAGTCGCTCTGGCGCGACGAGGTGAACGTCTTTCACGATCCGGCCGGCCGCCACGGCATGAGCGCCACCTTCGAACACTACCTGGCCGGGCAATTGAAACTGCTCCCTGCGCTCATGCCTTTTTTCGCGCCCAACGTCAACAGCTATAAACGCTACGTGCCCGGCTCCTGGGCCGCGACCCGCGCCAACTGGGGCGTCGACAACCGCACGGTGGCCCTGCGCGTGGTGCCGGGCTCTCCGACGTCCACCCGCCTGGAAACCCGCGTTCCCGGTGCCGATGCCAACCCTTATCTCGCTATAGCCGCCGCCCTTGCCGCGGGCCTCTACGGCATCGAGCAGCAGCTTCCCCTGGATGAGGCGCCCGTCGCCGGCAGTGCCTACGACCAGCCAATCGGCCTCCCCCTCCCCAATAACCTGGGCGCGGCCACGGGTGCCATGAACGCCTCCGAAATAGTCGCTTCCCTGCTGGGCGGTCCCTTCACGGAGCATTTCGTGCGCACCCGCGCGTGGGAGTGGGAACAATCCCTGGCCGCCGTCACGGATTGGGAATTGCGGCGCTACCTTGAGCTCGCCTGATGACTCCCGCTATGCCCCGACCGCCGCTCATGACGAATTACCAGACCATCCTGCGTTACGCCTGGCGGGCGTACGACCACACCCGCGCGATCCGCTCCATCGAGGACATTAGTGCCCAGGTGTCGACCAACCACGTCTTCAAACTCATCATGGAGGACGGCAACGTGCTCATTGCCAAGGTGACCTACTTCGGCTCCTTCGAGGGCTTTGCCGAGGACCATACCATCATCAACGTGCTGGCCAACAACCTGCCGGTGCGCTACGCCAACTTCCTGAGCCGCGGCCTGATGAAGGGCAACCAGCTCTTCTTTCACCGCCACATCGACGCGGAGCAGGATGCGTGGATCATCTTCTACCGGCCGATCCAGATCCAGGAGAATCCGCCCCGCCGCCTCACCGAGGAGCAGGTGCAGCAAATGGGCCGGGAGATGGCGTACTTCCACCGCGACTGTACCCTGGTCACCAACACCCTGCCGCGCAGCGACCGCGACATGACCGCCGACGTCAACGCCCTGCTGACTTCAGCCCAGGCGGACTACCCCGAGCACTTCGACCTCATTGAAAAACACTGCCGGCTGTTTCTGGAGAATACCTTCAAGATCAACGTCTACGGTTTCCAGAAGATCCCGGTTTTCGTCGACTGGAACATCGGTAACTTCAGCGTGGACCGCAGCGGCCGCCTGGCGAGCCGCTGGGACTACGATTGGTTCCGGGTTTCGACGCGGGTGGCCGACTTCTATTTCCTTAGCCGGGTGGTGAGTGAGGTGGGCGACAGAACGGCCTTCACTTATGAGGTGGACCGCTTATTGGAGGACCGCTTTATACTCTTTCTCCAATCCTACCACGAGGTATTCCCGCTTTCGCGGCAGGAGGTGTTGTTTATCAAGGAGGCCTACCGCTTTTTCCTGCTCAACTATGTTCTGCGCCTCGGTCGGTACTTCTTCCGTCCCGCCTTCGCGGAGAAACTGGCCTACGACGCCCTGCACGTGCACTTGCCTACGCTGGATGAGAAATTCAGCGTGGAACCCCTCCTCGCCGCCCTGAAACTCTAAGTACATGAACATCCAGGTATTTGCGGAAGTCGCCGCTGACTTTCCCGTCATCTTCTTCGATAGTTACGGCGTGCTACGGAACCACCGGGGCACCATCCCCGGAGCGCTGGAGACCGTGCTGCGCCTGCGCGCGGCGGGCAAACACATCCGGGTGCTGACGAATAATGCCGCCCGGAGTCCAGAAGTGGCAGCCTCCCGGCTCGAGGATTACGGGTTGAGCGGGATTTGCGCCGCGGAGATCATTACTAGCGGGGCGACTACCCGCCATTTCCTTGAACAGAAGGTGAAGCACGGCAAGGTGGCCTACCTGGGCACCCCGGCCTCGGCGGCCTACATCATCGGGGCGGGGCTGGAAGCTGTTCCCGTTTCTGAGGTCGACCTCGACCGCCTGGAGGAGATTCGCGCGGTGGCCTTCCTCGACGACGAGGGCTACGATATGAACGTGGACATCAACCGCCTGATCAACATTCTGCGCAAGTGTAAAATCCCGGTCGTCGTGGCGAACACCGACCTGCTCTACCCCACCACCAGCAACGAGGTGGCCCTGGCGACCGGCAGCATTGCCCGGCTGGCGGAGTACGTACTGGGGCGCAAATTCGTCAAGTTTGGTAAGCCGGCCAGCCAGATGTTCCAGATGGGCCTCGACAGTGTGGCGGCCGATATGCCCGACGTGCAGCCCGCCGATATCCTGATGGTCGGGGATACTCTACATACCGATATCCTCGGCGGCAACACCTACGGGATGGCCACTGCCCTGGTGCTGAGTGGCAACACCCGCCCTGAGAGCGCGGAGACGGAGATCGCCGCTTCCGGCATTATCCCCGACTTCTTATGTAAATCCATTGGAGAATAAAAGTTGATCCCTATGCCCGACCACACCGAAGAAGACCGCCTGTTCATCCGCCTGCTCCGCAGCCAGATGGGGGAGGACTGGGCGGTGGCCAAACCGTATATCGTGTCCCGCTTACCTGCGGGTACCGACCCGACGCTACTGGCTAAATACGTCGATGACCGGAAGGAGCCGGGCATTCACCTGAACGCGTGGGGGGTGGAGCCGCTGTTTTACGCGCACCGGACGTCGCGGCGGCTGCTGGAGTTTTACCAGATCCGGGGGCTAAAGTAATGCCATAATGACAGACCTCCGAGGTCTGTCGAAACGTCATGCGCCAGCCAGCATCATCGTCAGTAATTCCTCGGCCGCGGCGGCAATGTTAGTGCCCGGGCCGAAGATGCCCACTACGCCCGCTTCCCGGAGATAGGGGTAGTCGGCGGGGGGAATGACGCCGCCCA
This sequence comes from Lewinellaceae bacterium, assembly GCA_963710195.1. Lineage (GTDB taxonomy): Bacteria > Bacteroidota > Bacteroidia > Chitinophagales > Saprospiraceae > Neolewinella. The sequence goes on from CAVPZF010000001.1 coordinate 26,108, forward strand.
CGACCACGCGGATATCGGCGGCATCCTGCTCGGCCAGGGCAGCAATGACCTCCGGCACCAGCGTCTTGTGTCCGGCAGCCAGCGAACTGATGCCCAGCAGGTGAACGTCGTTCTCCACGGCCTGACGCGCGGCCTCGGCGGGGGTCTGGAAGAGGGGACCTACGTCAACGTCGAAGCCCAGATCGGCAAAGCCGGAGGCGATCACCTTGGCGCCGCGATCGTGGCCGTCCTGCCCGAGCTTGGCAATGAGGATGCGCGGCCGGCGCCCCTCCTGGGTGAGGAACCGGTCGGAGAGTTTCCGCACTGCCTGCAGGCGGTCGGCATTCGAATGTCCGCCGTAGACCCCGCTAATCAGCTGGTTGGTGGCCCGGTAGCGACCGAAAACGTTCTCCAGCGCACTGCTGATCTCGCCAAGCGTGGCACCCGCGCGCGCCGCCGCAACGGCAGCCGCGAGTAGATTTGCCGTTCCCCGGGCGTCCGTTTCCAGGGCCTGTAGCGCCCGGTGTAAATCGGGTTCCGAGCGCTTCCCTTTGGTTGTCGCGATCTGCTCGAGTTGTTCCCGACGGACGCGGGCATTGTCTACTTCCAGCAGGTCGAATTCGGCCCCCTCGCTGGTCCGGAAGACGTTGACGCCCACAATTTGCTCCCCCCCGGAGTCGATAGCAGCCTGCTTGCGGGCGGAAGCTTCCTCGATGCGCAGTTTGGGCAGACCGGTCTCGATGGCGCGCACCATGCCGCCGGCGGCCTCGACTTCCTCCATCAGCTGCCGCGCGTCGTGGATCAGCCGCTGGGTCTCGGCTTCCAAATCGTAGCTGCCGCCCCAGGGGTCGATCGCCTGGGTGATGCTCAGCTCGTTTTGCAGGTACAGCTGGGTATCTCGGGCGATTTTGGCGCTGTAGTCGGTGGGCAGGGCGATGGCTTCGTCCAGGGCATTGGTGTGCAGACTCTGGGTGCCGCCAAACACGGCCGCCAGCGCCTCGATGGCCGTGCGGGCCACGTTGTTGTAGGGGTCCTGCTCGGTAAGGCTGTAGCCGCTGGTCTGGCAGTGGGTACGAAGCATGGAGCTCTTCGGGTTTTTGGGCTGGAAATCGGCCATTAGTTCGGCCCAGAGGTGGCGACCGGCCCGCAGTTTGGCGATTTCGGTGAAGTGCCGCATCCCGATGCCCCAAAAGAAACTGAGCCGGGGGGCGAAGTCGTCGACGTCGAGGCCCGCCTCCACGCCGGCCCGGACGTAGGCCAGTCCGTCCGCCAGGGTATAGGCGAGCTCCACCGCTGCCGGGGCGCCCGCCTCGTGCATGTGGTAGCCGCTGATGCTGATGCTGTTGAAGCGCGGCATGTGCTCGGCCGTATAGGCAAAGATGTCGGAGACGATCCGCATGCTCGGCGCCGGGGGGTAGATGTAGGTGTTCCGTACCATGAATTCCTTAAGAATATCGTTCTGGATGGTGCCATTGAGGCGGGCGGGATCCACGCCCTGTCGCTCGGCCGCCACCAGGTAAAAGGCCATGATGGGTAAGACGGCGCCGTTCATAGTCATACTCACCGACATTTTTTCCAGCGGAATTTGATCGAACAGGCGTTCCATGTCCTCCACAGTATCGATGGCCACGCCGGCCTTGCCGACGTCGCCGCGCACCCGCTCGTGGTCGCTGTCGTACCCCCGGTGGGTGGCCAGGTCGAAGGCGACGGAGAGTCCGCGCTGCCCGGCTTCCAGGTTGCGGCGGTAAAAGGCATTAGACTCGGCCGCCGTGCTGAAACCGGCGTACTGCCGAATGGTCCAGGGGCGGCCCACGTACATGCTGGCGTAGGGACCGCGCAGGTAAGGTGGGAAGCCGGCCACGGAAGTCAGGGCCGGCGGCAAGGCTTCGGCGGCGGGCTTGCGGGCGAGGAAATGATTGGCGTGCTTGGAAAAAGTGGTGCGGGGCATAGGCTAGGGATGCGGGGCAAAATACATAAAGTAAAAGCGGTGAACACCGCTCGCTTTATCCGCCTTTAAGGGACTAAATCCCTCCCCTTGGCCAAAGAGAATGTTTTCAAGCGCGTCCTGTCCTTCGCAAAAGAACTGTTCGGCAATTACGGCCAGGATGATGCCTTTACGTTGGGAGCCGCGCTGGCCTATTACACCGTATTCAGCTTCGCGCCCCTGTTGGTCGTCGCGATTGCCGTAGCCAGCTACTTCGTCGGCGAGGAAGCCGTGACTGGCCGCCTCTACGGGGAACTTGACGGCCTCCTCGGCCCCGAAGCGGCCAAGACGCTGCAGGAGATCGTCAGCAACGCATATTCTACGGGCGATAGCCTGTGGGCCACGATCCTGAGCGTCGCGACCTTGGTGTTTACAGCCACAACGGTGTTCGCTACGCTTAAAACGAGCCTCAATCGCATCTGGGGCCTGGAAGCCCGACCGGCTAACAACATCCTGGGCTTTCTGATCGTGCGCCTCCTGAGCTTCAGCTTCGTGGTGGGCCTGGGCTTCATGCTCATGATTACGCTAGTCGTCAATGCCCTGATCATCGGCTTTATGGACAAGCTGGCCGCCTTCGTACCCTCCCTCGGAGCCGTGGTCCTGGGCATCACCAGTTGGGTGATTTCCACGATCGTTACCGCGGTAATCTTCGCCCTGTTGTTCCGCTTCCTACCCGACGCCAAGGCGCGCTGGAAGGACATCTGGGCCGGCGCCATCTTTACCGCTTTATTGTTTGGCCTGGGCCGCTGGCTCATCGGACTCTACATCGGCAACTCCGACTTCGGCAACACTTACGGGGCCGCCGGGGCACTGGTTACTCTCATGATCTGGACGTACTACAACAGCCAGATCCTCTTTCTCGGAGCCGAGTTCACCTACGTGTGGGCCGAGCGCCGGGGCTTCCCCATTCGTCCCGATAAACACGCCGTACGGGTGGTCAAGAAGGTGCGGAAAGTGGATGGGATAAAGGTGTAAGGCAGTTCAAAATATATTTTTTCCCAGCCAGTCTCGGGCGATGGCAAACACCTCGTTCCGACTCACGCCCGAATCCCGTACGCTCCGGGCACCCTGGCGTTTGGAGAGCTTTTCGCCTCCTTCGGTCAGCAGTGGGTGGTGGAGGAAGCGGATACGTTCCGTTAGCTTGGGATATTCCAGCGCGTCGGAGAGCATAGCCTGGGCCGCGGTACTCGCCCGCAGATCTTCCCCGCGCGCACAGGCGGTGATGCCGTAGTGGTAATCATCTACCGCGCAGGCGAGCTGGTAGCTGGGGCGGCCGTCCTTTTTCCGTACTGCAAACCAGGGCATAGTTTCGTGTAGGGCGGTGCCGCGGGTGTCCAGTCGCCACGCTATGCCGGCCCGGTCGAGCTCCACGTGTCCCTCCAGACAGCCGTGGGCGTGCCCCCCTTTCGCCAGTTCCTTCCGCGAGCAGAGACAAGCGAAGACCAAGCCTGAGGTATTTCCCCGCAGTGTTTCGAGAGCTTGGCGGTAAAGGGGCATACGGTAGTCCTGGGACCAATGGGCTTCAAAATCCGCCGCATCCTTTGGCCCCCGGGTCGGACGAATATCTAACCAATCCAATACGTCGAACACGTCCCGCAGGTACTCCGGTCGGAAGCGCGCGCGGTCTAGGTCATCGATGCGCAGGAGCAAGGGACCTCCTTCTGCCAGCAAGGCATTGGCCGCGAAGTTCGCCGCGTTGCCGAGGTGCAGGTAGCCGGAGGGGGTGGGGGCTAGGCGGTGCATTGTTAGACTGTTAGATTTTTAGTTCTTTAGTTCTTTTGGCTAACAGTGCTGATGCCCCGGGGTGCTGATGCTGGGAGTTAGTTCGTTTAGTTCTTGCAATACTAATGCCTCACCATACTGATGAAACGCATCGGCATCACGCGTCAGCATCACGCATCGGCATCACGCATCGGCACCACGCGTCTGCATCAAGCATCGGCATCACGCATCGGCATCAGACGTCAGCATCACGCGTCAGCATCACGCATCGGCATCACGCATCGGCATCACGTGTCAGGACCACGCATCGGCATTACGCGTCGGCATCACGCATCGGCATCACGCGTCGGCATCACGCATCGGCACCACGCGTCTGCATCACGCATCGGCATCACGCATCGGCATCAGACGTCAGCATCACGCGTCAGCATCACGCGTCAGCATCACGCGTCAGCATCACGCATCGGCATCAGGCGTCAGCACCACGCATCAGCATCAGGCGTCAGCATCACGCATCAGCACCACGCATCAGCACCACGCGTCAGCACCACGCGTCAGCACCACGCATCAGCACCACGCGTCAGCACCACGCGTCAGCATCACGCATCAGCATCACGCATCACGCATCAGCACCACGCGTCTAAAGAACTAACGAACTAAAGAACTAGAGAACTACGTTCCTCCCCTATGCTAAAACACACGCTTACCCTGCTCCTCGTGACCTTCCTTTGCACCTGCGTCCGCGCCCAACAGCCCTACGGGACGGCCAAAAGCGCCGAGACCCTACAGGGACTAAGTGATCTGACCGCCATCGACCAGCAGATGTTTTACATCCCGGGCATTGGAAGTCCGGCGCGGGAAGACCTGCTGCGGCAGAACATCAAAAACTACATGATGCCCATCCGCCAGGTACCGCAAACCGGTATGGAGTGGGCCTACGCCCTGGCCGATTGCCTCGAATATTACGTGAACCTCAACAGCAACTTTAAGGACAACCTGAGCCCCGACTACATCGTCATGAGCCTATCCAACGCGGGACAGCGGCCGAATCTCGTGGACGGCTTCGGACTGCTCATCAACTCCGGCACCGTATCGGCGGCCATCGTACCCTACAACAGCAGCACCATCCCCAACTCGGTGTACAGCGTAGCCCGCTTCGGCATCACCAACTTTGGCTACCTTTTCCGGGAAGAAACGCGGGGGCGCAACCGCATCTTCGAGGTACGCAAGGCCCTGAGCCGGGGCAATCCGGTGCTGGTGGAGCTGGCCACCGACGCCTCCTTCATCCGCCTGACCACCAACGACTACGCCCCCACCGCGCCGGCCACCGAGACCCACTTCCTGACCGTGATCGGTTACAATGGGGAAGACGAGACCTTCGAGCTGCGCAGCTCCCTCGGCCGTACCTGGGGCAACGGCGGCTACGTCACCATGACCTACGACGACTTTGGGAACTTGGCCAAGACGGGCTACGTGCTCATCCCCAAGGAGTAAATTCCCGATTCCCGGGGGTTGGGTAGTTTTGTGGGATGAAGTGCTGTCTAGTCGTGCTCTTCTGCTGGCTTGCCGTGGCGACCTCCGCCCAATCGACCCTTCACGTCACCGACGCGGAGGGGGCACCGCTGGTGGGAGCGACCGTCCTCCGCCAACCCACCACCTTGGTCGGCGTAACGGACGAGGCGGGTGATCTGATCTTACCGGTATTCACGCGCACGGACACTTTCCAGATCAACTACCTCGGCTTTCTACCGGCGCTGCTGGCGGGCACGCAGGTGCAGGAGGAACGCACGGTGCTGCAACTGACCGAACAGTACGGCGGGCTCCTGCTCGATGCCGCTACCGTAGTCGGCCGCCGCGACGAGCTCGCCGCCACCCTCCCCTATCAGATCCAGACCGTCGATGCGGAGGCCATCGCCCGGGTCCAGAGCCTCACGACCGCCGACGCCCTGGGCGCCCTGAGTGGCGTGTACGTGCAGAAGTCCCAACTCGGGGCGGGCAGTCCGGTCCTGCGCGGCTTCGAGGCCAACCGGGTGCTGTTGGTCGTCGACGGGGTGCGCATGAACAACGCCATTTACCGCAACGGTCACCTGCAAAACGCCATCACGGTCGACCCCAATGCCCTAGAGCGCATCGAGCTGATCTACGGCGCCGGCGCCCTTGCCTACGGCAGCGATGCGCTGGGGGGCGTGGTGCACTTCCGGACGCGGCGGCCGGAGTATCGTCCCGACGGCGGGCTCGGCGGCTACCTCCAGGGCAACTTCGGCACCGCCGGCGCCGCGGTGAACCTGGCGGGCGGATTCGACTACGGCGGCCCCCGCTGGGCGGGGATGACCAGCTACTCCCTCACGCGCTTCGGCGACCTGCGCGCGGGTGGCAACCGACCCGGCAACTACGGCAAATTCGGTCTGCGCCCCAACTACGTGGTCGGCGACGCGGTCGTGCCCAACGGCAATCCCCAGCGGCAGGTCGGCAGCGGCTACGAACAGTACAACCTGTTGCAGAAATTTCGCTTCCGCCTCGACGAGGGACTGGAACTCAACGCCAATTTTCAGTATTCTACCACCGGAGACATCCCCCGCTACGACGCCCTCACCGAAGTGCGCGACGGGCAGCTGCGGTGGGCGCGCTGGGATTACGGTCCCCAAACCCGCGTCCTCGGCAGCCTCCGCCTGGATGACCGCCGGGCCACCACCCTTTACGACGTGGCCACCTACCTCGTATCCTACCAGTTTGTGGAGGAAGACCGCCTGCAGCGCCGTTTGGGCGACCCCGTCACCGAGCAAAGCCTGATCGACGTGGGCGCCGCCAACCTCCAAGTCGACTTCGCCAAGCAACTCTCACCCGCCGCCCACCTACGCTACGGCGCCGACCTGCGTCACGACCGGGTCGACACCGAATCCGCCCCCGCCAACCTTCCCACCCGCTATCCGAGCCAGGGCAGCGGACTGGCCGGCGGCGGGCTCTACGTAGACCTGAGCCGGGAGTTCAATAATTACTGGGGACTGCGCGGCGGACTCCGCTACAACTACCAGCGCCTGCACGCCACTTTCGGGGCCGACGACCCCATCGAATGGCCGGTTGCCTACCTCGGCGGCGGCATCGTCAGTCATTCCGATGCCCTTACCGGTGCCCTGGGCATCCAGCACCGCAGTGGCGGCAACAAAATCCGGTTACTCTACGCCCAGGGCTTCCGGGCGCCCAACGTGGACGACTTCGCCAAATTCCGGGAGCAAAACGGACGCATCCAGGTACCACAGCCCGATCTCGGACCCGAGCGGTCTAACACCCTCGAAGCCGCCTTTTCCCGGTTGGAGGGTCCCCTGCGCGTGGAGGTCACCGCCTACGCTACCCTCCTGAAGAATGCCATCATTCGTCGCAACGGCAGCCTACCCGACGGCCGTACCTCCTTCGTAAGTCGCGGCGACACGCTGTTCGTCGACGTCAACGTGAACGCGGAAAAAGCCTGGGTGTACGGCTTCGACGTGGCCGGGGCCTGGACCTTCGCGCCCCACTGGGAACTCCGCGCGGAGGGTCACTGGCTACGCGGACGCCGCCTTCAACGGGCGCCCGACGAAATCCAGCTCACCCTGCCCCAGGATCACATCCCCCCCGCCTACGGCCGCGCCGGCCTCCACTACACCAACGATCGCTGGGACGCCCACCTGCGGCTCGACTGGCAGCTCCGTAAGCAACTGGAAGATTACGCCGTGAATACCGTCACCGGCACCCAGGCTAACGGCTACACCTACGATCTCACGGGCAGTGCCGACAACCCAGAGCTCACCCCCTACGGCCTCGGCACCCCCAGTTGGTGGACGATCAACGCCTACCTCGCCTACCGGGTAGCGGACCGGCTTTCCTTACAACTCAAGGGGGAGAACCTGCTCGACCGTTTTTACCAGCCCTTCGCCAGTGGGATTGCCGCGGCGGGAATTGATCTGGGGGTGGGGATTAGGTGGTCGTTCTAATAGCTGTGCTCGTCAAGGCGCACCTTGCCCCAGAAGGTCTTGTAGACGAAGGCCGTGTACCCGATCGCTAACGGCCCGCCGATGGCCACGAAGATGAGCATGATGCCGAGCGACTTATTGGAGGCCACCCCGTTGTAGACCGTGATGCTGTTGCCCGCCCCGCTGCTGTCTAGCAGGATCACCGGATAGAGCTCCATGGCCGCCGTGATGAGCAGCAGGCCCACCGTGATGGCGCTAAAGATGAAGGCGAGTAGGTAGCGCCGCTTACTCACCAGCCGGGGAATATTAGCGATGGCGAGAATGGCCAGGATCGGCACGGTCAGCAGCAGGGGATTGGCCTTGAGCCCGTCGGACAGGTGGGGAATGTAGAGTAGGACGTATACCGTCAGGATCACGAACAGCAGCACGAAGGCGATGATGGACTTGCGCAGCAGGAGGTTGACCTTGGTGAAGAGACGGCCCTCCGTCTTCATGGTCAGGTAGATCGCCCCGTGCATCATGAACAGGGCCAGGGCCGTGAAACCGACCAGGATCGCAAAGGGGTTGAGGAAACTGAGCCAGTTGCCGGTGAACTCCATGTTATCGTCGAGTGGCATACCGAGCAGGACGTTTCCCAGCACGATGCCGAGGGCGAAGGCCAGGATGGTGCTCGATACGCTGTAGGCCAAGTCCCACATGTTGCGCCACCACTGCATCGGCTCCTTGCTGCGAAACTCAATGCTGATGGCCCGAAAGATGAGCGCGAACAGAAATAGCATCAGCGGGATGTACATGGCCGAGAACAGCGAAGCGTAGACCACCGGGAAGCCCGCGAAGAGGGTGCCGCCCCCGATGACGAGCCAGACCTCGTTGCCGTCCCAGACCGGCCCGACGGCATTCAGGGCGATGCGCCGGCTCTCCTCCTTGCGGAAGAAGAGGTGCCAGGCCCCGGCCCCCAGGTCGAACCCATCGAGGATGCCGTAGCCGGTAAACACGGCCCCGACCACCAGGAACCAGAGCGTGGGATAGTCGAGCCCGGCAATGCTGGAGTAGCCCGTCTCCGCGTCGGTTCCGCAGGCGGTCAGCAGTAAGCTCAGCGTAAAAAGTAGTATCAGTTTCATGGGCGAAATTAGTGTGATGCGGGATAGGAGAAACGGCGGCAGCCAAGTGGTAAATGGTTCATTCAGATCTGCCCACCCGCCACCCGGGCGATGTCTTCCTGCAGCGGGCGGTCGTCCGTATCGGATTCGTCGTAGGGGCCCTTCTTGATCTTCTTGTTGAGTAGGTAGATGAATAGGGCCAGGAGCAGCATATAGATCAGCGTGAAGCCGATCAGCGAGAACAGCACGTGGTTGGCCGTCACGGTATTCGACAGCGCGTCGGAGGTGCGCAGCAGTCCGTACACCACCCAGGGCTGCCGGCCCATTTCGGCGGTGTACCAACCGAACTGGTTAGCCACCTGCGGCAGGACCACCGCCCAGACGAATATCCAAAGCAACCAGCGTTGCTTAAAGAGCGTGCCCCGCCACCAAAAAAAGCAGGCCGCCAGGGTGAGTCCGATCAGGGCCATGCCGATCGCCACCATGATGTGGTAGAACTGGAAGATGGCGTTGATGCGCTCCGGCCGGTCCTCCTCGGCAAAGGCCCGTAGGCCAGTGACTTGTGTCTCGAAGTCCTGCTCGAGCATGAAACCCAGTCCGCCGGGCACTCCCAGGCCGGTGGTAGTTTCCGTATCCTCGTCCACCCAACCCAGTACGTACAGATCGGCCGGCCCGGAAGCTTCCCAGTGGCCCTCCATGGCCGCGAGTTTCGCGGGCTGGTGCTCGCCCACCATATCGGCATTGCGGTGCCCGGTAAAGAGCTGGCTCAGGCTAAATACGGTCGCCACCGCCAGCGCGATTTTGAAAGCCTTACGGGAAAGGTCGACGTAGCGGCCCCGGATCAGGTAGTACGCATGGACGCTCAGCACCAGGAAGGCACCGGCCAGGAAGGCCCCGATCCAGACGTGACTCAGGCGGTCCATGCTGCTGGGGTTGAAGACCATGGCCCAGAAGTCGACGATCTCGGCCCGCGCGTCCATGCCTTCGCCTACGATGTGGTAGCCGGCCGGGGTTTGCATCCAGCTGTTGGCCACGGTGATCCAGATCGCCGAGAACATCGAGCCCAGGAACACTCCCACGGTGGCGATGAAATGCACCTTCGGGCTCACCCGGTTCCAGCCGAAGAGCAGGACGCCGAGGAAACCGGATTCGAGGGCGAAGGCGAAAATTCCCTCCGCCGCCAGGGCGCTGCCGAAGATGTCGCCGACGTAGCGGGAGTAAGTCGCCCAGTTGGTGCCGAACTCAAATTCCATCACGATGCCCGTGGCCACGCCGATGCCGAAGGTGAGGGCGAAGATCTTGGTCCAGAAGCGGCACATCGTCTCGTACACCTTGTTGCCGGTCTTCAGGTAGAGTCCCTCCATGATCACCATCAGCAAGCCCAGCCCGATACTCAGCGGGGGGTAGATGTAGTGGAAAGCGATCGTGAAGGCGAACTGCAGGCGGGCAAGGATCTCGACGTCCATGGAAACGGGTTTACCCCAAAGTTAGAGCATGAGTCACCAGCCCTGGACGGACCGGTTCACTTTAGAATGGCTAAAAATTCGGTGTTCTGGTGAACTACATCGGTGTACGCCGGACCATACGCACCCAATTAATCGGTCGGAGGGGGGGGGTGAGCCGGCGGACTGTGAATCTATCGCTCAACGGCCGGGGTCCCGTGCCCGCCCGTCCATCCCCTGGCACCCGCGCCAGCGCCCCTACCGCATCCCGCATCTGCCCGTCGGGTCATACCTTACGATTCATGCCCATCGACAAGAACAGCCACGCCACCGCCTACTGGCGGGAAAACCTCCGCTACCTGACCATCCTGCTCATCATCTGGTTCCTCGCGTCCTACGGGGCGGGCATCCTGTTCAAGGAAGCGCTCGACGGGTTTCGCCTGGGGGGCTTCAAGCTGGGCTTCTGGTTTGCGCAGCAGGGTTCGATCTACGTGTTCGTGATCCTGATCTTCGTGTACGTGTGGCTGATGAACCGACTCGACAAGCGGTACGGATACGATGAGTAGCCCACGCCCCACCCAATTTCAGCAGTTTTAAAATTCCCTGATGGACGTTCAGACCTGGACCTACCTACTCGTCGGCCTCACCTTCTCGCTGTACATCGGTATTGCCATCTGGTCGCGGGCCGGCTCCACCCAAGAGTTTTACGTAGCCGGCGGGGGCGTCTCTCCCCTGGCGAACGGGATGGCGACGGCGGCCGACTGGATGAGTGCCGCTTCCTTCCTCTCCATGGCGGGGATCATCGCCTTTTCCGGTTACGACGGCTCGGTTTACCTGATGGGCTGGACCGGCGGCTACGTGCTGCTCGCCCTCCTGCTGGCCCCCTACCTGCGCAAATTCGGGAAGTTCACCGTGCCCGACTTCATCGGGGATCGCTACTACTCCAGGACCGCGCGGCTGGTAGCCGTGTTCTGTGCCCTGCTGGTTTCCTTCACTTACGTAGCCGGACAGATGCGGGGGGTAGGCCTGGTCTTTTCCCGCTTTTTGGAGGTGGACATCAACACGGGGGTAGTCATTGGCATGATCATCGTGTTGTTCTACGCGGTGCTCGGGGGCATGAAGGGCATCACCTACACCCAGGTGGCGCAGTACTGCGTACTGATCTTTGCCTTCATGGTGCCGGCGATCTTCATTTCCCTACAGATGACGGGCAACCCCGTGCCGCAGCTCGGTATGGGCAGTACCCTGGCCGACGGCTCCGGCACCTATCTACTGGATAAGCTGGACGGGCTGAGCACCCAACTCGGTTTTGCGGCCTATACGGAAGGCTCCAAGTCGGTCACCGACGTGTTCGCCATTACCCTGGCGCTGATGGCGGGGACGGCCGGCCTGCCGCACGTGATCGTCCGCTTTTTTACCGTCAAGCGGGTCAGGGACGCCCGCAAGAGCGCCGGCTATGCCCTGCTGCTAATTGCCATTCTCTACACGGCCGCCCCCGCCGTGGCCGTGTTCGCCAAGACCAACCTGATCGACAGCGTGGTCGATAAGACCTACCAGGAACAGCCCGGCTGGCTCAAAAACTACGAGAACATCGGCCTCATCGCCTGGACGGACAAGAACAACGACGGCCGCGTGCAGTACAGCCCCGGCAGTGCTTTTCTGGGCAGTCCCGTGTACGACCAAGAAGCTCGAACCACGGCGGGGGCGCGGGTGCTGAGTAACCCCGACCCCAGCAACGCGAACGAATTGTACGTGGACCGCGACATCATGGTGCTGGCCAACCCGGAGATCGCCGACCTCCCGGCCTGGGTGATTGCCCTGGTGGCCGCCGGTGCCCTCGCGGCTGCGCTATCCACCGCTGCCGGACTACTATTGGTCATTTCTTCCTCGGTATCCCACGACCTCATCAAAAAGGTCGTCAACCCCGACATCAGCGAGCGGGGGGAACTCATTGCCGCCCGCGTGAGCGCCACGGTGGCCGTTTGCATCGCGGGTTACTTCGGAATTAATCCTCCCGGCTTCGTAGCGGCGGTGGTGGCCCTGGCCTTCGGGCTGGCGGCCGCCTCCTTCTTCCCCGCCATTATCCTGGGCATCTTCTACAAGCGGATGAACAAAGAGGGCGCCATCAGTGGCATGGTCGTCGGTATCGTGACGATGCTGCTGTACATGATAAAGTACAAGCTCGGCTGGTTCGACGCCACGCTGCCCGGCCCGGAGGAATGGTGGTTCGGCATCTCTCCGGAAGGCTTCGGCACGGTCGCCATGCTCATCAACTTCATCGTCAGCCTCACCGTGTGCCACCTCACCGCTCCCCCACCCCTGGCGGTCCAGGAGATCGTCGAGAACATCCGCATTCCGAGCGGTGCCGGCGAGGCTACCGGGCATTAAATCCTTTCACGTTCCTCACTCCTTCACCCCTTTACCCCTTCACCCATGAGCAACTACCACATCAAGCACCTAGAAGAGTACTGGCAGGTCTACCGCCGGTCGGTCCGCAACCCGGAAAACTTCTGGGAGGAGATCGCCGAAGAGCACTTCCTCTGGCGGCGGCGCTGGGACGAGGTGCTGAGCTGGGACTTCACCAAGCCCGAGGTCAAGTGGTTTGCCGGGGCCCGGCTGAACATTACGGAGAACTGCCTGGACCGCCACCTGGCCACTCGCGCCGACAAGACGGCCATCCTCTTCGAACCCAATAGCCCCGACGAGGCCGCCCAGCACATCACCTACCGGCAGCTGCACGAACGCGTCTGCCGCCTGGCCAACGTACTGGCGGATCAGGGGGTCACGCGGGGAGACCGCGTATGTATCTACCTGCCCATGATTCCGGAGCTGGCCGTCTCCCTGCTGGCCTGCGCGCGGCTGGGGGCCGTGCACTCCGTGGTGTTCGCCGGCTTCAGCGCCACGGCCCTGGCTACCCGGATTAACGACTGCGACTGCAAGCTCATCCTCTGCTCCGATGGCTCCTACCGCGGATCGAAGACCATCGACCTGAAGGGCATCGTCGATGCGGCCCTGCAAGACTGCCCCGGCGTGGAAACTTCCCTGGTCGTCAAGCGCACCGGTGGCCAGGTAACGATGAAGGACGGCCGCGATCACTGGCTCCAGCCGCTGCTCGACACCGCCGCCGCCACCCGCGACGCCACGGTCGTCGACGCCGAGGACCCCCTGTTTATTCTCTACACGTCCGGTTCGACCGGGAAGCCCAAGGGCATGGTGCACACCACGGCCGGGTACATGGTCTACACCGCTTACACCTTTAAGAACGCCTTTCAGTACCGCGAGAACGACGTCTACTGGTGCACCGCCGACATCGGCTGGATCACCGGCCACAGCTATATTGTCTACGGACCGTTAGCCAACGGCGCGACAACCGTCATGTTCGAGGGCGTGCCCTCCTACCCCGACTACGGACGCTTCTGGGAGATCGTCGAAAAGCACAAGGTCACCCAATTCTATACCGCGCCCACCGCCATCCGGGCACTGGCCAAGGAGAACCTGGACTTCGTCGAAAGCCACGACCTCAGCAGCCTCAAAGTCCTCGGTACGGTCGGGGAGCCCATCAACGAGGAGGCCTGGCACTGGTACAACGACCACGTCGGCAAAAAAAATAGCCCCATCATCGATACCTGGTGGCAGACGGAAACCGGCGGCATCATGATCAGTCCGATCCCCTACTCTACGCCCACCATCCCCACCTTCGCCACCCTGCCCATGCCGGGTATTCAGCCCGTCTTGATGGATGAGAACGGCCAGGAGATTAAGGGCAACAGCGTAGAGGGCAGGCTAGCAATTAAGTTCCCCTGGCCCTCCATCGCCCGTACGATCTACGGCAACCACGAGCGCTACCGCGAGACCTACTTTTCCGCCTACCCCAACATGTACTTTACGGGCGACGGGGCCCTGCGCGATACGGTAGGCTACTACCGCATCACCGGGCGGGTAGACGACGTGATCATCGTCAGCGGCCACAACCTCGGCACCGCCCCCATTGAAGATGCCATCAACGAGCACCCCGCCGTGGCCGAGAGTGCCATCGTCGGCTTCCCCCACGACATCAAGGGAAATGCGCTGTACGGCTACGTCACCCTAAAGGAAACGGGGGGGAGCCGCGACCAGGCCAACCTCCGTAAGGAGATCAATCAGCTGATCACCGATCGGATCGGCCCCATCGCCAAACTTGACATCATCCAGTTCACGGAGGGCCTACCGAAGACCCGCAGTGGGAAGATCATGCGCCGCATCCTGCGTAAGATCGCGAGCAAGGACACGTCGAACCTGGGCGACATCAGTACCCTACTTAACCCCGAGGTAGTACAGGTCATCATGGACGAGTCGCTAGCCTAACGTAGGGACGGGCTAGCGGCCAGTTGCCGGAGAAAATCGCGGAACTCCTCGGTATCGTAGCTCGCCATGCCCGCGTGCGCGACCACTACCCGACCGGAACGATCCAGCACGAAGGTGCTCGGCAAGGCGGTGGCCGCCAGGGCCGGGGGCAGACCACCCTGCAGGTGGTAGACGGGAAAATCGTAGCCGGCATCCGTGATGAGTTGCCGGCCGGGCCCGAAATCCGCTTCGACGTTCAGCAGCACGAAGGCGAAGCGGTCGTCCCGGCGGAAATCCGCGTAGAGCGCCGCGATGTCCGGCAGCTCGGCCCGACAGGGCGGGCACCAGGAAGCCCACAGATTGATGAAGACCACCTTGCCGGCCAGTTCCCGGGCATCGACCGGCTCCCCATTTGGACGCTGCATTAGGAAGTGGAGGCTTTCACTCACCGCAGTCGACGGATTGACGGGGCGCGCCTGACCTCCGGCGGGCGGTAGGTCGGGCCGGAGCAGACCGGTGGCGAGCACACCCCGCTGCACCAAGCTGATGACGGGGACGTGCAGCCCCGTGAAGTACAGGCCGGCAACGAACAGCGCGGGCAGGACGTAGGAGGTCCAGTAATTGGCTTGGGTACGCACGAATTCGGACCGTGCCTAGCGGGCGCAGGTATTTATACCGAATAAACGGTAGAGGGGACAGCTACCAACTAAACTGGTCACCAGAAAGATGGCACCCAGAACCAGAAGGAGGATGCCCAGCGTTCCCGTCACGGTGCCGGTGAAGTAGAGCGCGAGGAAGGCAACGGCCAGTAGCGGACGGATTACGCGGTCGGCCTTTCCCATATTGATGGTCATAATTTCTTGATTTCGTTTACTTAAAGTCGTTTACCGCCTCACTAAGATCGAACACCTGCGCGTCCGGCAGTTTAGCCGCCAGGATACTGGAGCCCGCCGCCGAGCGGTAGCCGCCCGCGCAGTGCACGACGATGGGCTTATCGGTGGGGACCTCGTCCGTCCGGTCAATAAGTTCCGGCAGGGGGATGTTGATGGCCGAGGCAAAGAGCTTACCGTCGGCTACCTCACTGGCATTGCGGATATCGACGATGGTGTAGTCTTTCGGAGCCTTTCGGAAGGCTTCCAGGTCGATCGCTTCCATACGCACCCCCGCCGAGGTTTCCCGCTGCGGGACAGCGGCTATGATGAAGGATTCGTAGCCAATCTTTGCGGCCTTAGCGATTACGGCACTGAGCGCGTCCTGATCGTCGGCGATTAAGTAGTAGGGCGTCTGTGGGGCGACTAAGGAACCCAGCCAGGTCTCGAATTTCGCGCCGTTCTGGATGTTGATGGCCCCCGGCAGGTGACCGAGCTTAAACGAGGCCTCGTTGCGGGTATCGACGATTACGGTATTCTCACCGGAAGGGACGAATTCGACCTCCTTACGTTTCACTTGCTTCAGACTACCGGCCAGCGCGGCGGCCCCCCGCTTATTCAGCTCCACGTCGAAGGGAAAATACTGCGGAATGAAGGGCTGATCGGCCAGCAACCACTTCACGAACTCCTCTTCGGGCATCTCCTGCAGGGCGGGGTTCTCGCGGAGTTCCTTGCCGATGGTACTGCTGCGCTCGTCGCTCAGGCCCTTGCCGCACAGGCTGCCGGCACCGTGGGCGGGGTACACTTTCACGGAGGCGTCGAGGGGCATCAGTTTATCGCGCAGGCTATGGTACATGGAGCGGGCCAGCGCTTCCTTCTTGCTGTTGGCCTTGCCGCCGGACTCGCGCAGGTCGGGCCGCCCCACGTCCCCGACAAACAGGGTGTCGCCGCTAAAAACGGCCAGTTGCTTCCCCGCCGCGTCGCAGAGCAGGATGGAGATGCTATCCGGAGAGTGGCCCGGGGTATCTAGGGCGGTCAGCATATGGTCGCCCAGGGAGAAGGTAGCGTCCCCATCGAAGGCCCGGTGGGGATAGCCGGCACGGACTTTGCCGCTCACCAGGATGGGTGCGCCGGTCGTCTCGTGCATTTCCAAATGAGCGGAGATAAAGTCGGCGTGGGGGTGAGTTTCGATGATGGCCAGGAGTGTCGCCCCCGCTTTCTTCAGGTAGTCGTAGTAGGGCTGCGGGTCGCGCGCCGGGTCGATCACGACGGCAGCGTCTTCCACGGTGATGATATAGGAAGCATGGGCGAGCCCGTCGTCAAAAAATTGCTGGATGTTCATACGTAGATAACTTTGCTTTTATCGAAGTTCATGGCACCCGTCGCGCTAGCAGTTGCCCCTCGGTCAGCACGGCATGCGGGCTCAGCGTTTGCGATAGGTAACGATAACAGCGATCCAAACTGGCGCTGGACCGTACCGTCCAAGGTACCCTGACTAAGCTGTGCGAACGCAGGTGCCGGGTAAGTACCCGGCAGTAAGCAGCTAAGCTCGCATCGGATGCGCCACAACTTGCTATTCTATCTAGCGCATGGAAGCGGGGAGCGCGGATCAGGAGCGAACGGATGGGATGACAAAGATCAGAGCTTTCTTGCCCCCGTCCCGTGATCCAAGTCACATACCCCATTATTTTCCGGGGGAACCGCCGCGCGCGCGCCCCCGGGGGAAGGTGCCATAAAGCGGGGCTGAGTGATCCAAGTCACGCGCTTCCCTGTGCGCATCCCCTAATTTCGCCCCCCAAAGCAAGATTACATGACCGAAAAAGACCTAGGCCTCACCGACCGCCTCGCCCTCGACCGCACCCACCTGGCGAACCAGCGGACCCTGCTGGCCTTTACCCGCACGGGCATGTACCTGGGCTTCACCGGCATCGGCATCTTCAACCTCATTCAAAATCCCGATCTCTTCTGGCTGGGCTGGGTTGCCATCGGCCTGGGCATCTTAGCGGCCGTCATCGGACTGGTAAATTACCTACGCATGAAAGGAAAGATCAGCCGACTGTATCAGTAGCCAACAGCCGGATCTGATTGCGGCCCAGCTCGATCACCCCCTGGTGCTCCAGCATCTTCAGTTGGCGGGAGACGGCTTCCCGGCTTACGTGCAGATCGGCGGCGATTTGCTGGTGGGTGGTCTGGATCGTGCGGTCCCCACGCACCCGCGCCCGGCGACGGATGTAGTCGGCCAGTCGGACGTCCAGTTGGTTAAAGGTGACCTGGTCGATGGTCTGAATCAGCTCCTGCATCCGTTGGTCGTAGGCCTGCATCACGAAGTTCTTCCAACTCTTGTAGCGCATCATCCACTCGTCCAGCCGCTGCTGGGGTAGGGCCAGGATAGAAGCATCCTCCTCAGCCACCGCGCGGATCTGGCTTTTTTTGTCAGAGACGCAGCACGAAAAGGTCATGGTACAACTTTCGCCACGCGCGAGGTAGTACAGGAAGAGCTCGGTCCCGTCGTCGGCCAGACGGCTGATCTTAATGGTGCCCGTGAGGATGAGCGGCAGCATGCGCACGTAGCCGCCGTAGTCGATAATAACCTCCCCCGCCTGAAAGTGGTGGATCCGGCCCTGGTCGGCTATTACCTGGTGCAAACCGGGCTCGATGAAACCCGGAAAATATTCCTGCACTTCTTCGGTAGACAATTGGGTTTTCATGGGACGGGGTTTCCCCGCACTAACATTTGACACCTGAACGAGTTGCCCGGTGCCCGCTGCCCCACCCTAAGCACCTCGGAATGTCAGCCTGACCTACCGCTCCACGGCTTGCCCACCCAGTAGTACCAGTTCTACCCGGCGTAGGGCGGTGATGTTTTCCACCGGATTCCCGTCGACCACGAGTAGATCGGCAAGTAGCCCCGGCCGAATGCTTCCGACCCGATCCCCAATGCCGAAGGCCTCCGCATTGACGGAGGTCGCCGAGCGCAGGACACCGAGCGGCGCCATACCGTAGTCGACCATCAGCTCCAGTTCCCGCGCATTATCGCCGTGGGGGAAGACCCCGACGTCCCCGCCAGCGAGGATCGGCACGCCCGCGGCGAGGGCCCGGGTAAAGGATTGCCGCTTCTGGACGATCCGGACGGGCTCGGGGTCCGTGCCTTTGTTCCACCCCCGGTACTGGCTGATGGCGTCGCTGGCGGCCAGGGTCGGACAGAGGGCGACCCCCCGCTCGGCCATCAGAGCGAAGACCTCGGAGGTCCCGTCGTCGCCGTGCTCGATGGTGCTCACCCCGGCCTCCACGGCGCGCCGCATGCCCTCGGCGGTGGCGGCGTGGGCCACTACCTGCCGGCCGCTGCTGGCCGCGATTGCCACAATGAGTTCTAGCTCCGACTGGGTGAAGGTGGGCCGGGCCTCGCCCTGGGGTCCCCAGCGGTAGTCGGCGTAGACCTTGATGAGGTCAACCCCATGGCCGATCTGGTCGCGCACCACCCGCGTGATGCCGTCCACGCCATCAGCCTCCTCCGCCCCCAGGGGTACGCTGACCTGCTCATTAAATCCTTTTGGCCCGTAGCTACCCGTAGCCACGATGGCCCGGCCGGCCACCAGTAGCCGCGGACCGGGAATAACCCCCTTCTCGATCGCCTGTTTAAGGCCCACATCTACGTAGCCCGCCCCCTCGGAACCCAGATCACGCAGGGTGGTAAACCCCGCCCGCAGCGTGTTGCCCGCATGAATCCCCCCACGGATGGCCCGCTCGGCGTGGGATTCGCGGAGCACCTGATCGTTCCAGTCCACCTCGTCGTAGGGGTGCAGCAGCAGGTGGCCGTGGCCCTCAATGAGGCCCGGCAGAAGGGTGCCATTGGGGTAATCAAGCACCGCACAGCCAGCTGGCACGGGCAGCGTACCGGCCACACCGACGGCGGCAATCGTATCTCCGCGGACCAGCACCGCCCGCCCTTCCCGGAGGTCGCTACCGTCGAACAGGTAGCGCGGGGTAATCAGGCTACAGGCGGCGGACTGGGCCGACAGTCGTTCGTTACCTGCGGAGAATAAAAAGATAAAAAGTGAGAGAAGATCGAAGCGCATGGGGTAAGATAACGCGCCTGGGGTGTGGTTACCCCGTTGGACGGGGTGACCCCGTCCAACGGTAAACGGTCGGACGGACGGACAGGCGAGGTAGGGGCATCGTCACCAATTCACCGTGACCGGGGCGGCGGGGCGCGGGGTGCAACGCACTACCGAGATTCGTCAGGGGAATGATCATCACCAGTGGAATGAGGGAAATTGTTACCTTCCAGAGGCCTTGTACGCCGCTATCTCAGCGGATTCATCTACCAACGTTGCTCACCGCGTCACGGC
Source organism: Lewinellaceae bacterium (assembly GCA_963710195.1). GTDB lineage: Bacteria > Bacteroidota > Bacteroidia > Chitinophagales > Saprospiraceae > Neolewinella. Next base: position 45,823 of record CAVPZF010000001.1, read on the forward strand.
CTTTACCCTACGCTACTGTTTATCCATGCGGATTTTTCCCTTCCGGCTTTTCTGGTGCCCCCTGATCCTGTGGTGGCTGGCTATGATCCTACCGGCAGCGGGACGCGGGCAGGTGTCCATCCAGGAGAATAAGGTATTTGCCAATGTGTGGACGGTGATTGAGCCCCTCCTCGGCGATCCCGCGAGTGTCCGTCCGTATACGTTCATCGATGAAGGCGTACGGGAGGCGTGTGATGGGGACCCCGCCTGCCGCTACGCGGTCTATAACACCCTGGTCGCACGTCTGGAAAAAGTCTTTCACCTGCCGGCGGCGGTCTATGCGGCCGAGCAGCGCCTCCACCTGGCTCGCTTCCTGAGCGCGGAAAACGACCTGAGCAAAAACTATGCTGACCTTTACCGCTTCCACCACGCCCTGGGCAACTACGAAATCGCGGTGATCAATCTAGAAAATGCTATTGCCTCCGCCCGGCGAGCGGGAGAGAACCGCTACCTGAACTACCTCATGCTGTGTAAGCTGGAAGACAATTTGGAGTTCCTGAAGACCGATACCGCTTTCGCCGCCCTGGAATCATTCAGCTACTCCGACCAGCTGTTGGCCGATACCCAGACCTTGGTGCTGGCCCACCAGCGCATGATCCCGATTGCCGCAGAGCACGGCCGTCCCACCGGAGTTGCCGCTCACCTGGAGATGCTGGAAACACTCCTCGCAGCACAGCCCCCCCACGCAACAACCTTGGTTCACCATATGGTAATGGCCTACGGGCGGGGCCACCTAGCCGGCGTAGCCGGACACCAGGACTCCGCCCTCGTCCACTACCAAAACGCCCGGCAACTCGCTCACCAAATTCCGGATAACTGGTGGGAAATTAATCTTTTGAACCGACTGGCCTGCCAGGAAAGCTTACTGGGCCAGGAAGACCGGGCCTGGGCCTACCTCGACACCGCCATCACCAAAGCCACTTCCCTTGGCTTAGCAGAGATGCTGGCCAAAGCCTACGAAACGGCCGCCGCGCTGGCCGAACGGCAACGGGACTACGCGGGCGCCCTCCGGTACCAAAAGCTGTACCAGACGGAACTGGCCGAGACTAATCAGCGGGCCGCGGGTTTCAGCACCCGCAACTATTACCTCCGCCAGGAGAAGGAAGCCCTGGAGACCGCCCGCGAAACGCAGCGGGCGCGGCTCCACATCCAACGGGTTTATTCCCGCACCCTCCTGGCGTCGGTCGTGGTCATCAGTTCACTTGCACTGGGCCTCATCCTGGCCTACCGCAAGCAACGACGGCGCGGGCGTGAATTAGCGCGGCGTAACGTTGTGATCAGTGAGCAAGCCGAACAATTACAGGAACTGGATCAGGTCAAGAACACCTTCTTTGCCAACGTCAGTCACGAGCTTCGGACGCCGCTCACGCTGATCATCGGGCCCCTCAGTACCCTACAGCGCGATCCCGCCCTTAAGGGCCGGCAACGACAGCTTCTCGACCTCATCAGCAGCAGCGGCCGCCGCCTGGAGACCCTGGTCACCGATCTCCTCCGCCTGAGTGAACTGGAAAGGGACCAAACCGAGCTCCGCCTGGAGGGGACCGAACTCCGCCCCTTTTTCCAGGAGCCGTTCGCCCAGTTTACCGAACTGGCCGCGGCCCGGCAGCTGCACTTCCGCCCGGAGATTGACCTGCCGGAGGGCACGAGCGGCGAGGTAGACCGCGAAAAATGCCGGAGGATCATTTTGAACCTGCTCTCCAACGCCTTCCGCCACACCTCCGCCGGGGGCCTGATCCGTACCCGCGTAAGCCTGGAGGCGTCGCACCTAGCATTGACCGTGGAGGACAGCGGCAGCGGCATCCACCCCGACGATCTACCCCACATCTTCGATCGCTATTGGCAATCCAGTCGTCCGGAGAAGACCGCAGGGGGCGGTTTGGGCATCGGCCTGTCGCTCTGCCAGCACTACGTGCGCATCTTCGGCGGCAACATCCAGGTAGCTAGCACCCTTGGCACAGGGACTACCTTTCGCGTCCGCTTCCCCCTTCGCCTGCTGGAGCCCGCGGTACTCCCCTCCCCCCCCGGTATTCCCCACCCTACCCCCGATGCGACGGCTCCCGTTATTTTAGTTGCGGAGGACAACGCGGACGTAGGGGCGTACCTACACCTGATCTTGCGCGACACCTATTCCGTCGTCGTCAAAAAGAACGGGCGGGAGGCCCTGAATTACTTACGGTCGGCTCCCGGCCGCGTTGACCTGCTCCTGACGGACCTGATGATGCCCGTGATGGATGGCTTTGCCCTCCTGCAAGCGGTCCAGCGCGATCCCGCGCTCGGCGACATTCCCGTCGTCGTCGTGACCGCCCGCTCGGGGGAAGCCGATAAGCTTCGGGTCCTGCGCCTGGGTATCGACGACTACTTGGTTAAGCCCTTTTCCCAGGCGGAACTCCAGGCGCGGATCAGGGACCGCTTACAGAATCGCAGGGTTCGGGTCACCCACCCCCGGCTGGCCGAGGAGGTCGGGCACGACGAGCGCGACACGGCGTGGCTGCAGGAGTTTCAGGCTTACGTTTCCGCTCACTGCGGCGACCCCACCCTTACCGTATTGCACCTGTCGCAGGAATTCGCCATGAGCGAATCCACCCTCCTTCGCCGGTTGAAGGCGCTCATTGGGCTCACCCCCCAGAAGTACGTGCAGGAAGTGCGTCTGGAGCGTGCCCGCCAGCGACTGGAGGCGCAGGATTACGAGTCCCTCGAGCAACTTGCCGGAGAGGTAGGCTACCGTAGCGCACGCAACCTCTCCCGGAGCTTCGTGCGGCGGTTTGGCTGTACGCCGAGCAGTTACTTGCCGGAATAACCCCGGTCAGCCGCCCCTCCATGCCGGATTTTGCCGGTTCACACCGCCAATTAGCCGGATAGCGGCACCAGGATGCCGGATATAGGTAAAGATCTTCGTGCACCTTTGTGGCAGAATTATTGCGGTAGGCGAGGTATTTATCAGAGCAATTTTTTACCCCACAGTTTTCTTTTTCCGCCCTACCAACTTTTGAGTCACGATGTCAGGGATATCCACGGGAAGCTACCTGCTTTTCACCTTATGCTCCTACGTACCCCCGCCGTTGCTGTCCATTTATTAGGCTACGATTCCGACGCTATGAGAACACATGCACACACTTTTTCATAAATTTTTAAGTCGATATCCCGGGGGACGCGCGGGCAGCCCCATGCCCCTTCCTCCGGGATCGACTTTTTTTATTTACTTCCGTAGCTGTCCAGGGTGACCGGCCCGGGCGGGCAGGCTGACATCTCAGCAATATTATACGTATCATACTCTTCAGACCCTAAAGTTAAGACCTGTGGAAGCGCAGGATAAGATCTATGTTTTCGGATTGAGTACTCTTCGCAGCAGACTACCCACGTGGTATTCTGCTGCTCTTTACCCCTGCTCTAGTGGTGAGCTACTAAGCGGCGAAGGGCGGGTTCGCAGGTGGCAGTAGTCGGTTCCCCAGAGATCGCCGGCGGCCCCTATCTTACCCCATGCTCCAGCCCCCCAAACTCCGCATTGTCCTCATTGGGCTTGGGGACATCGCCCAGAAGGCTTACCTGCCCATTCTGGGGCACCACCCCGCCGTCGAGCCCCTCCTCTGCACCCGCGACCCCGCCGTACTCCAGCAACTTAGCCGGCGGTACCGGATCGATTCGACCTATTCCGACCTCAAAGCGGTAATCGCGCAGCGCCCCGATGCCGCCATGGTACACAGCGCCACCGACAGCCACGCCGCGCTCGTGCCGCCCCTGCTGGAGGCCGGTATTCCCGTCTTCGTAGACAAGCCCCTCAGCGATAAGCCGGATGACAGTGAACGGATGCTCCTGCTGGCGGAACAACGTCAAGTGCCCCTCTTCGTAGGCTTTAACCGGCGGTACGCCCCCCTGATCCGCACTCTGCGGGACGGGCCAAAGCCCACCCACATCAGCTGGCGGAAGCACCGCGTGAACCTCCCCGGCGATCCGCGGACCTTCCTCTTCGACGACTTTATCCACGTGCTGGACGGACTCCGCTACCTGGCCCCCGGCCCCTTCGAAAACTTGCGGGTGCACCACCGGATGCGGGACGGGCAACTCACCGCCGTTCACGTGCAGTGGGAGCGGGGCGGTACCCTACTGAGCGGCAGCATGAACCGAATGAGCGGGCGGACCGAGGAAACCGTTGAGTACTTCACCGAGGGCAACAAATGGACCGTCCACGACCTACAGACCGGTAACCGCTACCACGATGGGAAGCGGACTGACCTGGGTTTCGGCAACTGGACGCCGACCCTGGAAAAACGCGGATTCGTGGCGATGATCGAAGAGTGGCTGGCGGTCGTCCGCCGCGGTACCCCCGAGGCGGCCTACACCTCGGACATCCGTCAGACGCACCGGCTGTGCGCGGAGGTCCTGAAGCGGTGCGGGGGCTAACCCATCAGCGACCGGACCGTCCGCTGTCTTCCAGCCGAAACCGCGCGTGCCGGATGGCCTTGCGGTCGTACGTATAGACCACATGGATCGAGGCATCCGTCGCCTGGATGATGGCGGGGTAGCTGTACTCCCCCTCCGGATGGCGCTCGAGATCGAAGAGTGGTACCCAGGTGAGCCCGTCGTGGGAAAACTCCACGTTGAGGACGTTACGGCCGTTCCACCAGGCCTCCCCGCGGGGCAGGGGGTTGTTGACGAGTAGGAAGCCGCCAGTGGCGAGGCTTGCGGCATCGACCCCGGAGTTGGAGTTGGGTACCCGGATGCTGTCGGTCGCGCTCCAGCTGCGCCCCCCGTCGTAGGACCAGCTGCCAATCAGGCGGTCGTGCTTGCTGCGGCAGAGCAGTTGCAGGGTATCGATCCCATGCTTTAAAAAGGTGGGCTGAATGATCTCAAACTCCATGGGGTTGGGCACTTCGACCCGCTCCCACCTCCCGGTGCCCTCGTAGTAGCGTTCGAGGTGGACGCGCCAGGCATCGGTGTTGGGGTCCTCCGTACTGCTGCCGCAGAGCAGGATGCCGGGGGCGGTTTCGATGGGTTTGTTTCGGATGGGTCCAAGAAAACCGGCGGGCAGGTAAGTCGGAGCGCTCCAGTTGGCTCCGTCATCGTCGGAGGTGAGCATGGCCCCGTGCCAGGTCCGTGGGTTCTCGCCAACTCTGTAGAACAAGTACAGCCGCTCCGCCTGGCTGCGGAAGAGCACGGGGTTCCAACAGGGCAGCGTATCGGCGGCCCGGACGAGCGGCGCGACCAGTTGCCGGGGGCGGGACCAGCCCTCCCCCAGCCGCTCGGCCGCGTAGATGCCTACGTCCTTCGCCCCTTCGTGCGTCCCACCGAACCAGGCGGTTAAGAATTGTCCCGGCTGCAGTTCCACGATGGTGGCGGCGTGACAGCTTGGCGTGACCGGCTCGTCGAAGATGTCCGTTTTGACTAAGTCGACGACCCGCACTGGCTGGGCGCCGAGGGAGGAAGCGATCATAAGCAGCAGCAGCAGGAGGAGGATGCGGTAGGGCATGGCCGTAGGGCAAGTCATGGGGGGAAGCTGCTCAGTTCCCCGCCGTCGGCGAGATCATGATGTGGGCGCGGTGGGTGCCCGGATCCATGATCCAGGGGTGGTTGGGGGCAATGGGGGCTTCCGGTAGACCGGTGGAGGCCGCCGTAGCGAAGGGCACGTACACGACGTAGCGGTAGGTGGCCGCGGGCACGGTGCCGGTCGCGGGGTCGTACTTCGCCTCCGGGCCGGAATAGACGTGGAGGGTGGAGCCGGTGTCGCCCATGGTAAGCTTGCCGGATTTGGCCTCCTCTTCCCGGATGGTGAAGATCTCCTGGGCGCTCTTGCCCTCCGCCCTGAGGGCACGGCCGCGGGCCATGAAGGGTTCCAGGGACTGGTGGTAGCACGCCGCGCTATAACCTTCCTTGTTGGGGTCGTCGGCCAGGCAAATAAATTCGTTGGTGCCCTCGCGCAGGGTGACGAACTCACCGGCCATGTTGTAGCCAATGACCTTGCTGCCGGCCCGGCTGGCTTCGGGGGCGGCTAGAACAGCGGTGGCGATAAGGTCCTGGTCGGTACGGATATCACTGAGGTCAGCCGCGGGCGCGGGTGCCGCGTTGGTCCCGGAGTCCGCCATCTCCGTGGGGTTGCTTTCCGGCGGATCGGGCGGGCCGCAGGCAACCAGGAGGGTGGCGAGGAGGAGGGAGTTGAGGAGCAGTTTCATGGGCGGAACGGGGGTGGATGTGCTTGGGTAAAGTAGCGAATTTAGCGGACAAGGCTTCACCGCTGGCCGCTATACAGTCTGGCGGAATGTACCACTAGACATTTGACCCCATCGGGCTTTTGCCCCCCGGCCCCCGGGGGGAGGAAGCCCGGTTCCGCAGAAACGTCTAGCGGTATGTCTGGCGGAGTAACCATCATCAGGAGCATACCTGACCTAACATCACGGCAGCGGCTGGCCGGGGAGAGGACCCTGGGCGCAAATCTTTCCCTTCCGTGACGCTTTTCCAGGTATACGACCGTCCCGTACCGCGTTTACACCAGCTACCCGACGGTACCCTAACTAGCAAGCCCCGGCTCCGACTCAGCTGCAGTAGATGGCCATGCACAAGCGCCAGTCGTCACCGGTATGGGCAGCAATCAGTGGCCATCGCTCGTCTGACACGGCTGGCACAGCGTTCTGCCGGTGGACTTCTGGGTGTATTAGGAGCTGGTCTCTCCGCCGATGTGTTCCTGATTTTGTTACCCAGCTTGTGACTGCGCGGCGGTTCCTGATGGAAACTTGGCTTCGCTCCAAACTGGTGGAGGGAACGTACCCATTAACCGCGACCAAAAGGAGGAGTTCCTGCGGCGAGTTAATCTGGTGCACTGAGCTAGGCGGACCGCGATAATAAGCGACTGCGGTTGCCCGCAACCCGAGTCACAAAAAAGCCCGGACCAGCGGGGCTGGTCCGGGCGTAATCACGGATAAAATCCTCAAATTCGTTCCCCTCACGGTGCGGGGTCTCCGCGGTGTTCGGGGATGGGAAAACGGTCTCTCTCAACTTACCGAGTTCTCATACTATGCTGCCTCTCCTAGAGCAAGTACCGGGCCATAATTTTATGCATTGTTTATTAGCGAATTATACATAGATTTATACTTCATTCGTTCTACCTGATGGAATTGTTCCAGGCCGTGGAATCCTCCTTGTCCCGGCTTAGATGACACCTGCGTCCCCGCCTGAGAAAAGTATTAACCGGAAGGCACCTACCGGCTGGGGAGGCTGGGTAGAGGAGAGTGGCGACAACTAAGTGGCCGGCTACCGGTTATTCTTCATCAGAAGATGAGGGTAAGGTTTGCGGCGGTTTTCAAGTCCTGTTTGCCATCAAACTTCCTGCGCGATACGCCGGGCTGATACGGAGTGCACTCCTGCGCTCCCCCAACCCCAGGGCCGGTGAAGCGTATTTCCAAACGTAAGTAACTACCATGGCAGAGAGTTTCAACAAGAAAGAGCGCAATAAGAAGCGGCAGAAGAAAAAGCGCGATAAGCAGTACGACCGCGAACAGAAAAAACTAAGCAACACCAAGCCCCCCGAATTCATGTACGTGGGCCTCGACGGCAACCTGACCACCACGCCCCCCGACCCGGCCCTACGCAAGAAGGTTAGCCTCGAGGACATCGACATCAGCACCCCCCGCTCGGAGAAATCTGGAGAGAATAAGTTCGTCAAGGAAGGCGTCGTGAAGTTCTTTGACACCGAAAAGGGCTACGGCTTCATCACCGAGAATGAACGGCAGGAGAGCTTCTTCGTCCACGTCGACAACCTCGATATGCCCATCCGCGACGGCGACCGCGTGAGCTTTGAGACCGGTAAGGGACCTAAGGGCCCGATCGCCGTGTCGGTCCGGGTACTCTAGCGTACCCCGACCCGTAAAAACAGGAAAGGCCCGCCAACGGAGTTGACGGGCCTTTCGTAGTGAATGGGGGCTTTACTCCCTATTCCGCCATCGATACGTTGACGGCGTTGAAGCCTTTCTGGCTTTCTTCCACCTCGTAGGTGACCTTGTCGCCTTCGTTGATGGAGCCGACGTTGAGGTCGTTGGCGTGGACGAAGACGTCCTTGCTTCCGTCGTCGGGGGTGATGAAGCCAAAGCCTTTGCTCTGGTTAAAAAACTTTACGGTTCCGCTGCTCATAGTAGAGTACTTTTCGGGATAACACGGCGAGCTAATACCTTACTAGCTCCGCCAACCCACAAAATACGGTTTTATAATTTGGTAATCCGCAAAATATTTATTTGTGGATTATTTATTTTTCTGTCGAACATTTTGGAATGTTGGGTGGAACGTGGTTTAGCGCGGGCGCGGGTGTCCCTTTATTTGGCAACTGGGTCATTCGTCCTCCTAAATGGATGGCAGGGGGGCAGTTGGACAGTGTGGAGGGGGACGTGATGGGGTCGCTACGGGGTGGCTGCGTGTGGTGGAATTTTGTGCTACCCTACTGTTTATGGACTTTCTTTCTTACCCCCGGCCTTTTTCGCTGCGTGGCTTTCTCCGGAGGTCGAGGCGTAGAGCAGCAAACGGCGCGTCCAGTTAGCGATGGTAGCGTGGCGGGTCCGCCCGTAATCCCCTCCCATAACTTCAGCAAAGTAGGCCACCGTCTGGGCCGCGCAGCGTAAAGAAGCGCCGGCGTGGACGATCATGAACACCGCCAGGGCGATCCTCTCGGCCGGATAATGGTGATTGGGTACCCCCATCGTCGGTGTCAGCCGCATCTTGAGTGCGTCCCACTCAGCGCTTAAACGGACCAGTTGAGCATCACGCCGGCGAATGATGGCCCGCAGGCGTCGTCGCTCCCGACTACCCGCGGTAAGTTGGTTAAGCTTGCGAAGCGTAAATTTGAAACGTGCCTGCACGGTCGGTTTTGCTGGTCGTACTTCAAAACTACGACGTGTGGGCACCACTTTACATCCCCTTACACCGGCACGGGTAGAAGTCAATAAATTGGACACCCTACGTCCAGTAGATGTACCGGTTCCGTCCACTGTTGCGTCTTTCGTGCGGATGGGTGTTGTGTTCACGTCAATAATTTCGTAGCTATAGTGTGCGTATGCGCAATGCGGATAGGTAGGTGTTCGCCGCAATCAGACTCACCGAACCATTAGGACAATTCACTGGTTTTCTATAAATTTGGCAAGGACGGAGAGGAATGACAGACTACAAAACACATACTATCAGGCTAATAGGTTACGAGATGGATGATGGAAAAATTCCATTTGTCCTTCTTAAGAAGTTGAGCGATCAACTTTTAAGGTTTTCCCAAAGTGTGCTTCTTTCATATGTCGAAGGGAACAGTACTATTAAGAGGGGACAAGATCCCGCATGGCTCAAAGAGTTATTAGACTACAACTTCACTGCTATAAAAGAGGGCTCTACCATTTTGGAAATGGAGGCACCTCCTCTCAAAAGTGTGCTTAAATCTTTGCAACTACCGATTTATCAAGATTTCGATCCAAACGAATTTAATAAAAAGAATTCTGCTATAGATTTATCGATGCATGTTTTAAATGCAGCTGTGAATAGCCAAGACTCGGTAATTTTAGACAAAAACCTGCTAAAGGAGATTCAAAAATTTAAAAGCTTATTAACAACAGAGACATCTGGAATTTTAATTGATGGAAACAAAGCTCTAGAGATAAATCGTTCCTCTTTAGCTGAAATCAAAGTGTTAGAAGATAAAACACCAGAAAGCATTCAGGCTAAGGTGACCGGAAAATTAGAATCTATTAAGCACTCTAAATCACAATTAGAAATAATTTCTAACACTGACAAAATCAGAGCCAATCTATCCGAGAGTCTAAAGTTTGATGATGTTTTTCCTTTATTTGGCAAAGATATAACCGCTAAAGGAATTGCTCACTTTAATCCAACCGGCAGAGTTAGTTCATTTGAAATTCAAAAAGTTGATTTGGCAAGTGAGAAGGATGAATTTTTCCGTCAAGCCCCTCAATTGATTTTTAAAGAGTTTGACATAAAAAGACTATCATCAAAATCACAATACAAAGGAGGAAAATTATCTCGCATTTTGGGGAAATGGCCAGGAGATGAGTCTACAGAAGAGATATTAGATATGCTTAATTGAGTTTAATGAATTATATTTTTGACACCAATATATTAGTACACATTATGACCGGATCGCCAATAGGTCAAAATGTGCTAGGAGAATTAGACGAAGGGGATCATTTTTGGATTATATCTATAGTCACAAAAGGTGAAATTCTATCTATCGCGAAGCAAAGAAATTGGGGGAAAAAGAAGTTAAGCACTTTAAAGAATTTATTGGGAGAGTTTTTAGTCGTTCCTATCGACAATGAAGAAATGGTCGAAGCATATGCAGAAATTGATGCTTTTAGTCAAGGTAAATTAACTAATAGACCATCTGGATTCTCAGCCCGAAACATGGGCAAAAATGATCTATGGATAGCAGCGACAGCTTATCTAACAAGTGCCACTTTGATAACCACTGACAAAGACTTTGATCATCTAGATAACGAATATTTACCTCTAGAAAAGTCATTTATAATTTGAAAAATGCGGCGAACACCGCCTACCACGTACAGCCGCCGATCGAGCCTTTAGATACTATCATTGCTTTTAAAGCAGCCGAATTGAATGTCGCCACCTCGATTGTTTACTGGAAATGGCGGCCGTCGGGTAGGCACCTGGCGTTGGGCGAATTCAAACACAACATCAGCGAATGAAAAATAGTAATCCCGTCTCTAAAACTGAAGGGTACAGTGAAACTGCGATAGCAAATAACCAACTATGAAAATCCAACTTATTCCAGTAATCGAACTAAACCCGTCATACCTGAACGATGGAGAACTAAGCGTTCCGACTGGAGATCAATATTCGAACAAAGAAGGATGGGGGAATTATTATCGCAGTTTATTACAGCAGTTCTCAGTTTAGCGATTTAGGCAGCTGAAAGGCGCATGTTTGCTACCTTCTGGCCATGAAAGGTAGGTCAAACGATACGCATTTTGATTTCGACGTGCTCTACGACCGGCTGGTGGTGCCCCAGTTTGCCCAGTTTGATGAGCTGGACTCCCGGCGCGCCAACGCCTCTCATTCGGTGAGCGATGCGTGTAAGAGCGGCTTCGCGGTTTATTCGCTCAAGTCCAACTCCCTACTGGACTTTCGACCCAAGGCCCCGGCCGAGTTAGCTAATCTGAAGACCTGCTTTAAGATCGACAAAATCCCCTCCGTTAATGGATTACGCAACATCCTGGATGGGGTCGATGCCCCGACCATGGGCAGGGTATTCGGCTGCGTCGTGGACTACCTCGAATCCCGCGGGGTACTGGCCAAGTATCGCTATTTTCAGGATGCCCTGGTGGTGAGCGTGGACGGCGTGCACCACTACTCTTCGGAGAAGGTGAAGTGTGCGGGCTGTCTGGAACGGCACCACCGCGATGGACGCATCACCTACACTCACTCTCTGCTCAGTGCGGCCATCGTCGACACCCGGCGGGCCGAAGTGTTTATCTGCGATAACGAACCCATCGTACAGCAGGACGGAGCGGTGAAGAACGACTGTGAGCGAACGGCAGCCAGACGGCTACTCCAGCGGATGGGCAAACTACACGGCACTAAATCAATGGTTTACGTCATGGATGCGCTCTACGGCTGTGCGCCCATTATCGCCCAACTGCGGCAGTGCTCGGCTCGGTGGAACTACGTCATCAACTGCAAAGAGGGTAGCCACAAGCACCTGTTTGGTCAGTTCGATGAAGCTATGAAGGCGGCCAGGTCAAGTGGCGTAAGCTACGGCGTAAGGACGCCACTTATGAAGTGGGCTACCTCAACGGCCTGGAGCTAAACGCAGCCAACCCGGGGGTAAAGACTAAGCTGGTCTATGCAGTGCTTAGGGACAAGAAGGGTAAGGAAACAACCTTCAGTTTTATCACCGATCTGGCGGTGACGGCCTTGACGGTGATGGACATCGTGGCCATGGGCAGGAGTCGCTGGAAGATCGAAAACGAGGTATTCAACACCCTGAAGAACCAGCAGTACAACTTCGAGCACAACTTCGGTCACGGCAAAGCGCAGCTGACTACTAATTTTGCCTACCTGATGTTGCTAGCCTTTACCATTGACCAGATCCGCCAGTATGAATCGCGATTGTTCCGCAGTATCTGGAAGGGCCTGAAAACGAAGAAGGCTAGCTGGGACGCCATCCGAGCGGTATTCAAAATGGTGATGGCCGAGAGCATCGACGATCTGTGCCGTAAGGTGTTAAGCATCTACGAGTTACGAATGATCAGAGTTTAAAATGAGAACTGCTGCTCAAAGTCATCACCTATTTGCTTGTGCATCTACGCGTTTTTGCTATTTTTAGATGTACATCGTGACGCTCTATTACCCCCCCCCTCATGCGCCCCCTCCTCCCCCTACTCTACCTCCTCCTCACCAGCGGCACCGCCCAGGCCCAAACTGACCCCATCTACCCCGAAGACGTACCGCAGCTGGTCCCCGTCTGGCACCGGGTGGCGGACTACAGTGCCGCGCTGCGGTCGGTGGAGGCGTGTGAATTCAGTCCGGATGGGAAACTGGTCGTGTCCGGCGCGAAGTTTGGCTACGGGGTGATGCTCTGGCGGGTGGCCGACGGAGCCCTACTGTGGGAGAATGCCCACGCGAGCGAGGTGGAGTGCGTGGTGTTCAGTCCGGACGGCCGGCGCATCGCCACCGGCGGCGAAGATTTCTACCTGCGCATCTGGGATACGCAGACCGGCACCCAACTCTACGGCCACGAGTTTACGGAGGCGGGGCTAGACGGCATCACCTGGAGTCCGGACGGCCAGTTCATCGTGGCCGGCGACGAGGCGGGCAACGCGATCTTCTTCGACGCGACCACCTACCGGGAGGTGAAGCGCCTGAACTGCGGCTCGACCATTAATTCCCTGGAGTTCACCGCCGATTCCAAGCGGCTCGCCGTGGGCGGCAACATTCAGACGCCCGACCCCAACGGGCCGGGAGGCAATCGGTACGACGGCTTCGCCAAGGTGATCGACGTGAGCGATATGTCGATCGTCGCGGACGCTGGCACCCTGGCCGGCAGCATCAAGAGTGTGCGCTGGAGCCCGGACGAAACGATGCTCGCCACCGGCGGCTTCGACAACAAGGCCCGCCTCTTCGACGCCGTCTCCGGCCGGCTGCTGCAGGAGTTCGAGAACCCCCTAAAGATCGAGGCGGTCGCCTTTTCCCCCGACGGTAACTTCCTGCTCACCGGCGGGCACGACCAGGCCATCAATTTCTACCGGATTAGGGATGGGGAGTTAGTCCTGCGGCAGCCCTCCGCCCGCGTGGAATACCTCGACTTCAGCAGGGATGGCCGCCTGCTCGTCGTGGGCTGCGAAGATTCCGGCCTGCTGAGTTGCTACCTCCTGCTCAGCAATACCCAGACCCGCGGAAATTACCAGCAGATCGCGGATAAGCAGTTGAATAACCGGGATCTGAAGAATTGAAGCTTGCTCGGCGCGGCCCGACCAACTACGCCACGGGGCGGTGCCGCGCCAGATAGTCCGGTTCGATAATCACGCCCAGTCCCGGACCGCTAGGCACCTCCAGCCGTCCATGCTCTACCCGGAGCGAGGCGGTGGGACATTCGAAGGGCAGCTCGCGGGTATTCTCTTTAAATTCATGGTAGGGCCCGGCATTGGGCAGCGCGGCCACGAAGTGCATCATATAGAGGAAGCCCAGGCCTGATCCGCTGATGTGGGGAACACATTGCTTCCCGCGCTCCGCCGCCATTCTGGCTACGCGCATGCTCCGGATCATGCCCCCGAAGTAGAAGATGTCGGGCTGCACGTACTCAAGCACGTCCGCCGCAATCAGGTAGCGAAAGTTGTACATGCTCCCCTCCTGTTCGCCACCCGCGAGGGGCACGTCGACGGCCTCCTGCACAAGGCTCAATTCCTGGTAGCGATCGAAGGCGATGGGCTCTTCGAAAAAGGCGTAATCGTAGGTTCCCAACAGGCGGCCGATCCGTATCGCCGCTTCGACCTCGTATCCGCTGTTGGCATCCGCGTACAGGGTCATCTCCGTACCGAAGGCTTCGCGTACCATGCGGATAAGCGTTTCCGAACGCCCCGCGGGCAGGTCCGGGTCGTGCATGCGGCCGCCCACTTTGAACTTGACCGCCCGGGCGCCGGTGCGCGCGACCGTATCCTGAATGCGCTCCAAGCTTTCCTCGGCACTCTTCCCCCGGTTGTTGTTGGCCTGGTAAACCGCAATATCGGGCTGGTAGGTCCGGGCCGACAGCAACTGATGGATCGGGACGCCGGCCACTTTGCCCAGTAGATCCAGGATTGCAAATTCTACCGTGGCTACCGGAACCCAGAGGGCCAGGCTCTGCAGCTTGTAGTTGCTTCGGTAGGTATAGACCCCGTCTACCAAGGCGTCTAGGTCCCGCGCATCCTTCCCCACGAAGAAGGGATTGACCCGTTCGGTGGCGATGGGGTATAGGTACACCATCTGGTAGTTGTTGGATACGCTGAGTCCCTCGGCCCCGTCCGCCGTTCGGACGCGACAGATAAAATTGTTTTCGTAGCGTAACAGCTCTACGGATTCCAGGACGACGGGATCGGTAAATAGCTCCCGCCGGAGTACCGGTCGATCCCGGGCCGCATCCAGGCGGGCGTAGTCGAACCCCGGCCTATCCCCATCGGTACCGGGCGGGCGCGATGCACAAGATGCTGCGAGCAGCAAGGGCGCGGCGGATACAAAGTGACGACGTTTCATAGCATTCGAATGGGTGGCTTAACGAAATGTGCAGGCAATGCGCCACACGAGCGAAGCGAGCCAAGCCGCCCATTCCTCCGTGTAATCTCCGCGATACCCTCCCCTACCGCTGTGGTGAACTGAACCTAAATCAACCAAACTCCAACACCCCATCCTTCACCCGCCCGTAGCGCGTCATCAGCGCATCGAGCAGGTAATTCTGGTACACGCGCCAGGGGCGGCGGGAGCCCTGGCTAGGCAGCATATGGGCGGAGCGCTCGATGTAACCGGCCGTAAAGTCGAGGAAGGGGCGGCGCTCGACGTCGTCTTCGGGATGGGGCACGAAGGTCGTGTAGCCGTGCGCGTCCATATGCCGGAGGAGCTTGCAGAAGTAGGCGGCGGTGAGGTCGGTCTTGAGGGTCCAGGAGGCGTTGGTGTAGCCGAAGGCGAGGGCCAGGTTAGGCACGCCGCTGACCAGGGTGCCCTTGTAGATCATCGACTGGGTGGGCTCGAACAAGGTGCCGTCGAGAGACAAGCTAGCCCCACCGAGGATCTTCAACTTGAGGCCGGTGGCTACGACGATGAGGTCCGCCGCCAACTCCTTCCCGGACTTCAGGCGCAGGCCCTCCGGGGTAAAGCGGTCGATGTGGTCGGTAACCATAGTAGCGCGCTTATCGCGTAATACGTGGAAAAGGTCGCCATCAGGGACGAGGCACAGGCGCTGGTCCCAGGGCTTGTAGGCCGGGCTGAAGTGCTCCTCCACGTCGACCTCCGGGCCCACCTCCCGGGCGATTCCCTTCATCAGGACCCGGCGCATCCGGTCGGGGAAGAGCCGCGAGAGTCCGTACAGGGTCATGCCCAGCGTCAGGTTGGCCCAGCGCGTGATGCGGTAGGCCCAGCGGCCGGGGAGGCGGTCCTTGAGCACCTCGAAAATGCGGTTGCGGTTGGGCAGCGTCATCACGTAGGTGGGCGAGCGTTGCAGCATGGTCACGTGGGCGGCCCGTTCGGCCAGGGTGGGCACCAGCGTCACGGCGGTGGCTCCGCTGCCGATCACGATGGCGCGTTGGCCGGTATAGTCCAGGTCTTCGGGCCAGAACTGGGGATGGACGATCGTCCCGCCAAAGTCTTCCTCCCCCGCAAAAGTGGGCCGGTGCGCCTCCTCGTAGTCGTAGTAGCCCGTGCAGAGATACAGGAAGCGGGCGCGCAGGTGTTGGGTTTCTCCGTCCCGGTCGACGGTCACCGTCCAGTGGCGATCGGCGCTCGACCAGTCCGCGGCGGTCACTTGGTGCCGGTAGCGGATGTGGCGGTCAATCCCGTTTTCCTCCGCCGTCTCCCGCAGGTAGGTCAGGATGTCCGCGCCCCCCGACAGCGACTGCGGGTTCTTCCACGGCCGGAAGTTGTACCCGAAGGTGAACATGTCGGAATCGGAGCGGATGCCGGGATAGCGAAAGAGGTCCCAGGTACCGCCCAGGGCCTCCCGGGCCTCGAGGATGGCGTAGGTCTTATCCGGGTGCTGTTCACCGAGGCGGTAGGCGGTGCCGATGCCGGAGAGGCCGGCGCCGACGATGAGTACGTCTAGTGGTGTTGGTGTGGGCATGATCGGTTGCTTGCGGGGTCGGAATAAAGATACAGTGTGGAGGTGGTGCCGCTTCGCGGGTGGTTCCCCGGTTCGTGACCTCCGGTCGCGGCCTGCTTCACTAAAGGTTTTCGTCGCTGCGCGACTGGTTTTTCACCGCGGAGTTCGGGGAGGTTCGCGGAGTTTTGCGGGTGATACTCATGAGGTTCAACACAGATTAGGCACGGAGGTAACACGGATTTTTGGGAGGTCTGGGGTGCGTACTCCTCCGTGAAACCTCCGTGGTGAACCTACGGGAGAATACACCCCGGAGGTCACGAACCGCTATAAGCGCAGCACATTCTCCCCCTCCACCAAAGCGGTCGTGGTGCCCTTCCACGCAAAAGTACCCGTCACCCCCACCGGCAAGGAAATCCGCGCTTCGCCGCTCGCCGTATCGTAGGCCACCGAGATCATGCCCGCCGGATGCGGCATTTCCCCACTGATCTGCTGGATACCGCCGAGGTGGGGGGCAATACGGACCGTGCGGAAGTGGGGGGAAGCGGAGTCGATGCCCAGGAGGGTGCGGAAGAACTCGATGTTTGGGCTCGAGCCCCACGCGTGGCAGTCCGAGCGGGCAGCCGCTACGTCGGAGTCTTCGGCCCAGGTGGTGAGACCGAGGTCGAGGTTGGTACGCCAGACGTCGAGCCAGCGGAGGTAGTCGTCGCCGCGGCCCGCGCGCACCAGGGCCTGGTGGAGGTAGTAGCGGAAGTAGATGGAGGCGGGAGCCAGGTCCGTGTCCTCCAGCAGGTTGGCGCCGAGGGCGGGCAGGTCCGCTTCCGGCACGAGGCCCGCCAGGACCGCCAGGCTGTTGCCGTGCTGGGAGTAGCGGTCGTGATCGCCGGTGTCGGCAAAGAGGGTGCGGTCCGCATCCCAGTACCGCTCGCGAATGGTCGTGGCAAGTTGATCGGCCCGTTGCTGGTACAAGTCGGCAAAGGCGGGCATGCCTAATTCCGCTTCCAGTTCCGCGGCGTACTGGTAAGCCAGGAGCAGCTGGAGGTCGAGGACGGCGGAGTAGCCCGCGGCGTCCACGGGGGGCTCACCGCGGGGCCACTCCATCAGCCAGTCCGTGAAGGACCAGTTGGGCAGGTTCCGGAGGGAGCCGCTCGCATCCTGGAAGTGATGGAAGTAGTCGAGCACCTGGCGGGCACCGGAGAGCTTGTCCTGCAGGAAGGCCCGGTCGCTGCCGTACCGCAGGTAGTCGCGGAGCATGCCCACGTACCAGAGGGAGAAGGGCCCAATGATCTGCTCGATGTTAGTTGGGTAGCGACTCGTGGTGATGCCCTCGGGTTGGCGGGAGTGGTCCATCAGGTCCAGGGCGTTCTTCACCAGGCGGTCGTCGCCGGTGGTGTAGAGGCTGATCAGGGCCTGGATGCGGGCATCGCCGATGTACTGCAGTTGCTCCCAGTACGGACAGTCCATATACGTATCCATCGCGCACAGGCGGGCGGTGCGCCACCCCACGTCGAGAATGGTATCCATCTCCGGCAGCGGGGACTCCAGGCGAGCCTTGCGCTCGAAGGGGAAGCCCACGGCCTCGGCGGAGATATCCCTGATGGTGAGCGGGTCGGCGGCGGTGGTCACGGTCAGTTCCACGTAGCGGTAGGTGCGGTAGGAAAGCGGGGTGAAGGTCTGCCGGGCCGAGCCGTCGGTGAGGACCGTATCCTGTCGGCCGAGGATCTGCTTGCCCGCCAGTTCGTCGCGGTGGCCCTTGGTGCGCAAGTCGGCTTCGTAGAGCGCCTCGGCGTAGGTCAGGCGGACGCTGCCCCCCGCGCCACCGCTCAGGGTCAGCGTGGGAAAGGCGTTGGTGAGGTAGGACTGGTCCAGCAGCAGGACGGCCGTCGTACTGGCCGGGACCGTCACGGGTACCGGCTGCTCCGGGAAGCCATCGGGTACGGTCATCCCTTCCGCCCGACGCACGGTCGCGAAGCGCTCCGGCATGCGCTCCATCGGCGGCACCGGGGAGTGCACCAGCCGCCAGGGCTCGCGGGCGTCCATGCCCACGCTGTTGCGGGGGATGGCCGCGGAAATGGAGGTTGCCCGGGGCCATCCGGCAGCGTCGAAGTCTGGCTGGTTCCAGCCCGCCACCCGTTGGGCCATATCGACCCGGTCACCCGGGCCGGCCACGTAATAGCCGGGTACGCCGACCGTGCCGGACCGCGGACGGTTACTAGCCACGGGTACGGGCTGGTAGCTGTCGTCCGGTCGGCACACCCAGCTCGTGTCGGTATTAACCCCGGTGGAAGCTTCGGAGGCCCCCTGCATGAGGAGGGCCGTCTGGTACGTGAGCTGCGCCTCCTGCCGGTACGCCCCCGCGTTCCAGACGCGCACGGCCAGGCTGTTCTCCCCGGTTCGCAGGAAGGGAGCCAGATCGAGCCGGTCGTAGTTCCAGTGGTTGAGGTCGTGCTTGGCGGGGCCGCGGTTGATCAGCTCCCCGTTCACGTAGAGGGTGTAATGGTTGTCGGCCGAGAGGTAGACCGGAAAGCTGTCGGGGACGGCGGCCAGCGCGAGCTCCTTGCGGAAGAGGTAGACGCCGTAGGCCGTTCCGTCGATGCCGGGTACGGTGATCCACTGGGCGGGCCAGGGGGCCTGGAGGAAGGCGGGGTCGATGTCCTGGGCGCGGGCGCGGGCGGAAAGTAACAGACCGGCAACGAAGAGGAGGCAGAAGGATAGGGCGCGCATGATTGGGGGCGGGTTGTGCGGATTAAGGTACTGCTTATCGTGGCTCGTGACCTCCCTTCGCGGCGGGGGGATACTGCGATTGTGGCGCTGCGCGATGGGGTTTTACCGCAGAGGACGGAGAGAAGCGCAGAAGTTTTCCGCTGCGCGGGGGGGGGTAAGGGGTTCACCACAGATGGGCACAGATTAGGGGGGGGGGTTGGTTCGTGAGCTCCTCTAGCGCGGGCGCGGTGGCCGACCGAACATCACTTCGCTCGGGCCGCTTAGGGACGTACGCTACTCCGCCATGAAGCACTTTTTCACGTGTCTGTTTGTCTGCTGCTCCGGTTTTCTGTCCGCCCAGTACAGCCCGACCATCATGTCTGGCCGGCCGGGGCAGTCCATCGGCGCGCAAACCGTGGGCAAAGGCGTGTACCAGCTGCAGACCGGCCTTAATGTAGACTGGACGGGCGCGGGCGCTGGTGTAGAGCACATCCTTGACCTGACCGAGACCACGGACATTCGCATCGGCATCCTCGAACGGCTGGAGGTAAGTGCGCTGATCGCGGGGGCCTCCGACGAGTCGGTCGTACCCGCCGGCCGGCGGATTGACCGGGGTATGAGTGATACCCAGGTGGGGGGCCGCTATACCTTCCTGGACAACGAAGGCTGGCGCCCCACCCTGGCCGTCCGCGCCCACGCCCTGTTGACGCTCCAGGATAAGCATTTCCGCCGCGAGAGTCCCGGTGCCAACCTCATCGTCACCGCCGAATGGGGCCTCACCGACCTGCTCGCCCTCACCACCAACCTCAGCCGCACCTGGACGGGCGACAACGAACGCCGCACCGACTACGTCACAACCCTGGGCTTTAGCCTTACTGACCGCTGGAGCTCCTTCGTGGAAGTCTACGGCACCCTCAGCGGCGAGGTCACCAGCAACTACGACGGCGGCTTTGCTTACCTCGCCGGCGATAACCTGGCCTTCGACCTCTCCGCCGGTTGGGACGGGGACTACGGGGTTAAGAGCTACTTCTTAGATTTTGGGGTGTCTTTTCGGTTAGTGGAGCGGAAGGAATGAAGGAGAAAATTATTGAAGGAATGGCTTGCCTACCGGGCAATGACCGGCGATAATTGTTGGGACTGCTTATTGACGAACCACGTCAGCAGACTCAACTAACATCACGTGGCGGGGAACACACGGGGAGCCCAAACGCATTAACTTAGCCACTTAGGTATTTAAGGGGATTAACTTCCGCCCCATGTCTAACCGACCCGACTACCCAACCATGAACACCCTGCACCTGCGTCTGCGCACTTCCCTCTGTTGCCTCGCCCTCCCGCTGGCCCTAGCCTCCTGCCAGAGTGGAAACACGACCCTCACCAATACACCACCGGCAGCGGCCGATACTACCGCCACCCCCGGCGCATGGATCACCCTATTCGACGGCACCACGACCGACGGCTGGCGCGGCTACAACGCCAAGGAAATGCCCCCGGGCTGGGTGGCCCGCGACGGGGTGTTGCAGTTCGATACCGAAGCGGTCAAGGAAGAAGATTATACCGGCGGTCGAGACCTCGTCTACGGCGAGCGGGAGTTCGGAAATTTCGAGCTGGAGTTGGACTGGAAGATCCCCCCCGGTGGCAACAGCGGCATCCTCTACCACGTACGGGAGGATTACGACTCCCCCACCGAGATGGCGCCCGAGTACCAGCTTATCGATGATGCCGGCTACGCGGACCTCCACGACCTGACCGGCTACAACAGCCAGTTCGGCGTCGAGCACCCCGAACGGCTGCAGGACTGGCAGAGCACCGGCGCCGACTACGCCATGCATACTCCCGATTCCGCCAAGAAGAAACTCAATCCTGCCGGCGAGTGGAACAGTACCCGGATCATCTTTACCCCCGAACGGGTAGAGCACTGGCTGAACGGGGAGCTGCTGCTGACTTTCGTCCCCTGGTCGGAAGATTGGGAAGAAAAGCGCGATGCCGGCAAGTGGAAGGATGCCCCCGACTACGGGAAGTTTCGGGAGGGGTATATTGTCCTGCAGGACCACGGCAGCCCGCTCTGGTTTCGTAACCTCCGCATCCGGGAGCTCTAAACATCGATCATGCAACGTAGAACATTCCTTCAGGGCAGTGCCGCCCTGGCCGCCGCCGCCCTGCTGCCCGGCTGCGCCACCACCCAGGGCGGACGCCCGGACGCCCGCCTCCGCACCGCCCACATCGGCCTCGGCTTCCAGGGCCGCTCGGACCTCGTCGACATCGCCTCCCACTCCGCCGTCGACGTCGTGGCCCTCTGCGACGTAGACGCCAACTTCCTGGCGGATGCCGCGGCTAAACACCCGAACGCGAAAACGTACGTTGATTACCGCACCATGCTGAAGGAGATGGGGGAGGACATCGACGCCGTCATCGTGTCCACCCCCGACCATACCCACGCCCCCGCCTCGTTGCTGGCGATGAATATGGACAAGCCAGTCTACTGCCAGAAACCCCTCACCCACCACGTCTCCGAAGCGCGGGAGATGGCGCGGGTAGCAAAGGAGCGCAAGCTGGTCACCCAGATGGGCATCCAGGTACACAGCTTCTACGACTACCGCATGGCCACCGAACTGATCCGTTCCGGCATCATCGGGAAGGTCGACACGGTCCGCGCCTGGTCGCCCAAGAACTGGGGTTACGACGGGCCCGAGCCCACCGGCAGCGATGCCGTCCCCGAAACCCTCAACTGGGACCTCTGGCTCGGCACCGCTCCCCAGCGCGCCTACCTCGACGAGCAGTACCACCCCAGCAATTGGCGCAAGTTCCTCGACTACGGCTGCGGCACGCTGGGCGATATGGGGGTCCACATCTTCGATACGCCCTACAATGCCCTGGCGCTGGACGTCCCCCTGACCATCGTCAATACGTGCCGCCCACCGAACGGCTACGGCTTTCCGGAAAACAACGTGGTCACCTACGAATTTCCCGGCACCCGCTACACCACCGACCGCCTCAAGTGGATCTGGTCCGACGGCCCCGGCGCCCCCGCCGCCGACCCGGCCCTGGCCCTGCCCGACAACGACGAGCTGCCCGAACAGGGCGCGATTTTTTACGGCGAGACAGGACGGCTACTGCTCCCCCACTTCATGCAGGAGCCCCGGCTGATCGTCGACGGTGCCTATCAGAATATCGACGCGCAGATCGCCGCGGCAGCCACCAGCCTGAAGCTGGGCGCGCCCGTCCGCAACTACGAAACGGAGAGCCCCAAGCACTACCACCAGTTCGTCGACGCCTGCCTCGGCAAGGCCCAAACCAGCGCCCCCTTCAGCTACGCCTCCCGCCTTACGGAAGTCATTCTGCTCGGCGTGGTCGCCGGCCGCTTTCCCGGTAAAACCCTGCATTGGGATGCTCAAACCGCTCGCTTCGCCGAGGCCGAGGCGAATCAGTACCTGGCCGGTAATTACCGGACGTTCTAGCGCCTACCGCCTCCCCGCCGGGCTCGTCCTTCGTTCGCTAGTCGGCGCGGACGCGGGTGCAGAGGTGACGATCGCTAGGCAAATGAGGCGGAGTATGCCGGGGGGAAGAGGAGGGTGAAGGTGGCCTTGTCTTGGGTAAGCGTGAGCCTGGATAAGGGTTTGGTTGGCGCTGCCGGAGGCAGCTTCGTACTGCGCGGTCTTACGGGAGGGTTAAAAATTGGTCGGCTACTAAACCTATTCCCGGCGGCTACACCTTTACCCTTGAGCCCCAATGCCATCATCATGAACCGTTTACTACTTCTTCTGGCCCTCGCGGCCTCCTTCCCCGTGTTTACCCAACGCGTGCAGGCCGACTACACCCCCAAATCCAAGCTGACACCCGGGGAGCCCCGGATGCTCTTCAGCTTTCCCGACTTCATCTCTCAGCCCGACGGCATGGCCCTCGACCGGGCCGGGAACGTGTACGTCTCTAACCCCAGCTTCAGCGCGCCGGGGTATCCCGGACTGATCTTCAAGATCACGCCGAAGTTCCAGTGGAGCGTCTTCTGCACCCTGCCGGCCAGCGCCGTGACGAAAGTGGTCGGCCCCATGGGCATTGCCTTTGGCCCCGACGGCAACCTATACGTGGCCGACAACCAGTACTACACCGACAAAAACTATCAATCCCGCATCCTCCGCGTTAACATCAAAGGGGGAAAGCCCCAGGGCACCGACGTCGTCGTCAAGGGCCTCAAGCACCCCAACGCCGTACGCTGGCACCGGGGCGCGCTCTACATCACCGATACTAAGTGGGAGGTCGAGGACGACGCTAACACCAGCGGCATTTTCCGGATCCCCCTGGACGAGATGAAGAACGACTCCGTACTGATCCAGCCCACCCTGGAGGAGGCCCACCTCCTTACCACCTTCGCGGCCATCCGCCAGCCCAACGGCAAGGCGATGGGCGCCGACGGCATGGACTTCGACAGCGAAGGCCACCTCTTCGTCGGGATGTTCAGCGACGGCCGCGTCTTTAAGCTGACCCTCAACGCCGAGGGTACGCAGGTCGAGTCGCGGGAGGATTTCCTCGCCTACGGTAAGATTCCGAGCTGCGACGGTATCTTCATCGATAAACGTACCGACAACCTCTACCTCGCCGACTCCGAGGCCAACGCCATCCGCATCGTCTCGCCCACCGGTAAGCTCTCCACCCTCGCCGAAAACGGTGATACCGATGGGGCCGACGGTGGCCTCGACCAGCCCTGCGAGCCCCTCCTGGTCGGCAATAAACTCTTCGTGGCCAACTTCGACAAGCCCAACGCAGGCTTCGTCAACACCCGGGCCGATTCGATCCACCATATGAGCATCATTGCGGTCCCTAAGGAGTTCCTCCAGATGGCCAGGCCCAAAGCCGGCGGCCGGTAAACCGCTGCTTCCGGCTGCGCCGGTAACCGTTCTACCTCATACCCGCGGCCCCGCCTAAACCCCACGAGCAGGTCCGCTCGTATGTTGTTCCAATCGTGACTAAGCCCCCGACCCCATGAAAGCCCTCCCCCTCCTGCCCGCCCTCCTCCTGCTACTCCTCCCCTCCTGCGGCCGTTACCAGCCCGCTGATGACTACGTGGTTGCCGATGTAGAAACGACCCCTAATCAGCTCAGTCAGGAGCTCCTGGAAGGCCTGCGCGACCAGCGCGACGTTTCCGAACTGGTCAGCGGGATCGCTGCGCTGGACCCCGGCCAGCTCGCCGCCGCCCTCGACTCGCGGGAGAAAAAGGAGGCCTTTTGGATCAATACCTACAACGGTATGGTGCAGTACCTGCTGACGGAAGATCCCCAACTCTACGACGACCGCAGCAGCTTTTTCAGCACGCCGAGTTTTACGGTGGCGGGCCATACATTTAGCCCCAACGAAATGGAGCACGGCATCATCCGCGGTGGTGAGAACCGCCTGGGCCTCGGCTTCATTCCCCAACTCTTCCCCAACAAGTTTGAGCGTACTTTCCGCATCAAAGGCGGCGATTCCCGGGTGCACTTCGCGCTAAACTGCGGGGCGAGCGATTGTCCGCCGGTCGAGATCTACCGCCCGGAAACCTTCGACGCGCAGATTGACAGCCGGGTGCGCAGCTACCTGGCCCAGCACAGCAAGATCGAGGAGCGCGACGGCGCGCGGGTGCTGGTGACCTCCCCCCTCTTCCAGTGGTTCAAGGGCGACTTCCGCGACCGCGACGGGGTCGACGATTTTTTGGTCGACTATGGCGTATTGGAAGAAAATAACAAAAACATCAAGCGGGAATACGCGGACTACGACTGGACGCTGGAGACCGGTATCTGGGCGAAGTAGCCCATAACTCACCGGGCGGAACCATGGGTGGGGTGTTAAATTAAAACAATTTGTTGCACAAATGGTGCTTGCTGTCGTTTTTGCAACAGTTTATTGTTTTACTTACGTTCACGCTGCTAGACATTTTGCCCCAGCCGGCTCTGGCCCCCCGGTCCCCCAAGGGGAGGAAGCCGGCTTCCAATGAATTGTCTAGTGGCATGACTCACTCCACACACATGTACCAACGAGCCATCCTCCACCTGGATATGGACGCCTTTTTCGCGTCCGTAGAGATCAAAAAGAACAGTGCCCTGGCGGGTCTTCCGCTCCTCGTGGGCGGCAACGGGGGCCGCGGCGTGGTCACCTCCTGCAGTTATGAAGCCCGGCGCTACGGCATCCACGCCGGTATGCCCATGGCGATCGCGCTGCGGCGGTGCCCGGATGCGAAGACGATTCGGGGCGACTTCGAAAGTTACGAGCAGCATTCGGAGATGGTGACGGACATCATTGCCGAGGAGGGGCCGGTGTACGAGAAGGCCTCGATCGACGAATTTTACCTGGACATCTCGGGCATGGACCGCCACATCGGCTGTGTAAAGTGGAGCGGGGAGTTGCGGCAGCGCATCATCCGCGAGACGGGATTGCCGGTTTCCGCCGGCCTATCCATCAATAAATTGGTTTCTAAAGTGCGGGCCGGGGAGGCTAAGCCCAACGGCTCGGGCTGGGTGGCCGACGGGGCGGAGCGGGCCTTCCTCTCTCCCCTACCCGTGCGGAAGATCCCCTCCATCGGCGCGGTCACGGCACGCAAGATGAGCCTGATGGGCATCCGCAAGGCGGGTACGCTGAGCCAGGTGCCGGTGACGCTCCTGGAGCGGGAATTCGGGAGTTCGGGTCGGGAATTTCACCGGCGCGCCAACGGCATCGATCACCGGCCCGTGGTGCCCCACACCGAGCGAAAGTCCTTCTCTTCCGAGCATACCTTCCAGACGGACACCATCGACGTGGAATTTCTCCTCCGCAAGCTCCGCAGCATGACGGCCCAACTGGCTTTCGATTTGCGGCAGGCAGGGCGGCTCACGGCGGGCATTACCGTCAAGATTCGCTATACCGACTTCAACACCTACACCCGCCAGCAGCGCATTGCCTTTACCGCCCACGACCAGCAGCTCGTACCGGCCGCGGAAACTCTCTTCCGGGCGCTGTTCACCCGGCGGCAGTGCATCCGCCTCGTTGGCGTCCGCTTCGACCGCCTCGCCAGCGGCCATACCCAGCTGGATCTCTTTACGGATACGCAGGAAAACAGCCAGCTTCTACTCGCCATGGATAAAGTGCGCCGGCGCTTCGGCAAGGCGGCGTTGGTGTGAATTTTAAATGTAGCATGCAAATTCAAGGCTGGCCTACGCTGCTTCGGCGGTGTCCGCCGTATCGGCCACTTTCTTCTTGCCCTCCGAGATGCGCGCGGCGGCGTACTGCTTGAAAATGTGGCGCTGCATGTAGCGGCCGATGCTCGCTACGGCCCGGAGACGGTGCCAGTGCTCGGCGGGTACGCCGAAGTAGGCGTAGACGGCCCCGTTATTGCGGAATTTCACGAAAAGGGTGCTGGCCGCCCGCAGGTAGCCCATCTCCGAGAGCATCTGGGAGTCGACCTGTTGCATTACGATCGGAAGTGCCATAAATGGATGATTTTCAGCTTGCTGTTGCTGAAATAAAACATCCGGAGGGGCCTGAAGTTGTTTATTTAAAACATTTTGTTTTATATTATGTCGGGGGTTAGCTTCTCCTTAGGGGTCCGCTGCTTAAGCATCCTCCCCGAAAAAATCCCGTACCGCGGTGCAGACGTGGGCCAGGGTCTCCTCGTCCAGCTCACTGTGCATGGGTAGGGAAATGACCTCTTTGCAGAGGGTATCGGTGACGGGGAGAAAATCAATCTGGTTGGCGGCGGTGCCCCGGAAGGCGGACTGATCGTAGAGGGGGACGGGATAGTAGACCATACTGGGTATGCCGGCTTCCTGTAGGTGCTGCTGCAGTGCGTCGCGCCGCCCGCCGTCGATGCGGAGGGTGTACTGGTGGAAGACGTGGGTGCTGGTGGGCAGGCGGGCGGGGGTGAGCAGTCCGTCGAAGCCTTCCAGGTGCCGATCGTAGTAAGCGGCGGCGGCCCGGCGAGCGTGGTTGTAGGCCTCCAGCTGGGGAAGCTTGCAGTTGAGGATGGCGGCCTGAATGGAATCCAACCGGCTGTTGCAGCCTACGACATCGTGGTAGTAGCGGCGGCTTTGTCCGTGGTTAGCCATACTGCGGATCCGGTCGGCCAACGCCGTTCGGTCGGTATTAATAGCCCCGCCGTCGCCGTAGGCGCCGAGGTTTTTGCTGGGGTAAAAGCTGGTGCATCCGATGTCCCCGAGCGTACCGGTGCGGCGGGTGGTGCCGTCGGAAAAGGTGTATTCGGCACCGATGGCCTGCGCATTGTCCTCGATGATGGAGAGTCCGTGCTGGCTGGCCAGGGCGACGATGGGTTCCATCTCGCAACTCTGGCCGAAGAGGTGAACGGGAATGATCGCCCTGGTGCGCTCCGTAATGGCCGGGGCGATCAGCTCGGCAGTTACATTGAAGGTGAAGGGGTCAACGTCCACCATCACGGGACTCAGGCCCAGCAGGGCGATCACTTCGGCGGAGGCTACGTAGGTGAAGGCGGGTACGATGACCTCGTCGCCCGGTTGGAGCCCCAGGGCCATCAGCGCGATCTGCAGGGCGTCGGTACCGTTGGCGCAGGGGATGACGTGTTCGCAGCGCAGGTAGGCCTGCAGCCCGGCCTGAAAATTCCTCACCGCTGGGCCATTGATGAAGGCGCCGCTGCGAATCACCTCCAGGACGGCGTCGTCTACCCCCGGCTGAAGCTGCTCGTACTGGGTCTTCAAATCGACCATCTGAATCTGCCGTACGGGGGGAAGTTGAGCGCGGCCGGTCGCGTCGGTGGGGATAGCCATGGGAGATTTTAGGGTAAAAGTAAATTACTCCCTGACTAGTTTACTAGAAGCCCAACTCCTGGATTTCCACATCCTTTGTGTCGAAGAGGGAGCGGTCGATATCGGCTCCCGTCCGGATGTCGGTGATATGCATCTCGGTTACGGTCTTGCCATCGTCGGAGATGGTAAAGATCGGAAAGCCGTCGAAGAGCGGGGCCGGGCCCGTTGGGGCACTCATTTTATTCCCCGCACCCGCCAGTCCGGCCAGCCCCCCGAAGACGTCGCGGTAGTTGAGGTCGATGTCCTGGGTTACCCACGACTCGGTCGTTATATTGTGCTTACTGTCCTCCATGAGGATCTTCTCGCAGTCGTAGCCGTCGATGGTCTTGCGCTCGCCGGTGCGGGTCATGGTCATGTAGTCCTCCATGTCGGCAGCTATATCCTCCGCTACCTTGCCCATGCCGGGCATGCGCATGCGGAAGCCTCCGGTTTCCCCCTTCTTATCCGTAGTGACCATGGTGGTCTTCCCGTCCTCAGTATTCAGGATCAACTGACTGCTTTCCTTCCCCTCTCCGAACATGAGCATAGCGAAGCGGTCGGAAGTGGCCCCTATTCCAATGCGGGATTCCTGCTCCTTACCATTCTTCTTGATCTCTTTCATATTCATGACCACGCTGAAGGTCGTCGGATTAGTGTAGGGCTCCCAATCCCCCTGCTCCCCAAGGAGGCCACTGAGGAAAGACGAGGCATCGACTTCCGCTGCATCATCGCCCGCAGCCGCGGTGTGGGTAGCCGCAGCCGCCGTGTCGGTAGCGGGAGTTGCGGTCTTCTTATTCTTTTTACTAAATAGCCCCTCAATCGCGGAGAAAGCTTTGTCTACCCCCTCGTCCACCTTCTGGTCGAGCCGCTGGCTGGCGCGGCGCTCGGTGCGGTCCTTGGCCCGTTTGACGGGCTTTTGGGCGTGAAGTGGCAAGAAGGTGCCAAAAACGAGGAGGCAAAGGATCAGGGTACGGTAGTACATGAAGTCGGCGTGTTTGTGTTCGTAGCGTTTATGCCGTTCTAAGATACACCGTTACACCCATCCACCGGTTTTTTTCGTATCTGTCTGTGTTGTTAAACTATCGCGGCAGATCGAACCCCCACGACACTGGCATAGTTTTAGCAATAGATGTATCTACATCACTATCCAGTTTAAAATGTACCCCATGAAACATTCAGCCGATATCCGCAGTGACGTATTCCGCCTTGCATTCATTGCTTTTTTATCCCTCGTTTTTTTGGCACTATTCTTTATTCCCAGCATCGCCCAATTATTTTAGAACTGACTTACCGCTGATTGGCGGGGTGGTACGACAGAATGGTCTCCCGTAAGAACTCAGTATCCAAATGGGTATAGATTTCCGTGGTCAGGATCGATTCGTGTCCCAGCATCTCCTGGATCGCCCGTAAGTCAGCGCCCCCCTCGATGAGGTGAGTAGCAAAGGAGTGCCGGAAGGTGTGGGGACTGACGTTCTTTCGAATTCCGGCCCCCCGAGCGTACTTCTTCACTGCCGTGAATACCGACACGCGGCTCAACCCGCCCCCCCGCCGATTAAGAAAGACCGTGTTCTCATCCTGAATGTGCGGTAAAACCTTGCGAACGTGTTCCAGATAGATCTCTACGTGCCGAATCGCCGTGCCGCCCATCGGTACGATGCGCTCCTTGTTTCCCTTTCCGGTGACGCGGATGAAGCCTTCCTTCAGGTAGAGGTCCGAGAGCCGTAATTCGGTTGCTTCGCTCACCCGCAAGCCGCAGGCGTAGAGACTCTCCAGCAGGGCCCGATCACGTAGGCCGTGGTCTGTGCTCAGATCGATCACGCCCAGTAGGGCCCGAATCTCTTCGTAGGTCAGCACCTCAGGTATATTACGTCCAAGCTTCGGTGCGCGCAGCAGTTCCGTGGGATCGACGGTGATCGCTCCCTCATCCAGTAAGAAGGCGAAGAAGGTCCTGAAGGCGGAAATCAGCCGGGCCTGAGAGCGCGGTGCGAGGCCCAGTTCGGACAGGTAGCGCACGAAGCCATCCAGATGCAAGGGCTCCACCTGCCGGACCCCGATGTCCCACCCCCGCAGTTCCAGGTAGGCAGGTAGTTTGCCGAGGTCGCTGCGGTAGGCCTTACGGGTGTGGGCACTGTACCCGCGCGTCAGCCGCAGGTAGGCATCGAAGGAACGAAAATAGGAAAGCCACTTGTCCAGCATAGCGGAATAATAGGTGCCCCAAAATACGGCCGGTGACCCTGTCACCCGCGTCCGCGCCTACTGGGCGAGCAGAAAGCCGCCGGTGGCCTGTCGCTCCACGAGAAATCCGCGGAAATCCTCTCGGAAAGCGGCGACCTCCAGTCCGTCAAATTCCTCCCGCGCGTGGGTCGTCGTTAGTACTACCACCGGGCAGCCGGCGTTATTCGCGGCCTTCACGCCGGTCACGCTGTCTTCAAAAATGAGGCAATCTTTCAGGTCCACGCCGATCCCCGCGGCGGCTTGCCGGAAGACTTCCGGGTCGGGCTTCCCCTTACTGACCATACCCGCATGCACGACGTGGCCGAGCAGCGAGCGGATCTCCAGTCCGTCAATCACGAAAAAGGCGTTCTCCTCCGGCCCCGCGGTAGCGACGGCCATAGGCACGTCGAGGGCGTAGGCGGCCCGGATAAACTCCGGTGCCCCGCCTACGGTGTTTGCCACCAGTTCCGGCGCAAAAATCTCCCGGTACGCCGCCTCCTTTTGCCGCGAGATTTGCACCCGCTGCGCCTGGGTGTAACGGTCCCCAAAGAGCCGTTCCAGGATCTCCGTGTTCACGCCGTGGATGTCGGCCTTCACCCGCTCGAGGGTGTAGTTGAGCCCCAGCTCCCGCAGTTTTCGCTGCCAAGCGCGGTGGTGCACCATCATATTATCCACGAGGGTACCGTCGAGGTCGAAGAGTAGGCCTTGGAAGGGGAGGGGGGTCATGAGGATTTACCATTTACGAAGGACAAGGTACCATTTACAATTGCGCAAGCTGCTCTCGCTGCGCTCGCACGCAACACGTTCGCGCGTCACGCATCAGCATTACGCGTAAAGGGTACTTGGTAATTCGTACATGGTAATTGGTAAATCCTTCAAGGCTTCCGATAAATCTCCGGCGAAGCCAGCCCCCACCGCGTCAGCCGGTGCACCAGGGACACCCGCAGTACCCCGAGCCCGTATTTGCTGGAGCGCACGAAGTTGATGCTGCTGGCCTCGTCAAAATACTTGGTGGGGCAGGTCACTTCAGCGATGTCGAAGCGGTGGTAGATGATCTGGCTGAGCATCTCGTTGTCGAACACGAAATCGTCGTCGTTGGCATTGAAGTTGATACCCTCCAGCACCTCGCGGCTGAAGGCCCGGTAGCCGGTATGGTACTCGCTGAGCTTGTAGTTGACCAGCAGGTTCTGGGCGGCGGTTAGGAAGCGGTTAGCGACGTACTTGTACACGGGCATGCCGCCCCGCAGGGCGCCCTTGCCGAGGATACGGCTGCCGAGCACCACCGGGTAGAGCCCCTCCCCGATGATGTTGCACATGGTGGGGATGAGCTTGGGGGTGTACTGGTAGTCGGGGTGGACCATGATGATGATGTCCGCGCCGACCTCCAGGGCCTTGTTGTAGAGGCTTTTCTGGTTGCCGCCGTAGCCCCGGTTGCGGGGGTGGGTAATGACGTGGTCCACCCCCAGCTGCCGGGCCAGGGCGGAGGTTTCGTCCTTGCTCGCGTCGTCGCAGAGGATGACCTCGTCGACCAGATCGCGGGGTACTTCCCGGTAGGTTTTCTCGAGGGTGAGGGCGGCGTTGTAGGCGGGCATCACGACGACGACCTTCTTGTCCTTGTACATGGGCCGCTAAAGTAGGAAATCCTTCTTTGCCGCCCCAAGCCCGGGCTTCCGGCGGATTCGGCAGCACCGTAGACATTCGGAGTCGCGGCGTATCGGTCTCCTTCCTTAATTTTGCCGCATGTCTACCATCGGTACCGTCTCCTTTTACACCCTCGGTTGTAAGCTCAACTACAGCGAAACCTCCGCCATCGGCCGCCAATTTGAGGCCGCGGGTTACCAGGAGGTGAAGTTTGCGGAGGGGGCCGACGTCGTGGTGATTAATACCTGCTCGGTCACGGAGTTTGCCGACCGCAAGTGCCGCAACGTAGTCCGCAGGGCCTTGGGCGGGAACGCGGGTGCCAAGGTCATCGTAGTCGGCTGCTACGCCCAGCTCAAGCCCGAGGAGATCGCTAACATCGAGGGGGTCGACCTCGTCCTCGGGGCCGCCGAGAAGTTTCGTATCCTGGACTACATCGACGGCCTTTCTTCCGGCAGCGGCAAGGGCATGGTGCGCGCCGGTGAAGTCAGGGAGGCCGACCGTTTCGTTTCCTCCTTTAGTTTTGGCGACCGCACCCGCTCCTTCCTCAAGGTGCAGGATGGCTGCGACTACAAGTGCACCTTTTGCACCATCCCCCTGGCCCGCGGAGCCAGCCGCAGCAGTACCGTCGAGCAGATCGTCCGTGACGCCCGGGCCATCGCTGCCCGGGGCGTAAAGGAGATCGTCCTAACGGGCGTCAACATCGGCGATTTCGGCAACGGCACTGCGGTCATCGAGGGGCAGCGCCCGCGTAAGAAGTCCCTCTTTGTCGATCTGGCCCGCGCCCTGGACCAGGTGGCAGGCATCACCCGTTTTCGTATCTCCAGCATAGAGCCCAATTTATGTACGGACGAGGTGATCGATTTCGTAGCCCGCAGTGACCGGTTTGCGCCCCACTTCCACCTGCCCCTGCAGAGCGGCAACAACAAACAACTGGCCCGTATGAAGCGGCGCTACCGCCGCGAGCTCTTTGCCGAACGGGTCGCCTACATTAAGTCCGTCATGCCCCACTGCTGCATCGGCGTCGACCTCATCGTCGGCTTCCCCGGCGAAACCGAAGCGGACTTTCTGGAAACTTACCGCTTCGTGCAGGAGCTGGAGGTCTCTTACCTACACGTCTTTACGTACAGCGAGCGGGCCAACACCCCGGCCACGGAGATGGCGGGCACCGTCCCCCTGGCCGAGCGCCGGCGACGCAACAAAATGCTCGGCATCCTCAGCGAGCAGAAACGCCGGGCCTTTTACGAACACCACCTCGGCGAAATCCGTCCGGTACTGTTGGAACACGGGAAGTCGGAGGGATTACTAAGCGGTTTCACCGACAACTATATCCGGGTAGCCTTCCCGGCCGAGGACAGCTGGGTCAATCATCTGGTGGACGCCGAACTCCACACGATGAACGCCGACGGCGTGATGGAGGTGGATCTGGCGGAGGTAGTCGAGAGATAGCCACGGACGCAAGGCGGCACCGCTTAGCGGACTAGGTCAATCTTCCAATCCGCCTCAGTGCGGATGGTGATGTCGTAGTTCGGGTCCATGTCAGTTTGGTCGATCCGCGTAATAAAATCAATGCTTAGGAACTGCGTGAAATCGGCCACCGCGCAGGCCTGACGGGGGGAGAAGGTGCCATCACCGCTGTAATTCTCCAGGCCGTCGAGGTACAGGGTGTCGTTGCGGAAACTCCATGCCCCCCGGCCGATACCCTGGTGGCGGGTAACTTCCTGCTGCTCTTCACTGGCTACGGTGAGGCTATACTGTCCGGTGGACACCCAAGTGCCGTCGGATCCAAATTGCAGTTGCAGGTCGCTGTTGCTGATCCGGGTGGTCCCGCGCCGGTCGACGTCCTCACCCAGGAAGGTCCCACTGACGTGGTAATCGCTGCTGAAGCGGTCCACGGCCCAGCTACCAACTATGTCGGATTCGGTGAGTTGATATTCTTCGGCAGGTGGTCCGCCTCGCTCCGGCTTACAGCGGGAGAAAGTAACAAGGCCCAGACAGAGGCCAACAAGTAAAATTTTATTCATATAGCTAATAGTTCCGGCGCGCGTAAAGCATTCTTGGGTGGTTATGGAGGCAAACAACCCGACGTAAACCTCTCTTCAAAGTCACCCGTGTTTTGACGGGTTCGCGCTGTCCACGACAAACACACTACATAACCGATTATCGCTACGTGTTCGTATCTCTCCACAAAAAAAGCCGCCCGCAGTGCGGACGGCTTGAACTGATTGTTGATTACCGACGCCTTAGGCGAGTTCCTGGCGGATCTTGTTGAGGGCGCTGCCTGCCTTTACCCAGTCGATCTGGGCCTGATTGTAGGTGTGGGCCACTTCGAAGGTTTCCTGGCTGCCGTCGGCGTGGTCCAGCTTTACGGTGAGGTTACGGCCCGGGGCCATAGCCGCGAAGTCGGGGAGGCTCACCTTATCGTCCTGGCGCACCTTATCGTAATCCTCGGGATCGACGAAGGTGAGGGCCAGCATGCCCTGCTTCTTCAGGTTGGTCTCGTGGATGCGGGCGAAACTCTTCACCAGCACGGCGTGGACGCCCAGGAAACGAGGCTCCATGGCGGCGTGCTCGCGGCTCGATCCTTCGCCGTAATTCTCCTCGCCGACGACAAGCTGTCCGACGCCGTTGTCGCGGTAGGTCGTCCCGCTGTCGGGTACGGCCATGTACTCGCCGGTGAGGTAGTTGAGGACCGTATTGGTCTTGTCGTTAAAGGCATTGACGGCCCCGATGAGGCAGTTCTGGGAGATGTTTTCCAGGTGGCCCCGGTAGGTTAGCCACGGGCCGGCCATCGAGATGTGGTCGGTGGTACACTTGCCCTTGGCCTTAATGAGCACGCGCATATCGGTCACCTGACCGGGCTGTATGGGCTTAAAGGGCTCGAGCAGCTGCAGGCGGTCGCTGGTTTCGCTCACGCGTACCTCAATGCCGCTGCCGTCTGCGGCCGGGGCCTGGAAGCCGGCGTCCTCAACGGCAAAGCCGCGGGGAGGCAGTTCCACGCCGGTGGGCGGGTCAAGCCTCACCTCCTGGCCCTGCTCGTTGGTTAGGGTATCGGTGAGGGGGTTGAACTTCATGCTGCCACTGATCGACATCGCCGTCACGATCTCGGGGCTGGCGACAAATCCCCGGGTCTGGGGGTTGCCGTCGTTGCGCTTGGCAAAATTCCGGTTGAAGCTCGTCAGGATGGAGTTGGCGCGGTTGGGATCGTCGGTGTGGCGCGCCCACTGTCCGATGCACGGTCCGCAGGCATTGGCCAGTACGACGCCGCCGATCTCCTCGAAGGCATCGAGGATGCCGTCGCGCTGCACGGTGAAGCGGATCTGCTCCGATCCGGGGGTCACGGTGAATTCACTCTTGACCTTGAGGCCCTTCTGCTTGGCCTGGCGGGCCAGGCTGGCGGCCCGGTCGAGGTCCTCGTAGCTGGAGTTGGTACAGCTGCCGATGAGGCCTACCTCCAACACGGGTGGAAACTCGAACTTATCCACCGCGGCGGCAAATTCACTGATCGGGAAGGCGCGGTCTGGGGTGTAGGGACCGTTAATGTGGGGTTCCAGGGTCGAGAGGTCGATCTCGATCACCCGGTCGAAGTACTGCTCGGGATTGGCGTAACACGCGGCGTCGCCGGTCAGGTGCTCGGCCACGCGGTCGGCCAGTGCGGCCACGTCGGCGCGGTCGGTGGCCTTCAGGTAGCGGCTCATGCTTTCGTCGTAGCCGAAGGTGGAAGTGGTGGCCCCGATCTCGGCGCCCATGTTGCAGATCGTTCCCTTGCCGGTACAGCTGAGGTTGCGGGCCCCTTCGCCGAAGTACTCGACGATCGCTCCGGTTCCTCCCTTCACGGTCAGAATGCCGGCCACTTTGAGGATGACGTCTTTCGAGCTGGTCCAGCCGTTGAGCTTCCCGGTCAGCTTAACGCCGATCACCTTGGGCATCTTGAGTTCCCAGGGCATACCGGCCATCACGTCGACGGCGTCGGCCCCGCCCACGCCGATGGCGACCATGCCGAGTCCACCCGCGTTGGGCGTGTGGCTGTCGGTACCGATCATCATGCCGCCGGGGAAGGCGTAATTTTCGAGTACGATCTGGTGGATGATCCCGGCGCCGGGCTTCCAAAAGCCGATGCCGTACTTGTCGGAGACGGTGGAGAGAAAGTCGTAGACCTCCCGGTTTTCGTCGTTGGCGCGGGCCAGGTCCTCGTCAGCTCCGGTCTCGGCCAGGATGAGGTGATCACAGTGCACCGTCGAGGGGACCGCCACGTTATCGCGGCCGGCCATCATGAACTGCAAGAGGGCCATCTGGGCCGTGGCGTCCTGCATGGCGACCCGGTCGGGGGCAAAAAAGACGTAATCTTTGCCCCGGCCGTACTGCTGGAGCGGGCTTTCGGGGTGGAGGTGGGTGTAGAGAATCTTTTCCGTCAGGGTGAGCGGCTTGCCGAGTTTTTGGCGGGCCTCGGCTACCTTACCGGGTAGGTCTTCGTAAACTTTCTTGATCAGCTCAATATCAAATGCCATAGTCTGCGGTGGTTTTTTATCGAATTCTTACGCTATACTTTACGCGGTCGCTAGACGTGAAAGGGTGATGCGATTTTTGTGACTGACCAGGTGGGAAACGTAGGCGACACTGGCGCATCGGCGAGGCTTCGCAACGTAGTCAGACGCAAAAGGGCAAGTCAGCATTCACTTTCAGTACCCGCGCGAAGTATTAGGTGCTGCCAGGTGAACGCCGCAGCTCACGAAAAAGTCAACAAATGTAACGGGAATCCCGCACTAAAACATGGGGCACCCGCAGCCTCCCGCCCGGCAGGCGCTCAGCAGCAGCAGGCAAAACAGCATCAGCAACAGCCAAGCGCGATTCGTCATGCGCGTGAAGGTAAGAAAGCGGGCGGCGGGGCACCGGTGTGGGGGTATACTAAAAATTCAATCTCGCAGTTATAAGAACATTGACCATACCGGCTGCTTTTTAGCAGGACCCGCATTTGCTTGATCCGGATTACATGAACTACTGGCCAACACAATCCCCGCCCGACGCCGGGCACCGCACTTACCTGTTTATTTCGACCACCGGGGTAGGTGCGCTGACGGTGCCCCGTGCTGAGGCCCCCGCCGCGCTCCTGCGACTTCGCCAGGGGGAAATGCCCGCGGGCGCCGAACTGATCCCCGCCAACCACCTGATGCGGGTGGAATCCTATAAGGAGGACACGCTGCTCATTGCCCGCCTCACCCAGGGCAAGTCGCTGCGCTTCAACCTCCGCACCGTTGCCGCCCGCAACGAAGCCATGCTGACCCTCCGCGATCACCCCGCCGTGAAGGAATCCACCATGAATCCGCAGCCGCTGAAAGACCGCATCAACCCCCGCTTAGCGATCTGCGCCGCCCTTAGCGCCCTCACCTGGATCGCCTACGAAGTCCTGGCGGCCGGACAGGAAGCCGGGCAGCAGATCGCCGAGTCTTCCTTGGGTTTATTCACTTACATCCCCTTCGTGGTCCTTCCCATAACGGTAGGCCTGGGAGCTATCCTGGCCCTTGTTTACAGCCTCTGGCAGAGCCACCGGAATCCGCCCCAACTGGAGGAAGTCCTGTTTATGTAGCGGCCTGACTCCGCTTCTCCGCGTTG
Organism: Lewinellaceae bacterium; assembly: GCA_963710195.1. GTDB lineage: Bacteria > Bacteroidota > Bacteroidia > Chitinophagales > Saprospiraceae > Neolewinella. The sequence continues at coordinate 83,056 of CAVPZF010000001.1, forward strand.
CCTCAAACCGTTGGGTGCCCTTTCTCGTACATCCAGGCTCCCTGCCAGCACCAGGTTGCCATTCCACCAGGCCTGGATACCCGTTGCGCTTACGACCCCGGCCCCCATGACCCTAAGACTTCCCCTCCTCCTCTTCCAGATATTCCTTACTACTACCCTCTGCGCTCAGTCGCTGAGCGGACGGATACTCACGGCCGACCGCAGTCCCGCAATCGGCGCATACATCCTCCACCTCAACGCCAACGCGCACGCGCACACCAACGAACTCGGGAATTTTCAACTCCCGGGCGTGCAGGTTGGCGACAGCCTGCAGGTGACCTACCTGGGCTTCGAGACCGTTGGGCTCCGCGTACTGGATGACCTGGCACCGGTGACCATTGTACTCAGGGAGTCCTTCTTCGACCTCGACGCCATCACCGTGCGCCCGTCGGTAGCCGCCCTGAACGTAGTGACCGAAATCGACGCCCGCCTGCGGCCCGTCAACTCCGCGCAGGACGTCCTGCGCCGGGTGCCGGGGCTCATCATCGGGCAGCACGCCGGCGGCGGCAAGGCGGAGCAAATCTTTTTGCGGGGTTTCGATATTGATCACGGGACGGACGTAGCCATCTCGGTGGAAGGCATGCCGGTGAACATGGTCTCCCACGCCCACGGCCAGGGATATGCCGACCTCCATTTTGTTATTCCCGAAACCATCGAAAAGGTCAACTATGGCAAGGGCCCTTACTACGCCGACCGCGGCAACTTCGCCACGGCCGGATACGTGGATTTTTCCCTGCGCGACCGCCTGGACCACTCCCTGATCACCGCCGAGGCCGGCTCGTTCAACACCCTGCGGCTGGTTGGGCTGTTCGACCTGCTCGACCGCGAACGCAGCCACGCCTACCTAGCTACCGAATACACCCTGACCGACGGTCCCTTCGAGTCGAGCCAGCACTTCAACCGCCTCAATTTTCTGGGCCGCTACAGCACCGAGCTGGAGAACGGGAACCGCCTGTCGATCCTGGCTTCCCACTTCGAGAGCAAATGGGATGCCTCCGGGCAAATCCCCCTGCGTGCCATCCAGTCCGGACAGATCGGCCGCTTCGGGGCCATCGACGACACGGAGGGCGGCACCACCGGCCGCAGCAACCTGGCCGGCGAGTTCGTGCAGGTGGTCGACCGCAACACCTTCGTCAGGACCAACGCCTACTACTCCCGCTACGACTTCGAGCTTTTCTCCAATTTCACCTTCTTCCTCGAAGATCCAGTCAACGGCGACCAAATCCGCCAGGCCGAGGACCGCGGGATCTTCGGCGTACAGTCGGAGTTGAGCAGAACCTTCCGCACCGACGGGGGCGAGAGCCGGCTCCGGGCCGGTATCGGGCTACGCTACGACAACGTCGACGACATTCAGCTCAGCCGCACCCGCAACCGCCGGGAAACCCTGGAGCCGCTGCAACTCGGGGATATTGACGAGACCAACCTCTTCGCCTTCGTCGGTACCGAACTGGCCTTCGGGCGGTGGCGCATCCATCCGGCCCTGCGCATCGACCACTTCACCTTCGACTACGTCGATCAACTGCAGGTCACCTACGCCCGGCAGGAACAGCGTAAGGTGGCCGTCAGCCCCAAGCTCAACTTCCTCTATACCGCCAACAACGACCTTCAGCTCTACCTCAAGACCGGCAAGGGCTTTCACGCCAACGATACCCGGGTAGTGCTGAACCGCTCGGCCGACGCCATCCTGCCCGCAGCCTATGGGGCCGACCTGGGGGGCATCTACCGGCCTACCGGACGGCTCTTTCTGAATGCCGCCCTGTGGTACCTCTACCTGGAGCAGGAATTCGTGTACGTCGGCGACGCCGGTATCGTGGAGCCCAGCGGAGAAACCCGCCGCCTCGGCCTTGACCTGGGCCTGCGTTACCAGCTCACCGACTGGCTCTTCGCCGACGCCGACGTCAACTATGCCTTTGCCCGTAGCCTCAACGAGCCGGAGGGGGCCGACTACATCCCCCTGGCACCCGACCTCACCAGCACCGGCGGCCTTAATGTGCTACGCGACGCGCTTACCGGCGGCATCCGCTACCGCTACGTCCGGGACCGCCCCGCCAACGAAGACAACTCCATCGTCGCCGCCGGTTACTTCCTCGTGGATGCTAATATCAACTACCGCTTCGGCGCCCTGTCCCTCGGTTTGGTGGTGGAGAACCTACTGGACGTCGACTGGCGGGAAGCCCAGTTCGCTACCGAGTCGCGCCTGTTTAACGAAGCGGCCCCGGTGGAAGAGATCCACTTTACGCCGGGAGCACCGCGCTTCGTGCGGGGAGTGCTGCGGTACGCGTTTTAGAGGCCCTAAACCCGCGGCGGCACGTCGAACGCCCTAACGGCATGAAGCGGCAGGAGGGCAATCTGCGGAATACGAACTATTGGGGCCGCAGGCGTTGTAAGACACATGCATACTCTGATCACTCCCCTCGACTGGGGCCTCGGCCACGCCAGCCGGAGCCTCGCCCTCGCCCGCCGGCTCGAGGCCGAAGGTGACCGCATCAGCTGGGCGAGTAGTGGACCGGCCGCCGCCATGCTGCGCCGGGAATTGCCGGGGCAGGCCATATACGAATTGCCCGCCTACCGCGTCACCTACGGCAGCAAGCGCATGGCCTGGAACGTCGCCCGGCAACTCCTGCACTGGACGAAAACCATCCGCGCCGAATGTCGGGCTACGGATGCCCTCGTGCGAAAATTAGGCGTGGATCGCATCGTATCGGACAGCCGCTTCGGGTGCTACCATTCCACAGTGCCCTCCGTCTTCCTGACCCATCAGTTACACCCCATTACTCACTTCGCACCCGCGTCCGCCGCCTATACCTGGCAGCTGCGGCACTTCGATGAGTTCTGGGTACCCGATGACCCCGGCCATGACCGCCTGAGCGGGAAGCTCTCGGCCGCTACGGGCTTTGCGCCGGTCCACTACATTGGTCCCCTAAGCCGCCTCACCCCGAGCGCGGGCCTGGATCCCTTCGACCTGCTGATCCTGCTGTCGGGTCCGGAGCCCATGCGTACCCATTTGGAAGAAATCATTTTGCGCCAGCTACCCAACCTGCCCTATAGCTACCGGCTCGTGCGGGGGCTGCCCGAGGGTACCCCGCTAACCACCGGGGAGCCTACCTCCCTACCCTACGCCGATACCCCAACCCTGAACCAGCTGGTCACGGCAGCCCGCTGCGTCGTCGCCCGGCCCGGCTACTCAACGATGATGGATCTGCGGGCGCTGGACAAACGGGCCATTCTCGTAGCTACGCCCGGACAGACGGAGCAATTCTACCTAGCGCAGCGCGCGCAACTACAGGGCTGGGCCTTGGCGGTCATGGATCAGGAGCGACTGGAACTACCAGCAGCAGTCGCGCGGATCCTGGGCGCTATTCCAACGCGCTGAGGGCCTCCTTCACGGCACGGTAGTGCTCGCGGTGCTCAACGACGGAGGGCGGGGCGGCGCGTACCTGGCAGTCCCGAATCGGGCACCGCTCGCAGGTCGTATTGACAATGACGTAGGGCACGGCGGGGTCGTCCAGGAAGGCGAGCTCGCGGCGCAGGTCGTCGGTGACCAGCAGGCCGAGGGTCACGCTGACGTTCTTGCCCGGGCGCGGATGATCGGTGCGGGCCAGGGTAATGCAGAAGTATTCATCTTCGGTCCCGTAGTAGCGGCTGCGCTGGGCCTCAATGCGGAGGTTGGCCCCTGCATCTCCGTCCAGTTCGCGCAGCAGGTGGATACTAACCCAGCGGCGGCAGTAGTGCTCGAAGAGACCATTCTCGTGGGGATGGTGGCGGCGGCTAAGGTGGAGCTCCTTGTCGATGACAAAGCCCTCACTCCCGCTGTCGTGGGCAAAACGGAGGAAGAACAGTTCCCCGAGGCCGAAGAACTGCGGCAGCACGTTGGTCAGCCGGTGGTAAAACATTTCCGGGGTAGCATTGAAACGCAGCAGGAGGTGGTGAAAGGCGGAAGCCTCCCAGGTCGGCCGGGCGAAGAAGGTCCGCAACTCGTCGGTAAAGGCCCGGAGGGGCAGGTGCAGCGCCACGCTGAAGTAGGTGGCCTTGCTGTGGTTAAGGACTTCTTCGAAGACCCGCCCGCGCAGGATGCTGCTGGTGTTGGCCCGCTCCTTCAGCTTGAGGTAGTGAAAGGCGAGTTCTTTACCGAACTGAAAGCCCCGCTGTACGGGCGTGAGCTTACCGTTGAGGAGAAGTTTGCCGCTTTCGGGCAGGTAAACGGAGCGCAGGTGGGCCAGGGCGGGTTGGCCGTCGAGGCCGCCGGCTACGATGTCGTAGCCATAGCGGTCCTCCAGTAACTCCCCAAGCAGGCGGGGCGGCAGGGGGCGGATACCGGGCAGCTGGTGCTGGTCGGCGAAGGCCTCCACGGCCCGCTCAAGTTCGGGGAAGTAATTGGCGTTAAGCTCCAGGTAGGAGCGCAGGGCGGCGAAGTAGAAATTCTCCTCCCGCAGGGCGTAGCTGCGGCTGATCTCCAACAACGTACTGATGAAGGCGCCCACCTGCAGGGGGGCGGCGGCAATGATCTCGGCCACTTTACTCAGCTCGATACCAAAGAGCTCCAGAGGCAGTTCGTTGAGAAAATTAGACTGGAGCAGCTCACTCACGGGCGCCAGCTCGCGGCCCAGGTTGCCGTCGGTCAGCGACGCGGTGGTAGTACCGAGGGCGGCCGCGAGTTGGTCCACCTTTTCGGGCTTTGGAAACTTCTTGCCCTTCTCAATCTCGTTGAGGTACGACAGCGAAATGCCCGTTTGCTTGGACAACTGGTCAAAGCTGAAGCGCCGCTGCATCCGCAGCTGCTTCACCTTCAAGCCGAATATGATGCGTTCGTTGGCGGTCTTTGCCCTCATGGTAGGGGCAATTTACGTTAGGGCGAGCGAAATTTCGCCAGGCCCGCTAATCCGTCCACGTGAGGGTTTCCAGGATGTGCGCGAGGTCTTCCTTCACGTAGTCGATGACGGGGGCGAGAGAGTCGGGATTTACCTGAGTCTCAAAGTAGAGCGCCCCACGCAGGAAGTGGCGGGTGCTGTCAGTCACGAAAAATTGGAAGGGGCTGGCCGCTGGTCCGGCAATATCGAAGGCCACGCCGTGCACCCGGGCCGCAGCGCGGTGGATCAGGATCTCCTCAATGTCGCTGGCGCGCTGGTTGTGCACCCCGACGAGTTCGAAGGCCTCATCGCGCAACTCCTCCCACTGGGTAAAGGAGGTGATGGGGTAATAGGAAAAGTGGATGGTGCCGTTGAGCTCCGGCGTGAGCTGGAGGTTGAACCAGCAGGGGTCCGCCGGTGCCTCATCGAAGTAGCTCGTCTCCTGCACTACCCGCGTGGAAGCCGGCCGCTGAAAGGTGAAGGGGCAGTAGGTGGCACCGAGCGCGGTGTAGGTCCGCTGCGGATAGTTCACCCGGGGGTACGAGCGGGGTTTAGGGACGGGCGGGTCGCCGGCCCCGCAGGCGAGCACGAAAAAGGGGAGGAAACAGGCCAGCAGCAATCGCATGCGATCCTAACGCCCCGAACCTCCCCGCGGGTTGTCGGCGGCCGGAATTACTTCCAGTCGCTGCACTGAATGCCCGTCTTCGTTTTACGGAGGACTTGGCGACGTAGCGTATCTCCCTTCTCTACGGAAATCACGTAGCGGCCTTCGGGTAACTGCTCCAGCGATAAGTTGATCGAGAAGCCGTTATGATCCTTCACCACTTGGCGGAATATGGTTTTCTTGGTGTCCAGGTCGTAGAGTTTCACGAGGGTTCGGTCCTGTTCCAGGTTAGCCAGCCTCAGCGATAGGTGGGTATCCGCCACGTGTGAGCGGGTGATGAGGGGCTCGACGGGCGCAGAAGCAAAGGCGGGGACGCAGGTGCCGAGCAAAAGGAAAAAAAGTAAGGATTTCATACTAAAGGATTTATGGTTAATAAATTGTGCGTGCGGGTAACTTCAATGACCCTAAGGTGCCGGTCGGGTTGCACGTCACCAAGCTTTCCCGATGGCCCAAGGCAATTTGTCGACCAATCCCCCTTTGGCCGTTCCCTGCGTGCACCAATCCTATAATTGCGCGTTCCAGCGGGTATGGACATACACTCCTCCCAGTTCGCCGGCATGCAACAGCAGGATAAGCTCCAGCTCCTCGAATGGCTGCTCACCGACCTCCATCAGCAGGGCCTCGTTAGCCGCGATAGCCTTATGCAGGTCGCCAGCGATGTTATGCTGCTCGAGTACCGGGAGGATGAGGACCTGTTGTGCTTTCACTGCTTACCCGAAGTATCGGCAGAAGAATGAAGCGTGGCGAAATCTGGCTCATCAACCTCGACCCGACCGTAGGGGCCGAAATCGCGAAGAAGCGGCCAGCACTTATCGTCAACGTGGATGGCGTCGGCAAGCTGCCGCTGCGGATCGTTACGCCCATCACCAATTGGAAACCCCACTACCAACTGGTGCCCTGGATGGTCCAGATTCCCAGCGATGCGACGACCGGCCTCGATAAGGTGAGCTGCGCCGACTGCTTCCAGGCCCGCAGCATCAGCGAACGGCGCATGATTAGCAAGATCGGGGAAGCCACCGCCGAGCAGATGAACCTTGCTGAGCACGGCCTTAGCGTGGTATTTGGACTGAAATAAGTCCACCTTTACGGCCTACACCGACCCCGTCCGCTATCTTCCTTGTTAGGAACCCATAAGCTTACACCTTGAAACAATTAGAGAAATCCTCCGAGCTGCTCGCGGAGCTCCGTGCCTTCGATATCTTCCGGGAAGTGGACGAGCCTGCTCTGCAGTGGCTGATCGATCGATCCGACTACGTCTTCTACCCGAAGGGGGCCGCTTTATTCAAGGCGGGAACGCCCACCGACCACATGGTGGTGCTTCTCTCCGGGGGCTACGTCATTACCCGCGAGAGTAAGGACCGGCGGCAGGAACTCGGTATGTGGAAAGCGCCCTACGTGACCGGCGTACTGCCCTTTAGCCGGATGACGGAAGCCAGTGCCGACGGAAGTTGCTTACACGACACCCGCGCGCTGCGGCTACACCGCGACTGTTTCGTCGAGATGGTCAACATCAGCTACCCCCTCACTCAGGCCCTGGTGACGGTCATGACCAACCGCGTCCGTGATTTCCAGCAAATGCGGCTGATGGACGAGAAACTTATGGCCCTGGGCAAAATGAGCGCCGGTCTCGCCCATGAACTAAACAACCCGGCCTCCGCGATGATCCGCAGTAGCCAGGAACTCCACAAACACCTGGGGCAGACGCCCGAACGCTTTAAAAGTATCGTTACCATGCGGGTCACCGCGGAGCAGGTCGACGGGATCAATGGCATCCTCTTTGAGCGCATCCGGGCCAACGGACAAGCCGGCGATCTCAGCTTACTGGAACGGGAGGAACGGGTCGACGACCTCACCGATTGGATGGACGATCACCACCTGGAACAGCCGGGACACGTGGTGGATACCTTCGTCGACTGGGGTTTCGAAGCCGAGCACCTCGAGGCGATCGCCGGGGCGGTTCCCGAAGCGGCCATTGCGCCGATCCTGTGGTGGATTGAGACCAACCTCACGACGGAGAGCCTGGTGGGCGAGATTCAGACCGCCAGCGGGCGCATCGCCGAGCTGGTCAAGTCGATCAAGACCTACAGCCACATGGACCAGGAGCCCAGCCTCGAACCGGTCGATGTGCACGAGGGTATCCGATCCACCCTGACCATGCTCTACCACCAGATCAAGCGGAAAAACGTCACGCTGTGTAGAGACCTTGCCACCGACATCCCTAAGATCAAAGCACTGGCCGGAGAGCTCAATCAGGTGTGGACTAACCTCATTTCCAACGCCCTGGACGCCCTGCCCGACCAGGGCGGGGACCTGGTCATCCGCACCTTCCGGGAGCGCGACTGTGTTTGCGTGGAGGTGGAGGACAACGGCCCTGGCATTCCCGAGGACATTCAGACCCGCATCTTCGAGCCGTTCTACACAACCAAGGCCATCGGCGAGGGTACGGGGATGGGCCTGGACATCGTCCGCCGCGTCATCGACCACCACAACGGTTCCGTGAAGGTGGAGAGTGACCCGGGCCGGACGGTTTTTCGTGTCTGTTTCCCCGTAGAGTAAGCCATTTGTTGCTGGCCGCGTTATAAGGTTCGTTTCCTGCCCTCCCTTACCGTTCCCTCCTAATGGCTAAAGACCGCAAACCCATCCTCCTGTCGGTCGACGACGACCAGCAGGTACTCCGTTCCCTGAAGCGCGACCTCCGCAGCCAGTACGGCGACGATTACCGCATCATCAGCACCACCAGCGCGCAGGAGGCGCTTGACGCCGTGACCGATCTCAAGAAAAAGGGGGAAGTGATTGCCTTGTTCCTGTCCGACCAGCGCATGCCCGAAATGCTCGGCGTGGACTTTCTCGAAAAGGCCCGCCCCCACTTCCCCGCGGCCAAGCGGGTGCTGTTAACCGCCTACAGCGATACCGAAGCCGCCATCCGGGCCATTAACGAGGTCCAACTCGACTACTACCTGCTTAAGCCGTGGGACCCGCCGGAAGAAAAGCTTTATCCCATCCTGAACGATTTGCTCGAGGACTGGAAGCTCGGCTACCACCCCGCCTTTGAGGGTATCCGGGTGGTGGGGTACCAGTATTCTCCAAAATCGCACAACATCAAGGACTGGCTCTCCACCAACCTGCTGCCCTACGAATGGGTCGACGCCCGTAGCCCCAAGGGGGAAGAATTGGTGGCCCTGCACAACTGCCAGGTAAAGGATCTGCCGCTGGTCATCTTTGAGGACGGGGTGTCCCTCAGCGACCCGAAGCTCGACCAGATTGCCGAAAAGCTGGGCCGCAGCGTGTCCGTCAGCGAGGCCCTCTACGATGTGGTCATCATCGGCTCCGGCCCCTCCGGCATGGCGGCTGCGGTGTACGGCGGCTCCGAAGGGCTCAAGACGCTCCTCATCGAGAAGCGGGCACCGGGCGGACAGGCCGGCAGCAGCAGCCGCATTGAAAACTATTTGGGATTTCCCAGTGGGCTATCTGGCTCGGAACTGACCCGCCGGGCCATGGCCCAGACGCTCCGCTTTGGGGTAGAGGTCGTCAGCCCGCGGGAAGTCAACAACATCGAAATCCGCGACAACTACAAAATTCTGACGCTGGATGACGAGTCTACCGTGCGCACCAAATCCGTCATCCTCACCACCGGGGTAGAATACCGGAAGTTGGAAGCGGAGGGCGCGGACAAGTTCAGCGGCGCGGGCGTCTACTACGGCGCCGCGATGACCGAAGCCAAGGCCTGCGAAAACCGCCACGTCTTTGTGGTCGGCGGCGGCAACAGCGCCGGACAGGGGGCCGTTTACCTCTCCAAGTTCGCCACCCACGTCACGATCCTGGTGCGCAAGCCCGACCTCACCTCCAGCATGTCCAGCTACCTCATTGAGCAGATCGACAACATTGACAGCATCACCGTGCAGGGTCACCGGGAGGTCATCAAGGTGTGCGGCGACGACGACCACGTCCAGCGCCTGCTGCTCGAGCACACCGACGACCAGTCCACCGAGGAAGTGGATGCCGACGCCCTATTCATCTTTATCGGGGCCCGCCCCCGCACCGAGTGGCTCGCCAGCGGCCAGATCATGACTGACAGCAAGGGCTTCATCCTTACGGGTCGCGACCTGCTGGCTAACCCCAAACGCCGCCAGGGCTGGCCCCTGGAACGCAACCCTTTCCTCCTGGAAACCTGTCAGCCCGGCATCTTTGCCGCCGGCGATGTGCGCAGTGGCGCGATGAACCGGGTGGCCTCCGCCGTGGGGGAGGGGGCTATGGCGATTAAGTTTGTGCACGCTTACCTCGCGGAACATTAGTAGGGGGCTGACGCCGGTAGATGGCTACGCCTGGATTAGACGCTGCGCTGGGGTAGGAGGGTCTAGGGTGACCGAAGGGAACGGCTATCGCGAACGCAGGGAGCTCGAACAGCGCAGCGTTCTAACCCAGCGCAGCGTCTATTTATTCACTGCTTCGTAGATCGCATACAGGGCCAGCACCACCTTTAGCAGTAGAGAAACAAACTCCAGCCACGGTTTCTTCCAGGCCAGCTTATCCGTTTTTTCGGTAGGCGTGAGGGGGTAGGTGACGATGACGACGATGATATCGCGCAGGCGATCGCGCTCCTCCCCGCGTGGGGGCGGTCGGCGGGCGGGGGGCGTTACCTTCGTGGAGTCAGGGTGGGCGGCTTCGGGATCGGCCGGGGTTTTGGTGTTATGGGTCGACATGGGTGTAGATTGAGTCGTGTACTTCCCGTAAGCGGTCCTACAAATCTAACGATTTCCGCCCATTATTACAAACAAATTGTTTTAAACAAACCAACGTGAACGCCGCAAAAGTTTCCTTTTCTAACGCCGCCGGCCAGCAACTCTCCGCCCGGCTGGAACTGCCCGTTAACCGCCACCCTTCTGCCTTCGCAGTCTTTGCCCACTGCTTTACCTGTGGCAATACGCTGACCGCCATGCATAACATTTGCCGGGAGCTCAACCTACAGGGCATCGGCGTGCTGCGCTTCGACTTCACGGGCATCGGGGAAAGCGAGGGCGACTTCGTGGACACCAACTTTACCACCAACATCTCGGACCTGATCGCTGCGGCCGGGTGGCTGGAGGAACACCACCGGGCCCCTGCCCTCCTGGTGGGCCACAGCCTCGGTGGGGCGGCCGTGCTCTGTGCTGCCGGGCGGCTGCCGTCCGTGAAGGCGGTGGCTACGATCGGCGCGCCCTTTGCCCCAGACCACGTTTCCCGCCACTTTCAGGACCAGCTCGAGGAGATCACCCAGGCGGGGCAGGCGACCGTTCATATCGGCGGACGCCCCTTCCGCATCGCTAAACAGTTCGTGGATGACCTCGGCAATCACCAGCTGGCCGACAACATCCGTCACCTGGAAGCCGCTATCCTCATCTTACATTCTCCGCAGGACCGTACCGTCCACATCGACGAGGCCGCCAAGCTTTACACCGCCGCCCGCCACCCCAAGAGTTTTGTGAGCTTGGACGGGGCCGATCACCTGCTTTCCAGCAACCGCGACAGCCACTACGTCGGCCAGGTGATTGCAAGCTGGTCCAACCGCTACCTGCCGGCACCCGAGCTCGACCCCCTGGAGAGCGACCACAAGGTGGCCGTCCGTCTGGGGCAGGAAGGCTACACCACGGAGGTCATGGTCCGGCAGCATCACCTGACGGCCGACGAGCCTATCTCGGTCGGGGGCAACGACTTCGGTCCCGGCCCCTACGAGTTGGTGAGCGCCGGACTCGGAGCCTGCACCGCCATGACCATTCAGATGTACGCCCGCCGCAAGGGATGGATAGTGGAGGAAGTGGAGGTGCACCTCAACCACAAAAAGGATTACATGAGCGATATGGAGGCCAGCGGCGAACGGCCCACCAAGATCGACCACTTCGAGCGGGTCGTTGTGCTCAAGGGAGACCTCGACGACACCCAACGGAAGCGCTTACTGGAGATTGCCGACCGCTGTCCGGTGCACCGCACCCTGCACGAAACGGTAGAGGTGACGACGGTGTTGGGCTGAGTGATTTAAACTACCCATTGTACAGTTATAGTGTCAACCCACTGGACAGGTTGCTGCCGCCGGCGTGCCCCCCGGCCTCCCTTCTAGCCGTGCGCCTCGATAATGCCCAGGGCGATATCCGTGTACTTCTTGTCGGCCTGCTCGGCTTCTTTACGGCACTTCTCCATGTTCTGGGAGGTCTGGGTGAGGCCGGCCCGCTTGGCGTAGGCATCCATGGTGCCGAAGGCGGCGATCCAGTAGTGGAGGGCCAGCTGGCTGGTTTCGATGATGGCCAGGTCGCGGGAGTAGTCATCGTCGTACTTGGTGAGCACGGACTTACTGACCTCGTAGAGGGCCTCGATGATGCGGTTGCCGGCCTCGCTGCTGCCGCCGGATTCCTGCAGGGCCTGGTCGACGCGTTGGCGCCACTGCTCGGCCGTTTTATTGGCTTCCTGCAGGGCGGATTTGAGCTTTTGGTTGCTGGCGGCGTCGTGAATTTCGGCAGTCGCCTGCTTGGCGATTTTGCCGCCGGCCTGCATCGAAGCAATGCTTTCCTGGATGAGGTAGGTGAGTTGATCGTTAGCCATGGTCATGGATATTGGGTGATAGATGTGCTGGCATTACTCCAAAATGACGGGCTTTGTTGCGATTTAGCCTTATTTACTCAAGGGGGGTGGCTTCCAGGTAGCCGACCACGTAGGTGAAAGGCGCGTTCCAGTTTAGGCAGATCTCGTTGCTGGCGTAGCTCGATGTCTGGTCGGCCCACTGCTGCAGGGGGGCGGCTCCGGGCTTGTAGGTGGTCCCGTCTGTTCGGTCTTGTTGTCCTGGGTTGGGGCCGCCGGAGAGCAGTCCCGGCACCGGCGCGTCGATGCCGTCGGCGCTGCTGGCGCGGTGGTGGATGAACTGCGGGGAGCGCGCGCCGAAGCCGGTGAGGTAGCAAACGCCGTTGGGGTTATTGCCGAGCAGGTAGTCTACGCTGCGACGCATCGCGGCTACGTATTCCTGCTTCGGCGCGTGCCGGTGGGCGGCGGCGATCACCATGGCGGCATTGGCCACGTCGGAGTTGCTGCCCCAGTGCAAGTCGGTGAGTGGCTGGTGGTAAGGGTTTGTCTCGATCTCCAGCACGAGGCTGTCGGCGAGGGTGACGACCAGGCCGCCCAACTTATCCTGCATTTCCCGGGGCACCCGGTTGGGGAAGCGGAGGAGGGTAAAGACCGCCAGGTTGCTCATGTAAGCCGTCCACCCCACCCCGGCCCCGAAGCGGACGCGGGGTGGATTTTGTTGCAGGTCATTATAAAACTCCTGCTCGCCGGTCGTGGCGAAGAGCTCGGCCGAGGCCCAGGCGCGCTCGTCGTCGGCGTTCCGGTCGCCGTACTCGCCGGTGGAGACGTCGTCGGGGTTGCGGAAGAACACGGCGGGATTTGCCTGCCCCCACCGCCAGGCCAGGCGGGCAGCAGCCAGCAGGCGATCGGCATACCCCGAATCATAGTCGCGGTACACCCGGGAAGCCTGGGCGGTAGCGGCGGCAAAGTCGTAGGTCGCGGCCGTGCTTTTGCTCACCACGTAACGCTGATTGGTGGCCTCCTCCGGCATCACCATGCCCTCGAATTTCAGGGTGGTGAGTTTGTGGAAGAGCCCGCCGTCGTCGTCCTGTATGGTCAGCAGCCAGTCCAGTTCGTATTTGATCTCGTCGAGGTAGTCACTCTTCCCGTTGCCACTCTCGGGAATATTGAGGCTGCCGTCGGGGGCCGGGTCGCCGGCGTCCTCGTAGAGGGTCAGCAGCTGGCCGACCGAAAAGGCCCCGTTCACGACGTACTTATTGAAGTCGCCCGCGTCGTACCAGCCGCCCGGACTGGAAAAGCTCCCCTCCGCGTGGCCGCTCGAGGGGTGGTAGCGCACGTCGGTATCCGGGTGGCCGGCGGCGCGGGCCCACTGCCGGCGTACTCTTCGGTCAGTTCTTGGGAGGCGCGCTGGTAGTACAGTCCGCGCACGGAACCGTCGAAAACCTCGTGGAGTACCCGATCGGCTACGTGCAGCGGGTAAGAATAGCCCACTCCGGAAATGTAGATGCGGTAGTCACCCACGGGCAGGGGGGCGGTTTCGGTGGGCCGGGCGATGACGCCGGCGAGGTCGGTCCAATCGGTCTGCGCACCCAATCGTCCGCGGCGGATCACGGCTTTCCCGCTAAGGTCGGTGAGGTAAAAGCTGTCTATCCGCGCCACGTCCTCCGCACCCGCGTCCCCGCCAATGTCCGCGTAGGTGAACTGGATGCGCTGGTCGGGGTAGTAGCCCACCTGATTCAGCTGGATCTTGTCGGTCGCCTCCCCGGCGTAGCCCTGGAATGTTGCATTCTTCCCGTTCTGGCAGGCCAGCAGGTGCAGGGTAAGCAGGAAAAGGGCAGCGAACTTGGGTAGCGACATTGAGCTGGCGTTTCGGAGGGGGAAGATATGGGTTGTTTGACCACGGCTAGCGACCTCCGGTAATCCGGCTGCTGAGGTTCCCCGCACCCGCGCGCCGCCGCCCTAGTCCACCTGCACCCCGGTGAGGAAGTAGTGGAACATGTAGACCTGCAGGCAGAAGGACACGACCACGATCGCGTAGCCCAGCGGCTTCCAGCGGAAGTAGTGGTAAACGACGTAGGGAAGCAGGAGCAGGGTCACGTACGCGAAGGGCAGGTAATGCTGAATGTGTACGTAGTAGCGGTAGTCGAGCAGTAGCCAGAGCAGTTGAGTGGCCAGTAATCCAATCCCAAGCGCGCTGAGCCCAGGGCGTTGCCGCCGGAAGAGAAACACCAGGAACACCAGCAAGAAAGGAGAGGTCTGAAGGTAACGGTTGAGCCCCGTGAGGTAGGTGGCACTGTATTCCCCCCGTGGCCACCAGTACCACTCGGGGTTGAAAAAGACGATACTGAGCAGACTCATGGTCAGGTAGATCACCGCGAGCAGCTCGATGGGTTGTACGGCGGACCGCAGGCGGCCTCGCCCGAGCCACTCTACGAGGTACTTTAGTCCGAGCAGCGACACCCCCATCCCTATCCAAAAATTGAAGCGGGTCAGCAGCACGATCGAGCCCGTCGCTTCCCGGCCCAGCGGGAAGACCGGCCAGCCGAAGGAACGGCCCCAGGCCGTCGACTGAGTTTTATAGTAGGCCAGGGCATCCCCCACCTGCACGTACTGCACCCAGGCCACCACCAGGGTAGCCAACAGCAGCGGCAGGAGGTACTGCAGGAGGATGGCGCGCCAGTGCTCCCAACGGAACGCTTCGTCGCGGGGGCGGGCCATCAGGGCCATACCCACCAGCCCCGGCACCAGGAAGAGAAAACTGGGCCGGGTGAGTCCGGCCAGCAGCAGGGAGGTGAAGATCAGCCAGGGGCTTTTGCGTACCAGCCCGTAGAGCAGCGCCGTGGTGAAGGCAAAGTAGAGCGCCTCCGACAGGGGGGTAAACAGGAAGAAGAGGAAGGGCAGGGACATGAACAGGCCGAGCACCACGCCGTCCGGCCGCAGTAGGCGGCAGAGGTAGTAGAGGCTGACCGCGTAGATGGCCCCGTTGAGGAGGCTGATGGTCACCGGCCCCACCCCCAGCAGTTTCCACCAGTAAGCAAAAAGGGGGAAAAAACCCGCACTGTCAGGTTTCCCGGGCGTGTAGTGGTAGCCCTCCGCGCGGATGGCGTCGTAGAAGGCCGCGTCCCACTGCACCAGCCGCGCCGCGTCGGGCAGGGTACCCACCACCCCGGTAGCGTAGAGGGCCGCGTAGCAGGCGGCAAACAGCAGCAGGTAGGCCGGAATGAGGAGGGCGTAGGAAGTGCGGGGGGCGGAGGGCGGCATCGGGCCCGAAGATAAGCGTGGGTCGGGCCACGAAACTTCCGCCCGGCGTGTCTTACCTTTAAACTCCCCTCCCCGGCCAATGCTGAGCATGAAGGAAAAGGACATGATCGACGGTTCCCTGCGGGGCGACGACCGCTGCCAGCGGGCGCTCTTCGAGCGCTATGCCCCCCTCCTTATGGGCGTGTGCCAACGCTACTGCCGCACCCAGGCCGAAGCCGAGGACGTGTTGCAAGACACCTTCGTGCGCCTGTTCGCCAAGCTCGGACAGTACGGTTTCAAGGGGTCCTTCGCCGGTTGGGCCCGGCGGCTGTGCGTCAATGTGGCCCTCAAGACCTACCAACGCAAGCGCTTTACCCTCGAGCAGACCGGCCTCGACAACGTCCCCGAGGGCACCGGGGCCCCCACCGCCTACGCCGACCTGGGGGAGCGCGAGCTGCTGCAACTCATCCAGGGCCTGCCCGACGGCTACCGCATCGTCTTCAACCTCTACGCCATCGAGGGGTACAGCCACAAGGAGATCGGGGACATGCTCGGCATCCAGGAGGCCAGCTCCCGCAGCCAGCTGCTCAAGGCCCGCAAAGTCCTGCAACAGCAAATCGAAATCCGCCAACGCATCGCCATATGAGCTCCATCGACGACCGCTTCCGGGAGGGCCTCGGCGATCGCCGGCCCGATGTGCCCCAGGACCTCTGGGCCAAGATCGCCGCGCGCAAGGCTCCCATCCCCGAGGGGGAGGGCCTCGACCACCTCTTTGCCGATAAGCTGGCCCAGCGCCAGGCGCCCGTCCCCGCCGGCATGTGGGCACGCATCGTAGCCGCCCGCCGCCCCGCCGCTTACCGCAGCTACGCGGCCCTATTGCTGCTGCTATTTGCGGCCGGACTCACCTACTTGCTCTGGGCGGGTCCGCAGGTGCCAGGAGCTGAACCGGCTGCCGGTCCCCGTGCCGGAGCCACCGCCCCCCAGATTGCCCGATCACAGCAAAGGGAAGTGGAACCGGCTGCCGTGGTCAGTACGGATGCAGTGCCAAATCTTCCCTTCGAGCAAGAGCGAGCTACCGATCTCGCCAACGGGAGTTTGGTCAACGTCGCGGACAACCATTCCCCGATCACCCACTCCCACTCCGCACCGGCGGACGCGCCCGAGAGGGCACCGGCTTCGGTGGTGGATGAACGCGCTGTCCCGCTCGTGGCTGTCAGTCCCCTGCCCTTTACCGACCCGGACGCCTTAGTGGACCGCGCGCTCCCCCTACCCGACCTATCCGCCGCCGCCGCGCCCTTCCGGGCCAGCCGCCGCCGCTTCGAGTTGGAGGGGCTGATTGGGGCTGCCTACGCCCACCAGTCCTTCGGGGCCGGGGCGGAGGGTGCCCGACCGCTGCGCGATGCGCGGGAGGTGAGCGAGTTCCCCACGGCGAGTTTCCAGGTGAGCCTGCGCCTGCGCTACCGCCTCAACGAACGCTTTCGGGTGCTGACGGGCCTGACCTACGCCGAGATCCGCAACCGGCTCGAGTACGAGGCCGTCCGTGTGCAGCAGCAGATGAGCCTCGAACGGACTACCAACCGCCTACAATTGCTGGAGCTGCCGTTGCTGGCCAGCTACGAGGTGCCCGGCCGGCGGCTGCGCCTGAACGTGAACGCCGGTCCGATCATCAACCTGACTACCCGCGTCCGCGGCCGCTACATCGACCCCGCTTTCGCCGAGCCCCGGGCCCTACAGCACAGCGGCAACTACCGCAGCAACATCGGGGTGGGCTGGACGGCCTCCCTCACGACCACCTACTTCCTGGGCAAAGAGCGAACCACCCAGCTGCTGCTGGAGCCCTTCTTCAAGCACTACCCCGGCTCCTTTACCCGCCCCGGGGCAGCCCTGCCCGAGCGCTACTGGATGGCGGGCCTGCAGCTGGGCCTGCGGAAGCCGCTTCGCTAGCGGGGGCAAAAGTCCTACCTTACGCATCGCTAATTTTCCGTCCATGAACCGCGCTGCCGCTTCCCCCCACTTCCCCGATTCCGATAAAGCCGACTGGCTCGGCCGGGCCCGTAAGGAACTGCAGGGACGCGACGTGGCCGGGCTTGACGCGGCGGTAGACGAGCAGTTGCGGCTCTCCCCCCTCTACACCGCCGCGGAAGTGGAGGCCCGCCCGCCGCTGGACCGTCCGGCGGGCTGGGAAGTCGGGGCATACGTCGATGGCGACAGCAGCGCGGAAACGAACGGCACGGCGATCGCGGCACTCGAACAGGGGGCGGAGGCCCTGCTGTTCCGGCTGTTTCACCAGCCGGAAGCCGAGGAGGTCGGCGAGCTGCTGTCGGGCATCCACCTCGATTACGTCTCCCTGCACTGCGCCCTGCGCTACCCCGGCCAGGACCCCGCCGAGCTCTTCCGCGACCTCGTGAAGTACCTGCGCAAGGAGGGCTACGCCCTGCATCAGATCCGGGGATCGGTAGACTTCGACCCCCTCCTCGACTGGAGCGAGCCACCCTTCCCCCCGCTCATCCGTCTGCTGAACTTCGTGGACCGCTGGATGCCGGAATTCCGCGTCCTGCAGGTGAACGCGGCGGGCTTCAATAACGGTCCCGACACGGCGGATACCGAGCTTGCCCTGGCCATCGCTAAGGGGGCCGAATACCTGCAGCAACTCCACGACCGGGGCTACCCCCCCGCCATCGTCAACGCCCACCTACAGTTCGCCTTTACGGTGGGCACCTCCTACTACGTGGACATCGCCAAGCTGCGCGCCCTGCGCATCCTGTGGGCCAACGTGCTGAAGGGGTTCGGCGTCGAAGATGCCGCGCCCGTCTGCATTGCCGCCCACACCGACCTGGCCACCCTCACCGACGACCGCGACGCTAACCTACTGCGGCTCACCACCCAGGCCCTCTCGGCCGTGACGGGCGGCGCCGACCAGCTCTTCCTGGCCCCGGCCGAGGGCGGCGACGTGCCCCCTACCCCCTTCGGGCGGCGCATGGCCCTCAACATCCAGCACCTGCTGCGCCTCGAGGCCGGCCTCGACCAGTTCGCCGACCCCGCCGCCGGCAGCTACTACCTCGAAACGCTCACGCAGCACCTCGTCGACGCCGCCTGGGCGCGGTTCCGGGCCGTGGAGGCCCAGGGGGGCTTTGCGGAGGCGGTGGAGTTTTAGGCTGCCCGGGTCACCTACCCGCTTTGTTCCTGGACACTCTGCCAAGTTCCCCCGTTGATGGTACGGATCCCCTCCTTGTTTAACTGTCGGGCGGCTAGGGCGCTTCGACTGCCCGAGCGGCAGCAAGTAATGAGCGGCTGGTTCAGTTTTTGTAGCCGCGGCAGCGCGTCCTCCAACTGTTGGAGCGGCACGTTAATACTTTCCGCCCCGTGCCCCCGGTGAAATTCGGCGGGAGTACGGACGTCGATCACGGTGCCGTTAGCGAGGTCCTCCGGGGATACCGTACTCCGGGAGAGGCCCAGGAGGGTTTTTAGAAGTTTGAGCATATCGTTACCGGATTACTGGTATAAATACCAGAGTTCACCCACCTAGAATGGTTTGCAAGTATACTACCCATTCCCCCGGATTGCGAGGTGATGCGAGGAGTACGTTCGGAACTAACACGATACCTCGACAATTGCGGTTTTGAGCAGTTGCAGCTGTCGACGGGCACTTATTATGCCGTGCTTCGCAATCGGGGCGAGACGCCCCAGACCATGAGTCTGGAAGTCGACCGCCTACCCGTCTTTACTCATGCGAGCGGGTCCCGGACGGTGTTTCAGGAAAAACCACAGATGAACCCCGGGGCCAGCGTCTGGCATCCCTTCTCCCTCGCTTCCGGCGAACAGTTCTACATCGACGGTTGCAACTCCGGAGCAGTATCGACCTGGCTGATCCCCGACACGGAGCTCTCTAACTTCCGCAATGTACAGACCTTCCAATATTAGAAAGAATCAGCAACGAGGACGCGAACGGCCCGGGCGGGTGGGCCTTCAATCCGGGGCCCGGAAATTACGTACTGGTGGCAAGAAACACCTCGGCAAACGAACCCCATGCGCTGGTGTACTGGGGCGTGGTGGTGTATTAAACAGGAAGGGGTACGCGTGTACGTGCTACGCCCCCCCCCCCCGCTGTGCATCCCTCCGTGACTCTGTGGTATCTCCTTACTCAATGGCCTCGCCAGATTAGTCGATGAAGGCACTACATCTCGTAGCAGGTGAGGAGACCGCTTCCCCATCCTTGCAGGTAGTAGCCAAGAGGGTGTTCCCTCACTCCTCCCCCGTCTCCAGTAAATTCGCCTGCATCACCACCCCTTCGGCGCTAGGGAAGCGGTGGGGCAGGACCACTTGCTGGACCTTTGGCTGCAGATCGATTGGGAAGGTCAGGGCCGCCAAGGTCTGTTTTACTCGTTATAGGCAGGGCGCGGCCACGGGTGGGGAGTTGGGGCTCGCGGACCAACTGACCGCTTAGGGGGGCCCGGTGCGACTTATTTACGGATACGTAATGCGTTGAATTAATGAAAGATTGGGGCGGAGTAATCTTCCGCCCCATCCAAATGGTTTGTTCAAAAGTGTCAATTATATAAGCCAATCATAATATAGTCCTTTTATCTATTACCACACCTTTAAGCGAGGGGTTTAACATATTAAACATGTCTGCCTGGCCTCGCTTAATGACTAATCCGTACTTTCCGTTTCCTCTTTAAGTGATCGTAATGGAATACGCTTAAGTAGTTGACCCTCCTTCCCATCAGCAGCGTGATCCAGTTGAAAATTCCCACACCTTGTGCGCCGCCGACACCTGCGTCAATTTAATTGTACCGCTAGTGATCCTGCCGATTTTGGCCCCCATGGTCCCCGCCGCCGTAGGCAACTGCGCAGCAACTATACTTCACGCGGTCATTAGCGATGAAAAACCGACGCCGCAATTTTGGGACTGAGGAGGCGCGAAAAGGGGAGCCTAGCGGGCTAAGTGACGCTTTTCGAGGCGACGGATAGGCACAAAAGAGCAAGTTTGCGGCGGTGAGCGGAATCCCAAACAAGCGCTTACCATACGCCCTGCGTGATATGGGCAAAAACACATCCTTAATATCCCCATTTATGGGGATTTACGGGGCATTGCAAGCTAAAGAACGAGCATGGCATGCAAGTCCCTTGGAATATATGTTAATAAAAACGCTTAATGGCCCGAAGGGGGAAGGCGAGCCTTCCTCCGACCAGCCGCCGGGCGCGCCCTTCCGGCATCGGGTAGTAAGTTTACGGGAACCCTTTCCTCCGTACCCGGTAAAAACCACCCCGCCAGGTAAGTAGTCGCGATATGGCGAAGTGGACGCCGATGGCTGTGATCGGTACGGCAGTGGCCTTCGGGATCTGTTTCCGGAACAACTCGGCCTACGGCCGGCCGTACTTAGCGCTGCCAAAGCGTGGTTCCGTCGACCAGCTCTACCCCCAGTAGCCCGAGGGCGGTACTGTAGTAGACCCGGCTGACCGCGCCGCCGGAGGTGCTCGGGTAGGTTTGCTCCAAGACGTTCGCGTAGGTAGTGCCGTTGCGGGTCGTTTCAGACAGTACGCGGGCCGTAGCGTTTCTTCCGGCGGTGATGTTCCCCGTCTCCAACAGCTCGATTTTAAGCGTATTATCGCGCGCGGTGTTGACGTCAAAATTGATGTATATATCCGCCATTTCGGAGGCTTCGGGGTAAACGTCGATATTTCCCTTCAGGGAATGGAAATCGTTACTCCCCCGAAAGTCCATAAGGAAGCGCTCGGTACACCCGGTGCCCTCCACTGCCGGCTCGAAGCCCCCCCGGAAGGTGACGTCGAGCGTTGTGCCGTCCGACACGGTATAGGAGATGCGTTGGGCATCGGTATGGGGAATGGCCGATAGGACCGTCACGTCTAGCCGCCGCCCAGGAGAGGGCGTACAGTCGCCGTCGTCCCGACAGCCGGACAGCAAGCAGCCCAGAAAAAGAAAAACCAGTGGTAGGAAGGGCTTACTCATTTTAGTCGATTGTATGGACGGGGGGGGGGCGGGGTCGATATATACATCGCTATCGTAGAAAGATGGAGGTGCTGTCGGTCAACTCTACGCCGATGAATCCCGCGGAGCTGCTATAGTAGCTGCTCGAAACGGGGGAGTTGGAGAGATAGCTATAGTCCTCGGCCAGGACGTTAGTGTAGGGCTGCCCATTCAGCACCGTGTCGGGAATAATGCGTCCAGTGCTGGAAGCGATGATCGCGCCGTCCTCGTCGAGGGACACGAGAAAGTCGTTCTCCCGAAGGCCGTTGACCGTAAATTCCACCGGGAATCGCAGTTCGGGAAGGTCGCCGGACAGGGCGATTTCTACTTGCAAACTGCTGTTAACGTTGATTGCCTCGAAGTCGATGAAGGTCTCTTCGGCACAGTCGAAACCCCGGGTCGGTTCGAAGACCATTTCCCGGACGGTAGCCGTTAAGCTGGTCTTGTCGGACACGTCGAAGTCGAGCGTCTGCTCCGCCCGGTAGGGGATGGCGCTCCGAATCCGATCGTCGATAGGGGCCACGCTTTCACAGAGTGGGTCGTCCCCCTCGCCCCCATTCAGCCAGGAGCAGGAAGTAGCCAGAAGAATAATTGACAAGTAGAATGGGAACGCTTGCATGGGGGCTAGGGTACGAACTTAGGCGACGCGTTGCGACAACGCGCGCGTTAATTTTCATGAGGTAGCGCGGTACGGCTCGAGGCACTGGCCGGCTGGGCGCGGTACTAAACGGGGTAAAGTTAAGGAATGGCGGAAAAATAGGTGGTGGGCGATTAAATTTCGCAATAGCTTGACGCCGGCAGGGTGCTGCTGAACGACTAGTGCTTCAGGACCGAAATAAGCAACACCTAGAGCTCCAGAAGCTGCGGGCGGGGCCGCGGGTGCAACGGACTTCCCACCACCTGACGTACCGCTTCGTTGCCCTGGCGGAAATCAGCGCTGACTTTAAGTGGCGCTACACCGACGGGGCGGATATCTCAGGAAAATGCCGCCGACCCGCCCTTTTGGGGACAATGGGATCGTCATCAGCATCTCCATCTGGGAGCCCACGCGCGAGGCATCCCCACACGTAGCGACGACTTCAGTCGTCCCGCTGCCTGGCCCGTGTGCCTATACCGTTGGCACCTGCTGCTCCCGACTTGTCCCCCGGTGCTATCCACTGGGGTCGCGCTACGTCACTCCGGAGAAAGTAGCTTCTGGTAACAATCATGCGCACAATTCCTTTCACATAAGGACGAAACGACACGTTATTTAGCTTACTAGCCGTTGCCCTCCTCCGCTGACCTGCCTACCGTGCCGTAAAAACACACTTCCCATGACCTTCTTTCCGGTACGCCACGCACTGACCTTGCTCCTCGGGGTATTCCTCTGCACCTGCGTCAGCGCCCAAACGCGGGTGACGGGGCGGGTGGTGGATGCGGCCGGGGGACAACCCATCGAGTTCGCCACGGTCATGCTTGCGGATGTCGCCACGGGGACGGCACGGGGGGGGACGACAACCGACCCTACGGGGAACTTCTCGGTGGAGGCGCCGGCGGGCGACTTTTACGTGGAGATCAGCTTTATTGGTTTCGAGACCGTGCGGGTGGAGTGCGGGCCGGTGCGTGGCCAGGAGGTGAGCCTGGGCCTGATCGAGCTGCGTACCCAGGGGGAGCTGCTGGACGAGGTGACCGTGCGGGCGGAGAAATCGCAGACCGTCTTTAAGCTGGACAAACGGATCTTCAACGTCGGGCAGGACCTGAGCAGCACCGGGGCCAGTGCCCTGGACGTACTGAGCAACGTGCCCTCGGTGACCGTAGGCATGGAGGGGGATATCCGCCTGCGCGGCAGTGGGGGCGTCCAGATCTTGATCGACGGCAAGCCTTCCGTCATCGCCAGCGAACAGGGCAACGTACTGGGCACCCTGACGGCGGACATGATCGAGAGCATCGAGGTGATCACCAACCCCTCGGCGAAGTACGACGCCGAGGGCACCTCCGGCATCATCAACATCATCCTGAAAAAGGAGGAGAAAAAGGGACTCAACGGAGCCGTGTCGGTCAACACCGGCGTGCCCGACAACCACAGCGTCGGGCTGAGCCTCAACCGGCGCACCGAAAAGTTTAACCTCTTCAGTCAGCTGGGGGTCGGCTACCGCTCCCTGCCCGAGGACATTACCGCGATCAACCGGAACCTGAGCTCCGGCACGGCCGTGTTCAGCGCGGGGGAGCAGTTTCGCAACGAGACCTTCTACAACGTGGTGCTCGGCACCGACTACCACCTCAACGCCCGCAACGTGATCACCCTGTCGGGCAACTTCGCCTACGAGGTGGAGGACCAGCCCTCCTTCACGGAATTTCGCCTGGAGGACGGCGACGGCCGGACCGCCTCGATCTGGGAAAGGGAGGAGACCACTACCGCGACTAACCCGAAGTACCAGTTTGAGCTGCAGTACAAGCGCGACTTCGAAGACCACCAGGACCACGACCTGCTGATCAGCGCCATCGGTACGCTCTTCTCCAAGGACCAATCGTCGGAATTCGTGAACACCACGCTATCCGGGGAGGACAACAGCGGCCGGCAGCGAACGCGCACCGACTTCGGCGAAGTGGAAAACACCTTCAAACTCGACTACACCCGACCGATCTCCGATAAACTCACCGTTGAAACGGGCGCGCAGTACGTGACCGACGACGTGAATAACGACTTCGCCGTGAGCAACTTCCGCAACGCGGTATACACCGAAGATGTGAGCCTGACCAACGTGTTCAACTGGCGACAGAACGTGCTGGCCGGCTACGGTACGGCCGCCTACGACCTCGGCGCGCTGGGGCTCAAGGCGGGTCTGCGCCTGGAGCACACGGACGTAGCCACCGAACTCGAGAACACCCGCGAGATCAACGGCCAGCGCTACGCCAACCTGTTCCCCAGCGCGCACGCCTCCTACCGCCTGACGGAGGCCGTCTCCTTCCAGGGGGGCTACTCCCGGCGGGTGTTCCGGCCGCGGATGTGGGACCTCAATCCCTTCTTCAACCTGCGGAACAACTTTACCATTCGCACGGGCAATCCCAACCTCCAGCCCGAATTCACCGACAGCTACGAGCTGACCAGCGTGTACATCCTGGAGCGGGCCTCGCTGAACTTCGGCGTCTACCATCGCTACACGACCGAGGTCGTGGAGCGGGTGACCACCTTCCAGGACAACGTGAGTATCACGCAGCCCGTCAACGTCGGCACCAACCGGGCTACGGGCGTGGAGCTCAATGCGAAGTACGAGCCCTTCGAGTTCCTCACCCTGACCGGCGACGTCAACTACAACTACTTCAAGCGGGAGGGGGAACTGGCCGACGTGTCCTTCAACTTCGCGGCCGACCAGCTCAATACGCGGGTGAGCGGCAAATTCGACCTGCCCGCCGACATCGACCTGGAACTCATCGGCAACTACCAGTCGGCCGTACAAACGGTGCAGGGCGACGTTGCCGCCTTCGCCTTTATGGACGTGGGCCTGCGCAAGCGCCTGCTCAAGGGGCGGGGGGCGGTGAACCTCAGCGTGCGTGACCTTTTCGCCTCGCGCATTGAGGAGCGGCGGGTGGCCCAGCCCACCTTCGCGCAGTACAGCCGACAGTTGCGGGGCACCTTCGTCACCCTGGGCTTCAGCTACGGATTCGGGAAGGGGGAGACCATGGAGTATCTGGGGCAGCGGCGGGGGTAGGGGCGCAAACCGTACCGAGCTGATACGGGGCCTTTGGTCCCATGTTACATCTATACGAGACCTTCTCTGTGTCCTTGGCATAGGTGTTGGGTCCAGTCCTTTATCAGGGTTGTTGCGCTAGGATTGACTAGTGTTTGAGCTGAAAATTCCATCATCCAGCAGCCATCCCAGTAATCATCGAGTAGTATTCTGCATCCCGGCTGCGTAAGCGATGAGTTAGCCACCAGTAGCGTTTCATTCCTCCGATGGCATTCTCTACGTAGCTACACTCGCTACTCACTACCTTATGGTGAGTCTTCTGCGCCTCAGTTAACTTGACCTTTGGATCTTTCTTTGATCGTCTACGTAGTCCTTAGTTATACCCAAAAAGCCCAAGTCGACATACAGGTCGTGGCCGGAATACCAGAGTGGTTGCTCGGGGTCGAACTCTAGGTTAAGCATAGCGTAGTCGTGGACTGATCCGCAGTAGGGTTTACTGAGGTAGTGAATGCGCTTGTCCTTGTCGGAAATAACAAGCATCATTATCGTGCGGGCTTTTTTTTTACCTGAGTAGTCTTGGCGCTGATCTTCCTCATTCCCAGGCCATTGTTTAACCTGCTCCGTTGCATCTAGCAGGAACGACTCGTGCTTTTCCATGTCCTGCTTGAACTCATCGACCGACTCGTAAACCCGCTTAGGTAGATCACCCGTCTAGGCTAGGGCCATGCGCAGACTGCTCATGCCGAAGGCTTGATTGCGGAAGGCGTTGGCTCGGTCCGTGCCAAAGCTGAAGGCCAACACATTATAGGTCGAACCTGTTTTGATGCTGTAGAGCAGGAAGAATAGCAAGTCGGCGTGAGTAGCTAAGGTAGCCGCATCTTGGCTCCCTCATAGCGCTGTTCAATCGTCTCGCCCAAAAAATCTTCGTACGCCGTTTTGAAGTGCTTGATCAGTGCTTCAGGATTGAACTAAGCAATAGCTTGACGCCGACAGCGTGGTGCTGAACGAGCGGACAAAAGTTCAGCAAACTAAGTCTTACGGTGCCCTACCCGTAAGACCGTGTAGCTACGGTGGATTTTTGGCTGGGAAGTGCAGCGCCGCGATGGCAAGTCAAGGTGCAGCTTAGTTCGGTCCTGAAGCACTAATGTCCTACACCGTCATGCATAACTCCCTCAGTACAACAACCCAAACAACCAAAGCGGCACCCGGTCCTCCGACCCCGTAGCCTCGGTATCCGCCACGGCGTAATGGCCCTCGCCGGCACAAATCTGGCGGAGGGTCTTTTTAGGTCCGCCGACTTCGAACAGGTATTCGCGGTCTCGGTCGATGAAGCGGAAATCGCCCACGGGCGGTAGGCGGATCTCCGGAGACAGCGGACCGGGAGCGTGGGTCAGGTACTGCAGCTGGTTGAAGAAAAAGGTTTCCCGTACCGTACCGATATGCTCCGCCCCCGGGGCCAGGGCGTAGATCAGATTGGGGTTATTGAGGTAGAGCTTGTCCGGCTTTGCCAGCGAAGCTACCCCTTTTGCTTGCTGTCGCAGACTGCTAACCAAGTCCGCGCGTTCCAGCAATTCGAGGTATTTGAGTACGGTATTGCGGCCGATGCCCAGTCGCTCCGCCAGTTTGCTAACGTTGGGCTTGAAGGGCGCGGAAGACGCCACGGCGTAGAGTAGACGCCCGAGCGATTGGTAGTCCGCGTTTCCAGTCGTCATGATGTGCGGGATATCGCTCTCCAGGACCAGCTGTACGATGGTGTTGAGGCGACTGGCATAGCCTTCCGGTTCGTTCAGAAAGATGGGATAGTATCCTTCCCGCCAGTAGTCGTGCAGCAGGGGGAGCGGGCGGAAGTCCTCCGTGAGCAGGTCCTCCGCAATACCTCTGTGGTGACGTAGCAGGTCCTCAAGGGAAAGGGTAGCGATCTCTTTTCCTTCCGAGAGGATCAAATATTCCCGAAAGGACAATCCCGGCACCCGGTACTGCAGTACGCGCCGACTCAGGTCCGCCTTCTGTTGTAAAATCTCGATCGCCGAAGATCCCGTGAACGTGATCTTCAGCCGGTTTCGGTAGAGGTCGTAGGCTTGTTTGATCTCCTGCGCCCAGGTACCATAACCGTAGCGATGTACCTCATCGATAAACAGGTACTTCCCGCCGCCCTCCACGAAGGCCGTCACCAGGTCGATCAACCGGTGTTCGCTGAAGTAGATATTGCCCAGGTCGATGTACAACGCTTCCGTTGGCGGGAC
The DNA here is from genome assembly GCA_963710195.1 of Lewinellaceae bacterium. Taxonomy (GTDB): domain Bacteria; phylum Bacteroidota; class Bacteroidia; order Chitinophagales; family Saprospiraceae; genus Neolewinella. The sequence goes on from CAVPZF010000001.1 coordinate 110,292, forward strand.
GCCCAACGCACGGAGCCGCTGTAGTAAAAGGGTTGTTTTACCCACTCCGCGGGTCCCAAGCAACCCATTCAAAGGGTTCTCCCATGCGATGGTGTGATAGAGTGGCCGCAGGTATTTCGCGGTAGCCGATCGCAAATATGTCGCACTGAGTTGCCGTAAATGTTCCATTTTGATCTGATCTTAAATCAAAAATACGAAAAATTGATCTGAGTTCGAATCAGTTTCGCTAACATTTTCACTACATCCGACACCCCAGCCCATGCACACCCTTCTCTCCCGGTTCATCCCAGCCCCACCCGAACTTCGGGTTGCGGAGAAGTAGCAAGGGCATCACCCTCCCCCACGGGAGCCACCTTTTCACCCGCGCTCCGCCGCCCCCCTATCCCGCCAGTCCGATCATTAGCGTTCTCCGCGACCCGCCGGAACATGTTTCCAGGTAGCCGGGTTATAGTCAGATTATCCCCGGTTGACCAACATTACGTCAACCTTCAAAATGACCATGATGGCACTGAAAATCGATAAAACGAAGAAAGCCCCCGGCAAGATCGACAAGGCCGCGAACCACGGGAAGGTGACCGCCCCCAACGCCAAAGGCGGCGCCAGGAAGAACGGCACCAAGGCCGGCGGAACCAAGAAGAGTGGCAAGAAATAAGCCCCACGGACATTTAGATTCCTGCTCGAGCGCGTCGTAAGGAGGGAATCCGCCTTCAATCGCCGCTAAAGGTCTAGCAGCCTGACGACTGAAGTCGTCGCTACGATCGTCAAAAATCCAGGGCGGCCAGATCGTCCACCACGATATCCGCGCCGGCGGCCATCAGCTGTTCGCGCGACTGGGCACCGGTAGTCACGCCTACGGTCAGCCCGCAGCCGGCCCGTTTCCCCTCGTCGATGTCGATCCCCGAGTCGCCGGCCTTCCCGACGAAGGTGGGTACGCGCACGTCGGCGAGTTCCATCAGTCGGTGGATCATGTTCGGGGCCGGCCGGCTCTCGGTGACGTCGTCCGCCGTGACCAGGTAATCGTAGTGCTGGCCCGGCTGCCAATCCATTATACCCAGCAGCCGCTCGGCGGTGGCCCGGTCGTAACCGGTATTCAGGCCTACGACCACGCCACGCTTCCGCAAGCGACCGATGAGAATTCTTGCCCCGGCGAAGGGGGTGACCGCTAAATCGGCGTAGGCGTAAGCCAGGCGTTCCCGAAAGCGGGCATACAGTTCGTCCGCCCCTTCGTCCGGGGCACCGAGTCGCTGCAGCAGGTCCTGGATCGCCTGCCGCTTTTCCTTGCCGGCGCCCTCCTTCAGGACCAGGTCCAGGTTCAGCTCGTGGCCCGCTTCCCGCAGCGTGGCCAGCAGGGTCTTGTATACGACGTTGTCTTCGTTGACGGTGGTGCCGGCCATATCGAAGACGAACAGCCGGAGGTCGGAGGGGATGCGAAAGGTATCCAAGGGGGAGTACATTAGTAAGGCGTGACGGTTAGTGTTCGCTGGTGGCGGGAGCTGCTTTGGTTTCCGCGTGGAGCGGCAACCCGGCGTAAAGGTGGTCGATGTGGGCCGCGGAGAAGCCTGGTCCGGCCGTCATCCCCTTGCCGCCGATGCCGGTGACCACGTGGATGCGGTCGCCGATCGTTTCTAGGTGGACGTCCCGTTCGCGGCACTGGCTGTAGTAGCCGTTCCAGCTGGCGTCCACCGTCCAGCGGGGCAGGTCGAAAATGAGGCGGGCTTCGGCGAGCATGTACTCGTTGAGCAGGGGGCGGTTCTCGAAGCTGAGGCGGTCCGCCCCGGCGGCGGGAGCGTACTCGTGGGTATCGCCCAGGATGACGGAGCCGTCCGGACTCTGCTTGAAGAGGATGTGGACGCCCCACTTCTTCCAGAAGGCGCCGGGATCCTCGCTCGCCTTCACCCGCGCGTAGCCCGGACAGTCGCGGAAGGCCTCATAGCGCCGGATGCTCAGTCCTGTGAGGATGTTGCCGGGCAACTCCGGCCCGGGGCCGGCCGCGATCTGCAACATCTGCAGTTTACAGAGCTCGAGGTCGCTGGCGGCCAGTCGGTCGGGAAAGAGGGAGGCGAAGTCACCGCCGCTGCAGACGATGGTCCGCCGGGCGCGGTACTGGTTTCCGTGGTTGTCGCGGGCCTGCACCCGCGCCCCGCCGCCCTTCAGCTTCACGATGCGGTGGCCGGGGCGGTAGTCCAGTCCCTTCACCTTGGTGAGGTAGGCCAGTACGCGGCCGATCATCTCGCGGGCCTCGACGGTCACTTCCTCAGGAAAGAATAGGCCGCCGACGCAGTAGTCTTCCCGTAGGCCCGGGTAGCGCCGGCGGCATTCGGCGGCGGTCAGTAGGCGGCTGGGGTAGTCGTTATGCCGGTTGATTTCGGCCATTTCCTCCAGCAGCCCCAGTTCGTCGTAGTCGGAGGCGAGGTAGACGCTGCCGAGCTGGCGGAGGGTAATGTCCGTGTGGGATTGCAAATCCTTATAAATGGCCAAGCTCCGGCGACCGTGGGCCTGCCACCGCGGCTGCATTCCCGACGGGACGATCTGCCCGAAGTTACGCACCGTAGCGCCGCGGGGCGTGGCACTGGCTTCGCAGAGGGTGACCGACAGTCCCCGCTCCAGGGCCGCCGCCGCGTGGAAGGTGCCGAGGACGCCGCCGCCGACGATGAGTAGATCGGACTGATTCATGCCTTACTTTTTCGTTGCCTTCAGCACTTCTACGACCGGTTCTCCCACCTCGGTAGCCGCCGCCGCGGGGTAATCGTATCCCAGCAGTGCCGCCAGCGTAGCGGCGATCTGATCCTGGTAGAGCTGCCCTTCTTCGGTTACTTCGCCGGCGGCCGTGGTGTCGGGGCCGATCACCGCCAGCCAGATGGCACCGGAGCCGACGGCGCCCTGTCCGTGCCCCTTCCAGCTTTCCATGGGGCTTTCGCCGCGGCCGTGATCGGTGGTGATGATGAGGGTGGTTTTGCCGGCGTACTGGGGGTCGGACTCCAGGAATTCCCAGAGGTCGCGCCACATCGCGTCGGTGGCGTGGGCGGCATCGAGGTAGCGGTTGTAGCTGCCGTCGTGGGCGAAGTCGTCGGTTTCCCCGTAGCTGATGAAGGCGACGCGGGGGTGGTCCTTGCGCAGGGTTTCGATCGCGTAGTTGTGGGTGAACATGTCGGGTCGTACCCCACCCCAGAGGCGGGGGGCCTGCTCCTGGAGTTTGTTGAGGAAGCGCTCGCGTTCGGTCAGGTCGCCCTCGGCCACGTTGTAGCCGCTGTTCACGGGAATGCCGCTGCGTTCCTCGTTGACGATCCAGTCGAATACGTCCCAGCTACCGAAGGCGGCGACCTTGCCGTACAGTTCCTCCTTGCCGTTGAGCCACTCCAGCACCGTGACGTTGGGGTTGGGAATCTTGTCGTTGCTGTTGATGGCGGGGTCGGCGCGGCCGCTCAGGATCTCGTTGTAGCCGGGGTAGGAGAACCACTGGTCGTTGTGGCAATTGACTTTGTTGTCCGCCCACCGGTTGCCGAAGACCATGCCTTTCGGGGCCAGGGATTCCCAGAAGAAGGGCATCAACTGCCGCCGCCGCTCCTCGCGGGTACCGCCCAGGTAGCTCTCGGTCATGCGGTCGCGGTCGTGGGTGAAGCGCTCGTCGGCCACCATACTGTCTACGGCACCGCCGAAGAGTTCCTGCCAGCGCAGGCCGTCCATGGTGATGAGAATGACGTTTTCCGTAGCGGTTTGGGCGGAGGCGACGGTGGTGGAGAAAAGCAGTAGCAATAGGGGGAGATAAGTTCTCATAGCGTGGTCGGATGAAGGTTGGAAGAGAGTCGGGGGTTTACCCGGTCGGACGGCAGGCGGCGGCGTACCGCGAACCAGCCGTAGAGGCTGAGCGCCAGCGTGGCCACACCTACAACGTACGCCAGACCGGTCAGAAAACTTAGCCAAGGGATATCGGGGGCGCCGAGGCGCAGGAGTAAAACGACGATGGAACCGGCATAGCCACCGGCATCGGCGAGGTAGATCAGGAAACCGGCGGTGGCCGCCTGCCCAAAAGCTCCAATCAGGCGATCGAAGTAAATCGCGTTCAGCGGTACGTAGGCCAGGTAGAGCCCCAGCCCGATCGCCACCATCCAGGGGCCGCCCGCCAGTAGACCCAGGGAAAAGGCCCCCGTAGCCAGCAAGAGGAGCGCGGCCGCGCCGGTGAACAGGCCGTGGTAGTAGCGCAGGGCCCGCCGGTTGGACTGGATACGGTAACCAATGAGCAGCGGCAGCAGGGTGAGCAGGGCCACGGGCAGTTCCGCCAGGGTGAAGATCGCCGGGGTATCGCCGTAGCCGAGGTCGGCCCAGAGTTCGGCGGCGAAGTTGTCGCGGATGTCGCGCAGGGTGGTGATGAGGAGGTATAGAACGAGCACCGCGATCAGGCCCGGCCCTAGCCGACGGACCAGCGATCGGCGCTCGTTCCCCGTCATCGGCTTACGTAGCGTACGGGCGGCAATGTCTTCCCGGTCGGGCGGCTTCATGCGCGACAGGCCGTAGATGCACCCCAGCAAGGGCAGGAAAAACAGGCCGCCGGTGACCGCAGGCATCCAGTACGACCCTACCTCCCCGAGCAGCAGCGCCCCGACTGTCTTGACGGCTCCGCTACTCACTATGAAGCTCACCGCCAGCATGGCACCGAGTAGCTCCGTCGTGCGCCGCCCCTCGAGGTAGCTGAACACCACCCCCCAGATGAGCCCGAGCGGCAGGCCGTTCAGGAAGAGCCAGAGGGGGGCCGACCAGTGATCGCCGGTAAACCCGAAGACCATCAGTGCCAGCTCGGCGACCACGATGAGTGCAACGAAGAAGCGCTCCCGCCCCACCCGGCTCAGCTCGGAGATGACGCGGATGCCGATGAACTTGGACAGGGCGTAGCCGAAGACCTGGGCCACCACCAGGGTAGTCTTGAAGTCGAGCAGCCCGAATACGGCCCCCGCCTCCGAAAATTCCGCCGCCGTGAACGGCTTGCGGAAGGCATAGGTGCAGAAGTAAGCGCCGAAGGCCAGGAGTCCCGCGGTGAGGGTATGGGTGGGCTTCACGGGCGCAGCAGTTGATCGTGGAGGTACACCACCAGCATCCGGGCGGGCTCCGGCCCGTGGTTGCGGGGTACATGGGGTATGCGGCCGTCGTAGAAGAGGGTATCGCCGGTTTCCAGGTGGAGGGTATGGTCGCCGATCTCATAGTCCAGCGTGCCGGAGAGCACGTATTTAAACTCAAAGGCGTCGGTGGTCACCCGTTCCCGGCGGGAGCCGGACTCGATAGTGAGCAGTACGGCCCGGAGGGCGAAGTCGCAGCCCTCGCCGGCCAGCAATTGCAGGTAGTCGAAACCCCGGCTGGCGAGTTCCCGCTCGATCGGTTCGGCGTCCTCCGCCCGCTGGTGGACGTAGGGCGGCGGGGGCGCGGGACCGAAGTCCTGGAAAAACTCCGCCACCGGGCATTCCAGGGTGGCGAGGTAGCGGAAGAGCAAGGGCAGGGTGGGAATACTTCGGCCGGTTTCTACCTTGGAGACCATCCCCTTCGTCACGCCCACGGCCGTGGCTACCTCCTGCTGGGACAGCTTGCGCCGCCGCCGTAGACTCCGCAGTCGCGGACCGAGATCGAGTAAGGAAGTCTGCATGCTTTCCGGGGTAAATTTAGCCCGTTCGCCCTTCGGTCCCAAGGTTTCACCCCCCGTGTAAAGCGGAATTCACGGTAATATAACCGTATCTTAATACGGGCGCAGAAGAGTTTCCCACTGGTACCCCTCGCCACTTTCGGGATACATTTACTTAACGTAATTGGCTATTTTTCAGGCAATTACTCACGTCCGGGCTTAACCCAAACTTAAACGGCCGGTCTTGGTGAAGCGCCGTCGCAGCCGTGACCTTTGCGGCGAACACAAGACGTACGCTATGAAGCTTATCTACCCCATCCTATTTGCCTGCTGCTTGGCGGGCGTACTTCCCCTCGCGGCCCAGCAAACCGTCACCGGCCGGATCACGGACGCCACCACCCAACCCCTCGTTGGGGCCTCCGTACTCGTGGCGGGCACCGCTTCCGGTACCGTTACCGACTTTGACGGCAACTTCGAACTCGCCGTCCCCTCCCTCACCGACACCCTGGTCATCACCTACCTGGGCTACGACGCACGCCGAGAACCCATTAACGGGCGCTCCGAACTGACCTTGCAACTGGATGAGGGGGCGGTCGGCCTGAATGCCGTCACCGTCACCGCCCTCGGGATTGAGCGGGAAGCCAAGGCCCTGGGCTACGCCGTCCAGGAGATCGACGGCGCGCAACTCGACCGGGTAAAGGATCCCAACCTGATCAACAATCTCGCCGGAAAGCTGGCCGGCGTACGGGTCACCAACGGTGGCTCCGGCATCGGCAGCTCCAGCCGCATCGTCATCCGCGGGGAAAGCTCGCTGAGCGGCGACAACCAGCCGCTGTTCGTCGTTAATGGCGTACCCATCAATAACGATAACGGCAACAACGGCGGCGGCAACGGCAATATGGGAGCCGACTACGGCAACTCCGCCGCGGATATCAACCCCGACGACATCAAATCCGTCACCGTGCTCAAGGGCGCCAACGCCACCGCCCTCTACGGCAGCCGCGCGGCCAATGGCGTGGTACTCATCACTACCAAGACCGGCGCCGGGAGCCGCGGGATCGGCGCCAGCTTCTCCAGCAATACCACCTTCGAGCGCGCGCTGCGTATCCCGGAATACCAGAACCGCTACGGACAGGGCGCCGGCGGCCAGTTCGCCTTCGGCGACGGCTTCGGGGCGGGGACCAACGACAACATTGACGAAAGCTGGGGCCCCGCCTTCGCCGGTGGTCCGACCATCGTGCAGCACAACAGCCCCACCTCCTCGGGCGTACGCGCGGGGGACTTCGCCGTCCGCCCCCGCACCGAGAACGGCCAGTTCGCGGATCAGGCTACGGCCCTGCCCTGGACCCCCGCGCCGGGCAACGTTGAAAACTTCTTCGAAACCGGCTACACCACCATCAACACCGTGGCCCTCTACGGCGGAGACGACAACCGCAATTTCCGCCTCAGCTATTCCAACACGGCCAACGAAGGCATCCTGCCGAATACGAACCTGGACCGCAACAACCTCACCCTCGACGTCGGCCAGTACTTCCTCGACCGGAAGCTACGGGTGCGCGCCAACGCCAACTACATCAATTCCAGCTCCGACAACCGCCCCAACAACAGCTACGGCACCGAGAACGTCATGTACCTCTGGGTCTGGTTCGGTCGGCAGATCGAGATGAACAGCCTCCGCGACTACTGGCAACCCGGGCAGGAAAATATCCAGCAGTTCAACTACAACTACAACTGGCACGATAACCCCTACTTCACCATGTTCGAGAACACCAATGCCTTCGACGAGAACCGGCTCTTCGGCAACGTGAACGCCACCTACGACTTCACCGACGACCTCCAGTTGATGGTCCGCTACGGCCTCGATACCTACGACGAACTTCGCACCGGCCGCCGCGCCTGGTCGACCCAGCGCTTCCCCCGCGGCCAGTACCGGGAGGATAATATCTACTTCCAGGAACGCAACGCCGATTTCCTGCTCACTTACGCCCCGCGGATCGGTGAGGCCCTGACCCTGTCCGTCAGCGGCGGCGGCAACCAGATGACCCAGGAGCGCCGCTTCCGCCGCACCGCCGCCAACGAGCTGGCCGTACCCGGGGTGTACAGCTTCAATAACGCCGCCATCCCCCTGGTCAATAGTCAGTACAACAGCCGCCGCCGGATCAATAGCCTCTACGCCACCGCCAATCTCGGCTTCAATGACTTCCTCTACCTGGACCTCACCGCCCGCAACGACTGGTCGAGTACCCTGCCCGCCGCCAACAACAGCTATTTCTACCCCTCCGCTTCTCTTTCCGCCGTACTGAGCGAGGTGATCACCTTCCCCGCGGCCATCAGTTTCGCCAAGCTGCGGGCGGGCTACGGACAGGTCGGCAACGACACCGATCCCTACCGGCTGCTGGGCTACTTCCAGTTTTCAGACAATACCTACGGCGGCCAGCTACTCGGTACCGAAGATAACCTGCTCGCCAACGCCAGCCTGCGCCCCGAACGGCTCAATACCCTCGAATTCGGCGCCGATCTTCGCTTCCTCCGGGGTCGCCTCGGCGTCGACCTGACCTGGTACCAGAACGTGACCCGCGACCAGATCCTACAGGTACCGGTAAGTCAGACCAGCGGCTACGGCGCCCGTTTCCTCAACGCCGGCGAAATCGAAAGCCAGGGCGTGGAGCTGTTGCTGACCGGCGAGCCCGTCCGCAAGGACAACTTCACCTGGGAGGTCAACCTCAACTTTACCCGGGCCCGCTCCACGGTCAACGAGCTGGCCCCCGGCATCAACTCCTACCAGCTCAGCTCCAACTACCTCCAGGTGCTCGCCCGCCCCGGCGAGCGCATGGGCGACGTGTACGGCACGGGCTTCGTCCTGATCGATCCCACCACCAACGAGCAGGTGATCGTGGACGACGTGGACGACATCGAAGATCGGTACGTCCATCTCTACGACGATAACGGCTTCCCCGTCCGTGACCCGAACCTCCGCCGACTAGGCAACTATAACCCTGACTTTCAACTGGGCCTGAACAACAGCTTCCGCCTCGGAAACCTGGACTTCGGGTTCCTCTGGGACTGGCAGCAGGGGGGCGTGATCATGAGCCGCACGCTCCTCATCGGCGGCACCTCCGGCATGATGGCCGAGACGGCCGAGTACGACCGGGAAACCACCGCCTTCATCGGTGGCACGACCCGCGTCACCGGGGTGAAGGAACTGGATCGGGGCGGCGTGGTAGCGACCGGCGATGGCACGTACGTGACCAACACCAATGCCCTCAGCGCCCGCGATTTTTACTGGAGCCACTTCAACCGCGGCAACGAGACCGTGGGCATGTACGACGCGACCTTCCTCAAGCTCCGGGAGGCCCGCATTGGCTTTAACCTGCCGCGGAAGTGGGTCAGTGGCATTGGCGCCCAGCGGATCAATCTCAGCCTGATCGGCCGCAACCTGCTGTTGTTCACTGAAAACCCCCACTTCGATCCCGAGGTGTTCAGCTACGGCGGTGGCGGCATCGTACCCGGCGTGGAGGACATGGCCACCCCCAGCAGCCGCAGCTTCGGCTTCAATCTGAACGTCGTTTTCTGATCTGGACCACTTCCTTCCTCACCCGCTTCTTACCCGCGCTCCGCCGCGGCCCTTCTTTTTGCGCCGGAGCGCGGGAACGTACAACACGCAAAAATTCAAGCCCGATGAACTACTATCTATTCCTCCCCCTCCTGGCCCTGCTGCTTTGCGGCTGCGGCGACCTCGAGGAATTTAACGAAAATCCTAACGCGCCGAGCATCGACCAGGCGAGCCCCGACCTGATCTTGCCTAAGATCCTTTATGAGGTGGGTAACGAACTGACATCCGAACTCGCCTGGGGCACCGGAAATACCCTGGCGCAGCTGGTGGCCAGCAACAACTTCACCGGTACGGATCGCTACCAACTCGGCACCTACGGCGGTACCTGGAACCTGCTGTACCGTAACGCCCGCGACGCGCAGAACGTGATCGCGCTCGGTGAGCGGCTCAACAACCCCAACTACCAGGCGGCCGGCCTGCTACTGCGCGCCTTCTGCCTCCAGTACCTGACGGAGATGTACGGCGACGTGCCCTACACCGAAGCGCTGAGCGGCAAAACGGAGGGGCTGTTTCAAGCGGCCTATACCCCCCAGTCCGAGATCTATCCCCTACTCCTGGCGGATTACGCCCGGGCCGCCGAGCTCTTCGACCCCACCGTGGGCATGAACGGAGACATCCTCTTCGGGGGAAACATCAGCCGCTGGCGCCAATTCGCCAGTGCCCTCCGCCTGCGTACCCTGATGCGGGTGGAGAACAGATGGGAAGCGCTGGGACTGAGCGCCGCCGACCTACAACAGCTGGTGCGCACGGCCGACTTGATGGACGGGCTGGACGATTCCGCCCTGTTGCCCTACCTCCCCGTGGGCGCTAACCGCTGGCCGCAGCATACGGGCCGGGTGGGCGGCTTCGACGAGAAACGGATGAGCGAACGAATCGAAAGCGTACTGGAAGGACTGAACGATCCCCGGCTCGGCGTTCTCTTCCGGCCGGTCGACAATCCCGACAGCGACGAATACATCGGTGTTCCCAACGGCCTCAGCGAAGACGCCGCCTCCAATTACAACGGCGGTGCGCTCAATCAGAGCCGCCTCGGTATCCGCTTCCGCGAGGAACCAGACGCGGTCGACATGGTCTTCATCCACTATCCGGAAGTACAATTCCTACTGGCCGAGGCCGCGGAGAAGGGGTACATCGATGGCGATGCCGAGGCCTTTTACCTGGAAGGAATTCGCGCCACAATGACCTACTACGGCGTCGACGCGACCGACGACTATCTATCCCAGGAAGGGGTAGCTTACACCGACGACGAAGCGGAAAACCTGCGGCTGATCGCCCAGCAGAAGTGGCTAAGCCTCTTTATGGTGGGCCTGGAAGCCTGGTTTGACTACCGCCGTACCGGTCTGCCGGAGCTGATTCCTGGCCCCGACGCTACCCTGGATCGCATTCCCCTCCGCATCCAGTACCCCGATGACGAGCAGGTGCTGAACACCACCAACTACCAGGCCGCCGTGGCCCGCCAGGGTTCCGATATGATCAACACGCCAATGTGGCTGCTGGCCGAGTGAGCGCGAGGCCGGCTGCCCTCCACCTCACTCCAGCTCCACCGTCCGGCCCCTTGCCGCACTCCGCCGCGCCGCATCCAAAATATCCACCACGGTGAGGTTATTCTCCAGCGCCGACAGGTCTTCCGATGCCACCTCGATATCCCCACCCACCACGCACGCCAGGAAGGCGAAGGGGTCGTCGTAGGGGGACGGTCGGCTATCCAGCCGAAGCACTTCCTCATCGTAGCCGTCGTAGCCCTCCGCCAGGCGCACGCGCAGGTCGCGGGCGTTGTCCGCGGACACCGCCCCGGTGAGTCCGTAAATCTCGATATCCTTGCGGCCGATCGGCCAGTTCCAGCTGGGCTGCAGAATTGCTAGGGCATTCGGGTACGTCAGCACGATGATGGCCTCATCCTCCACCTACGGGTTGTTCTCCGCCTGCAGTTGCTGGGTCACGGCGGTGACGGTCAGGGGGCGGCGTCCGTCCATCAGCCAGGTCATCAGCTTAGCGCCGTAGCAGCCGAACTCCGGATCCTGCAAGCCCTCTAGGAGCAGTCCGGGGCCACCGTACATCAGATTCACCAGTGGCTGGGCGTCCACGAACGGGAGCTCAGTTATACGACCGTACTCACCCAATTACAGCGCATGCATAAGAAGGGGCTGGTGAAGCGGACCCGCGCGGGCCTGCAACACCACTACGCCTCCGTACCTACCCGCGCGTAGGTGGAGGCCGAACTCATTCAGCGGCTCTCGGAAAAGGCCTTCGACGGCTCGGTCGTCAAACTCGCCCTCAAAGCTCTGGGCACGGACCGCCCGTCCGGGGAGGAGCTAGACGAGCTCCAACGCTGGCTGGACGATCAAAAAGGCGACCATGCGTGACTTACTCGCTCAGCCCTCCCTGGTGGCCCTCGGCTACACCTTATTGCACTCCGTCTGGGTGTTCGGCCTACTCCGTAGTCGCCGGTCAGTTGACGATCAGGGCGCCACCGACCGCAGCGGGGGCTACCTCTTCGCTCCCCTGCTCTCGATCCCCCTCTTCGTCCTGCTGGCCCTCGGACCGGTGGGCCTCCCCTTCGACGCGGGCCCCGACGCCATCATTACGGGAACGGTTGTCGATGCCGCAACCGGCGAGGCCTTGATCGGCACCAGCATCATGGTCAAAGGGTCCAAAGCGGGTACTATCACCGACCTAGACGGTAGCTTTCGCCTCGACTGGGACGGCGACGGAGAGATGACCCTGGTCGTCCATTACGTAGGTTACATATCCAAAGAGATCATCTTCGACAACGTGAAAGACCGGCAACTGCAGATCAAGTTGACAAAGCAGGCAGCCCCCCAACGGGCATCCCCAAACACCGCCGGCGAGGGCGTTTCCCTGGGTAACCTCCCGCCTAACATTGTCTTAGTCGTCGACGGCCGCATCGTCGACCGAAAGGATGTTGCTCTAGACCCCGGCGATATCGCGTCCATTAACGTCATCAAGGACAAGGCGCAAATCGAGAAACTCGGTTACGATACCACGAAGGATGGCGTGTTACTCATCACGACCAAAAAGCAGTAGGGGAGATACGCAGGGAAAGCGGGGGCAGGGAGGCGGGTGTGCCGGTGTATACCCTTGAATGGCTCGTGGTGCTCCGCTGATTTCGCAAGGGCGATCACCACCGGGTGCAAATCAGCCTGGCGTAGAAGCACTAGTTGGTTCGCGGCTTCCCAGCTATGTCTGGCAATCCTTGGGCGTAATTTTGTAGCAAATTTTGCTTAGGACACTGTAACACCGGCCCCGCAGGAAGCATAAACGAGCATAATCCTGCACCATGACCTACTACCTCCCCCTCCTGCTCGCCTGTTTCCTCACCACCGGCCTGGCGGCCCAGGACTACGCGACCAACCTCTCCGCTCCGGCCCGCACCACCGCCGCCGCCCCCCCTCCGGCCCCCGCACCGGTGACCTTCCGCCAACTTCCCACCCTACCGGATGATCTGTCGCTGGTCGACTTCCTGGGTACCCACCTGGAATACCCGGAGCTCGCCCGCTCGACCTGCATCGAAGGCACCGTAGTCATTGGCTTGGCGATCAGCGCAACGGGGAAGATCACGGCCCGGGAGGTCGTACGCAGTATCCACCCCCTGCTCGATCAGGCCGCACTGGACGTCGTGCGCGATCTGCCGCGTTTGCTGCCAGCCGTAAGCGATGGTGTTCCCCTCGCACGCACGATGTTCCTCCCAATCCGCTTCTCCCTGCGGTAGCCCATGCTAAGCGCTTGTTTGGGTTGTCCGAGCCCTGCGGTGAGCGGAATCCCTAACAAGCGCTTAACTCGGGGGCCTTTCTCTACACCCGCGGCCCCGCCCCCTGCTCGTACTGGTCTGCCCGCGCACCCCGTGCGTGTTTTGCACGCGGGAACCCGCCGTTATTATTGGGTGCTACGGGGCGGCATTATGCAGATAATTACCACTTTTACGGTAGTGAGATTATACAGCACGATGAAGCCGTTCGCCCTGGGAATGCTTACCCTGTGGATGTTGGGTTGTTCTTCCCCCAAGGAGGGGGACGAAACCGGTACCTACGCGGACGTCCACAGCGTAGGAGCAATGAGATCGGTCATGCGGAACGGGGAATTAGGCGGCCGCATCGACCTGGATACCCTGACTGATCGGAGGGGCCTCTACGGGCTCGGCCCCCTCAGTTACCTGAGGGGAGAGGTGCTGATCAACGATGGGAATTGCTACGTCTCCACGGTCACCACCGATTCCAGCATGAAAGTCGAGCTTCGTTACGACGTGTCCGCCCCCTTTTTCGTCTACGCCCGGGTGAAGGAATGGACAGCGACGGAAGTGCCCGATTCCGTCCATTCTTTGCAGGACTTGGAAGCCTTTATCGACCGGAGTACGGCGGACGCTAAACGACCCTTTGCCTTCAAGCTGAGCGGACGGGTAACCAGCGCCACCATTCACGTACAAAACCTGCCGGAGGGCACACCGGTATCCTCCCCCGAAGAAGCGCACCAGGGGCAAGTCAACTATGGGCTAGCCCAGGAAGCGGTGCAAATAATCGGATTCTTTTCCACGGAGCACCGCGGGGTGTTTACCCACCACGATTCCGATGTACATATGCACCTGATCACGGCGGACAAAAGCAAGATGGGGCATCTCGATGAGCTGGAAATTGCAGACCTGCAACTGTTCCTACCGAAGGAATAAGTGCCCCCGCTCACCCCTAGGGCTTCAGGATTGCACTAAGCAATAGCTTGACGCCGACAGCGTGGTGCTGAACGAGCGGACGAAAGTTCAGCATACTAAGTCTTACGGTGCCCTACCCGTAAGTCCGTGTAGCTACGGTGGATTCTTGGCTGGGAAGTGGAGCGCCGCGATGGCAAGTCCAGGTGCAGCTTATTTCGGTCCTGAAGCACTGGACAAGTCACCCCTACCGCCTTTTGCCCACCGCACCCGTCCGCGCGCCCGGGCACCCGTTAAGTCCCCTGCACCAGCGCTTCCATCAACTTCCGGACCTCCCCCGTCTGGTACACCGACCGCACCGCCCGGGTGTACTCCTCCACGAACCGCTCGTTCCCGGCCAGGTCACCGAACTCCGGCTGCTGCAGGAAGGCCGTAGGGTTCGTCTCCGTCCCCCGCGCGGCGCGGTGCAGCGGCTCGCGTTGAGCGTCGACGATCGTGAGCGCCCCACCCTGCTCGTTCACTTCCTTATCGGAGTAATAGCACCAGGCCGCCAGGATGAAAGTGGCCAGGCGAATTTCGCCCCCGCGCGCCAGGTTTTCCCGGATGGTCGGGATCAGGAATTTAGGCAGCTTCGCGGAGCTTTCCTGGCAGATGCGGCTGACGCCGTCCTTGAGGTTCGGGTTGGCGAAGCGGGCCCCCAGACTGTCCTTGTACTGCTCCAGGTCGATGCCCGCTACCGGATCCAGTATGGGGGTAACCTCCCGGTCCATAAACTGCCGCAGGAAGCGCGCGAATACCGCATCCTCCATACACGCGTCGATGGTCGGGTGGCCGTGCAGCGCCCCCGGGATGCCCAGTACGGAATGGCCGGCGTTGAGCAGTCGGATCTTCATTTTCTCGTAGGGCGTCACGTCGGGCACGAACTGCACCCCCAGCGCCTCCAGCGGGGGCCGGCCGTTGGCAAAGCGATCCTCGATCACCCACTGCAGGTAGGGTTCGCAGACGACGCACCATTCGTCCTGGAGGTCATAGTGCTGCTGTAGGTAAGCGGTGACTTCGGCGGTGGTCGCGGGGGTAATGCGGTCGACCATGGAATTCGGGAAAGTCACTTTTTCACCGATCCAGGCGGCGAGGTCCGCGTCCTGCTCCCGGGCGAAGGTGAGGAGCATCTTGCGGGTGACCGCGCCGTTGTGCTGGATGTTGTCGCAGGACAGCACGGTGAAGGCCGGCAGCCCCTCCGCCCGGCGCTTGCGCAGGGCGGCCGTCAGGTAGCCGAAAATGGTGCGCGGGTCGTCCGGGTGCGCCAGCTCGTGCTGCACGTCCGGATTGTCGAGGTTGAACTCCCCCGTCGTCGAGTTAAGGTTGTATCCACCCTCCGTGATCGTCAGCGAGACGATCTTGGTATTTGGCTGCGCCATCCGGTCGATCACCGCCCCGGGGTCGTCGACCGCCAGTAGGTATTGGTGAAGGGACCCGATGACTTCGCTCCGCGCCGTACCGTCGGGGTACTGGGTCACGAGGGTATAGAGGCAGTCCTGCCGTTGCATGATATCGTGCATCATCCGGTCCGCTTCCCGCAGGCCGACGCCGGTGATGCCCCACTCGAGTGTCCCCCGCCCCTCCAGCAATTGGTGGATGTAGTACGCCTGGTGGGAGCGGTGGAACCCCCCTACCCCTACGTGTACGATACCGGATTGTAGCCGCCGGCGGTCGTAGGTGGGGGTGGGGACGGCGGGGGAAAGCCGGGGGAGGTTATTTTGTGTTAGGTGCATGTTGTAGCTGTTGTTCTGCCGGTCGTTCTCACTCCCTTACCCCCTTCCCCCGCCGCATCGCCCAGTAGGCCGTGACGTAGTAGACGATGGTGCAAACGAAACCGTAGCGGTAGAAGGTTTCCCGGTTAGCGACGTAGGCGGCCTCGTCGGCGCTGCCGAACAGGACGATGGCGGCCAGCACCAGGGTGACGGCCAGGGCCAGGTAGCCGATGCCGGTCAGCAGCTTAGAGAATAGCGAGCGGTCGGCGTGGAAGACGGGGTCTTCCGCGGCTTGCTGCAAGTGGTAGGCGTCAACGAGCTCGTCGTACCGTGCTTCGCGGGCGGCGGCTTCGGGGTAGGCTTGCTTCGCGCCGTAGCGGCCCGCCAGCAACGTATACACGAGGATGGTGAAGCACCAGGTCGGAATGAATAGGTAGTAGAAGGACATCACGTCCAGGTAATTCAGGCCGAAGCCGAAGGCCAGCCCCAGGCCCCACGAGGCGACCGCGGGCAGGCTATGCGCGTAGTCCTGGTATTTCGCCCAGTAGCGGGTGTAGCCGATCCGGGGGAAAATCTGGTGTTCCGCAAACACGATCGCGCCGACGGGCACTACCAGCAGGCCCGCGTAGGTCAGCAGGGGCAAAATCTGGGAGAAGACGAAGGGGAAGCAGGCGATGATCACCATGGCCGCCCCGACCACCAGGGTAGTGTTCCGGCGGGAGTACTGCGAAAAGACCCCCTGGGCCGCCAGCCCCGCCCGGTAGAGGTTGGTGATGGCGGTGGTCCAGCCCGCGACGATCACGATCACGAAGCCCGACCACCCGAGGGCGTAGTAGGCCACGTCGCCGGGGTCCAGCTCCACGATCGACTGTCCCAGGATGACCGCCGCCCCGGCGCCCATGATCCCCGCGGAGATCCAGGCCACGTAGTGCCCGAAGAGCATCCCCGTACTGGTCGCCAGTCCGTAAGATTTCTTCTTCGCGAAGCGCAGCAGGGCCATATCGATCAGCCCGAAGTGGGTGATGGTATTGGCCGCCCAGCCGAAACCGATCACCTCCGCCAGGCCGATGCCCGGCTGCCCGTCGCTGTTGACGCCCGTCCAGATGGACTGGTTACCGATGTCCACGAACTCCGCCCAACTCCCCGGCAGCGTCTGGCCGATCACGCTCAGGGTCAGGGCCGGCAGGAGCACCAGCGCCCCGCTGGTAAACATCACGAATAGCCACGGCGCGCAGATGCCCGAAAACTCCGAGACCGCCTCGAAGCCGTAGATCGCCACGAAGACCGCGAACAGCCCCACCAGGATCACGATGAGCACGAACCAGGGGTTGGTGGGGTACCAGTCCAGCTGGGCCGGAATGTCAAAGGCAAAGCGCACGGCCGTCGCCGACACCGTCACCATGGCCGCCGAGATGACCGTGAAGATGACCACGTTGGCCCAGTCGTACAGTTTCGACATCCGGTTGCCCGCGATCTTCTTCAGGTAGGTGTACAGGCTCAGCCGGGTATCCACGGCGATCGGGGCGGTGATCAGCGTCCAGCTCAGCACCGCCAGGACGTTGCCGATCAGCAGGCCGACGAGGATGTCCATCGTACTCGCCCCCAGGGCCACGAAGGTCGCCCCGATCACGAACTCCGTGGCCGCCACGTGCTCGGCGGCGTACAGGCCGGCGAAGTGGGTCCAGCCGTGCAGCCGGTGGCGGGGGACGGGCAGTTGTTCCGCCTGGGTGGCGGCGAGCTCCGTAAAGTTTTGGGGATTTCTCATTTGGCGATGGGTCCTGTCGCCTAAAACTGCGCATTTCTGAGCGGAAAACCTAGGGTGGAAGCCGCAGCATAGCCTAGGACGCGCGGGCGGGGTCGCGGGTGCAGCGCTTTTCAGCACCACCTTGCACCCGCGGCCCCGCCCCCACATGCCCACTCCGGAGAGCGAAAAGTACCTGCGTCGGCTACCGCGCCAGCCCGGGCGTATCCACCAGCTCGACCTCGAAGTAGATGAAGGCCTGGCGGCGGCCAATGAGCCAAACCAAGTGGGCGAAAGCGGAAATAAGGGGCAGCTGCTCGTTAGTCGCCGCGAGCGAAAAACGTAGCTTCACCCCTAAATTCAGCCCCCCGTGTTCGAACAGACCTTCCGAAACATCGACGACGTCCTCTACAAGGACCCCGGCTGCGACAGCGAGCTGGACTACATCGGCCAAACCTCCTGGGTACTCTTCCTGCGCTACCTGGATATTTTGGAGGAAAACCGCGCCAACGTCGCCGCCCTCTCCGGCGAGGACTACGCCCCCCTCCTCGACGAGGCCTACCGCTGGAACACCTGGGCCGTGCCCCTCGACGCCGCCGGCCAGCCCGACCACCACCGCGCCCTGACCGGCCCCGACCTGGTGGAGTTCGTCGACCGCCAGCTCTTTCCCTACCTCGCCGCCTTCCGGCGGGAAGCCGACGACAGCCAGACCATCGAGTACAAGATCGGCGAGATCTTCTCGGAGCTGAAGAACAAGATCCAGTCGGGCTACAACCTGCGCCAGATCATCGACTACGCCGACTCCCTGGAGCCGGGCACCACCGACGAGAAGCACGAGCTCAGCCACCTCTACGAGACGAAGATCAAGAACATGGGCAACGCCGGGCGCAACGGCGGCCAGTACTACACCCCCCGCCCGCTGATCCGTGCCATGATCCGGGTCGTCGATCCCCAGGTCGGGGAACGGGTCTACGACGGCGCGGCCGGCTCCTGCGGCTTTCTCTGCGAGGCCTTCGCGTACATGGACGAGCGCATGGACCGCACGACCGACAACCTGCGGGTACTCCAAGAAGAGACTTTCTACGGCAAGGAGAAGAAGAACCTGGCCTACGTGATCGGGCTGATGAACATGATCCTGCACGGCATCGAGGCCCCCAACCTGGTCCACACCAACACCCTGGGCGAGAACATCCGCGACATCCAGGAGAAGAACCGCTACGACGTCGTCCTGGCCAACCCGCCCTTCGGCGGCAAGGAGCGCAAGGAGATCCAGCAGAACTTCGACATCAAGACCGGCGAGACGGCCTCCCTCTTCCTCCAGCACTTCATCAAGTCGCTACGCGCCGGCGGCCGCGCGGCCATCGTGATCAAGAACACCTTCCTGAGCAATGCCGACAACGCCACCACTGCCCTGCGGAAGCACCTGCTCGATACCTGCAACCTCCACACCGTACTCGACATGCCGGCCGGCACCTTCCAGGGGGCGGGCGTGAAGACCGTCGTACTCTTCTTCGAGAAGGGCGAACCCACCAAACGGATCTGGTACTACCAGCTCGACCCGGGCCGCAATATGGGCAAAACCAATCCGCTCAACGACGCGGACATGGCCGAGTTCCTCGACTTCCAGCGGGACCGCACCGAGTCCGAACGCTCCTGGACCTTCCGCGTCGCCGATATCGACGAAGCCACCTGCGACCTCAGCCCCAGCAATCCCAACGCGCCGGAGGAAGCACCGCTCCGCTCCCCGGAGGATATCCTGGCGGAAATGCGGGCGCTGGATAAGGAGACACGGGGGATTTTGAAGGAATTGAAAAGTTTGGTTTGATGGAGATTAGTAAAGAGTACCTGCCGGAGGGTTGGGAATTAGTAGGCATCGGCCAAGTCGCAGAGGTTATAGCAGGTCAATCTCCGAAAAGTAAGTTTTATAATACTGATAAAGAAGGCCTACCATTTTATCAGGGTAAAAAGGAATTTAAGGAGAAATACTTAGGACCTGAGTCCGTTTGGACTTCTCAAATAACTAAGGAAGCTTTTGAGGGAGATATATTGATGTCAGTGCGAGCACCTGTTGGGCCAGTAAACGTTGCAACTAAGCACCTATGCATAGGGCGGGGATTGGCGGCTATTCGTGTATGGAATAATCTTGACCGCGAGTACTGTTTTTATTTTTTGAAATGCATAGAACACGAGCTAACTGGAAGTAGTGGAGCAGTATTCAACTCCATCAATAAAAAACAGATCGGCCAAATACAAATCCCCCTACCCCCCCTCCCCACCCAACGCGCCATAGTAGCCCGCCTGGACGCCGCCTTCGCGCGCATCGACCGGGCGCGGGCCAACCTGGAACGCAACGTGGAGAATGCCCGGGAGCTGTTTCAGGCGAAGTTGAATGAGGTGTTTAGCCGGCGGGGGGAGGGCTGGGAGGAGAAGCCGCTCAAAGAGATTTGCACACTTGTCAATGGGAAAGCCTACAAGAGGGCTGAACTTCTGCAAAACGGCAAATACCCGGTCTTGAGAGTAGGCAATCTATTCACAGGTAAGCAATGGTACTATTCAGATTTGGAACTCAGGCCTGACAAGTACGTTGACAATGGTGATTTGATTTACGCTTGGTCAGCTTCCTTTGGTCCTAGAATATGGGAAGGCGGAAAAGTAATTTATCACTATCATATTTGGAAAGTTATTCCTAAACCCAAGTTAGTAAATAAGCAATTCTTATACCATATGCTTGATTGGGATACAGAGCAAATCAAGACAGCACATGGAACCGGTACTACAATGATGCATGTAGGAAAAGGATCGATGGAAGCGAGAACGCTTCCTGTCCCTCCACTGCAGGAACAGGTCAAAATTGTTGAGGAGATTGACCATTTACACCAGATAGCAATCGATCTGGAAAAACACTACCAGCATCAACTCACAAACTTGACCTCCTTGAAGCAATCCCTCCTCCAAAAAGCCTTCCGCGGCGAGCTGATCGCGGAAGCCGAGGCCGGGGCGGTAGCAGACTATGATTAGCGAAATGATTGCCCTCTAGGTCAAATGCCTCAAGCCTCATTCAAAATTCCCATAAGCCGCTCATTCACGTAGTAGCTACTCTTTCCGAGTTTATCCTTGCGCAGGGTCCCGTCATCAGCCAGTTTATTGAGGTAGTTGGCGGCGGTATAGCGGGAGATTTGCAGATCGCGGACCACGAAACCGATCCTGGTGTAGGGGTCGGCTTTACTAAGATTCATTGAGGATTGCCATCAACCGTTCGTTGACGTAGTAGTAGTTCTTACCCAATTTATCTTTCCGCAGCATGCCATCATCGGCTAACGTTTTCAGGTAATTGGTGGCGGTGGGTCGGGATACACCGAGGTCACGCATCAGGAAGTCGATCCTGGTGTAAGGATGCTGGAAAAGCGTATTGATCAGATCCTGGCTGTAGAAGTGATGGTTGGACCTTATCTCTTGTTTGCTACGTTGCATCTCCGCCCGGATGCGTTGAATTTTAGCGACCGTCCGGGTGGCCGTTTCCCGGACTCCCGTGATCATGAACATGATCCAGTTATCCCAATTATTGGTGTTTTTGACCTCCCGGAAAAGTTGGTAGTAGGTGGCCTTGTTCTCCATGATGTAGCTACTATGGTAGAGAATGGGTAAGTCCAGCAGACCGCGCATGATGAGATACAGCACATTGATGATCCTTCCCGTCCGGCCGTTGCCGTCGTAGAAGGGATGAATGCTCTCGAACTGATAATGAATAACGGCCATTTTAACGAGGGGGTCGTAGTCGTTGATTTCGTGATCGTTGATGTAATCCTGCAAGTCACCCATTAAGCGGACGACGGTTGCGTAGTCCTGTGGTGGCGTGTAAATCGTTTCACCCGTAATGGCGTTTTTCAGCGCGGTGCCCGGCACCCTCCGGAAGCCGGCTTTGTTTCTTTCTACTTCCTCCTGCACTTGTAGTATCGTGCTATTCGTAAGCAACCCGCTTGCTTTGACCAGGCCAAATCCTTTTTGCAAGGCTCTCTGGTAGTTCTGTACTTCTTTGGCCGCCAGATCGGTAAAGGAGGCCAGGTCGAGTTCCGCTTTGAACAGTGTATCCCGCGTGGTGATAATGTTTTCGATGGCGGAACTGTCACGGGCTTCCTGCAGGGCCAGCGTATTGATCAGAATGGACTGATTCGGGATGGACGCCGCCGCCCCCTTGAGTTCAGCCAGGGCCGCATGCGCTTTGGGCAGAAGTTTAAGTATCTTCCGCGTCTCTAAACTTTCGTCGTTTGGAATATTTTCCACGGTCCACTGAGCCATGATGTAAGCTTTTGGGCAGAATCTTTACCTGCGGTCTACTTCATGTAAAGATTATCAAAATTTATTTACTTGAAGATGAAAATACGTAAAGCCGGGGCGCATACTTTTAAGCAAGCCACCTTTCAAGTAAAGAATTATCGATTCAATTTACACGAAAGTGCAGCGAACTCAGTCAAACTATAGCAGGAAGGAGTAAAATATACTGACCAGAGGACCGTAATCATACCTGATTCGGCAGCTGATACGCTAGGTCCCTAACTTTTGTACTGCCCTACGCTCAACCATGAACGAATCCCAGACCCGCCACGACCTGATCGACCCCGCCCTGAAGGCCGCGGGCTGGGGGGAGGTGACCGACAGCCGCATCCGTACGGAGGTCAACATCACCAAGGGGCGCCTGCTGGGCGGTGGCCGGCGGGCCAAACCGCTGAGCGCCGACTTCGTCCTCTTCTACCGCAACCGCCCCCTGGCCGTCGTGGAAGCGAAAAAGCGCGACCTCTACTACACCGACGGCAACGCCCAGGCCAAGGACTACGCCGAGCGACTCGGCATTCGCTACTGCTACTCCACCAACGGCGAGCGGATCTACGCGATGGACCTGGAAACCGGTACCGAGGGCGAGGTACACGTCCTACCCCATCCCGGAAGAACTATGGGCGAAAACCTTCCCGCCCGTCGTCAGCCCGGCGGGGAATGAGATCGAGGAGTGGAAACTGCGCTTCGACGCGGTCCCCTTCGAAGACCGGGGCGGCACCTGGAGCCCCCGTTATTACCAGCGCAATGCCATCTACGCCGTCCTCTACGCCATCGCGGAAAAGCGGGAGCGGCTGCTGCTCACCATGGCCACCGGCACGGGTAAGACGGCCACGGCCTTCCAGATCTGCTGGAAGCTGTTCCAGAGCAAGTGGAACCTGGGCCGCGAGGCACGGCGGCGGCCCCGCATCCTCTTCCTGGCCGACCGCAACATCCTGGCCGACCAGGCCTTCAACGCCTTCTCGGCCTTCGACTTCATCGACGAGAATATCAAGGTGCGCATCCGGCCCGACGAGATCCGCAAGACCGGCCACGTACCGAAGAACGGGAACCTGTTCTTCACCATCTTCCAGACCTTCATGTCTTCGGCCACCACCGACGGCGAGCCGGTTGGAGAAGACCCCGCACCCGCGGCCCCGCCCCCGCCCAAGCCGGAAGACTTTCACTTCGGCCAGTATCCCCCCGACTTCTTCGACCTCATCATCATCGACGAGTGCCACCGCGGCGGCGCCAACGACGAAAGCTCCTGGCGGGGCATTATGGAGTATTTCTCACCCGCCGTGCAGCTGGGCCTGACGGCCACCCCGAAGCGCGACGTCAACCGCGACACCTACGACTACTTCGGGGAGCCCGTCTACACCTACGCCCTCAAAACGGGCATCAACGACGGCTTCCTGACGCCCTTTAAGGTCCGGGACATCCGCACCAACTACGACGAGTATACCTTCACCAGCGATGACCTCGTACTCGACGGCGAGGCGGAGGTCGGGGACACCTTCACCTACCGCGACTACGGCCGCAAGATCATCCTCCAGCAGGTGGAGGCCTTCCGCGTCAGCAAGTTTCTCGGAATCATCAACCAGCGGCGGAAAACCCTGGTCTTTTGTGCCACGCAGCGCCACGCCGCCCTGGTGCGCGACCTGATCAACCAACTGTCCGACAGCAGCAACCCCCACTACTGCCAGCGGGTCACGGCCGACGACGGGGCCCTGGGGGAGCGGAGCCTGCGGGAGTTTCAGGACAACGAGAAGTCCATCCCGACGATCCTGACCACCAGCCAGAAGCTGAGCACCGGCGTCGACGCCCCGGAGATTCGCAACATCGTGCTCCTGCGCCCGGTGGACAGCATGGTGGAATTCAAGCAGATCGTCGGGCGCGGTACCCGGCTGTACGACGGCAAGGACCACTTCACCGTCTTCGACTTCGTGCGCGCCCACGAGCACTTCCGGGACCCGGCCTGGGACGGAGAGCCGTTGCCGCCGGAGCCGGAGCCGTATACTCCCCCGCAGGAAGACCATTCGCCGGACGTCGAAGAACCGCCGGCAGCGCCCTGCTCCCGCTGCGGACAAGACCTCTGTCTCTGCGAGGACGAACCGCCCCGGCGCACCCTCCGCATCCGCCTTTCCGACAACAAGGAGCGGGAGATCGACGCCACGGTACGCACCAGCTTCTGGGACCCCTCCGGTCAGCCGATTTCCTCCACCGAGTTTATGCAACGCCTGTACGGTGACCTGCCGGCCCTGTTCCAGGACGAGGCCCACCTGAGGCGGCTATGGAGTAATCCGGGTACCCGCGAAAAGCTACTCGACGACCTCGCCGAGCGCGGGTATTCAGCCGAGCAGTTAATGGATTTACGCACGCTAGTCCACGGGGAGGACAGCGATTTGTTCGACGTGCTGGGCTACGTGGCCTACCACAAGGAATTGGTGCCGCGCTCGGAACGCGCCGCCCGCGCCACGGTACATTTACAGGATTACGACCCGGCCCAGCAGGAGTTTCTCAACTTCGTGCTGCGGCAGTACGTCGCCGTCGGCGTCACCGAGCTCGGGGAGGCCAAGATGGCCCCGCTGCTGCAGGTCAAGTACCGCAGCATTCAGGACGCGATGCGGGTGCTGGGGGATCCGAAGCGGATTCGGGAAGTCTTTATCGGATTTCAGCAGCGGCTGTACGGAGAGGCGGGTTAGCCCACCCCGCTACCGCGTCCCGAAAAACACCAACTGCGCCCCGGTGCCGGTAAATTCAGCCCGGATGACCGCCCGGCCGGCCGCGTCGAAATCAACGGTGAGCCCGTCGGTCGCGTAGTACACCCGGTCCACTACCGTTTCGGTGATGTACTCCACCGTGCGCCGCCCGTTGCCGAACACGACCACCGCTCCCCGGCCCGTCGCGGGATCGACCTTCTCGTGGACCTCCACCGATTCCCCGGGGCGGCCGAAGCCCGTCGGACTGGCTCGGGTGATGTCCTCCCGTACCTCCTTGTACTTGCCCAGCAACTCGCCAAAGAGCGCCGTTCCTTCCTCGGAGGTCCTGAGGATCTCTCCCCAGATGCCGTTCTGCCCCAGGAGGAGGGAGGCGATGTTGATCCGCTGCGAAGGGCGGGGCTCGTCGGGCTGGTAGTGGGTGAGGAAGAGCGTGGAGGGGATCCACTTGTCGTAGCTCAGGATCGAGCGCATGTAGTAGGGGCGCGTGGGGCCGGGGTTGACCAGCACGTTCACGTTGCCGTTGGCCAGGGGGGTTTGCCACTGGGGGCTCACGTCCAGGTTGTGGTAGTAGGGTCCGTTGTTGATCGCGAAGTACTTCCCGAAAGCCAGGAAGGACAGCCCCACGGCCCGGCCGGGCTCGGTGATGTCGAAATCGAAGATGGCCTCCGGATGCCGCTCGGTGACCCGATCGATGATCTTGGAGAGGTACACCGGCATCAAAAATCCGTCCCGCTCGTAGCGCTCCGCCGCGGAGTGCGCCGCGGTACCGTGGCCGTGGCCGGGCGCGTTGCAGTCGGCCTGGTAGAGGGCATCCCACTTGAAGTAGCTCACGCCGACCTCGTCGACGAGCTGCGAGAGCCGATCGGCGAAGTCCTTCCAGTACGGACTCACGAGGCACAGGGGGGCGCTCTCCTCCGTTTCCCAGATGGGTTCCGTGCGTCCCGGCTCCCCGTCGATCGCCGTGCGGTAGGCCCGGTTGCGGGCCAGCATGTCGCTGCTCAGCGCGGCCATCCGGGGATTGAACCAGAGGCCGAGCTTCATGCCGTAGCGGTCCAGCAGGGCCTTGACCTGCCGGAGGCTATCGGGAAAGAAGGCCGGGTCGGTGTTGACCCGCCAGTCGCCGGTCGCGACGTACCAGCCGGTATCGATGACGTAGACCTCCACGCCCATCCGGTGCGCGCGCTCGATCTCGGCCAGGGTGAAGGCGAGGTTCATCGACTCGTTGTACGTTCCCCCACCCCACTTGACCCGCTCCTGCCGGCCCCAGGTATTATAAAATACGTAGGGCTGACGGCTCTCGGCGTTCTCGCTCAGGTAGCGCAGGACGAAGGTGCGGTAGGCGGCGGCCAGCTCCCGCTCGGTACCCGGGGTGCCGGCTACCTCCAGCCAGAGGGTCTCGTAGGTGTTGCCGGGCCCGATCGCTTGGTCCGACAGATAATTGCCCCGGGTCGCCGCGAGGGAGACGTCGCCCGCCCGGGAAAGGGTAAACTGTAGGTAGTCGTGCCCGTAGTCCGAGCCGTGTTCGTAGGCCAGCAAGAAGGACGTGCCCGGGCGGGAAAGCACGAGCAGGGGGCCCATCACCGAGCGCTCGTTTTCGAAGTAGCGCTTGTCCAGCGTACGCTCGGCCAGCTGGTAGCTGTGCAAACGCTCGTCGTAATTGGAGAACTGCACTTCGGTGGCCGTGGCGAAGTTGCCCTCCAGGGTGGCAACGTACGTGAGTAGGTCCCGGCCGGCTTGCTTCGTCATCCGGTGTTCCTTCGTACTACTCAGTGCGTACCGGAACCGGACGGTGGGGTTATCGGGCGAGAGCTGAAAGACGGCCGTCAGCGTAACGTCCGGCAGGGCGCTGAGGGCACCGGCGTAGGTGTATTCCGTCACGCCGTTGCTTAGCTGGCGGGGCGGGACGGACTCCGTGAACGCCCCCACCGCACCCGCGATTTCCCGCCCGTCAATTGCCAGGCGGGGCGGAGCTACGGAGAGGTGTTCCCCGTCGCCCTTCAGGGTATAGGTCCACAACGCGTCATCTTTACCGGTGAGCTCGACGGAAAGCAGGGGGTTCTCCAGTAGGGGCTGACTCTTCAGGCCGGCCAAACAAACCAGCATCCAGCCCAGCGTAAGTGCATACTTCATCCGCCTAAGGTAAGGGTTGCTACCGCCCGGGCGAAGGGTCTTAGGGGAAATAGGCGGGCGGGGACACGGGTGCGAGGCAAGCTACGGCAGCCCGCGGTTACTTGAAAAATTGCCGGGTGTGGGAGGACCGGCCGTCATCCCAACGGATGAAGTAAGCTCCGGAGGGCAGCTGGCTGACGTCCAGGGAGGAATTTGCCCCATTCCGGATGTGTGCTACCTGCTGCGGCTGACCGCTGGTGTTCGTGATCGTGTACCGGTGGGCCGTTGCGGAAAGTGGCGCCGGGGCCCTGACGTACAGGTAGCCGTCCGTCACCACGGTGGGGTATACCGCAAATGACTGATCTCCGAGCTCCGTACCCCGATGCCGTGAATACCGGACGGCGGAAGTAGTGAGGGTGCCGTCGTAGTCCTCCTGTCTCAGTCGATAGTAATTGTCTCCGACCGTGGGACGCTCGTGCAGGTAGGTGTAGGTCTTGCGCTCCGCGGTCGTGCCGTTGCCCGGTAGGCGCGCCAGGTCTTTCCAGTTTACCCCGTCGGTGCTGTGGGCTACGTAGAAGGCCGCGTTATTTTCCTCTCCCTCCGTAGTCCACTGGACGCGATGCCCCCCGGCGGTGGCCACCACGCTGAAGCCCGTTAGGGTAACGGGCAGGTTCGACGAGACGAACGCCGCATTGACGCAGTCGGTCTGGCAGTCGAACAGGGCGCAGCCCGCCAGGGTGGAGCAGGCGGGGCATCCCGCATTCTGGAGGTCGAGCGCCCCGATGTCCGAGGCGTTCCCTCCCCCCAGTACGCTCGTTCCGTTTCCCGAGTTGGCGGTGCCCGCGGCTACGTAGAGCGTGGTGATGTCGATATCCGAGGGGATACCCAAATGGACCAGCGGGACCGGAAAGGTGGTCAGGGTAGGCGTTTTGTTATTGGCGACCGGGCACCCGCCCCCGGACGCCGCGTGCGCGCGCTGGACCTCGGTGTCGGTAACGCACTTACCGCAGATGGTCGCGGTAGAGGTCGTACTTCCGTCGACGTTGTAGACGCTGACGCCCTTATTTCCGCCGCCATTCGCGAATTGGACCTCGCGCTCGAAGCCCTGGTTGCCGCAGATGCCGTTGGCATCGATTCCTCCACCGTAGGTCATATCGGTGTCGAACAAAAAATTATACCCGAAACTTCCGTTAGGAATGTTCGCCAGGCGGAAGCGGATCAGCATCACCTCATCGCCGCTCGTGGGGGCGAGCGGGGTGGGATCGACGATGTTGTAGTAGGCGAAGTCCCCCCCGTCGTCGTCGGTGATCAGGTCGGAGTTGCCACAAATTGGGTTTACATCCCCGTTCGTCTCGCTGACGTCCACTAACTCGATCCAGCCGGTTACGCTAGCCGGAATGGGCTCGAACTCGACGGCCTCGGTGGTCCCCCCGGTAAAGGCGGCTCCGGAAGTGGTGATCCATCCATCCGCGTTGGGGTCCAGGTAGGTGCTGTAGGCCCCGGCACCCGCGGCCGTTGTCACCTCGCCGGGTACGGTCTGCGCCTGGCCAAATTTAGGTGAGAGGCAAAGGAATAGTAGGAGTGGGAGTGGGGGGGAGTAGGTCAGAGATTTCATGAGTATGTATGGGCGGCGCACCGTATAGGATTGCGCTATTTAAATTCGCTACTTAAAATGCGCTTGGATGCACCGATGCTCCAAATAGGTTGGTTAAGTAGTTACTAACTTCTCCCGCGTTACCCGATAAGCGTGTTGTCGCACCTATTTATTACGCAGTGGCGCAAATAAAGCGTTTGACGTCATACCGCTAGTGCTTCAGGATTGAACTCAGCAATAGCTTGACGCCGACAGCGTGGTGCTGAACGAGCGGACAAAAGTTCAGCAAACTAAGTCTTACGGTGCCCTACCCGTAAGACCGTGTAGCTACGGTGGATTTTTGGCTGGGAAGTGCAGCGCCGCGATGGCAAGTCAAGGTGCAGCTGATTTCGGTCCTGGAGCACTAGACACCCTAGCGCAGACCTGCTTCCTTCCCCCTGGGGGGGTGAGGGGCAAACAGCCAGCTCCAGGAAATGGTCTAGCGGTAGCGTTTTCTGTACAATATTGCCCGGCACGGGCTAGGTGACGCTTTTTGAGGCGAAGCATTGGCACAAAACAGGAAGTTTGCGGCGGTGAGCGGAATCCCAAACCAGCTCTAGGTTCCGGGATATTTTCCCATCTTTCGTGCATCATGGCAAGCATCACCTCCACGCCCTGGGGATCGGCCCCCGACGGCCCCGTCACCCGCTACACCCTCACCAACAATGCCGGCAACACGGTGAGCCTCCTTGATCTCGGGGGCGTCGTGCAATCGATCCGGATCGGCGGTACGGAACTGGTGCTGGGCTACGATACCCTGGACGGCTACCTCCAGCGGCAACCCTACTTCGGGGCCCTCGTCGGCCGCTACGGCAATCGGATCGCGGAAGCCCGCTTTACCCTAAATGGCATTTCCTATCCGCTGGATGCCAACGAAAACGGCAACCAGCTCCACGGGGGGACCTCCGGGTTCAACGATAAGATCTGGACGGCCGACCCCTCCGTCACCGAGACCGCGGCCGTGCTGCAGCTCTCCCGCCTGAGCCCCGACGGGGAGATGGGCTTTCCCGGCAATCTGCAGGTCAGCTGCACCTATACCTGGACCGACCGCAACGCCCTGCGCATCCAATACGAAGCCACGACGGACCGGGATACCGTAGTCAACCTCACCAACCACGCCTACTTCAACCTCCACGGTAGCGGGAGTATCCTACAACATACCCTGCAGTTGGACGCCGACCACTACGTCCCGGTGGACGCTGCGGGCATTCCCTCCGGTCAACTGGCAGCGGTAGCCGACACCCCCTTCGATTTCCGCGAGACCAAGGCGGTCGGCCGCGACATCCGGGCGGAGCATCCCCAGGTCGCTGCGGCGCACGGTTACGACCATACGTTTGCGATCCGGGATTACGACGGGGAGTTACGGGAGTTTGCGGTGCTCACGGACCCCAGCTCGGGTCGGCGGTTGCGTGCCCTGACGACGGAGCCCGGCGTGCAGGTATTCACCGCTAATTTCGTCAACGACGAGTTTTACGACCGGGATGGTACGCCACTGTCCCCCTACCGGGGCATCTGCCTGGAAACCCAGCACTTCCCCGATTCCCCGAACCAGGAAAATTTTAAGTCCCCCCTGCTCAAAGTCGGCGACACCTACAACACCACCACGGTGTATCGCTTTGAGTAGCCAAGCCCCCACCCGCCATGACCCGCGACCACCAACACGCCATCGTCTACGGAGCCTTCGGCCTCCTGCTCGGAGCCAAGATCGTGGAAGTGTTGCTGAGCCGCGCCGATACCGGCCTGATCGACTGGTGGCTGTTGTTGATTGGGGTGAGTGCCGCCATCGTGCACTACCTGCCCACTACCGAAACCCCAGCTTCCGGCACCGATGACCTCACCACACCCGCGGAACGACCCGAAGAAGCGGACGAACCCCTGGTGCTCCGTGATCATCCCCACCCTGAACGAAGCCGACCAGCTGGCGGCGACCCTGCACCGGCTGCGGGCGACCGCCCCGACGGCTTCGTATGAGGTGATCGTCGCCGACGGGGGAAGTCAGGACGGTACGCCGGAACTCGCCCGACGCTGCGGCGCCCGGGTAGTCCACGGCACCCGCGGCCGCGCCCGCCAGATGAATGCGGGAGCCCGGGTCAGCAACGGCCGCTTTCTTTACTTTCTCCACGCCGATACGCGGGTGCCGGACGGCTGGGCCCGCAAGCTCGCCGCCCACGGCGACCTGCCCGCCTGCTTCCGCCTCCGCTTTGCGGGGCAGGACCGCCTGCCCTGGCTGCGCCTCTACGCCTGGTTCACGCGCTTCGACGTGGACGCCTTTCGCTTCGGGGACCAGTCGCTGTGGGTAAGCCGGGAAGACTTCCGGGCCGTGGGCGGCTTCCCCGACTGGCCCCTGCTGGAGGACAACGGCATGGTCCGGAAACTGCGGGCCCACCGGGGCGACTTCCGGATCCTGGCGGGCAGCGTGACGACCTCGCCCCGGAAGTATCTCCGCAACGGTTTTGTATATACCCAACTGGTATACGTGCTGCTGTACGCGCTACATCGCCTGGGCCTGAGTCATGGTCGCCTACAACGGGTATACGTAAGCTTACTGCCTTAGTTATCCTCCAGTAATTCGAGGATGCCCCGCAGGGGAATGGAAGCCTGCTGGGGGCGGTAGTTGAGGTCGTAACGCAGCTCCTGCAGCGCCTTTTCGATGCGGAAGGTGTCGAGCAGCACCTCCAGGTCGCGTTCATCGGCGGGCAACAGGCGGGTACCGGTAGTGGCCTTGCGGTAGGCCGTCAGGTACTCGGCCGAGAGGTAGCGGTTGGCGGTGTGGAGCCAGCGGCCGAGTTCCTCCTTCGTACTGGGTTTGAGACCGCCGATGTCTTCGTTGTAGACCAGTCCGGCGGCGTAGCTGAAGCTGCGCATCATGTTGGCAATGTCCTTGGCCGGGCTGCGGCGCAGGCGGCGCTGGCTATAGCTGCGGTCGGGGTCGCCATCGAAGTTTTGGATGAGGAACTTGTCGTCGCTCATGATCAGTTGCTCCAGGGTAAAGTCGCCGTGGATGCGGATCTTATCGGCTTCGATCTTGTGGTCGTAGACGCGCTTAAGCTTCTCGTGCAGTTCGGCCTCCCGATCGATGAACTGCTGGGCCAGCTCGGCAGTCTCCCCCTCGAGGTTACCGTTGAGGCGGGAGATGAGGTCGATGGTGGCGCGCACGTCGCCCTTCAGCCCGGCGTAGACGCTGCGCTGGTAGTGCAGCGAGAGCGCTTCCTGACCGAATCCGCTGTCGCCACGTCGGCCAGTACGGTGTGGTAGGCGGCCGTAGCGCGACCGAGTTCGGCCACCTTGATGACGAAGCTGGGGCCCAGGATATCCTGGATCAGCTGCGGCATGTCCTTGTAGACGATGGTGTCCGTGACGTGGATCTCCTCGGGGTGGGCGCTTTCCCCCTCGTCGTTTTGCAGGCGATTGATGACGTCCTCCGCGAAGCGGCGCAGGTTGTTCAGCACGTACTCCCAGGCGCTGCCCTCGTTGTCGCGCCGCTCCTCGAAGATGGCCAGGGTGGCGTTAAGCCGCTGGGTGGGCGTGAAGTGCAGGGTACCCAGTACGCCGGGCGCGGAGTTGTAGCCCCGCCGGTTAAGGACGTGCTTGACTTCGAGGTCGGGGACGTCGTTGGCGTCCACCCGCCGGTAGTACTTGATGTGGTAGTCGCGGCTCTGCAGCATCATGTACTCGGTACCGGAGTGCAGGAGATTGGCGTCCTGGCTAGACGCGGCGGCCATGCTTTCGCGGGCGAAGAAGCGGAAGTCCTTCATCTCGCCGTACTCCCGCAGGCCGTGGAGGAGGCCCCGCCGGTAGTCTTCGTCGTATAAGGCGTCGAGCAGGACCACCTTCCGGTCGCCGTTGTCGATGATACCGAGCACTTCTTCGCGGGTGGCGTACTCCACGTCCTCACGAAAGTTGTGGAAGGCCAGCGGCAACTGAATGAGTTCGGGCAGTCCTTCGAGGTAGGTGACCTCCAGCAACATCCAGCCAAAGTGGCGTTCGCCGTCGGCCTGCAGGCGATGGTCGTAGATCGTCACCTGGTCCAATTGTTCCGCCCGGGCGCCCATCCAGGAGACGGCCCGCAGGTAGTTGGGCAGCACCGTCTGTTCGAGGGCCCGCAGGTTGCTCTTGCTGAAGAAGTCCTTCAGTACCTCGATACGGAGTGTGGCGCGGCTCAGCTCGCGGTTGTCCACCTGGGGGCCGGCGGTGGCCTCCACTTCCAGCCAGTAATAGCCGTGGCCGGCGAGGGTCACTTGGTAGAGCTCGCGGCTGATGTCGTTGAAGTAAGTCCGGCCGAAGGCCTCGCGCACCTTGCTGCCGCTGTACTCACTCAGGTCGAGGGTCACGGCCTGGGGGTGGCGGCTGAGGTTGACCACGACGACCACGCGCTGGTTGTTGTACTCGCGGACGAAGGCCAGGATCCGGCCGTTGTCGGGCTTGAGCCACTTGATCGTGCCGCGGCCGAAGACGTTGAAGGACTTCCGCTTGGCGAGCAGCTTTTTGGTCCAGTTGAGCAGGCTGTTCGGGTTCTGCTGCTGGCGGCGGACGTTCACCCAGCGGTAGCTGTACTCGGTATCGCGGATGACGGGCAGGTAGAGGCTGTGGGGGTTGGCCTCGGAGAAGCCGGCGTTCTCGTTGTTGTTCCACTGCATGGGGGTGCGCACGCCGTCGCGGTCACCCAGGTAGTAGTTGTCGCCCATCCCGATCTCGTCGCCGTAGTACAGTACGGGGGTGCCGGGCAAGCTCATCAGCAGCACGTTGAGCAGTTCGATCTTGCCGCGGTCGTTGTCCATGAGGGGGGCCAGGCGGCGGCGGATGCCGAGGTTGATGCGGGCCGTGCGGTCGCTGGCGTAGACGTTGTACATGAAGTCGCGCTCCTCGTCGGTGACCATCTCGAGGGTCAGCTCGTCGTGGTTGCGCAGGAAGGTGGCCCACTGGCAGTTCTCGGGGATCTCCGGGGTCTGGTCGAAGATATCGGTGATGGGGTGGCGGTCTTCCATCTTGATGCTCATGTACATGCGGGGCATGAGCGGGAAGTGGTAGTTCATGTGGCACTCGTCGCCGTCGCCGAAGTAGCTGGCGCTCTCCTCGGGCCACATGTTGGCCTCGGCCAGGAAGAGGACGTTGTCGTAGTTGGTGTCGACGTGGGTGCGCAGCTTCTTGAG
Source organism: Lewinellaceae bacterium (assembly GCA_963710195.1). Taxonomy (GTDB): domain Bacteria; phylum Bacteroidota; class Bacteroidia; order Chitinophagales; family Saprospiraceae; genus Neolewinella. The sequence continues at coordinate 143,582 of CAVPZF010000001.1, forward strand.
GAACTGGTGGGTCTCGGGCAGGTTCTCGCCGTTGGTGCCCTCCCGTTCGAAGAGGTAGGGGATGGCGTCGAGGCGGAAGCCGTCGATGCCCATGCTCATCCAGTAGTCCAGTACCTTAAAGATCTCCTCCTGTACCAGCGGATTGTCGTAGTTCAGGTCGGGCTGGTGGTGAAAAAAGCGGTGCCAGTAGTACTGCTTGGCCACGGGGTCCCAGGTCCAGTTGCTCGTCTCGGTATCCGTGAAGATGATGCGGACGTCGGGGTACTTGTCGTCGGTATCGCTCCAGACGTAGTAGTTGCGGTCCGCACTCCCCACGGGGGCACGGCGGGCCCGCTGGAACCATTCGTGCTGGTCCGAGGTGTGGTTGATGACCAGTTCGGTAATGACCTGCAGCCCGCGGTCGTGGGCCGCGTCGAGGAAACGCTTAAAGTCCTCCAGGTTGCCGTAGGGGGGACTGACGGCGTAGTAGTCCGAGATATCGTAGCCGTCGTCGCGCAGCGGGCTCGGGTAGAACGGCAGGGTCCAGATCGCGGTGACGCCCAGTTCCTCGAGGTAGTCCAGTTTTTGTTCCAGCCCGGCGAAGTCGCCAATCCCGTCGCCGTTCGCGTCAAAAAAGCCTTTTATATTCAGTTCGTAAATGATGGCATCTTTATACCAGAGGGGTTCGCGGCGGTAGGTCGTAGTCATAAAGGGGAGTATGGCGGGTAGTCGGTACGGGAAAGGAACCGGAAGGTAGGCACATTTGTGCATCGCGGGCTTGCTTTCCCCGGGAGGAGACCACTTTTGCCGGGACCACCACCATTCCGGGCGGGGTCGCGGGTGGGGGGGCTTCCGGGAAATTTCGGGTTAATTAGGCTCCGTGTACGTTACTCACTGCCGAAGCGCGTATCCTCCAATCCCCAATACCTTGCCGGGGCGGCCCCCAGCGTCAGCCGCAAATGGCCCCCGGCCTGAATGTGGGAAAATGGCAGGTGCACGGAATTCCAGGACTGCTCATTCAACTCCGCCCGTTGAATGTATAAGTCGCGTTCCGGATCGCCGCTTGCCGATATCGTGAATGTATTTCCTGGATAGTAGCCCGAGTTAAGATGAAATTGGACTTTCCGGAACACGGGAGTGGTGATTTCGTAGCTGGGCTCGGCCGCCGCACTGCCGTCGACGCTGAACAGCCCGATCGCCAGTAATACGCCCAGCGCGCCCATCTGCCCCTGGTCCTCGTCCCCGTGGTAGCCTCCGTAGGGGGTGGTCTCGCCGTAGGTATCCTTGATGGCGCGCACCCACTTCTGGCTGAGCCAGGGCGAGCCGGTGACGTTAAATAAGTGGGCCATGCCGGTACCCGGTTGGTTGCCGTAATCCACCCAGTTGGCGGCGTGCACCTTATCGGCCGCCTTCAGCCAATCCTCCTGGGCCTTCTCGAAGGAGGCATTCAAGAACGCCCGGTAGGCCGCCACTCCCCCCACCAGCTCCACCAAGCCCGCCATATCGTGGGGCACGTAATGGGTATAGATCGCGGAATTGGCCTCACAGAAGCCCCGGGCACTGGAGCTGTCGATCACCGGCGCGAAGTCCGCCATCCAGCTGCCGTCCATTTCCCGGGGCACCATGAAGCCCCGATCCGGATTCCACACCTTGCGGTAGTTCTGGGAGCGTTTCATGAAAAAGGCATGATCGTCGCCCTTTCCCAGTCGTTGCGCTATCTGGGCCAGGCACCAGTCCTGATAGGCATACTCCAGCGTCATGGAAGCGCCGTCCTTATGCCACCCCGCCCCGGGTAGGCCCTCCGGCACGTAGCCCCGCTCCTGATAATACTGCATACCGCCCCCGAAGGCCGGCGTCCGGTGCTCGTAGCCGGCGTGGTCCCGGATCCCCCCGACGAAGGCGTTCTTCCGCAGTCCGGCGTAGGCGGCCTCCACGTCAAAATCGTCGATGCCCTTGTTCAGGGCCGCCGCGAAGAAGGAGGCGGCGGGGTCTCCGATCATTACGTAGGTATAGTTGCCGCCGGAAGGACCGCGGGGGATCAGTCCGCCGTGCTTGTACATGTCGACCATGGTATTGCAGAAGCCATTCATGATCTCCGGATAGACCAGCGACCATAGAATATTAAGCGACCAGTGGCTTCCCCACCAGGCGTCGAAGTTGTAGTGGGGGTACTTGGGGGTACCGTCGGCCGCCAGGGCCACCCGCCGCACTACGGTGCTGTCACCGGTATTGTCGGGATAGGAGCCGTCTACGTCGCTCAGGATCCGCCGGCCGAGGAGGGCGTGCCAGAGGTCGGTGTAGAGCTTGACGGTACGCTGTTCGGTCCCACCACTCACCTCAATCCGGCCGAGCTGGGTGTTCCATTCCGTGCGCGCGGCTTCGCGTACCCGGTCGAAGTCCCAGTGCGGCAGCTCCGCCTCCAGGTTCGCCCGGGCATTGGCGAGGGACGTATACGACAGGGCCACCTTCAGCTGCAGGCTGTCGAGGCGGTCCCCGAAGCTCAGGTAAACCCCGACGTCTTTGCCCTCGATCGCCCCCCTGACCGCCTCCCGCCGGCCGCTCCGCCACCCCCCGAAGGCCGTGGCGGGAGCATCCGTCTGGGCCACGAAATATAACTTAACCGGCTTGGGACGCCGGTGAGTGGGGCCCATCACTACGTAGCCCTCGAGCTCGGTTGAGGACACTTGGCTTACGGAGGAGTAATCCGTTGAATCGTGTGCCAGCAAAGCGCCGGTATCAAACAGCAGGTGGCGGTCGCGATCGTCGTGAAACCGGTAGCGGTGGAAACCGACGCGGGTCGTGGAGGTCAGCTCTACGTCGATGGCGTAACGGTCGAGGTGCAGGCGGTGGTACCCGGGCGCGGCGGTCTCGGAGGCGTGACTAAACGAACTGCGGGTCGTATCCATCCCCTCGTGCCCCCGCATGGCGCCGGTCGTCGGCAGGACCGGTACGCCCGACAATTGCCAGCCGTGTACGTGGCTAAAGCACCGTAAGGTGGTGCTGTCGTAGAGGTAGCCCGAGTTCCAGCTGCCCTTCACGTTGGTATCCGGACTGAGGTTCACCATCCCGAAGGGGCGGCTGGCCGAGGAGAAGTAGAACCACCGCGACTGGTGACTATCAATGAAGGGATCTACGTAGTCTACGGGCTCCCGGGCCTGCCCGGGCAGTACCGTCGCCAGGGACCACGCCAACAGGCTAATCATTACTAACCGCTGCGGCATATTCTGGGGGGTTGTTTCCTAGCAAGATAGGCACCCACCGACCGGCGGGCGGGCGGAACTTCTCCATCTCCTCCCCCGCCAAACGCACGGACCGACCCGCAAGCCCTCAGGCTCACGGATCGGTCCGTTACGAGTTGTCCGCTCCCGCTGACGGAAGCAGTCTCCGATTTACTTACCGGCGAGTTTCCGGGCTCCAGCCTCCAGCGCCGAGGCGAGGGTGCTGAGTCCGGCATTCCCCTGGCCTACTTCCCGGGTCTGAGTCGCAAGCGTGGACAGCAGGTTAGAAACTTTACCCCCGTCGATGCTGCCGGCGGTCAGTTCCGACTTCAGCGACTGCAAGTTGTTCACGATGCCGTCGGTGCCGTCCATGCTCCTGCAGCTGGTTGATCCAGGAGTCGATGTTCGAAACGGCGGCATCGGGGGGCAGGGCGGTCACGTCACCACCCGCGCTCTGCACGGCGTCCATGGTAGGTTGTAGGGGACTATCCATGGACGTGGCGGGGGGAGTCGTCGTACGGTCCACTTCGGTCACGGGATCCATGTCGGTGGGCTCCGCGGTGCTGGTGTTGGGTTGGCTGTTGCAGGACAGCAGCAGCGCGAAGGCGAAGAAAGAAAAGTATTTCATGTGTGTTGGTTTGGTTTGCAATACCTAAGTGGAACTGGAAACGGATAGAAAGGTTTTCAAACCCGGTTTTCTCTACGCTTCTACCTTGGCGGGCGCGGACGCGGGTGTACGGGAAGTTACCGGGTGCGCAGTAGGTCCGTCAGCTGCCGCAGATCGAATAGGCGGAGCAAAAAAGCGAAACCCAGTCCTCCACCGCCCAGTAAGAGCGCTCCGGACCACCAGTTTACCCCCACTACCCGGGTGAGTACCACCGCCGCACCACCAAGCATTACGGCCAGCGCGAGGAGCCGCGCCCACCCCACCACCGCGGCGGGAATCCCTAGCCACCGGTGGGCCAGCCCCGCCTGCACCCCGGCCACGAAGGTTTGCGTCACCAGCGTCACCGCCGCCGCCCCCGGGGCACCATGGCGCGGCAGGGCCCAGAGGTTCCCCGCAACATTGAGCAGGATACCGGCGGCAAAGACGTAATTCATCCCCCCAATCCGCCCGGTAGCCCCCAGGAGCCCCCCGTAAGCATAGTTGAGGCACTGCGCGATGAAGGTCAGGCCCAAAAAGAAAAGGATGGTTGCCGTCCGCGGCTCCGCGAAGTCGTAAAGCAGCCCGACGATGGGTGCGGCAAAGGTGGCCACGGCGATGCCGACGAGCAGTCCGCCCCCGACGAGCAGATGAACGCTGAAGCGGAGTAACTCCGAGAGGTCCTCGCGGCGGGCGTGAAGGCGGGCGTACATGGGCAGCAAGAGTCCGGTAAGCAGCCAACCCACGGTGTTTAGCGCATCGAGCAGCCGGTAGCCGGCCGCGTAGTGGCCGGCCGCCGCGGCGCCGTCGGGGAGCAAGCGCTCAATCATGATGGCGTCCGTGCGGGTGTAGGCGGCCATGAGCAGAATGGCAATGGCGTAGGGCGCCCCGCCCCGGAGCAGCAGCCAGCAGGTCGGCGGGTGAAACTTGGGCCACCACCGTTGCAGCTTACCGCGCAGCAGGAGGCCGAGGGCCAGGGCCGTGAGCAGCCAGCACAACACCTGCGTCCCCGCAAAGAGCCGGATGTCCAACCGCTCCGGCGCCAACAAAAGAACCGAGCCGATGAAGGCAATCATCAGCACTTTATCGAGAATGCTGAACCAACTGTCTAGGGCATAATACCCCAGTCCGGATAGCCCTGACCGCAGGTAAAGCACCAGGCTGTTCAGAAACTGCCCCGCGGCCACCAGCAGCAACAGCCCCACTTCCCAAGCCCGGTAACCCAGTACCCACCCGCCGAGCAGCACGGCCCCGAAGAAGAGCCCCCCGAGCCCCGTTTTCAGCGCGAGGAAGTAAGGAAAGTACTTGGCCAGTAACTGCCGGTGCCCGCTGATGGTCCGGCTGTTGTAGAGCTGTAGCCCGGCGTCGGCGATCACCTGCAGGATCATGGCGAGCCCAAGCAGGGAAAAGTAAAGCCCGTAGTCCGCTTCCGGTAATCGGTTCTGCACCGTCCGCTCGATCCCGAACAGGTAGACGCCCTTGACCCCGAGGTTAAGCAGGAGGACTAGTAAAGCGTTGCGGAAGAAGGAGGCTAGCAAATTAGTTCTTTAGTATTTTAGTTCTTTAGAATTTTAGTTCGTTAGTTCTTTAGATGGGTATTTTATTAGGGCTTGGGAGTTGTCCCTTTCTATTTGGTGGAGATCGGGACCTTGGCTTGGTCGGTGCCCTAGTGCTTTGGCGGGGCGTGGGTAGGCCGCCGGGGATGTGGGTAAGGTAAACGCTTATCTTGGCTCCCCTTCCCTCCTTCACTCCCTAACCCCTTCACTCCCTCCCTCCATGCTGCAAGTGATGATCATCAACGGGCCGAACCTCAACCTCCTGGGGCGTCGCCAGCCCGATATCTACGGGGAGGATACGTTTGAGGACTTTATGCTGCACCTCAGGGGTAAGTTCGTGGACGCGGACGTGGAACTGAGCTACTTCCAGAGCAACCACGAGGGAGCACTGCTCGATAAGCTGCACGAGATTGGCTACAACTACGACGGCATCGTGCTCAATGCCGGGGCCCTTACCCACACCAGCATTGCGCTGGCGGACGCCATTGCGGCTATCGAGACGCCGGTAATCGAAGTGCACATCAGCAACGTGCATAAAAGGGAGGAATTTCGGCACTCCAGCTATCTTTCGCCTTACTGCGAGGGGATTATCGTGGGCTTTGGCCTGCGGGGCTACGAGCTGGCCGTGCAATACTTTATTTAAGAGACAACGACTTTCGCCGCGAGGCGTTTTAATGACTCACTAACCTGAACTACATGTCCTTTTCCGATCGATTTAACAAGTCCAGCAACCCCATCCTGAGCGAGGAGCGGCTGGCCAAATCGGCACACGAGCCGCAGAGCGGTGGATTCATTACCCGTTCCGCAGACAACGTGATGTCCGTAAGCGGGACCGTCAACAAGACGCTACTGCTCGGGCTGCTGCTGCTCGCTACGGCCGTTTATTCCTTCCTTTTCCCCAGTAGCCTCTTTCTATGGGGCGGCGCAATTGGCGGCCTCGCGCTGGTCTTCGCGATGTCGTTTAAGCCAAAACTGTCGGGCACCCTGGCGCCAATCTACGCCCTGCTGGAGGGCCTCTTCGTGGGCTCGGTCACCGCGATGTACGCTGCCGGCTTCGGGGCGGGGATGATCTTCAATGCGGTCCTGATCACCATTGCCCTGCTGTTCATGATGCTCTTCACCTACCAGGCAGGCCTCATCAAGGTGACCAGTAAGTTTCGTTCGGGCGTCATCATGGCCACCGGCGGCATCCTGCTGGTGTACCTGATCGACATCGGGCTGCGCTTCTTCGGCATGGATATGCCCTTCCTCCACGAGGGGGGCCTGCTGGGCATCGGCATCAGCCTCTTCATCATCGGCATCGCCAGCCTCAACCTCCTGTTGGACTTCGACAACATCGAACGGGGGTCCGCTATGCAGGCCCCTAAATACATGGAGTGGTTCTGTGCCATGGGCCTGATCGTCACCCTAGTGTGGTTGTACGTGGAGGTACTGCGGCTCCTCTCGATTTTGAATCGCGATTAAGAGCTGGTTTGGGATTCCGTGACCAATATCTCGCGATCAAACCCCTAGGATAATTTCCTTACTGGGAGTCAAAAAACGCAGGGGAAAACGGACATGTCCGTTTTCCCCTGCTTGCGTTCACAGCCAACGTTGAACCTAGTGAGTATAAAGTGAGGCTGCTGTATTCATCATCAAAACTATAGCCCAAACGAAGCCGCTGGGCGATCCGCTGCCTGCGTTAAATAAAAGTTATCCAAGGTGGTGGAGGAGCGCGGTGTAGAAGGAGACGGCCGCCTCGATCTCCGACAGGTAGATGTACTCGTCGGCCGTGTGGCTGCGGGCGCTGTCGCCGGGCCCTACCTTTAGTGTCGGAAAATTCAGCAGGGCCTGATCGCTGAGGGTCGGAGAGCCGTAAAGCAGGGCCTTTGGACGGGCGGCGCGAGCGGCACGGACCAGCGGGTGATCGACGGCAATCCCGCTGGACTGTAGCCGCAGACTGCGGGGCGTAAGCACGGCGTGCTGGCAGACGGACTGCAGTTCCGCCACAGCCTCGGCGTTGGTGTAGGCCTCATTGACGCGCAGGTCGACGGTGAAGGTGCAGCGGTCGGGCACGACGTTGTGCTGGGTACCGGAGGCAATGACGGTGACCGCGGCACTGGTCGGGCCGAGGCGTTCGCTGGGTCGCTTAAATTGGTGGTGGCGAATAGCCACAAGGTCGTCAAGGGCCAGGTAGAGGGCGTTGATGCCCTCCCGCCGGGCGGCGTGGCCGCTCTGCCCGCGGGTCTCGCCATCGAGGACGACCAACCCGCGCTCGGCAACGGCCAGGTCCAGCAGGGTGGGCTCGCCCACGATACCGCAGTCGAGCGGAGGCAGTAGCAGCAAAAGGGCGGCAATCCCGTTCGGCCCGCTGATTTCCTCCTCGGCGGTGGCGGCCAGGACGAGGTTGCAGTTCAGCGCTGGGTCGTTCTCCAGTGCCACGAAGGTGGCCAGGAGACTTACCAAAGCACCGCCGGCATCATTGCTACCCAGTCCGTAAAGTTTCCCGTCTTCGACGTCCGGAGCGTGGGGGTCGCGGGTATAGCCGGCGGCGGGCTTCACCGTATCGTGGTGGCCGTTGAGCAGGATCGTCGGCCGCCCCGCTTGCCAATTACGGCTGGTGGCCCACACGTTGTGGAGGTGGCGGTGGGCCATAATGCTGTGATCGGTGAGAAAGTCCGCGATAAGGTCAGCGGTGCGGCCTTCCTGCCGGCTGAGCGAAGGGGTAGCAATTAGCCGTTGCAAGAGGGTCAGGTGGTCCGACATAGCGCGTAGTAAACCATACAAGGTAGAACACGGCTACCAACCGGCGGCGGCGCGCGAAGTGTAAGGGAGTGCCCTAGTCAATCGGGGCGGGTGGCGGTGCCGGGCTACAACATCACTCGGAAGCCGAAATTGACGCCCTGGCTGGTGCGGGGATTAAGCCCGTCACCCTGTAGGTTGTAGCGAAACTGGGGAGCTACCTCCAGGGCCACGTTGTCCCGGATAAAGTACTGTGCCCCACCCCCCACGCTGAGGTAGCCATCCGCCGTGGTCTGGGTATCTAGGGATACATAACTGGTCGCCCAGTTACGGAGGTAACCGGCTCCGCCCTCTAAGAACCAAACCAGGCGCTTAGCAGTAGTTAAGTAGTACCGGCCGCTGAGACCGAGGTCTACGCCAAACCCTCCGTAGGAATCGCGAACGCTCCCGAGGAAATTCCCCGCGTTGACGCGGTAGTATCCAAGTCCCAGCTGCGCGCCCGCCGCAAACCGGTCGGTTAGGAAATATTGTCCCCCCACGGTAAATCCGCCCTGCAGAATCCTCCGGCGGCGGTTAAATTGGACGGATTGTGCACCCAGGACTACCGTACCCTTTCCGAAACTCGGGGTGGGTGGCTCCCCGTCCGCACGTGGCTGTAACTGCAGCTCAAGGCCGGCCCCTACGGAAAGAATATTCCGGCCCGCCTGGGCTTGGTACGTCACGGCGGGGGTGAGCAAGAGCCCAACGGCGATCGGCAACTGCACGCCGGCCTTCAGGTCCAACTGCTGAAAGGCGGAGCCAGAGCCCTTCCCGCCCTCGATGTGGGTACCGACCTGTCCGAAGACCCCCAGGTCCGGGCGGTTCAGCAGGTAGTAGCGCGCGAAAGGGTCCAAGCGGTAGCTACCGGATAACTCCGCTTCGTAACCAAGGTCCACGCCGATGTTGGCTCCCAGTACCAGCCGATCCAGTAGGGCATACCCGTAAGTGACCCCGAGGCCGAGCACCACCCCCGTACGGTCGGTAAACGGATTCTCGTACACCGATAGTCCTCCCAGGTCTGCCGGGTAAGGGGCCACTAAGCCGCCGCTGCGGTCCAGGAACAGGAGCTGGTCTCCCCGCTGTATTTGGGCAGTTGCTCCGGTAGAAAACAGCAGTAGGACTAAAAGGTAGAAGTACAGGCGCATCATGCGGAGTTTGGCTTGCGGATGTCTCACCTGGATGGTGATGCACAAAAAGACGCAAAAACGGGGGCCGGGGTTGGTCCTTTCGGCCATAATATTAGTGGCTTTCTCCCCTTCCGTATGCAGTCCGTAGCAAAAAAAGTCGCTCAGCCGCCCACAAGCGGTAGCCTTCGCTGTTCTAGGTCTTTACACTACACCCGCGACCCCGCCGAATGGGGCCCGCGGACCGTGTGCTCAGCAAACCAATACATCCATTATGATCAAGTTTTTCCTTACCGCCCTGTTTGCCTTTGCCCTGTTTTCCTGCGACGAGGCCACCACCGACGCCACCGAAGTCCCCGCCGCCGTCATGAGCGCCTTTCAGGCCGCCTACCCCGGTGCCACCGACGTGGAGTGGGAAAAGGACGACGACCACTACGAAGTCGAATTCGAAATGAACGGCGAGGACATGGAAGTCGAGTACTCCGCCACCGGCGAAGTGCTGGAAATGGAGGACTAATCCTCCTGGCGGAGCCGCTCCGCTACGTAAGCGTTCACCACCTGTTCCAGCAGGGCCATCGTGATGGCGCCGTTGGACAGCACCAGATTATGAAATTCAGCCAGGTCGAAGTCCGCTCCCAGCGCGGCTTCGGCCTTTTTGCGTAGCGCCCGGATCTTCAGCTCGCCCATCTTATACGACACGGCCTGCCCCGGCCAGCCGAGGTAGCGGTCGATCTCGGAGTTCACCTCCCGCAGCGACAGGGCCGTGCGCGTGGTCATGTACGCCACGGCTTTCTCCCGCGACCAGCCGAAGTAGTGCATGCCCGGGTCGACCACCAGGCGGCAAGCCCGCCACATCTCGTAGGTCAGCCGGCCGAAGCGTTCGTAAGCGGTGGTGTAGATGCCCATCTCCTCCCCCAGGTACTCGGCGTAGAGCCCCCACCCTTCCCCGAAGGCGGAGAGGTAGAGGTCGCGGCGGAAGTCCGACACCCCCTCCAGCTCGGCGGCCAGCATCATCTGCGTGTGGTGGCCCGGTACGCCCTCGTGCAGCGCCAGGGCCGGCAGGGTGTAGAGCGGGCGGCTTGGCAGGTCGTAGGTATTCACCCAGAAGTTGCCCGGCCGGCGGCGACTATAGGAGCCCGGACTGTACCGCCCACCCGTGTAGTTCGGAGCTAGGGCGGCCGGCACCGGAGCCACTACCAGTGGCATACGTGGCAGCCGGGCGAAGAACTGCGGCGCGGCGGTTTGGATGCGGTTGGTGATCCAGCTGGCGCGGTCCAGCAGGGCCTGGGGGGTGGTGGCGTAGAATTGCGCGTCGGTCCGTAGGAACGCTAGAAATTCGGCGTAGCTGCCCTCGAATTCCGTCCCGGTCATGATCGCGTCCATCTCGGCTCGGATGCGGGCGACCTCTCGCTCGCCCGTGGCAAAAACTTCCTCCGGCGTCACGTCCTCGGAAGTGAAGAAGCGTACGCGCTGACGATAAAAATCTTTTCCACCGGTGATCTCCGCAATACCCTCCCCGGCGGGTAGGCCAGGCAGGTAATCCTCCTGCAAGAACTTTCGCAGGCCGGAGTAGGCCGGGTAGAGGGTGTCCCGGGTGAGTCGGGCTACCGTTTCTCGCCGGGCTTCGTCCCCTTCGGCCACCGGCTGTAGAAACAGGCTCTCCTCCACGGGGGTGGCCAGGGTGCGGTCGATCAGTTCGGTGATGCGCTGCACGACGAGTCGGGGATTGACCTTGCCCCGCTCTTGACCGACGGCCATATTCGTTTGCTGGGCCGCGAAGTAGGCGGGCAGGGCGCGCAGGTCTTCAAGATAATCGGCGTAGTCCCCTGTTTCCTGCACCCGCCGTCCGCTCAAGCGGTAGATGACCGAGGCCAGGAAGCCGCCCTCCGCGTCGAGCGGAAACAGGTACTGGCCGAATGCCAGCCCGTAGATCCGGTCGTCCAGCACGTAGTCGAGCAGGGCGCGGTCGATGCGCTGGCCTTCGCTCAGGTCGTCGGGGGCGGGGACGCGGGTGCGGAGCTCGCGCAAGTACGCCAGCTCCCGGCCGACCGACTCCTCCGTATCCATACCCCAGCGATCGGTGCTGTCGTGGGGGGAGTAGGCCTGGTAGGCGTCGATCGCATTCGCCAGCAGCATGGAATCAGCCTGGGCGGCCAGGGTGATCGGAAAAAGCAAAAGGAGGAGGGTACGCATGGTGGGCAGCTTAGGCGCTAGAAGGTACGCTGCCCGCTATTGAGCACCCCGTCCGACGGGTAAGCGGTTGGACGGCCTGACCCCGTCCAACGGTTATCCGTTGGACGGGGTCAGGCAATCACCACAGCCTCCACGCCCATCAGCTCCGCGTAGTCTCGCATTTGGGACACAGTGAGGTTCTGGCTGAAGCAGGTGTGGTGGGCGCCCCCCGCCCGGATCCAGGCAGCCACGCCGGTCGCCATATCGGGGCGCACTTGCCAGAGCACGCGGGCCACCGGCAGCTTCGGTAGCTCGGCGGGCGGGTCGATGGCGGTGACCGGGTTCACGATCAGGCGGAAGCAGTCACCCATATCTACTAAGGAGGCATTGAGCGCCGCGCCCGCCCCGGCGGCGAAGACCAAGCGGCAGGGGTCGGCCTTGCCCCCGATGCCCAGGGGGTGACATGCGATGCGGGGCTTACCGGCGGCGATACTCGGACAGATCTCCAGCATGTGGCTGCCCAGTACCGCCTCGTGGCCGGGAGCGAGGTGGTAGGTGTAGTCCTCCATGAAGCTGTTGCCGCCCGCCAGGCCGGTGGCCATCACCTTCATGGTGCGGACGAGGGCGGCGGTCTTCCAGTCTCCCTCCGCACCGAAGCCGTAGCCCTCCGCCATCAGCCGCTGCACCGCCAGCCCGGGAAGCTGCTGCAGGCCCGTGAGGTTTTCGAAGGTATCCGTGAAGGCCGTGAAGCCGCCCTCCTCCAGGAAACTGCGCAGACCGAGCTCCGTGCGGGCACTGTAGCGGAGGTTGGCGCGGCGGTCGCCGCCGGGCTGTAGGTTTTCGGCCAGGGTGTACTGTTCGTGGTATTCCTCCAGCAGGGTGTCGACAGCGCCGTCGGGGATGCCGTCGATGCGCTCAACGAGCTCACCCAGGCCGTAGCCGTTGACGCTATAGCCCATCGTGATTTGGGCGGCCACCTTGTCCCCCTCCGTGACGGCCACCTGCCGCATGTTGTCGCCGAAGCGGGCCACCTTCATATTTTGCTCGGCGTGGCGGGCCAGGGCCACGCCACTCCAGCCACGGAGTTCGCCCTGCACCCGCGGCCCCGCCCAGTGGCCGACGATGACCTTGCGGGGGATATGGAGACGAGCGCATATATGCCCGAACTCCCGCCCCCCGTGGGCGCTCTGGTGGAGGTTCATGTAGTCCATGTCGATGTCTGGGTAGGGGATGTCGCGCAGGAACTGGGTGTGGAGGTGGCAGAGGGGCTTATGCAACACGCTCAGGCCACGGATCCACATTTTCGCCGGGGAGAAGGTGTGCATCCAGCAGAGGACGCCAATGCAGTCATCGTCGGTTTCGACGACGCGCAGCTGGCGGTAGATGTCCTCCGGGGTGGTCAGCACGGGCTTCCACGCGATCCGGACCGGTAGGCCCTCGATCGCGTTGAGCGCTTCGACCACGCTACGGCTGTCGTCGGCTACCTGACGGAGGGTCTCCTCGCCGTACAGATGCTGGCTGCCCGTGAGGAAATAGAGGGTAGGACTGGTAGTGGCGGCTTGGATCATGACGGTGTTGTTGCCTGCGGGAAGTAAGAAAAAAATGAAAGTTACTGTCCGTAGTAGGCGTCCTTGCCGTGCTTGCGGTCCCAGTGTTTGTTGATGAGGCTGTCCTTAAGGCGGGGGGCCGCGGGATTGATCTGCCGCGCGAGGTAGGCCATACGGGCCACTTCCTCCAAAACGGCGGCGTTGTAAACGGCCTTGTCCGCGGTGGCGCCCCAGGTGAAGGGGGCGTGGTTGCCAACTAAAATCATTTCCACTTCGGTAGGGTCCAGGCCGAGCGCCCGAAAGTGATGGATGATCTGCCAGCCTGTTTCGTGCTCGTAATCGCCGGCGACCATTTCGTCGGCCATGGGTGGGGCGCAGGGGACGTCCACCGTCAGGTGATCGGCGTGGGTCGTGCCTAGAATGGGGATCGGCGTTTGCGCCTGTGCCCACGCGGTGCCGTAGGTAGAATGGGTATGCACGATCCCACCGAGGGCGGGCCACTCCTTGTAGAGTAAAGCATGGGTTTTGGTGTCGCTGCTGGGGCGGAGTTGCCCCTCCAGGACATTGTTGTTGAAGTCCACCACGACCATGTCTTGCGGGCGCAGCGTGGCATAGTCCACGCCGCTTGGCTTGATGGCGAAGACGCCCCGCTCGCGGTCTACCGCGCTGGCGTTGCCGAAGGTGAAGAGCACCAGGCCGAGTTCGGGGAGGCGCAGGTTGGCGGCGTAGGCGGCTTGTTTGATTTTATCATACATGCTAAAGATGCTTTGCTGGAATCGAGGCGGCCTCCGATTTCTCGTGCTGTATTTCCTCCGTGGCTTTACCGAGATGAAGGTAGCGCTGGTAAAGCCCTGCGTAGACACGGGCGCGGGCGGCATCGGGCTGGTACTCCGCATCGAAGCCACCGCCCATGGCGGCCATGGCTGCGGAGACGGTGGCGTAGTGGCCGGCCGTGACGGCGGCGAACATGGCGGCCCCGAGGGCGCAGGTTTGTTCGGAACGGACGATCCGCAGGGGGCGGTTCATGACGTCGGCCATGGTCTGCATGACGAAGGGGGATTTCTTGGCGACGCCACCCAAGCCGATGAGGCCCTCGACGGGGATGCCCTCCTCAATGAAGCGTTCCACGATGCGGCGGGCGCCGTAACAGGTGGCCTCGACGAGGGCGCGGAAGATGCGGGGGGCGTCGGAGCCCAGGTTCAGGCCGGTGAGCGCGCCCCGTAGCGACTGGTCGGCATCGGGGGTACGGCGGCCGTTGAACCAGTCGAGGGCCAGCAGGTGGTCGCTGATCGGCAGCTGCTCCGCCGCGGCGCTCAGCGCGGGGATGGTGGCGGAACGGGTGTCGGCGATGAGGCGATCGCGGGTCGCTGGGTCAAGGGAGGGGTTGTGCGCCAGCACGTGTTCGAGGGGCCAGGAGACCAGCTGGGCAAACCAGGCGAAAACATCGCCGAAGGCGCTCTGTCCGGCCTCCATGCCCACCATGCCGGGCAGGATGGAGCCGTCGACCTGACCGCAGATCCCGCGTACCTGGGTGGCGGCCCCGGGGTGTTCGGCGGGTACCACGAGCATATCGCAGGTAGAGGTACCCATCACTTTGGACAGGTGAAAGGGCTCGATCTGTCCGCCCACCGCGCCCATATGGGCATCGAAAGCGCCCACCGAGATGGGGATTCCGGCCGGGAGCCCCAGCCGTTCGGCCCACGCGTCGCTCAGCCGGCCGGCCGCCTCGTCGGAGGGGTAGGTCTCCTCGTAAAGGCGGGCGCGCAGGCCCGCCAGCACCGGATCGAGCCCGGTGAGGAAGTCCTCCGGGGGAAGTCCGCCCCACTCCGGGTGCCAGAGCGCCTTGTGGCCGGCGGCGCAGCGACTGCGCTTTATCTCCCGTATCCGCCGGCCCCCTGCGAGCAGGAAGGGAATCCAGTCGCAGTGCTCTACCCACGAATAGGCGGCCTCGGCTACCGCCGCATCCTCCCGCATGACGTGGAGGGCCTTGGCCCAGAACCATTCCGAGGAGTAAATTCCTCCGGAGTATTTGCTGTAATCGACCACGGCGGCCCGGCAGGCAGCGTTGATCTCGGCGGCCTCGGCTACGGCGGTGTGGTCTTTCCAGAGCACGAACAGGGCGTTGGGATTCTCGGCGAAGGCCGGCAACAGGCCCAGCGGGGTGCCCGCCTCATCGACGGGGACCGGCGTGGAGCCCGTGGTGTCGACGGCCAGGCCGATCACCCTAGCGGCTAGATCCGGCGGGGCCGCAGCCAGGGCTTCCTGGACAGCCGTAGTCATGCTCTCCGTATAGTCGAGCGGATGCTGGCGAAAACGGTTGGCGGCGGGCGCGCAGTAACGCCCCTCCGACCAGCGCGAGTAGGGGGCGACGCCGGTAGCCACCTCCTCGCCGGTTTCGACGGCAACCAGCACTGCGCGAACGGAGTCGGTGCCGAAATCAATTCCTAAGGTATAAGCGATGGGCGGGTGCATAATAATTTGAGCGTTGAATAAGCGTGCGAAGCGGGAAGCATAAAGCATAAAGCTACCCACACCAGCGAAACTTTCTAAACAGTCAGCCCTTAGCTCCCCTCACCCCCGTTTGCCTTAATTTGGGACCCATGCTGTTCGACTTCAACGTTCATTCCTCCCTGCTGCTGATCGGCTGCGTCCAGGCGCTGGTTTTCGCCGGCTTGCTGGGGGCCCGGGGCGTCCAGTCCGGCCGCCTGAGCGATCGGCTGGCGGCGCTGATCCTGGTGCTGGGCACCCTGTTCGTGACGCAGTGGATGCTAGGCTTCGCGGGGTGGTACGACGCCCACGATTGGCGCAGCACGCTCATGTTTTACGTCCAGTGGGACAACCTGGCCGCCCTCGGCCCCCTGATCTATCTCTACTTCCGCAGCCTGACGAACGGCGACTTCCGGCTCGGCCCCCGCCACGCCCTGCACTTTATTCCCTTCGCGCTGCTCCTCTCCCCCCACCTTTTCACGCTCTGCTACGACTGGGTGTACTACCTCGGCTACCGGGGGCAGGCCTTCCCCTACTTCCACGGCACCCGCGGCCCCGCCCAGGAATGGCTGCACTCCGAAACGGGAAACCCCATAGTATCGGTCCTGATATGGATGCAACTCAGTGCCTACCTGATCGCGACCGTGCGCAGTTACCGCTTTTACCGAGCCTACCTGCGGCGGGAATTTAGTAATCCCGACCAACTGGAACTGACCGGCCTGCGCACCATCCTGTACCTGTTCCTCGGCGGGCTCACGCTACTGCTGCTGCTCGACACGGCTACCGGCTGGTTCGTCGGTTACACCTACACCTCGGCGTGGTGGCGCTATTTCTGCATGAGCGTGCTGTTGTACCTGTTGGCTATCCAGTTTTACGCGCTGTCTCCGGAACGAACGCGGGCCCTGCGTTTTCAAACGGATAAAGCAGGCGCGGACGCAGGTGTGGAGGAGTCACCGGACCCCGCCCTGATCCTCCTCGCCACCCGCCTGCAGGAACGGATGCGGAAGCACCGCGATTACCTCGACCCCAACCTTCGCCTGCGGGAGCTGGCCGAACGCCTCGGCACCTCCCCCACCCTACTCAGTCGGGCAATCAACGGCTCCCTCGGCCTCAATTTCAACGATTACGTGAATGGCCTGCGCTGCCGCCACTTCCTCGAGAAAGTCGAGGCCGGCGAGCACCGCATCCATACCCTGCTCAGCCTGGCGATCGACTGCGGCTTCAACTCCAAGTCCACCTTCAACCGGGCCTTCCGCAAGTGCGAGGGCCTCAGCCCGAAGGAGGCCGTGGCCCGCCTCGAATCGCTATCCGGAACGTCCCAAAAGGCGATTTGAAGCGCACGGAACGGGGCGGGAACGCATGTTTGCGGCTCACCAATCGACCAGCCATGCGCTATCTGCTGCTTTTGCTCCCCTTCCTCCTCACCGCCTGCTCCCGCAACGTGGCCGGACTGACCATCCCCCCCAACCAGGCCTTCGTGCTGGGAGAATATATGGAATCCGGCTACCGCGTCTCGCTGGTCAGCCAGGTGGCGCAAGCCGTAACCGTCCAGCTGATCGATCAGGCTACCGGCGAGGAACGCTCCCGACTCGTACTCTCCGGGCGCGGCAGCGAGGAGGTGTACGTGGAACCCGGGCTGCAGGTGCGCATGATCAACGACTACCCCGAACCGGCCGCGATCCGCGTAACTATGAACAAGGGGGTGGCCGGTATGCGGCTGGAGGGGCTGGACGGGCAGCCCGTCCAGGAAATTACGGCTGCGGAAGCGGCCGCGGAGCAACAAGCCGTCACCGTGCGCGAAGGGGCCGGCCCAGCCCAGCGCGCGGTCAGCAGTGACCTGCCCGCCGGACAGGAACTCATCATCGGGGAGGGCAGCAGCCTGAACTACGCCGCCGTCGTTCAGCTCGGGCCGGGGGAGGGCATCCAGGTGAGCGTACGCGACAAACGAAGTGGACGCCAACGGCAGGGGTTCGGGCTCGGTGCCCCCGGCAAGGAGACGGTGACCGTCGGACCGGAAGAGGACCTGCACGTGCTGAACACCGGGGAACGGACGGTGCGGGTCACGGTTGCCCTCAGTGCGCCGGTGAGCGGACAGCGGACGGTGGCTATCGGATCCCGTTAGTCCTGCAGGACTTTCAGTACCGACTCCGTCTTGTCGTTAGGAATAGCCATGCTGAGGGTATAGTGGGCGATCTTCCACTCCCCGGTAGCGTCGCGCCGGACGACGGCCGTCCCGCGGCAGGGGCCCATCCAGGTGGTGAGGAGCTCGTCCCAAAATGCAATATTTTCGTTCTCGTCGTAGAACACGTGGCGCTCGGTGGCGGTGAAGTCCCAGGCTTTTCCGGCGGCGAAGTAGGGCCCGGCGAAGGCGAGGAACTCGGCCTTAGTCCAGTGTTCTCCGGGGTCGGTGCCGATGTAGATGGCGCCGTCGGTCAGGGCGCCGAAGTAGGCGGCACTGTCGGCGCGGGCGGCGGCGCGGTGCCAGTCGGTCGCCAGGGCATCGATGCGTTCGTGGGCGGGGGTCTCGCCGACCGGGGTGCAGCCTTGCGTAGTCCGGGTGTCGATAATGTTAGCGATGCGCCACTGGCCTGCCTGCCGTACCAACTGAAACGCATTGGTGCCGCAGTGGTGGACTTCCCCGTTAAGCGCGAAGGTGTAAGGCGTCCAGGCGGTGGCGAGCGCGCCGTCCACGCGCACTTCGGTGTAGTGAAGTTGCTCGTCGAGGACCCCGGCCCCGGCCCCCGCTACGCCGGCCAGCCAGGCGGCGATGCTGCCGGGGGTAAGGGCGGTCCTCCCCTGCTCGTCGGTGACCAGCGATTGCAGGGTAGCGGTGGGTACGAAGAGCGCTGCCATCCCCGTAGAGTCGCCACTAGCCATGCCCGCGAAAAGGCGGTCGAGGGTTTCGCCGGGCGTCGTTTGGGCGGGGAGCAGCGCGGTGAAGAGGAGCAAGATGCTGCAGGAGAAGTAACGGTACATGGGCGTCGGGGATGAGGGGCCTAATATCCGGAACGCCGGGCACACGCGGGGCGGCCGCCGTTAAATTTTTGCTGGTATACCCTAGAAGCAATCCCGGCCCGTTGACTCTACAGCCACCGAACTCGGCACTAAGTCGGTGGATGCCGGAACGCTCGTCATCTTCTCATTGCAGGGGGGCCAGGGGGGCCAGCGAGCGGGCAGACGATCGGTTAATACCCACATCGCTTCACCTGCCGGCTACATCACAACTACTTTGACTACTAAACACTTCACCTGCCCGACGTGCTACGCCAACACGGTGGTACCCACCCACGCCACTGACCGGGTCGATCTGGAGCGGGAGCGGGGGGAATCCTTCCCGGCGACGTGCAAACATTGCCTAAAGCCCCGGGCCATCCACGTGAATGACGTGCGTGCGGTACCGAACCGAGTTATTACGGGGATAGGCGTTTTTGCCGGAGTCGTCGCGCTAGGTTTGCTTTGGCAAATGGGCTTCATTGCCTGGATAGCCGGAGGCCTCCCCGTCGTTGTGTACCGCGCGCAGGTAGCTTCGGCCAGTGCCTTTAACGGCTACAGCCTGCCCCGCGCTAAGAAATGATTCTGGTCTCGGCTTACCTTGCCCCCGCAAACCTAGCCGATGACCACCGCCACTACCCCCCTGTCCTTTTCCGAGTACGCGCTCGCGGACGCCGAACTGCTCCGCCTCTACGAGCACCTCCTGCGGCCCCGCTTGATCGAGGAGAAAATGCTCAAGCAGCTGCGCGGGGGCGTGATCTCCAAGTGGTTCTCGGGCATCGGGCAGGAGGCCATCAGCGTGGGGTGTACCCTGGCCCTCGAATCGGACGAATACCTCTTCACCATGCACCGCAACCTGGGGGTCTTCACCAGCCGGGAGGTGCCCCTGGAGCGGCTGTTTGCCCAGTGGCAGGGGAAACCGGCGGGTTTCACGAAGGGCCGCGACCGGAGCTTTCACTTCGGCAGCAACGAACACCACATCGTAGGCATGATCAGTCACCTCGGCCCCCAGCTCGCGCTGGCCGCCGGGACCGCCCTGGGGCACAAGTTGCGGGGAGAAGCCAAGGTCAGCCTGGCCTTTACCGGCGACGGAGGCACCAGCGAGGGGGACTTTCACGAAGCGCTCAACATCGCGGCGGTGTGGAAACTGCCCGTGCTCTTCGTCATCGAAAACAATGGCTACGGACTGTCCACCCCAGTCAGCGAGCAATACGCCTGCGACAGCCTAACCGACCGGGCGGTAGGCTACGGCATGCGTGGAATCTCCATCGACGGCAACAACATCCTGGAAGTCTATACCACCTTTAAAAAGCTGGCAGCAGAGCTCCGGCAAAACCCCGAGCCCGTCCTGATCGAATGCCGCACCTTTCGGGTCCGGGGTCACGAGGAGGCCAGTGGCGTGAAGTACGTCCCCCCCGAATTGATCGAGGCCTGGCAGGAGCGCGACCCCGTCGATAGCTTCGCCGCTTACCTACGGGAAGGCGGAGTACTCACGGAGAAACAGGATCAGGAGTTGCACAAGCGTATTCGTCAGGAAATCGAGACCGGCCTAGCAGCTGCCGCGGAATTCCCTGAGAGCCTGGCAGACGTGAAAGCAGAACTGGACGATCTTTTCGCTCCGGTGCCCGCTCCCCCCGCCCCCATCCGGAGCGGCCAGGTGGGAGAGGAGCTTCGCTTCGTCGACGCCATCAGCGCGGGTCTGCGCGAGGGTATGCGGGCCTACCCCGAGCTCGTACTGATGGGGCAAGACATCGCCGAGTACGGGGGCGTCTTCAAAATCACCGCCGGCTTCACGGAGGAATTCGGCGTAGACCGGGTACGCAATACCCCCCTGTGCGAGAGTGGCGTCATCGGCACGGCCCTCGGCTACGCGATCGGTGGCGGCAAGGCGCTGGTGGAAATGCAATTCGGCGACTTCGTGACCTGCGGCTTCAACCAGATCGTCAACAACTTAGCCAAGCTTCACTACCGGTGGGGACAGGCCGCCGACGTCGTCGTGCGCCTCCCGGTCGGTGGCGGCGTGGGAGCCGGCCCTTTCCATAGCCAGACGATGGAGAGCTGGTTCACCTCCGTGTCCGGACTCAAAATCGTCTATCCCAGCACCCCCGAGGACGCCAAATCCCTGCTACTCGCGGCCATCGCCGATCCCAATCCAGTCCTGTTTTTCGAGCACAAGGGCCTCTACCGCTCCCTCAGTGGCGAAGTGCCTGTCGGCTTCACCCCCGCAGAACTGGGCAAGGCCCGCACGGTCCGCTCCGGCGACGACCTCACCATTATTACTTACGGCGCCGCCGTCCACTGGGCCACCGACGCCGTAGAACAGCTCGCAGTCAACGTGGAAATTATCGATCTGCGGAGCTTAGCTCCCCTCGACTACCCGGCCATTCGCGCATCTATCGCCAAGACCAGCCGCGCCCTCGTTCTGCACGAGGCCTCCCTCACCGGCGGTTTCGGCGGCGAGCTGGCGGCCTGGATTTCCGAGCACTGCTTTGAACTCCTTGATGCTCCCGTCCGTCGCCTCGCCAGCCTCGACACCCCCGTCCCCTTCGCCGACGCCCTGGAAGCCCAGTACCTCCCCAAAAACCGCCTGGTCACTGCAATTCAGGATCTACTAGCTTACTAGGATTGATCAAGAAGCGAATCAGTAGATGATTGAATTGGCGAATGCCCCACTAAATAAAAGCGACTCACGCCCAAGCTCCTACCATTCACCCCCCTAAAGAACTAACGAATTACTCCCCCCCCCCACCTAAAGAACTAAAAAACAAGAACTAAAGAACTACTCCCCCCACCTAAAGAACTAAAATTCTAAAGAACTAAAGAACTACCCTCCAAAAACTACCTTCGCCCCATGAAATTCAGCAAGATTATCGCCGTAAGCGGACTACCCGGCCTCTACTCCGTCGTCACCGAGCGCAAAGGCGGCATCATCGTCGAGGACATGAGCAGCAAAAAGCGGCGGTTTGCCCCGGCCCGCAAACACCAGTTCGCCCCCCTTGAAAGCATGGCGGTGTACACCGACGACGGCGACGCCGAGCCCCTACGCAAAGTATTCGAACGGATGCAGGAGCAGCAGGAGGACAACCCCGCCCCCGCCCCCAATGCGGGCAGCGAGCGCCTGTTCGACTACCTGGAAGACGTGCTGCCTACGTATGATAAAGAGCGGGTCCACGCCAGCGACATCAAGCGCCTGCTCAAGTGGTACCACTTCCTGCACGAGAACAAGATTTTCGATGACCTCAGTGAGGAGGAGTAACATTCAAAGAGAGTCACTAACGTTCCGCCACACTTCCTAACCAGGAAGGCTTCCTCGCCTTTGGGGGGCCGGGGGGCAAAAGCCAGGAGAAGCAACAGGTCTAGCGCTAGGCGTTACTAGTCAAAACGAAACAACTGGTAGCGATCGATGGTCTGCTGCAGTTCCCCCGCCAACTGATCATTTCCGTTGAAACCCAACTCCTGCAGGCCTGCCGCCCAGCGCCGGTAATCGTGGGCATCAATCTGCTTCATCCGGTCGAAGGAGCCGCTCGTAACGTACAAACTGAAGTCCCGAAAGCTCGTCCAGGCACTCTCGTAGCTCCGTTGGCAATCCCCCCCGATCCGATCGGTGGCACCATTCCAATCAGCCGTACAGCCCAGGGCGAAGTAGTTGTTGTTCGTTCGTGCGCCCGCCGCCGATCCGGCCCGGCTGTACAGCAGCGCGGTGGCGAGCGTCACGCTGGCCGGGATCCCGAACTTCTCCTGTTCCGCCTGGGCCACGTGACCGAAGCGCGTCAGGAACGCATCCACCCCGGCATCCCCGCGCTGCAAGAGTTGCGTATAGTGATCTGCCGTCTCCGCTCCCCCACCAAAGAAATGAAAGCGGGAGAAGAACCCGCCGCGCTGTTCGGCCACCGGATCTTGCTCCTCGGTGAGGTACTGGGGCTCCCCCTCCGCGACGGGCGCCTCCGGCACGGCCGTAGGCCGCGCGTCCCCGTCCGGATGTCCCAGGCGCAGGTTAAAGTTGATCTGCTTTTGGGTAAGCAGGACGAGGGCGAAAACGACGAGGCCAAGACGCAGCCAGTGCCGTCCGGCGAAAGCCGCCAGGCGAGGGAGTAAAACATTCATTTTTTGCAACCTTTATTGGAAATCGAGTGCGACAAAGGTAGTCGACCAACACTAATCAAACAAATTGTTTTATTAGTTTTTTTCTTCCAACACCGTCTCTCTTACTAAGAGCTGCCCGGGCACCACCGTAATAAATCCTTTTGCTCTGGCCAGCACACGTCGCTCGGCGGCTACTCCTTCCGGCAGGGGCCCCAGGTCGGTAACCGACCCGAGACCGGGGCTCCACCGCCATCCGCGGCCATTCCCCGTGCCCAGTAAGTAGGGGGCATGCCACGATAATTCCACAGCGGCCGGTACCTGCACCCAGCGCTTAAATTCCCCATAATTGGTAAAGACCGCGAGTCTACTTTCTTCGCGGAAGTACAGCATGACGGCGTTGCGGTCAACAAACAGGCCGTCCGGTTCCCCAGGACTACTAAGTTCCAGCCGCAGGTTGTTGGACTGGCGGTCGACCTCGCCCCGCTCGTCCAGGCGCAGCAAGCGATACTCCCAGTTGTCAAACACCCAGATGCCGTTATCGTAGCTCCGCGCCAGCACTCCGGGCTGGCGGATGGCCGAATTCGCGAATAAATCGATGCGGTCGAGTTCGCTGAGGGTGCGATCCAGCACGATCACCGTGCCGTAATCCCGGTAGTACACCAGAATCTGAAAGGGATTGGCGACATCGATGTAGTCGGGACTACCGAGACTGCTGTCGTAAAAACTGTACGTATTCCCCCCCAACTGATTGCCCGTCACCAGCCGCGCATCCTCCAGCAAAAAATATCCCTTCCCCATTGGGTCCACAAAGAAGTCCGCAACATCCACGGGTTGCTGCGACCGCACCCCCACGCAGCCCACCAACAAACCCATCAACACCACCAATCGCATCATCATATCTAGGAAACGCAATTCCCGGTAGTTTCGTCCTCCAGCACGCGCCACCAGGGTAGCGGGCAAGCCTTCGGCTGATCGAACGAACTAAGCCGCACCAAATAGAAAGGACTAACTCCCAAGCCCCGACAATTTACCCCCCTAAAGAACCAACGAACTAAAAGACTAACGAACTAACGAACTAAACTCCCCCTACCTTACACCCGCGAACCCGCCCCATGTCCCACGTCCTCCACCTGCTTCTTTTTCTGGCGCTGCCGCAGGTGTTGAGTGCGCAAACGGACAGCCTCGACTTCCGCCGTCTCCAACTGGGAGTAGTCGCGGGCTATGCGGTCCATGAAGTAGATTTTACCCCAACGGCAGATGTACAAACGCTGCCCGGACAAAGCTTGGGAGTGGCCCTCCGCTATTTTGACAAGCAGTTGGTCGGCTTTCAGGCGGAACTGGCCTACGAGACGGCGGGCTGGCAGGAGCGCTACGGGGAGACCACCGTGTACGAACGGCGCCACGATTACATCGACCTGCAGCTGCTCACCCAATTTAGCGTGGGTCGCGGCGCAGTACAGCCGATGTTGCAGGTCGGTCCTTACCTGTCGGTTCCCGTCGCCGATCAAGAGTCCCTTCCCACCGATTTTGACCCGGAAGCAGACCCCCCTAACACCTACCGGGGCCGGGAACTGCCCTTCCGCCTGAATTACGGATTGCGGGCCGGGCTAGGCCTCAACATTGAACTTGGACCGGTAACGGTGCAGCTTGACGGCCGCTACCTCCAGGGGTTCAGCAACCTCCTCAAACCCGGCCAGAGCCAAGTGGCCACCAGTATTCGACGCAGTTATGGGGGGCACGTGGGACTGTTTTATGCGCTGAAGTAAGCGAACCGCCGGGGGGCGTGAGGACTTATACCATCACATAATCACTTACCCGTGCCCATTCTCCAAGACAACCCCTACGAAAGCCTCTCCTTTGCCATCGAAGACCTGAAAGGGAAAGGCTACGACAAAGACTTCAACCAGAAGGAAAAGCACCTGGAGTGCTCCCAGAACAGCCTGCAGTACGCCCCGGAAGATTTCAAGATCACCCACGCCTACCGCTTCGAGGGAATGAGCAGCGCCGGCGATAATTCCGTTCTCTACGGCATCGAGGCGGGCGACGGCACTAAAGGCCTCCTCGTGGATGCCTACGGCGTCTACGCCGACAGCCTTTCCGAGGAAATGATCGAGAAATTCCGCGTCGAGTACGAAGACCCCGACGCGGTTTAGGCCGAGGCCTGCTTGTGCTAGTACCTCCGTGCAGGCCTACTCCCCGCACTCGCATCAGTACCCCCTCCAACGTTAGCTAAACAACGAACGAACAGACTAAAGAACTAACAGACTAACTACCCATGACCCTCTTCTGGCACCGTAGGGACCTCCGTTTTCACGATAACGCCGGCCTTTACCACGCCCTGAAGTCCGGCGACCCGGTCGTTTCCGTATTCATTTTTGATCGCGATATTCTAGATCAGCTGCCGGCACGAGACGACGTGCGGGTAACCTTCATCCACGATAGCGTCCTTGCCCTGGCGGCGGCTTATCAAGCTTACGGGAGTGACTTGCGCGTGTACTACGGTCGCCCACCAGAGATTTGGAAAACACTCCGCGATACCCTGCGCCCAACCGCAGTGTACACTAACCGGGACTATGAGCCCTACGCGCTCGCGCGGGATGCGGCCGTGAGCAAGCTGCTGGGCGAAGCGGGCATCCCTTTCCACCTCTACAAAGACCACGTTATTTTCGAAAGCGAGGAGGTGGAGAAGCAAGCCGGTGGCCCGTATACCGTTTATACCCCCTATATGCGCAAGTGGCGCAAACTGCTCGATACCCGCCGCAGTACCCACGCAGGAAAGGAGATTAGCTTCTACCTAAAGCCCTACCCAACCGAACGCTACGCCAACCGACTTCTGCCGGGGGAAGCCCCCCAACCTGTACCTACCCTCGAAGCGATGGGGTTTACCCGCAGTTCGATCAAAATTCCCGGCCCAGAGGCGCCTACTGAGGTAATCCGGACCTACGACCAGACGCGCGATTTTCCGGGAATCGAAGGTACCAGCCGCCTCAGCCATCACCTCCGCCACGGCACGGTAAGCATCCGCGAGAAAGCCCGCCGCGCGCTTGCCCTAAATGCAACTTTTCTCAACGAACTCATTTGGCGCGATTTTTACTCCAACATCCTCCAGGCCTTTCCCTACGTAGCCGCGCGCAGCTACCGGGAGGAATACGACGCCATCCCCTGGATCAACGACGAAGAGCAGTTTGCGCTGTGGTGCGCGGGCCGGACCGGCGTACCCATCGTAGATGCCGGCATGCGGCAGCTCAACACCATCGGCTGGATGCACAACCGCGTGCGCATGATCACGGCGAGCTACCTGACCAAGCACCTGCTCATCGACTGGCGCTGGGGCGAGGCCTACTTCGGGGAAAAACTCCTCGACTACGAATTGGCCAGCAACAACGGGGGTTGGCAGTGGGCGGCGGGCAGTGGGGTCGATGCTCAGCCTTATTTTCGTATTTTCAACTACGACAGCCAGCAGCGGAAGTTTGATGCCGAGTACGTATACGTGCGACAATGGGTGCCGGAGTACGGCACGGCGGCCTACCCCGAGCAACCAATAGTGGAGCACAAGTTTGGACGGGATCGTGCATTGAGGGTGTACAAAACAGCCCTATCCGCCGCCCGCAACCGCTGACGATGCAGGAAATGGGGGTAGGCATGGGGTTGTCAGGCGCCGCGTCGATCGTTTATTTTTGCGTTTTTAACTACCCAGCCGATGAAATCTTTTGTGACCGCCGCTCTCCTGGCGCTCTCCCTAACGGCGGCCCCTTCCGTATGGGGACAGAATCGGCTCAACCTGTTCACCGACTGCGAGTGCAACAAGACCCTCCTTAAGCAGGAGCTCGACTACGTCAATCACACCATCGACCCCGTCACCGCGCAGGTGAATCTCTTTATCGTCACCAACTACCTCAGCAACGGTGGCCGCGTGTACGACCTGCAGTTTAAGGGACAACAGGAACTCGCCGGCAATAGCATTAACTTCCAGGTATCGACCACGGCCGTAATGACCTCCCTCGAGCGCGACGAATACCTCAACAAGCGCATCGAGCTCGGTCTGGCCGGGTTTCTGGCGGGCACGAATTACGCGGACCTCGTTGACCTGACCGCCTCCGCCCCCCCCGAAGCAAGGCCGGCAGAAGCGGAAGAAGAAAACAACGCCGCTAGTGATAACTGGAACAACTGGATCTTCGAGGCCACGGCCAACTTCAGCGCAGACACCGAGAGCCAGCGCAGCCGAAGTCAGATCCGCGTGGGCTTCGAGGCCGACCGCACCACCCCCGAGTGGCGGCTCCGCTTCAGTCCAAACTTCTTTTACCGGATCGAAAAAGTCAGCCGAACCGACCAGCCGGATCTCGTTTCCGTACGGCAGGATCAGTGGTTCGACGGGCGCATCGTGAAGAGTATCAGCAACCACTGGTCGGTAGGCTTCTTCACGGACGTAAATTCTTCCACCTTCCGCAACATCGATCTCGGCGTTTTCCTGGCCCCCGCCATCGAGTATAACATCTTTGATTATAATGAAGTCCCCTTTAAGGAATTTACCGTGGCCTACCGCGTGGGCTGGGTCCGAAACGTATACACCGAGGAGACCGTTTTCTTTAAAATGGAGGAGAGCCTCGCCCGTCAGAGCCTAGACATCAACCTCCGCCTGCGTCAGCGCTGGGGTCAAATTTTCTCCGGCATTTCGGCGGGCAACTTCCTGAATGACTTCAGCAAGAACCAATTTTCGATCGATGCCCGGGCGGATATCCGCGTTATCAAGGGACTTTCCTTCAACGTGGGCGGCAGCTACAACATCATCAATGACCAGATCAGCCTAGCGGCCGGGGAGATTAGTGATGCGGATCGACTCCTCGGACAGGTGCAGCTCGGTACCAACTACAGCGCGGACATCCGATTCGGCGTCAGCTACACTTTCGGTTCGCTCTTCAACAACGTAATCAATACCCGTCTCTAACCTTTCCGAACCAGGCTGCCGAACTGCTCGCGGAACATCCGGAACTGGCTGCGGGAGGCCACGAAGCGAATGCGCCGGCCAAACACCCCCTTACCCCGGAGCTCCAGGGTACAGAGCGTGAGGAAAAGCAGGCGGCTCTCGTGAATCGCTTCGACCTCCTGCGTCAGGTGGTAGCGGGCGGTTTTGAAGTAGTTGCTGACGTACACGAACTCCCCGTCGGTCTCCACCCGCTTGAGCGGCCAGAGCACCAAATACATAGCGGCCACGCCCGTAAGCAAGACGAATAGCATAGCGTAGCGCAGCGTCTGTATGGGTACCCCTCCAAAACTGTTTTCCGAGCCGAACCAGATCACGGCGGTCAGCCCCACGAGGATGGTCGTCCAGAAAACCGGGATGAACAGCTTGAGGAAGAGCGTGAGGTTGGAGGAAAGGCGAAGCAAGGGCTTGAATTTGCGGTACAGCTAGAAGGCGGATAAGCTACCCCGGGTTGCGGATCAGCGACGAAGGTAGTAGTAGCCTAATAGCAACACCACACCCAGGCTAATGGATACGTCGGCAAGGTTGAAAATGGGCCGAAAAAAGAGGTAAGACTGTCCGCCCCAGAACGGAACCCACTCCGGGTACACCCCGTAAAAGAGGGGGAAGTAAAACATATCGACGACGCGCCCGAAGAACAGCGCTTCGTACCCCCCGCCCGCCGGCAAGAACTCCGCCACCTCCCCCCGCGGCGTGGAAGCGGAGAAGAGCACGCCATAAAAGACGCTGTCCAGGATGTTTCCCAGCGCCCCGGCCTCGATGAAGGCGAAGGCCATCACCAGCAGCCGCGCCGCGCCCCGCCGCAGCAGCTCAAAAAGGTAGTAGGCCAGCAGGACCACGGCCGCCACCCGGAAGAGGCTCAGCAGCAGTTTCCCGACCCGACCACCGAAGCTGAGGCCGAAGGCCATGCCGTTGTTCTCGACGAAGTGGATCAAAGCACGGTCGGCCCCCAGGATGCCAAATTCCTCGCCGTAGTGCAGGTGGGTCTTGATCCAGAACTTGAGTCCCTGGTCGAGCAGCAGCACCGAGAGGATAAGCAGGAGAGTAGCCGTACGGGTCATGGAGCGGGGAATGGATGGCCCGGAAACAAAGCAACCTCCCCGCCGGAGGGCGCGGGAGGTTGGCAATTTACGTAATCGACTATGTATACGGGGGGGCTAGCGGTTCTGCTTGGCGTGAATGCTCAGGGTGGTATGGGGCACGATGCGCAGGCGTTCGGCACTGATCAACTCCCCGCTTGCCCGACAGATGCCGTAAACCTTGTTCTCGATCCGCAGCAGGGCATTTTCCAGGTGCTGAATCAGTTGCTGCTGCCGGTTGGCCAGGCGGTGGGTCTCTTCGTTGGCCATGGTGCTGACGCCGTCGTCCAGGCCGCGGACCTTACCATCCTCACTGTTGGTCTGCTCGGACATTTGGGCCAGGTAAAAACTCAGTTGCCGCCGGGCTTCCTCCAGTTTCGCATCAATGATCTGTTTGAATTCCGCCAGCTCGGTGTCGCTGTAGCGGGTTTGTAGTTGGGTCTGCATGGTATCGTGTGTTATATAGATAAGATGTCGTGGGTAATGCGCGCACAAATATACTTACGTCCCAGACAAATACCATATATATTTGTTTGAATTAATTGTTTCGTAACATTATGTGGCAAACCACCAAATACACACAAAATGCTTCCGGGATCTGCAGCCAAAGGGGTGTGCTACCAAATGTTGGTGCAACCCAATGCCCCAGCCGCGGTTCCACCGGGGTACCCCGCCCCCTCACGTAAGCCCACGCAATGTCTCCCCACCGTCTCGAACATACCACCGTCGTTCCCCGCTCCCTCTCCGAAACCTGGGACTTTTTCAGTCGCCCCGAGAACCTCGAGAAGCTCACCCCTCCCGACGTCCGCTTCGATATCAAGTCCCCCGTAACGGGCGTAGAGATGTACGAGGGTATGATCGTGCAGT
Organism: Lewinellaceae bacterium; assembly: GCA_963710195.1. GTDB lineage: Bacteria > Bacteroidota > Bacteroidia > Chitinophagales > Saprospiraceae > Neolewinella. The sequence goes on from CAVPZF010000001.1 coordinate 173,069, forward strand.
ACCGGGTTTCGCCCTTCCGGGGCTTCACTTCCGATTGGGTTACTGAAATCACCAAGATCGAGCACCACGCTTATTTCATCGACAACCAGCTGGTCGGCCCCTTCGCCCTCTGGCACCACCAGCACCACTTCCGCGCCCTCGATGATCAGCGTACCGAGATGCGTGACATCCTTCACTACCAGGCCCCCCTCGGCCCCCTCGGCAGTTTAGCCGATAGGCTCTTTGTGCGCCGCCAGGTCTCCGGCATCTTCACCGCCCGCGAAGCCGCCATCCAACGCCTCTTCCCCTAACCCAGACCGCAGGCCGTCTACTCCACATATTCCTGCCGCTTAATCACCAGCACCCACTCCCCCTCCTCGACCCGGTAGCCGTAGTCATAACAAAAGTGGTAGCGGTTCCCCGTCCGGCTCTCGTATTCGTTCGTGAAGTAGCGGAATTTGAAGCCCCGGTCGATCATCCGGTCGCGGCGAACGTTGGCCTTGCCGTCTGGGTTCAGCTCGGCCAGCACGTTGCGGTTGTGCTTCAGGATGTTGTTGACGCTGCGCTGAAAGGATTGCTCCTCCGCCTTCTGCCGGTTGTGGTAGCCCGAGCGGCACGGCGCCGAGCAAAATTTCTTGTCCGAGCGGCCGGTATACTCCTCCCCGCATTCTGGGCATGTCCGTTTCATGCCGGTAAATTAAGGAACGCCGCGTCGTTGACCAGCAGGTAGTTGCCCCCCGTGTCGTAGAGGTAGCCGGCGGGGAACGCAGGTGCAAAGGTCTGCTCGTAGTAAGCCCGCGCCGCATTGCGATCGGGAATACTCGATGCCAGCCGGTTGTAGATCAGGACACCGCCGGGCAGCAGCGTCTCCCGGCAGAGGTCCAGGAAAGATGGGCCGTTCAGGTGCTCCGGAACGGTGGCGTCCTGGAAGACGTCCACGCAGATGAGGTCGAAGCGTCGGGTATCCAACTGCAGAAAGGCCCGAGCGTCCGCCTGCACCACCTCTACGGAAGACCGGAGGGCCGGCAGGCTATAGGTACTCGCCAGTTCGATAATGACGGGGTCGATCTCCACGGCCACATATTCGTAGTCCACCCCAATGTGGTTTTCCAGCAGGTCCGGGATGCTGCCCAGCCCAAGACCAAGCACCAGCACGGAGGCGCGTTCCGGTAGGCAGTCGTAATCCAGTACCTCGAAGATATTGCGGAAGTTGAGGTAAAAATCCCCGAAGCTGTAGATGGCGTCCTCCGCCACCAACTGCAACCGGCCATGCACGAGACAGACCTGCAGGTAGGCGTTGTGGTCGGACGCGGTTACTTCCAGGGTCTGCTCCCACAAGAAGCTCAACCAGTAGCGCAGGCGGGAAACGTGGGCGGGTTTACTCATGCGCCGCTAAAGGTAAGCGCCCCCCGTTGTTTGCCGGTGCGCATACAGGAGGCCCCGGAGCGCGGGCGTACTATCTTCGCGTCAACCCCGCCGGGGCTTCCGCGTTATTGGAGCAGTTAACCCCATCAATCTTCCGCCCAGCATGAGCATTGTCGAAATGAAAGTCCCGATCATCGGGGAATCGGTCACCGAAGTCACCCTCTCCGAATGGCTGAAGGGCGACGGTGACTACGTAGAGCTCGACGAGCCCATCTGTGAATTCGAATCCGATAAGGCCACCCTGGAGTTCCCCGCCGAAGCCTCCGGCAAGCTGATCTACGTCGCCGGCGAAGGCGATGACCTCAAGATCGGCGCCCTCGTCGCCAAGATCGACACCAGCGCCCAGGAGGAAGGCGGCAGCAAGCCCGCCGGCGGCCAGCCTAAGGCAGCCGCCGCACCGGAAGCCTCCCCCGCCAACTCACCTGCTCCACCATCTAACAACCCAGCAACCACCTACGCCACCGGCACCCCCAGCCCCGCCGCCGGCAAGATCCTGCGGGAAGGCAACGTGGACCCCAGCACCATAAATGGCTCCGGCCGCGACGGACGCATCACCAAGGAGGACGCCAAACAGGCCACGGCGCAATCTGCCCCGGCCCCCGCACCCGCGTCCCCGCCCCCCCCCGCCGCCGCCCAGGCCACCGGTACCAGCGGTAAGACCGCCGCCGCCTCCACCGGCCAGGAAGCCTTCTCGCGCACTACCCGCACGGAAAAGATGAGCCGCATGCGCCGCACCATCGCCGACCGCCTGGTTAGCGCCAAGAATGAAACCGCAATGCTCACTACCTTCAACGAGGTGGACCTGAGCGCCGTCATGGCCCTGCGCAGCCAGGTGCAGGAAAAGTTCGTGAAGAAGCACGGCGTCAAGCTCGGCTTCATGTCGCTCTTCGCCAAGGCCTGCGCCCAGGTGCTGATGGAAATGCCCGACGTGAATGCGGAGATCGGGGAGGACGGCAAGTCGCTTATCTACCACGATTACGTGGACATCAGCTTTGCCGTATCCACGCCCACCGGCCTGGTCGTACCGCCCATCCACAACGTGGAGTCGCTGCACTTCGCCGCCATCGAGACCAAGCTCAAGGAACTGGCCGCAAAGGCCCGCGACAACAAGCTGAGCATCGAGGAAATGACCGGCGGCACCTTCACCATCACCAACGGTGGGGTTTTCGGCAGCATGATGAGCACCCCCATCATCAACAAGCCGCAGTCGGCCATCCTCGGTATGCACAACATCATCGAGCGGCCCGTAGCGGTCAACGGTGAGGTTGTGATCCGCCCCATGATGTACATCGCCCTGAGTTACGACCACCGCGTCATTGACGGCTCCTCTTCGGTCACCTTCCTCGTTAAGGTGAAGCAGTTGCTGGAGGATCCTAATCTGCTGTTATTGGGATTGTAACCAGCAGCCCGAAATTCGCGGGTAGCCCGTTCGTGCGTTAGTAGAGTTCGATATCCCCGTAGTTGGTGGTAATCTTAATACTGCCGTTGCCGGTACCCGCCTTAGCGCCCCGCACGTAGTCCGTGCCACTGTCGCTACCGATGTTACGGGGGCTGAGGTTATTGGTCGGGGCGTCGATGTCGCCGTAGCGGCTGCTGAGGTCGAGCGTATAGCCGGCCGCGTCGTCCACGTCGATCTGCACGTCCGTATAGGAAGCCCGTACCTCGACACGCTGGAACCCGGCGCGCAGTTCATCGACCTCCAGATCGCCGTAGTTGCCGTCCATCTCCAGGATGCGGGTGACGGTACCGAAATTAAAGTCGGTGTAGCTGCCGCTTAGGTAAGCTTCGTCCACCCGCCCCACGGAAAGTTCGTTGTAGTTGCCGCTCAGGTACACGTGGTGGCGGATTCCACGTCGACTTCCTCGTAGCCTACGTCGAGGCGCAGCACGCCGACTTGTCCGAAGCGGACTTCACTGTAGCGTCCGTCGTAGGTTAGGTCGCCGGCCTTGCGGATATTCCCTTCGCTGTAGCGCAGCTTGACAGTGCTCTGGTTGCCGACCTGCTCGATACGGGCCGAGCCGTAGCTGACGTCTACCCGACTGGATTTAGACAGCCGGCCCGCGACGAGGTCGCCGTAGGCTACGTCGAGCGTGGTTTCCCCGCTTAGGTTGGGCAGCTCCACGTCGCAGTACTTAGCGGCGACTTCCAGGCGGACGCTCTCGGGCACGGTGACGGTATAGTAAATCTTGTAGTCGTCGCTGGTGTTACCGCCACCCAGCAGGTAGCTCCACCAACTGCCCCCGCGCCCGGAAGAAGAGGAGATCGACGTGACGGCGGATACCTGGTTGCCGCCGCCGCTGAGGCGCACGTCGATGCGTTCGAGCACGTCCTGGAAGTCGGACTCGCTGCGGGCGTCTACGCGGATGAGGACATCAATTTTTACCTGCGGCTGCATCCAGGTGACGACCTTGATCTCCCCGTAGCGGTTGTCGAGGCGAACGCGGCCGTCGCGGCCGATGGGGAAGGTTTCCGAGAGGCGTTTCTCGTAGTCGGCGGCGAGCGGAGCTGCGGGGGCCAGTCCGGGGAGGAGCAGCGCCACGAGGCAGAGCAGGGTGATCAGCTTAAAGTTCATTGTTGGGCTTATTTTGACGGGGCGGGTGGCCACCGGGGAGGTTGGGGTTGGAGAAATGTTGCTGGATCCGCAGCAGAATATCCAGCTTGGTACGGTAGGTATCAATCAGTTGATTGACCAGTAGGGGACGTTGGGACGCGGGTACCTGGAGGAGTTCGATCCGGAGCTGGGCGGTAGTCGCGTCGAGCTGTTCGAGGTCGCGCCGCAGTTGGGGATCGTCGTTGACCTGGCTAACGCGGGTAAACTCGGCTTGAATACGCTGCTGGTAGAAGCGTTCGGCTTCGGCGAATTCGGGGTTCATCTTTTCCACCTGCTGGGCGATCCGATCGGCTCTGCCGGCCTCGAGACCGGCCCGGTTGCCGAAGTTGTAGGCGGTGAACAGGAGCAGCAGGCAGGCGGCAATAGCTGCCACGTAGAGTAGGGTGCGGCGAACGCCCCGACCCTGCCGGTGGCTGACCCGTAGGCCCTCCGCGGCGGGTACGTCCGCCTCCCGGAACCGGGGGGGGGGAGTAGCGTCATCGAACGCGTCGCGGTGGGTGGCGATGAATTGGGAGAGGGGGTCAGGGTCCTCCTCCGCGTCGTTGAGGTCAGACGCGATGCGGTCCCAGAGCCCGGCCGGCGGCGGGGCATCGTCGAATTCCGCCCGGTGGTCGCGCAGGAAATGGTCCAGTTTATCGAGGGGCATAGCGATCTATTGTTCGGTGAGTAGTTGGGCCAGCCGGCGGCGGGCCCGACTGTACTGGGACTTCGAGGTACCCACGCTGATGCCCAGCACCTCGCTGATTTCTTCGTGGTCGTAGCCCTCAAAGAGGTAAAGCGTGAGCACGACCCGGTAGCCCTCACTCAGCTGCCGGACGGCCGCCTTGATCTTCTCTACTGTGTAGGGTGCTTCGGAGGTCGGTTCCGGGCTGGTTTCTGCCGCGTCGTGTCGCAGGGGATCGAAGGCGGTGGTGAGCAGGCGCCGCTTTTTGAGGTGGTCGATGCAGCGGTTGATGACGATGCGTTTGATCCACGCACTCACGGAGGCGTCAAAACTAAAGGTGTGGATACGGGAAAATATTTGCACGAAGGCTACCTGCAGCACGTCTTCCGCATCGTGGGGATGCTTGAGCATACGCAGGCAAAGGTTGTACATCGGCTTGGCGTAGTGGCCGTAGAGCTGGCGCTGGGCGTCGCGGTCCTTGCGTTGGCATCCAAGAACGATCGCGCGATGGGTGTCGCGGTAGTCGGCGGCGGTCGGCATGGTTGGAGTAATTGGTTGAATTCCCACAGTGATGGTTGTGCTAGTAAAGTCAGTATAAAGGACGAGGGACAGCAGCCCGGGTTGCACCATGGGGGCGTTAGGACAGGCAGAATTTAGAAAGTATCGAGCGGTAAGGGTGACTATTCCTGATTTTTTAGTCTCAACAGCCCCATTGCCCCCCATCGACAAACGCGCGGGCAATGGCCGGTTTCCTCCATCAAGTGTAGTAAAACCTGAATGCGTTGAACAATTATTAATCGAATTGACATTCACCTACTACCAGACACTACCGTTCCAAACCCATTCCTATGCGCAACCTTTTACTATTCTCACTAGCCTTATTCCTGACGAGTACCGCTTTCGGTCAGGTCAGGGGCGTGAGTTACACCATTGCCCCCTCGGCTAGTTACAACTGGTTCGGTAACGAATCCGGCCTGGAGGATGCATTCATGTTCGGGGGCCGGCTCGGGTTTGGCTTCGGCGAGTACGTCGAGTTGCGAGCCACTTATTTGCAGACCCTAGACCAGCAGACCAACTTCGCCGGTCTGGACCTCAACATCGATTCTACCTTCGCTAACCAGGGCGTAGACCTCTCCCGCTACGGCGCCGAGCTCAAATTGAACATCGGCCGCGGTACGCTGCTGCCCTACCTCATTCTCGGGGGAGGTATTCAGGATACCAAGCGCGCGGGTCTGGATAAATCACAAAACATTTTCGGCACCGTCGGCCTCGGCCTTACGCTAAGCGCCGCCGACCGTTACGCTTTTGGGGTGGAGGGCAAGTACATCGCCTACTCCGGAAACGTGGTCCGTAACCTTCTGGACTCGATCGACCGACAGGCCAACGATTTAGACCTGCGCGACTTCAGTACCCGCAACATCGGCACCTTCGCCGTAGCTGCTAACCTATCGTTTTACCTGGGTGGACGCCGCCCCGGACAACTTAGCGACATTGATGAGGAGTATATGCGCAACTTCCAGGGTGGCCTGACCGGCCTGTCGATCCCCGTCGAACTGGGCCTCGCCCAGGTAAGCTGGGACAATTCCCTACCCTACCGCGATGCCTACTTCGCGGGCGGCACCTTCGGCTTCAGCTTCGGCCCGCTCATCAGTCTGCGCGGCTTCTACTACCAGGGCATGACCGATGAAAAGGTCAACTTTGACTTTGACGACATTGCCCTCTACGGTGCCGACTTCCGCTTTAACCTCAGCCAGGCTTCTTCGGGTATCGTCCCCTACCTGAGTGTGGGCGGTGGCTACATCGACCTGGCCAACGGCTACAACAACGGCATCACGGAAGCCGCACAGCTGGCCTCCAGCCAGGGCTTTGCCTCCGGCGGGGGTGGTATCTACCTTAAGTTCGGGGAACGGGTCAGGCTCAACGGTGGTATTCGCGCCATGCTGACTAGCGGAGCCGATCTGGAAGACCTCAACAGCACCGAGCAGATCACGACCAGCTATATGTACAACGCCGGTCTCGGCTTCACGCTGGGCGGCAATAATCGGAGGAACCCAAACGTCGTACGCCAATCTACCCTAGATGACCGCCTCGATGCCCAACAGCAAGAATTCGAGCGCCGCGCCGACAGCATCCGTACCGCGAACCAACTCGAAATCGCCGAACTCCGCAGCCGTTATCAGGACACCATCGCCAGCCTGGACCAGGAACTGATCGACGCTCTGGACGCCGGGGACGTGGAAACCGCCGCCGACATCAAGGAAGAGCGCGCTACAGCTGCCGCCATCGTACAGGAACTGGATGACCGCCAGAACGAACTCAACGTGCGCAGCCTGGAAAGCGACGCCCAGCGTCAGGACCGTGAGCGTGCCGAAGTGGACCTTGCCCTCGGACGTCCCGTAACGCCCGTCCGGCGGGCCACGACCTACGACCGCTCCGGCAGCGTCATCGTGCTGGAGTCGGAGCAGATCGATCGCCTTATCGATGCCCTTGGCCAGCGGAACCCCACTCCACCAGCGACCGCGCCCGTACCGCAGCCTGCTCCTGCCAACGACCAACTGCAGGATATCAATCGCCGCATTGAGCGCATGGAGAACCTGCTGTTTCAGATGGGCACCGCAAGCCGACAGCCTAACTACCCCTCAGATAGCAACCGCAGCGCCGAAGAGCGTGTCCGTGCCCTGGAGCAGCAGCTGGAGGACCCCAACAATACCGGTAATGCCACCGCCCCGCCTTCGGATGATGTCCAGCAGCGAATCAATCGGCTCGAGCAGCAACTACGAAACACCCAGGCCACCAACGGCACGGCTGACGACCGAGCCAGCAACGACGGCGAGAGTGCCGAGCGCATCGAAGCCCTCGAGCGCCGCATGATGGACCGCATGGACAACCTCCAGAATAACAGCAATACCTCCGAAACCGACGCCATCCGTGCCGAGATGATGCGGGATATGGCCGACTACCAGAGCGAAATGACTAAGGAAATTCGCTCCCTCCAGCGCGACCTGGACCGGGCCAACCGCGACCTGGCGCAGCGCGTTGCCCAGCAAGAAAATGCGGGCGAAAGCGTCGATCTGGAGCGCGACCGGCTGCGTCAGGAGCGCCGCGCCGCCCGCCTCGCCGCCGCTACGACCACCACGGTCGACTCGGCGGGCAACCGGGTGATCGTCCCCGGTACGCGGTCGCTCGATGAACTGGAAATTAACACCGGTGGCGTCTACGTTGCCGACGGCAATGCCGAGGGCTTCTTCTCCAACTTCACCTACACGGGGATGTCCGGCACCGTAGGCTTTAACTTCGGTGATGCAACGGGCCTCGGCCTGGGCCTGCGCTGGCACTACAAGCTCGGCCCCGACCAACGCGCCGAGTTTATGCCCGAGGCTTACTTCGGTATCGGGAGCCCGACAACCTTTGGTATCTTCGGTAACATCGTTTACCCCATCATTACCGAAAAGTCACAGGCGAACGGCATCATCCCCTACGCCGGCCTGGGGGTCGGTGCCATGCAGATTAAGGACCAGGACAACGGCGACCAGCTGAATTTCCGTCCCGCGATCAACCTGATCTTCGGTAGTTACCTTCCCGTCGGAAATGGCCGCGTCTTCGTTGACTTCTCCACTCGTAACTTCTTTAGCGTAAATCAGCTTACGGGGGGTTACCGGTTTAATTTCTAGTTGCTGGTTAACTAGTTACGCGCTGTAGGGAAGCTCCCGCTGGTTGTTGCCGGCGGGAGCTTTTCTGTGGGTGTGGGGAGGTGGGTGGTTGCCGGGGGCCTCATTAGTAAAGCAAAGTCGTGTGGCGGAAGCCGTCTGTACGGCTTAGGACTCCCGGGCTCAGACGAGCGGAGCGAGCATCCCCGTAAATTGTAAATTGGGCGTTGTAAATTCCCTACACCTCCCCGCGGTGCTTGTCCAGTTTGAGCAGGACGGCCAGCATGATGGTGAAACTGAGGAGGGAGGAGCCGCCCTTGGAGATGAAGGGCAGGGGGATACCGATGACGGGGATAAGGCCCATAGTCATACCGATGTTGACGAGAAAATGTACCAGGAGGATGCCCGCTACTGCGTAGGCGTAGGCCCGCGTAAAGGTGCGGCGCTGTCGCTCGGCGATCACGGTGATGCGCCAAAGTAGCGCGGCGAACAGGATGATGAGCGTACCGCCGCCCACGAAGCCCTGCTCTTCTCCAATTGCGGAAAAAATGAAGTCCGTCATTTGTTCGGGGACGTAATCAAACTTGGTCATGGTACCCTGTTGGAGGCCCCGACCACTGACGCCGCCGGCGGCGATGGCCAGTTTGGACTGTAGGAGGTTGTAGTAGGATCCCCGGGGGTCGGCGTCTTCGGGGTGCAACCACACCATAACGCGCTCGTGCTGGTGGGCGGGCAGCAACTTCTGGGTGTAAATGTAATTAGCCGTAAAAGTCAGGGACAGGCCCCACAGCAGAAAGAACAGGCTGGTGGCAACGAGACGGGTGTTGCGCTGCACGAGGTGGAAGATCACTAGTCCGACCAGGGCGGTCGCCAGGGCGGCGATCGTGAGCCCGGCATAGCCCGCCTGCAGCGCCGTGTAGGCCAATACGCCTGCGGCCACCGCCGCCACCCCGTACAGTTTGGCCCGCTGGGGCAGCGTAAAGCTAAACAAGACGAGAAACAGGGTCAGTACCCCGATCAGCAGGGCGTTGAAGGGGAAAAGAATGCCGAGCACGACCATCATGGCCGTGAACCCACCGAGTACGAAAATGAGGGAATTGAGTCCCTCCCGGTACATGACCAGCAGCATACCGCCAAACACCAGGGTGGATCCCATATCGGGCTGCCCCAGGATGACAATACCCGGAAGCAGCCAGATTAGGCAGCCGTAGGCTACGGTCTTGATGTTATCCAGTTTGCCGCTGTACTGGCTTAGGAAGGCCGCCATGGCCAGGCAAGTGCCGAATTTGGCCAACTCGCTGGGCTGGAAGGTGAGTCCACCTAAGCTGAACCAGGAGCGCGCACCGTTGATTTCCTTGCCCACGACTAGTACGAGCAGGAGCAGGAATACGGTGAAGGCGTAGATGGGATAGGCCCCCACCACCCAGATTCGGCGGTCGATGAGGTAGTTGATGACCAGCCAGACGCCGGCCGAGATACCTACCCAGATCAATTGCTTGCCGAAGGGCGTCGCCAACCGTCCGGCGATTCCCACCTCATAACCTCCGGGCGGGGCGCCCACGGAGTTGATCATTAGCAGGCCCGTGAACACCAGGAAGATGTACAGAATAACCGTGGTGACGTCCGTCCGGTTCCGCTTGAGGGAGATTCTGGCCATGGTGGCTTAGTACATGTCCAGCAGTTCCTTTTCGGAGACTTCGTCCTTAACGAGGTAGACCCCCTCGAATTCGCGGCTCAGGGTGTGGCGCAGGCGGTCGGCTTCCTGGCGGGTAAAGAAGGCCCCGGCGCGTAATTTGTAGTAGGGCGTATTGTGCACCCAGTCGACGGGAACGCTCGGGTAGCTGGCCTTAAATTGCGTCTCCGTCGTTTCCAACAGGCGCCGATCGGTCGTGGCCAGGATCTGGACGCGCCAGCCCTCCACTTCCTCCTGGATTTCGCTCACCTCGGCGAAGAGGTTGAGGACGCGCGCCACGTCCGGGTCGGGAGTGACGATCACCTTTTGCTGGGCCGATCCGGCGGTAACGAGAAAGCAGGCAAGCAAAGCGAGGTAGGTACGCATGAAATGACTTATTGAAGCATAGCCAGACCGGAGGAGGTACCAATCCGATCGGCACCGGCGTCGATCAGGGCCCGGGCGTCTGCGGCGGTACCTATACCTCCGCTGGCCTTAATTTTGATTTCCGCATGTAAGTTAGCACGCAGATGGCGTACCTGCGCTATGGTGGCGCCGCCCTGGGTGCCGGTGGAGGTCTTAACGAAATCGGGGCGCACCGCATTGCAGATCTCGATGACGCGGTCCCGTTCTTCGTCGGTCAGCACGCTGAGCTCGAGGATCAGCTTGCATATTTTGCCCTTCAGGCGCAGGGTAGTGGCCATCTGTTCAATCTCGGTCTTGACGTAAGTCCAGTCGCCGGAACGCACGGCGGAGATGTTGATTACAATGTCCAGTTCGTCGGCGCCTTCCTCGATGGAGCGACGGGCCTCGGCTACTTTAATCGGCGTCTCGGAATAGCCGTACGGGAAAGCGATAACGGTAGCGATCTTTACGGGCGTATCCTGGAGATCGACTTTAGCTCGGGAAACAAAAAATGGAGGAATACAGACGGCATAGAAGCCGTGCTCCACCGCTTCCTCGCACAGCCGCCTGATGTCGGCAGCAGTCGCCTGGGGACTGAGAAAAGTGTGGTCAATAAGCTTGTTCAAACCGGGGAAATCTTGGGGAAAAAGGGCTAGGTGGCTATGGGGCCACAATATACGTCAAAGCCGCACCACCCCAGCCCATATTCCTACTTGCCGTGACAGTGTTTGAACTTCTTTCCGCTGCCGCACGGACAGGGGTCGTTGCGTTTCACCTTGGCCTCTTCCCGCTGGAAGGTTTGTACTTTTTCGGGCTTGCTGACCGCCTCGGCGGCCGCCCGGGCGGCGGAGGCCTGGGCGGATACCGGCTCCGGCTCGCTGCGGCGGTTGACCTGCACCGGCGGAGCGACGACGCGCCGCGGTACCCGCGCCTCCTGGATCTCGGAGGGAGCGGCGACCTGCAGGTCACCCTTAGCCAGGTAGCTGGTCGTTTTCTCGTTGATGCGGCTGATGAGCTCCTCAAAGAGGTTGTAGGATTCCATTTTGTAAACCACCAACGGGTCTTTCTGCTCGAAGGAGGCCATGTTGGTGGAGGTCTTCAACTCGTCCATCGAGCGCAGATGCTCCTTCCAGTTCTCGTCGAGAATGGCCAGGGTGACGGCCTTTTCGATATCGGACTTGATACTCGCACCATTCGACTCCAGGGCTCGCTCAATGTCAGCGCTGATGGGTAGGGGATGGGTGCTGCCGTCGGTGAAGGGTACCACAATGCGGCGATAGCGGCCGGGCTGCTGCTCGTGTACGCTGCGGATGAAAGGCAGCACACGCTCGATGAGGGTGGCCATCTTCGTCTCGTAGAAGTTGCGGAACTCCACCAACAGGTCGTCAGCCAGGGTGTTGACGTCCATGCGCCGGAAGTCTTCCTCCTTCAGCTCGGACTCCAGGCCAAGCAGGCGCTGGGTAGCCAGTCGGAAGGTGTCGTAGGTACCGTTCTGTTTGTGGGCGTAGACGATGTCGTCAATGAGGCCCTCGAAGGAGTTGTTGAGGTCCAGGTTCAGGCGTTGTCCGCTCAGGGCATTGTCGCGCTTGCGGTAGATGGCCTCCCGCTGGATGTTCATCACGTCATCGTACTCGAGCAGGCGCTTCCGGATGCCGAAGTTGTTCTCCTCCACCTTCTTTTGAGCGTTCTCGATCGACTTGGTCACGATCCCAGCCTGGATCACGTCGCCCTCCTTGTGACCGGCGCGGTCCATCCACTTGGCGATGCGGTCGCTCTGGAAGTAGCGCATCAATTTATCCTCCAGGCTGACGTAGAAAAGGCTGGAACCGGGGTCCCCCTGACGGCCGGCCCGACCGCGCAGCTGGCGGTCCACCCGGCGGCTGTCGTGGCGCTCGGTACCTACGATGGCCAATCCGCCGGCCTGCTTTACCGCTTCGTTGATCTTGATGTCCGTACCCCGGCCAGCCATGTTGGTGGCGATGGTCACCTTGCCGGGCCGTCCGGCCTCGGCGACGATGTCCGCCTCCCGTTGATGTTGCTTGGCGTTCAGGACGTTGTGGTCGATGCCACGCAACTGCAGCATCCGGCTTAGTTTCTCGCTGATGTCTACGGCGGTGGTACCCACCAGGACGGGCCGCCCGGCGTTGCTCAGCTCCACCACGTCGTCGATGACGGCGTTGAATTTTTCGCGGTCAGTTTTGTAAATCTTGTCGTTGCGGTCGTCGCGCACGACGGGCCGGTTGGTCGGAATGACCACCACGTCCAACTTGTAGATCTCCCAGAATTCCCCGGCCTCGGTCTCGGCCGTACCCGTCATACCACAGAGCTTGTGGTACATGCGGAAGTAGTTCTGTAGGGTGACCGTAGCGTAGGTCTGGGTGAGCTCGCCTACCTTCACGTTCTCCTTGGCTTCAAGAGCCTGGTGTAGTCCGTCGGAGTAGCGACGCCCCTCCATCATCCGGCCGGTCTGCTCGTCGACAATCTTGACCTGCCCTTCCATAACCACGTATTCACTGTCGCGCTCGAAGAGGGCGTAGGCCTTGAGCAGCTGAGAGATGGCGTGCAGGCGTTTGGATTTGACGCCGAAATCCTGAGCCAGCCGGTTCTTCTCCAGCGCCTTGTCTTCCTTGCTCAGGTTGGGGCGGTTGTCCACATCGGCCATGCTGGTCGCCAAGTCGTTGAGGATAAAGAAATTGGGGTCCTTGCTGTCTTTGCTGAGGAAGTCGGTGCCCAGATCCGTAAGGTCGACCTGCCGGTTCTTCTCGTCGATGGTGAAGTAGAGCTCCTTGTCCACTTCCGGCATCCGCTTGTTGTTCTCGGACATGTAGGTGTTCTCCGTCTTCTGCAGGAGAACGCGGGCCCCCTCGGTCGAGAGGAATTTGATGAGGGGCCGGCTTTTGGGGTAGGCACGATAGGCGCGGAAGAGGGCTAGGCCAGCTTCCCCTTCTTCGGGACCGAGGTAGCCCTCCTTAAACAAGCGTTTGGCCTCGGTAAGGAATTTATTGGCCGTTTTTTGCTGGGCGGCGATCAGCTTTTCGATGGCGGGCTTGAGTTCGAGGTAATCCTGGTCGTCGGCGTTGTTGGTGACCGGTCCGGAGATGATCAGGGGCGTCCGCGCGTCGTCGACCAGCACGGAGTCCACTTCGTCGATCATCGCGAAGTGATGGTGGTGCTGCACCTTATCGGCCGTGGCCCGCACCATATTGTCGCGCAGGTAGTCGAAGCCAAATTCATTGTTAGTGCCGTACGTGATGTCGGCCGCATAGGCCTTCACCCGCTCGGGGCTGTGGGGCCGGTATTTGTCGATGCAGTCGATGCTCAATTGGAGGAACTGCATGACGGGCCCGATCCACTCGGCGTCCCGCTGGGCGAGATAATTGTTGACGGTCACGACGTGTACGCCCCGGCCGCTCAGGCCGTTGAGGTAGGCGGGCAGCGTGGCCACCAGGGTCTTACCTTCCCCGGTCTGCATCTCCGCGATCTTACCGTCGTGGAGCACCTGTCCGCCAATCAGCTGCACGTCGTAGTGCACCATCTGCCAGTCGATTTCTCCGCCGGCGGCCATCCACTTATCGGCGTAGGTCGCCTGACCGTGCTCGTCGATGGTGAGGTAGTCGGCCGTAGCGGCGAGCTCCCGATCGGCTTCGGTCGCCGTGACGGTCAGCGGGCCGGCGGTGAAGCGGCGGGCGGCCTCCTTTACGGTAGCGAATGCGTCGGGCAGGATCTCCTTTAGTACGCTTTCCAGCTCCTCGTTGCGTTGGTCACCCAGGCGGTCAATTTCCTTGAAAATCTCGTCCTTCTTACGGAAATCGGGTTCGGCCTCGGCCTCCTCCCGCAGCTGCTTCACTTCTTCATCGATCCCGGAGAGGAATTCCGCAATGCGGGCCCGGAAGGTATCGGTACGCTGCCGCAAAGCGTCATTGGATAAGCTGGCCAGCCCGCCGTAAATCTCATTGATCTGGTCTACGACCGGTTGGTAGACGGCGACGTCTCGGTCTTGTTTTGATCCGAATAGTTTCTTTAGGGCCTTGAACATAATGATAGAGCTTAATGAACGGGGGCGGCGGGGCGCAGGTGTCGAGAAGTTCCCCCAAGAGAACGCAGCCCGGCGGGCAAAGATACCATTACCCACCTGTTGCGGGCGCACATATCAGGCCAAAGGGGACGGCGCGACATTCTGTCACGAGCCTCGCCTAACGCTCTGACGGCGATGCGGGTCGTGCCCACCCTTATATTAAGCCCGCCCGCGCCCGGGCCAGCAGCCGGCTCCGTTCCTCTAGGGTCAGGGATACGGGTAGTTGGGCGATCCCGATCAGGCGCCGGATGATCTCGACGTAGCAGAATTTTCGGGTAAGCGCCACGTCGAAGCCCGGCGGCTTGACGTAATCTTGGTCGATCTGTAGGATGCGCTTTTCCGAAGCCCGACTGAGCAGCAGATGAGCCATTAGTACCCCAAGGTCAAATTCGGGCCGCCCCAGGTGGGCAAACTCGGCGTCGATGACGTACACCCCATCCTCCGCCTCGAGGAAACTGCCGGGGTAGAAGTCTCCGTGAATCAGCGTATCGCCTCCCGCCAGGTAAACCTGCCCGAGCGCCTCCACGGCCGCTTGCAGGGTGGGGTCGTGCCGATAGGGTCGGGCCACGGCGGCCAGCCCGGGATAGATGGCCTCCAACGGAAAGCCATTATCCGATCGCAGGGGCAGATCGAAAATATGGGCGTGATTCAGCGCCTTAAGGTCCGTATTGGCGGGAAAAACGGCGGGGCGCAGGGCGTGCAGCTTACCGGCGAACGTGAGTAGGGTGGTCAGTTGCGATCGACTGATCGACGTGGTCTGACCGTAAATGGTACTCATATCGCCTACGGGTCCTAGATCTTCCAGTAGGAGGACGAAGTTATCGGGGTCCGCCTTAATCATTTCCGGCATGTGGGCCGTCAAAAAATGATCCCCGTGGATGGCCTGTTGAAAGTCCCGCTCCACCAACAAGCGCTCTACCGGCGCATCAAGTTCTGGAAACTTAGCCACCCAGGGCCGGCTCTGCTTTAGGATGAACCGACGGCGGGTGGTCACTACCCGGAGGGCAAGGTTCATATTCCCTTCCCCGGCTTTCATCACGGCGGCTACGGATTCCCCGGGAATGAGGTAGCCGCGCTCCCGGAGGTAGGTACTGACACGCGTGGAGTCCGCCTCCGTCAGGTAAAAGGAACTTCCGGTGGCTGCGGTGAATCGACCTGCTAGTTCGTTACTCATATTGCGTGCTTTACTCCTCTCTCTTGCGGATTACCCCGGGCAGCTTTGGCAAGGCTACCCCGGAGAAACAAAAAAGAGCCCGGGCATTACACCCGGACTCCCGAAAAAGGTTGCAAAAAAGAAAGGAGGACTAACTGTCCCCCTCCCGTAAATACTCACTCAAAACATGTCAGATCTTGAATTTCCCGATCTACATCGGTACGCAAATTTACGGTTATTTCCTGGATTATACAATCAAATAGAGAGTATATTTAAGTATTTATGTATTAAGTAAACAAAATAGTTACATGTTAGATCTGATGGGCCCAAGCCTTATTTTTGTTCCTTATGAATGACAAAGTCGCCGTTCTTGGTGTAGGCTGGCTGGGCCTTCCCCTCATCCGATTAATGACCGCGAACGGTGCAACGGTTCACGGGAGCTACCGACGCCAGGCGGGGTACGCCGCCTTGGAAAACGTGGGGGCCATTCCGTTTTTACTGGACTTACCCGAACTCAGCTCCGCGCTCCCGGGCTTCCTACACGGAATCGATACACTGGTCATCACCCTCCCCCCCGGTGGCCGACAGTATGGGGAACGCACGGAGTCTGTCTACCTAAGCGCGCTCCAGCCGCTCCAACGCCTTCTTCGCGGGATGCACGTGGTGTATACCAGCAGCACGGGGGTCTACGGAAGCACGGCGAAGGGGTCGGTCACCGAGGTTTCCGCCATCAATCCCGATACCCCCTCCTCCCGGGCCGTAGCCGCCGCGGAGAGCTGGCTACGGGGACGAACGGAGCGGTTAACCGTGCTCCGGCTGGCCGGTCTGTACGGCCCCGATCGTGACCCTGCGGCTTTCTTCCGGCATACGGCCGTGATCCCCCAGGGAGATGCTCCGGTCAATATGGTGCACCTGGACGACGTGCTGCAAGCGGTTCAGCTCGTTCTAAATCAAGGCATCACCGGCACGTTTAACGTCAGCGCCGCCCAGCACCCCTCCAGGCGGGAATTCTACTCTCGCCTGCTACACCAGGCCGGATTGGCCCCCAAAACCTACCAGCCCGGAGGGGAACGGGGCAAGCTCGTGGACTCCGCTAAGCTTCGTTCACGGGGTTGGCGCCCGATCCACGACAATCTTATTGAGTGACGGCAACACCACCCGCGCTCCGCCGACGTTGTACTTGCGGCTAATTTGCCCTACATCAACCCTTCGCTATGAAGCTATTGATCTACTCGCTACTATTCACCTGCACCCTGACCGCCCAGGATAACGCGGGCATTACCTTCTTGGAAAAGCCCTTCGCCGACCTTCTCGCTCAGGCCAAAACGGAGGATAAGCTGATTTTCGTAGACGCCTATACCACCTGGTGCGGCCCCTGCAAAATGATGACCGCTAAAGTGTTCCCCGACCAGCGGGTGGGAGAGGTGTACAATGAGCGCTTCATCAATGCCAAATTCGACATGGAGAAGGGGGAGGGGCCCGTACTCGCTAAGCGCTACTCCGTGTCCGCTTACCCCACTTACCTCTTCGTAAATGGCGAGGGAGAGTTGGTGCATAAGGGGCTGGGCTACATTCCCATCCCCGCGCTGGTAGCACTCGCCGACGCGGCGATTTCCGACGAGAGTCTGGGTGCGCTGGGCGAGCGCTATGCTGCCGGGGAGCGGGATCCAGTCTTCGTGACTAAGTACGCCCAGGTACTTACTGACAACTACGAACAAGGGCGGGCAGACCAGGTGGTCGGCGAGTACCTCGACGGGCAGGCCGACTGGTCTACCCCAGAAAATCTAACGCTCCTCCTAGCGAGTCCCGGTGAACTAGGCGACCAGCGTATGGACTACCTGCTCGAGCACGCCGAAGCGGTCGACGCGGTTACCCATTCGGGGGCCACCGTCACTACGCTGCAGCAGGTATTTGTCAACGCCTACCACCGCGCCCACCGCAAGCGCAGCCTGGTCCCCCCCGAAGAGATCGAAGCGTTCTACGCCGACAACGCCGGTTCGCTTAAGGAACGACTGCTGGCGCAGTACTGCCTGATTTATTACGAGCGGAAGAACGACATGGAGCAGTATATCCCCGCTGCCCTTAGGTACTACACCACTTACCCCTCCACCAACTACACGGAACTCAATTCCCTAGCCTGGACCTTCTACGAGCACGCTACCGCTCCCGAGCACCTCGCCCTCGCGATCGAGTGGGCGGAAGCCTCCGTTGCGCTGCACCCGTATTACCCCAATCTTGATACCCTTGCCTGGCTTTACCGAAAGACCGGTCAGCAAGAAAAGGCGGAGGAAGCCGCCCGGCGGGCCATCACGTACGCCAAAGCCGAGGAACTGGACTACAGCGACACCGAAAAGATTTTTGAATAACTCGCTCATGCGCCTCTTTTTACTACTGCTCAGCTGCTCGCTTCCTACCCTCTTCTTGACCGCCCAGGTCAGCCAGCCCGTCCCACCCATCACCTGCTGGACCGACGGCAGTACCGCGGAAGGTGCTGAACGTACGCCCGTTAAGTTCCGCAGTGAAAGCGCGGAGATCCTGACGCCCTTTGAACTGACCTTTGGGGATGATTTGCCCACCGCTGCCGAGGCCAGCATTCAGTTTGCTGCTAACATTTGGGGCAGGTACCTACAATCGACCGTTCCCGTGCGGGTGTTCGTCGATTGGCGGGACCAGGGGGACGAGGACCTGCTGGCCAGTGCCGGCCCAACCGATGCGTACTTCAATTTTCGGGGGGCCCGCGCCAGGGAGCTGCTCTATCCCGTCGCGCTGGCGGAAGCTATCGTTGGCCAGGACCTTAATGGCAGCGATGAGTCGGACATCAACATCATCATCAACAGCACCGCTAACTGGAACTTCGACACCGTTGGCACCGTTCCGCGCAATCGCATCGATCTGGCGACGGTCGTCCTGCACGAACTGGGCCATGGCCTGGGCTTTTTCAGTTCCATTGACAGCACGAGCGACACGACGGTTAGCATCGGGTTCGACAATCGCTTCATCATCTACGATAACTTCCTGGAGACCCCGGCGGGAGAGTCGCTGATTGACGCTACTCTGTTTTCGAGTCCTTCGGAAGAACTACTGGCCGCGGTCATTGACCGGCTCGGGTTTAACGGACCGAATGCGGTGCGGGAAAACGGCGGGGAGCTGGTTGCCCTGTTTTCACCCCAGACCTTCGACGTGGGCAGCAGCGTCAGCCACCTAGACGAAGCGATTTACCGGACCGGTAACCCGAATGCCCTCATGACCCCCTCGATTGCTACCGGCGAAGCGATCCGCGATCCGGGTCCCGTCACCCTGGGCATCCTGGAAGACCTGGGTTGGCCCCTCCGGTATGACCTCACGCCCGTCCGCGAAGTAATTGCCGGGCAACTGGGCGTCTACCCCAACCCAGCTAGCGACGCGTTCACCTTCCCCCTGACCGAGATCGCCGACCCTACCGTCGCCATCCTATACGCGGCCGACGGTCGGGAGGCCCGTCGCCTCCACCTCTCCGGCCAAGACGAACGGGCCCAGTTTTCGGTAGCAGGATTATCTCCGGGCCTTTACACTCTCCTCATTCCGGATGGCGGACGGGCGTTTAGTGGTCGGGTGGTAGTGCGGTAACCTCGAGATTTACGATTTACCAATTACAAATTACCGGTTGCCATTTGGCGGCCAGTGGTCACTCGCTGCGCTCGTGACCGGTTATTGGTTGCCCGCGTGTCTTGGTCTTGGTCTTGGTAGGATATGAACTCCGTAGGGAATTGTGCCGGGAACTATTTTTTCTCCTCGCTTTTGCCCCCCAGCCCCCAAGGGAGAGGAAACCGCCCTCCCTTGACCTGGCGATCGATACCAAGCCCCATCCGCAAATGATATTTCCTAATGGGTACCTCGTAAATGGTAAATCTACCTACTCCTACCCCACCCGGCATCAGCCCTATGGGCAAATCTCAAATCGTAAATCAAAAATCGTAAATCGTAAATCGTAAATCGTAAATCGTAAATCGTAAATCACAACCCCTCCCCTACCTAGCATAAGCCACCGACCGCGTCTCCCGGATCACCATGACCTTGATCTGCCCAGGATACTGCATGGTCTCCTGGATCTCCTGGCTGATCTTGAAACTGAGCTCGCCGGCATGTTGGTCGCTGACCTTTTCGGCTTCGACGAGGACGCGCAGTTCGCGACCGGCCTGCATGGCGAAGGCGGAGTTGACCCCCTCGTTTTTCTTGGCGATGTCCTCGAGTTCCTTGATGCGGGTGATGTAGCCTTCCAGGATCTCCCGACGAGCACCGGGGCGGGCACCGCTGATGGCGTCACAGGCCTGCACGATGGGGGAAATGATGTTGGTCATTTCAATTTCATCGTGGTGGGCACCGATGGCGTTGACTACGATGGCGTGCTCGTTGAGCTTCTCGGCGAGCTGCATGCCGTAGAGGGCGTGGCTGAGCTCGTTGTCCTCGTCGGCGACCTTGCCGATGTCGTGGAGCAGGCCGGCGCGCTTGGCCATTTTGACTTGTTTCTTGTTGAGGCCCATTTCAGCGGCCATGACGGCGCAGAGGTGGGCGGTTTCGACGCTGTGCTTGAGCAGGTTTTGTCCGTAGCTGCTGCGGTAGCGCATGCGGCCGACCATGCGGACCAGTTCGGCGGGCAGGCCGTGGATGTCGAGTTCGATCACGGTTTTTTGTCCGATCTCCTTGATGCCGTCTTCCAGTTCCTTGCGGGTCTTGGCCACCACTTCCTCGATGCGGGCGGGGTGGATGCGGCCGTCGCTGACCAGGCGCTTAAGCGACAAGCGGGCCACCTCCCGACGGATGGGGTCGAAGCTGGAGATCACGATTGTCTCTGGCGTGTCGTCGACGACCAGTTCGGCACCCGTAGCGGCCTCGATGGCGCGGATGTTGCGGCCTTCGCGCCCGATGATCTGTCCCTTGACGCTGTCGTTGTCCAGGCTGAAGACGGAGACGGTATTCTCAATGGTCATCTCGGCACACATGCGCTGGATGGTGTTGATCACCACCTTACGGGCGTCCTTGGCGGCATCTTCCTTGGCCTCTTCCATTAGTTCACGGCGCAGGCTGAGGGCGTCGTTTTCGGACTTGGCGCGGACGTCCTCCAACAAACGTTCTTTGGCTTCCGCCTGCGAGAGGCCGGCAATGCGTGCCAACTCCGTGCTAAAGCGCTCGTGCTGGGTTTCCAGCTCGTCCTGCTTCCCGCGGGTACGTTCGATCTCTTCGTCGAGTTGCTGTTTGCGGGCCTGAATCTCTTCCTCCCGCTTCTTGAAGCCCTCCTTGGCCTTAAGCACCTCGTCGAGCTCGGCCTTGAAGCCACCCCGTTCCTCCTTCATGGCGGCCTGCTCTTCCTTCAGGGCTTCGCGCTTCTCGCGCAGTTCGACCAGTTCCTCGGCCTTTTCTTGCTTAAACTCCTCCTTGTACCGGTTAAACTTCTCCCGGCTCTCGGCAATTTTTTGCTTCTTGAAATCTTCCTGCTTGTCGCGGTATTCGGCAAAGGTCTTCTCGGATTTCAGGGCGGCGTCCGCCTCAATTTTGTCGGCCTTTAGGCGGGCTTCGGCGAGCAGTTTATCGGCTTCCGCCTGGTGGCTCTGGTCCTGTGCTTGGGCCTTGCCTCCGAAAATAAAGTAAGCAACGGCTGCGCCGATGAGGAGCCCGATAACGAGCCCGATGATGATCTCCATGATTGTTTTAAATTAAATGGGGTGAATGCGCTAGTCCAACATCCCCTCCACTAAGTCATTTAGCTGGGACAGGCGCTGTGCCAGCGCCTCGTCGCTGCCGCCATCGGCCTGCTCCCTGGCGCTGCGCAGTTCGCTGGCGTAGGTGAGCAGCGTCATCACCAGGCAGTCCTGCTTGTCGCGATCGCGGTACTTGATCTGAAAGTCGTTAAACCGTTCGTTGATTTCGACCACGAGCGCGCGCAGCCCGGCCTCCTCCGATTCCGCGACGCGGATGGGGTACGGACGACCGGCAATGACGAGGGTGATGGGCTTGTTATCCTGGGCGTTGGCCATGACTTAGTTGCGGTGGAGCCAGTCGAGGCAGCGGTCGATCTCCTCCAGACAAAACCGGAGGGTTTCGCGCTGTTCGGGGGCTCCGCTCGCCACCGGGGCAGGGCTCCCGCCCCCGGTGGGGGCAGCAGACCCCTGCTGGGCACGTGCTAGCTTGTCCTTCAACGAGCTTACGACGCCGAGCTGGCGATCGAGGTCCCGCTTCAGGGTTTCGTTTTCGGCCACCACCGCCGCGTGTTGCGCCCGTTGGCGGTCCACTTTGGCGGCCAGTTGCCGGAGTTTTATTTCAAGACCGTCAATTTGGGTTGCCGGTTCCATAGGTTAGGTAGTTGAACGGAGGTAAGCGAGAGCAGGTGGTTGAATTGCAAACCCGCATCCATTGTACCACTCTCCTATCCATCCTTATGGGCGAAGTTAGGCATTAACGGCGAACCTCCGCACCGAGTTGTTTACCCAACATCGCCTCAATGCTCTGCAGGGCCTTGTCCACTTCCTTATCCTGCAGGGTCCGCTCGTGACTCTCAAACAGGAAGCTGACGGCGTAGCTCTTTTTGTCTTCGCCCAACTGCTCCGCATTCCGGTACACATCGAAGAGGTTGACCTCCGTCAGTAGGGCTTTTGCGCCCTTATGAGCCAGCCGCTCAATGTCCGCAAAGGCCACGTTCGCCTCCACCACCAGGGCTAGGTCGCGGCGGACCGTAGGGTACTTACCGGGTGTGGTGACCTGCACCGGCTTGCGGGGCAAGACACGCAGAAGGTTATCCCAGTTGAAGTCGGCCAAGTAAACCGCTGATTTCACCGCGCCCCGTTGGCGCACCGCACCCGCGACCGCGCCAAAGTCCACCAGTTCGAGGGGGCCCTTGTGGTAGCGCAGTCCGTAGACGAAGGCGGCGGGGGGAGCCTCGGCGGTCCGGTAGTTGTCGATGCCGAGGCGCTGCAGCACCAGTTCCACGGCGGCCTTGAGGGTGTAGAATCCGGCATCCTGTGATTCCCCGCCGGCCGTGTGCCACGACTCGGGCTCCCGACGGCCGGTGAGCGTTAGGCTCAGGTGGTTAACTTCCCGGTAGTTGTCCTGATCGAGGTGGTAGCTGCGCCCGAACTCAAACAGGCGCAGGTCGCGCTGGCTAAAGGCCTGGTTGTGGCGTACGGCCTCGAGGGCGGAGTGCAGCAGGTCGGGCCGCATGATGTCGAGGTGGACGTTGCTGGTGTTGTTGATCGCCACCAAGCCCGTCCGGTCGGCGTAGTGGCGGCTTTCCGACAGGCTCAGGGCCATCATCTCGTAGAACCCGTTGGCCGCCAGCAGGTCGCCGATGCGTTCGCGCAGGGCATTGGGGTCGGGTTGGGGGGCAACGACCATCGCGGTCGTGATCATGGCCGGCTCGGGGATGTTGTTGAAGCCATACACCCGCAGCAGTTCCTCGATCACGTCCACCTCGCGGGTCACGTCCACCTTGTTAGTCGGCACGGCCACGGTGAATCCCTCCGGGTTGTGGTCAACAATGTCCATGTCCATGGTCTCCAGGATGGTATGGATGCGCTCCTGACCGAGATCCACGCCGATCAGATCGCGCACACGGCCGTAGCGGACCCGCACCTCTTGGGGGACAATGGGATCGGGATAACGGTCGAGCAACTGACTGGTCACCCTGCCGCCGGCCACCTCCTGCAGCAGCAGGGCGGCTCGCTTGAGGGCGTACACCACGAGGTTGGGGTCGCTGCCCTTCTCGAAGATGCGGGCCGCGTCGGTGCGCAGGGTGTGGCGCATGCTGCTGCGGCGCACGGTGGTCGCTTCGAAGTGGGCCGATTCCAAGAAGATGCGCGTGGTCGAGCCCCTGACCCCGCTGTGGGCCCCACCGAATACCCCGGCCATACACAGCGGGGCATGATTGCCGTCGCAGATCACCAGGTCGTCCGCCGAGAGTTTTCGTTCTACCCCGTCCAGGGAACAGAAGGTGGTGCCCTCGGGTAGTTTTTCGACAATAATTTCTCCCCCCGCAATCCGGTCCAGGTCGAAGGCATGCAGGGGCTGCCCCAGTTCGTGGAGCACGTAGTTCGTCACGTCCACCACGTTATTGATGGGGCGTACGCCGATGGCGTTAAGCCGGGCCCGGAGCCAGTCGGGACTGGTATTTACCTCCAACCCTTCGATCACCAGTCCGGCATAGCGGGGCGCTTGGCTTGCTTCAACTACGCGGGCGGGGAACGCGGGTGCCGTGCCTTCCACAAAAGCGGCGACGTCGGGCTTCCGCACACGGATCTTCTTGCCTTCGGCGACGCTCAGGGCGGCGGCCAGGTCGAAGGCCACCCCGAGGTGGTTGGTCGCGTCGGAACGGTTGGGGGTCAGCCCGATCTCGTACACAAAGTCAGTCTCAAGTTCATATACCTCCGCGGCGGGGGTACCGGGTGGGTAGGGACGGTCCAGGACGATGATGCCACCGTGATCGTCTCCGAGGCCAAGTTCGTCCTCCGCGCAGATCATGCCCTCACTGACTTCCCCGCGGATCTTGCCCTTTTTGATCGTAACGCGTTCGCGGCCGGTGGGGTATAAGGTGGCGCCGACGGTTGCCACGAGTACATGCTGCCCCTGGGCCACGTTGGGTGCGCCGCAGACGATGGATACGGGTTGTGCCGCTCCGGTGTCCACGGTCGTGAGGGAGAGCCGATCGGCCCCCGGGTGTTTTCCGCAGGTGAGCACGTGGCCGACGATGATGCCCTCCAGGCCGCCGGGTACGGACTCTACTTTCTCCATTCCCTCTACTTCCAGGCCCGTACCGGTGAGGACTTCACCGAGTTGCGCGGGGTCCTGGTCAACGTCTAGGTACTGCCGCAGCCAGTTGAGTGATATCTTCATAGCCGGCAAAGGTAGGGAAGTAATTAAATGTTAAATCCCGGACGCGGGGGCGAAAATCCGGCTTGGCCGGGATTAATATTGGTGCGCAGCTAACCTTGCCCCCCTTCCGTCGTTCATGGTTGCAGACCGCTTACCCGCCCCCGGCATGAAAACCGCTTTCTTACTGCTTGCCCTGCTCACGTTACAGCCCGCCTGGGCGCAGAGTGGGAACATCCTGCGGGTCGAACCGGCGGAAATTAGCAAGGAGATCGTCGTCGACAACCTCGATGAAGATTTTGAAGACATCACTTCCGTGGTGGTCACTAACAACTCCAACCGAACCGTTCAACTCGTACGCGACGCCGTGCGCCGCCGCCAGCCTACCGCCTGGACCTACCGAGCCCTCGATCGGCTGAGCCGGACTACGCCCTACGTCATGTCGGAATCCGAGCAGAGCAGCGGCCGCCACATTCCCCTGGGTCCGGGGCAGTCGGCCACCTTCTATATCGTACTGCGGCCGGACGGCGTGACCGGCCGGGGCACCACGGAACTCCGGTTCTCCGACCTCACCTTCCCCGGCACCACCCTCGCAACGGCGGCGGTCAGCACGACCCTGACGCAGCGGCCAGCGGCGGAGCAAGACCCGATTACGATCGAAACCCGCGCTAATCCAACGGCGGTACGGCTGTACCCGAACCCCGCTACGGAGCGCTTCTTTGTAGAATCTCCCCGCGGCACCACCATTGGCCGGGTGGAAGTGACCAACACCCTGGGCCGACAGGTGCGTTCCTTCCAGGGCGATGCGGGTACCACGGGGTATGATATCCGGCCACTGCCCGACGGGCTGTACCTGATCACGATCTACGATGAGGCGGGGAAAAAGCTCAAGACCCTGCGGCTGCTGCACCGAGAATTTGGCGCCTGACCAGGCAGGGGGTTGGTTCAACCTTCGATGGCCATAATGTACTTATCCGCCTGAGCGGCTTCGGCACTCGAACTGTAGTCGGCTTTGAGGCGGCGAAAGGCTTCGAGCGCCTCGTCGTCCCGGCCCTGCTTACGGAGCAGCATGCCAAGCTTATTCAGATAGTATCCTCCGGTGACGAAGTTGTCGCCGGCCTCATCGACGGCCTCGCGGTAATCGTCAATGGCCGTGTCAAAGTCGCCGAGTTCACCGTGGAGGTCTCCCATAACCCCGGCCTTCATGGCGGGCAGCAAATCCCCGGCGGCGTCGAAATCTTCGAGGAAGTCCAGCGCGGCATCGTACTTCCCCAGGTTAAGGTAGCTGACGGCAGCGTAGTAATTGGCCAAATTGCCGGAGGCCGTTCCGCTGTACTCGTTGGCGATGTCCAGGAAGCCGGGGTAGCCCTGTCCGGGGTTGGTGAGCGCCAGACTGAAGCTGTCCTGATCGAACTGGAACTGCGCCTGCTGCATTTGTTCGGCGGCATTGCGCTCGGCGGGGGCCTTAATGAAGGTTTGGTACAGCAGGGCCCCGGCCACGATGGCGATGAGGGCCACTACGGCGATGATAATCGGTTTACGGTTGCGCTCGAAAAAATCCAGGCCCTGGTCGCGCACCTCGACGATGTCCACGAGGGTGTCGTCGCCAGTATCTGCCGCTTGCCGGGTCACGTCGCTGGAGGGAGCGGGCCGGCCGCTGCTCGGAGTTCCGGTGGGCCGACGGCCGATATTATTCTTTTTTGCCATAATACGCTAAATGAAGACCGGTCTTATCGACGCAGCCGGAAAAGTCGCGCAAAGATAAGCGAAGGGAAGGAAATCAGGGAAGGGGCTTTCGGTCGAAAGCGCGAGGGGGCAAGTTATAGGTAGTCGGACATATTTATCGTGCCATTTCCATCTGGTGGATCGTGTGGCTCACCGAGGCGAAAAACGCAGACAACACCTGAGTGTTGGCGAGGCTTTTTAACGAAGGAGAGCCGCAGGAGGCGGCGAGGGAAATTGTATAGATAATTGTGCCCGACTACTTAGGTAAGGAAGGGGTACGGCGTGGAGTAGTTGTCCGAATAGAGGTCCGCGCCCTCCGGGTAGGGACTCTCGTCGGCAAATTTAGCCGCCTCGGCGATCTCCTGCTTCACCTGGTCCTTAATGGTCTTGATCTCCGCCGCGGTGGCGATGCCGTTGTCCAGGATGGTCTTCTCGGTAACTTTAACGGGGTCGCGGTCCTGGTAGGTCTTTACCTCGTCCTTTTCGCGGTAGCGGGCGGGGTCGGAAACCGAGTGGCCCTTGTAGCGGTAGGTCTTGATCTCGAGGTAGTAGGGCCCGGCACCGGAACGGATGTGCTCCGCGGCGCGGGTCACCGCTTCGTGTACGGCCTCGGGACTCATGCCGTCGACGCTCTCGCTGGGCATATCGAAGCTGGCGCCGAGCTGGCTCAGGTCGGTGACATTGCTGGTCCGCTCGACGCTAGTACCCATGGCGTAGCCGTTGTTTTCGCAGATATACAGGGCGGGGACCTTCCAGGTCATGGCCATGTTCCAGCTTTCCCAGAGGGCGCCCTGGCGGCTGGCCCCATCGCCGAACATGACGACGCAGAGGTTCTTGGTGCCCCGGTACTTCTCGGCGAAGGCAATACCGGTGCCGATGGGGATTTGCGCCCCGACGATGCCGTTGCCGCCGTAGTAATTGTTCTCGCGGCTGAAGAAGTGCATGGAGCCCCCCTTGCCCTTAACGATGCCGGTGGATTTACCGTAGAGTTCGGCCATGGCGGCCTTCGGATCGATCCCGCGACCAATGGCGGTCCCGTGCTGGCGGTAAGCGGTCACTATTCCGTCATCTTTGGTGATGGCGCTTTCGATGCCGGCGGCCACGGCTTCCTGTCCAATGTAGACGTGGCAGAAGCCCCGCACATCTTGCTGCCCGTAGGCCATCAGGGCCCGTTCCTCGAAGCGACGGATACGCAACATCATGGTGTACCAGGCCACGTACTGTTCTTTACTGTAGTTCAATCCCTTAGCGACGCCATTCATCTTGGCGGTCGTAGATTGTTTATCCTTCTTGGCGGTCGTTTTCTCGGCTGTTTGCATACAAGGGGGGCGAATTTTCGCTGGTTACGGGGGTTTAGGCCTATCAAGATAGCCAGTACCCGGCACTTACCAAAGTGCTAAGATAACCCTCACTCCGTGGTATGGTTTACCTAGTAGGCCCCGGGCGGCCTCTGGCTACCGTATTTGCGCCGACCAGGAGGGTCCACCACGTGGCGGAGCATCTCCTTGTTTAGGGGGTCTTTGAATTGGTCGTGGTCCACTAGTCATAATTCCAGTGCGGACATCCAGGGGGTTTTGTCGGTGCAGTACAGATCCTGGTTTATGGAGGGGCTAAACGGCCAGGGCGGCGGAGCACAGGTGTCAAGCGGATACAAATCCGCATCTAGTCAATCATTCGGTGGGTGAATGTCGTCACCCATGTTTATTTGTTTACCTTGCTTCGTAAATAACTATATATTTGACCGCCTACTGCGGTGGACGTGATACTGGTATATCCAGGACTTCCTCTCCGCTCACGACTTCCCTGGCACCTGCGTACCCGCCCTACCCTCGGGAGGCAAGATCGATCAAGCTAATCTTAACTACCTATGAACACCTTTTACAAGCTCCTAGGCTTACTGACCCTACTTTGTCTGTTTTCTGCGGCAATGCGGGGGCAGACCACCATCACCGGTACCATAATCGACGAATCCGGCATCGGGTTGCCCGGCGTGAACGTGCTCGTCGTGGGTACCGGTAGCGGTACCGTCACTGATTTCGACGGTGCCTATTCCATCACTGCACCGGGCGATGCTACGCTGCGGTTTTCCTACATCGGCTTTACGTCGCAGGAAATACCGGTCGACAATCGGACGTCGATTGACGTTACGCTCGGAGCCGACGCCAACTTGATCGACGAAGTGGTCGTGGTGGGGTACGGCAGCCAGACCCGCGAGTCCATCACCGGGGCGATCAGTTCCGTCAGCGGGGCCACCCTGAGCGAGGTCACGACGCCCAACCTGGGCGAGGCACTACAGGGCCGCCTGGCCGGGGTGCAGGTGACCAGCGCCGGCCCTCCCGGTGCGGGGCCGGAAATTCAGGTACGGGGCATCGGCTCGATCAGCTTCGGCTCGGGCCCGTTGCTCGTAGTCGATGGGTATCCCGAAGCCGGCGGCCTCAATCAGTTCGACAGCCGCGATATCGAGAGCATCAACGTCCTTAAGGACGCCTCCGCTACGGCCGTCTACGGCTCGCGCGCCTCCAACGGGGTGCTGATCGTGACGACCAAGTCCGGCGGCAAGAACCAACCCCTCCGACTTTCCCTGGAAACGACGACGGGGGTACAGGTGCAGAACCAACGCTACGACGTCATGAATACGGAAGAGTACCTGCGCTACGCCGAGATCATGACCGGCGCTCCCCTGGCCCGCGTACAGACCGGTGGGATCGACGAAATTGCCCCGGGCACCAACCAAACCTACCGGGAACTCAACACCAACTGGCAGGACGAACTGTACCAGAACGGGCTGATGACCCAGAACAGCCTCCAGATTTCCGGGGGTGGCGAGCGCAGCTCCTTCTTTACCTCCTTTGGCTACTTTAAGCAGGAGGGCGTCATTGTCGGTGGGGGCTACGATCGCTACAGCCTGCGGCTGAACAGCCGGCACGACATTACCGCTAACGGTAAATTCCGCTTCGGTCAAACCCTGTTGTTGGTCAACGACGAACGGCAGATCACCCCGGGCGGCCTGCTTCGCAACGCGGTACAGAGCATTCCTTACCAGCCGGTACGCAACCCGAACAACGTGGGTGGGTTCAGCGGTGCGGTCCAGGACCTCGACAGCGCCGACCCCCGTAACCCCCTGCTCGATGCCCTGCTCGTTCAGAACGAGAATCGCAACTACCGGACCCTGGGTACCGCCTTTCTGGACTACGACATCATTCCCGGGCTGACGGCTACCGTGCTCTTCGGCGCGAATTACAACGTCGGACGCAACTACTTCAGGAGGCCCCAGTTCCAATCCACGACCTCTAACTTACTTAACTCGGTTTCCGAGGTGCGGTCGACGGGCTACGGCCCGCTGTACCGCGGGCAGTTGACCTACGACAACATCGTGGGAGACCACACGATCAACGCCACCATCGTGGCCGAGCAGCAGGAAGGGTACGGCTACTTTACCCAGGTGGCGGGCGACCGCACCGACGACTTAACGGTAGTGGAAGGGGCGAGTAACATCACGGGGACCAGCTCACGCGATAAGAGAGTCCTGCGGTCGTTGCTGGCCCGGGCCACTTATGGGTTTATGGGGCGCTACCTGTTCACCTTCAGCGTACGCCGCGACCAGTCGTCGATCTTCGCCCCGGGCAACGGGACCGAGATCTTCCCCGCCGGGGCCATTGCCTGGCGCGTGAGCGAGGAGTCGTTTATGCAAAACACCCCCGTATCAGAACTTAAGCTGCGGGCTAGCTACGGTCGCACGGGCAGCATTGGACTCGGCCCCTATGAATTTCAGGCACCCATCGTGCAAGGCTTTGCCCCCGTGGTGGGTGGTACCGCCCCCGTTATCGGGGCCTTCATCAACGGCCTGGGCAATCCGGGTCTGAGCTGGGAGATCACGGATATGTTCAACATCGGCGTCGACATCGGCTTCCTGAACAACCGCCTTAACTTCAGCCTCGAGTATTACGACCGCGAGGTGGACAACCTGATCCTGGACGTCCCCCTGCCCCCCTCCTTCGGGCCCGACGGCACGCGGCAGAACGTGGGGGCCATGAAGAACACCGGTCTTGAATTTCAGGGCGTGTACTTCAGCAACCGCCAGCAGGAGTTTCAGTGGGACGTCAGCGCCAACGTCAGCCGCAACCGCAACGAGGTGCTGCGCCTGGCGGTAGAGGACGGGGAGATCTTTCTCGGACAGAATCAAGTCGGTCAGGGGTACACCGCCGACCTGCCGCCCACCATCACCCGGCCCGGTGACCCCGTCTTTAGCTTCTACGGCTTCGAGACCAACGGACTGTTTCAAACCCAGAGTGAAATTCTGGACGCTCCCCAGCAGCAAAACGCCCAGCCGGGCGACGTTCGCTTCGTAGACCAGAACGGCGATAACGTCATCGACAACGACGATCGGGTGATCCTGGGCAATTACCTGCCGGACTTCATCTACGGGGTCAACCTCTCCGCCCAGTGGCGGAACTTTGACGCCCGGGTATTCTTCCAGGGCAGCCAGGGTAACGATGTTTATAACGGCTTCCGTTCCTTGCTTACTCAAACCACCCGTTTATTCAACGGGGACCCCGAGCGACTCGAGGGATGGACACCCCAGAACACCAGCACTGACGTACCAAGAATCGCCCTGGAGGACAACAACCGTAACCGGCGGATGTCGGACCGCTTCCTGGAAGATGGTTCTTACCTGCGGCTGAAAAACCTGACCATTGGATATACCGTACCTTTTGCGGGCAACAGCTCCATTTCCAACCTACGGCTGTACGTGAGTGGGCAGAACCTTCTCACCATCACGGGTTATAGTGGTCTGGACCCGGAAATTGGCAGTATCGCGCAGGGCCTGGTAGGATTCGATGACGGCCGCTACCCCCAGGCACAGTCCTTCTTATTTGGTGCTCAGCTAGGCTTCTAGCCGAAACGCTCGCTAAACAGTTTACTCCGATTAACTATTATAGAGGGGGGAAAGATGTTAAACCAGATTTTCCTTCTTCCCACTAATTTCAATCTAAGATCATGAAGCTCAGAATTTTACTTTGTGTCGGGCTGCTCGGCGCCGTCGCTTACTCCTGTAGCGATGATGAGCTCACTCAGTTCAACCCTAACCAGGTCACACCCGAAAACTTCTTCCAAACCGACGGGGATTTAGAGGCGGCCGTGCTCAGTGGCTACGGTACCCTGCGCTCCCAGCACATCGCCGCACGTCATTACTTCTTCCTGAACGATTTGATGGACGATAATCACATCGGCACCTCGGCCCTCCAAATCGCGCCGGAACTGGTACGCGGACAGCAAGTACCCGCCAGCATCCACATCCGCCAGCTGTTTGATGCCCTTTATGATTTAATCCACCGCACGAACACCGCCCTGGACGGTATCGCGGCTAATACCACGGTCGCCGATGACCGCAAGACGGTGCTGGAAGCTGAGGCCAGATTCCTACGGGGCTGGGCGTATAACGAAATTGCTACCCTCTGGGGAGGCGCACCGATCTACACTAAGCGGAACGTCAGCCTGGACGACTTTGCCCCCCGCTCCTCCCGTGAGGAAGTGTTCGCCCTTGCCCAAAGCGATCTCCGTTTTGCCGCCGACAACCTGCCAACCGATCGGCCCGGCAGCGAAATCGGACGTGCGGACCGTGGATCATCGCTCGGGTTCCTGGCCCGTAGCCTGATGCAGTCCGGCGACGTAGCGGGAGCAAAAACGGCCCTCCAGAGCATTGTGGACCTCAATAAGTACGAGCTTCTCGAGAACTTTGGGGACAACTTTACGGAGGAGAACGCTTTCCTGGGCGAGGCCCTGTTCGAAATCATTTACGCCGCCAACGGTGGCTACAATTGGAGTGACTCGGGTGATGGCACCAACACCCGTTCCATCCGGGCGCAGGAGTACGGCCCCAGCTGGCGGAACGTGATCCCTACCTCCGCCGCGTTGGCCGCTTTCCCCGCTGAGGCCCTCGGTAGCGCTTATACGGACCCCCGTCTTCTGGAAACCGTGATTTTTGAAGGTCAGGAGTACGCCAACGGTACGGAAACCCTCACGATTAACCCTAATAGTCCTCCCGTGCAGTACGGCAGCGACCAGGTGTACGCCAATTTCTATAAGTATGGTCTCTACTATAAGGAGAATCCGGGTGGCTATCGGGAAACCAACGCCAACTTCATCCTGATGCGGTACGCCGACGTGCTGCTTCTGCTGGCCGAAGCCGAAGCCCGCACCAATGGAGATTTGACCAAGGCCCGCAACCTGATTAACCAGGTCCGTGCCCGCGCCGGTGCCCCGCTGCTTGACGAAGCCGGTATCGCGAACGGGACCGCCGACGAAATCATGCAGGCCGTTGTGAACGAACGCGAGATAGAGCTAATGAGCGAGCAGGTGCGCTCCCGTGACCTCCGCCGTTGGGATGCCGCCGGTATTGTCGACGCCGAAGCTATTCTGGGATACAGCGAGAGCAAGTTCCTATTGCCTATCCCGGACGATGAAATCACCAACAACCCCATGATCGGGCTGGAAAATCAGAATCCAGGCTATTAACAACCTTCCCGCCGCTTGCCCCCCGGGGGGTACCGAAAAGGATCACTTTCCCAAAAAGTGATCCTTTTCTTTTTTAGTAATGTCCCCGATTTATGTCCGCCTCCCCACCTGCTTTACCGCTGTCAACTGTGGCCTTCCTGACTATTTTTCTGCTCGGCTGCGCGGCCTGCGGAGATCGGACGCCCCTGCTGGAACCGTTGCCAGCCGAGAGCACGGGGATAGAGTTTGTCAACCAGCTTACGGAAGACGACACCACCAACATCCTCTACAACGAGTACCTCTACAACGGCGGCGGCGTGGGCGTGGGGGACTTCGACAACAATGGCCTGCCGGACCTTTTCTTTGGGGGCAACATGGTCAGCAGCCGCCTCTACCTGCAGCTGGCACCCTGGAAATTTACCGACGTGACGGCAGCCGCCGGCCTGACGACAACCAGCTGGGTGACGGGCGTGAACGTCCAGGATGTGAACGGGGATGGCCGGGAGGACATCTACCTCACCACCCTTAATCCTGATGGCACCCGGGACACTCCGAGTCTTCTGTTCGAGAATCAGGGGCCCGGCCCGGACGGTCAGCTTGTCTTTCGGGAAGTGGCCGCAAAGTACGGGATTGACGACCGCAACTACGGGACGCACTCCGCCTGGCTGGATCTGGAGGGTGATGGGGACCTGGACCTGTACGTACTCAACAACTCCCTCGAGGAAGCGAGCCGCAAGACCCTGCGCGGTACGGACAGCAGCGGAAGTGCCGCCAGTGTAGATATCATCTACGAGAACCTGGGGCGGACGGAGGGAAGCGGCCCCCGGTTCCGGCCGACTGATCGGATCCGGCAGGAGGGCTGGGGGCTAGGGATCGTGCCCCAGGATTTTAATGGAGATGGGGCTACGGATCTGTACATCGCCAACGACTTCATCTCCGATGATGCATTCTGGATCAACGACGGCAGCGGGCACTTCCGATCGCGGATCAAGGAGGCGTTCGCCCACACGTCCAAAAATTCGATGGGCGTCGATGCCGCGGACCTCAACAACGACGGTCGGGCAGACCTCATGACGGCCGACATGCTGCCCGACGACAACCTGCGGCAAAAGACCATGTTTTCCGATATCCCGTATCAGGTCGACGCTGAGGCTGAGCGGCGGGGCTACGTCAGGCAGTACGTCCGGAACACCCTCCAACTCAGCAATGCCGATGGCACTTACAGCGACCTGGCCTTTCAGACCGGTACGGCCGCCACCGACTGGAGCTGGACGCCCCTACTGGCCGACTTTGATAACAACGGCTTCCGGGACATCCTCATCTCGAACGGCTACCCCCGGGACGTGACGAACCGCGACTTCGTGGATTTCGCCCAGAGTACCGCCATGTTCGGCACCCAGGAGGCCGTATACCAGGCAACCAGGGAGGCGGTTAATCACCTCGACGGGGTACACCAGCCCAACTTCATCTTCGCCAACGAGGGGGCGCTTACCTTCCGGGCGAGTGATTGGATGCCCGACGAGCCCACTTTTTCCAACGGGGCGGCCTATGTCGACCTGGACGGAGACGGCGACCTCGACTTGGTCACCAACAACCTCAACGAGCCCGCCGGCGTCTACCGCAACCACAGTCGGGAGCGCTACCCCGATAGCACGCACTACCTGCAACTACGGCTGCGGGGGCCAACCGCCAACCCTGATGCGCTGGGGGCCAAGGTGTACCTTACCTACGGTGGTGACCGGCATGCCTACGTCGAGCAGCAGCGGCAGCGCGGTTACCTCAGCACGATGGATGCCGTGGTGCACTTCGGACTGGGCGGGGTTACCCAAGTTGATTCCCTCCTGGTCGTGTGGCCCGACGGGCGGATCACCGAGCAAGCCGGAGTGGCGGCCGATCGCCGTTTGGTGCTGAATTATCAAAACAGTACGGCACCCCGCGAAGCCATGGCTCACCCCATTGCCGGGCACCACCGGCCGGCTTGGAGTATGCCCCGCCTCCCCGGGCTGCAGGTGGTCGAGGGTGTATTTCCTTCTCACCGCGAAAGCCCTTACTCTGACTTCGACAACTTCGCCCTGGCGGTGCGCGACTACAGTCACGACGGGCCCGCCCTGGCTACCGCCGATCTAGACGGAGACGGGCACGAAGAACTGTTGGTCGGGGGAAGCGCCGGACAGGCCGTGACCGCTTACTACCGGGAGGGGGATTCGCTGCGCGTCTACCAGGAGCTCTCCGAAACCGAGGAAACGGAAGCCACCGTACTGCTGCCGCTGGACTACGACGGGGATGGGGATACCG
This sequence comes from Lewinellaceae bacterium, assembly GCA_963710195.1. Taxonomy (GTDB): domain Bacteria; phylum Bacteroidota; class Bacteroidia; order Chitinophagales; family Saprospiraceae; genus Neolewinella. Next base: position 208,050 of record CAVPZF010000001.1, read on the forward strand.
ACCTGTTCGTGGGAAACGGTAGTCGGGAATTCAGCGGAAGGGAATCTTACTACCGAGATGAGCTTTACGAAAACGTGGCGGGTAGGCTGGTGCACACCACTGGCGTACTGCCGGACTACCTCACGGTGACCTCCACCGCCGCCGTAGCGGATCTGGAGGGCGACGGGGACCTGGACCTTTTCGTCGGTAGCCGTTCGGCACTGAGCGATTCTCCCCAAGCTGCCCCCAGCCTGGTCCTGGTCAACGACGGCAGCTTTCAGGTGGGGCAGGAATTGGCGGCGGGGCGGGTGACGGGGGCCGTTTGGACCGACCTGAACGGGGATGGGTCACCGGACCTCGCTACGGTTGGCGAGTGGGATGCCCCCCAAGTTTTCATTAACACCAACGGTAACCTCCGGGCGCGCTCCATCGACGAGGAGCTCACCGGCTGGTGGTATTCGCTCACACCCGGGGACCCGGACGGCGACGGCGATACCGACCTGCTCGCCGGCAATGCGGGCCTAAACAGCTTCTACCAGGCCGGTGCGACCCACCCCCTACGGCTCCGGGTGGCGGACTACGACGACAACGGCACTCTGGATCCTATATTGATGAGGTATAACGGTGCGGATAGCTACCCGGCGCATCCGCGGAACACCCTGGGCCGCCAACTGCCGGGCTTTAAGAAGCAGGCGGTGACCTACGCTGAGTACGGGGGCTGGCGGGAGGCGAATATGCCAACTATCGGACCGGACGGCTTCGTACTAGAGGCTAAAGAACTCCGCTCAGTTTACCTAGAAAACGATGGGACCGGCAACTTCACCCTTCACTACCTATCGGCCATCGCTCAGGCAGCGCCCGTACGCGACGCGGTGGCCATTCCCCTAAGTGACGGGCGGCGGGGCTGGCTCGTTGTGCAGAACGATTACGCCACCGAAGTACTTGGTGGACGGCTGGATGCGGGCACGGGCTTTTTCCTTACGGTAGACACCCTGGGCCGCCCGGTGGTGGACCCCGACTACTGGTCGGTACGGGGAGACGCCCGCTCGGTGACGCAGCTGGATGATTGGGTGGTGGTAGGAATTAATAATAGGCCGCTACGGGCCTACCGGGCCAATCCGGCGGCGACCGGTAAGGGCAGCATTCAGTTGACTCGGTAGCAGTCAGCGACCGCCTGCCCTCTGAAGTGATCGACCACGTGCTGCACGGACCGCTTCGACATCTCCCGAAAGGTCAGCGCCGTCAGGCTGGCGGCGTGGGGCGTGATCAGTACGGCGGGGTGGGCCAGCAATTGTTGGCCTATTGTTGCGTCACCCACCCCGAGGTCACTGGCGTAACCGGCTATATGTCCGGATTCGAGCGCCGAGAGCAGGGCTTTAGGGTCGACCAGTTCGCCGCGGGCGGTATTGATGAGAAAACTTCCGGCGGGCATGCGGGCGATGGCGGCCGCGTCGATGATGCCGCTGGTTTCGTCGGTCAGCGGGAGGTGGAGGCTGAGGACGTCGCTTCCGGCCAGCAGTTCGTGTAGGGGGAGCCGGTCGCCGGTGGGGGCCTCCTGAGGGCTTCGTTGCGCGTAGCGCACCTTCATTCCCATAGCACCTGCGGCCCCGCCTACTCGTTGGCCGATATTGCCGCTGCCCAAGATGCCCAGGCGGAGATCCCGGAGTTCCTTGCCCTGGTAGGCGTCCCGGTAAGCCCAGTTCCCTGCCTTCACCTCCTGTACCAAGCGGTACATGCCCCGTACCAGCATGAGCATCAGGCCCAGGGTATGCTCCACTACGGTGGCCGCATTGATGCCCGGCACGTTGAACACGGCGATGTGGCGGTTAGTAGCGTAGGCGACGGCGATGTTGTTGACCCCTACCCCGCAGCGGACCACCACCTCGAGTTGCGGACACTGGTCGATGAGGGGACGGTCGACCTGCTCCTTACCCCGGGTGATGATGGCACGCACGCCGCTGTAATCGGGGTTCGTTACCCCAGGAAGAACAACGGTGTACTGATCCAACGGCAGCAGCGCGAGGGCCTCCGGATCAATGGGTTCTAGAAAAAGGATGGTAGGCTTCATTCGGATACGGGGGGATGGTAAAGGGTAGCGTTTTCGGCCTTGTAGCCGCGGAAATCATTACGGCCGGAGACGTAGAGCCCCTCTTGGTACAACTCGTCCTCCAAAATCGCCGGATCGATGGCATCATCGGGGTAGGAAGTCAATTCAATAAGGTTGCCGGCGGGGTCGCGGATGAAGGCCTGCATGGCCCCGTCGGGCAGGCGGCGCACCTTGCCCCAGGGGGCGGTATCGATGCGGCCCTGCTCCTTAAAGCGCCAGAACAAGGCACTAAAGTCATCGACCCGTACGCACAAATGGCCGCGAAACGACCGGCTATCCTCCCATTCGCTCAGGTGGAGCTGGGTGGTATCGGTGATGCGGAAAAAGGCCGTCGGGTAATCAAAGACAAAGGCGGGGATAGGCTGGAGGCCCAATTCGTGCTCGTAGAAGGCTGCGGCAGTTTCCAGCTGGTCTACAATTAAGGTGACGTGGTTGATTTCCATGGGGAGGTGGTGAAGGAGTGAAGGAGGGAGGGGGTGAAGGGGTGGGACTGATGCGGGGGTCCGTGAGTTGTTGGGTTGTTGAGTGATTGGCGGGACTGATGCGGAGGATTGGTGAGTAGTGCGCATCGGGCCCAAGCAAAACCCGCAATTCAACAACTCAACAACTCACTCACTAAACCCGAAACCGCTCTACAAATCCTAGATCTACTTCCACCCCCAGCCCTGGCCGCTCCGGACACTGGATCCGCCCGTTTTTCACCACGGGGGCTTCCTGCACCAGGTCGTAGAGCAGGGGGTTACCGCCCAGGGAGTGTTCGATGTAGATGGCCGAGGGACTGCTAAAGGCCAGGTGCACGCCCGCCATGAAACTGAAGGCGGAGCCCCAACAGTGGGGGGCGAGCTCGAGCTGGTGGGTCTCGGCGAGGGCGGCTACGCGGCGGGCTTCGGTGATTCCGCCGACGATGGCGCAGTCGGGTTGGAGGACGTCGACGGCCCGCGCCTCGAGAAGGTCGCGGAAATCGAAGCGGGTGAACTCGCTCTCCCCCGCCGCGATGGGGGTGGTGCTGGCCTGACGGACCTCCGCCGTGCCGCGCTTGTTGTCGGAGGTGACCGGCTCTTCGAACCAGTACAGGCCCAGGTCTTCCGTCAGGCGGGCAAAGCGGCGGGCTTCCGGGACACTGAAGGTGCCGTGAGCGTCGACCATCAGGTCGATCTCCTGGCCGAGGGCGCGGCGGGCTTCGGCTACCCGGGCGACGGTTTCGTTGACGGTGCCGTCCATCACGCCGACGCGCATCTTGATGCCGCCGTAGCCGTGGTCGACGTAGCCGCGCAGCTGATCCCCCAGGGCGTCGATGTCGGCCCAGCCACCGCTGGCGTAGCAGGGCATGGAGGGGCGGCAGGGGCCGCCGAGCAGGTCGACGACGGGGACGCCGAGGCGCTTGCCCTTGAGGTCCCAGAGGGCGGTGTCGATGCCGCTGAGGGCGGCAATGGTGGTGCCACGGTTGGCGAGGATCGGAAATACCCGGCCCCGGTCGCGGGCGTAGTGGTGGCGGCTGCCGCTGTATACGGCCTCCCAGACGGCGGTGATCTGGTCGGCTTCCATGCCGGTCAGTTGGGGGGCTAGTTCTTTTTCTATGCAGGTAACAATGGAGGCACAGGCGCCCGTGGCTCCGACGGCGGCCTTGGCCTCGCCGTAGCCGGTGTTGCCGGCCTCGTCTTCCACTTCCACCAGGGTCATGTCGAAATGGGTCAGGTGGCCGTAATCAGAGCGCCACTGCTTACCGGCGGGGATGGGGCAGCGGAGCCAGTAGGCGCGGATGTTCTTTATTTTCATAATAGGGGGAGGAGGGTGTCGGCGGATTTCTTCGTCAGGTAGGTGTAAAACTCCTCGGTCAGGGCCGAGCTGCCGTGGTCTTCGAGAAACTTGCGGGCTTCCTCGCTTAGTCCCTGCGGGTCGGTATCGATACTGTCGGGATATGGGTTGACCGGGGTCCGGTCTACTGGAGCAGCGAACTCCACCGAGAGCGGGCCGGTAAAGCCGGTGTCCCGTACGGCCTGTACGATCCGGGGCCAGTCGAGGTGTCCCATGCCGGGGGCCATGCGGTTGTTGTCGGCGACGTGGAAGCCGACAAGTCGGTCGGCACAGTGCCGGATGGTGGCGAAGTAGTCGGCTTCCTCCAGATTCATATGGAAGATGTCGAGCACGACGCCGCAGTCGGGTCCGGTGGCTTCGGCCAGGGCGTAGGCCTGTTCGCCGCGGTTGATAAAGTAGGTTTCGAAACGGTTGATCGGCTCGATGCCCAGCCTTACACCTGCCTCCCGGGCAAATTCGTTGCATTCTTGTAGGGAGGCGACGGCCCAGTCCCACTCTTCCTCCGGGCGGGCCCCGGGCATGATCTTCCCTACGGTGCCGGGTACGACGGAGACCATCTCGCCGTCCAGTTCCTTAACCATGGTGATGATGTCCTTCACGTACTGTACGGAGGCGGCGCGTTCGGCTCCGTCGACGGCCAACAGGTTGCGGGTGCCGAGCATGAGGGTGACGGAGCCGTAGCAGCCGATGCCATACTTTTTGAGTTGCTGCCGTACGTCATTCGAACTGTAGTCAGCGGGGGTGCCCTGGATTTCCAGGTATTTATACCCGAGGGCGGCAATGCGGGCTAGGGTGGCTGCGAGGGGTTCGGCGCGCATCCAGTTGTGTATGGCTAGGTCCATAGGTTATTCGTCTTTAAGCGTTAGCGCGATAAGATAAGCCGGATGGGGCACAGGCTGGCACGGACGCCCACGGCGGATGGCTCACGGGCCGTTTTCGGGGCGGGAACGCAGGTGTGGGGCCGCGCGGCTGTCATTCTGGCAGACCTCGGAGGTCTGTCAGAATGGCGTCCCAAAGGGTAAGTTGGCGTCCACCAACTTGGGTCAGTACGGTGAGCAGGCCGACGAACAGGAGGGTACCCAAGGAGATCCAAGATTATACTTGGTCATACCGCTAGACATTTTGCTCCTGCAGGCCTTTGCCCCCCAGCCCCCATAGGGGTAGGAAGCCGCCGTGCGCGAGCATGTCTATCGGTAGGGCACTTGGTGGATAATTAGGGTTTGCCCCGAACCACTTCCCCCGATTAGCTATTCCATTCCCACCTAAATTACCTAATCATACTGCTATGGCCAACACTATCGACAACGAACTCGACGCTACCCTAGACGCCCTCGGCGAAGGTTTTTCCCAGGGTGAACCCGGCGACACGGCTACCATCCGGAACTGGATCGACATCCTCGAAGAGTCCGGTGACCAGAGTTTGCGCACCCTAGCTGGCGACCTGCAGCGGCTCGAAAGTATCCTGGATGAGGGGCCCATTGATGTTATCGCCCTGCAGGAAGTGCTGTCCTCCCTAGGCGACCAAACCACCACCGCTGCCGGCAAAGCCACCGGCCTGACGGAGGAAAAGCTCCGCCAACTCGGGCAGGATCTAACGGACGCCGCCGATACGCTGAATACCGATGTGGAATAACTAGCTAGTAGCAGTCCTCCCCTACCCGATCGTCGAAACAGAATCCGCTGGCCCCCGGCACAATAATTTGCATTTTGAGCTGGACGCAGTCAAAATCGACGTCCCGCTCCAGCAGGTCTCCAGTGACGGTTTCAACATCTACGGTGGTACCCGCCTCGAAGTCTTGGACTAAACCAATACCCGTATTGCCCCGCTGCACGCCATTATTGATGTAGATGAGATCGATGGCCAGAAAGTAGTCGACCGAAGAAGTGTTCTCTAAGCGAATCAAGAAATTCCCGTTGTCAATCTCAGTCACACTGATCAGGTCGAAGGTACAGGCTTCGTTGCCCGAGCCCGGACCATCGTCATCGCTCCCTCCACACCCGCCGGCAGTGGTGAAGAGCAGTCCGATGAATATAAGTTGAAGTAGTCGCATGGATAGATTTTGTATTTGACGCGCTAAGCTAATCCGGGGGTTTCATTTTCACAAGCTTTACACCGGCGGCCCCGCCCGGTGTCACTGCGAGAGCTCATAACCTAAGTCCGTGGCCTGTTGCCGAATCAATGGGTCGAAGCAGAGGCTGGGCATCAGAAACTTGTCAATCCGGTAGCGCCCCGGTGGCGTCTTATGCGTATAAGTGGCGGAAGTGTGGAGGCGCGCTGAGTATGCCCTCCTGCGCAGTCAGCCATACCGCCTCGGTGATTAAAACTTCCAGATCAGCCCCCACGCCCGGCAACGGGGCCGGTCCCTCTACGATTACCGCCCCTCCTCCTTGCTGGCAATCGCGGATCAATTGGATAATTTGGGGCTATACCGGCAGGCTATAGTGGACAACTATATCCGTCAGCAACTTTTCCAGGGCCAGGCTTCGGTATTACGTCGCAACGGGTTCCGGCACCGCTTCGGGAGGGGTCGCCAGGGACGCTCCGGATGCTGCGCCTGGTGATCGGTCAAGATAAAAAGGAAGGCGTAATGAACCCGCCAGTTCGGTAGCCCGGGTGGTCTTGCCGGTATGCAAAGTGCCGCTAATCAACTAAAGGGAGAAGCTCATTGCTGTTGGCCTGGTACGTTTCACCGCTATGGGGAGCCAAGGGTGGGCGTAGATAATTGGGTCAGGGAAAACAAGCCGGCATCCCGCTAGCGTGGCCAAATACAGCATTGTACTTTACTAGCTCAATCCATCCGCTATGCTCCGCTACCTTCTTTTCCTGACCGTCCTGGTCGCCGCCTGCTCTCCCACCCCACCACCCGCAGCTGCACAAGACGCTCCGGAGGACGCCCGCGGCTACTTCGACCACTCCGGCCGCGACGACGTCCTCACCGGCGGCGTCCGCATGATCCCCATCTCGACACCGGCGGGTCAATTCAGGGTGTGGACCAAGCGGGTCGGGAACAGTCCGCACAAAAAGGTACTGCTGCTCCACGGTGGCCCGGGCGGCACCCACGAGTACTTTGAGGCGGCCGACAGCTACTTCCCCGGCGCGGGCATCGAGTATTATTACTACGATCAACTCGAAAGCGGCCGCAGTGACCACCCGGCCGACTCTACCCTCTGGACCATCGACCGCTTCGTTACCGAAGTCGAGCAGGTACGCACCGCCCTGGGCCTTGACTCAGGCAATTTTTACCTCCTCGGCCACAGCTGGGGCGGCATCCTGGCACTAGAGTATGCCTTCGCCCACCAGGAAAATCTAAAGGGACTGATCATTTCCAACATGGTCTCTAGCATACCGGAGTACAACAAGTACGCCCAGGAAGTGCTCGGCCCCCAGCTTGACCCCGCCGTCCTACAGGAAATTCAGGACCTTGAAGCCGCCGAGGACTACTATAACCCCCGCTACGAGGAACTCCTGACCGATAACTACTACAACCAGCACGTCCTGCATATGGACCCCGCCGACTGGCCCGAGCCCGCCGTCCGTGGCCTCAGTAACCTCAACTACGCCGTCTATCTCTACATGCAGGGGCCGAGCGAATTCGGCATCATCCCCTCCGCGAGCCTGTTCACCTGGTACCGCAGCGCGGACCTCCCTCAGATCACCGTCCCGACGCTCACCATCGGCGCCGAGCACGATACCATGGACCCCAACTACATGGAATGGATGTCGGAGCAGTTTCCTAATGGCCACTACCTCTACTGCCCCAACGGGAGCCATATGGCGATGTACGACGACCAGGAGACCTACTTCACGGGGGTGATCCAGTTTATTGATGAGGTGGATAGCGGTTCGTAACCTCCGGTCGCGGATACGTGCTAAGTGCCACACGGATCGACTGCGTAGGACACGGGGGCGCTGCGCCTAGGCACGGAGGAGCACGGATTCCTGCGAGCCTGACGCAGGCCCGCCGCCGCTGGAGCCGTAGGGGTTTCCGCTGGTAATCGCGGTGACAAGCTACTAGGTTGCAAGCCGGTGAAGCACCGCTGATTTTTCTCAGAAAGTTATTTATTTTCACAACACGGCGATTCCGTAAACCACCTGGCGGCGGGGCCATTACCTAGCAAACCAAAACCGCATTATGGCAACCGCAAATTCCCACCTCGATTCCACCATCAAGTCCCTCGACCAGGGGCTCGAGAAAGCCAAACCCGGCGCCACCCGCAGCATCAACAGCTGGATGGACACCCTCAACGACGCCGACGACCCGGCCCTCAGCAAGATCGCCGACGAGCTCGAAAGCCTCGGTAAACTGCTCGGCGACAAAGACATGAAGCCCGCCCAACTCAAGAAGGCCCTGACCTCCCTAGGTAAGCACACCACCGCCGCCGCCAAGCAGGCCGAAGGCGCTACCGCCGATAAGATCAAGCAGCTGGGTAAGCAGCTGACCGACGCGGCTGGCTCGCTGTAGTTTCGCACGCTTGTAAGTTCAAAAAAGCAGGTGCTACTTCGGTAGCACCTGCTTTTTTCGTTTTACCCATTGACGCGCTTGATATACGCCTCCACATCGTACTTGCGGTCCAGTCCGCCGCGGGTGAGCGTGCGTAGCTTACCGAAAACCTCCCGCTCCGTCCAGGCGCGGTCATGGAGGCCAAAGAGCCAGAGGACGTTGGTAAAGCTGTTGCAGTCCCGGCCGTCCATGAAGTATTTGTTATTCAGGTGCAGGGTGACCTCGTAGGCGTACTGGTAGGTGTTGGTCCAGCGGATGATCTGTTTGCCCCAGTACATGCGCATGTAGTTGGGCAGGAAGGCCCGCTCGCGCATCTCCCGCATGGCGGCGTTCCAGGCGGCGTCGTCGGTCTCCCCGTTTTCGAGTTGCTCGCGGGTATAGATGTTGGGGCGTTCGTCGTTTTCGTGCTTCTCCATAGTCTCCCGGGCCCAATCGGGTGCCGCCTCCAGGCTGTCGTAGGTGTCGGGGGAGTAGTACACGAAGTTGCACGCCAGCTCCCGCCGCACGACCAGCTCCTCGATGTACCCCGCGCGATCGCTCTGCGGGGCGGCGGAGTCACTCACCTTCCGCAGTACCTCGCACGGACTAATGTGCCCGAAGTGGAGGTAGGGACTCAGGTGACTGGTCGCATCCTCGGCGGGCTCGAGGCGGCCGTCGGCGTAGCCCGGGAGGTCAGTGCGCAGGAAGTGGGTGAGGCGGTCGCGGGCAGGGGTCGTGCCGCCAAGGAAGCCGTCGACGGGGTGCACGTCGCGGTCCACCTTCAGCTGGTCCAGCACCCCCGGTACACTGTCGAGCTCCATGTCCCCGGTGAGGTGAAGGTGTTTGCTCGGCTGATTGGGCTGGGTCTCGGTGGTTTCCCCGCTGAACTTATCCACCAGGCGCATGAGCTGCTTGCGGATGGTGCGCGCCGCGTATTCCCGTTTCTCGCTGGCGGCCTCAACGGGCACGACCACGTTACCCTCCACTTGTACGAGGGGTACCTCCAGGCGCTCGGCTCCGTCGGTGCGCCATTTGCGTTCGTGCCGGGTGTAGGCCCGGTCGGTGACTACGGCGGTGACGGCGTTTTGCGCTGCGAACTTAGCCATGCGATCGGCCCGTGGACCGTGCAGTAGTAGAAACTTAATGTCCCGCTCGGCGATGCGGTCGGCAGCTTCTTTGAGTCCTTCGATGAGAAACTTATAGTGGCGCAGGTTGGCCTCGGGAAAGTCATCGATGAGCGTGAAGACTACGATGCACGCCTGCTCCAGGTCGTTGGCCCAGCGGATAGCGTACTCGAGGGCCGGGTTCTCGTGGGCGCGCATGCTCTCCTGCATCCAGTAGACGATGTACTTCCCTTCCTCATTAAGTAAGTGGTTATTGAGCTGCTTGATGCGCGCTTCGGCGATGTCGAAATTTTTCAGGCTTTCCATTCCGGCGTAACGGGATTTTTCTGGCCGGGGTTTTTGGCTCGCGACCTTCAGTCGCGGCGCATGACGCAAAGAAATTACCCGACAGTCCCAGCACGGTCCGATACCACCTCGTACTAGTCGCCAGCGAGGATTTTAGTGTAGCGTAGGGTATCGCCGCTTCCCACGTAGCTCATCTCCAACTCGGTGTTGGTGAGGGAGAGGAGGTAGTAGCAGCGGCCGGCATCGGGGACGACGAGGTACTTACCGTCTTCCCTCGGGGCACCTTCGGGAGCTTGGGCGCAGGTAGCCGCGATGAGGTAGTTCTCCGGTTCGTCGGGCTGCCCGGGGTAGCCAGAGATCATCAGGTTACCCTCGAAGCGGATAGTGGACTCCTCCTCATCCACGCTCCACCAGGTGCCCTGAAGTTCGCCGGTAGAATCGGTGGGCGAGACCGGCTCGGGCGTGGACGCAGGTGTAGGGGCCTCCCCACAGGCAACCGTGGTAAACAGGATAAAGAAAAAGGAGTAGCGCATCGTGTGGGGAGCTTTCCCCCCATAACTCCGCCGTACCGATTTTGTGGGCAAGACTTGACGCCGCCGCCCGTCTGCCGCGTACTTCGGGGCCCCGACGTAACGTTTTCATCCGGCCGCCGGAAGCCTGGCTGCGGCCCCTGCTTTGTCAAACTACCACTAATGAACATGACCCCCCCCGCACTTTCCCTCTTCCTGCTCTTCCTAATCGGTGTCCCCGTGACGGCCCAGGACGACATCTTCGACGAGCCCCGCCTCCGTACCCTGCCCATTGAAGCCCCCGGGTCCAACCTCGTCAATTTTAAGTTTCAGCGGGAAATAACCGAGGTGGAAGGGCTCAAGGACGGACACTACACCACCACCATTGATGGGGTGAGTACCCTGACGGCTAGTGGCCAGCATCTCGGACAGATCGTTGTCTACGCCCGCCTCCTGGCGCCGGGCGACACCACCATCTGGATGGACGCGCCGGACGTCCGTGGGTCTATCACCATCACCCCCATCCAGGGCGACACCCGCATCGAGGCCAACAAAAAGACCTACCGCTTCACCCGGGCGGACGCCTACAAGCAGATCTACCACATCACCCAGGAGCCCGATATCGACCGGGTGGAAGTCAAGTTTCAGGCGCAGGGCGGTTACTTCCTGGTCTTTAAGGTGGACCTGATCCCCTACTCGGCCACCGGCGTTACCGTCATCGAAAACCGGAAGCGCTACCAGAACGACCTGGCCTCCAAACCCAACCGCTACCGCCAACTCAGCGGCAACTACGTCGAGGAGTTCCAGCGCATCGAACAGTACCACCAGACCCTGAGCAACCTCATCGGCCGCAACGAGAGTGCCGAGCTGGCCTCCCTGAAGGCCAACAGCTCCAATCCCTTCACCTCCCCAGAATTCGTCCGCTACTTCGAAGAGGTGGTGGCCAAGTCGAACGCCGCGGAGAAGGCCCAGCTACAAACCGTGCGGCAGGACATCTCCAAGTTCAAGTTCCAGGACGTAGCGCTCAGCCTCGACAACCTCCTGCTCGGGGGCAAGTTCTCCACCCTGATCGCGCTGGTCGGCACTGCCTTTCAGGGCATCCAGCCCCTCCGGATCACCGCCGACGAGGAGCTGGACATCGTGAACTACGGCGACCAGTACTACGTGCGCAACGAAAGGCGGAACAAGCTGCAATTCGAGCCCGTGGAGGATCCCCTGGTGATCGAAAAGATCGAGCAAATCGGCCAAAAGAACCGGCAGTACCAGGACTACCTCACTCACCTGCAGCAGTACCTCGGGCAGGATCTCGACCTACAAAATAAGATTAACCAAGACATCTCCCTAGCCAAGAAACTGCGGGAGGAACTTGAGGACCTGGAGTGGCAAATGCTGCAGCAGTTCACCAAAAAGTCGCAGACCGACTTCATCGAAAACAACCGCATCCACTTCACCAACGTCACCAATGAATTCAACTCCAATTTCCCGGAGGCAGAGGTGATCGACCTAGAGGGCATCGAGGCCTTCGAACGACAACTGCAACTGGCTACCAACGGCATCCGCCAGGTCCGCGAAAATTACCAGCAGGTGCTGTCCAGCCTAAAAACACACTACGAGTCGCTCTACCTCGTATACCCCAACCAGCGGATCGACACTTTCCAGGACCTCCACCTCCTCGACTCCAACCTCAAACTAAACTGGAACACCAACCAGCGGGAAATCACCCGGGTCTACAACGGCAGCCAGCTCAACGTTTTGCTCGACTCGGCTCTCAACAGCCTGTAAGGGGAGCGCGGCCGGACGCCCCCCTTACTGACCTCAAGCGCTGCGCCTACCTACGCCTAAATCTGAGCTACCAAGCGATCGCGCCTATGCTCAATTCGCCCCGCGACGTCGAGGCAAAGCGCTATCGCTTGCGTAAAAAAATGAGATGGGAGCGGGAGACGGGGCTCACGGAGGACCTGCTGCAGCTTTGAGGGATGACCAAAGGCCCCGTGGCCGTTTCGCGCCGTGCCCCCATTCACTGCTACATAACAGCACAATAAGTAGCGGGCGGCGGTGCGCAGGTGTTGATAAAACCCCGGGGAACGTCCCTACAGCCCCCCTGCATTAACACAACGCGGCGGAAAAACGATGTCGCCGGACTGACGGATGGGGCGGCCATGACCAGTAAACACTGGCATTTTTAGTGCAGGGAGTTGACGTAGGAGTTACGGACGACTTTCTCGCACTACAACATCGCTACTTTTGTTGCGCCCTTGAACGTACAGCCCCGTACACCTGTCATTTTCCCTTTTTCTGGCGGCGCACAACTTGAAATCTCATGCATAGGTACCTTTTATCAATTGCGTTTCTCAGCGCAAGCCTCAGTCTAACCGCCCAGAATTTCGTCGCCTCCGGGACCATCACCGACGCCGACGGTGGCGATCCCCTCATCGGGGCGAGTGTTATTGTTGTCGATTCTTCGAATTCGGGTGGTCTGCAGGGTACCGTGACCGACTTCGACGGCACCTTTACCCTGGCCAATGTGTCGCCGGGTGCCAAATTGCGCATCAGCTACACGGGGTACCGCCCCACCACCGTTCGCGTCCATAGCGCTGCCCCCCTGATTATCGAGCTGGGCCCCGACGTGCAGGCACTAAATGAGGTGGTCGTGATCGGCTACGGCACCCAGCAGAAACGAAACGTGACCGGAGCGGTGGCGACGGTTGACTCCGAGACCATCACCGACCTGCGCCCCACCAAGATCGAGCAGGCCCTACAGGGTACGGTAGCGGGCGTGAACGTGACTACCCAGTCGGGTGCTCCCGGCGCGGGGCTCAACATCCGCATTCGGGGGGTGTCTACCAACGGGCAGAATGCTCCGCTCGTCATCATCGATGGCTACCAGGGCGACCTGGGCACCCTGAACCCCGCCGACGTGGAGACCATCACGGTGCTGAAGGACGCCCAGGCGGCGGTGTACGGGACCATCGGGGCCAACGGGGTCATCCTGATCACGACCAAGACCGGCAAGAAGAACCAGCCCACCCGCCTCAGCTACAATACGTACGTCGGTACCCAGGAGAGCTCGCGGCAGCTGAACCTGCTGAATGCCACTGAATACGCCCTGCTGACGAACGAGGCCTACGCCGCCGGAGGAGAGCCCCTCCCCTACCCCGACGCTTCCGGCCTGGGCGGAGGCACCGACTACCAGGAGGAAGTATTCGGCAACGCCCCGATCGTTAACCACGACCTGACCGCCTCCGGCGGCAGCGACCGGATCACCTACTCCATCGGCGGTTCCTTCCTGGACCAGGAGGGCATCGTGGGGGGCGATAAATCCGACTTCCAGCGCAGCACCGGCCGGCTTGCCCTGGGCGTGGACCTGGCCAGTCGCCTGAAGTTGACGACCAACGCGATTTACACCAACCTCAACCGCAGATCGCTCAATGAGAATGGCCTGGGCGCCGTCCTCTTCAACGCCCTCAACGCGCCGCCCACCCTGCCCCTGCGCGACGCCGCCGGCGACTTCAGCCTGGTCCCCAGCACCCCGGGCCTCGGCATCGAGGTGATCAACCCCGCCGCCCAGATCGCCAATACCTTTAACGACTACGCCCTCAACAAGCTCAACGGTCAGGCCACCCTCGACTGGAACCTCATCGACGCCCTCACCCTGACGGGCCGCGTGGGTTTCAACACCTCCAACAGCGAGGGCCGCAGCTTTAGCCCGGAGCTGAGCTACGGCGGTAAGGTCTTCGACGTAACCCGCAGCAGCGTGGCCCAGAACGCCATCAACGACAACAACTACTCCCTCGACCTCTACGGCACCTACGTGCAGGATTTTGGGGGCCGGCACAACCTGACGGCCACCCTGGGCACCACCGTGTTTCGCGAATTGGGCAACGGGCTTTTCGCCACCGGCTTCGACGTACCCAACAACGACTACCAGTTTGCCGACATCAGCCTGGCGACGGGCACCAGCCCCGGGGGTGCCCGCGACGTGGGTTCCTACTCCTACGATGAGCGCCGGCTCTCCTACTTTGGGCGGGTACAGTACGACTTCGACCAGCGTTACTTCGCCAGCGCGATGCTGCGGCGGGACGCCTCGACGAAGTTTGGGCCCGAGAACCGCTCGGCCATCTTCCCCTCCGCCACCGCGGGCGTGATCTTGCTGGACGAAGGCAACGTAGCCGACAACAGCCCCATCGACCTGTTCAAGGTACGCATCAGCTACGGTATCCTCGGGAACGACCAGATCATCAACAACGGCTACATTGGTACCCTCAGCGGGGAGGCCACCTACGTGTTCGACGGGGTACTCGTGAACGGAACGGCCATCGGTGCCCTGCCCAACCCCGCCCTGCAGTGGGAGGAGGCTAAAAAATTCAACGCCGGCTTCGACCTGAGCCTGCTCGACGCCAAATTCAACGTGACGGCCGACTATTTCATCAATACCCGGGACAAGCTGCTCATCAGCAACATCCCGGTTTCGGGTATCGTGGGTACCGCCGCCCCGGGCGGTGCCGCCCCCACCGTCAACGCCGGGGCGGTGCGCAACCGCGGCCTGGAACTGGCCCTCCATTACCGCCAACGCTTCAACAGCGACTGGCGGCTGAACCTAAGCTATAACTTCACTACCCTCGACAACGAGGTGCTGGAAGTAGCCAACGGGACCGGCTTCATCGAAGGTGGAGGTTTCGGCGTAGGCCAATTGGCGCCCTCCCGGATGGAGGTCGGCCAGCCCATCGGCTACTTCTACGGCTACCAGACCGCCGGCATCTTCCAGAACGCCGACGAGATCGAGGGTGCCCCCTCCCAAATCGCCCTGGGCGCGGCCGCTCAGCCGGGCGACCTCCGCTACGTAGACAGCAACAAAGACGGCATCATCGACCCCAACGACCGAATCAAGCTGGGGGACCCCATCGCCAACCTGACCATGGGCTTTAACGCCCAGGTGGAGTTCCGCCGCTTTGACTTTACGGCTTACGCCTTTGCCTCCCTGGGCAACGAGATCGTACGCAACTACGAGCGCGCCCTCTCGGACGTGAACCGGCTGGACTACTACCTGCAACGCTGGACCGGCCCCGGCACCAGCAGCGAAGTGCCCCGCGTCACCACCGCAGCTACCGCCAACCGGGTTTTCTCCGATTTCTACGTCGAAGACGGATCCTTCCTGCGCCTCCAGACCGTCACCCTCGGGTACACCCTCCCGTTCACCCTCGGCTCGCGGGAGAACACCAGCCTTCGCCTCTACTTTAGTGGTAACAACCTGCTCACCGCCTCCAATTATCTTGGGTACGATCCGACGGCCTCGACCGGCGCGCCCATCGGTGGCGGCATTGACTTCGGCTTCTACCCCGTGGCCCGCTCCTTCCTCTTCGGTGCTAACCTCAGCCTCTAATTTCCCCCTCGATTATGCAGAAACTGAACGCAAAACTCCTGCTCTGGACCGCGCTGGTGCTGACCATCACCGCCTGCGAGGACGACTTCATCGGTCGGGATCCGGTCTACTCCATCGACTCGGAGAACTACTTCAACGCGCCGGCCGATTACGAGAACGCCCTCATCGCCGCCTACGACCTACTGCAGCCGACCTACCTCAACGTGATGCTCGGCGAGATCGCCTCGGATAATACCCTGGCCGGTGGGGAGAGCGCCAACGATGTCATCGGCATCCAGCAGGTCGACGACATGATCCATACCCCGGTCAACGACCAGCTGTCCAGCATCTGGAACTGGATGTTCGCGGGCGTCAACCGCGCCGCCTTTATCCTGGAATTTCAGGACAAGACCGACTTCGACGGCCGGGCGCAGATCATCGCCGAGGCCCGCTTCCTGCGGGCTTACTATAATTTTGAGCTCGTCAAGTGGTTCGGTCCCATCCCCCTGAAGCCGGAAGCCCGCTTCAGCCTGGGGGACGAGACCACTATCCCCCGCTCCCCCGTCAGTGAGGTGTACGCCTCGATCGAATCCGACCTGACCGCCGCTATCTCCGACCTGGCCGAAACCGCTCCCCAGGTGGGGCGGGTACCGAAGGCCGCCGCCCAGGCACTCCTGGGCAAGGTCTACCTGTACCAGCAGAATTATCAGCCGGCCGCTACGGTCCTGCAGGAGGTGATCGACGCGGGCAACTACACCCTACCCGAGAGCTACGAAAGCATCTTCGAGCCCGGGGGGCAGAACGGGGAGGGCTCCTTGTTCGAGGTGCAGTACAGCGACGCCGAGGGGGCCGGATTCGGCTGCCTGCAGTGCAGCGAGGGTAACATAGCCGTCGGCTTCAACGGCATCCGCAATTACGTCGGACCGCTCTTTGACGGGGGGTTCAGCTTCAACGTCCCTACCCAGGAGGCCTACGCGGCCTACGAGGTGGGCGACAGCCGCCGTGCCGTCTCCCTACTGGACATCGATGCCTGGGCCGCCGAGACCGGCGCCACCTTCGGTACCGGCTACGAGCATACCGGCTACTACAACCGGAAGTACCTGGCCCGCAAGGGGGACACCAACATCGGTGACCAGAACCTGACTAACCCCAACAACTACCGCGCCATTCGGTACGCCGACGTGCTGCTGCTGGCCGCCGAAGCCCTCCAGGCTACCGGCCAGGACGAGCAGGCCCGGCAGTACCTCAACCAGGTTCGCCGCCGCGCCTTCGGTGATACGGACCACGACATCAGCGCCTCGGGGGATGCCCTGCGCGACTTTATCCTCCGCGAGCGGCGGCTGGAACTCGTAGGCGAGGGCCATCGCTTCTTCGACCTGGTACGTACCGGCCGCGCCGCCGCCGAGATCGCAGGCTTCGAAGCGGGCAAGCACGAGCGCTTTCCCGTGCCCTTCCAGGAAATCCAATTCTCCAACGGCAACTGGACCCAGAACCCCGGCTACTGATCCCGGCCGTCGACAACGCATACTGAGATGAAACTATCCGCCCTTCCTTTCCTCCTGCTCGTACTGCTCTTCAGCGGTTGTGACGACGAGGTATTCCTGCCGGCCCTCGACGAAGCCGAAATGCCCAGTGAGCTCTCGCTCGACTTCGCCATCGCGAACGACAACACCGGGACCGTGACCGTCCGCCCCGGCGGGCGGGGCGTCACCTCCTTCACCGTTGATTTCGGGGACGGCACGTCCAGCCCCGTTAGCCTAGCCCCGGGCGAGACCGTGACCCACGTCTACGGCGAGGGCGTCTACACGGTCAGCCTCGAAGCCATGAACATCAACGGCGAAACCACTACCTATACTGAGAGCCTCACGGTAAGTTACGCGGCCCCCGAAGACCTGAGCATTAGTGTAGTGCGTACCCCCGGTAATCCGCTTTCGGTAGACGTGAGCGCGACGGCGACCGGGGAAACTAGCTTTCTGGCCTACTTCGGTGAGGACGAAGACACCGAACCCCTGTCCTTTCAGGAGGGCGAGACCGTCAGCTACGTGTACGCCTCCGTCGGCACCTACACCATCCGGGTCGTAGCCCTGAGCGGCGGCGCGGCTACCCTGGAGGACAGCGTGACCGTCACGCTGGACAACCCCGTACTGCTGCCCATCACCTTCGAGGACGCAGCCAAAAACTACGCGTTCAGTGGGTTCGGCGGCGCGCAGGTGGACGTGATCGACAATCCGGATGCCAGTGGGATGAACACCAGCACCCGCGTTGGCCGCCTCAGTAAGCAGGCGGGTTCCG
This sequence comes from Lewinellaceae bacterium, assembly GCA_963710195.1. GTDB lineage: Bacteria > Bacteroidota > Bacteroidia > Chitinophagales > Saprospiraceae > Neolewinella. Next base: position 226,001 of record CAVPZF010000001.1, read on the forward strand.
AAACTTTTGCCGGTGCCGTCATCGAGCTCGGTACGCCCATCGACTTCAGCAGCCAGCAGACGCTGAGCGTGAAAGTTTGGTCGCCCGCGGCCAATATTCCCGTCCTGCTCAAGGTGGAAAACGCAACCGACGCCGGGACCTTCATCGAGGTGATCGTCACTACGACCGTAGCCAACCAGTGGGAGACCCTCACCTTCGACTACGGCGACGGTGACCTAGAGCAGTCCTACAGTAAGCTGGCCATCTTCTTCGACTTTGGCGCTAGCGGGACCGGCCTGGACTACTACTTCGACGACCTCGTCATCGGTACGGGTGGCGGTGGCGGTGGCGGGGTTACCCTGGACCTGCCCCTCACCTTTGAATCCGGTGACCTGACCTACACCTGGAACGGCTTCGGCGGGGCAACGGCGGGCGTAATCGATAACCCGGATGCCAGCGGCGGCAACACCAGCGACCGCGTAGTACAACTCACCAAGGAGCAGGGCTCGATGACCTGGGCGGGTGCTGCGATCGCCCTACCCGGACCGATCGATCTGGCCACGACTCCGCAGCTCACCATGAAGGTGTGGTCGCCTTCGGCCGGCATCCCCGTGCTGCTGAAGGTGGAGGACGGAAACAACCCGGACATCTTCATTGAGGTGATCGTTAGCACCACGGTGGCCAACGCCTGGGAAACCCTGACCTTCAACTACAGCGGGGGCGACCTGAGCCAGTCCTACAGTACGCTGGCCGTTTTCTTCGACTTTGGGGCGGAGGGTACGGGGGCTACTTACTATTTCGACGACCTCTACCTCGGCGACCCACCGACAACCGGCGGCGGCGGCGGCGAAAATCAACTGGCCCTACCCCTAACCTTCGAGTCTACCGACCTGACCTATACCTGGGAAGGCTTCGGGGGAGCTACGGCGGGCGTAATCGACAACCCCGACGCTAGTGGTGATAATACGAGCGGACGGGTAGTGCAGCTGACCAAGGAGGCGGGATCCATGACCTGGGCCGGCGCCGTCCTCGCACTCCCCGAGCCGATCGGGCTGGCGAGCAATACCACCCTGACCATGAAAGTCTGGTCGCCCGCGGCCGATATTCCGGTCCTGCTGAAGGTAGAGAACGGAAGCAATCCGGACATTTTCATCGAGGTAATCGTCAACACCACGGTGGCCAATCAGTGGGAGACCCTCACCTTCGACTACGGCGGCGGCGACCTGACCCAGTCCTTCAGCAAGCTGGCGGTCTTCTTCGACTTCGGCACGGCGGGTACGGGTGCCACCTACTACTTTGACGACCTTGCTCAAGCCCCGTAATTCTTATCCGCCCCTAACCTAAGAAATAAGCAATCATGAAATTCTTCTCCCTTCTCCTGCTGCTGGCGCTATTTGTGACCGGTTGCGATCAGGAAGATTACGCCTTCGGCGAACTGAAGGCACCCAGTAACCTCCAGATCGAGGCGGTGGTGGCCGGGCAGAACGCCGACACGCCCAACGGCGACGGCAGTGGTACGGTAACCTTCGTGGCTACGGCCGACGATGCCATCACGTATAAATTCGTGTTCAGCGACGGGACCGAGGAAATCGCTCCGACCGGCCGCTTCGTCAAGCGCTTCACGCAGGTCGGCGTGAACACCTACCAGGTGACGGTGGTCGCCTCCGGTACCGGGGGCATCGCTACCACGGCCACCTCGGAAGTCACGGTGGAGAGCACCTTCAACGACGCCGAGGCCATCCAGCTGCTGGCCGGCGACGACAGCAAAACCTGGTACTGGGCCGCCGACGAGCCGGGCCAACTCGGCGTGGGCCAGAACGACGGCGACGCCGCCCTGAACTACTACGCCAATTACTACCAGGCCGCTCCCTTCGAAAAGGATGGGGCCGGGGAGAGCCAGTGCCTCTACGAGGACGAGCTGGTTTTCAGCCGTCAGGGCGACCAGCTGTACTATACGCTGCGCAACTTCGGTATGACCTATTTCAACGGCGCCTTCCAGGGCGTGACCGGGGGCAGCCAGGGTTTCGATTACTGCTACGACTTTGCGGTTGCGGAAACGCCACAACTGGTGGCGCTCTCCCCCTCCGAATCGGTCGTGGCCGCCAACGGGGTGCCCGGACAGACCCGCGGTACCGTACTCAACTTTACCGATGGCGGCTTCATGAGCTACTACGTAGGCGCCACGGAGTACGAGATCCTCTCCCTGACCGACAACCGTTTGGTCGTACGTAGCATTCAGGGGGGCAATCCCGCCCTGGCCTGGTACCATATTTTCACCTCCACCAAGCCGGTGGCCGGTGGCGGCGGCAGTGGCGGGGAAGAGCCTGAGTACGAAAACCTGGTCTGGGCCGACGAATTCAACGGAACGATGCTGGCCGACACCAACTGGAGCTTCAATCTCGGCACCGGCAACAACGGCTGGGGCAACGGCGAATCCCAGTATTACACCGACCGCCCGGAGAACATCCGGGTCGACAACGGCACCCTCAAGATCACCGCCCAGCGGGAGAACTTCAGCGGCTCGGATTTCACCTCCAGCCGGATCGTCACGGAGAATAAATTTGAATTTACCTACGGCCGGGTAGAGATCCGCGCTAAGCTCACTAGCGGGGGCGGCACCTGGCCCGCCCTGTGGATGCTGGGTGCGAACTACGATTCCGTGACTTGGCCCGCCTGCGGGGAGATCGACGTCATGGAGCACGTCGGCAACCAACAAAACACGATCTTCTCCTCCCTGCACTTTCCCGGCAATTCGGGGGGTAGTGCCGTCACCCGGAGCACTACCGTCGCCGGCGTAGCGGACGACTTCCACGTTTACCGGGCCCTTTGGAGCGAGAACACCATCCGCTTTTTTGTCGACGATGACCTTTACCACACCTTCACCAACCGTTCGGCCGTGCCCTTCAACCACGACTTCTTCCTGATCTTCAACGTCGCTGTGGGGGGCAACTTCGGGGGTACCATCGATCCCGCCTTCCAGGAATCGACCATGGAAGTGGACTACGTACGCGTGTTTCAATAAATTTCCTGTTATGAATAGTCCTTCGCTACTCAGCGGATTGTTGCTTTTATTGACGCTCCCATCCTGTATCGTGCATTTGGGACAAGACGGGCAGCCCGGGCAGCCGGGCGCTCCCGGCGGAAACGGCCGGGTACTGCTGTGGTCGGATGAGTTCAACGGGGAGCGGCTCGACACCAGCGTGTGGAACTTCGAGCTGGGAGACGGCTGCCCGAATATCTGCGGCTGGGGCAACAACGAGCGGCAGCACTATACCCGCAGCAATCACCGACTGGAGGATGGCCACTTGGTCATCACCGCCCGCCGGGATGGAGAGCGGTACACTTCAACCCGCATCACGACGAAGGGCAATAAGGAGTTTCGGTACGGCCGCATAGAGACCCGCGCCCAGCTGCCCGTCGGCCAGGGCATTTGGCCCGCCTTCTGGATGCTGGGACACAACATTGACGAAGTCGGTTGGCCGCTGAGCGGGGAGATCGACATCCTCGAGTACGTCGGTCGGCAACCCCACGCAGTATTCACGACCCTACACACTCAGGCCAACCACGGCGACAACGCCAGCTCGAAAAAGAGCCCGGTTGCCGACATCGAGGAGGGCTTCCACCGCTACGCCGCCGAGTGGACGGAGGACGAGATCGCCTTCTTCGTTGACGACCAATTAGTATTCACCTTCGATCCGGAGAAACGTACGGAGGCCGTCTGGCCCTTCGACCAACCGTTCTACCTCCTGCTGAACGTGGCGATAGGCGGCAACTTCGGCGGTCCCGAGGTGGATGACAGCATATTCCCCCAGGCGTTTATTGTGGACTACGTCCGTGTATACGCTCCCAAATAAACCCCCTGCCGATCGGTTTGACCTGGAAATGGGTCGTCTGCGGGAGATCCTCTGAGTCGCCCTCATCATGACTCCCGAAGGTCAGCCATCGGTGAAGCTGCGCGAGCAGTAATCCCCCTCTACTCCCCGGCAGAAGCCCCCCGGTCATATTGAGCGGGGGGCCTATTCTATTTGCTTCTACGGGGCCGATGAGCGAGTTCTGGAAAACTAAATCCAGCAACTTAAAACAATATGTTTTAACTTGTCCTCCATTTCACTCGCGCAAAATAATTACTCATGTCAACAAGCACATCCAAAGCCGGCGACACCGTGCGCCTCAGATCCGGAGGCCCCACCATGACCATTCGCGAAACCGTAGAGGACCAACTGCGCTGTCAGTGGTTCGACGTAGAAGATTATAGCCAAGTGCGGGAGGCGACTTTCCCGGTAGCCTGCGTCGTGTCGGTAGAAGTGCACGAGCCGGCAGCTACGTGGGGCACCTCCCGACCGGGCACTTACCGGAGCTACGCCCCCTGATGGGTGGTCTACTCGCCCACCAACTGCGCTCGTGCGGCCATCACCGCCCGGTAGCCAATCGCGAAAATCTCCGTGGCGTGGGTGGCATCCAGGATGGAGTGTGCCATTAGGTCTTCCGGTATGATCATCACGTCGCACTGACCGAACTTCGGCGTGGCCGTTTGCCGGACGCTGATGGCCAGTACCTGTTCCAGTAGGCCGAAAAAAGAAGTCAAGTCTTCCCGGGATCGCGGGTACGCAGGGTTCACCGACACCCCGATCACAAAATCGCAGTGGTGACGCAGGGCTTCAACGGGGAAATTGTTGGTCAAGCCACCATCGACGTAGAGCCGGCCGTTTACCTCCACCGGCGCGAATAACATGGGTAGTGCCGAGGAACACTTGATGGCCTCGAGGACGGGGCCGGTACTGACGGTCTCTCCCAAACCCGTCTCCAGATCGGTACGGGTCACGTAGAGTTTGCGTTGAAGGTTGGCGAAGTTGTCCTCCGGAAAGTACTGAGCTAGCGGCGCGATGATCTTCGTGGGGTTAAGCAGGCCCGACCAGCGAAAGGCCAGATTTTGGCGGGTGAAGAGTCGTGTACGGGCCAGGGCGTCCCGAATCTCATCGGCGGGTAAGCCTGCGGCGTAGAGGGCACCCACCACCGCACCCGCACTCGTGCCCGCAACGTGGGTGGCTCGTATGCCGAGTTCCTCCAGTCCCTTCGTTACGCCGGCATGGGCGATGCCCCGAAAACCTCCCCCGGACAAGACTAACCCGATGTTTTTTGCTTTCTTCATACCGTGCGGCCAGTACCCAGCGCAGCCAGTTAGTACATACTCTGCACCGTGGTCCAAATCCAGGAATCAATATTCGGCTGCTTGGACAGGTACTGGAAGCGAGGATCAGTATAGATCACCGAGAGGTCGAACGAGGCTAGGGTATAAGCTCTGGCCAGGGCCTGTACGGCAGCATCCGGTTGCCGTTGCAGAGAATAATACTTAGCAAATTGGAACAGGGCCGTCCCCCGGTCCAGCGGATTGGCGGCAAGTCGTAAACCCTCTTGCAGGTATTTTAGCCCCTCTTCAGCGCGACCGGCCTCGGTGTAAACCAGGCCGATCTCCGAGATGGCTATGACACTACCCGGCAGGTAAGTGAGCATGGAGTCCAGATACCCCACCGCCTGGGCGTAGCGCTTACGACTTAGGGCTTGGTCCTTCTTTACCCAAAACTCCACGATCAGGTTGTCGTACCGGCCGGTAAGGACGCTCGGGATGGGCGGACTGCCCGGGGAGCTGACCACCTCAAGGGTTAGCGCACGCCAGTCGTAGGCGCACGTCAGGAAGCGGTCGGGTTCGTCGGGCGCTCCCCATTCGCTGCGGTCCGTCCCGTCGCCATAATATACCCGCCACCAGCGGTCCCCGACGGGAATTTCTATCCACAGTTCGTTCTCCCGCACCTCCCCGTAGCTCAGCACTTTGCCGGCCACTACCCGGTGGGGGACGTCCAGGTACTGCAGGGCGAGGCTCAGCAATAGGTGCTTCCTCGGCGGGGTGGTCTGCCGCTGATACAGATCCTGTAGTAGAGGTTGACCGTAATCGAAGCGGTCGAGGCTGCGCACGATTTTGATGCGTCGACCCATCCGGCGAATGAGGCGGTCAATCTCCTCTACGGTCGTATCGGCGGGACTCAGGGTGCGTAAGTCCGTCTTTTCCGTGTCCGCCCGCACCAAGGGGGGTAAGATGTATGGTCCGGCATCCACTGCATCCGCCGTTGGCAACCAGGCAATGGATAATCCGGGCTGGGCCAGCAGGCTATCCCCGTTCCAATCCAAAATCGGGGCTATCCGGACGCGGTAGCTGAACCGCAGGCTATCTCCTGTGCGCAGTTGGTCCATCGACCACTGGAATCCTTCCTCCAGGCTGCCCTGAGGACTGACGGAAAACGAATCCTGACTCACCTCCTGCCCGCCCGTATTCAGGGGGAGGCGGGCGTATATGGTCCCGCCGGTTGCCGGCACACCGTCGGGCATGATCAGGGTCTCCCGCACGTTGTAAACGGCCTGCCCGAAAGTGAGACCGTTCAGACAAAAAGCAAACAGGAAGAGCAGCAGATTACGCACGGGCAGAAGGGTGGTGGAGGCTAAATATAAGGCCTCACCGGTACAGCCTGAGGTTGTCCGGCCACGGCAGCGATGGGGAAGAAAGAAAGTTTTCATCCTAGTTAGCTCGGGCGAGGTCACGGGTGTAAGGGTAGTGGCCGCTGAGCTCCCGCTTACTGATGCATCACGATCTTTAATCCCCTTAGTGCTTACTTTGTGGGGGCCATAGCTTGCTACCCACAACTTGTGGATTTGCCGTCCGGCCCGAACTATGAACACCATGTCCCGAATAGTCATTCTCGCCTTATTGCTGGCGCTCGTCCAATTTCCTCTCTCCGCTCAGCAAGTGCCCGAATGGGAAAACCCAGCGGTGTTCGAGATCAACCGCGAGTACCCGACGGCATCTTTTTACCGCTACCCCACCACTGCGGGCGCGCTGGCCAACGCCTCCTACGGGAAGTCTCCGCTTTACCAGTCCCTCGATGGCAACTGGAAGTTTAACTGGGTCAAGCTGCCCGCCGACCGGCCGGCCTTCTTTTACCGGAGCGACTACGACGTTTCCAACTGGTCCGATATACCGGTCCCCGCCAACTGGGAATTGGAGGGCTTCGGTGTTCCGATTTACACGAACATCGTCTATCCCTTCCCCAAAAACCCGCCCTATATCGACCACGCCTATAATCCCGTAGGCAGCTACCGGCGCAACTTCACGGTGGACAAAGAGTGGGCCGGCAAGGAAGTCTACCTCCACTTTGGTGGCGTGAGCGGCGCCATGTACGTCTGGGTGAACGGCGAGCGCGTCGGCTACAGCGAGGGCAGCAAAACGCCCGCCGAATTCAGGATTACCGACTACCTACAGCCGGGAGAGAACATGCTGGCTGTGGAAGTTTACCGCTGGTCCGATGCCAGCTATATGGAAGACCAGGACTTCTGGCGCTTGAGTGGCATCGACCGGGAGGTCTACCTCTACGCGACCGATGCGGTTACCCTGCGCGACCTCACCGTACGGGCGGGCCTCGACGCCGATTACCGGCACGGGGAATTTAACCTGGAGCTGGACTACCGAAACAGCAGCGAGATGGAGGCCGACAATTACCGCATCGTGGCCAAACTGCTGGATGGCGGAACCACCGTCCTGGAATTCGACCAAATACAGGACATTGCCCTGGGCGACCAAACGACGGTCATTTTCTCCGGCACCGTTGAGAATGTGAAGCCCTGGACGGCCGAAACTCCGCAACTGTACACCCTGCTGGTCAGTCTGGAGACTGACGCGGGCGAAGTGGTCGAGGCGACCAGCTCCCAAGTGGGCTTCCGAACCGTGGAGATCAACAACAGCCAGTTGCTCGTCAACGGCGTAGCCATTTATCTGAAGGGCGTGAACCTCCACGACCACGACGAATCCACCGGCCACGTGATTACCGAGGAGCTGACCCGCCTGGATATGCAGCGCATGAAGGAATTTAACGTAAACGCCATCCGCTGCAGTCACTACCCGAAAAACGAATTCTTCTACCGGCTAGCGGATGAGTACGGCTTTTACGTGATCGACGAGGCTAACATCGAGACCCACGGAATGGGCACCACCAACCAGGGGCTGGACAACAACGAAACAGCCAAGGCCGTCCATCCCGCCTACCTGCCCGAATGGCGGGGTATGCACCTCGATCGCACCATTCGGATGTTCGAGCGCGACAAAAATTACCCGAGCATCATCATCTGGTCGCTCGGCAACGAGGCCGGTAACGGCGAGAACCTCGTGGCCACCTATGATTGGCTGAAGGATCACGATCCTACCCGCCCGGTACAGTACGAAGGCGCTACGCAGTACGACAATACTGACATCCAGGCCCCGATGTACGCCCGCATCCAGGACATGGTCACCTATGCGACCAGTAACCCCCAGCGCCCATACGTCCAGTGCGAATACGCCCACGCCATGGGCAATAGCGTAGGTAACCTCCAGGACTACTGGGATGTCATCGAGGAATATCCCGTGCTGCAGGGCGGTTTCATCTGGGACTGGGTGGACCAGGGCCTAAAGGAGAAAACGCCGGCCGGCATGGACTACTACGCCTACGGGGGTGACCTCGGCGGACAGGACCTCCAGAACGATCGCAACTTCAACCTAAACGGACTGGTCAACCCAGACCGCTCCCCCCACCCCAGCCTGTACGAGGTAAAGAAGGTATATCAGTACATCAAATTTCCGGCCTTCGACCAGGAAACAGGCACTCTGACTGTTTACAATGGGTACGACTTTACCGATTTGAGCGGCTTCGCGCTGGAGTGGCGCTTACTGGAAAACGGTCAGGAAATCGCCGGCGGTGACCTCGACACCCCCGACTTGGCGGCCCGTACCGAAACCACCGTGAAGGTGGCCCTTCCAGACCTGCGCACCGACGCCGAAAACTTCCTTCAGGTGAGCGCCAAGCTTAAGCGAGCCCTCCCCCTGTTGACCAAGAACTACGAGCTGGCCGTCGAGGAATTTCAACTCTCTCCGCCGAGGTATACCAAGTGGGCCCCGGCGGACGGCGGACAGGTTAGTACAGACTCCAGCGGAGCCATGCTGATCCTACAGGGTCCAGCCTTCACCGCTACCTTCGATCACGCAAGTGGTCTGCTCTACGGGCTCGACTACGGAAACGGCAATCTGCTGCAGGCGCCGCTTAGGCCCAACTTTTGGCGCGCACCGACCGACAACGACTTTGGTTTTAGAATGACGGAATTCTCACAGCCGTGGAAACTGGCCTCCCGGGACCAGCAACTTCAGGCCTTTACGACTACACTGGCTGACGGCCTGGCTCGGGTCTCCGCCACTTATGCGCTGGCTGGTACCGGCGGGTCGGTTACCGTGACTTACACCTTCGACGGCAGCGGTACCCTTCGAATAGAGAACTCGCTCGAGGGCATCCCAGACTCGCTCGACGTCATCCCCCGGCTCGGTAACAACCTCATTCTGAAAGCAGACTACGATGAAGTGAGCTGGTACGGCCGGGGCCCCTGGGAGAACTACCAAGACCGCAACACCGCTGCCCTAGTAGAGACCTACTCCGCCAAGGTGAGCGAGTTGCCTTACGCCTACATTCGTCCCCAGGAAAACGGCTACCGTACGGACGTCCGACACGTGCGCTTCGTCAATGCGCAGGGACAGGGCATCGAGTTCTCCGCCGACTCAGAACTTATCGGCTTCAGTGCTTCCCATCAACTCAACAGCGATTACGACGAGGGCGACACCAAGGTGCAACGCCATACTTACGATGTACCAGCCCGCAAACTGGTCAACGTCAACATCGACTACAAGCAAATGGGTGTCGGCGGAGATAACAGCTGGGGGGCTAAAGTACATCCCGAATACACCATCCCGGCGGGGGACTACCGCTATGGATTCGTCATTGCGCCCATTCGGTAAATGACCTGACGACTTGCGGTTGCCCAAGATTACTGGGCCGGTATGACCCATCTTTTTACTCATCACATTAGAAACAACCAGGATTTAACCGCACCATTTGATGCCTTACGATGGACAAACACCCGATTAGCTCCCTTTGCTTGTGAAAATTAGCCGTCTATTGTCGTACAGATGACAGTTTATCTATGTCAGGCAAATTTTAATCAAGCAAATCGAACATATCCGCTGTTATTGGTGCCGCTCGGCAAATGAACTTCACATTCTTACCGTTAAGTAGCCAGGCAGCTCGGGTATTCCCGTCTGTTTGAATGGTGCAATTGCGCACCGGTGTTGTGTTGTCTAGATTTTTCTCTCTCTCTCATGTAACGTCTCTCTTTTATGTACGTCTCTCTACCCCTCAACCGAGGGTGGGCCACTCGTATGCCCATCCTCAGCGTTTTGATCCTTCTTCTCCTCACGACAACTTTGGCGGCAGCCACTTCTACCAAGGTCGCGGTTTCCACTCCGGTCGCCCGCTCAATACCTCCACAATCGATATACGCGCTGACCCCCTATACGTTGGTGGTCAATGGTTCATTTGTCGGGGAAAACCTAAGCTACTCCGCTACCCTAGCCGACGGCTCGGAGCTTCCGTTCTGGATGAAGCTGTCGGAGACCAACGGGGAGATCGTGATGTTCGCCCCGGCTGCGATGGTGGGAGAAATTCACCAACTAACCGTTACGGCCCATACTCCCGAAGGTTTATCCGCCGCCACTACGTTTTTTCTGAACGTCACCGACAACAGCCCCGACTGCGAAATAGACGCTAACACGGACCGGCTGGGCAAGATCCTGACTTGCGCCGGGGATACCGTACAGCTCCGGGGGAAGTTACCCACTGGCCAATACCGCTGGACCGGGCCCGCTGGCTTCGTCTCCACAGAAAGGGAGCCGAAAGTGACGGTACCCGGTATATACGCACTGACGACCGAACCGGACGGCGCCTACAGCTGCCCGAATTCCGCCCTGATTGAGGTACTGAAAATAGCCGACTGCGCTCCGGACACCGCCCAAAATCGGCTTCCGAACGTACTGATCACGACCGACCGAACCAGCGGAGTCGGCCCCCTGACCGTTCGCTTCGATGCGACGAATACCCGCGACCTCGACGGCAGTGTGCTGCGGTACATCTGGAGCTGGGAGGGCGGCTCGGCCACCGGTATGAAGCCGATCGTTCACTTTGCCGAAGGCGAGTACGAGGTCATCCTTACAGTAACGGACGACCACGGAGCCCGGGCCACGGATCGCATCACCATCGTCGCGCTGCCACCGCCCGCGTATACCACTTACTGGCTAGAGGCGGAGTGCGCCAACTACGGAGATAATTGGGCCCTGGTCTCCGCTACCCAGGCTTCCGGGGGAGATTACGTGACGCCGATGCGCAGTTCCACGGCCACCACACCCGCAGACCTGCCCGAACATCAGGTGCGCTTTACCTTTTCCGATGCCCAGGAAGGCCCCTTCCGGCTCTACGCTCGCGTAAATGCGCACAGTAACGCCACCGACTCCTACTACGTCCGGATTAACGGTGGAGCCTGGTACGCGTGGAAGTCCGGAATTACCTTCGGCCGCGGCTTCCAGTGGAACGCCATGCCTCCCCTGATCGATCTGCAGGCGGGTACGAACACCATCGATTTTGCTTACCGCGAGGCCGGCACCCGCCTCGATAAGTTATTCCTCACCGCCGAAGGCGAGGTGCCCTCCGGCATGGGCGGCGAGGCTACCAACTGTGGACTGCCAAACGTCGCTCCCCGAGCTATTGCTGCCTCCGACGTGATCCACGGCTACGCACCCCTCACCGTACAACTCAACGGCAGTGAATCTTACGATACGGATGGTCAGCTAACCAGCTACCGGTGGACCTGGGCGAATGGACAGGCGGAAGGTGTGAACGCACAGATCGACCTCCCCGTCGGCTCCCACCTGGTCACGCTGACGGTTACGGATGATGAAGGGGCACAGGACCAAGACGAAGTACTCGTCACGGTAGAAGAGGCAGTCGCCCCGCCCACTCCCCCGACCTCCCCCGACCCGATGGAACCCACCGAGACCGACGATCCCGCCGAACCCCAGGGCGCCAACGAATGGTGGCTGGAAGCCGAGTGCGCACTAGTAGGCAGCAGGTGGAAGGAAGAACTCTCCGGCCAGGCCTCGGGCGGAAAGTACGTAGTAGTCCCTACCGGCAACTCCACTGCTGCGGCCCCGGCTGACCTTTCCGACAACCAGGTCCGCTTCACGCTTTCGGCGCTAACGGCCGGCAACTACTTCCTCTTTGCCCGCGTGAACGCGCCTTCCAATGCCGCCGATTCCTACTGGGTACGGGTGAATGGCGGGGCGTGGTACAAATGGAGCAACGGCGTACGTCGCGGAAGCGGCTTCAACTGGACGAAGCTTCCGACTGCCCTCCAACTGACGAGCGGACTCAATAGCGTAGACTTCGCCTTCCGGGAAAGCGGTACCCAGCTGGACAAGGTCTTCGTTACCCGCAGTAGCGAGCTACCAAGCGGCCTGGGTTTGGCAGCGACTAACTGTGAGACGGTGGAGGAGGCCCCACTGGCCCTGGAGGCCGAATGCACCCTCGACAATTCCGCTTGGACACGTAAGACATCCGCTACCGCGGCCGGCGGCACATACGTAGTTCACACCGGCAACCGCAACCTGGAAAAGCCTACGGATAGCAATCCCGGTGACCAGCTGAGCTACGAGGTAGAACTTAAAGCGTCCGGTGTCCACCACCTTTACCTCCGCCTGGACGCCCCCGACCCCTCCAGCAACAGCATCTGGGTACAGGTGGACGAGGGCGAATGGTTCCTCTTCTGGAAAGGCGCGGACGGCAAACAGCTGCTCACGGATGACTTCACCTGGTTTGAGGTCAGAAACGACAATAAGGCGATCACCTTCAACCTGGACGCCGGTCACCACACCATCCGCCTGGCGAATCGCGAGTCCGGCACCAAGGTCGACAAGCTGCTGATGACTACCGACGCTACCTTGCCCACCGGCGTGGGCCCCGAAGCCGCCGCCTGCGACGACGGCTCCCAGAGCGTAGGGATGCAGATGATGGCTTCCAGCACGACCGCCGACCCCGCCCCCGCTACCGGGATGACGCCCCTCGCCGAGGTACCGACCATGGCCAGCGTCTTTCCGAACCCCGCCACCACCCGCATGACCCTGGAGCTCAGCAGCGCGCACACCGGTGCGGTAAACCTGATCATCTACGACATGAACGGCCGCCGCGTCCGTCAGAAGCAGGTCCTGAAGAACGCTACCCACTTCACGACAAAACTTTCCGTAGGATCCCTACCCAGCGGCATGTATCAGCTGCGGGTGATCGAAGGGGACCGGGCTACGACGAAAGCCTTCGTAGTCGGTCGGTAACGCGCAGTTGACCCCACTTAACGGCCGCCCCGCTCGATCCCCGGATCCGGCGGGGCGGTCTTTTTTAGATTAGTGTGCCCTCGGCGTACCGTTTGCGGATCTCCTTTTTATCGAATTTCCCCACGCTGGTTTTGGGCACCTCGGCGAGGTACACGTAGTCCTTGGGGATCTGGTAACTCACGAATTCCCGCGACAGGAAGTCGATGAGTTCCTCGTCGGTCACTTCGCCGGCTTCGTCCAGCAAGACGACGGAGGCCAACGGTCTTTCCACCCATTTGGGATCGGGAATGGCGATTACGGCGGCCTCCTTCACCTTCGGGTGGGCCATGAGGGATGACTCAAGGGCTACGCTGGAAATCCATTCCCCCCCGCTTTTAATGAGGTCTTTCGTGCGGTCCTTGATCTCCATATAGCCCTCCGCGTCGATGGTGCTGACGTCGCCGGTGCGGAACCACCCGTCGGCGGTGAAGCTGTCCCGGCTGGCGGTCTTGAAGTAGGCGTCAATCACCCAGGCTCCCCGTACCTGCAGTTCGCCCATAGATTCCCCGTCGCGGGGCAGGGGGGCCCCATCTACCCCCACGATGCGCAGCTCGATGCCGGGAAAGGCGGTACCCTGTTTGGCGCGCAGGGTCAGCTGTTCTTCCCGCGAGAGTGACCGGTGCCCGGCCTGTAGGCGGCTGGCCGTTCCGAGGGGCGAAGTCTCCGTCATGCCCCAGGCGTGGACGCCCTGAATGCCGAAGTCGTCCTCGAACCCCCGAATGAGACTTTTTGGTAGAGCTGAGCCCCCAACCACATACTCCCGGAGGGCCAGCGGGGGGGTAGGCGGCTGCTTTTTCATTTCCTGATAGATACCTAGCCAGATGGTGGGTACGCCGTTCGCCGTGGTCACCCCCTCCCGCTGCATAATGCGGATCAGGGCGGCCGGCTGTAGGTTAGCGGACGGCATGACCATATCCGCCCCCGCCATCACGCAGAGGTAAGGATAGCCCCAGGCCATCACGTGAAACTGGGGGACGACGAGCAGCACCACATCGCTCGAAGTGATGTTCGCCGCATTAGGCGTCATAATGCACATCGCGTGCAGGTAGGTGGAACGGTGGCTGTACAGGACTCCCTTCGGCAGACCCGTCGTGCCGCTGGTGTAGCACATGCCGCAGGCCTGCTGCTCATCGAGCGGCGGCCACTCAAACTCGTCGGGCTCGGCGGCCAGCAAGTCTTCGTAGTGTACGGTACGGGGGAGCGTGGTGGTAAACCCTTCCGGGGCGTTGATGAGCACGTAATGCCCTACCGTCTCCAATTGACCGGCGATCCGCTCCAGGAGGGGTACCAGGGTAGCATCCACGAAGATGACCTTGTCCTCGGAGTGATTGATGATGTACTCGATCTGCTGGGAAGACAGCCGGATATTGATCGTGTGGCACACGGCCCCGATCCCCGAAATGCCGTAATACAGTTCCAGGTGGGGTCCGTGGTTCCAGGCGAAGGTGCCCACCGTATCGCCGTCAACAATTCCCAGGGTGCTCCGTAGCGCGTTAGCCAGCTGTTTGCAGCGGAGGTACATTTCCCCGAAGGTGTATTCGTGCCGCGTCCCGCCGGGGAGGTGGGAAATGATGCGCTTGTAGGGGAATACCCGATTTCCGTATTCGAGAATGGTGTTGGTGGTCAGGGGGTAATCCATCATTAGGCCGTGCATGATCGGGAGTTTGGTTCAAGCTTCCGCTTAAGGTAGGTCTTCACGCCCACTTTCGCCACTCGCGCCGGCCGCAGCATCTCTCGGGTACGCAGGCTCCGGGCTACTCAGAGATAGGATTCTACGGAGTCCCGTAAATCTTGCACTAGCTCCGGGTCCATGTAGGGGTAAGCGTCGGGAATATCCAGGACCACCAGCTTCTCCCGGATCTCCCGGTGGAAGCGGGTCACCAGCTTCTCGGCGTGGTGTTGCTCCATGACAAATATTAGATCAGCCCACCGGATCAGGTCTTCCCGTACCCGGATGCGGGCCGAGGGCGAGGTGCCCGCCGATTTGACCTCCATTCGCCGGTCTTTCCGAAATACAGATTCGGCTGTTCGACTTCTCCACTGGTTACGGCTACAGATAAACAGGAAGCGGGGCAGGGCCATGGCGGGGACGCAGGTGTAGGGGTAGACAGGGACAACGGGACCCGGTCGACGGGCTATAAACACGTCAGGGCCGCGCAATCTTGCGCGGCCCTGACGAAATATTGAAACTAAACCGAAGCGGGCGTTTACCGCTTGACGAAGGGCTTAACCAGTTGGCGATCGCCCTCCAGAACGCGGAGGTGATACATACCGGCCGGGAGGTCGTTAACTTCTACTTCGGTACGCAGTTCCTCGCCTTCCTTGTCGAAGGACAGGTCACGGACGCGACGGCCGTTGACGTCGGTTAGGATCATCAGCACCCGTCCGGCATAGCTACTGCTCAGGTTCACCTGTAGGCGACTGATCACCGGGTTGGGGAAGAGGTCCAGGTGGGGAGCCAGCTCCGGAGCCTCCATCGGTTCCGAGGGCCTCGCGGCGGCGGCAGTCACCAGGGCGGCGGCGGAAGCCGTACAGTTGGTCGCTCCGCTGCCGGTACCGGTGGGCGGGGTGGAACTGCTCGAGAGGTAAAGCTTATCCAGCTTAGTCTCTGTTTCGCGGTTAGCGATGCGGATGGTGTGGGGGCCGGCGCTCAGGGTAAAGGAGATATCCTTACCGTCTTTATTGACCTTTGTCCATTCAAAACCATTCGTAAGCCACTGCGCGCCGCCGATCTCTTCCCACATCTTGATCCACGCTCCGTCGTCGAAGCGCACCCACACGGAGTTGCGGGTCGGGTCCGGTGCATCGGCGCGCAGGAAGAGGTGGTAGGTTCCGCTCTTGGCTAGATTGACCTGGTAGGTAACCTGCTGGGCGGGCACGTTGCTGGTGGGCACGCTAACGTTGCGGTCGCCGCGGAAGATTACGTAGCCGTTGTTGGAAGCGCCGGAGGCCGTCTCGACGGTCCAGCCACTACCGATGCTGCCGCATTCGGCTTCGAGCCAGAAGTTGGCGGCTTCTTCCACCTTTCCACAATTTGTAGCCACGCTGCCCAAACCGGTGGGGGCCTGGGTGCTGCCGGTGAGGTAGACCTTATCTAAGCGGGTACCGTTCTCCCGAAAGGCGAAGTCTACGGTGTTCGTGCCTTCCTTCATGGATAGCGGAGCACCGGGGAGTTGATTCCAGGCAAAACCTACGCCCTGTTCCATACCACTCTTCCACTGGTACCAGGGGCCATTATTGAGACGTACCCAGTAAGAATCGTTAGCACCTGAGGGGGCGTCGATGCGGGCGAACAACTGGTAAGCGCCGGCCTTGACGTCACTAATGACGAAACGCACCCGGTTATCAGCGTTGTCGGTGGGAGGATTACTGGTCGACCGGTTGCTCTTCGCCACGACGTACTTTCCACCGGAAGCGGAAGTGGAACTTTCTTCGGTCCACCTGGCTCCGACCTGGGCGCATTCGGCTTCCAGCCAGTACGTATTGGCACCCGGCGTGGGTGTCGGGGAAGGTCCCGGCTCCGGTTCGGGCTCCGGTTCGGGCTCTGGCTCCGGGTCGGTTGGCGTGGTGTTGCCATTGACCGTCACGGCAAAGGTGGAACTGGTTTTAAGTTTGTTGTAGTCCGTTGCCGTTACCGCAATCCTAATCGTCTGGTCACCGATGTTGTCGGGGGTAGCGAATCGGAAAGTACCGGTCTCCGCATTGAGGGTGACCCAGTTGGGCAGACTGCCGCCGCTGGCGAGCCGCGCGGTGTAGGTCAGCTTGTTGCCCGCGAACCCCCGTCTGAAGTAGTCACTTACTGCATAGACCTTGGTCACTCCGGCCGTAGCCAGGATGTTGGGGATGGTGGACGAGGTAGGTACCCCGACCGGACGGGCGTTGACGATGTACGATACGTTATCGTTCCAGTCGCAGTTAGCCGAGCCCGCGCCACAGCCGTTTTCGATATAATCCTGCACAATGATGTACTCGTTGGGGATTACGCGTCCTGCACCATCTTTAGCCAGGTATATCCGGACACCGAGCAGCTCCGTCCGCAGCTGGTTGAAGTAGTTTCCTCCCGTGGTCCGGTAGCCGGCGATCTGAATTCTGAACGGCTCGGTCACCTTCGTGGTGAAATCGCCCGCAATGCTAGCGGATTCATCCGTCAGGTGCGGCAACAGGGTCTGGTGGTACCGCTTCCCGTGATTGTAGAGCATGTCACCAACGACCTGACTCTTGGCGTTGCGCAACTCCGAAGGGGCACCCCCGGGAGAGTGAAATGCCGCCATCTGGATCATCTGCAGCGGCTTGGAAAGATCGGCCTGTACAAAGTACTGCGACACGATGAGGTCACCCAGGGACCCGGAATTGACTTCCGCATCCGTAGGGTACTTCGAGCTGGGCCGGGTCTGAATCGTTCCGTCACTCTTCTTTCCCAGCGTGGTCCCAAACCCAAAGGTTTCGAATACTTGCTGGACGTTGATCTCGGCGCCCCCCTCCAGGCTGGTCATAAAGGCGCCGCGGAAAGTGGCCTTGGCACTGCCCCCATTGCTCTGTAGGACGAGCGTCTCCGTATGAAGGGTTTTAGCGTTCAGGCCCGTAGCGACGAAGTTTACCGTCACGTCCACAAACTTTCCGGCAGCGACTTGCAGTCCACTGGAAGGGATGCTCACTCCGGTGATGGTGAATTTTTTGGTGTTGGTGGTCGTAAGCTTAGTGATGACCAGCGTAGCATTTCCGTCGTTGTGAATCCGCATCTTGCTGCGGTCCTGGTACTTAACGATTTGATTGTTACTATTCCTTTCCCGATCGCTTCGGTGGAAAGTAAAGAAGTCTTCGGCCGGGAAGCCCCGATTGCTGCCGGGCACTTTCGTAAGGTTCTCAATTCGGATCAGGGCAGCGGCCTCCTCCGGAACGTTCGGATTTGCGTGCAGCACGCCCGCAAAGGTGAAGAAAAGAAGGAGGGCCGCTATCCCGTGCAAAGGATTGGTGGCCCAGCGGTTGGTTTGTAACATAGAAGTCCAAAGCATACAGGGAAAATTTGTGAGAATTGGTGGTTGAGAATTCGTAAAACTACTCTAACTGAACGGCTTACGCACCATGATCGCCCCATCACTTTCGGATATTTCTTCACCTACGGTGTTTTGTTCAAGCGCTCTGCTCAAAAATTTTTGCCCTATGCTAGTGCGGTGTAGGCAAAAGCCCACCCGGTTTAACGAGCTATACAGCGCAGTGGGTGGTGGGTCGACTGGCGGTCTTTCCGTCATTTCCTCTACACCCGCGCCCGCGCCCGGAT
This sequence comes from Lewinellaceae bacterium, assembly GCA_963710195.1. Lineage (GTDB taxonomy): Bacteria > Bacteroidota > Bacteroidia > Chitinophagales > Saprospiraceae > Neolewinella. The sequence goes on from CAVPZF010000001.1 coordinate 244,576, forward strand.
TACACCCAACGAATGGTTGGACTACCCCCCCCCCTCCCTAAACCCCGGGCTTCGCCCCGTCGTTTGCCCTACTATGTCCACCAACCACCAGACGCATACCGCCGCCGACCTCCGCACCGCCATTTTCATCAAGGGGGCGAACGCGAATAACCTGAAGAACATTGACATCACCATTCCCAAAAACCAGTTGGTGGTGGTCACGGGTGTCAGCGGCAGCGGCAAGTCCAGCCTGACGATGGACACCCTGTTCGCCGAGGGACAGCGCCGCTACGTCGAGAGCCTGAGCAGCTACGCCCGGCAGTTCCTGATGCGGATGAAAAAGCCGGAGGTGGATTATATCCGCGGTATCTGCCCGGCCATCGCTATTGAGCAGAAGACCGCTACGACCAATGCCCGCTCGACGGTGGGTACGCTGACCGAGATATATGATTATCTGCGCCTGCTCTACGCCCGTGTGGGCCGCACCTACAGCCCGATCAGTGGGGAGGAGGTCAAGCGGCATGCCGTGACTGACGTGGTCGACTACATCCTGGGACGCGAGGAAGGCAGCCGGGTGTACGTATACGCCCCCGTGTCCCGGGCGTACGGCGACCGTACCCTGCGGCGCGAACTCGAACTCCTGCAGCAGAAGGGATACACCCGCGTTTTGGTGGACGACGAGCCCCAGCAGATTGAGGATGTCCTCGAAAGTGGCCGGGCCAGCCTGTTGAAGGTGCTGAACGCCCTGGAAACGGAGGAAGAAATGATGGTGCTGGTCGACCGTTTCGTGGTTAAATCAGAGGATGAGGAGAACAACAAGCGTATTGCCGACTCGGTACAGACGGCCTTCAGTGAGGGCGACGGCGAGGTGATTGTGAGCCTGGACGGCGGTGACTGGGAAGCCTTCAATAACCGCTTCGAGCTCGACGGAATGCCTTTTCTTGAGCCCTCCCCCGCCCTCTTCAACTTTAATAACCCCTATGGCGCCTGCCCCACCTGCGAGGGCTTTAGCCGGACGATGGGCATCGATGAGGACAAGGTGATTCCTAATCCGAGCTTGTCGGTCTACGACGGGGCCGTGGCCCCCTGGACGGGCAGCAGCTACGGCGAGTGGCAAAAGAACTTTTTGCGGGCCGCCAATCGCTTTCAATTTCCCGTGCACACGCCCTACGCCGATTTGACCCCAGCACAGAAGGGGGAGCTGTGGGACGGCAACCGCCACGTAGCCGGTATTCATGCCTTCTTTGATGAATTGCAGAAGAAGCTCTACAAGATTCAGAACCGCGTCATGCTGGCGCGCTACCGCGGGCGCACGATCTGTTACGCCTGCCGCGGCGGGCGCCTACGCAAAGAGGCGAACTACGTCAAGGTATCCGGGGCTGCCATCACCGAGTTGATCGATCTACCCATCGATCTATTGCAGCAGCACTTCCTGAACCTCCACCTCAACGAGCACGACACCACGGTGGCCCGGCGGATACTCGTGGAGCTCAACAACCGCCTCCAGAGCATGATGGACCTAGGCCTTGGCTACCTCACCATCAATCGCCTGAGCAGCACCCTTTCCGGTGGCGAGAGCCAGCGCATCAACCTGACGCGTACCCTCGGTAGTAACCTGACGGCCAGTCTGTACATCCTTGATGAGCCGAGCGTCGGGCTGCACCCCCGCGATACCGAGCGCCTGGTGGCGGTCCTGCGGCGGTTACGCGACCTCGGCAATACCGTACTGGTGGTCGAGCACGAGGAGGGGATTATCGCGGCGGCGGACTACCTCATAGATATCGGACCCAAGGCCGGCGTCCACGGGGGCGAGGTCATCTTCGCCGGGCCGTACGCGGCCATTTACGACGGGGCCACCGAAAGCCTCACCACCAAGTACATGAATGGGTCCATGCAAATCGAGCCCCCCGCCCAGCTGCGCCGCCTGACCAACTGGATCAAGCTGGAGGGTGCGCGTATGCACAACCTGAAAAAGATCGACGTCCAGATCCCGCTCCATGCCATCACGGTAGTATCGGGGGTTTCGGGGAGCGGTAAAACCAGCCTGATTAAGGGCATTCTCTACCCCGCCCTGCGTCGGGAACTCGGGGAGGGGACCTCTCAGGCTCCCGGCCCTTTCTCTAAGCTGGGTGGCGACCTGAAGGTACTTACCCAGGTGGAGATGGTGAATCAGAGTCCGATCGGTAAGAGCAGCCGGTCTAACCCCGTCACCTACGTGGGCGCCTACGACGCCATTCGCAACCTCATGGTGAAGCAGCAACTGGCCAAGATCCGGGGTTACAAACCGAGCTTCTTCAGCTTCAACGTCGACGGCGGCCGCTGTCCCACCTGCAAGGGGGAGGGCGAACAGCTTGTCGAGATGCAGTTCCTGGCCGACGTACGGCTCGTCTGTGAAGAGTGTAACGGCGCTCGCTTCAAGCGGGAGATTCTCGACGTGCAGTACAACGGCCTGCACATCGCCGAAATTCTGGATCTGAGCATTAACGAGGCCATCGACTTTTTTTCTGAGGAAAGCGACCTTATGAAGAAATTGCAGCCGCTGCAGGATGTGGGGTTGGGCTACGTCACCCTAGGGCAGTCCAGTTCAACCCTTTCCGGCGGGGAGGCCCAGCGCGTAAAGCTCGCTAGCTTCCTAACGAAGGAGAAAAGGGGTGAGCACATTCTGTTCATCTTCGACGAACCCACGACTGGCCTGCACTTTGATGACGTGCGGGTGCTTCTGACGGCCTTTAACGCCTTGGTGGAGAATGGTCATACGGTGCTGATCGTCGAACACAACATCGACGTAATCAAGTCCGCCGACTACGTCATCGACTTGGGTCCCGAGGGCGGGCGCGACGGCGGTCATTTACTGTTTCAGGGTCGGCCCCGGGAACTGGCCGGCCTGGAGGGGAGCTACACCGGCGGGTATTTGAGTTTTTGATCACGAAGCTACCCCGGGGACATGATTGCCGATTGCCGGCCGCTTCGCGGAATCCGGCTAGCTACTCTGGTGTACGTACGCGCGCTACGGTAGTCATTATCGGGGTTACCAAGGGTTCCTTAATGGAGAGATGTACGCCGGCGTACAAAATATATAATCAAGTTGATTAATACGTTGTTCCGTGCCTATGTTGTGGTGTGCTACTCCCCGCAGCCATAATAACCCATGAAAATACGTCCCTACTTATGCTGGACGCACCTTGTACTTTTTCTCCTACCCTATAACTTCCTCAGCGCGCAAGCTCCGGAGCTGAGTGGAGAACTCCGCACCTGGCACCGCATTAGCTTAACCTTCGACGGCCCCAATAGCTCGGAGACGGCTTCGGTGAACCCCTTTGCCGATTACGCCTTAGAGGTCACCTTTAAAAATGGCGGGAGCACCTACGTGGTACCCGGCTTCTACGCAGCCGACGGTGATGCGGCGGAAACCAGTGCTACTTCAGGAAACCAGTGGCGCGTGCACTTTGCCCCCGATACTCCGGGCACTTGGAGTTGGTCGGCAAGCTTCAAAAAAGGCGACGACGTGGCCATCACCGGCGGCGGAAGCTCGGCCGGCTTTTTTGATGGTTCTTCCGGCTCCTTCAGTGTATCAGCCACTAATAAGACGGGCCGCGACCACCGGGGAAAGGGCCGGTTGGACTATGTGGGAGAGCACTATTTGCAGTACGCAGGTAGTAAGGAGTGGTTCGTAAAGGCTGGCGCCGATGCCCCGGAGAATACCTTGGCCTACGAGGATTTCGATGAGGTGCCCAACATAAAGGGCTACCGGAAAAGCTGGGCGCCGCACGCCCGCGACTACAGTGCCGCGGAAGCAGGGCCCTACACCTGGAAGGGCGGCAAAGGCAGTGAACTGCTCGGCGCCATCGCTTACCTTTCCGGAAAGGGCGTCAATGCGTTCTCCTTCCTGACCTTCAACGTGAGGGGGGATGATGAGAATGTGTTCCCTCACCTTCTAAAAACCAGCCTATCCAACTACGGAGGATCCAACGCCTGGACGGAGGACCTGTACCACGACCGTTTCGACGTGAGTCGCCTGGCACAATGGGAGCAAATCTTTTCCTACGCGGACCTAAAGGGGATGTTCCTCCACTTCAAGACCCAGGAGACGGAGAACGACCAACTCATGGACGGGGGGAACGTAGGCCGGGAACGTAAACTTTATTACCGGGAGCTCATTGCTCGCTTTGGTCATCACCTGGCCCTGAATTGGAACATGGGGGAGGAAAACACCCAAACGGATGGGCAGCGTAAAGCCATGGCAACTTACTTTGCGCAAACCGATCCCTACAACCACCTGCGGGTGATCCATACTTATCCGGGGCAGCAGGACGCCGTGTATAACAACCTGCTTGGCGATAAGTCGGCCTACACGGGGGTGTCCATCCAGACATCGGACAACGGCGGCTCGCAAAACTTCGATAGTGCAAAAAAATGGGTGCAGCGTTCGGCCGCAGCGGCGAAGAAGTGGGTAGTGGCAGTCGATGAGCCGGGCAGTGCCAACATTGGCGTAGATGCCGATCCCGACGACCGGAAACTCGTCCGTTCGAATGTAGTTTGGGCCACCTTTATGGCGGGGGGGGCTGGTACCGAATTCTACTACGGCTATCAGTCGGGCTGTGGGGATCTTGCTTGTCAGGACCATCGTTCCCGGGACCAAAAGTATACGGATGCCGCCTTCGCGTTGAAATTCTTCCAGGAACACTTCCAGTCTTACTTGCCCTCCGTTTTGAATAACGATGGGCTTACCTCTGCTTCGGATGACTATGTGCTAGCACACGGCGGGACGGCCTACGCCATCTACCGCCCTAACGGTGGTACTACGAACATCAATTTGCCCACGGGCAGCTGGCGCGTGCGTTGGTTTAATCCCCGGTCAGGTGCCATCTCCGAACCGAGCGACATCAGCGGGGGCGTGCTCACCTCCCCAAGTACCGACGATTGGACGGCACTAGTCACTAAAAGTGGGGATGCACCACCGCCACCACCACCACCGCCGCCGCCACCGCCACCGCCACCGCCGCCGCCCACTAGTGACCTTACCGTGCTGTTAGAAGCAGAATGTGCGGACTACGGCTCAGGCTGGGACATCCTCTCGCGCAGCAGCGCCTCCGGTGGTGTCGCCCTGGTAGCAGGTAATGAACAGGGCTTTTTCAACGCACCCCCTACGGATGCTAAGTACACTATGCGGTTTTCCTTTATGGCCCCCGCCAGCGGCAGCTACCGACTTTATGTGCGGGCTTCCAGTAATAACAGTGACGATAACAGCATCTGGTTTCGGGTCGCAGGAGGTACATGGTACCGTTGGAATAACATTAATAATCCTGACGGCACCAATAATTTCTTCTGGGCGCGTGCTGGAGAGTCGGCCGATCTACAGAATGTTACTCCCCTAGATTTCAATTTGAGCGGAGGGCAGCAGACCATCGAGATCGCTACCCGCGAGCCCCGTATCCAAATCGATAAGCTTGCAATCGGGGTCGGGATCGGCCAGCCTAGCGGTACCGGTAGTGCAGCGACCAACTGCCCGGCGGAGCCGGAAGAGCCAGAGGAGCCCGCCGGCACCTCCTTTTACGAATTGGAGTGCGCGGATTACGGTGCCGCGTGGCAAGCCGTACAGCGCCCGAACGCTTCCGGAGGTGTAAGCTTACTAGCAGCTGGCAATAATAGCTTTACTAACAGTCCTCCAACTGACGACCGCCACCTCATCCGTATCCCCTTCACGACCGCCGTAGCGGGTACTTACCGCGTCTTTGTGCGTACCGTAACAACGGGGGGCAATGATGACTCGATGTGGATTCGAGTGGCTGGTGGAAAATGGTACCAGTGGAACCGCATCAACTTTCCTTACAGCGCATCCGGCCCGGTCTGGTCGCAAGCCGGAGAGTGGACCAGCGGCACGGTAGTCATTCCGGTTGAATTCAAGCTCAGCGCCGGCCCTCAGACAATCGAGATCGCCCGGCGTGAATCGGGCATCGAGATCGATAAGCTCGCCATCGGCCTGCTCACTGACGCTCCCACCGGTACCGGTGGTGAAGCAACGAACTGCGCTGACGCACCCGAGGAGCCAAACGAGCCCGCCCCACCCGGTAGCGCCACTTACTACGAACTGGAGTGTGCGGACTACGGTGCCGCCTGGCAGGCCGTACAGCGCCCCAATTCTTCTGGCGGTGTGAGCTTACTGGCAGCTGGTAGTGATCGCTTTGTTAAAAGTCCCCCGACTGACGACCGCCACCTTATCCGCATCCCCTTCACCGCCGCGGTAGCGGGCACTTACCGTGTCTTCGTGCGTACGGTGACTACCGGGGTTGGAGATGACTCCATGTGGATCCGGGTCGGGGGCGGAATATGGTATCAGTGGAACAGCATCAACTTCCCTTACAATGCCTCCGGCCCGGTCTGGTCGCAAGCCGGAGAATGGACTCGCGGGTCAACGGCGGTACCGGTCGAGTTTGAGCTCAGCGCCGGTCCTCAGACCGTTGAGATTGCCCGTCGGGAGTCAGGCATTGAGATCGACAAGGTCGCCATCGGCCTGGCTCATTGACGCACCTTCCGGGAGTGGCGGCGCTGCCGCTAACTGTCCGGGCGGGAATAAACTGATGAATCCATCTGCATCCGCTAAGCCCTCGACGGTGGAGCGTACCTCGGTAAGCGTCTACCCTAACCCGGTAAGCGATCGGTTTAACATCCGGTACACCGGTCACCTAAGTCGTGTGACTGTTCTTGACGGAGCGGGGCGCATCGTGAAACAGCTAAGTACAGAAGCAGAAAATGCTTTTGACTTTTATCGGCATGATCTGCAGCCCGGTCTCTACATCCTTGGCTTAGAGATCAATGGTGAACTTCATTACGTTCGCGTTATCGTGCAGTAGGTAACCGTTTTACGGAAAGGAGGGCGTACAGACCGGCGGTCTGTACGCCCTCTCTGTTTTTGGCTCCGGTGTGTGTCACCGACCGCCCGCCAAGCACCTTTAAATGCCTGGCATTACCCCGGCGACTCCCGTCGGTGTGTCAAGTCCATCATAAGTTGAACCCCTGAGCAGGCGCAAGATCTACGACCTTCTGCGGGACCTATCCGCTGACACTTCCAAGCCGGGGATGCACGCCAATTGGGACGGCTACGAGGAGGCGAAGTCTAGTAGGATAGTGAGTTGTCACAGGCTACTCAATACACTAGGGAAACACGATACCATCTACCGGGACCTAGCCGCCCGGGATACGGTTGAGCGCATAAACAGCAACCTGCTTTGCCACCCTGATCGCCTTACCTACAAAGGTTCCTTCGGCTTCGCTCCGGGAGTGCATAAGGGAACCGGGATAAACGTATCTGTTGCTCCCGGTTATTCTTTCGTCGGCGGTGAAGTAAAGAATCCCAACAGCGGGCCTCTTAAAGAATATCCGCATGGCCATTGACAAAAACGGGGATGAACTGCAGGCGATACTGGATAAACCGAATTTCGAGCCTTTTTTGGGGGCGGCTTGGAGGAGGAGCCGAGGAGGGTAAGACTAGATCGAAGGGCTATTCCGCCGATCACCCTCTACATCGAGTTACTGCGACGATAAGATATTACCGTATCACGGCGCATCATCCAGGATGACGGTATAGGGGATGCGTTTTCCGAGGTGGTTGGGGAGGCCTACCTGAAAATGAGACCGTTGTTGGTTCTTATGCGCAAGGCGTTGGATTGAGGCGGCCTCGTACGGCTCCACCCGTTAGTTGGGGTGATCTCGGTGAAGCCCTGCGCTACTTCCTGGGTGAGCGGATTTCCGCTCCCCCCCCAACGGCGAATGCCCCATCGCTAGGTAGCGACGGGGCATTCGTAAAATTGGCGGCGACCTACTCTCCCGGGATCAAGTCCAAGTACCATCGGCGCTGGGCAGCTTAACTTCTCTGTTCGGAATGGTAAGAGGTGATCCTGCCCGCTGTAGCCACCAAAGTCTTTGGCCCGACTCCCCCGGAGGGGGGCGGGTCGTTTCTTTGGATAACGATCAACAAGTTCGATAAGAGAGCTTCAGTCCTTCCTAAGCGGACTACACCGATCCCGTTAAGACCGATTACTAAAAATTATACATACTTCCACAAGCGTGCTGCCTTTTTGGATGTCTACTCATAAGCCTCAGGCCAGTTATTCAACTGGTCACTAACTCATTCCGAAGATAAAAAAAGGAAGCTGTCGGGCGATTAGTATTGCTCGGCTCCATACGTTACCGCACTTCCACCTACAACCTATCAACGCAGTCATCTGCTGCGACCCTTCCGGACCGAAGTCCTGGGAATACTCATCTTGGAGTTGGCTTCGCGCTTAGATGCTTTCAGCGCTTATCCATGCCGTATATAGCTACCCGGCAGTGCAGCTGGCGCCACAACCGGTACACTAGAGATACGTCCATTCCGGTCCTCTCGTACTGGAAACAGATCTCCGCAATATTCCTACGCCCGCAATAGATAGAGACCGAACTGTCTTGCGACGTTCTGAACCCAGCTCGCGTGCCACTTTAATGGGCGAACAGCCCAACCCTTGGGACCTTCTTCAGCCCCAGGATGTGACGAGCCGACATCGAGGTGCCAAACCTCCCCGTCGATGTGAGCTCTTGGGGGAGATCAGCCTGTTATCCCCGGAGTACCTTTTATCCTTTGAGCGATGGCCCTTCCATACGGAACCACCGGATCACTTAAGCCTGCTTTCGCACCTGGTCGAGCTGTCGCTCTCTCAGTCAAGCACCCTTATACTTATACGCTCTTCGCATGATTACCAACCATGCTGAGGGTACCTTTGCGAGCCTCCGTTACACTTTAGGAGGCGACCACCCCAGTCAAACTACCCACCACACACGGTCCTCCCCCTTCAGGGGAGTTAGCGTCAAAGTATAAGAAGGGTGGTATTTCAAGGACGACTCCACTGACACTGGCGTGCCCGCTTCGTAGTCTCCCACCTATCCTACACATCTTATACCCTAACGCAATGTGAAGCTGTAGTAAAGGTTCACGGGGTCTTTTCGTCCCATTGCGGGTAATCGGCATCTTCACCGATACTTCAATTTCACCGAGCTCATGGCCGAGACAGTGCCCAGATCGTTACACCATTCGTGCAGGTCGGAACTTACCCGACAAGGAATTTCGCTACCTTAGGACCGTTATAGTTACGGCCGCCGTTTACTGGGGCTTCAGTTAAGACCTTCGCACTTACGCGCTAAGCCCCTTCCTTAACCTTCCAGCACCGGGCAGGTGTCAGACCCTATACTTCATCTTGCGATTTAGCAGAGTCCTGTGTTTTTGCTAAACAGTCGCCTGGGCCTCTTCACTGCGGCCCCCGCAAGCGGGGGCGACGCTTCTCCCGAAGTTACGCGTCTAATTTGCCTAGTTCCTTAGCCATGAATCACTCGAGCGCCTTAGGATACTCTCCTCGACTACCTGTGTCGGTTTACGGTACGGGCCGCTTCACTCGCTATTTCTTGGAAGTCGCTTCGGTACACTATCAAGTTGATCCGAAGATCAACCTGTACTATCGGTCCATTTTACTTGACCTTCAACGTACTATTCCGTCAGTACGCGATACCTACACTACTCCGTCGCTTTCAGTGTGAGCGGGTACGGGAATATTAACCCGTTTGCCATCGGCTTCGCCCTGCGGCTACACCTTAGGTCCCGACTAACCCGATTCTGATTAACATCGAATACGGAAACCTTAGTCTTACGGCGAAGGGGTTTCTCACCCCTTTTATCGTTACTCATGCCTACATTTGCTTTTGTAGCCGCTCCAGCATGGGTCACCCCACACCTTCGGTGCTGTACTACAATGCTCCCCTACCAGTTGATCCCAAACAAGTTGGAACCAAATCCATAGCTTCGGTACCGAGCTTATGCCCGAGTATTTTCCGCGCAGGAACGCTCGACTAGTGAGCTGTTACGCACTCTTTAAATGAATGGCTGCTTCCAAGCCAACATCCTAGCTGTCTTAGCATCCCCACATCGTTCCATTCAACTTAGCCCGAATTTGGGGACCTTAGCTGATGGTCTGGGTTGTTCCCCTCTTGGCCACGGACCTTAGCACCCGCAGCCTCACTGCCGCTACTGTTATGCCGGCATTCGGAGTTCATCAGGGGTTGGTAGGCGGTGAAGCCCCCTAGCCCTATTGGTAGCTCTACCTCCGGCACACATTCCACGACGCTGCACCTAAATGCATTTCGGGGAGTACGAGCTATCTCCTGGTTTGATTGGCCTTTCACCCCTACCCACAGGTCATCCGAAAACTTTTCAACGTTTACCGGTTCGGTCCTCCATTCCGAGACTATCGGAACTTCAACCTGCCCATGGGTAGATCACCAGGTTTCGCGTCTACCCCCACTACCTCTACCGCCCTGTTAAGACTCGCTTTCGCTTCGCCTCCGGTGCTGAACACCTTAAACTCGGTAGTGAGGAGTAACTCGTAGGCTCATTATGCAAAAGGCACGCCGTCACACACTTGC
>CAVPZF010000001.1:260000-718449 GCA_963710195.1 Lewinellaceae bacterium
TAAGAAGTAGGTAAGGCGACGCTCCAGGCCGTTCCCCTGCACCTGCGTTCCCGCCATCCTTAGAGCAAATTGAAGCGGTGCTTGACCGCAGAACTGGCCAGCAGGTAAACCTTGCGGTGATCGGCCACCCGGATGCGCTGTTCGGTGACGTGGCGGGCCGGGGCGTTGCGGATCTTCTGGAAGAGCTTGGTGTAATAGACGTAGGCCAGGTACACCCCGAGGCGCGCGCTGGCGGGCAATTGCTTAATGCCGATGTAGGCGTGATCAAAATCGGCCTGAATCTCCAATTCGATCGTGGCCTTGACGTCGTTGTCGAACTTATCGTAGTCCACCCCGGGAAAGTACACGCGGCCGCGATCGTGGTAATCAGAACGGATGTCCCGCAGAAAATTGATCTTCTGGAAGGCCGCTCCAAGCGAACAGGCCGAGGCTTTCAGGCGCTCGTACTCCTCCATGTCCCCGTCGACGAAGACCCGTAGGCACATCAGGCCAACCACTTCGGCGGAGCCATAGATATACTCCTTATACAAGGACGGGTTGTAGCGGGTGTTGTCGAGGTCCATCTCCATGCTGTCCAGGAAGGGATCGATCAGGTCGCGCCCAATGTCGTAGCGGTTAGCCACTTCTTGAAAGGCCTGAAGAATGGGGTTCAGGCTGATGCCCTCCTCGAGGGCATGGTAGGTATCAGCGCGAAACCGCTGGAAAAGCATCTGCTTATCCTTGTGGTGGAAGGTATCTACGATCTCATCGGCAAAACGGACGAAGCCGTATATTCCGTAGATGGGGGCCCGTAGGGGGGCATCGAACACCCGGATGCCCAGACTAAAGCTGGTGCTGTAACGGCGGGTGACCAGGGAGGCGCATTCGCGACATACTTGATGGTACAAACTAAGCATGCGAGGGGTTAACGGAGGCTTCGGACAGTCGGGACTGCCCGGTCATGGCATGATGGATATCGCGGGCGGCCACTTCTCCGGAGATGATGCTGGGGGGCATACCCGGACCAGGGGTAGTCAGTTGCCCGGCGTACCAGAGGTTTTCGACTTTTTTGCTCCGCAATTTAGGCTTTAAAAAGGCGGTTTGCAGCAGGGTATTTGCCAGCCCGTAGGCATTGCCGCGAAATGCGTTGTAATCCTCCCTGAATTCGCGGTGCGCGTAGTCGCGTCGGTAGACTACGTGGGGGCGAATATCAAAGCCGATGCGCCGGCTCAGGCGCTCACACATCAGGTTCCAGTAGTGCTCGCGTTGCCCGGTATTATCGTCGAGATCGGGGGCCAGCGGCAAGAGAAAAAACAGGTTCTCCTGCCCCTCCGGAGCCACCAGCGGATCGGTAACCGAGGGCGCGCAGACGTAAAAAAGGGGATCTTGCGGCCATACCGGCTCCTCGTAGATGTCGTGGGCGTGCCGGTTGAAGTCCGCGTCGAAAAAGAGGGTATGGTGGTGGAGGCCGGGCACCTTTCGATCCAACCCTATGTAGAACAGGAGGCTGGAGGGCGCCATGGTTCGTTTGGCCCAGTACTCCGGCGTGTACTGTCGGTCGGCCCGTGCCAGCACCTCCTGCTCGAAGTGGTGGTAGTCGGCGGCGCAGAGGAGGACGTCGGTGGGGTAGACTGACCCATCGGCCGTCGTGACCGCGTTCACCTTCCCCCCGCTGGTGGTGACCGAAGCTACCGCCTTACCGGTCAGCAGCTCAGCGCCCTGCCCGCGGGCGACGCGGGCCATGCCCTCGATGATCTTATGCATGCCCCCCAGGGGGTACCAGGTGCCGAGTTCCAGGTCGGCGTAGTTCATCAGGCTATAGAGCGCCGGCGTGTTGGCGGGAGTGGCCCCGAGGAACAGCACCGGAAATTCCAGCAGCTGGATCAGCTGGGGGTGGCTGAAGAGCTTACGCACGTAGCTGGCCATATCGGTCAGCATCTGCAGGCGAAAGGCGGATTTGATGACCCGCAGGTCGGCGAAGTCCATAATGCTATGCCCGGGCTTCTGTACGAACTCACTGATGCCGACGCGGTACTTGTACTCCGCCTCGTCCAAGAACTTGCGCAGGTTGGCCGAACTACCGGGTTCGAGGCGTTCGAAGAGGGCAAAGAGGTCGGCGGTGTTGGCGGGCACTTTTACCCGGTCCTCCGCACCGAAAACCACCTCGTAGCTGGGGTCAAGCCGCACCAGCTCGTAGTGCTCGGCGGCCGTAGAGCCGAAGGCATTGAAGAACTGCTCGAAGACTTCCGGCATCCAGTACCAGCTGGGACCCATATCGAAGGTGAAGCCCTCGGCGGAGAACTGGCGGGCGCGGCCACCCAGGCCGTCGTTCTTTTCCAGCACCCGCACCCGGTAGCCTTCCCGCGCGAGGTAGGCGGCGGAGGACAGGCCGGCGAAGCCGGCCCCGACGATGGTGACTTGTTTGTTCAAGCGAGCGGAGCGATTATGTAGGGGCGTAACACGGTACGGCGTATTGGGTTTATCGATTAAACTGGCTCATGGTGTTGCCCAGTCCGTGCGCGCAGAAGCTCAGGCAGGCGTCGGCGGCGGTGGCCATGACTTCAGGTAAGTCCTTGCGTTCCTGGGTCGTCCATTCGCTCAGGACGTAATCGGCCTGCTGCCCCGGGTGGAACTCCTTGCCGATGCCCACCCGCAGGCGGGCGTAATCGTTGCCGCCGGTCATTTGGTCGATGTCCTTTAACCCGTTGTGGCCAGCGTCGCTGCCCTTCCCCCGCAGCCGGAGCCGCCCGAAGTCGAGGTGGAGGTCATCCAGTACCACCAGCAAATTTTCCTTGGGGATTTTTTCGGCCTGCAGCCAGTAGCGCACGGCTTTTCCGCTCAGGTTCATGTAGGTCGTGGGTTTGAGCAGGAGTACCTGCTTGCCGCGGTGCTTCAGGCGCGCGACATCTCCGAAGCTGTCGGCTTTCCACTCCGCGTCCAATTGCTCCACGACGCGAAAACCGACGTTGTGGCGGGTGTCTTCGTACTTGGGGCCGGGGTTGCCAAGGCCTACGACTAGAAATTTCATGGGCGCGAAGGTAAGCCCTCCGCACGTCCTGGGATACCCGGTGCCCGCCGGCCCCAACAGGCACGGTAACCGGCACCTCCACGCGCTTCTTTTATCTTCGCGCCGATGACCTTCGACCTCCTGCATACCGACGCCGCGACCGACGCCCGCGCCGGCACCCTGACTACCGCTCACGGTCAGATTGAGACGCCCATCTTCATGCCGGTGGGTACATTGGGGACCGTCAAGGGGGTACACCAGCGGGAGCTGCGGGAGCAGGTCATGGCACAGATTATCCTGGGTAATACGTATCACCTCTACCTACGCCCCGGCATGGAGGTCATGGAGGCGGCCGGCGGCCTGCACCGCTTTATGAATTGGGATGGGCCCATCCTGACCGACAGCGGGGGCTACCAGGTCTTCAGCCTCGCCCACCGGCGCAAGATCACGGAGGAAGGGGCCACTTTCGCCAGCCACATCGACGGCAGCAAGCACCTCTTCAGCCCCGAGCGTAGCCTGGCCATTCAACGGTCGATCGGCGCCGACATCGTCATGGCCTTCGACGAGTGCCCCCCCCACCCCGCTACGCGGCAGTACACCGAAGACAGCATGCACCTTACTCACCGCTGGCTGCAGCGCTGCGTGGCCTTTATGCAGGAGAGTACCCCCCGCTACGGACACGAGCAGGCCCTCTTCCCCATCGTGCAGGGCGGCAGCTTCGACGACCTCCGTACGGAGTCCTGTGAGTTCATCGCCGCCCAGGACCAGCCCGGTAACGCCATCGGTGGCCTGTCCGTCGGGGAGCCCATTCCCGATATGTACCGCATCACGAAATGATGCTGCGACATCCTGCCCAGGCACAAGCCCCGCTACCTCATGGGTGTCGGCACCCCCGCCAACCTCCTGGAGTGCATCTCTCGCGGCGTCGACATGTTTGATTGCGTCCTCCCCTCCCGCAACGCCCGCCACGGCATGCTCTACACCCGCCAGGGCATCCTCAACATCCGCAACGCCCGCTGGAAGAACGACCACTCCCCCATCGACGACCACCCCAAAGCGGCCCCCACTTCCCAGGTCCACAGCAAGGCTTACCTCTGCCACCTCATCCGCTGCAATGAGCTCCTCGCCGGCCAGCTCGCGACCCTCCACAACCTAACCTTCTACCTCTCCCTCGTGCGCGAAGCCCGCGCCCACATCCTCGCCGACACCTTTGCCCCCTGGAAAACCGCCACCCTCCCCGCCCTGGAGCACAAGCGTTAACCCCGGCTTCGCCCTCTACCCCAGGGCGAAGCCCGCCTAATAACTACCTTAGCGCAAACACCCCCAAAATGGCCCTAAAATACCGCCGCATCATGCTCAAACTGTCTGGCGAAACCCTGATGGGCGAGCAGCAGTACGGCATCGATTCCAAGATGCTCACCTACTACACCAAGCAGATCAAAGAGCTGATCGACATCGGGGTCGAAGTAGCGGTGGTTATCGGCGGGGGAAATATCTTCCGCGGACTCTCCGCCGCCGAATCCGGGGTAGAGCGTACCCAGGGCGATTACATGGGTATGCTGGCCACCGTCATCAATGGCATGGCGCTGCAGAGTATGATGGAAACCCACGGCGTCTTCACCCGCCTCATCTCGGCCATCGAGATGCAGCAGATTGCCGAACCCTACATCCGCCGCCGCGCCATCCGTCACCTGGAGAAAGGCCGCGTGGTCATCTTCAGCGGCGGCACCGGCAACCCCTACTTCACCACCGACAGCGCCGCTGCGCTCCGAGCCAACGAGATCGGCGCCGAAGTGATCCTGAAGGGCACCCGCGTCGATGGCATCTACACCGCCGATCCGGAAAAAGACCCCACGGCCACCAAGTACGATCAGATCTCCTTTCGCGAGGTCATGAACAAGAACCTCCGGGTCATGGACCAGGCTGCCTTTGCCCTCTGTGCCGAAAACAACCTGCCCATCATCGTTTTCGACATCAACGAGCCCAGCAACCTGCGTAAGATCATGTTCGGCGAGTCCGTAGGTACGCTGGTCTCTAACGCCTAGGCAGTTCTGACGGCGCTTCACCAGCCGCCATCAGGCTAGTCAGCCGGCGACGAGACGGATTAAAAACAAGGTAAGTATGGCCGTCGTACCCAGCACCAGCGTGGCTAGGGTCAGCAAGCGGTACCCGGCCTTCACCGACATGCCCGACAGCCGGGTCACCACCCAGAAGAAACTGTCATTGGCGTGGGAGACGACCGCCGAACCCGCCCCAATGGCTACCACCACGAGGGCGCGGTCCAACGCACTAGCGAAACCCAGGTCAGGCATCATCGGAGCCATAATGGAAGCCGCGGTGATGAGGGCCACGGTGGAAGATCCCTGGGCCGTCTTGATCGCCGCAGCCAGCAAAAACGGTAAGAAGAGACCGAGTTGCACCCCCGCCAGCGCCTCGCCCAGCACCGTGGCAATACCGGAATCCCGCAAGATCTGCCCAAAAACGCCCCCCGCGCCGGTGATGAGTAGAATGGACGCCGCGCTGGTCAGTGCTTGACCAATCCAGCCGTCCGTGGAGAACATCTCCCGCTCCAGTTTCCGGGGCAGCAATAGCGCCAACAGACAGCCAATCGCTAGTGCGATGAAGGGCTCCCCAAGAAAAAAGACCAGCTGCGGGGCTAGCGGGAGGTTGCTGTAACCCTCCGCCTCATACCCATATACCGAGACCAACACCGAGCGTGTAACGATGAGTACGATGGGTACAAAGATGGGCACCGAGGAAAGCAACGCCCCCGGAGCCCGCGCCAGTCGCCGCTCGATCTCCGCTTCGGTAATCTCCGGGGCGGGGTCGATGTAGGTAGGCGCCACGTAACGGTGAATAAACACCAGCGTAACCGCCAAAGCCACCAAGCTCACCGGAATGCCGAGCAGCAACACCAGCCCGAGGTCCGCCTCCAGGTAATAAGCCGCGGCGATCGGGCCTGGCGTGGGCGGCACCATCGTGTGGGCGGCCATCAGGCCGATGGCCAGGGCTACGGCGGTTCCCGCCAGGGAGAGTCCGGCTTTCTTCGAGAGGCTCCGGTTCAGCGGGGCCAGCAGCAGAAAGCCGCTGTCGGCAAACACCGGAATCGACACTACCCAGCCGATCAAGCCCACAGCGGGAGTGACCCGCCTTTTACCGGCTACCTTCAACACGCGGTCCGCCAAAGCATAGGCCCCACCGGTATTCTCCAGGAAAGCACCGATGATGACGCCCAGGATGATAATCAGTCCGATACTCCCCAGGGTGTTGCCGAAGCCCCGGTTGACGGAGGCCACCACGGCATCAAGCGGCATGCCCGCCAGAATGCCATACCCCACAGCCACCAGCATCAGCGCCACGAAGGGGTGGACGTCCAGCCGCGCCGTCAGGAAAATAATGATGGCTACGCTAAGCAGTAAGAGTAAAACGGTCAGCATGTTGGATCATTTTCTCTGCGCACCGCCGCCCCTACCGCTGCTCCCGCTCGTAATTCAGGATGGCGCGGCCCAAGCGGCCGAAAAAGGGCATGCCGTCGGTCTCGTACTCGTAGTTGCCGTCGTTGAACACCCGGTTGGCGTTGGTGTGGATGGTGCCGACGAGGATGAACTCCACTTCCCCGTCGGTGATGTAGGCCGCATCGGTCAGGTAGCCGTAGGCCCAGCCCACCTTGTTCAGGATGCGCACGTTGTTAGGTATCTCAGTTTCCTCCGGCTGGTCTCCGTACATCCAGAACTTGACGTAGTTATCGGCTTTGTCGTAGCGGGGCGAGACGCTCTCGCGGGGTCGCTGGGACATCGCCTCCCGCAGCAGGGCGTAGTCGGTGGAGGTCAGTGTAAACGTATCCCGTACCGCCTCGGGCACCACGATGCGGACCAGGATATCGTGGAGGTTGCGCAGACTCAGGTAGTTCTTGTGCCCGAAGTCGAAAGGCTGGTGGACCAGAGAGTCCTGACTATCGGTGTATCCTACTCCCCGTTGCTGCCCCTGCACCGCCGGCAGTGGATCGTACCAGGTATCATGGCGCTCGGCCGTTTGGTACAGGGTTTCGTAGCCCGTGCCGAAGCGGACCGGATTGAGGTGGGCGTGGGTCGTATCGTCGAAGCCCCCCACCCCCACGCGGTGCTGGAGGCGACCGCCCGTGATGCCCACCCGGCGCAGCGATTCGTTAATGTAAGTTGGCCCCAGCCACTCGAACAGGCGGTTGTAAGCATCGTTATCGCTGACCAGAAAAATTTTGCGGAGGTAGTGCGCCAAGCTGGGCAGGCCGGTCACGCTGCTCGTATCCGCATCTACTGCCGTCTGCGGCGCGGCCGCGGGTGCCGTGCCCTTCCCGTGGAACAGCGGCGTGTGGGCATCCATCCCAAGAATACCCAGTTCGTTAAGGCGTTGCAGGGCCAGCACCGCCACGGGCATCTTCACCGTGCTCGCGGGGTAGAAGTATTCGGTAGAGTCCGCCCCCCAGCGGTAGGTGCTCAGGTCTACCCCTCCGTCGGCCCGGCGGTTGATGCGGGTGTAGAGCACCTGCACCTCGAAGCTGTCTTGGTGATCGACCCAGTGGGCCAGGCTGTCGTAGTCGTTGTCGATGATCTCTTCTAGTAAATTAGCCTGCCCGTATAGGAAGGAACTGGAAAGCAGGAGGGAACACAGGTAGTAGCGCATGGGCTCAATATACCCTGGTGTGGTGGGATACGCTTAGGAGGGTAACAACCGCAGAGAGCCGGAAGCTTCCTAGGGTAAAGGCATACACCGCACTCCGCGTACCTCCGCGTAATCTGCGGTGCAATTTTGCACACACCACGGTGCCTCCACCTTTCGCGACGATGGCACGGAAAGATCACCTCAAAGCATAGGTGTTGTACTCAATTGTATCGGGCGATAAACTATGTGAGGACCATCAGGCCATTAGATCCCCCACATCCGGTCCCACATACCCCCTAGCCGGTCCGTAGCTTCTTCGCCCCGTAGCTGTTCCTGCCGCACGACCCGCACGGGATGTACCGTTGTATCGACCAGCCAGCTGAAGAGGAAGGCCCCGGGGTCCGTCGGGTCTTCGCCGAGCAGGCCGTAGCGCAGGTCACTGAGCTGTACCCGCCCGCTGTCGCGCGGGATTACGGTATAATAATTATTGGTAAACCACCTAAGGATTTCCAGGTCGCGGTCGCCGGTGTAGGGGGCCAGAAGTTGGTGATTGCCGACCACGCGGATCAGGGGCTGAAAACGGCGCTGTCGATCCAGTACGCTGTACTGCCCCAGGTGGTAGGTATTCACACCGGACTGCACCGTGGCGGTCCACAGCAGGTTATTACCCAGCGTGGGGCTGTGTACGCTGCGGTCGGCCTCGATACCCCGCTCTGCCAGGGTATCTCTGAGTACGCTGCCTACGTTGACGGCATTGACCACGGTGAAGAACAGGTAGGCGGACGAGAGGAGGAGCCCCGCCGCATTGAGCTTGCGCCGCACCCGCGTTTCCCGCCCCCGGAAAGCAGCCAGGAGCAGCAGGGCCAGGAAGGGCAGGGTGTACAGCGGATCGACCACCGACACCGTGTTCCAGGCGATGCGCAGACTGGTGAAGGGCGCCAAAAACTGGGTGCCGTAAGCCGTAAAGCAATCCAGCAGGGGATGGGTGACGATGGCCAGGAATGCGAGCAGCGTGCACTGCCACCAACTGGCGTTCAAAGGGGCCGGATGGTGCCGGCGAAAGTGGCGAAATGCGCCCACCATTAGGCAAATTGCGGCAAGTACCCCGGTAATGACGGCGGCGATCAGTGGACCGTACGCCACCGGTACCACCAAAAAATAGTTGCCCGTCAGTAGCAGGAGGAAGAAGGCCAGCGTAGCCAGCGGGTAAAAAAGGGGGGCGGATAGGCCACCGGTGGGCCGCCGCCCATATATCCGACAGACCGTAAGGCCGATGATCGGTGCGGCAAGCACGGCGAAGGGCAGGCTATGCGTGAAGGCCCGGTGGTAGGCCAGGGCACTCATTGGGTCGGTCACGAGGCCCGATAGCACGTCGAGATCAGGCAGCGTGCCGCAAATACCACCCCAGAGCATGGCCCGGTTGCCCACCCTACGCCCGAGGACGGCTTCCCCGACGGCGGCCCCGAGCACGATTTGCGATAGGGAATCCACTCCCCTAGAAACCGGCCGTGAAGCCGCGGAACCCTACGGTGAGCAGGACGGAGATGCGGGTACGGTCAGTGAGGATGGTCTGTCCCGATACGGCCAGGGTTTCGTAAGGATTCTGGAAGGTGCTGTAACCCTGGTACTGGGCGGTCAGGTCGGCGAAGAACTTGCCCACGCTGTAACCGGCTCCGGCGCTGTAGGTGAGGATGGCCTGGTCTTCGTCGTTCACGTACTCCGCGAAGGGAACCTGACGATAACCCACACCGGCGCGGACTTGCAGGGGCTTAAGGTTGAGCTCGCCGCCCACGCGCACCCCGATGCTGCTGCCAAGCAGGGCGTCAATGTCGGCATTAGCGGCGTCGTTCGCCGTAGTGAAATCATCAAAGCTGATAGTGTTACCGGTGTAATCCATGTAGTCGGCGTCGACGCTGATGAAGCCGCGGTTCCCCACCAGGTAACCACCACCCAGGGAAAAGCGCCACGGGGTACGGAGGTTGTAAGTGTAGGTAGCGAGGGGACTCAAATTCCTTCCCCCGGCTGCCAGGTTGTCTTCATCGAGGTAATTGTACTCAAAGGTGGTGGAGTACTGCTCGTCGATGGCCCAGAAAGTAGGACTGTGAACGGCTGCGGAAATGCGGAGCTGCTCGGTGGGTAACCACGTAACGCCGGTTTTTAGGTTAAAGCCAACGCCACTGACATTCAGGTTCTGATTATAGGCGGAGCTCTCGAAGGCGGGGATGAGCTCTTGATCGTCCACTTCGTTATAGGTCAACACTTCATCGTAGCTCACGAAGGGGATACCGAAGGACAGCCCCCACAGCAGCTTCTCTCGGAAGTTACCACCAAAGCCTAGGGCCACTTCGTTCATGCTGCCGCGGCGGTCGTAGAGGCCGTCGCGGTTAATGGCTTCGCCGTAGTTCAGCAGGTCGGGCGACTCAAAATCCGTGAAGTCAGAGTATACGCGCCCATCTAGATCGATCAGAAAATCATTGGCCAAACCGACTCCATAGTCATCCTGAACGCCAATGTCCGCTAGTTCGGCGAAGCTCTCAATAATACCGCCGGGGCTGCGGCCGGAGAAACTGATCTGTTGATTATAGTCCGCCAGACGAGTGACGCTGACTCCAAAGTTGAGGGTGGACCAATTGACGGAGCGGGTGCTACCGGCAAAAATGGCACCGGCACTGGGGAGGGTAAAGGTGGCCCTGCCGTCGCTAGTGGAAACATTGCCCTCGAAGTCCAGGGCAGACGAGGTGTTGGTGAGGGAGAATCCGGGGGTGACCTGGGCCACATTGTAGCGGTTCCAGCCAATACCGGCGGGGTTGGTGTGCAGGGTGGTCATATCCACCCCCATCGGCGTAAGGCTGCCGCCCGTGCCGGCAAAGCGGGCAGAGCCCTGGGGGAAGACGAAGGAGTAGCGGAGGGCATCGTTGTAATTCTGTCCGTACGCTACCCCCAAAGCCAGCAGGGTGATTAGGACTGTACAGAAGGTCTTCATGGTAAGAATTCTTAGCCCTTGTTTAAGGTCGGTGGGTAGCGAAAGTTTGGCGCGGTCGGGCGATTTATGACATCTTTAAATACCTGCATACAAAAAAGGGGAGGAGAACGGTCGTTCTCCTCCCCTTCGGGTTTTAAGCATTAGGTCCTAACGGCCACCACCACGCCGGGTAGGGGTGGAGGACCGGCTAGGACTGGGGGAGCTGCTGCGGCTAGGCGAAGCACTACGACTGGGCGAAGCACTGCGACTGGGAGTGTAGCTCCGCTGGGGAGTAGCGCTGCGGCTTGGGGTATACCCACGCTGTGGCGTCGTGCTGCGGCTCGGGGTAGCACTGCGACTGGGCATTGGGCTACGGCTTGGCGTAGCCGAACGCGAGGGCGTAGCGGACCGGCTCGGAGTGTAGGTACGGTTAGGGGTAGCGCTGCGGGTAGCTCGCTGAGGGTAAGCCCGGCTGGACTCGGTAGCCCGGGTAGCGTTACCGCGGGGGGATACAGTCGTTCGGGTACGATCGATGCTGGAGCTGGTACTGCGGGTACGTCCTACCTGAGAAGGGGAACCGCTGGCGTTGCGGGGACTGGCGGAGCGGGTGTCAACTGGAGCATTCTGACGGGCACGGGCTACGCGATCGGCGATGGAAGTCGTTGCGGCGCGGGGCGTGTTGGACACCGGGCGGTTATTGATGCTGTTGGGCACAGCATAGGTATTGCCACCACCCCAGGCGGGGGGACAGTAGTAACCTCCACCGCCAAAACCGCCGGGGCCACCAAAACCAAGACCACCGCCTCCAAACGCGTAGGGGTTCCCGAAGCCGCGGCCGTAGGGGTCACCGTAGAAGCCGTTGCCAAATCCGCGGTTGAAGCGGTTGCCGTAGAGGAAGGGATCATTCCAACCATAGCCTCCAGCGTACGCCCGGTTCCACCGGTTAAAGCCGTAGGGCGAAAAGCCCGTCTGGACGTAACTGCGTCCAAAACCGTTGTAGATAAGCACAGTGCTGGCGGCGGGGCGGAAGAAGGGATCGTAGTAGGCCATGTCCACGTACACCGGGTCGTAGTAGCCGAAGCCAGCGTACGGACGGTTAAAGCGGCGGATGCGGCTGGTGTAGTAGTAATCGTAGTAGTCGTCGTCGTAGCTGCGGTCGCGACGGACTTCCCGTTCGTCGTACTGCTCCGGTTCATTGTCGGCGTAGTAATCACGACTGGTCTCTACGCTCTGGAAATTATCCGGATCGTAGTACATATCGTCGTACTGCGCGGTGAGGCCCGTGGAGGCGAGCATCACGGCGAAGAGCGAGGTGGCTGCGAAGAGAAGCTTTTGCTTAAGCATGATGTTGTTGTTTAGGTAATCCGTGAGTCTGCCACTTATTACTAGGTCGAAAGTAGTAAGTTTGTGCCCCCGTTTTGGTTAAAGCAGGCTTAAAGCTGAAAAGAAAACCGTTAAAAGCATGCTTTGCGACCTAAACCTACTCTATATCAACACATTAGCCGTTCTTTAAGTTGACCCCATGGCCAAAGCAATCACCTCCCGCGCGGAAAACTATTCCGAGTGGTACCTCGACATCGTTAAGAAGGCAAACTTGGCTTCCAACAGTGCCGTACGGGGTTGCATGGTCATCAAACCCTACGGTTTTGGCATTTGGGAGCGCATGCAGCGGCAACTCGATGACATGTTCAAGGAGACCGGCCACGTCAACGCCTATTTCCCGCTGTTCATTCCCAAATCCTTCCTGAGCCGGGAGGCCGCCCACGTCGAGGGGTTCGCCAAGGAGTGCGCCGTCGTCACCCACTACCGCCTCAAAAATGCCGAAGATGGCAGTGGGGTAATCGTGGACCCCGAGGCCAAGCTGGAGGAGGAACTCATCGTCCGGCCCACCTCCGAGACCATCATCTGGCACACCTACCGCGACTGGATCACCAGTTACCGCGACCTGCCCCTGCTCATCAACCAGTGGGCCAACGTTGTCCGCTGGGAGCTCCGCACCCGCCTCTTCCTGCGCACCGCCGAATTCCTCTGGCAGGAAGGCCACACCGCCCACGCCACCGCCCAGGAAGCCCTGGACGAAGCCCTACAGATGCAGGAAGTCTATGCCACCTTTGCCGAGGAGTACATGGCCATGCCCGTGCTGCGCGGCGTAAAGACCCTCAACGAACGCTTCGCCGGGGCCATCGACACTTACACCATCGAGGCCCTAATGCAGGATGGTAAGGCCCTCCAGGCCGGCACCAGTCACAACCTGGGCCAGAACTTCGCCAAGGCCTTCGACGTGAAGTTCAGCAACGCCGACAACCAGGAGGAGTACGTCTGGGCCAGCAGCTGGGGCGTTTCCACCCGCCTGGTCGGGGGGCTCATCATGACCCATAGCGACGACGAGGGGCTCGTGCTGCCCCCCAAACTTGCCCCCATCCAGGTCGTCATCGTGCCCATCCCGAAGCCCAGCGACGCCCTTAATGCCAAGGCGAAGGAATTGATGGCCGACCTCAAGGCGCGCGGCGTGCGCGTCTCCTACGATGACGACGAAAAACAGCGGCCCGGCTTTAAATTCGCGGAGAACGAATTGAAGGGCATCCCCATCCGCCTCGGCCTCGGCCAGCGCGACCTGGACAAGGGCACAATCGAAGTAGCCCGCCGCGACGAAAAGAGCAAAGCAAGCCAGCCCATCGACGGCATCGCCGATCACGTAGTTGCCCTACTGGACGGGATCCAGCAAAACCTCTTCGACCGGGCCGTCCGCTTCCGGGAAGAACACACGACCTACGTCGACACTTTTGAGGAGTTTCAGGAAGTGATCGAGCGGGACATTCCCGGCTACATCTACGCTCCCTGGGACGGCACCACCGAATCCGAGCTCAAGATCAAGGAACTCACCAAGGCCACCATTCGCTGCATCCCGAACGATGCCCCCGAGGAGGCCGGTATAGACATGATCAGCGGAGCGCCAAGCGCCCGCCGCGTGGTGTTCGCCAAAGCGTACTAGCTTGGAGAAGCACCTTGTAGAAATTAAGGCCCGCTCCACCACCCACGCGAAGCAGCGGAGGGCCCTGCTCGATGCGGGGGCCCGGTTCCACGGTACCGACCACCAATTGGACTACTACTTTCGGGTTCCGGAGGGGCGGCTGAAACTGCGCCGGGGCACCATCGAACGCAGCCTCATCTTCTACGCCCGGGCCGATCAGGCGGGCCCCAAGGATAGTTCCGTTTCCCTCACCCTTTTGGGCAGTGATGCGGAGGCGGCCGACCTCGCGGCTACCCTGGGCCGGGCGCTCGGCACCTGGGTCACGGTAGATAAACACCGCGACATATACTTCATCGACAACGTCAAGTTCCATCTGGACACGGTCGCCGGCCTCGGCACCTTCACTGAGATCGAGGCGATCGGCGATACCCCGGCGGAGCACGACCGGCTCCGGCAGCTGGTGGTCACGTATCAGGACGTACTACAGATCCGGCAGCAGGATTTGATAACCCACAGTTACAGCGACCTGCTCACCGCATCTCCGTAAGGAAGAAGGGAGCCCACAGACGGGGATCCCGCTGCGCGCCTGCGGCACGGGCCAGATAGGTCCGCATACTTTGGGCAAGTGCTTCTCCCGGGGGGGTCGTTTTTAGCAAGTGCTGGTAGAAAGTGACCATCAAATCTTTCCCTACTTGATCGTCCACCGCCCAGAGGGCACCCAGTACGCGCCGGGTACCGGCGGCAAAAAAGGCGGCCTGAAATCCAAACAGGTCGTCGCCGGGAACGTAGTCCAACTCCCGCCCAGCCGTGGCCCGGCTCCCGGCAAAGCAGCTACTGAGTACTACTAGTTCGAAGGGCAGTCTCCGGTTTACTAGGTCGAACCCGTCTAGGCTGCCCTCATGGAGGAAGAGGCGCGCATCGAGGGGGGTATCTCCCGGCAGGTCCTCGCCGTGTACGGCCAGGTGAAGGACTGCCGGCCACGTTTCCTGAGCCGCGTAGTGGTCCAGCAGCTGGAGCAGCGACTCCCGGTTGCAGTCCGCCCCCAGCAGGCAGTGGGCGGGCAGACCGGCCGCCCGGTAAGCCTCGACGATCTGCCGGGCCTCGATTTCCGTTCCGGCGATGGGGGGCAGGGTTACTTCCTGCCGAACCAAATAGCTTGCCGCGGCGATGGCGGCTACCCCACCTCGGCGCCAGGTTCCCGGAGGGCGAAGCATGACGCCGAGGTTCGGTAGGTAGCTTACGGTATGCGTTTCGATCAGGTAGCGTTCGCCGATGCGCAGCGCATGGAAGGGCAGGCGGTGCAGTTGCCGGTGGGGGGAGAAGTACAGCTGGTCCAGGGGAGCGATGAGTTCCCGTACCGCTGCGGGTAAAAGCCAGTCGGCTAGCTTCTCCCAATCAATTTCTTCCAAGGCGGCAGGTACGTCGATCCCGGGCACGTAGCGAGGGCTGCGCACCGCATCTGGAGCAGGATGAGGGAAATATATCGGCGCCGCCTTCAGTAGGGCAAAGTGTTCCGGGCTATCGGTCAGTTGCCGGATCACGGTTTCCCCCCCGGCGGTCAGGACGACAATCAGCAAGGCCCGATCGAACAGGTTATAGTAGCTCAGTACCCCCGCCCGGGGAGGGAGTGCAGCCCGAATGGCTTGCGAAAACGTTTCCGGAAGCGTTTCCCACTGCAGGGTCAGCGCGGGGCGTGCGAGCAGGTGCTGGTCGTACAACCGTTGCCGCTCCTCCAGGAGGGTTGGCCGTTCGACCAAGTTCGCTCCCCCGAGGCGGTCGGAGATGCTGCGCATAGCTTCAACTCGATCGCTTGAATGCGGAGCGGAACGCCCGTCCTTCAGGTGCCGGGCCTTGACGAGTTCGCCGATCCGTAACAGCTGATCGATATCCCCCATCTTCCAACAGCTGAATAGGCCTACACTGTAGAACGCTTCCTTGTCTGCCAGGTAGGCTGCGCGCTGATAGGGCGTATGCAGGGTTTCCCGAACCGCTTCAATCAACCGGATGCCACGGAGGCTGATCGCCAAGCGCCCGGCATGATCCTCCTTTTCCCGATGGGCCAGCAGCAATCTCAGGGACTCCAGCGCAACCGTATCGTCCGGTGCCGCTTCTCCCAGGGTGTAAGCCCGTTCAAAGTGGTCGTGTGCGGTTTTCAGGTCCCCTGCTTCCACCGCTGCCCCACCGAGTTCCCAGTGCAGGGCAGCGGGTGGAGGGTCGGCGGCGGAATCAACGGGAGCACTCCCGGCCGGAGAAATATCCTGCGCCATGCCCACCGCGGACAACAGGGCATAGTCATCGGCTTGCTGGGCGGCGGCGGCTTCGCTCACCTCCTGGATCGCGGCTTCGTACTGCTGGATCAGCTGCTCCTGATCGACCCCGTCGATCAGCAGCGAGAGGTGATGTTGCCTCATGTTTAACTCCAGCCCCTTCATAACCCGTTGGTACAAGACCTCCGAATCATTTCCCTGCACCCCCTCTACTATTCGGCTGAGCCAGCCGGAGAGTACCGCGTCTAGTGATTGGGAGTGCGAATGGGCATAGCCCAGTCGGTCAAGTGCCTCGGCGGCGCGGTTCAGGTACTTCCGGGCCTCGAAGCGGTCCCCGATTTCGAGGTAGATACTTGCGAGCAATTGGGTAAGCTCCGGTCCGGACAGGCCAGATTGCATCTCTTTTTGCCCCTCCCATAGGGGCAAGATCAGGCGCAGGGCCTCGGCTCCTTCCCGTCCGGAGCGCTTCAGGATGTCGGCCCGACTTAGCTGGTAGCCGCCGTAAGCTTCCTCCAGTCCGCAGGATTTGGTGAGTGCGGCCGCCCGCGTGTACCACGCTAGTGCTTCCCCGTAGTCAAAGGCTTGGCGGCAGCAGATAGCCAGTTGGCCCATCACCCTGCCCTCCAATTCCGCGAGTTCGTGCCGTTCGTCCTCCCGGCGAAAATTTTCCCTGGCCTCGGCCAGTCTGCTGAGTAGTACTCGCCCAAAGAGCATGGGAGCTTCAACCGAGGCCAGCGAGATGTAATCGGAGGTAAACGCGCTCAGGGCGGCACCCAAAGCTGCCCGCTCGCCGTAGTAGGGGTCGACGGTCTGCCGGGCAGCGGTAAGGTCGTTGTGCATCCGGTGCAGCAAAGCCTCGGAAAGGCTCTTGCCACCTAGTAGTAGCATGGCCGGGGTTTCGCCGATCCGCAACAGGCTTACGTAAAGCGCCAACGCCCGGGCCACCCGGGGCCCGGCCCCTTCAACCTGCTCCCTCCACTGTTCGACCCTTCGCTCCGGCCGCTGTGCGGCAATCGCACGCAATAGTCGCACCGCCCGGGCCGGAGGGAGCGCAACGTGGGCGCGAAAACGGGCAAGTAAATCTTCCGATAGGATAGACATGGCACGAGCGTAAATAGGGTAATCACCGAAGTTCGGTCAAAAATTCTTCCAGCGCGGCCACGCTGGCGGGGTCGGTGAAGTAGTTCAGGTGGTGACAGGCGATCTGTCGGTCTTCGGGGACGGGACTCCGGTCGCGCTCTACGGAGGTGATGCTGGCAATGCTTACGGCCAGGTCATTGGGTGAATTGTGGTAGAAGAGGCGTCCGCCGAGTCGGTAGAGTTTGTCCTTCAACCGTCGGGCCGCGGCCGCGCCCTCTAAGTAATCCTCCAAGTTGCCGGCCAGTACGCGGTAGGGAATGCCCGGATCGGCCGCCCGTTCCAATTCCTCCAGGAAGGGGCTGTCGGGCAGCATCTGCTCGAGGGTTCGGGAGACGGATTTAGTGACCTTTAAAGCACTTAACAGCATCGTGGCCGCTCCCACCGCCCAGCCATTGTTAATCGCAAATCCCAGGAGGAGGATCGCGTAGTCCCGGTATTTCGTAAGGTGGGCCAGCTCCGATCCCGCGTTCGGCGTGCCGGCCATCAGTAAGCCGTTCACGAGTTTCGTCCCCCGGCGGCACTCGATGTAATGACGGGCCACCAAGCCCCCCATAGAATGTGCCAGGATGACCAGGCGCTGCGCTTTCCGAATCCCCGCCTCTTCCAGGGCCGTACCAAATCCATCGCTCGTCTCCCCCAGCCGGGTTACGAGGTTCTCGTAGTCGAAGGTCAGCACCAGGTCAAAGTCCCTACGGGCCACCAGCTCCTGACTGAAACTCGCCATACCCCGCGTGTCTCCGATAATACCGTGGATCAGCAGCAGGATGCTTTTGGCTTCCTTTACTTTCGATTTAAGGTCCGTAGCGGTCCGCCGCGGTTCGACCCCGGAGTAGTCCACCCACCGCAGCAGGTAGCCCGGCTGCCGGGCCACGTACCGGTATATAATCATCTTAACGGCCCCCATCAGGCTGCGGCGGTCGCCGGCTACGGCCACAGGTAGGTGGTGGATGCGCAGCAATTGCACCCCTTCCGCGCCCGCCTCTCCGAACTCCCCCACCGGCAGCAGATGCTCCCCATCAAAGGCTACGGCCTGCAGGCCCTCCTGCGTAGCTATGGATTGCCGTAGTTCGATCTCCAGGGGGGCGGCGGCAAGCGCCTCCGGATGCTGAAGATCGGTAAGCTCCAGTACTGCGTACTGCTCCTCCCCCCTCACGGCGGAAGTAAACTGAACCACATCTATCTCTTCCCCCCTCAAGAGAGCAGCCAGTCCGTCATCGCCGGTCAGCCCGCGTGCCCCTCCGCCGAGCGGAACCAGGCTGATCCGGGCGGAGAACTCATCCTGCCGGGAGCGTATGCTTACCTGCCCGTCCAGTAAAGACACCGGCTGCTTTCCAATCATGGGCGGTTGCTCCAGTACCCGCACCCGCGCGACCACCCCCCACCAGTCGTCTCCCGGGATTGGGTAGGCGAAGCCGTCGATTCCGGGAACCACGCCCCGCTGCACCTGCGGCCCCGCCAACCGATCGTGTTGCCCCAGCAAGAAGCCCTGGCGGTCCAGGCCGGTCACGTCAATTTCCCGTTCACTAACGAAGAGTTTGAAGTGATGGGTGGAAGAGGGTGCCCCCGAAGGCACGAATCGAGTGGGGCTCCCATCCGCCAGGGTGTCCCAGGCAACCACCGACTGCCCGGACTGAAGTGCCTCGTTGAAGCCGGTAAAGTAGAGCGTGTAGTTCTCCGTGGTAAAGAACAGGGCGGCGTAGCGTGTTTGTCGGAGATCAGGATTGCGCACAATCACGCGGAAGGGCATTTCGGATAAGTGTTGCCCGGTAATCGGAAGGTGAACGGTTAGCCCATCGACTTTCCCCCCTACTTTCCGCCACTCGTCTCCGTGCCGGGTTTCCACGACGAGCTCGGGCGAGGGGGTTGCCGGCCGCCCGACACCCAGTCGCAGCAGGTATTCCCAGCGCAGCACCGTCTCTACGCGCTCTAAAACGGCCGCGGCCACCGCGGCGCGGTCGCTGCCCGATGCGGAGTACAGGCATCGCCCGTCGACGTGCCGCACGAACTGTATCCCCGCTCCTTGGTCCACTACCCGGTAAGCGGCTTGGGTGGCAACGGCAGAGAAGGAAAAGTAGGCGGAGGGGTGCGAGGCGGCCGCCGCGGTGAGCTCCTTTCCCCAGGCTTTCTCTACCGAGAGGTAGACCAGGTCCGGGGGCCGAAGCGGTGACTGCAGCAGGGCCGTATACCGACCATCTTTTACCTCCGAGGAAGGGGAATCGATGATGGTTCGGTCAAAACCAACCGAGCGCGCGCCGGCCCCTCCCACGGGTGTCCCATCGCGCAGCAGCTGAAAGTGAAGCGTGCCGGGCGCCTCCCCCGCCAGCCCGTGAACGGCCCCTAGTGGGACGGACCAGCGCCCATCGGGATGGCGGGTGACCGGGAGGGCCACCCGCCCGCCCTCCGTGACGGTGCCCAGTAGTCCGGTGTAGGCATCCCGTCCCCCGTACGTCTCCAGCACCGGATGTTGCGCATCGGTTACCCCGAGGGCAGCCGCCGTGATTTCGCTATAGAGCTCGGCGTAGGTAAGCCTGCCCTCCGCCCGGCGGATCACCGATTCGGCGACGCTCGACAGCAGACCCCGGCGGGTTGCAAGCTCCCGGGCCTCTTCGGCGCGGCGGCAAGCGGCCAATAGGACGTGTGGCGGATGTGGCAGGCGATAATTGCTGCCCGGACGGCGCAAGTCCGCCGCGATGCGTCCCTTAAGGTAGGTTTCGAGTGCGCGCTCACCCCTCCGCCCGGGCGCGCGCCGCACCCGGATGCCGGGCAGCGCGGCTTTGCGGGTACCGGACCCGGAATGGCAACAGTCGAGGATCACCGTGGCTTCGCCCCCCCGGTCGGCTACGTCCTGTAGAAGGTAGGTCAGTTCCTTATCGGCGAGTTCGAGCCCCCCCGGTAGGCGGCTGTCGTAGCAGACCAGCGTTTCTTGCAGACCCTCCGGGAAGTAATCGGCGAAGGCCGCGGCGGCGGGTTCGCGGGAGCCGTGGCCGCAGTACACGAAACAGAATTGGTCCCCGGGTCGCACCAGGGCGATGGCCTCGGTGATGGCATCTACTACCCCTTCGTACGTAGCCTCCGCGTCGAGCAGAACCCGCAAGCGGGAGGCGGACGTTCCGGAGTAGAATTCTTCCAGCAGGGCTTTCCAGTGAGCGATGTCGTTGCGGCATCCGCGTAGAGAACTCAATCCACTGTCAGCCGGATAATTGTCAATGCCGACCAGAACTCCTGTGAGTGTAACCATTCTGAAAGATAGAAAGCTGGTCAAACATGCACAAGCCCCGGCCCGGTGGTGCCCCTACCCCACCCTATCTTCACCGACAATCATGCCCGAAGCCGTACCGAACGACCGCCCGTACCCCGCTAAAGTCCTCCTATTCGGGGAACACACCGTCCTACGGGGTGGACGCGGATTGGCCGTTCCCTACCCCAGGCTTTCACTTTCCTGGACGCAGGGCAAGGTAGATCCCGGCCTCTTGCGCTTTGCCACTTACCTCCACACCCGCGTGCCCGCCCAATGGATGGATCACGGGGCCATCACGCGCGACCTCAGTAAAGGTGTCCACCTAAGCGGCAATATCCCCACCGGCTACGGATTAGGGAGCAGCGGAGCGGTGTGCGCCGCCTTCTGGTACCGCTACGGCACCCCCGCCGCCCATGCTCTGTGGCCCGCCGAGCTGCGTCCCATTTTGGCGGACCTCGAAGGTTTTTTTCATGGCCATAGCTCCGGTATCGACCCCCTCATCTCCTTGCTGCGCACCCCCCTGCTCCTCGCCTCCGGCGGGGCCGCGGGTGCCGTGGAACTCCCTCCGCGCTGGAATACTGGCTTCTTCCTAGTGGATACGGGGCAGCCCCGCGACGCCTCCGTGCTGATCCGCCGTTTTACTGCCGCTTATGATGGAGGAACGGCCAAGGACGTTCAGGAGCACTGGATGAGGCCCGTAGAGGATGCCATTACCGCTTTGCTCGCCGCCGAGCGAGAACAACTGCACACCGCCTTCACCCGAATATCGGCCTACCAACTGGCCGCCTTCCCCTCCTTCATACCGGAATCTTTCCGGCCGCTGTGGGACGGGGGCCGGGCCTATCAACTCAAAATCTGCGGAGCGGGCGGCGGCGGGATGCTCCTCGGGCTAGCCCGCGATCTAAAAGCTGCTACAGCCACCTTCGGAGATCAACTCCAGTGGCTATGAAATTCCAAATCGTAAATCGTAAATCGTAAATCGTAAATTCATAACCCACTGGTCATCAGCAGATCGATGTCCGTATGCCGCATCTCGAAGCGATGCCCGAGGTAACGGTTGGTGAGGCATCCCCGGAAGGTGTAGATGCCATGGCGGAGACCGGTGTGCTGCAACAGAAAGTGCTCAAAGTTGCGTGCGCCCTCGGCCCGCAGCAGCAGCGGGGTCAGGATGTTGCTGACCGCAATGGAGGCGGTACGTCCTACCCGGCTGGCAATGTTGGGTATGCAGTAATGGATGACGTCATACTTGCGGAAAGTAGGCCGATCGAGGGTGGTCAGCTCGCTGGTCGCGAAGCAGCCGCCCTGGTCGATGCTCACGTCGATGATGACCGAGTGGGGCTTCATCGCACGCACCATGTCCTCGCTGACCACGACCGGGGCCCGGCCGTTTTCGGCGTGAATTGCCCCAATGGCCACATCCGCGTCGAGCAGCTCCCGGCGCAGGTAAACGGGGTTCATAGCCGAAGTGTAGAGCTGACGACCCACGGAATTCTGCAGCCGCATGAGCTTGTGGATGTTGTCATCGAAGATGCGGACCTCCGCACCCATGCCGAGGGCCGCGCGGGTAGCGTACTCCGCTACGACGCCGCCGCCCAGAATAACCACCTTGGCACTGGGGACGCCCGAGATGCCGCCGAGCAGCACGCCCGGCCCGCCGTGGCTAGTACTGAGCAGTTCCCCGGCTGTCTGAATGGCGGACACGCCGGCCATCTCACTCATAATGCGCACGATGGGGAAGCTGCCCTCCTCGTCCTGCATGTACTCCATGGCCAGGGCGATGATGCGCTTGTGCTTCAGCCGGTAGAGGTATTCGGCATTGATGATGGGTAGTTGCAGGGGTGAGATGAGGATGGTTCCCTCCTGCATCATCTCGATCTCGTCGAGCGTCGGCGGCGCCACTTTGATGATGACCCGGGCGCGGCGGTAGACCTCCTGGGCGGAGTAGGCAATTTCGCCCCCGCACTCGCTGAAATCGTGGTCGGAAAAGCTGCTGGGCTCGCCCGCTTTAGTCTCGATGAGTACCCGATGCCCGCGGCTCGTGAGGTTGTGTACCCCGCTAGGGACTAGGGCTACCCGCTTTTCTTGCAGGGTGATTTCCTTAGGAATTCCGATAAAGAGCTCTTCCGAGCGGCTTTCCACCGCCAGGGTTTCGGTCTGGGTCTGGCCGTAGCCCGAAGTGAGCTCCTTGGGGAGGTCGATCTTTTCCTTATCCTTACTGCTCATGTGCTAGCTTGCGGGTAGTCGGTATGAATGCTCAGTCGCCGCCGGCCCTCCTCCTGGGAATCGTGGTATAAGCGCAGAAAAACAACGCCGGGAGGCAGTAAGGGTTCTATTACCGCCGGCCATTCTACGAACACGGGGCCAGCGGCCTGGGCCAGCAGCTCCTCCAGACCAGCCTCCAGGGCCTCTTCGACGTCCGCGAGGCGGTAGCAGTCGAAGTGGTGAATCATCCCGCTGGGCGCCGCGTACAGGTTGACGATGCTGAAGGTGGGACTAGAGACCGGCTCCGTCACCCCCAGCGCCCGACACAGCTCCCGCACCAGGGTGGTCTTGCCAGCACCCAGCTCCCCCTCCAGCGCAAAAATCGGGCGATTGCCGTAGTCACTCAGCAGGCGGGCCACCACTGTTGGCAGGTCGGAGAGCGTGTACCGGAGTTCCATCGCGCAAAGGTAGCGCAAGAAAAAGAGGTTGCCCGCCAAGAGCGGACAACCGCTTCTGTAGTCGAAAGGCGCTAAGCTTACTTCATCGCCACCAGGCGCAGCCGCAGGCCGACCTCGTCGTTGATGATCTTATCCTGGGCAAGTTCGACCGGTCCAGATTGTGAACCCCACTGCATACCCCACTCGGTGCGATCGATTACGAAATCGGGCGTCGTAGCGGTGATCTGTTCGCCGTCCATAGTAATCTTGGCGGGGATGGTGATGCTCCGACTGGTACCCTTCAGGGTCAGGTTACCGGTGATGTTGTGGTTAAAGTCCGACTCGCCGGTGACGGGCGACACGCTCGTGATCTCGAATTGGGCGGTTGGGTGGGTTTCCACGTCGAAGAAGTCGGCGCTCTTCAGGTGCCCTTCCAGCTTGCCCTTACCCTCCCCGTCCAGGTCGCGGTTCTCAAGCCGGGTAATGTCTAGCGTGAAGGTTCCCCCAACAAGATTGCCGTTGTCAACCATCAGGCTTCCCTTCTGAATGGGGATGATGCCCGCGTGGCCGCTGCCGATGAGCTTGGTACCCTCCCACTCTACGGTGCTGGCGGAGGTGTCTACCGAGAAGGTGGCGGCGGCGGTGATATTCTCGGCGGCTACGGCTTCGGAGGATTCTATCTCGGTACCCGAGGGTCCGCAGGCAGAAAGTACGCCGGCAAAGGCGAGAAAAAAGAAGGAACGAATCATGTCAGGTACGTTTTGGTGAGAACCGCAAGCGGCGGCTAGATGCGCAGTAAACCCCTTGGGCTCGGAGCTGGTTGAACGAAACCAAAAAATTTAATGTACCTACATATATAAGCTAGTGTTCAGCCGCTAGCCCTCCGCTCCGCTGGGGGGGTCCATCACTATTGGATCGTTGGGGCCCTGGCGGTCCGACGCGTCTCCTACCTTATGGATGCTTTTCGCATCCCAGGTGGTGTGGAAGCTTCCCGTCTGGTCGAGGCGTTCGTAGGTGTGGGAGCCGAAGTAGTCGCGTTGGGCCTGCACCATGTTGAGCGGCAGCCGCTCGGAACGGAAGGCTTCGAAGTACTGAAGGGAGGAGGAAAGGCACATGGCGGGCACGCCCCGCTCGGTGGCCTGGTGGAGCACCTCGGCGGTGGCTCCCCGGCAATCGAACAGGTCGTGGCGGAATTCCTCCGTGGCCATCATGTTCTTGAGTCCCTCCCGCTTGCCGTAGGCCTGACGGATCTTTTCGAGCATTTCGGCCCGAATGATGCAACCGCCGCGCCAAATGCGGGCAATGCCCTCTAGGTCGAGGTTGTACTTCATATCGATGCTGGCCTCGGCCAGCAGCTGCATGCCCTGGGCGTAGCAGGTAATGAAGCCGAAGTAGAGCGCCTTTTCGACTGATTCGGCAAGTCCGCTGCCCGTAAGGGGGGGTGCCTCCGGGTGAATATCTTTATACAGCTTGCTGTTGTCCTGTCGGTATTCCTTGAAGGCCGAGATGGCCCGCATGGTGACGGCTGCGTCAATGGTGGGCACCGGCACGCCGAGGTCCATGGCCGATTGGCTAGTCCACTTGCCGGTCCCCTTCTGCTTAGCCTTGTCAAGGATGACGTCCAGCAGGTGCTGGTCGGTCTGCTCGTCGCGGAACTTGAGGATGGTCGCCGAGATCTCAATCAGGTAGCTGTTGAGTCGCCCCTTGTTCCAGGTGGAAAAGAGTTCCGACATCTCGTCGTTACCCATACCGCCGACCCGCTTGAGTATGTCGTAGGCCTCGGCGATGAGTTCCATGAGGCCGTACTCGATGCCGTTGTGGACCATCTTCACGTAGTGGCCGCTGCTGCTTTCCCCGATGTAGGTCACGCAGGGCTCCCCGTTGACCTTAGCGGCTACGGTTTCCAGGACGGACTTTACCTCTTCCCAGGCCGAGCGGTCGCCCCCGGGCATGATGGACGGACCGAGGCGGGCGCCCTTCGCCCCTCCGGAAACGCCGGTACCCAGGAAGCGGATGTTTTTGGTCTTCAGGTATTCGTAGCGGCGGTTGGTGTCGTCGTAGTGGCTGTTGCCGCCATCAATAATAATATCACCCTCGTCAATGAGGGGCAGCAGGCCCTCGATCACTTTGTCCACGATGCTGCCGGCGGGCACCAGCAGCATAATTTTGCGGGGTTTGCTGAGCAGTTTGACGAACTCCGCCTGGGTGTGTACGCCCTTCACCCGCATGTCCTTGCCCTCTTCGTTGAGCGCCTTTACGGAAGCTTCATCGATGTCGGTCCCCAGGGCGCCGAAGCCATCGTCGGCGACGTTGAGGAGGAAGTTGCGGCCCATTACGCCGAGGCCGATCATGCCGAAATCATATAGTTGCTGGTCCATAAGGGATATTACTTTGGTGAAAGGTACGCTAAGGGTTAAGGTAATTGCGGGCGCGGTGTTCACGTTGGGAAATGGGGCGGGGCCGCGGGTGTGGGGTTGGGCATGCTACACCTGCGGCCCCGCCCTACTTATAGAAGTAGATGGCGCCGTAGTCTGCCCAACGCAGGGTGTCGGCATTCAGGTAAGCGGTTTCCAGGAGCAGTTGGTGTTCGCCAACGGGAAGATCGTGGGTGGGTACCATGTAGAGGAGCCCGGCCTGCTCCCGGATGGGGTGAGCGTGGAAGCGGGGCGTAACCGCTAGGGCGTCCCCATTGAGGCTCAGGCGATGCAGGCTACTTAACGCTTTCAGTAGGGCGGGGTAATCCGCTTCATTGTTGTAGAGCTCACCCGCGCTGAAGGCCCCCCGGAGTTTGATCCCGGCGTAGCGACTGACCTGTAGGTCCGGGAACTCGCGCTGGATAACCCGGTCGTTGTAGGTCGGCAGATAAGGGACGAAAAGCTCGACGTAGTTATGGAGCGGGAATTTATTGCTGAGCGTGGGTCGCCGCAAAACGTCCCCGTCAACCGGCTCGGCCTGATCATAGTTCCGGGCTTCGATGATGTGGGTACCCGTTCTGGCGTACGCTGGATAATAGGGGGCACCGACAAATTTCAGTGAGACGGCGGTCAGCGCGAGCAGTACGAAGACAGGTAGTAGACGCGCGATCCGCCGGCCGAAGCGATGGTCGACCAGATTATGGTATAGGGGCCGGTAAAGGTTTGCCAGGGTCACCCAACCCATGAAGCGATAGAGGGGATAATACAACTTGGCCGTCCAGCGATTACGTTTGAAAAAGCCGAGCGTCAGGAAGTCGATAAAGTAGAGTACGCCGACCACCAGGCAGACTATGCCCATAAAGCCGCCCCCGAATAGTCCCTTACGCTGCCAATCGACCTGCTCACCCCAGGTGAAGACGTACCGCACCGCCACGGTGAACATGAGGTACGTCGTGACACTTAAAAAACAGAAGATGATCAGGAACGCGACGGAGAATAGGACGCTACAGTACCGTTCGAGCCGTTCGATGTAGCCGTCGAAACTGCCGACGCGGCGGGCCAACCAGTCGTTGTAGCGAGGCTGGTAACGAAGGTTAGGGTAGTCGATATCCCCGGAGACGTACCGCAGTCCGATAGCTGCAATCCAGACCCCCCGCAGTAGTACGTGCACGATCAGACAGATCAGCAGGACTAAATAAGCGGTACGCATGACGTAGTAAGCCACCAGAAAGACGCGGTACCGCTCGGACTGTAGCAGGAGGCGCTCCATCGTATCGGCAAGCGCTTCGAGTGGCGCTAGGCCACCGATCAGCAGAAAAATCGCGAAGCCACTGATAAGTAGTTCCAGTTGCCAGCTCTCCTGCTGGAGATTATCCAGCCAGTTGGTCGTACCCGGGCGTGGGGGCTCTGGGGGTGCTTCTTTCACGTGATCGTTTCGGTGGTGCCCTTACTGCTCCAGTTCGGCGACCTTGGCCATACGCCGGAGCTGGCGCGGTAGGCCCTGGTATTCAGCTCCTAAGAAATGATCCAGCAGTTCGGTGGCCAGGGCAATGCCGATGACGCGGCCGCCGAGGCAGATCATGTTCATGTCGTCGTGCTCCACGCCCTGCCGGGCACTGTAGGTTTCGGTGATGAGGCAGGCCCGTACGTTCCTGATCTTGTTAGCGGCGATGCTGGCCCCTACCCCACTGCCGCAGACGGCTACGCCACGGTCTACCTCCCCCTGTCCGACGGCGCGGGCCAGGGGCACGACGAAGTCCGGGAAGTCGTCCTGGGCATCGTATTCAAAGGCACCGAAGTCCCGGACGGCGTAGCCTTTCTTCTCCAGGTAGATTTTGAGCTGCTGTTTGAGCTCGATGCCGCCGTGGTCAGTTGCGATGCCAATAGTCATGAAGTGGATTTTAGTGGTTGGGGGCTAAATTACCCTGCCCCGGGCGTAAACCTTATAAAAAGTAGACACCTTTGCAACAGAAAGAACAGCACATGGCCAACTCCCTCGACCCACACATCCTCGTCATCTTCGGTGCTTCCGGCGACCTGGCGCAACGGAAACTCGTGCCGGCGGTCTTCGATCTCTACCGGGGCGGTTACCTGCCCGATAGCTTTGCCCTACTGGGGGCCAGCCGCACGGACTACACCGACGAGGAGTTCCGGCAGAAGGTGGTTTTCGAGAACGAGTTTTTCGACGCTAAGCAGAAGGAATCCAGTGAACTGGCGGAATTTTCCAAGCTCCTCTTTTACCAGGATCTTCAGGTTTACGACGGGAAGGAAGACATCGACAAGCTCAAGCAACGGCTGGAAAAGCTGGGAAAGCAATTCCATACCGGCCACAATTACATTTTTTACCTTTCTACCCCACCCAAGCTCTACAGCACCATTCCCAAGGCCTTGGCCGCCTCCGGACTTAACAAGTCGGAAGACGGCTGGTCGCGCCTCGTGGTAGAAAAGCCCTTTGGCTACGACGAGGCATCGGCTAAGCAACTCAACGAGGAGATCCAGTCGGTGTTCCGCGAGAACGAGATCTACCGGATCGATCACTACTTAGGCAAGGAAACGGTGCAAAATCTGCTGGTGACCCGCTTTGCTAACGGCTTTTTCGAGCCGCTGTGGAACCGCAACTACGTCCAGTCCGTCCAGATCACTGCGGCCGAAACCGTTGGCGTAGGCAGTCGCGGCGGCTACTACGACGGCAGTGGGGCCATGCGCGACATGATCCAGAACCACCTGCTGCAGGTACTCGCCCACGTGGCGATGGAGCCTCCCATCCGGGCGGACGCCCTATCGATCCGGGGGGAAAAGATGAAGCTGTTTCAGTCCCTGCGGCCCATCACCGGCGAGCAGGTCAAGGAGCAGGTCGTCCGGGCTCAGTACACCGCCGGCGATACGCGGGAAGGCCAGGTCGTTGCTTACCGCGATGCGGAGGGCGTCCCCGACGAGAGCGTGACCGAGACCTACGTGGCCATGAAGTTCTTCATCGACAACTGGCGCTGGGCCGGGGTTCCCTTCTACATCCGTACCGGCAAGTGCCTGCCGCTGAAGGTCACCGAGGTGGTCATCACCTTCAAGAACCCACCGCAGGCCCTCTTCGCCAGTCAGGACCAGTACGCCATGAAGTGCGACAACCAACTCATCATGCGCATCCAGCCCGACGAAGGCATGGCCATGGAATTTGGCATGAAGGTGCCCGGCGAGGGCTTTCGCGTCAAAAACGTGGACATGGACTTCTTTTACCGCGACCTCACCTCCAAGGACGTCCCCGAATCCTACAGCCGCCTCCTGCTCGACTGCATGAAGGGCGATCCTACCCTCTACGCCCGCGGCGATAGCGTCGAGGTGGCCTGGGCCTTCGTCGACCCGATCATCCAGGCGTGGGAGGCCAACGAAGCGCCGCTCGTCAACTACACCGCCGGTACCTGGGGCCCGCAGGAAGCCGATGACCTCTGGGATGGAGACAGCAACGGTTGGCGGAACCCGCAGGAATCCCTTACGGAGGACAAGCACTATACTAAGTTGTAATTGTTGCGTTGCTGGATTGTCGGGTTGTTGAGTTTCCCGGCGGGCACTTTCCCCTCGCTCCGCTCGGGTAAGGTCATGTACTCACCGAAGCGCAGCGACGGGCAAGCCCACAGAACCCAACAAGCCATCAATCCAATAACCTGACAACCATCATGTTACAAACCGACGTACTTATCATAGGCTCCGGCATCGCCGGCCTCAGCACGGGCATCAAACTCGCCATGTTGCGGCCGGAACTGCGAATCGACGTCCTGACCAAGGTTAACGAGCGGGAGAGCAACACCAGCTACGCCCAGGGCGGGGTGGCGGCGGTGTGGGATCACGGCTCCGATAATTACGAAAAGCACATCGCCGATACCTTGGATGCGGGGGCGGGACTGTGTGACGAACATATCGTGCGGATCGTGGTCGAGGAGGGGCCTCTGCGGGTAGAGGAAATCATCGATTGGGGTACCCGCTTTGACCTCGACCAGTTTCAGAAATACGACCTCGGCCGCGAGGGCGGACACTCTGAGAACCGCATCCTCCACTACAAGGACCTGACCGGCTGGGAGATGCAGCGGGCGTTGAGTGCCAAGGCGGCCACCCTGGACAACCTGCGCGTACACGAGCACTTATTTGCCCTGGACCTGCTTACCCAGCACCACCTGGGCCACATCGTGACCCGCCTGACCGAAAACATCGAGTGCTACGGCGCGTACGTGCTTAACAAAGAGAACTGGGAGATCAGCACCATCCTGGCCCGCACCACGGTGCTGGCGGCCGGGGGCAACGGTCAGATCTACCGCAGCACCACCAACCCCGTTATCGCGACCGGCGACGGCATCGCCATGGCCTACCGCGCCAAGGTGCACCTGGAGAACATGGAGTTCGTACAGTTTCATCCTACCGCGCTGTATAGTCCGGGCATTGAAAAACAGGCCTTCCTCGTGAGCGAGGCGGTGCGTGGCTTCGGAGCGATCCTGAAGCGACCCGATGGCTCGGAATTCATGCACGACTACGATGCCCGTGGCAGCCTGGCCCCCCGCGACATCGTGGCCCGCGCTATCGACAACGAGATGAAGCTGACCGGTGCGGAGTACATGTGCCTGGATTGCACCCATCTCGACAAGGAGAAATTCATCGCCCACTTCCCTACCATTTACGAGAAATGCAAGGAAAGTGGAATCGACCCACTAAGCGACCTCATCCCCGTTACCCCGGCCTGCCACTACATGTGCGGCGGCGTGCAGGTGGATGAGTTCGGACGCAGCTCGGTCAATCAGCTATATGCCTGCGGGGAATGCACCAGCACCGGCCTCCACGGTGCTAATCGCCTGGCCAGCAATAGTCTGTTGGAGGCCCTGGTCTTTGGCCACCGCATTGCTCACTCTATTGCCAGCAACATCGACGGGCACCACCTGCAGGACAACATTCCCCAGTGGGAACGCACCGGTACCATGGAGCCCAAGGAACAGGTACTCATCACTCAGAGCATTAAAGAACTGAAAGAAGTGATGTCCAGCTACGTGGGCATCGTCCGAAGCGACAAGCGCCTCAAGCGTGCCCGGGACCGCCTGACCCTTCTGCACGACGAAACCGAGGAACTCTACCGCAACAGCCTGGTGAGTCCCCAACTCTGTGAACTCCGTAATCTCATCTCGGTCGGCTATTTAGTGACTAAGGCGGCTTCGCTGCGCAAGGAGAGTCGGGGCCTGCACTTCACGACCGACTATCCGGAGAAGGCGGGCTTTGTGCAGTATTCAGTCTTGTAAGGGGATTGGCCTATGTTTCCACCCGCGCTCCGCCGCCCGCCATATTGACAGACCTCCGAGGTCTGACATTATGTCAACATCTTCACGCTCCGTAGAGCTCCAGCAACGCCTCCAAATCATCCCGGGTATTAGCCTCCTCCACGGGCTTATCCTGCCGCCAGCGGAGCATGCGGGGAAACCGCAGGGCCACACCGGATTTGTGGCGGGTCGACTTCCGGATGCCCTCGAAGCCGATCTCGAATACCTGTTGCGCCTTCACGCTGCGCACCGGCCCGAATTTCTCCAGGGTATTGCGCCGTACCCAGTTGGTGATCTGGTTAAATTCCTTGTCGGTCAGGCCAGAATAAGCTTTGGTAAAGGGCACCAGCTGTTCACCGTCCCACACGCCAAAAGTAAAATCGGTATACAGGTTCGCCCGCCGCCCGTGGCCCCGCTGGGCGTACATCATCACGGCATCGATGGTTAACGGATCCACCTTCCACTTCCACCAGTCGCCCTTCTTGCGGCCCTGCTTATATTCGCTGTTGCGGCGCTTGAGCATGATGCCCTCGCTGAATTTTTCCCGCGCCGTCTCCCGCTCGATGGCCAGCTCGTCCCAGTGCGCGAAGTTGAATACGGGGGAAAGCTGCAGTATACCGCCGGTGTCGTGCTCCTGCAGGAGCTGTTCCAGGAGTTCGCGGCGCTCGGACATGGGTTTCTTGCGAATGTCGTTGCCAGCGTGCTCCAAAAGGTCGTAGCACATCAGTACCACGGGGGCATCCTTGAGCAGCTTTTTGCTCACGGTCTTGCGGCCGATACGGGTCTGGAGCACGTTGAACCCGAGGGGCTGCCCATCCCGGTAGGGTAATATTTCGCCGTCGATAACGGTGCCGTCGGGTAGGTCCTCGGCCAGGCGGTGGTATTCCGGGTATTTGTCGTTGACGAGTTCCTCCCCCCTTGACCAGATGAAGACTTCCCCCTCGCGCACGATGAGCTGCCCGCGAATACCGTCCCATTTATGCTCCGCCTGCCATTCCTCGGGGCTACCCAGCTCTTCCGCCGCTTGCTCCAGCTGGTAGGCCAGGTAGAAAGGATAAGGCCGGGAGATGTCGTCAGTCGCCGATTCGCTGTGGATAAGGTCGTCGAAGGTCGTGTTATCCGGCGTCCAGTTGCCCATCAGGCGGTGGGCTAGGTTGGTTTCTTCTATTCCCGTGGCACGAGACAGGGCACGGGTCATCAATTTTTGGCTGACCCCCACCCGGAAGCTGCCCGTGATGAGTTTATTGAAGAGGTAACGCTCGGTGTTGTCCAGTCCGCGCCAGGCCTCCTGCACCGCTTCCTTCTTGCCCCCCTCGTCGTAAGTTGAGAACCGCTGAATGTAGTCGATCCAGTAGCTTAACGTATGGTCGTAGTCGTTTTCGGGCGGCGGGAGCACCAGGGCAATGGTTTCGGCCAGGTCACCTACGACGTGGTAGCTTTCCTCCAGGATCCAGGTGTCCACCCCACTCAGTTCCGAGGCCCAGGCCCGCAACAGCTTTGAATTAACGGTGCGGCGGGGACGCCGGTGCGATAGCAGTGCCACGGTCCAGAGCTTATCCTCGTCGTCCACCTGCAAAAAATAGTCGGCGAGGGCTTCTACCTTGGTGTTGATTTTGGTGGTGCGGTCAAGGCGGCGGAAGAGTTCGGCGAAGTTCTTCATGGTTTGACGGTTGGCAAAGGTTCACCACAGAGAAAGCAGAGGGGTGAGCTACGCTGCTGCCTGCGGCGGTCACAAAGGTCCACGGAGTCTGGCAAAAGGTTTTCTGTGAAACCTCTGGGAAGCCCTCCTCTACCTTTGTGGTGAATCTCACTCCGCATCGGCCACCGCATTTTCCTTGGTCGTTTCCTCATTCCCCTTCGTCTCGATCTCCGCCAGCTCCCCCTCGTACTCGGTATGCAGCTCGACGGCATTATACCCCTGCTCGCGCAGGTATTTGCTAAAGATGGACGTATAGCCGTGGGTAACATAGATGTTGTCGGCCCCGGTGAGCTGGATGGCTTCGAGTAGACTGGGCCAGTCGCAGTGGTCGGAGAGGACGAAGCCGCGGTCAGCGCCCCGGCGGCGGCGGGCACCGCGCAGGGTCATCCAGCCGGAAGCGGCGGCCACAGAGGCGTTCCCAAATTTCTTCACCCAGGGCTGCCCGATGGCACCGGGGGTAGCCACCACGATGTTGCCGGGGTAATCCTTTTTGTTGACCTCGCGGGTGACGCGGGTCGTCTCGGGTAGCTCAATCCCCTGGGCACGAATGACCTCGTTGGTATTTTCGATAGCCCCGTGGGTGTAGATGCGGCCGATCGAGGTATCCAATCCGTTGAGGATTCGCTGGGCCTTACCCAGAGCGTAGCCGGTGATGATGGCCGTCCGGCCCTCGCTGGCGGTCTGCCGCCACCAGTCGTTGATGTCGGCGAAAAGTTCCTCCTGGGGGGTCCAGCGGTACACCGGCAGCCCGAAGGTAGATTCCGTAATAAAGTGCTGGCACTGTACCGGCTCGTAAGGCTGGCAGAGGCCATCGTCCTCGAGCTTGTAGTCCCCGCTGGCCACCCAGATTTCTCCCTTGTACTCCACCCGAATTTGGGCCGACCCGATGATGTGGCCGGCCGGGTGGAAGCTAAACTTCACCCCATTGATGGTCTTTACTTCGCCGTACTCCACAGTCTCCAACTTAATGTCCCCCAGCCGGTAGCGGATCACCGGCGCGGCCAGGCGGGTCGACATATAGAACTTGTTGCCCCACCGCGAGTGATCGGCGTGGCCGTGGGTGATGAGGGCACGGTCGACGGGCTTCCATGGGTCGATGTAGACGTCGGCGCGCTCACAGTAGATTCCGTGGTCGTTGAAGGTGAGAAGAGGCATTGGGGGGGAAACGGAGCAATCCGGTCCGGGGTTCAGGAACTACATCCACTCCCCCAGCCCCCGTTGAAACATCAATTCCTCCGTCCCCCAGCTTACCAGATCGAAGCCCCGCTCCTCCATCGCCCGTGCTTCTTCCGGACGCGAAGTAAAAACCCCAGTGAACAGCCCGTGAAGGGCGGCGGCTTCCTGTACGCGATCAAAAACTTGCAGCAGTTCGGCATCCGTGAAATCGGCTCGGCGCGGCCGTCCCAGGCTCACGCTCAGGTCCCATGGGCCGATGTAGAGCCCGTCCAGTCCCGGCGTAGCGGCAATTGCCTCCAGTTCTTCCACCGCGCCGGCGGTTTCGATCATCGCGAAGCAGAGGGTAGCGGCATTCGCCTCCGCAAAGTAGTCACCCGGGTAACCCATCGACGCGCGGAAGGGACCAAAGCTCCGGTTGCCCACCGGCGGATACTTAGCCGCCCGCACGAAGGCCGCCGCCTCGGCGGCCGAGTCGATCATTGGACAAATTAGTCCCTCCATCCCGTAGTCCAGCGCCTTCATGATCAGCTCCGGGCGGTTCCAGGCTAAGCGCGCCAGAGGGATGGCTCCCCCCGCCCCGACCGCCTGCACCATAGCCAGTACATCGGCGGCTTCGATCGCGCCGTGTTGCAGATCTAACGTGAGGCTCTCCACTCCCGCATTCCCCAGACGCTCGGCCAGCAAGGGCGCGGGTAGGGTCATGAACACGTTTGCGAGCGTTCCCCCCTGTTCCAATCGTTGGCGCAACCGCACGACCTAGCGCTTGGCAGTCTGGGGCACAATTGGCACGCGCACCACACTGGGGTACTCCCGCGAGTGGTGGATCTGGTTACGGGCGATCACACCTTCCTTTTCGTCGTAGTTTTTCCCGCCGGTGTTGAGGTTCCGATCGAAGCGGGGAAAA
The DNA here is from genome assembly GCA_963710195.1 of Lewinellaceae bacterium. Taxonomy (GTDB): domain Bacteria; phylum Bacteroidota; class Bacteroidia; order Chitinophagales; family Saprospiraceae; genus Neolewinella. The sequence continues at coordinate 294,323 of CAVPZF010000001.1, forward strand.
TTGCTGCTGCTCACTTCGATGCGCAGCCGGTGACCGGCCCGGAAAAGATTGCTGGTACTCATGGGGGTGAGGGCCACCCGGTACACCTGGCCTTCTTCCATGAACACTTCCTTATCGTAGCCCTCACGGTAGCGCACGCGCTGGATGGTCTCATCCAAGTTATAGGCGGCTCCGTCGGCGTCCACGTCGACGAGCTTGATCGTTACGTCAGTATCCTTCACGTCGCTGCTAAGGTAGAGCGTGGATTCTATCGAGCCGCTGATCTCGGTATCCACCGTGAAGGGTTCGGAGGTGTAGACGAGGATGTCGTTGCGCGCCTCCATCACCCGCTGGTCGAAGCTGCCGCCGTCCACCGCGTCGCCGGTACAGCAGACGTTGCCGCCGTAGCTTTTGACGGGGTTCATCGGGTCGTAGAGGTAGGCATCAGGGCGGTCCTCCCCGGGCTGTTCCTTTACCAGGCGGCCGTCGCCGTACATGGTATTGGCCCCGCCATCGCTGTCGAGGTAAAAGGGCATCATCTCGGCTGTGGGCGGCGGCCAGGCGGTGGTCGTCTGCCATTCATTGCTGCCCATGGTGTAATAGGTTACGCGGCGCAAGGTATCGATGATCTCGGGCGATTCGTCCTTCAGCCACTTGTCGAAGAAGCCGTAGATCAGGGCGTCGTAGTCGTAGCGGGCGTCGCCTACGCTGCGCTCCCCTACAATAGTATTCTCGGTGGCCCGGGTATAGGCACAGTGAAGCGTGGGCGCGATCCAGAGGTATTGGTTGTCCCGGGCTTCCGCGGAGACGGCGTTCCGCGTACGTGATTGAAGAGGGCCAAATTAGGACTGATCGACACATCGTACCAGCTGGTAAACCAGAAGGTCGGCACGTCGAAGGGCATATCGTCGTGGTAGAGGCCACCCTCGTACCAGGCCGGGTCGTTAGGGGTACGGGCGATCATTCCTTCGTATATGCCCCGGGGCCCCTTGCCCACCTTGATGATATCAGCCACAGGCAGGGTCGAAAGCAGTTGGGTCGAGGAGATATCCGGGTACTCCGGGCTCATATCGTAGAAGCGTTGCAGGCGCAGTAGATCTTCCTGTGCAAGCCCCTCCTTTAGCCGCGGGGCCAGGGGATCGTGTTGCACACCGTAGAGCCACGAGGTGAAGAGCATCTGCTGCGCTCCTCCCCGAAACCAATTACCCTGCTCCATAAACTCGCCCACCCGACCGACGCCGGCCCCGTAGCCCATCGGCACCATGGCCCTGAGCGCGGGATGTCCGAGACTAGCCACGGCCATCTGCCATTCGGCGGTGGAGCTGCAGCCGTAGAGGCCCACCTTACCGTTGCTCCAGGGCTGGGTACTCATCCACTCGATGGCGTCGTAGCCGTCGGTCAGGGGCACACCCAGAATGTCCCATTCTCCCTCGCTGAAGTAGCGTCCGCGTTCGTTCTGCACCACGTAGGCGAAGCCGCGGCTCACGGCCTCGTAGGCGCGGTCGTAGTTGCGTGCCTGCTCTTCGCCGTCTACCCAACCGTTGAACTGGTAGGGCGTACGCACGAAAATGATGGGAGCTTTCTCTACGCCCTTAGGCCGGTACACATCGGTGGCCAGGCGCTTACCGTCCCGCATTTCCACCATGACCTTCTGGTCGATTTCAGCAATCTTGGCTAATCTCACATAGTCCTCCGACGTCTGGGCGCGGACGCAGGTGTTAAGGAGCACCACAAGGAGCAGGGTAAGTGGATAGTGCATGGGGTGTTGTTCGGTCAGTGGTTATTGCTGCAATATACTTCGCCGGCGTGTACGTAGCGACGGCTTCAGCCGTCACGCTGCCGGTTGGCCATGCTTTCCCTGTAGCACTTAGAACGCTACCTCAACCGCTCTGTGGCGTAGGCAGCAAGTACTTCCATACCGCTAGGCAGCCGGGCCACTAAAGTGGCCGCTACGCGTAGCGACGGCTTCAGCCGTCACGCTGCCTGCTGGTGCATATTATATTCGGTAGGTAAAGTGGGCAGCCTGTCCACTGAAGTGGACGCTACGCGCTCCACCGCAAGCAACCTATCCCAACTACGCGTGGTTCCTTTTACATTGACCGAATAACCCTCCCGTCCATGCGCCTACTCCTTCCGCTCCTGTTCCTGTTTACCGTCGGTCTCCCCGCCCAGCCCACTCCCCAGCCCATTAACCTGGAGGATATCTGGGCCACCTACTCCTTCACCCCCGATCGCGTAAGTGGCTTCAACTTCCTGGAGGACGGCCGCACCTACGCCCGGCTGGAAGAGAATGCACTCGTCACCTACGACATTACCACCGGAAACCGCAGCAGCACCATCGTCGACGGGAACGAACTGCCTACTGATACCGGCTTCAGTGGCCGAATCGATGACTACCGCTTCAGCGACGATGAGTCCAAGCTCGTCATCAGCAGCGGAACCGAACAGTTGTTCCGGCGCAGTTCCCAGTCAAATTTCTTCGTCTACGACACCAAGACCCAGGAGTTCACACCCGTCTATCCCGATAAAAAGGTGCGTTTAGCCACTCTCGACCCAACGGGGCGACGCGTTGCCTTCGTAGTCGACAACAACGTTTACGTGAAGGACCTTACGAGCGGGGAGCTGACCCAGGTGACCGAGGACGGCCAGACCAATGCCATCATCAACGGCGCTACTGACTGGGTGTACGAAGAGGAGTTCGGCTTCAGCAAGGCCCTGTACTGGAGCCCCGACGGCGAACGGCTAGCCTACCTTAAATTTGACGAGCGTGACGTGCCCGAGTTCACCTACACCGACTTCAAGAACGGCATGTACCCCGAGTACATCACCTTTAAGTACCCCAAGGTAGGCGAAGAGAACAGTACCGTCAGCCTGCACAGCTACCAGATCACCTCCGGCAAGACCACCGATCTGATGACCGCTAACCGCAGCCCCGAGGACGAGTGGCACTACCTGCCCCGCGTGCAGTGGACCAACACACCCGATGGCCTAGCCGCCCAGCGCATGAATCGCCACCAGAATAAACTGGAGCTGGTGCTCTTCCACCCCGAAACCGGTGCCGAACGCACCCTACTGACGGAAGAGAATGAGTACTACCTCGACGTGCAGGACAACCTGACCTTCCTGGAAGATGGTTTCATCTGGAGTAGTGAGCAAGACGGTTTCAATCAGCTCTACCTCCACGATCTACAGGGCGGTCGGCCCCAGCAGCTTACTTCGGCCAGGTTCGACGTCACCGACTTCTACGGGGTGCACGACGGCCGCATCTACTTTCAGGCCGCCGGGCGCGACCCGATGGAGCGCGAGGTGTACTCCAAGAGTCTGCGCGGCCGGGATCTGCCCTCCCCGCTCGCCAGTGCCCCCGGCTACAACGAGGCGCAATTTTCCGGTACCTACGACTACTTCGTACTGACCAACTCCAACATCAACCGCCCGGAACAAGTCACCGTAATGGATGCCCAGGGGGAGCCCGTACGCCAGATTATCGACAATGCCGCGCTGTTCGAGCAAATCAACGCTTACGGCTTCCAGCCCGCCGAATTTTTCACCTTCACCACCGAGGAGAGGCACGGAACTCAATGGCTATATGATCAAGCCCGCCAATAGGGTGGAAGGAGAGCAACTCCCCCTGCTTATGCATGTCTACGGCGGCCCCGGCAGCCAGCAGGTGCTCGACAATTGGCGCGGACAGAATATGGTTTGGTTCCAAATGCTTGTCCAGCAAGGTTTCGTAGTAGCCGTGGTGGACAACCGCGGCACCGGCGCCCGCGGCGAGAAAATGAAAAAGCAGACTTACCTCACCCTCGGCAAACAGGAAACCGAAGATCAAATCAGCGCCGGGAAGTACCTCGGCGGCCTCGACTATATTGATAAAGACCGCATCGGCATCTTCGGCTGGAGCTACGGAGGCTTTATGGCGCTCCACGCCATCCTGCAGGGAAATGACGTCTTCACCGCCGCGATCGCCGTAGCCCCCGTGACCAACTGGAAGTGGTACGACAGCATCTATACCGAACGGTACATGCGAACGTACCAAGAGAATCAGGCGGGCTACGATGAGAACAGTCCCATCAACTACGCCGACCGGCTAAAGGGCAAACTCCTGCTGGTGCACGGAATGGGCGACGACAACGTCCATTTTCAGCACACCGCGGAAATGGCCAACGCCCTAATCATGAACAACAAGCAATTTGAGACCTACTTCTACCCCAACCGAAACCACGGTATCTACGGCGGTCCCACCCGGCTCCACCTCTATACCAAGATGACGAATTTCCTGATGGATGCGCTCGGTCCTCAGGGGGATACGAAGTAATCGGCCATTATCGCGGACTCAGCGAACTCCAAAGCTAAGCGGGCCGTTCCTCTTATTACACATTAACGTTTTACCTTATACAGAAAGGCTCCCGTCATGACCCGGCGGAGCCTTTCTTTTTATATTACGGTATGGCCAAGAAGACCAAGGAAAAGGAATTCGTCAATCGCAAAGCGCGGTTCGAATATGAGTTCATCGAAACGGTAGAGGCGGGGATCAAGCTCTACGGTACCGAGATCAAAAGCATCCGTGCCGGGCACGTGAACCTGCGCGACGGCTACTGCGTATTTGACCGCGGTGAACTGATCCTGCGGTCTCTCTACATCGGCGAATACAAGCAGGGCAACCAGTTCAACCACGAGGAACGCCGCCCCCGTAAGCTGCTGCTCAGGCGGCAGGAGCTCACTAAGTGGGAGAAGAAGGTGAAGGAAAAGGGTTTCACCATCATCCCCTACCGGGTGTATCTCAACGAGCGCGGACTAGCCAAGGTAGAAGTCGTGCTCGTGCAGGGCAAGAAGGTCTACGATAAGCGTGACAGCATTCGTCAGCGAGAGAACAAGCGGACGATGGACCGCATCAAAAAGCAATACTTATAGACTCGCGATGGCGCGGTAAGTATCGTGGAAACGAAGCAACATGCGATCGCGCAGTTGCTGCATTCCCCAGCCCGGACGTCCGTACACCAGTCGCGTGGTCCGGCAGCCCAGAAGGATTGCCAGCGGGTCGTACCCCATAATATCGGCGGTAGCGGCTGCCGCTTCGACCCGTTTGTTAGTAGGCAGCTCGACCAAGTTGGGCCGTCCCCAAAGGAACTGCTGCACCCGATACTTCTCTTCGTGGGGAACGCGTAGGTGGTAGCCTTCCTTACTGGCGGGGATGTAAGCCTGCAGAAACATGGGGTTTAGGCGCCGTAGGGTGGCCACCCGGACGTCACATTCCCGCGCGATCTTTGCCAAACTTATGTGGCGGTATACCCGAATGCTCTCAGATCCGACGACCTCGTGGGGAGTTAGGCCGTGATCGCCGTAGTAATTGACGGCGTAGGCCGCGGCCACGTAGGCCGCAACGTAACGCTGCGTTTCCTGAGGGAGAAATGCATGCACGTCTTCGTAGCGCTTGCTGTGTGCCCGACGAATAGCGCCGCGCACGCGACCCGCTCCGCAATTGTAGGCGGCGAGAGCTAGGTGCCAGTCGTTAAAATACTCGTGAAGCCCCTTCAGCATAATCACGGCAGCTTCCGTGCTGCGGTGGAGGTCGAGGCGCTCATCGATAATCGAGTCGACGCGAAGACCCATTTCGCGGCCCGTCACCGGCATAAATTGCCAGAGGCCGGCGGCACTGGCGGGGGACACAGCCCCGGGAATCAGCATGGATTCCGCAACGGCGAGGTACTTTAGGGAAGCCGGCATGCCGTGCTTACGCAGGTAGTACTCGAAAACGGGGAAATACTGGTTGGCCCGACCGAGCATCTTCTCGGTGCCTCTACCGCCGCGGCCCAGGTAGTCGTCAATCTTGCGCTGGGTAAAGGCGTCGGTAGTAGGGGTGGCTAGGGGGAGGTCGAGTCGCTGAATGCGGTGGACCAGTTGTGCTTGGGAGTGTGTTCTAGTGTTAAGGGGTGAATAATGTGTGGCGCCAGCTGTGGAGGGGCATCCCATCAGCAGCGTAAATAGCAGCAAATGGGACACCTGAAGAAGCTTGCTCATCATAGTGTGTTTCGTGAAAAAATCGCGGTCACAGGACAATACCGAATGCGGCAGTAGACTAAAAAGGTCCGCGCGATCAGGTCCAAAAGGACCCTTGTCCTGCGCCTGTAAAAGGCAAAATTAGGTACGTTGCTATTTACCAATCAAGGGGTAAGCGCCGCGCCGTCTCCCTTTTAACACCTTCCACGCGGACAGTGTTTGCTGGGAAGTTTGCCCCGCAAAATTGGCTCCCGCTATATCGTCGGCCATATTGCACGGATTCGCTATTAAAGACCCTCCTTGCCCCCAAAACAGAATATAAATAGGCGAATCTTGTAACTACATCACTCCAATGAAATTTAGCTTATTGCACCGTTAACACCTCTATCCCTGCTTTTTTAACCAGCGGGGCAGCCCTCCGGCGGCCATTTTTGCCTGCCCGACCGTTCTGCACGGGGCGGATTAGCTTTGTCCCGACTAATCAGCTACCTATGCTCAAGATCGGACTCATTGGCGTTGGCCACCTCGGGAAGATTCATCTCAAGTGCATCCGTCTGGCTAAATCCTCTTACGAGCTGGTGGGCATCTATGACGCCGATGCCGGTACCGCGGCCCGCGCCGCGGCCGAATACGGCATCACTGCCTTCCCTTCGGCCGCCGCCCTCATCGCCGCCGTCGAGGTCGTGGACGTCGTTACCCCGACCTCTACCCACTTCCGGGTGGTGAAGCAGGCGCTCCTCGGCGGCTGTCACGTATTCGTAGAGAAGCCCCTAACCGAGACGTTGGAGGAGGCTCGCGAACTCATCGAACTGAGCCGCCGCAGCAATAAGCTAGTGCAGGTAGGCCACGTAGAACGCTTCAACCCCGCCCTCCTGGCCCTCGGTGAGGTCGAAGTACGGCCCTACTTCATCGAGGCGCACCGGCTGGCGCTTTTCAATCCCCGCGGTACCGACGTTAGCGTAGTGCTCGATCTGATGATCCATGACCTTGACATCGTGCTAAAACTGGCCAACGATGAGGTCAGCGAAGTGCGGGCCAGCGGGGTAGCCGTGCTCAGCGAGACCCCCGACATCGTCAACGCCCGCATCGAATTCCGGGGGGGCGCGGTGGCCAACCTCACTGCCTCCCGGGTCAGCCTCAAGAACATGCGCAAGGTCCGCCTCTTCCAGCGCGACGCCTACATCAGCCTCGACCTCCTGGAGAAGGAGAGCCAGGTGGTCCGCCTCTTCGACGCCAATGCCAATGACGTGCCGGGGCGGGGACAACAATTTCCCCTCGAGACCCCCCGCGGCCCCCGCATCATCCACGTCGATCAGCCCGCGAGCGGACCCGTCAACGCCATTCAAATGGAGCTGGAAAGCCTGGCCCACAGCATCCGCGACGGCCAGCCCGCGGCCGTAACTATCGAAGACGGCTACCGGGCACTGGAACTGGCCGCGCGGATCTCGGCCGCCGTAGGGCAGAATCAGGATCGCATCTCCGCTCTCCAAGCCTGAACCCATGCGCCTCCTCCCCTTACTGCTACTGGCCCTGCTTTTGTCTTCCTGCCCCGCCGACCTGGAACTGACTCCGGCCTTCCTCACCGTTACTGACTTTGAACTGACCACCCAAGTCGATGAGGGGGCACCCACTACGGCCATCACCGAAGTCTGGGCCTTTGCCGACGAGGAATTTATCGGCGTCTTCCCCCTGCCCGCCCGCATTCCCGTTCTGAGGGTAGGCAGTACGGAAATTCGACTGGAAGCCGGTATTCGCCAGGATGGACGCAGCGTCACCCCAGATATTTATCCCTTTTACACCCCCTACGCCCGTACGCTTGACCTCGTCGGTGGGCAGGTTACTGCCCTTGGCGTGCTACCCATTCGCTACCGCAACGAAACCGTATTCGGTTTGATCGAGGATTTTGAATTGGACCGCAACCGCACCTTCACCCAACCAATTGCCGGAAGCAGCTTCCTAGTCCCTCAGGGGGCAGTCGTACGCAGCGGCGCGGCCGCGGGTGCCATAAGCCTCGCAGACACCAACCGCCTGGTGGAGCTGGCCAGCGCCCAGACCTTTGTGAACCTCAACGAAGTGCCCATCAACGTCTGGCTGGAGGCGGACTACCGCAGCGATGCCCCCGGTGTGTTCGGGGTGATCGGCCAACGAGATGCCCTCACCGTGCGCGTATTTGATCCCGGATTCTTACCGCGTGACGCCTGGACAAAAATCTACTTCAATTTGGGGCCCGTAGTCGGATCGGCCGACCTGAACGAATTTCGTATCGCCCTGTCGGTCCTGCTGGACGCAGAATTGACGGGGGGCACCGTGTACCTGGACAACCTCAAGTTGGTTTACTTCCGCCCGTAAAATGACTCCACCCGTGCTCCCTCCCACCCGATTGCAACCCGACACCGCCGCCCGGCGGCGGCGCGATCTGTGGGTATACATCGTGGGGGACTTTCTGGCGGCTTGGCTCGCCTGGACGCTCTTCTTCTGGTACCGGAGCACGGCCGAGGGGGCCAGAGGCCACCTTAGCGACCTGACCGGCGATCCTAACTATGCCTGGGGCAGCTTCTTCATTCCCCTATGCTGGCTGCTCGGCTACGCCCTGTTCGATCAGTACCGCGATGTCTACCGCATGAGCCGGCTCACCACGCTGGCGCAAACGCTGGCGCTTGCGGTAATTGGTACCGTGCTGCTCTTTTTTGTGGTGCTGCTGGACGACGCTGCGGTGAGCTACACCAGCTACTACCGCAGCCTGCTCGTCCTGCTGGGCCTCCACTTCAGCCTTACGACCCTGTCGCGCATGGTCTTGCTTACCCGCGCCAGTCGTCGGTTGAAGGCGGGGGAAGTTTCCTTCAACACCCTGATCGTGGGCGGCGGGGCGCGGGCATTAAGTTTATACCAGGACATCGTGACCCGGCCGAAGGGCCTGGGCAACCGCTTCGTCGGCTTCGTAGACGGAAAGAAGGCCGAAACACCTGCCCTGAAGCAACACCTTCCCCAGCTCGGCAAGCTGAAGCACTTAGGCGACCTCATCGAGCGCCACGGCGTAGAAGAAGTAATGATCGCCATCGACACCAGTCAGCACAGCCGCCTGGGTGAACTCCTGAGCGTGCTGCGCGACTACGAAGGGCAGATCTTGGTCAAGATTATTCCGGATATGTACGACATTATGCTCGGGACGGTCAAGATGAACCACGTCTTTGGTGCCGTCCTCATCGAGATCCGACAAAACCTCATGCCCCGCTGGCAACGGATACTGAAGCGAATAATCGACCTCGGGTGTTCCACTTTCCTACTGCTGCTACTGGCCCCCCTTTACGCTTATGTAGCGATCCGGGTACGTATGTCTTCGCCGGGACCCATTTTATACACCCAGGAGCGCATTGGCCTGAACGGAAAACCCTTCCGAATCATCAAGTTTAGGTCGATGTATCCTGAAGCGGAAGCGGCCGGCCCCCAACTCAGCAAGGACGACGACGAGCGCTGTACCCCCTGGGGAGCCACCTTGCGTAAGTGGCGGCTGGATGAACTGCCGCAATTCTGGAACGTGCTAATTGGAGAGATGTCCCTGGTCGGCCCCCGGCCCGAACGGCAGTATTACATCGACCGCATTAGCGAACGCGCGCCCCACTACCGCCACCTGTTGCGGGTGCGACCGGGCATCACCAGTTGGGGCCAAGTCAAGTACGGCTACGCCAGCAACGTGGATGAGATGGTTCAGCGTCTCAAGTTTGATATTCTTTACATCGAGAACCGATCCCTGGGGCTGGATTTCAAGATACTCTTCTACACCCTCCTGGTGCTGATTCAGGGCAAGGGAAAGTAGTACCCGATACTCCTCACCAGCCGCTCCGCTCCTCGTTGCATTATCGCCGCAGGGCGCTGCACAGGATGCCGGCCGCCACTGCGGCGTTGAGGCTCTCGGCCCGTCGCCCCGGGACCCGGGGAATGGTTAACCAGCGGTTCACTTGCACCCGCGTCCCCGCCCCTATGCCTGACCCCTCCGCCCCGATCACGAGCAGACCGGCGGGTGGTGGACTCACGTCGTATATGTTTTCTCCCGCTAAGTCTGCGCCAAAAACGGGCAGATCCCCACACGACTCCAGTACATCCCCCAAGCTGCGCTCGGCGTACTGAATACGGAGGAAGGAGCCCATACTTGCCTGGATGGTCTTGCTGTTGTAGAGGTCTGCCGTGCCCGGCCCCCCGAATACATAGGCGAAGCCAAACCAATCCGCGATGCGCAACAGGGCCCCCAGGTTGCTGGGCGACTGTACGCCATCGAGGTAGAGCGACCAGTTAGCGGATAGGTCGGAAAAAGGACCAAACGGCCCCTGGAGCACATCTACGACGGCCAGCACCTGGTTAGGTGTAGTGAGCTGGCTGATGCGGGACAGTTCCCTGGGCGAAACGACCGTCAGGGGGATGCGCCTGGCGTTCTCCACATCAGCCCTCCAACTCTCCAGGGCGTAGAGGTGGTCAACGCGGTAGCGGTCTTGCTGTAGGAGCTCCCCGACCGTGCGCCCCCCCTCCACCGTGAATTTGTGGTAATTTTGCCTTACTTTTTTCTGACGCAGGCTGCTTATGAATTTGATGGTACCGGAGCTGAGGGGCATACTGGCTGGTGGTCTACGCCGCGGTGTTCCGGTCTTGGTGGCGGCCCTGCTGTTGACGGCCTGCAATACTACGAAATACCTGGGGGACGACCAGGAACTGCTCACCGGCCAGCGGGTTGAAATCACCCGGGGCAACAAGCTGGAGAACAAGAGCGAGGTCACCTACGAGCTCTCTACCCTAGCCAAGCAGGAGCCCAACGGCAACTTCCTGTTCCTCTTCCCACGCGAGCACTTCTTTCTGGCCAACAGCAAAGCCCGGGATACAACCCGCATCGATCGCTTTCTCCGGAACACCATCGGCCAGCCACCCACTATATACAGCGACAGTCTGTCCCGTCGCTCGGCCGGCTTGATGGCCGATTTCCTGCGTTACCGGGGCTACTTCGACGCCAACGCCTACCACGAGGCCGATCGACGAAAGAATCAAAAGGTCACCCTCATCTACCACGTAGATCCCGGGCCCCGTTATCTTATAGATACGGTGGACTACCGTAGTCCGGACCCCGAAATCGACAGTATTCTACAAGCGCTACAGGCCTCCAGCGCCCTGCGCCCGGGAGCACCGCTGGACCTCAATGCCTTCGACGAGGAAAAGGCCCGACTCAGCCAGGCCCTGCGCAACGAGGGTTACGCCTACTTCTCCAATACCTATTTCGACAAACTGGAAATCGATACGAGCCGTCGGGCCGGCTACGCCAACATCTACCTAAGTGTGCTGCCCGCCCAGCAGGAGGAGGCGTACAAAAAATACCGCATCGGCAGTATCACGGTACTGACGGACTATTCCCCCGCCCGGGAGGCCTCGGGGGGGACCTACTTGGGGGATACCACCGTCGCGGGTATACGCTTTCTGGCACCCGGGCTCCGGTTTCGCATGCGGCCGGAACTGCTGGCGGACAATGTTTTCTTGCAAACCGACAGCCTCTACAGTCGGGAGGCCTACGAGAAGACCAACCTCTCCCTGGGCGGGCTGGGCATCTACCGATTCGTGCGCATCAACCAGCTGGTGGATCCCGATGATCCCGGGGTGCTGAACTACGAAATCCAGCTTTCGCCGGATAAGCGGATGTCGGTCGGGGTAGACCTGGACCTCAACTACACCAACCGGAGCCAACTGATCGATAGCACCTCCGCCCTAAGTAATAACCTGATCGGCATCAGCGTGAGCCCTAACTTTCGCAACCGCAACGTATTCGGCGGCGCGGAGCTGTTGTCGGTCGCTCTGCGCGCGGGTGTGGAGGTGAATCCAAACCCCAATCGGGTAGCCAAGTTCTTTAACACCATCGACCTGGCCGCCGAGGCCACCCTTAACTTGCCGCGCTTTAAGGACTTCGGCTTCTACAATCTTGCGCGCCGGGTCGGACTGGTTTCGGAGAACTTTTACCGGCAGTTGCGCGAACGGGCCAGTACCCGCTACAGCATGGCCTACGAGTATCTGCTCATTCGCACCTTCTACGCCTATACGACTGCCAACGCGCGCCTGGGCTACGACTTCCGGCGCTCCCCGACGACTTCCTACCGCATCAATCACGCTGCCCTGGACGTGCTCAACTTCACGATCGAGCCCCAGTTCGCTTCCATTTTACGCAACAACGAGCGTTTGCGACGCAGCATCAGCGACCAGTACTTTTTGAGCCTGCTCTTTCGCAACATCGAGTACACCCGCGTGGGGCGGGCCGATCGCCGGGGTCGCTCCCTGACCCTAACCGGGCAGTTCGAACTGACCGGCGGAGAAGTGTTGGTGGCCGAGCGCGTCGTACCAGACATCAACTCTCAAAACGACTTCGCCCAGTTTGCACTGGTGGTAGCGGACGTACGGTACAACAAACAGTATTCCCCCCTCCGTAGCTTTGCCTCCCGCTTTCTCATCGGCCTCGGTCGGCCATTGACCGCGGACCAGGAGCTGCCCTACGTCAAGCAATTCTTCTCCGGGGGGGCCAACTCCATGCGGGCCTGGGCCCCCCGCGGACTGGGGCCGGGCGGCTACGTCGATACGCTTAGCATCGACAACTCCGGCGGGAGCTTCAACAACAACCTGCGGCTGTACCAGACCGGCGATCTCCAGCTGGAGTTTAACCTGGAGTACCGGTTCAATCTCTTTTCCTTTGTGCGCGGCGCCCTGTTTACGGACATTGGCAACGTTTGGACCGTGAAGGAGGATCCCGCCCGTCCCGGTTCTCAATTCCTCTTTCGGGGGAAGATGCGCTCCGAGGGGGGGGCCACGCCCTTTTATCACCAACCTTTCTACCGCCAGCTTGCGGTGGCCGGGGGAACGGGCGTACGCATTGACCTAAGTTATTTCGTGTTTCGCCTGGACGTCGCGGTCCCGCTCCGGTACAACTACCCTCAGACCGGCAATGGAGAGCCCATTCAGCCACGCGAAGCGATTAGCTATCCGGAAAGTGCTTATTGGCGTACGTTCTCCCGGTTCAACTTTGGCGACATCACCTTCCAACTGGGACTCGGCTACCCCTTCTGATCAGCGGGCCACCGTCAGCATGGCAGTAGCCGTACCGGCAGCGGAGCGGATGCGTAGACTGTAAGTTCCGTCAGCCAGTGGCCCGAGCGGAAGTTGCAACGCCTGACCACCGCTGGCGACCTGCTGGTGGCGTGACCAGATGCGCCGCCCATCCAGGGTCCAGAGCTCCAGGGTGACTGAACCGGTAACCTCCGCTCCGATTACCACCTGCACGGTTTCGGTGGCGGGATTGGGAAATACATGAATGGAAAGTTTGTCGCCGGCCGGGGGCAGTCCTGCGCTGGATGGGTCGTCGCCACTCCGAATCACCACCCCCAATTCGGGTACCCGGGCCATGGCTTGGTCTCCCTCCGCGGCACGGACTGCCGCTTCTCCATTGTAGGTGCGCAGATCACTCAGGATTTCTACCTCATCAATCCACCAGCCTCCGCCGGCAATCCCCACCGCGGAGAGAAAACGCCAGCGCACGTAAAGCTCCTGATCGCGGTATTCACTCAGGTCCACGATAACTTCTTGGTACGTTTTGCTATCCCCCCAGAAGCCCGGCTTATTTTGTAGCGCCGCGGGACCCCGCGGATCGACCTTACCCCGGTAGCCGGAGCGCAGAAAACGATCGTCGACGTCTTCCCACTCGGTACCGTTGGTGCTTAGCTGGAGGACACCGGCATCCAGGGCCGCCGCGGTCCGGTAACGCGTAAAGAATCGCAGGGCGGGGCGGGGGCCGGTGACTCTGACGGAATTATGGAGTTGCAGAATCTGGTCCTGCCCGGCGTCCGTAGCGGGCAAGTACCAGGCGGTGGTACCGGCGTGGGCAAGGGTATCCCTTCTACTCCAGCGGGTGGGTCCACCCTGATCGATGGTGACCCAAATCATACTATTCTCTGTTTCTATCCCGTCGTAGAACAAACGCTTGCTGCTGAGGTCCGGAGCAGTGTTGACCGCGTAGCTTAGGGTGTGCTGCTCTCCGGCGGGCAGGTCACTGAGGGTGAAGGTGACTACACCGGACGATTGAATAAGGGACTCGGCGCCGGTCACCGATGTAGGATCCAGTTGCGTACCGGTTGGGAGAGCGTCGGTAATGCGCAATTCCGTCAGGGGAGTATGCTTGTCGTTGCGCAGCGTCAGCGTGAACCGCAGCCGGTCGCCGGGGGTGATGGCCATGGAATCCACCGACTTTGCGAGCTTCAGGGTGGAGATACAGGCCGGGTTGGGATCAAAGGCTTCCCGGTTATCGGTACGCAGGTCGCCGCTACCCTGCTCGGCGGAGAAACCAAGTCCGCGCCGCCGGAATGCTTCCCAGAGCAGACACTGGTTGGCGCCTCCGTTTTCGAGGCGGTCGGCGAGCAAGAGGGCATCCCGCCCGTCGACGTAACCCGGGCGGCAGGGGGTATACTTGAGGGCTTCGATCACTAGGCGCACGGCGGCGTTGTTCCCCCCGTTGCCCCCGATCAGGTCCTCATCAAAACCGTAGGCGTCCACCATCGCCCAGTAGACGTCCCAGAGCATGCTGGCCCAGGCCTCGCCGACCCCGTGGGGCACCGCTGCGGTGATGATGTCGTCATAGGTGTGGTCACTGACCGCCAGATCCGTGGCGTAGGGCCGGGTACGGAAGCCGCGTTCACCCGGAAAGCCGGAGAAAGAGTAGAGGCCGATCCCCCGGGCCTCCGTCCCGTTGGGCCGCGCCCCGGCGGCCTGGGGGGAGGAGGCCAGCAGGAAGAAGTCGGACCAGCCCTCCCCCATTTGCTCCTCGTTGAGCAAGCAAGTGGTGATCTGGGGGCCGCCGACGAGCCGGGTGCTCAGTCCGTGGGCGTATTCGTGGGCTACGATGCCATTGTCGAAGGAGCCGTCCACCGGAATCTCCTCCCGGGTCTGAAGCGAGACGGTTACGCGCTCACCTGCTGCCAGGGCATTCTGGAGCGCAGCTCCATCATCGGCCCCGAGCATGAGCGCCGGGATGTTTATGGGCCAGTTCCCCGACCTGCCCATCGTGGTGGTTGCGTTGGTCTGGTTTTGGATGAGGACGGCGATGGCCCCCGCCTGCTCGGCGGTGTACGCCTTTTGCTGGAAGGGGCACTCGCCCCGTTCAAGTAACACGATCTTCCCACGGACGGCTTCGGCGTTCGCCAGCTGGGTGCAGCCCAACGCAAAGTTTCCTTCGGCATCGCGGCCCGCAGTCACTTCGCCGTTTATGGGGGTGTCCCCGAGTCGTGGGCCAAAATTGGCGTGGGCGGTTCGCCGCGGGCCGCTCAGGCGCGCGGGGGCCGTGACGGCCAGGTGGTAGGCGGGGCCATCCCACAAAAACAGCTGCATGCGGCCCGGTAAGCCGTCGGAGAGGATGGAGAAGTTAGCGTTGTTGGTGGCCGAACCGTCCTGGGCCTCGGCCAGTACCGGGTCGCCCCCCCGCCCGCCCCGGCCGTAGGTGTTGTCCTGAAAGTTGCCCGCCGCCTCGTCGAAGCCGTGGCGGTACGTCCAGTCGTGCATCATATTGGTCAGGTAAAACAGTTGGGTGAGGGACGCCGGTACGTGCTGGGCGGGAGCCTGACCGGGCGTGAAGGGAAAGTCGAATTCTAGGCCCTCTCCCCCGTCGGCGACGAAGCCCGAATCGGGAAGGTTCTTGTTCTCGTCGGCGTCCCGGTAAGCGTAGGCATTGTTGCCTCTGGTGTAAGTATACTCCGGTCCGGCCACGGCGTCGAGGTCGTGCCAGCCGTAGGGGGACGCTTCCGGGTCCGCGGGCTCGAAGACCAGGGTGCGGTGACCAAAGAGGGGCGATTCTACGCCAAAGGGGTACACGTGGTAGAGGGAACCATCTCCGGATGTGCTTTCCTGGGGAGGGGCTTGCGTCTTTGGTTCCTTCCCCACACCCGCGGCCCCGCCGGCAGGGTCACGTCCTGCTTCGCCGAACGTGCAGGTGAGCGTTAGGGAAGTCTGGTAAAGGGCTTCACCGGATACGGCGTCGATGAGGTGAAGAGCGTAGGTGCCCGCCCGAATGTCTTCCACCGTTAGCTGCCAGGCCAGGCGAATCTCCGGAGAAGCAGGAAGGGGATAATAGACGAGGTCGGCCGCCTGCAACCGCTGTTCCGGGCCGGAGGCCGCATACCGGAAAGCATCATCGGCACGGAGGACCGGCACCGTGGGTGCTGCCCGTTGCCGCAGGTCCGGCTCGAGGCGGGAAGTGTAGTACACAGCCCGCCCGTCCCGGAAGTGGACCGCCGCTTGCGCCTGAAAGACCGGGGTGCCGTACAGCGACTGGCTAACGTAGACGTGGCGTACCCCGGAGGGAGAAGCATAATCATCGGTGACCCGCAGCTCGGCTAGGTCCTGCTCCCCTACCCCCAATTCCGCCCGGTGGTCGCGGAGGTAGTCCAGGGCCGGTACGCTCCCTTCCTGAGCGCGGAGGGGCGCACCAAGGCAAAGTAAACAAAGCAGTAGAAGCCGGGGGATCATCGATTGGAAGTTAGGGCCGGAATGTAGGATCAGCGCATGGCTAACGCAGAACCCCCGACCCAGCGTTCATCTTACCGGCCTTCCCTTGTCCGATCCTCTAATTATCGTTCCACGTAACAGACCTGGTCCTCGACAAAGAGGGGCTTGCGCTGGTAGCGGAGGAACAGCTGGGCCGTGGCGAGCACGTCCTTTTCGCAGTAGACGGCAATCCGCTCGACGTCATCCTCGGACCAGAACACCCGCCCGACGTCGCTGCCGTCGATGTCGTCTTTCGGACTGGGGAAACCCAGGATGGCGGCGAGCAACTTGAGGGAAACGTAGGCCTTGCGGTCCCCAAACTTCCAAAGCTCCATCGTATCGACCAGGTGTTTGGTCTCCCAGGGCTTCTTGCCACTGATGTCCAGTACCGCGGGCATATTCAGCTGGTTGACCACGATGCGGCGGCACATAAAGGGTACGTCAAACTCCTTAATGTTGTGGCCGCAGAGGTAGAACTTGTTGGGGTCCCCGTAGTATTGATCCAGCATCTCGTTGAATGCCCTCAGCAGCTTGGCCTCATCGCGGTCGGCGAAAGACTTTAAACGGATCTTGAGTTGCGTGTCGCGGTCGCGGTACACGGCCCCGACGCTGATGCAGACGATTTTGCCAAACTCCGCAAAGATGCCCGCCTTGTCGGGGTAGCTGGCCGCCAGTTCCGCTTCCGTAAGTTCTTCGCCGTAGCGTCGCAGTGCCCCGGGTGCCTTAAGGGCCCACAGGTACTGCATGGTTTCGTCAAGGTCTTCCAGTGCCGGTTGACCGCTGACCGTCTCGATGTCGAGGAATAAAACCTTAGTAATGTCAATTTGCTCTACCATAGCTGGCGTTCCTTAAAAGAAACAAGTTATCACTTTTTTGATTTAAATCAAAAAAACATACGCTAATTAATTATTCACCCGGATGCGTGCCGCCCGGTCCAGTTCCCGCAGTAGGTTACTGATGCTGCTGGTAAAGACAAAGTCGATGCGGCGGTTCCGGAAGCGTCCTTCTTCGGTGGCATTGCTGCGGCTAGGACCGTACTCGCCCTGGCTGGCCGCGATCAGGCGGTTGGGGCTGACGAAGTAAGTGGTGGCCAGTACGTCGGCCAGCGTGCTGGCGCGCATGGCTCCGTACTCCCAATTGTCGGTGCCCCGCAGTGGATTGGGTTGGTTATCGGTGTGCCCCACGATGCGCAGTTTTAGGAGGGGGTTCTGCTGAAGGATGTCGGTGACTACCTTGAGGACCACCTCATTCCCGTTAGCCAGATAGCCTACGGAGCGGGGCCGGAAGACTACGGTTTCCTGCACACTCAGGATGATCTCCCCGGGCGCGTCCACGATCTCGTAGAGGTTACTGTCGAGCTTCATCTTCAGGGAATCACTGATGCGCTCGGCGGCCGCCCGCAGCCCATCGGAGTACTGTACGATGGCCCGCGACTGGGCTTGCACCAAGGAATCCATGGTTTCCTCATTTCCGACGAGCCGCTGTTGCAGATCGGTCAGCTGCTGGGTCATCTGGCTGCTGGTGGAACTGAGGTTACTCTCCAGGGCTTCGATAAGATCATCCTGTGCGATGAGGCGATCCTGCAGGCGGTCCTGCGTTTCTAACAGCATATCGTTGCCGCCAAGGCTGCGGTGCAGGGCAAGCGTGAGGCGGGAGATGGAGTCTTCCTGGGCAGTGGTGCGCGCCGACAGGCTGTCGATTTGGGGCTGATATCGCTCCGCCGCCTTTTTGGGGGAGATGCAATTGGTCAGGAGCAGGGCAAGTACTCCGAGAAAAAGGAAACGCATAAAGGAAGGGTTAGTAGGCACGATAAATCTACCGTACAGCAACGGGATCGAAGCGCAGTGCATTGCCGTGCTTACGTAACCAATCGTCGTAAATTTTGTGCTCGGGCAGCACCCGCTCGACTTCCGCCCAGAAGCGGGAGGAGTGGTTGGCCTCCACCAGGTGAGCCAATTCGTGTACGATGACGGCATCCAGTACGGCGGGCGGGGCCAGCAGCAGGCGGGTGGCCAAGTTAATGTTGCCCCGGTGGGAGCAGGATCCCCAGCGGGAATAGGTATCGCTAAGCTTGACCTGCTGGACTGGCCTGCGGAAATACTGGGCATTCAGCAAGCGAACCCGCTCGGCGACCAAGGGCAACTTTAGCGCCCCGAAGTACTTCGCCAACAACTTAGGAATGGGGCGGGTATCGCGGGTGCCGAGTAACACGTGGAGGTGGTGGTCTCCCTTAGCGGCAATTTGGTGCGTACTCCCCTGCCGTACGGCCACCGTGATCCGGTACTCCGCCTCGCCGATCCCGAAGGTGTATTCCTCCGCCGGTTCCGGTGGCAGGAAGTGCCGGAAGGCCTCCGGCTTTTCCCGGGCCGTCCGCCGGGCCCACTCCACCATCTCCGCCAACCGCCTTTCGCGGTCAGCCGGCTCCAGGGCGTGGGGAAGTCGAATGTACAGCGCGCGCTGCCGCACGGAGGCCGCAGTGGACCGCCGCCCCCGCTCCGTAATAATGCGCACGGGCACCGGCACCCCGCCCAGGTCAAGGGTGATCCTGCGTTCGCCGGTCTTGCGGATGGGGGGCATGCCGTGAAGTTATATCCCCGCTACGGAAAAGCCGACTCGTTTCAGGTCGCTGTAAAAGTCGGGATAGCTCTTGTCCACCACTTCCGGAGACTGGATACGAATCGGGTGCCCGAGCGCCAGCGGTGCCAGCGCCATGGCCATCCGGTGGTCGTGGTAGGTGTCGAAGGTTGGGGTGCCGCCGGAAAAGTCCGCCCGCCCCTCCTGGGCAAAGTACTGAATGCCCGTCTTTCCGGCCATACGCGCGGGGATCTTGTACAACGACACGCCTACCTTACCGAGCTCGGTCTTCATGGCTTTTATCCGGTCAGTTTCTTTGATAAAGAGCGTCTGGAGGCCGGAATAAAGCCCCTGTACGCCAAGCGCTCCGCAAGTGCCCATGAGCGTCTGGGCAATGTCCGGGCACTCCACAAAGTCGTGCTCGAAGAGGGCCGGTGGGGCGAACCCGGCGGGCTTAGTTAGATGAACTCCGGTGGCGTTAGGGGTGGTGGTCACCCCAAATTCGGTGTAGAGCTGTTGCACGACCGCATCGCCCTGCAGACTCTCGGCGAACAGCCCGTCGATCTGCAGGTCCGCCTCCGGAGCGCTGGCCGCCAGGCTGTAGTAGTAGCTGGCCGCCGACCAGTCGGCCTCGACGGTGAAGTCGTCGCCCTGGTAGTACTGGGGGTTGACCACGATGGTCTGTCCGTCCCAGTGGTGGTGAACGCCAAAGCGCTCCATGAGCGCCAGGGTCATCTTGAGGTAGGGCAGACTCACGATATCCCCCTCCAGCGTAAGCTTCAGGCCGGTCGGCAGCGTGGGTGCCAACATTAGGAGGCTCGAAATGTACTGGCTGCTGGTATCGGCCGCAATGCCAATGCGGTCGGTGTTGTCGAGGGCGCTGTAGCCGATACGTAGCGGGGGGTAGCCTTCTTTTTCGGCGTATTCGATGTCGGCACCCAGGCTGCGTAAGGCATCCACCAGGATACCGATGGGCCGCTCCTTCATCCGCTCGCTCCCGGTCAGCAATTGCGTGCCCCGCCGCCGGCAGAGGTAGCCGGTGAGAAAGCGGTAGGTCGTTCCAGCCGGCCCACAGTCCAGCACCTCTTCATCCGATTCCAAGAGGCGCTGGAGGCGCACGGTATCGTCGGCGGCCGCCAGCCGGTGAATCGGAAAGCCGCCGGGGGTGAGGGCCCGGATCAGCAGGGCGCGGTTGGCGATCGATTTGGATCCGGTCAGGGCGATGGAGCCCGTGAGGGCACCGCCGGCGTAAGCAAGTTCGTAGGTGGAGGCCATGGCGGCAAAGGTAGCGTGCGGTTACTGCTTGACCAGGCGGACCATCCGCTCGTCCGCCCGCAAAAAGTAGACCCCTGGCCGCAAGCTCCCTAAATCTGCCGTCAGGCCGCCCCCACCCTGCCGCCGGAAGCTCACCGACGCCGTGACGTCACGCCCAAGCCGGTCGTACACACCAAGCTGATTTACCCCCTTCGACAGGCCGGTCACGCGGATTTCCTCGCCGGCGGGGTTGGGGAATACTTCGAGGGACCATGCGTCATTCTCCGCAAAGGCCACCTCCACGATTTGGGAGTAGGTGAAGGCACCCCCAAAATCTACCTGCTTCAGGCGGTAGTAGGCGGTACCGGCGACCGGCTGCCAATCCACGGCGGAGTAATTGTTGGTTTCCGTGGCGTCCCCGGCTCCGGGGAGGGTGGCCACCGTCGTCCACGCCTCGAAGTCCGTGGAGCGTTCCACGAGGTAAACTTCGTTATCCGTCTCCGCGCTGGTCTCCCAATCTATGCGCACCACCTCCCCATCGGGGACCGCGGAAAAGGCCGTCAGCTCTACGGGCAGGACACCACCGATTTGGGTAAAGCCGAAGTTGTCGAGTACGGCGTTGCCTGTGCCACTCGCGTCGATTTGAGTACCCACGACAATGTCACCGCCGCTGCCCCAGAACAGGGCCTGCCCGGGGGTCTTCGGGGAGTTTTCCCACACCTGCACGCCATCTAATAATAAACGGCCGTTCCCCGTAGCCGAGTCGTAGATAAAACGGTAGTTGTAAAACTGTCCATTGTCGCGCGTCACCACCGTCTTCGTAGACTGAACGGTAGTAAAACCGCCCGCCCCGTCCTCGACGGCGTAGGTCACGGACAGGCCATCCGCCAGCCCGAATATGAAGTCCCCCCGCCGTAGGATGGTGCCCTGACTCTCGTCTCTGCGGTAGTCGAAGGAGATGTCTAACCCGGGCACGTTAAAGATGGAGGAATCGGCCAGGACCAGGTCCAAATCAAATTTATTAACGTTCGCTCCTGGTGCCAGACCATTGGTGTTGCCATCAGTCCGCAGCTTTACGGTAGCAAATTCATTGATGCTCACCGCATTCGGACCGACGTCGGCCACCGTTGGATCGGTCGAATTATCCCAGCTGAACTGGCTCAGGAGTTGCGCGGAAAGGTCAGGACTTAAAATAGGCAGTAGTAGGCACCCGCAGGTAAACAGTAAGCTTTTCATGAGGTAGTTTTCGGAAAGTCATAAACACGTAAGCTTCACCATAGGCGGTCTATACGGCAAGGAAGCTAACGACAACTAATGTAAAAGTAGCATATTCCAGACGATCACGGAAGCAGTACCCTGCCGCATGGTGTCTACCATTTTTCCCCCAATTTACGAGGGCTACGCTCATATTGCTGGATATTCTAGCCGAGGACGGCTTCCTCCCCGTTTGGGGGCGGAGGGGCAAAAGCCAAAAAATATAAATTTGTATTACGGTTTGGGCCACGCTTTCGGCCCACCGGTTCAGGCAAAGAAATTTACTGTAGATAGCTCTCCAGTTCCTCCAGCTTAATTCGCCCTTCGTAAATCGCTTTTCCCACGATTACCCCATAACAGTCAAGCGCGGCCAGGGCATCCAGGTCGTCAATCGTGGTCACGCCGCCACTGGCGATCAGCAGTACATCGGGCTGTTCTCGCCGGATGCGGGCGTACAGTTCCCGAGCCGTTCCCTGCAGTAGGCCGTCCTTGCTCACGTCCGTGCAAATGGTGTAGCGCACCCCCTTCGCGACGTAGTCCGCCAAAAATTCAAACAGCTCCCGGTCGCTCGCCTCCTCCCAGCCGCTCACGGCAATCCGATCCCCCCGCACGTCCGTCCCCAGGATGATCCGCCCGGCGCCGTACCGCTCCAGCCAACCCAGAAACACTTCCGGCCGCTTCACCGCGATGGTCCCCCCGGTCACCTGGTGCGCGCCCGCCTCGAAGGCCACCCGCAGGTCCTCGTCGCTCTTCATGCCGCCCCCCCAGTCGATCTGCAGCCCGGTACCGCCCGCGATCCGCTCCAGCACCCGGTGATTTACGATCCCTCCGCCCCGGGCCCCGTCCAGGTCCACCACGTGCAGGCGCTCGATACCTGCCGCCTCAAATTCCCGGGCCACGGCCAGCGGATCTTCGTTGTAAATGGTTTGCTGCGCGTAGTCGCCCTGGGTCAGGCGGACGCACTTTCCGTCGATGAGGTCGATGGCGGGGATGATATGCATAGGTGATTCTTTAGTTCTTTAGACGGCATCAGCCACAAAGGTCTAAAGAACTAAAACACTACTCCCCCCCACCACCACTTTCCACTCCCTTACGTACCACCGCGGCACCAGGCCATTCAGCACGTAAGGATCCTTGCGGGCAAAGTCAGCGGCCACCTCCTCCGTTTCCCCCCGAAAAACGAAGGCGGCACCGTCGGCGGGCGCGTAGGCGCCGGCCAGGACGAGCTCCCCCCGCTCCTTTGCTTTGCGGGCCAGGTTCAGGTGGACGTCGCGGAAGGCTTGTCGCTTCTCCACGTAGCCCTCGGCCGTTTCGTAGAAGAGGATGTAATAGTTCATGAGCGGAAAAGTTTGCGTTTGACTTCCTCCCGATAACTGCCCCCAACGGGGATGCGTTCACTTCCCAGGTGCAGCACGTTGCCCTCCAGGGCCGTCACCCGATCGCGGGCCACGATGTACGATTTATGTACCCGCAGGAAGTTTTCCGGGAGTTCTTCCTCGAGTTGCTTCAGGGAGCCCAGCGCGAGGGTGCGCCCCTCCGCGGTGTGGTAGGCTACGTACTCGCGCATGCTTTCTACGTAGCGGATGTCGGCGTGGGCGATGCGGTAGACCTTATGTTCCGAACGCACCAATTGGTAGGTGGCCAGGGCGGGGTCGCGGGATGCGGAGGAAGGTCCGGGAGGAGCGGCCACGGGGACCTTGGCCACCGCCCGCACGAAACGCTCAAAGGCGAAGGGCTTCAGGAGGTAGTCCACCACGTCAAATTCGTAGCTCTCCAGGGCATAGGCGGCGTAGGCGGTGGTCAGAATGACGGCCGGGGGGTGGCGCAGGGCTTTAAGTAGGTCCAGACCGGTCATTTCGGGCATCTGGATGTCGAGGAACATTAAGTCGACCTCGTGTTCGCGAAGCAATTGCAGTGCTTCTCCGGGGTTGGCCGCCTCCCCCACGACCACCAGGTGCGGTAAGCGGGCGCAGTAACTGCGGATGAGGCGGCGGGCCAGTTCCTCATCGTCGACGATCAGGCAGCGGAGGGCTTTCATTCTACCTTGATGTGCAGCTCCGCGGTAAAGCGCTCCGGCTCCCGGCGGATAGCGAGGTGATGGCGCCCGGGGTAAAGCAGCTCCAGGCGCTTGCGGACGTTCTCCAGACCGATGCCGCCCACCTTGTCCACCGGGGAAGGGATGGCCGGCACGCTGTTCACTACGGTGAAATTCAAGGCGTCGGACGCCGTTGCGAGTCGGATGTCGACGTAGCCCGTCGCGCGGTCCTCGATGCGGCTGTGCTTGAAGGCGTTCTCCACGAAGGGGATCAGCAGCAGGGGAGCCACCCGTAGCTGCGGACGACGTTCGTCTAGGTCTACCGCTACGTTGAGTCCCCGGCTGTCCTTAAGCTGGGTCAGGGCGATGAAGCTGCGGATGTACTCGATCTCCTTGCCGAGAGGCACGGTTTCGGTTTCCGAGTCGTAGAGCATGTACCGCAGCATCCCGGACAGCCGCAGCAGGCTTTCGGGGGCCTGCTCGTCCTTAAGTAGCGTGAGGGTGTAGATGTTGTTGAGGCTGTTGAACAGGAAGTGGGGATTGACCTGGGACTTCAAAAACTTGACCTGCGTGCTCAGGTGCTCGCTTTCGGAGCGGATGACCTGCTGCTCCTGGTAGTTGGCGTAACGCATGACCTCGAGCAGGGAGGCCCCGAGGAAGGCGCTGGCCAGCGGCAGGAGGTAGCGAAGGGTGGCCGTCCCCAAGCCCCGGGGCCGCAGGCCCCGGCCGAAGTTGATGGGAAAGCCGCGGTCCGGCGTCCACCAGAATTGCAGCAGGAAGGCGACGCCCACCACCAACGCGGCGCCCGCCACGACGTACCAGCCCCGGCGGCGGCAAAAGTAAAGGTGCGGCAGCAACACCGCCCCGTTGAGAAAAACCACCACCGCAATACCCACGAGCACGGGCGACAACCGCCGTAAGAAGCGCCAGGGGGCATCAAACCCACCGCCGAGCACGTAGAAGACCAGCAGCCACACCAGCACCCACGCCACCGCCTGCCCCGCCACCCGGGTGTACCTCAATCGTTCCATCGTCACCAAAGATCGAGTACCCGCGACCAATACGCCGGCCCTAATCAACGAAACACCCCGACTTGCCCACCAACGCTTCGTTGAGCCCAACGACCCGTTGGGTGAGGAATCCGGCCCGTACGTTGAATAGAGTTGTGCCGCCTGCCCGCCGGGCGCACTTTTGTATCAGCAGCAGCGGATGTGCCGCGGCCGTATGCATCACCAAACCAAACGAATTATGAAAACTACCAAAGCCCTTGTGCTCTCCTTCCTCTTCCTGCTCGGCGCCGCCTCCGTCAGGGCCCAGGCGACCGACCGCACGGACCGTCCCGATCCCTCCGAACGGGCCGAAAACCAGGCCGAGCGCATGGCCATCGTCCTCGACCTGACTCCAGCACAGACCGCACGGGTGAGGGAAATCAACCAGTCCTTCGCCGAACGGGTCAAGGGCGAGCGCGAGGAAGGGCGGAACCAGCGCCAAGCCCTACAGCAAGAACGCACGGCAGACGTTGAAGACCGTTCTCACCGAGGAGCAATTCTCCAAATTGGAAGCCCTCCAGGACCAGCGCAAGGAGCGCCGGAGCGATCGAGGCGGCGAGCCCAGGGGGAAAGGGCGGGGCCAGCGCGGCTCCGGTCAGGACCGCAACTAATCCTTCCCTACCAGAAAAGGCCGGCACCCGGGGGGTGACCGGCCTTTTTTCGTTACCCCTGCGTCCCCGCCCCGCTTCCCATGCCCCGATCGGGTCTGCCCGTCAAACATTTCCCGGGCTGCCGCGTCCTATTGCCTTAAACCTAGCTTGAATGCAACGACTGACCCTTGCGGGCCTACTGGCTACCCTCCTTTTCGCCGGAAGCTGTAACACCACCCGCCCCGCCGCTACGCCTCCACCGGCTAGTCCGTCCCCCGCGGAGGAACCCGTCGTAACGGAGACCCGCGACCTGGATACGATGACCGTCAGCCCGTCCACCAACGGCGTCATTACCGAGGAAGAGATGGAAGGGACCTCCCCCGCCGAAATCGCCACCACGCTGGAACCCCGCGCCCGGGCCTTTAACCGCACCAACGACCTGGTGCACACCAAGCTGGAATTGCGCTTCGATTGGGAACAAGAAATGGTTATCGGCAAGGCGACCCTGCGCCTCAAGCCCATCCTCCGGCCCAGCACCGAAGTGACCCTCGATGCGAAAAACTTTGATTTTAAGGCCATCACCACGGTCGATGGCAAGGCGCTCGACTACAGCTACGCGGGGGATAAGCAGCAGGTGACCATCCAACTCGATAAAGCTTATACCCGGGGGAAGGAATTTACGGTTGTCCTCGACTACACCGCCGTGCCCCACGATGCGGGCGGAGCCGGGGCGGCCATCACCTCCGACAAGGGACTGTTCTTCATCAACCCCCGCGGCGAGGATGGCGATAAACCCCGCCAGATCTGGACGCAGGGCGAGACCGAGAACAACAGCCGCTGGTTTCCCACTATCGACAAGCCTAACGAGCGCTGTACTCAGGAGATTTACGTGACTGTCGAAGACCAGTACAAGACCCTCTCCAACGGCACCCTGGTCAGCTCTACCCCCGCCGTCGAGGGTTTGCGGACCGACTACTGGAAGATGGAAATACCCCATGCTCCTTACCTTTTTGCCCTGATTGTGGGCGAATTCGACGTGGTCGAGGACGAAAAGTGGAACGGTATCCCCGTCAACTACTACATGGAGCACGAGTACGCCGAAGAGGCAAAGGCCGTCTTCCCCCATACCCGGGAGTTGCTCACCTTTTTCAGCGACCTCACCGGCGTGGAGTACCCCTGGCCCAAGTACAGCCAGGTGGTCGTGCGTGATTACGTCAGCGGGGCCATGGAGAACACCACCGCCGTGATTTTTGGTGAGTACATGAACGGCACCGCCCGCGACCTCATTGACGTAGATCAGAACGAAAAGGTGGTCGCCCACGAAATGTTCCACCACTGGTTCGGTGACTATGTGACTTGCGAAAGCTGGTCCCACCTGACCCTCAACGAGGGTTTTGCTAACTACAGCGAGTACCTCTGGATGGAGCATAAGCACGGTAAGGACGCCGCTGACTACCACCTCCTTAACGAATGGCAGGGGTACTTCGGCTCCGTGCGCAGTAGCCCTCCCCACGAGCTGATCTGGTACGACTATACGGACAAGGAGCAGATGTTTGACGCCCACAGCTACAATAAGGGCGGCTCGGTACTCCACATGCTGCGCCACTACGTGGGCGACGAGGCGTTCTTTGCCAGCCTGACCTACTACCTGGATCGCCATAAGCTATCCCCCGTGGAGATTGACGAGCTCCGGATGGCCTTTGAGGAAACCACCGGGGAAGACCTGAGCTGGTTCTTCGACCAGTGGTACCACCGGGCCGGCCACCCGCTATTAAGCATTCGTACGGATTACGCCGACGGCGAGGTTACCGTAACGGTAGCCCAGACCCAGCCGACCGACGAAAACGTTCCCGCCGTGTTCCGCATTCCGGTCAACATCGCCGTCTACACGAGCGGCATCGCCGAAATCCACCGCGTGTGGATCGAGCAGCGGGAGCAGTCCTTTACCTTCCCCGCCTCCGTTCGGCCTGACGTGGTCATTTTCGACCCGGAGCACCAGTTGCTCGCCGAATACGATTACGAACAGTCCCCCGAAGAGCTGACTGCCCAGTTTCGCTACGCGCCTACTTTTGTAGATCGCTACAGTGCCGTGGCCCTGATCAGCAGCCTGGAGGGGAACGACTCCCTCAAGGAAGAGGTCCTGACCGCCGCCCTGCAGGATACTTTCTACGCCATCCGCGGCGTGGCCGTGCAGCGCATAGAGGAGCCTTCCCCCGCTCAGCTTGAGTTGATTCGGGAGATCGCCCGTACAGACAGCCACTCCCAGGTACGTGCCGCGGCCATAGCCGTGCTGACCCAGGGGGAGGATGGCCAACTCTCGGAAATCGCTAAGCAAGCCATGGATGCCCAGCCTTACGCTGTCGTAGCCGCCGGCCTGCAGGCGCTGGTCGCCACCGACCCCGCCGCCGCCACCCTGGCCGCCGAGCGTTTGGAAGAAATTGACAACAGCAGCATCAGCGGAGCGCTGGCCGGACTCTACAGCGAAACCGGCGCCCTGGAAAAGCTGCCCTACTTCGAGCGGCAACTCTCCCAAACCGACGGCTACGAGGCTATTGACCTGTACACGGCCTACCAGTCGCTACTGGCCAAGGGGCAGGCCGCGGAGCAGACGAGTGGCGTCGCCCGACTGCAGGAAATGGCGTTGGACCAATCTCAGAGCCCCTGGCGCCGGCTGGCCGCGACCAAGGCCATCAGCGATCTGCGCACCGCTCTTTCGTCTCGCGTAGAGGAACTGAGTGACGCGTCGGAGCTGGATAAGTTGATCCTGGAAATGGGCACGAGCCTCGAAACGATCAAGGCTACGGAGACGAATGCGGACCTGAAGAA
This sequence comes from Lewinellaceae bacterium, assembly GCA_963710195.1. GTDB lineage: Bacteria > Bacteroidota > Bacteroidia > Chitinophagales > Saprospiraceae > Neolewinella. The sequence goes on from CAVPZF010000001.1 coordinate 322,426, forward strand.
CATCTACCAACAGTTCTAGCGGAGTTCGGCGGGGGCGGATTTCGGCATATCTTTGCCGCCGCCTATGTTCACCCCCGCCGTTCTGACCCTACTGATTGCGTTCGCGGCCGTCGTGCTCTTCGTTACCGAATGGCTGACGGTGGACCTGATCGCGATGCTCCTCGTTGTGGCCCTCATCGTGGCCGGCGTGATCAGCCCCTCGGAGGGTTTGGCGGGCTTCAGCAACGACGCTACGCTTACCGTGGCGTTCATGTTCGTGCTCTCTGCCGCCTTACTCAAGACTGGGGCGCTGCAGCAGGTGGCGGGCACCCTGGCCGGCCGCTTCCGCCGGCAACCCAAGCGGGCCATGCTGTTTCTGATCCTGACCGTGGCTTTCTGTTCGGCCTTCGTGAATAATACGCCGGTGGTGGCCGTCTTCATTCCGGTGGTTAACCGCATCGCCGCAACCGCCAAGATCAAGGCCTCCAAGCTCCTCATTCCACTCTCCTACGCCAGCATCTTCGGTGGCCTGTGTACCCTGATCGGCACCTCTACGAATATTCTGGTCAGCGGGGTAGCGATTGACCACGGCAACGCCGGCTTCGGCATGTTCACGATTGCTCCGGTGGGAATCCTGCTGCTCGTCGTCGGTGCCGTATACCTTACGTACTTCGGCAATCGCTTACTGCCCGACCGAGACGGCGACGATAGCCTCGCCGATAAGTTTGCCCTACACGAATACATGGCCGAGATCGTCATCCTCGATCATGCGGATCTGGCGGGTAAGCGGATCATGGACTCCCCCCTCGTCCGGGAACTCGATATGGACATCATCGAGGTGCGCCGCGAGCAAGAATCTTTCGTCCTGCCCCCCGGTGACTTCCGCCTCGTGCAGGGCGATACGCTTAAGGTGCGCTGCGATCGCAAGAAGATCCTCAACCTTAAGGAGTGGGTACGTCTGGTCGATAACGCCGGTAGCGTGCAACTCATGGGTACCGGCCTGGAACGCGACAACAGCAGCCTGGTGGAGATGGTCGTAACCCCGAACTCCGATTTCGTGGGGAAGAACCTCCGCGAAGTGGATTTCCGCCGCAGCTACCGGGCCGTGCCCCTCGCCATCCGCCAGCGGGAAGAAACCCTTCATGAAAAACTCTACAACCTGCAGCTCACCCCGGGCGACGTCATCCTGGCCGAAGTGAAGAGCCACTACCTCACCGAGTTGCAACACATCGAGCAGCGGCAGGACAGCCCCTTCATCCTGCTCTCTAGCGATGCCATCACTGATTTCAACCGCAAGCACTTTTTCTTCGTCAGCGGCCTTATCCTTGCGGTGATCGTAGTAGCCACTACGGGACTCCTACCCATCAGTATCGCCGCCCTCCTTGGGGTTTGCGTTCTGGTCTTGGGACGGGTATTCTCTATGTCGGAGGCCTATGAAGCCATCGACTGGAAGATCGTGTTTTTGCTGGCCGGCGCGCTTAGCCTCGGCCGCGCCATGAGCAACAGCGGACTCGATAGCGACATTGCCAGTCTTTTAACCGGATCGGTTTATGCCTGGGGCCCCTACGCCCTGGTCGCGGCGCTCTACCTCGTGACTAACCTACTCACGGAAGTGATGAGCAACAACGCGACGGCAGCCCTGCTTGCTCCGGTGGCACTGGCCTGTGCCGGCCAATTGGGTACTGATCCGCTGCCTTTACTCGTGACTGTTGCCATCGCTGCCAGTGCGAGCTTCATGACCCCCGTGGGTTATCAGACTAATGCCATGGTATACAGCGCCGGCCGCTATCGGTTTCTGGATTTTACCCGCATCGGCGCCCCCCTCAGCTTACTCTTCTGGTTGGTAACCACCCTCGCCGTCCCCTTAATTTTTGGTATGTAGGCGGCCCCGTCGTCCCGATCGATGCGCTGTACCGGTCTGCGTGACATCCCACGCGGAGGCGATGAAAAGGACCTGGCCGGTAACCTTTTCGTCCCAAGCGTTACTATTCGGCAAACGCACGCTTATGGATCCCGACAACCGCCACGCTGAATTCATGCGGTGGTACGCTCCCCTCCACGACGGCTTTGCCCGCTACTGTGCCAGTCAGGCCATTGGTTTAGACAGCGGCGAGGACATCCTGCAGGACGCTATACTCAGCGCCCTCGAAAGCTGGCACCGGCTGGAAGCGAAAGAACGTTTGTTAGGGTACATGATCGGCATCGTTAATCACCGGCTCCGCAACGCGCTGCGTTCGGCGCGCGTACACCGGAGATTCATCGCCGAGCGTCAGGCCGTCCTCACCGCGCGGCTCCCCGCGCACCCCGAGCTTGCCCTTGATCTGCACTATCTCCTGAAAGCTATGGATCACCTGCCCGCGGAAAGCAGGGAGGCTCTGCTGCTCACGGCAGTCAGTGGATTCAGCATCCAGGAAGTAGCGCAGCTGCACGGTACCACCCAGGGAGCCGTCAAAACCCGCATCAGTCGGGCCCGCCGGCAATTGCGCGACACCTTTGCGGAGGATGGTCGCGCCCTCTCTCTCTCCGAACGGCTGCGCATCTTTTCTTACATCCTACTTCTATGAAGCCCGATCTCGATAAGCTGCTGGAAACCCTTACGGACGTAATCTGCCCGGGCGTAAGCCTGGATCAAGTAGCCCACTTCACCAAAATCGGACGGTCGAAGCCCCGCTTCTACCTGAGCGTTTGGTTGAGCCGGATCTGGAAACGGGCCGCCAGCTGATCGCTCCCTTACCCTTCCTCCCATCTACTTCACCCAGGAACACCGCCTTGCCCGGGCACCGCCGTGTCCGCCATTTCCTACATTATGAACGACTTTCTTCGCTACGCTAGCCTGGATCACGGCTTGGATCCCACCCGCCTTACGTCTACGCTCGCGGCTTCTATCAATCCAACCATCATCGAGGAACGCCAACTCAACGTAGCACAGTTGGACGTATTCAGTCGCCTGATGATGGACCGCATCATCTTCCTCGGCACGGAGGTGAATGATTACGTCGCCAACGTAATCCAGGCGCAAATGCTCTTTCTGAGCAGCGTCGACCCTAATCAGGACATCACGCTGTACATCAACTCTCCCGGGGGGTCGGTGACCGCGGGTTTAGGGATTTACGACACGATGCAACACATCGCCTGCGACGTGGCTACCACCTGTACCAGCCTAGCCGCCAGTATGAGTGCCGTGCTGCTCTGCGCGGGTGCCCCGGGTAAGCGCACGGCTCTGCCCCACGCCCGGGTGATGATTCACCAGCCCAGCGGCGGTATGCAGGGCAAGGTCTCCGACATGGAGATTAGCTACCGCCTCATTTTGGAGCTTCAGGACGAGTTATACACCATCATGAGCCACCACACCGACCTCAGCAAGGAGGACATCCGCCGGGAATCCGATCGCGACAACTGGATGAAAGCCGAGATGGCTAGAGCCCATGGGTTTATTGATGAGGTGATCGGACGGGTCTAGGCACAAAAAAAGGGGCCGCTACTTCCGGGTGGAAGTGGCGGCCCCTTTAGTAGCTTGCGGCAAGACCTTACTCAAGCTTGAACTTGACGGGAAGGTTGAACTGAACGCGCACATTCCGTCCACCCTGCTTTCCGGGACTCCACTTGAGTCCCTTCTCGTTCATCATCTGTACGACGCGGAGGGCTTCTTCCCCGGTCTTGGCCCCCGGATTACGAACGACCTTGGCGTCGGTGACCGTACCGTCCTTCTCGACAACGAAGGAGACAACGGCCATACCTTCTACGCCGTTTTCACGAGCAATGGCGGGATACTTGATGTTTCCGTAGATAAATTCAAGCATCTTCTTATCGGCGCACGCCTTCTTTTCGGCGTAGCTACCCAGGTCTTCACAGCCGGGGAACAGTGGCATTTGCTCTACGACCTTAAAGATTTCCTCCACTTCAGGAGCGGGGGGTGGGGGTGGCGGCGGCGGTGGGGGCGGCGGGGCCTTGTCCTCCTTCACTTCCGGTGGTGCCTCGTCCATGACGGTGTTCTCGTCGATAGAAGTGTCCTCGAATTCCGGGGGATCCTCCTCGATCAGCTCCTCCTCCGGCACCTCCTCAATGACGGGGGGCGGGGGCGGCGGTGGGGGGGGCGGGGGCTCGGCGGTCCGGGGCGGCTCCATCTCGATCTCCTCGTTTAGTTCCAGGGCACCCTCGGGGATGACGATTTCAGCGGAGTACTGCGTCCAGGCGAAGGCCAGGAGGGACAGACCGACCGCCAAGGCCAGACCAAAGTTAAAAAAGGTGGAACTAAGCCCGAATACGTCGACGCGTTCGTACTTAGCCCGGTTATCGATATACGAGCTTTTGGGCCCGTCGGCAACGGTGTACTCACCGGCAATGCCCTTTTCGGTGCGCGTCTTGTATACGTTCCGCATCACAACGATGAGACCGATGAACAAGAGCAAAATCACTACCAAGGAAATTGCCAGGGTACTACCGGTAACAGATAGTTGATCCATGACAAAAATTTAGAAAAGTTATCGCTATGACTTCACGGTGGTGAAGTACTTATTAACTAGGTATTGGAGAAGTACGAATACTCCTCCGCCGAGCAGTGCCCCAATGAGGTTGGCGACCATATCGACCGGATCGAATTCCCGTCCGGTGCCGGCAATGCCCTGAAGGACTTCCATCAGGGCTCCGAAGAGCGCCGCAAAAACAGCGGCCGTTGCCGCGCGATTTTGAACGGAGAAACCCCCGATGGAGAAAGACAATAATACAGCAAAAATGGCGTAAGCGCCAAAATGTGCAACCTTGTCGGGTGAAAAAAGCCTTCCCCAATCAAAAATTCCAGGGATTCGTTGTCCGGGCGCCAGACTGACGTAGACGAGTAGCAAGGCGTAGGCCAGGCATACATACCGTTGTACGCGCCTGTCGCGTAGACCAGATGCGATGGGTGACCCCGTTGGTGGGTGCGCCATAAAAATTTTACGAAATTAATTGCGCGTAGGCCGCCGCATCCAGTAAGCCTTCCCGGTCTCCCGGATCCGAAAGTTCCACTTTCACGATCCACCCCTGGCCATAAGCATCCTCGTTTACTAAGGTGGGGTTGTCACCTTCATTCTCGTCGAGCTCTTTATTGAACTCGATTACTTTGCCGGCCAGCGGCATAAAAAGGTCGCTGGTGGTTTTGACGGCCTCGACTGTGCCAAATACCTCATGCCGCTCCAGCGTCTCTCCTACCGTATCCACCTCTACGTAGACCAATTCGTCGAGTTGCTCCTGGGCAAAATCAGTAATCCCGATGGTGGCGGTGCTTCCTTCGATCAGTACCCACTCGTGCTCTTGGGTGTAAAACAGATTCTCTGGGACGTTCATAGACGGGCTTAGTTTGCTTGCTTAGTTTTCACTTGGGCCTTCACCCATTCGCTGGTGACCGATTTGGGACGCTCTAGGGGCATACCGAGGGCACGGCTCCAGATGCCGGCGGCCAGGACGCCCAGGGCGCGGCTCACTCCGAACAGTACCGTATAGTAGCTAAACTCACTGAAGCCATAGTGCACCAGGAGGGCGCCCGAATGCGCGTCGACGTTCGGCCAGGGGTTTTTCACCTTACCCAAACCCTGCAGGATGGGAGGAACTACGTCGAAGATCTTCCAGACGGTAGAGATCAGGTCGCTATTCTGAATATACTGTTCGGCAAAGCGGCGCTGGGCGGTGAAGCGCGGATCGGGCTCCCGCAGCACGGCGTGTCCGTAGCCGGGGATAACCTTCCCCTCGTCGAGGGTTTGCTGCACATACTCGGCGATTTGCTCTTCCGTGGGCGTCTCCGTCCCCAGGTTCTCGATCATCTCGAAAATCCACTTGATGACCTCCTGGTTGGCCAGGCCGTGCAGGGGGCCAGCCAGCGCATTCATACCCGCCGCGAAGGCCAGGTACGGATCGCTCAGCGTAGAGCCCACCAGGTTAACGGTATGGGCCGAGGCATTGCCCCCCTCGTGGTCAGCGTGGATCGTTAAGTACAAGCGCATAAGACTGCGGAAGTCTTCGTCGTCACTCCCCAACATGTGGGCGTAGTTGGCGCTGTAGTCCAGGCTAGTGTCCGGCTCAATGTGCTTTCCGTCCTTAAAGGCGCGGCGGTAGATGTAGGCAGCCACCCGGGGCAGGCGCGCAATGAGATTCATGCTGTCTTCGTAAACCGCATCCCAGTATTCCGATTTAGGCAGTCCTTCCGCGTACCGGCTGGAGAATACGCTATCCGACTGCATGGCCATGATGGCGATCGTGAACTGCGTCATCGGATGCGTATCGGCGGGCATACTGTCTAGCGTAGTAAACACCTGCTGGGGCACCGCGGACCGCCGGTGCCATTCCTGGGTGAGTGCGTCGACTTCCTTCGCCGTAGGAATCTCGTCGGTGAGCATCAACCAGAAAAGACCTTCCGGCTTCGGCTCTCCCTGCGGTCCGCTGGGGAGTTTCTCCTTAATTTCGGGAATGGAGTACCCCCGGAACCGGATGCCCTTCTGTGCATCCAGCTGACTGGTCTCCCATACCATCATCTTGATTCCCCGCGCTCCGCCGAGTACTTGACTCAGGGTCACCTCGTCCACCTTTTGGTCGCCGTTGGCTTTGGAGATGCGCCTCAGCTCCTGGTAAAGGGCAAGGGCTTTGTCGGCGAATTTCTGTTTGAGGGCTTCCATTTAGTGGGGACTAGATTTGTGTGGTTTCATGATCGGCTTCGTAAAATACTCAACCCGGCACGAAGCTAACGCGGGGTCGTAAGGAGGGTTCGGGACGGGGTCGCTTACGGGCTGCTCGCTCGGCAAATAACGCAAAATTCCGTGGATTGCCGCTCCGGTGCGCGCTCCCCTACTCATTTTCCTCCGCCGGGACCTCCATGCGCTCGCGGTCACGTTTGGTCTGGATTTCGCCGGGTTCGCCATCCCTATACAGGGACTCCGCCCTACGGTCGGGATGCGCGATGAGGATGATGTCTCGGGACGCTTGGTAAAGCAGGAGGACAATCGTAATGAGAAAGCCGCCGATCAGGGCGACATAGACCAGCATCACGTAGTAGACGGTGGTATACAGGCCGGACAAGGATTCCTCGGCATTGTTGATCGGAACGTTGAGGAACATCAGGAGAATCAGGGCCGCGATGAAGACGATCGCCGCGAAGCGGGCGATCCACCAAATGCGGTCGTAGTGATACCCCTTTAGTTTACGGTCGGCATTCTCGCTGAAGGAGAGTAGGGTCAGCATCAGGGCCAAGATGGTCGCCGTGGCCGTCATCGCTCCGCTGGCGGTGAAGCGCAGGGTCGGTCGAATCTCCTCCAGGTTGTCGATTGCCTCGTTGTCCGAAATGTTGCCCAACAGCTTGGTGCCCAGAAAAATAACCCCGGCGGAAAGGATGCCCCCGATTAGGGCGGACCGGATTACGGAAAAATGGGACTTAGACATATTCGACGGGGTGAATATTAGGGATAAGGTAAGCCATCCCGCTATGTTCTAATCTTTCGGCAGCCCCCGCTGCCCACGCCCGCACGGTCCTAGCTGACCTCAGAAATCAAAAGCATGCGGATCTGGACCAAACCGCTCCCCGCGTTCCAATGCATCAATGAGCATCATCTCCCCTTCGGTAAGCTCAAAATCGAACAGCTGCCCGTTCTCCACGATTCGCCCTTGGTGCACGCTCTTCGGAATGGCAATGACCTCGTTCTGAATGCACCACCGAAGCACCACCTGGGCAGCTGATTTACCGTAGCGCTGTCCAATTTGCGCGAAAAGGGGCTCCTGCAGAAATTTTCCCTGCATCAGGGGGCTCCACCCCGTAATCGCAATGTCATGCTGATCGCAGGCGGAGATAGCATCGGCTTGGATCAGGTAAGGATGATATTCAATTTGGTTAATGACTGGAATCGTCTCGGCAACCGCTAAGATCTGGGCCAGGTCGTTTTCCATAAAGTTGCTTAGTCCAATACTACGCACCTTACCTGCGGCGAGGGCCTGCTCCAGTTCTTTCCAGGCCACGGGGCTCCCGTCCACCGGCCAGTGCAGCAGCAGTAAATCGACGTATTCTAGACCTAGGCGCTGCAGGCTCTCATCTAGCGCGGCCGTGGCGCGGCTTTGCCGGATATCGTCGTTCCAGATTTTCGTCGTCACCCACACCCGATCGCGGGGAAGCGCAGCGGAGCGCACAGCCTTCCCTACTGCTTCCTCATTGCGGTAGATCCGGGCCGTATCGATGTGACGGTAACCTGCATCTAGCGCCCAGTGGATGGCGTCGATCGTCTCTTTTCCGTTTTCACTCTGATAAACTCCCAGGCCGAGGCGGGGAATTTCCAGTCCGTTGTTCAGGCGTTGCGTCTTCATAATCTCCTAACCGCGGACCCGGCCGCGGGTTGGGTGGCTTAGTGCTGCTGGGATAAATATTCCCCGAAGTGCCGCATTACCCAGCTGTGGGCGGGGGCCTGGGTAGTCACGTAGAGGTACCAGGGCAAGGAAGGGACGAATTCGTGGATCGCCGATATGATGTACCGATCGCCCAGTACACTACGAAACTCCAACCACCCTTTATCCTTACGTTTGGCCAGCAGGCCGCCTACGATGTAGAAGAGCTGCCGGTGGGCGTCACTACGGCTGGGAATGAAGGTGAGCTTAAGAAGAGGGACCTTCAGAAATTGGAACGTGGAGTTCTCCCCCTGGGTCTTCACTCCGATCAGCGCCCGGAAGAAGATGGGTAGCCAGCGTTGGTAGAGACGGGCCACGTAAGTTGCCGTGTGCTGGCGGGGATTGGGGAGTCGCTGCACGCTCCTCACCGTGTTCTTTTCTTCGCGGGGGGCGGGGACGCGGGTGGGAAGGGGAGACAAGGCGTCCCTCCCCGACAAGGCTACCCGAGCCGCCTGCTCGAACGTAGCGCGGTCGGGAAAGGCCCGCAGCACGGCATTGTCCTCGGCTACCATCTCGTGACGGAGACTCTCCACCAGAGGCTTCACCAGGTCGGAAGAAGTGTTGGTAAACTTGCTGACCCAAAGGGTGGACATTCCCGGGCTGAAAAATCGCACCGGCCGAATGAGCCGCTGCTTGTTCATCAGGCGGGCAACCGTCTCCAGCATATCCATATAGGTAGTAGTCTCCGCCCCCCCGATGTCGATCGTTTCGTGAAAGGTGTCCCTACGCCCCAAACAGTAGTGAATAATGTCCAGGGCGTCGCTTAGGGCCACCGGGTGGGTCTTGGATTGGCACCAGGCCGGGCAGATAAGCACGGGAAGCCGGCGGACCAGTCGTTCCATTATCTCAAACGAGGAACCGTTGGCCCCCACGATAATGCCAGCGCGCAGCGTAGTGACGGGCACCCCGGTAGAGGCCAGCGTCAATTCAACTTCCCGCCGGCTACGGAGATGGCGGCTGTAGTCCCGCGGCAGTTCGTTCTTAGGAAGCAAGCCACCGACAAAAAGAATTTGCTTGATGCCTTGATTGCGGGCCGCGCGGGCAAAGTTGTCGGCAAGCAGTAGGTCGGTGTCCTCAAAGCTGCCCTGTGACAGCCGGGTAGAGGGGGACATGGAGTGGACCAGGTATAGAGCGTAATCCGCCCCGGCCATTCCCTCCTCGGTGCTGGTGATAGAGTACATTTCGACCTGCCGCCATTCCGCCATCGTGTAGTCGGGCGCGGGCTGCATGCGGCTGCGGCTCAGGGCAATTATGCGGTACTGTTGGTGATAACGCTCGATGAACCAGCGGCCGAGAAAGCCGGAGGCTCCGGCGATAACTAAGGTGGGCCGTTCCATACTGAGGAAACGGAGCACGGCCCTACTTGTTAACCCTACACCTGCGTTCCCCGCCTAATAACGCGCGAAGATTAGAAACGGAGGTCTTCTACGTGGTAGCCGGGGAACTCGGCCTGCCGGAAATCAAACGTACCGTCGGCAAGCGGCGCGTTCCCCCGGGTGCTGTCGAGTAGGAAGGTGTAGCTGCTGCCGTCGCGACTGAACGCTTTGACCGACACAATTTCCTTGCGCTGGGTGTCGACGAGCAGGCGCAGCTTGGTGAAGTCGCTAGCGTTGCGATCAATGGGCTTCATCTCAATCACCTGCGCCGTTCGGCCTTCGCGCATCTCTTCTCCCTGCAGGGCCAGCACGTACTCATTGCCCTCGTAGAAGTTGAAGAGATTTTGGGGAGTAAGCATCCCGGTAGTCTCGCCCGGGGAGGGCAGGTCATTGATTTGCACTTCCTTGCTGCCGTGCAGGATGAAGTACGCCGCTTCCTCGTTGATGATACCCTCCTGATTCCCAAGTTTAAACCGGACCAGGTCACCGGAGCGGCTCAGCGTACCTCGCTGGGTTTCCAGGGGTTGGTTGGGGAAGGAAAGTTCTAGACGGAAGTCAGCCGTGAGCGTCTGGTACCCATCGTACTTCGTGCGGATAGTTTCCAACAGCTGTTTGGCCGCGGCGTCACTATCGGCGGAGGTAGTATACTGTTTGTTCTGTCCACTTAGCGGCAGGGCACACAGCAGGTAGACACAACAGACGGTAAGTAGGCGGAAGAACTTCATAAGATTGACTTGACTTGCTCACAGTAAACGTAAGGGGGCGGCAAATGGACGTAGATGGAGTCTTAATTGCACGTTAAAGACTCCGCTGCCAAACGGGGAAACCAAGTAAACGCATCCGCACTTAGTTGAGAAACTATTCTCTTGGAAAGGAATTAAAACAAATCGTACATTCATTTTGCCCAAATATGAGATATATCAGGCTATATGGTTACCTTTACACCTATCTGTAGACCGTTATCGTACTCTTTCCCTTTAAAGACCCCATGGATGAACCAGAACAACGATGATTCGGGGATTGTGTCGGAGGACCAGTTCCAACATTTGCGTTTTAACCTCTTACACACCTGTAGCTGGATCAACACTTCCATGCGGCAATTTTTGGAGCCGCATGGCGTCACCCCTAAGCAGTACAACATCCTTCGCCTGCTGCACGATCGTTCTCCCAAGTCATTTTCCATCCAAGAAGTACGGGACATGCTCGCCGATAAGATGTCGGATGCCAGCCGCTTAGTAGAGCGCCTGGAGCGGAAAGGCCTGATTGATAAGTTTCCGTCCGATCAGGACCGGCGCAGCAACCGGGCCAGGATCACGAACGAAGGCAGCCGCCTGATCACCGAAATTCGGGGCAGCAAATCGCTGCTCGACAACCTGATCAGCGATCGGCTCACGGACAGAGAGGTCGATCATCTCAATGGCCTGCTGGAACGCCTGAAGTAGCACCCGCTAGAGTACCTTTGGTGCATGAACCTCTCCGCGCGGATGTCCTGGCGCTACCTCTTCGCCCGGAAGTCTACCAATGCCATTAACATCATCACCTTTGTGGCCGCTTTTGGCGTAGCCGTCGGAACAGCCGCCCTGATCATTGCGCTGAGCGTATTTAACGGCTTCGAGGACATCTTCATCGGGATGTTCAACAACCTTAACCCGGATGTACGCATCACGGCCGCCAAGGGAAAAACCTTTGCGGTCACCGACGAGCTTCTGGCGGAGATCCGCGGTGTGGAAGGCGTAGAAGTCATCTCCCAAACCCTGGAGGAAACCGCCGGCTTTCAATACCTCGGTCACCAGGCTTTAGGTCCGCTCAAGGGGGTAGATAGCTTCTATGCGCACATCAATGGGATTGATACCATGATCGAAGAGGGGAAGTACGATCTCGATGCCCCCCAGGTAAATGCGCTCGGCGCGATCGTAGGGCACAACCTCGCCCAGGAACTACTGGTAGACCCGCTTAATCAATTTAACTCCCTTTCCGTCTACGTTCCCCGCCCGCGCACCCGGGGTGGAGGAAGCATCCTGGCATCGGGCAGGCTGCCCTACCAGGTACGGGAGGTACTGCCTACGGGCATCATTCGTAGCCAGGAAGCGTTCGAAAACCAGGCAGTACTGATCAGGTTGGAACTCGCCCGGGAAATCATGGGGGTGGAACCCGGGGTAGTCTCCGGCCTGGAAATTAAACTGGCGCCGGGATTTGCCATTCCCCCCACCTACCGACTGCTCCGCAAGGCGGTGGGGAGCGAGTTCGTCGTGCGCAACCGCTTCGAGCAAGAGAATAGCATCCTCAAACTGATGCGGGTAGAGAAGTACGTGGCCTACGCCATCGTAACGCTCATGATGATCCTCATCAGTTTTAACCTCATCGGCGCCCTGTGGATGATCGTGCTGGAAAAACGCAAGGATATCGTGATCCTGCGCAGCCTGGGTATGGTTGGCGCAGATATCCGCAATGTATTCTTAAGGGTAGGCCTGCTAATCTGCCTGCTGGGTTTGCTCTCCGGATTCGCGCTCGCTAGCTTACTTTACCTCGTACAAACACACTATGGCATCATTGGTCTGCCCGGAATGTTTGCCGAGGCTTACCCGCTCTCTTTGCGTCCCCTCGACTTTGTAGTGGTAGGCGCTACGGTTTTGCTAATTGGCCTCGTTGCGTCCATCCTGCCCGCCCGCCGGGCGGAAAGCGTAGAGCTGGCGGTGAGGGAGGGGTGATAGAAGCTACTTTTCTCTTAAAGTAATCCTGATGCAGAAGGGTCTGCTCCACCATCCTAGGCGGCCAATTTGGATTCGCCCTTGTAAAATTCGCTGAAGCTGATCATGCGCTGTTTTTCCTCGTCCCACAGCTTATTGAACATAAGCGGCAGGCTCTGGAGAAAGGTGATCTTGGTCACGTGACGCTGCAGCACCGGATTCTCCTTGGCGCAACGCCGTAAATTGTAGTTCGGGATGCGGCTGCTTAGGTGGTGGATGTGGTGGTAGCCAATGTTGCCGGTAAGGAAGTGGACCACCCGGGGCAGCTTGTAAAACGTGGCCCCCTTAATGGCGGCGGTCAGGTAGTCCCAGTTCTTTGACCATTGCATGTAGGTGTGGTCGTGCTGGTGCTGGACGTAAAAGAACCAAAAGGCAATGATGCCAAAGAAGAAGATGATGCTGCCCTGTACAATCAAAAACGCCTTCCAACCGACAAGGAAGCCTAAGCCTACGTAGGTACCCAGAATCAGGAGGTTATTGATGTGTTGCTTGCGGATGATGGGCGACCAGCCGGGGAAGTTGATCCGGGGGATCCGTAGCACTACGCCGAGATACAGCATAGGTAGAATGACGAACAAGACGACGGGATTTCGAAACACCCGGTATTTAAAGCGGCCCCAGGCGCTGAGTTTACGGAACTCATCTACGGTCAGAAAGTCGATGTCACCAATATCCCGGTGCTCCAACTGGCCGGTATGGCCGTGATGAAAGCTGTGTACCCGGGCCCAGTAGGTGTAGGGGATAGAACTAAAGAAGGAGCACACGAAACCGACTACATCATTCACCTTGCGCTTGCGGAAAAAGGAGTAATGCCCGCAATCGTGCTGAATGATGAAAATCCTCACCAGGAAGAAAGCATTGACCATTCCGAGCGCCAGCGTCAGCCAGATGGAATAGTCTACACTAAAATACATGGCGATCCAAAGCGCCAAGAAAGGTCCGAAACTACTAAACAGTTGACCTATGGCCCGCCAGGTACTGGCCTTTTGGTACTGAGAAATGATGGTTTTCCAGTTCTTTAAGGACTGGTGGATATCATCCACCCCGTTTTGAATTGCTTGCACGCTGAGAAATTTGGTAGGACCCTGATCAGGGGTAAGGCAGATGAGTTCTGGAGTACGAATATACGAAGGGTTGAGAATCCCTTTTGTCCGTGTGTTAATACCTGTAACGTTAGATAGCTCTAAGAGTTAAGTGTGCACAGTTATAGTTAGGTGAAAATTGGAAACGCCCCCTTTACTTGAACCCGTAGAGCAATTTCATCTTGTCAAAGATGGCCGTATTCTCAAAAATGCCGGAAAAGCGCTCGGCCCCCGGCCCGTAGGCGAACACTGGAATCAGGTCGGCCGTATGGTAGTCACTAGTAAACGCTCCGTCAATATGGCCCATAGAGGAGCCGTTCTGAATGGCGTAGCCGCCCGTCTCGTGATCCGCCGTGACGATGACCAAGGTCTCTCCATTCCGCTGGGCGAAGTTCAGGACCTCCCCGATTGCCTGATCGAATTCCAGGACCTCGGAGATGATGTAATCGCTGTCGTTGGAATGCCCGCCCCAATCGATTTGTGAACCCTCGATCATGAGGAAGAAACCGCGGTCCTTTGTATCCCGCTCATGCAGAAACTCTACTGCGAGTTTACTGGCCTCCACGAGGTAATTTCTACCCTGGCTCAGCGGCAGGGGTTCCCCATCTGCCGTGTAGTAGGCAAAGTTTCTGGCCCGGTCCACCTTTAGGTCCTTAAGGTTGGTATCGACAAAAGACCGCACGTCACTGCCCCGGTCCCGGAGCTCCGTACTAAGATCACGGGCGTCCATCTCGCGGCGCTCGAAGAACTTGGCTCCCCCGCCGATGAACAGATCGATATCCGTGTTCATTAGGTCCGCGGCGATCTCCTCATAGTTCTTACGCAGGGCAGCGTGGGCATAGAAGGAGGCTGGGGTGGCGTGTACGATGGAGGAGGTCGCCACGAGGCCCGTCGGCATGCCCGCAGCCTCCGCCATTTCCAGGATGGTCGTCACCGGTAGGGTATCCATGTCCACTCCAATGGCCCCGTTGTAAGTTTTTACCCCGGCACTAAAAGCCGTTGCCCCGGCGGCAGAATCCGTGATGAGGTTGTCTCCGCTATAACTTTTGTGTAGGCCGATAACGGGAAAGCGCTCCAGGTGGAGGTGATTGTTGTTGCTGTACAGGCCAGCGGAGATTTGAGTCACGCCCATCCCATCACCAATCATCAGAACAATATTCTTAGGTCCACGCGCTAGGCGGCCTGACGGGGGGGAATTGTCCGATAGGCGAGCAGCATCTCGGTCTGCCGGTGGGGTGTTTACCCGACCGTCTTGCTGGGTTAGGCTTTCGGTGGGGGCGGGGGGGCAGGCAAGGAATGCCGTGGTGAGGAGGCATCCCAGCATGAATTTTACGTGACTCATGGGTCAAAGATAACTGATCCACCGCCCCGGCCGGGGCGGGCCGCTATCAAGTAATGGGTGAATTCGCAGGACTGTGCTGCCCCAATCTAGCTCGCCGAAACTCGGTACCGCCGCCCGGGCAGCGTAGTGATTACACCCTGCATTTCGAGGGTAAGCAACATCCCCGCTAGTTGCGTCGGGGAGTGCCCCAGGTGATGATGCATCTCGTCCACCGAGGATTGGGGGGCAGCACACAAAAAATCTACGAGTGCTCGCTCGTGCGTACTGAGTTCCGTAAACAATTGCAATTGGGCTTCTCGTTGCTGGCGTTCTTCCCATCCCAACAAGTTCACGATATCTCCGGCTTGCTCGATCAGGTGGGCCTTTCCCGAGCGGATCAGCGCGTTACAGCCGGCGGTGTGTGGGTCGCCCGGCCGGCCGGGGCAGGCCCCTACCCTGCGCCCGTACGCATGCGCCATGTTAGCCGTGATCATCGACCCTCCCGTGGTATTGGATTCTACCACCACCGTCATGGCCGACAACATCGCGACAATACGGTTACGTGCCGGAAAGTGCTCGCGTTCCGGACCTTGCCAGGGCGGGTACTCGGTCAGCAGCCCCCCACCCTGCTCACTGATTCTTCTGGCGATGGCTCGGTGCGGCGCCGGATAGATGTGCTGTAATCCACTTCCCATCACGGCAAGCGTGCCGACTCCGCTCTGTAGACAACGCCGGTGGGCGGCCACGTCTACCCCATAGGCCAAGCCACTCACGACAAGCGCCCCGTAGGCCGCCAGGGGATCGATCAAACGCTCTACCTGCTCGTGCCCGGCCGCGCTGATCTTTCGCGTACCTACTATGGCTACGGTTCGATCGGGAGTTACCTCTATCTTCCCCATGCAGTATAGCACGGCTGGCGCCGTGGAAAAGGACTGGAGTGCCGGAGGGTATCTCGAGCCGTTTACCACCAGTGTGGACACGCCATGCGATTGGTTAAAGCGCAAGATTGCTTCCGCTTCCCGCAAGTGGCGATCTCCGGTAAAGTGAGCTGCCGTCTTTTCCGCAATGCCCTCAACTAGGAGTAATTCCGCGGAGGACGCAGCAAGGACTTCGGCAGGTGATCCAAAATGATTGACCAGTACGCGAAATAACTTAGGCCCAATGGACGGCACCCGGCTGAGGGCTACGGCAGCGTATTCCTGCGAATACATACACGAGTAATAAAAAGCTTAGAAAAGCGCCACGAGTAAAAAAGACAGGACAGGAACTGAGAAGCATACGGTTTGCGCGGCACATCAAATATAGGGCGGTAAACACAAATTGTTTCAACTATCTGCCTTAAATTTGCCCCGCTCCGGAGGATTGGCGGAGTGGTTGAACGTGCCTGATTCGAAATCAGGTGTACCCTTACGGGTACCGGGGGTTCAAATCCCTCATCCTCCGCTTATTAGGGATTGGAGGAACAGAGGTTAATAAGGATTGATGGGCTGACCGCAATCTTTTTATCCTCTCTTCCCTCGATCCTTTTTAATTCGCCATTTCACTAAGGAACTTGATGCGTACCAGTTTGATCTCCTCGATCGTCACGTCTTCTTCCTTTAGTTGTTGGAAGGCTAGATCTGGGTCGTCGGAGTCAGCCCCCATGAAGTACTCATAGGTTTCCTCCATACTGTACTCATCCACTTCCTCTTCCACGTAGTAATCGATATTTAGTTTGGTGCCGGAAGCGACAATGACGACCATCTCGCTGAGGAGCTCGTCCATGGTGAGTTGATTGCCCGAGGCGATGTCCTCTAATGGGAGTTTACGGTCTACGCCCTGGATGATATTCACCTTGGTCTTCGATTTGTTGGCGACCTGCTTGATTACAAAATCGCTGGGCCGGTCAATGCCATTTTCCTCACAGTACTTCTCGATCAGGACGAGGAACGGCGTAGCGTAACGCCGGGCTTTACCAATGCTCACCCCGTGGATGTTTTTCATTTCCTCCAGATCGATCGGATAGCGGGTGGCCATGTCGATCAGGGAAGGATCCTGAAAAATTACGAAGGGAGGAATGCCGAGCCGCTTGGCTTCCTTCTTGCGGAGGTCGCGTAGGGCTACTAAAAGCGCCTCGTCGAGTACTACTGCCCTGGCATCATCGGCCTCCCCACGAATATCTTCGGCTAATTCCTTTTCAAAATTATGATCGATGGGAATGTCGAACTTGGTTGGCGTAGCGAGAAAGGCCTCTCCCTCCTCCGTGATCTTGAGCGTACCGTACGATTCAATATCCTTGCGGAGCAGGTTATTCAGCAGCGCCTGCCGAAACACGGAGCTCCAAAATACCTCTTCCCTATCCTTCCCCACGCCAAAACCGGGCAGCTTCGTGAACCCATAATCCAACATCTGCTTGGTCTCCTTTCCAAGAACAAACTCGCTAAGTGTTTTCAGCGGATAATTCTGGTCTAAGGCCTTGACCGCCTCCAGCGCCTCCACTAATTCCTGAGTGACCTCCACACGCTGCCGGGGGTGGCGACAGTTGTCGCACATCTTGTTGCAGTTCGCCTCGTTGTACTCTTCCCCGAAGTAATGAAGCAGGAAGCGGCGGCGGCAGGCCGTGGTTTCGGAATACGACATGACCTCCTGCATGAGCTGGGCCCCCATCTCGCGCTCCATAAGCGGCTTATCGCGGAGGAATTTTTCCAGCTTCAGGATATCCTTGTAGGCGTAGAATGCAATGCAGCGTCCTCCTAATCCATCACGACCGGCCCGTCCGGTTTCCTGGTAGTAGTTCTCGATCGACTTGGGAATGTCGTAATGCATGACGAAGCGGACGTCCGGCTTGTCGATGCCCATGCCAAAGGCGATGGTGGCACAGATAACGTCAATGTCTTCCATCAGGAACTGGTCCTGGGTGCGGGAGCGAGTCTTGGGGTCCAGCCCGGCATGGTAGGGAGCGGCCCGTATACCGTTCACCACGAGCGCTTGGGCGATCTCCTCCGCGGACTTGCGACTTTGTACATAGATGATGCCGGATTGGTCGGGCATCTCCTTGACGATTTTGATGATCTGGCGGAAGGTATATTCTTTCTTCCCCTTTGGCCGAACTTCGTAGTAAAGGTTATCTCGGTTAAAGGAGGAGACGAAAGTGTTCTGGTCCTCGCCCATCCGCAGGTTCTTGACGATATCGGACTGCACCTTTGGCGTGGCCGTAGCGGTCAGGGCGATGATGGGAATATCATGGCCGATCAAGTCGAGCATCTCCCGAATGCGGCGGTACTCGGGACGGAAGTCGTGTCCCCATTCCGAGATGCAGTGCGCTTCGTCAATAGCAACGAAAGAGATGGTGGCCTCCCGGAAGAATTCAATGTTTTCTTCCTTGGTGAGGGTTTCCGGAGCCACGAAGAGCAGCTTGGTCTTCCCCGACATGATGTCCTCCTTAACCTGACGCATCTGCGTTTTAGATAAAGAGGAATTGAGGAAGTGGGCGATTTCGTCGCTCTCTCCGTGGGACCGGATGGAATCGACCTGATTTTTCATCAGGGCAATCAGGGGGGAAATCACCAGGGCACAGCCATCCATCATGATGCCCGGTAGTTGGTAACAAAGACTCTTGCCGCCGCCGGTGGGCATAATGACAAACGTATCCTTGCCGTCAAACAACGATTGAATAATGGCTTCCTGACTGTCCTTAAAGGTGTCGAACCCGAAGGTTTCAGATAAAGCTTTTTCAAGAAAACTAACTGACGCTTTTGCAGTCATACGGTTGTTACGCTTTGTCACGTTCCACACTACATTTACGGTACGTGCAGCACAGTTGCGGTCCGTGTAGGAACAAGGAATCTAAGTAGTAGGGTGAACGGCACGAACTAGGTCCGTGTTTGGTTTAATGCTTTCGGTTAACTGAGTAGTGCTTGCCCGATCCTCGGACCGCACTGAAAGAAGTAGACTTCTACGTTTCATCAACTGGTGTCTAACGCTAAAATATAAAATATCTTGAGTAGTCTCGTTGCCGAAACCGGTCGTCGAACCCTACAAATTGAAGCAGACGCGTTGGATCGACTGGCGAAAAGTATCGGAGAGGACTTTGCCACCTGCGTTGAGGAAATCTTCCGGTCCGGGGGACGCATAATCGTGACTGGCGTGGGTAAAACCGCTTTAGTGGCCCAAAAGATTGTAGCTACGCTTAATTCTACCGGCTCCCCGGCCTTCTTTTTACACGCAGGCGACGCGATCCACGGCGATATCGGAATGGTGCAAGCTACCGACGTCGTCCTGGTGCTAAGCCGCAGCGGCGAGACCGCGGAAATCAACGTTCTTTCTCTACTGGTCAGAAATATGGGCAACACCTTGGTGGCCATGACCAGTCGGCGAGATTCTACCCTGGCACGCCGCGCGGATTACCTCCTCCACACTCCCTTCGAGCGGGAGGCGGATCCCAATCAGCTCGCTCCGACCACCAGTACTACCCTACAAATGGCGATGGGCGATGCTCTGGCTACCGCATTGCTCGCGCTCCGAGGATTTACGCCGGCGGACTTTGCCCGTTTCCACCCGGGGGGTTCCCTGGGAAAGCAACTTTACCTGAAGGTTTCTGACTTGTACCCCCTCCATCAAAAACCGGTCGTTCATCCCAAAACCCCTATCCGGGATACGCTCTACGAGATGACCTCCAAATGTCTGGGAGCCACCGCTGTGGTCGACCCCGCATCGGGCGAGCTCCTCGGGATCGTGACCGACGGCGACCTCCGCCGCCTACTGAATCAGCGGGAAGACCTGACCGGCGTACGGGCCAGCGACATGATGAGCCACAAGCCGAAGACCATTCCAGAGGACGCGCTCGCTATTCGTGCCCTTAATGTGCTACAAGAAAACAGCATCAGCCAACTCATCGTTACTGGGGCTTCCGGAAACTACCTAGGCTTTGTGCACCTACACGATTTCGTGCGCGAAGGCCTTGTATAAGCCGGTAGTACAACGAAAACGGGGAGGCACGTGGAAGCGCCCATCCCTGTAATCCGTAATGGAATCTTAACCCTAGGGAACTTACTCCTGAACGATCTCCATGTCCATCTGCTTCACTACGTCGGGATGTAGCCGCATCGTGAACTGGTAGGTGCCCAGGTCCTTAGCCTCGTCGGGCAAAACGATCTTGCGACGCTCTACATCCACTCCGAACTGCTCCTGTAAGAGATTACGGATTTGGAGTTGTGTGATCGATCCAAAAATGCGACCGCTGGTTCCGGACTTGGCACCCACCCGAAGGGTTTTACCCTCCAGTTTCTTGGCGATGTCGCGGTAAACGTCTAGTTTCTTTTGCTCCTGGGCGTTCTCCCGGCGAATCATCTCATTCAGGCGGCCCATGTTGGACTTGTTGCCAATGATGGCGAGCCCGCGGGGTAGCAAGTAGTTGCGGCCGAAGCCGTCCTTTACCTGGATAACTTCGTGCTTATCGCCGACTTTCTCGACGTCTTGCAGCATAATTACTTTCATAACGAATTATGTTGTCCCGGCCTTTCGGGGCGGTACCCCGTGGTATACGCCGGTTAGATGAGAGGGAGAAGGGAGGAATTGAAGGATGAAGGGCTGCCTTTAATCCTTCAATCCCGTTCCCCCTTCGTCCCCTATTTTAAGAGGTCCGTGACGTACGGCAGCATGGCGAGGTGACGGGCCCGTTTGATGGCGGAGGCGACCTTGCGCTGGTACTTCAGGGAGTTACCGGTAATGCGGCGGGGAAGAATTTTGCCCTGCTCATTCACGAAGGTGAGGAGGAAGTCAGGATCCTTGTAATCGATGTACTTAATGCCGAACCGACGGAAGCGGCAGTACTTCTTTCTGCGTCCTCCAATCTTGGGATTGGAGAGAAACTTAATATCATCGCGACTGGCCATGACGGGTTGTATTTAAAAGTGACTACGGTGGTTATTCCCCCATGTAGGGGCCGGAAGGCAGAGGCTTATTCCTCCTCTTTGAAGGACTCGGCGTCTCCGGAAGGCACCCCGGTTAGGTGAGGGCTATCGGCCTTCTTACGGCTGATGCCGTGGGCGGCGGGCTCATTTTTGGCCGGCTTCTCCTGCTTGTGACGCTTGGCTTTACCGATCTTTCCGGCACGCTTGTCGGCGTTGTACTGTACGCCGTACTTATCCAGAGCAACCGTCAGGAAGCGCAGGATGCGTTCGTCGCGCCGCAAGGCCAACTCGTAATTTTTCAGAAAGGCGCCGTTTGGAGTAGTATACTCCACACAGTAGTAGACACCGTTGTTGCGCTTGTTGATGTCGTAGGCCAGCGTGCGCAGGCCCATCTCGTCCACAAAAACAATTTCACAGCCCTCCTGCTGGAGGTTGTCTACGTACGCCTGAGCTGTCGTTTTGATCTCATCCCCCGACAGCACTGGGTCTACGATGAATGTAGTCTCGTAATTTCTCATCGGATCAGGTGTACTGATTAGTTAAAAACAATGGTTCCGCATGCTTCAGTCCTGTGGGTAGGTCCAAAGCGGGTGCAAAGATACTGATTTTAAGTTATTGTGCAAGCGTACTCATAACATTAGCCGGCGCGGGCGCAGGTGCCGTAGCCGTACGAAGAGGGGCAGCCCCCTTGCGAAGACTGCCCCGAGTAGATTGGTTTGTAAAATCCCTTTCTATTATTCGTCGAAGGACATGTTCATCTGCCGGGAGGCCGAAACCAGTTCCCGGTATTCTTCCGTAGTGAGTCCGTCATAGCAATATTGGATAGGATCCACCCGCTGCCCATCTTTCTCAATTTCGTAGTGGAGGTGATTGCCGGTACTTCGCCCGGTACTCCCTACCAGACCGATCAGGAATCCACGGCTAACTTCCTGTCCCTTCTTCACCTTTATGGCACTCATGTGGGCATACCGGGACTTGAATCCATAGCCGTGGTCAATGACCACACAGTTTCCGAAGGTGGAGGCCCGACCGGCAAACTCTACGACCCCTTTACCTGAAGCTTGAATCTCTGTGCCCTTGGCACAGTTAAAGTCAATGCCATGGTGCATTTTCTTTACGCGGAGGGTGGGATGAATTCGGTAACCAAAGCCGGATAAGTTAGCCATTTTTCGCACGAATTGGTCGCTCCGAATGGGCTTGATGCTGGGGATGGCCGCTAACATATCTTCCTTACGCAGCGCCACGTCTGTCACTTCATCGATTGACCGGCTCTGCAGGTCAACCTGGTAGCGCAGGCGGTCCATGGTTTCTCGGAGATCCGCCATCTCGGCTCCTACATTCGGGAAACTCCGCAGGTCGGTATAGGCATCGTGGCCACCCCGACCGCCCATAAAGACGTCATCATCAATCGGCTCCATTCCCAAGGCAAGGCGGACGGTATTGTTGCTCCGGTCATGAAGGTGAGAAACTACCCCGGAGAGCTCATCGTACCGAGTAGCCAGGGCCTCGTTCTCGGTTTTAGCAATCTCCAATTCCTGCAGCAGCAGCCGCTCGCTGGGACTGGGGAAATAGCGGTGCACGGCGGCCATGAAAAGCAAGCCTATCAGTACGGCCGCACAAAAGAAGCCGAAAGAACGCAATAAGGTGAAGCTTAACGGCTCTATTACCCGTTCGTACTGAAGGGTCCGCGGATTAAAAACAAATTTTTCACGCCTCATCGAGGAAATCTTGAACCAAAAAAGACCGGGTTGGAGAAAACGGTTGGTTTGTTAACGCTCCAGCTCGGCATGAAGGTTTGACATCCAATTTCTTGCCCCTAGAAACTAGTGGCGGAAAATGTAAGTCAACAACGGGTGACCATACAACTCCTCAGAAGAAAAGTTGTGCTACCTACGATCACATAACTGATGCAGCCACGCCCTAGTGTGCGAAGCTGCATCAGTAACACTTATTTGGTTCAAAAGTCGGAAGGAAGTAAGATTTTAGAGCGCAGCCGGGCGTTCGCCAATCAGCGTCTTGAGTTTCTTACGGGCCAGAAATATACGGCTTTTTACGGTGCCGATGGGGATATTCAGATAGCTTGCAATCTCTTTGTACTCGTAGCCCCGGTAAAACATGAGGAAGGGGACGCTGTAAATCTCACTGATTTGCCGCAGTTTATCCTCCAATTCCTCCATGCGCATGTTCATCTCTCCACCGTTGGCGATGGCACTTTTGTTCTCTACGGCAAAAAGGAAGCTCTCCACCGGTTCGTTGACGTGTTTGCGGCTTTTCATCTTCCGGTAGCGGTTGATGTAGGTGTTACGCATAATGGTCGAAGACCAGCTTTTAAAGTTGGTTCCCATTGCAAATTTATCTCGGTGCTTGTAGGCGCGGAAGATGGTTTCCTGCATGAGGTCCTGTGCGTCCTCATAGTTACGGGTAAGGCGTAGTGCGAAAGAAAAGAGGATATTCTCGAGTCGGTCCATTTCGGACATAAACTGCTGGTTGGTCATGCTAAGTCGATAAAATAGTGTGTGAAGGTGGTGTAGCGCACTCTCCCTTTCTCATCAAATAGCATGCCACGTTACCAAAATACTGTATCACAAGCCTTTACCCCATAGAGAATCAGCAGCGACGGCCTTTAATTTAGGTATTTGACTAAATACAGTAAGTTGGAGAGCAGCAGTAACTCGGCTCCCCTCTCTTTTGGGGGGGAGCAATTGTTAAGCGCTTGTTTGGGTTTTCCGAGCCTAACGAAAACGCCGCTAATTTGGGTTTATTCGAGCCTCCCAAAAGGGGAGCCTAGCGGGCTAGATGACGCTCTTTGAGGGGAAGCGTAGACGCAAAGGAGCAAGTTTGCGGTGGTGAGCGGAATCCCAAACAAGCTCTAAATATCGGAACTGCGAACATGATTCGACTTCCCTCGTTATTCCGACCAAATCCCGGCTATTTTGCTTGGCACGGGAATCCGGAATACACTCAATGCGCGGCGAAGCTCTCACAACCATCCTAGATGGGCAAATAAATGAACTGCTGTCGCAGCCGGGCCTCTCCCTCTTGTTAATTACCTCCTCCTGGGACGGTCACGGGATAATTCTGGGGACCCTGTTAAAGGGACTGTCCAGCCGCTATAGCAAAGTACTCTTCGGGGTGGCGGACGTCGAAGATTGTCCCCGGATCTGCAAAATATTCAACGTGACTAATCCCCCTGGCCTCCTATTTGTTCGGGATGGGGAGTTGATCGATCGGGTACAGGGTGCCGTAGGGGGCAGCACCATTATCGAACTGATTGAACGCCATTCCTAAGTCAAATTAACCTGTTGTGAGCGACGAAATTTTCAAGGTCTTCGTACTAGAAGACATGCCGGTGGATTTAGAGCTGGTCAAGAGGCAGGTGAAAAAGTTTAATCCTAGCGTCCTCTTCGCCGTTGCCCGTCACCGGGGCGAATTTGAAGAAAAAGTGGCGATGTTTCAGCCCGATATAGTCTTGTCGGACTATAACCTGCCGGACATGAATGGACTTGAAGCGCTGCTCTACGTGCGGGAACACCTCGACAGTACTCCGTTTGTTTTCATCACCGGCATTTTAAATGATGAGGAGAAGGTAGCGGAAGCCATCCTGAATGGCGCATCTGGTTATCTCCTGAAGGAAAATTTACGCAACCTCCCGGAACTTTTAGGAACCATCATCCAGCATAACCAACAGGCTATGGCCAAACGGGAACTGGAATGGGAACGCCGACGCAACAACCAGATTAAGCTGCGTAAAAGCATCGCCATGCTTAGACAAATCGACTTCCCTGGAACCGACGAGATCGCATTGAGTTTACAGGAAGTCGCGGATGAATTAGGCTAGCTTCTTTTTTTAGGAGCCCGTGCTTACGCACTTAATCCTCTGTCAACACCAGATTACCGTTGTCCGCGTCGAGGGTAGCCGGATTCAGGGAATTCTCAATCAAGCGGTTGTACTCCGACATGTGATTGATGAACACTAGGAAGTTTTCGATGTCCCCATCAGCGCCCGCTTTGGTGTTTTCGTTGGATTCACGTTTGAATTCGTAGAACACCTTGAAACCATCCAGCATGCGCTGGATCTTGTCGGAAACTACCTTGATTTCTTCTAGCGAACTGTGACTTATGCCAGATGCGCCATGGGAGCCGCCCTGCCTGCCATCAACATTGACGGTCGCCAAATCAGTGATGACGATGTCTTCAAGAGGGACATTGAAGTACTGGGCCATGCGATTGATCAAAGACAGGCGGGGTTCTACATTTTTGGTCTCATAGGCAGCAATGTTGCTACGCTTGACAGCCAGATCATCGGCGAGCTGCTGTTGCGAAAGCTTTAGCCGTTTGCGCAAAAATCTAATGTTGCTGGATAAAAAGTTCACTAGCAGGGGTTTATTAGTTACTGATTTTCAAGTTATAGCATCGCGAAGATAAGGTGGTAACGACAAATGGAGCTATATGATGTGACAACTTGGTAATTTAAAACACCAGATTTCGTCCGCATCATGTCGTCAGGGGCCCAGAAATGTCTAAAATTACTGCGTGAAGCGGGGTCTAAGCGTTCTCAATGAACATTCGCTACCCTCGGCACGATCTAACTTACGAACGTCGTATTGATGCTCACTAATCTAAATTTATCCTCAACATGAATGACAACAACAGTTCCGGAAAGGGGTGGGCGCTTGGCTTTGGCCTCTTGGCAGGTATTGCCGTAGGGTACTACCTTAATTCCAATGAAGGCCGCTCCATGCAGCGCAAGGCAAAGGCTCAGTTTGATGAGTACGGCAACCAGATCAACGAATACTCCAGTCAGGTTTCCACCAAAGCAAACCAACTGGTTGACACTGCTAAAACCAAGGGTCAGGAATACCTGGACCAGGCCAAGGAAAAGACCAATGACCTTACCTCCCAGGCAAAGGTCAAGTTGGAAGAAGGCAAACAGTGGGCATCAGCCCAGGCGGATTCGGTAAAGAAGAACGTGGATCAAAAAGCCACCTCCCTCAACACCTCGGCCAAGTCTGCCGTCGATCAGACGGAGAGCAGTTTCAACCGGGGCGTCAATAAGGCCGAACGTAAAATGGACGAATCGCGCGAGCGCATCGATCGCACAACCGAGAAGAGCTAAGGCAATTCTGTCTTACCCCTTCGCTTAACCGCATAGCGGCCATGCAATGTACCGACCACTGCATGGCCGCTCTTATTTAAACTATAATACATGCACGCCAAAGAAGAGCTACTAGAACAACTAGGAGAGAGTTACGGATACGCCTCACGTCTGGTAGAGAAGAAAATCGAACAACTAAAGCTGAACCTTGCGGAGACCTCCGCCGGTGTCATTTCCGGCGTTATTACGGGAATTGTGCTGGCCATAGTCGGCCTTATTACCCTTTTTTTCGCGCTGGTTACTCTAGGGTTTGCACTTTCTACAGCCTTTGATAACAGCGTCTATGGCTTCGGTTTGGTGACGATCATTTTACTCGTCATTTTCCTTTTAGTACTGTTGCTGAAGAACACGCTCATTGTTAACCCCACGGTCAGTAAGGTGATCACTAAGTTTTTTGAACACGACGGTAAAGAAGTATAAGATGATTAAGAAAGCCAAAATCACTAGCCTACCTGAATTACAGAAGCGGAAAAAGGAAATCCGTCTGGAGGCCGAAGTGGCTAAGCGAGAATTCGCCCACACTATTGGAACTACTAAGGGAAATGCCAGCAACTTTCTCCTAAAAAAAGTGGCCATGCCCGCCGGTGGCGCCGTGGTCGGCCTTATTTTTCTAAAACGCCTGCTCTCTGCCAACGATAGCAAAACACCGGTCATCAAGGAAACCCGCGTGGTGCACGAGTATCCGGACGGCAGGCCCTATAAGGGTCGGGGTAAAAGACGGAATCGGACCAAGACCCTTGCTTCCTTGGTCACTATGAGTAGGTTCCTCCTTCCGATCATTCAAGCTGTAATCGGCGCAATGACGACTAAAAAGGCCAAACAAGCTGCTAAGGTGGCCAAGCGAGCCGCAGTTCGCAAGTAACCGCACACATGACCAGCCCTATCTTGTCGGTCTCTTCACTTCTGGGTACCGATGTCTACTCCGGTAAGGGTCACTGTATCGGGGTGCTGAAAGACTTGGTTTGGAATAAGGACAGTGGTAAAATCAGCTACCTTATTGTGGTCGTTCAGGAAACAGAGTCCACTTCGGACAGCGTTCACTTCGCTATTCACCATTCTTACTTCTACCTAGACGGCCCGGAGAGACGTCTCACCTTCCATCCCAAAATTGGAAAGGATGATTACAGCTTCTTACCTGATCTCCCAGTACCTTATGAGGACTTGGATGTCCGGGACAACGTAGCCTTTCATCGCTACGTGCTCACGCAATCCGCCATCGCCATGCACCGTAGCGACACTGAAGGGCTTAGCTTGTGACACGAATCTAGGCGCGGGCGTTTTTTACCTCCCGCGACTGCAGCACCGGACGCAAAACATAGGTCGCGGGGATGATCAGTATTAGCAGGGCCGCGGGCACAATTACTCCGGGACTTGCAAACCAGTTTCCGCAGCTCAGTACGGTCAGTATGATCAAGGTAGAAAAGGGAAGCGAAAACGCCAGAACGTTGAGGCCGAGATCCAAATTAAAAATGGCGGTATCTCCTCTCTCTCGCAGGGCTTCCACGGCTGACATATGCGCAAAGGGCCAAAAGCTAACGGCGCACTGAGCGAAAACTACCGTCAACAGGGCCATAGGGCCCGATAGTCCAATTGTGTAGATCAAGACAGCACTCAGGAAAAAGGCCAGGCCGGAACGAAAGCACAGAACCCGTAAGATTAAGCCAACCTCCTCTCGCCGAAATTTAACGGCCATACCGATGAAGAGCAGGATGACGGGGCTCATCAGCGCTGCCAGCCGGACTACCGTTTCTTCCGCAAATTGGGGCAGATCGTTGAGGGTGAAGCCGGTAGCCAACATCAATAGGGCGCCTAGTATGACCAGGTTGACGGGCTCCCGGAGCAGAGAAAGACCCAACCCCTTCAGCTTCCCCTTCCGATCCACTTTCGTAGCACCCGCGCCCCGCCGCGCATAGTACCAATTCATCGCGACTAGATAGAGGATGACTAGCACGAATACCTTATTCCCGACGTCAGCCAGGGCCGCGAGGGCAAGGGGGCTATCGCCCAGGTACTCTAGGATGAAGGGAAATACACTGAGACCGGGCGCCAAGGAAGGCAGTAACAGCATCATGGTGCGCCAGTCCGTACTACCCGACTGCAATCCGAGCTTAGGCAGCACCAACCCGGAGACCACGTACAGGGTCAGGTTGAGTCCTAGCGCGGCCAAAGGCAGCAGCAACATGCTGCTAGAGATTTCTACTTTAAGCAGGGCTACGAAGATGGTAGCCGGAAGGATGATGCTGAGGATCAGGACCTTGATGCCACTCAGGTCCTGCTTGCTCGCCAGCTTCCGTTGGATGAGGTAGCCGGCAAGAATAAGCAGCGCGAAGGAGAAGGTTTTCTGTAAGGCTGGATTCATGGGGGAGTCAATAATGGAAATTGAAGAAGCTCCGGAGGGACCAACTAGGCCACTCCGGAGCCTAGGAAAACGAATAGATTACACCAAAACTTCGCTTAGCGCGGACAGAAACATGTCCACTTCTTCCGGCTTGCCTACGCTTACGCGGCAGTAATCCTGCCCAAAGATGTTGAAGGCCCGTACGCCTACGCCCTTGTCCGTCATACCCTCCAGAAATTGGTCTCCGGGCATGCTGATTGGAAACAGAATGAAGCTGGTCACCGAGGGTACGTACTCCAGGCTCATCCGCTTCAGGCCGGCGTAGGTCTGTGCGCGGAAGGCGGCAGTCTGTTCGCGACTGGAAGCCTGGAACGCCTCATCCTGCATACTGGCCATGGCGCCTGCGAGCGAGGTCTTGCATAGCCCCATGTTGCCGCGGCTGATCTGGTATACTTTTTCCAGGGTTTCGGGAAGGGCCACGCCGTAGCCGACGCGGAGGCCGGCCATGCCGTGGATCTTAGAGAAGGTGCGGGCGACGATCACGTTCTTGCCCTCCAGGATCAGGGGGACCATCGTTTTCGACTTGTAGTCGGGCAGGAACTCCAGGTACGCCTCATCGACGAAGACCGGCGTGGTGTCCGCCACCTCGTGGCAGAACTGCCTGAGGGCGTCGTTGTCAGTGAGGGTGCCCGTGGGGTTGTTGGGGTTACAGATGTAGACCATCTTCGAGTCCTTGTTGAGGGCGGCTTTCATGGCGGGCAGGTCGTGGGCCCAGTCTTCCGTAACCGGCACCTTGTTCCACTCACCTCCCATTCCCATGACCACCTTGATCAGGGACATGTAGGCAGGATCGGCGGCAACTACATTGCCCCCCTCCTGGAAGTGGATGATGGCCATTTTTTCCAGTACGTCGGAGGAACCGGGGGCCAGCATGATGTGGTCTTCCGGTACGCCCTCAAACTCGGCGATCATGGTGCGCAGCTCGGCTGCGGCTTCGTGCTGGTAGCGGTTGCCGGCACCGGCGTAAGCACCAACGGCCTTGATGCACTTAGGCGAGGGCCCATAGGGATTCTCGTTGGCGAGCATGCGGGCCTTAAGGGGGGCACGCTTGGCCAGGCTCCGCTCCCACTCCAATTGGGGTAGGTACTCGGCAAAGCTGGGTCTAACCACGGCGCTTGGACGGGCCGCAAGCTGGAGGGAAGGAATAGCGGCCAGGCCGGCACCGGTCAGGGCGGCGCGACGGAGCCACTGGCGGCGGGTGGAGGAAAGTGAAGTCATGTTGTAATTGCGTTGGTGCGGTTTGAAAATTAGGGGAGAGCAAAAACCGGTGACACGTTCGTCGGTCAGAGGTTGGTGAGGATGCGGAAGGCCTTGCCGTCAAGGGTGCCCGCCCACTCGAGCCGGGTGACCCCCGTGAGTTTGGCAGCCGACACGGAAAAGACGGTCTTGCCGTTGGCGTCGGTCACGACTGTTTGTAGCAGCTCCTGGTTCTGGCTGTAGACCGTCAACGCTAAATTAGCAACCGGGGTGGCGATGATGCCGACTTGGTGGTCCAGGATTCCATCTTTGTTGAGCCTAGTGAAGGTGCCCTCGTAGGAGACCATCCCTGCGGGGGCATCAGCGAGGGCGACAATTTCGATCTTAACTGGGGAGGCTTCCACCGTAAAGGCCATCTCGTCGTCTACGCAGGAGTACAGCAGGAATAGGGGGAGAAGAAGGGTTAGCGTTTTCATAAGTGAGGAAGCGATAGGGGTTGAAAAAGTGCGGGGGGACCTATTCGGCCCACCAAAGTTCGGTGAGTTTATTGTCGGGACCGCCATTTAGGCTTACGCCCGCCGCAACGTTGGCCCCATTGAGGCTGTATTCCGATTCGGGGTAGCGCAGACGCCGGGGCACCTTGCCCTCGTTTTCCATCACGGCGCGGGGGTCCGGCGCGGGGAGTACGGGGTAGCCCGTTCGGCGGTACTCTGTCCAGGCTTCGATGCCCTGCTGAAAGAGTGCCTTCCACTTCTCGGTCAGGACGGTCTCTTTGTCCGTGCTCAGCTTGGCGAGGTAGCCCTCGGGGGTCGTGAGGCCATACTGTTTAAAGGAGGCGTTTATGCCGGCGCCAAGGTATGCCGTGGCACTACCTGTCGAGGTGTAGTCGGCGTCCAGGGTGGCTTCCGCCAGGATGAAGCTGATTTCGGAAAAAGTGATGAGGGGGAAGGGCTGAGTTTCGGTCACAAAGCGGGCACCGGGCCGGCTGGCGGTGGTGTAGTAAGCCACTGCATCTCCTTCGGGAAGTCCGTTGGGCGCACCGGCGTACTTGCCCGCGTAGTCACCCGCGAGGGCGGGCTCCGCGTACACCTCCAGGCGGGGGTCGGTGGCGTTGCCTTCCCCGTCCGCCATCGCCGCGATGAGGGTGGTACTGATGGACCAGTCTTCCCGGCCGCCGATCACCATCGTTTCGTACCAGCTGTTGCTGTTCTCGCCGCTCTGCCGGGCCGTAGGATAAAAGTAGAGGGCCTCATCCTCGGCGGTAACGATGGGGTATTGTAAGGGATTCCCCATGATCTCGGCGAAGATGGCCTGGCTTTCTCCCGGCACCCGCGCCGCCTGGCGGTTGGCCAGTCGTAGCCGGAGGCTGTTGGCGAATTTCTTCCACAGCATGACGTCGCCGTTGAAAAGGATATCCTTGTCGATGGCCATACCGGCGGGGTCCAATTGATCGCTGGCGGTCTTCAGGTTGGCCAGGATACCGGCGTAGACTTCAGCCTGGCTGTCGTACACCGGGGCGAGGTTCCCGCCCGTCGAGCCTTCCAGGGCCTGAGTGTAAGGAATGGCTCCCCAGGTGTCGGTAACGATCGAGAACACATACTCGCGCATGATCAGGGCGGCGGCCGAGTAGTTGGGGTTGCCGTATTGCCCTGTTGGGTCGCCGGTTAGGTTGATGACGGTCTGCAGGTTTACCAGGCTTTCGGTGTAAAAACCGTCCCAGGTACCGGCACGCAGGGTGGCGGCGGGGTTGTAGGTGTCGCCTTCGTTGACATACTGGTTGCGGGCGAAGTACTGCATCCAAAGCATGCCCCCATCTAGGTTCAGGCGCTCGTTGCGGGTGCTATGTCCGTGAATCCGCTGGGCGGCCTCCCGGACGGCCAGGGGAAAGAGCGTTGCCGGCGGTACCAGCTCGGGCTCGTTGGGGTTGTCGTTGAGCTCCTCGAAGCCCTCATCGCAGGAGGGAAGGAGCAGCAACAGGAGGAAGGGAAGGAGTAGGTATCTAGCGTTCATAATTCTTGTTTTGGGCGCCCCGATAGCTATCGGGACGGGTGCCAAGGGGAAGCCAAACAGCATTGTTAAAAGGTGACGTTGAGGTTCACGCCGAAGCTGCGCGTACTGGGGATCGTCGTGTAGCTTAAGGCCCCCTGCAGGTTGCCTCCGAGTACGTTGAACTCCGGGTCTACCTGGCTGTGGTTGCTGTACAGCATGGCTAGGTTGCGACCGATGAAGCTGATGCTGGCAGCACGGATGAAGGATACTTGGTCCAGGAGTATAGCGGGAAGAGAGTAGGTAATACCCGCTTCGCGCAGCTTGACGAAACTGGCGTCGAAGATGGCCCCCTCGTTGGCGTAGCGTACGCTGAGCGCGCCCACGACGTCGCGGGTGGGTCCGACCACGTCGTTGACTACGTATACGGGGTTCTCGGCATCGCCGACGTTGCGGGCTCCGAGACCGATGACGCCTTCCTCCCGGCCAATGGCGGTCATGGGGTATACACCGGTCTGCATGCCCAGGGAGCTGCTCTGTTCGGCGATGTCGCCGCCGATGCGGGCATCGATCAGGAAATTGGCACTGAAGGCCCCCACCCGAAAGTTGTTGCGAATACCTCCGATCCAGTCGGGCGATACGTTGCCGAGCACCATCAGGTCCGGATCCTTGACCGGGATGCCATTTTCGAAAATCACCTCGCCGGCCAGCGGGCCGTCGGGGACGCGGGCGTATCCGCTTCCAAAAAGGGTGCCGAAGGCTTGCCCTACGCGGGCTTCCAGACTTAGGCCGCGACTCGTGGTGAGTACAATGGTTTCCAGCTCGTTCCCGCTCTCGTCGGTATACAGCTCCAGTACCGTGTTGCGGTTGCGGGCGTAGTTTACGGCCACGTCCCACCCCACCTTTGGCAGGTCGATCACGGCCCCGGTCAGGATGATTTCAACCCCACGGTTGCGCACCTTGCCGGCGTTGATGAGCTTGCTCTGGTAGCCGGTAGCGCGGCTGACGGCGATGTTGATGATTTGATCTTCGGTGGTTTGCTCGTAGGCCGTCACGTCCAGGCCGATGCGGCCGTTGAGGAATCGCAGGTCCACCCCGACTTCCTTACCCGTCGTCCGCTCGGGCCGCAGGTCCGAGCTGGCAATGGCGACCTGCTCGGAGAAAAGGGGCGTGGTGGAATTCCAGGAGGTCGCCGGGGCGAATACCTGCCGCAGGCGGTAGGGATCGGTATCGGAGCCTACTTGCGCCCAGCCAGCCCGCACTTTGGCATAACTCAGGAAGGGGCTGCTGATCTGCAGGGCATCGGTAATCACTCCACTCAGGCTGACGGAGGGGTAGAAGTAGCTGTTGTTTGCTACGGGCAGGGTGCTTGACCAGTCGTTGCGGGCCGTCACGTCGAGGTAGAGGAAGCTTTTAAAGCCAAAGCTGGCCGCTCCGAAAAAGCTGTTTACCTCCTTCGCCTCGATCCGGCTTACGTTGGTATTATTACTGGCGTTATTGGAGACGTTGTACAGGCCGTTGATGGTCGCGTCGTTCACCCCGATGTAGTTGCGCTTGAAGTAGTTTGTCCGGTGGTTGCCGCCGAACTGGGCGTTAAGGCTGAGGTGCTCGCCGAAGTAGTTGTTGTAGCTTAGGATAAAGTCCAGATTGGTTTCCTGGCGGCGCATCACGTCCTCACTAAAAGACTCGTTGAGCTCACTGCCACTCTTGATGCGGGCGTTGCGGGTGACGGAGCGCCGGGTGTCGGTCCACAAGTCGGTACCTCCCCGCACCATCAGGCTCAGGCTGGGCAGAAATTGGTAGGTGAAGGCAACATTGCCCAGCAGGCGGTCTTTCTCGTTTGCGTTGGTGAGGTGCTCCTGCTCGTAGAAGCGGTTGGAAGCGTAGGAGTGCTGCCAGTTGGCGTAGGGATACACGTCGCCCTCCCGGACAATGTGGACGTCCATGTACTGGGCGTAATCACGCAGTCGGCCCCAGTCGTCGTGGCGGTGATGCCAGGTGCCGAGTTCCCACAGTCCGGGCTGCTGGCGGTTGTCCGATCCGGACTTGATGTACTCCGAGCTAACGCTGACCTTCAGTTTGGGGGCGAGCTCCTGGTCAATATTCAGCCGGAAATTGTTTCGCTCGTAGTCGTTGTTGTACATCAGCCCCTTCGAGTCTACCCGACCGAAACTGAAACGAAAATTGCCGCTCCCGTAGTTGTTGGAAATGCTCAGGGTGTTGTTGGCCGTGTTTCCGGTATCCCAGAAGTTACTCCAGCTGTCGGGGGCGGGGACGAGGGGGGCCGTCTCCGTGCCGGACCACCAGTGACGCACCGCCCGCCCGTCCATGGGTGCACCCCAACTTTCATCTACTCCGGCGGTACCGACCAGGGGCGCATTGGGGTAAACCCGGCGAAACTGATCGACGGCCAGGGGGTCGGAGATGCCGCCGTTACGACCGTCGGCGTACCAGGTGACTCCTCCTGTGCCTCCGCCGTATACATTCTGAAATTCGGGGACAATGAAGGGATTCTCGATGGAGTAGCTACCGGCGTAGCTGATCGTGAGCCCTTCCGCGTTGGATCCATTCTTGGTGGTCACCAGGATAACGCCGTTGGCGGCGCGGCTTCCGTAGAGCGCGGCGGCGTTAGCTCCCTTGAGTACCGTAATGGATTCGATGTTGTCCGGGCTGATCTCGGAGATGCCGCCGCCGTAGACGTTGTTGTCCGCGGCCCCATCGATGGGCGTGGCGAAGTCACCTTCCATGGGCACCCCGTCGATCACGTACAGCGGCTGGTTGTTGCCGAGTACCGAACTGTTTCCGCGGATGGTAACCTGAGAGCCTCCCCCCGGTACGTTTGCTGCGGAAACCTGTAAGCCCGCCACCTTTCCGGAGAGCCCATTAACGACGTTGGTGCTGCGCGTCTGCTCGAGGGCCTCCCCCTGCAAATCCTGCACGGCGTAACCCAGCGATTTCTTCTCCCGTTTAACCCCTAGGGCAGTAACCACCACCTCATTGAGATCGAGGGCCGATTCCGCCAGGGTGATCGAGAGGGACGTTTCCGTCCCTACTTCCATCCTGAGCCGCTGGTAGCCGGTGTAGGTGACGATCAGTTGATACACTTCATCGGGCAGGGCGAGTTCGAAATTCCCATTAAAGTCGGTCACCGTACCGAGGGTGGTACCTTCTGCCATTACGGTGGCTCCGATGAGCGGGCCGTCCGTATCGGTAACGGTCCCCGTTATGGTGCGTTGCTGCGCCACCAACCCGCCGGAAAGCAGATATAGCAGGCCCAATAGCGAGCTAAATGTTTTCATATACTAGTTTGAAGTCCGCCCCGAAGGGCGGGTGTGGTAGAGGAAGCTTACAGAAACCCGATCGGTAAAACTGTTGATCAAAGTTCACAAAAGGGGGACAGGCTATTCAAATCAGAAAGGGAGTTATTTTGTGATCGCTTACCTTTCGGTTGCTTGGCATATACATTTCCAAAGCCCGGGCCCAGGGATGCATTTATCCCATATACCTCAGGCTTACTGCCGGAATTGTGAATAATCGAAAGAACAACTCCGCTCATCCACGCCCCCTTTTGTTATGGCATTTGCAAAAAAAGAACTGCTAATTGAGCTGATTAACACCCTCGACAGTTCGGAGAAGCGGTTCTTCACCCGCTACGCCAATCAGACGGGCGCGGGTAAAGGGGATAAATTTTACCGCCTCTTTCGTCATCTCGGAGATGGAGGTTCCCTAGAAGATCCGAAGCTGGCCCAACTGCTGGGCCTCACCGGCCCCACTCAGCTGGTCAACCTGCAACGTCACCTCTACTCCCGCATTCTGGACTCCCTGCGCCTCCAGCACCGGCGGCGGGAACCCACCATTCGGGTCCGCGAGCAGATCGACCACGCCAGCTTACTCTACGACCGTGGCCTTTACCTCCACGCCCTAAAGGTGTTAGCGCGGGCCAAAGCGTTGGCCTATGCTTATCACCTGGATCTGCACCACCTGCTCATCATCGACATCGAGAAAACGATCGAGAGCCGACACATCACCCGCGCCTCGTCTGCCCGCATGACTTCACTTACGACCGAGAGCCGCAGGCGGCAGGAGGTCATGGGCAACACAGTGCGGCAGTCCAACCTCCAACTCACGCTTCAGCGCCACTTCATCCTGCACGGCCACGTGGCCTCCGCAGAGGAGGCGCGTAGGTTCTACCAATTGTACCACCACTACTTCAGCGATCCGATACTGCCCAGCGCCACCCATAAGGAACGAATATTGGCCCACCACTGCCGCTTCTGGTACCACTACAACCAGTTGCAACTCGAACGGGCGGGGTGGCACGCGGAGCGGTGGACCGCCCTTATCGAACCCCGCCACGAGCTGCGCGAGTGGGAGGCCACTGAATACATCAAGGGGATGGACCGCCGGCTGTTGATCGCCTTTTTCCGGCACGATGCAGCGCAACACCGCACGCTCTACCGCCACTTAGCGTCCTTCATCGCCGCCGCTCAGTCCACTCAGCAACAGCGCAACAGCAAGATCATGGTCGACCTGATCCTCTTCCGTGCCGAACTCAACCAACTCCTGCTGGAGGAAAACGCGCCCCACTCCCCCACCGCCATCCGGGAATACGCCGCCAGGATCGAAGGACTAACTGGAGTGGACGGACACAAGCAATTGGTACTCTACTATAAACTGGCCGCCCTCTGCGTACTGCATCGCCACTACAATGAGGCTCTCGTTCACCTTCAACCCATACTCGTCCAGTCTAGTCCCCTGCGCTACGACCTCGTCGTGTACTCCCGTTTGCTCCAATTGTGGTGCCACCTGAAGCTCGGCCACAAAGAGTTTGTGGGTTACGGTGTCAATAACTTAGCCCGCTACCTGGGGAGGATCGGTTACAAGAGCCACTATCCCACCCTGATTCTGAACTTGCTCCGGGGGCTGCTGCGCGACGACCCCATGGCTACCCAAAACTTCGAGGCCCGTACCGAGCCCCTGCGCGATAACGTGTTTACCCTCAGAGAATTTAGATACTTAGACCTCAGGCGTTCTATGTGCTGATCCCGGCCTATATTGTCGCGCTTTGCAGCGCTGCGGTGCGTGTAGATTTGGATCATGTGTTATAAAGACGAATCATGGAGTTAGGTCAGTTGGGTACTATCGATACCCTGATTTTTGGGTTTTACATCGTCGCGGTCATCGCCTTCGGGGTCTGGATCGCTAACCGGGAGAAGAACGAGACGGCGAGTGACTACTTTCTCGCCAGCCGCAGCCTCCCCTGGTGGGCCGTCGGGGGATCGCTCATTGCTTCCAACATCTCGGCCGAACAGATCATCGGGATGAACGGGTCGGGCTTCGAGCTGGGGTTGGCCATCGCCACCTACGAACTCATGGCGGCCATTACCCTCATCCTCGTCGCCAAATTCTTCCTGCCGGTTTTCCTTAAAAAAGAGATCTACACGATGCCGCAGTTTCTAGAAGAGCGGTATGACGGCACTGTACGGACCATCATGTCCGTTTTCTGGATCGCGCTGTTTGTCTTCGTCAATATCTCTACCGTCCTTTACCTGGGCGCGCTGGCCATCCAGACGCTGTTAGACGTGCCCCTTGCCTACGGCATTGTTGGGCTGGTGCTCTACTCCGCATCCTTCTCTATTTTCGGCGGTCTTAAGGCAGTTGTGTGGACCGACGTAGTGCAAGTAGTTGTCCTGATGGTCGGTGGCACCGTGGCCGCTTTCGGCATCCTGGAAGTTGTCGGCGACGGCAGCGTGTTGACGGGCATTGGAAACCTTTACAACACGCTTCCCGATCACTTTGAGATGCTGTTCGAGCCAAGCGACACCTACCTCGACGTCGCGAATGCCCACGAATTGGCTGCGGGTGTTGCCCCCGACGGGACTCCGACTACCCTTCAACCGGGCGACGAGTACAAATCTTCCTTTAATCTCCTGCCTGGTATGGCTCTCCTGCTCGGAGGCATGTGGATCGTAAACAGTTACTACTGGGGTAACAACCAGTACATTATTCAGCGTGCCCTGGCCGCCAAGGACCTCCCCGAAGCACAGCGCGGCGTGGCCTTTGCCGCCTTCATGAAGTTATTCATCCCGTTCTTCGCGGTGCTTCCCGGCATCGCTGCTTGGTACCTCCTGCGCGAACAGGATCACTCTAACTTACCCATCACCAAGGCCGACCAAGCCTTCCCCTGGGTACTGGCCAATTACGTCGGGGTGGGTTTTAAGGGCCTGACTTTTGCAGCACTGGTCGCGGCCATCGGCTCTTCCATCAGCTCCATGGTGAATTCCACCTCCACCATTTTCACGATGGACATCTACAACAAGTTCATCAACCCAATGGCTACCCAGAACCGGCAGGTACGGATCGGACAGATATCTGCCGCCGCCGCCTTGTTAGTCGGTGCGGCCGTCGCCCCGGCTCTGGCGAATGCCGGTCAGGTATTCCAGGTGATCCAAGAATACACCGGCTTCATCAGCCCAGGTGTGCTTACCGTGTTCGTCTTTGGCATGTTCTACCGGCGGGGCACTGCTGAGGCGGCCCTGGTGGTCGTGCTGGCTTCCGTCCCCCTCTCCTGGCTTTTCAAGGAACTAATGCCTGACTTGCCCTTCCTAGACCGTATGGCCTTCATCTTCCTGATTTCTGCCGCCCTCATGGTGGTCATTAGCGCATTGACCGGCAAGGGAAACAGGCAACGGGTTGACGAGCAGGCCCGGGCAGCGGATTACGGTGAACAGGAGAAACGTAATCACGCGACCAAGTTGATCAAAGACATCAAATTACGCAACGGCCTATCTATAGCCGTCATCGGCATTGGCCTGGCAACGGGTATTCGCTTGCTGTTGCAGCCTGTACCGGGGGTGCCGACTGCCATGTCCATCATCTTTATCGTCCTCTCCCTAATCGTGCTGGTGTTGATCTACACCGACAAGAAAGCGGACGACTATAAAGCGATCGACCTGGATCCCGCCATGTTCCGTACGCGAATGGGCTTCAACATCGCGGCCATCTCGATTATCCTTTTACTGACCTTTATTTACACGTTTCTCGGGTAGGTAAGCGGACAAAAAAGCCGCCCGGGCCAGTGGTCCGGGCGGCTTGAGCTAACCACAAAGGGCCCATGAAATTAAGGAGCAAGTTTGCGGCGGTGAGCGGAATCCCAAACAAGCGCTTAGAAGTTCGCGTCCAGCGAAGCGCCGGCTCCCACGGAACTCACAGCTAGGGCTGTCAGGATACAGAGGGTGAATAGGGCAATGGCAAGTCCCCAGGTTACTTTTTCGATAACATCGGTAGATCGGGACGCGCCCAGCATTTGGTTGGCTTGCCCACCTCCGAAGGTGGAGTCAATACCGCCGCCCTTAGGGTTCTGAATGAGCACGACGAGCATCAGAAGCAGGCAAACGACGCCGGTCAGGATGGTGAGGAGATTGACCATGTTATAATTTTTCCTTCAAATCTTTTATGAGGGCGGCAAAGATCGGTTTTTTATCCGGATAAAGCAACACGAGCCGTCGGTACATCTTAATGGCGTGCTGCAACTGCCCCTGCCGTACCAGAAGCGCCGCCAGTGTTTCGCTCACTACGGCTCCGTGGTCCACGGTGCTGTTGGCCGTCCCGGCACCCGCCGCCCGGCCCCTACGACGCAGCTTACGCAGGCGAACTTCCAACGGAAGCCTGGGCCGTCGAGCCGCCACCACCTCGGCAAACTGCTCCGGATCTTCCGGACGCAGTTCCTCCCCTTGTTGCGACCCAGCGGACTCATCAACGCGCTCCGGCA
The DNA here is from genome assembly GCA_963710195.1 of Lewinellaceae bacterium. Classification (GTDB taxonomy): domain Bacteria; phylum Bacteroidota; class Bacteroidia; order Chitinophagales; family Saprospiraceae; genus Neolewinella. Next base: position 361,723 of record CAVPZF010000001.1, read on the forward strand.
GGAGGTCCGGTTCCGGAATTAACTCAAAGAAAGCATCAGCCAGCGTCGGCCATTCTGATGTAGCCGGTGATGCCAACGACTCCGTAGGTGAAGCAGTACTCAAAGGAAGCGGGTTCGAAGCTACGTCCGCATGTTTGGGTACCGGGGGGGGAGGGGACATTGTGCCCGGGGAAGCTTCGGTGTCCGGCAGGGATAACTCATTCATCCGCGAGGGCAATTCCTCGAACAGGGGTCCGAAGTCAGCGAGTTCCAACTCGTCTAGTTCTAGTAGCTCCAGTACCTCACCCCGCTCCTCCTCCCGCTTCTCTAGGGCCTCCAAAACGTTATAGAGGTGCGCACGGTCAAAGGTGGCGGCCGCAAAGCGATTGAGGTAGTGCTCAAAGTCGGGGTCCCGGGCCTGTTTGGCCTTCAGTAGCACCAGCAACCTTAAATTGGTGGCGTAGGGGTACCGCCTTACCAAACCTAGCAGTTCCTCCATTTCGTATTCGGCCAGCCGGGAGGGCTGTTCAAGGACTTGGAGTACGGCTTGAGCGTTCATTCGGGGAGACACGGTGCCGAAGGTCGGGGACAGCACCCCATAATCTGTAACATTCCGGAAATTTTCTCTCCCCGCCAATAAATTATGGAATGTTTTCAAATTACACTTGCAATTCTTAACTTATGTCACTATCTTTGTAACATACATGGGCACGACGATTAGTACCCATCTAAGATCTTGTGTTGTTCATAGTGTTTGTTATGTAGCCTTTGACTTAACCGTTAAAGGCTTTTTTGTACCCGTCATCTTCTCAACTATGTTATATTGTTGAGCGGGAACTTACACTCACGACAAGAATCTGGATTTTCAACACAACGATGCCCAAACCAAGTCACCACTCCGATAAAGAGTTTCCCGGTAGCCCGGCCGATATCGACACGGACAAGTTGCGTCAGGCGGTGTTGGTGTTGCGCGCCGTAAACCACGACCTGCGTCGACGTATCATTAGTCTCCTGTATGCGGAGGGGCACCTCACGGTCACCGACATCTTTGTTGCCCTGCGCATCGAGCAGTCCGTTGCTTCCCAACACCTGGCCGTATTGCGGAAAGCCGATATCGTGGTGCCCAAGCGCGACGGAAAATTTATCTTTTACGAGATCGCCACCCAGCGTCTCCTTGAAATCAAGCGAGTCATCAGCAACCTCGGAAGTTAATCATCGCCGGAACCGTTGCGTCATGCGCGCTTCGTTCCCGCGTGCATCAGTCACCACCAGCTCGAAGCGGTGCATGTCTCCTCCACTAATCCGTTTTGCCTCGAAGGTGTGGCTCAAACGTCCCGATTTGGCGTCGAATTCCATCAGCACCCACCTTCCGTCTACCGTTGCCCGGTACGTCAGCCCCCCACCCGATTCCTCGGCTATCCGCAGGCTAAATCCGGAAACCCGTCGTAGATCGGTGCCAAAGCGTTCTCGCCGAATGGTTGGGGGTACGGTGTCGAGCCGCAACGCGTAGTCTCCGAAGCTGCTGATCCGGGCCATCATCCGGCCGTCCTCTTGCCAGCTCCCTCCTACACTGCTAGCGGCCCCTGCGTCGTTGCACAGCCCTACGTAGACCTTCTCCCGAAGGCTGTCCGGCAGTTCGCGGCGCGGACGCAGGTGTAAGGTGGCCCGTCCGTGCAGCGGAGTCTCCCGATCGTGCAGCTGATGAGTATCGCTTAGGTAATTCGCCGAATCATCCGTCAGCCGAGCATACCGGAACTTCAGACCGGTGTACAGGGCATTTTCGCTTAGCTCGAGTCGCATATCCGCGGTATCAATGATGCTGGCCTGGCCGGGTGGGAAAATATACTGAAAAGAGGGAGAGCTCAGGGGTGGTGCGGGCGGGGAACCTGCCCAAAACACCACCACGCGGGTTTCTGAAGCGTTCCCGGCAAAATCTTCCGCGATCACCCTGATCTCCTGCGCCCGTCCCCGTTCTAAGGTCACGATCCCCCGATCGGTCTCGGGAGGGAGGGAGTCCCAAAACATTGCCTTGGGCGTCTGGGTGTAGAGTAAGTAGAACCAGGAAGAGTTCCGCTTCCATTCTCCATAATCGGTTAGCGCGTTCAGGTATTCTGTCACCTCATAGGGAATGCGGTCGTAGACGAACGCGAAGGCCTCCATGGAGTCAACCAGCATACGGCCCGCGTACAGGCCGTTCCAGTTGGGCATCGCGTTCTGCCGGTCAAAGGCTTTAAGCCCAAATCCGATCCGTGGGTTGTTGACCCGGATAGTGTCCGGTAGGCTTCCGTCCAGCAGGTCGTAGGTAGTTCCCACGGGCGGATTCCCGTCGTTGCTGAATTCGTAGACCCGCAGTTTCCGTAATTGGGGGGAGCGGGTATCCGGTATAGTGAAGCCCAACGACATGGGATTCCCTGGGGCATCCGTGGCAGCCTCGCGGATCTCAAAGTGGAGGTGGGGGCCGAAACTGAACCCCCTGTTGCCTACCCTGCCGATCTGCTGCCCCCGCACAACGGGGAAAGCGGTAGAATCCAACTGCAGGTCGATCTCAAAAGACTCCCGCGCGTATTGCAGTGCCCGGATGGTGTCGAACAACTCCGGGGCCAGCGCTTCCAGGTGCCCGTACACGCTTCGCTTGCCGTCCGGATGGTCGATGTATAGCCCCTGGCCGTAGCCCCCCGCGCTGATTGTGATGCGGCTCACGTAGCCATCGTGTACCGCATAGACGGGCGTACCGACCTTTCCGCGGAAATCCAGTCCACCGTGAAAATGATTACTCCGCAACTCCCCAAAGGTGCCGGTAATCAGCAGGGGGCCCCGCAGGGGGGGCGTGTACTGCGCCGAGAGCGGGGGAGCCACCAGCGCGAAAAGCAGAAACAGGAACGAGCAAATGAAGGAAGGGGGACCGGGCAAAGTACGGAGAGAATTGGGCGTACAAAAGTATCAAATCGTACGTTTAAATTCGTACTGCTAGACATCCTAAACGAACACGGCTTGCTTCCCCCTGGGGGCCGGAGGGCAAAAAGCCAGGAGAAGCCAAATGTCTGGCGGTATAATTCAAGTTCTCTATCCCTCCCTTAATCGCCTACCTTCTTTAGCCTGATGAAGTATTTACTCCTTTTCTTATTCTACTGCGTAGCCGGCTTGATTCACGCCCAGACTGACACTACCCACTACCCCTTCGTGGCCTACTGGGGGATAGGAGATACCTATAATTTTCGGGTATCCAAGATTAAGCTCAACTACGTAAACGACTCGCTGGTCAAGGCGGACACGACCACCTACACCTCGATCTTTGAGGTGTTGGATTCCACGGAGGAGGGGTACCTCATCGGCTATACTTTTGGCAACGAATATTACAGTACCGAGACGGTTTCTCCCGAAATTACAGCCGCCCTGACCTCCTTTGACCTGAGCAGCATCACTTATACCACCAATGCACATGGGCAATTTCTGGCGTTGAAGAATTGGAAACCGTTCGCCCATGCTATGCGGGCAGCGCTGGACATGGGCATTGCCCAGACGATCGCCCACCAGCGGGTAGACACGGCACTGTTTCACGAAATAATGGCCCCGCTGATCAGCGCCTACACCACCGAACAGGGGATTTGGAACAAGCTCGTCGGCGAGTTGCAGCACTTCCACTTGTTTTATGGGTATACCTACGTGAACGGCGACACCCTCCGCTACGAGGATTCTTTCGCCAATATGTTTGGCGGTGCGCCCTTTCCCGTGGAAAGCAAACTCCACATAGAGCGTACCGACTACGCGAACGATTACGTAGTGATGCGCCACTACAACACCCTCACTCCTGCCGGCCAGGACATCTTTAAGGAAACCCTGAAGCAGGTCTATCCCAGCTTGCTGCAGCGGGATCCTCAGGGCTTTGAGGAAATATCCTTAGACATCCAGGACGACAATTGGTACGCTTACTATTACTACCCGGGCATTCCGGCGCGGATCGAGAACGACCGTTGGACGACGGTCACCGTCAGTGGAAAGAAAACGGTCAACCAGGAGCGCCTGATCGTCGACTGGATTGATTAAGCGCTTGGTTGGGTTTTCCGAGCCTGACGAAAACGCCGCTAATTTGGGTCTATTCGAGCCTCCAAACGGGGAGCCTAGCGGGCTAGGTGACGCTTTTTGAGGCGAAGAGTAGGCGCAAAGGAGCAAGTTTGCGGCGGGGAGTGAAATCCCAAACAAGCGCTAAGCCTTACCCGAAGGCATTGAGGCCCGTGATGTCATGCCCCGTGATGAGCAGGTGGACGTCGTGCGTACCTTCGTAGGTTAGTACGGTTTCGAGGTTCATCAGGTGCCGCATAATGGGGTACTCGCTGGTGATGCCCATGCCGCCGTGGATTTGCCGGGCCTCGCGGGCCACTTCCAGCGCCATGTGTACGTTGTTGCGCTTGGCCATGCTGATCTGGGCCGGCGTGGCTTCTCCGCGGTTGGCTAGGGTGCCGAGGCGCCAGGCCAGTAATTGGGCTTTGGTGATCTCGGTGATCATCTCCGCCAGTTTCTTTTGCTGCAACTGAAAGCCGGCGATGGGTTTACCGAACTGCTCGCGCTCCAGGCCATAGCGCAGGGCGGAGTCATAGCAATCCAGGGCGGCACCGATGGCTCCCCAGGCAATGCCATAGCGTGCTTTGCTGAGGCAACTTAACGGACCCCGCAGGCCGCGGATATCGGGAAACACGTTCGCTTTGGGTACGCGGACATTTTCGAAGACCAGCTCCCCGGTAATACTCGCTCGCAGGCTCCACTTCCCGTGAATCTCGGGGGCACTAAAGCCGGGGGTATCCGCCTCGACCACCATCCCCCGGACTTTTCCTTCCTCATCCTTGGCCCAGACTACGGCCAGGTCGGCAATGGGACTATTGGTGATCCACATCTTGGCACCGTTGAGCAGGTAGGCATCCCCATCGTCGACGATGTTGGTGAGCATGCCGCCGGGATTGGAGCCCGCATCCGGCTCCGTCAAGCCGAAACAGCCGATGAGATCGCCACTACCTAATCCCGGGAGGTACTTGCGCTTGACCTCCTCGCTGGCGTACTTGTAGATGGGGTACATCACCAGGCTGCCCTGTACGGAGGCCATGGAGCGCAACCCGCTATCGCAGCGCTCCAGTTCCTGCATGATCACGCCGTAGGCGATTTCGTCCATCCCGCCGCCGCCGTACTCTACGGGCAGGCTCGGACCGAAGGCGCCCACTTCCGCCAAGCCCTTAAAGAGATGAGTGGGGCACTTACCCCGCATGGCGGCGTCCTCAATTATGGGACTTACCTCCGCCTTCACCCAATCGCGTACGGCCTGCCGGGCCATGCGGTGGTAGTCCTCCAGCAGGTCATCGACTAAATAATAATCGTGAAACTGAAAGCGGTCAGCGCGGGACTGTTGGTGAAAATCAGCTTTGGTGGTGACGTGGTACTTGGAAGCGGTGGTGGCGTTGGGCATGAGCAATCTAATTGGTACGTAAGGGTAAAAGTAAGGAATGGCCCGTTTAGTATCTAGCCCACAAAAGGACTTGGTCGGCGCCCATGGGAATTTAATTTACTTTGGGCCCACTAATACTAACACAAGGCGTGATTCATCCAACAACGGCACTAAAGTTTATCAGCGATTCTATTGGTTATGGAGTCTTCGCGACGGCACCCATCCCGGCGGGAACCATCGTTTATGTCAAAGACAGTCTGGAAATAGTTGTTTCCCCACATGACTACCTGCTCCACTCCCCCCAAATGCGGGAGGTGGTCGACCGCTACTCCTACATCGACGAGCGGGGCAACCGGATCGTAAGCTGGGACTTCGCCAAGTACGTCAATCACTGTTGCAACTGCAACACCATCAGTACCGGCTACGGCTTTGAGATCGCCATCCGCGACATTGCCGCCGGCGAACAGATCACGGATGAATACGGCATCTTCAACCTGGAGGAAGATATGCCCCTTATCTGTGGCCAACCCCACTGCCGTGGCTCCGTCGGCCCCGCCGACTTCGACCGCTATTATCAGGAGTGGGACGCAAAAATTCGGTCCACTATCGGAAATCTCTTCGCGGTAGATCAGCCCCTATTGACCTTCGTGAGTGCTGATACCCGCCAGGAGCTTGACGCCTTCTTCGCCGACCCCACAGCGTACAAGAGCGTATACGCCCTTAAGTTGAAGGACGCGTGACCGGTCTCCCCCCCCCCTGCACCTGCGTCCGCGCACAAATGCCGCAGTGTTGAGGGTACTGATTACTGGCGCTTCCCGAGGTATCGGGCGGGCGTGTGCGGAGATCTTTGCCCGGGAAGGGTATACCATAACGGCTATCGCCCGCAGCGCGGAGCAGTTACGGGAACTAGCAGAAAATTTTCCCGGCCGAATCATACCGGTAGTGGCAGATCTTACCCATACCGTCACCCTGCCTAAGAAAACCTACGATGTAGTCGTATTGAACGCAGCCGCTTACGCCCCGGGAGGACTACTCGACCCGGAACGCGACGTCTTCACCTTTGCCTGGGAGCTCAACGTACTAGCCAACCATCGGCTGGCCCGAAAATTACTTCCTCCCATGATCGACCGGGGGAGCGGACATCTCGTGGTGATCGGCTCTTCGGCGACCGATGCTACCCCGGGCCACATGACCGCATACGGCACCACCAAGAAGGCACTACGGGCACTCTTCGAGGGATGGGCGCAGGAACTGGTGGGTACCGGCGTACGGGCTACCCTAGTCGCACCCGGAGCTACCCTAACGAGCAGTTGGGACGGAGAGGCTCCGCCACCGCTCACGCTGGCGGCTACAGAGGTAGCGGATCTCGTCTACCGGGCAGTAGCGGAGGGGTTGACGGGAAGAATCGTAATTAAAGCAGATGGTCAGGCGTAGTGGCTCTCCATGCCTAGTTCCTTGACGACTAAGTAATAAAAGATAGCCCGGTGCTTGCTTCGCTCGGCGTATTTTTTACAGACCGCCTGCACGGCCTCCATCGCCTTGGCATCGTCGGTCAACCCGAGTTTCTTCTTACAAAAGTTGTCGACCACGCGCTGGAGTTCCGCCTTGTCGCTGCAGGCGACTTTATTGGAATCGTTATTATAAATGGAGGGACCGAGGCCTTTCGCTACTTTGCGCAACAGCTCCTTGTCTCCGCCCTCCCCCTGCTTGTCAAGGGCGGCCTCGTAGGCGGTCATCTTTTCTTCGAACTTACTCATCTGCATGATTTATCGCGGCGGAACGCGTGGTGAACTTTGCGGTAAATTAGCAAAATCTCTACATCCCCCGCTCTTCCGTGTCCAAATACTACCTGCTGCTGCTTTTATTTAGCGCTTCGACGGCGGTGGTCGCGCAGGGCTCGGAGCTGTTTCCGGATACGCTGCGGCAGGCCCTCCGGAAGGAGATCACCTTTGAACGCCCGCCGCCGCCGGAACCGGAGGTAGAACCCGATACCGTAGCCGCCTGGGACGTGACGCCCTACCGGAGGCCGCTACTCATCGGGGCTGCGGTGATGATTTCCGCGGGATTGGCTTTCCTACTCTACCGCGTATACCGGGACCTCCAGGTCAGCAACGCCACTGCCGCAGGGGGGTCCAGCAAGCCAGCGCCGGTAGATATCGGCACATATCCGGAGCAAGTGCTGGTACAGACTGGGGTCTCCCCAGAGTTATTGGCGCAGGCCGAGGCAGGTGGTCAGTATACAGTTGCCGTGCGCCTAGCCTACCTGGGACTGCTACACGATCTGGGGCGGGCGGGCCTACTCCGTTACCAAAGCGACTTCAGCAATGCTGATTACTTACGCCAGCTGGAGTCGGTGGAACTGCGCGACGCCTTCCGAGAGATCGTTCATCACTACGAACGTTATTGGTATGGAAACCACCCCCTCGACCGGCTAAGCTACCGCGTAGTCCGGCAGTCCATCACCACCATGCAACAGCAAATGAGCATTAATGCATAGGGGGCATCACACCCTGGCCTGTCTGCTCGGGCTGTCCGTGCTGGCGTTCTGCGGCTGTCCTCGCGTCAACTGGAATGAGACGTACCGGTACGACCGTAAGGATCCCTTCGACCTGTATGCCCTCTACCAGCTACTGGATGGGAGACCGCAAAGATTGATTTGCTTAAGAGACAGCAGTGATCTGGAGCGGCTGGACACCGTCACCGGGAGCAATTATCTGTTCGTAGGTAGTCACCCCTACTACGAGGAGGCGGCCGTTACCCAACTGCTGGACTACGTAGAACGGGGCAACACTGCTTTTCTCGCCTCCCGCGATGTACCGGAAGATCTGGCCTACCATCTCTTTGGAGATGCCTGCTATTACGAGGCCTTTGCGGAGCCTACCCTATTAAGCGCTGAGTATCGCTTTCCCGAGGTGCAGGCGGACTCGGTGATCGCCTATCGCTATCCTGCGGGAGACAGCTTTCACCTGGTAAACATCCGGCACTGGGAGCCTGCCCTGGTGTACCTCAACGTCATCGACGATCGCTTGCTTTGTGACCCTGAGTTCGACCAGCAGGTACTCGGCAGTCTCGACACCAGCGGCGTCAACTTCATGCGCCTAGGCTGGGGGAAGGGAAATTTTTACGTCCACACTAATCCCATCTTTTTCACGAATTGGTTTCTCGTGGATTCCCTCCAGTATCGCTACGCGGAAGCCGCGCTTTCGGTGATCGCCGAAGGGCCGGTCTACTGGGATGAATACCACCGCCGCTACCGGCAGCCCCCGCTTGGGAGTCCCCTTCCGGCCGACCCCGAAGCGTACACCGGTGGCCGCAACCTGCTAAGTGGTAACCAAACTTTGCTGTACATCCAGCAACACCGGGCGCTGGCCCTGGCCTGGTACACGCTGCTGGCCGGAGTTGTCCTGTTCACCGTATTCCGCGGCCGTCGCCGGCAACGCATCATTCCCGTGATTGCGCCGCGGGAAAATTCCAGCCGTCGCCTCATCGCCTCCATCAGTCGCTTGATGCACGAAAAGGGAAACCACCGCGCGCTCGCCCAACGAGAACTGAAAAGCTTACGTTTTTACCTCAATCACCGCTACGGAATCCACTGGGTAGACGGACAGCCACCGCCCGAAAACCTGGTGGAGCGAACCGGTTTGCCACGTAAGGTGGTAGCCGAGGCCCTTGCACAGATTCGGGTCGCTTCCGCTGGAAAGCCGCTGGCGGAGAAAGATCTACTCCGTTTCTATCGGGCAATCGAGCCCCTTTACGGGAGCTAAAGGATCTTGATATCGTAGCTCATTTCGTACACTTCGTTGGGTCCCAGCTCAATGATGCCTTCCTTATGGGTAAACTCCCCATCAGCGTCTTCGGCGTCGGCCAGTCCTAACCAGGGTTCGATACACACAAAGTCGCCATTCGTTTTTGCCCAAATTCCAAGGTGCGTCCACCCGGCGTAATCGAGCTTAAGTACGGGGCCGTGCTGGCGGCTTTCGAGTCGCACACTAGGGGAATTGAGGTCCTTAAAAACCAGGGCATCCTGGGCGAACAGTTCGTGGGTCAGGGGCAACACGGTGCCGCCGTCCTCCCAGGGTACCGGTCGCGTGTCGCTGCTGATGTTCCCCTGCTCGGTGACTTGGTAGCTTGCGCTGTCTTCGGCGTGCTCGAAGCGGAGCAGGTAGTCCTTGTATTCCTCTCCTTCAAAGAGGGGAACCCGGAAGGCGGGGTGCCCCCCCAAGTGGAAGTGCATCGGCCTAACGTCCACGTTTCTCACCTCGTGATAGATGATCAAGTGTTCGTTGCGCAGCCGGAAGGTGATGCGGAATTCAAACTGAAAGGGATACACGGCCAGACTTTCCTCATCGGAGCAGAGGCGGAAGACCAAACGGTCCTCCCGCTTGGAGAAAAACTCAAGTTTACTGTTGTGGCGGATGATTCCGTGTTTGGGGATCCGGTACTCTTTACCGTCGATGCGGGTTATCCCGTCCTTCAGCGTGCCGATGATGGGAAAGAGCACCGGGGCGGTACTCCCCCACACCGCCGGATCGCCCGACCAGATGTATTCGTTGCCGGTTGCCCGTTTGATCAGGCTGGTCAATTCCGCACCGGTAGACTGTACCTGAATGCTAAGCTGGTCGTTTTGCAGGTGGTAGTCCATCGGTAATTTTGGTAAATTGGTGCAGCTAAGAATTTGGCGCCCCGGGGCTGCCACAAAGTAATCATTTAAGGCTTTTCCGGCTTGCACCCTCTCTTCCGCCTCTGTCTCCGCTGTCTCCTGCTGCTGCCCTTCGGACTCGCGGCTCAGGACCAGCTCGTGCTTTCGCCAGGGTCCGGGTATTACACCCAGCCGGTGAAGGTGGGCATTCGGGGCGGGGACGCGGGTGTCGTGTATTATACCACCGACGGCAGTGCTCCTACTCCACGATCGGCACGGTATACCGGTACGCCCGTTGCACTGGCCACCTCCGGCGTGCTGCGGGCGGCGCTGTTTTCCGGCCTAACCCAGGTGGGTGGGGGTACCGGGGGCAGTTACCTCATTGCCGAACCATCCACCACACTGCTTACGGTGTCGGTCGGGGTAGATCCGTGGCGGCTGTTTAACCCCGTCTCGGGGTGGTTTATGCCGGGGCCCGATCCGGGAACCGGGGCCTGGGATCCCCAGGGCGCCAACTGGTGGACGCACCGGGAGCACCCGGTACACGTCGACCTCTTGGAAGCGGACGGCACTCCGGTACACGGTGGCACCCTGGGTCTGCGCATGTTCGGAGGGGTCAGCCGCATGCATCCCCAGAAATCCTTTTCCCTCTCGGGCCGAAAGGAGTATGGCAACAAACGCATCAACTATCCCCTGTTCGGACCGGATAGTCCGCAAGACTTCCGCTTCCTGGTGGTCCGTAACGGCGGCTCGGACTGGGCGCGCAGCTATATCCGCGATGCCCTCCTGACGGGCCTGCTGGTGGACCCCAGCTGGGACCTCGACGTACAGGCGGCGCGCCCCGTCCGCGTCTACCTCAACGGGACCTACTGGGGGCTATATCACTTGCGGGAAAAGATTAATCCCCGCTTTCTCGCGGATCACCATGGCGTCGACAAAGATTCGCTCAGCCTCCTCGAGCACCAGGCCACGCGGAAGCACGGCACGACTTCGGAATACCGGCAGTTGCAAGAATTTATCACCTCCCAGGACCTTACTAAGCCAGCCAACTTCCGCCACCTCGGCAAGCTTATGGACATCGACAACTTTCAGCGGCTGCAGATTGCCCAGACCTATTTTGATAACCGGGACGCAGGGGGCAACATTCGCTACTGGCGGCCGGATGGCCCCGATCAGCGTTTTCGGTGGATTCTCTACGATGTCGATCAGGGCTTTGGCCTCCACCGCGAAACCGGATGGGAGACGAATACCCTGGCCTTCAACACAGATTCCGCGGGGCCGTCCTGGCCCAATCCCCCCTGGTCTACCTACTTCCAGCGCCGCCTCTTGACCAATCCTGACTACCGGCGAACTTTCGTGAACCGCTCTCTGGACTACCTGCATACCGATTTTAGTCCGGAAGCCGTAGCCGAGCGAATCGAGGCGGCGGTCGCAGCGGTGGAGGGGGAGATGCCCCGGCAACTGGAACGTTGGGACGGTCGTATGGATCATTGGCAATACCACATCGAGCAGTTGCGGAAATTTAGCCGGCTGCGACCAGCCTTTCTGCGCGAACACCTGCGTAACTACTCTTCCGGGGGCGCCGACCGCCGCGTCGAGTTGAGTGCCGGTCTAGGTGGTTACCTCGTCCTTAACGACAACATCAACGTCGGTAGCGACGGCCTCAGCGGCGCTTACTTTGCTAACCTTCCCCTCACGCTGGAGGCCGTCCCCGAGCCGGGCTACCATTTCGCCGGCTGGGAGGGCGCCGCCGGGGGAGACGTCCGCCTGGAGGTGCCGCTACGTGAAGACCGGGTGTATCGTATTCGGGCGTCCTTCGCTCCCGCCCGCCATCAGCTGGCGGACCAAATTATCATCAATGAGATTTGTCCGCTGAGCAGGGAAGGAGGAGACTGGCTCGAACTGTATAACCGCAGTACGCAGTCGGTGGCTCTGACCGGTTGGTACCTGGTGGATGATAGCGGGCGCCGCTTCTCCCTGCCGGCCACTTACCTGGCCGCCGGGGACTACCTGGTCGTGTGCCGACGGGGTAATCGCTTTCGGGAAACTTATCCCGAGGTTGCCGACTTCGTAGAGGGCCTACCCTTTGGACTGCACCGGATGGACGACCGAATTGGCCTGTATTCCGCCGACGGCAGCTACGTTAACGCCATCTCTTATCAGCTACCGGAGCGGTTGGATAGCGCCTTCTCTTACGCCCTGGCCCTACCCGGCCTCGACAACGGCAAACGGCGCAACTGGGTGGTTGAAGCCGGCCGAGGAACGCCCGGAACCGCTAATCCCACCCACCTGCAGACTGCGGTGGTCAGCCGACAGAGCTACTGGACCCGGGTGGGCATTGGCCTGGCCGTACTTCTCTTGGTCGGCGTAGTACGGACCCTGAAAGCACGCTAGGTATCTTGCGGCACATGAAACAACGTGAGGATTTAATCTACGGCCGTCATCCAGTACTGGAAGCCCTGGCTGCCAGACAGCCCGTCGATAAAGTATTCCTTCAACAGGGCACCCGGGGAGAATTTGAGAAAGAGCTCCGGGCGGCCTGCAAGGTGCAGGAAGTCCCGATGACCGTCATCCCCCAGGCCAAGCTGCAACGCATGGTTCGTGGCAACCACCAGGGGGTAGTGGCCCAGCTCGCGGCCGCGGCCTACCAACGTATTGAGGACGTACTGCCCCAAGTCTACGAGCGTGGGGACACCCCTCTCTTTCTGCTGCTCGACGGCATCACCGACGTGCGTAATCTCGGGGCTATTGCGCGTTCGGCCGAAGTGTGCGGGGCCCAGACCATCATCATTCCACAGAAGAATAGCGCCGGCCTGACCGCTGATGCCGTGAAAACCAGCGCTGGTGCGCTCAGCCGCCTGCCGGTTTGCCGGGAGAAAAGTTTGGTAAATACCGTAGAGTTTCTCCAGCTCAGTGGCCTAAAGGTGATCGCTAGTGACCTCCAAGCGAGCCACTACCTCCACGAACTGGAACTGAGCGGTCCTCTCTGCATCGTGATGGGTGCCGAGGATGAGGGCATCAGTACCGGCGTAGGCCGGGCGGCTGACGTTACCTTTAAGATTCCTCAGGCAGGTACCCTCAATAGCTTTAATGTATCGGTTGCCGCCGGTATTCTTCTCTTTGAGGCCATGAAGGCCCGCCAACTGGTGGAGTAAAACGGCGCGATAGTCCGTATATTTACCCCAAATTGTTTTAAATACGCATGTCACCTTCCGTCTCTAAGGCAGGGTTGCTCGATCAGAGCATTGCGCGACTGCCCGGCATTGGCCCAGCGAAGGCGGAGCTGTTGGGCAAGGAATTGATGATTTTCTCCCTTGGCGACTTGCTTCACAGCTACCCCTTTCGCTACGTCGACCGTACGCAGTTCCACCACATCATCGACATCTTACCAGACCAAGGCAACGTACAAATTAAGGGGCGCCTGGTTTCCATGACCATGAAGGGGGAGCACCGCAAGAAGCGATTGGTAGGCCGCATCCGCGACGAGAGCGGGGCTGCCCTAGAGCTCGTCTGGTTCCGGGGCGTCAACTACCTCGATCGTACATATAAGATCGGGGAAGAGTACGTATGCTACGGTACCGTCCAGGAATTCAATGGCAAGCTCAGCATCACCCACCCGGAGATGGAGCTCGCTAACCGTGCCGTGGCGGAGGGGGAAGCCTCCTTCGAACCGGTCTACGCCAGTACCGAAAAGCTAAACAAGCGGGGACTGGACACGCGGGGTCGCCGCAAGCTGATCCGTGCGGTACTGGACGAGCTGCTGCCTGAACACCTCCCTGATATGTTGCCCGTTGGCCTACGCCATGAGCTGCGGCTGGTAGACCGCTACGAGGCGATGCGGGCCATCCACTTACCGGCTAATCAAGCCGACTTGGATGCCGCCACCCGCCGGCTCAAGTTTGAAGAGCTTTTCTTGCTGCAGATGCGCCTGCTGCAACTTAAAGGAAGCCGGGAGGCGCAGGTGGCCGGCTACGCCTTCGGTCAGATCGGGGCGCACTTCAACCGCTTCTATACCGACTTTCTGCCCTTTACCCTTACGGGGGCTCAGAAACGGGTACTCCGGGAAATCCGCCAGGACCTCGGTCGGGGCATTCAGATGAACCGACTACTGCAGGGAGATGTCGGCTCGGGCAAGACGATGGTGGGCCTGATGTCCATGCTGATGGCTATCGACAACGGCTTTCAGGCCTGCATGATGGCGCCCACGGAAATTCTTGCTTACCAGCACTACGAATCTATGCAAGAGTACCTCACCAGCATGGACCTCACGGTTGCCTTTCTTTCGGGCAACGTGAAGGGCAAGGCCCGCCGCGCCCTACTTGAACAGCTGGTCGCCGGAGAGATCGACATCCTACTGGGTACCCACGCGCTGATCGAGCCTCCCGTAGTCTTTAAGAACCTGGGCCTGGCCATCATCGACGAGCAGCACCGCTTCGGCGTGAAGCAACGGGCTAAACTCTGGAAGAAAAACAGCCCTTACCCCCCGCACGTGCTGGTGATGACGGCCACACCGATTCCCCGCACACTGGCCATGACCGCTTATGGAGACCTGGACGTGAGTGTGATTGACGAGCTGCCCCCCGGCCGTACCCCCATCCAGACGGTTCACTTCACCGAGCACCGCCGGGAGCGCGTCTTTGGCCGCATTCGGGAGGAGATCGCCAAGGGGCGGCAGGCCTACGTAGTATACCCACTCATCGAGGAGAACGAAAAGCTCGACCTGCTCGCCCTCGAAGCGGCCTACGAGGAGATGCTCCACAAATTCCCCCGTCCCGACTACCAGATTAGCGTAGTCCACGGAAAGATGAAGCCCGAGGACAAAGACTTTGAGATGGCCCGCTTTAAGAGCGGCGACACCCAGATCATGATGGCTACTACGGTCATTGAGGTGGGCGTCAACGTGCCCAATGCAACCATCATGGTGATCGTACATACGGAACGCTTCGGCCTAAGTCAGTTACACCAGCTCCGCGGACGGGTGGGCCGGGGTGCCGCCGAGAGTTATTGTATCCTGCTGTCCAGCGTGAAGCTTAGCAAGGAGGGTCGGCAGCGCATCCGTACCATGGTGGAAACCACCGATGGTTTCAAGATCGCCGAAGCCGATCTCAAGCTACGTGGTCCAGGCATGATCGATGGTACCCAACAGAGCGGCGTACTGCAGATGCGTATTGCCGACCTTGCGCAGGATGGACGCATCTTAGCCGTAGCACGGGATCGGGCCAAAGAAATCCTGCATACCGATCCCAAGCTTCTACTGCCGGAGCACCGCTTACTGAGCCGCTACCTGGAACACCATATGAAGTCGGTGAAAGGTTGGAGCCTTATTTCCTAAATACCTGCGTTCCCGCACAAAAATGCCCCGCCACGATTACTCGCGACGGGGCATTGTCTGTTGGCTACCGGATCAGCTAGGGAAGTTTCACAAATTTTCGGACCAGCTGACGGTCTCCCTCGATGAGGCGGATGGTGTAAGTACCCATGGGCAGGTCACCGACGTCCAATCGGTTATCGAGGATCACGTCGGCTTTCTCGTACTGGTAGCTCTTTACCAGTCGTCCGTTGATGTCGGAGATCATCAGGTCTACCCGGCCTACGTAGTCGCTCGTGAGTTGCACATTCAAATTGCCCACGGTCGGGTTCGGGTATACATCAACCGTTGGCTCCTGGGGCAGGCGGGCTGCTTCCAAGTAGGAGGGCGGCATGAGATCCTGCAGCTTGCTTCCGGGTTCGGTACCGGTAAAGTTGGGTGCGCAATTGATCGCCTCTCCTCCCATCCCGGTGGGCAGGGATTTAAAGAGGGAAAGAACCATCTTGTCGAGCAGGGAGTAGGACTCCCGGTTTGCAACCCGGAGGGTATGTTCCCCGGCCGACAGGTTGAACGTGATGTCCGTGCCGTTATCATTGACTTTAACCCACTGGAAGCCGTCCGTCAGCAGTTCCGTGCCACCTACAAACTTGTAGAAGTTCACCCAGGGGGCATCATCAATCTGCACCCAGAAGGAGTTGCTACTGCTTCTCCAGG
This sequence comes from Lewinellaceae bacterium, assembly GCA_963710195.1. Lineage (GTDB taxonomy): Bacteria > Bacteroidota > Bacteroidia > Chitinophagales > Saprospiraceae > Neolewinella. Next base: position 377,794 of record CAVPZF010000001.1, read on the forward strand.
CGTCCATGCGGAAGAACAAGTGGTACACCCCATTATCCTCCACTTCGATCGTGGTAGCTAGCTGGGAACCGGGCGAGGTAGCGGTAGGTACCGTGAAGCGAGAGGGGCCGTTGTAGCCCACGTAAGCTCCCCGGGAAGTGGAAGTATTAGAACCGGTCACCCAGCGGTCGCCGAGGGTTGCGCATTCTGCTTCCATCCAGTAGTTCCCATCGCTACCGACGACTGCGTCACAAGCGTCTCCAATCCCGTTTCCATCGGAATCCGTCTGGTCGGGGTTGAAGGCCTTAGGACAGTTATCCGAAAAATCACGCACGTAGCCCGCAGGGGCCGTACAGGCCGCGACGAAATCGTTCGGGTCACCGTAACCGTCACCGTCGCTGTCTTTGAAAAACAGTTTCTGGAAGACCACCCGGTTATTCAGTGGCTCACAGTCCGTCACGTCGGGGTTGCCGTCGTTATCGTCATCCTCATCGCATACGTCGCCCTGTCCGTCGCCGTCCGTATCCGTCAAATCGGAGGAGGCAAAATCAGGGCAGTTGTCCTGTGCGTTGGACACGTATCCTGTAGGAGCCTCACAGGCAGTAATCGATACCCGCGGATCACCGTATCCGTCACCGTCCGCGTCTGCATAGTAGACGGGCAGGGTCTGGTCGGGATTCGGAACTGTAGGACAAGTGTCTTCTGCATCCGTGAAGCCATCGCCGTCGGAGTCGCTATCGTCTGCGGAAGCAATGACTTGCACTACATCGCTACCGGTCAGCCCACCATTATCGGTAACCGTCAGGGTGACGTTGTAGATACCCGCGGGAAAGGTAATCGCTGGCTTGGGTCCTGTAGTGTTTCCACCGTTCCAGTTCCAGGCGTAGGAGACAATCGTACCGTCGGAGTCGCTGGAGGCACTTCCATCCAGCACCGTCAGCAGCGGAGCAGCGCCCGTACGGGGAGTAGCAGCTGCTACCGCTATGGGGGCAGCGTTGGCGGCCTCGCTTACGGTAAGCGAGAATACCTGAGTCCCCGTAGCTCCGTCATCGTCCGTCACGGTGAGGGTGATGGCGTAAGTATCGGGCGTGTCAAACACCACCGTTTGCAGGGCACCGTCGATCGATCCGCCGTTCCACGACCAGTTGTAGCTGGTAATGGTGCCGTCGCTATCGGTAGAAGGGCGACCATCCATAGTCACGCTGAGCGGAGCAGTACCATTGGTTACACTTAGTGAACCGTTGGCCACGGGAGCCTGATTAGCGGGTTCTCCGCCGCAATTAGACGCCTCGTCTCCCAGGCCAGCGGGCAGCTGGCCGCTCATGTTCAGATGAATCTTATCTAACTGTGCTCCGGCTTCCCGGAAGGCAAAGTCAATTGTATTCACCCCATTCACCAGAACTACCGGATTGTTAGCGGTTTTATTCCAGGTGAAAGCTTGGTAGCCACGCTGAGTATTCCAGGTCACCCACTTACCCCCATTGATGCGAATGTAGTAAGAGTCCGTACTGGAGTTCTTAGCGTACACTCGTCCGAAAAGGAAATAAGTACCCGCCTCCGCGTTAGGAAGGGTAAAGCGAATTCTATTGGCGGGGAGGTCCTCGGGAGCTCCGCCCTTCGCACTGGTGCCTTGGTAAACTACGTAGCTACCATTGGAGGCAGTAGGCTTAGTTCCCATCACCCAGTTGCTACCTACGGTGGCGCACTCGGCTTCCAGGGTATAACCCATGGGGCCATTCGGAGTGAGGTCACAGGCATCGCCGGTACCGTCATTGTCGCTGTCCAGTTGATCGCCGTTGGCTATATCCGGACAGTTGTCATCAAGGTCAGGCACCCCGTCACCATCGCTGTCTCGCTGAGTGTCGATAGCGGAGACCGTAACGATATCCGATGCCGTAGCTCCCTCGTTGTCGGTAACTGTGAGGGTCACCGCGTATTCACCGGCTGGGAATACTGCGTTCGCCTGCGCGCCGGTAGTCGATCCGCCGTTCCAGTTCCAAACGAACGTGCTGATCGTGCCATCGGCATCCGTAGAACCACTTCCGTTTAGGGATACGGACAGGGGGGCGGGGCCGCTGGTGGGATTGGCCGCAGCGCGAGCAACGGGCACCTGGTTGGCGGGAGGTCCGCCACAATTGGTGGCTTCCACCCCAAGGCCCGTTGGCAGCACTCCGGTCTTATTCAAATGTATTTTGTCCAATTGGGCATTAGCTTCCCGGTACGCAAAGTCGATAGTATTGATACCGTCGACCAAGCTTACCCGACTGTTGGAGGTCTCGTTCCACGTAAAGGCTTTGTATCCTTTCTCCGTGTTCCACGTCTTCCAAGTACCGCCGTTAACGCGGATCCAGTAGGAGTCCCGACTCGAGTCGTTAGCGTAGACGCGGCCGAAGAGGTAGTAAGATCCCGAGGTCACTTGGTTCAGCGTAAAGCGGATCCAGTTAGCCGGAACATCTGCCGGCGGTGCATTCTTGGCGCTGGTGCCACGAAACACTACGTAGCTACCATTCGAGGCAGCTGCTTTGGTTTCCGTTGTCCAGTTGCTACCCACCAGGGCGCACTCTGCCTCCAGTGTGAAGGCATCGCTACCCGTTGGCGGGGCATCGGTACAGGCATCACCTACTCCATCTGCGTTCGTGTCCGACTGATTGGGGTTCGCGACCGCGGGGCAGTTGTCCGTATTGTCGGTCACGTACCCGGCAGGTGGGCTACAGGCTAGCACGCTATCGTTTGGATCACCGAATCCGTCGTTGTCGGTATCGGCGTAGTAGGTGGTCTGCGCGCTGATGGACGCATCGAGCGGAGCACAATCATCGGCGTCGAGTACGCCGTCGTTGTCGTCATCCGCGTCACAGGCGTCGCCCAGGCCGTCTCCATCCGTGTCAGTAGCGTCCGTCGACGAAACCGCGGGACAGTTGTCGTCCGCGTTGGTCACGTAACCGGTCGGCGCGGCACAGGCGGTAGCTTCCACGCTAACGGCGGGGTCGCCCAGGCCGTCTGCATCCGCATCTTCGTAGTACGTGATGACGGTTTGGTCTGCGCTGGACACGTCGGGACAGGCATCGTCGGCGTTGGTCACGTAGCCTTCCGGCTGCTCACAAGCTTCGAGGGTCACGGCGGGGTCGCCCAGGCCATCGCTATCTGCGTCGCCGTAGAAGGTGGTCAGCGTCTGGTCGGGGTTCGCGACGGTTGGACAGTTGTCTTCGGAGTCTACTACTCCGTCTCCGTCGGTGTCGACCCCTGGGGAGGTGACCAGCACCGTCACCACGTCCGTATCGGTGAAGCCATCGTTGTCTTCGACGGTCAGGGTAATGGAATAAGTACCCTCGGTGAAGGTAGTTGTCGTGGTCTCGCCCGTAGCAGAACCGGTGCCCCAATCCCAAGCGTAGCTCACGATGGTTCCGTCCTCATCGGTGGAGGCGCTTGCGTCTAGCGTGACCGTCAGCGGTGCGTTACCGGTAGGAGGATTGGCAGAAGCGATAGCCGTAGGTCCGATGCCCTCAGTGGCTTCTACCGTGACGGTCAGCTCATCCGTCCCGCGGGCTCCTTCATTGTCGGTAACGGTTAGCGTGATGTTGTACTCACCAGCTTCGGTCAGTTCGATGGAAGGGTTCACACCCGCGATGGCGTTCCCGGCGCCCCACGTCCAGACATAGCTAACGATGGATCCGTCGGGATCGGAGGATCCACTACCGTCGAGGTCTACCGTGAGCGGAGTGGCACCGGTAGTTGGGCTTCCGGCCGCTACCGCAATCGGTTGCTGGTTAGGGTCTGCCGTACCACAGTTGATTGCGCGCTCGCCAAAACCGGGTTCCGGCTTGGCCTTTTCGTAATCGATGTGGAGTTTATCTAGTCGGGCTCCGTTTTCCCGGAAGGCAATGTCCACCGTGTTGTAACCCTGCACCAAGGCGTAGGGACTGTTGGTAACTTCCGTCCAGTGGTACTGCCCGTCCAGAATGAGGCCGTCAGCCCACAGGACCCAGTTGCCGTTATTTACGCGTACCCAAAACGAGTCATCTTGGTTGTCGGCAGTTAGGGTGCGGGCGAAGATGTGGTAACGTCCGGCCCGGACCTTGGTTAAGGTGAACCTTACGTAATTCTCAGCGATATCTGCGGGCGGTCCGGACTTAGCTTCCTTCTGCTCACTAACCACGTATGATGCTCCGGAGGCCAGCGAATCGGTCACTATGGACCAACTACCTCCTACTTCTGCACATTCGGCTTCCAGCCAGAAGACGTTGACGCCGGCAATAGAGGGGTCGCATACATCTCCAATGCCATCATTGTCCTGATCCTCCTGGGTGGGGTTTGACACAGCGGGGCAGTTATCGGTATTGTTGATCACATAACCAGCCGGTTGATTACAGGCGGTCTGTGACACATTCGGGTCACCAAATCCATCCCCGTCAACGTCGGCGTAGAAAGTCGTACCGGCACCGCGCGACTTATCGAGCGGGAAGCAGTCCTGTCCATCAGCAATCCCGTCGTTATCGTCGTCTGGATCACAGGCGTCACCCAGGCCATCGCCGTCGGTGTCCGTCAGGAACAGGGAGTAGACGGTAGGACAGTTGTCATCTGCATTCTCGACGTATCCTTCGGGAAGCTTACAGTCCAGAATAGGATTGTTGGGATCACCGTAACCATCCTTGTCGAAGTCCGCGTAATAGGTGTTCTGTTCCTGTCCGGGGTTAGCTACCGTAGGACAGTTGTCCAGCACGTCGCGAATGCCATCTCCGTCCGTGTCGGTATTGTCCACTTCTACCCGTACGTTCACCACGTCGGTATCGGTAGCGCCTTCATCGTCGGTGACGGTAAGGGTGACCGCGTAATTGCCATCTGGGAAGATTACCGTCGGATTGATACCTACGGCCGTTCCTCCTCCACTCCACTTCCAGCTGTAGCTGATGATTACCCCATCGTTGTCATAAGAGGCGGAGGCATCCAACTGTACCTCCAGTGGGCCTAATCCTGTGGTGGGCGTCGCGCTGGCGCTTGCTACTGGGGCATCATTTTGCTGGACCCCACAGTTGGTCGCGGTCTCTCCCATTCCCGTGGGTGGTGTGCCCCGGGTGGTCATGTATAGTTTGTCAATTTGTAGCCCGTCTTCCCGGAAGGCGAAGTCGATGGTAGTAGTACCGTCGGGTAGATTAAAGGGGCCGCCGAAGAGCGGATTCCAGTTGAAAGCGTCGCCCAGGGCAATGTCATTCACCCACTTTAGCCACTCGCCACCGTTGACGCGCAGCCAGACGGAATCGTCGTTGCCGTCCGCCGCTCGCATACGGGCAAAGATGCGGTACGTGCCGGGCTGTACCTTATCTACTACGAAGCGCAGACGATTAGCGGGAACGTCCTCCGGAGCATTGTTAAAGGAGTTGCCTTTGACCACTACTACGTAGGCTCCGTTGGAAGCTTCCTGATCGTTCATGGTGGACCAGCTGGTACCAACGGTGGCACACTCAGCTTCCAACCAGAAGGTGTTCTTTCCTAGAACCGAACTATCACAGGCATTACCTACCCCGTCGTTGTCCGAATCCATTTGGTCGGCATTCGATACACTAGGGCAATTGTCGGTGTTGTTGGTGACGTATCCCGCAGGTTGTACGCAGTCCCTAATGATGTCGTTCGGGTCACCAAAGCCGTCTCCGTCGGTGTCGGCGTAGTACGTGTTGAATTTACCAACCAGTGGGTTAAGGGGGTCACAGTCTTCGGCATCAGGTACGCCATCGCCGTCGTCGTCATTGTCACAGCCGTCTCCAATTCCATCGCCGTCGGTGTCCGAGCGGTCGGAGGAAGGTATGGTCGGGCAGTTATCGTCAAAGTTAGGTACATACCCCGGAGGGGCTTCGCAGGTTTCTACGAAAATATTAGGATCGCCCAGGCCGTCGTTGTCGGCATCCAGGTAGAAGGTTGGGAGTACCTGGGAGGGGTTGAAGGTCAGCGGACAGTTGTCCTCCGCGTCCAGTACCCGGTCACCGTCAGTATCCTGGGTGCCGTCTAGTACACGCAGTTGCTCGATGTCGATGGCGGAGGTCCCCTCGTTATCGGTCACCGTCAGCGTGACGTTGTAGGTGCCAATGGGCAGGGTGGTCTCGGCAATCATTCCAAACGCGGTACCCGTTCCCCAGTTCCACTCGTAGAGCTGGATCTCTCCATCGGGATCGGAGGATTTCGAAGCGTCAAGTTGGACGGTGAGGGGTGCCACGCCGTAGGCCGGCTTGAGCTCCGCAACGGCAATGGGTTGTTCGTTGAGGGATGGCTTACAGTTGATGGCTTCTTCCCCAAGACCAACTGGCTTGGCTCCGTCAGCAGCTAGGTAAAGTTTATCCAGAATAGCGCCGTCCTCCCGGAAGGCAACGTCAATGGTGTTCACTCCGTCGACCAGGGTAGCCGGGCTCAGAGTAAACTCAGACCATACAAAGGCGTCCAGTTCAAAGTCATTGCCCCACCTGATCCATTCTCCGTCGTTGACCCGTACCCAGAAAGAATCATCATTGTTAGTGGCAGCAAACACCCGTCCGAAGATCCGGTAGTTGCCCAACTGCACGTTACGCAGGGTGAAGCGCACACGGTTGTCCGCCACGTCTGCGGGTGCGGCGGAGGTGGAATTTCCCCGTTCGTACACCACGTAAGAACCTCCGGAAGCGTCGTCACTCTCGCGGCGGTTCCAACCGTTGCCTACAAGACCACACTCAGCCTCTAGCCAGAATATGGTTGTGCCAGCAGCGGAATCGTCACAGCTGTCACCAATCCCATCGCCGTCCACATCGGTCTGCTTAGGGTTGGCCACATCGGGGCAGTTATCGGTATTGTTTGCCACATAGGTGGAAGGAGGGAAGGCACAGGTAGCAAATCCATTGTTTGGATCACCGAAACCGTCGCCATCAAAGTCAGCGTAATAGAGCGTGGCCCGCCCTACGCGAGAGTTAAAGGGCTCACAATCCTCCACATCGGGCACACCGTCGTTGTCGTCGTCCGCATCACAGGCATCTCCGACCCCGTCACCGTCTGCATCATCTAAGGTACTGGAGTTGACCGTCGGGCAGTTGTCCAGCCGGTTCTCCACGTAATTGGGAGGCACCACGCACGAGCGAATGAAGGAAGCCGGGTCGCCGTAGCCGTCCCGATCCAAATCGGCATAGTACGTGGTGGCCGTATTGATGGAGATGGTAAGGGTAGCCACATCGGTAGCACACCCGCCCTTTCCTCCTACGGTATAGGTATAGGTACCCGCGCTCGCCGCAGCCGGATTGAATTGATCGCCGATGGATACACCATCTTTGGTCCACCTACCACCGGCCTGGGGATCGCCTCCAAAGAGCTTAAGGCGCTGGTATAGACTAAATGGCTCGCTGGTTTCACATACCGCGATGTTGCCGTTTTCTCCCGCCGAAGGGGAAGCGTAGTTTTCGTTAATGGTGATGCTTTCGACCAGTACGCAGTTCTCATTCGTTGCGGTCTCCGCGCGGTAAGTACCAACTTCCGTAACGGTGAGCGTCGGTCCACCACCAATCTTGGTGCTGCCTTTGTACCAGTTGATAACTGCCGTGGCGTCATCGGTAGTAGCCGATAACTGGATGGCATCCACCGAGCAATTAAGGGTCAGATAATCAGCGGTCACCGTGAGATCGGTCACTCCAGAGCCCTGAAGGACTTCCACCGTGCTAGTTAGCGGGCAGTTGCCACTGGTAGTAGCCAGGGTATAAGTGCCGGCTACGGTGACGACCGGATTCTGCGCACTAGAAGTGTAATTATTGGGGCCCGTCCAGGCATAGTTCCCTTCGGACACAGTCCCATTAAGTCGTACGCTTGACGTGTTGCAGTCCAGTATTTTCGGCTGCCCGTCCACGTTGGCATTGACCGTACAGTCGATGTCACTGGGCCGAACGGTAATGTTGAAGCCCGTAGAAACGGTGAGGTTGTTGTAATCCCTCGCCGTTACGGTAATCTGCGTAGTTGAATTGGCCTGGGGTAGACCAGCCACAATATTGAAGGTGCCCGTCAGGCTGTCCAACTGAATCCAGGCAGGTAGCGGTTGTCCGTTAGCCAGCTTGGCGGAGTAAAACAGCTTGTTGCCCAAGAAGCCCTTGCTGAACTTCGACGACACGTTGTACGCAAAGGGATCGAGGACATCGACCGTTACATTGGCGATGCTCGAGACCGAAGGCTTCGTTTGTGGCCGGATGTTCTGCAGGTAGAGGACGTTGTCCTGGAAGTCACAGTTGCCTCCTTGCGCCTCACAACCGTTGCCGATATAGTCCATGGCAGCGATGTAAGCGTTCGGGACCACTTTTCCATCCCGATCGACTACTCGGTACATGCGCACACCAAGAATCTCATCGACAAATTGCCCCCGGTTGTTTCCGCCCTGCGAGGTATAGTTATCGATGTTGACGTAGAACGGTTCGGATATGGTCGGAGTGGCGCTACCGGCAATGTTCGTTCCAGACCTTGGCAGTATGGTCTGAAAGTCAATCCCACCGTGGCGCAGTGACATACCGTTGACAACTTCGCCGGCGGCGTTCCTCAGGGTGGCTCCGGCTGGCCCGGAACTGTGAAAAGCGGCAAGCTGAAAGAAGGTCACCGGCACATTGGGATCTGCCTGCACAAAGAAGCGGGAGTAAAGCAGGTCGCCGTCAATGCCCGATTCGATCCGCTCCAGGGTCGGTAGGGCAGAGCCAGGGCGGGTAATGAAATTGCCGTTGATATCCTTACCCATTTGGGTCTGGTAGCCAAACACATCAAACAATTGGGCCAGGGTGACCTCATTGCTTCCTTCGGGGGAAAGCATGTAGACCCCCCGCAAGGTCGCGGTTGCCGAGACTGCATTGTCCGCGTTCGAAACCACCACCAACTGTTCGGTAACCAGGCGCTTGCCTGGCCCGCCACTCGTAACAAACCGGATGGTAGCATCCAGGTAAGCACCTGGTTGAATGACCAGTCCACCGACGGGAATGACCACATCCGTGACAATGAAATTAGCTTCGTTGGTCGTCGTTAATCTGTTGATCACCAATGGTCGGGTTCCCTCATTGTGGATCCGGACTGGATTTTCATCCCGGGCCTCGGCACGGTCGCCGAAGGCATTCTCAGGGCGCTCAAGTCGGTTAAAGGAAAACCAATTCTCGTAGGGTACCGATTGGTTCGATGCCCGGAGTTTGAGCATATTCTCAATGCGGATAAGGGCTCCCGAGTTAGGAATAAGTGCGAACTGTCGCGAGTTCCGGGCGATATTGCCCCGACTGTCGATAGCTACAGCGTTAATAATATTGGTAGTCACGGATACACCCGCCGGGATCTGTACGATGAAGGGTTCCGTATAGGCTTTTGGCGCTCCACCGTTTAACGTGTACGTCAACTGTTTGATACCGCCACTGCCGGAATTGTCCGCAGCCGTGATGGTAACCTCCACCTGCCCGTAGTATTCTCCGGCCTGGTTCTGGTTGCCCACCAGATCAATTTCTACCGAAGGCTGGAAACCAGTACTATCCACGGGTATGATTTCCGCGTAGATGATTTTAGTGTTTCCCGTTTCGGGGGCCCCAAAGTCATCGATCGTCAGGCGACCATCAGTCACCCGGATGGTATCGATCCCAATTTGAAACTTACTGGTCGCGAGTGGGATGAAGTTGTCGACTAGTACAATGCCTTCTGCCCGTAGGGTGTGCTGGCTGTTGGTAGAAACGGGGTCTCCCGCGGCTACTTGTACCCGGTATAGTCCGTTGGGCAGTTCAATCTCCCAGTCGTGGGGATTCATCTGGCCGAACATATCCAGGTGGTTGAACGAGTTCAGGAGCTTGTCTTCATCGGCACTGAGCTCGGTGATTCCCCGCTCGTCCCCCCGGGCAGCCGAGGTGTTATCGCGAGGTTCTTTAGTCTGGGGATCGATCCATCCGTAGGTGTACCCGTTGCCGCGTACGCCGTATGCCTCTCCAACATCGGCTAAGTAGCCCGAGGGCGCGGTAAAGGAATCGTCCTGAAAATTGATCTTCACCGTACCCGATGCATCGGGCTTGTTGACGGTAGCCGTAATCTCCAGCGTAGCGGGGGCAAATCCCGGTGCGGTGGCCGTTATGGTAGCTTTGTAAACACCCAGTTGCAACTGGGAAGCATCCACGGCAATATCCAGCACTTGTCCGTACCGATAATTAGAAGGCAACACCACCCAGGGCTGGTTAGCGGAAAGAGTTACCGCGTTTTCGGCGATGTTCGTGTTGGCTACAAGCTCGGCAGTATAAAAGGTCGAAAGGTTTCCCTCGACCACATTAACGCGGATGTTCTCGGGGTTGAACGCGAGGGCCGGTTCCGGAGCTACGTAGGGCTTTACGTTGGTCAGCAGGAAGAGATAATCCTGGTAATCGCCGTTCGTCGCGTCCTCGAAACCTACGAGGTAGCTGTTGGGCACTAACACGCCCGCCCGGTCGCGTACTGGATAGACGCGGGCCCGGTGGGCTACGCCGCCGGTGTTGAGTGCGTCCTCCGTGTAGTTGTAGCGATTGAAGGAATTGGAATATACGTAGAGTCCAAACGCACCGGTAGGGTTGAATGCCTGGGTGCTACCCGATGCCGCCGTTGGATAGAGCGTTTGGGCCTGGGCAACACCGTCCACGAGTACGCCCATCTCATTGTATGTAATAGAGCTGCCGGTATGCGCATACCAGCCAAAGGGGAGGGTTTCGGCCGGTGAGTAGCGGGCTACAGGAATGAGCTCTACATCGCCGGTACCGGCAGATTCGAACAGGGGCTCATTAATCTCTTCTCCCTGAAGAGTGGCCTCCGTAGTGTTTTGTAAGGTCGTCCAGCCTACGTTAATGTTGAAGCCGAGCGTACGAACGACATCCTGCAGGGGAGGCTCAGCAGAGCCCTCCAATCCGATCTTATACAGGCCGTGAAGGCCCAGATTATAGGTCCCAGCTATGGTGTTACTGACAAAGGTAAGCCGCGCTTCCTTGTAGCCATAGGCGGAGGAATTGACGTCGGGACGGAAGGTCACCGTGTAATCCTGCGAAGCACCGGGCTTAAGGTTCAAGGTTGTGGGGCCCGAGAAGGTAAAGAGGGCCTTGGAGGTACCGGCAAGAGTGACCGAAGAAACAAGCAGGGGCTCATTCCCGGTGTTGGTAATCTTCACCGTCTTGGTGTCGGTCTGGGGCGCTGCGGTTTGCTTGGTGGCTTCGAAGATCAGTTCGAAGGGAGCAGCCGTAATCTCAGGCGCAAACACCAGGTCAGCCGGCTCCACGTTCCTCACCAGCACGACGAGGTCTTGGTAATCGTAGCCATCGGGACTCTCCTCGAATGCTAGAATGTAGGTGTTGTCAACTCCCGGCACCTCGTAAACGCGGACGTGGCGAGGAACTGCTCCGGAAAAGGTATTTAGCTTATCCTCGAGGTAGATATAGCGGTTGTCGAAGAAAGGCCACCGGCTGTAAAAGCCAATGATTTCCGAGCCCGGATTAAAATTCAGCAGACCCGTAAGGTCGGGATTCAGCGTCTGCCCGTTGCCTTTCTTGGTGTTCTTGGCGGTGAAGAGTTCCGAAGCGGAGGAGCTCACGCCTCCTTGGTACCACCCAAACCCGACGATGGGGTCAGCACCCTCCGGGCCGAATACGCTCAGCACCTCAACCTCCACGTCCGCGTTGTCAACGGCACGCTGGAAGTACTGAATTCCGCTTTCGTCGCCCAGTACATCGGTGTAATTCTTACCCGCCGGAAGATCGATGCGGTTCGTGGCGGGGTTTTGGTCGTCTACATTGATGGCGTAGCCGTAGGTATCGAAGATCTGCTGGAGCGAGGGCTCGCTAGAGCCGCCACTTCCTTTCTTCCCCAGTCCGCGCAGTTCAATTTGTCCAGAGACTACAGAATTCGATCCGGACACCGTCAAGGTAGCGAACTTGGGGCCGGGCGTAGTGGGGTTGAAATTCACCAGGAAGGACTTCGAGCGGTAAGCGTCGATGATGCTGCCAATGGTGCTCACCTTAGCCGAGAACTGGTCGGCGTCGGGTCCCGAAATTACCACCTTAGGGTCCAGCAAGGGCGCGTTGCCGGTGTTTGCGACGCGGACCTCGATGTCCGGGCCGGCCACGCCGTCGGCGATGTCGTCGGTGATGAGGCTGACTGGGTCCACCTGAACAACAGGGATTGCCTCTGACTGGGCGCTGGGCTTAAGCAGGACAATGGATTGCGTAGCAAAGTCAGAGACGTAAAGATTTCCGTTAACGACGTTCTCGGTCAGGTCCAGCGGATCCTGAAAACCGCTCAATCCTGGTATCCCGATCTTAGTCGTCAGGATGTCGTTGTTGGGACCATTCGGAACCAAGGCGATAATGTCACTTCCCCCGCTGTACCGACAGACTAGGAGAACGCCCTTCAGGTTGCCGCCCTCAGCATCACTTTTGTACTCGATGGCTCCGTTAGGCGATTTGTTGTAATCGAAGTTGAAAGCGATCCCGCGATAGTTGGGATCGGGCGTAACGTTGTTAGGGTAGCCCACTACGTCAACCGGACCACGGTTCAGGACAAACTCCCCACGTAGAGGGTTAGCATGCCCGTAAAATCCGATCCTGTTCAGTTTGGGATCCACGCGGAAGAGAAAGTCCAGCTGGGTGTTGTTGCCGAAGGTAGCCGGAATGACTGGATAAAGGGAAGGGTTGCTGTAGTCGTAGAATTCTCCGTTCGGCCGCCGGGTGCCGTTCACGGAAGCCGGCGTGTTGCTGCCCCCGGCCGTACCGTTGGTCGGAATGTACAGGTTATCGTTGGAGTGCCAGACTAGGTCGAAGGCATTCCGAATACCGGTAGCATAAAGTGTTAGAGGGGCATCGACATAAAATGGATTGTACGTGCCGTTATCGGGGAAAGTTCCTTCCGACTCCGAGTAAAAGCCAGTACCACTGCCGAGCGTACGGGAATTCACGTCCACGGAGTTGATGGCCGCCTGATCCATCGTCGTTTTAGCATTGAGCGGCCAGGTGTTCGGCGGCAGCTTGTCCAGGTCTAGCCGTAGGGTGGCGGCCGAAAGCAGCCGCTCCTTCCGGTTGCCCCAGGAATCATCGGGAGCACCACCCGCGGTGTTACTGCCGACGTTAAAATACAGGACGTTAGGCTCGGCGGGACGGAAGGCAATTCCATTCACGAGGTGATCGCGGCGGGAGCGGGGCAGGTTGGTAACTACTAATTTTTCCGTACCGAGGTCTGGGCCGGAAAGCTGGCTGATCTTGCCATCCCAGGCCGGACCATTATTCAGTACGCCGGTGGAGTGGCTTACGAAGGCCCTGAGGTCCGTGCTGGTTGCCGTAGGGGAAAAAGTAAGGTTCATGGCCGCCCGCGACCCGTACGCGTTCTCCAGCGTGGGAATGGTAAACTTGTTCTTGAGGGTACCATCGAGCTGGATATCCCAGCGGTCAATGGTGCCGGAGATGCGCAGACCGTAGAGCTTACCGTCGGGGCCGATGGTCAGCGAGGTGTAGCTTTGTCCGGTAACAACGTTTCCAAACTTCGTGAAGGAAACATTATCCAGTTTAGATTTGCTCCCGCTGTTGTCACTGGCGGTGGTGAAGGTAGACTCGAAATATTCGAAGGCGGCTCCCGTAAGATCAGTCACGCCATCAATCACGAAGCGGTAAGCCGTGTTGACCTCCAGAGGAAACTTCGGAGAAAGGTTGATGGCGTCACCACCACCACTGCCATTTACGGAGGCGCTAACCGGCGCATTATTGGACACCTTGAACAGCTTGACCGTACGCGTGGTGATGGTCGAGTTATCAATGCCGAATACGCCGTTAAGGTCGTTGGGAAGGTAAAGTTCGTTAGCCGAAATGGTAGGGCTCAGGCTGACATTCACGGCTCCCGGCCGGGGAATCACCCCAGTCACCTTCGGCTTATTGCTCACGGCCGCCACCTGGAGCGAAACGCTAAGCTCACTACTGGCAAATCCATCTGCGGAAGCAATAATGGTTGTGCTGTAGTTGCCAGCGGGCAGGTTTGCCTTGGTAGTGAAGGTCAGCTCACCGGGAACGGGATTGGTGGGCAGCACCAGCCAGTCAGCGGAATGGGGATCGTCGGAAAGGGTGATCGAGGGCGTGCTGCCGTCATTCGTCAGCAGCGTGCTCGTGAATGACTTGCCGGACTGCCCGACCCCCTGGTTCAGTTGCACCGAAGTGGGAGAAAAGACAAGTGCCGGCGTGTAGGGGGCAACTTCGACACGGAAATTGTCGAAGGAAAAGTCAAGGGCATCCGCCGTGGGCGCTCCACGGTGGGTAGAAAAAATGCCCCCAAAAGTAAGGTTGGCGGTGGAGGGTTCCGCGTCGTGGTCGATTCCGCGGCCGAAGCTTGCGGGCACAGATAGGCTACTACCCGCACTTCCCGTGACCCGCACCTCGCTGCCACCATCCACGGCGTAAAATCCCGTGACCGTGTTGAAGACCGGATCCACCAGGAGACGAAGTTTGATGAAGTCATCAGCAAGCAGAAGCGTATTGGAGGTCACCTTGCTCTTGATGACCTGCGTGCGGTCATTAGGGTCCGCTTGCTCGGTGTACAGCTCAATCCGTTGGGAGTTGCCCGATACCCGGACAAGGGACAGACTCACGTAGTTATCCTCATTGAGTCCGTACCAGACACCCGCCTGCTGTTCTCCGGAGGCACTCGTGGATGAAAAATCGGGTTGTGCGAGGTCTACCACTACATCGAACGCACTCCGGGGCGTGGCGAAACCGACGCCGAGTGCGTTCACCTGAGTATTACTGTTGCTGCCCGTAGTGGGTGTATCATTCCAGCTTCCCCGCGTACTGGTGAGCGTCAGTCTTCCGTTTCTGACGCTTAAGCGCGAGGATTCTAGGCCCGGTACCTCCGTGTTGCTAGGATCGGCGGGATACTGATTGACCGAAGGACGAGCAACCATCGTGAAGCCAGTGCCCACATTTCCCCGGTCTTGCAATCCACCAGCGTCCCCGCTGAAAGAGAGGCTAAAGGGCAGCGTAACCCCGATCTCATTACAGTCAAGCGTACTTATGGGGGAGCAGCCAAGGACGGAAGAAGCGATGTTCTCGTTGCTACCGTCACCGTTCGTAGAGGCAACGAGTAATTCTGGTGTAGCGGAAAGTCCGGCGCCGCAAACGATGCAGGCAATCCATAGCAGTCCAGTCTTGATGAGGGGTAAAGTGTTGTTCATCTGTGTGTTTTACAAAAGTGCTTGGCCCTCAAATCGGGCGTGTAGATCGTTGCGACCACGCCCGCGGAAATCCGTAGGTGGGTCGTTATATTCGTTCCTTTACAACAGTCAGAAGGCGTTACGAAATCTCAGCGCGCCAGAAAAAGTGGGAATAAGTGACGCAGAGTACTTGGTAAACGATTTAAGCGGGATGCTGCCCGTGGGACAAGCGTCGGGGACATGACAATCCGTGTGAACACTGGTAGCGGGTGGCGGTAAGATTCATACGTATATAGAACTACGAAAAATTACGTCAGATCGTTTTCTAATGCAGGAAAGCAGGTGTAAGGGGGTCCAAAATATTTTCTTCACCTCCTTTGCTAAAAAAAGCGCAAGGTACGAATTTTTTCTTTCCCTGCTCTTTCTCCAGAACCGATTTGAATAGGAGACAGGCTACCGACAAAATACAAACGCGGTGCCCTCCCCCAAACAAGTGATGCCCGAGAGTTAGGGTAACGCCCTATCGTGCGGTACAAAGCAGGCCATGTATCAGCGCCTATTTCTTTCCCTACTATCGTTCCAGTAACGCAAAAGTGCTAGCGATCGGTGAATTTGAGAAAATATTAACGCTTGCGGGTTTTTCGAATTTACCGGCTGAGCCGTGGAGCAAAGTCAGGTTCGTTCGCCGGTTTGCAACATGGAACAATGAGTGGAAGCAGATGAACTTCCGGCATCCGGCATTGCATCTACAAGCGGTGGGCTCATTTTAGCCTCGGACCCATCACCCTGATTTGGTTCCAAATTCTGGTTAACCTACTTTTGCGGCAAATTAGTAGGGCCATTTACCGGCTTGAGTCCAAAATTGACACCCCGTTGGTCGCAGCTTTTCGTACCGCGTGTTGGGAGTGGGCTCCTTAGACACTAGAACACACATCCATGCTTTACCTGCACCCGCAGCGTTGCCGCGCTTATTCTACCTCGGTCGTAGCGGGGTATCCAGCCATGCCGCCTGACATTTTAGCCCGAGACGGCTTCTTCCGCCCGTGGGGGCCGGGGGGCAACAGTCGGCAGGAGCAAAATGTCTAGCGGAATGGTACCCGGCTCGTCATTCGACAGCAGGCGTTGTCTCCCTACTCCACGGGTTTTACCGGCGGCCAACATACCAGAGCAGTTTTGGGCTGCGTTATTTGCGCGGGTCCAGTATGCCGTTGGAAAACTGGTAGCCTCTACACTTTTTAGTACCAAGAAGCCAAGCCTGTGACAGCACCTTAGACCTAAACTCAGCCGCGGCCACCAGGGAGAAATGGTTTAAATCACCGACACTTTCTTTCCTAGCCAGCCACCTGCTCCAGCTTGATCCTACTGATTTTCGGACGTTCGGGAAAAATGGATTTCGCGCTTTGGCGGTAGCCCGGTAATCCGAAAATAAGAGCGCCCACCTTGTCCGTCACCGGATAACTGCAGCCTACGCAAAGGATTTTTACCTGTAGCGGGGCTGCTGTTAGAAGTTGCTGACGCTTTCACCTACTCAATTCACGCGAACACAACCTACCTCTCCCATTCTGTTCTCAGTTCTTGATGGGCCTGCCCGTCCGTACCGAGCCTGCCGAAGCATTACCCGGAACTTGTGCCGCCCCGACACATGGAGGCCGGAGGCGTACCCCGAGGTCGCTCCTTATCAAATTGCGCCGATCTTTGTCCGTCCCGCTCTCCTTTATACCCGTTAACTTTTCACCCAATGACTTTGCGTTACCTCGTTCCCACCCTTATACTGTTTACCCTCACGAGTTGTGTACCCTACCGGGATCTCGTCAACTTTGATGAAGTGAGGCCACAAGGCAGCACTAAGGACATAGAGAACGCGTTAGAACTGAGAATTCAGCCCAAGGATCTTCTGCGTATTCAGGTACTCAGTGTCGACCCGCTGGCTGCTGCCCCATTCAACGAGGTGGGTACCGGGGGTGGAATTGGGCAGGCATCCAATCAAAACATACAGTTATTTCAAGGGTACCTCGTAGATCTAGATGGGTACATTGACCTTCCCTTGTTGGGGCGTATCAAGGCTTCGGGCCAGACGGTTGAGTCCCTACAATTTCTCGTTCGGGGCAAGCTGCAGGAATACCTGCGCGATCCGGTGGTCAACGTTCGCTACCTGAACTTTAAGGTGACGGTCCTGGGTGAAGTAGGCGTGCCGGGCGTCATTCCCCTTCCAAACTCCCGGGTAACCATTCTGGAAGCGCTAGGTATGGCGGGGGATCTTACCAATTACGCCGATCGCTCTTCGGTACTGGTAGTGCGCGAACAAGAAGGGATAACCAGCTATAACCGAATCAACTTGCAAACGGATGAGATTTTCTCCTCTGAATTTTACTATTTGAAGCAGAACGACGTCATCTACGTCAGGCCGATCCGCGCCCGGACTGCCACGGTGTCGGACCCGGGGCAGCGAGCCATCTCGTATCTCGCCCCCGTGCTTTCCATTGCCGGTATTATTTTGACGCTGACCCGGAACTAGGCTCTTCCTAAAGCACCGCAACTCCCCATCCCACTATGAAAAATATTGCCGAAGACTTCTCTCCCGCTGGGGGAAGAGCCGTGATGGCGGCGCAGCAAAAGGGCTTTGCCAGTGACCTTCAAATGGACTACTCCGCCCTGCTCGACCGGGCGCGGCGGAACTGGTACTGGTTCGTGCTGGCAGTCGCTATTTGTGTTGGCCTAGCGTGGCTCCACCTGCGCTACACTACACCGATCTACTTTGCTCAGACGTCCATGCTGATCGAAGAAGACAACGGCGGTGGGCAGGGAGGCTTATCCAAGCAGGTGATTACCGACCAATTGGGCTTCTCCAACACCTACGTAATCGACAACGAAATTTACATGCTGAAGTCGAAGTACCTGATGGAGCGGGTTGTTGGTCTACTGGGCCTCGACATCAGCTATGTGCATTTGGGTTCGGTGCGTGACGTAGAGATTTATAAGCCGGAGAGCTTCGCCCTGCTGCCTGCGGATTCTTCTGACATGGTCGTAGATCCCTCGACTATCTACGGCTCCGTGGGAGTCAGATTTGATAGTACGGGTACCTTCTCCCTCATCCGCGGGGAAGGCGACACTACATCCGTCGGCTACGGCGAGCCCTTTCCCGTAGGGAGTCGGAATTATAAAATGGTTTACTGGGGGGAGACGCCCCCGCCGGGCTCTGAATCCATCTACAATATCTACGTCCAGAATCGTACCCACCTGGCCCAGGCTTACGCCCGCGCGCTCACGGTTGACCAGGTAGACCAATCCGGCGTAGTCAACTTAACCCTCACCGATCCAGTAGCAGAGAAGGCACGGGACATTCTGAACGCCCTAATCCTGGTGTACGAGCAGCAAATTGTCGAGCAGCAGAGCCTGACCGGGGGGCAGACGGTAAAATTTATTGAAGAACGCCTGGACTTCGTCACGGAAGAGCTCTATGAAGTTGAGTCCAACGTCGCCAGTTTTAAGCGTAGTGAGAACATGTCAGTAGACCTAGCCTCCCAGGGGGCAAACTACCTTGCGCAGTTGAACGAGGCGGACGCCCAGTTGGCGGAGCTACAGGTACGCAGGGAGCTGATCGAGGAAATTCGCCGGGTGCTTACGGACGGGGACGACACCTTCGAGCCCCTGCCCCTGGCCAGTGAGATTATCTCCGGGCTACTTGCTACACTCATTGTAGAGTACAACCAAGCCATTTTTGCGCGCGATCAGCAACTGGAGTCGGTTACTCCCAGTCACCCCTCGATGGCTACCTTTTCCGAGCGACTCAACAACTTGAAACGGACGATTCTCCGGAGTGTGAATTCGATTCTGCGAGAAACCAACGAACGGGCGAGTAAAATAGAGGGGCGCATCAAGCCGCTCGAGGCACAAATCACACGTATCCCAGGCAATGAACAGAAACTGCTCCAGATTATGCGGCAGCAGGAGATCAAGCAAAACCTGTTTATGTTCCTGCTGGAAAAGCGGGAGGAGGCTGCCCTCACCGTGGCGGCTCAAGTTCCTAACACCCGGATTATCGACCGGGCCTCTAGCTACCCCTTCCCCATTTCTCCCAACAAGAAAATGTTCTATGCCTTCGCCATTGGGCTCGGGCTCTTCATTCCGGGTAGCCTCATTCTCCTCCGTACCCTGCTCTCAAAAAACCTCAGCACGGAAAAGGAAATTACCCGTCAACTTCCGTATCCGGTGGTTGGGAGGATTATCAAGAGCCCGGTCCACCACTCAGTAGTTGTCAACACCAACACCCGGAGCGCGGTAGCGGAGGGGTTCCGCCTGCTCCGCACTAACCTCGGCTTCATGCTCCCGGCCGAAGGATCCGCCGTCATAATGGTGACCTCCAGCATTAGCGGGGAAGGCAAAAGTTTTATTTCTTCCAACCTGGCGGCTACCCTAGCGCTGACCCGAAAGCGGGTGGTCGTGGTGGGGCTTGACATGCGCAAGCCCAAGCTCGCCGAGATGATGATGAGTAAGGAAGAGGGAGGAACTAACGTGACCGGTTTATCCAACTACTTGATTTCTAAATCCTCCTACGAGGAGGTTGTTAAGCCTACGGATAACGACCGCTTGTTCATCATACCCAGCGGACCAATTCCCCCAAACCCTGCGGAATTGCTGATGGAGAAGCGCATGAACACCCTCATGGAGCGCCTGCGCCAGGAGTTTGACATCATCATCTTGGATGCTCCCCCCGTCGGGGTGGTGACCGACGGGCTACTGATGAAGGAGCACATAGACGTTTGCCTGTTCGTGGCCCGCATCATGGTCACGCCCAAGAAGGGTACCGCGTACATCAATGAGCTCGTGGAAGCCGGAAACATGCCTAGGTTTAGTCTACTAATCAACGGGCTGGATCCAAAATCGACCTACGGCTACGGATACGGTTACTATAAATAGGCGGTCTGCCGGCCTCAGATTACTATCGATTCAGGAGCTACGCGCTGTCTTCCGCCTTTACTCCATTACGCTGCAGTTTGAATTTTCCCCTTACCTCTAAATCCACCAACCTCCTTAAGTGGAGCAAACTCCTCGGGGTGACCGGGGGCTCCCAGATACTGATCCAGGGAGTCGGATTTCTGTGTGGTATTTTCATCATCCGCATCCTTTCTACCGAGCAGTACGCCTATTACACCCTGGCTAATACGATGTTAGCCACGATGACCATCTTGGCTGATGGAGGTATCGGCACCGGAGTGATGGCGGAAGGCGGCCAAAACTGGCGTGATCGCCATGAGCTGGGCAAAATCCTGGCAACTGGTATGGCAATGCGGCGACAGTTCGCTACGTTCAGTCTGCTCGTCTCTATTCCCATTCTGTTCTACCTCTTACGGGAGCAGGATTTAGAGTGGCAGTACGCAGTTCTACTCATCGCCTGTTTGGCCCCTACCTTCTGGGCTGCACTGTCGGGATCGCTGCTTCAGGTAGTCCCGAAGCTACATCAGGACATCAGTGAGTTGTTGAAAATAAACGTTCGGATTAATATCGTTCGCCTATTGGTGACAATTCCGTTACTCCTGGTGTTTCCCTTCGCTGCCCTAGCGGTTTTAGCCTCCGGTATAGGCCAGGTGGACGGCAATCTGAAGTTGAGAAAGTTGTCCCTTAACAAAGCGGATTGGCAGGCGGCTCCCGACCCTATTTACCGGGCCAGGATTATGCAGACGGTGAAGAAGATCTTGCCCGGCAGTATTTATTACTGTGTTTCGGGACAGATCACCGTGTGGTTGATCGCTATCTTCAGCGACACGGCAAGCATCGCACAGATCGGGGCGCTCTCGCGCCTAGCGATGCTGCTTACCTTGGTTCGGGCAGTAGTAGAGATGCTGATCGTCCCCCGCTATGCACGCTTGCCTGCCGTTAAGTCGGTCATCATCAAAAGGTATTTCCAGATACTTGGGCTGCTGCTGCTCATGTCAGCCGGGATTGCGACCGTAGTGTACCTGTTTCCTGATTTGTTCCTGTGGATTCTGGGTAAAAACTACAGCGACCTCCAGTACGAGGTATTTTTAATGAGCATAGGGAGTTGTCTTTCCCTGGTCAGTGGAGTGTCCCACATGATGTCGTCCTCCCGGGGCATCATTCCTCATCCCTACGTCTTTATTGCCACGGTGATCGTGAGTCAAATTGTAATCCTGAGCTTTGTGGTAGATTACACCACCCTGGCCGGAGTCATTACCTTTTCCGTTTTTTCGGCGGCCGTCAATATTGGCTACCGCATTGTCGATTTTTTGTACCAGACAACTTACAAGATGGAATGGCAAACGCCCGCCTAGCCCGCCCGTCCCGCCGCTCGCCGTCTTCCTTTAATCTTTGCCATGAAAATATTAACGACACTTGCCGAAAGAGACTACTTTCTTGGCTTGGCCGCTCTGTTGAATTCAGTGGTCAAGCACGGTACGTACGTCGACAAGGCAATTGTTGGGTACCGGGGGGACCTGCCGGAATGGATACCCGAACTGCATCCCACGAAGAACGGACGGTCCTTTCGTACTAAGAGTGGGCTTGAGGTGGAACTGGTAGAACTGAGTGGTACCCTGCACATGGTGCACGAGAAGCCAAAATGGTTTTTGCACCTGACCGAAGTTTTAGCCCCCGGGGCCGATGAATACTTCTTTTTCGATTCCGACATCGTGGTAAATGCCCGAATGAGCTTCTTCGGGGAGTGGGTTAAGCAGGGCATCGCCCTGTGTGGGGACGTCAACTTTACCTTCCACCGCCATCATCCGATACGCAAGAGTTGGGCCTCCTTTGCCCGGGCGGCGGGCCACGCCATCACCTACGAACTCGACGATTACTACAACAGCGGTTTCTTGGGCTGGACCCAGGAAACTAAGCAATTCATCCACGACTGGAACAAAGCATTCGCTATCCTGGCACCGTACAGCGGTAACATGAAGAAATTTAGGGTATTCGATCGTACGGCCACCGTACTGAGTACCAATCAGGACTCGCTCAACTTAGCCGCCATGATCACCGATCAGCCGATTTCTCCAGTAGGCCCGGAAGCCATGGGCTTTATCTATGGTATGCGGCTGATGCATCACCCAATCGGCCCTAAGCCCTGGAAACGAAGCTTCTTTAAAGAATTCTTTCGGGGTAAGCCGCCCCGGGAATCGGACGTTATGTTCTGGCAAAACGTAAACGGTAGCGAATTGAAGCCCTTGCCGGAAAGCAAGGTTAAGCGTACGCAGTTTCTCTGTCAGTTTCTCCGGTTCAATGCCCGGTTTTACAAAAACCTCGGCGGCTAATGCCGGCTTCGCTTTTGTTTATATGCGGCTCCCTTAACGTGGGCAAAAACGGGGTAGGAGACTATACCCGCGTGCTCGCCAGTCACCTGCAGGCCCAGGGCTGTCTCACGGAAATCATCGCTACTCACGATGAGGAGGTGGACGGCATAGTGCACGAACGGCAGCGCGAAGCGGGCGGAGCGGTCTGTGTGCTGAGAATATCCCGGGACATCACTCATGCACTACGCTGGCAGGCCATTAGGGAGCAGATCGACGTGGTCGACCCCGAAATTATCAGCCTACAATTTGTTCCCTTCTCCTTTGACCCGAAAGGATTTCCGCGACGCTTCATCCAGGAATTGGCTCACCCTGCCCTGCGCAACCGCAGGTGGCACATCATGTTTCACGAGACGTGGGTAGGTAGTAGCGGAGGTATCAAATCTCGGCTGCTTCGACTGGGGCAACGCTGGCTAATCAAAAACCTTTACCGTAAGCTGCGGCCGGTGGCGGTCCATTCCCATCTGCCCACGTACATCGAGGACCTGCAACAAATTGGCATTCCCTCCTCCCCACTCCCCCTCTTCGCCAACGTGGCGACGGGCGGGACCAACGAGGCAATTGAACAAGTACCTCAGGGCCGGACATTCCGGCTGGCCTTTTTTAGTCAGATGGACGTTTCTTCGCCCGTGGCTAAGTTCATTGGAGATTTGATCACTGTTGTTCAGGGCACTACTCCAGACGGGATTGAAGTTCTGCTCATCGGGGGAAACGCCGTCAAAATTGCGGGCATGCGAACGGAACTCGCCGGCCTTTTCCCTACCCTAAAGATTATCCCGGCGGGATTCCTGTCCAATCAGGAGCTCCTCGACCGACTGAAAAACGTGCACCTCGGAATAACTCCCGTTCCCTTCCACGCACTAGGCAAGAGTGGCACCGTGGCTGCCTTTTTAATGCGACGGGTACCAGTTGCCGCCCCGAAGGTTACGAAATCCAACGCTCCTTTTTTGTACCCGGAGTTTAACGAGGCCATCCTCACCGAGTTTAGTACCGAAGCTTTTCTCACCGCGCGCCGGGCCGCCCGCGATCTTCCCATCGCGTGGATCACTCCCCATCGCGTAGCAATTAACTTTAGAAAAGATTTACAGCGCCTTGGCTATTTGTCTTCCCACCATCTTCCAGAAAATTCATCCTGTTCATGAATAGCGAGACTGACATCAGGATAGCCATCCTGATCAATTCTTTCAACCGAGTAGACCTTTTTCGCGAGGCCCTCCGACCACTCCAGCAGTGGCTCCCTACCGATGATAACTTTCGGGGGCAAGTGGCCATCGTTGTTTACGATGCGGGATCCACCGACGGAACGCTGGAGTGGCTAGCTGACCAAAAGAAACAGGCCAGCTTCCCGATGGAGGTTATCACTCCTCAATCTGCCGAGGAAGACACGTCCTTTGCAGCCGGCCTTAATACCATCGCAGCGTACGCCATTGAGCGCTACACTCATTTACAATACCTCCTCTTCTACGAAACGGACAATCAAATCCTTTCCGCCCCCCCCCTGGCCAAAGCCCGGGGCGTGCTGGAGCGTCACGAAAATATGGCGGCCTGCGGCTTCACGGTGCGTTACGTCGACGGTAGGCCCGCCGGCATCGGCGCTTCCTTCCCCACCGTGTGGAAGTTTTTGCTGGGGCCCAAGCTCGTGCATGCCCTGAAGATGGATGCTATACGCTATCGCAATGCCGATGCCTTTCTTGAATCGGATTACGGTATTCTGGACATCGTGCATACTAGCCCTCTACTGGTCAAGGTGGAAGCCTGGTTGGATTCCGGCGGGCTTGACGCGGAACGCTTTCCCTTCTCGGACTGTGACCTCGACTGGGCCAAGGTGCTGCACGACAGGGGATGGTTGCTTTCCGTCATTAAAACCGATGACGTGATTCACGACAACCAGGCAGCTATATCCTCCTGGTCCGCTAACCGCGCCATCATGTCGCATCAGGGTCGCCTTCGCTACCTGAAAAAGCATGCCAAGGGCCGGGTATTTCTGGCCTGGCCCGCCGGCCTCCTGCTGCGTCATGGAGTGGAGTGGATACTTTCCAATGTAGTCTATCTCGGCAAACCCGAGCGCCGCCGTCAGATCCGGCAAACGACGGGGCGCCTGTTCCGCTACTGCATTAATGGGTACGAGCGGTAGTTGGGGGCGGGGGACTAACCTCCCACCTGCCTCCCGGCCCGCTACCCTATCCTCCCTGTTCTTTTTCTGTCCGGGCCAGTTCACCTGACCACCCCAGGGTGTTCAAGTGGCTTTTGCCCGCCGCTTTGCCTATGTGTACCGCCTAAACCCTTTAACCCCCTAAACTCACCCGATGGTTCTTCTTACCCACCCTACCGGAAATGCTTTTGTACGCTCTATCCTCGAGGGACTGGATGAGGCGGATTTGCTACAGCGCTACTTCACCACGATTGCTACCTACCCCGGGAACGTATTTGACCGGCTGAGCAAGGTCGGTCCCCTAAGCGACTTTCAGCGCCGCAGCTACCCTCCGTCCATTCAGGCCGTTACCGAGATGTCGCCCGGGCTGGAACTGGGACGAATGGCGGCCGTCCGGATGGGATTGGACAGCATGGTGCGCCACGAAACGGGTGTTTTCAGTGTGGATGCAGTCTATCACGACATCGACCGGAAGGTGGCTGATAAGGTGATGGACTACCAGCCGAAAGCAGCGTATAACTACGAGGATGGGGCCTACCATACTTTTCAGGCCACGGCTGGCAGCGGCATCCTAAACCTTTACGACCTCCCCATTGGCTACTGGCGGGCGGCCCGCAAAATGCTAACCGCCGTAATTGAGCAGCGGCCGGAATGGGCCTCTACCGTACCGGGCCTCAATGATTCCGATGAAAAGCTGGCACGTAAGGACGTGGAATTGAAATTGGCCGACCATATCTTCGTGGCCAGTAGCTTCACCGCGTCAACCTTAGCAGAATACCCGGGTGAACTGGCGCCCGTCACCGTTGTACCCTACGGTTTTCCTCCCGTGAATCGGGAGCGTAAATACGGTAATCCTGGCGACCGCCCGCTCAAATTGCTCTTCGTAGGGGGGCTGTCCCAGCGTAAAGGTCTGGCGGAGATGTTTGCGGCCGTGGAGCATTTCGGCAATCGGGTGGAACTTACCATCGTTGGCCGAAAACCCAGTTCGGAGTGCCCGATCCTGGATACGTACCTACAGGCTCACCGGTACATTCCCAGCATGCCTCACGCCGAAATCCTAAAGTTGATGAGCAGTCAAGACGTCCTTCTCTTTCCTTCTCACTTCGAGGGTTTTGGATTAGTGATAACTGAGGCCATGTCTCAGGGAACGCCGGTGATTACGACGGAACGGACCGCGGGTCCTGACCTCATCGAGGACGGTAAAACCGGCTTTCTAACCGCTGCGGGTTCCGTAGAAGGCCTCATGGAAAAGATAGACAAATTCCTCGTGGACCCGAAGCTGATCAAGCGGGTCGGTCAGGCGTCTATTGAGCGCGCACTCCAAAGGCCTTGGTCGGTTTACGGACGGGAGATGGCTACCGCGATTAGCGAGCTGATTAAATAGACCGCCAAACGGCCGCCGGCAAATGACCCAGTCCCCTCACATCCCTAACTATACCCTCCCCCAAGCAGATGCCGGCAACCGGGAGATCAAGTTAGTAATCTACCTCTATTTCTTTTTCCTGGTCTTCGAGGGGGCGCTGAGAAAGTGGGTGCTCCCCGGTCTATCGGCACCACTGCTCATTGTTCGGGATCCGGTTGCCCTGCTGGCTATCCTGATGTACCTAAATCAGAAGCGTGAGCTTCTGAACTTATATACCCTCCCGATGCTACTCATTGGGACCGTCTCGTTTCTGTTCACGCTCGGCTTCGGTCACGGCAATTTGGCGGTTGCCATTTTTGGCTTCCGCACGTTGGTCCTGCACTACGTGTTTCTATTTATCATCGGCGATGTCTTGTCCAAATCAGATGTCGTCCGCATGGGCAATTGGATGCTGTACTTACTTCCGCCCCTCACCCTGATTATTGGTCTCCAATATTTTAGCCCACAGTCTGCGTGGGTCAACCGGGGTGTGGGAGGTGACGTAGACGGGGCAGGCTTCAGTGGAGCGATGGGCTTTTTTCGCCCCTCCGGTACTTTCTCCTTCACTACCGGTTTGACGACTTGCTACAGCCTGGCCGCTGCGTTTGTCGTGGCCTTCTGGAGCGAGCCGCAGCACGCCAAAAAGCTTCCCCTTCTCTTAGCTACAATTTGTATCTTCTTGGCTATCCCGCTTTCCATCAGTCGTGGATACTTCTTTCAACTATTGCTCACCGTAGCTTTTTTCGGCGTGGCGAGCATCCGGAACGGTCGTTCTTTCCGGCTCTTCCTGATTGCCGTAATCGTTGCGCCGGTCCTGCTATTGATGTTAAGTACTATTGGTTTCGTCCAGACCAGTTTGCAGGCGCTGACCACCCGCTTTACCCTGGCTGCCCAGTCGGAGGGAGGATTGGAAGGAACGCTGGGCGACCGCTTGCTTGGCGGACTCTTCCGTTCAGTCACGGACTTTGAGGGCACCCCCTGGTACGGATACGGACTAGGCATGGGAACCAATGTGGGTAGTCAGCTCCTTACCGGTAGCCGAAAATTCCTTCTCTCGGAGGGGGAATGGGGGCGGATCACGGGAGAGATGGGTCCGGTTTTTGGATTACCCATAATCCTCCTCCGGTGTGCCCTGGGTGCCCAACTCTTTTTTGCCAGTATCCCCCGGCTGTTCCGCGGCAATGCCCTGCCCTTTATTTTACTCAGTTTCGGCTTGGTTCAGGTCACGATAACCGGTTGGTCACAACCCTCGTCATTAGGTTTCTATGCCTTGACCGTTGGTCTCATCATCGCTTCTTTAAAGGACGACACCGTGGTGACACAGCCAGCACCAGACTCCCTCAATTCAAGATAAATATGGACTCACTACGCAAGAATTCTCAGCTTCGAGAGTGGTTCTATGGCAATAAAGACCGGTACGCACTAACTAAGCAACTAGATTATTACCTCAGCTCCGCAAGGCAGCTTGACTCGGGGCTCAGCAAGGGGCGGGATATCGTCGTGTGCGGAATGCTTCGCTCCGGCTCTACGCTGGTCTTCAACATCCTGCGAGAAATTCTCCTTCACAAAATGAAGCACCACCAGGGCTTTTATGGCCTGGAGAGAGATTACCGCGCTAAGGGTCCGGAAGACTTTATTCCTACCCTCTGGAAGACACATACCTACTCCCATCTTCTCGTCAAACGGGTCAGTGCAGGACAGTCGCAGGCCTTCTTTACCCACCGTAACCTGCTCGACTCCATTGCCTCCCAGCTCCAAAAGGGGTGGATTGATGACCTGGATGAGTTCCTCGCATCTACTAAACTTAAGCGCTACGTCTTCACCTCCATCCTATATGATGAGCATCCCGATTTCACCTCTATTTCCTACCGTGACCTCATGTCTGAAAAACGAGCAGTAGTGGGTCAGCTGTTTGAGTCGGTCATAGGCAGTAGGGATGAGGAAGTCATCGAGCGGATTCACCAGGACACGGAGGTGGCCTCGGTCAAGGCGAAGATCGAAGAACTCAACTACGACCAGTACGATAGGAACCTCGTTAACCACGCCACCGGCTTACACCGAGATCACATTAACGACCCGAAGATCGGAAAGTGGAAGGAAGTGATCTCCGAGGCCGATGCCCACAAGATCCAGCAGACGGAAGCCTACCGGATATTCTCAGAACACTTCAACTACTCCGGCGCCCAGCAGTAGGACTGACCTTGACCCGACTTACGCGAGTTGCCGGACTTCGCTGACGTAATCTTATCCACGAATTCAACCCATCATCCTGTGGAAGGTAGCCGTACACCCAAACAATCACTTGGCGTCGAGGGAGTCACCTACATCAACCGGAAGCGGTATCCCACCGCCTTTAGCATTGAGCGCCTCTTTGAGCGGTTGGCCCTGGAGTTGCGAAGAAAGGGACTTCGGGTGGAGGCCGAGGAGGCCCCTTATTACAACAACACCTTTTCTAAAGTCTGGCAAAACATGCAGTGGGCGCGGACGCAGGTGCAGGGCAAGGCCGGCGATGAACGAAAAGTATTCCACATCACCGGAGATGTTACCTCGTGTATTTTCGGATTGCAGGGGCCGACGGTGATTACAATTCATGATTGCAACCCCTTATTACGCTACTCGCGTACCCATCCCCGATACTGGTTCTACCGCTGGTTCATTTACGAATGGCCGGTGCGCCGCGCCGCGGCCGTTACCGTGATCTCGGAAAAAACCAGGGTGGAGCTGCTTCAGCTTACTGATTGTAGCCCGGGGAAACTTCACGTCATTCCAAACTTTGTCGATCCTTCCTTCGTGCACCGCCCCAAGTCGTTCACTGCCGATTATCCCACCATTCTCCAGATCGGCGTGAAGGAAAACAAGAACATTGCTCGCCTGGCGGAAGCCCTGCACGGGATTCCCTGCCGCCTTGAGATCGTGGGTGAGCCCGCGGAAGTTGATCGACGGGCCCTGGAGCGTTACGCTATTGATGCCCACTGGGCTACCGGGCTTTCGGATGAAGAGGTGCGGCACCGATACGAGGCATGCGATCTCCTGGCCTTTGCTTCCACCTACGAAGGCTTTGGACTCCCCATCCTGGAGGCGCAGGTAACGGGCCGCCCCGTAATTACCAGCGCACTGTCTCCCCACCGCGAAATAGCCGGTGCAGGCGGGGCTGAGCTGGTGGACCCATTACGGGTCGAATCGATCCGCCAGGGGTTGCTTCGCGTTATAAATGATGAGGAGTACCGGGACGCCTTGGTGTCGCGGGGAAGAATCAACGCCACCCACTATCAACTGGAAGCAGTGGCTGACCAGTACATTGATCTATACGCGCGCCTACTTTGAAACAACTGACCATACTTTTCCCGGCGGGAAGCTTCTATCCCGCCCAAACCGGCGGGCCCGATAATACCGTGTACTGGATCACCAAGGCCCTCACCCGCCGCGGTCACCTCACCCTGATCGCCTCTAC
Source organism: Lewinellaceae bacterium (assembly GCA_963710195.1). GTDB lineage: Bacteria > Bacteroidota > Bacteroidia > Chitinophagales > Saprospiraceae > Neolewinella. The sequence goes on from CAVPZF010000001.1 coordinate 407,218, forward strand.
CGATCGGGGACAGGGCCTCCCAATGCCCCGCGACCGCTGGCTTGATACCGACTACGGCAAAATCGTCTATACGCGGGAACTCATACACTACCTTCCCCTTAAGGTCCTGTACCAGACCATCCGAAGCATCAAGTCTGCGGACGTCCTGCATCTTTCGATGATCAGCTATCCGTCGTCTTTCATCATGGCGATCATCAATTCTTGGTTTGTGGGTAAGCCGATGCTCTGGTCTTCCCGGGGAGACCTGGACCCCCCCATGCTCCTGCGTTCCCGCAAAAAGAAGCAGTTGGTGCTCTGGCTGATTAACAACCTGGCGAGCAAAGACCTGCTCTGGTTTCACTCCACCTGCGATGCCGAAACCGGGTACATTCGCGACAATTTTGGTCTGGATGCCAAGGTTATCCAGATTCCTAATTATATGGAATTGCCGGAACGCATCACCACCAACAAAGAAAAATTCTTCCTGTACATCGGACGGATTGACCGCAAAAAGGCAATTGAGAACCTGATCACGGCCCTTTCCCAGTCGACCAGCTTTCTTTCCAGTGAGTTTACGCTCAAGATCGTAGGTGACTATTATAATGATTATGGTCAGGGACTTGTCAAACAGGTAGAGGAACTTGGACTTACCCAAAAAATTCGTTTCCTAGGTCACCGGGATGGGAGGGAGAAAGAAGAAATTTTGGCCGCTGCCTGGTTCACCTTTATGCCGTCCCATACCGAAAACTTCGGTATTGTGGTCATGGAGGGTTTGGCCCAGGGCACCCCCGCCGTGGCCTCTACCGGTACTCCCTGGCAGATTCTTGAAGAGCGGGAAGCTGGCTTTTGGGTGGACAACGATCCCGAGAGCCTACGGAAGATTGTCGACCACATCCTTACGTTACCCGCAGACCGCATGCTGCAACTCAGTAAAAATGCCCTCCGTTTAGCCCGGGAGGAGTTCAGCATCCACGCTAACGTAGGCGAATGGGAGGCTGCCTACCAGAAAATACTTGCATGAAACCCCAATTGACGATTTGCATTCTTACCTATAATGAGGAGACCAACATTGAGGCTTGCCTCAATTCCTTAGCTTCCGTTCAGGCCCCCATATTCGTGGTTGATTCTTTCTCCAAGGACCGTACGCTAGAAATTTTGGACCGGCGGGGCATTCCCTACGTGCAGCACCCCTTTAAGAACTACGCCAACCAGCGAAACTGGGCGCAGGCGAACATCCCAGATGCCGGCGAGTGGGTACTGCACCTCGATGCGGGAGAGCGCCTGACGCCCGGTATGGCCCAGTGGATCAATGCCTCCTTCGACCCCACCATTCGCGGTGTGGACGGCTATATGTTTGCCCGCCGGGCCATCTTCCTCGGACGCTGGATCAAGCACGGCGGCTACCATCCCATCTACCACCTGCGCCTGTATCGGCGCCACCTGGGCCACTGTGAGAATAAAGTGTACGATCAGCACTTTATCGTCAACGGCACCACCGCCAAGGCCGGTACCGGCGCCGATCTGGAAGACGGTGTTATGAGCAGCCTGCGGGACTTCACCGTCTCTCACGCCCGCTGGGCGGTCTTCGAGGCGGTGGAATCAATCCTGGCGGAGGGGGAAAAAGGGGAGGTCAACGCCCGCTTCTTAGGGAACCCCATCGAGCGTAAGCGTTGGCTCAAAAACCGGGTGTTCCAGCGTAGTCCCCTCTTCCTGCGAAGCTTTCTATACCTCTTCCACCGCTACATCATCAAGCTGGGTTTCTTAGACGGCAAGGAGGGGCTCATCTTTCACTTTTTACAGGGTTTCTGGTTTCGTTTCCTGGTGGACTCCACCATCTTTGAAATTAAGCAGGAGATGAAGTACCGCCCCCTCGAAGAAGTGGTGAAGGACAAGTATGACCTGGACGTCAACGTGTTTCTCAATCGTGAACCTGCTATTGTTTAACGTGGACGGGCCGTACCAAGAGCTGCAGTCGTTCCGTATGCCCGAGGGGTTTCGGGGACGTCCGGCCTGGATCGTACAGTTGTGGTGGATCGTCGAAGCGCTACTCTTTCGCCCCTCTCCCCAGTTCCTCTACGGCTGGCGCCGTTGGCTGCTGCGCCAGTTTGGCGCTACCATCGGAGAAGGGGTAATTATCCGACCCACCGTCCGCACTCAATTCCCGTGGAAAGTGACCATCGGAGATCACGCCTGGATCGGTGATGACGTCGTTCTGTACAGTCTGGGAGAGATTACCGTAGGAAAAAATGCGGTAGTCTCGCAAAAAGCCTATCTTTGCACCGGTAGTCATGATCCGGAACGCGCGGACTTTACTATTTTCAGCCTACCTATATTTATAGAGGACGAATGCTGGATAGCGACCGATGTATATGTTGCACCGGGCGTAACCATAGGAAGAGGAACTCTTGTTGGAGCTCGATCTTCCGTCTTCAAAGACCTTCCGCCGGGTAAGATCTGTATGGGATCTCCCGCAAGAGTTATTAAAGACCGACTCAAATCCACCTAGCCATCAGCATGTAGTTCCGCAGATGGCGGAGTTCAATCGGGGCGATCGTCGGCTTGATTTCTGGCTTTATATGATCTTACCTTACTTATTTCCGGCAAACGGATGAACCCTTTAGACCAGCTTTTTGCTGGAAGCGAATTGTGAAAGTACTTATCTACGGCATAAACTATGCCCCTGAACTCACCGGTATCGGTAAGTACACGGGGGAGATGGCAACGTACTTTGCGGCTGCTGGAGACGAGGTGGAGGTCATTACCGCCCCGCCCTATTATCCTCAGTGGGAGATCAAATCGGGTTACCGCAATGCATTTTCCCAGGAGGTCGTTGATGGGGTGACTGTCTTACGCTGCCCCCTTTATGTACCCAATAAGGTGAGTGGTACTAGGCGCATTCTCCACGAGTTCAGCTTCGTCGTCAGCTCCCTTCGGTACTGGCTTCCCCGGTACTTTCGGAAGTACGACCTCATTCTCTGTATCAGCCCTCCCTTTCACCTCGGCTTCCTGGCCCTCCCCCACACGTGGTTGCAGGATACTCCGGTGATTAACCACATTCAGGACTTACAGGTCGACGCAGCCCGCGACCTGGGTATGATTCGCCAGGAAGGCCTGCTGAGGGTGTTGGAGAAAGCCGAGCGCTGGCTGATGAAACGGGTGACCAACGTATCTACCATCAGTAGCGGCATGCTGCGAAAGATTGCCGCAAAGGGCGTTTTAGAAAAAAAAATCATAAATTTTCCAAACTGGGTTGACAAAACCGTCGTACATCCTGTTTGCAAAGCAGACTCTGCACGATCAGATTGGGGTTTTACTGACCGCGATCGAATTGTACTGTACGCAGGCAACCTCGGAGAGAAGCAAGGATTAGAAAACGTTCTACTCGTCGCCCAACGTCTTCAGCAGGTTCCACACCTGACCTTTCTCATTATCGGGGAGGGTGGTGCTAAATCTCGCCTTATGGCGGAGGCCGAGCGTATGGGATTGCGAAATGTCGTCTTCAAGCCACTTCAGCCACTTCCGCGCCTTGCGGCTAGTCTGGCTGCGGCTGACGTCCATCTTGTACTGCAGAAAAAGGCAGCCGCCGATCTAGTGATGCCCTCCAAGCTAACGAACATCTTGGCCGTAGGGGGACATGCACTGGTGACGGCAGAAGCTGGCACTACGCTGTACGAACTAGTCAACGGCCATCACCTGGGAACTACCGTGGAGCCGGAAAGCATAGACGCCCTGGAGCTGGGTCTTCGAGAAATACTCAGCGGACAACGTGCGGCTGATTTTCGTGGAGCTCGGGATTTCGCCAGCAAAAATTTAGACAAGGAGAATATTCTTTTTGGTTTTAGACAGATTTTGACACAGAACACTAAACAACACAACACATGGAAATCTCTACACAGTTAGGAGTAGCCGCGGAAACGCGGGTATTGCGAGCAACCCCGCATAGGTACGATCTGATCGCGACGGACTTTGTCCTGATCAACTTATCCTTTTTCCTTGCCAGCCTGATCACCTACGGCCTGTTTGACTACGATAGCGTCATCAACGGACGCAATCTCGCCCTGGTGGTGTTCGTCAACATTGCCTGGGGTTGGCTGTGCGTCTACTTCAATGCCTACCGCTGGTACGAACGGGTACGCATGGAGCAGCAGCTATCCAAGGTGTTCAAGATCCTGATGTTTTTGCTGGCCTTCACCTCGCTGTTTTACTACAATGTACTTCAAGAGGCCCCCTACACCCCATTCATTCTGCTCGCCCATAGCTTAGCCCTGATTCTGGTTTCTACCGGACGGGTATTCCACCGGCTTCGCGAAGAAAGTCCCTTCGAAAAATTCCGCTACGTGATCGTGGGCGGCAAGGCGGAAAACTTACGCCAGCTCTTTAAGGCTTTTGACTACTGCTTTCCCGGCAGCGCGGAACTGGTCGGTCGATTTGGCAACACGCCCCACGCAAACGTAGCCAACATTGGAAGGTACCACGACCTGAAGACTTACCTCCTACAGAAGCCGAACATCGACAAATTGGTGTTTTTCCACAGCGATCTTTCCCTAGAAGAGGAGCGGGAGATTATGCGTATCTGTGAAAACCAGTTTATCGACGTGGAGGTCGCTCCCCGGGAAACTACGCTCTTCCCCCGTACCTATAAGTGTCAGCAACTGGGAGACCTCTCCATGCTCACCCTTAAGGAAGAGCCGCTGACCGCCCTGCGGAATAAGTTCATGAAGCGTGCGTTCGACCTGATCGTAAGCTCCCTCGTCATTCTATTCATTTTTCCGATCCTGATGCCCATCGTGGCACTTGCCATCTACCGCGAGGATCCCGGACCGATCTTCTTTCGCCAGGAGCGCACCGGATACCGGAACAATGTGTTTCGGATGTGGAAATTCCGCTCCATGCGTATCAACGAACGCTCGGATTCCAAGCAAGCCACCCGCGGTGACGACCGAATCACTAAAGTGGGTGCCTTCCTGCGCCGGACCAGCCTGGACGAGTTTCCCCAATTTATCAACGTATTCTTAGGACAGATGTCGGTAGTAGGCCCCCGCCCGCACATGACCAAGCACACCCAGGAGTACTCCCGAATTATCGACACTTTCATGATTCGCCACAAGGTGAAGCCCGGAGTAACCGGTCTAGCTCAAATCAACGGCTACCGGGGTCCTACCGACGAGGTGTGGAAGATGGAAAAGCGCGTAGAGTACGACGTATGGTATCTAGAGAACTGGAGCATGCTGATGGATATCCGTTGCGTTGTCATGACCATCTACAACGCGGTAAAGGGCGAGGAAAACGCGCTCTGATTCCGGGAATTGACGGAAGATGATGGCACCTACGCACCGTAGCATCTTCGACCCCTAAATCCCAGCATGACCTACCTTATATGAAGATTTTGATTTCTACTCCCGTCTTCAAACCGATGGTCGGGGGCATGGAAGTACTGGCAAATAATTTTGCCGAACACTTTACCAACAGAGGGCATGAAGTAACTTTGGTTACTCCTATACCCTACGACGGGGAAGACGACGCGATCTACCGGATCGTACGCCAGCCCTCCCCCCCTGCGTTCTATCGGCTGGTCCGCAACACGGACATCGTATTTTCCAACGGCGCGAGCCTGTACGCCGCCCCCTATGGGCTCCTCACCGGTAAGCCATTCGTTATGCGGCATACCGGCTACCAGGTTGCTTGCATTGATGGAGCCGGTTGGTTCAAAGGACAGGATGCACCCCTGCGTCCCTGGCCTTCATTTCTGCACCACCTGAAACACGATACCTTCCTTGGGGCGCTACGTGGGGGACTAAAAGTGGCGGCCCTCCGCTCCTTCGCCAAGTTCGCGGTGACAAAGAACGTCGCGATCTCAGACTGGATGAAACGTAGGCATCCCCTTCCGCGGCAGGTAAGGATTCATAATCCATTCCCGATCGTGAAGTTTGTCGGAGCAGTAAACACCTCCGGTGAGTATGCTTACGACTTTTTCTTCCTGGGGCGCCTGGTGACGGAGAAAGGAGTTGATCTGCTGGTCGAGGCATTTGCCCGGATCCAAAAAAAGATGGACAACAAGTATCGCCTCTGCATCATCGGTGATGGCCCCGAGCGCGCTCGCCTGGAAAAGATGGTGGGGGATTACAAGCAAACGGAATTCGTCACCTTTAAAGGACTACTCACCAACGGTCCTCTCGTGGAGGCGTTAAGGGATTGCAAGATTGCCGTGCTACCCTCAACCTGGGAGGAACCCTTCGGTGGTGCCGCCTCAGAAATACTGGCCGCGGGGAAGAACATCATCGTCTCCCGCGACGGTGCCCTATCCGAAATCGTGAGTGACGCCGGATTGACCTTTCCCAACCGCGATAGCCACGCGCTCGCGGAAGTCATGCTGCACCTGGTGGAAGACGAGGCGTTGCAGGCTACTCAACGCGAGAACGCAAAACGCCGAATCCAGGATTTCAACGAGGACCGACTCATCGACGATTATCTTCATCTTTTTGACGAATTATTATCCTAGACGGAAGGGGCTCGCAATCATCACCTATACTAACGAACTTTGGTGTTGACCTTCCGGGTCGGACCACGTCAGCTATTCCTTTACTACTCTCATTCCCATACCCTGGTAGGTCCAATCCGATTGGGCCTGCCCACACAAATTATGTATGTCTAAAATTGCCCTTATTACCGGTGTCACTGGCCAGGACGGTGCCTACCTCACCGAACTGCTCCTGAGCAAAGGCTACGAGGTCCACGGGATCAAACGCCGGGCTTCGCAGTTCAACACGGACCGCATCGACCACCTTTACCAGGATCCCCACCTCTCCAACCGTAACCTGATTCTGCACTACGGAGACCTGACGGATTCCTCCAACTTAGTGCGCATCATCCAGGAGGTCCAGCCCGACGAGATTTACAACCTGGCGGCTATGAGCCACGTGAAGGTCAGCTTTGACATGCCGGAATACACGGCAGATGCGGACGGCATCGGTGCGACCCGGATATTGGAAGCCATCCGCTTACTTGGGCTCACCCAAAAAACCCGCTACTACCAAGCTTCCACCTCCGAGCTATACGGACTGGTGCAGGAGGTTCCTCAATCGGAGACCACACCATTTTACCCGAGATCCCCTTACGCCGTAGCCAAGCTCTACGCCTACTGGATCACGGTCAACTACCGCGAGGCCTACAATATGTACGCCTGTAATGGCATCCTCTTTAACCACGAGAGTCCCCTGCGGGGAGAAACCTTCGTAACCCGCAAGATCACCCGCGCCGTAGCGAAGATCTCTCTGGGCCTACAGGAGAATCTCTACCTCGGCAATCTAGACGCTAAGCGCGACTGGGGCCATGCCAAGGACTATGTGGAAGGTATGTGGCGCATGTTGCAACAAGACGAGGCGGAAGACTTCGTGCTGGCCACCGGCATTACGACCAAAGTTCGCGACTTCGTGATCATGTCCTTCCGGGAAGTCGGGGTGGAGCTTGAGTTTAAGGGAGAAGGTACGGACGAAGTCGGCATCATCTCGCAGGTTAACAACCAAGATTTCCCACTGGAGGTAGGGACCACCGTAGTTGCGGTAGACCCACTTTATTTCCGGCCGACCGAAGTAGAACTGTTGCTTGGCGATCCCTCTAAAGCAAAAGCAAAACTTGGCTGGGAACACAAGTACGACCTGGCCGCCATGTGCTCCGAGATGGTCCGCTCCGACATCGAACTATTTCGAAAGGATCAACTACTCAAGCGCGAGGGCTTCAACGTGCGGAATCAGTACGAGTAAGGCCACCGAAAGTTGGCCCGGAGAAGCGGCAGCAGATTCGTGCTGATTTTCTGGGCCAACTAAAATATTCGGGCTGGTGAATTAGTTATAGGGGGGAAAGGCACATTGCTGTCGCTTTTCCATTTACCGAATCTCCAACCGGCCACCACTTGACGGTTTTGTTGGGTTGTCCGGGGAGAAATCCGAGATTTTTCCATTTTGACTTGTTTTAAAGACACCGCCCTACTACTTTTGGGCCGCCTGGATGTATTCAGGCTATGACGTTGCCTTTCCTACGGTATTCCAATTTGCAAAACTCTCGAGATTAGACGCCCTGCGATTTGTCGCAAGGTCGCTCACCTGATTGTTTTACATTTTAAATACCTGCGATTTGTCAGTACAAGTATCACAGCAGTTTACGACGGGTGCAAACATTGCTTCATATTCTGGAGAATGGACCCTCAAAACAGCAGCCCACCTCACCCGCCGGGTGATATATGCCCCCCGCTTGGATGAGATCAAGAAAATCCATGCTATGGGTATGGGGAATGCGGTAGACTACCTGATTAAAGCCGCCCCCCTACCCTCCCCGCCCTTACAGCACAAGCCTGGGGTAGACCCAGGCGTCAAGCTCGGCACCACCTGGATCAATTCTCCCTACATCGGCGAAACCAAGTTCAGGGGTCAGTCACTGGATGGATGGTACCACCTGAACTTAGTCAGGTCTGAGACAAACATCCAGCCACGAATGGCTTTCTTCTGGCTCAACTACTTTGGCATCTCCTACATTTCCAAGGATGCCCGGGCTATGTACTCTTACCTTCGCTTGTATCAGGAGCTGGCCGTAGGGAACTTCAAGACAATGATCCAGCGCATTTCGGTAGAGCCCGCTATGCTGGATTTCCTGGACGGAGATACCAACGATAAGAAGAATCCTAACGAGAACTACGCCAGGGAGGTCTTGGAGTTATTTACCATCCAAAAGGGTGAGCAGGTAGGAGTAGGAGATTACACAAACTACACCGAACAGGATGTAGTCGCCCTGGCTCGTGCCTTTACCGGCTGGAGGAACCACAAGTTTGCCTACGCTGAAGATAATACCCCGGTAGCCAGTTACTTTGATCCCAAGGTCCATGATACCGGGGACAAAAAGCTCAGCCATCGGTTTAATAATCGGGTTATCAAGAACGGCGGCGCGAATGAGTATAAGGAAGTAATCGACATCATTTTCGAGCGGGAGGAGACCTCGCGGGCCTTTTGCCGGGAATTATACCGCTACTTCGTCTTTCACGAAATTACCAGCAAGATCGAAGCTGAGGTGATCGAGCCCCTAGCGGCGACACTGCGCGCCAACAACTACGAGATTCAGCCCGTGCTGAAGGACTTGTTTACCTCGGCTCATTTCTACAGCCCAAATGTCCGAGGTGCCATCATCAAAAATCCTCACGATTTTTTAACCAGTCTGCTTCGCCCCTTCAGGGAGTTTGAGCACATCCCCCTGAGCCTCAACCGCGTTTATGAGCAGGGAGCACGGTACAGCAATTATTCCGGCGACCTCAACCTGGCGTACCTAGATTCGCCTACCGTTTCCGGTTGGAAAGCCTACTGCGATGCTCCACTGTTTTACCGCCACTGGATCAGCCCCTCCCTGCTTCAACTGCGTTTACAGCTAGCGCAGCGTATAGTTAGAGAGAACAACCACATCAATGGAGATCCCCTAGATCTAAACTGGATAGGCTTCATCAACTCCCTTTCTAATCCGCTTGACGTCAACGCTATGATTGAGGAGATCCTGTTGATATTCCTCTCCCGCGACCTCAGCTCCACGCAGGTCACCCGACTAAAGGACAACTTACTTCAGGGATTCAGCGACAGGGAATGGGCCAACCAGTGTAGCGCCTTCATTGCCAAACCTGATGAGTGGAGAATCAGCCGACCCATCGTAGATCGTCTACGCAGTTTTTTTGAAGCCCTTTTCGGCTTAGCTGAATTCCAACTCCAATAAAGAAAGAATCAATGAAGCGTAGAAATTTCCTCCAGACAGCCGCCGTCCTTGGATTGCCCACCGTAGTGCCGATTGCCGGCTTAAGTGCTAAAAAGTCTTCCCTTTTTACCTCCCTCATCGCCCCTGAATCCGATCGCGTGCTCGTGGTCGTACACCTATTTGGAGGCAACGATGGATTGAACACCGTCATACCGCTCGATCAATACGATGGTCTGACCAGCGTACGGCCCCTTCTCTACATCGAGAAAAAGCAAGCGCTCAAGGTCACCGATGCGGTTGCGTTTCATCCCCGGATGAAGGGGATGCAGAATATGTTCTCTGATGGCAAACTCAACGTCGTCCAGAGCGTAGGCTATCCCAAGCAGAACCGGAGCCACTTCCGCTCAACCGACATCTGGACTTCCGGGTCCGGTGCCGATGATATCGAGCGTACGGGATGGTTCGGCCGGTACCTGGACACGCTCCACCCGGGTTTCCCGGATAATTACCCGAATGCCCAAACCCCGCATCCTCCCGCCATCTCGCTAGGCAATGTAGCCCACGGCAGTTGTGAGGGGGCTAACATCAACTTCAGTCAAACGGTCGTTGATCCCAACAACGTAACTATGCTGGCGAAGGCGGATATGGGATCCACTTCCAGTGACAACTACGGAGTTGAGCTGGACTTCATCCGGACAACGATCACCCAGACCAACGCCTACAACACCGTAATCAGCAAAGCCGCCAGTACGGGCCGCAATACCGTGACCTACCCTAGCGGAAATACACTGGCCGACCAGCTCAAGGAAGTGGCGCGCATGATCAGCGGGGGACTCCAAACCAAGGTGTACACCGTCTACCTAGGCGGATTCGACACCCACGCCAAGCAGGTGACCCCCGACACCAGCAACGGAAACCACGCCGGTAAGCTGCTGGAAGTAAGTGCGGCTATCTCCGCTTTTCAGAAAGACATCATGCAACTCGGCCTAGAAGAGCGCGTGCTCGGCATGACGTTCAGTGAATTTGGAAGGCGCATCCGCCAAAACGCTAGTCAGGGCACCGACCACGGCGATGCCGGTCCCATGTTCCTCTTTGGCGGATGTGTCAACGGAGGCGTTACGGGAGACAATGTCAAGGTCGACAAGGATGTATCTCAGACGGATGGGGTACCCATGCAGATCGATTTCCGCGACGTGTACGGTTCCATTCTGGTAGATTGGTTCAACGTCCGGTCCACGCTTGTCAAGCAACTACTACACCAGGAGTTCAAATACATGCCCCTCGTCAGTAACTGTAATGAGGAGGTTCCGGAGACTACGGACCCCGTTACCGACAACGGGTGGACGATTGGAAATCCCTTCTCCAATTCTGCGGACGAGGTCAAGATCACCATATCCAGTCCCCAGTCCAGCAAATTACGCTACTCCCTTTTCGACGGCCGGGGACGGTTGGTCCTTGCAAATGAAATTACGGTCAGCGGAACGGCCGACTACTCCCTCTTTACTCGACCCAGCCGCCTGCCCTCCGGTGACTACGTACTTCGCATGGCAACGGATGTGGGCTCAACGTCAACTAGAAAGGTGGTATTTGACTAACTTTGCCGCCCTGAACTTAAAACGGTATCCAACACCAATACACTAGACATATTTTGCGGTTACCAGGGGGGTCCATGACTCCCCTGGTTTTGCTTTTTCACCTTGCCCACAGAAGTACACCCCAGTACGTACCATATGAAAAAAGTTCTCATAACCGGCGCCGCCGGTTTCCTCGGGTCCCACCTATCTGATCGCTTCCTCGCGGAAGGCTTTCACGTGATCGGAATGGATAACCTTATCACGGGGTCCATGGATAACATTGCCCACCTGATGCCGCGGAAGGAGTTTGAATTTTACTATCACGACGTCAGCAAATTTGTGCACGTCCCCGGTGAACTGGACTATATCCTTCACTTTGCCAGCCCCGCCAGCCCGATCGACTACCTAAAGATGCCGATCCAAACCCTCAAGGTAGGCAGCCTGGGTACCCATAACCTGCTGGGACTTGCCAAGGCCAAAGGCGCGCGTATGCTCATCGCTTCCACCAGCGAAGTGTACGGTGATCCCCTGGAACACCCCCAGCAGGAGACCTACTGGGGCAACGTGAATCCCGTCGGCCCCCGGGGTGTTTACGACGAAGCCAAGCGCTTCCAGGAGGCCATGACCATGGCTTACCACACCTTCCACGGCCTGGAAACCCGCATTATCCGCATCTTCAATACCTACGGACCGCGCATGCGGCTCGACGACGGCCGCGTACTGCCCGCCTTCTTTAGCCAGGCCATCCGTGGTCAGGGCCTTACGGTCTTCGGTGACGGCAGCCAGACCCGTTCCTTCTGCTACGTAGACGACCTCGTAGAGGGAATTTACCGCTTGCTGATGAGTGACTACGCCCAGCCCGTTAATATCGGCAACCAGGACGAGACGACCATCATGCAGTTCGCTGAAGAGATCATCGAACTGGTCGGCAACCCCGACGCCCATCTCGATCGCCGCCCCCTCCCGGTAGACGATCCCAAGGTGCGGCAGCCCGACATTACCCTAGCCAAAAAAATTCTCGGTTGGTCCCCTAAGGTGAGCCGGGAAGAAGGCCTGCGTCGCAGTCTCCCCTACTTTCAGGAAGCCGTAGCGAAGGCGGACGCCCATACAATCTAAACTCAACCCCCCTATTCACCAAGACTGGATCCCGCAGGGCACGGCTTTTTGATGAAGCATTGCACCGGTGGCCCCGTCCGATTTATTTAAATCAAAACCCTCCACCACACTATGAAAATTGCAGTAGTTGGAACCGGTTACGTTGGACTCGTAACCGGCACATGTTTCGCCGAAACCGGCAATGACGTGGTCTGCGTCGACATCGATGCGGCCAAAATCGAAAAAATGAAGCAGGGCAAGGTGCCCATTTACGAACCTGACCTGGACGTGCTCTTCGAGCGCAACCAGCGCCAGGGCCGGCTCCGCTTTACGACCGACCTGAAGGAAGCCGTCGATGCTTCCGACGTAATCTTTCTCGCCCTGCCTACCCCTCCCGGGGAGGGCGGTGCGGCCGACCTCAAGTACATCCTCGGCGTAGCTAAGGACCTCAGCACCCTCATCACCAAGTACACCGTGGTGATCGACAAGAGTACGGTACCCGTAGGTACCGCCGAGAAGGTACACGCCGCCCTGGCCGAGAACCTCGACGAGAGCCTCTTCGACGTGGTCTCTAACCCCGAATTTCTACGGGAAGGCGTAGCGGTGGACGACTTCCTCAAGCCCGATCGCGTGGTGATTGGCACCGACAGCAAGAAGGCCGAAGAAAAGATGCGCCGCCTGTACGAGCCCTTCGTACGCAGTGGCAACCCCCTCATTTTTATGGATCTGCGCTCCGCCGAGATGACCAAGTACGCCGCGAACAGCTACCTGGCTACCCGCATCAGTTTCATGAACGAGATTGCTAACCTCTGTGAAAAAGCGGGCGCGGACGTAGATGCGGTGCGCAAGGGCATGGGCAGCGACAGCCGCATTGGCAAGCGCTTCCTTTTCCCTGGCGTCGGCTACGGCGGATCCTGCTTCCCCAAAGACGTACAGGCCCTGGCCATCACCGCCGGGCAGCACGCATACGACTTCAAGATCCTTAATGCGGTCATGGACGTCAATACCAAGCAGCGCTTCCGCATCGCCGAGAAACTTGAGGCCCACTACGGCGACGATCTCGGCAGTAAAACCATCGCCCTCTGGGGACTGGCCTTCAAGCCCAACACCGACGACATTCGTGAGGCTCCTGCCCTCTACACCATTGATCGCCTGCTCGAAGCCGGCGCGAAGGTGCGGGCCTTCGACCCCGAGGCCACCGCGCACGTAAAAGCGATCTACGGCGACAAAGTCACCTTTTGCGAGGACCAGTACGAAGCGCTCGAGGGCGCCGACGCCCTGGCTATCGTCACGGAGTGGAGTGTATTTCGTACCCCCGACTTCGCTCGAATGAAGGAACTCCTCGCCGAGCCCCTGATCTTCGACGGTCGTAACCTCTACGATCTCGAGCGGATGGAAGAGGCCGGCTTCCACTACGACAGCATCGGCCGTCAGGCGGTTGACGCCTAGTCTCCAGTCCGGAACATCATGAAACCAACAGATAAAGTCTACGTCGCCGGCCATCGAGGCATGGTGGGCTCCGCCATTGTCCGCAAGCTGCGGGCTGACGGCTACGAGAACATCGTGACCCGCACGAGCCGCGAGCTGGACTTACGCGACCAGCAGGCGGTACGGGAGTTCTTTGCCGCCGAACGCCCCGACTACGTATTCCTCGCCGCCGCCAAGGTGGGAGGAATACTCGCCAACAATATCTACCGCGGGGAATTCCTCTACGATAACCTCCTGATCGAGGCGAACGTGATCGAAGCCGCCCGCGTCAACGAAGTGCAGAAACTGCAGTTTTTAGGCTCCTCTTGTATCTACCCCAAGCTGGCCCCCCAGCCGCTGACGGAAGACGCCCTACTCACCGGCCCCCTAGAGGAGACCAACGAACCCTACGCCATCGCCAAGATCACCGGCATCAAGTTGTGTGATGCGTACCGGTCTCAGTACGGCTGCGACTTCATCTCCGTCATGCCGACCAATCTCTACGGCCCTAACGACAATTACGATCTCCAGAGCAGCCACGTGCTGCCCGCCCTAATCCGCAAGTTTCACGAAGCGAAGAAGGATGGAACGGAAGCAGTGATCATGTGGGGAACCGGCTCGCCAAAACGGGAGTTTCTCCACGCCGATGACCTGGCCGCAGCCTGCGTCTTCCTGATGCATAACTTCAGCGACTACGGATTCGTCAACGTCGGGACCGGCGAAGATCTCAGCATCCTGTCGCTCGCCGAAACCGTGAAGGACGTGGTCGGCTACGAAGGAGCCATCACTAAGGATACCACCAAACCCGACGGTACCCCCCGTAAGCTCATGAACGTGGATAAGCTCCACGCCATGGGATGGAAGCACACGATCGATCTCCGTGAGGGGATCGAAAAAGTGTACGCTGACCTGGAGGGCGAAGACTGGTTCTAGTTCACCACAGAGGTAGGTGAGGGCTTCCCAGAGCCATCACAGAGAATAAAGGGGATCAAGACAGCTGTGTCTTGATCCCCTTTTTCTTTGGCCTCAGTGGACCTCTGTGAAGCCCTCCGTTTACACCGTGGTGAACCTAACGACCCAAAGCCCTAGCCATCGTACTACCGATGTCCGCGGGGCTCTTCACCACGTGCAGTCCACACTCTTCCATGATCTTCATTTTCGCCTCGGCGGTGTCTTCGTGGCCACCGACAATGGCACCGGCGTGCCCCATAGTCCTTCCTTTGGGAGCGGTCTGTCCGGCGATAAATCCAACGACCGGCTTGGTACCGTGTTCCTTGATGTAGCGGGCGGCGTCGGCTTCCATTGTGCCTCCAATCTCTCCGATCATGATGATGCCCTCCGTGTCGGGGTCGTTCATGAGGAGTTCTACGGCATCCTTCGTGGTGGTGCCGATGATGGGATCGCCCCCAATTCCAATGCAGGTGCTCTGGCCCATACCGGCCTTAGTGACCTGATCAACGGCCTCGTACGTAAGCGTACCCGAGCGGCTCACGATGCCGATCTTACCGGGCTTGTGGATGAAGCCGGGCATGATGCCGCACTTGGCTTGTCCCGGCGTGATCACGCCGGGACAGTTGGGGCCGATGAGGCGGGTGTCATACCCATCGATGTAGGAGCGCACCTTGACCATGTCCTGCACGGGAATGCCCTCGGTGATGCAGATGATCACCTTGATGCCGGCGGCAGCCGCCTCCATAATGGCGTCCGCAGCAAACGGAGGCGGCACGAAGATGATGGAAACATCGGCACCCGCTTCCCGGACGGCCTCCGCTACGGTGTGGAAGACCGGGCGGTCTAGGTGGGTCTGTCCACCCTTGCCGGGAGTTACCCCACCGACGACGTTCGTGCCGTACTCAATCATCTGCTCGGCGTGGAAGCTGCCCTCCTTACCGGTGATGCCCTGCACGATCACGTTGGAATCTTTATAAACTAGAACTGCCATAGTATATTTTATGTGAGTCGGGTACCCAGAAGTGGAGTGCCCTAGTTATCTACGATGATGAACACATCCTCGTCGTCCTGTTGCATGTAGTAATTCTCACGAGCAAAGCGCTCGCGGTTTTGCTCCATGTCCAGCTTCTCGGCCTCAGCTGCCGCGGTGAGCTTGTCGTAGCGCTCCAGGTCGGCCTCCAGGCGGTTCACCGTACTGTGCAGCCGAAACTGAGTGCCCACATCATGACGGTCCACGAACAGCAGCAGTCCGGTAAAGAGGACGAGGGCAATGAAGTAGCGGTTCCGTAGGTAGGCGGGTACCTTCATCCACAGCGCGGTGACGGGATTTTGCGATCGGCGTCGGGTAGCCATAACGATCAGGATTGGTGAGGGGTGAAGATAGAGATTCCGAAACACTACTTGATTAGGGCGCGGCCGGGGAAGTAAGCCGTACCACCAAGCTCTTCTTCTATACGGAGTAGTTGGTTGTACTTAGCGATCCGGTCCGAGCGGCTGGCGGAGCCGGTCTTGATCTGTCCGGTATTTAAAGCTACGGCCAGGTCAGCGATGGTCGTATCCTCAGTCTCTCCACTGCGGTGACTCATCACGGAGGTATAGCCGGCCAACTGGGCCATGCTCACGGCCTCGATGGTCTCGGTCAGGGAGCCGATCTGATTGACCTTGATCAGGATGCTGTTGGCACTCTTTTCTTTAATGCCGCGACTGAGGCGCTCGGTGTTGGTGACGAACAGGTCGTCGCCCACCAATTGGCAACGGTCTCCGATGGAGGCATTCAGCGCGGACCAGGCGGACCAGTCGTCCTCGTCGAGTCCGTCCTCAATACTGAAAATGGGATACTTATCGACCCAGCCCTTCCAGTAGTCCACCATGGCGGCGCTTTCGATCTTACGGCCATCGGATTTGTGGAAGTGGTATACCTGTTCTTTGCTGTCGTAAAATTCAGAAGCGGCGGCATCCATGGCGATCATGATATCCTCTCCTGGCTTGTAGCCGGCCGACTCGATGGCCTTGAGCACGATCTCGATGGCCTCCTCATTGCTCTTGATGTTGGGGGCAAACCCTCCCTCGTCACCTACGTTGGTGCTGTAGCCTTTATCGGAAAGCACCTTTTTCAAATGGTGAAAGGTCTCTACGCCCATGCGCAGCGACTCGCTGAAGGTATCCGCGCCGAGGGGCAGGATCATAAATTCCTGAAAGTCAATGCTGTTATCCGCGTGGCTGCCGCCGTTAAGGATGTTCATCATCGGTACCGGCATCGTGTGGGCATTGACGCCACCGATGTAGCGGTAAAGCGGCTGATTAAGTTCCAGCGCGGCGGCCTTAGCGGCGGCCAGGCTCACCCCCAGGATAGCGTTGGCGCCCAGCTTGCTCTTGTTGGGCGTACCGTCGAGCTCGATCATGGTTTCGTCGATGTAGCGTTGGTCGCTCACCTCTACGCCCAGCAGTTCCTCGGCGATCCTTTCCTCTACGTTGCTGATGGCCTTCAGTACGCCCTTACCTAGGTAGAGGCTCTTGTCGTTGTCGCGGAGTTCCACGGCTTCATACTTTCCGGTACTGGCGCCACTGGGGACGGCGGCGCGGCCAATGGCCCCTTCGGCGGTGACTACTTCTACTTCTACGGTGGGATTGCCGCGGCTGTCCAGGATCTGGCGGGCGCGGATGTCGAGGATACTACTCATAATGGGTGCTGGTTGTTAGTTTTTGCGGAGACGCAGGTGTTAGGATCTTCTCTCCTTAATAAGGTCGACAAACTGATCGAAGAGGTAGGCCGCGTCGTGGGGGCCGGGGCTGGCCTCGGGGTGGTACTGTACACTGAAGGCGGGTTTACCGATCACGCGGATGCCCTCGATGGTGTCGTCGTTGAGGTTGCGGTGGGTGACTTCAATGATGTCGAGGTTGTCGGCGATGGCTTCGGGACTGACCCCGAACCCGTGGTTCTGACTGGTGATTTCGCTCTTGCCCGTGACCAGATTGATCACCGGGTGATTAATGCCCCGGTGCCCGTGATGCATTTTGTAGGTAGGGATACCGACGGCCCGGGCCAGGATTTGGTGCCCCAGGCAAATCCCGAAGAGCGGTTTATCCTCGGCCAGCATAGCCTTGGCGGTATCTACCGCATAGTCCATGGCGCCAGGATCGCCGGGGCCATTACTGATGAAAAGCCCGTCGGCGCCGAAAGCATTAACGTCCTCCATAGTCGCGCGGGCGGGAAAGACCTTGACGTAGCAGTCGCGGCTCAGGAAATTCCGGAGAATGTTTTTCTTAGTGCCTAAGTCCAGTACCGCGATCTTGATGGGGGCGTTCGGGTCTCCCATAGTGTAAGCTTCGGCAGTGGTGACCTGACTACTGAGTTCCAGGCCTTCCATATTGGGAGCCGCGTCTAATTGGCGCTTCAGGTCCTTCAAGTCGAAGTTCTCGCTGGAGATGATGGCATTCATAGCCCCTCTGGTACGGATATGGCGGACGATAGAACGCGTGTCGACGTCGCTGATGCCTACGACGCCTTCCTTCTCAAAGTAATCTTGAATGGAGGACTGGGCGCGCTGCCGGCTGTAGGGGACGGTAAAATTCTTACAGATCAGCCCGGCGATCTTGACACTGTCGGACTCAATGTCCGTGTCCCGGATACCGTAGTTGCCGATGTGGGCGTTGGTCGCGACGAGGATCTGGCCGTAGTAGCTGGGGTCGGTAAATATTTCCTGGTAGCCGGTCATCCCGGTGTTAAAGCATATCTCCCCGATCGTAGTGCCGATTTTTCCGGCGGCTTTGCCTTCGTAGGTGGTTCCGTCTGCCAGCAGCAGGAGGGCGCGGTGATCGCTCATATCTTGGCGGGGTTGGAGGTTATCGCGGCCAAATATAGGCATTTACTTTACCCCTGCGTCCGCGGCCCGTCCCCAGGCTGCTGGATTAAGCGGTAATTTTAGCCCGTGAAAGGAAAAGAGGAGCGCACCTACGATGCCATTGTCGTTGGCACGGGAATCAGCGGGGGATGGGCGGCGATGGAGCTGTGTCGGGCCGGACTGAGAACCCTGGTGCTCGAACGGGGCCGAGCGGTTGCCCACGGCGACTATCCTACCGCCAACCTGGATACCTGGGAGCTCCCCTTCAACGACCGGGTCCCCGCCACCGAGCGACGGGCCCACTACGAAAAACTGGGGCGTAAAGACTACGTAGTACGGCAGAGCAGCAAGGACTTCTTCGTCAAGGACGACGAATACCCCTATACGGAGAAACGACGGTTCGACTGGATCCGGGGCTACCAGACCGGCGGTCGCAGCCTGATGTGGGGGCGGCAGTGTTACCGCCTCAGCGACCTCGACTTCACCGCCAATGCCCGGGACGGCATTGCGATCGACTGGCCCATCCGCTACACCGACCTGAAGCCCTGGTACGATCACGTTTCCCGCTTCGTGGGGATCACCGGGCGGGCGGAGGGGCTGCCGCACCTGCCCGACGGCCCCTTCCTCCCCGAGATACCCTTCAACTGCGTGGAGGAAGAATTTAGTCAGCAGGTACAGTCCGCCTTCCCCGGCCGCACCGTCACTCCCGGCCGTGCCGCCCACCTCACGGCCTACGATCCGGGGGTCCACCTCGGCACCCGCGGCAACTGCCAGTACCGCAACCGCTGCATGCGGGGGTGCCCCTACGGCGGCTACTTTTCCAGCAACTCCGGCACCCTACCCGTGGCCGCCGGTACGGGCAACCTGACGCTGCTCCACCACGCCGCCGTGCGCGAGGTGGTGTACGACAAGGAGCAGCAGCGGGCTACCGGCGTCCGGGTACGCCTCACCGAATCCGGGGAAGACACGGAGTTCTTCAGCCGGGGCGTGGTCTTTCTCAACGCCTCTACGCTGAATACTGCCGCCATCCTGCTGGCGAGCACCTCCGACGCACAGCCTAACGGCCTGGGGAACGACAGTGACCAGCTTGGGCGTAACATCATGGATCACCACCACCGCATCGGAGCTTCCGGGACTTTCGAAGGCCATGACGATAAGACGGAAAGGGGGCGCAAACCGCTGGGCTTCTACATCCCCCGCTTCGTTAACCTCGGTCGTTCCACCAAGCGCGACTACCTGCGGGGCTTCGGCTACCAGGGCGGTGGCAGCCGCGACGGCTGGTGGCGGCTGGTGCGGGAAACCGACGTCAGTATGGGCGCGGAACTTAAACAAGCGCTGCTCCGACCCGGGGCCTGGAGCGTGGGCATGACCGGCTTCGGCGAGTCGCTGTCCAATCCCAACAACCGCGTCACCCTCAACCGCGACCTGCTCGACAAGGACGGGCTCCCCACCCTCACCATGGACTGCGCCTTTGGGGAAAACGAACGCCTTATGCGGGACGACATGGATACCTGCGCCGCCGAGATGCTGGAGGCCGCCGGAGCTAAGGACGTTTCCATTAATCGCGAGGAGGCCCACCCCGGCTTCTCCATCCATGAAATGGGATCCGCCCGTATGGGTCGCGATGCGAAAACGAGCGTGCTCAATTCACACAACCAGCTGTGGGCTTGCCCCAACCTCTACGTGACCGATGGGTCGGCCATGACGAGCGCGGGTTGCGTCAATCCTAGCCTGACGTATATGGCCCTAACCGCTCGTGCGGTCAACCACGCGGTGAAGGGGCTGAACCGGCGGGATATCTAAACAAGCACGCGCGTGACTTCCAGGGGCAGGTACTGTCCGTCGGTGATCCGGTCGGCCAGGGAATCGGCCCGCTTGAAAAAGGTTTCCCGAAACTCAGCCAGCTCGCCCCGGGGATGATCCGCCAACCAGTGAGCGAGCAGGCCACTGACGATGGGGGTAGAAATGGAGGTGCCCAGCGGATAAATGGGGTTGCCGGTCCGGTATTCCGGCACGCCGGTGGTCATGAATGCGGCTAGCGGGACTTCCCGGTCTCCGTAATTTGAGAAATCTTTGAGGTCCGGCCAAGCCTCCCCGCCCAGCTTCCCGCCCTTCGGGGTCCAGTAGGAGGCCACGGTGAGCAGGTGGTCGGGAAAGCGGGAGGCGAAGTTGGCGGGCCATTGGGGAGATTTCCCTAGGTCCTCCCCTTCGTTTCCTGAGCTAGTGACCAGAAATACGCCCCGGTCGGCGGCCGTGCGGATGGCGCAGCCTAGGGCCTCCGGTTCTTCCTCCTGCACGAAGCCCCAACTCATGTTGATTACCCGGCTACCGATAGCGACGGCTTCGTAGATGGATACCAGGGAGCCGAAGTAGGTCGAGATACCCCCCGCCCCGAAGGTTTTCAGGTGAACGAGTTGCAGGGGTTTTGGCGCCCGGTACTGGGCCAACAAGGCGGCGGCAACGTAAGTCCCGTGGGGAGCCTCGTCGTCGGGTTCGAAGTCGTGGTTGATGAAGTCGTAACCCAGGTGCCAGGGCCGGACAAACTCCGTCTCCTTGCGTTGGCGGTAGCGCGTAGCTTCCCACCTGTCCGCGTTCACCTGGGAGTAATCCACCCCGCTGTCAATGATGGTTACGGTCATCGCATCGGCGTTGTGGTCGAAGTCGCTGCCCGGCTTATTGGGCCTGAGCATATCGGCCAGGTAGTCCTTGGGCGATGAATAGGCCGCTCCGAGTTCCTTATCGTCCTCCACTTTCCGGATTTTTCCTCCGCTGTCGGCCGGCCGGCCGGGGGAAAAGAGGTTGACGAGGTAGTCAGGAGAGACGGTGCCTTCTCCGGTTTGCACCTTGGCCCGCACTTCCTTTGCCGATCCGCCCGTGGTATGCAGGTCTAGGCCCCGCGGCACGCCCAGGGCGACTACGCTGCCGGCTTCCCCCCGGTAGCTTTC
The DNA here is from genome assembly GCA_963710195.1 of Lewinellaceae bacterium. Taxonomy (GTDB): domain Bacteria; phylum Bacteroidota; class Bacteroidia; order Chitinophagales; family Saprospiraceae; genus Neolewinella. Next base: position 428,794 of record CAVPZF010000001.1, read on the forward strand.
CGAAAATGTGAGCCCGGTGGCCTTGCCCCAGGCCACCAGATCATCCTTGGGGGAGCAACTGGCCAGGATGAGGCGCTGAACGGCCTTTCCGTCGGGGCTGAAGGGGAGGGTCACTTTGGGTTGCTCGGGGCCCTTGGTCCCGTAACTATCGCGGCAATCCGGTCGCTGCGTGACAACCAGGCCGCCGGGCGACCGGGGTTCCTGGCCGTCGTAAGCCGCTAACTTGATAAAATTGCCCTTGGCCGCCTCCTGGTCGCCCAACGAAAAGCGCACCAGGAGGGAAGCGAATTTTCCCACGCCCACCCCGATTTCCAGCCGCTCGGCGATCTTGCGTATTTCCAGGCTTTCGGATAGCGAGTAGACCTTACCCGAAGCGTGAAGACCGTACACCCGCAGCCTGATCACCGCCGGCGTTCCCTTGTACACGTGAAGGTAGAGCGTCTCCGCTTTCGGCACCGCCAGGGCCGCGCACCAGGCAGCCCCGTGCGCCGTGGGGTCGGCGGGTAGCTTACCGCCCCCGCCGAAATTAACGCCCCTCTCCGCTAGATCGAAGGAGAGAAGACGGGGGGCGCCTCCGTGGGAATCGCTGTAGGGAATCTGGGGAAAGGCGGACTGTTCAGCACTCATATGGCGTGTAGGTTAGAATAGTTGGGACGGGGCTGTACTCGCGGGCCAGACCCCGGCACCCGCGTCCGCGCCCGGCGTTCAAGGACGCTGGGGTGAAGGAAGCGGTAGATAGTTGCCATCGCTAACTCGATCTACCAGGGTTTGCGCTTGCCCGAGGTACTGCTGGCGGAAATCATCTAGCGCGCCCCTTGGTGCTTTTGCCCGAAAGCCGGCCAGCTGCCCGGCGACGATGGGGGTAGAAATGGAGGTGCCCAGGGGGTAAACGATAGAACCGTTTACGTAATCGGGCACGGGGGTGGTCATGTAAGCCGCCAGGCTCACCTGCTGGCGCCCGAAATTGGAAAAATACATCAGCTCCACGTCGGCCGGATCCCGCTTGAAGGCCTGACCCCGGTACCAATAGGAAGCGGTGGTGAGCACGTGCCCGGGGTAATCGCTCGCGAAGGCTGCCGGCCACTGGGGCTCATTATCGATATTCAGGGTATCGTTACCGGCCGAAGTGACCAGAAAAATACCCGCCTTCACCGCCGCCATTACCGCGCAGGCTAGGGCCTCCGGCTCACTGGGGCTTTGCATTCCCCAACTCATGTTGATGACGGTACTGCCGATCGCGTTGGCCTCGTAGAGGGCGACCAGCGCACCGAAGTAGGTGGAAATACCTTCTTCTCCAAAGGTTTTCATGTGCACCACGTTCAGGCCCGCATCCGCCTGGTAGTTTCCGAGCAAGGCGCCCGCCACGTAGGTGCCGTGGGGCGTAAGGTCGTCGGGCACGAGATCCTTGGCAATGAAGTCCGGGCCTAAGCTATTATGCCTGACAAATTCCGTTTCCTTAGGTTGCTGGTACGCATATCTTTCCCACGTCAGGGCATTGGGCTCGCTGATGTCCACCCCACTGTCGATGATGGTCACCACCTGTACGGGGGCCTCCGAAGAGGCGGCGGGCAGGCGGAAGGGGGGTAGGAATTCCCGAAAGTAAGCGTCTCCCTGGGGGATGACGTCCTTCAGGATGCGATCGTCCCTTACCGTCCGGATTCGTTGACTCGGGGGAGCAATGGTAGCCGGATCACGAGGATTAAAGAGGTTGATCAGGTAGTCGGGTTCCGCCGTTCCGTTTCCGCCGTTGACTTTGGCGCGCACCTCCTTAGCCGACCCGCCGGTAGTATTAAGATCCATACCGGGCTCTACGTCAAAGACGACCACGTTGCCCTTTTCTCCGTAGTAAGCTTCCGAAGGGGTTACGCCCAGTTCCCTCACCCAGGCTCTAAGCACTTCGCTTTCTTCCTCACAAACGTTCAACACGATGCGCTGGAAAGCGGTACCGGAACAGTTGAAGTTCAACTCCGTCTGATTGTCATCACCCGTAGCGTAACGAATGCCCCGCTGCGAGGTAGCATTGTCGTCGTCGTAGGCCGCCAGCCGTACGGTGTATTCGTCGTCGTACTTCCGGGGCTCCCCCTTGGGGTCTCCGTCGACCGTAAAGCGCACGAAGAATTTGGTGAATATTCGCCCATTTGTGTTAATGGGATAGCGGGAGGCCACCTTGCTGACCTCCCTACACGTCAGTAAGGGGACCACCTCCCCGCAATTTACCTCTCCGTACACGCTCAGGGCGATTGACCCGGGGGCTCCTTTGTACACGTCCAGAAAGAACGCTCCGTCCTTGACGCCGTCCAGGTAGGCCAACTGGGTGCGGCCGACGGCGGTGCAGTCGTCCGGCAGCGGGGGCATCTTATCGCCAGCGGCTACCCCATTGTTTAACTTCGAGAAGGTAAGGAGTTTAGGCGTACAGGCCTCCGGATTGCTGTAGGCAATGCGCGGCAGGGTATAGCCACAGTCGGACGGGGTGACCGGATCCTGGGGAATCACTTCGCAGGTCATAAATCCGAGGAGGCAGGCAAAAAGAAGAAGGGGAAGCGTGCGGGTAGCGGCAGTCATAGTGTAGGCGATAATAAGCGGTGTGAAAAAATCCCTAGAACGGTTCTTTATGACCGTTAGAAGGTCCGTGTTACAGGTCCTACCCCCAAATTAGCAGCTTAATCACATATTTCCCAGACTTTAGCCCATTACCCCCCAGATTTCCCCCTTCATTAATTGCTATCTTGAAGCCCTATTTGAATCCTAAGTCTACCCTATGAACCGCCGCAACGCCCTTCGCACAACCGCCCTCGGCCTGGGGGCCCTAAGCCTTAGCAACGCCATCTCGGCCACCGACCGGGCCACCGCCGGCCTCAGCGCCGGCAAGACCAACCACAGCACCTGCTTCTGGTGCTACGGAGGCATGGAACTTGAAGAACTGGCCGAGCGCGGCAAGGAGATCGGCCTGCAGAGCATCGAACTGACTAACGTGGACCAATGGCCCCTCCTCAAAAAGCATGGCCTGACCTGCGCTATGGGTACCCACGCGAATTTCAGTATCGAGGTGGGTTGGAACGATCCCGAGAACCACGAGACGTTGCGGGAGCAGTACGGCCAGGTCATCCGCGACGCCGCCGACCACGAGATCCCCAGCGTCATCGTCATGAGTGGCAACCGTCGCGGGATGAGCGACTACGACGGCATGGTGAACTGCGCCATCGGCCTGCGCCCCATCGTGAAGTTGGCCGAAGACGCCGGCGTCACCCTACAGATGGAGCTGCTCAACAGCAAGGTCAACCACCCCGACTACATGTGCGACCACACCCAGTGGGGCGCCGCCCTAGCCGAAATGATCGGCTCCGACCGCTTCAAGCTGCTCTACGACATCTACCACATGCAGATCATGGAGGGCGACATCGTCGCCACCATCAGGAAGTACCACCAATACATCGGTCACTACCACACCGGCGGGGTGCCCGGCCGCCACGAGATCAACGACAGCCAGGAACTCAACTACCCGGCCATCATCCGCGCCATCCACGAGACCGGCTTCGCGGGCTTCGTCGCCCAGGAGTACTTGCCGACCTACGACGACAAGATTAAGTCCCTGGCCGAGGGTCTGCGCATTTGCGAGGTATGAGGACACCCCCCTACCAACGCGTCGCCAACGTAGGCAGCATCCTGCTGGTGGCTTTCGTGCTGGCGGCCTACCGCTTCTTCCCAGGGCAACTGCCGGCCTGGAGCTTTACCCTCGCCTGGCTAGTAGCTGCCCTGGTACTAGTCAGTGTCCTGACCGAATTGTGGCTGATGGGGCGGGCCTACCGGGCGGGCGAGTTTTACCCGATGCGCAACGCCTCCCTGTTTGTACTGCTTTTCAGCCTGGTCGGCATCCCCGGCTATTTAATCTATACAGCGGCCACCGGGCAGGAGCTGGGCCCCACTACCTTACTGCTTATTCCGGTTTTCCTAGCCTTCGCGGTGCGCAACCTGTTCCGGGTGCACCTCGACAGTATATCTCTGCGCGCCAAAACGGGCTTCCGCTCCCCGGTGGAGATCCCCTTATTTGCTATCCGCTCGGTCGAGGAGACCGAAGACAAACTTGTCATCCACGCCGACGGCCAACGGGCGGTGCAACTTCTCCGGGTCTTTTTCTTCCCTACTCACTGGAATGAATTGCGCGACCGGCTTACCGCGCTAGGGACCTCCGCCGCCGCCCGGTAAGCCGCCGCCAGAGCAGCAGGCCACCGGCTAGAATCCCTACCGCCAGGACAGCCACCCACCAAAACGCCACGCCACTTCCGCCTGCCGGCTCCAACAACAGCGGCCCCGCAGCCCCGTAGAGCGTGACGCCCGACCAGTAAAAGGGGTGGGCGTATTCGCCGGAGCGCAGTTCCCCCTGCGCCGCGTTCAGGGCGGCGACCCGGCTGTCGCCATCCACCAGTCGTCGGTAGAAGTCGACGATCAGGTCCTTGGTGGCCCGGTCATCGACCTGCCACAGTGTAGTCACCGTACTCTTCGCTCCGGCCGCGGCGAAGGCACTCGCGAAGCTCATCGTGGTCTCCCCCACCGCCAGCTGCCCCAGGGAGGTTTCGCAGGCGGACAGTACGGTAAGCTCGTTCGTGATCGGTAGGCCATAGAGGTCGTTAAAAAACAGCATCTCCTCCTGTTGCAGGGTATCGCCCGTCTGGGCAAAGGCTACAAAACTGAGGTTGGGATCGGTGGGATTGACGCTGCCGTGGCTCGACAGGTGGAGGATACGGCTGCTGCCGAGCTCGTCCAGAAAGTGCTGGCGATTGGCCTCCGGGCCGTAATAGCTTACGGCATCGCTGACCAGTTGACTGACGGTTTCTACCTCTTCCCGATTATACGGAAGGGCGAGGAGGGTATTGGCTCCGCGCAGGTGGACACTGCTTTCCCGGGGACCGGCCGTCGGGGCACTCCCCCCACCGAAGGAGGGCGCGAAGGCCAGGAGGTCGTGTGCATAGCTTGTACTCACCCGCTGGCTCACCTGGGTCAGATAATGGCCACTGTAGGCAAACTGTAGCTCGGCGGCTCCCTGCAGGTAGTCCAAAGATTCATAGTCGAGGGGCACTTCCGCTTCCGCCAGCGGCAGGGCGGCGAAGGGCAGGTAGTGAAGCACTCCATCGGGCACGATACAGAGGCGGGGCCGCAGGTGCAAGGATTCGCGTACGGCGGGCGGGAGCAGCTGGGCGGCCAGTTCGGTACCGGCGGCCAAAAAGGCCCGGTCGAGGGAGTCCTGCACGTGCGCCTGCCGCAAGCTTTTTCGGCGGTAAGCACCGTTGGCGATGGTCTGGCGGAATCTCTCCACCCGCCCGGAGAGTTGGTCCGCGTCCTGGATAGGTAGCCCCCGCAGCTTACCGTCGCGGGTCAGCAGAAAGACCAGGCTCCCCTCCGGGGCCAGGTGGTACTCCAGTAGGTCATACTTGTTGCGCTGCAGGTGCGCGATCAGCCCTGCCGAGTCGGACACTGGACTTTCGGCACTGGTTACCCGGTTCTCGTAGCGTAGGCGCTCCAACTGCATGCGGGCTGCCTCGAGCTCGGGTTGGCGTTGCTTCTCCCCCAGGGCTACCCGGCGCTCCAAATTCGCCACGGTGCGCAGGAGTCGGCTTTCCCGGGGAGTGATTCCGTCCTGCCGGGCCTCCAGGGCCGACAGCAGGGAATATGCCCGGGACTGCTCACTCAGTTCAAACGCCCGCCAGAGGCAGCTGTCGGCTTTACTGTCTTGGTATTCGGCTAGGTACAGCGCGATCGCCCGGTCGAAGAAGGGCCTCAGGTTGCGACTCAGGTACTGGCGGCTGGCGTCGGTGCTGACGCTGTCCCGCAACCGGCGCTGCAGATCGAAGATCACGCGGTAGTCAGCCAGTGCCGCCGCCCGCTGCCGGGTGGCCGCGTAAGCGCGGGCGCGCACGGAGAGCAGATCGACTAGGGGAACTATATCCTGGTCGGCATACGCTTTCCCAATGTCCCCCCCGTCGGCCTTGTCCGTGAGGAAAGCGATCCGCTCATTCACCTCCTGCACGGCTTCTTCGTATTGTTCCCACTTCAGCAGGACTTCGGGAATCTTTTCGGAGATGTAGTAGTCGCGCAGATCGGTGGACGCGAAGACCTCCCGGGCCTGCTTCCGGTAGCGTTCGAACTGTCGCTCATCGTTTTCCCCGCCGTAGTATTCGGCCAGGTTGAGGTACACGCTTCCGAATAACGGCTCCAATTGATTGTCGGGATCGATCATGCTTTCCGCCCGCCGCAGCGTGGCAAGGCCGTCCTGCACGTCGCCGCGCTCGCGTTGCACGATGGCCAGGACATTGTAGGCGGTGGCCAGATCCAGCGGATGCGCCACTTTCTCGGCGGCGGTCACGGCGAGTCGGGCGTAGGTCAGGGCCTCGTCCAACTGATCGAGCCGGAGCATTTTCAAAGCTGCATTGTGGTAGGTTATGAAGCGCTCTTCGGCGTCCGCCTCCGGCATCTGTTCAATTAGGGAGACCGCCCGGTAGGTCGCGCTGTAGGCGAGGCGAAAGTCCCGCAGTTGGGAAGCAAGGGAAGCGAGCTGGTTGAGGTTGCGCAAGTAGTTAAGCCTGTTCCGAACGGGCAGAACCTCGTACAGCGCGTTGGCTTCCCGGATCATGAGTACCGCAGAATCGAGTTGGCCGAGGTAGCCCAGGGAGTTGGACATGTTGCTGCGGGAGAGCGCACGGTCTTCGTGGGGGTAGGGATAGATGCTGTCCCGTACCGACACCGCTCGGCGATAGTACGTGACGGCCTCCCGGTCCATTTCCAGAAAATAGTAGGCTACCCCGGCGCGGTGCAGCGCCAATCCGGTGAGGCTATCAATCACTTCGGCTCCGGTACCGTCGCGGGTAGCGGCCAGGTAGAAGGGGACCGCGCGCATATAGCGCTCTTGGCCCATCCAATCCTCCCCCGCCTCCAGTAGCGCGTCCCGCCCCCCCGCCTGGCGCAGGGCCCCTATGATCGGATCGGATTGCGCTGCGAGGGGCAGTCCGCAACAAATCAGTGCTAGGGAGATAATAAGGGGGGGCGAAGTAACCAATGAAGAAGACATGCCAGGAGAATCAAATTCCGTCCTAAGATAGCTAGTGAACGGACAATCCACCTATCCGCACGTTTTTGCCCATCTTTGCCGGTCGATAAATTCTACCCTACCATCGCCCCTATGCAAGACCTCCGCCCCGCTATCGAAGCTGCCTGGGACAAGCGCGAACTCCTCCAGGATACCGCTACCCGGGAGGCCATCAACGCCGTGATTGAAGAACTGGACAAGGGACGCCTCCGTGTTGCCGAGCCCGGTGCGGACGGCGTGTGGCAGGTCAATGATTGGGTGAAGAAGGCCGTGGTCCTTTACTTTCCCATTCGCCAGATGCAGACCATCGCGGTCGGCCCCTTCGAGTTTCACGACAAAATGGAGATGAAGCGCGACTACGCCGCCCAGGGCGTGCGGGTGGTTCCCCACGCCATTGCCCGCTACGGCGCCTTTCTGGAAAGCGGCGTGATCCTGATGCCCAGCTACGTCAACATCGGTGCCTGGGTGGGCAGCGGCACGATGGTCGACACCTGGGCTACCGTCGGCAGCTGCGCGCAGATCGGGCGCAACGTCCACCTCAGCGGCGGCGTCGGCATCGGCGGCGTACTGGAGCCCCTGCAGGCCACCCCGACCATCATCGAGGACGACTGCTTCATCGGTTCCCGCTCCATCGTCGTCGAGGGCGTGCGGGTTTGCCGGGAGGCTGTCCTCGGCGCCAACGTGGTCCTCACCCAGTCGACCCGCATCATCGACGTTACCGGCACTGAACCCAGGACCTACCGGGGCATCGTCCCCGAGCGTTCGGTCGTCATTCCCGGCAGCTATACCAAGTCCTTTCCCGCCGGCGACTACCAAGTCAGTTGCGCCCTCATCATCGGCCAGCGCAAAGCGAGTACGGATAAAAAGACCAGCCTGAATTCCGCGTTGCGGGAGTATGACGTGGCGGTTTAGGGAATTACCAATTACCATTTACTAAGTACCATATACCATTTGTGGCTTTGCTCGCTTCGCTCGTGGCACATGCTGCTAATGCGGGGTACCGCAGATTGGCTACGCTTGGCACAGATTAACGCAGATTTTGGGTCGCTGCACTTGCCACTGCAAACCAACCCACCGACCCTGCGTATTCCTTCATTGCACCTGCGGCCCCGCAACGCCTAACCACTGCGGAGCACCATGGTATATGGTAATTTGTCCTTCGTAAATTGTAAATCCCCTTGCACCTCTCCACCCTAAAGATTACCCAGTTCAAAAACTACGCACGGCAGGCGCTTGCGTTCTCGCCGCGGCTTAATTGCTTCGTGGGTTTCAATGGGGCGGGAAAAACGAACCTGCTGGAGGCGATCTACTACCTCTGCATGAGCAAGGGGTACGGCAGCGGGCCAGACCAGTACAACATCCGCCACGGCGATCAGGTGGCGCGGTTGGACGGCAACTTTGTACTGGATGAGGGGCAGGAAGACCGGATCGTGGTTAAGCTGCGGAAGCGGCAACGCAAGGTGATCGAGCGGAACGGTACCGCCTACGAGCGAATTAGCGAGCATATCGGACGCTACCCCGTCGTGATCGTGACCCCCGATGACATCAGCTTAGTCCTAGAGGGCAGCGTGACCCGCCGCAAGCTGCTGGACAATAGCCTGAGCCAGACCGACCCCGCCTACCTCAACCACCTGATCACTTACAACCGCCTGCTCGAAAACCGCAATGCGCAACTGAAAGAACTGGACGGTCGGGCCGACACTTCTGGCCTGCTGAGCGTGTACAATGCGCAGATGGCGGAGCCGGCGCAGTACATCTTCAAACAGCGACGTAACTTCATCGGTCCCTTTACGGAACTGCTGACCGAATCGTACGCGGCAATTAGTGGAGCGCGAGAAACGGTCGCTCTCGAGTATAAGTCTCAGCTCGCGGACTACTCCTGGGAGGACCTGCTGGCCGCCCGCGACGAAAAGGACCGGGTGCTCCAACGCACCACGGGGGGCATCCACCGCGACGATCTAGTGTTCACCCAGGATGGCCACCCTCTGCGCCGGGTGGCGAGCCAGGGGCAGCTCAAGTCTTTCGTGTTATCGTTAAAACTGGCCCAATACCGACTCTTAGGGCAGAGCACCAACCGCACCCCCATCCTGCTCCTCGACGATATTTTCGACAAGCTCGATCACGAGCGCGTGGCGCAGTTGCTGGAGTTGGTGATGAGCTCGGCCTTCGGTCAATTGTTCATTACCGATACCGATCCGGAGCGCGTCACCTCCCTCATCCGCCACCACCCGGAAGTCAACTGGGAACGCTTCCTGGTGGTCGACGGCGTAGCCCGCAACGAAGCGGAATGGAAGCGGTACCTTGAAGAAGAATAAGCCGCCATGTACAAGCCCATTCCCAAGAAGCCCGAGCCGCTAGAGCTTAAGACCGCTTTCCTGCGGCTGCTGCGCAATCAGCACAACGAGGCCGGTTACTTTAAGGCCCGCACGAAACTGGTCTGGGAGAAATTTTTTGGCAAGCACACGGCCGACAACACGCGCGACTTTTTGGTCCGCAACCGCAAGCTCTACGTCTACGTCACGAACGCCCCGCTGCGCAATCAACTGACGATGGTCCGGGAGGGCATTCGTACCCGACTGAACGAGGAGTTTGGGGAGGAGTATCTGGTGGAGGTGGTGATTAAGTAGGAGGGGAGGGGGGGTAGTTCGTTAGTTCTTTAGTTCGTTAGTTCTTTAGAGGGGAGACCTTCCGGGTATTGGGCGACTCACTGCAATTCTTAGTTTCACGGGAGGGAGGTGGATCTTTAGTTCTTTAGTTCGTTAGAGGGGAGACTATCCGGGTATTGGGCGACTCGCTGCTATTCTTACTTTTAGGGGAGGGGGGTGGATTTTTAGATCTTTAGTTCGTTAGTGGGGAGACTTATTCCATCCGATGAGGAACTCATCACTATTGGTGCATGAACATGGAATAGTCTGATGATCCTCTATCCAGAAAGTAGCACGTACCTAAAGAACTGAAGATCTGACACATCAACCAACGCCAATGCGGGCACAGTCATCAAATACGGGGCAGATGGCACACTTCGGCCGGGAACCCGTACACACGTGCTTACCGAAAGGAACCAGAACGCGATTGATTTCAATCCAGAGATCCTGGGGAAGTTTTCGGGCGAGGGCGTCGCGCGTCTTGTTAGGATTGGGGGCGGCGACGTAGCCCCAGCGATTGGTGATGCGGTGGACGTGGATGTCAACGGCGATGATCGGATAATTGAGGGCGACGCCCAGGGCGAGGCTAGCGACTTTCGGGCCGACACCCTTGAAGGCGATGAGTTGGTCGTAGTCTTGGGGGGTCTTGCCGTCGTAGTCATCGACGATCTGTTGGCTAATCGTCAGGATTTGGTCGGCCTTGGCGGGGGCGAAGGTGGCCTCGGCGATGAGATCGATAAGTGTTTCCCGGTCGAGAGTAATCATCTCTGCGGGGGTGCGGGCGGCAGCGAAGAGGCGTCGACTCACGACGGTGCTGGTCTCGTCGTAGGTGCGCACGCTGAGTAGGCTACTGATGAGTTGTTCGTAGAGGCTGGCGTAGCCCTCGTCGCGCAGGCCGAACATCGCGGCGGGGGCCTGGTCTTTAACGGCTTTAGCGCAGCGGGCCAGGACGGAGTGAATGGGAAAATCGCTCATGCCAGCGAAAGCCGGGGCATGAGCGATTTGTTTGTTAGGATACCAATCTACTCGAGTGAGACCTCAAAGACATCGACCGGGTCGTCGCCGGGAGCGTACTGTCCGTAGTAGTAATTGCCGGAGATGGTCACCCCACTATTCGTCTGGTCGATATCAGCGATTAGGGAGTAATCAAGGTCAGGGTAATTATTGTAGGTATAGTAAGCGGTAAACTGCTCACCGTTCATCACCCAGGTCCCGCTGGCTTCCTCCCCATCGGCGAAGAGGGTGATCGTTCCATCGGGGAGGATCTCTAGCTTGAAATCGTTGCTACTACCGTAGGTACCATCGAATGTGCCCCTGAATGGGTTGTCGATCGTAACCGGCACAACCACCTGCCCCTCGCTATTGCTGACCACCACGTCGACTTGGTGGGTACCGGAGGGAAGCAACTTGGTCCACTCTAGTTTGCCGGTGGTGCTGTTGATGCTAAGACCTTCTAGGGAGGTACCTAGGCTGACACTACCCTGCTCCCCGTTCCAGTCGAGAGAAGGAGTGACCGAGCTGCCTGCCTTGTAAAATTCGGCATCGAAGTTAGTGCTCGAGTAGGCGACCGTGGGCTTTTCAACCCCGCCACCGGTGAGGTCATCGACCTGTTTGCAGCCCAGTCCCGTGAAGAGCAGGAGGGAGAACAGAAGGATGGGGTAAATGGAATAACGCATGGTGTAGTTGTTTTCCACTTTATGCGCCTGGTTGAATAATACGTTACGCTAGTTGCAAGATTGTCTCAGGAAAACTGCATAAAATTCTCAAAAAGGTTCATCCTGCTTCCTTGAAGCTAAACAATTGTCAATCAGCAAATTATATTCATAACATCCATTTTTAAACGTTTATATTCATTTATATACGCAAGTATACGTTTACAACACGACTAGCGGTTGGAGTTGCCCCCACCTTTGTATCGTCACCGATGGAAAGCGAAGTGTACTGCTTCACGGAGCGATCGCCGGGCGACATCTTTCTTCACCAATGCTCGTGTCCATTAATTTATGCGACGACGGATACGAGCCATTACCAACCGTTTTATTATGCAAGTACGTAACAGCGTAACCCTTATTGGCAACGTAGGCCAGGTCCCTACCGTCAAAACCCTCTCCACTGGCAACCGCGTGATCGAGTTCAGCCTAGCCACCAACGACACTTACCGCAACCGCCAGGGAGAAAAAGTCACCCGTACCGAATGGCACCGGGTCAAGGCCTTCGGCAAAGTGGTCGACGTGCTCGAACGCTACCTCACCAAGGGCAGTCAGCTGGCGCTTACCGGAGCGATCCGCTACGGCCGCTGGACCGACAAGTACGACCAGCAGCGCATCGCTACGGATATCGTGTTGGAGGAATTCACCTTCCTCGGTTCCCGGGACCGGGGCGATGCGGAGGCCAGCTACGAGGCCGATTCCACGGTAATGGAGGTGGCTGAGCCCGCGCCAAAAAAGACGACCAAACGCCGTACGGCTAAAGCCAAATCCGCCCCTGCGGAAATGACCGCTGCCGAAGACCTGCCCTTCTAAACGTAGTTGGGCACCCTTCTTTTCTCATCCATCAATCACCTACCGGATGGGGAGGAGGACATTTTTGCAACCCTTTGATGCCTATGCCGTAGTCGGCCGCTCTGCTTCCAGACCACTTAGAGAACCAGGCGCGCTTCATTTCACCCACCGGCAGCAGGATAGGCACGGACCGGCTTCCTACCCCTCGGGGGAAGGGGCCGGTCTTTTTATTGGACCACCTTCAGACTCAGGTCGAGGCTCACGGCAGAGTGGGTTAGTGCGCCAACTGAGATGTAGTCGACCCCGGTTTCCGCTACTTCGCGAATGCAGTCGAGGGTAATGCCCCCGCTGGCCTCGACTTCGAAACGGCCGCCGATGTGGGCTACCGCCTCGCGGAGCAGGGGCACTTCAAAGTTGTCGAGCATAATGCGGTCTACCTGTCCGACCTCCAGGACCTCCATAAGTTCGACCAAGTTGCGCACTTCGACGGTGATGGGCAGCTGCATAGTATTCTCCCGGAAAAAATTTTGCACCCCCTGGATGGCCTTCGTCAGCGAGCCGGCGGCGTCGACGTGGTTGTCCTTAATCATGATGCGGTCGTAGAGACCGTCCCGGTAGTTGTGGGCCCCGCCCAGGCGCACGGCCCACTTTTCGAGAAAGCGAAGATTGGGGGTAGTCTTGCGGGTATCTAGCACCTTCACTGGCAGGTCCTCTACTTCGAAGGCATAGCGGTTGGCTAGGGTGGCGATGCCGCTCATGCGCTGCATGGTGTTCAGCACGAGGCGCTCGGCCTGCAGCAGGGCACGGGAGTTGCACGTCACATAGAAGGCAACGTCGCCCGCATGCATCAGGTCTCCGTCTTCCATCTGCTGGTCAAACCCGGAGGTGGGGTCGACAACCTCGAAGATCATCCGGGCCACGGCTACTCCGGCGAGAATACCTACGTCCTTGACCAGCAGTTTTGCGGTGTCTCGTTTGTCCGCAGGGATGGTCGCTTCGCTGGTAAAATCGCCCGGGCCGACGTCCTCCGCCAGAGCTTCGGTGATGAACTGGAGGATACGCTGTCGTAGGCTCTCGTCTATTTTTGCCGACATATAGTTACTTTAGCATCGCCCGACCGGGGCGACTCGTTTGCACACTTCTTGGTTGCTGGCCGCAAAGGTAAGCCATCCCGCCCCACCCGTAAACTACCTCCCGTGATCGAAGCGTATTTTGAAGGAATCCGGCAGGAGCTCGCCCTTCCCCCGCTCGAGTGGAAGCACGTGAAACGAGCCTACGCCGGCCGGCCCTACCACAACCTCGCCCACCTGGAGGAGATGCTCGATGCCCTGCGGAAGCAAGAGGGTGCCGCCACGTTCACCGCACCCGCGGACCCGCCGGTATTTGGCCTCGCGTTGGTTTACCACGACATCGTCTATAAACCCACCCGCCTAGACAACGAAGCGCGCAGTGCCGACTCCGCGGCACAGGCCCTAACTGCCCTGGGCACGATCGCAGCCCCCCGCATCGAACGCTGCCGGCAGCTCATCCTGGCCACCCGCAAGCACCTCCCCTCGTGCGATGACAATGGCGACGAGGGTCTACTCATCGATCTGGACCTGGCCGTGCTGGCCCGGGGTGCCGCCGGCTACGACCGGTACCGGGCCGCGATCCGCAAAGAATTTTGGATGATTCCCGGTTTCGTGTTTCGCAAGAAGAGGAGTGAGGTACTGACCAGATACCTCGATCGGGAAACCATCTACGCTACCCCCTACGGACAAAAAACCTATGAGGCCCAGGCGCGGAAGAACCTCTGGCGCGAGTTACGCAACCTCTAACGGGCGGCCTGCCCCAGCAGCAGCTGTACATCATCCATCAGGTGAGTCACCTCCTCCTCCACCAAGCCGCTGGCGTAGGACCGGACAAAGCCATCTCGGTCGACGAGCACGATGTAACCGCTGTGATCGAAGCCCCCCGGGGCGGCGTCATTCTCCAGCGCAATGCTGAGGTAATCCTTGGCCAGATCGTACACCTCGAATTTGTCTCCCTGAATAAAGCGCCAGCGTTCCCGGTTGGTGATGCCCAACTTGTCGGCGTAATCCGTCATACGCTCCGGCGTGTCGCGCTTGGGGTCGACGGTGAAGGAAACCAGTTGAAAATCAGGATCGCTCCCAAATTTCTCCTCGAGCCGCAGCATCTGGCTGGCCACTTTGGGACATATAGTGGGGCAGGAGGTGAAGAAGAAGTCGGCGACGTAGATCTTGCCCCGCAGGTCGTCCGTCCCGAAGGGACGGTTGGACTGATCGACGAACTTCCAGTCGCGGACCGGTTCCGGAAAAACCTCTCCGGTTTCCTTGTCGAAGGGATGATTGCCCGGATAGCCCAGGCTATCCACGTAGTATCGGTTACCGTCCGCACTTACCGGATGGTGCTGAAAGTATGCCGGGGCCTCCTCAATGGGTACTCCATCGGTGTGATCGTGGTCACCGCAGGCGGTAAGTACAGTAAAGAAAAGGAGGAGGGAGAGGCAGCGGTAGATCATGAGAAACTAACAGTTGGCCTCCGCCCGGGTTGCCGCTACTTGGAAAGCTCACGAAAAGTTGACAGACCACATTCCAGGAAATTCGCGTAGTCGTCTACGTCCGGGGTATAGGCTACGGGTGGGTTAAGGGTTCGTCCGTCCGGCGAGACTAGTACGTAATAGGGCTGAGTGGCGTGCTCGAAGACGCTCTGCTGGAAGTAGTGCCACTTCTTCCCCACCTGGTCGATGGTCAGGCTGCGGCCGGTGCCGTCCAGCCGTTGTACTTCCCGCACCTGTCCGGTGGGCAGCGCCGCCCGATCGTCGACGTAGAGGCTGACGAGCACGTAGTCTTCGGTCAGGAGGTCCCGTATGCGGTCCTGGCTCCAAACGTTCTCTTCCATCTTGCGGCAGTTGACGCAAGTGTATCCGGTAAAGTCGAGCATGACCGGCTTACTGACGCGGCGGGCGTAGGCCAACCCTTCGGCTAAGTCCTTAAAACAGGTGATGCCCTGGGGGCAGTCGCAGGGATTCAGGTAGCTGTAGCACACCGGCGGCGCGATCCCGCTGAGCAGTCCGAGCGAGCGGTAGCTGCCCGTGTCCCTGTCGGTCGTGAAGCCGAAGGCGAGGTAGGCCGTGAAGGCTACCCCGGCCAGGGCGACGGCCAGGGCGACCGGGCCGGTCTGGCGTCCCTTGCTGTCGTTGGGAAAGTTGATCCACCCGAAAAGATAGGCCGCAATACCTAATGCACAGCCCATCCAGACGAGCAGGAAGGGCTCGATGCGCAGGAGATCCCAGTGGCCAACCAGATCGGCGTTGCTCAGGAATTTAAAGGCCAGGGCCACTTCCACGAAGCCCAGCACCACCTTTACGCTGTTGAGCCAGCCCCCGGACTTCGGCATCCGGCTCAGTACGCCCGGAAAGGCGGCAAAGAGTGCGAAGGGCAGCCCCAGGGCCACGCCGAAGCCCGCCATACCCGCCGTCAGCGGCCAGGCCCCGTCGCTCACGGCTTCCACCAGCAGGCTACCGAGGATCGGACCGGTACAACTGAAACTAACCAGTGCCAACGTCAACGCCATGAAGAAGATGCCCCCTACCCCACCGGAACCCTCCGCCCGGCTGGCCCGGTTGCTCCAGCTCTGGGGCAAGACCAGCTCGTAAAAGCCGAAGAAGCTGCCCGCGAAGACGAGGAAAACTACGAAAAAGAGGAGATTCAGCCACACGTTACTCGCGATGCTGTTGAGGATACTCGGGTCAATGCCCGCCACCAGGTGGAAGGGCACGCTGAGGAGCACGTAGATCAGGAAGATGAAGAAACCGTAAAGGCTGGCATCGCGTACTCCCCGACTCCGGTCGTCGCTCCCCTTCGTGAAGTAGCTGACCGTCAGGGGGATCATGGGGAATATGCACGGCATGATCAGGGCGAAGAGCCCGCCCAGGAGACCGAGCCCGAAGATGCCCCACAGGCTCCGTCCTTTGGTCACGGCCTCACCCACGCTGCAGGAGCCGATAGGGTCGGCGTTAAAGGTGACGGGTGCGTCGGTGAGCGAGGTAGTACCCCCGTCCGTAGCGGCCGCCACGGCACCCCCCACTTCCCCGCTGCCGGTAAGTCCGTCGATACTGATCGTTCGGGTGGTCGGATCGAAGGTAAAGGGTACGTCCCGCGGGGGCAGGCACATCTCGTCGTTGCAGGTCTGAAAGGTGATGTATCCGGTCACCTCCGACTCCCCACTTAGTTCCACGACCTGGGAGTAGGTCACCGTACCGCCGTCGATCTTGCTGACCTCCGCTTCCCAGGTATTGTCGTATTTCTTCTTGAGGTGGTCGGCGGTCTCGGTCACTTCCCCTACCGGAGTCACGCCGGCTTCTCCTCGACGAACAGTTCAGTGGGGATGGGCCCGACGGTGGGGTCAACGTGCATGCTGTAGAGCGTCCAACCTTCCGCCATGCTGCCAGTCAGCGACATACGGTACCGCCCGCCGTCCAGCGCCTCGGCGCGGATGGTCCAGCTCACCGGCTCGCCCTGGTTGGCTGGCGGCAGGCTCGCGGTAAAGGTTTCCAGCACCTCTTCCTGGGGCATATCTACCGGCTCGACCTCATCGATGGCGCGCTGACCGACATCCGCAATGGCATCCTGTACGACGGGCGCGCGGGGCGGGGGCGCGGGTGCTTCGTTGCCCACCTCCGTACGGCCCACCACCGGCTGCAGCGTAAACCGGTATTCCTCGGTGGTCGGCGGTAGGCACTGCTCGTCGTCACAGCACATGAATTCTACCTCCAACCCGATGGGCGTGCCGTATTCGCTCACCCGTACCGTTTGGGTAAAGACGACCGGCTCGTCGCTCAGGTACTTGATCACGTTCACCCCGAAGAGGTCGTCCAGGCCCTCTTTGCGGTGCCCGGACTCTTCCGTCCCGCCGATCAGCGCATAGTGATCGCCCTCCTCCCAGTAGAACGTCGTCGGCACCGGCCCGCCCGGATCGGTATGCTGGCTATAAACGGCCCAGCCGTCCTCCGCCGTGGCGGTAATCGTTAGTTCAAAACGGTCCTCCCCCAGGGCTTCCTGCTCGAAGGACCACGAGATCGGACTGGCAAACTGAGCCCACAGGGGGACGGAAAACAGGCTGAAGAGAATGATCAGGCGCGAAGCCATAGCAGGTAGTTTACCAGAGGGAGGCAGATGTAGGGCATTATAACGCTGCGGTATGCCTGCAGGTTATGCGTGGATTCACCTCCGTGAAGCCCTCGCTTACCTCGGTGGTGAATTGAGCTCACTGAGCCAGTAGCAGGAACATCGCCGGGCGCTTCTGCAACCCTGCACCCGCGTCCGCGCGCCACTCCCCCACGGAGGCCGTTCTCACCCATTCGGTTTCCGTGGTGAGGTCGCAGGCCACGGAGAATAAAGTGGTCGGCGACAGGGCTTCCACCGCGACCTCAACGGTGGCCTGATTGCGGTAGGGGGCTTCGATCCAGAGCTGAGTCCGCCGGTACTTGCGGCTGTCGGCTTCGAGGCGGCGCAGGTCCTTGGCCAGCTGGGCGCGCTTGGGACTGAGGTAACCGTGAAAGGTAAACGATTGTCCGTTCAGTCCGGCGGCCATGAGGCTAAGCAGGATGGCCGAGGGACCCACAAGCGGCACCACGGGGACCCCCGTACGATGCGCCAGCAATACCAACCGCGCGCCTGGATCGGCTACCCCCGGGGCACCGGCATCCGAAAGTACGCCTACGTCTTCACCATGTAGAGCCGGAGCCAGGAAGGTGGCCAGCTCGTCGTCTTGTGTACGCTTATTGAGTTCGTAATAGGTGCACTCCTGCAGGCGGTGCTCCAGTTCGACCTCCTTTAGAAAGGCACGGGCCACCTTGCCGGTCTCCACGACGAAGTGCCGCAGCCGCCGGGTGGTGGCCAGCGTACGGGCGGGAATCGTGTCGGTGGCCCCCGGCCCGAGGGGGGAGGGAATGAGGTAGAGGGTACCGGGCGTCATGCTAGTCCACGATGAGTTCCACTTGATTCAGTTCCTGCTGGCGGATGTTGGTGGGCAGCTCCCGGTAGGCGTACTGTTGGGTGCGCAGCTGGGGGCGGAAGCCGGCTTCGCGAATCGCGTCCTGGATCCCGTCGGCCGTAAAGCGCCAGCGGGCCCCGGCGGCGCTGACCACGTTCTCTTCGATCATGATCGAGCCGAAGTCATTGGCCCCGGCGTGGAGGCACAACTGGGCTACCTGCTTACCGACCGTCAGCCAGCTGGCCTGAATGTTGACCACGTTCGGCAGCATGATGCGGCTCAGGGCGATCATGCGGATGTACTCGTCGCCGGTGACGGTATTGCGGGCGCGCTTGATCTTCTTGAGGATGGTGTCCTCGTCCTGGAACGGCCACGGAATAAAGGCCAGGAAGCCCTTGGCCTGCTTTGGTTTTTCGCCCTGCACCTCCCGCATGCGTACCAGGTGATCCATCCGCTCCCAATTCGTCTCGATGTGGCCGAACATCATCGTGGCCGAGGTGGTGATGTCCAGCTGATGGGCGGCGCGCATGACGTCCAGCCATTCCTCTCCCCCGCACTTCCCCTTGGAGATCAGGCGGCGTACGCGGTCGCTGAGTATCTCGGCGCCGGCCCCGGGCAGGCTGTCGAGTCCGGACTCCTTTAGCGCCTTCAGCACGTCATAGTGACTCATCCCCTCCAACTTTGCTACGTGGGCGATCTCGGGGGGGCCGAGGGCGTGCAACTTCAGTTGCGGGTACAGGGCCTTGAGCTGGCGGAACAGGTCGCAGTAGAACTTCAGTCCCAGGTCCGGGTGGTGGCCGCCCTGCAGCAGCAGTTGCTCGCCGCCGAAGGCGAAGGTCTCCTCAATCTTCTGCTTATACTCCTCGATGCTGGTCACGTAGCTCTCCGCGTGCCCCGGCCGGCGGTAAAAGTTGCAGAATTTGCAGTTGGCAATGCAGACGTTGGTCGTATTGCTGTTGCGGTCGATGATCCAGGTCACATCCTGCGCTGGCACGGACTCAAACCGCAGCTGGTTGGCCACGTACATCAGTTCCGCGGTCGCGGCATTCTCGAGCAGCCACACCCCCTCGTCGGCGGTGAGCCATTCCCGGTTCAGTCCCTTTTCCAGCAGTTCGGCGGTATTCATGCAAGGAAAACGGGTGAGGGGATGGATCGTTGCTGGTTGCTTTCAGTTTTTAGTGAAAGTTGGTTGTTGGGTTGGGGCTGGTGCGCGGGGCGCTGGTGCGAGCATCCCCACAAATCGTAAATTATAAATCGTAAATCGTAAATCGTAAATCACAAACCTCTCACCGCTCCAGCCGCTCCCGCTCGCTCAGCGCCTTGAGCTTTTCCCAAAAAGCCTCATTATCCCGCTCTTTTTTGGTCTTGTCGAAAGCATCGGTGTGGAGGAAGGGTTCCTTGGGGCGTTGCTGCTGCTTTTTGGCCTGCTTCTTTCTCAGGGAGGAGACCTCGTGCTCTTCCAGTTCGGAGCGGTAGGTGTAGGCACCGAGGATGCCCATGACGAGGCCCAGCAAGTGGCTTTCCCAGCTGATGCCTTCCTGGCCCGGAAGGATGCCGACGATCATGCCGCCGTAGTAGAACAGGACGAGCAGGGCCACGGCCACGGCCCGGAAGTCACGGCGGAAGATGCCGCTGAAGGCCAGGAAGGCGGCTAGGGCGTAGACCACCCCACTAGCTCCGATATGGGTGACCGACCGGCCGAGTACCCAGACGAGTACACCGGTACCGAGCCAGAGGGAGGCGAGTACCCGGGGCCAGAGGCGGGGGTAGAAGAACACCAGCAGGCCGGTCAGGGAAAGAAAGGGCAGACTGTTGCTGAGCAGGTGACCCCAACCGCCGTGTAAAAAGGGAGAAAGCACGATACCGGGTGCGCCGGCCAGTTCCCGGGAATGCAAACCATAATAGGCGCTGAGGAGTCCGCCGGTGAGGTAATAGTCCACAATGAACACAACCCACATGAGCGCCAGCAGGCCGAGGGGCCACTTGATGACATTCTTGAGGTTTCGTTTGCTCAGCATGGGGCGATGCTTAGTCTTCCCGGGTGGACGAGCCGCCCTCGGGCATCTGGTCTTCGGTGTAGAGGCGTTCGAAAATGGTGTCCACCTTGTTCATTTCATCCAGGGTTTCGTCCAGAAAGTAGGAAAGTTCCGGCAAGCGGCGTAGGTGACGTTTGAGGCGAGTAGCCAGGGCGCTCTTGAGGCGGGCGTGGTCCTCGTCCATTTGTAAAATGACGGCCTGTTTATTCTCCGTATTCCAGATGCTGAGGTACACCTTACCGACACTTAGATCGGGGCTCACCTGCACGTCCATCACCGTTACCAGAGGCTGGGTGCCATAGATATAGGAACCTTCCTGCTGCAGTACGATGCTGAAGTTACGCTTGATCATTTCGGCAACCTGACGTTGGCGTTTCGATTCCATGGGGAAGGGGTGTTTATTTGGTCCTTTAGCAACGTACCGGGGGAAAGGTAAGTTGCAGTTGAGTGACTGGCTGCTGGAGGGCCGGTTACAAGGTCTTCAGGTACTCCACCACCGCCCAGCGCTCCTCCTCCGTGAACTTATCCCCGAAGGTGTGGCCGCCGTTGCCGTAGCCGGGGAGGGTCGTGTCGAAGGTCCATTTCTTGTTTTTGGGTACGGCATCGTATTGCCAGCCAAGCTTTTGGTGGTCGTAGCTGGTGGACGCGCCGTCGCGGGTCCAGCGTTCGGTGCGGGCAGTGGAGTTGAGGACTTCGTAAACGCTCGGTACCGAACCATTGTGCAGGTAGGGCGCCGAGGCCCAGATGCCGTCGAGAGGCGGGGCCACGTAGCCGTGTTCGGGTTCGAAGGAAGATCTAGGCTCACTGGTGGCGAACCAGCTTCGGTTGTACCAGTCCACGATGTTAGACTGTGCGATGTAGTCGGCGTAGAGGCGGTCCGTCTTCACCACGTTGACGTTGATGACTTTATTAGGATAGGTCTCCTCCTCCCCGTAAGTACCGTGGCAGCCGGCGCATTTATCCGTGAAGAGGGCCTCCCCCTTTCGGGCCAGGG
Organism: Lewinellaceae bacterium; assembly: GCA_963710195.1. Classification (GTDB taxonomy): domain Bacteria; phylum Bacteroidota; class Bacteroidia; order Chitinophagales; family Saprospiraceae; genus Neolewinella. The sequence goes on from CAVPZF010000001.1 coordinate 450,045, forward strand.
GCTCGTCAACGATTCCGGGATAGGCGGGGGGCTCGAGCTGGCGGAGGAAGGCGTAAACGTCCTCGAAAGCGATGACCGATTTACGGCTCTGGCTGCTGTCGGGTACTCCGAGAACGCTAGCCTGCAGTAGGAGCTTGGGCATACTACCCCGTCCCGTACCGGTGTAGTACAGGGAGTTCTTCTTCCCGACGTGCCAGAGGGGCGGGGTGTCGGTACCGATGTTATAGTCCCACATGGTGTACTGGGGCTCGGCGGAATACGTGAGGTCCTCCGGATTGCGGTACATCATACAGGCCTCGGCCAGGCGAAAGGCGGGGTTGGCACCGGGCTGGTTGACTTTGACTTCCGGAGCCATTGCCTTGAAGTAGCGGCTAAAGTCTTCGAAGGCCGCCGTTTCCAGATCACCCTTCTTATACTTCACGGCCATGCCCAGGCGCATGACGCTGCCCATGGGGACCATGCTTTGCTCCCACTCCGCGAAACTGTTCCCTAGGCCGAGCACCAGTTGTCCGTCCACCTTTCCCGCGTGGCAGGTGAAGCAGTTGCCGTTGACCGTTTCGGCCCCATTCGGAGCAATGAAGGCCGTCATGAAATAGGGGATGCCCTCGTTCAGGGCGTTGCGGGGGTACAAGCTGTCGAGGTTCATTTTGGCCGACTGCTTGCGCATGATCTCCAGCGGGATGCCGCTGCCGATGTAGTCGCCATGGATGAGGAAGTCGAGTCCGGCTACCGGGTCGCCGTCCTGCGGCTGGGGGCTCGGCGGAACCACCTTGGATTTCCAAGAGGTATCGTCGAATTCTTCCACGCCGGCAATCGGCTGGTAGGTGTTACAGGCCACCAGTAAGGCCAGAGTCAAAAAGACAAGTAGTTTACGCACTCAGTTCTTTGGGTAGGTCGGGATAAGTAAACGACGTAGCACGTAGATCGTTGCGGGATTGTTGGTCGGCTGGGGTAGGGAGGGAGGGATTTACGATTTACGATTTACGATTTACGATTTGGCTTCGCTGTCCACTGAGTGGATCGGATAATTTAGTGGGCCGCCTTGATCCGGAGCGAGGGGTTAGGATCTAGGTATTTACGAATTACCAGTTACGAAGTACCAATTACCATTTGCTTCGCCACCCGTTACCGGCGTGGGGAAGTCGACGAGGCTACCTGACCCGGATTAGTGGACGGGAACTATTTGAAATTGTTAATGCTCGGTTTGATACCCTCCCTGCACCTGCGTCACCGCCTGTTTACTCGCCGCAGCCGGCGCCGTGGAAGGAGATGGGTATGGCGAGGGGCAGATCGCGTGGAACACCTTTCACAGTGCCGGGCGTCCAGCGGACGTCGCGCTCGATCAGCAGGTTGATGATGCGGAGGGCTTCGGTGCGGTTACGTTCGTCTTCGCCCCTTGTTACTTCCGCCCCTTCCATCTTTCCGTTGGCGGTAATGGTGGTGCGGATAATCACCCGTTCGCGGGCCGAGCCGGTGGGCTCATTGCGGTTATACCCGATAAACGCGGAAAAGCGCCCGAGACCACACGTAACGCGGGCTTCGTAGTCGGCTTCGTTTTCACAGCCGGGATAAATGGGAAGACTTAGTTTTTCCCGTGGCGGAAGGCGCAGCTCCCGGTCGGTGATGGCAACGGTTCCGATAGTGAGCACCGCGCAGTCGTTCCTTTCTTCCTCCATCATGTCCATTGCCTGCTGGGGGGCGGGCGCGGTCACGGCCACCGCCGCCGCTATGATTTGGGACGCGGGAGACGGAGTGGGCCGGGGCATATTGAAGGCAACCAGCGCGACAATGGCCGCTAAAAACATGCCGAGGGAGAAGAACTTAGTGGTGATGCCGAGGGGGTGCATGCGAGTAAATTGAATGCTTGATAAACTAACGCGAAAAGGGGGCCGATGGATTTAACCGGTCATGCAATTTAAACTTCACGGGGAGGTTGACCTGGGCGGCGGCGGGCTTTCCTTTATACTGGCCGGGTTCCCAGATGGGGTTGTCCTGGAGCATCCGCTGGACGGTCCGCAGGGCTGCGGGACCCAGGAGCGGGTGAGGAGAGCGGGCGATCTTCGGAGAACTAGCGCGCCCGCCCTGGTCGACGTCAAAGCGGATGACGACCAGCCCCTCGATCCCTTCCTTCCGCGCCTCATCGGGGTAGCGGATGTGGTCGTAGAGGTAGCGGACCAACTTCTTATCGGCACACGCCTTGCGCTCGTTAAACTCCGGGAGATCGGCACAGCCGGGAAAGAGCGGCGTTTGGTCGACGGCCAGCGCGTGATGGTTATCCCCGGACGTCCGGTAGTGCGGTTTGACGGGGTGGCGATCGGGCGTACGTACCCGCAATTCCTTTCCCGTGACTCGGCTGAGCTCCTGCCGCGCGGCGTCGGGTGCCTGCCGCATGCCCCAGGCCAGTACCGAAAGCAGCAGCGAAAGCGTGAGGCCAACCAGAAAAAAGCGGGAAGTGATACCCAAAATGCGCATAGGAGTGGGGTTTGCACCAAGATAAGCGGTTCCGGTGAAAGGGTGGGGGTAGCCTACATCGGCGAGGATAAATTTGTCCTTACCCCCTTAGGCCAACTTACTTAGGCCCCAGTAATTAAGGAGGATAATACAGCATCAGTTACCCAGAACTTACCAACTCACCGACTAAAAACCCCACCAACCCACCTACTGCACCGCATCCCCCCGCAACTCCCGGTACTTCTTGCGGGCCTCGACGGCCAGGATGCTATTGCTGTAGTCGATGAAGAGGGTCTCGTAGAGTTCCTGGGCCTTCTCCTTATCACCGAGTGGGGACTCGTAGAGGCCGGCCAGGGCGAACAGCGCATTATCGAGGCGGATGCTCTTGGGGTAGTTGTCTACAACCTGCTGGTATTCGGCGGCGGCTTCGGAGTACATCCGACGCTTCTGGAAGATGCGGCCGCGCAGGTAAACGACATCGTCTTCGAGGTCGTGGCCGGGAAAGGCCTTTACGAGTTCATCCAGAGTGCTAAAGGCTTCGTCGAAGCGGTTTTGAAAAACCAGGAGTTCGGCGTCGGCGTAAGTCTGCAGGGCGGTAGTGGTGGTATCGAGGCCGAGGTTGTCGAGGATAAATACCGACAGGTCGAGGGCGTCATTGGCGATAAGGCGCGAGGTAGACGCCTTCAGTACGTCGAATTGCGATTGTGCCCACTCGAAGTCCCCCCGGAAATAGCTCAGGCGGGCATTGCGGAAGCGGGCCTCGTGCCCGAGCAGGTCCTCCTTAAACTGCTTGTCGACCTGGCTGTACAGGAGGGTGGATTCCCACACTTCGCCCTGCATCAGGAAGTAGTCGGCCAGGGATAGCTTAGCCTCGGCGCGCACGTTCTCGTTGACGCCGTTTAGTTCCACGATGCGCTGCAGGATGCTGGTGGCCTTCTCCAGGTCGTTGAGGTACAGCGCCTCGAGTTCCGCTAACTGGATGGTGATGGGCGCGGAGGCGGGGTTGTTTCCGAACTGACCGAGAAAATCTTCGTAGGCGGTTTCCAGGATACGCAGATCCTCCGGCGTGTAGGCGTAGCCGTCCGTGATGGCCCGCCGGCGGGTGAGGAGGCCCTGCCGCTTGGCCTCCAGGTAGAAGGGGGAGGCCGGGGCCTTATTTTCCACGATGTAGTCAAAGGCGGCGATGGCCGTCTCGTAGTCCCGGGCGTTGGCGGCCAGATTACCGATGTCGAGCACGCGGTCGCCCTCCTCGTCGAGTTTGCGGTCGAGGGCCCGGACCTGTCGGAGGGCGCCCTGGTAGTCCTTGCGCTGGATGAACACCCAGGCCAGCATCTCGGGGTAGACGGGATTTTCCTTGCGGTCTTCCTGAATACGGGCGTAGAGCTGCTTCTGGGCTTCCAGCAGACCGTCCTGATCGAGGTAGCGCTGGAAGTAGGTTTGGACGTTGCGGCCGCGGCGGGGATCCTCGATCAGGGCATCCAGGTAGGCATTGACCATCGGTGCGGTATCGCCCTTGCGGCGGTAGAGGTCGCCCAGGTTGAAGGCAAAGGAGACGTCGTCCTTCAGCAGTTTCCCCCCCCGCTCGTAGGTTTCGATGGCGTAGTCGTACTTCGTCAGGTTAAGAAAGGCGTTAGCCAGCTGGGTGATCTGAAACTTGTCGGCGCGGAGGCTCTTGATGGCCTCGCGGTACTGCTTTTCGGCCGCCGCTTCGTCAAACTGCTGCTCCAGCAACTGCCCGTACTTGACGAAGAGCGCCAGGTCGTCGGGCGTCCGCTTAAGTTGACGGCGGAGGACCTGCTCCGCCTCATCGTAACGCCGCAGGTTCATCAGGCTGGTGACGTAGCGGTCGAAGTAAAAGGAGTTGTAGCTCTCCTCGGCCAGGGCCAGGTAGAGTTCGGCGGACTTCTCGTACTCCCCATCCATGAAGTATTGCTGCGCCAGCTGGTTGGACTGAGCCGTCAGGATGGTGGAGAGACTAACGAATAGTAGGAGGGGTAAGTAGCGCATCGTGAGGTTTTAACGCCCCAGCCGCGGATTAGGTGTAAAACGTACTCGGCTATTCCAGGTTCCCGGCGTCGGTTGGCGGACGGCCCTTCAGGAAGTACCCAGCACCCGCGCCCCGCCGCCCGCAATGGCCACATTGTCTTCTAGGCGAATGCCCCCGAATTCCCGGTACGCCCGCGCTGCCGCGTAGTCGATAAATTCCCGGTGCCTGCCCTCCTGTTCCCAGCGGTCGGTCAGGGCCGGAATGAAATAGACGCCCGGCTCGACGGTAACGACGAAGCCCTCCCGCAGCCGCCGGCCAAGGCGCAAATTGCGGGTGCCAAAGAGCTTACTCCGTTGAAATTCTTGGTCGTAACCCACCAGATCCTCACCCAGGTCCTCCATGTCGTGCACGTCCAGGCCGATCATATGGCCCAGGCCGTGGGGGTAGAACAGGGCGTGGGCTCCGGCCGCGACGGCGTCCTCGGTGTTGCCGCGCATCAGTCCGAGATCCTTAAGTCCGTCGGCAATGATGCGGGCGGAAAGGTCGTGCAGTTCGCGGTAGGGTACGCCGGGTCGGAGCGCCTCGATCACCTGAGTTTTGGCGGCGTCGACGATGTCGTGGATATCCTGCTGACGCTCACTCATCTTGCCTCCCACGGCAAAGGTGCGGGTGATGTCGCCCGCGTAGCCGGAGGGGGTTCCGGCGCCGGCGTCGATGAGCAGCAGGTCACCCTGGCGCAGTACGTTGCCGTGGTAGTGGTTGTGCAGGATATGGCCGTTGCGGGTCACGATGGCGGGATAGGCCAGGCGCCCGCCGCTGCTGATGGCCAGACCCTCGATGCGGCCGGCTACTTGGGCTTCGGTCATGCCGGGGCGGGCCATCTCCTCCGCCGTGCGGTGCATGTGCATGCTGGTGTCCACGGCCCGGTCCATTTCGGCCAGTTCTTCCGGGCTCTTCACCGAGCGCAGCGCCACTACCGCCCGGATCAGCTCGGTGCTGGCCTCGGTACCTTCGCCCAGCCATTCGCTCAGGTGCCGGCGGCGTTCCTCGCGGTAGGGCGGCAGGTAGTGGACGGTTTTGGCCTGTTTGAGGTATTGGGTGAGGGCTTCGAGGCTGCCCCCTACTTCCGCCCCGATCCGGGCGGCGAGTTCCCGTACGCTGGGGTGTTCGCCCATCCAGACGATGTCGTCGAGGGTCAGGTCGTCGCCGTAGAGTCTACTCTCCCCGGTGGCCGCATCGAGGGTGAGCACGAGGTCGGGCTGGTGGTGGCCGGCGAAGTAGCGGAAGGTAGAATCCTGTTTGAAGGGGTAAGTGTTGCCGCGGTAGTTCATGGCGGCCTCGCCGTTGGCGGGCAGGAGAATGAGGCCTTCGGTTACGGCATCGGCGAGGCGTTGGCGGCGATCGGTGTAGGTAGCGGCGGAAAACATGAGCGGCGAAAATTTTGGGCGGAAACGCGGGTGCAAGGTAAGCGGTTGGACCACTTAAGCCGTTGGACGGGGGGACCCCGTCCAACCGTTATCCGTTGGACGGGGTCCGAGAGAACCTCGCCCACCACCAGCCGTTACTCCCCCCAGTGCCCCACCCCGTCCCATCTCCCCTCCTCCAGCGCGCCGATGCCTGGTTCACTGACCGGGGCTGGCAACCCTTCCCCTTTCAGCACGAAGCCTGGACGGCCTACCTCGCCGGAAAGAGTGGACTGGTCAATGCCCCGACCGGCAGCGGTAAGACCTACTCCCTCCTCCTCCCCATCCTCCTGGAGTTCCTGGCCGAACACCCGGATAACCCCGGCAAGACCAACAACGGCCTACGGGCCATCTGGCTCACCCCCATCCGGGCCCTGACCCGCGAGATCCAATCGGCCGCCGAGCGCGCGATCGAGGACCTGGGCATGCAGTGGCGGGTGGGCATCCGCTCCGGCGACACCAAGACCGCCGAGCGCTCCAAGCAGCGCTCTAAACCGCCCGAAATTTTAATTACCACCCCCGAAAGCCTCCACCTGCTGATCGCCAGCAAGGGCTACGAGAAGTTCTTCGGCGACCTGCGCGTCGTGGTTTCCGACGAGTGGCACGAACTGCTGGGCACCAAACGGGGAGTGTTGGTGGAGCTGGCCCTCAGTCGCCTGCGGGCCCTGCGCGGCAACGGCCTGCGCACCTGGGGCATCTCGGCTACCATCGGCAACCTACCCGAGGCCCTCGATGTCCTCGTGCCCGCCGCCACGGCCACGGAGCGGGTCATCATCCGCGCCGCGTCCACCAAGCAGACCGAAATGATCACCGTACTGCCTGACGAGATCGAAACCTTCCCCTGGGCCGGTCACCTCGGCATCAAATTGCTCGAAAAGGTGGTGCCCATCATTTATGGCTCGGGTTCCACCCTAATCTTCACTAACACCCGCAGCCAGTGCGAAATCTGGTACCACCGGCTGCTCGACTACGACCCCGAGCTCTCCGGTGCCATCGCGATGCACCACGGCAGCATCAGCCGCGAACTGCGCGACTGGGTCGAAGACGCCCTGCACCAGGGTACGCTCCAGGCGGTCGTCTGTACCTCTAGCCTCGACCTCGGCGTCGACTTCCGCCCGGTAGAGACGATCGTCCAGATCGGCAGTCCCAAGGGCGTCGCCCGCTTCCTCCAGCGGGCTGGCCGCAGCGGGCACCAGCCGGGGGCCAAGAGCGTGATCTACTTCGTGCCCACCCACAGCCTCGAGCTCCTGGAAGCCTCGGCCCTCCGCCGCTGCATGCAGAACGAAGTGGTGGAAAGCCGCATCCCCTACCTCCGCAGCTTCGACGTGCTCGTCCAGTACCTCGTGACGCTGGCGGTCAGCGGGGGGTTCCGGCGGGCGCAGGTGCTGGAGGAGATCCGCGGCACCTTCTGCTTCGCCTCCGTGACCGACGAGGAATTCGCCTGGTGCCTCGACTTCATCACCACCGGCGGCAACAGCCTGGGGGCCTACGATGAGTACCACAAGGTGGTCCGCGACGAGGAGGGCATCTACCGGGTCGACAACCGGCGCGTGGCCACCATGCACCGCATGAGCATCGGCGCCATCGTCAGCGAGACCACCCTCATGATCAAGTACCTGCGCGGCGGCTACATCGGCTCCATCGAGGAATACTTCGTCTCCAGCCTCAAGCCGGGTGACACCTTCTGGTTTGCCGGTCGCAGCCTGCAGTTCGTCAAGGTGAAGGGGACGGAGGCGCTGGTGCGGAAGAGCAACTCCAAGAAGGGTAAGGTGCCCAGTTGGCGGGGCGGACGGATGCAGCTTTCCAGCCAGCTCTCCCACTACCTCCGCCTGGCCATGCAGGAACTCAAACTGGAGGACTACCACGACGCGGAACTCGCCAAACTGGCCCCCCTGCGGGATACGCAGGTGCGGCGCAGCGCCATCCCCGCCAGCGACGAACTCCTCATCGAGTACTTCCACGACCGCGAAGGCTACCACCTCGTCATGTACCCCTGTGAGGGGCGGGGCATCCACGAGGGCCTCAGCTCCCTGATCGCCTACCGCATCGGACAGTTCGCCCCCCTCACCTTCACCATCGCCATGAACGACTACGGCTTCGAGCTCATGAGCGACCAGCCCATCCCCATCGAAGAGGCCCTCGGCAGCGACCTGTTCAACCTCACGGAACTGACCCACGACCTCAACGCCGGCATCAACGCCACCGAAATGGCCAAGCGCCGCTTCCGCGACATTGCCGCCATCGCGGGCCTCATCTTCAAGGGCTACCCCGGTAAGCAAAAGAAGGAAAAGCACCTGCAAAGTGGCTCCCAGCTCTTTTTCGAGGTCTTCACCGATTACGAGCCTAACAACCTTCTCCTCCAGCAGGCCTACGACGAGATCATGACCTTCCAGCTCCAGGAAGCCCGCCTGCGCGAAGCCCTGGCCCGCATCAACGGCCAGACCATCCTTTTCCAGACGCCCCCCAAGGCCACCCCCTTCAGCTTCTCCCTCATCGTGGACCGGCTGCGGGAACGCATCTCCTCGGAGAGCCTCGCGGATCGGATCAAGCGGATGCGGCTGGCGCTGGTCCGGGAGTGATCAATTTGAAATTGCCGATTTGAGACGTAAAATTTCCCCCGACAGCGCGCCCAGCGAACCGATCGTCTAGTCCAATCAGGCGTTGTTGTTCTGGTTAATGGCGTGCGAGAGTTGAAGACCAAAGCGACGCGCAAGGTTGCTCTCTAGATGAGTTTGGGGAAGTTTCCCTACTCGAGTATGGGACTACGGGCTGGTGGTGGCGGCGGTAGCAGTGGTCAAACCAGAATAAGAGGTAAATGGATGTGGGAGTCGGGCTTACTCTTTTCGTTTAAAGACGTACAATTGCGCATCTAGGCTATCTACTAGCATGAACTCATCTAGCAAACGCTCCGACAGGGGGGTGAAAAAAGCCTGGTCGCCCGGATGGCGGATAACGTACCGTAGATGGGGGTTAGCCAGTAGCCGCTCGGCCTCGGCTACTTCGTCCAGGTCGTAAGCCTTCACGTAATTGTCGTGAAACATCAGTGGGGTGTGCACGAAGCGGGTCGGCACCTCCCGCTGTAGTAGGTAATAGCTGATCTGGTGGCTCGTAATGCTAAAGAACTGGTCTTCGGGTCCCAGTTTATCCTGTAAGTAGTCGGCAATCAACCGGGGGCGGTCCACTTTCCCCTGGTAGCGGAAGTAGTGGGAGATTCCCAGCACACCTGCGACCCCGACCAATGCGTATACGGCTGCCTTTCGGGAGAGCCCGTTGCGTACCCCCTCCCAAATTCCTACCCGTGGGTCGAAGAAGGCGGCGGCAAGCAAGGCAAGCGCCGGATGCAATTGAATTTGGTAATACCCGAAGCGCCTTCCCGGCGTAAGAATCATGATGGCTACCAGGGTGAAATACCCGAGCAGAAAGTACACCCAACTGCGATTGATTCCCCGCCGGTAAGCCGCCACCAGGGCTGCTCCCGCCAGCAAGGCCAGCGGAGTGTACCGCAGGAGGTAGTCACCAAGAAACTTGAGCCGCAGATACCAAGCCAATTCAATCGGGTAGCGGCTATTTACCGTGAAGGTGTAGTAGAGCAACTCTTCGACCATGCCTAGGCGGAAGTAGTAGGCGTAGATGATGAGGAGGGGCACGGAAAATCCCGCCACCAGCAGTGCACCGGCCAGCAGCCCCCGGCCGAATTGCCGCCGCCGTCGCCCCCAGTAGTACCACAGGGCAAACAGCCCGACCGCGAGGCTTTCGGCCGCGGCAAACGGCTTGATGATCACCGCAGTTCCTAGCAAGAGGCCCATTAGCGGCCAGTGGCCTAGGGAGGCGTCCTCCTCCCCCGTGCGCACGCGGGGGGCCACGCCAATACAGACGGCCGAAATAGTGAGCAGGTTGAAGAACAGCTCACTATTAGGGGCCAGCCCGTAGTACGTGTACACGGAGGTAGCAAATAGATAGGCAAGGCCCGCGGCGAGGCCCACCCGGTCGTTGTTGATAGCCCGACGGCCGGCGCAGAAGATGGCCCAGGCCGTGCAGGCCACGGAGAGGTGAGTGAGCAATCGAATGCCCACAATACTTCCCCCAGCCAGCTTTAGCAGGCCGGCGTAGAGCCAGAATACCCCGATGGGTTTGGTATCGATCAGGTCGCGCAGGTAGATCTTACCCTGCATCATTTCGTGAGCGATGACGATGTAGGTGCTCTCGTCGTTGTTCAGCACCGAGATGAAGGACGTTCCCCACCGCAATAGTAGGGACAGCAGGATGAAGAATAACAGCACGGCGCGGGGACGAAGTATCATCTGCTCAGCTTGAGTACACCATTCATATCCGGTAAATTATAGATTATCCGCTCAGGCCCGACAGCACTCGGTCCATTGGTGGTGGCGGTAGGCGAACCTCCTCCCTACAGGCCCCCCAGTGCTCCGATCGTCCACTCTAAGCGCGCCTCAATGTTCTGGGTGGTGACGTTGAAGGGGGTGAGGACGAGCTCTACGCGTACGGCTTCTTCCTCCAGGAAGAGATTGCGGAAATTGCGTTCCCCCGGATTGAGGTTGACGACCTGCTGGCGGCGGCCACCAAGATCATCGATGCTAAAGAGCAGGTCGATGTAAGTGCAGTCGGTCTCGGAAGTAGGGCAGGCCCGCAGTTCGATGCGCTCGATTTCCCGGAAGTCTTCGCCGGAGAGGCTGACGATGCGGGCCCGGACGCCACTTACGATATCCACGTCGTCGGGAGTGAAGCCGCGGTCCGCAAGTTGCTCCTGAAACTGCGTGGCTACCCCCGCTTGGGCAATGACGTAAGTCCGAAAGGAGGGTTGGCCGGCCGGAATCACGAATTCGAGCGGCGGGAAGGTGATGTCGAACAGGCGCTCCCCAAGCGAGCTGCGCGGGCAACCACAGAAGAGGAGAGCACAGAAAGCGAAGAAGAGATGCCGCATGGTGTAGAATTAAGAAGCTCCGCAGCGAATGGGGGGTCAGGGCTGTAATCCCAACACGGTCACGTCACCCCGGTAGCCTACCGTCCGCCCGTTGATGTAACTGACTTCGGCGTAGTAGACGTACACGCCCCCGTTGACGCGCCGCCCGCCGAGCGTACCATCCCACCCCAACTGGGGGTCGTTGGCGGGGAAGGGGGCCTCGCTCTGGTAAACGAGCCCGCCCCAGCGATCGTATACCCGCAGCTCCTCCACCCGCGCCAGCGCCCGCCCTCCGTAGACGGTAAAATGATCGTTCTGCCCATCGTCGTTGGGGGAGATGACGTTGGGAATGTAAGTGGCCAGGTCCTCGATGACGGAAAAGGAAACAAAGGCCGTGTCGACACAGCCGGCGGGCGATACCCCCGTTACGAAGATGTCCCCCGACTGCACGGGCATCACCCGTACCCGGGAACAATCGGGCGTCAGGCAGTTGAGGCTGTCCGGGCCCCATCGGTAGATCACCGGACTGTAATTGGAGCGGACAAAGAGGGAGGTGTCGTTGCCCAGGACCAGCCGTACGCTGGTGTCCGTTTCCAGCACAAACTGCTCCGGCTGATCGAGTGAGGTGGTGAGGCTATCCTGGCAGCCGTTCCGGTCGCGGACGTAGAGGGTATAGTTGCCCGCCGGCAGCCTAGAGAGGAGGGAATCGGACTGAAAGTTGACACCGTCGGCGCTGTACGTATACTCCGGCGAGCCCCCCGTGACCCCCAGTGCGATCAATCCGGAAGCATCGCCGAAGCACACCAGGTCGATCTGATCGACGACGGTGGCCACGATCTCCCCCGGGTCTACCAGGGTTACGGAGTCGGTAAGGGTACACCCCAGGCTGTCCGTCAGGGCTACGCGGTAGGTGCCGGGGCCTAGGTTGACGCGATCGGTGCCGACTACCCCGTCGCTCCAAGCCAGTAGATACAGCGGACGTCCGCCTGAGGGTGTAGCGAAAACGGAACCGTCGTTTGCACCGAAACAACTGCTGCTATCGGCCTGCAGGGCCAGCTCTAGTAGGGGCGGCTCGGTGATGTTGATTTCGAATTCTCCAGTGCAGCCCTCTGCGTCCACGGCCGTCACCGGGTAGGTACCCGCGGAGAAGCCACCCTGCCGCGGTTGGGCTTGAAAGCCACTGCCGAAGTCGTAGCGGAAGTCAGGTATGCCGTTAGCAATTTGGATATCGAGTTGTCCGTCGGCATCCCCGTTGCAGGTTGGCTCGATAAACCCCGTACTGCCGGCTACCAACCCCAGTTGCCGCTCATCCACAAAGATGGCCTGGGGAAATTCGCAGCCGTTCGCGTCCCGGACGGTGACGTTCACGATGCCTACGGGCAGATTCTCAAGCCGACCACTGGGTCCGAAGGGACCGCCCCCAAAGCTGTACGCGTAGTCGCCCGCCCCGCCAGCCAGGGTACTGAGTTCGAGTACGCCGTTCGTACCGCCCGCACAGTCGGGTTGGACGATAAGGGTATCGAAGACGAAGGGTTCGGGGCCACCCACCTGGAAGCTATCGATGTAGGTGCAGCCGGTACCATCGGTGAGGCTCACAGCGTAGGTGCCCAGGTCGAGCCCGTCGATGACGGGTGTGGTCTGGCCGTTGCTCCAGCTGTAAGTCAGTACGCTACCGGCTACCTTACTGCTGGCCGTGAGGGCGATACTGCCGTCGGCCGCCTCGGGGCAGCTGACGGGTTGGACATCGGCGGTGACGCTGTACTGGTCGCTGCAGCAAACTACCGCTACCTCCGAGCTGCTGATGTACTCGATGCAGTTGCGGGTGGTAGTGAGGACCAGATTGACGCTGGGGGATCCCGCCTCCGCGAAAGTGACGGTGTGCGGGCCAGCGCCAAAGGCCGTGCGGGGGGTGGCGGTGGGGCCAAAATCCCACTCCCGGGAGGCGATGCCGTCGAGGGAAGTAGACTGGTCTTCGAAGGTGATGGATTCCCCGACGCAGACTTCCGTCGTACTGAAGATCAGGTTGGGCTCCGGGCCCTGGAAGGTGCCACTGCCGCCGAATTCGATGGAAAAGCCGTCACCGGAGCCGGTGTAGTTCATGATGACGAGGGCGTAAGACTTGCCGGCCTCCATGTCGATGGCGCGGGCGTAATTGTTGTCGCCGTCGTCGCAGCCGCAGTTTTCGACGGTATCGGGGTCGGCTTCGCTGATGCCGGTGGCACCCAGACAGGCCAGGTTCCTGTCTCCGTTACCCTGGGTCTCCCCCGAGAACATCTGCCGCAGTACTTGGCGATCGCCGCAAGCATCGAGGCCCGCCGTAAGTTCGTAGACTACAAAGTCGATGTCCTCATTGGGGGCTGCCCCGAGCGGAGTAATGTCGAACGCCAGGGTGCCCGCCTGGTCGCAGGTCCACTTATACCAGGAGGAGTTGAATTCTTCGGGGGTACTTTGACAGGATACATTATCCGATAAGAGGTCGTCCCGCACGTTGCCGGTACCCTGCAGGGCCTGCACGGCGAAGGGAGATTTATCACAAAGGACCACGCCGGTGGAGCAGTCGCTGCTCGGGTCGGGTACGGCGTCGAATTGCTCGAGGCACAGTTCGAAGCTGCCCGCGTTACCGCTGCGGCCACCGACCAGGAGGTAGTAAGTTTCCCCGCGCCGCAGCTCGTTGTAAATTAGGCTGCCCCCGTTCTGGATCTGCCCTCCGGAGACAAAGGGGGAGCGGCAGGCCAGATTGTCAAGCGCACCACAGCCTCCGCCCATGAGGGAGAATTGCACCTGCTGCAACGTACCCCGCACCCGCCCCGGCACGGCCCCGGTGACCTGGATGGCTACGGAGTTCCGTGTTGCCCGGAAGGAGAACCAGACATCCTTAATTTGATCGCGCTCGTCGAGGCAGATGGCGTAGTCTTCCTGAGCCAGCGATGTGGTGGCCCCGACGGTCGTGAAGGCATTAGCGCCCGAGCAGTACATCGCGTCGTCGGGCAAGGCAATAGCGCCGCCACAGTCGTCATTGGCGGGCTGAGCCCAGAGGGCTCCGTACAGGCAAAAGAGGCACGTCAGGAGGGGAAACCGCAGCATAGTGTCAAAGCTAGGCTATAGATAACTATCCGAAGGACGTCCGCTGTACACCCCGACGTTGGCCAACTGTCCTTATCCTAACAAATTATACCTTACCGGCCGTGAAAGCCTGGATTCCCAACTTCGTCACCCTACTGAACCTGTTTTGCGGGTGCGCCGCCCTCATTTGTGTCCTGGACCTGCAGTTTATCCCCGCCTTCTGGTTCCTCTTCGCCGCCGGCTGGTTTGACTTCGCCGACGGCCTCGTGGCCCGCGCCCTCAACGTCAGCAGCGAGCACGGTAAGGAACTGGATAGTCTGGCGGACATGGTCAGCTTCGGGGTGGTGCCGGCGGTGATCTATTATGTTTTGCTTGTCCTCTCCGGGGGAGAGGGGGCAGCACCCTTCGTGCCTGACGGAATCACCTTATTGATAGGTGGACTTGATGCAATCGCTATTACCTGGTCGTGGTATGCCGCCCCGGCCCTGCTCATTGCCCTCTTCAGCGCCCTTCGCCTCGCCAAATTTAACCTGGATACCCGGCAGACCGAGAATTTTATGGGTGTAGCCACTCCCACCAGTACGGTCTACGCTACGGGCCTGATGCTGATCGTAGCGACCCGTCCCAGCTGGGCATCGTACGTTCTCCATCCCCTGGTCCTCTACGGCTCTATCCTTGCCTTCTCCTACCTGTTGGTGAGCGAGCACCCGATGTTTTCCTTCAAGCTGAAGGGGTTTGGTTGGAAGGGAAATGAGACGAAGTATATCTTTGCGGCCCTGGCCATTGGCCTGCTGATCGTCCTGTGGACCGCGGCTTTCCCCTTCATCGTCGTGGCCTACCTTCTTCTCAACCTGGTGTCTCCGCCGCCCTCGTCTGCCAAGCCTCCGCTATGAAGTTCCTTGCCCACATCAACGTCATGCCCAAAGCCGAGCTCCTGGATCCCCAGGGTAAGGTTGTCGTCAAGAACCTACCCAACCTTGGCATTCAGGGCGTTTCCGACGTCCGCATCGGTAAGCACGTAACCATTTCCCTTGAGGCCGATAGCGAGCAGGAGGCCCACGATAAGGTCGAACGGGCGTGCTCCAAGCTGCTGGCCAACGTCATCATGGAAAGTTATGATTTTGTGCTGGAGGAGGAGTGAGTCAGTTGGTGAGTTGCTGAACCATTCGCCTACCCGAGTGCAGCGGGGGGTAAGTACCTTACCCGCCATTCACCCATTAGAGCGCAACCCCGCCCAACCAGACCTCTCTCCGGTTGTTTCCTGGTCATGAAAACGAAAGAGAACTGGAACACCCTGACCCGGGAAGAGGAGCGCGTGATTGCCAATAAGGGTACCGAAATGCCCTTCACCGGGGAGTATAATAACTTCAAAGTAGACGGCGTATTCGTGTGCCGCCGCTGCGAGGCGCCGCTGTACGACAGCCAGGCAAAGTTCAGCAGCGGCTGCGGGTGGCCGAGCTTTGACGATGAAATTGCCAACGCGGTCAAGCACGAGCGGGATGCGGACGGACGGCGGGTCGAGATCCTGTGCAACAACTGCGGCGGGCACCTGGGCCACGTCTTCAACGGCGAACGCTTTACGGAGAAGAACACCCGCCACTGCGTAAACAGCCTATCCATCAAGTTCGTCCCCCGTGATAAATACGCGGCCGGGCACGACGCCCGCGACGCCGACCCGGCCTGAAGGCCGACCCTACTGCTCGGCAGCGGCTGCTTCTGGGGACGTGAGTTTTACCTGCGCCAGCTCTCTGGTGTGGTTGCGTGTCGGGTCGGTTTTGCAGGCGGCCATACGCAGGACCCTAACTACAGCCAGGTGTGTGCGGAACCTACCGGACACGCCGAGGTAGTCGCCGTGCTTTACGATCTCCGCGTACTCCCCACGGAGGCCCTCCTGATTGAGTTCTTCACCCTCCACAATTTCGAACTCAATCGCGGACGCGGAACCGGCCAGTACCGCTCCGCCATATTCTCCCTGCAGGAGGACGAGCAACTCGCCACCGCCCGCCGGTTGATCGAGTCACTCAGAACCGCCGGCTATGCTCCGGCCACCGATGTACAAGTAGTGGATGCCTTCTACCCCGCCGGTGCTCGTCACCAGCAGTACTGCTCGGCCCGTGGCCTGACCCCCTCCCGCCGGGATGATACAGAAGTGCGCGCGGTGCTGAGGTGAGGGTTGTTGGGTTGTTGGGTTGTTGGGTTGTTGGGTTGTTGGGTTGTTGGGTTGTTGGAGTTTACGTAAAATGTAGGCCAACTCGAGCACCGCAAAGGGGGAAGTGTCCTACTCTCCATTCACCAATCCGACAACCCAACACCCCCCCCGAGCGCAGCGAGGGCCACCTACCCCTTCCCGCCATTCACCAAACCAACAACTCCCCAACCCAATAACCCACCACCCCCCCCGAGCGCAGCGAGAGGCAACCGTCCAGCGCGCCCATTCATTAGTTCAACAACTCACCGATCGAACAACTCGCCCACCCCAACTAAAATTACCAACAGGTGTTAAGATGAAGCGAATTGATCAAGACTTAGAATATACCTTCCTATGGGCCAGCGCCTCATCTACCTCGATAACAACGCCACCACGCCGACCGACCCCCGGGTAGTGGACGCCATGATTCCTTTCTTTTATGAAAATCCCGGCAATGCCGCCAGCCGTAACCACCCCTTCGGATGGAAGGCGGAAGGGGCCGTGGATACCGCCCGGAAACAAATCGCCGACCTCATCAACGTAGATGAGCGGGAAATCATCTTTACGAGCGGCGCGACCGAATCGGACAACCTCGCCATCAAGGGCGTCTTTGAGATGTACCAGCGAAAGGGCAACCACATCATCACCGCCAAGACTGAGCACAAGGCCGTCCTCGACGCTTGCGGCAAGGTAGAAAAAATGGGCGGCCAGGTGACCTACCTTCCCGTCGATCGTCAGGGTCGGATTAGCCTGGAAGAATTGGAAGCCGCCATTACTGATCAAACCGTGTTGGTATCCATCATGTGGGCCAACAACGAAACCGGGGTCATCCAGGACATGAAAGCCATCGGCGACATCTGCGCTAAGCACGGCGTACTGTTTATGTCGGACGCTACGCAAATCGTCGGCAAGCTACCCTGCCACCCGAAGGAAGTAGGCGTTCACCTGATGGCCTTTACCAGTCATAAAATGTACGGCCCCAAGGGCGTAGGTGCCCTGTTCGTTAACCGCAAGAATCCCCGCGTCAAAGTCACCAGCCAAATGGATGGTGGTGGTCACGAGCGCGGTATGCGCTCCGGCACCCTTAACGTCCCCGGTATCGTCGGATTTGGCAAAGCTGCCGAGATTGCCCAAGCGGAAATGGCCCAGGATGCCGAGCGCCTGAGTAAACTCCGCGATAAGCTGCAGCACGCCCTGTGTACAATGCTGGAAGAAAGCTACGTCAACGGCGACCAGGAGAACCGCATGCCCCACGTCACCAACATCAGCTTTAAGCATGTGGAAGGCGAGGGACTTATGATGACCTTCAACCAGAACATCGCCGTCTCCTCCGGATCGGCCTGTACCTCCGCCAGCCTCGAGCCCAGCTACGTACTGGTGGCACTCGGCCTGGGAGACGACCTGGCGCACTCCAGCCTCCGCTTCAGCCTGGGCCGTTTCACCACCGAGGAGGACATCGATGAAACTATCGCCAAGGTGGCCGAAGGTGTTAACCACATGCGCGACCTCAGTCCCATCTGGGAGATGTACAAGGAGGGAATCGATATCGACGCGATCGAGTGGTCGGAGCACTGATCATGGACTGAAGGATCGAGGTAGGACAGGATTGAAGGGATGGTGGTTAATCTTTCTGCCGACGGTTCTTGTTACCTTATAGTCCTCTAGGTCTTCAATCCTTCTATCCCTCACTCCTTTAATATATTTTACCATGGCATACAGCGAAAAACTTCTAGACCACTTCAAGAACCCCCGGAATGTAGGGACGCTTGACAAGAACAGCAGCAACGTTGGCACCGGCCTCGTGGGTGCTCCCGAGTGTGGGGACGTCATGCGTCTGCAGATTGAAGTAGATCCTACCACCCAAAAAATTACCCAGGCCAAGTTCAAAACCTTCGGTTGTGGTTCGGCTATCGCCAGCTCTAGCCTCGCCACCGAGTGGCTGAAGGGTAAGACCGTAAACGAAGCCCTCGCCATCGATAACATGGCCATCGTCGAAGAACTCGCCCTGCCACCCGTAAAAATCCACTGCTCGGTACTTGCCGAGGACGCCATCAAAGGAGCCATCAAGGACTATCAGCTGAAGACAAAGGGTATACAGACCACCGAGTCGATCGTAGTCCAATAAGTTCTCTCCCTATGCTTTTCGTTGCCGACAGCGCGAAGGAAAGGTTGCGCGAGATTCGTGGGGCCAAGAGCCTTCCCGAAAATTATTTTCTCCGCGTGTCCATCACTAGTGGAGGCTGTTCCGGCTTGTCCTATCAACTCGATTTCGACGACGAGCTACAGCCGCGGGACCAAGTCTTTGAAGACAATGGAGAGACCGTGGTCTGCGACCTGAAGTCCTTCCTTTACCTCTGCAACTCTACTCTGGAATTTAGCGGTGGACTTGACGGGAGCGGTTTTGCTTTCAATAATCCTAACGCTACCCGGGAATGTGGATGTGGGGAGAGCTTCGCGGTCTGAGAACTTTGCTTTACGCCAAAAATTTAGCGCCATTCCGGTTTCCGGGATGGCGTTTTTGTTTGTGCCAGGCACTAGCAGAAGGAAATGATCAGTTCTTTGGTCAACCCATCAATTGCTCAATGACCCCGGAGGAACGCTTTACCGAGGAGCGGAAACAAAATCGCGTGGCGTACGCAATCGAAGATTTCTACGAAGCGATCCACAACCTCAACCGGAGCTGGCTGGGCAACCTCGGCCTTGCCCTATTTATCGGGATAAGTAACCTGCTCGGAGGAGATAATACGGTTCACATAGTCATGGCTGTCCTCAGTGGGGGGCTAGTGTACGTCGCCCAGCGTTACTTCCCCCTTACCCGTTTTTCGTATATCCTCATTGCGCTTGCCGCATACCTGCTTGTACTAGTTACGGAGATTGCCTTCTTCGGGGTGCCCGATCCCCTATCGTACTTCTTGTCGCCGGAGCGCGGGTGGGTCGGCACACTTCCGATGCTCAATGCGCTCACGCCATACGTTTATCTCGGGGCCCGATTGGGCTTTTCCATTTACCTGCTAGTTGTTTACCTCAAACGAGCAGCCCTGGGACGCCAATCCCTCAGTGTAGTCCGCAGGCTGGACCCCCAGCTGGCCGGCAAAGTAGAGTAAGCGGACCGCAAGGAAGTAGCTTCGACTTCCTTTGGATGGCGATACTCGTCCTTCAGTAGAGCCTAGATCTTTCCCCGCTCGAAGGTCCTGCGCTCCACACTCGCGGCTCCGTATTCCTTCTCAAGTAGCGTCAGACCGGCCTCCAGGTCTAGTTGACCGCAGCTGAATACGTCCACCGCCGCGTAACCATGCTCGGGCCAGGTATGGACGGTGAGGTGGCTCTCGGCGATCACCACTACCCCACTGACGCCGTGGGGCGAAAACGCGTGGAAGCGGGATTCTACCACTCGGGCACGCATGGCGGCGGCTGCGGCGAGCAGGATGCGCTCGCTGTCGGCGGGGTGTCGGAGCCGTTCCTGAGGACAGCCCTGCAGCTCCAGCAGGATATGTATGCCGAGGTAAGTAGCCATTTACTGAACGGTTTCGCGTTGCCAGTCCGTCCACTCCTCCAGGAAGTACTGTAGGAGTACGGGCCGGTCCAGGCGGTTGACGGCGATATCTCCGGGGTCACGCATATCGGCGGGGAAGGTAAACAGGCCGGGGAGGAGGCCGGCCTCCACGAACTTCAGCGCACCCGCGTTCCCGCCCAGTTGCTGGCCGTGTTGCTGTAAATTTCGTCCCGCATTGGCCGCCAGCACGAATCCCCACGGACCGAAGCTCGGTACCGTAACCTGGTAGGGGGCCAGCTCCCCGAAACCCGCCGCGCGCAGGGTGGCCACGATGCACCAAAAGGTCTTACGGGTATGGTAGGGACTGGTCGCCTGGGTCGCGAAAACACCCGTAGGGGTCAGCCGGTCCCGGGCCATATTGAAGAACCAGGTGCTGTACAGGCGGGCTACGGATTCGTTACTCGGGTCGGGCAGATCGGCCAGAATGAGGTCGTAGTGAGCCGTATCGCTGCGCAGGAAAACCGCCGCGTCCTCCGTAATCGTGGTCGTACGCGGGTCATGCAGGGCCCCTTGGTTGATCGTCCGGATGCGGGGGTGGCGCAGGCCGAGTTCGAAAATACGGCCGTCTAGATCGACGATGGTGAGGGAGCGTAAACTGGGGTGGCGCAGGAGCTCACGGGCCAGTAAACCCTCCCCACCTCCGAGAATAAGGGCACGGCTGAACTGGGGCACCTGGGCCACCGGAATCTGGGCCAGACATTCGTGGTAGCGGTATTCATCCCGACTGCTGAACTGGATGACCCGGTCGAGGTAGAGCCGCAGGTCGTCGCGGTTCTGGGTCAGTACGATGTGCTGATAGGGGCTGTCCTCCTCGTAGATCACCCGGTGGGGGTAGGCAGTAGCCTCCCAGGCGTGCAGGAAGGGCTCGGCCCGGATCAGCAGGAAGACAAACAGGGCCAGGCCAGTGGCCGTCCAGAGGTACACTTTGCGGCGGCGCGCGGGTGCGAGGCTCTCCCGAAAGAACCAGCAAACGCCGGCCCCCAGCAGCAGATTTACCGCACCGAAGAGCAGACTAGAGCTGTACAGGCCCACGAAGGGCAGCAGCAGAAAGGGAAACAGGAGCGTGGCCCCCAGCGCCCCGAGGTAGTCGAAGCCGAGTACGTTGGCCAGGTTGTCACGCAGGGGATAGTACTTCTTCATTACGCGGGCCAGCAGCGGAATCTCCACGCCGGTCAGCGTACCGATCAGGAAGACCACCAGCAGCATCGTCCATTGGTACTGCGTAGCCGTCTGGTACTGGAACAGGAAGTACAGCAGGGGCACCGAGCCGCCGCCCAATAATCCCAGCCCGATCTCCGCCCGGATGAACGCTTCCAGCTCCCGCTCCCCTACATAACGTGTGAGGAAGGAGCCGACCCCCATCGCGCACATGTACACGCCAATGGTCAGAGAAAACTGCTTCACGCTATCGCCCAGGAAGTAGGCACTGGTGGTACTGATGAGCAGCTCATAAACGATGGAGCAGAGGCCGGCCAGGAAGACGGCGACGATCAGCAATACCTTTTCAAAGCGGGGATGCGACAAACAGATTGGGGTTGAAGGGGTTACAAAGGTAGTGGATTGCCTCCCTTATCTTTTTCCTCATCCCCACCACCATGTTTCGCTACGTTTCCCGTTTACTATCCCTCTTGCTCTGCTTCACTTACCTCACCGCTTGTGAATCTACGGGGGAAGCGGGCAGCGAACCTACCCAGGGCGTCATCACTACCGTAGAGGAAGTGAGCCCCGCGGAGTACAAGATCGCCTCCGAAGAGGTCGTGCCCACCCCCGCCGACAGCCGCATCATCGTTCAGGACCTCGACGGCACCACCGCAACGTACACCCTGGACCAGGCCCGCGTCATCGAGCAGACCGAGCCCGATTCCTCCCGTACCCGACGCCCCTTCCGTACGGCCATGATGGGCTACTGGGGCTTCATGATGCTCAACCGGATGGGCAGCCGCCCCCCGGCCAGTGCCTACAAAAATAACGCGGCTTACCAGCGTGCCACCACTACGGCCGGCAGCAAGCTGTCCAGTACCTCCCGCGCCCGCAGTGGCTTTGGCGGACGCAGCAGCGGTAGCTCTACCCGCTCTTTCGGTGGATAGCGATCACCTGATTGAGGCCCTCCCCCGCCCCGCACGCTTCGCCCGTAAGCAGGGGCTCGACTACTTTACCAGCGGGGAAAATCACGACTACCTGGCCGATGAGGTTCTCCTGATCCGGCCCGACGATGCCGCCGCCGCCCTGCGGGCCGGGGATACCGCTTACGGCCTACTCCGCGACACCGTACGCCGCTGCCTGGACGAACCGGCCCGACTCCCCCGCCTGGGCTTCCCCGATCGGTGCCGGGCCCTGCTCGAGTGGTCGGTCGCCAACGAGTGGGACGACTTTCTCTTCGGCCGCTTCGACTGGGCCGGTGGTCTGGAAGGTCTGCCCCTCCGCCTGCTCGAATTCAACGCCGACACCTGCAGCCTCCTGCCCGAAACGGGCCTCCTGCAACCCGAGGTCCTACGCCAGGCCGGCGTCAAACGCCCCGCCCCCAACGACCTCATCGCCCGCCTGGAAGAGCAGCTCCGCGCCATCGGGGTGGCCCGCGGGGGAACCCACGGCCTGTTTGCCCACCTCGGCTACCCGGAGGATGCCCTGAACGTCGACTTCCTCGCCGACCGGGCCCGCAGGGCCGGCTGGAAGCAAACCCTCACCGTCCCCCTACCCGACGCCACCTTCGATCCCGATCACGGATTGGCGGCGGACCCGAAACCGGGCAAGACCATCCGCTACTATTACCTATTCAAGTTCTTTCCCTGGGACTGGATCGCCCGCCAGGAACCCGACCTCTGGGACATGCTGGAGGAGATGACCCTCAACCACTACGTTCGCGTCGTCAATCCGGCCTGGACCATGCTCCTCCAGTCCAAAGCCCTGCTCGCCTACGCCTGGCAGGATCATCCCGGCCACCCCCTGTTACTGCCCACGGCCTTCGATCCGGCCGACCTGCCGGACCCCCGGCGCGGCTACGTGCGCAAGCCGGTCTTCGGACGCAACGGAGAGAACGTAATGGTGAGCCGCACCGGGCGCACTTCCGACGCCACGAGCGACGGCGACTACGGCGAACTGCCCGTAGTGTACCAGGAGCTGGCCCCCTTCGCTACCGACCGCGAGGCACTGCGCTACCAACTGAGCACCTTCGTCACCCCGCGGGCCAGTGCGCTCTGCTGCCGGCGGCAGGCGGGACTCATTTTGAGCGACGATGCGGAATTCGTGAGCCTGGGCCTTACGGCTTCGTAGTCAGCACCGAGGCGGCCTCCCGCCGAATGGCCCCCTGCGCCAGCGCGACCGGATCCTCGGGCTGGCGGGCGCTCATCGTGCGCAGGCGACTAGCAATCTGTGCGCTGCTTTCCGCATCTTCCGCGGCGCGGGCGATGAGCATACTGATGTTGTCCCGCGATTGGGTGATGATCGACCACAGCGAGTCGCTCACGTAGATCTGTTGGGTAATGTTGTACTCTACCTCCTGGCGGATGGCCAGCAACAGTTCGGCCGTGTATTCCCGCGGCGGCGTACCGGGCTCGGGCTGGATGCGGAGGAGCAGATTGGGCAGCGAGATGCGCTCGAGCATGAGCGTAAAGCGTTCACAGGCCTGGAGACGGAGGCCGTCGAGATCCAGCCGGGTGCCATTATCTTGCGGGGACGCGGGTGCCAGGGCCTTTCGTTCCAAAGCAGTGACGGCCTCGGTAAAGCGGGCCAGGGCACCCCGCAGCGACCACATCAGTAGGAGGATCAGGATGATGGGTAGAAGCCCGAGTAGCGCAATGATAATTTCCATAGTGTCAGTTGGAGCAACGCAAGTTGGGTAAATTCCTGCGCATTTCAAGGCCGGTGCCGGCTTTGCGCAAGGCAACCATGTCCGGAGTGCCGGTGTTAAGAGGGCAGTAAAGTTACTCCCGATTATGAGCGCTGACGTTAAGTCCCCCACCAAGTCTACTCCGATCTCCATTACGCCCTCCGCCATGGAGCAACTGGTACGCCTACGTAATGAACTGGGGGTAAACGAACAGCACTGCCTCCGCATCGGCGTGCGGGGCGGCGGCTGCTCCGGCTTCGAATACCAATTGGGCTTTGACCTACCTGAAGCGGACGACCAGAAATTTATGGTGGGCAGCGAGCAGGTGCTCCTGAAGCCCGGTCACGCCCTCTACCTCCTCGGTATGGAAATTGACTGGGCCACCGGCCTCGATAACCGCGGATTTACCTTTAACAATCCCAACGCGACGGAAACCTGTGGCTGTGGTACCTCCTTCAGCGCCTAGTTTCGGTACCCTACTCCCTCCGCCACCGGCCCAACGCCGGGGTATTCCCCTCTACTACCAAAAGTCAGAAACAGAAACCCGGCAGGACGTTTACGAGCGCTACGACGAACTCGTGGCCCGGCAGACCGTCCTCCACCTGGCCGATCAGCTCCACGGGGGCTATCCCCTGCAGCCCCTGGCCGACTACGTGGCCCGCTGGCTTCCCGCTCCACCGCCTTCCCACCTGCGCATCGCCGACGTCGGTTGTAGCGTCGGTCGTCTGATCGGCGATCTGGCCACCCATCACCCCACCTGGGACTGCTACGGCATCGACTTCAGTTACCAGATGCTGCGGCAGGCGCGTGACTACTGGAACGGGGGCCGAACCCTCTCCGCCAATCTACTCCGCTACGGCTACGGGGTGCAGCATCTACCCGGCCAGGCACTCCCGAACCTGCACTTTGCTCTGGCTGATGGCCAGGCCCTTCCCTTCCCCGACGGCAGCCTGGACGTACTCATCAACACTTTCCTCCTGGACCGCCTGCCGAATCCCTTCCGCGGATTGGACGAGTGGCAGCGGGTACTGCGCCCCGGCGGCCGGATGATCTGCGTCACCCCACTAAATTTTCTGCGGGTGGAACAGTGGGACCGCTACTACCCCCCCGTGAAGATCCTTGAACACCTACTCACCACCGGCTGGGAGCTACTCGACCTCACTGACCCCCTCTCCCTACGGGAGCCGGTGGACGCGCGGGGCAATGCCGTGCAGTGGAATACCCTCGCCCTCGCCCTCCAAAAACCGAACGGGGAGGCGCGGTGAACCATGCTTCCGTAGCGGGTGTATATGCTAGCTACCGTACACACTTATGTCCGATTCACCCCAGATCCGCTTCTCCCACTTCCTCGAGCAGTTCCCCACCCTGGAATTGCCCATCACCCTGGGCGAAGACACCGTCCGGCGCATCAGCAAGGAGACCCCACCCCTGCCACCGCGCATGATTGACCAGTTCCTCGTGCCGTTGGAGCCCACCCAGATCAACGACGAATTCACGGAGTTCATCGCCTGTCTGCGGCTACCCGAAGCCGACCAATACGTGGGCATCGTGTACTGGCGTGCCGACCTGGCGCAGTACCATTACACCCTGGTGACGCTGAACGCGAAGACCCAGGAGGTTATTGACCGCATGATCCTGGCCGGGACGAGTTACGATGGGGAAGAGCTCCTTCAGAGTACGGCCGCCATCACCGACGCCCTAATGATCTACCAGGTGAGTGGACAGGGCGGCGGCAAGACATTCGACTACCAGGCCAGCGGCAGTACCGCCCGGCGCTTCCAGATCGCGGAGTCCGGTAAGATCATCGAGCTGTAGTACTTACCGGATGATTTCTACCCGTTCGCCGGTGGTCGATTCGTGGTTGCCGTAGCCGATGACGCGGAAGTTTTCCTGCGCAATGCCCGCCTCCCGCAGGTAGTTGCGAACCGTCGTGGCCCGTTCTTCACTGAGTATCTGGGCGGCGCGGGCGGAGAGTTCGCCGGCGGTATGAACGCGGATTTCCACCACCCGTCCGGCTCGCTGCACGTAAGCGACCAACTCATCGAGGGCGGCGTACCCATCGGAGTTTGGGTAGGCTGTATTGGTAATGAACGTAATGCCCGGTGCACTCCCTTCCCCGACCGGGGCGTCCGGCGACTTGCTGGACAACTGCGGTTCACGGGCCTGGCGGAGTTGGGCTCGCAGCGCTTCTACTTCCCGTAATTTTTCGGCGTATTCGGCGTCGAGCTCGCCCGCCTCCGAGTTGCCCGAAGGCGGACCCACGGTTCCCTGTACCCGGTGTTCCCAGTTGCGCCGGGCACTGGGGTTGGACGGTTGTACGGGGTAAAGACCGGAGCGTACGGTCGACCGCAGGACGGTCGTGTCGCGGGGATTGTGGGGCAACACGCCGTCTACGTCGGCAGCAGGGAGCGTATCGGGTTCGGCGTACCAGGCGGGGCCCAGGCTGCTGCGCTGTTCCCGGTCGCGCATCTTTTGTTCCTGTTGCTGGCGAAACTTGTCCTTCATGCGTTCCAATTCCGCCATTTCACGGGCGTAGCGGTTGCGGGAATTGTCGGCGGCGGCGGGGGGTACGGTGTCTGCCGTGAGGGCGCTGCCCCGCTGCGGCTGCGCACGGACGCGCTCATAGGGGTCCTCTTCCTCGCTGTCACTCGTTCGGGTATAGAGCTCCTCGCGGAGCCGGCGGTTTTGCTCCGGTTGTTTCCGCCTGTCCGCTAGGGGTGGCTGAAGTTCGCGGATAGATTCTCCGGGACGCAGCACGACCGCGTAATGCTGGTCTGCGCCCGGGCGCACGGTCAGCGTACGTTGGCTGCTCAGGAGCACCGTTACGGTGGCCTGGTTCGGGGCGGGGGACGAGGTCGTAGTGGCGTAGACCACCCGACCGGCGGGTAGGGAAGCGGCTTCCCCGACCGCTACTATGGTGAGCCGCTCGTCGCGCCCGAGGTCGTCGGTGGTAGCGATCGTCAAGCCGGGTGCCTGGGCCAGTTGCAGGTAACGGGCGGGTAGGTCTACCACTTCGGGGGGCACTCCGCGGTCAAGTTGCCGCACCCACTGTCCGCCCGGGCGCCGGAAGTAGAGCGTACGGCCATCGCTGGCCATGAGGGGGTGGCGTTCGTCGGCGGGGCTACCGAGCGCCGGGAGCGGCAGGGCAATGGTCCACTTGCCGTCGGGGAGGGCTACCCGCTGGTATAGATCGAGGGAGGCGGTGGCAGCGTTCTGGCGCGCGTAAATGAGCTGCTGGCTGTTGGTGTTAAAGGTAAGGCCATCTACATCCTCCACGTCGTTGGGAAGCACCCAACGGTCTATGACGCGCCAGGTACGTCCCCTACGTAAGAGTTGCTCCAGCATAGCCTCCCCCTTACCGGAGCGGAGCACGGCCAGACTAGTGCCATCGACGCTGGTGCTGAGGAGACGATCATCGCGGAAAGAATTAATCGGTGAACCGGGATTGAGGGCCCGGCCCCACCTTCCTTCGGCCGTCCGGTGCCGGACCCACACGTCGGCCGTAGCGTCCGTCCCCTGGTTGCGCGGATGATCGGGGCGGGTAAAATAGAGGTCTTTCCCATCGGCGGAGAGCACCGGATCTTTTTCGCGTACCCCCCGCTGCCGGGTGAGCGGCGTTTGGGCCGCTACCGGCAATACCAGGCCCGCCGCAAGCAGCAGGCTAAGAATAGTGCGGATAGGCCGGTAAAGCGGGAGCATGGAGCGGGAATAGGACACTTAAATATACGGCGCCCGCCAGCACATCCGGTACGCTCTGCTACGGGAATCACCTGGCACCTTGCGCCCCGCCGCCCAAAACTTATACGTTGAAGTCGATGTCTACCTCCGCCGTGAGCGGGTGTGCCTGACAGGTCAGCACGTAGCCGTCTTCCACTTCCGAGGCGTCGAGGGCATAGCAGACGTCCATTTTGACGCCGCCCTTATCCACTTTGGCCATGCAGGTGGAGCAGGCGCCGGCGAGGCAGCTGTAGGGGGGTGTTTTTCCTTCTTCCAGCAGCCCGTCGAGAATGGTCTGCCCCGGCTTGAGCTCGATGGAAAACTCTTCCTTGTTGAGTTTGATGTTGATCTTCCCCCCCTGGCTTTCGCCGTCGCTTTGGCGGGTGTCGTTCGCGGAGGCGAAGCGTTCGACGTGGATGTGCTTTTCGTCGACCCCGTGGCCCAGCAGCGCGGCCTCTACGTTGTCGATCATCTGTCCGGGTCCACAGACGTAGTAGCGGCACTCGCGCCCGCCCGCCGGATAGCGCTGCAGAAAGCTCACCAGCGCTTTGCGGTCGATCCGGCCCTGGGCACCTTCCCACCGGGTGTGGCTGCGCTTGAAGAGACCCTTGAGGCCACCGGTGGCGTACTTCTTTGGGCTAGACAGCGTATGCTCCACCGTAAGTTGCCCGGCATAGCGCTGCTGTAGATCGCGGAGTTGCTTTTCGAAAATGATGTTGTCCTCGTCGCGGTTGCCGTAGAAAAGTATGACCTCCGATTTGGGCTCCACCTCGAGCACGGAGCGGAGGATGGACATGAGGGGCGTGATGCCGCTGCCGGCTCCGAAAAGGTAATAGCGGCGGCGGGCAGCGGGATCAACTTTGGCCAGAAAGCGGCCCATCGGGGGCATCACATCGACCTGGTCGCCTACCCGCAGTTGCTTAGCGATGTAGTTACTGACCTTGCCACCCTTCACCTGCTTGATCGTGACGGCCAGTTCGTCTTCGTGGGGGGCGGAGCACATGCTATAGGCACGGCGTTCCTCCTGGCCGTCGATGGAAAAGCGCAGGGTAAGGTACTGGCCGGCCCGGTAGTTAAAGGCCGTCTGGGCGGCGTCGGGAACCTCAAAGTATACACTGAACGCCTGGTCCGTCTCCGGCTCGAGGCGCGTCACGCGGAGGGGATAGAATTGGGGCTGAGACATGCAGATTATTTGGTACGCTAGCTTGGTAGTACGGTAATACGGCCCCGACCTCCGGCTGGTTCAGGGGCGGCAAAACTACGACACGCTTGTGACCTTGCGCACGGCTTACTAGTTCAGCTGGAAGCGCACAACGATGCCGCCGCTGGCCGCCGTCTGGGGGAAGCCCAGCGCGCTGAAGGGGGTAGTCTTGCGGTAGTCAAAGAAGGCCCGCAGACTCAGGCGCTGGTTGAGCTGGTACTCCGCCGATGGCGCCAGGGTGAAGATGCGGCTGCCCTCGATGATCTCGCGGGTTTGCGGGAACAGGCGGCTGGCGTAGCTCTTCGATTCCCGCAAGCTGAAGTTAAACTGAATGTCCAGGTCGCTGATCTGTAGCCGTCCGCCGGAGCGGCTGTTGCCCCCGCCCTGCCGGGCATTGGCCAGGGGATTGGCGGCGGGTTCGCGGGTGCGGCGACGACCCTGGAGGAAGCCAATCTGGACCCCCTGCAGTACGATACCGAAGCCCCCAATGATCTCCTTACCGACACTCTCGGCCAGCAGCTTACTGATCACGTTGATGCTCCGCGTCTCATTGGCGGTGTAAGCGAAGTTGACCGACAGGCCATTGACCAGCTCGGCGTCAATGGCCAGCAGCGGGGCGAAGGCCTTGGACTCCGAAAGGTTGGGGATCTCGATGCGGGGGTAGTAGTTAAGGTTCACCGTATCGTAGCCGCTGAGTTGGGGATTGGTTTGTT
The DNA here is from genome assembly GCA_963710195.1 of Lewinellaceae bacterium. Classification (GTDB taxonomy): domain Bacteria; phylum Bacteroidota; class Bacteroidia; order Chitinophagales; family Saprospiraceae; genus Neolewinella. The sequence continues at coordinate 479,125 of CAVPZF010000001.1, forward strand.
GTTCCAGGGCGTCCAGGTAATCCAAGCTGGTACCGTAGCTCGCGATGGTGAAGGTTGACTGGAAGCCGTGGGTGATGTTAACCCGCCGGAAGATGTTGTTGAGCGTACCTATTTTATCTAGCCCGTTCCACGTGAGCCGCCAGTTGGGGGCTCCCGCGAGGTCGAAGGGATCCAGGCTCACCGTATTGGGATCCTCGTCGCGGTAGGCTGCCAGGAAGGCCGGCAGCAGCACTTCCTGTTGGTTGGGCCCGTAGCCGAAGGTGTAGCCCTGGGCCGCCAGGTCAGGATCGGCGTGCGGCCGACTGCCGCCCCGCCGCTGGCTAATGACGGTACGGTTAGCCGCAAAGGTGGCAAAGAGATTGTCCAGGCTCACCGTGTCCTGATTGAAGAGGCTCATCGCCCCGCCGTTGCTGAAGGTCAGTGAGCCGTCGCGCACCGGCACGTTGTGGCTGAAGGGGGCATCGATGCCCTTCTCTAAGACCTTAAACGTTTCGGTGTAGTTCTCGGTGAAGGAACGGTCCATCGTCAATTCCAGCCGAAAATTGGCAAAAGGCTCCACGATAGCATTGGCGTCCCAGCGCTTGGTGTAGTTCTGGATCACGTCCTGGCTCAGGAAGGGATTGCTACTGATGAAGCCTTCGGTTGCCAGCTTATTGAGGTAGTCCGCGTCGCTCTGGCGTTGATCTTCGGCCAGCGTACGGATGTTGGGCTGCAGGCCCACCACGAAGCCGCGGCCCGGCGCGCTGAACCCGTCGGAGAGGCCGAAGAGCTTAGGCTCGGGCAGGAAGCCCGGGATGACGGTCGTAAAGTCCTCGCTAAAGTTGAGGCGGGCGCGGCGCAGAGCAAGCAGGGGCCGGATAAAGGCCTTGGCCCCCTTATTGGCCGGCTCAGCGGCGGCGGCGTTGGCTCCTCCCGCACCCGGACGGCGGGTGGGCCGGCTGCGGGTCGTCTGGTTGTAGGGTTTCAGGAAAGAGATTTGGTCGTAAAACTTTTCGAAGTTCAGGTCGGCAGTCAGCTGCCGTTGCTGGCTGTTCTGGATCAGGTTACCCAGTCCCTTCTCCTGGATCAGCAGCGGAGAAGCGGCCCAGGAGAAGGTGCCCAGGTACTGCGCGCGCACGTCCACGAAGTCGAGGAAGGGCAGAAAGCGCAGGGGCAGCTGGTAGCTGGCGTTAAAGGTCTGGTTGAATTGCTTGGGCCGCCCGCCGTTCTGCAGACTCTCCCAAATGCTGTCGCGGCGCACGGTTTTTTGTTCACCTTCCGACAGGCCCACGATGTCGTTTTCGTCCACCTCATCGATGGTTGCGTTCATGTTGGCGTTGTAGCCGAGGCGCAGGCTGCGGGTCAAATTCCACTGCAGGTCGTAGCTCCGGTTCCAGAGGAAGCGCTTGTTGTAGAAGGTATTGAAGCGTTCGTCCACGCCGGCGAAGCGATAGCTGGTGGTCGCAAAGCTCCGGTTCATCACGTTGGTGATGCTGATCGTATTGGGCAGGGGGTTGAAGTTGAACTCACTGAGCAGGCGCAAGTACTTGCTACCAATGCCCTTAAAGGGCTCGAAACTTTTCGGGGAGGCCCGGCTGTACGTGTAGTCCAGGGCCCCGGTATGGTCCCGGATGATCTCCGATTCGATGTAGGGGTCGCTGCGTTCGTTCTTGGTGTAGCCGTAGCTCACACTAAAGTTAGCGGGGTCGAGGGGGCTGGGTTTAGTGCGGCGGGTCGCGGGTGCAATACCGATGTTATTCAGGTTGATCGCGCTGATCTTGTTGATGTCCTGCGCCTGCTCGCGGATGCTGTCGCGGGCGGCGCTGGTTTCAGCCAGGTCGATCTTGTCCTGTAGCTTGAGGTCAAAGTCGTAGGGATCGTACTCCGGGGTACTCACCTGCTTGCTGTGTTGCAGGTAAACGGGCAGGCGCACGCCCCACTTGGAGGGCAGGAACCGGTCGACCGCCAGGTTAGTAGCCAGGTCGTAGCCCGCCGTCTTGAAGCGGTTGCGCTCCAGCACGCTGTTGTCCAAAGCGCCGAAGCCGATGCTGCTGTAGTTGACGGCTGCGGTCAGGTTGCCCAAGTCGGCCAGTTGCACGTCGGCCCGGCCCAGCGCGGCCACCCCGCCCCGCTCGTCCAGCCCCTCGAGGCGCAGCTCATTTACCCACACCTCGGCGCTGACGCCGTCGTTGTCGAGGTCGTTCTCGTTGCGGACGCCAATCATAAAGACCTTGACGAAGCCGAGGTTGGGGTTCCCCCGGATGCGGACGGTGTGGTTGATGCCCGCCTCCGGGGAGAAGCGTTGCTCGTAGGTGGCGTCACTGGCCACGTTATTGGCGTTGCGCTCCAGTTTCAGGTCGCGCAACAGTTCCAGGGGTAAGCGCACCTCGTTCTGGGGCAGCCAGACGGAGTCGGCGTAGGCCTGACTGTTTCGGTCCAGGCCCGCAATGCCAATGGTATCCGACATAGCCAGCGGAACCTCGTATTCGTAGTAATTCTGCTCGAAGTCGGAGCCCATACGCAGGAAGAGCCGCAGCTCGCCATCCTCCGGCCGCTGGATGCGGCTCTGCCCGGTGGCCTCGGCGTGGACAAACATCTTCAGGTCTTCATAGAGCCGTAAGTCCGTGTCGGTGTACTTGAAGACGGCCCGGCTGTCGCTGGGTTGCAGGTTCTGTACCCTGAGCGAGAGGGACTGCTCGTTCTGCAGCAGGCTGACCACCCCGAGGCTCTGCTCCCGGCGGATCCCGTTCGGGAGCACGTAGTTGAAGGGCTGCCGGCGGCTGTTTTCTTCCACGTTGACCGCGTCGACGCTGAATTCCGTATTTGCTTCACCACCAATTACCGGTCCGGTCAGGAAGGAGCGGTTGTACCGGCGCCAGTTGTTCCGCACGAGCTCGAATCGAGCGAACCGCAGGGTCACCGGAGCCTCGAAATCGTGCATGTACATCCGCATGAAGCGAATGGACCGGAAGTCGGTTATGCCGCCCACGGCCGTTTTCTGGTCGGTGTTGAGGGGCACGCGGAAGCGGTACCAGATGCGGCCGCTGCCGTCGCTGTCCTCGATGCGGTCGGTAATAAAGGGGGTGGCGTCCCGGTCCAGTTCCCGGGGGTCGGTGCGGGACTGCACCATCGGAATTTCGTACTGGAAGTAGCTTTCCGACTCGTTGAGGGTATTGTCCTGGTTAAGGTCCTCGTCGTCGGGCAGGTTGGTGGCCGACTGCCGCAGGTTGGTGGCCGAGTTTTCGTTGGCTGCTGAGTTGCCCTGGCTGTTGTTGAAGTTTTTGTAGCGGGTCAGCAGGGAAGATTGCTCGTTGAATCGCTCGTTGTTGAAGTAGTAGAAGTTGTCATTGGCTACGTCATCCGCCAGGCGCTGCTGCACCTGAGGATTCCCGGAGAAGGCCCCGAGGTAGTCGGCAAATTTTTCCCGCTCGGCGGCGTCGTCCGAGCCGTCGTACCCGACATCCTGGGCTGCCCGGCTGGCCGGTTCGTTATCAAAGCCCTGGGTGATCTGCTGGGCGACGGGGACGCGCGACCAAACGGTCTCGTCCACCGGGCGGCGCGGGTTCACCTGGGTGGGCAGGCCGTTCTCGAAGAACTTGCGGCTGTCCTTTAAAATGTCCTCACTGACGTTTCCCAGGTTCAGGTACAGCGTACCCTGTTTGTCGGAGGCGTTTGGGGCCGCCTGGCGGGCATTGGTAGGATCGAGGAAGGGAGAGAGCATCCAAAACTCCACGAACTCAATGTTGGAGGACTGGAAGTCCGTGGTCGTCATCTCCCGCATGATACCGCCCCAGCGGCTCTTGGGGTCCAGCAGCTTGACCGGTACGAGGGGGTCGCCCTGGTCGGGCAGCGAGCCGGCGGTCAGGCCGGGGTAGCCCTGGGGGGGATCGAAGTTGTACGGACCGCGCTCGCCGGGGTAGTAAGATAGGTCAAAGGTGAAGAACTGGGAGGCGCGAAATTGGCGCACGTCCAGATTCGGAAAGACTTCTTGTTGGCGGACCACGCTGGTGTACACGTTGCCGTCGTCGCCAGCGTTACGGGCGGTTGGGTCGATGCGGTACCAGTTGAAGGCGGCCCGGTTGGCCCCGCTGACGAGCCCCTCCCGGGCGGCTTCGGGAAAGAGGGGATTGTTGTTGCCGCCATCGTTCTGCGGTACCGAGGCCAGGAACCACTTCTGTACCGGCGTCATGAGGTCGATGGGACTGGCCGTACCCTCGAAGTCGTCGAGGTACACGATGCCGCCCTTCTCCTGCCGACTCTGGTTGATGGCCCTGCTGTGCCCGGGATCGAGGATGGCCGTTTCCGCCGTAACGCTGATGTTCGACGGCGCATTGGTACTCAGCAGGGGCAGCTTGTCCAGGGTTCGCGTCAACCAGCCCGATGGCTTGTTGTAGGTGGCGTCGAAGCCGTAAATGCGATTGTTGATGGGGTCCTCCCCGAGGTTCACTTTCTGGGTAAAGGGCCGCTCGAAGAGTTGCATAAAGGTGCCACCGATAGCCAGGTTATCGTTCACCTCGTAGTCGGCGCGCAGGCCCACCATGGTCTTGGTCTGCAGGCTGAAGATGGTGTTGTCTTCGAAGTTGACATCGATGGGCACTCCGGCGCTCAGGATGGCGTCGTTAAGGATGCGCACGCGCCCGGTGCTGTAGTCTACCGTGTAATCCCGACCCTCCACGAGCAACGCCCCACCCGCGGTCACCCGCACCGATCCCGGCGGAATATTGAAGGCCCCGAGACTGATCTCCGACTGCACCGAGGACTTGTAGCTCCCCCGGATCGCAAAGCGGTTCTTCTCCGGAAATTCCCGCGCCTGGAAGAGGGTGGAGTCGTATAACTCCTGGTAGGTGAAGCGGGGTGCTACGTCGGGGGGAAGGCGGTCGGCCAGGTCACTGCCGAAGGGCTCGAGGACGGGAAAATAGACCCGGCCGGTCGAGGGGTTGATCGTAATGCCGGGCACGAAATCGAACACGCCGTCGGGCTGGGGATCTCCCTGGGTGTTCAGGCGGTCGAGGTTGAAGGCCCGGATCAGTGGTACGCCGGGAATGTAGTTGTTGGTTCCGGGCAGCGAGACGTCCACCGGCAGGAAGCGCTGGAAGCCCTGACCGGGGTTCTCGTACTGGATGTCGAGGCGAAAGTCCTCCTGGTTCACCTGATAGGCACCGAGGGAATAGACATTCTTCATCATCAGGTCCCAGGAGGGCTCACTGACGCGTTGGGTGGAGGATTTGAGCAGCTTGGTGTACAGCACCTGGTTGGCGAAGTTGCTGGTGTCGGTGCTGGTGTTGTCCGTATTCACCGAGAGCTCTCCTACTTTAAAGATCTCCCCGTTGTACTTGTAGCGGTAAGAAACGGCCACGACCTGGTCGGGCTGCACGTTGATGTTGAGCGAAATGAAGCCCAGCTCGGGATTCACGGTGTATTCTCGGGGACTCAGCTTCCGGGCCGATACCTTCTCGAAGTCGCGGATCTGCTCCAGGCCGAACTGCGCCGACTGCAGGACGGACACCGACCGGTCGATGTCACGCAGGTTCTCGCCCTGATCCACCAGGCGACCGTATAGGTCGTTGGCGCCGTTTTCGGGCAGGGGCCGGCCGTCGCAGATTTCGCGGTAGCGGGGCGTGGGAAACTGGCCTACGGCTACGGGGTTGGTCAGACGGTTGGGCTCGGCCAAGTCGGCGAAGGCCACAATGTCGCGCACGTCCAGCACCTCGTTGCGGTCGTTGGTGATCCAGACTTCGAGGTTCTCTACGTGAAAGAGGGTCTGGATCTGCGGCAGGTTCTCCAGGGCATCCTCGTACACTTCCCGGTTGTAGTGGCTGAGAAAGAAGTGGCGGTTCTCGTCGTATTCGTCGGCGTACACCTCGAACTGCGAGAGCTGGCTGCCCCCCTCGATGGTGAGCTTCTCGCGCTGCGAGCGCTGCTGGCTGGCGATGGCCGTCAGCCGCAGGTGGCCGAACTGCAGCTCGGTCTTGATGCCGAAGAGCGACTGGGCCCCCTCGATCAGGGAACCCCGCAGCGGCAGGCTCACGTTGCCGGCCTCAATCTTGCGGATGATGTCGTCTTCCCCGAAGGCCTCGCTGTTGTAGTCGAGCTTGATCTGGTTGTCGAAGTTGAAGTTGGCCCCGGTGTTGTAGTTGGTATTCAGCTTCAGCTTGTCCCCAATCTGACCAGTGACGTTCATCTGAATGTCCATGTCAAAGTCAAAGATCGTGTTGCGCCGGAAGCGCTCCACGATGAAGGGGTTCTCCTGGTACTGGTAGTTCAGTCCGAAACTCAGGTCTACGCTGCCCTGGGGCTGGATGCTGATTTCGGTACCGCCAAAGAGGTTATTAATCAGGTCGGGATCAATCTCGATGTCGGCCAGCGGGTCGCCGATGCTGACGCTCTCGTCTGGGTTGCCGACGCCGGCCAGGTTGTTGAAATATTTTTGCTGGTCCTGTTTGGCCCGGTACTCGAAATACTCGTCAAAGGTTAGGTAGGTCGGGGGCCGAAAATCGATGTCGCCCATGCGCTCGCGTACGATGTACCGGCCGGATTGGGGGTCGTACTCGACGGTCCGCTCTACGGCGGCGGGGTCGCGCAGGTCGACGGGGTTGCGGTTGGGGTCGGTGATGAAGTCACGGCGGCGGTCACGGAGGGGTGGCAGGGTATCCCGCAGGAAGGCGGTCAGGGGCGCTTGCCATTCCCGGCGGCTGCGGTCAGCGTCCCCGGCGGTCCGGTAAGGAGCATAGGAAAAGCCGAGCGATACCAGGACAACACAAATGAGCGGCAGTGTTTTGTTCATACGATGCAATCCTTCCAAGAACCCCGGTATGCAGTAAGGGCAGCGAGCGGTAGTCAAGTAAAATTCGTGCTGGATATCAGGAGGACAACTCCCGAAGCGCCAGCTTAATCAGATTTTCCGGTGTATCCGTTTGCGGATGAGCGGCCAGCACCCGGTTGAGGGCGCGCTGTACGGATGGACGGGCAAAGCCCAGGTTAACCAAGGCTGATAACGCCTCGGCCCGCAGCGTATTGCTTTGTGGCGAAAGTAGTGTCGGCGATTCGCCGCTTTCCTTGATCAGCTTGTCCTTCAGGTCCAGGATGATCCGCTGGGCCGTCTTTGGTCCAATCCCCTTAACGCGGCGGATCGTCCCCACATCCTCCCCAATTACGGCCGCTCGCAGCTCCTCGGCGTTCATACTGGACAGCACAACGAGGGCCGTCGCCGGGCCGACGCCGGTCACCGAAATCAATAATCTAAATAAATTGCGCTCCTGCTCCTCAAAAAATCCAAAAAGCGTCTGCTGGTCCTCCTTCACGTGAAAATGGGTCAGCAACCTGACCGTCTCCGCCCCCTCGATTTTTGTGTAGGTGAATAGGCTAATGTTGACGTGGTAGCCGATACCCCCGGCCTCCACCACCACGAAGGAGGGATTCTTGTGGGCGACCTGGCCCTTTACGTAAGCAATCATTTCGCGAATGTAGGAAGCGCTTCGCGTAGTGGTTTAGTCTGTTAGTTCTTTAGTTCGTTAGGACGGCCACCTAACGAACTAAAGAACTAACAGACTAACGACCTACCTCACGATCTGTCCCGTCACCCGCAACAGCTCCGTTTCCGTTTGCTTCAGGTTCAGCAGGGCGTTGAGCAGTTGAAATTCCGCATTAGCGTAGTTGAGTTGGATCTGCCGGTAGTCGAAGCTGTTGATCGTCCCTCCACTGAAGCGCTCCTCGGCGATTTGCAAATTGCGCTCGGCGTTATCGATGAGCAGTTGGGTGATTTCGATCACTTCCGCTTGGTTATCGTACAGGGCTAGCGTATTCTGTAGGGAGGCGCGGAGTTGCTGCTCGGTCGCTTGGTAGTCTAACTGGGCCGTGATTTCCTGCAGCCGCGCCGACTGGGTCCGGACCCGCCGGTTGCCGCCGTCGAAGAGCAGGTAGCTGGCGGTAAAGCCTACGTTACCGGTCAGCGTACGCGCCGCCACGCCGGGCAGTTCTTCCTCCCGCGACCCCTGGTCCCCCCGGAATTCAAAGGTCTGTACCCCCGTCTGCACCCCGATGTTGTAGCCCGCCCCCGCGCCGACCCCCACCACGGGTTTGTACTCGGTCTCGATCAGCCGGGTTTGCAGGGCGGCTAGGTCGCGGTTGATCAGTAGATTCTGCAGGTTGCGGTTGGCGGCCAGCAGCTGGGCTTCGAGGGTGGCCCGATCGTAGCCGGCGGGATCGTAGGTCAGTTCATCCACCAGCTCCACTTCCCGGTCCAGGGTAGGCTCCCCCATCAGTTGCAGCAGATTACGCACGGCGTTGCGGTAGGTGACGCGCTGCACCACCAGGGCCACGGAATCCGTCAGGAAGGCATCCCGGGCCTGCAGTTCGTCAAAGGTGCCGCCCTGCCCGTACTCCCGCCGCACTTGCTGGTACTCGATGCGGTCGCGGCTGAGCGCCAGCACGCGGGCCCGCACCCCGATCTGTTCGCGTTGCACCACCCCGTTGTAGTAGGCGTTGATGATGTCCTGCACCGTGTTCTCTACCTGGAGTTGCAGCTGCCCGCTACTCAGGTCGGCCAGGGTCTCCAGCCGCTCCTTGTTGATGGCGATGCGGCCGCCGTTGAAGAGCACCCAGTTGATCGCGACCGTGGGGCCCACCGCATAGTTGGTGGTGGTACTCTGGGCCACGATGCTGGCCGGATTACTCTGCCGGCGGTACGCCAGGCCGGGGTCGATCCCCAGTACGATGGTCGGGTACTTTTCCGTCAGGGCGTAGTCGTCGTTATTGCGGGCCACCTCCAGTTCGTTTGCGGCAATCCGAATCTGGTAATTATTCTCCAACCCCACCTGGATGGCGTCACTCAGCGTGAGGGTTTCCTGGGCGGTGACGCAGGTGCAAAGGAGCGGGGCGAGCAGCGCCAGTAGTCGTCTCATGTCGGTGTGGGTAAGCGGGAAAGTGCAGTCAACTCCCCACTGAACGCCAAAGGTAGGCTAGCGTTTACTCTTACCCAACGCGCTGGCCGTTCGGCACCGGGCGCTCGGGCTGCAGCAGGGTCACGGTCTTGCCCTCCCCTACCCCGCCCAGTACCAGGCATTCACTCATCAGCGTGGCAATCTGCTTGGGCGGAAAGTTGACAACAGCTACAACCTGCCGGCCTACCAGTTCGTCGGCGGTGTACCGGACGGTCAACTGGGCCGAGGACTTGCGGATGCCGTGCGCGCCGAAGTCGATCCACAACGTATAGCTCGGATTGCGGGCCTCCGGGAAGGGCTCCGCGGCGGTGACCGTGCCAATCCGAAGTTCGAGCTTACTAAAGTCGGACCACCCGACGGGCGGCAGGGGGGCATCGATTGGCGACATAGTCGGGAAGGCGATTAGATGTAGCGAATATTAATAACCGGGGCGGTCACCCGCGGCGCGGTGGGGTAAAATAGCCCGCCGCCGAATATCTTCCGGCATGCCGTTGTCGCCCGACCGCCCGAACATTCCCTGGGCTACCGTCCCCCTGCTCCCGCCCGTGCTTGCCCTAGCGGCGGGGATTGCCGGGGCGGCGGCACTCGGATACGGCCATCGCTACGCCTTTCTGCATACGATCGGCGTTTGCTGCCTGGGTGCATTTGCTTTACACCTGCGGCCCCGCCCGTCTCCCCTATTCCCGACATTAAGTTCCTTATTGCTGCTGTTAGCGACGGCGGCCTTCGGCGGGTGGTACGCCGGGGAGCGCCACCCCCTGCACGCGCCGGAGCACTTCGCCAACCAGCAGCAAACCGACGATTTACTAGTCGGAGAGATCACCACCCTGCGGCCCGGCGAGCAGCGGGTCAGCGCGGAACTGCGCGTGACCGGCCTGCTGCGCGATTCCAACCTCTTACCGGCGCGGGGAAAAATCATGGCTTATCTCCGGGGTACCGTTCCCGCCCCGGGCGACCGCATCCTGCTCGCCGCCCCCGCGACTCGGCTCGCTGGCCCCCTCAATCCCGCTGCCTTCAACTACGCCGCCTACCTGGCGGGGCAGAACGTATTCCACCGCAGCTTCGCCGACAGCCTGGAGTGGACCGTGACGGGTACGCGGCAGGGGTGGTCCCTAGAGGCCCTCGGGGAGCGCTCCCGGGCGGCCTGGTTTGCGAGCCTGCAGCCCTACCTGGCGGGCGATCAGCTGGCGGTGGCGGCGGCCCTCATTATGGGCAAACGCGACCTGCTGGGCAGCGAGGTAAAGTCGGCCTACGCCGATACGGGCGCCATTCACGTGCTGGCGGTATCCGGACTGCACGTGGGCATTTTGGCCCTGCTCGTCGTACAGTTTTTACGGCTGCTGTTGCCGGCGCGGCCGGTATGGTTGGCGTTACGAACGGTCCTGACCATCCTGCTCGTGTGGTACTTCGCGCTGATCACTGGCCTGAGCGCTTCGGTGCAGCGGGCGGCGCTGATGGTGACGGTGGTACTGATCGGCAAGCGGGTCAACCGCAACAACAACATTTTCAACCTGCTGGCGATCGCGGCCCTCGTGATGCTGGTCGTAGAACCGAAACAGCTCCTTCAGGTAGGGTTCCAGCTCTCCTTCACGGCCGTGGCGGGCATCGCCCTGTTCGCGCGCTTCCTGCAACGGCTGGTGTACCTGCCCGGTAAACTCCAGCTGGCCTGGGACGCGGTGAGCGTTTCGACGGCCGCGCAGCTGGGGACCCTACCGCTCTCACTCTTCTACTTCGGGCAATTTCCGGTGTACTTCCTGCTGAGCGGCACCCTGGTAATCGTGTTTGCCTACCTGGTACTCGGCCTCGGCCTGCTGCACGGGCTGCTGGCGGCCGTGGGGATCAGCGGCGGCGGCCTCTGGCTCACCGGCACCGCCCTGCGCTACGTGGTGGAGTTGCAGAACGCCTTCATCTTCTACTGCGGCAAGCTTCCCGGGGCTACCCTGGAGCTGACCAACTTCGGCCTCTTCTCGGCCGTCGTCCTTTTTTTCCTGATCGCGGGCTTGGCCTATCTAGCCTTCCGTCCGAGTCACCGCATGCGGTGGGCGGTGCTGGGGATCACGGCGGTGCTGAGTGGGTGGTGGCTGCTGCGCCCCGTACTCGCTCCCGCTCCGGCCCAGTTTACGATCTACCATATCCCACGGGCGACGGCGATTGACGTGTTCGACGGGCGGAGCGGCCTGAGCCTAGGGGATTCCCTGACCAAAGACCAACTCACCTATAACGTAGCGCCGCTGCGCAAACTCCTGGGTACGGAGGACAGCCGGCGACTGGATTTTTCCCGGGACACCAGCCTGGCGGCCGTGGCCGTCGGCTATCCGCTACTCCGGCTCCTGGATCTCCGGGTGCTGGTACTGGACGGCCAGGCGCCCCCGGCCCCGGACGTGGACGTACCGGAGGTCGATCTCATTCTGGTGCGCAACGGCTTTCGGCCGGACCGGCTGCGCACCACCCTACCGGAGGCACCCATCGTGGTGGACGGTTCCAACCCGCCCTACGTGGGCCAGCGCTGGAAAGAAAAAAGGCCCACCGCTCACCTGACGGCGGAGCGGGGGGCCTTTGCGTACCAAACGGAGCGGTAGGCTCAGATGGTCATGACTTCCGTCTCCTTGTTTTCAACGACCTCCTCCACTTTCTTGGTAAGCGTATCCGTCCAGCCCTGCACCTTGTCCTCCATGCGCTTGCCGGCGTCTTCGGGGTAGCCGTTTTTGACTTCCTTCTTGATGTGCTCCATCGCGTCGCGGCGGGCGTTGCGGATGGAGATCTTAGCCTCTTCACCTTCGGCCTTTACCACCTTGGCCAGCTGGCGGCGGCGTTCCTCGGTCAGGGGCGGGACGCTGATGCGGATCAGTTGTCCGTCGTTCATGGGGGTCACGCCGAGGTTGGCTTCGAAGATGGACTTCTCGATGGCGCCGAGATTGGACTTGTCGAAGGGCTGGATGGTGATCGTACGCGCATCGGCCGTACTGACGCTGGCCGTCTGGTTGATGGGCGTAGGTACGCCGTAGTAGGAGACCATAATACCGTGCAGCATGGCGGGGCTGGCCTTGCCGGTACGCACCTTGACGAGTTCGCGCTCCAGGTGCTCGATGGCTTCTTCCATGAGCATCTTCGATTCTTCCAGGTGTTCGCTCAGTAAATCTTCCATGGGGAATTGAATTTCTGCAAAAGTAAGTAATGGTCCTGTTTGGCCTAGTTGCGGCGGCCCACGTAGCGGAGGATTAGCCAAAATAGTATGGTCAGGCTGGACAGCGCCGCGACCACGTAGGTCATGGCTGCCCACCAGAGCGCGTCCTTCGCCCCGTCGTGGAGCTGGCCGGTGGCGGTTCGGCTCTCCTCCAGCCAGTTCAGGGCCCGCCGGCTGGCGTCGAACTCCACGGGTAGGGTGAGCACACTAAACAGGGTGGTGATGCCGAAGGCGACGATCGCCACGATGAGTATTGTATCTCCGAAACCGCCCGCGATACTACCCACCGCCAGCATGATCAGGATACTCTGAAAGCGGGAGGCCACCTGCACGATGGGCACCATCTTCGAGCGAAATTGTAACCAGGCATAGCCCTGGGCGTGCTGCACGGCGTGGCCGCACTCGTGGCTCGCGACGGCCGCCGCGGAGACGCTGCGCCCCTGGTAGACTTCCGGACTGAGACTCACCGTCTTCGTCTGCGGGTTGTAGTGATCGGTTAGGGTGCCCTGACCGGGTACGATCTGCACGTCGCGGATGCCGTAGAAATCGAGCATCCGTTGGGCGACCTCGACGCCGCTCATACCATTGGTCATCGGCACCTTGCTGTAGCGGGCAAAGACACTTTTCAGCCGGTTGCTCACCACCCAGCCGATGCCGGCAAAGACCAGGGTAATGATGATGTAAACTCCGTATCCGCCAGTCATCATAATAGTAAGGGGTTAGCGTACGCTGTGGTGGGTGGGGAATAATTTGTCGCTTCCCATATACTGATGAAGCACCTTCGGTAATAGAATCGCCTCGGCGGTCTGCATGTTCTCCAGCAGCGCGGCGATGATGCGCGGCAGGGCCAGCGCACTGCCGTTGAGGGTGTGCACCAGCTCCGTGCCGCGTTCGGTGCGGTAGCGCAGTTGGAGGCGGTTGCTCTGGTAGGTTTCAAAATTGGACACCGAACTCACTTCGAGCCAGCGTTCCTGGGCGGCGCTCCACACTTCGAAATCGTAGGTCATGGCCGAAGTAAAGCCCATGTCGCCCCCGCAGAGGCGCAGGATGCGGTAGGGCAGCCCGAGGTCGTCGAGCAGGCCGGCGACGTGATCGACCATCTCCTCCAGCTTGGCGTAACTCTCCTCAGGGCGGGCGAGCTGCACGATCTCGACCTTATCGAACTGGTGCACGCGGTTGAGTCCGCGCACGTGGGCTCCGTAGCTGCCGGCCTCCCGGCGGAAGCAGGGGGTGTAGCCGGTGAGCTTGATGGGCAGCACGTCGGCCTCCAGCAGTTCCCCGCGGTAGAGGTTGGTGAGGGGGACCTCGGCGGTAGGGATAAGGTAAAGATCGTCGATCTGCACGTGGTACATCTGTCCCTCCTTGTCGGGCAGCTGCCCGGTGGCGCGGGCGGTGTCTTCGTTGACCAGCAGGGGCGGCGCGTATTCGGTATAGCCGGCGGCGGCGTTGCGGTCCAGAAAGAAGTTGATGAGCGCGCGTTGCAGCCGGGCCCCCTGCCCGGTGAAGACGGGAAAGCCGCTACCGGTGGTCCGCACGCCCAGCTCCAGACTGAAAATGCCGTAATCCTCGGCGAGCTCCCAGTGGGGCCTGGCGGATTTGCCGAGCGTGGGCAGCTCTCCTTCGAAGGGCCGGTACACCTCGTTGTCTTCGGCACTCTTGCCGCCGGGAACGCGGTGGTAGGGCACGTTAGGCAACTGCAAGAGCGCATCCTCCAGCTCCTGTACCACGGACGCGAGCTCCGTTTCTCCCACGCTAACCTCCTCCTTGATGCGGTTGACGCGTTCGCGCTTCCCCCCGGCCTCTTCCTTCCTACCGGTTTTGAAGAGGTCACCAATTTCTTTTGATAGGCTGTTGCGCTCGGCCAGGAGCTGGTCGTTTTGCGTCTGCAGCTCCTTGCGGCGGTCGTCAAGGGCCACGATGCGGTCTATCTCGCCGGCCGCATCGAGCTGCCGCTTCCGCAGTCCTTCCAGCGCCCGGTCGCGCTCGTCGCGCAGGGTGTTCACTAATAACATGGTCAGTAATTTAGGCGGCAAAGGTAGCCGTTGGGTCTCAAGGCCCACCCGAGCTAAACATTATGTCGCAATTCTTGTATTTAGTTGCGAGCCTCGGCCCTGACCCGACTACCTTTCCGATTAAAGGTCGTAGCTTTGCGCGGCAAGCGATTCCGCACGCAATCTCCTGGAGACCGCATTTCTGCACCGTTCTCCGGTCAGCATTTGTCCTTATTCCGCAATTTCGGGCCCTCCATGCTTCCGTTCGGGAGGCCGGCCCGTTATCCTCGGTTCCCTTACCACCCATCTTCCCCTCTAGTACCATACTACTAAATGTTTAGCATAGCGCAATTACAGAGCATGCTAGTCCCCGAATTACGGGACTACGCAGAAAAACTGGGCCTGAAGTCTTATAAGAAGCTCAATAAGCAAGACCTGATCCTTACCCTCCTCGAACAGCAGGCCGTTAAGGGCACCGAAACCGTCAGCGAGCCCCCCGCCGCCTCCGATACCGACCGCGTACCCAACCGTCGCGCCGCCGCGGCCGCTTCCGCTGCCCGCCAGGCCGAAGAAAAAGAGAAGGACGGAGACACCGAAAAATCCTCCCGCAGCAGCCGGGGCCGCCGCAGCAGCCGCAATTCCGCCAACGCCGACGAGCCCAAGCGCCCCGCCCGGGGTCGTGGCCGCTCCAATCAGGAAGAAGATTCCGACGACGACGATAATGGCAGCAGCAAAAAGGCGTCAGCCAGCAACAATGGCAAGTCCGACGACGATCGCAGCAGCGGACGCGGCCGGGGCCGCGGTCGCCGCAGTATGCGCGAGGAATCCTCCCAGACGGACGATCGCGGGAGCAGCGATAACCGCAACAACGCAAAGGATACGGACAGCCAAGAAAGCAATAACGACGATCAAGAGTCCCGCGGACGGGGCCGGGGACGCGGCAATAACGACAGCAACACCGAAGAGCAGCCACGCAACGAGCGCTACGGCAACCGCGGCCGGGTAGAGGACCGCGACGACAACCGCCGCAACAACAACAACAACAGCGAGCGTAATGACCGCAATGACCGCGGCAATAACGATCGCCGCAGTCCCCGCAATGAACGCAGCAACGACCGTGGTGGCAGCGGCACCAACGACCGGAACGAGCGCAACAGCAACGACTCTCAAAGTGAGCGAAGCAACAACGAGCGTGGAAACGACCGCAGTAGCAACGAGCGCGGCAACAATGACCGGAGCAGCAACAACCGCCGCAGCCAGCCCGAGTACAAACTCGACGGCATCATCAGTTCCACGGGCATCCTGGAGATGATGCCCGACGGCTACGGATTTATGCGTTCGCCGGACTACAACTACATGACTAGCCCGGACGACGTGTACGTCAGCCAGCAGCAGGTCAAGTCTTTCGGCCTCCGCACGGGCGACACCCTCCGCGGCCCCGTCAAGCCCCCCAAGGAAGGGGAGAAGTATTTCGCGCTCCTCGACGTCGAGAAGATCAACGGCTTCGACCCCAAGGACATCCGCGACCGGGTTCCCTTCGACTACCTCACCGCCCAGTTCCCCACCGAGAAGTTCACCCTCTCCGGCTCCACCCACGGCAAGGACTACGGCATGCGCCTCGTTGACCTCTTCGCCCCCATCGGTAAGGGCCAGCGGGGACTCATCGTCGCCCAGCCTAAATCCGGTAAAACCTTCCTCCTCAAGGACGTCGCCAACGCCATCGCCAAGAACCACCCCGAGACCTACCTGATCGTCCTGCTCGTCGACGAGCGACCCGAGGAAGTCACCGACATGAAGCGCAGCGTGAAGGCTGAGGTCATCAGCTCCACCTTCGATGAGCCCGCCGAAAACCACGTCCGCGTGGCCAACGTAGTCCTCGAAAAATCCAAGCGCTTGGTGGAATCCGGCCACGACGTCTGCATCCTGCTTGACTCGATCACCCGCCTCGCCCGGGCCTACAATACCGTGCAGCCCAGCTCCGGCAAGGTGCTCTCCGGGGGGGTGGAGGCCAACGCCCTCCAAAAGCCCAAGAAGTTCTTCGGTGCCGCCCGCAACATCGACGGCGGCGGCTCGCTGACCATCCTGGCTACCGCCCTAATCGACACCGGCTCCAAAATGGACCAGGTTATCTTTGAGGAATTCAAGGGTACCGGCAACATGGAACTGCAGCTCGACCGTCAGCTGGCCAACAAGCGCATGTACCCCAGTATCGACTTCACCCGCTCCAGCACCCGCCGCGACGACCTCCTCCTCGACCGCGACGTCCTCCAGCGCATGTTCATCCTCCGCAACCACCTCGCGGACATGAAGCCCGAGGAGGCCTTCCTCTTCCTCATGCGCCACATGAAGAACACGACCAGCAACGAGGAATTCCTCGCGACGATGAATTCGTAGGACAGCAAACCGTTCCTTTCGGGACGGGAGACCGCTTCGCGGGGGAATCAGGACTGCCGGCCACCAGGTGCAGGGTCTTGGTTCCCCCGCTTTGTTTTTGTCATAAGTGGCGGGCACGCCAGTGTAAGGCGAGCGAGCGAGAGAAGCGCCCGAGTGTCCTGCGCGCCAATGGTAAATTGTAAAACTCTATGACTTCCGTACAGGCACTAGCCCAAAATCCCGTCCAGGAAAACACCTACCTCGTCTACGACAACGATACGAAGGAGACCATTATCTTCGACCCCGGATGCTACACCCCCGCCGAGGAGCGCGAACTGCAGGAGACCATTGCGCGCCTCGGCTTACAGCCGGTGAAGCTGATCAACACCCACTGCCACTTCGACCACATCTTTGGCAATGCGCTGGTGGTAAGGCAATACGGACTCGAGCTCGGTATCCATCCGCTGGAGGAACAGATCCTGGAATCCGCCCCGATGTTCGTGGAAGCCTACGGCATGCCCGCCATGACGCCATCCCCCAGACCCGATTACTACATCCACGAAGGAGATACGGTAACGTTGGGGGAGGCTAGCTTCGAGGTGCTGTTTTGCCCCGGCCACTCGCCCGGCAGCCTGTGCTTCTACAACCGCGCCGAGGGCTACGTGATCGCGGGAGACGTCCTGTTTCGCCGTTCCATCGGACGTACGGACCTCCCGCTCGGCGACCACCAAACGCTGATCGGATCCATTCTTACTAGACTGATGCCCCTGCCTGATGAGACCGTCGTTTATCCGGGCCACGGCCCCTCGACCACCATCGGCGAGGAACGGCGGGAGAATCCCTTCCTGTAGCGGACCAGTACAGGGCGGCCTCCGGGCATACGTGCAATGCTGCCTCCGGCAGCGACTGTGCCGCGCAGGCTACGGCTGCGGCGTCCATATATGCCGGGCCTTAAGGTAGGATGCTGCCTCCGGTAGCGACTGTGCCGCGCAGGCTACGGCTGCGGCGTCCATATATTTTACGCCGGGACTACGGTACGATGCTGCCTCCGGCAGCGACTGTGCCGCGCAGGCTACGGCTGCGGCGTCCATATTTTACGCCGGAACTACAAGTCCCGGAGCACGGGCGCGGTCGTAGACCGCATCGTACGGGCGCTACGTAGCGTCATCGAGCCCATAGATAGTCTCCGTGGCCTCCGCCGGCACCTCATCCGTCAGGTCCTGCACGAAGCGGCACCACGCGCATTCGGGCTTACCACAGCCGCTAAACTGTTGACCCTGAATAGCCTCCCAGGTCGTACGCAGGATCTCACGGAGGGCCGTAGTATCGCGCTGGCCCAGCTCCAGCACTTCCTCGTCCTGTTGGCCCTCCGAATTGGTGAGTAAGTAGCTGATGCGCCCTTCCTTCACCCGGCGGAGGTTGCCGGGCCGGTTGTCGAAGAGCAGTTTGTAGAAGGCGAGTTGGCGCCAGTAGTCACCGCCGTGGGGCTTTTTGTCGGTGGGCCGCCGCAGCTTGCCGCTGCCGCCGGAACTGGTTTTATAGTCGACTACCCGCACGTAGGCGTCGTTGATGCCGTCGATCCGGTCGATGATGCCGGTGAGGGGGATGCCATCCACTTCGGCATTGCGGATGAGGTACTCGATCTCTACGTCCTGTACCCAGCTCGTCCGGTAGCGGTCGTAATAGGTGCCTAATTCCCGACGCCCCCGCTCTAGGAGGCTGGCGTACCCCTTCGCGGTAAGGAGTCCGCGCCGCTTGGCCAGCGCCAGGTCTAAATTATAGATCAGCTCCTCCCGGCTGGGGAAGATGCGGGCGGGGTCCCGCTTCATTCGTAGGAAATAGTCCTGCAGGGCTTCGTGGAGGGCCGAACCGTAAACCGTTCGTTCCCGCTCCCGATCGGGTACCCGCAGTAATTTTTCGTAGTAAAAGCGGAGCGGGCATTCGAGGTAGGCGTACAGCGCACTGACGCTCAGCCGGAAATCGACCAGTAGATCGGCGATGGCCGAACGCTCCAGTACGGGGAAGCGGGCCGGGTCCTTCGGCTGCAGCTGCAGGTGTGCAAGTTCGGAAAGCGTCGCCGCATCTACGTTCGCGGCCCTTACTTCCACTCCCCCACCCTCAATGAGCTCGTCCACGAAGGCGACCGGCTGTTGCAGTTTGTCCTGCTGACTGAGTTCCGCGCAGGACAGGGTAACCTCCGACCGCGCGCGCGTCAGGGCAACGAAGAAAAGGCGGCGGCGGGCTTCCTCCTCGTCCTCCGCCCCGGCGTAGGTTAGGGTGTCCGGCAACTTGAAACGGCGCGAGGCCCGGCCCCCACCCGCTCCCCAGGCACGTTCGGAGCAATCGAGCATCCACACTTTGTCGAATTCCAGTCCCTTAGCGCTGTGCGCCGTGACGAGCAGTACCGCATCGGCCTGATCGAGGTGCGACCGCAGTGGCAATTCGATCCGGTTGCCGTCCATCTGCACCAGGGTGTCCAGCAGCTCCACCAGGGTGAGGCGCGGCCGGCGGGCGATCTCCCGCAGTACGAAGTCGGTGAAGGTGGCCACGTGCTGCAGCAGTTCGGCGCGGTTCGGATCCCGGAGTACGGTAGCCAGTAGGCCCGAGCCGTTGAGGATGCGCTCAATGAGTTCCGCCAGGGGCAGGCTACCGATCAGGCCGATCGCTTGCTCTAACCAGTCGGCGACGCGGCGGATCGCTTCGGGTTGTTCCAGACCGGACGGGTAAGCCGGTGACTGCTGCAGGTACTGCCGCCAGCCGGGCAGGTAGCCGTTGCGGTCGACGGCGGCCAGTCGGCCCAGGTTGAGCAGCGAGAGGTCGTGCGGCAGCAAGCCAAAGCAACGAAAGTGTAACACCCGAAAGAGGAGGTACTCCCCCGTCCCCGGCCGCTCCTGCTCCGACTGCAGGTAGCGCAGCATCTCCCGCAACTGCCGCACCGGCCGGCCGTCGAGCACGTTGGGCCTGCGCTTGCTGCGGTAGGGGATGCCCGCGCGCTCGAGTAGGTGGCGCAGCAGTTCGGCCTGGCTGTGTTTGGCGTAAATGATCGCGATCTCCGACCAGGGAGTACCGACCCTTCGTGCCAGTCGTTGCAGTTGGCCCACCAGATAGCCCGTTTCCTGCCGGTGATCGGTAAAGGAGAGGTAGGTTAGGTGCTGGGTGACCGGGTGACCGGGTGCTGGGTGTCGGTTGCTGTGCAGCCGCTTATCGATGCTATGCTGCGGTAAGCGGTCACCAATGCGGAGGGTGTTGTTATTTATAATGGCGTCGGCAGCGTTGAGAATGGGCTGGGTGCTGCGGTAATTCTCGTTGAGGGTGACGATAGTTAGGTCGCCGGCGTAGCGGTTGTGAAAATCGACCATGGCATTGAGGCGGGCCCCCTGAAACTCGTAGATGGCCTGGTCGTCGTCGCCAACGATGAATACATTGGGGTTTTCCCAGTAGTCGGTGAGGTGGCGGATGATGCGGTCCTGGCTGCCGTTGGTGTCCTGAAATTCGTCGATGAGGAGGTACCGGTAACGCTCCTGGTAGCTGCGCAGTAGACTCGGGTGGTCGTGGAAGGCGCGCAGTACCCAGCCGATCATGTCGCCGTAGTCGTAGCGGCGTTGCTGCCTTAGAGCCTCCTGGTAGCCGGAAAAAAGGGCTACGCCGGAGGCGAGTTTGGCCATGCGGAGGCGTTCTTCGGCGATCCTACCCTCGTTGGGGTCGCCCTTCTTCTTGCCCTTGTAGTTGGTTTTGTAGATAAACTCCGGATGGGTCTCGAGGCCGTTTACGTAAGTACTGATGCGCTGCTGCAGGTCGTCTTCGGTCCAGTTTTCGGCCTTGATCTGGGCGAATAGGTCCTGGAGGTGGTCTTCGTAGTGGAAGGTTTCGTGGTAGCCGAGGCGGAGGGGGTCGGTTTGCGGCAGTCCCTCGAGTAGGGTACGGATGATGCGGATGCGCTCCAGTTCGGCCAGGGGTTCGAGGCCGGGCTTGCCGAAGTAGTGTAGGTTATTCTGGATGACCTGGCTGCAGAAGCCGTGAAAGGTGAAAATGCTCACCCGGTGGGCTTCCGGCCCAATGAAGCTGAGCAGTCGCTGTCGCATGGCCTTTACCCCGGCGTCGGTAAAGGTTAGGCAGAGGATGTTTTGGGCGCCGGCGTCGGTCTGCAGCAATATGTTACCGATGCGCGCGGCCAGCAGGTGGGTCTTACCCGTGCCGGGGCCGGCTAGGACCATGACGGGGCCCTCGATGGTTTCTACCGCCGCGCGCTGACGCGGGTTGAGGCGGGCCAGTTCGGCGCGGAAGTGGGCGTTGTAGTCGTAGAGTTTCCTTCGGGGCAAGGGGGCAGGGGGTTAGCGGGTTAGGGGGGGAGGACGCAGGGATTGCAGGATCCTTGACCCCCTCAGCCCCATAACCCGTTAACCCCCTCTTCTAATTTACAAACAGCGCCGAAATACTCTCATTATCGTGCGTATTCCGAATCGCCCGCGCAAAGAGGTCGTGGGAAGAAAGTACCCTGATCTTCTCACTCTCCCGGTTTAGGGGAATGGTATCGGACACGAGCAATTGCCCGAGCTGGCTGTTCTCAATATTCTCGTAAGCATTACCACTAAGCATGGGGTGGGTAGCGATGGCCCGCACGGATTTAGCCCCCTTTTCCATGATCAGGTCAGCGGCCCGGCAGAGGGTACCGGCGGTATCGATGAGGTCATCGACCAGGATCACGTCGGCCCCAGACACGTCACCGATCAGGGTCATGCCGGCGATCTCATTGGCCCGTTTGCGGTATTTGTCGCAGATGACCATGTCCCGCTCGAAAAACTTGGCGTAGGCCCGGGCTCGCTTCACGCCGCCCATATCCGGGCTGGCAAAAACGACCTTTTTCATATCCTGTCCCTCAAAGTAGGGAAAAAAGATGGCCTCACTCCGCAGGTGATCCACCGGTATATCGAAGAAGCCCTGGATCTGGTCGGCATGGAAATCGAGCGTCATGATGCGGTCTACTCCGGCTGCTTCCAGCAAATTGGCAATCAACTTGGCGCTGATGGGGACGCGGGGGCGGTCTTTCCGATCCTGGCGCGCATAACCGAAATAGGGAATCACGGCACAGACATACCCCGCCGAGGCTCGCCTGGCCGCATCGATGGTCAACAGCATCTCCATCAGGTTATCGCTGGGCTGGAAGGTACTGCCGATGATGAAGACATATTCGCCGCGCACCGACTCCTCGATGATGGGCTGCATCTCTCCGTCGCTGAATTGTGCCACCCGAAACTGTCCAAGGGGATGTCCGTAAGATTCCGCGATCTGCTTCGACAGGTACAGGCTGTTGGTCAGTGACAGCAGCGTGACCTTGTCGTTCATGGGGGTTAGTCTCGGGATTTGGGACATTTGGATTTACAATTTATGATAGAAGATATTCAGACGATATGCGATGAACGACCTGTAGAGGGTATGCGATAGACGACCTGTAGAGGATATGCGATAGACGATATGCGATACTCGATATGCGATACTCGATACTCGATACTCGATATGCGATACTCGATATGCGATACTCGATATGCGATACTCGATATGCGAGGTGCTACCGCTAGGGCATGCTCGCTACGCTCGTGGCTACCGCATGTTGTACGCGAGACAGCGAGGCTGGCGAATGGGGCTTGCGGTAGCCACCTCACATATCGTATATCGAGAATCGCATATCGCATATCCTTACTTCAACCTTTCAATCAACCTCCCGGCCACCCGCAAAAAGTCCATCTCGGTGATGATGCCTACCAGCTCGTCGTTTTTGACGACCGGAAGGCAGCCCAGTTTGTTCCCGCGCATCACCTCCATGGCTTCGGTGATGGTGGTTTGGGGGCTCACGGTGGCCGGCGCACTGATCATGAGGTCGGCCACGGTTTTAAAATCGTCCATCTCGTTATCGAGGCGGCCCTTTTGGATGTAGTAGCGCAGCAGCTTGCGGGTGGTAATAAGGCCGCAAAGGTGACCGTCCTCGTCTTCTACGGGCAGGTAGCGGAGCTTGCGCCAGTCCATAAGATCGCCGACCAATTCCAACAGGTCGTTCTCGCGGACGGTAAAGAGGTCGGTTTCCATAAATTCCTCCACGCGCAGGCCCACGGGGCGGTAGTGCTTGAGGTCCTCGGTTTTTGGAATGGGCCACTTGTGTACGGGGTCCTCGTTCATCTGGCACTTCACCATCTGGGAAGTGAGGATGGTGACGGCCTCGTCGCGGTTGACCCGCTCGGTGAGCTGGGTGAAGGACTTGAGCAGCCAGCGGGCACCGGTCTGGTGGGCTTCGGCACGGCCCTGGATCACGCTGAGGTAGCGCTCGATGTCGGGGGTGTCGATGCCCTGCGCCACCAGGCCATCGTAAGCCAATGGCAGGAGCTCCTGCAGGATGAGGTCCCGGCAGCTGATCTTGCGGTTGTTGAACCAGGTAAACTGGGTATCGATACCGAATTTAGCGGCCTTCATGAAGTTGTCCTTGACATCGGCAAAGCTGAGGTGCTCGCGGATGTCCTTGAACTTGTGCGCCATGCCCATCATCAGGCCCAACCAGAAGGCGGCGTTGGCGGTCTGGTCGAGGACGGTGGGGCCGGCGGGCAGCACCCGGTTCTCG
Organism: Lewinellaceae bacterium; assembly: GCA_963710195.1. Classification (GTDB taxonomy): domain Bacteria; phylum Bacteroidota; class Bacteroidia; order Chitinophagales; family Saprospiraceae; genus Neolewinella. The sequence goes on from CAVPZF010000001.1 coordinate 502,198, forward strand.
ATGCGGAGGTGGGGCATGCCGTTGTCGCTGATGCCGTAGCAGGGGCGGTTCCAGCGGTAGACCGTGCCGTTATGTACCTGCAGGGCGCGCAACTTGGGGATCTCCCGCTTGCCAATGCGCTCGAGGCTGTCCTCGTCGATCTCCGTGCCGAGTAGCACCCGGAAGCGGGCGATATCCTCCTTGTAGATCTCCATGATGCTCTGGTCGAGCCAGCGGGTGCCGAAACTTACGCGGGGCTCACTCTGCCGCATGTGCTCCTTGCTCGTGCGTACGTCCAGCGACTGCTGGAACAGGGCGATGCGCGACTCGTGCCAGAGTCGCTTGCCGAATACGAGTGGGCTGTTCGCCGCAATCGCCAGGATCGGCGCGGCCACCGCCTGGGCGATGTTGTACAGCGGCACGAAGGTATCGGGGGTTACCTGCAGGTGGACCTGGTAGCTGGTGTTACAGGCTTCGAGCAGGGGACTATCGTGGTGGATGTTGAGCTCATCGATGCCCTGTAGGTTAAGCTCGAAGCCGTTCGAATTCTTTTGCTGCGCCTTGATGGCCTCGATGAGGGCAAGGTAGCGAGGCTTTGGAGTAAGGTTCTCCAGGCCCAGGTCAAACTTCCGTAAGGTGGGCAGGATACCGGTCAGGACGATTTCGGCATTGCTGGCCTTGGCGGCCTGCTTAACGAGCTTGAGCTGGTACATATTCTCCTCCTCCAGCTTGCGGAGGGCGTCGCCCGTGAACACGTAGGGCGTCAGGTTACATTCCAGGTTGAAGCGCGCGATCTCCGTGGTGGCCCAGGGGTAGTCCTTCAGCCGCTTGAGTACGCTGATATTCTTTGGCGTAGGCTTTAGGGTCTTTTTATCGACCAGGCAGAGTTCCTGCTCCGCTCCGATGCGAATGGTGTCCGTTTCGAACCACTTATGCTTCAGCATGTACTCCAGCGCCTGCACATCCTGTAGGAGGTGGTGGGTAAAGGCCGAGCGGCTGTCGGACGTGGGTACGTTTACTTTTTCTTCTCCCATGTGCGTATCGTGTTGGTGCGTAAGGTACATCAGCCGAACGCGTAGGCGGGGCCGCAGGTGCAAAGTAAATTCGCTTCCCAAGCTCCGGTCGGAGTTCACCGGCCACGACCGGCGGTCACGAGCCGCTGCCTATCTTCGCGCCTTAAATCTACTCCCCCATGGCCACCGAGATCGACTTCAAAGCCCTCACCGCCCACGCCAAAGAGAACGGCTTCGTCTTCCAGAGCAGTGAGATCTACGACGGACTGGCCGCCGCCTACGACTACGGCCCCAATGGCGTGTTGCTCAAGAACAACCTCAAGGAGTACTGGTGGCGGAGCATGGTGCAACTGCACGACAACATCGTCGGCATCGACGCGTCCATCTTCATGCACCCCAAGACCTGGAAGGCCTCCGGCCACGTCGACGCCTTTAATGATCCACTCATCGATAATAAGGATTCCAAGAAACGCTTCCGCGCCGACGTCCTGATCGAGGACTATATGGACAAGATCGAGGGCAAGATGAACAAGGAGGTCGCCAAGGGGCTCAAGCGCTTCGGCGATGCTTTCAACGAGGCAGAGTTCCGCGCGACCAACCCCAACATCCTGCGCTACGCCGCCGAACGAGATAGCATCGCCAAGCAACTGGCTACGGCTATGACCGACGGCAACATGGCCGGGCTCAAGCAGCTCATCGAAGACCTGGGCATCAGCGACCCCGACACCGGCAGCAAGAATTGGACCGACGTGCGGCAGTTCAACCTCATGTTCTCCACCCAGCTGGGCAACATCGCCGGCGAGGAAGGCAAGCTCTACCTACGCCCCGAGACCGCCCAGGGCATCTTCGTTAACTTTACCAACGTACAGAAGAGTACCCGCCAGAAGCTGCCCTTCGGCATCGCCCAGATCGGTAAAGCCTTCCGCAACGAGATCGTCGCCCGCCAGTTCATCTTCCGCATGCGGGAGTTCGAGCAGATGGAGATGCAGTTCTTCATTCCCCCCGGCACCCAACAAGAATGGTACGCGAAGTGGAAGGAAACCCGCCTCAAGTGGCACCTGGCGCTGCACCCGCAAGAGAAACTGCGCTTCCACGACCACGATAACCTGGCGCACTACGCCGATGCCGCCGTCGACATCCAGTTCGAGTTCCCCTTCGGATTCAAGGAACTGGAGGGCATCCACAGCCGCACCGACTTCGACCTCGGTGCCCACCAGGAGCTGAGCGGTAAAAAACTCCAGTATTTCGATCCCGAAACCAAGGAAAGTTACGTCCCCTACGTGGTGGAGACCTCCATCGGTGCCGACCGCCTATTCCTGGCTACCCTTACCCACGCTCTGCGCGAGGAGCAGGTGCCCGGACAGGATGACCCCAACAACACCCGCACCGTGCTGGCCCTCCACCCCGCCATCGCGCCCATCAAGGCGGCCATCATGCCGCTTAAGCGCAACGACGAGCGGCTGGTCCGTATGGCCAAGGAAATCTTCGACGACCTGCGCTTCCGCTTCGAGGTGCAGTACGACGACACCGGCTCCATCGGCAAGCTCTACCGCCGCCAGGACGCCGTGGGCACCCCCTTCTGCATCACCGTCGACTTCGACAGCCTGGAAGACCGTACCGTCACCGTCCGCGACCGCGACACCCTCGAACAAGTACGGGTGAAGATTGAGGAGTTGGCGGGGATGATCGGGCCTCAGGTGGATATGGGGGGGTTACTTCGCTCCGCTCAGTAACAAAATCCACCACAGAGAGCAGAGGGCTTCACGGAGAAAGCACCGAGCACATCGCTAGACATTTTAGCCCGAGACGGCTTCTTCTCCCCTTTTCCTGCCCAGCTGCCTACGGCGGTGAAGCCCTCCATTTCCTTTGTGGTGAATCTTTCCTATAACGTACCAGCCGCCTCCCGAAACACCACCGCCAGCACCACCTGCCCGGCCGCCCGCAGCGTGCGTTTATCGATCTTATCCATATTGTCGTCGCCGGTGTGCCAGTGGTCGACGAAGCCGGTCTCCGAGTCCTTATTGTGGTTGATGATGTCGATGGTGGGGATGCCGCCCATGGTATTCAGAAAGTAGTGGTCGTCCGTGATCCGGCCGACCTGCTCGTTGACGAAGTAGCTGCCGTAACCCATGCCGTCGGCCAGTCGCCAGACCTTTCTGATGACCTGGGGGGCGTACTGCTGCGAAAAGCCCTCTACGGCGAAGCGGGCGTCGCGCGCACCCACCATATCCAGCAAAATACCGAAGCGGGGTTTCGGGGCCGGGATGTTCCTGGCGTAATGTTGGGCACCCAGGCCGTAACTGTTGGTGCCGCCCTCCTTTGATTTACCGTAGTCCTCGGCGTCCAGGAATACGATGTCTACGCCAATGTCCGGGGTGCTCATGCCGAGTTGGCGGGCCACTTCGAGCAGTACGCCGACGCCGCTGGCGCCGTCATCGGCCCCGTTGACCACGGCGGTGGGGTCGGTCTCGAGCTTGCTGTCGGCCCAGGGCCGCGTGTCCCAGTGGGCGGCCAGGAGGATGCGATCGGGCAGATCGGGGGCGTAGCGGGCGATGAGGTTGGTCGCTTCGATCTCGAAACCGTCGTAAGCGGTCACTCGGAATTCCTGCTCGGTGACTTCCGCGCCGAAGCTTTCCAGTTTACCCACCAGCCATTCCCGCGTCTGCCGGTGGGCCGCGCTGTTGACTACGCGGGGCCCAAAGCTCACCTGCTGCTCCACGTAGGCGTAGGCGCTGTCGCGGTCGAATTTCGGGACCGGCTTCGCGTCGCGTTTGGGCGCGGACACGGGTGCGGAGTCTTCGGCGGGAAGGGGGCCATCCTGTTTACAGGCCGTAACGAGCAGGAAGAAGAGTAGAACGGAAAAGAGATGGTAGGTCTTCAAAAGCGTGAGGTTTAGCCGCATAGGGCGGGTGTTCGGGCCATTTCGCATACTCAAGGGGCTCAATTAACCACAGAGACACGGAGGGTCCGCAGCGCATACTATCGTGTTCCTCGCTCCGGTGCTCGTAAATTCAGCGCGAACGCTGCTTACTTAGACACCAATTCAGCCTCCGTGAGTTGGTACATCAGCTTGTTGATGTCCGCGTCATTGAGTTGCAGCTTGCCGCGCAGGGTAATGCGGGAGGTGCTGTACTTCACCGGTTCGTTGGCCGTCACTTCCATGACCGTCTCCGGACCCGCGCCCCCGCAAAAGAAGCACATATTGTAGGGGTAGGCGCTGAAGACGAACTCCTCGTGGCTCTTGTAGCCCTCTACCGGCACGATGTAGCCACTGATCTCAATGGTCTTGCCCGCCATGGCCTTAATCTCTTTTCCGAACACGGGTACGTCGACCTTGAAGCCCAGGAGCTCGTCGTACTTCTTCTCGTAGGTGATCTTGGCCAGTTGTTGCCAGGTGGAAGCGGCCGCGGACTGGGCGTAGACGCCGGCGGATAGGGACAAAAGTAGGGCCAGAAAGAAATGGCGCATAGCGAAAAATTGTGGGCGAAGTAACGCAAGCCTAACGCATATACCCGCGGATTGGCTGTCAAGGCCGTGTTAATTACCAGCCCCCGCCGGCGCCGCCGCCGCCGAAACCACCCCCGCCGAAACCGCCAAAACCGCCGCCGCCGCCGCCAAAGCCTCCGAAGCCGCCGCCCCCACCACCTCCGCCGCCGAAGCCACCGGGCAAGATGATCCATCCCCCGCCGCGCCTTCTACGCCGGGGGTGCCGATCATCGTAGCGTCCGCCGCGCCAGTAGCCGCCGTCGTCATCGTCGTCGTCATCGTGGCGATTACCGAAACGGGAGAGCAGGGAGAAGATGATGAAAATAAAGATGAAGATGAATACCGGCGGAATGCCCGCACCACCCGCTTCCGGCACCTCGTCGGCGGTGTATTCCCCCCGCCCCGCGTCCATGATCGCCTGGGTGGCCCCGACGATGCCCGCGTAGTAATCGCCCTGCCGGAAGGCGGGGGTCATGATGTTGCGGATGATGCGCCCGGCCCGGGCGTCGTTGAGAAAGCCCTCCGCGCCGTAGCCGGTCTGGATGAAGATCTTACGGTCGTCGCGGGCGATGTAGACGAGTATGCCGTTATCCTTGTCCGGCGAGCCTCCGATGCCCCAGCCCTCGGCAATGGCCAGACTGCGGTCGAATACGTCCTCCCCCTGCAGGGAGGCCTCGGTGACTACGGCGATCTGCGTCGAAGTTTCCTGCGCATAGGCATTGAGGCGCTGCGTAAGGTCGGCCTGCTGGGCCGAGGTCATCAACCCCGCGTAGTCGTTGACGAGTTGGTTGCTCTTGGCCGGGATGGTGGGCTGGGCGAGCAGCAGAACGGAGAAAAGAAGAAGCCCCACCACCGCGAGCGTGCGTCGAAGAATACTGCTGGTCAGGGGGTGGCTCACGGTAAGGGGGTTTTGACTGATCGGACGAAGCGGGCGAACCCGGATCAGTTATAGGAAATCTCGTCGGGTAGCTCGTTCACGTCGTCCGTCTGGTAGGGGAAATACTGCTTGAGCTTCGTCCCGATCTGTTGAATAACTTTCTCAATGCCGGTGGCGAATTCGCCTTGCTTAAAGTGTTGCTGCATGAGATCCCGCTCGGTGGCCCAGAAATCTTCGGGGACCACCTTATTGATGCCCTCGTCGCCTAGGATAGCGAACTCGCGTCGGTCGACGGCCAGCAGGATTAGGACGCCGTTGCGGTCCTGGGTCTCCTGCATTTTTAGCTGGCGGAAAACCCGGGCCGCCACGTCGAGGGCGGGCTTGCGGGCACCGACCTCGACGTGGACGCGGATCTCTCCGGAAGTAGCCTGCTCGGCCCCGCGAATGGCGGTTACGATGCGGGCCTCTTCCTCCAAATTGAAAAATTTCACCATTAGAATTCCACGTTCGGGGCGCTCTGGGCACCGGCCTCGGCCTGGAACTGCGGCTTCTGCTCGAAGCCAAAGACGGAGGCGAACAGGGCACCGGGGAAGCGGCGTACCTGGATGTTGTAGCCGGTGGCCGCCTCGTTGAAGCGCGAACGGGCGGTGGCGATCCGGTTCTCCGTGCCGGCCAATTCATCCTGCAGGGCCTGGAATTGCTGATTCGACTGCAACTGGGGGTAGGCCTCCGCGGTAGCCAGCAGGCGGCCCAGCCCCTGGCTGACCTGGGCCTGGGCGGCCTGGAACTGCTCGAGCATCTCCGGCGTGAGGTTAGACGCATCGATGTTGATGGAGCTTGCCCGGGCGCGGGCTTCGGTCACTTCCGTCAGCGTACCGCGCTCAAATTCGGCGGCGCCTTTTACGGTGGCGACCAAGTTGGGGATCAGGTCGGAGCGGCGCTGATACTGCGTCTCGACGTCAGACCAGACCTTCTCGACATTCTCCTCGGAGTTGACGAATCCATTATAGCTCGAACAGCCTGCGATCAGCAGGACGGCCAGGATACCGACGACGATGGCCAGGGTGGAAAATGATCTCATGGGTTACTGTTGTTTTTGAAAATCTGCTAGTATAACACCAGCAGTGGTTGGAATGGTGATGTGTTGGTCGAGCAGGGCCCGGAGTTGGTCGTTTTCCAGTCCGGCTGCCACTAAGTAACCCTCCAGCCGCCGCAGCAGTTCGCGGGCGAGTTCCTCCCGGAGCCAGGCGGTGCGCTGCCTCTCCCGCCGCCGGGCGATCTCCACGCGGAGTTGCCCCCGGTAACTTTCCATGCGGTCGGCGACCTCCCCTACCCCGACACCCGTGAGCGCACTGGCGGTAGCCACTTCCACCGTCCAGCCGTCGGGCCGGGCCGGGGCGAGGTGCAGTCCCCGGCGCAGCTCCGCCGCGGCCAGCTTGGCTTCCTGCGGGAGGCGGTCGGCCTTGTTGACCACGAGGTGATCGGCGAGTTCCAGGATGCCGCGCTTGATGCCCTGCAGGTCGTCGCCCGCCGCCGGCTGAGCCAGCAGCAAGAAGGCGTCGGTCATTCCGTGCACCTGCCATTCGGCCTGCCCTACCCCGACCGTCTCGACGATGACGTAGTCGTAGCCCGCCGCCTCGCACAAGAGCACGGCCGCCCGGCTGGCCGGGCCTACTCCCCCCAGCTCGCCGGCGTTGGGGCTGGGACGGATGTACACCGCCTCCTCGCGGGTTAGCAGTTCCATACGCGTCTTATCGCCCAGGATGCTACCCCCGCTGAGCGAGCTGGTCGGATCGATGGCCAGGACGGCCAGGCGGTGACCCCGGCGCACGAGTTCCAGCCCGAAGGCTTCGATGAAGGTCGACTTGCCTACCCCCGGCGTGCCGCTAATCCCGAGCCGGAAGGTCGGTCGGGGCGGGAGGTACTGCTCGGCCAGCGCGATCAGCTCCGCGGCGGCCGTCTGGTCTTCCGAGCGACTGCTCTCCACCAGGGTAATGGCCCGGCCGAGGGCGCGGCGGTGGGCCGGGGAAGTCAGGGCGGTGAAGAGGGGGTGGTCGGACATAAAACTTAAATATTACCTAAAGCTCCCCGCGGTGCGATCGCAAGTGGGTACGCGGTATTTCATTTACACCAAACCGGCCACCCCGCCGTCCCGATCGCTTCAACCTTCCACCGGTGATTTGCGAGTCTGCCCCGGGCGACGTGGGTGGTTCGGTTTGTTACAGCTTCAGCAACTCCCGAAGATCCTGGAGTTGCTGGGGGTTTCCTACTACAATAAAGCTGCCCTCGGGGCGTAGGATCGTCTGCGGACTGGGGTTCACCTGGTACTTGCCGCCCTCGAGCCGGTGGCCGATGATGTTGACGCCGGTTGTGGAGCGCAGGTTGAGTTCCAGGATGGGTTTGTCGCGGTACTTTTCGGGCAGTTGGTCGTAGCGCAATTCCTCGAAGCCGATGTCGGCCGCGAGCTCGTTGGTAATAAAACTAAAAAATTCCACCGCCCCCGGTTTGGAGATCAGGGTGGCCATGTAGAAACCGCCGATCTGCTCGGGCATGATGACGTGGGTGGCCCCGGCCTTCATCATTTTCTGGCGGCCGCGCACCTCCTTGGCCCGGCTGACGACGCGGAGGTTGGCGTTCAGGTCCCGGGAGGAAAGCACGATGAAGAGGTTGTCGCTGTCGTCGTCGAGGGCGGTGATCAGGGCGCTGGCCCGGTCGATACCCGCGGCGAAGAGCGCCTCGTCGTGGGTGGCATCGTCGACCACGTATAGGGCGTTCGGGTCTTCTTCCAACAAGTGGTCCAGCTTCTCCCGCTCCTGCTCGATGACCACGAAGGGATATTTGTGCAGTTGCAGGTGATGAATAATCTCCCGGCCGTACTTACCGTAGCCGCAGACGATGGTATGTCCCTGCATCTTCCCGATGCGCGACTGTATCCGGTTGTATTGCATGGTCTCGAAGATTTTACCGTCAATGACGTAGTAGGAGAAGGCCGCCAACACGTAGGCCACCACCCCGATGTTGACGACCACCAGGGCGGATACGAATATGCGCCCTGCCCCCGACAGCGGCCGCACCTCCCCGAAGCCCACCGTGGAGATCGTGATCACCGACATGTAAAAGGCATCGATCAGGGTGTAGCCCTCGATCAGCATCAGGCCAACCATACCGATCCCCAGGGTAACGAGCAGCAGGACCAGGGCCAGCCGCAGGTCAAGGGCGGTGGTCGTCAGGCGGACGCGGGATAAGCTGCGGAGCATAGGGCGCAAAATACGTTATCCTCCAGCGGCGGCGAAGCTCGGGTCAGCGCACCTGCCCGTCGCCCCGCACCAACCACTTGTAGCTCGTCAGGGCCGCCAGGCCCATCGGCCCCCGGGCGTGCAGCTTCTGGGTACTGATGCCGATCTCGGCGCCGAGCTCAAACTGTCCCCCGTCGGTAAAGGCGGTACTGGCGTTCACGTACACCACGGCGGCGTCCACTTCCCGCATATAGCGGGCCTGGTTGATCTCGTCCTCGCTCACGATGCTCTCGCTGTGGCGGCTGCCGTAGCGGGCGACGTGGGCGATGGCCGCGTCGATGTCATCGACGGTCTTCACTGACATGGCCATACGTAGGAATTCCGTACCGTAAGAATCCTCGTTGGCGTGCTTCAGCAGGGCGACGGGATAGCCGCCCGCGAGGACCGCGAAGGCTGCGGGATCGGCGTACACCTCGCACCCGTGCGTCCCGCCCAATTCGTGCAGCAAGTCGGGCAGGTGGGCGAGCTGATCGCGGTGCAGCAGCAGGCAATCCAGCGCGTTGCAGACGCTCACCCGGCGGGCCTTGGCATTGGTGAGGATGTTTCGCGCCCAGTCCAGGTTAGCCGGGGCGTCCACGTAGGTGTGGCAGATGCCGGCGCCGGTCTCGATGACGGGCACGGTGGCGTGGGCTCGCACGTAGTCGATCAGTCCCTGACTGCCGCGGGGGATGATCACGTCGACCAGTCCGTCGGCCGTCAGGATCGGCGCCAGGGCCTCGCGTCCGGCGGGGGCCAGGTAGCAGGCGGCGGGCAGCCCGGTATCGCTCAGGGCGCGATCGATCAGTTCCTTGATGGCGCGGTTGCTGTCGGCGGCGTCGCGGCTCCCCTTCAGCACGGTGGCGTTGCCGGCTTTCAGGTTCAGGGCGAAGACGTCGAAGGTCACGTTGGGCCGCGATTCGAACACAATGCCCACCACGCCAATGGGTACCGATACACGGCTCAGGGCCAGTCCGTTGGCCAGTTCCCGTTCCTCCAGCGTCACCGCCAGGGGCGAGGTCAACTCCGCTAACCGGCGCAGGTCATCGGCAATGGTTTGGAGCCGCTCGGGGGTCAGGAGTAGGCGGTCGTACTTGGGGTTCTCCGGTTCCATCCGGGCCAGGTCCCGGGCGTTGGCAGTGAGCAAGGTTTCGGTTTCTTGCTCCGTCAGTTCGGCCAGTCTACGTAGGCAGGCGTTGAGCTTGGCTTCCGGCAAGCGGTTGAGCTGGTGGGCGGCGGTGCGCAGGTGCGCGAGTTCCCGGGAATGGCGGTGGCGTGGTCGGTGGCAATCATGGGTGCAAGTTACGGCTTGGGGTTTTCGTGGGTATCGTATCCGGACACTCGTAGGTGGCCGCCGCTCCGCTTAGCCACACTGCGAGGTCCTGTCCAGCGTCCCCGGAAATGAGCTAGGACCTCGGAGTGTGCCTCAAGCACCTCCGAGTGTCCGGATCGAGCAAGTAGACCCCCTGCACCCGCGTTCCCGACTAACCTTCGCGCGGAACGGGTGTTGTCCTACTTCAACCCCGAGAAACATGCGTTTAGAGCACATTGGTATTGCCGTAGCGGACCTCGACGAAAGTGAAAACTTACTGCAACGTTTGCTGGGCCGCAGTTCGTACAAGCGGGAGACAGTAGCGCAACAGTCGGTCACGACCAGCTTCTTTACCGGCGGGGACGGGGCGGCCAAACTGGAGCTCGTAGCCCCCGAAAACGAAGCCGGCCCCATCCAGAAGTACCTCGAGAAGCGCGGCCCCGGCATCCACCACCTGGCCTTCGAGGTCGACGATATTCATGCGGAGATGCAGCGGCTGCGGGAGGATGGCTTTGAACTGCTCCAGGATGCCCCGACCGAGGGAGCCGACAACAAGCTGGTCTGTTTTCTCCACCCCAAAAGCACCAACGGCGTCCTCGTCGAGCTCTGCCAAAGCCGGCCCGCATGATCAACGAAAAGCGTTTACTTTTCATCCTGGCGACGGTCCAGTTCTGTCACATCATCGACTTTATGATCATCATGCCCTTGGGCAAGACGATCATGCAGGCCTTTGACATTACGCCGGGACAGTTTGCCTGGGTGGTCTCGGCCTACGCCCTGGCTGCCTTTACCGGCAATCTGGTGAGTACGGTAGTGATTGACCGCTTTGATCGGCGGTCAGCCCTGCTCTTCCTGTTTTCGTGCTTCACGGTCGGCACGCTAGCCTGTGCCTTCGCGCCCACCTACCTCTTCCTGCTGGCCGCCCGCTTCGGCACCGGGCTGTTTGGCGGCACGTTGGGGGCGTTGGTGCTGGCCGTGGTGGGTGACGTTATTCCGCTGGAACGGCGGGCCTCGGCCATGGGCTGGGTGATGACGGCCTTCTCGGCGGCTTCGGTGATCGGGGTGCCGGCCGGCATCTGGATCGCGGCGGAATACACCTGGCACACCCCCTTCTACGCTACGGCGGCGCTGGCCGGGCTGTTCGTTACCATCGCCTTCTTTACCGTTCCGTCTATGCGCGGCCACCTCGTGGAGCAGGCGATCATCCCGGAAGGCGACGCCATCCGTGACCCGGAAGCACAGTTGCTCCAACCTACCACTGCCCTCGCCCGCGTCGTGGATCCCTTCCGCACCATCTTCAGCAACCCCAACCAGCGCGCCGCCCTCCTCTTCACCCTCACCCTGATGCTGGGCCACTTCACGATCATCCCCTTCATCGCCCCTTACATGCAGATCAACATTGGCTTTGCCGACAAGCAGGTAAGCCTCGTCTACCTCATCGGCGGTTTGCTCACCGTCGTGCTGCTGCCGCTCTTCGGCAAGCTCGCCGATCGCTACGGCCGCCTGCGGATATTCACCATCGCCTCGGTACTGGCCCTGTTTAGCATTTACGCCCTGACCAATCTGGATACGACCTCCATCCCCCTCGCCCTGTTGGTCACCAGCTCCTTTTTCGTGGTCGCCAGCGGTCGCAACGTCCCGGCGACGACCATGATCACCTCCGTCGTGCGCCCCGAAAATCGTGGTGGCTTCATGAGTATCCGCCAGTCGGTCAACGAGATGGCGCTGTTCTTCAGCACGGTCATCGCCGGCTTCATCATCACCGAGGGCCCCGACGGCAAGCTGCAGCACTACGAACTCCTCGGCTACTTTACCATCGTGATGAGCCTGGTCGCGATCTATACGGCCAGCCGAATTAAGGCGATTGCGTAGAATTGTTGGATGAGTGAATTGGTGAATTATTGAGTTGCGCGCGTTTCTGACGCTCGCATCGCACTAGCCGAAATGACCGCCACTAACCCGAGCAAAGCGAGGGGCAAGTGCGCTGCGGGCTAATTCACCAACTCCCTCATCCACCAATCCAACAACTAAATCCCGTACTTGCACCCATGAGCAAACGCATCGCGCTTTTCATCAGCGGCGGCGGGTCTAACGCCCGGGTGATCATCGACCGCTTCCAGGCGCACCCGGAAGACGGCGTGGAGGTAGTTCTGCTCGTCAGCAACCAAGGCCACGGCCGGCGGACTACAGCATGGCGGCGGAGCGCGGGGTGCCGAGCCTCGTCGTCACGCGCACCGACTGGCGGGAGGGCACAGAATTGCTGGCCGCCCTGGAGGCCTACGCGATCGACTCAATCGTCCTGGCTGGTTTCCTCTGGCTTATCCCCCCCTACCTGGTCCAGGCCTTCCCCGACAAGATCGTCAATATTCACCCCGCCCTCCTGCCTAAATATGGCGGCAAGGGGATGTACGGTCACCACGTGCACGCAGCCGTTAAAGCCGCCGGTGATTTAGAAAGCGGCATTACTATCCACTACGTCAATGAAAATTACGATGAGGGCAGCATGATCTACCAGGCCGCCGTCCGCCTCGACCCCAATGATTCACCCGGAAAAGATCGCCGAGCGGGTGCTGCGGCTGGAGCACGGCAATTACTGGCGCATCGTGCGGGACCTGGCGCAGTCGGTACACAGCTAGCTCCGCTAGCGACCGTGCAACGCGACTTGCAGTCGCGGCGTTAGAACGCTTACGCCGCTGCCATAGGCAGCGGAGCACAATCGCGGTCAGAGACCGCCTTGTACCGAAGTACCGGCTACACCTCCCACCGCTCAGCCCCCTTCCGGTCCTTCCGCCCGAGGCTCATCTCCACCAGCAGCAGCAGCACCGCGGGGGCCAAAAACCAGTAGAAATAGCTGTCGTAGGAGCTGAACGACTGCGTCTCAAACTCCTGCTTCTCGATGCGGTCGACCTGGGCGCGGAGGGCCTGGGCGAGGTTTTCGCTGTCACCCCCGAGGGAAAAGTAGCTGCCGCCGCCGCTGGTGGCAATGTCCTCAAGGGTGGCGGCATTGGCGCTGGTAGTGGCCGGGCTGCCGCCGTCCTGCCGGATGAAGTCGTTGCGGCCGTTGTTGAGCTGGACGGGCATCAGGCTGGCGCCCGACTTCCCCACGCCGACCGTATAAGTGAGCAGCCCGGCCTCGTAGGCGGTCGCGGCGGCAGCGGCAGCGGCACCTCCGTGGTCCTCTCCGTCGGAGATGATGATGAGGGCCCGGTGATTGGCACTCTCCGCGCTAAAGGCACGCTCGGCCGTGGTGATGGCCTCGGCCAGGTTAGTCCCCTGGGCACTGATCTGGTAGGGCGCCGCCGTACTGACGACGCTCTTGACGAAATTGTAGTCGGTGGTCAGGGGGGCCGACATCACCGCCGTGCAGGTGAAAAGCTCCACCCCGATGTTGTTGCCGGCCAATTCATCCACCAGGGTGGTGGTAAAAAAGCGGGCGCGGTCCATGCGGCTGGGCTTCACGTCCTCGGCGAGCATGGAGTTGCTGATGTCCAGGGCAATGATCAGGTCGATGCCCCGCCGCTGCATCTCCTCCCGCTGGGCCGACCACTGCGGATTAGCCAGCGCCAGGACTAGGAAGGGCAGGCTCAGTACGACTAATCCAATCTTCGTCCACGGCAGCCGCCGGTTCACGCCCGGGGCGAGGTACTGTAGCAATTCCCGGTCGGCAAAACGGTCCAGGGCCACTCGCCGCCGCCGCCAGTACCAGACGAACAGGCCGAATACGAGGGGGACCAGGAAGAGGAGCCAGAGGTATTCGGGGTGCTCGAAGCGGACCATGGGGGGAGGTTTAAGGGGGTGGAAGGTAGGGTGCTTAAGTTCACCACGGAGGTAAAGAAGGGCGTCACGGAGGTAGCACGGAGGTTGGGTAATGCTACTCTGTGAAACCTCTGTGCAGCCCTCAGCGTCCTCCGTGGTGCACTACTCACCGCGCCTTAATTCCCGCGATAATCTTCATAATGTCCGGCGTCATCTCCTTCGGCATCTCGAAGGTATCGCGGCGGTAATCCGACCAGGCCTTCTCCTCCTTGATCTGGGCCTTGACTTCCTTTAGAAGGGGCTTGAGGAGGTAATCGAGCTCGGGGAATTGCTTTTTGAGTACGGCCAGTACCCGCTCGCACTCGTCCATGCTGTTGCTCGGGAAGAGGTCGACCTGGGCGGCGATCTCGACGCGGCGGCGCTGCTTGCTGTAGAACCACTCCTGGATCTCGGCGGCGTCGACGGTACCGCGGGCGTCGGCCGACCAGATCAGCACGTTGTACAGCTCGGCTACCTTAATGGCGGGCACCCCCTCACTGAGGCGGAACAGCAGTTCGGTGGCGTTCTCTTCCGGGAGGTAATCGAGCAGGTCGGAGAGCTCGGAAAACATGCTTTCGGCAAAGGAGACCTGCGCGTAGCCGGGCCGACCCTCGATGTACATCAAGCTGTAGACCTGGGCGAGCTGTTGGCGGGCGGCGGGAAGGGAATGGGGCACGTTGGTACGGGAGTTACGGGATCGTCTTTAACACGGTGTAGCGCAAAACGGTTTCCAGCAAGAGCAGGAACACGCCCAGCACCAGGAAGCGCCCGAAGCGCTCCTCGTAGCGTTTGAAGACGGTGGTCTCGATTTCCGTTTTCTCCAGTTCGTCGATGTAGTCGTAGATCGATTCCAACTCCTCGGTATCCCGGGCGCGGAAGTAGCGGCCGTCGGTCTCTTCGGCGATGTAGGCGAGCAGCTTGTCGTCCACCGTGCCACGCGTCGGTTTAAAGCGGTAGCGGCCGCCGCCGATGGGCGCCGAGGGCATGAGGGTCTCCTCCCCGCTGCCCACGCCGATGGTGTAGACTCGGATTCCGAACTTTTTGGCAATCTCCGCGGCGACTTCCGGTTTATGGCGGTCGCCGGCGTTGTTCTCCCCGTCGGTCAGTAGGATGATGATCTTCGAGGCCGCCTCGCTCTCCTTCAGCCGATTGATCGCGGTCTCCAGGCCCAGGCCGATCGCGGTGCCGTCGGTGATCTCCCCCATCTGCAGTTCGCTGAGGAAGCGGTCGATGATCTGTTTATCCACCGTCAGCGGCGATTTGGTGTAGGCCTCCCCCGCGTAGGCCACCAGCCCGATGCGGTCGAACTGCCGCCGCTTGACGAAGTCGCGGGCCACCTGCTTGGCCACCTCCAGGCGGTTGGGCTCGAAGTCCTGGGCACCCATGCTCGTGGAAAGGTCCATGGTCAGCACGATGTCGATGCCCTCGGCGGTCACGGATTCCTCGCTCAGGTCGAGGCGCGGCCGGGCCAGGGCCACGATCATCAGCACCAGGGCGGCCACCCGCAGCACGGGCAGAAAGGGCCGCAGAGTACTCCGCCAACTGGTCAGCCCGTCCACCGACCGCGTACTCGGCAGCCGCAGACTCACCAGGCGTTCCCCCGCACGGCGCTGGTTCCAGACGTACAGCAGCACCGGAACCACCGCAAGCGGCAGGATCCACGGATACACGAAGCTAAATTGATTCCACCAGCCCATCTACTCGATCGCTTTTACATCAGACGCGGGGACGGCCGGCGCGGTTGTTGGCCCTTCCTCCATTCCGGTCTTCCGCACGAACTCCCGCACCCGCTGCAGTCCGCGCGGATGCAACTCCTCGGCCGGCGTAGCCCGGGCGAATTTGACGAGGTCGGAAAGCTGCAACAGCTCGCCCAGCTCCGTACGCTGGCCCTGGTCGAGCCCGGCCCGCTGATCCAGCGCGTTCGTGATTTGCCGGGTCGTCTGCTCCAGTGCCGGGATATTGAACCGGTCCTCCAGGTAGCGCCGCAGGATACGGGTTAGTTCGACGTAGTAATCTTCGGTGCGCCCGTGTTGCCACAGCGCCTGCGCTTCCAGGGCATCGAGTTGCGCCAGGGCCCGTACGTGGGCGGGCGGCGGCGGTGGGGGCGGGGGAGCCACGGCGGACTGCCGACGACGGAACTCCCGGTACCCGAGTACCAGTACGACGACTAGCAGGATCAGGAATACCCACCAATAATCGGCCAGGTTGCGCGGCTCCTCGATGATCGGTTTGATGGGCAAGATGTCGTCTTCGGCCGAGACGACGGCCCCCTTCACCGTCAGCAACAGGTCGTTGGTGTAGGCCGTATCCGCCAGTCCGAAGGCATCCGTAAAGTAGATCGGCAGCGCGGGGATACTCACGTAGCCGGTATCAAAACTGGTGATCAGGAAGCGGTGCTCCAGCAGCAGTTCCGGGGTGGTGGCCACTTCGCGAAGTTCCTCGTCCTTAATCACCTCGATGCCGGGTAGCCCATCGATACGCGCCGGATCCAGCGGCCGCACCTGTGTGCCCGGCGGCGCGGAAACGTTGATGTCCAGGTACAGTTGGTCGCCGATGGTGATCTCCTTGCTGGCCAGTTCCGCCCGGGCATTGACCGTACGGTTCGTGGGGGCCTGGGCGGGCACGCGGGTGCCGGGGAAGAGCAACAGGAACAAAAGGTACAGGGTACGAGCCGGCATGCCACAAAGGTAGGATAATACCCGTCTACGGTCGAACCTAGGCGGGCTACGCCAGCAACTCCTCCAGGTAGTGCCGCCGAATACCAAAACGCTCCTTCAGGGTTTCCCACTGCACCTGCGCGCCCGGCTGCTTTTTGCCCCGTACGGCGGTGATCATGACGTTTTTGGCGGTGTGTTCGAGGGGGATGAATTCGAAGAGCTTGGTACGGTATCCCTGCCCCTCTAGGTAAAGAGCGCGCAGGCTGTCGGTGAGCATAGCCGCCTGCCGCTCTAGGAGGATACCGTGGTCGAGCAGGGGCTTCAGGTCCCCGGGCACGACCATATCCCGCCGGACCTGCTTCTGGCAACAGGGGGCTACAATCATAATCTCGGCGTGGGCCATGATACCCTGATAGAGGGCATCATCGGTGGCCGTATCGCAGGCGTGGAGGGCAATGAGCAGGTCGAGCCGCTCGGGGTGGTAGCTGTCGATGTAGCCCTCGACGAAGTGCAGGTTTTCGAAGCCGTTCGCGGCGGCGATGCTGCGGCACTTCTCTACCAGCGGAAGGCGCAGCTCTACGCCGGTGACCCGCACGTCGAGGCCAAGGGTATTGACGAGGTGATCGTAGAGCGCGAAGGTCAGGTAGCCGCTGCCGGAGCCCATGTCCACCACGTGGGCGCCGGGCGGTAGGGGATGCTCGCGGAGCAGTCCGTCGACGATCTCTACGAACTTGTTGATCTGTTTGAATTTCCGGGTACCGGCCTTGGTCACTACGCCGTCCGCTGTGGTCACCCCGAGCGCGTGGAGGTAGGGCCGGTCGGCGGCTACGTCGCGGTGCCGTTCGCGATTGTGTTCGGTATCCGCCGGGGCCTGGGGGATGGCGTCGCCCCGCAGGCGGGCGTTGCCCTTGCGGCTCTGCATAATCGAGAGTTTGCCGTCGGGACCAAACAGGTCGCCGTTGTAGTAGGTTTCTTCCAGCTGGGCTTCGAGGTAGGCCAGGCCGTCCTCCACCGAATAGTTCTTGGCCTCCTCCCGGTCGGCATAGCGGTGGGTGACCTGCAGCTGCTGCTCCCCCTTAATCTCCACCGGCCGGGCGTAGAGGTTGCGCGGCGCATCGGCTGACTTGCGACGGGGCTTGCTCAGCGTCAACTTGGCCAGCCGCTGCGCGTGGGCGGCGGTGCGGGCGGTTTGCCAGAAGGTGGTGGATTCGGTGGACATCACCTAAAGGTAGTTTCAGGACGCAAGACCCCGGCCCGTTTCTACATGCGCTTGCGCATTTAGAAACCCCTCCTTACCTTTGCGTCCGTTTTTATCGCGGGTGTGATGAAATTGGTATACATGCTAGATTTAGGTTCTAGTGCCGCAAGGCGTGAAGGTTCGAGTCCTTTCACCCGCACAAGCGTGGCCTGCCTTTCGGGGTAGGCCTTTCTTTTTAACACAGTAGCATTATGGCGGAAGTAACGTACGAAAAGACCGGACCGGTCACTGGTCGCATCCAACTGAACTTCACGAAGGAGGAGCTTGGCAGCAAGCTTAACGAAGCGCTGAAGAAGGAAAGCAAGCGGGTCAACATTAAGGGTTTCCGCCGCGGCAAGACGCCCGTATCGGCATTGCGTAAGCTGATGGGCAACCAGATCTTCGGTCCGATGCTGGATAAGACCATCCAGCAGGAGCTCTTTGGTTACATCGAAGAGAACAAGATCAAGCTCATCTTCAGCCCCATTCCCGACGAGGAGGAGCAAGTGGAGCAGATCAGCGCCATGAACATCAAGGACCTAAAGCTGAGCTACGACCTCGGCCTGGAACCTGATTTTGAGCTGCAGGTGCCCGAGCAGACCTTTACCAAGCACGTCCTGGACACCAACGCGGAATTCCTCGACGAGCAGCTTTCCTCCCTACGCAAGCAGCGCGGAGAGAGCCAGGAGATCGAGGACGGCACTATCGAGGGCGAAGACATCCTCAAGGTGACCGTGCAGGAAGTAGACGGCGACCTAACGAACGATACGACCCTGTACGTAGATAGCCTCAGCGAAGACATTAAGGAGCAGCTCGTAGGCCAGTCGGTAGGGCACTCCATCACCGTTGACGACCTTACCCAGGTCGAAAGGAACGGCACGGAGGCCAGCGTCCGTAAGTACATGCTGGAGCTCGAAGAAAGCAAAGCGGATACCGAGGAGGAGAACGCGGACGATCTCGAAGACGTGGAAATCGACGACGTCGATAACCTGGAGGATGCCGGCAAGGAGAAGCCCAGGGTCGACCTGAGCGGCAAGACCTTCACCATCACCGTCAACCAGATCAGCCGCCTCGTGCCCGCCGAACTGAACGAGGAGTTCTTCATCCAGTTCGACCCCGCCGGCGAGGTGACGAATGAAGAGCAGCTCCGCCAGCGACTGGCCGAGGACGCCGCGGCCGGGTTCAACGCCCAGGGCATCTCGATGGCCAACTTCGAGATCCAGCGCGCCCTGGTGGAGGGCCATGACTTCGAGGTCCCCACTACGCTTATGAAAAAGCTCAGTAAGGAGGATAAGGAGTCTAGCTTCGACCTCTTCGAGCGCAGCGTCCGCTGGATGCTGATCCGCAATAAGATTTCCGAGGAGAAGCAGATCGAGCTGGAGTACGAAGACATCCGGGCCGAAGCCCTGGAGAACCTCCTGCGGATGCTCGGTGGCCAGCGCCCGCCCTTCCTGACCGATGAGTTCCTGGACAACTACATCCAGAATATGCTCAAGGACGAAAAGCAGCGCGAGGAACTCAGCAGCAACGCCCTCGAAAAGAAGGTGATGAAGGCCGTGCGCGAAGACGTCAGTTTGGAGGAAAAACCCCTCTCGGTGGAGCAATTCAACGCTGCCATTAAAGCATTTAATGCAGCCAATACCCCCGCGGGGGAGGAAGAATAGGCCCCGCAACCCTAGCGGTACTCGGGCGTTTACGGGGAGAAGCTAACTACAAAATAGAAGATTATGACTCCCCAAGTTCCCCAGGATGAATTCATGAAGTACGCGACCCGCCATATGGGTCTCAGTACCATGCACCTGGAAAAATACGCCCAGACCATCGGCGGCATGGCGCCCCCGCAGGTCACGGGTTTTTCGCCAAACGTGATTGAGGAGCGTCAGATGAACATTGCCGCCCTGGACGTCTTCAGCCGCCTGATGATGGACCGTATCATCTTTATGGGCGTGGCCGTGAATGATTACGTAGCTAACGTGGTACAGGCGCAGCTGCTCTTCCTGGAATCGGTCGACCCCAAGCGTGATGTACAGATGTTTATCAACAGCCCCGGCGGCAGCGTAATTGCCGGCATGGGTATGTACGATACGATGCAGTACGTAACGCCCGACGTGGCCACGATCTGTACCGGACTGGCCGCCTCGATGGGCTCCGTGCTGCTCGCCGCCGGCGAGAAGGGCAAGCGCTCGATCCTGCCCCACGCCCGGGTCATGATCCACCAACCCAGCGGCGGCATGCAGGGTCAGTTCTCCGACATGGAGATCAACTACCGCCTCATCTCGAAGCTGCGCGAGGAGCTTTACACTATCTTAGCCAAGCATACCGGTAGAACCTTCCAGGAAATCGAGAAGGATTCCGACCGCGACAACTGGATGACCTCATCCGAAGCCGTCGCTTACGGACTGGTGGACGAGGTGCTCAACCGCGATAAGGCCGACGCCTAAGCTACGCCGCACCGGTCAACCCGAATTGACATTACCGGCGGGCCGTACTTCGTGTACCGGCCCGCCGTGTTTTAAGGACTACCTTATTTTATACTACCTACAGACTTATGATGCGCGGTAAACGACAAGATTTTCGCTGTTCTTTCTGCGGTCGCGACAAGAGCGATGCCCTGGTGCTCGTCGCCGGTCTCGATGCCCACATTTGCGAGGTCTGCGTCGAGCAGGCGCAGGAGATCGTCGCGGAAGAACTCTACGGCGGACTCAACCCCGAAGCCGCCGCGGAAGCCCCCACCGAACCCAAGAAGGCCGGCTACGATTTTAAGCTGCCGAAGAGCATCATCCCCAGCCAGATCAAGGAGCACCTCGACAAGTACGTGATTGGTCAAGACGCCGCGAAGAAGATCCTCTCCGTGGCCGTCTACAACCACTACAAGCGTCTGTCCCACCCCTCCACCTCCGACGACGAGGTGCAGATTGAAAAGAGCAATATCCTGCTCGTCGGCCGGACCGGCACGGGCAAGACGCTCCTGGCTAAAACCATCGCCAAATTCCTGCAGGTCCCCTTTGCCATTGTCGACGCCACGGTATTCACCGAGGCGGGCTACGTAGGCGAAGACGTCGAGAGCATCCTTTCCCGCCTGCTCCAGGTCTGCGATTACAACGTGTCCGCCGCCGAGCATGGCATCGTGTACATCGACGAAATGGATAAGGTGGCCCGTAAGAGCGATAACCCCAGCATCACCCGCGACGTCAGCGGGGAGGGCGTGCAGCAGGCCATGCTGAAAATGCTCGAAGGTACCGACGTGAACGTGCCGCCCCAGGGAGGCCGCAAGCACCCCGAGCAGAAGCTCGTCAAGGTGAATACCCAGAACATCCTCTTCATCTGCGGGGGGGCCTTCGACGGCATTGAAAAGATCATCGCCCGCCGGACCAACACCAAGGTCATCGGCTACGGTAACGCTAATAAGCGGCAGATCAAGGAGGAGGACATGCTGCAGTACATCACCCACCGCGACGTGAAGCGCTTTGGCATGATCCCCGAACTCATCGGTCGCCTGCCCGTGATCTCCTACCTGCGGCCCCTCGACCTCGACGCCATGAAACGTATCCTGGTGGAGCCCCGCAATAGCCTTCTGCGGCAGTACCAGCACCTCTTCCGCCTGGAGGGCATCAACCTGACCTTCACCGACGAGGCCATCCAGTTCATCGCCGAAACGGCCCTGGAGTACGAACTCGGTGCCCGGGGCCTCCGCTCTATCTGCGAAGCCATCATGACGGACGCCATGTTCGACCTGCCGGGCCGCAAGGAAGTGAAGCACTACACCATCGACCTAGTGTACGCTAAGTCGAAGTTGGAAGGCGGGATGCTGGAAGTCCTGCGGGCGGCCGCCTAATTTTCACCGCGCATGCCCATAGACGCCAAAGACCTGCGGGTCGACTACCAGGCCGACGTCCTCCTGGAGCAGGACGCCCCCGCTACGCCCTCTCCCCTCTTCGATCGGTGGTTCACAGCGGCCCAGGCCAGTGACGACCCCGAACCCAACGCCGTGGTCGTGGCCACCCTCAACGCCCAGGGCCACCCCGCCGCCCGCACCGTGCTCCTGAAGGAAGTGACCGAGCGGGGCTTCATTTTTTATACCAATTACGACAGCCGCAAGGGACAGGAGATCAGCGCCCACCCCCACGTCGCCCTGGTGTTCAACTGGCTCCAGCTGCAACGTTCCGTGCGGATCGAGGGCCGGATCGAGAAGGTGGCGCCAGAGACCTCCACCGACTACTTCCAGAGCCGCCCCAAAAAGAGCCAGCTTGGTGCCTGGACCAGCCCGCAGAGCGACGTCATCCCCAACCGGGAATTCCTCGACGCCCGTAAGGAAGAGATGGAAAAGCGGTTTGCGAATGAGGAGGTCCTGCCCCGCCCCGAGCACTGGGGAGGCTTCGTGGTCATCCCGGTACTCATCGAATTCTGGCAGGGCCGCAGCAGCCGCCTCCACGACCGCCTGGCCTACACCCGGTCAGACGAGACCCAGGACTGGACCCGCCAACGCCTCGCCCCCTAAACCCCAGCGCTTCATGGCCGAAAACGCCAACTGGATCCAACTGCAGACCGACATTAAGCCCTACCACAAGGTCCTGCGGGAAGCCGCCGACACCGTCGTCGACGAAAAGGTGAGTAACTATCCCGTCTTTGTCGCTTACGCCGGCGAGGATACCGACAGCGTGCCCGGCATTCACGTGGTGGAAGTACCCACCATGCGGCAACTCGTCTGGACGATCAACGTCAGTACGCTGGAAGAACTCGTCGCGAAACAAGTGGTCAATCAGGAAAAGATCGACCCCTTCCGTAAGGTGTACAATGAGAACGTAGACCACTTCTGCCTGCTGATCATTGATGAGGCGGGGGGGCGGTTTGGGTTCGTGCCGCGGTAGGAGGAGTCTAACACAGATTGACTTCGCCCACACGGAGGCGCTTCGCTTTGGCACGGATTGGCACGGATTTCCCCCGTCGCTGATGCAACTATTAGAAGAGTAGTGGTCAGTTTACGGGAAACTCCTTGCACCTGCGGTCCCGGCCCTGTTTGATTTAATGAGTTTATCGCGTCCCGGTAGCTATCGGGATAAACCGCTTTTTACTATGATTCAAGAAGCTACTATCGACCGTATCCTCCTTCGGCTGGAGAGTGCCAGTGAGGAATACGAGGTGGAGATCGCCGACTTTGCCGAGGCACAGCCTGAATTGATGGACTACCTCACCAATGAGGACGTGGAGGCCTTCACCGAGCGCGAACGCGAGTTGCTGCTCTTTGCGGCCCTGGTGATCTACCAGTCCGTCGAGGACGAGCGGTCCGGTCTGGCGGTCGTCCGCGGAGATGCCTTGGCCACCGCTGAGGAGGCGAACTATGAGCTTATGGAAAAGTCGAAAGCCCCCACCTTCCGCGACCGCCTGACTCCGTTTTTTGAGCAAGGCGGAGAGGAAGAACTCCTGGCCTTCGTAGAGGATTTGGTATTGGCCGAAGGTGAGGAAGACGAGATCAGCCGCGCGGCCCGCGAGCCCTTCTTCGTGACCCTCAAGACCGTCATCGATACCCTGCACTTAGGTGAGCTCTCTGGCCAGCTCGCGCGCCCGCGTTTCCCGTGCCCGGTCTACCGTGAGTAGCAGGAGGAGTCCCCCAATGCCGATGCTCGTCACCGCGTAGATGGCCGCCACGTACCCAAAGTTTTCCGCGACCTGAAAGCCGATCACCGGCGTCAGCACGAAGGCCAGGGAGTAGCTGGCGGAGAGCACCCCGAGGTATTCTCCCCGGCGGGCGGGCGGCGCGTGCTTGGCCACGTAGGTGCTCGTGAAGGGCATGAAGAGGATTTCGCCCAGCGTAATCAGTAGGATCCACACCACCAGCAGGTAGTAGCCCGCCCCCACCGCCACGGGCAGCAGGAAGTAGCCCAGCACGATGAGGGTGGTGCCCGACAGCATCACGAAGAGCGGCCGGTACCGTCGGTCAGCGAGGTACACCAGCGGCATTTCGATGAGTACGATGGCCACCCCGCTGACGGTCAGCAGCAGACCGAACTCGGCTTCCGAGTACCCGTTTTGCGTCAGGTAGACGGGAGCGATGGAGAAAACTTGGAAGAAACAGGTAATTACGCAGGCGTTGGCCAGAACTATGCGGACCAGCCAGGGTTGCCGGAGGGCCGGTCGGGTTTCGGTGAGCTGTCGCCGGTGGGCGGCGGGCGCGGGTGCGGGGTCAACCAGAGGGCGGGCGGTCTCGTCGGCCGGCAGCGTTACCAAGAAGAGGCCCGCCGCCAGGAGGAAGGTGAGGCCGTCCGCCCAGAACAATGCCGCGTAGCCGTATAGGTAGATCAGGTAGCCCCCCAGGGCCGGCCCAATCGAAAAGCCCAGGTTGGCCGCCAGCCGTTGCAGGCCGTAGCACTGGGTCAGGTGTTCGGGCGGGGCGTAGACGGCAATGGCCGCCCGGTTGGCGGGGCGAAAAGCATCGGCGGCCACGGAGGTGAAAAAGACCAGCAGGCAGAGGGGCCAGAAGGCGGTGACCTGGCCGATCAGGATGTGCAATATACCCGCTGCAACCAGGCTGAAGATCATGATGTGCCAGGAGCCGTAGCGGTCGTTAAGTATCCCGCCGAGGTAATTGCCAACAATGCCGCCCGCCCCGAAGGCCCCCATGACCCAGCCGGCGTCGGTGGCCGTATAGCCCATGGAATTGACGAGGTACACGGAGAGGAAGGCGACGACCATGGCTCCGCTGCGGTTAACCACCATCACCAGGGAAAGGAGCCAGACTTTGCGGGGTAGGCCGGAGAAGGACCGGACGTAAAGCCGGGTCAGGCGGTGAAAGAGGTCGGCCATGGTGGGGGGTTCGGAGTGGAGATAACGACCCGATTGATGCACAAGTTCCCAGTAGGAATTTTAGTTTTGTGCCCTGAACCTTGTACGCGGCGCATGGCTGGCAGGAGAGAAAAGTTTGTCATTGGAAGCATCCGCCGTCTGCTGAACGGGACGGCACGCATGTCGCGGCGCCAGGCCGGGGCGTTGGGTTACTACCTGCTGAGTAAGCCCCGGCGGGCGGCCGATGAGCCGCTGAGCGATGTCTTCATGCGCGTGGCAAAACAGTACACCATTAATGCCGATGGTACCAAACTGCAGTGTTATCACTGGCCCGGGAAGGGGCCAACCGTGCTGCTGCTGCACGGCTGGGAGAGCAACAGCGGCCGCTGGTTCGCTTTCTTCGAACCGCTGCGCCAAGCCGGCTACTCCATTTATGCCTTCGATGCCCCGGCCCACGGCCGCAGCGGCGGCAGCCGCTTCAACGTGCGTTTGTACGCTGACGCCCTCGAGGCTTACCTGGAACATCTCGCTTTCTCGCCCGACTTCTGGATCGGTCACTCAGCGGGCGGCATGGCGGCCATCATTAACCTGACTGAGGGCACGCCCACCTACGAACCCACTCAGCTCATAAGTCTGGCCGTACCCGGAGAACTGGAGAACTTCATTGACAAGTTCTGCGACTTCATCGGTGTGCACGAGAAGGTGAAGCTAGGCATTGACGACCAGTTTCGCCGCAAGCTGGACTTGAGCTATTCGGAAATTTCCTTCATCAATTACGTGAAGCACCTGCGGGTGCCCGGCCTGATCGTGCACGATGAGTGCGACGAGCTGGCCCCCATTACCGGCGCTTACCAGATGCACGAGAACTGGGCGGGATCCAGCCTAATCACCACGCGGGATTGCGGGCACAGCCTCACCGGCGATCTCATCCCGGCCATGGTGCTCGAGTATATGCGCCACTGCCGGGTCACCCGATAAACCATGCGGGCGGTGCGGCGTTGAGTGGACAGTCCCATAATCCACTTTCCTCCATGGCTTCCCCCTCCGTCGGTATCGATGACTTCTCCGTGTACGTTCCTCAGCTCTACCTCTCGCTCGAGCACCTCGCCGAAGAGCGGTCCATCCCCTTTGCCAAGCTGAAGCAGGGACTCGGCCTACAACAGATGGCCGTCGCGGACGCCCGGGAAGACACCGCCACCATGGCCGCCAATGCCGTCCTAGACCTGCTGCATAAGCACGACCTCGACCCCTCGACCATCGGTCGCCTGTACCTCGGGACGGAAAGCGCCCTCGACGGCGCCAAACCAACGGCCACCTACGTGCTGGACATGCTGCAGGACCACTTTGCCGACGCCTACGGGCCCAACTGCTTCCTGCACTGCGACGTGGTGGACCTCACCTTCGCCTGCATCGGAGGCATAGATGCCCTCCAAAATTGCCTGGAGTGGACCGCGGCTAAGGAGGGCCGCATCGCGATCGTGGTCTCCAGCGACAACGCCAAGTACGAACTCGACAGCACCGGCGAGTACACCCAGGGTGCCGGCGCCGTAGCCATGCTGGTTAAGCGGGATCCCCAATTGCTGGCCATCGACCCTGACTTCGGAGTCGCTACCCGCCCGGCCCACGACTTCTTCAAGCCCAAACGCCGGATAGCCAAGCTGGACATCATTCGCGAGGTACTCGAATTGCTGCCGGACTTCTCCACCGAGGATTATCCCTTCACGGACCTGGAGCGTCGCCTCACCTCCGGGCTCGACGTGAAGGGCGTGCTCGACTGCAACGAGAGCTTCCTTACCCTCCACAAAGACACCCCCGTTTTTGATGGTCCCTACAGCAACGAGGCCTACCAGGCCCGCATCCGGGAAGCACTGCAGGACTACCGCCGCCGCAGCGGCACCAAATCTGGGGAACTGCTACAGGACTACGCCGGGCTCGCCTTCCACCTCCCCTATGCCTACCAGGCTCGCCGCATGTTCTCCGAGATCTATATGGAAGAACTGAAGGCCAGTAACCAGTGGTCGAAATTTATCGACCGCAACCAACTGGATGTGCCCTGCGCCGACGACTACGCCGACCGGGAACGCTACCTCACGAAGTGTAGCGAGTTCTTGCGGGCCGTTA
Source organism: Lewinellaceae bacterium (assembly GCA_963710195.1). Taxonomy (GTDB): domain Bacteria; phylum Bacteroidota; class Bacteroidia; order Chitinophagales; family Saprospiraceae; genus Neolewinella. The sequence goes on from CAVPZF010000001.1 coordinate 528,727, forward strand.
CAAAGACATCCGATTACCAGCACTTCGTGGACCAGTTTATCGCACCCGGCGACTGGGCCAGTTCGCGGGTCGGCAATATGTACTCCGGCAGCGTATTCCTCAGCCTCATGGCTACGCTGGAAGATGCCCGCCTCAATGATCGAACACTTTCGGGTAAACAATTGCTCGTCTTCGCTTATGGTAGTGGATCCAAGGCAAAGGTCTTCTCGGCCACCGTACAGCCCGAATGGCGCAGCCTAACCGCAGACTTTGACCTGCAACTTCGCCTGGACCAGCGGCAGGAGATCGATTATGCTACCTACGAGCGGCTCCACCGTTGTGCCCTTACCGACAATGTATCCAGCCACTATGAAGGAGGATTTTTCCTCGCTGACGTGCACGGACACGGCGAGGAATCCGAAGGAGTACGCCACTACGGCTACGCTGCTAGCGCGATGGCATAAAGAAAGCCAGGGGCAGGGCCCCCGGCTCCAAATAAAGGTTGCAAAAAACGAAGCGCCCAAAAGCGTTTCCTATATCACTAATTTGGACCTACTTAGTGATTATGTAACAAATATAGTTACATGGAATCAATAAACCAAGCCTTCCTCTCCGAGAAATCGCTCTTAAACTTTGAGCGAGTAATTACCTGATTGTATCTGGAAAGCGAAGTAGGCTGTCCTGCAGCAGGCTATCCTGATATAAGCTATCGCGCAGGAGGCTGTCGCGCAGTAGCGTATCGAAGCGGATCTCGAAGGGAAACAGGGGGCGGAGCGGCAGCGAGTCCGTCAATTCTCGCACCGGCGGTTCCCCGGGGCGGCCCGGCTTAGGCGGCCGACCCTCGATGCGGCGCATGCGACGGGCCCGGTCGAGTAACAAGGAATCGGCCCGCGTGACCGCTGTTTCCAGCACGCCGCGCTCACAATCCCGCAGTAAGTTGGCGCGGATGGTAGCTACCTGTTGGGCAGCGCGTTCCTCGATGAGGATTTCTGGGTCGATCTCCTCCCGACCGCAGGCGAGCAGCAGCAGCAGCAGCAGCAACAGGATGTAGTTCTGCCTCACTGTCCCCGGTTTTGCTGTATGCGTAGGCGCAGGCGGGTCTCCTCCTCCAGCCGCCGCTGCACGATGCTGTCGGTAGCGACCGCCACCCGATCCTCGAAGGTAGCCGTGCACATACTATCTAGCAGGGGACGCAGAGCGGTGATGCGCGCGGTGGCGATCTGCTGATAGCGTTCGCGCTGTTCGGGGGTAAGTTGTACGCGAACCGCCTCTTCCTCGCCGCAGGCAAAGAAACCCGTAGCGAGGAGGAGGAATACAAAGAGCAGGCAGGACTTCACCCCACAAACTTACGGAGGCTTTACCGTTTCCCGGACGGGGCGTCGCTACCTTTGCCCCTCACTAAAGCGTGTACACATGGAAGCCCTGCGAGTAGGAATATCGGTCGGAGACATCAACGGCATCGGTCCGGAGGTGATCGCCAAGGCCCTACGTCGCCGGGGAATGCTTGAGTTATTTACGCCAGTACTCTACGCCGGCGCCGAGACATTCGCCCTTTACGCCGAGGGGGAAACGCCCTTCACCCCTACCGCCATCGAGACCGCCGATGACGCCCGGGAGAAAGAAGTGAATATCATCAGCTGCTGGGATACCCCCGTCGAGGCTACCCCCGGACAGGCTACCGAAGCCGGGGGCCGCGCCGCCGCCCGTGCCCTGGAGCGCGCGGTAGCCGACCTGAAGAAGGGAAAGATCGATGCCCTCGTCACGGCGCCCATTAATAAATCGGTGATGCCCCAGGACGTCTTCCCCTTCCCCGGCCACACCGAGATGCTGACTACCCGCCTGGAAGGTGAGGAAAGCCTGATGTTTCTCGTGACCGATGACCTGCGGGTGGGCGTAGTGACCAACCACATTCCCGTGTCGGAAATCGCGGGTGCGGTGACCAAGCAGAAGATCCTGGAGAAGCTCAGGATCATGAACGAGACCCTGCGGGCCGACTTCGGGATCGTCAAGCCCCTCATCGGCGTACTCGCCCTCAACCCCCACGCCGGCGACGACGGCCGGATCGGCAACGAGGACGCCCAGGTGGTGCGGCCCGCCATCGAGGCAGCTAAGGCAGACGGTATCCTAGCCATGGGCCCCTACCCCGCCGATGGCTTCTTCGGCAGCGGCAACTTCAAGAAATTCGATGCGGTACTGGCCATGTACCACGATCAGGGCCTGGTCCCGTTCAAAGCCCTCAGCTTCGGCAAGGGGGTCAACTTCACGGCCGGCCTGTCCGCCATCCGCACCTCACCCGATCACGGTACCGCCTACGATCTAGTGGGGCAGGATAAGGCCAGCCCCGATTCCTTCCTCGCCGCCCTCTTCCTGGCCCGCGATACCTACCTCAACCGCGAGCGCTACCTGGAGGACACCGCCAACCCCCTCGAGAGCCGGATGCACCTCGTATACAAGCGCAAGCTCCGGGCCGGCGGCGGAGCCAAGTCAAAAGGCGGGAAGGGCAAACGCTAAAGTTTACCGTGGGGTGTCCAACAATCGCGGGCGGCCGGGCTTTAGTCTGGGAACCACCCCTCCCCTATGCGCCGATACCGCTTACCGGTCCTTATTTTTTTCGGGCTTTATGCCGCCCTGGCCGTTTACGGATGCTTTCGCCTCACCTTTTCCTTTGACTTTCAGCAGTTCTTTCCGCAGGGAGATGAAGACCTGGAGTTCTTCCTTGAATTTATCGACGAGTTTGAGGGCGACGACAATTTTCTTCTGGTGGCCCTGGAGCGGGAGCCCTCGGTGTTCGACAGCACTTTCCTTAACCAGGCGCAGGACTTCGCCATTGCCGTGCGGGACGTTCCGGGGGTGGAGGCGGCCCAGTCGCTGACTTCCTTTGGCTACCCCATCAAGACGCCCTTCGCGATCACGACCATCCCGGCGATCCACCTAGCTGAGCCCGCGCGCTACGCCGCCGACAGCGCCCGCATCATGGCCGATGAGCGCTTCGTAGGCAACCTCATTAACGAGCGGGGGACCGCGCTCGTCACTGTCCTTAAAACGCCCAGCCTGATCACCCTCGAGCAGAGCCGGGACCTGATGCGCGGACTCGACAGCCTCCTAGCTACCTACGATTTCCCCAATCATCACTACCTCGGCCCCGCCTACTTTCAGAAGGAATTGGTGGACGTGCAAATTCGTGAAGTCATCGTCTCGGCCGGGGTATCCGGTTTACTGGTTACGCTGGTTATGTTCTTCCTCTTCCGCCGGCCCCTGGGCATTCTGGTGGCGCTGGTAAGCATCGCTCTGGGCCTCCTACTCTTCCTCGGCACCCTGGGTTTGCTGGGTAGAGAGCTGAATGCCATCGCCGCCCTCTACCCGGTGCTGATGATCATCGTGGGTACTTCGGACGTCATCCACATCATGTCGAAATACATCGATGAGCTGCGCAAGGGGCTGCCCAAAGAGCAGGCCATTCGGATCTCCATCAAGGAAATCGGCCTGGCGACCTTACTGACCTCCCTGACCACGGCCGTCGGCTTCGCTACGCTACTGACCAGCCGCATCAACCCCATCCGCGATTTCGGCATCAACGCGGCCATCGGGGTGATGATCGCCTACCTGACCGTTATCCTCTTTACCACGGCCTTGCTCAGTTACCTAAGTGTCGACCAGATCGTAAAGATCGGCCGCCAGCAGGCCTTCTGGGACCGTCTGCTCGAACGCACCTACCAGTTCACCCAGTCCCGGGCCGGCGTCATCAAGGTCGGTGCCGTGGCGGTAGTGGTGCTGTGTGGAGTGGGTATTTCCCTGATCACGACCAACTACCGCATCGAGAGTACCCTGCCCCTCAACCGAAAAGTCACCGAAGATTTCCTCTTCTTCGAGCGTGAGCTCAGCGGTTTTCGGCCCTTCGAGCTGGCGGTCCTCACCCGCGACAGCAGCCGGGTAACCGACTTTAACGTGCTCCGGGAGATCGCTAAGATTGAGGACCACGTCAAGGCCTTCCCCTTCGTACAGAGCACGGCCAGCATCACGGCCGTCTACCGCAGCATCAACCAGGCCTTCAACAACAACCGCCCGGACGCCTACGTCCTACCCGCCGACGCCGGCCGGTACCGCCAGTACCAGGCCCTGGCCGAGCGGGTACCCGACGTCAACCTCAACCTGCTCGTCAGCCGCGACCGCCGGAAGGCCCGCATCACCAGCCGCCTCGACGACATCGGTGCCGACAGCATTAAGGTGTTCCTCGACCAGACCAATCATTGGATCAACGCCAACGTAGATACCTCCCTGGTGGAGATCCGCTCCACCGGCACCGGCCTGATCATCGACAAGAACTCCGAGTACATTCGGCGCAACCTCCTCCAGGGCCTCGGCCTGGCGATCGTCATCGTCTGCGTACTCATGGCGCTGCTCTTCCGCAGCTGGCGCATGCTCTTCGTTAGCCTCGTCCCCAACCTCCTACCCCTCCTCATCGCCGGGGCCATGCTGGGCTACCTGGGCATCGAGCTGGAGGCCGGCGTCAGCATCGTCTTCGCCATTATCTTCGGCATCGCCGTCGACGACACCATCCACTTCCTCTCCAAGTACAAGCTCGCCCGCCGCCGGGGCCTGGACGTCACCGAGGCCATCCACCTCACCTTTCGGGAAACGGGCAAAGCCATCGTGCTCACCTCCATCGTGCTCTTCTTCGGCTTTCTCGTCATGCTTTTCAGCATCAGTCCACCCAGCGTGACGATTGGCCTGCTCATCAGCCTTACGCTAGCGAGTGCGCTCATCAGTGATCTGTTGTTAATCCCGATTCTCCTACGGTGGCTGGATAAGTAAGCGGACACAGGACCGTTAGTCCTCTTCTTTACACGCTTTAGCGGTCCAAAGCGAAGCTTCCCGAGCGCGTTCGCAGTTTACTTCGCTTCGGCCGTCATGATGTACTGATAATTCAGGACAGTGTTATCGGTAGACACCACCGCGAAGCCCGCCGCCTCCAACATATGCGCCAGCTCGGAAAGGCTAATGCGATCCACTAGGTCGGGACCGAGGGGGGTGTTCTCCTTCTTCCAGTCGACGATGACGACGCGGCCGTTGGCCCGCAGGGCGGGACGAAGTTTTTTGAGGTAGGTTTCGGGTTGGTCGATGAGGTAGAGGGTGTTGACGAAGAGGACGATGTCCACCTCATTGTCTACGAGCATGGGGTCGTCAGGGCGGGCCAGGCGCGGTTCGAGGCGAGAACGCAGGTCGTGGGGCAGTTCGGTATCCCGCAGCGTGTCCAGGTAGTCGATCCAGCGCTGATCGATTTCGACGGCAATGACGCGGTCGGCGAGGGGGGCCAGACGGCGGGCGAAGAAGCCCTCCCCCGCACCAATGTCGGCAATGACCTTTTCCTCGATGTCGCCAAGCTTGTCAATGACCAGGCCGGGCTTTTGCCAGACGTGGCGGTCCCGGTCTTCGGTGACGGTGGTGGCGTAGACGTCCTCGTCCGGCGGGCGGGGCCCATCCACTTCCCCACAGCTGAGCAGCAGGGCAAGGAACAGCAGGGGAAGGGTCAAACGCATAGATCAGGAAGTGACGGCGGCAAGATAAGTCCGCCCACTCAAAGCCCCGCCGTACACAGGTCCCGCATCAGGCCGTAGATCAGGCGGTTCAAGTCTGAGCCCCGGGCCGTGTGATTATTGACGGCAATACTGTAGGCGAACTTCCGCCCGTCGGGCCGGTGCACGTAACCAGCATACGCGCGTACGGCATTGATGGTGCCGCTTTTCCCGTAGACGCGGCCTTCCGCCACCGTGCCCTTGAGCGCGCTGCGTAGACTACCCGTACGGCCCGCCAGGGGGATGCTCTCGAGCCAGCGCGATTGCCCCGCTTGATCGCGCAAAAAAGCCGTCATCAGGGAGGCGGAGAAAAAGTTGCGGGGAGACAGTCCGCTGCCGTCGCGCAGCTGCATGCCCTCCGTGTCCAGCCCCCGGGCCTCCAACCAATCGGCTACGACCTCCGTGGAGGCCAACTCGGCCTCCCCCCGGGCCTTGTTCATCTCCCGGAGAAGGGTTTCGGCGAAGAAGTTGTTGCTGGTGAGGTTCGTGCGGTCGACGATCTCGATCAGCGGTGGGGAAAAGCGTTCGTCAATCACCGAAGCCGCGGCATAATCTCCGCGGCCAACGGTGAGGTGGGAGACGGCCGGTTGCACCACCTCGATTCCACTGGCTTCCAGCAATTGATTGAGCAACTGGGCGGCCAGCAGGGGCGGATCGGGAATAGAACCCCGAATACGGAAGGTGCCCGTGCCTACCGGGATACTCCCCCGAATGAACTGCTGGTAGTTGAAGGGAGCTCCATAAATGTAGGCTTGGTCCCCGCTGCCCCGCGGACCGCTTTTCAGCTCGTTGGTGAAGGTCAGGCCGGGGATCACTGGGTCGGTGCTGCTCACTGGTGGGGTGCTGCCCACCCCCGGCCGCTGGGTGAGGGAGAGGGTGTAGGAATTTTCGTTTAGGTTCAGGCCGTAGGTGCCCGCCCCGTAATAATTGCCCAAATCGGCCCACGACCAGCCCGATGCCGCGCCGTCGGTGCCGTAGTAGCTGCCGTCGCCCACCACGGCTCCCGTGATGCGGACGATGCCCTGTTCCTTTACCCGCTCGACCCAGTCTTGCAGCACCGCCTCCAGCCGCGGCGTACGCTCCATCCTGGCACTTCCCAGGGTCGGATCGCCGCCGCCGACGATGTAAAGATTACCGCGCAGCACGCCCCCTTCCACCTGTCCGCCGGCGATCAGGCGGGTACGAAAGCGATAGTCGCCCCCCAGAATATCGAGGGCCGCCGCCGTAGTGATCAACTTCTGGGTCGAGGCCGGGATGCTGGCGATGTCCCCCTGGTAGGAACCGAGCCGAACACCAGTTTCCACGTCGCGTACGTCCACCGTCACCAGGGCATTCCGCAACACCTGCGCCCCCGCAAACGCATCGATCAGTTGCTGTACGGTACGCTGAGCGGGGGCCGCCGTACTGACGGCCAGAAGGAGCAGGAGGAGGCGGAGACGCATAGCAAGCAGATGGGTTGGGCGCGGACGCAGGTGCAAGGTCAGCGGCCGAGTAACAAAATGCGCCGGGTAGCTTCCCCCGCCGGGCCGCGCAGCCGCAGGAAGTAAATGCCGGGGGGCAGGGGAACCAGGGTTAAATCCATTTGAGGACCACGTAACTGCGACCACTCCTGTACGCGCTGTCCCGTGGCGGAGTGGAGGCTGGCACTCAGGGAGACGGTGCCGGGAGTACCAGGTAGGGCCACGTGCAGGGTACCGTAGGTAGGATTGGGGTATACGTCCAGTACCAGCCGAACCGGGGGCATGCGCCGGACGGCAGTAGCAGTATCCAAAGCAATGGAACGGGCCGGGCCGGGGAAACTGCCGCAGCTATTCCTACTCACCACCCGCCACGAGAAGAGCTCGGGCAAGTCGCCGCGGGGTAGGGTAAGCGAGGTCTCCTCTGCGAAAAGGGCTACGAGTGGTACGGAAAAATCCTCCGTTTCGGCCACCTCCACTATGTAGCTGGTAGCGGGCTCGCTGCGGGTCCAGCGGAAGGTGATGGCGGTGCTATCCACCGTGGCGGGCAGGGGGACGACCGCCGTGGGGAGGGGGAATACGGTAAGCGTACTGACCGCGCGGCGCACACTGCCGTCAGCATCGGTGACGAGGAAGGAGAGCGTATGGTCCCCCCCCCCAACCAGTGTCCAGGCACTGAAGGTGACGGTCAGGCTATTGGTTAAAGAGTCCGGGGCGTAGGTGAAATTGTCGAGCGGCTGCCCGTCGGCCTCCACCGCCAAAGTAGGGTGTTGGAATCCTTCGCCGAGCTGTAGGACCGCCGTGCCCCCTGCGTTCGCGCAGGCGACGATGCCCGGACTGGCCAGGCCCACACTGAGATCTCGCGTATCACCCCCTTCCGCACAGAAGCGGAGGCTAAACTCCGTGATTTGTCCCCCGTCCAGGGGTACGCGGTCGGTCACTACGAGTTGCCAAGTACCCCGGGCGGCGGTACCTATCAGGGCAGCAAACGGTTCTACAGGCTGTACCGGGATATACTGCCCGGCTTGCCCGTCGTCGCAGCTTCCCTGAAACTCCTCCGCCGTGGTGGGGGCAAGGTCAGAAAAGACGACAAAGAGGTCACGTCCCGGGCACAGGCCGTTCTGCAGGGGGCGGAAAAGGGGAATCTGGGTGCCGTCCGGCGCGATGAGGCTGGCGTACATATCCCCTACGAAGCTGTGTTCGATGCCCACGACCACTTCCAGGGTGGAAAGTTCCACGGGTTCAGTTACTTCGAGTTCCGCAACGATTCGTACCGAGTCGGCAAAGGGGATCTCGACCGGCAGGACAATGCTTTGCTGAACGGCACAACTCGCCTCCTTAGTCGCGAAGGAGCGGACTGGTGACCAAGTGCCCGCACCGCAGGCGTTGTAGGCACGTACCCGCCAGTAGTAAGTGGTTCCCCCATTCAGGGGATAGCTCAGGTGGAAGGCGGTGTCCACGAGTCCGGTCAGGTCGACCGCCCGGGAGGAGAACTCCGGGGTCAGGGCCAGCTGCAGGTCGTAGCTCAATGCACCGGGGAGAGCACGCCAGCTAAGCCCGGCGAAGGGATCGATTTCTGCCGCCCCGGCAGCGGGGGTGGCCGGGCGTACCGGCTCCGGCGCCCGGTCGAGGAGAGTGAGCGTAAGGGTCACCTCATCGGCAATACCGGCTCCCGTGATCTCCACGGAAATCGGGTAGGTGCCCGCTGTCGCTTCGGTAGTTCCGGTATAGGTAAGCGCGAAGGTAGACCCCCCCGCCACGCTTTCAGGCACCGTCAGTCGTAAGCTGGAATCGGCGCTAATTCGCACGCGGCTGTCGGCGGGAAAGCCCTTACCCAGACTTAGCCGGAAGGCGGTAGAATCCCTCGTGCACCGGGTAAGGCAGGTGGCATCGGCCCGGAGCAGGAAGGGCAGTTCGGCTTGCGCTAGGCCGTTAGTGGTCAGCGCCCCGGTGCCGCAGGGGTCGAGCCAGTCTTGGAGGCGAGTGTCGGGCGTGCCGCCGCCAGTCCAACTGGCCAGCAGGGAGCCGAAGACATCATCGGCCGCATTGTTGCAGGAGGCGCGGCCACCGAAGAGCTGTCCACGTACCCGACCGTCGAGATCAACCAGCGGGGCCCCCGAGGAGCCGCCCTCGGTAGTCCCTACGTCCCAGGAAGCTACCCGCAGAAACCGTCCGTTGGGAGTAAGTTGTCCGGAGATATCACTCCGGGCCAGGGGGACGTAAGAAAAGGAAATACGTTTTTCCTCGACGTTGGGGTGATGTACCGTCAGGGCACCCTCCGCTGGGGGCGTTGCGTCGAGCGTCCAGCCGGCAAAGTAGGCTTCGGCTAGGGGGTTGACGGGCTCTTCTAGTTCGAGGAGGGCGAAGTCCGTGACGGCGTAGCTTGCCCGCAGGCGGGCGCCGGTGTTGAAGGTCTCGAGCGCTCCGTCGCCGCGGCTCCCACTGGCGGGCGTGCCTGGTGTGCGGCAAGTACTGTTCTGGTAGTTCCAGTAGGTGACCACGGAGGGGGCGTTATCGGCGTTCACCCCGCAGTGCGCGGCCGTGAGGAAGAAGGGGCGGCCGTTGCGGTCGGTGTTGTTGATCAGGAAGCCCGTACACTGGTTACGTCCATTGAGGGTATAGGCGGCTACGCTGCGGATGACGTCGCGGTAGTTGTCGACCATTGGCAGGTCGTCCGCGGCCCCACAGGCCACGTCCACGTTGCAGTTGCCCGAAAGGGCGTTTAGTACCCCCTCGAAATCGTGGTTGACGGTCGCCAGTTGCAGCTCCACCTGCGCTTGGCGGGCCTCCGGTACAACTACCTCAAGCAGCAGCGCGTCGCCGGGCAGGACGGGCGACCAGAACTGGTTGTGGTCCTCATTGTCGGCAGCGGTGAAGGGGCCGTAGCGTTGGGCAGGGGTGGAGAGGTAGAGTTCCGCGCCGTCGGGCAGGCGAAATTTGTGGAAGCCTAAGTTGAGGGACTTGGCTTCCGGACTGCTGATGCGGAGTTGCCAGCGGGCCCGGCCGTCGGGCAGCGCCGTCCACTTTCCGTCGGTTGCCGGAGTAGCATGTACGGGCAGGGAGACGGCAAAGGTCCGGGGGCGACCGGGCTGGCGGGCGGCCAACTCGCGTTGCAGCAGGCGGGCATTATCCTGGGCGGGGAGGCGCAGGACGGGCGGCCCGGCACGGCCACTTCCCGGCTGGGCGGCGAGCGCGGGTGGAAAGCAGAGCAGTCCGGCAAGAAGAAGCGTGAAGAGGCGGAGCATTTCCGGGGTTTACCCGGACAAGGTAAGGAGCAATTGGCACGCTAATTAAATGGAACGTACATTTGTGGGTTCAGCGTCAAAGCATTACCTTTGCCCCGCTTTTGCAGAACCTCCGGCCCGATCCCGGGTGCCTTGAAAAAGATAGATTATGAAAAGGACATTTCAACCCTCCAAGCGTAAACGCGTGAACAAGCACGGCTTCCGTTCCCGCATGTCGACCAAGAACGGTCGTAAGGTACTCGCGCGTCGCCGCGCTAAGGGCCGGGACAAGCTCACCGTCAGCGACCAGACCTACAAGAAATAACTGATACCACCGGTTCACTCCCGGAAGGTTGCAAAGTTTTAAGCCCGGCTGCTGCGTGCAGTCCGGGCTTTTTGTTCGTCCCTAAACCATTTTCTCGTGCGTACCCTCACCCAGCGCGTGACCCGCGCCTCCGTAACGATTGACGGCCGGGTCAGCGGCCAGATCGGCCCCGGCCTGCTCATCCTCCTCGGCATCGAGGACGCCGATACCTCCGAAGATATCGACTGGCTCTGCGGTAAGCTCACCCGCCTGCGCATTTTTGCCGACAATGCCGGTAAGATGAACCACAGCGTGCTGGATATTAACGGCGGCCTGCTGGTCGTCTCCCAGTTTACCCTCTTCGCTAGTACCAAGAAGGGTAATCGCCCGGGCTTTACGCGGAGTGCGGGCCCCGCTGTGGCCATTCCGCTGTACGCCCAGTTTGTTGCGCGCTTAGCGGAGGTGGCCGGCCGGCCGGTAGCGACCGGGGAGTTTGGCGCGGATATGCAGGTGGAGCTGGTGAATGATGGGCCGGTCACCATATGGATGGACTCGCGGGAGCGGGAGTGAGGGTTTTTACCGCAGCGTACGGGGAGTTTTGTAGGGTTTTGCTGGTGTGGGAGGTTGCTGCGCGACGGGGGGGTTCACCGCGGAGTTCGGGGAGTTGCGCGGAGTTTTGCTGGTGTGGGAGGTCGCTGCGCGACGGGGGGGGCACCGCGGAGTTCGGGGAGTTGCGCGGAGTTTTGCTGGTGTGGGAGGTCGCTGCGCGACGGGGGGGTTCACCGCGGAGTTCGGGGAGTTGCGCGGAGTTTTGCTGGTGTGGGAGGTTGCTGCGCGACGGGGGGGTTCACCGCGGAGTTCGGGGAGTTGCGCGGAGTTTTGCTGGTGTGGGAGGTCGCTGCGCGACGGGGGGGGGCACCGCGGAGTACGGGGAGTTGCGCGGAGTTTTGCTGGTGTGGGAGGTCGCTGTGCGACGGGGGGGTTCACCACAGATTTTCACAGATTAACTTGCTACTGCTTTTGACGGTGAGCACGGGTTTTGACCTGTGCATCAGCGGCACGCTTGCTGCGGGAACTCCGCGCAACTCCGCGGTGCAACCCCTTCGCGTAGCGGTAAAAATCCGTGCTAATCTGTGGCCCATCTGTGGTGAAATAACCCGCGCAGCGGCCGCATCAGTACCTCACCCCACTGAGAAACAAGCCCTCCGGGGGTGCTTGCCCGATCGTGATCCGTTCCCCGCTAACCAGTGCCGCCCCTACCTCCTCGGCGGTAAGCTTCCCCGCCCCCACCCGCAACAACTGGAAGACGAGGATACGGATCATCCCCCGAAGAAAACGATTCGCCACGAAGCGGAAGCGGTAGCGCCCCGCCCCCTCCCGGTGAAAACTGGCTTCCCGCAGCTGACAAGTGGTGGTGTTATGGCGGTCGGGGGTGAGGCAGAAGGCGCGAAAGTCGTGGTCGCCCAGCAGCAGGGCCAGGGCCTCTTCGAGGGCGGGGATGTTCAGTTCCGGCAGTTCCAGGAGGCTACTGACCGGGGCGAGGAAGGGGTCGGGGCTGATATGAAAGTAGTAATCGTACGCGCGGGCGGTGGCGTCGTAGCGGACGTGGGCACCGGAGTCTACCGGCCAAACCTCGTAGAATACGATGTCGTCGGGCAGGACCTTATTCAGAATGTAACACCAATTGGTGCGCAGCTCCCGCGGCGTATCGAAGTGGAGGTAATACTCGGAGGCGTGGACCCCCGCGTCGGTACGCCCGCAGCCCACCACCTTCACCGGATGGCACTGCACCCGCGTCAGCGCCGTCTCGATGGTTGCCTGCACACTAGGTACGTCGCCCGACTGCCGCTGCCAGCCCCGGTAAGCCGTACCCCGGTAAGCCAAGTGAACGAAGTAGCGAAAGGACATAGTGCAAGGTACGCTCCTCAATCCTTCACCCCTTCAATCCTTACCTACACCGTAGCTTACGCCCCAACCTACCCCACTCTCCCATGCACATCGCCATCCTCGGCAACGGCATCGCCGGCATCACCTGTGCCCGCTGGCTGCGCAAGCTCAGCGACGAGGTCCGTATCACGGTGATCTCCGCCGAAACGGATTACTTCTTCTCGCGCACCGCCCTGATGTACGTGTACATGGGCCACCAGCGCTGGGAAGACCTGATGCCCTACGAGCCCTTTTTCTGGGAAAAGAACCGCATCGGACTGCGGCGCGGCTACGTCGAGCGGGTAGACACGGATGCTAAAGCCCTGCACTTCGCGGACGCGCAACCCCTGACCTACGACAAGCTCGTACTCGCCACGGGCAGCGCCTGGAACAAATTCGACTGGCCGGGGCAGGACCTGAAGCGCGTCGGCGGCATGGTCAGCGCCCAGGACCTGGAATACCTGGAGGAGGTGACCCCCGAGATCCAGCAGGCCGTGATCGTGGGCGGCGGCCTCATTGGCATCGAACTGGCCGAGATGCTGCACAGCCGCCACATCCCCGTGAAGCTGCTAGTGCGCGAAGCCAGCTACTGGAGCAACACCCTGCCCAGGGAAGAAAGCGAGATGGTCAGCCGCCACATCATCCGTCAGGGCATCGAGCTGCTGCACGATACGGAGTTAAAACAGATCCACGACGACGGGGGCGGGGCCGCGGGTGCCATCAGCACCAAGGCCGGAGCGCGCATTGATTGCCAGTTCGTGGGCCTGACCGCCGGGGTACACCCCCAAGTGAATTTCCTGCGCGACCACGCGGCGATCGAAATTAAAAAGGGTATCCTCGTCAACGACTACCTGGAAACTTCGGTACCGGACGTCTACGCGATCGGCGACTGCGCGGAGGTGCGCAATCCACGGCCGGGGCGGAGAGCCATCGAGGCGGTCTGGTATACCGGCCGCATGATGGGCGAAACGGCGGCCTACAACCTACTGGGCAAACCGGTGAAATACGATCCGGGCATCTGGTTCAACTCGGCCAAGTTCATCGACATCGAGTACCAGGTGTACGGCGAGGTACCCGCCCACGGCCGCGAGGGAATGGACACCCTCTACTGGGAGCACCCCGGTGGCGAAAAGGCGGTGCGCATCAACTACGAAGCCAGCACCGGGGCCGTAGTGGGCTTCAACCTAATGGGCATCCGCTACCGCCACGAAGTCTGCGAAAAGTGGATCCGCGACCGGACCCCCGTCGAGCAGGTACTCCAGGAGCTCGGGATGGCCAACTTCGACCCGGAACTCTACGCGCAGTACGAAAGCGAACTGGTGGCCCTGTACAACCGGCAGACCGGCAGCTCCCTCCGGCTTCAGCAAAAGCGCGGTCTCGACGCCGTCCTGCGCTTCCTCCATTTTAAGACCCGCGCCCCACGCGCCATCTCCCGCACCGATGCCCGCTAAGACCACCCACAAAACCCGCCTGCAGTACGTCGGGCTGGCGCTTTTCGCCCTCTCCCTGCTAATCTTTACCGGGATGCTCGGCCTGGAGAACTTCCGGCTCAGCGAGGACGAGCTGCTGACCACGGTAGCCCCCGATCCCGCGGCGGAGGCCGGGTCCACCGTTTCGGCGGGCTCCTCCGGTGGAACCTCATCTACCGAAACCGATACCCCGAAGGAAGAGGTAGACCCCAAGGCCCAACTCATCTACGAGGTGCAGGGCGAGGCTTTCCGCGAGGCCGCCCGGGAGCGGGGGCTGATCGGCGAGACCTTCGGCAGTAGCTTCAGTTTTAACGACAAGGTGGAGGAAGTCTACCGCGACGCCCGGGAGCGGGTGGATACCCGGGTGGATCAACTCATCGCCAACGAGGCGCTGCCCGAGGGCGTCTCGGAGTGGGACGTGCGCCTTTCCGACCCCATATACTTCAAGCAGAAACTTCTGGCCCTGACCTCCGCTGCGGAGATCGGACCCGTGAAGGACCACCCCTGGCTGTTCCTGGGCCTTACCATTGGGCTCGGCCTGCTGGGGGGGCTCCTCTACATCCTACCTAAGTTCCGCCGGCACCCGGGCATCAAAAACGACCACGTCTACCACGATCAACTTACCAAGGGGCTAAATCTGGGGTGGCGTGCCGCCTTTCTGGTGCTGACGGTGATCGGCGTCCTTCTCTACGGCATTTATTACATGGCCAGCGATTGGTTCTGGCCGGCGGTCACGGCGGGTACGGGCCTACTCATCATCGGGCTGGTGCTCTTCGTGCAGCGTTCCCTGCGGAACTCCCCGGCCCGGGAGGCCGGTCCGGCGGGGGTGTCGGCCTACCTGGGCATTCTGGCGGGTACCTACCTAATCGGCTTCTACGTACTCCTCTACTGGGCTCCGGAGCACATTACGGCGTGGATCACGATGGTCAGTCCCCTCAAGGCCGGTTTGTTTGGCGGCCTAGCCAGCCAGTGGTTCCTGTACGGACTCCTGTACACCCTGATCATCGTAGTGATGGGCGTACGGATGCTCTCCAAGTACCAGCATAACAAGTACCAGATCGTGCGCACGCTTTCGGTGATGTTCTTCCAGACGGCCTTTGCGTTTATGATCCCCGAGATCCTCGGCGCCCTCGATAAGCCCCAGCAGGACCTCAAGAACATCTGGCCGCTCGACTACGACTTCTTCTTCAGCTGGCAGCTCGACCAGTTTCAGAGCGCCGGTGCCCTCGGCACCTTCATGCTGGTGTGGGGCATCGTGCTTGTCATCATCGGCGTACCGCTCATGGTGCACCTGGTGGGCAAGCGGTGGTACTGCAGCTGGGTCTGCGGGTGCGGCGGGCTAGCCGAAACCATGGGCGATCCCTGGCGGCAGCTTAGCGACAAGAGTCTGCGCGCCTGGAAATTCGAGCGCTGGATCATCCACGGGGTGTTGGTGGCCGCCGTGCTCATGACGGCCCTCACGCTTTACTCCTACTTCACCGGCGTCGACCGCCTGCTCGGGCTGGAGACCTGGAAGGTGCAGAAGTGGTACGGCTTCTTCATCGGGGCGGGCTTCGCGGGTGTAGTGGGTACCGGCTTCTACCCCCTGATGGGCAACCGGGTGTGGTGCCGCTTCGGCTGTCCGCTGGCCGCCTACTTAGGACTGGTGCAGCGTTTCCAGAGCCGCTTTCGCATCACCACCAACGGCGGGCAGTGCATCAGTTGCGGCAACTGCTCCACCTACTGCGAGATGGGCATCGACGTGCGCGCCTACGCCCAGAAGGGACAGGACATCGTGCGGGCCAGCTGCGTCGGCTGCGGGGTATGCGCGGCGGTGTGCCCCCGGGGCGTGCTGCGCCTGGAAAACTCCTCCGTGGATGCCGGGTACCGGACGGTGCCGGAGCGGGTGATCCACATTAGCGAGGAGGAGGGGGTGACGATGCTGTAGTTTGAAATTTACAATCTGGCTGGCGCCGTCGTAGCGACGGCTTTAGCCGTCACGCTGCCTGTATAATAGCAGCATGACGGCTGAAGCCGTCGCTACGTGATGAATCTTCCCATTTCACGACCACCGGAGGAAGTAGGAAAGCTCCCCGCCGCTACGCCGGGATCAACTTCGCCACTTCCATCCGGTCGTAATTGCGGTGCTGGGCCACGGCGTCGATGAATTTTTGGGGTGCCTCGTCTACGAGTACGGCCTTATCACCGTCCAAGTGGTCACCTACGTGGGTCGCTTTCAGCAGTTGGATGCCGGCGCCGTCGACGGCGATGGCCTTGCAGTGCATGAAGGCCTCGTCAACAAATTTCTTGTACTTCGCCTTCTTCAGCAGGGCATCGACGGAGGACTGGCCGCCGGGGATGTACACCGCGTCGAAGAGTACGCTTTCGGTCATCATGATGCCGGAAAACACCCGGTGTTCCATCCCGGCGCTGCAGGTGATGGTGCCGCCGTGGGGGGCAACGATCTTCACGACCGCATGCTTGGCTTCCAGGGCTTTCTGCATGGGTTTGAAGGCCTCCATATCGAAGCCATCGGCCGCCAGGACGGCGATCTGCCGGGTGGCGATGCCCTTGCCGGTGCGGTGGGTGAGGCTCAGGGCGTCTGACTTATCGAGGTAGATCTTCTTTGTGGGGGGTTGCATTTTTTCCACGTCGGCGTCGGCGCTGATGGCCTGGTTGACGGGCCCCTCCACGCTGTCGGGCACCTCCAGGCCCAGGCCCTCGGCGACCTGCTGGGCGAGCGCTTCGTCGATTTGGCTGATCTGGTACAGCATGCGCTTCTGAATGTGGGGGTAGTTGACCTTGCCCAGTTCAAAGGTGTAGGCATCGGCCGTGTGGGCCTTTTCCCAATCGGTGAGGCTGCGGTAAAAGAGGGCGGGCTGGCTGTAGTAGTCCACGAAGCTCTCGCTGCGCGCCCGGATCTTGTGGCCGTCGATGCGCTCGGTATAAGACTCGAACGCACCCTCCTTCATGGAGGTCAGGAAGGGACAGCCGCCCCCCAGGGTATTGGGGAAGTAGGCCGTTTTCCCTTGAGGAATGGACATCTGCATGTGTCCGTCGCGCTGGTTGTTGTGGGCATCGGCGAGGGTACGGTTGATGGGGATCTGTTCGAAGTTTACGCTACCCAGCCGGCTCAGTTGGGTATCGCGGTAGCTGAACAGCCGGCCCTGCAGCAACGGGTCGTTGGAGAAGTCCAGGCCCGGCACCATATGAGTGGGCAGGAAGGCGACTTGCTCGGTCTCGGCGAAGAAGTTGTCGGGGTTGCGGTTCAGGGTCATCTTGCCGACGACCTTGAGGGGCACCATCTCTTCGGGGATGAGCTTGGTTGCGTCCAGCAGGTCGAACTCGAACTTGTGCTCATCCGCCTCGGGAATGATCTGTAGCCCGAGCTCCCACTCGGGGAACTGCCCGGCATCAATGGCATCCCAGAGGTCGCGGCGGTGAAAATCGGGGTCGGCGCCATTGATCTTGACCGCCTCGTCCCAGGTCACGGAGTGGGTACCCTGCACGGGGTTCCAGTGGAAGCGCACGAAGTGGGCCACCCCCGCCTCGTTGATCATGCGGAAGGTGTGAATACCGAATCCCTGTATCATGCGCAAGCTGCGGGGGATGCCGCGGTCGCTCATCACCCAGATGTGGTTGTGCAAAGCTTCCGGGGTGAGGGAGACCCAGTCGTAGAAGGTATCGTGGGCCGACTGGGCCTGCGGGATCTCGCGGTCCGGCTCCGGCTTGACGGAGTGAATGAGGTCGGGAAACTTCATCGCGTCCTGAATGAAAAAGACGGGGATGTCATTGCCTACCAGGTCCCATACGCCCTCCTCGGTGTAGAATTTGACGGCGAAGCCGCGCACGTCCCGGGCCAGATCGGGCGACCCCTTGGAGCCGGCTACCGTAGAGAAGCGCGTGAAGACGGGCGTCTTGCGCTGGGTATCGTTGAATATCCCGGCCTTGGTGAACTGGGGGATGGCCTCGTACAGCTCGAAGACGCCGTGGGCCGCACTGCCGCGGGCGTGGACGATGCGCTCGGGGATGCGCTCGTGGTCGAAGTGATTGATCTTCTCCCGCAGCCAGAAGTCCTCCAGCAGGGTGCCGCCGCGGATCCCCGCCTTGAGGGAATTGCCGGCGTCGTTGACCTTGAGCCCGTTGTTGGTCGTCATGGGCTGGCCGGAGGCATCGGTGCGGTACTGATCGAGGGACTGGCCCTTAGGGTTGGTGGGAGGTGCTTGGTCGGGGTTCGCGGAACCGTTTCCGTTAGTGGGTTTCATGTTGTATGGGTAGTGCCGAGTAAGAAATCACTCCCCCCGACTACTCGGACGGCCGTTCCGGGGGGTTAGTAAAAGGGGGCAAGAAGCTGTATCCTCTACAATATGAGCAAACCGGGGATGGACGGTCCGTGTTCGGGCACCCGGCACCCGCGTCCCCGCCCCCGGGGTGGCAAACGAAGGGGTCGCTTTCCGGTCGAAGGATTGAACCAAGCACGGAGGCCAATCCTTTTACAAGACGTACGCTCAACTCTATTGTTAGACATTTTGCCTCCCGGCCCCCAAAGGGGAAGAAAGCCGGCCGTAGGGAGAATGGCTAGCCAGATGACGACTCCCTTCACTGCAGCCGGTCCCCGGCCCCAAAAATTATATCCCCCTTATGGAAGACACCAATAACACGGGCATCCAACGCGAAGCCCACAGCCACGGGCAATCCCACAATCAAGAGAATAACCCCGACAACGGCAAGGTCTGGGAAGTCAACGAATCAAGCCGCAGCTGTCCCTTTCTCAGCGGTGCCCACTCCACGGCCAGCGCCGGCAGGAGCAACCGCGACTGGTGGCCCAACGCGCTTAATCTGTCCATCCTCCGGCAAAACTCTCAGCTGTCCGACCCCATGGACCCGGACTTCAATTACGCCGAAGCCTTTAAGAGCCTAAATCTGGAAGCGCTAAAGCAGGACCTGCGGGACCTGATGACGGACAGCCAGGACTGGTGGCCCGCCGACTTCGGCCACTACGGTCCTTTCTTTATCCGCATGGCCTGGCACAGTGCCGGTACCTACCGCATACAGGACGGTCGGGGCGGTGCCGGATCCGGCGATCAGCGCTTCGCCCCCCTCAACAGCTGGCCCGATAACGCCAACCTGGATAAGGCCCGCCTGCTGCTCTGGCCCATCAAGAAAAAGTACGGTCGCAAGATCAGCTGGGCCGACCTGCTGGTGCTGACCGGCAACATGGCCCTCGAAACCATGGGCGTAGAACCCTTCGGTTTTGCCGGCGGCCGCGAGGACGTCTGGGAACCCGCCAACGACATCTACTGGGGCAAGGAATCCGAGTGGCTCGGCGATGACCGCTACACCGGTGACCGCCAGCTGGAGAGCCCCCTGGCCGCCGTGCAGATGGGACTCATCTACGTCAACCCCGAAGGCCCCAATAGCGAGCCCGACCCCATGAAGTCCGCGCGCGACATCCGCGAGACCTTCGGCCGTATGGCCATGAACGACGAGGAAACGGTCGCCCTGATCGCCGGTGGCCACACCTTCGGCAAGGCACATGGGGCCGCCGACCCCGAGCAGTACGTCGCCGCCGAACCCGCCGGTGCGCCCCTGGAAGCCATGAGCACGGGCTGGAACAGCAGCTACGAGAGCGGCCACGGTCCCGATACCATCACCTCCGGCCTGGAAGTGACCTGGACGCGCACGCCCACCCAGTGGAGTAACGACTACTTTACCTTCCTCTTTAAGTACGACTGGGAACTCTACAAGAGCCCGGCCGGTGCCTGGCAGTGGCGCCCGAAGAACGGCGAGGGCGCCGACATGATCCCCGACGCTCACGACCCCGGCAAGAAGCACCACCCGTCCATGTTCACCACCGATCTGGCCCTGCGTGTCGATCCGGCCTACGCGAAAATCTCGCAGCGTTTTCGCGACGACAACGAGGCCTTCAAGGATGCCTTCGCCCGGGCCTGGTTCAAACTGCTCCACCGCGATATGGGCCCGCTGAGCCGCTACCTCGGCCCCGACGTACCCCAGGAAGAACTGCTCTGGCAGGATCCCCTACCCCAGCGCGACTACGAGCTGATCGACGATAACGACATCGCCGGATTGAAGGAGAAGATCACCGCTACCGGACTGACGGTACAGGAGCTGGCGTACACCGCCTGGTCCAGTGCCGCCACCTTCCGCGGTTCCGACAAGCGGGGCGGCGCCAACGGTGCCCGCATTCGTTTTGCCCCCCAGGTGAGCTGGGAAGTCAATAAGCCCAAGCAACTCGGTAAGGTACTGGATGCGCTGACGCGGGTGCAACGGGCGTTCAACGGCGCCCAGACGGGCAAGCAGGTCTCCCTGGCCGACCTCATCGTCCTGGGCGGTAGCGCAGCCATCGAGCGGGCCGCCAAGGAAACGGGCAAGACCATTTCCGTACCCTTCACCCCCGGTCGCGTAGACGCGCTGGAGGAACAGACCGACGTAGAGAGCTTCGATGCCCTCGAACCCTACGCCGATGGGTTCCGCAACTACGTCAACTCGAAGAACCCCATCGACGCCACGGGCGAGGAACTGCTCGTCGACCGCGCCCAACTCCTCACCCTGACCGCCCCCGAGATGACGGTACTCTACGGAGGATTCCGGGCCCTGGGAATGAACTACGACGACTCCCGGCACGGATCGTTCACCGACCAGCCCGGCCGGCTGACCCAGGATTTCTTCGCGAACGTGCTGGACCTGACCACCACCTGGTCGGCCACCAGCGACGAACAGACCCATTTCGAGGGCAAGGACCGCCGCAGTGGCGCAACTAAGTTCACCGGCACTCGCACCGACCTGATCTTCGGCTCCAACTCGGAACTGCGCGCCCTGGCCGAGGTATACGCCGCCGATGACGCCACGGACAAATTCGTCCACGACTTCGTGAGGGCCTGGACTAAGGTCATGAACGCGGACCGCTTCGACCTTCAGTAGGTCCGTCGCCACCCCACACGCTAACGCACGAGAGGCCATCCGTAACCGGATGGCCTCTTTCGCGTAGTGACGGGTGAGCTTCGCTGCTTCCTACGGAGGTTAGCCGTTATGCTGCCTGAATGATTTGCAGCATGACGGCTAAAGTCGTCGCTACTCGTTCGACATCGCTTCCAGGCGGTAGCCGCCGGACTCCAGCAGGTAGGCGAGGGTCTGGAGGCCGGGATTGCCGTCGGCCACCCCACGGGTATCGTCGGCCAGGGAGAACAGCAGTTCGGAGACTTTCTCGCCGTCGATGCTCGCGGCGCTGAGTTCCTGCTTCAGGGATTCGAGGTGGCGGACGATGCCATCCGCACCGTCCATACCGCGGAGCTCGTTGATCCAGCCGTCCACATTCTCGGTAGCGGCGCCGACGGGCAGGGTCGTGATATCGGCGGCCTTGGACTTACCGGCCTGGAGGGTCTGGTCGAGCAAGGTACTGCCCCCGAAGGCCGAAGCGGTTAGTTTTTCTCCGCCGGCTTTCAGTGCGGAGACGAGTGCCGAGATGCCGGCGGTGGAGCCGCCTACCTGGCGGGTATCTTCGGCCAGGCTGATGAGCTGCATACCGGCGAGTTGGCCATTGATGGGGGATTCGGTGAGGGTTTCGCGGAGGGCTTCGAGATTGCCGGTCACTTTATCGGCTCCGTCAACCCCGTCGAGTTGTTCCATCCAGGTGTCGATATTGGATACGGCGGCATCGCCGGGGAGGGCCGTGATGTCTCCGCCATTGGCCTTCACCGCGTTAACGGTAGCGTCTAGGGTGGCGGTGGGATTGTCGGTGTCTTGTTGCTCCGGCGTGGGTTCGGGGTTTTCTACGGTGGCTTCGGAGCCGTCACCACAGGCGGCAAACAGTCCGGCAAGGAGGATTAGGGATAGGTACTTCATTGGTGATGAGAATAGGTTTGGTGCTTTAAATCGCTATCCGGAAGTTTGGTTCAAGTTCCTCCTTTTCCTGTTCGCCTCTTTGGCGCTCTCCGTTCAACAGAACCTAGGAAGACTAAGCGAGGAACTGTACATCAGCCCCTATACGCCAATTTTGCGCGGTTCCTAGGCCAAGCGCTCTTATTATTCTCAAGTGAATTTGGATGTGTGATTTATATACCCTCCAAATCCAAATTATCGCCCGACTTGACGGTGTAAGTCAAACCTATCGTAGATATTTTGGGTTTGATCCGTACAATCGCTGGTTAACGGAAGTCCCCGTCAACCATAAACACTATGTATCATGGCTAAGCAATCTGATTCTACCAAAAAAGCTCCTTCGAAGTCCGATAAATCCACCGGTGGTGGGAAAAGCTCCCCTTCCCCCGCCAAAGGCGGCGATATGAAGAAGGGTGGCGATATGAAAAAGGGAGACGCTAAGAGCGGCGACAAGAAGGGCGGCAAGAAGTAGTCCCTAGGAATCGCGAGTTCCTTTTAAGTCAAAAAACCGGAAGCGACCTCGTCGCTTCCGGTTTTTTATTGCTGGGGAAGCGTGCCATGAGCCCCCGTTACCCCAAACAATTACCTTTGGGGCATGCAACGAATCTTAGTCCTTCTCCTGCTTTGCTACCTCCCCCAGCTGCTGTGCGCCTGGGGCGCGAATGGCCACCGCATCGTGGCCCGCATCGCCTACGACAACCTGAGCGACCGGGCCCGCCAGCGGGTAGACGCCGCCCTGGGTGACAACTACCTGGCGCAGGTGAGCACCTGGCCCGACTACATCCGCGCGGAAAAGGGCTGGGATTTTGCGAGTCCCTGGCACTACATGACGGTGCAGCCCGACGAAACGGTGGCCAGCGTGGCCCAACAAACCGCCCGGGACCCTGGCATCTTCGACGTGCAGGAGGCCATTGCCTTCATGAGCGACGTCCTGGCCGGTAAGGAGGAGGCCCGCCGGCGCATGACCGCGCTCATGGACAAAAACGACGTGCAGCCCCTGGCCGGATCGCTGGACGCCACGGCCCTGGCCTTCCTGATTCACTTCGTGGCCGACGTCCACATGCCGCTGCACGTGGGCAAGAACCGCGATTTGGGCGGCAACCGCATCACCGTGCTGTACTTCGGGGACCGGTATAATTTGCACTCCGTCTGGGATACCCAGATCATCGAGCAGGAGCGGCTGAGCTACACCGAGTTCGCCGAGTTCGTGACCAAGCACACCCGGTCCCGTCAGGCCGAGTGGGCCGATGCCGCGCCGCAGCAGTGGATGGAGGAGTCCGTGGTGCTGCGCGAACGTATCTACAACACCCTCTACGACCGCACCGACCGCGAATCCGGCCTGCCCGATTTCGGCTACGACTACCAGCACGACTTCCTCCCGCTCGTGGAGGAGCGGCTGGGGGCGGCGGGCTACCGGGCCGCCTTCCTGCTGAACCGGCTGCTGGGCTAGGATTTATTCTTCCCGCGGACCCGCATCCCTGCCCGTGGAATGGTTGGCCTTGCGATTGTGCCCAGCTTTTTCGGCGGTTTCCCGAATGCGCTTTTCGCGGGTTCCCTTCGTCTTGGCGGTCTTGATCCACTCGAGGATGCCGCGCCGGGAGGAGGG
Source organism: Lewinellaceae bacterium (assembly GCA_963710195.1). Lineage (GTDB taxonomy): Bacteria > Bacteroidota > Bacteroidia > Chitinophagales > Saprospiraceae > Neolewinella. The sequence continues at coordinate 552,143 of CAVPZF010000001.1, forward strand.
CGGGAAGCGCTCGTAGAAGTAAGTGGCCCGGGGTACGGCCGCGAGGGCGCCTGCCAGGTCGGGAGGGACGATGAGTTGTTCCACGTCATCCAAGAAGGTCCAGGTGACGTTGGCCTTGGCCGCTTTGACGAGGGCTACCCCCGCGGGCGTCATCCGGCCGGCGGCGGTGAGGCGGCTTACCCGCTCTTTGTTTACCCCGGACCAATTGCTCTGCGGGTTGCGCGGGCTGATGCGGAGCATGGTCCGCTCCGCATCGAGTTTGCGGGGGAGACTATCGACCCAACCGTAGCAAAGTAGTTCATCGACGATCGCGTCGTAGGTGACGTAAGGGCGGTCCGCACCTTTCTTGTAACGGACCAGCCACACGCTGTCTGACGTGGCGTGATGGCGGTGCAGCCACTCGCGGAGGTCGGCGAGGCAGTCGATGTGTACTTGCTCGTGGTCCATCTCCCGGGCTTTTGGCGTACCGGTTGCTGAAGATAAGGCGCGGGCGAAAACCACCCTGCACCTGCGCGCCGCCGCCCCCTTTGCCTATGCAACTTACGTGACGGACGGTTGGTTACTTTCGATATATGGCAAATGAATGGAATGTCGGACAGAAGGAGTCCGGATTAGCGAAGGAAACCGAGTATGCCGTCGTGGTGGGGGTGATCCAGCGCGGACAGACAGAGGAGCAAGTCGATGAGTACCTGGACGAACTGGAATTTCTGGCGCTGACCGCGGGTGCGGTGACCGTCAAACGCTTCGTACAGAAACTCGACCACCCCGACAACCGCACCTTCGTCGGTAGCGGCAAGGCCCACGAGATCGCGGCCTACGTGCAGGACCACGAGGACGTCTCGATGGTCATCTTTGACGACGACCTGAGCGGCAAACAGGTCAACATCCTCGAGGAGGAAATGAAGGTGAAGATCATCGACCGCTCCACGCTCATTCTCGACATTTTTGCCGGACGGGCGCAGACGGCCCAAGCCAAGACCCAGGTGGAACTGGCCCAGATGCAGTACCTCCTGCCCCGCCTCCGCGGTCTGTGGACGCACTTGGAGCGGCAGCGGGGGGGTATCGGTATGCGCGGTCCCGGAGAGACGGAGATCGAAACGGACCGCCGGATCGTGCGCGACAAGATCAGTAAGCTGAAGAAGGACCTGGCCAAGATCGACAAGCAGGCCGAAACCCGCCGCAAGGGGCGCGACGCCATGGTGCGCGTGGCCCTGGTGGGCTACACCAACGTGGGCAAGTCGACCCTCATGAACCTACTCACCAAGAGCGACGTCTTCGCCGAGGACAAACTCTTCGCGACCCTCGACACTACGGTGCGCAAGGTGGCCTACGAGGGCGTACCCTTCCTGCTGACGGATACGGTCGGCTTCATTCGTAAGCTGCCCCATCACCTGATCGAATCCTTCCGCTCGACCCTCGACGAGGTGCGGGAGAGTGACATTCTGCTGCACGTCGTGGACGTGGCCCACCCGCAGTACGACGACCAGATCCGCACGGTACAGGGCCTGCTCAAGGAGATGGACTGCGAATCGAAGCCTACTCTACTCGTTTTCAACAAGATCGACCTGTTCCGCGAGCGCAACTACGATATGTACCTCGACGAGGACGGCCGCGAGGAGGTAGAGGCCGACCTCGTGCAGGGGCTGGCGGCCACCTTCGGGCAGGAGGCGCTCCTCATTAGTGCGCACACGAAGGAGAACCTGGATCAATTACGCGCCCGGCTGACGGAGTTGGTGCGGGTGGGGTATCAGCAGACGTATCCGTACGTGGCTAAGCAGTGGTGATGGGTAGTGGGTTAGTTTGTTAGTTCTTAAGGGGGTTAGTTCGTTAGGGGCCGCAATTTATTGAATTGGGTGACCCTTATTTTAGGGCCGGTCATGGGATATTTGCCTGCCGAAGGGAGGCGTCATTGATGGTGTCAGCTTGGAGGGTTTGCCGTGAAGGTCTGCTTGCTTTTTACGGAGACTTTGGACCCCTCGGCTAGGAAGACGGAGGTGGGTGGTTGCTCCTGGAGGAAGGCGAAGGCGGGGCCGTAGTTTCGCGCGAAATCGACATCGATGGTGTGTTGGTGGATTGTGTACTGCTGCCAGCGGGGGTGGGTGACTTGGTACTCGGTAGTCTTGTGGGGGGCGTTGCGGGAGTAGCCCCAGTAGTGCTCGGTGATGAATTCGACATCGCTGCCGATGGGAATTTCCTGAGCGTGCTTTTCCGCGGTGACGCTGAAGGTTTGCCAGCGATCGCCGATGCGCCATTGGTAGGTGGCCTCGCGCGTGTCCGCAGTCTCGTTCCAGCGGTGCCACATGGGGCGGGTGGTATACGCCTCGCCGTAGAGGGTATTGGCGACGAAGGTGATGGCGGGCTTGGGTACGATCTCGCTGATGAAAACCACGCCACGGCGCCACTCGTTTCCTACTTTGCGGCGGACGTAAAAGCGCACATTGACTTCTTCAAAGTTGACGTGAAACGGAATGTGTAGGCCTAGAACACGTACGTCTTTAAACAGAAAGCCGATCAGGCTGACGTAGGGAGTCCCTTTCCAAGTATCCAGTTCCGTACCGGCAGGGAGATAGGAGTGTAGCAGGGCAGCGGGTGCGGGGTAATTGGCGAAGGCGAGCTTTCTCCATTCTGCGGTTAGGAAGGGCATGGTAGGGGGGGGTAGTTTGTTAGATCGTTAGTTCTTTAGTTCGTTAGATCGTTAGTTCGTTAGATCTTTAGTTCTTTAGGGGCCGGGATTTGGTGAATTTGGTGATCATCAATATTGGGCCGGTCAAGGGATGTCTGCCGACCAGCGGGAGGCGTCGTGGGATGTCTCCGCCAGGGATGTCTCCTGCTTCGGCCCGGAACATATATGGCTGTTTAGAGAACTCCGGCAGCCACGCATGCCTTAGCAGGTTACCGAATACCCACTCCTAAACCCGCCCGCCATGAATCGTTCCGAACACCTGGAAAAATACGCTCATCTTCTTGTGAATTACTGCGTAAGCCTACAGCCGGGGGAACGTCTGTTCGTCAGTTCCACGACGCTGGCCGAACCGCTGATCACGGAAATTTACCGGGAGGCGCTAAAGGCGGGAGGACACTGTGAGTTTACTCTTTCTACGCGCGGACAGGCCGAGGCGCTGCGGGAGCACGGCAGGGAAGCGCAGTTTGCTTACGTGCCTACGCTGTACAGCAAGGCGATCAACGAGTTTGAGTGCTACATCAACGTGATGGCGCCCTTTGACCTGCGGCAGCCGGGGGCAGCCCCGGAATTGAAAGCGGCGCGGCGGACAGCCATGCAGCCCCTGCACAACACCTACTTCGCCCGCACGGCCGACCGGCGGCTCAAGCGCAGCCTGTGTATTTACCCCACACCGGCGCTGGCCGCAGAAGCCGGCATGCCGGAGAAAGAATACGCCGACTTTGTTTTCCGTGCCTGCAAGCTCGATCAGGCCGACCCCAGCGCCGCCTGGCTGGCCGTACGGATGCGGCAGCAGGCCGTGGTGGATCACCTCAATAGCTGTACCACCTTCCGCTACGTCAACGACCGCAGCGACATTAGCTTCACCACTCAAGGTCGGAAGTGGATTAACAGCGACGGCCAGACCAATATGCCCAGCGGGGAGGTGTACACCAGTCCGGAGGAAGACAGCGTAAACGGCCACATCCATTTTGACTACCCCGCCATCCGCAACGGGGAAGAGGTGCGGGGCGTCACCCTGGAGGTCCGGGATGGGGAGATCCAGTCGTGGCGGGCCGAGAGCGGGCAACAGACCCTGGACGAAACCTTTCAGCTCGCCGGTACCCGCCGCTTCGGCGAGGCGGCCATTGGAACCAACTACGACATCGACCGCTTCAGCAAGCAAATCCTCTTTGACGAGAAGATTGGCGGAACCGTCCATATGGCCATTGGACAGAGCTACGCCCAGGCCGGGGGCAAGAACGAAAGCGCGGTGCACTGGGATATGATCGCCAACATGCGCCACGGCGGCCGGGTGTATGCCGATGAAGCATTAATCTACACGGACGGCAGCTTTGTGCCGAAGCTCTGGCCTTAGCCCGTTCCTGCTGGCAGGAAGATTATTCTGGGTAAACAGACGCCGGGGCGGAAAATGACCGTTAGTCCCTCGTATTTTGGGGGATAGCATACATACTTTCCGGATGGGCCACTTTTTGTACCTTCCGGAAGTACCCCAAAGGGACAGACCGGCTTCTGGGGAAAAACGCTACCTTTGAAACTGCCCCTTACCGTCTTTTTTACTATACGGGAACCCCATCCTTTGACAGAATACCTTTAACCGTGAACGAAAACATCGCCTTCTTAGAGCTCAAGTACGGGAATATATACGGTGGATATCCAAACTTCTACGCGATCAGTGAAATCGCGCTCCTGGTTTTCGAGCGGGGGTCCAACAAAATTTTCCTCGAAAGCTGGATCAACCAGGCCAACGTCGACATCGTAGACGTCTATGCCGAAACCGATGACTTAGGTCATACCACCCAGCGCGTGCGGGAAGTGCTCAACATGCGCACCAACCGGCGCTACCCTTACCACGAGGATTTTCGCCTGAGTGAGAACGACCTGCAGTTTGCCTTTCGTAACCTGCGCTCGACCAAGAACGCCATCCGAAACTTTCTCAATAAGAACCTGAACAAGTACCGCTTCCAGGATATGATCGTCTTCGACGGCCGGCGCGACATCTTCCTCTGCGAGCGCAGCGGGGTGCGCTTCGACTGGACCAACATCATCGACATCCAGAAGGATCTAAACCGGGAAACCGACTACCTCTTCAGCCTGAATAAGCTGGCCAAAGTGGTCAATTTCAACACCGACCGCTCTTACCTGCGCTCCAATAACCTAGAATACTGGCTGCACCCCATTGCCGCCCGTCAGATCGTACCCGGCACCGCCGCCTTCGACGCCGCCCGCCTCATGATGGTGTTTAATGAGTACACCATGTGGCACGATGACTTCCTCATCAAGGCCGCCATCCTCCTCAATAAAGTGAGTAAACGCAAGGAAGAAGAGAAGGCCGCCCAGCTCGAGGCCGAGGCCGAAGCCGAGGCACCGGAGAAAAAGGAAGACACCCACGAGTAATCGCTCAGAATAGGTAGATCACCGCGAGCAACAAAAGGATGCTGACGATAAGACCAATCAGGAACACGTTGTAGGCAATTTTGAGCAGGCCGTACTTTCGATCGATCTCCCTGCCCAGTCCGTGCAGATCCCCGATGAGGTAACCGTAGAGGATGTCGGGGTCCAGCAGAGCGTCCTCCATGCGCCGGGTGAAATCGTGACGGTGTAATCCGCTGATGGTACCGTAAAAGGCCAAGTTATCTTCTTCTCCTTTCCGCTCGTAGGGCCGGGAGGAAACGATCGCGTATACCAGACTGGCCAGGGCACAGGCGATAAATACCACGACTGGCAACAGGATCTCCGGGCGTGTCTGCGCCCAGTTGCGGTAACTGACGAAGGTCAGCAGCGCGCCAATGAGGAGGGCATTTACGCTGACCATAATGGCCGCCTTTTGGTCCGCCATCCGCTTCATCTGAATGTGGTTGCGGAAGATGGTCCGGAAGTACGTCTGGGTCGCGTGGCGCGTAGGTCCGCCCTCAATTCCGGCCAGGCTTCGGCGATCCGCTCCGCTCTCTTTCCCGCTTACGGGTGACAGTGGCTTCTTCTTTTCCAGGCGGTCGACCAGTTTTTGCAGGTCGAGCAGCACGGCGCTGTGGGTATGCTGGTAGCGCCGCCGCAGTTCGCCTTCGCGGAAGCGGGCCTGCCGCAGCTCATTGAGGTAGTGGGCCAGGGCGTCGGTGCGGCTCATGTCGCGGCGGGGCCCCAGGCCGGTATCTAACGCGTAGCGGTTCTCGAGCCAGGTAAGTTCGGCGCCGGCCGGTCCGCTGAGCAGGCGCTGGGCCAATTGAGCGTCGTACAGGACATCTGCCACCTCGGCCCGCAGGCTGGAGCTGCCCTTAGGCAGGACGGTAGCCAGCGTCAGTTGCAAGTTGAGGTAGTCGGGGCCCGTCCAGTCGCGAAACTCCTGGGCAACCTCCTCCCACGGCCGCAGTTCGCTGCCGTCGCCCCAGTAGCGGCAGGCTTCCAGCAGGGCTACGGTACGGGCTAGGGGCGGCAGGTCTGGGGATACGCCCGGACGGCGCAGCGCAATCTCCAGGGAATGTCCCGCCAAAGAAAGGGCCCAGCTGTCGTTGTGCAATACCAGGGAGCGGGGTAAGCGTTCATACGAGGTGAGCACGAACCGCTCGGCCTGATCGGCCAGGTGGCTGAGGTGAAGGGCACTAAAGCGGGCAGTATTCATGCGTGGTGGTTTGCTTGGGCGAGCCGGCGTGGTTTGACCGAAGGTAACCAACCGCCAAAGGAAACCCAAACGAAGCCCCTCCGTTCGCTGCTGTACAGTTGCCCCTATCCGTCGTATTTAATCTACCGTATGCAAAAGCTAATTTTCCTCTTCTCATGCGCCCTGTCGGTAGCGGGATGTGAGTTTTCCCCCCTGGAAGTGAGCGCGACGGAATCTAATCGCGAGCTGGCCTTCCCCCTCGTCGACAGCCGCGTGACCCTGCCCGAGTTGACGGGCACCCTGGACGAGGAGGTCACCCTTACCGTTGACCCAGACGGCTTGCTCCGCTTTAACTACACCGATACCGTACCCGCCGTAACCAGCGAGGAGGTCTTCGACCAGCTCCGAGATTTTGCCCGCGGGGTCCCCCTAGTCATCACCGAGCGCCGCGAAGCGCTGTCCTTCCCCTTTCCGGAGGGCGTCCGTCTACGCGAACTGCGTATTCGCTCCGGCACCCTTACTTACAGCCTACCGAACACCTACAACCGGCCCGTACGCATTACCTTAGAAATCCCCAATATTCGTCGAGACGGCCAGTCGTTTCGCATCGAAGGGGAACTGCCGGCATATTCAGGTTCCGGTGCGGTGCCCACCCTCACCAACGTCCAGGTGCCCCTGGACTTATTGGACTACACCCTGGACTTTTCCAGTGATTCCCTGATTCTAGAATATGCGATCGATGCCCTGGACGGGCAAGCCCTACAACCCGCCGCCGGCACCCTGGTGGCCCTGGCCAACGTAGACTTCTCGTACGCCGAAGGCTTCTTCCGACGGACCCCCTTCCCGGGTGTGAGCGACCGCCTGGCGATCGACTTTTTCGAACGCTACCGCGGTGGTGACATTTCCTTCGTGGACCCCAGCATCCGGGTCACGGTGCGCAACGGCTTTGGCCTGCCCGCGCGCGCGGTGATCGACGAGCTTACGGTGACCACGCTAGACGGGCGCGAACTGCCGGTAACGGGGGAGGTCGTGGATTCCGGATTCGATTTTAACTACCCCACCGTACCCGGAGCGGTGAGTACCACGGTGTACGTGGCTGATAAGTCCAACAGCAACGTACTGGAGCTCCTGAGTGCTAAACCCGTGGCGCTCAACTACCGCATCAGCGCCTTAATCAATCCCCAAGACGATGCAACGATCAAAGGGTTTTTATTCGACACCAGCACTTACGCGGCTACCGTGAATGTGGAGCTGCCGCTCTACGGACAGGCCACCGACTTTGTCGTCAACGATACCTTCCCCCTCCGGCTGGGGGAAGATTACCCCGACCTGGCTACCGCGACGTTCCGCATCACGACCGACAATGCCCTGCCCTTCGACCTCACCCTGGCCGGCACCTTTGTCGACGCCCAGGGGCGGCCGCTCGCCGACCTTACCGACGGCGAGTTGCTGGTGATTCGCGCCAGCCCGGTGGATGCCGCGGGCAACACCACCGAGGTGATTCAAACCACCACCGACGTGCCGTTTCCAGCCGATCGGGTAGCGAACATTCGGCGCGCCGACCGCCTGCTGTTGCGGACCACCTTTGCTACCACGAATCGCGGCACCACCCCCGTTCGCGTAAGTGACCGGCAGGACTTGCGGGTCCGTATCGGCGTGCGCATCACCACCAATCCGCAATAAGGATGTACCGTTCCTTTTCCTTCGCCGTAGCGGCCTGGCTACTAAGTGCCGGCGCATCAGCTCAGAACCTCACTGCACCCACGCTTTCCGGCAGCTGGCAGTCGATTTACCACAATCCGGCCATGGTGCACTTCCTGCCCACGGAAACCACCTTGGGCCTGCCCGGCATCGCCAACGACCTGCGCCTGCAGCACCTCACCGCCAACGACATTTTCGTCCGGCGGGACGGGCAGCGCATCCTGGAGCTAACAAACTGGTCGCTGCTCGCCCGGGAAGACAACCAAGTTCAGAACGTGTACTCGATTGAAACCGTCGGCTTGGCGGTGCAGCAGGGGCGCTGCGGCTTTAGCGCCTATCATCGCCTGCGGGTCCAGGGCGAGGCGGCGTATTCGAAATCCCTGATTGATCTGGCCGCGCTGGGCAACGCCGCCTTCCTGGGCCGACCGATTGAGGTAGCTCCCCGCGGCTCCGTTGTGAGCTTTCAGGAATTGGGCCTGAGCATGAGTTACGCCCTGAATGACCAGGTGGCGGTCGGCGGTCGCATTAAATACTTAGCGGGCGTGTCCAACATTCAGATCATGGACGGCGGCAGTCTGCAAGTGACCACCGGGGAGGAAAATTATGCCCTTACCGTAGACCAGGACCTCACGCTGCAGACCGTGGGGGCGCTCACCTACGAAAGCCTCGATTCCCTGGAGGTCTACTATGAGCCCAGCCGACTGGCCCCCGCCGACCTCTTCACGAGCAACTCTGGCCTGGCCCTTGACCTGGGCGTGGCCGTGAACCTCGACCGCCTGCGGCTCAACTTTTCGGCTACTGACCTGGGGGCGGCTATTGAATGGAAAGAAGACATCACGAACCTGCGATTTTCCGGAACGCGCTCCTTCGGCGGTGTTGATATACTGGGGGACTTGCTCCGCGGCGATTCGATCTCCCTGGCCGAGGCGACGGATAGCCTGTCCCTCACTTTCTCGCCCACCGCTACCGATGCGCCCTACCGTACCGAGATCGCGCCCACCTTCTACCTCGGCGGCGAGTACGATCTCACTGATGCGCTCACGCTTGCTGGGCTGGTCGTACTGGAGAACCGCCTCGGCGAGTCGGTCCCCGCCCTTGCCCTCAGCGCGCGTTATGCCGTGCTGCCCTGGTTGAGCCTGGGCGCCAGCGTAAACCATCGGCCGAACCTGCGGACCAATGTGGGCCTCAACCTGTTCGCTACTCCCGGCAAGTGGCAGTTCTTTGCGTCCTCCGATAAGATCCTCACCCTGCTGACTACGGGCAACAGCGCCGTCTCAGGGGTTAGGCTTGGCCTTGCGCTGGAGTTGGGGGAGCGCCGCCGTTCATCTTCTTCATTTCTTCCCTGATGTCGGTTAGCAGCTGAATGTCCTTAGGGGTCGGCACGGTTTTATCGCCGGCATCCTCGGCCTTTTCCCGCAGGGAGTTGATGAAGCGGATGATGACGAAAAGGGTTAGGGCAATGATGAGGAAATCGATCATTGCCTCCAAGAATAGCCCATAACCGATTACTACCCCCTGGTCGATTACCGCACCTTCCGGGCCCATGGTCGGGGGCTTAATTACCCACTGCTGGTCGGCCAGTTCGATACCGGCCGTGAGCAGACCCAGGGGGGGGGAAATGATCTGCTTGACCAACACGTCCACGATTTTATTGAAGGCCGCGCCAATTACGACGCCGACCGCGAGATCAATCATGTTGCCCTTGACGGCAAACTTCTTGAATTCAGTGACAAATCCAGCCATGGAAGCTTGGGTTTAAATGACTGCCAACGCCCGCACCAGCAGGGTCAGTGCCGCCGCGAACAGCAGTAAGTGATAAAATTCGGCGCGCCGCCCTTCCTGCTGCGCGACCCACAGGCCAAACAGCATGCCCAGGGGTACGACGAGCAACTGGGCGTCCGCCAGCACCGGCCCAACAGCAAAAAAGACGACCGGGAGGGTGAAGAACAGCACCCAGTACAGAAAGGATACGTTCTTGGCCCCCTCGATGGTCAACAGCACCCGCGCCCCGCCGCCCGAAACTAGTACGATGAGTAGCGGAACGCCCAGTAACTGTGCCCCAAGCAGCGCATAGCGCGGGGCCGGTACGCCATCCCACCATCCGAATCCCGCCCATTGCCCCACCCAGAAGGCTCCCAGATCACCGGTTACATAGGCATAGGTGCCCCCCAGGAAATACGGCAGGAGAACCCCGATCAGCAACTGAGATATGCTGCGGAGGTTAGCCGTCTGGAAGATGCTGATGCCCATCACAAAGGCCGGCACAAAGATTAGGAAGGCGGGGTAGAGCAACGACGCCAAGCCCAGCCACCAGCCGGCATTGAAGCGGGCCACCTCCCCGTGCTGCCCCTTGTAAGTACCCCCGAGGGACCCGATCGCCAAGAGGAGAAAAATGTTGGTAACCTGCAGCAAATGGAAGGCGTGGAAGGCCGGACACAGCGCCCACAGCAGCACCACGAACAAGCCGGGGAACTGAGTGGTCGTTGTGCCCATGCGGTAGCGATCCGCAACGTTATTGGCCACCATGCCGGTCACGGCCAGCAGCAGGGGGGGGAGCACAGCCGCCACCCAGCCGCCGGGCCCGGCCAAATCCTGCAGTGCGGTGCCGTAGTAGGGGACCGAAAGTCCATCGGCCGCCACCCCACCCCAGATAAATAAGGGCAACTGCAGCAGCAGCGCGTAGCCAAACAGCAGCAGGCTTGCGTAAGCCTGGTTGGTGCGAAAAAGGGCCAGAATCATTTCAGTTGCCGCTCGGTCTCGGTGATCAATTCTACGGCCGTGGCGTAGGTGTCGTTCAGGTCGGCCGCGGAATCCTGCCCGGCGTACAGCGCCAGCTCGCAGCGTTGCAGCAGGCGGTCGTAGCGGGCGGTCATGGCGGGTTCGGCTCCCGCCCTGGTCAGCACCTGATGGATGTTCTTGCGGCCCAGGTCGCCCACGCCCAGCGAGAAGCGGTCGCGCAGGTAGGTGAGCACGGCCCCCTCCACCGCGTCGTAGAAGACCCGGGGCTCCACCCGGTCGAGGTGTACTTTGGCGGACTGCAAGCGGGCGGCGGCTACCTGGCCGGCCCGCTCGCGCAGAACGACCAGGGGATCGCGCGACGCCTTTTTCTCTCGGTAGCGAAAGTAACCGATTACCCCCCCACCAATCAGCAGGGGCAGCAACAGGAGCCCCCAGAACAGCGGCCGGGCGGCTAGCTTCCCCTCGTACGAGCGACCCGGCGTAAGGGGCGCCGCAGGCCGCAGGGCTAGCACCTCCTCGACTACAGTAGACGTGTCGATGGTGTAGGTCTTCTGCCCGCTTCCGCCCTCCACGGCGACGGTGAAGGTCTCGGGAGCGAGGGAAACGTAGTCCTGCTTGTCGGTATCGAAGTAAGTTAGGGTGGGTGCTACGCGGAAGGTGCCGCCGCGCTTAGGTACGAGCTGGTACTCGAAGGTTTTGCGCCCGAACATACCCGAGGGGCTGTCGAGAAATTCCTCCTGGGTGACCCGCGGATCGTAGATATTCCAGTCGGCCCCGTCGACGGGCACGGGCGCCTCCAGTCGCTGCACATCGCCCTGTCCGGTGACCTGAAAAATGACCTGCAGAGCGTCGTCGGTACTCATCTGATTGCGGTCGATGGTCACCTGGGCCTGGTAAGAACCTACCCCGCCACTAAAGTCGGCGGGCCGCGGCTGGGGCAACTCCTGTACGTCGATGAAGACCGTATCGGAGTTTACCGGGATCTGCTCGGTGAAGCGGCGGGTAAAGCTGCTGGTCGTGCGTAAGCGCACCGCGCCGATGACCATGCGGTAGGGGTCGATGGCCAGTTTGCCGCTCTTAAGGGGGAAGAGGGCCAGGCTGGCCAGGGTGCGGCGCTGGTACTCGCGGCCATTCTGTACGATGCTTACCGGGGCAGCATCGAAACGGCGGCGGGGCCGGGCGAAGAAGCCGTCGAGGTCCGGCTCCCGCACCATGTTGCGGGAGATGGGGTTGACCGAGGCGTAGAGGTTGAGGTTGAGGATGATCTGCTGGCCGACGTAGGCCCGGTCGGTTGAGACTTCCGCCCGCAGGAAGTTCTCGGGCGCGGCGGCCAGGGAGGCGTCATCGGCCTCCAGCACGACTACTTGCTCGGAGTTGGCGCGGTAGGTGCGGCCGGCGGCGCGCACGGTGGCGGGGCCGATGGTGAGGGTGCCGGTCCGCAGCGGTTGCAGCATCCAGGACAGGGTCATACGGCTGGTGGCCACCCCATTGATGATGGTGGTGCCGATGGAGCGGTTAGGCCCCTGCAGTACGTCGAAGCCGGCGAAGTCGGGGGGGGTGAGCTGTTCGCCCTGGGCGTTGTTGAGGGTCAGGTTGTAGGCTACGGTGGAGTTCTTCAGCATCCGTTCCTTACTGAGCTCGGCGGTGAAGGTGATGTCCTGGTGTTGGGCGGTCAGGAGCGTACTCCAACTGACCAGCAGGGCGACGGTGGTTAGGCGTATTCCCATCACCAATCTTTGCTTCCGGTGCAGCCCTCGCGGTTAGCCTGTCGCAGGCGGCTGAGGGTGCGTTTCTCCTCCTCGGCGGCGATGCCCAGTTGGCGCTCGGCTTCTTCCTGGCTCATTTGTGGCTGATTGGGGTTGGCTGCGCGCTGGCCGGGGGTCTGGTTCTCGTTCTTGCTTTCCTGCTGTTCCCCGTCGGCATCTTCTGGATTTTGCTCAGCGTCTTGCTGTTGCTGCTCGCCATTTTCACCGCCTTGCCCCGCCTGCTGCTGTTGCTGCTGTTGCTGATCTTTGTTGTCCTCCTGGTTCTCCTGCTGGTTGTCGTCCTGGGGTTGCTGTTGGTCCTGCTGCTGTTGCTCCTGTACCTGTCGGATGGCCTTGGTGAGGTTGTACTTAGTTTCCTGGTCGTTGGGATTCAGGCGCAGGCTCTGTTTGTAGGCCTCGACGGCTTCCTGGTAATTTTCCTGGCGGTACTGGCTGTCGCCGAGGTTGCGGTAGGCGCGGGAGCGGACGGCGGGGTCGTCGGCCAGTCCGGCGGCTTCCTCATAGCGCTTGGCGGCTTCCCCGAATTCGCCGCGTTCGTAGAGGGCGTTGCCCAGGTTGTAGTTGCCCTTGGCGCTGTTGTCTTCGGTAATTGCCTCTCCGTAAGCGCGCTCGGCCCCGGCGTAGTCCTTGTCTTTATAGGCCTGGTCGCCTCGGCGCAGGGCCCGGTGGCTACTTTGGGACAGGGCGGGCACGCAGGTGCAAAGGAGAACCAGCAAAACGAGGGAAGTACGGTAGCGCATCGGGGGGCGAAGTTACGGGTATTTGGGGTGGGGCGGGGCCTGTCGTTCTGTCAGACCTCCGAGGTCTGTAATTTTGTCAGGCGATGAAGTTTCGGACCAGCGTAGATAATTCTGCCGGCCGCTCCGCGTGCACCCAGTGGCCGGCCTCCTCGACGGTAGTCAGGCGCGCGTGAGGAAAGTGGGTGAGGACGCCCGCCCAATCCTCATCCTGTACGTAGTCGCTTTGGCCCCCGCGGATGAAGAGCGCCGGTCCCCCATAAGTCTGCCCGAGCGTACCAACGGGCGCGACAAGGTTTCCGTAGTCGCGGTCGAGCACCCGCAGGTTCATGCGCCAACGAAACCCCTCGGTGCCGTCGCGGGCTAGGTTCTTGAGGAGGAACATGCGTACGCCAGCATCTTCCATATAAGGCATCATTTGCTCTTCGGCCTCGCGGCGATCTCCGAGGGTAGCAGGCTCGAGCGCCTTAAGGGCGGTGAATACATCGTCGTGCCCGTAGCCGTACTGCCGGGGGGACACGTCAACGACGATTAGCTTAGTGACCAGCGCAGGGTACGTCAGCGCCACCTGCATAGCCGCCTTTCCGCCCATGCTGTGGCCAAGCAGGTAACATTCATCCATGCCTAGGTTCTCTAAGGTTTCCGCAACGTCCTGGGCCATTAGTGGATAGGTCATTTCTTCAGCGTGGGGACTACGCCCATGATTCCGCAAATCGAGAAGCACCACCCGGTAATCAGTCGCCCACTTCCGGGCCAGGGTCTGCCAGTTGTCGAGGTTGCCGAAAAGTCCGTGGAGAATGACGAGGGCCGGGCCTTCGCCGTAGGATTTGTGATTTAGGAGCATACTTGGTAGGTTCACCACGGAGGACGCGGAGGGCTGCACCGAGGTTCACGGAGGGGGCGGAGGTTAGCAGCGCCAGAAACCGTAGGGCACCGCGTGGTCGGAAGCTGCATGCTTGGGGAATTACTCCCCACCCGCGTCCGCGCCCGGCTCCTTTCGCGTGTCGGATTGGGTACCGATAGCCCGATCAAGCCCCTGGCCGCCGCGAATCCACAGATCGCGCTGGGGGAAGGGAATCTCCACTTTACGGGCCCGGAAGGCGGTATCGATGGCAAAGCGCACGTCGCTCTTGACGTCCTCAATACGGAGAAGGTCGCGGGAGAAGAAGATGATCTCGAAGTCAAGCGAAGAGCTGCCGAAGTCTAAGAAACGGACGATGGGCGTCGGGGTCTTCAGGATACGCGGGTGCTCGTCGGCCACCTGCATCAGGATTTCGCGCACCAGGGCCGTATCGGACCCGTAGGCCACCCCTACGCCCACGTGGAAGCGGGCCTTGCGCTCGACGTGACTCCAGTTGACCACGTTCTCGCCAATCAGCTTGGAGTTGGGGACGAAAATGATGATGTCGTCGCGGGTTTCGATGGTGGCCGTGCGCGCGCCGATTTTACGGACGGTTCCCACCTGATGGTCGGTGATCTCCACCACGTCGCCGACCATCACCCCCCGCTCAAAGAGGATGATGATGCCGCAGATCAGGTCGTTGAAGGTCTGTTGCAGGCCGATGCCAATGCCGACCAGGAGGGCCGCCGCCCCCGTCCAGAGCACCACCAGGTCAAAACCCACCGACTGCAGGACCAGCAGTACCCCGACGACGTAAACGAAGTAGGTAATGAGCCGATTGATGGCGTACTGGCTACCGGAGTCTACCTTGGAGCGGCGGTAGTAGGCCCCGAGGATCAGGTTAGTGATCGTCATCAGCAGCAGGCGCAAAAAGAGGAAGACCGCCAGGGCGGTAAAGATGTTGCCCAGCGTGATGGTGGTGGGGTCCGCCTCGTTCGGGTCATTGAAGGAGTGCAGTACAAAACGACTCAGGCCCGTATCCCGTAGCATCACCAGGATCGCCAGGGTGTACATGAAGGGCCGCACGGCCCGGAAGCGCTCGGTTGCCTCCCGCTCCTCGGTCAGCGACTGGGCCGTAGCCGCCACCGCCAAGTGAGTGCGGTGGTAGCGCTGCACCAGCAACTCCTCGATTAGAATGTCAAGTACATTGGCGACGATAAAGGCCAGCAGCGCCTTGACGATGGTGCTGATGCGGATGGTGAGGTAGACCGGCGGACCATCACTCGATGAGGCGTCCTGTATCGCCTCGTCGATGAAAGTAATATCGATCTCCAGGATGCGCAGGATAGCAATGGCCAGTAGGCTCACCAGGGTAAAGCGCAACACGGCGACCACCCGGCTGCGATTCTTCTCCGACACCGCTTCCCGCCCGTAGTACCAGGGCAAAACGTAATGGAACATTAGGTAATTTCCGCCCAACAACAATACCGCGGCCACCACGATCAGCAGCACCTGAAAGGCACTGACCGTGAACCCGTTGACTCCCAGCAGAATTAGGTCCCTTAATCTATCCATGCGTAATCACTAAGCCGACTTTCCCCCGGTGGGGGGACAACCCCGTGCCCGGCAATCCGTTGCGCTGACTAAACAGCCCGACATGCAGGAGATCAGGGGAAGGTACGTCGACATCGATGCCCGCGAAATATACGGTGCGTGCATCACCCTCAACGACGCCGGCCGCATCGAGCGTATCGAGCGCGACCCGGAGCGCAACAAACGCGGCTGGTTCATCCTGCCCGGGTTCATCGACGCCCACGTGCACATCGAGTCCTCCATGCTGCTGCCCGTGGAGTTCGCCAAGCTGGCCGCCGTACACGGAACCGTCGCTACCGTCAGCGACCCCCACGAAATTGCCAACGTCATGGGCCTGGAGGGGATAGAATACATGATCGACAACGCCCGCCACACCCCCCTGAGCATCAACTTCGGTGCCCCCTCCTGCGTACCGGCTACTCGGGCGGAAACCGCAGGTGCGGTGTTGGACAGCCAGGACGTCACCACCCTCCTCGCCCGTCCCGAGATCCGTTACCTCAGCGAGGTGATGAACTACCCCGGCGTGCTGCACCAGGACCCCGAAGTAATGGCCAAGATCGCCGCCGCCCACGCCGCGGGTAAGCGGGTAGACGGCCACGCCCCCGGCCTACGTGGTGCGGAAGCCCAGGCCTACGCCGCTGCCGGCATCACGACCGACCACGAGTGCTTCACGGCAGCCGAGGCCCGTGACAAGCTGGCCGCCGGCATGAAAATCCTCATCCGCGAGGGCAGCGCCGCCCGCAACTATGCCGCCCTCGAGGAGCTGATCGACGAATTCCCCGACCGCCTCATGTTCTGCACCGACGACAGCCACCCCGATGATCTCCTGGCCGGCCACATCAATCGGCTGGTCATCCGGGCCCTCCGGGGAGGCCACGACCTGTTTAACGTCCTGCAGATCGCCTGCCGCAATCCCGTCGGGCACTACGGCCTTGATGTCGGCCAGCTGCGGGTAGGTGACCGGGGCGACTTCATCCAGGTCGACGACCTGCGTCACTTCGGCATTATGGCCACCTGGGTCAACGGACAAAAGATTGCCGAGGCCGGAGCCCATTTTCTGCCGGACTACCGGCCCGAGCCCATCAACCATTTCCACTGCAGCCCGAAACGGCCCGAGGATTTCCGGGCCGCCCCGGGCCCCGCCGGTGGCAAGATTCGCGTGATTGAAGTCGTAGATGGCGAGCTCGTCACCGGCTCCCTACAGATGACCCCGGTGCTGGACGCCGACGGCCGCCCCGTTTCCGCGCCGGAACGCGATTTGCTTAAGGTAGTAGTTGTCAATCGCTATACGGATGCCCCACCGGCAGTAGGCTTCGTTACCGGCATGAAACTACAGCGTGGCGCCATGGCCAGCAGTGTCGCCCACGACAGCCACAACATCGTGGCGGTGGGCGTAGACGACGACGCCATCTGCCGCATGGTAAATGCCCTCATCGCCGAGCGGGGGGGCATCGCGGCCGGGCGCGACGAATACCTGGAGGTCTTGCCCCTACCGGTGGCCGGCATCATGAGCCTGGATAAGGGGCCGCGCGTTGCCGCCCGCTACGGGGAGCTCAGCGGTTTCGTGCGGCGCAAACTGCGCTGCGGGCTGGAGGCTCCCTTCATGACTCTGTCCTTCCTCGCTCTCCTGGTGATCCCCCGCCTGAAGCTCAGTGATCTGGGCCTCTTCGACGGAGACGCCTTTCAGCCGGTGGACCTGTGGGTGCAGGACGAAGCCTGATTCGCGGGGTGGGGTCATAAATTTCCGGTCTACGCCAGGCCTTAACGGATGACCAGGCGCTTGGTCCAGTTGCTGCTGCCGCTGCGGGCGGTGAGCAGGTACACCCCGGGGGCGAGGTCCGGAGTAAGACTAGCGCGGCCGGCGGCTCCGGCGGAAAGCTCCCGCTGCCATACGCGCCGGCCGGACATGTCGGTCAGGGCGAGAGAAACGGCTTCGTCGGTGGCCAGCTCCAGGGTCATGGGACCGGTGGTGGGGTTGGGGTAAACCGACAGGGTCACTTCGGTGGCGACCACCCGCTCCTGCAGCACGACGTCGCTGTATTCGAAGGTGCCATCTAGGTCCACCATCCGCAGGCGGTAGTAGGCGGCGGCTGGGGGAGTTTGATCGAGGTAAGTGTACTGCTTCGACCGACCCGCCTCGGCACCCGCGGCACCGACTGTCTCGACTACCCGCCAGTCCGAGTACCCGTCTGCGGAGCGCTCTACGCTATAGTGGCTGAAGCCATCTTCGGAGGCCACCTCCCATTGCAGCCGGTTGTTGATTCCCGCGGCATGCACTTGAAACCAAATGAGCTCTACGGGAAGCACGGCTTGGGAGGAAGAGGCAGTGGGCGACCAGTTAGAGTTCGTACTGGTAAAGGCAAAGTTATGGAGCCGTCCGGTTAGACCGGTACCCGTACGCTCCGCCAGGACGTCAAGCGGTTCTCCGCGGTTTTCGTATCGCTGGAAGTCGAAGAAGGCCGTCAGTCCGGGGCGGGGTGCCCCGGTGAGCTTGGCCGCGTGCTCAGCTGCTACTTCCTGGGCGGAACGGGCCGTATCCCAGAGCCGGAGCTCCCGGATGGTCATATCGGAATACTTGGAGTTTGCCCGACCGAGGTAAATGGGGGTTCCAGCGCTTGCGGTGCCCGTGAAAAAAGGATCATTCTCCCCGCCCGAAAGCTGCTGGCGCACCCCGTCGATGTATAATTTGGTCCGGTCTTGACTGGGCTGGTTACCATCGTATACTACGCTGACGAGGTACTCCCGTCCAAGCTGGATGCTTGTACCCTCCGCTACCCGGGAAGGCTGCTGACCGAAAGCGATGTTGGTGGCGAAATTATTGCGGTCGCCACCTATGGCACGCAATTCGAACGTCCCGCCAAAGAACTGGCTCCGGTCGTCTTTAAACGAAAAGATTGGGACGGAACCTTGCAGGGATTGGAAGGTCACGCGGACTTCCAGCGTGAGGTGGGTCTGAAAGATTAGGCTATCGGCCAATTCCGGCGGCAGGGTTACGTGATCGTCAATGCCGTCAAAGGTCAAACCGTCGGCATCCTGGGCGCGGAGGCCAGACCCGGGGAGGAAAAAGGCCAGTCCGCCTAGTGCGATAGCGATGAGCCGGAAGAGGGAAAGTTGGAGGGGGGTAGAGTGAGGCATCCCGAAATAGTGTTGGTGTTGTTCAATGTATCAACCACTACGTTCAAATACGATGCCTAAAGTTAGTAAACTGAATTATACACGTTTACATATCATATTTTAATTATGCGTTCCACAATTTGGACTCACTGCCCTGTATTGATACCGACCAGAGTTACCCTTCGTACCCTGTGGACAATAAAAAAGCCCGATCAGGGAGTGATCGGGCTTCAGCGCTGCCAAAATGCAGCTGGGGATGTGGGCAGTGAGGGGCTCGAACCCCCGACCCTCTCGGTGTAAACGAGATGCTCTGAACCAACTGAGCTAACCGCCCTTCCGTTAAGGGACCGCAAATATACGTGCGCGTACCGGAATCCTGCAAGGCACGGGCGAAGAATTGGTAATTTTGCTGCCCGGCGCCGAGGTAAGGGCCAGCTACCGGCAGCTGAGCCCCTGGCCCAGGCCCTCACCATCGAGGAGGTCCGTTTCTCCGACCCTAACGCTCGACTGCACCGCCAGACCGACCGGGGGGAGGCTTGCGTATTTGCCGTCATCGGCCGCAGCACAAACCAATACACAGCCGGTCCCGAGAAAGAAATCACCGAGCAGAAGCAGTTGTTTGAAATCGACTACGCCAATAACATGGCCATTTTCGGCGGCCACTTCAGTATTATGTACACCTTCGGGAAGCTTGCCGCGGGCGCCACCTATTCCCAGCATAAGATTAGCCGCAATCAATTTCTCACCCGCAGTCTGGATGCCCTAGCCCTGTTCGGCGGCATCCTCTCCCGCACCAGCGTCTTTGCCGATTTGGAGCGTGTCCTCTCGCCCGCCGTCAGCCTGAACACGGGGGTGGGAATCCTCGGGGACCGCCATGAGTACCGCACCGAATTCTTTTCCGCGGCAGACGTTACCACGCAAACCAAAGCCTCCCCCGAGGTGCGCAGCGCGGCTCCTTACCTCAGCACACGCTTCCTATACGGTGCGAATGATTTAGACGTGGCCCTATGCTCGGTCTACTATCAGGACGCCATCGGGCCACTCGACGCCTAGGTTTTCGAGCCCCGCCTCCGTTTCCGCCGTTGCTGGAACGAGCAGCGCATCGTGACCGTACTGGAACGCGTCAGCCAGACGCCCTACGCCGGCTTGGTATTACGCGACCCTACGCTGCCGGCTTTTGTCCCCGTAAGTAACCAGGCTAGCTTTGCTTACGGACATACGATCGGTAAGGTGAATGCCCTGGTGACCTTCTATTCTCAGCACACCCCGGATGAATATGCGGCCACCATCGGCGATTTTTTGCTCAGCGCCAATAACTTCGTGGAATTCGATCCGGCTTTCACGTTCACCACCACCACCACGGCTACCCGCCGCTACGGCAGCGCGCTGGAGGCGGGCGGCGGCGCGCGAATGCGGGTTCGTGCGGGGGGGTGCGATGGGCGTTAATGACTACCTGCTACCCCAAGACGACCGCCGGGGCTTCGTGGACACCAACGGCACTTATTCTCGGCCTCACCTGCGCCTATACCGCACCAAAGTGCGGGCAAAAACGACCACCACCCTGGCCCTCGACCTACAGAACGTGGCCGGCGTATCCAACACTGCCGCCACGTATTACGATACATACCTGAACCGCCCAAACGAACGCGGCGCGCTGGGATCTATTCCAGTCCTGAGCTATTGCATATTTTGGCGCTAAGCCTAGTACCCGCGGCCCCGCCCGACGATTTACTCAAAATACCACGTTATGAAAATTGTATCCTCCCTCTGCTTGCTACTATTCCTAATCACCTCCTGCGGGAACGGCGCCGAAGACGCCGCCGAACAGGCCGAGGCCCAGGCCATGGTTGCTGCCCAGACGGCCGCCTACAACTCCATGATGGACGGACACGACCGCGTGATGCCCCTCATGGGCCGCATTACCCAGGCACAGCGCACCATCACCGAGCAACTCACCAACGGGGGCCTCCCCGAAGAACGCCGCGACCTGCTACTGGCCACCAATGAGCAGCTCGAAGACGCGAACGACGGCATGATGAATTGGATGAACAACATCCGCCCCCTCGACGAGCTCCGCAACGAGATGGACGAGGACAAGGTGATCGACTACCTTAAGGCCCAGACCCGCGACATTGCCGACGTGGAGACCGACATTAAGGCCAGCCTCGCCAACGCCGACGAAATTCTACAGGGAGATCACGTGCACGGCGCTGATGGCGACCACAGCCACTAGTTCGCTATGACCCCCAGAATACGTAATCGCTTTGACCTTACGGGGCGGGTAGCCATCATTACCGGGTCCTCTAAAGGTATTGGGGAAGCGATGGCCCGCGGCCTCGCCGAGTTCGGTGCACACGTGATCGTCAGTTCCCGCAGCCAGGAGTCGGTAGAGGAAGTGGCCGCCCGCTACCGCGCCGACGGCCTAGCCGCCACGGCCATCGCCTGTCACGTCGCCGATGCTGACGACCGCCAGCGGCTCATCGAGCAGACGGTAGCTCATTGCGGCCGTCTCGACATCCTCATCAATAACGCGGCAACGAACCCCTACTTCGGTCCCGTAGAAGGCCTTACCGCCGCCGCTTACCAGAAGACCCTCGACGTCAACCTGACCGCCGCCCTGGAGCTCAGCAACCTGGCCCTGCCCCACCTGCGGGCCGGCGGCGGCGGGTCGGTCATCCACATCAGCTCCGTGGAGGGGCTGCACGCGATGGCCAACTTTGCCGCCTACAACATCTCCAAGGCTGGCCTCCTCATGCTCGGCAAGAGCCAGGCCGCCGAGTGGGCCCGCGACAACATCCGTGTCAACGTCATCTGCCCCGGCCTCGTCAAGACCAAGCTCAGCCGCGCCCTCTGGGAAGACGAACAGACGGAAACGCAAATGAAAAAGATGATTCCTTTACGCCGCATGGCTACGCCCGATGAGGTCGCCGGCGTTGCCGCCTACCTCGCCAGCGATGCCGCCAGCTACGTCACGGGCAGCGTGGTGGTGGTGGATGGGGGGATGTTGGGGTAGAGGCGCTATCGCGCGTTAAAAGGCTACCCCAGCGCGAAGCGCATCTAGATCTCCATGACTTTGCGGCGAAGGACGAAGTTCTTACCCAGGTACACCTTCCGCACCATTTCATCTTCCGCGAGCTCCTCAGCGGTGCCGGCTTTGAGAATGTCGCCCTCGAACATGAGGTAGGCGCGATCGGTGATGCTAAGGGTTTCCTGGACGTTGTGGTCGGTGATGAGGATGCCGATGTTCTTGGTTTTGAGCTTGGCGACGATGTACTGGATGTCTTCCACGGCGATGGGGTCGATGCCGGCGAAGGGCTCGTCGAGGAGGATGAAGTTGGGGTCGGTGGCCAGGGCGCGGGCGATCTCGGTGCGTCGGCGCTCGCCGCCGCTGAGGGTATCGCCGTGGCTGCGGCGGACCTTGTGCAGGCTAAATTCGTCAAGTAGGCTTTCAAGCTTTATGGCGCGTTCGTGCTTGCTGAGCTTGGTCATTTCCAGGACGGCGGAGATGTTGTCTTCTACCGTGAGCTTGCGGAAAACGGAGGGCTCCTGGGGGAGGTAACCGATGCCCCGCTGCGCGCGCTTGTACATGGGCAGGTCGGTGATGTCCTGATCATCGAGGTAAACCCGGCCCGCGTTGGGACGAATGAAGCCGACCGTCATGTAGAAAGTGGTGGTCTTGCCGGCACCATTGGGGCCGAGAAGGCCGACAATATCGCCCCGATCCACGTGGATGCTTACGCCCTTGACGACGGTACGGCTGCCGTACTTTTTGACCAGGTTTTCGCTCTTCAATCGCATAGGTTCGTGTCTAGTTGCCCGCCGGTTGTAGGTTAATGCGCAGCTCGCGGGATTTATTCTTTCGGATCACCCCTAGCACGAGGGCATCGCCCGGCCGGGCGCGCCCGATGATCTCGGTCAGTTCGGGTAGGTCGCGGATCGGGCGGCCGTCAACGGAGACGATGAGGTCGTCAATCAACAGCCCGCCGACATCGGCCGCCCCACCGGGAAAGATGGCGTCGACCACCACGCCCTCCCCGCGGTCCTGTAGTTGCAGCCGCTCGATATCGGCGGCAGTTAGGGTGGATATCTCTACTCCCATGAGGGCCCGGCGGAAGCTGCCGTAGGCAATCAGGTCATCGGCAATGCGGCGCACTAAATTGATGGGGATAGCAAAGCTGTAGCCCTGGAAGCGGCCCGTCTTCGAGGCGATGGCGGTGTTGATACCCAACAGACGCCCCTCGACGTCCACGAGCGGCCCTCCGCTGTTGCCCGGATTGACGGCCGCATCCGTCTGAATGAAACTTTCGATCGCGTCGGGCTCGCGCAGCAAACTCAGGTTGCGGCCCTTAGCGCTCACAATTCCGGCCGTGACTGTACTAGTGAGGCCTAGCGGGCTGCCCACCGCGAGCACCCATTGCCCCGGCTCTGCGAGGTCGGAATCTGCCAGCTCTAAAAAGGGGAGGTCGTTAGCCTCAATTTTCAGCACGGCTAGGTCGCTTTTTGGCTCGGTACCAACCACTTCGGCATCATAACGGCGGCGGTCGGAGGTGGTCACGGTAATGTTGTCGGCCGCTTCCACCACATGGTAGTTGGTGATGATGTAGCCGTCCGCAGCGTAGATGACCCCGGACCCCTCACCCCCCGTAGCACCGCTGGAGTCGTCGCGGCCAAAAAGCGCCTTGACGGCAGCCCGGCTGCGCTCCGTGACCCGGGCCTGTACGTGAACTACCGCAGGAGTCGCCCGCCGCGCGGCCAGCCGCAGATCTAGGGCACCATCCGGTAAGGCGGGCAGGGGCGCCCCGGCGGGAATGGACGCCGACCAGTACAGTGCGCTCTCCACACCACCTACCGGCACGATGGCCGATTCCGTATTTTTTCCCACCGCCCACAACACGGTAAGTGCGGCCACGAGGCCACCTCCCAGGGCAGAAAGAAATACGTACCTTAATTTCATTGCCTAGTGAACAGGAGATGTCCCTAAAATGGTTAATGCTTCTCTTGCATTAGGGCACTTAAGCTATTTTCACGGACGTTTATGTCCCCAGCCCACCTAATTCAGCCCGTTTAACGTTTTGACCACACCACAGCTTGTTCAGCTCCTACAACCCGAAAACCCTCTGGAAGCCCGCTTCCTGGAGGACGATAATTTCGTCCGGGGCCTTACCTGGGGGGTACCACGCTACGGGCATCCGGAAGGCTCCATCTGGCGTCACATTTTAGAGGTCAACCACAACATCGACGCCCTGCCCATCGATGAGGAAACACGGCGTAAGCTACGCATCGTCTGTTGGGTGCACGACACCTTTAAGCACGTGGAGCACCGGGGAAATCCCCGCGACTGGTCCAAGCACCACTCCGTATACGCCCGCGATTTCTTGGCTCGCTACGTCAAGGACCCCCTACTGCTGAACGTGGTAGAACTACACGACGAAGCTTACTACTGCTGGCGCCTCTCCCACCTCTACGGGAAGTTCGCCGAGGCCGAAACGCGGCTCGCTACCCTGCGAGAACGGGTCGGTGACTACTGGCAATTATACTACCTCTTCTTTAAATGCGACACCAGCACGGGGGACAAGAATCCCGCGCCATTGATCTGGTTCGAAAAGCACTTCAGCGACATCAAGGTGGTCGACTTCGAGCCCGGTCGGCAGTCCGTCAATGCATAAGGCGATCCAAGCACGGTCGACGCCACTAAAGTCGGCGGCCAAATTGCTTGGCTTTTTACTCCCGCTCCAGTCCCCGCAGCCGCCGCTTTTGCCCTATCAGATTGATGCGCTCACTCAACGCTGTGGCCGTAGCAATCTCCAGTAGGCTGCCAACCGATAGCGCGTAGGCTACAGCCCACGTGCAAAGGGTCATAAGGAAAAAAAACTGGTAGCAGAAAGCCTGCAGCATCACGTTTCGCCCATCCAGGCTCGACGGGTCACTGAAAATGACCCAGTCCAGAAAAGCAAAGAAGTACTCCCCCAACACCGAGTCCATCAAGTAAATCATTGGCAACATGAGTACCCCAATCAGGAAAAAGGTTCCGTAGCTACTCCCCAAATTAGTATACACCATCCGAAACGTTGGTCCGGGAGACCCATCCGTCGCGTACCCCGCCACGGCCAGCACAAGCAAGAAGGGAAAGAGTAGGAAAACGAGTAGGGCAACCGCGGGTCCGCTGAAGGCCAGGCAGAGCGCTAGTAGACCGCTTACGGCCAGCAGGCGCAGCTCGCGGGGCGGGGAGGCGGGCGGCGCGGGGAGATTGGTACTGCGGAAGACCGCCCCTAGGGCTAACTGTAGGGCTCCGTAGATGCCAAGGGCGACAAGCGCGGTAAATGAAAGTGCCCGCCCCCGTCCGAAGGAAGCCGTCAGTTCGTGAAAGTTCTCTACGTCACCGAAGGGGTAGTCAACGAAAGCGTAGCGAAAGGCCGCCTCCCCCCCGTAGGCAAAGGACAGCAGGCAGTAAGCCAACGAGAGGAGGACGCCCCCTATCAACAGACGCCCCGCGTTCCGCCGGATAATGGCAAAGCTGACGAACAACTGTTCGCCCAGGGTACGAATTTGGTAGAAGGCATAGGGGGTAGTACGGCTTACCGCAGGCGTCCATATGGCAGCAACACGGGATCCGCCGGAGCGCACCACCGCACGGGGATACACCACGTAATACCAGACAATGAACACCAGGCAGAGAAGAATGAACACCAGCCGCAGGGCGTCCGGTAGGTCCGTATAGCGGGTGACGTAGCCTTCCAGAAATCCGGCAATGAGAAATAGGGGTAGGGTACCGAGCAGCAACTTCAATCCCGCCCGCGCCGACCGCCCGAAGGCCTGCAGGCGGGTCAGGGTACCGGGGAAGAGTAGCCCGCTACCCAGGGTGAGCCCCGCCCCACCGGCGATGATGAGGCTGCTAATCTCCAGGGTGCCATGGATCCAAATGGTCAGCAGGCTCTCCTGGAATACCCCTTCCCGCGCAAAGAAAAAATATTGAAAGACCCCCACCATTACGCCAGTCCGCACCAGCATAACCACGCTGCCCACGCAGAGGAATAGGCCCGTCACGAAGGTGAGTAGGGCCACTAGTAGGTTATTGAGCGTGATCTGCAGGGCCATATCGAACGGGTTCTGGGCCTTGTACACCGCCATCGGGTCACCGGTGGCAATCTGGGCCTCCGTCATATGAACGTAGTCGGCCCCTAGAATCAGCTCGGCAAAATCGGGATCGGCGCGGTAACTTAACACCCCGACCAGTAGGGCTAGTCCGAACACCAATAGCGATAGGAGCAACGGGTGCCGGTTGGCGTAAACCACCCGGGGGAGCTCATCGCTCCAGAAAGTGAGCAGCTTGCTCAGGGTGCCCCGCCGGCCCCGATTCAGCTGCAGGAAAGTGCGCTGCGCCAGTCCGTTCAAGTAGACGCGGACCAAGCGGTTGGGATACAAGGTGCGGCAGACCGCTAGGTCATCGGTGATCTGGAGATAAAGGTGGTGGAGCAGCTCCGGATCCTCCCCGGAACGCTCCAGGGACTTCTCGTACCGCTCCCACTTCTCCTGATTGTTGGCGATGAACTCTGTTTCCCGCATGGGGGACCTACTGTCCGCTCAATCGAATGGCTTCCTGCACGTCGATGCGCTGGCCATCATTCATGGCTACTACAAAAGCATCCTTCACCCCCATTTTTTTAAGGCGATCACGCAGGTTAGCGGCATTCTGGTAGGTGCGGAAGCGGCTCACGACGACCTTTTGCATACCGTCCTGGTCGGTTAGGTCGAGGGCATCGCCGGTGGCCATGTCGGAGTCGACTCTATTCTGGGCGTAGGCCCCGAGTTGTACCTGAAAGACGACACCTTTCACTTGGGTAGCGGGCTGGTCGGTGATCATTTCGTCTGGCCGCTGCGCGTTCTCCAGGACGGTCAGTTGCTGGCGCAGGGTCTGGATCTCCTGGTAGGCCTGCTCGGCGGAGGCTTCGGCGGTGGAGAGTTGGTTCTGCGCGTCGCTGCGCTGGCTTTCGTAGCCGGTCAGCTGCTGGCGCATAGCCACCATTTCTTCCTGGCTGCGTTCGCAGTCCGCTACAAAATCACGCAGGGCAGCGGGATTTTCCCGGTATTCCGCGGCGCGGGCGTTCCAGTCGGTTCCGTCTTCCCCGACTACTGGGGCGACCTTGGGGGAACAGGCGGCTAGGAGGACGAGGACGAAGGGAAGTAGGGACTTAGGCATAACGGGTCGGTTTCTGGTGAATGTACGGTTGTTGGGTTGTTGGGTTGGGGGGTTGTTGAATTGTTGGGTTGCTTTCCTCACATTTGCCCCTCGCTTCGCTCGGGTGGGACAGACGCTGACGCACCACGGGCAAAATTCAACAACCCAACAACCCAACAACTACTACTTCCGATTTCCAAACATCTTCAGTCCCATACCCAAAATATCGTCCATCACGCTGCCGTCGCGGTTGCGGTCGAGGAGCTGGCCGGCGAGACCGAGGTCGGGAGCCTGGCGGGGCTGTTGGGGGGCGGTGCGGTTGCCGCTAATAAAGGAGTCGAGAAGGCCGCCGAGGGCACCGGAGTCGGCGTTGCTCTGCCGTTTAGCCTTACCGAGCATGCCGAGAAGAATGGGTGCCAGCGTGATCATGAGCTTGGAAACCTGGCCGGAGCTGAGGCCGCTTTTCTGGCTGACTTCGTTCACCGTCTCGTCGGTGCGATTGCCGAGGATGTGGTCAAGAATGCCGCCGCCATTGGTGGAGCGCGAGGGAACCTGCGCCGGGACACTGCCGCCACCGATTAGGCTGCCCAGGTGATCGAGCAGGCTGCCGTCGTGGTCGCGCTCGAGAGCGGAGGACAGGGCCTGGGCCCCCTGGGGCTCGGAAGCGTTGCGGGCCATGGCCCCCATGAGGGAGGAGATAATGGCGCTGGAGGCCATCGTGGTCTTGCGGGTGTCGTGGGCCCCGATCTGGCGGTCCAGTTGTTCCATAAGTCCCGCGTCGAGGTGATTGCCGGCTTGCTGTTGAAGGATATCGTTGAAATTCATCCGTGTCTTATTTGTTGGTATAGAAGGTGGTTTGGGGGCAAATGTTGGTCGCCCGCCTTATTTCACTCTCCCGCTCGCCGGCACAATGGGGAAAGCCGCCTTTTACGGTCATAAATCTATTTAGACTGCGTACAGATAGTACAACTTAGCTATCTTTAGGCCGTTAGATAACCGATCAACCCTACGCTCATGGCCTCCCCGCTCCCCGCTGCTGCTTCCCTGTTTAAGGCCGGCCAGTCCGGCACCATCGAGCGGTTTACTAATGAGAACCTGGCGGGTAAGCTGCTGGACATTGGGGTGCGCCCCGGTTCTCGCCTGCGGGTGGTGCGCAAATCGCCCTTTGGGGGCAGCTGGTACGTGAAGATCGACCGGCAGTGCCTAGCCCTGCGCAAGAAAGAGCTCGCATGCATCATGGTCAAATAAAGGCCACCCCCGTAGTAGGCCTGGTAGGCAACCCCAATAGCGGGAAATCATCCCTCTTCAACATTCTCACCGGCCTCCGGCAACGGATCGGCAACTTCCCCGGCGTAACGGTGGAGAAAAAGGCCGGCATGCTCAACCTCGCTGGTTTGCCTACGGTAGAGCTGATCGATTTTCCGGGTGCCTACAGCTGCTACCCGACCAGCCTCGACGAGCGCCTCGTAGTGCAGGAATTGACCAATCCGGCCGGCGACCTCTTCCCCGACGCCATTATTTACGTGGCCGATATCACCAAGCTCGACAAGCACCTGCTGCTGTTCACCCAGCTGCGGGATCTGGACCTGCCGATGATCCTCGTGCTCAATATGGCCGACCTCATGGAGAGCGACGGCCTGACGGTGGACATTCCCAAGCTCAGCCACCAACTTGGCGTACCCGTGCTCCCCGTAAGCAGCCGCGACCACCGCGGCATCACGGAGATGAAGGCCGCCATTGCCAGCCTGCTGCGCGCGCCCGACGACTACCGCCCCAGCCAGCCCTTCTACGAGCCGGGGGCGAGTGCCCGCGACGTCCTGTCTGACCTGCGCCGCGAACTGCCCGCCCGCAACGACTACCACGCCCTGCTGCTGACCCACCACGCGTCCTGGCTTAAGCACATCCCCGATCGTACCCGTCATAAGGTGCAGAACGCCCGCGTCCAGCACGGCTTCCACAGCCTGCGGGCCCAGGTGGAGGAAACCATGGAGCGTTACAATACCTTCGAACCGATCGTAAAATCGACCGTCCGCCATGCCGGGGACAACGCCTCCCACAGCGACCGCATTGACAACGTAGTGACCCACCCCATCCTGGGCCCGCTCATCTTCTTCGGCCTGATGTTGGTGCTCTTCCAGGCCCTCTTCGCCTGGGCTAGTGTGCCGATGGACCTCATCGAGCTCACCTTCGGCAGCCTCGGGGAAACCATTCGCGCTACCCTCGGCGAGGGCTGGTTGACTGACCTGCTCGTGGACGGCATCATCGCCGGACTCGGCGGCGTACTCGTCTTCCTACCCCAAATCGCTATCCTGTTTTTCTTCATCGCCATCCTCGAGGAGGTAGGCTACCTGGCCCGGGCCGCCTACATGTTCGATAGCTTGATGCAGCGGCTGGGGCTGAACGGGCGCTCGGTGGTCGCCCTGATCAGCGGACACGCCTGCGCCATCCCCGCCATTATGAGCACCCGTACCATTGCTAATTGGAAGGAGCGCCTGCTCACCATTCTCGTGACGCCACTGACCTCCTGCTCGGCCCGCATCCCGGTGTACGTCATCCTGATCTCCTTCGCGGTGCCGCCGGTAGTTTACTTCGATGGCCTGATCGGACTGCAGGGACTGGCCTTTGCGGGACTTTACTTTCTCGGGATCGCGGGTGCACTGCTTTCCGCCCTCGCCTTCAAGTTCGTACTGAAGACCCCGGACCGCAGCTTCCTGATGCTCGAACTGCCCGAGTACCGCGTGCCGGTGTGGCGCAACGTAGGCACTACCGTCTGGCAGAAGTGCAAGACCTTCGTGGTGGAGGCGGGCAAAATCATTATGATCATCAGCGTAATTCTCTGGGCGGCCTCCACTTACGGGCCAACCGAGGACATGGCCGCGGCGGATAGCCAGGCACAGGAGCAAGCAAGGAGCCAGAACCTATCGGAGGAGGAAGCCAACGACCTGCTGGCCTCCGAGCGATTGGAGGCGAGCTACGCCGGTCACCTCGGCAAGTTCATCGAGCCGGTGATTCGTCCGCTGGGTTACGATTGGAAGATCGGCATCGCCCTGCTGAGCAGTTTCGCGGCCCGGGAGGTATTCGTGGGTACTATGGCCATAATCTATAGCGTGGGCAGCACGGATGACGAATTTCGGATTCGCGAGCGCCTGGCGGAAGAGCGAAGTCCGGTCACCGGAGAGCCCGTTTATAACCGCGCTACGGCCTGGAGCCTGCTGATTTTTTACGTGTTTGCGATGATGTGCATGGCCACCCTAGCCGTGACTAAGCGGGAGACCAACAGTTGGAAGTGGCCCGCCGTCCAGTTTGTTTTCATGACTACCATTGCCTACGTGGGTGCCATGATTGTGTACCAAGTGCTTAAATAAGCGGATAATGGGTGCGGCGGTCCCTCCCCCCGCCCTTACCTTCGTTTATCTAATTTATTCCGCTACCCTTGCGTCTTTGCCTCCTGCTTCACTGCTTGATCTTGTTTGCTGCTGTCCTACCGGGGCAGTCTTCGAGCAACCCCTTCGAACTGACGGATCGCTTCCCAACTGCGCAAGCCGGAGCTCAGCTACCTGATACCACCGGTAATCCCTTCGAAATATATCCCCTTGGAGCGCAGCCAATCCCCGTCCGCCCGAGCGGTTCCGGGGCGGCGGCTCCGGACGATCTGGACGCCACGGGTAGCGGTATCGTGTTTATCCACTTATTGCTGCTCGTGATGCTGACCAGCTTGTGGGTGCTTTTTCGCGATTTGCTGGGGCAGTGCTTATCCTCCATCTTTAACGAGAGCGTGATGACGCAGCTTTACCGCCGGCGGTCCGGGGGGCAGGTCGGCGCGCTCAGCCTCTGTTATTTTTTCTTTTTACTGTCGGCTGGTTTCTTTATCTACCTTTTTTCGCTTCGCCTGGATATCGACCTGGGTGTCGGCACCTGGGGCAGTTGGCTCACCTTCACGCTGATCGTGATGGCGGGCACGGGACTGAAGTTCGTGGTACTCTTCATACTCGGCCGCGTGTATCCCTTGCGCAAAGAGTTGAGCCATTACGTATTCGCGCTCATGGTATTCTCCATTATTGCCGGCCTGGTCTTGGTGCCCATCAATTTACTGACTAGTTACGCCCCGCCGCCGCTGCGCCCATACTTTCTGTACGGGGGACTGGGGATGCTCATATTGGTGTATTTCCTCCACCTGCTGCGGGGCTTATTCATTGCCAACCGCTATATGGGGAGCCGCCCCCTGCACTTTTTGTTATATCTTTGCACCATTGAAATAGCCCCTATCCTCTTGGTCTACCGCTATTTGCACACCACACTATAAAACACCCCTATGGCGGCTGAAAGTCAATCCCCCCAGGAGTCGTACAAACCCATTCGCACGATTCTGGTCTCCCAGCCCGAGCCGGAGCGCAGCCCCTTCGC
The DNA here is from genome assembly GCA_963710195.1 of Lewinellaceae bacterium. GTDB lineage: Bacteria > Bacteroidota > Bacteroidia > Chitinophagales > Saprospiraceae > Neolewinella. The sequence goes on from CAVPZF010000001.1 coordinate 583,489, forward strand.
GCGGCTGGAGGAGAAGTACGGACTTAAAATTGACTGGCGGCCCTTTATCGAGGTGAAGGGCCTGTCGGAAAAGGAATTCCGCAAGGAGCGCGTACGCCCGGACGAGTTTACGGCCATCATCTTCACTTCCAAGCTCGCAATCGAGCACTTCTTCCGTCTCTGCAAAGCCCTGCGCATCGAGATGAGCCAGGACACGAAGTATTACTGCATGACGGAGGCTATTGCCAACTACCTGCAAAAGTTCATCGTCTACCGCAAGCGAAAGGTGTTCTTCGGTCAGCGAACCATCCAGGACCTAGCCCCTACTCTCAAGAAGCACCGCAGCAAGGAGAAGTTTCTGCTGCCGACCGGCAACCTCGGCTCGGAGTTCGTCGCCCAGTACCTCGATGAGAACAATTTCGATTGGACGCCCGCGCTCATGTACCTAACGGTTTCCGCCGACCTGAGCGACCTGGAGGATGTATTCTACGACATGTTGATTTTTTACAGTCCGTTGGGCATCGACTCCCTTTACGAGAACTTCCCGGACTTCAAGCAGAAGGATACCCGCCTGGCCGTAGCCGGCCGCAAGACCACGGCCGCCGTCGAGCGCCACGGGCTTACGGTCAACATCGCCCCCGAACCACCGAAGGTGCCCAGCATGGGCATGGCTCTGGAGAACTACCTCAAGAAGTCCAACACCAAGGTCTAGCGTGCCCGCCACTCCCCTCGGAGCCGCTTACCTCGACCGCATCCGCGCGCGCCTGGCCGGCGGACCATTGCCCGGTTATGCCATACAGGAGCGGATGGGCCACGCCCTGCGTAAAGATTACACGGAAGCGCCGCCCGACGCCCGCCCCGCCTCGGTGCTGGCCCTGATCTATCCCTTCCGCGACGTACTGTACTTGCTGTTCATTCAACGCACGAGCCCGCCCGGCGACCGCCACGGCGGGCAAATCTCCTTCCCGGGGGGCTCGGCGGATGCGACGGATGAAAGCCCCGCGGCCACGGCCCTACGCGAGGCCGAGGAAGAAGTCGGCGTAGATCCGCAATCCCTGCAACTGATTGGCGCCCTCACCCCGCTCTACATCCCCATCAGCAACTTCCTGGTGACGCCCTTCGTAGGCTACCTGTCCCGCCGCCCCGACTTTCGCCTGCAGGTGAGTGAGGTAGCCCGGATACTGGAGTTACCCCTAGCGGACTTTTACCGCGAGAACGTGGTAGAGTATCGGTCTAAAGAACTCTTCAACGGGATGATCCTTCAGGACGTGCCCCACTGGGTCGTCGCCGGCGAATCCGTCTGGGGAGCCACGGCCATGATGGTCGGGGAGCTGATTGAATTGGGTAGATAATTTAGGCTCGGCGGACCAGCCTAGGCGAATCCCCGGAATACCTCTCCCAGCTGGATAAATTCTTCTTCGATCATGGCCCACCACTTGTCCTGCTGGGTAGTATGCTGCTCTTCGGGCACGGCCTGCACTTCTTCCCGCAGCTCCTGCACGACTTCAAAGAACAGCTTGGGCTCCCGGATCAGGAGGGCGCGCATGGCGGTCTTCATTTCGTTGCGGGTCAGGTGGTCGGGGGTGCGCATGGGATCGGGAGTTTGTACCTGGGGAACAGCGGGGCAAATGGCAAGGTTTTAGGCGGTTCGCTCCCGTAGGTTAGCGGCGAACCACTGCTGGCAAGTGGGTAGGGGGATTTCCGCGGCGGCCTGGTCTGCCACTGTCGGGTACAGCGGCTTGCCAAAGAGTTGAGCGTCTACTATACCAACCAGGTATTCTAGTGCTTCAGGACCGAAATAAGCTGCACCTTGACTTGCCATCGCGGCGCTGCACTTCCCAGCCAAAAATCCACCGTAGCTACACGGTCTTACGGGTAGGGCACCGTAAGACTTAGTTTGCTGAACTTTCGTCCGCTCGTTCAGCCCCACGCTGTCGGCGTCAAGCTATTGCTTAGTTCAATCCTGAAGCACTAGTGCCTCGGGATGTAGCAGGTTATTTGGGGGTAAGTAGTGCCCCCCGTGCCGTTGAACCGTCAATTCGTTCAGTCTGATTATGTCCTTGGAAGTTAGGTAACGCATCAGGCTAATGCGCTAAAGACATCATCATATTGGTCGAATATCCGACCCGCCATCTCGTCGATGGTCTCCTCTTCAATATCTGTAAGTGCACCGATAGGTTCCGAAGCATCCTTCATCCGCGACAGCTCCTCGCGTACCACTTCACGGATAAGCTCCTTTAGTTCCTCCCGTTTAGCTTGCCCAGTAGACATAGTAGCCTGATTTGGTGATTATTACGAGCAACGCTTGCAAATTCTTATAAGTTGCTCCGGTATCTTCCTTCCGCGCGGCCGAAGACCGTATTGTACGGGATAGCTAGTGAAGAGAGGTAACACCGCGCCGCCGCGCTCAAAAATTGATATCGCTCCTCGAAGCGTAGCCATCCGCATGACGGGGTATAGCGTGGGTCGCCCGGAAGTAGAAGCCCGCCAGCACCCCAAAGACGAAGCCACCGATGTGGGCCCACCAGGCGATGCCGGTGCCGGCACTGTCCTGCAGGCTTGCAAAACCAGCCGAAGACTGCTGGTAAAACCAAAAGCCCAGAAACAGAAACGCCGGGACGCTGATGCGGAAGAAGAAGAGGTAGCCCCGCACCCGCGACCGCGGAAACAGCACGATGTACGCCCCCATCACTGCCGAGAGTGCTCCGCTGGCCCCGACCGCCGGGATCGGACTTCCGCTGTTGAAGTAGATGTGACACAGGCCCGCCGCCAGCCCGCCCAACAGGTAGAAGATCACGAACTTGACGCTGCCGATCGTGGCCTCGATGTTGTCGGCGAAGATCCACAGGTAGAGCATGTTGCCCAGCAAGTGCAGCCACCCCCCGTGAAGGAAGGTGCTGGTCAGCAAAGTCTCCCACCCGCTGCCCGACTGAATACGCTCGGGGATGGCGCCCCACGCATAAACGAACCCCTGCCCCGCCTCCGGGCCCAGGCTAAACTGATAAGCAAACACCAAGATGTTGAGGGCAATGAGGCCGTAGGAGAAGTGGGGCCGGTGGCCGCCGCGAACCTGGTCATCGCCGGTGGGAAAGAACATATCAATTTACCATTTACGAAGGACAAGGTACCTTTTCAATTGCGCACGGCTCGCCCGCGGGACCGGTGGAAAATGCGTGGCTACTCTACCAAGCGCAGGGTCAGGCGGTAGGGCCCGGCTTGATCGACGGATGTATCCGGATAGGGTTCCAGACATAGCACCATCAGCGGGCCTCGGTCCGTGGTCACGCCACGGCCGTCCACGATTAATTCTTCTTCGACTAGGTCGCCGTCGCGCAGGACACGCACCCGCACCACCGCCCGGCCGGCCTGAATGCACTGCACGTCGCGGGGGCACCGGCTGTCCTCCACTACCTCCAGAAAGGTAAATAGATCACGATCCGCTCGGCGGTCCGCCAGCAGGTGTTCCCCGGGGGCCAGCAGCACGTCCTGCCCCGGCTCGATCAAGAAGGTGCCCTCGGTGAGGCGGGGGGTGCAGGCCAGGAGGAGCAGACAGAGCAGGGGTACGGTCCTCATTTGGCGTCGTAGGTCATCTTCACCAGTCGCAGGCGGTTGCGGTGCTCGCTGGGCATCACCAGTTCGTTGGCCGATACCTGCACGCCGTCGCGGAACCGTAGGCGCAGGCTCAGGTCGCGGGTGTTAAACAGGCTGTTCCGGTCGAATTCGCCGCGGCCGTTCAGCACGTACTCGCTCACGGTATTCTCAAACCGGATCTCGTCGTTGAAAAGGAAGCGTAGGCGGCTGGGGCTCTCCATGAGAAAGAAGCCGGAGTAGACGCCGCCATCATCCTGGCTGTACTGTTTTTTGTGCATGATGTTGCTCCAGTGGGGTCGTCCGTCGGGGTAGACAGCAAACACTACGATCTCGTCGAAGTGGTAGTCCACCAGGGGCCGGCCGCCGTAGGTATTGAGGAGCTGATTTTGCGCAGCCCCCCCGCGGCGTTGCAGTTGCCGGTCGCGCTCGGTAATCATAACCAGGCCGCCGTCCTTGCGCAGCACGGCGTCGCGCACCGTGAGGTCGTTGATGCCGGGGTTTCGCTTGTTGTACTTTTTGCCTTCTACGTTCTTGACGAGGTTCTCGGGGAAGCGCTGGAAGGTAGGACGGCCCACCGGCTGCCCGGGGGAAATGGAGAGGAAGAAGTAGCCCTCGGCTTTGATGAAGTCCTTGGTGGAGTACAATCCCCCGGCCGCGAGCCGGCCGTTGAGGTTGTCGTAGCGGAAGAAAACGTCGTAGGTCAGGCTGTCGCCAAGATTCACGTCGATCCTGTCGCGCTGCGCCCCGCCGGCTTGGTGGGTATAGACTTCGTAGCGGTGCTCCTTGCGGCGGCTCTTGAAATTATCACGCTCCACGATGAAGTACAGATCCCCCCGGTTCGTGATCTCGGCCTGTAGGAAATCTTCGTTGTAGAAGAACTTCTCGGGTATCACTTCCTGGTCGTAAAGCAACTGCATGCTGTCGAGGTCGATGGCCAAATAGCGCGCTTTAGTCTGTTGCTCAACCATGAGCAGGAGGAGCTTGGATTCGTCTTCCGACTTGAAGAGGTCTTGCTGGGGCGCCGTGAAAAAGGGGCCCAGGTCCACCAGGGTCACGCTGTCCTGGAGATTCCCGGCGGGATTGTAGCGGTCGAGTTGCAGGTAATTGCGCTGCTTTTCGCGGTAGATATACAGCAGATGAAAGCCGGTGCCATCCTGAGCGGTGACGGCCTCGAGCACGCGTACGTTCTTGCCGCGCAACTCGAGGTCCTTGTCCCAACTCTCGTTCATCGCGCGGCCGTAAGCGGTGAGGAATTGTTTGTTCTCGCGATCCTGCAGCAGCAACACCTGTCCGCCGAGCTTACCGATTAGGGTGTACTCGGTATCGTTACGCATGGGGATCTCGTCGCTCACCGTCAGAATCTGGGCGCGGACGCCGGTGCAGAGTAAGAGCAGAAAAAAGCTGAGCAGTAAGGTTCGCATGATGGATCGGATAGCGGGTTTACCGGGGGGCGACACGTACCCCAAGTTACTAGAATAGACAGGTTTATGCCCCGGAAGTTTTAGCGGGGCGCTTACAGACCGCCGCGGAATTTGCTCCATCCTCGCAAATCCAATTCTCCCACCCGGTGTTAGGGTCCAAACCGACCCCGATGCCCGTCCTGACCCTTTGCACCCGCGTCCGCGCCCCCCTGGTCCATGTCTTCGACCTGGCCCGCAGCATTGACCTCCACCAGGTGTCCACGCGGCAGACGGAAGAAGTCGCCATCGCCGGCAGAACGTCGGGGCTCATCGGGCTGGGAGAACAGGTCACCTGGCGGGCGCGCCACTTCGGCATCGTTCGGCATCTCACCGTCCGTATTACGGCGTATGACCGCCCGCACACCTTTACCGATGAGATGGTCTCCGGCGCATTCGCCCGCTTCACCCACCGCCACGACTTCTCCGAAGTGGATGGCCACACCACCATGACCGATCGCTTCGACTACCGGGCGCCGTTCGGTCCCCTGGGCCGATTGGCGGAATGGCTGGTGCTGGACCGCTACCTGACCGCGCTGCTCACTACCCGCAACGTCGTCCTCCGCGAGGTGGCGGAATCGGAGCACGGTTGGCGTCGGCTGCTAGAATAAGCCGGTTTTCTCTACCTTAATGGCCTAGAGTCGATCAACACCATGGCCAATTACAACATAGACGCCGACAAGGCACTCACCTACGACGCCATCGTCGTGGGCTCCGGCATCTCCGGAGGCTGGGCGGCGAAGGAGCTCACCGAGAAGGGCCTCCGCACGCTGGTCCTCGAGCGGGGCCGCCTCGTCAAGCACGTCGAGGACTACCCCACCATGAACCTCGACCCCTGGGACATGGAGCTGCGCGGCGGACTCACCGCCGAGGAGCTCGACCGCCACTACAAGAACGGACGCGCCGGCTTCGTCGGTAAGGATACCGAGCACTTCTGGGCCAACGACCGCGAGAACCCCTACACCGAGATCAAGCCCTTCCTCTGGATCCGCGCCCACCAGATGGGCGGCCGCTCGATCCTCTGGGGCAAACAGACCTACCGCTGGAGCGACATTGACTTCAGCGCCAACGCCCAGGACGGCCACGGGGTCGACTGGCCTATCCGCTACCGCGACATCGAGCCCTGGTACACCTACGTCGAGCAGTACGCCGGCATCAGCGGCTCCAAGGAGGGGCTCAAGCAACTGCCCGACAGCCACTTCCTGCCCCCCATGGAAATGAACGTGGTGGAAAAGGCCGTCAAGGAACGGATCGAAAAGAACCACGCCGGCCGCAACCTCATCATCGGCCGCTGCGCTCACCTGACCGTTCCCCACAACGGCCGCGGCAAGTGCCAGTACCGCAACCGCTGCAGCCGGGGCTGCCCCTACGGCGCCTACTTCAGCTCCAACTCCACCACCCTGCCCTCCGCCAACGCGACCGGAAAACTGACCATCCGTCCCTTCAGCATCGTGCAGGAGGTGATCTACGACGCCGCGAAGGGCCAAGCCACCGGCGTGCGCATCATCGACGCGGAGACCAACGAGGTGATCGACTACCGGGCCCGCGTCATTTTCCTCAACGCGGGCTCCCTGGCCTCCACCCAGATCATGCTGAACTCGAAGTCGTCCCGCTTCGAAAACGGCTTCGGCAACGACAGCGGCGAGCTCGGCCACAACCTCATGGACCACACCTACCGCGTGGGGGCCACGGGCACCGTCGACGGCTTCGAGGACCGCTACTACAAGGGCCGCCGCCCCAACGGCGTCTACATCCCCCGCTACTGGAACATCGACGAAGCGAGCAAATCCGACAAGTTCGTCCGTGGCTTCGGCTACCAGGGCGGCGCGGGGCGCGGCGGCTCCCGCGAGGCGGCCAACCTGCCCGAGTACGGGGCGGCGTTCAAGGAAAGCCTGGTCAAACCCGGCCCCTGGGAGTTCTTCATCACCGGCTTCTCGGAGAGCCTGCCGCAGCACAGCAACCAGGTGTTCCTGAATCCGGACGTGCTCGACAAGTGGGGCCAGCCCACGCTGAGCATCGACTCCGAGTGGGGGCCCAACGAGCACGCCCTCAACGAGCAGGCCCAGGTCGATGCCGTCGAGATGCTCGAGCGCGCGGGACTCCAGAACGTCGTCGGCTTCAACAACAAGCACGAGATGGGCTACGGCATCCACGAGATGGGTACCGCCCGTATGGGTCGCGACCCCAAGACCTCGGTGCTCAACGGCTTCAACCAAGTGCACGCCGCAAAAAATGTCTTTGTCACTGATGGGGCCTGCATGACCTCCTCCGCCTGCGTAAACCCCTCGCTGACCTACATGGCCCTCACGGCCCGGGCCGCGGATCATGCGGTGAAGGAGTTGAACAAACAGAATATCTGATGCTTGATCGAAGAGAAGTATTACGCCGCATCGGCTGGCTGGCCGGAACGGCCGTGGTAGCCCCCTCCGTACTGGGACTGATGACCTCCTGTACGCCCAACGAAGCCGAGCTGGGGTGGACGCCCGCCTACTTTACCGACGACGAGGCGCGCTTCATCACCTCCTACGTCGATACCCTCCTGCCCACTACGGACACCCCCGGCGGACTGGACGTAGGCGTCGATCGTTTCATCGACAAGGTCATGGCCGCCACTACCCCGAAGAGCGATAAGCCCTCGCCCATGCAGGAGGGTATTTTGGCATTTGACGGAGGCGCACGCACTCAGTTCGGAAAAGCCTTCTGGGAACTGGAGCAGGACCAGCGCGGACGGCTCTTCAGCGAGGCCGAAAAGTCACCACGCTACCAGCCCGCCGTATGGGGCACCGCCGTCGGGGAGCAGCCACCCATCGGCTTCTACCGCTCGCTCAAGTCCATGGCGCTCTGGGGCTACCTCAGCTCCGAGGAAGTCGGCACCCAGGTGCTCGTATACGACCCCGTGCCGGGCGGGTACGACGGCGATATCCCGCTGAGCGAGACGGGGGGAAGGTCGTGGAGCTTGTAATTCGAACCGGACACTCGGAGGTGCAAGCACACTCCGAGGTCCTGGGGATGGGCAGGGGGGTGCGGGTGTCCGGAGTGCAGCACCTTTCACTACTTTAGCGCCGCCAACCATCCCACCCCGCATGCGCTACCCCCTACTCCTTACCTTCCTGGTATTTCTTTGCACCGGCGTCCGCGCCCAGGTGACGGCCCCCGACAATTTCCTGCCGCATCAGCTAGGCGAAACCTTTACGCCCCACTGGATGCTGGTCGACTACTACCAACAAGTGGCCGGCGAGAGTGAGCGGGTGACGCTGCAGCAGTACGGCACCACGAACGAAGACCGACCTCTGCTGCTAGCCACCGTAAGTACGCCGGAGAACCTGGCCCGCATCGAGGCCATCCGCGAAAACAACCTGCGCCGCGCCGGCCTGCTGCCCGGGGACACCGATCCGGAACTGGACGATATTGCCATCGTGTGGCTGTCCTTCAGCGTGCACGGCAACGAGGCGGCCGGTTCGGAGGCGAGTATGGGCGTGCTGTACGACCTGGCCGATCCGGCGAATAGCCAAACCGGTGCGTGGCTGAACAACGTGGTCGTCCTGCTCGACCCCAGCGAGAACCCCGACGGTTACAACCGCTACACCAACTGGTTCCGGCAGACCTCGACCAAAGACGTGGACGCCAACCCCTACAGCCGCGAACACGACGAGCCCTGGCCCGGCGGCCGGGTGAACCACTACCTCTTCGACCTGAACCGCGACTGGGCCTGGCAGACCCAGCGGGAAAGCCGGCAGCGCATCGTGCAGTACCAGCGGTGGATGCCGCACATCCATGCGGATGTACACGAGCAGGGCTACACCTCGCCCTACTACTTCGCCCCCGCGGCGGCTCCCTTCCACGAGTATATCACCGACTTCCAGGGCAACTTCCAGACCGAGATCGGACAGAACCACGCCAGGTACTTCGACCAGAACGGCTGGCTGTACTTCACCCGCGAACGCTTCGACCTGCTGTACCCCAGCTACGGCGATACCTACCCCACTTTTAACGGGGCCATCGGCATGACTTACGAGCAGGGCGGCGGCAGCCGCGGCGGACGGGCCATCGAGCTGCCCACCGGCGATACCCTGACCCTATATGACCGCGTCGCCCACCACCGCGCCACCGCCCTCAGCACCGTGGAGATCGCCGCCCGGGAAGCGGACCGGCTGACCACGGAATTCGGCAACTACTTCCGCAACGCAACCACCACGCCCCAGGGGCAGTACAAGACCTACGTCGTCAGCGGCGGTAACGCTCCGGGTAAACTGCGCGCCCTGACGACCCTCCTCGACCGCAACGGCATCGAGTACAGCCGCGCCGCCCAGTCGCGGGGCTACCGGGGCTACGACTACCAGACCGGCGGCGACTACGACGGAGAAGTGAGCGCGGGCGACCTCCTCGTCTCGGCCTACCAGCCGCGCTCAGTCCTGACGCAGGCCCTCTTCGATCCCTCCGCCGTAGTAGAAGATTCGGTGACCTACGACATCACAGCCTGGTCCGTGCCCCTAGCTTATGGCCTGAAAACCTACGCCTCCACCAGCCGCCTGGAGCTGGCCACCGAGCCCTACGAAATGGCGGCCTATTCCGACCCCCTGGCCGGTCAGGACCTCGAGACCGCCTACGCCCTGGCCCTGCCCTGGGAAGGGATGAATAGCGTCCGCTACCTCGCCGCCCTGCTCAAAGCCGGCATTCAGGTGCGGACCTCGGGGGCGGCCTTCACCTTCGGCGATCGCGAGTACCCGGCCGGTACGCTGGTCGTCAACCGCGGCGACAACCGGGTCACGCCGGACTACGCGGCCAAGCTGCGGCGGCTGACCCGGGAGTTCGAGGCGAACGTGGAGGTACTGGAAACCGGCTTCAGCGCCAGCGTCGGGGGCGACCTCGGGGGCAGCAACTTCAGTCTGGTGAGTCCCCCCAAAGTCGCCACCCTCTCCGGGGAGGGCGTGAGCACGAACTCCTTCGGACAGTTGTGGTACTACTTCGAGCAGGACCTCGACTACCCACTGAGCATTTTCTACCGGGATGCGCTGCAGGACGTGGTGGACGGCGACTACGACATCCTCGTGTTGGTCGACGGCCGTTATAATTTCACCGAAGCGGAACTAAATGCCCTCTCCGGCTGGGTCAGGGGCGGCGGCAAGCTGATTGCTATCGGCTCGGCCAACGGCAGCTTCGCGGGCAAGGATGGCTTCGGGCTGAAGGAGAAGGAAACGAAGGAGGAAGAACTCACCGACGAGCAAAAGCGCGAGGAGCGCCTACAGCCCTACGCGGGCGAGGAGCGCCGCTTCATCTCGGGCTACATCCCTGGCGCCATCGTGGGCGTGGAGATGGACGCGACCCACCCGCTGAGCTTCGGCATCGGCGAGACTTACTCTTCCCTAAAGACGAGCGACGACGCCTACGACTACCTGGCCGAGGGCTGGAACGTCGGCCGCGTGCGGACCGCGCCGCAGGTAGCGGGCTTCGTGGGCAACAAAGCCTACCGGAAGATCCAGGAAACCCTCAACTTCGGGGTGGAACCCATGCGGCGCGGAGAGGTGATCTATCTGATCGACAATCCCCTCTACCGGGCCTTCTGGGAAAACGGGAAATTCCTGTTTGCCAATGCGCTGTTTCAGGTACAGTGACCCCTGGTAGGCGTTAAATAACCGTTAGCGGAGATGGCGCGGGCGTATAGTAAAGCGCAACGCCCGTACGTTTGTGGGGAAGGAGGCGCATACGCGCAAATCCTTTCGTGTTGAACTACCTACCGTATGGCGAATTCGCGTTTTCTCTATTTGAAGGCCCGCCTCACCGCCCTGGCCCACCGCAGCCGCAATTACATTCGCACTACCCCCTGGCCACGGCTGGCGCTGCTGGGAGTGGCGGTGCCGCTGGTGCTCATGCTACTCCTGTTCCTGATCCTCTTCGTAGGCGTACATATGGGATCATACGGTCACCTACCCGATAAAGCCGAACTGGCGGGAGTGGATAATGCAGACGCCTCCTCGGTCTATTCCGAAGATGGCGTGCTGCTAGGCAAATACTTCGAGATCAACCGTGTGAGTATGCCGTCGGACGAGATCAGTCCGCACGTCACCAAGGCCCTCGTCGCCACGGAGGACGCCCGCTTTTTCGAACACCAGGGCATCGACCTGCGCGCCCTCGTGCGGGTGGCGCTGCGCACCGTCCTCATGGGCGACCGCAGCGGCGGCGGGGGAAGTACCCTGAGCCAGCAGCTGGCTAAGCAATTGTATCCCCGCCAGAACTACAGCCGCCTCGGCGTGCTCAAGGTCAAATTGCGCGAGATGGTCATCGCCAGCCGCCTCGAAGACGTCTACTCCAAGCAGGAGCTCCTCAACCTCTACCTCAACACCGTTCCTTTCGGCGAGAATGCTTACGGCATCGAGGTGGCCGCCAACCGGTTTTTCGGCAAGCCCGCCGCCAAGCTGAACCTCCAGGAGTCCGCCGTATTGGTCGGCCTGCTCAAGGCTAATACCACCTACAGTCCCCGCAACCACCCCGACAAGAGCGTCGGTCGCCGGAACGTCGTGCTCTCCCTGATGGCCAAAAACGGCAGCATCACGAAGACGACAGCGGACAGCGTAGCGGACCTCCCCCTCACGCTCAACTACCGCCGCGACAACGACCGTATCGGTTCGGCCCCCCACTTTCGGCAGCGGCTCCGCGCCGATGTGGCCCGCGCCCTGGCCGACGTCCCCCACCCCGACGGACGCCCCTACGACCTCGACCGCGACGGCCTGCGCATCTACACCACCATCCACTCCCAACTGCAGGAATTGGCCGAGGAATCGGTGCTGGAGCAACTCCCCCGCATCCAGCAGAATTTAGTCGATGACTGGAAGTCGCGCAAGGAGGCCCCGTGGGAGTCCGCCTTCGGCGCGGCGCTGAAGCGGTCGGAGCACTACCGGGCCCTGGCCGCGCAGGGACTCGGGGAGGGCGCCATCCTCGAAGAACTCCGCAAGCCGCGCCGCATGACCATCTACGATTGGCGAACTGCCCAACCCGTGGACACTTTACTGCGGCCGATCGACAGCCTGCGCCACTACTTCACCCTGATGAACGCCGGTCTGCTGGCCACTGACCCTACCAACGGAACGGTGCGCGCCTGGGTAGGCGGCGTCGACTACCAGTTCGTGCAGTTCGACCACGTCAACAGCCGGCGGCAGGTGGGCTCGACCATCAAGCCGGTCGTTTACGCCACTGCCCTGCAGAACGGCGTACTGCCCTGTGAGTACACGGCGGCGGAGCAGGCAACTTACGCCGCTTACAACGACTATCATCCGGGCAACGCCAACGGCCGCTACGACGGTGCCTACTCCATGAAGGGCGGTCTGGCCCAGTCGGTAAATACCGTAGCCGTGAACATGGCCGTCCGCAGCGGCCTGCCTCAGTTAGCCAGTCAGATCAACGCCATGGGGGTAGAGACCAGGGTGCAGCCCCTTCCCAGCATTGCCCTGGGCACCGTCGAGGCTAACCTGGTGGAGATGAACACCGTTTACAGCGCCTTCGCCAACCGCGGCCGCCGGCCGGCGGGCATTTACTATTTGACGCGCATCGAAGACGCTGCGGGCAAGGTGCTGGTCGAATTCAAGGCACCCACCGCTACCGAAACCGTGCTGGACGAGCAGACCGCCAAGATCGCCACTTTCCTCCTGGCCGGGGTCGTCAATGGCGGCACCGGCGCCCGCCTCCGCTCCACCTACGGCATTCAGGGGGCGCTGGCGGGGAAGACGGGGACTACCCAGGACCAGTCCGACGGCTGGTTCCTTGGCTTTACCCCCAAGCTGGTCGTCGGCACCTGGGTAGGCGCGGAGTACCCCGCCGTCCACTTCCGTACCCTGAGCCGGGGTTCGGCCACGGCTACGGCCCTGCCGATCTGGGGCACCTTCCTGCGCAAGGTGCAGCGCACGAAGGGGCTGGAGGCCTTCCGCGGCGGCGGCTTCCCGGCTATGGATGAGATGACCCTGGCCCTGCTGGACTGCCCTGACTACCTCGATGAACTGCCCATCATCGCCGACGCCGACCAGTTTGCCCCCGACCGCGACATCACCCGGCGGTTGCGGGAATTCGACCGCGACGAGATCGTGGAAATGGTGCGGAATAAGGGCCGCCGCAGCAACGAATCCGCTCGAGAGTACGCCGATCGCATCGCCCGCGAGCTGGAAAAGGAGGACCGCCGGGACGAGCGACGGGAGCAGCGGAAGAATTCCTGGGTCAAGCGGCTGTTTGGGAAAAAGGATTAGGGCGACTACCCAGGGGCAGACCTTTACACCCGCGTCTCCGCACCCGAACCTCTGCCCCCGCCCTTCCGTTGGAGGAAGAAAACAATCACTATGTCCTTTGTAGATAAAGTGCTCGATTCGCTCAACGATATCGACCTGAAACCCATCGAAAAATACTCCACTAAGAAATATCACCAAGCCCTCGGTGCCGTCCAGGACATTGAACTGCCGCCCGTGGGAAAGTACGCGCACGATGCGTACGACGCTACTGGTGACTATTTTTCCCGGACCCGCACCTCGGGCGAACCCGATTATGTGCGTGGTTTTGTTGCCGGGATGATCGGCGGCCTGATCGGCACCGGTATCAAGATGCTTGTTGACCGCAGCCTGCCCACGGCACAGCCCGCCGAGGAGCATGACGCCCGCCTGCAAGTGGTCGAAGGCGCTGAAGAACTCGCCGGAACCGACATGAACCGCAACAAGGAAGAAGTCGCCCAGCAGGCCCTGAATATCGGATTCGGCGCGATCGTGGGCGGCATCTACGGCGTAATCGTCGAAGCCGTCCCCGGCGTACAGGCCCCCGCCGGCGTACCCTTTGGAGCCGCGCTGTGGACCCTGGCCCACAAAGTAGCCCTGCCCGCCCTCGGCCTGACCCCCGGCCCCCTCAATGAGCCCCTGAGCCTGCAGGCCGGTCAGCTCGGCAGCCACATGGTTTACGGCGCGACCGTGGAAGTGGTACGCCGCAGTGTCCGCCATGCCATGGACGAAGACAATTTGCTCTAACCAGCCTCCCGTGCGACCTTTACCGGTCGTATGCTCTACCTCATCCCTACCCCAATCGGCAACCGGGAAGACGTCACCGCGCGCGCCCTGCGCCTGCTGGGGGAAGTCGACCTGATCCTTGCCGAAGACACCCGCACCTCGCGGCCCCTGCTGCAACATTACGGCGTGGAAACTCCCCTGCGGGCCTACCACGCCCACAACGAACACGCGCTGGTGGAGCAACTGGTGACGGAACTCAGCAACGGCTCCACCTACGCCCTGATCACCGATGCCGGTACGCCCGGCATTAGTGATCCGGGCTTTTTGTTGGTCCGCGCCTGCCGCGAAGCGGGCGTTGCGGTGAGTTGTCTGCCCGGCCCCGCGGCCTTTGTCCCTGCCCTGGCCGCTAGTGGCATTCCCTGTGACCGCTTCCACTTCGAAGGCTTTCTACCCCACAAAAAGGGCCGCCAGACCCGCCTCACCTACCTCGCGGAGCTACCTAACACCTTCGTGCTGTACGAGAGCCCCCACCGCATCGCCAAGCTGCTCGGCCAGCTTGAGGAGCATTGCGGCCCCGATCGCCGGGCCTGCGTGGCCCGCGAAATCTCCAAGTTATACGAAGAGATCACCACCGCCCCCCTGTCCGAATTGAAGGCCGACTATGGTGCCCGTACCAAGGTGCGGGGCGAGATCGTCGTGGTCGTGGCTGGGACTTAAACTGTGACCACCCAACTTTATGCTACAGACCAAACTGCTAGCCTTCGGCATCACCCACCTGACCGATGCGCGTTACTTCGCGGCCTGGGAGGCGGACTACCTCTGTTTTTCCCTGGGGGAGGGCGGCCTGAGCCTCGATTATTTCTTGGCTATTCGGGAGTGGGTGGAGGGGCCGGTCTGCGTCGTCGAATTGGGCGCCAACGCGGGTGCCATGTTCCCTGCGGAGCAGCTGAACGCCTCCGGCATCACTCACGTGCTGCTTCCCTTCGGAGTGGACGACCACGCTTACCGGACGGTCGGCCTAAACGTACTCACCTATATTCCCGTGGCTGGCTACCTCTCCGTCGAAGATCTGCGCGAGCGCATCGCGGAGGTCCCCGGGCTGGTACTCCTAGACTTCACGGACGGCGGCATCGCCTATAAAGACCTGGCCCAAGACAGTCCCTTCTCCATCGGTGCCCTCCGGCTGGCCATCGGCGAGCGGGAAGCCTACCTGCGCCTCGACCTCGATACCACCGACGCGGAACTTTTCGCCGGCGTCTTTCCCGGCCTGGCCCTGCGTGGCAGTAGCGAGGAGAAGGTGGGGTACAAGAACTTCGATGATATCGACGAATTGTTGGAGGCCCTCGAGTAGCGTCGACTTTAGTCGACACGCTGCCAGCCATGCGTGCCCTTGTCACAGGCAGCAGGACGGCTGAAGCCGTCGCTACGCGTAAAAGTAACGTCGACTTTAGTCGACACGCTGCCGGCCATGCGTGCCCTTGTCATAGGCAGCAGGACGGCTGAAGCCGTCGCTACGCGTACATGTAGCGTCGACTTTAGTCGACACGCTGCCAGCCAGGCATGCACCCCACACAGGCAGCAGGACGGCTGAAGCCGTCGCTACGCGGCGAATTACTTATTCCAGCGCGCAAAGTCCTTAGCAAAGTAGGAGATGATCACGTCCGCCCCCGCGCGGCGGATGCTCAGCAGCGCTTCGGTGGCCGCCTGCTCGTAGTCGAGCCAACCGCGGTCGGCGGCGGCCAGCAGCATGGCGCATTCTCCGGAAACATGGTAGGCGGCGATAGGCAGCGGGTGGGCCTCGTGGAGGCGCCAGATGATGTCGAGGTAATTAAGGGCGGGCTTGACCATGAGGAAATCGGCCCCCTCGGCGGCATCGTGGGCGCCCTCCCGCAGGGCCTCCCGGGCGTTGGCGGGGTCCATCTGGTAGGTCTTCTTGTCGGCGGGGACGTCCTTGAGTTGCCGGGGGGCACTGTCGAGGGCGTCGCGGAAGGGACCGTAAAAGGCGCTAGCGTACTTAGCAGTGTAGGCCATGATGCCGGTGGTAGGGTACCCCGCTGCGTCGAGGGCGCGGCGGATGCTCCCTACCCGACCGTCCATCATATCACTGGGCCCGATGAGATCGAAGCCCGCCTGGGCCTGCGCCACGGACATTGCGTCAAGCAGTCGGAGGGTCTCGTCGTTGTGGATTTGCCCGTCGATGACCACACCGTCGTGGCCGTCGGTGCTGTAGGGGTCCAGGGCCACGTCGGAGATCAGGCAAACTTTCGGAAACCGCTCTTTGATAGCGCGGGCGGCGTGCAGGTAAAAGTTCTCCTCGGCGGTGGCGTAAGTGCCGGTCTTGTCCTTATGCTCCTCGGGTACGGCCGGAAACATCATGAAGCTCTGCAGGCCGAACCTCAGGCAGTCCTCGATTTCGGCAAGTACTTCGTCGATGCCCAGGCGAAAGGTACCCGGCAAACTGGGGATCGGCAGGCGGGCGCGGGCGTCCGGCATCAGGAAGATGGGCTGCACCAGGTGGCCGGCATTCAGTTCGGTTTCCCGCACGAGGTTGCGGACGGCGGCGGAAGAGCGGTTGCGGCGGGGACGGGAGAGCATGGGGGGGTAAAGAAATTGAGGGGGGAAAGGGGGAAAGGATCGAGGGGGGGGGGAGCAAACTTTACATTTTCATGGCTTAGCGACTGACGAACCAGGCGAAGGTGCGGCACTCGGTGATGAGTTCGGCGTAGAGGTTGGTGTCGGCATAGGAGTCACGCAGGAGGCGGAAATAGGAAAAGGGGCGGCCCTCGCCGGGGCGACCGCGGGCGTAGTGCTCGTTGCGTTCGGCCTTGGCGGCGTAGTAGATGGCCAGGGCGGCGGCTTCTTTATCCGGGGCGCGGCGGAGGGCCCGCTCGAAGTAGTAGAGGGGCTGGTCCATGCTCAGGTGCTCCCGGTTGCCGAGGGGGGCGTTGACGTGGGGGAAAACACTGGTGGGGGTGCGGGTACTGGCGGCGAGGGCGGCACTGCTGCCGGAGCGGAAGGTATCAGCAAAGCGCCAGTTGTAACTGAAGTAGCTCAGGTTATAGAGGGCCAGCCCAATGTTGAAGTAATTGCGGGCGGCGGTGGTGTCGTTGGTGGTGCGGTCGGCTTCCTCCTCCAGGGCGTCGAGGCGGGCCAGCAGTTCTACCTTGTTGTAGGTGGGCTGGTCAGCGGGTGCGGTGAAGTTCACGCGGTCGTCGAGTTGGCGGACGAAGGGCGCGAAGCGGCCGTAGGCGTTCAGTTGCTCGAAGGGGATGCGCCGGTAGATCTCCAGGGCGGTCTTCCACTGCCCGCGCTGCACGTAATCGTTGCCGAGCAGGTTATTGATGTCGGCTACGGCGTGGGGGCCGATCCGGTCGGTCAGCAGGGCTCGGTCGAAGCGGTTGCGGTTGAGGCTGTCGGCCATGCGGTCGAGGGCACGGAGGGCGTCGACGGTGGGGTTTTTGCGCAGCCCGTCGAAGCCGTAGCGCATCAGGTCGGCCTTGGCACTCCGGCCGGTCTGGCGGTAGACGGCCTCCAGTTTGTCGTTGACCAGGGGTCGCAAATCGGGGTAGCGGGCGCGCAGCTCCGCGTCGGTGAGCAGGTCGTAGTAGTGGAGTTCTACGGAGTCGGTGACGCGGTTGAGCTTCAGGACCTCGACCACGTCGTCCAGGATGACCAGTTGCTGCAGGATGGTGTCGTTTTCGGTCTGCCGGCCCAGCTTGGCAAAGGTTTCGTCGGCGAAGAAGTAGTCGCCGGCCAGCATTTCGAGCACGCCCCGGGCGAGAAGCCAGAAGTCGGGGTCGCCGGTCTTGCCTTCGTCGACGAGCTGATTGACGAAACCCTGTAGCGCGATCAGGCGGTCGGTGGCCCCGGGGCGGGGGCGTTGCAGGCGGCGGTTGCGGGCGGCCTGGGGGTTGAAGTCGAGCCCCAGCAGGTCGCGCTCCAACTCCTGCAGTTCGCGCATGGTGAGCAGTTCGAGGGAGCGGTTTTTGGGCTCGTAGGCGTAGATGGCGTGCATCTCCTCCAGCACGACGGCCCGGCCGTTGTGGGCCCGCAGTACGTGGAGCATGGCGCGCTCGTGGTCATTGCGGCACAGCAGAAGGGCCTCCCGCCACTGGGCGTCGGTCTGGATCTGGAAACTGCGGTAGGCGCTTTCGCGCTTGCTGGCGCTGCGCTCGAAGATGCGGCTGAACAGGTAGGCCGACTCCGCGTAGCGGCCCAACGACTGCAGCGCCCCGGCCCGGTGGCCCGCGATCCAGTCATCGAGCAGGCTGGGGTCGGCCGCGATCTTGGGCATCAGGTAGTCGTACACTTCCAGTACGTAGGCGTACTCCCGCAGGTAGTGGGCTAGGCGGACAATCTGGTAGGCGTACCGCAGGCGCACGTACTGACTCTCCACGCGGGGGAAGGCCGCCAGGCCTTCGTCAATGAGGTCCTTCATCTCCTGGGTGGCGATCGTTTGTTGCGCGAAGGCATCCTCCGGGCGGGTCACGTAGGGCTCGCAGTGCTTGGCGTAGATCAGGTAGTCGACCACCTCTACGCAGCGGGCCTCGAGCAGGTGACGGGCGAAGCCATTGGCCTGGAGGGCGGGGGGAAGGTCCGCGCCGCGTGCCTTCGGGTCGTTCATCAGGCGGCGGAGGCCCTCGAGTGGGTTGAGGTTGTCGCCGTATACGATGACCTCGATCTCTTCGGCCGTGACCTGGTCGCAGTAGCGCTCCTGCCACTCGGCCACGTTGGCCGTGCGCTGCAGGTTGGCGGGCTGGGTGAGGTCGTCGCGGTACACCGCCCCGAAGTGGAGAAAGAAGGGAGCGAGCTGGGAGTCGTAGCCCACGACCTGCGGATTGAGAAAGCGGTAGCCGTAGTACGCCGGTGCCGGGCACTGGGCGGCCAGCAGCAGCGGACCGAGGGCGGCCAGCGCAAGCATCAGGCTCCGGAGTGACTTGCTGGGAAAATTCATGATCTTACTGCCACGTTCTGCGGCGGCGGCAAAATACGCCGTTCTCGCGCTGCCTTCCCATCTATGAGATTTATCCTCGTCCTGCTCCTGCTTTTGTCGGGCCGTACCGCTTCCCGGGCCCAGACCTCCGCACCCGCGTCCCCGCCCATCTCCGTAGTGCAGGATAACCCGAAGGTAGGCCTCGTCCTGAGCGGCGGCGGGGCCAAGGGCTACGCGCACATCGGTGCCCTGCGGGTCATCGAGGAGGCGGGCGTACACATCGACTACATCGGCGGCACGAGCATGGGGGCCATCGTGGGCGGACTCTACGCCGCCGGCTACAGCGCCGACCAGCTCGAGCAATTGTTGCGCAGCGTGGACATTATGCAGGAACTGCAGGATGCGGTGAACCGGGAAGACCGCACCATCTACGAGAAAGTCTACAACGAGAAGTACCTGCTCTCCATTTCCATGCAGGACTTCGGCATACAATTACCAACGGCCCTTTCTGACGGGCAGCGGGTGCACGACCTGTTCGCCAACTGGACGGCCAGCGTGGGCCACATCCGCGACTTCAGCAAGCTGCCCATCCCCTACCTGGCCGTGGCGACCGACATCGAGACGGGCAACGACGTGGTGCTCGAAACCGGCATGCTAGCCGAGGCCATGCGGGCCAGCGCGGCCCTGCCCGGAGTGCTTAGCCCCTACGAACTCGACGGTCGGCTGCTCACCGACGGCGGCGTCTCCAATAACTACCCCGCCGGGGAGGTGAAGGCGAAGGGCATGGACTATATCCTCGGCATCAGCGTCGAGGCCGACCCCCTCAAGGCGGGCGACATCAAGAGCGTGGGCGACCTGATCATGCAGATTGCTTTCTTCCAGGCCAACCGCCGCAACGTGGAGCAGTACGAACTCACCGACCTGGACATCAAGCCCCAGCTCGACGGGTACTCGGTCCTCAGCTTCGGCGATATCGATACCCTCATCAACGCCGGCTCCCGCGCCGCGCGGGAGATGCGGCCCCAACTCGACTCCCTGGCCGCCCGCCAGCGCGGAACACCGAGTACGCGCGATACTTCCGACGCCAAAATCCCCGAGTTCCTCAACGTCCGCGACGTAAGCATCACCGGCAGCCCCGAACTGTCCGACCGCCAGGTGCTCAGCTACTTCGACGAGCAGCTGCCGGGCCGCATCCGCTGGACCGACTTTCGCGAGGGCCTGACCGCCCTGCACGTCACGGGCCGCTTCGCCAACATCAACTACCGCTGGACCTACACCGACGCCACCATGGATGAGGTGGACCTGGAGCTCATCTTCGAGGCCCAGCCGGCCTTCGGGCAGCAACTGCGGCTCGGCCTTCATTACGACCAGGTGTACCGGGGTAACCTGCTACTGAACCTGACCCTCTACGACGTCTTCGTAGACAATGCCCTCATGAGCCTCGACCTCATTGCCGGTAACCGGCCGCGGTACCGCCTCGATTACCGGGTCAACCGCATCAACGGCTCGGCCTTCGGGCTGCGCAGCCGGCTCGACTACGCCGACGTGGGCTTTGACGTGCCCGATACCGACATCGATCCCCTACGGGTGACGCTCGACGAGCTTGACTTTCGGTTCTCCGACATCGAAACTGAATTGTACTGGGACGTGCGTCAGACGCAGAACAGCTTCACCGGCGTAGCCGTGGCCGCGAAGTACTACTCTACCCATTCGGACCAGCTGTCGTCGGCCGATACGACCGGCCTGTTCGCCCTGAGCAACGACTGGTTCTTCGTGCCGAAGGTGTACCTCCTCTACGACAAGCTCAGCAAGACCCACTTCCCCATGCGCGGCTTCAAGATCAACGCCGAGGCCCGCGCGATCCGGGAAATCGGTGGGGAGAAACCCGGCTGGGCCCTAAATGCCGACCTGGATTTTCTGGGCATGCTGCAGCTCACCGAAAAACAGTCGGTGGGCCTGGACCTTACCCTGGGCGGCTTCCTCGACCGCTCGAGCCTGCCCTACCGCTATTATCTAGGCAGCAACAACCAGGAGCTGATGAACAACTTTAAACCGTTCCCGAGCATCACCCTGGGGCAAGCCTCGGGCAACAGCCTGGCGATGGCCGAGGTATTTGTACGCCGTCGGCTATTTTCCAATCATTACCTACACCTGGGTGCCCGCACGGCTCACCTAGGCAATCCCGACAACTTACCGAGTTCCATCGATGCCCACTGGATTACGGCCGGCGTACTTTCTTATGGCCTCGACACCCCGCTCGGGCCGGTGGAGCTGACCTACGGCTACGGCACGGAGGGCGGCCACCTCTACTTCAACCTCGGCCACTGGTTTTAAATTAACTTGCCGCATGCGCGACTTCAACCAAAAGGTTATTGTGATCACCGGTGCGGGCTCCGGCATCGGGCGGGAGCTGGCCCGGCAATTGGCCGCCCGCGGGGCGATACTTGCCCTGAACGACATCAACGAAGTGGATTTGTCCGCCACCTGGGACGAACTGCCGGAAACAGCCCGTGGCCTCCAGCGGGTCTTTGACGTGGGCGACCGGCAGGCGGTGGAAGACTTCGCTCCGGCCGTCCGTAAGGCCCTTGGCCGGGTGGACGTGGTCATTAATAATGCCGGTTTCAGCGTGCGGCAGCAGCCGGTGATGTACACGTCCGTGGAGGATTATGAGCGTACCCTGCAGGTCAACCTCTGGGGCGTGATCTACGGCTCCCTGGCCTTCCTGCCCTTCCTGCGCGAGCAGCGGGAGGCCAGCCTGGTCAACATCAGCAGCGTCTTCGGGCTGTTCGCCTTTCCGGGTTCGGCGTCTTATAACGTGAGTAAGTTCGCGGTACGGGGTTTTACCGAGTCCCTACGGGTGGAGATGGGCAAGCTCCTGCACATCTGCTGCGTCCACCCCGGTGGGATTGCCACCAACATTCACCGCAACGTAGAGATGGAGGAGGGGGAAGACCGGCAGCGCTTCATTCGCAATTTCGAAAAGCAAGCTAAGACCACGGCCGCCGAAGCCGCCCGGCAGATCATCGTGGCTATCGAGAATGAAAACTCCCGGCTGCTGATCGGCCGCGACGCGTACTGGATCGATAAAGTCACGCGGCTGCTGCCCGCTAATTACGAGCGGGTGCTGGCACGGTGGTTTAAGCCCGAACAGTTTATGGGGCGGGGTAAGTCGTAGTTGGCCCCGCCGGCGCACGTCTATTCCCAGCCAATGGTCTGGCGGAAGAGGGCGTCGGCCCGCCGGTGGTCGGCTACCTCGTCGGGGAGGCCATTGCAGCTAGCGGACGCTTTCGCCCTCAGCTGGGTGAAGTAGCTCATCAAGCGCGGGCTGATGGAGGTGCGATGATCCTCGCGCACGGTCGCCTTGAGGGCTACGAGCCTTTCGACCAGCGAGACGAGTGTGGGATCTTCCACCTGCTTTAATAAATTGGTGATGGTGATGGGTGGGCGCTGCCCAGTAGTAGCGACGAAGTGGGCCGCCAGGATAGGCCGCATCCAGTAGCAGAATTGCTTCACGTTCCAGCGGCCGTCCTCCCCCTCGCCGGCCTGCCGAGCGCCGTGGGCGATACCGAGGTAGTGGGCGATGGTCCGCCGGGGCCGGAAACACTGATCGGCAAGTTCGCGGCAGTCCTCCCGGAAGGAACCCTCCCGGAAATAGGGCTCGGGGGAGCGCAGCCACTCCAGTACCGCAGGATTGCTGCCGGCCAGGTGGAAGAGAAACTTTCGTACGTCCCAGCCGACCAGATCGAGCTGGCTGTCGTGCTCGACGATGGGACCGATCTGGTCGTTACCCGGTTGTAGGCGCAGGTACCATTCCCGGGGGTGGCGATAGATGAAGCGGACGTCGTAGTCGCTGTCCATGCTTGCCATTCCCCAGGCCCGGCTGCCGCTCTCGCAGGCGTAGAGCATTTCAACATCGTGGTGGGCGGCGGTGCGCTGGAGTCGGGTGGATAACGTGGAAGGCGTGAGCATGCTAAAACTTCAATACTGCTATTTTGGGAAAAGTTTTGGCGGGTGCGCCATAGTGACAGACCTCGGAGGTCTGTCACTATGGCAGGGCAGCGTAGTAGTAGCACCGCTCGCGCACCACGCACTGGCCGCACTTGGGGTGGGAGTAGGTGCAGATGCGTTGGCCGTGCTTAAAGAGCAGTTTGTGGAAGTTGAGCAGTTCGTCCGCGTCGCGGGGCAGCATCTTCAGCAAGGCGGCGTGTGACTTCGCCTGGGTGATCTTCGCGGGCAGGATGCCGTAGCGGGTGCTTACCCGGTGCACGTGGGTATCGACGGGTAGGACGGGTCTGCGCAGGGAAAACAGCAACACGAAGGTCGCCGTCTTAAAGCCTACGCCAGGCAGCTCCATCAGCAGCGCCTGGGCCTCCTCGACGGGCATGTCGGTGAGGACTTGGTCGAAATTGTCGCCATAAGTATTAAGAACGTGCCGCAGGATCTCCTTGATGCGCGGAGCCTTGATCTCTGGCCAGCGGGAGGTCTGAATGCACTGCTCGATGCCCTCCACCGGAGCACCGGCGACCCCAGCCCAATCGCCGTAGGTTTCCAACAGTTTGTCGAAGGCAGCTTTCTCGTCGGCATAATTCGTGCGCTGGCTCAGGGTAGTAGCGACAAGCTGTTCAATGGCCGATTTGCTGCTGTAGCGCGTCTGTCGACCGTAAGTGGCTTCCAGGGTGGTCAGGAGGTAATCGAGCTGGGTGGTGACGGGATCGGGCATGTACTACGGGACGGGTGTTGGTATAGGTTGCCCCCCGTAGCAGATGTTTGGTGTTTTTTCTGATGGGACGGGTACTTTTCAAGCGCTCCGGACCGTTTATTACTCGCATGTAACATTCAACTGGATGGCATGTAATTTTGATTTGTACGCTCTCATGAAGTCGAAAATCTAGGCGGGACTATTGTCCTGCCTATCCCCTTCTCTCCCGCTTTCTACCCCGGAAACCGCACGCTCAAGCGCGTCCACCCATCCCCCCCCGTCGTTAGCCGGTAAGTAGCGCCGTGCCCCTCTAGGATTCCGCGCGACAGCGTCAGCCCCACGCCCTGCCCCGTCGGCTTCGTGCTGAAGAAAGGGGTAAAGATGCGATCCGCCACTTCCTCCGCAATGCCGGGACCGTCGTCGGCAATAGTGAAGGCGGAGGGACCAACGGTACTGCTAATCCGAATATTTCCATCGCTGCTAATGCTCTCGCGGGCATTGGTCAGGGCGTTGATGATCACCTGTTCGAGCTGCGCGCGGTCAGCGCGCACCCAAACCGGCTGATCGGCTAGTACCGCAACCAGGGTTATTCCTTGTTGTCGCAGCAGCGGGCGCATCACCTCCGCGGCGCTTTCGAGGGGGTGGTTGAGGTCGATCCGCTCCAAAGTGGGATCGGGCAGCCGTACCACCCGGGCGAAGTTGCGCATGAAGGCCGTCAGGTGCTCGGCCCGCTGAATGACCGGTGGCAGGTGGTCACGGGTGAGCTCACCTAGGTCGGGATCGTCTACCTGGGCGACCTCCAGCAGCGTCTTCAACAGGGAGACAATGGCGGCATTGGAGTTATTAACCTCGTGGGCCATCATGCGGATTACCTTACCGTAAGCTTCCTTCTCGGCCTGGAGGAGGTCGGCGGTCACGTCCTGCAGCACCACAAAGCCCCGCTCGAAGCCCCGGTCGATGAAGGTGCCGTACTCTACGTGGAGCCGGCGGTTATCGCCCGTGGTGAGGATTCGTTTCTCCCCCGCCACGAGTGAAAGGGCGGGTGTCAAAATCGTAGTATCAAAAGTATCATCCGCCGCTCGCTGCTGCGCAATCCAGGGATTCTCGGAGGCTACCCGGCCATCGAAGTCGAGGACGAGCAGGCCCACTTCCGCCGCGTTCATGAGTTGGTCCAGGAACTCCTCCCGCTGCCGGCCGCTGACACGCTCGCCGCGCAGCTGGTCGATCATGCGGTTGTAGACTTCCCCGAGCCGGTCCATCTCCCGACTTCCGGTGGCCGTCATTTTCACGGAAAAATCCTGATCGGCCAGCGCGCCCACGCCCCGGCTTAGGAGGTCGAGGGGCGCCACGAGCACCTGGTACAGGCGGTAGCCCACGTAGGCGGACAGCAACAACACCAGCTCCACCAGCAGGACGACCGGCCCCCTACCGATGAGGGCATAGATGAGCCCACCGATCGCCAGGTGGAGCACGGTGAGGTAGGCGATGTACTTGGTGGGGGTAGACAAGCGGAGAGGTTGTGAATTTAAAATCTCAAATTTTAAATTTCTCCAACCGCCGGTACAGCGCCGCCCGCGTCAGCCCCAATTCCCGCGCCGTGGCGGTGATCTCCCCGGCGTTGCGACCCAGGGCGGCGCGGATCATCCTGATTTCCATCTGCTCCAGCGTCATGCCTGAGCCGCTGAAAGGAGAGCTTTGGTAGGAAGGCCCCGTGGCTTGCTGCTCCAAGTACGCCGAATCGATGACCTTACTGGGCGCCAGGATGACCACCCGTTCGATGAGGTTCTGCAACTGCCGCACGTTGCCGGGGAAGGGCTGACGGCGCAGCCAGGCCAGGGACTCCGCGTTCAACCGGAGCCCGGGCCGTTCGTAGCGGAGGCGAGCGCTGGTGAGGAACCGTTCCGTCAACATCGTGAGGTCGCCGGGACGCTCGCGCAGGGGCGGCAGGTGGAGGTGGATCAGATTGATGCGGTAGAGGAGGTCTTCCCGAAAACTGCCGGCCGCGACCATGCCGTCGAGGTTGCGGCTGGTGGCACTGATGATGCGCACGTTAGTGGGCCGGGGGCTACTCTCCCCGAGCCGTTCGTACTGCCGTTCTTGCAGTACACGCAGCAACTTGACCTGGGCGGCGGCGGGCAGGTCGCCAATTTCATCCAGGAAGAGGGTTCCCCCCTCGGCCAGTTCGAAGCGCCCGCGACGATCGGCCCGGGCGTCGGTAAAGGCACCCGCCTTATGTCCGAAGAGCTCCGATTCGAAGAGGCTTTCCGGCACCCCCCCGAGGTTGACGGCCACGAAGGGCCCGCCGGCTCGCTGGCTTGCCGTGTGAATGGCCTCGGCCACCAGCTCCTTACCCGTTCCGCTCTCGCCCGTGAGGAGGACCGAAGCCTGGGTGGCGGCCACGCGCCGGGCCTGCTCGATGATGGCCCGCAGCGCCGGGGATTCGCCCACGATGGCGTCGAATGCTCCCTCTTCTCCGGGTACGGCCCGGGGAGAGGATTTCTTTACACCCGCGTTCCCGCTACTCCCCTCCAGCTGCGTCCGGATGGCATTGAGGAGTTCGTGGTTGTCCCAGGGCTTGGCGATGAAGTCGCGGGCACCGGCCTTCATGCCCTCCACGGCCAGCTGTACGGTGGCCCAGCCGGTCATTTGGATGACGGGGAGGTCGGGCTGTACGGCCAGCAGCCCGGCGAGGAGTTTCATGCCGCCGCGGCCGCTGGTCTCGATGGTGAAGTTGAGGTCGAGCAGTACGAGGTCGGGCCGGAACTCCCGCAGGCTGTCCAGGGCCTCCTCCGGGCGGTGGATGCAGCGCACCGTGTAGCCCGCCCGCTTCAGGAGCAGTTCGAGGCTTTTGCAGACCGTGCGGTCATCGTCGATGATGAGGAGGGAAGGCAGGAGGGGTAGGATTTAGGATTTACGATTTTTGATGTACGATGTACGATTTAGTGGGGATGCTCGCTGCGCTCGTCTGGTGTATCCGGCGTGTCCGGCGTGAAGTGGAGGCGGGTGCGGATAGTCTGAGCTTTTTCTTTGGCGCGTTCCATTACCGCGGCGTCGTCACCATGATAATCGATACTGATGCGGTGGCGGCGGGTATCGAGGCTGTACGCGATGCCGTCGTCGTCGGAAGTGGTCCAGTCGCCGGTAAAATGGGGGTTGACGGTTACGGCGGCGGCGCTGGCAAAGGCCTGTACAAGGTCTCTAGTAGCGATGTCACTACCCCGTAACGCGTAAGCATAGTGGGTACCATCGGAGGTTTCGGTTTCACTGGTACTCGAGCTGCTGCTGCGGGTGGAGGTGGTCGTCTCGGGGGCGGCCGGTGCGTCAAGGCACGCTTTCGCTCGGGCCACCAGTTGCTTGGTCCGTGCGCGCTCTACGGGGTCGCTACCGTAGTGTTCGATGGTAAGGAGGCGGCGGCGGGTGTCCACACTGAGCTCGGAGTGTTTGTCGACGCTCAGGGTCAGGTTGCCCTTCATCCTGACGTTGATGTTGCTGTTGGTGAGGGCATTAGCACACCGCATAAGCTCCTTCGCTTCTCCATTGTCTAGTTCGGCGCGGAAGGAATATTGGTCGGCAGTTTCTACTTCTTGCACTGCCGCCTCTGCTTGTTGGGCGGGGACGCTGGTGCTTAGTAGTAGGGCAATAGCAATGAGTAATGGTTTCATGTGAATAGGGTTTCAAATTTGATTATTCGGCGGACGATCCAATTTGCGTAAGGGTCGGCCGACGAAGGGTAAGACGATGAAAATTATTCTTCGTGGAGCACGTCGGCTGGATGCAGCCGCGCCGCCTGCCGGCTCGGGATCAACGCGCACAGCGTGACGATCACCAAGATAGTGGCGATAGCCGCTACGATACCGAAGTAAAAGTACTCGCCGGGGATGGGCAGTAAGTCGAGCAGCGGCAACTGTACGGCAAAGAAAGTACCCAGCAGCAGCCCGGCTACGGTGACAATCAGCACCTCGCCGACGAACTGGGCCGTGACCTCGCCGGGCGTAGCGCCCATAGCCTTGCGCAGCCCGATCTCCCCCCGGCGGCGGTTGATCTGGGTGAATAGGACGCCGAACAGCCCCAGAGCGATGTTGATGAGGAGGAAGGCGGAGATCGTAATGAGGATGACCAGGGGAATGACGGTGGGGCGGTTGGCCCGGATACGGGCCTGGGCCAGGTTATCGATCACGACGTCGGTGTTGCCGGTCAGCCCCGTAATCAGTTTGTAAATGGGCTCTTCCACCGCGGCGGTTTGGCCGGGAGTAGTGCGGACGATCATGCGCTCATACGGACGTTCGGCATAATCGCGGTTACGCTGGTAGAAGAAGGTAAGCGGCGTATTCTCGGAAAAATTACCCTTGTATTTGAAGTGATCCACCACGCCGATGATCTTGTTCTCGCCCTCGATGATGAGAATGGTATCCAGCAGGCTGGAAACGTTCGGGAAGAATTCATCGGCGAAGGCACCGTTAACGATGATCGGGGCGTACTTGGCATTGGCGTCTCCCGGCTCAAACCAGCGCCCTTCCCGCATCACGAGCTGAGCAGTGGTAGCGTAATGCTCGTCAATAAAGTAGCCCTGGGTGCCCAGCTGAAAACCGTTTTCGTCGTTACCGTTGAAGTACGTACTACCACTGAACGGAGTAATTCCGCTGATAAAAGAAGCATCTTCTACTCCCGGCACGAGAAGTAATTCATCCCGTATCCGCTTCTGGGTAGCGAGCACGCCGGCCGAATCGAGGTTGTCGTCGAGATCCAACGTCACCTTCAGGCTCTCTTCGTAATTAAAGCCGAGCGGCGAGCTGTATCGATCTATATTATAAAATCCAAAAGCATACACGGCAAACAGGACGATGAACGCCAGAAGTATTTCCAGAAAGATCATCCCGTTAGCGCGCCGCTTATTCCACATTAATCTGAGTAAATGTTTAAACATGGTACAATTGATTTAGCGGAGTGATTCACTGATATTGGTCCTACTCATCCGGTAAGCGGGTAGTATCCCCGAGAGCAATCCGAAAAAAGCGACCAATAATAGGAAGTAAGAAAACAGCTTTGGAGAAAACGACAGTTGCACCCTTCCCAGCAGGTCGTTCGCGTTTACGTAATGAATGATCAGGTAAGCGAACACCAAGCCGATGGCACCGCCGATAAAGGTCAGTACCAAGTTTTCGAGAATGAATTGTGATAAGATGTCACGGCTATCCGCCCCGAAGGCCTTGCGCACCGCGATCTCCGCTTTTCGCTCGAATATCCGGCTGATATTCAAATTGATCAAATTAATGAGTGGCAGGGCAACGAATAGCAATATCATTATCAACAGCGGAATAAATAATATATAGATAGCTTGTTCCGGGTCGTCAGTACCTACCAGATTGGTGGCGAAGATTTGTAGGTAGGAACCTCCGGGAAGGCCGAGGTTTTCGAATTCCTGGTCGGGTGGCATCGCGAAGTTCTCTGCGTAGAACTTCAGCTGTTTAATGATCGATTGTTTCTTTGCCGGCGTGGTCGCTTTAAATACGGCCGTAAACGTCCCCCCGAGTTCCTGATTGTCGTACTCCCGGCTATCTATGGTGGTAACGGGCAGCACCACGTCACCAGTAATGGCGTCGTTGTCCATCAGCGGGCGGCTCACGACGCCGGTGACCCGAAATCGTTCGTTGCCCAGTTCGATCTCCTGGCCGATCGTTTCCTTCGCGGCGACTCCAAAGTACTCTTCCGCTGACCGCTCGGTCATGACGGCAACCTTGTTGGCCCCGACGACTTCATCGTTGGTAAAGGGTGCACCCGCAAGGAAGCTAAAATCAAACACTTCCCAGTAAGCCGCATCGGCGTGGGTTATCGCGAGAGATACCTTGCGGCCGTCTAAATAAGCGTCCGTTGAGCCATCCGCGCTGAAAAAGGTATAGGATTCCACGTCCTCCAGCTCGCGCAGGTTATTGTCCAGGAAGTGAAAGCTTCCGGGCCCGTTATTCACCATCTTACCCGCTTCGTCGATATTCGGGGTCGAGTCATATCGCATCACACCGGAATCCATCCGTATGGAATCCACCACGTAAGTGGTATCGTAGTAAGGAGTAAATCGCTCCACGGTAGGCAAAAACACCATCCGGTTGATGTCCGTCATCGGCTTATTCGCCCCGAACATCGCATCGCCCAGCGAGGTGATCAACATCAGGATCATCAGCGTAAAACTGATCCCGAACAAGCTCACGAAGGTGTAAAAAGGCTTGCGGCGGAGGACCTTTAGGGCGAGGGTAAGGTAGTTTTTGATCATGGTTCAATATTTTTAAGGTTTGACATGTAATACTTGATACTTGATATGCGATACTCGATATGCGATATTTGATATGCGAGGTGCTCCGCTGTTGTCTGCTCGCTTCGCTCGTCTGCGTGCTACGAGCGCAGCGAGCTATCTCCCGCGGCAGCCACCGCATACCTCGCATATCGAGAATCGCATATCGCATATCGCATATCTTCCGCGGCAACCACCGCATACCTCGCATATTGAGAATCGTACATCGCATATCTCCCGCGGCAACCACCGCATACCTCGCATATCGAGAATCGCATATCGCATATCTTCCGCGGCATCCACCTCGTAAATCGTAAATCGAGAATCGTAAATCCTAAGCAACCCGTTCCCCATCCGACAGCCGCACCAACCGATGCGTTTTCTTGGCCATGCGCTCGTCGTGGGTCACCATCACGATGGTAGTACCGAGCTCCTGGTTGAGGCGGGTGAGGATGTCCATGATCTCGCCGCCCATGTGGCTGTCGAGGTTACCGGTGGGCTCGTCGGCCAGGATGAGGTTGGGCTTGCCGACGATAGCGCGGGCGATGGCTACGCGCTGCTTTTGTCCGCCGCTGAGCTGGTTCGGAAAGTGGGTGGCGCGGTTGCTCAGTCCCACGTGCGCCAGGGCCTCCAGCGCCAGCCGCCGTCGCTCCTTGCCGCCCACCCGCCGGTAGAGGAGGGGCAGCTCGACGTTGTCCACCACCGACAGGTCATTGATCAGGTGAAAGCTCTGAAAGATGAAGCCCAACTGCGCGTTGCGGAAGCGGGCGATCTTGCTGCCGTTGTAGTCGGTCACCTCCCGCCCGGCCAGCACCACGCGGCCTTCGCTCGGCTCGTCGATCAGGCCCATGATGTTGAGTAGGGTCGACTTGCCACAGCCCGAAGGGCCCATGATGCTCAGGAATTCCCCGTCCGGTACCGAAAGATTCATCCGTTGCAGAGCGAGGGTCTCGATGGTGTCGGTGCGGTAGGATTTGGAGATGTTTTGTAGTTCGATCACAGTTGTTGAGTTAGAGAGTTGTTGGGTTGTTGAGTGGCGGATACTGGAGGTGTTACATGCGGTACGCCGCGACGCGCGAAGCGAGCATCCTCGCAACCCAACAACTCGACCATCCAACTCCCCAACAACTATTCATAAAGCGATGTATCATTCCTAAAATCCCAAAGCGTCAATCGCTCCAGGCTAGCATACGTCAACCAATACGCCCGGAGCGTTTCGGCGTAGGCACGGGTATTTTGGTCCCGGTTTTGCTGGGCGAAGGTGAGGTCGGTGAGGGGGATGGCTCCGAGGGTGTAGCTTTCCTGACTGATCGTGAAGCGCTCTTCGGCCAGGTCGCGGATGCGGGTGGCGAGCCCGAGTTCTTCCCGGACGGTCGTCCACTGGTCGAGGAGCTGGGTGAGTTGGCTGCGGAGGTTGAGTTCGGTACGCTGCCCGAGCTGCTGGGCGAGGGCCACTTCGGTGGCGGCCCGCTTGTTCAAGGCACGGCGCTGGCCCCAGTCGACAAGCGGAACGGCAAAGGTCAGGCTCACGATGCGCTCGTTCTGGGGGTCGGTGTAAATGGGGTCGAGTTGGTCCGCGTTGCGGATGAGGCCGATGCTGGCGTCGAGGTCGAGGCGGGGGCCGAAGTCGCGCTTGATCCGATCGGCTTCGCGTTGGGCCTCGAGCGTCCGGCGGGTGATGTCGAGGAGCTCGGGGCGTTCAGAAAGGAGGGCAAGGGCCCGGTCGGCCGTCACGGTCAGGTCGGTGAGCTGGACGGTCGCCTCCGGGGCGACGGGCTCGAGGAGCTGACCGGTATAGGCCTGCCCGAGGAACTGCAGGATCGCCGCCGAGGCCGCCCCGACGAGCCGTTCGGCGCGCAGTAGGTTCTGGGCGGCGCTGGCCTGCTCGAGCTCGAGTTGCACGAGGTCGCCGCGGTTAATCTGTCCCAGCCGGTAGCGCTCATGGGCGATGGTGAAGAGCGTTTCGTTGGCCGCGCGGTTGGTTTCGGAGATGCGGCGTTCCTGGTCGGCGCTTACCAGGTCGAAGAAAAGGGCCGTTGCGTCCAGGGCGGCGTCGGCGCGGGCGGCGTCGCGGGCACGGGTGGCAAAGCGCGCCTGCAGGGGCAGCAGCCGGCGGTCCCACTTCCAGGGGTTGAAGGCCAGCACGGGCTGGCGGAAGGTCAGGCGCACCGGGGCACCGTTGTAGCTCTTGGTCGACTGGGCGAAGTTGTCCGTTCGCTGCAGGCGGGTTTCCAGGCCGATCAGGCCGCCGGTGGCGGCGATGCGCTGGTTAGCCAGCAGGGACACGGAGGAGTTGTTCAGTTCGATCTCTCGGAAAGCGATGGTGCCATCCTCCTGGGTCACCTCGGCGGAGGTGCGGAAGTAATTGGGCAGGGTGGCGGCGAGATCGAGGCGGGGCTTGAGTCCGGCCAGGTAGGCTTGCAGGTTCAGGGCGGCGGCTTCGGCTTGTTGTCCGGCGATCAAAACGCCCTCAGCCCGTTCGGCGGCCTCGCGCTGGAGCCCTTCCAGCGTGATCGGTTGGGCGGGGGCGCGGGTGCAGAGAACACTCACTAAAAGCGCGGTCAGTAGATAGGTGCGCATCATTCTTCCAGCTTAAAGGCGGTGACGCGCTCCAGGTCCTTGGAGTCGGAAATGATGATGCGGTCGCCGGGCTGCAGGCCGCTGGTGACCTCCACGAAGTCGCCGTTGCGCAGGCCCAGGCCCACGTCGCGGCGTACGGCCTCGCCGTCGTGAACCACGAACACCGACTGCATCACCCCACCCCGGAAGGCCGGGCCGTTCTTGACCCGCAGGACGTCCTCCTTGCGGTTAGTAATGACGAAGAGCTCGGCGCGCAGGTTGGGGCGCAGGTCGTCGTGGCTGGGGTCGTCCAGCTCGACGCGGAAACGAACGAGGTTGTCGGTCACTTCGGGGAGGATGGCGGTTACCGTGCCGGTCAGGCGGGAAGTAGCGGTCCGTAGCTCTACCGGCAGCCCGACGGCGAGCTGGTCGGCGTAGCGGTCCGAGCAACTGCCTTCCACCTTGTAGCGGCCCAGGTTAGCGATGCGGACCAGGGCGGTGCCTTCCGTTACTTGTTGCCCGATGTTCTCATTGACCCAGGTGACTACGCCGGCGCGGGGGGCGCGGACTTCCGTTTTCCGCATCCGCCGGCTGAGCTGACTTACCTCCTTCTCCTCCATGCCTACTTCCAGTTGTAGAGCGCGCTTTCGACCGGCGAGGCTGTTGCGGCTGTAGGCGAGCTGGTTGTCGAGCTTTTTGGATTCCAACTCGCTGATCTTCACGGCGAGTTCGGCAGATTCGACTTCTTCCTCGGTGGCGCCCCCTACTTCTAGCAGCCGACGGGCATCGGCGAGTTGGGCACGGGCGGCGGCCAGTTCGAGTTTTTTAATCTCGGCGTTGTAGGTGAGTTCCTGGAGGTCGCGCTCGTACTCGAGATTGAGCAAGCCGATGCTATTCTCCTTTACGGCGAGTTGGTCGCGGCGGCCTTCGAGCTGGAGCTGGACGTAGTCGCGGTCGAGGGTCATCAGCAGGGCCCCGGCTTTGACCTCGGTACCCGCGGTGAGGAGCACCTTGTCGATGGTAGTGGCCACGGGCGAATTGATCTGTTCCTCAAAGGAGGGCAACACCAGGGCGGTGGCGTTGATGGTATTAACTACCTCTCCCCGTTCTACGGTGGCGAATCGCAGGGTATCCTCATCCGCGCTAGGGGCCAGTTGCCGCAGGCCGAACCAGACCACTGCCGCAACCAAGCCCCCAATCCCCACCCAGGTAAGCCACCTGCGGCGCCGGCGGCGGTTGACGTCTTTGGTATTGAGGGTACGGTCCATGCCCCCGCTTCGCAGGAAGTGTGCCAGGAAATTCGGGTGCTGAATACCAGCTACTTACGGGTGTTCTATTATTCTATGTGTCCGATACTGGACGCCCGGGTGTACGGTTTTGTTCGGCTAGGCGAACTTATGGTCCAGCAGGGCGGCGAAGGACACGTAATTGAGTGCCCGCTCGTGGGTGGCCTCAAGCCGGACCGGCGGGGCGACCCCTTCCTCGTAGGCCTCCTTCCAGCGCAGGGCGCAGAGGCACCAGCCGTCGCCAGCCTTCAGGCCCGGGAAGTTGTAGGCGGGAATGGGGGTCATCAGGTCATTGCCCCGCGACTTACTGAAGTGGAGGAACTCCTCCGTCATAACCGCACAAACTACGTGACGGCCGCTATCGAGTTCGTCGGTGCGGCACTGGCCATCACGGAAGAAGCCCGTCATGGGCTCGGTACAGCACATTTGGAGATCGGTGCCGAGGACATTTTTCATGGGACGTGGATTGTCTGCGCAATATATCGCTCTTCCGGACTCCCCTCACATCCTGCGCGCCGCCGCCCGCTACCGCCAGTGGAATTAAAAACTTACCGGGCGGGGCGACCCAAAGCGCGCAGTGCTTGTTACACTCCCTCATGGCCACTAACGAAGAGAAGCAAAAGTTCGACCTCTACCTGCTGTGGCGCGTACTGGCCATGGCCATCCCGTACAAGAAGGTCGCCATTTTCGCCGTCACGCTGGCCGTACTGCTGGCGCCCCTGTCGATTGCCCGGCCGCGGCTGATCCAGAAGATGGTCGACGATTACATCTTCGTTGGCGACACCAGTGGGCTCACCTTTTGGGCCATCGTCATTGCCGGCCTGCTGATTCTCGAAGCCATCTGCCGTTATGCCTTCACGTACAGCTCCAACTGGCTCGGGCAGTCGGTGATCCGCGACCTGCGGGTGAACGTCTTCCGCCACATCAACGGCCTGCGCCTCAGCTACTTCGACAAGACGCCCATCGGCACCTCGACGACGCGAACGATCAACGACATCCAGTCCATCAACAGCATCTTCGCGGAGGGCGTGATCACCATCCTGGCCGACCTCATGTCCATCGTCGCGGTGCTCGCCATTATGCTCACGACCAGTTGGCGGCTCACGCTGATCTGCTTGACGACGATGCCTTTTCTGGTGCTGGCGAGTTACATTTTCAAGGAGGCGGTCAAGAAATCGTACCAGCAGGTGCGCACCCAGATCCAGAAGATGAATGCTTTCCTGCAGGAGCGCATCACCGGCATGCGGATCGTGCAGATCTTCAATGCCGAAAAGGCGGAGGCCAAGCGCTTTGCGGGCATTAATGCCGACTACCGGAAAGCCAACATCGACGCCATCCTCTACTACGCGATCTTTTTTCCGACGGTCGACATTATCGCCGCGGCCAGCCTGGCGCTCATGGTGTGGTGGGGGGCCCAGGACGTGGCCCGTGCCGGCGGCGTGACCCTGGGGGCCCTGGTGGCCTTCCCGATCTACATCAATATGCTCTTCCGCCCTATTCGGGTGCTGGCCGATAAGTTCAACACCCTTCAGATGGGCCTAGTCGCCTCCGAGCGGGTATTCAAGGTGATCGACCGCGACGACCAGATCGAAAACACGGGCTCTTTACAGCCCGCCACGCTGCAGGGGGAGGTAGAATTTAAGAACGTCTGGTTCGCTTACAATGACAACGACTGGATCCTCAAGGACCTCAGTTTTAAACTTCAGCGCGGCGAGACCCTGGCCATTGTCGGCAGTACCGGTTCGGGCAAGACAACGATCACCAACATCATCAACCGCTTCTACGAGTACCAACGGGGCGAAATACTGATCGATGGCCGGGACTTGCGCGACTACGAACTCACGGCCTTGCGTAGCCGTATGGCGATGGTCCTGCAGGACGTTTTTCTGTTTACCGGCTCCGTCCTGGAGAACATCACGCTGCGCGACCCCGACATCAGCCGCGAACGCGTAGTCGAGGCGGCCAAGCTCATTGGCGCCCATGACTTTATCGAACGCCTTCCCGGTGGCTACGACTACGATGTGATGGAACGGGGGGCCACCCTCAGCATGGGGCAGCGGCAACTGATCTCTTTCGTCCGTGCCCTAGTTTTCGATCCCGACCTTCTCATTTTGGACGAGGCCACCAGTAGCGTCGACCCCGAGACGGAGGGCGTCATCCAGCACGCCATCGAAAAGCTGATTGATCGGCGCACCAGCATTGTGATCGCGCACCGCCTCAGCACCATCCGCAACGCGGATAACATTATGGTCCTGGAAAAGGGGCAAATCATGGAGATCGGCCCCCACGAAGAGTTGCTGCAGCTGGCCGACGGTCGCTACCGGGAACTGTACGAGATGCAATTTCTAGAAACGGCAGATTAGGGTTTGGCCCTTTGTCATTCGACTGCTGACGTTACGCCAAATATGGACTAATCGGCTGGGCAGGGCGACAGATGGATATTTGCAAAGGGTGATAAACTAAAAGCAAATATTACTGTACTGATAGCTTTGCTATTTACCTTCGGTTTGCTTATGGAAGATCGTACTACCGGCCGCCTTGGTCTCTTTGACAACCTGAAAAACGACATTCCGGCGGCGGTCGTCGTGTTTTTCGTAGCGCTTCCGCTCTGTCTGGGCATTGCCCTGGCCAGTGGCGCACCGCTCTTTGCGGGGCTGATCGCTGGCATCGTGGGCGGCGTCGTGGTAGGCGCGGTAAGTGGATCGGCCATTGGCGTGAGCGGGCCTGCGGCCGGGCTTACGGCCATCGTGTTGACGGCCATTACGGATCTCGGCAGCTACGAGTTATTTCTGACGTGCGTCGTGATCGGTGGCGCACTACAGGTCATCTTTGGCCTGCTGAAGGCGGGCGTGATCGGTTACTTTTTTCCCTCGGCCGTCATCAAAGGAATGCTAACCGGCATCGGCCTAATCATCATTCTTAAGCAGATCCCCCATTTCTTTGGCTACGATGCTGACCCCGAGGGCGACGACGCCTTTTTGCAGGCTGACGGAGAAAACACCTTCTCCGAGTTGCTCAATATGTTTGACTACGCGGATGATGGAGCGACCATCATCGCCTTCATCGCGCTCGGTATTCTCATTCTCTGGGAAGCCGTTCTGCTCAAACGCAGCAAGATCTTCCACCTCATTCCCGGTCCCCTGGTAGCGGTAGCCGCGGGTATCCTCTGGGAGGTGACCATGGGCACGGGTGACCTAGGCATCGCCGAACGCCACCTGGTGAACGTACCGATCCCGGATAGCTTCGACGACTTTGTTGGGCAGTTCAGCTTCCCCGACTTCAGCGCCGTGACGCAGCTGTCGGTCTGGGTCACCGGGTTTACCATCGCCCTGGTTGCCAGCCTGGAAACCCTGCTGTGCGTCGAGGCAACGGACAAACTCGATCCCCGCCGCCGGGTCACGCCTACCAACCGGGAACTGCTGGCCCAGGGGACGGGTAACATCATTTCCGGCATGATCGGGGGGCTGCCCGTCACCCAGGTGATCGTACGCAGCTCGGCCAACATCCAGTCAGGCGGGCGCACGAAGTTGGCGGCCATTTTTCACGGCTTGCTGCTGCTGGTGTCCGTGATTCTCATCCCAAAAATTCTGAACCTCATCCCGCTGTCGGTGCTCGCTGCTATCCTGCTGCTGGTGGGCTATAAACTGGCCAAGCCGGGCACTTTCGTGGGCATGTTCCGGGCCGGTTGGCGGCAGTTCGTGCCCTTCCTGGTGACGGTAGTGGCCATTGTCTTCACCGACCTGCTCATCGGCATTAGCCTGGGGCTGGCGGTCGGGGTCATCGTTATTCTCTATACCAGCTACCAGAACTCCCACTTCCTCCACCTGGAGAATGAGCAGGGGCAGCGGCCCGTGGTGAAGATCACCCTGGCCGAGGAGGTGACTTTCTTCAACAAGGGGGCAATCCGCAAGCAGTTCGACGAGATTCCCGACGGGGGCCTACTCAAGCTAGACGTGCGCAAGAACCAGTTCCTCGATTACGACGTGGTGGAGATCATGAACGACTTCGTCACTACCTTCCACAACCGCGACATCGACGTGGAGGTGATCCAGACCGAGGGGGTCGTTCATAATCCGCAAGACTATTTCTCCTTGTTTGACATGCGCTCGGTGGCCGGGGCGCATTAGAGTGGCCCGACAATCGGGTGTACTTTAGAGGACTGACACGACGAGTACGGAAGTTTGGAGCTCCGTTACCCAACCATCTATTATGCAGACCACCCGGTTTTTCGATTTTTCTAACCTCCGCGGCGACTTTTTCGGTGGGCTTACCGCCGGCATCGTGGCCCTTCCGCTAGCCCTGGCCTTCGGTGCCCAGACGGCCCTTGGGCCCATGGCCGGATTGTACGGCGCCATCGCCATCGCCATCGTAGCGGCCCTGTTTGGTGGTACGCCCACCCAGGTCAGTGGCCCGACCGCCCCGATGACGGTCGTTTCCTCGGCCATAATCGCTAGCGCGCTGGTGGAATCGGGGGCCGACACCGTCGCCGAAGCCCTTCCCCTCATTCTGGCAACCTTCTTTCTGGCGGGGCTGATTGAGGTCGTCTTTGGTATCATCAAGCTGGGCCGGTACATCAAGTACATCCCCTACCCCGTCGTTTCGGGGTTCATGAGCGGTATCGGGGTAATCATCATCATCACCCAGCTGTTTCCGGCCCTGGGCTACAACCCGGTGAACGACGAAGCCCTGGTCGCCGAGCGGATGCCCCACGCCGAGGAACAACTCCTGGAGAAGATCATCCGGGAAGAGGAGGCCGACGGGGCCCTCCGGGGCGTCCTGAATGCCTCCGTCATTGCCGAGACCGGCCGGCGCTTCGCCGAGGTGACGCCCGAGGAGATCCGTACGGAGGCGCAGCGACTGGCCAAGCGCCGCGCCGGCGGCACCGTCGGTACGCTGCGCAGCATCGCCCGTCCGTTCACGGTGCCCGGGGGCATCAACTGGCTCAACGTCATCCTATCCATCGGCACGATACTGATCATCTACGGCTTCAAGCGCATTACCTCCGTGGTCCCCTCCAGCTTGGTCGCGCTGGTCGTCATGACGTTGGTCGCGCTGTTTTTCATGGCGGGGGAAGTGCCCATTATCGGGGAAGTCCAGCAGGGCTTACCCCCCCTTTACTTCGACTTCTTCGGGCAGTATGGGAACGGTGGCATGCTCTTGCTCATCCTCAAGTTCGCCTTTACGCTGGCGGCCCTGGGGGCGATCGACTCCCTGCTCACTTCCGTAGTCGCCGACAACCTGACCAAAACGAAGCACGACCCCGACCAGGAGCTGATCGGGCAGGGCCTGGGCAATATGGCCTCTTCCTTCATCGGCGGCCTACCGGGAGCCGGTGCGACCATGCGGACGGTCATAAACATCCAGTCCGGCGGTAAGACGCGCATCTCGGGCGTGGTGGCCGGAGTATTCCTACTGCTGGTGCTGCTCGGCCTGAGCGGCATTGTTTCCTATATTCCCACCGGCGTGCTGGCCGGTATCCTGATCACCGTAGGCATTGGCATCATCGACTACAAGGGCTTCCGCCACCTGCGGAGTATCCCGCTCGGGGACGCGGTGGTGATGCTCCTCGTCCTCCTGCTTACGGTCTTTGTCGGACTGCTGGAAGCCGTCGCCGTCGGCATGATCCTGGCCACCCTGCTGTTTATGAAAAAGACCGCCGACACCGTCGAGAAGGGGGCCAGCAGCACCTCCCTGGAGGAATTCAGCCGCGCGAAGGCCTGGGCCGACGAGGGCGATCTGGTCGACCGTCTCGGCGAGCGGGTGGTGATCAAGCACCTGGAGGGACCGCTCTTCTTCGGCTTCGTGTCCTCCTTTCAGGCGCTGGTTCAGCAGGTACCCAACGTGGAGGTGGTCGTCATCCGCCTGGGCCGCGTGCCCTACATCGACCAGTCGGGGCTCTACGCTATGGAGGACGCCGTTCTCGACCTGCACACCCGCAACATCGCGGTGGTATTCTCCGGCATGAACGAGCAGATCCGGGATATGATGGAGCGGATCAACCTCATCCCCGGCCTCGTGCCCCGCAAGCACAATTTCGCCACCTTCGAGGCGGCCCGCACCTGGCTGAGCGATCGGCTGGAGCAGGGTAACCTACGGGAGGTCTCGGACGATCAACGCAAGCTACCCCCCGTAGTGGGAGAAGGGGTAGATGAAGCGTAACTGGACTACTTACCCGAAAGCTAGCCAAAGAGCGGTATTTTGAAAATTCCCGCCCCGGTCGTAGGCTTCGGTAGACTAAGCCAACACCTCCATCCGTAACGTCGGCTTCAGCAGTCGTCGTTTGTTCGCGTCCTGGTACTGCGCGTCTTCACACACAAACGTTAAGTACGGGCTATGCAAATCCGGTAGTGGTGGAGGTAGAGCTGACGTATGCATATCAAAGTTTTGGCGAATACGATTAGTGGATGTGTCTACAGCAACCCGGCGCCTTACCGTAGTCTCCAGCCTGAATCATACCGCTAGTGGTTGGCGATTGAATTGCGCTGCCCCCTGGCTTTCGCCCCCCGGCCTCCATAAGCGGGAGGAAGCCAGCCTCCACTAGCGGTATAAGCCTGGATACTCACTTGCGGAGGATCTCATCGTACCGCCCCCGATCATTCAGCACGGCAATGGCCTCCTGCACTTCCTTGTCGTTGCGCAGGCCCATCTGCACCTGCCCACGCTGGTAATAATAGCGCCCGGCGATCTCCTTTTCGATGATGCCGATGATCTCCTCCCGCAGTCCGGCGATGGCTGTGGCCTGCTCGCGGTCCAGTTTCTGCTGGATGGAGGCCAGCTCGGGGGTGATGTCGTAGCCCTCTTCCTTCGCCCGGGTGGCGGCATCCTCCAGCAATTGCTCGGCCCTGGACTTGAAGTCGAAGTCCTCGCGCGCCAGGTAGGCCTGAAACTTGTCCCAATCCCGGAAGTGGAAGTCGGATACCGAATCGATCGTCGGGTGGGAGGTGACCCACTCGTTCACGAAGTCGAAGATGATGTAGTCCTCCAGCAGCCCCTGAGCCACATTGTTCTTACCCAGCACGTCCACCTCGATGTCGGGGGCCACCCCACCGCCGTCGAGCACGGTACGCCCGGCCCGGGTCCGAAACTCGGCGCGCTGGGCGTCGGGCACGTCGTAGGGCTTGCCGTCGCGGTACTCGATGGCCTGGATGCAGCGCTGGCTGGGGATGTAGTACTTCGCGGTGGTAATCTTCACCCGGCTGCCGTAACCCGTTTCCATGATGTTCTGCACCAGCCCCTTGCCGTAGCTTCGCTGGCCGATGAGCACGCCGCGGTCGAGGTCCTGCAACGCGCCGGACACGATCTCGGAGGCGGAGGCGGAACGGCCGTTGATCAGCACGGCGACGGGCAGTTCGGTATCGAGGGGGTTGCCCTGCGTTTTGTAAGTGCGGTCCCAGTCGCGCACCTTGCCCCGGGTGCTGACGATGAGCTCGTCCTTCGGCACGAAAATGTTGACGATGTCGACGGCCTCGTTCAGCAGGCCCCCGCCGTTGCCGCGCAGGTCCAGCACGACCCCGGTCATTTCGGGATGCTCGGCCCGCAGGGTGCTCACCGCGTCGCGCACATTCTTCGCGGCGTTCTGGGTGAAGGTGGTCAGGGCCACGTAGCCCACGTTCTGCTCCAGCATTCCGGAGTACGGCACGTTGGGGATGTCTACATCGCCGCGCACCAGGTCCAGCTTCAGGGGGGCATCGGTGCCGGGGCGTTCTACGGTCAGCTTCATCACCGTACCGGGGAAGCCGCGCATGATCTCCTCGAGTTGCTCGCGGTTATACTGGGCGGTTTCGCGGCCGTCTACCTGCAGCAGGCGGTCGCCGGTCTTGAGGCCGGCATCGTCGGCGGGTTGTTCGTTGTAGAGCGTGAGGATAGTGGGCAGCCCGTCGATGTACTCGATCTCGGCACCGATGCCCTGGTACTGTCCGCTTTGCCGCAGTCGGGCCGTTTCTACGTCGGTTTCGCTGATGTAGTTGGTATAGGGGTCCAGGGAGCCCACCATGGCCTCGATGCCGGTACGCATCAGCTTGTTGGGCTCAATTTCGTCGACGTAGTAGGTATTCACCTCCTTGTACACGTTAGTGTACACTTCGATGGCCTTCATGATCTCAAAGAATTTATCGTTGAGGGGCACCACGGTAGCGGCCGTTAAACTCAGCAAAACAATACCGCCCAGCAGGGCGTAGAGGGGGCGTTTGGGTAGGGACATGCGCGCGGTGTTTGGGAACTACCCCAAGATAACGCGAAGTCGTCCGCATAGATTACCGCGGAAAGTCGGGGCGGCGGCGCGCGGGTGCTATGGGATCCCGAGTTTTACTTTCCCGGACGCGCGTAGCCGAGTCGCTGCCCGTCCACTACCCGGTAGTAGGTGTCCAGGCCGGTTACCGCCAGGGTGTCCAGGCGTTGGTGATCGACGTGGCCGGTTTCCGACACCATTTCGTCGGGGACGAAGACCTCCCGTACCCGCCCCACGATGAACAGGGTGTCGTTGGCGGCAATGGGGTGCTCCTCCTCAAAGGTCAGGCCGATGCGGATGGCGCTTTCCTTTACGTAGGGGGCCCGGCAGTCCTCGCTGTACGTGGGAGTAAGTCCGGTGGCGGCAAACTCCGACTCCCCGAGGGGATAATTGGCGCTGGTCTGGTGGGCCGCTTCCAGGAAGTCGGGATGCAGGGTATTTACCGTGAACCAGCCGGTGGCCTTCAGGTGGTGGTAGGTGTGGCGTGGCACCGTCAGCGGCCGCAGGTGAAAGCCCAACAGCGCGGGATTGGCCCCCAGGTGGACCACCGAGCTGAACACCCCGAGATTTTCGGTCCCCCGGTGCCCCCTGGTCCCGATCAGGTGTACCCCCCGCGGACCGGGCAGCGTGTTAAAGAAGTGACGGCGAAACTCGCGGTCGCGGCCGGCAATGTCATCGGGGGTTAAATGCATAGCTCAGAAGTACGATGCGGCCTCCGGCCGCGCAAACGTGAAGAATTCAGGAGTTAGCCACAATTTGTAAGCGGTAGCCCCCCGGCTTCCGACCAATGATCGGGAGCCACTAGTACCGCCGATTTTCCGCCAGCCGCTTGGCAAACAGCCGATCCTGAAAACGCTTCGGGGCCAATTTAAGGAGTTTGGGCAGCCACCCCTTTTTCATCACCAGCACGTCGGGACGGGGCTGCCGGGCGGTGAGGGCCGTGTAGATCGCGGCGGCAACGACTTCCGGCTCCACGCCGTCGGCCTCGGCGGCCTCGGTGTAGGGACCGAGCTTGGGGAGGATGGAGCTGTAGCGGTTGTTTTGGAAAGCCTCGGTCTGCTCCCGCCCCTTGGCCCAGATGGGTGTCTTTACCGGTCCCGGCGCTACGCTGATGACGTCGATACCGAAGGGCAGCAGCTCGCGACGCAGGCCGTCGGTCAGGGCCTCCACGGCAAACTTGGAA
This sequence comes from Lewinellaceae bacterium, assembly GCA_963710195.1. GTDB lineage: Bacteria > Bacteroidota > Bacteroidia > Chitinophagales > Saprospiraceae > Neolewinella. Next base: position 626,658 of record CAVPZF010000001.1, read on the forward strand.
GCGGAGTAGAGGGTGGTGAAGGGCGAAGTCAGGTAGCCGCTCACGCTGCCGATGTTGACGATGCGCGGTGCGAAGCCCGCCTCCCTGGCTTCGTGTAGCAGGGGCAGGGCCTCCTGGCACACGGCCACCAGGCCAAAAACGTTCACCTCGAATTGCCGGCGGTACTCCTCTTCCCGCACCGTCTCTACCGGACCGGTGATGGCAATCCCGGCATTATTGACGAGCCCGACCAGCCGGTTGCCGTCTTCCCGGATGCGCTGTATCCCCGCCCGGATGGCCGCGCGGTCGGTCACGTCGAAGTGCAGCGAGGTAAAGCCCGGCTCCTTGGTAAGTTCCTCGGGACCCGCGCCCCGCCGCACGCTGCCGTACACGTGAAATCCCCGGGCGAGCAGGTGGCCGGCGGTGGTCAGGCCGATACCCGAAGAAACGCCGGTGACTAAAATGGAATCTTGCATAATTATGAGCGTACAATGCGGTCTTCGGCCGAGAAGTTTATGGCAGCCTCCGGTTGCGCCGGCAAGGTACAGCTGCTATCCGGTAACCGAGATCTCCATCAAATAGGAGCAGAGCAGCGCCCCGTAGGTCCCCAGGGCGTAGCCGATCACGGCCATGATGGCCCCCACGGGCGCCAGGACCGGATTAAAGGCACTAGCTACCACCGGCGCGCTGGCCGCCCCCCCGACGTTGGCCTGACTGCCCACCGCGACGAAAAAGAAGGGAGCCTTAATGAAGTAGGCCGTCACGAGCAACACCGTGATGTGCACCAGCATCCAGATCAGGCCAATGGCGAAAAGCCCGAGGTTGTCGAGCACGTCGCCGATGTTCATCTGCATGCCGATGGTGGCCACGAGGATGTAGATGAAGATGCCACCCCACTTGCTGGCCCCCACGCCCTCCAGCCGCCGCGCGCGGGTGAAGCTGAACAAAAAGCCGAAGGTGGTGGCCAGTACCACCATCCAGAAGAAGCCGCTGGTGAGCGTGTTGAGCCGCAGCGCGTCCAGGGTGGCCTCGAACTGCCCGAAGAAGGGCGCGATCAGGTCCGCCCCCAGGTGAGCCAGGGCTACGCCGCCGAAGGCCACGCCGAGCAATTGGTAGAGGTCGACGCTGGTGGGGATGCGGCGGACCTGGTCGGCGTAGTCCTCCATCTTCCTGACGAGTTGATCGATGGCCGAGTTATCCGCCCCGATGAAGCGGTCGATGCGCCGGGCCCGCCCCGCCCCGAAGAGCAGCACCGCCAGCCAGATGTTGGCCACGAGCACGTCGACGACGATCATCTGCCCGAAGATGCCCGGCGGTACCTCGTTGATGATCTGCATGGCCGCCTGGTTGGCCCCGCCGCCGATCCAGCTGCCGGCGATGGTGCTCAGGCCGCGCCACAGCAGATCGGGATCGATATCGATCAGGCCGGGGAGAAAGTTGGTCACGATCAGCAGGGCAAGCGGCCCCCCCAGCACGATGCCCAGCGTCGCCGCCAGGAACATCACGATGGCCCGGTACCCGAGGTTGATGATGCCCGGAATGTCGATGTTGAGGCACAGCAGGATCAGGCTTGCCGGCAGCAGGTAGCGGCTGGCCATGAAGTACAGTTGACTGTGGCCCGTGTAGCCGCTATAGTCCGCGACGTCCAGCCCGCTGTCCTCAATGAAGCGGTTGATCTCCCCGAACGACAGCCCTGCCGGGAGGCTCACCCCCTGCCGGGCCAGCGCGTCGATCACCCCCGTTTCGTACCAGTCGTAGGCGATGAGGTTCAGCGGCCAGTTGAGCAGGGCGGGCACGAAGTAGCACAGCAGCAGGGCCGGCACGTAGGTATAAAACGTTTTCCAGAACGGGCGCTCGCTGCTGGCCGTCGTGAAGACCAGCGCGAGGATGGTCAGGAGGATACCGAAGACTACCGCGTCGTTGGTGATGAGTGGGGTCAAGGGGTTGGTGGGGTTTTTGGTTGTCGGGTTGTCGGGTTGTTGGGTTCGCGCATGGCCTGCGCGCAAAACCCAACAACCCGACAACCCAACAACCCAACAATTAACTCAGGTACTTAGCCACGATAGGAAACCGCCTACCCATTCCGAACGCCTTCCGGCTCACCCGCAGCACGGGGGCCGTTTGGTGGCGCTTGAACTCGTTGATGTTTACTAGGCGAAGGGCGCGCTTGACCAGTTCCGGATCGGCACCGGCTTCGATGATGGCCTGGGGAGACTTGTGCTCCTCGATGTACTGGTAGAGCACGGCGTCGAGCTCGGGGTAGGGGGGCAGGCTGTCGCTGTCGAGCTGATCGGGTTTGAGCTCGGCGCTGGGGGGCTTGGTGATGATGTTGTCGGGAATGACTTCGCCGTCCTTGTTCATAAACCGGGCCAGTTCAAAGCACTCGGTCTTGTAGACGTCGCCGATCACGCTGAGGCCGCCGCACATGTCGCCGTACAGCGTGCCGTAGCCGACGGCCATCTCGCTCTTGTTGCTGGTGTTGAGCACGATGTTGCCGAACTTATTGCTGAAGGCCATCAGGATCATGCCGCGGATGCGCGCCTGGAGGTTTTCCTCGGTGAGCCCCTCCTGGGTGCCGAAGAAGTGAGGCTGGAGGAGGTCGATGTAGGTGTGGTAGACGCTCTCGATGGGCACGATGTCGTACTGACAGCCGAGGTTCTGGGCCAACTGGCGGGCGTCGTTGACGCTGTGGTCGCTGCTGTGCTGGCTGGGCATAAGTACGCAGCGTACGTTGTCGGCTCCGAGAGCCCGGCTGGCCAGGACGGCCACGAGCGCCGAGTCGATGCCCCCGCTCAGTCCGAGGATCGCGCGCTTAAAGCCCAGCTTGCCGAAGTACTGCCGGATACCCATCACGAGGGCGTCGTGGATGAGGGTCATCTTGTCGCGCTCCCGCTCGCCGCCCAGGTCGCTGCCTTCCTGCACCTCCTCGGTGTTGTAGACGCGCAGGCACTCCTCGAAGTAGGGCATTTCGTCGACCACCTCCCCGCGGGAGTTCACCACCAGCGAGCCGCCGTCGAAGAGTACTTCCGTCTGGGCGCCCACATGATTGACGTAGTACATCGGCAGATTATACAACTCGACGTTGGCCTGGAGGACCAGCACCCGCTCCTCGGCGTGGTCGTAGGCAAAGGGGGAGGCCGAGACGTTGATGATCAGGTCGGGCTGGTGCTCGAGCATCCGGTCCATGGGATTGACCTTATACAGCGGGTTCTCGTTGCCGACGTTCCAGCTGTCTTCGCACACGACCAGTGCGATGGTCTTATCGCGGTAGCGCACCACGTTCCACTCACTGGCGGGCTCGAAGTAGCGGTACTCGTCGAAGATGTCGTAAGTCGGCAGCAGCGTCTTGTGCTGCACCTGCTGCACGCGTCCGTTGGCCAGGAAGTAGGCGCTGTTGTACAGGTCCTTACCCTCTACGACGGGATTGGTGGTCGGGGCACCTACGATGATCGCGATTCCGTCGGCCGCCTTAGCCAGTTGCTGCACGACGGCGTCTGACTTCTCGATGAAGTCGTCGAAGTCCAGAAAGTCGCGCGGCGGGTAACCCACGGTGGCTAACTCCGGGAACACGACGATGTCGGCTCCCTGCCGTTTGGCGCGCTCGGTGTAGTCCAGCATCTTCTTTAGGTTGGCCTCGAAGTTGCCGACGTGGACGTTGATTTGGGCTAGGGCAATGTTCATGGTGGGGAAGTTAGCTACCGCAAAGGTAATGGAGTTAGCTTAGAGTTAAAACTAAGGGCGGCGGGGCGCGGGTGCTCTCTTTAATCGGAAGGGAGTAAACAATCGATACGACAACCAGTGGATAGAATACCCCGATCGGATAGAGACCATTTCGGTTGCGGATTCACAGCTCGGCCAACCAGCTCCCCCCTTCGAGTTGCGTGATCTGAACGGCCGCGTCTATCACTCCGATTCCCTGCGCGGCAAAGTGGTGGTTCTGGACTTCTGGGCTACCTGGTGTGGACCCTGCATCGAAGAGATCCCGGAAATCAGCGCGATGCACGAGCAGTACGGAGGTCGTTCCGACTTCGTGCTGATTAGCAGCTCCCGCGATACGAACGTGGCGAAATGGAATGACTTTATTCGCCGGCGCGAGCTCAACTGGCCGTAGGTCATCGACCGACCCGAGAATGGCGGCGCGCCGACCCGCACGGGCGTGATGATCGCCAAATACAAGGCGCTGGGCGTACCCAAGTATATCCTGATCGACCGGGAGGGGATCATCCGCTACAATTCCCATCTGAGTGACAATCGCTTCATACCCGATGCGGTCGTAGACTGGCATCTATAGGTTACGCGTACCGACCAACGAGAGAAGTCCCGCCTTCCGACGGGACTTCGTTAACGCATCAAGTAATTCAACCTTACTTCTTAGCCGCTTTTTCGGCGAGTTGCCGAGTATCAACGTACTGCTGAAAGGCGGTAACCTTTCCGTTCTCAACGGTCCAGAGGTGGGCGGCCTGAGCGTTGATCGCCATGCCATTATCCTTGAGCTTGGCATCGTACCGCAGGGTAGCCAGTACCTCGTTGCCGACCATGGGGTGCAGTTCGATGTCCTTTAATCGGAAGTATGCATACTGCTCACCCAGACGGGCGAACACCCCCTGCAGTACGGCATCGGGACCGATGTACGGGTTTCCGTCAGCCAGGTCGTTGCCTTCCGCTTCCTTCCAGACGACTTGCTCGTGCAGCGCGTTGAGCACGGCCGGAATGTCCCCCTCCGCGAAGTCGTCGTAAATGCCTTGTACCACCGCAGTATTCCGCGGGACCGGGGCTGCTTCGCTCATGCCGGCCATCGCCTTTTGTGCCTTTTCCGCCGCACCCGGCATTCCGCGTCCGTCCGCCTCTAGGTAGTACTTGGCCGATGAGGTATAGTCTCCATTGATCATGTAAAACTCCCCCATGCTATCGTAGGCGTTCGCCTCATCGGGGGCCAGGGCGATGTACTTTTCGAAGCTGGCCTTCGCCTCCTCCATTTCCTCCCGTTGCAGGTGAAAGTAGCCGAGATTGTTATGTACCGGGGCGTAGTCGGGTAGTAGGTCCACCATTTGACGGGCGTACTTAAAGGCGGCATCCAGGTTCTTTTCCGTGTACGCGGCGTGCAGGTAGGCCCATTCGTAAGCTTCCGGGGTACGGGGATAGGCCTTCACCAGTGCTTCCGTCATTTTAGTCGGCATTGCCTTGGGGTTCTCCTTCAGGTCCTCCAGATAGCGGCGCACGATCTTCTCCGCCTTGGTGAAACCCCGGGTGTCAATCGCCAGCGCCCGCTCGATCAGCGCCGGCTTGTCCTCCTTGGAGGCCAGCACCTGGATCATAAAGGCGTGGGCCATGAAAAAATCGGGATCCGCTTCCAGGGCCCGGTCGATCTCCTGCCTGGCCAGGCTCATCCGTACGTTGGAGCCGAGTTGGCTCGCCTCCTGGTACTCCGCCACCGCCGCGGGGGAATCGGAGGATACGGGAAGAAAGAAGCCTTGGGCCCGTAGTAGCCCGGCGGTGCCCAACAGTAAAGCCAGCAGGAAGTAGGGTGTTGTGTTGTTCATAGTGCTCTGTTTTGTAGCTGATGGCAAATCTCCCTAGCTTACCCCAGGCTCCCTATGATTTATCCTACAAAAGCGAGTAACTATCCACCCTGCCGGCAAAAATCCTTAGGACCTATCCGTCATACAATCAGTAGGATAAGTGCTAAAGACCTATCCGTCAGTTATTTATGTAGCTGCTTGGATTTCTGCGAAATTCCTCCTGAAAGGTGCGGCTGAAGTAGCTCGGGTCAGAAAATCCAACCGCGTAGGCGACCTCCGAAACGGTAAGCTCTCCTGCCCGCAACAGCTCCAGACCCCGCCCGAGCCGGTAGCTTCGGATAAAACGGGAGGGTGTCTTGCCGGTGATCGCCTTGATCTTACGGTACAACTGCATGGATGTCAGGCCCGCCGCGGCTGCCAGTTCGGCTACCCCGAAGGTGGTGTCGTCCAGGTGATCGTCGATCAGGCCGTGCAGTCGGTGGATAAGGCCGTCGGCCACCCCGTTGCTGCTGCCGGACGTTCCGTTAGCTTGGTACCGTTGCTGGAGGCGGCGACGGATCTCCACGAGCTTTTCGAGCCGGACGAGCAACTCGTCCTTTTCGAACGGTTTATTGAGATAAGCATCGGCACCGTACCGGAGTCCTTCGATCCTTGCCGCCTGGGTGGTCCTCGCGGTTAGTAAGATGATGGGGATATGGCTGGTCCGTTCGTCCAACTTCAGCGCCTCACATACCGCAAAGCCGTCTTGCCCGGGCATCATGACGTCGCTGATGATGATGTCAGGCAGCAGTTCTATGGCCCGCTCGACGCCCACGATACCGTCCGTGGCGGAATCTACGTGGTAGCGGTCCGCCAGGATGGACCGCAGGTAAACGATAATATCCGGGCTGTCTTCGATGATCAGCAAGTGGGGTCGGTCGTCGGAGGGGCGTTCCGGCACCGCTTCCGCCTCCGGCCGATGGTGCTCCGCCCGGATCGGCAACCGGACTTCGACTTCCGTGCCGACGCCCTCTTCGCTGCTCAGGGATATCGTTCCGCCCATCAGGTCGACGAGTTCCCGCGTCAGGGCCAGACCGACACCCGTTCCACCGGCCTCGTGGTTTTCGTCGACCCGGTAGAACCGCTCGAATACGTGATCCGTATGCTCCGGGCGGATCCCCACGCCGGTGTCCCGCACCACCAGGCGAAGCAGTGATTGTTCCTGTTGCGTCCGTTTACTGGCGTGCACGATGATCTCACCGCGGGGGGGTGTGAATTTCAGGGCATTGGCTATGAGATTAATAACGATCTGCTGCACCTTGCCCTCGTCGAAATCCATGCGCACCGCCGGTTCCTCCGCGTAGAACATGAAGCGGATACGCCGTTGCTCGGCGGCGGAATAGAAGGACTCGGTAAGGTACCGCAGGTAGCCGATGATGTCACCGTGAACCCAGGTAACGGGTACGGACCCGGATTCCAGTTTGGACAGGTCGAGCAACTGATTGACCAGCCCGAGCAGATTTCTGCCACTGCGCCCGATGAGTTCTTTCTCTTCCGCGTGACCTTTGATGCGTTCGGCCATGCCCATAATGACCGTGAGGGGCGTCCGAAATTCGTGGGTGACGTTGGTGTAGAACCGGGCCTTGAAGTCGGTAAGCTCCTGTAGCCGGTCCGCTTCGAGCCGCTGTTTTTCCTGGGTCAGCCTACTTTCCCGGAGGGCATAATCCGCCTGCTCCCGGGCCTGTATCTGTTTACCTTGGCGGTAAGCCAGCCCCAGGGAAAAGATGAGGACCTCGACTACCACCCCGGCCTTCAGGTACACGATGGAAAAGGGCGGAAAGGCCACCCGGGTCAGCAAGGAAAGCAGGCAACCCAGACTGATGGCGGCGATGCCCGCGAAGATGAAAGACCCCTTCTTGTCGCCCGAACGGTAGAGGGGGAACAGCAATAGGATACAGGACCCGATCACCAGCACGATGTAGGTCACCGTGGTCCAGTCTTCCACCGCGTGACTGAAATTCGACAGCACGGTAACCCCCAGGAAGGTAACCATCAGCGGGAAGCCAAGCCAGACGAGCACCTTGAAGTAGCGATCCCAGCGGGGAAGCAACTGCTTCAGGTCCGAGAAACTCCGGATGAAGGACAGGTAGCTCATCAAGCCGATGAAGATCGACAGTTTGAAAAAGCTGTAGTACTCCGGCTGGCCCGCAAAAAGGCGGTTGCCAAACCAGTCGGACAGGTCACCCCCGGAGTAGCAGGCGTAAACGATCATCATCAGCAGGTAACCGGAATAGTAGATGAAGCTCCGCGCCCGCCCGAGAAAGTAGACCATTAGGTTGTAGAGGAGCATCATCCCCAAGAAGCCGATGAAGAGGGCATTGCCCACCTTCGCCGTCAGCAGCTTGCCGTAGAACGCATCCGTAGTCTGCAGGTACAGATGAAAGGAGGGCGGCAGCGCCACGCGTTCGCTTATCCCCCGGAAGTAGATCGTCCGGATTTCCCCGGGTGGTAGGAAGAGTTTGACGAGGTTTCCGCGGGTGGTCGGCACAAAGGTCTTTTCGCGGAGGGGAAGGAAGGTGCCGTTCGACTCGGAGTGCCAGTTCCCCGATCGATCCTGGGTGAACACCTGCAGTTGCGTCCAATTCCCCGAGAAATAGAGCACCCACTCCGTATTCCGTTTTGCGTCCGGAAGGCGGTTAATCACCCGAAATTTACCCCAGTACCACATGTTCAGCCCAGGGGCAACCGCCACCTCCCGGTAGGGACGGAACGAGAGCTGAAAGGAGGGTCGGGTCACGTCCGCGATGGTCAGTTGATCGGCGGTGTCGGGTACCACCCCGATGTACTGGATCAGTCGGTAGTTCCGGGGAGCCGATTCCAGCACACACACGTTATCGTCGGCCAGATCGCCCGTTGGTGTCTGTGCGGGTAGCCGACCGGCCAGAAATAAAGTGACGAGTAACAGTACCGAATATGAGCCACCACTAACTTCCATGATACCTGGAAGATACGGTGCCAACCCTACCCCCGCCGCTGAATAAAACCGCCGCAACTCCTTGAAGTAGTCCTCGGTCGTTTTCACGCTTAGCATACCTGCCCTGCTCTGCTAAAAGGCCTGGGTATAGTAGTTCATGTGCTCGGCGTACCCGTCGGCGTCGAAGTTGCCTACGTGGACATTAATTTAAGCTAGCGCGAGGTTCTGTTCATAAGGGGAAGGACCGCGGTCCGTCGGTGCCTACTCCCTTACTCCGTTGTCTCGAGCACGACCAAAGAAAAGGGAGGAAGGGTCAGGTGCAGCGTGCCGTCGCGTAGTTCGGCGCCGTCAAATTGTGTCGGCGTCACTTGGTCCGGATCATCGAAGGTGTTATGCTCCTGGAGGGTCTCGGCGGTGAGGATCTCCCCCGTAACGGCGGTCAAGTCCAGGGCGGCAACGTCCAGTTCGATCTCGTGCGATTGCCGGCTGTCGATGTTGACCAGCGAGAAGTGTACCCGCCCCGTGCTGTCGAGGGAAGCGGAAGCGGAAATCGCCGGTAGCCTTTCGCCGCCGTGGGTATACACCGGCGAATCGAATGTCAGCGGGATCAGCTGCGCGTCGTGGTGGGGCACGTACATACGGAAGACGTGGTAGGTCGGCGTCAGCAGCATCCGTTCCTGGTCGGTCCGTATCACCGCCTGGGGTTACGTTGATGGCCTGGGCGATGTTGGCCATTTTGACCCGGTCGGCGTGGTTGTTGAAGATATTGAGGGTGGCGGCAGCGAGCATGGCGTCGCGCATCGTATTCTGCTGGTACAGGAAGCCCGGGTTCGTACCCGCCTCCACGTTGTACCGTCCGCCCCACTCGTCCACCAGCAGGTCGACGCGCTTGTCCGGATCGTACTTGTCCATCATGGTTACGTGCTCCTCGATGAGTTCTTCCATCCGCAGGGCTTCCGTCATGGTGAGGAAGTACTGATCCCCGGTGAAGCCGGTGGCGGGGCCCTTGTTGCACCAGTCAATCACGGAGTAGTGGTGCAGGGCAATGGCCTCGATGAGGTTCTTCGGGATGTTCTGCATCAGGACTTCCGTCCAATTGTAATCGCCGCCGCTGGCCCCCGAGGCGATGCGGTACAGCTCGTCGTTCTGCCAGCCGCTCATGAAGGTCGCGAAGCGGCGGTAGAGGTCCGCGTAGTACTCCGGGCGCATGTTGCCCCCGCACCCCCAGGATTCGTTACCGATGCCCCAGAACCGGACGTCCCACGGTTCTTCCCGTCCGTTTTCGGCCCGCAGATCGGGCATCGGGCTCGAGCCGGCCAGGTGGGTGGTATACCGGATCCAGTCGGACAGCTCCTGCGGCGTCCCGCTACCCACGTTGGCCGAGAGGTAGAGCTCGGTGTCGAGCATTTCACACAGGTTGAAGAAATTATGGGTGCCGAAGCTGCTATCCTCCTTGACGTTTCCCCACCCTACGTTGAGGATGGACGGGCGCTCTTCCTGGGGCCCGATACCGTCTTTCCAGTGGTAGGTATCGGCGAAGCAGCCGCCCGGCCACCGCAGGTTCGGGATTTGTCTCTCCCTGAGCGCTTCCACCACGTCCGTGCGAATGCCTTCCCGGTTGGGAATTTCGCTCGTGTCGCCTACGTAAAATCTCCCGTAGATGCTGCGGCCCAGGTGCTCGGCGAAGTGTCCGTAGATGTGGCGGCTGATGGTGGTGGTGTCCGCATCGGCGTCTACGGTGATCAGGACCGACTGGGCGGAGAGGACGCCTCCCAGTCCGATAAGCAGGGAAAGTACGCGGGCGAACGACTTCATACTGGCGGTTTTCGTTGACTTGTTACCGGTGGGAGGGCCACCACCGTCGTAACGTAGGGAAATTGTATTTCCCGCGCGCCGGCGCCCTGACCGTCCCCGTGCAAGTATGGCCTGACCGGAGGGCCGCTACCGCCGCTGGAAAAAGCGCAGCAGCTCCTTCACGTAGTCCTCCGTCGTCTCCACGCTCAAGCGTATCGGCCCCACTCTGGCGGAAGGCGGCCGTGAAGTAGTCCCTATGCTCGGCGTACCAGCCGGCGTAGCGGTCGCGTACCCGGCGCACTGTCGGTGTCGATCCACTGCGTCTTGCCGCTCTCGGCGTCGGTGGCGCGCAGGAGCCCTACGGCGGGCAGCTCCTTTTCGCGGGGGTCGTAGAGGTGGAGGCCCACCAGGTCGTGGCGGCGCGCGGCCAGGCGCAGGGGCCGCTCGTAGCCCGTGGCCAGGTAGTCGGAGACCAGGAAGCAGATGCTCCGCTTTTTGACCATGTTGGTGAAGTAAGTCAGGGCCATGCCGATGTCGGTGCCGCTGCCCTGCGGACGGGTATCCAGCAGCTCGCGGATGATGCGCAGCACGTGTCCCCTCCCCTTCTTCGGCGGCAGGAACTTCTCGACCCGGTCGCTGAAGAGCAGCAGGCCCACCTTATCGTTGTTCTGGGCCGCGGAGAAGGCCAGCACCGCGCAGATCTCGGTGATCAGCTCGTTCTTGGGCTGCTTGACGGTGCCGAAGAAGCTGGACTTGGAAATGTCCACCAGCAGCATCACGGTCAGCTCGCGCTCTTCCTCGAAAACCTTCACGTAGGGCTCGCCGGAGCGGGCCGTCACGTTCCAGTCGATGTTGCGCACGTCGTCGCCGTACTGGTAGCCACGTACCTCCGAGAACGACATGCCCCGCCCCTTAAAGGCCGAGTGGTACTCGCCCGAGAAGATCTGTTTGCTCAGCCCCTTCGTCTTGATCTCGATGCGGCGGACCCGCTTGAGGAGTTCGGTGGTTTCCATGGGGGGAAGGTAAGGAGTGAGGGGGGGAAGGGACAAGCGCCACCCCTCGCTATGTAGCGTCGACTTCAGTCGACCCGCTGCCTGCCAGAAGGGGCGACGGTGCGCGGGTGCAGAGGAATTGAAGGAGCAAAGGGGTGAATAGCCCCCCTCTATCCCTGAAAACGCAGTAAGGCATCCGCCACTTATATTTATCACCATAAACTCCGTACCGCATATGCGCAGGCAAGCGATCGCCAGAGTGCGGATCGAAGACGCGCAGCATAGCCCACCCGGGATTTCCCCGACACCTGCGTCCCCGCCCCGGAACTTGCGTAATTTGGATGCATTGATCGATCTGCATGAGCCGACCAAACATAAACGACATATCCAGTGGTACCGCCTTCGCCCGCTGGTACTGGCTGAAGGCGGAACTGGTCGAGATTTGCAAACTTCGGGGGCTACCCACCAGCGGTCGCAAGGCGGAACTGACGAAGCGGATTGCCGACTCCATCGATCGGAAGGACGCCGTTCCGGATACAACCGCACGCAAACCCACCTCCCGCTTCAACTGGGCCCGGGAGACGCTTACCCCCACTACCGTGATTACCGACTCGGTGTCCTTCGGACCAAACTTCCGCCGCTTCATGACGGGTCAAATCGGCAAGCCGTTCGTCTGCCACGGCGACTTTATGGCCTGGGTGCGCGCCCACCCCGGCAAGACCCTGGCGGATGCCATCGCGCAGTGGCACGCCCTGGAACGGCGGAAACAAGACCCGAGTTTCCGGCGGGAGATCGCCAGCGGCAATATGTACAATCAGTACGTCCGCGACTTTACGGATGCGCACCCGGGCAGCAGCATCGCCGAGGCCCGCACGTGCTGGCTAAAGAAGAAACTGTTGCCCACGGAGGATGGGGTAGTGCGGTACGCCGTGGGGGATTTGGGGCTATAGCAAGAATGTAAATGACTACCGCTCCCGGTAATTGCGGGCAATCTTCACCGTGTCGCTGGCGTAGTGGGGGTCGCCGTGTCCTTCCCTGGACAGATAAGCATAATGTCATCCAGACCAATAGAAATTTTGTGGCCGCCTCTCCAGCAAAGCGCGGACGGTTTAGCACCACCTTGTCAGCAGTACGGCTCCACCACCGTACCGATTGTACTAACTTCCTGCATCGGTTACCGCATATTACTCTATTTCAGATACTACCAGTAAGTACCCTGGTTTCACTTATGCCCCCCATGCCCAAGCTCCTCCTCCTCACCACCCTTCTACTAGCCGCCCACGCCCTCTTCAGCATCAACCCCCTGCGGGAATACACCATCCGGCCGGAAGCCTTCAACATCACCTACGCAGAAGAGCGGCTGGAAGTCGACGGGACCGAGCTGAACCTGTGGGTCATGCAAAGCCCGGTGGAGGCGGAGAAGCGCACCACCGTGGTGATCGCGGGCAGCGATGCGGGCAACATGGGCTTCTCCCTGGCCTACGTCCGTCAGCTGCTGGGCCTGGGGTACGACGTGGTGACCTTTGATTACCGCGGCTTCGGGGCCAGTGCGGACTTTGATTACAAGCCCGACAACCTCTACCATCGGGAGTACGTAGCGGACTTCGTGGGCGTGGTACAATTCGCCCAATCACGGTTTGCCGAAAATGACACGGCGGTACTCGCCTTTTCGATGGGTACCCTGATCGCCGCCTGCGGGTACCAGGCCGCCCCCTACGATGCGCTGATCGCCGAGGGCGTCGTATTTGCTCCGGCCCGGAATGTGGCGCGGATCAAGGAACTGAAGGGAACGGATATCCTCCTGCCCGAGGGCTACCGCGCGGACGCCCGGGCCTTTGCCGAGATCGCCGTGCCGATGCTGATCTTCTCGGGTACCGCCGACCAGAAGACCACCCACGAGGATGCCCTCGAGGGAGCTGCGCTGCGGGATAATCGCCGGCTCGTATCCTTCGAAGGCGATCACCTGCGGGGTGTATCGACGCTGGGCTTTGCTGCTTACTTTCGGGAGATTGAGGGGTTTTTGGACGGACTTTGAGGCGAATTATCCGCGGTGCCGCGCCTACTGGCTAGCGACCCGACCCAGCAAATTCCTTACATTGATTCACGTTTAAGTAGTCGGACACAATTATCTATACAATTTCCCTCACTGCCTCCTGCGGCTCTCCTTCGTTGAAAAGCCTCGCCAACACTCAGGTGTTGTCTGCGTTTTTCGCCTCGGTGAGCCACACGATTCACCAGATGGAAATGGCACGATAAATATGTCCGACTACTTACTGGGCTAAAACCCTACCCATGAGCCTCACCGTAGACCGGACGGCAGACGAGATCCTGGTCAGGTCACCTATTTCATCGACTCCGATGCAGGTGCAGAATGCCCTGAATTTTCTGCGGTACGTAGCCCTGGGTCAGGGGAGCCAGATCACGGAAGAAGATATAGCCGCGTTGGTCATAGAGACAAGCTCTTACCTGGCGTCCTACCCCTACAAAACACCCGCGCACCCGCGCCAATAACAGTAGCTTCTCCCATCAAAAAGCTAACCCCCTTTCTCTACGGCCTATTCGCCTACGTCCTGGCCGCGGGGGCGGCAGTCTATACGGTGGGCTTCCTGGCCAACTACCTCGTCCCGAAATCGATCGACTCGGGCGTGGAGGGGGACTGGCCGACCGCCGTAGCCGTCAACCTGCTGCTGTTGGGCTTCTTCGCACTACAGCACAGCGTGATGGCCCGGCCGGCCTTCAAGGCGTGGCTGACCCGCTTCCTTCCGCCGGCCGTCGAGCGCAGTACCTACGTGCTGCTTTCGGGCCTGGCTTTGCTGCTTTTGTACTGGCAGTGGCAGCCCATCACGCTGATCGTCTGGGAGGTAGAAAATCGCCTAGGGGCGGCAGTGCTGACGGGCTTATACCTACTGGGCTGGGCCGTGGCCGGCTTGGCGACCTTCCTGACGGGCCACTTCGAGCTGATGGGCCTCCGGCAGGTCTTCGATCAGCTCAGGGGCCGCATCACCCCCGACCCGTCCTTTCGGATCACGCTGCTGTACCGGCTGGTCCGTCATCCCCTCATGCTGGGGCTCCTGATTGCATTTTGGTCCACGCCACTGATGAGCGCCGGCCACCTGCTCTTCGCGGGGGTGAACACGGTGTACGTCATCCTGGCCGTGCGCTATTTAGAGGAACGGGACCTGCGCGCATCGATCGGTGAGGCGTACGCGGACTACCAGCAGCGAGTGCCCATGTTGATTCCCTTCACCGGGAGGGGGCGGGGTACGCGGGTGCAATGACAAATATCAACCGCCGCATTGACCTCCGTCAACGCGGCGGGGCGGGCGCGGGCCGAGCTTTGTGGTACAAACAAACCATTACTGCCATGCGCTGCTTCGCCATCCCTATCTACGAATGCATTCTCCGTTATTACCTGATGATGGCCGTCGTGATCATCGCCGGATTCAGCGGACTATACTTGCTGGCCCTGCTGGCCCTGCCCATTTTTCTGAGCGCCATTCTGGGCATCAGCTTCAAGTCCGCCCCCGCTAAGCAGGCAGCGACCGTGGCTATGCCCGCCGCCGCCCGCCGGGTGGAACTGACGGCCTGGGAAGCAGCTACCGCCGATATCGCGGCCTAGCCAATACGTGATGTGCTAACCTTTGTGCCGGGCTTGCGCGTTGTGATGGGTACACCAGTATCGAGCCCCTATGAGCGAGGATATGGCGCGCCGATTACGGGCCCTCTTTGACATGGCGACCGACGGCATCATCACCATGAATGACCGGGGCGTCATGGAAGACGTAAACCACGCCGCCTGCGATCTTTTTGGCTATTCCCCGAAGGAGCTGCGGGGCCAGAAGGTCAATATGTTGATGCCCCCCCACGACCGCACCCACCACGACGAGTACCTGACCCGTTACCAGCAAACCCGGGTGCCGCACATCATCGGCATCGGCCGGGAGGTGACCGGGCGGCACAAGAACGGGCGGGAGTTTCCCCTCCGCCTGGCCATTAGTGAGGTAGCACTTGAGGACGGCACCATCTACACCGGCATACTCCACGACCTGAGTAAATTTCACGAGGCCCGTAAGCGAGTCGAGGACCTCAACCGCGACCTCGAGAGCAAGGTCATCGAGCGGACCGCCGCCCTGCAGGTACGGGAACGGGAGCTGCAGCGGGCCCTCGGCAAGGAGCGCGAGCTCAACGAGCTGAAGAGCCGCTTCCTGAGCATGGCCAGCCACGAGTTCAAGACCCCCCTCAGTACCCTGCTCACCTCGGCCGAGCTCATCGAAATGTACACCGAATCCGACCAGCAGGACAAGCGACAAAAGCACCTCGACCGCATCAAGGGCACCATCGGCCAGCTCACCGAGGTACTTAACGACTTCCTGTCCATCAGCCAGCTCGAGCAGGGCATGACCAAGTACGCCCCCGAACCCGTCGACCTCCGCTCCCTCCTCTCCCTGAGCAGCGAGGGTAGCGAAGGACAGTTGAAGCCCGGTCAGGTGATCCGGCTCGTCACGGCCGACGACCACTGTCCGCTCGTGACGGACCCTAAAATGCTCCGGCACGTCCTCCTGAATCTTTTATCGAACGCCGCCAAGTATTCCCCCGCCGGCGTCCCGATCTTCCTCCGCAGCCAACGGGTGGGCGGGCAGCTGCGGCTCAGCGTAGAGGACAGCGGCATCGGTATTCCGCAGGAAGATCAGCAGTACCTCTTCGATCGCTTCTTCCGGGCCCGCAACGTGGAGAACATCCCGGGCTCGGGCCTCGGCCTCCACATCGTCGCCAATTACGTAGACCTGCTGGGCGGTACCGTCTCCTTTACCAGCGAGGAAAACCGGGGGACCACTTTCCACGTCGACCTGCCCTGCGCACTCACCGCCCCCGCATGAACGAGCAGCAGACCACCATCCTGATCATCGAGGACAATGTGGAAGTACGGGAGAACCTGGCGGAGATCCTGGACCTTTGCGGGTACGGAGTCCTGAGCGCGCCCAACGGACTTGCCGGCGCGAGATCGGCCATCGAGCACCTGCCGGACCTGATCCTCTGCGACATAATGATGCCCGAGCTGGATGGCTTCGGCGTGCTCAACCTGTTATCGGAGAACAGCCGGACCGTCGGTATCCCCTTCGTGTTCATCACGGCGCGTACCGATTCGGAGGACATTCGCCGCGGCATGTCGCTGGGTGCCGATGACTACATCACCAAGCCCTTTTACAAGGACGAGTTGCTGCAGGTCATCCGCACCCGCCTCCGGAAGGCCGCCGCCCGCACCACACCCGCGGCCCCGCCCCCTACCGTACACCTGAGCGACCCGAAGCGGGGCATGCGGCTACTCGAAGCAGCCTTCACTCAAAAAGGCCGTAGCAAGACTTTTGACGCCGGCACTGCGCTGGTACGCGAGGGGGAGTACCCGCATTTTCTGTATCGGGTGACGGCGGGACGCGTCCACCTCAGCCGCACCCACGCTTACGGCCGCGACTACATCATCGCTGAGATCGGTCCCGGAGAACTCTTCGGCTTGGCCTCCCTGCTGGAGCAGACGTCCTTTCACTACACCGCCCGCGCGGCGGGGGAGGCCGTCGAGTGCCAGCTGCTGCCGGCCGCTCGACTCACCGAGCTACTGAATACCGACCGCTCCGTAGCCGAGGCGCTGATGCACCTCCTGGCGGGCCGGGCTATGCGGCAGAGCGAGCACCTGGTCAACCAAGCCTACGACAGCGTACGCCGCCGCACCGCGCTGGTGCTCTGCGACCTCCACGAACGCCACGGTGCCGATCCGATTGTCCTGTCGCGGGAGGAACTGGCACAGATGGTGGGCTCCACCAAGGAGAGCGTTACCCGGGCCCTGTCGGATTTCCGCCGGGAACAGCTCGTGGAGACCGACGGCAAGGCCATCCGCATCGTGGCGGCGGCCAATCTGCGCAGCCTGCTGGTGTAACGGCGCTCTACATATCCAGATCAGCCACCGGCCCGCCTTCCGGCGTACCGAACTGCAGAAGGAGATTCCACAACGCTTCCGATACCCCGTTGCTGAGTTCCCGGGCCGCGGCTAAGTCGTTGGCGCGAAGGGCGGCGTGATAGGCATCGACCCGGACGGTGAGGGCGGCATGGGCCAAGTCGAAGGACCGCTCGTCGACTTGGCGATCGAAGTACAAGGCGCGGGCAGGCCGGTGGCTGCCGACGGCCCGCCAGACCCGGTGGGCGTCGCGGCTGCAGACCGCCAGGGACGCCCGGTCGAGGCTAGGGCCGCCGTTGCGGAAGAGGTAGTCGATCTCCAGCCAATCGGCTACGAAATCATAAATATCTCCGATATACAGCTCCTGCAGGGACGCCCGATCGCCGGCCCCGAGTTGATAGACGGCACGGTCGAGCTGTACCATGGCCCGCTCCAGCCGGCCCTCCTCGATCGACTCCCGAGCATCTTCGTAGGCGCACTCGGCCAGGTCGATGTGGTAGCGCAAATTGTCCAGCCCGTCGGCACTCATGGGACGGTACCAGACCTGGCGCAGGGCGCGAACCCGCTCGTCAAAGACGGTGGCCGCCGTCCGGCTGGCGATAAGGTCTTCCGACTGGAGGGCGTAGAGGAGGTCAACGTAGGCGCGCTCGGCCCCGAGGCAGAGCTCCTGTTGGTCGGGGGTACACCTGGTACAGCAGAGAAGAAGCAGGATGGGGAAGAGGAGGCGGCTCATGTGTTGGGGAAGTTGTGGTGCAGCACCAGCACGGGCAGCCGCGAGCGCAGGGCGAGGTCCTGGGTGAGGGTAGTTTGCAGGATCGCCGTCCACCAGCCGCGGGTGTGGTTGACGACGACAAGCAGGTCGGCGTGTACATCCTGAGCGTAGTCGAGCAGGCCCCGGCTGACGTCGGCGTTTTCCACCTCAAGCAGTCCGGGGGCGCAGCTTGTACTGGGAGCGACATCCATCAGTTGCCAGGGGGCAAAGCGGAGCGGGGCTTCCGGAGGGGGCTTCCCCACGTGGACGAAGTGAATATCGGCGCCATAGTACTCGGCGAGTTCTTCCAGCTCGCGGATGGGATACGGCTCGGCTGAGACGTCGTTGTTGGCCACCACGATACGCCGGAAGGGCCGGCAGTCCGCGTGATGGGGCACTAAGTAGACCGGTCGGGCGGACACCTCACTGACGGTGGTGGAAGTCGTGCCCAGCCACCGCTCCAGCAGCGAGGTGGAGCTGCGGGTAGCCATGACCACCATCCGGATGTCTTCCCGGGCGGCGCGCGCAATGATCGCGGCGGAGGGCCGGAGGCTGACGTCCGTCTCGTAGGACAGGTGCACGCCGCGGGGCGGCTCGACCGGGGGATAGTCGGATGCTTCACCGGCGGAGGAGGCAAATTGCCGCAGCCGCTCCGCAAAACCGCCCTGGATGGTCCCGTCGCCCCCAAGGTAGAGGCTGGTGCGCGGGTCGATCGACCCGCTGTAGTAGTGCGCCAGCACCACGTCCAACGCAAGGTCATTGGCCAGGTGCAGGGCAAAGCGGTACGCATTATGGCAGGCGAGGGAGAAGTCAACGGGGACGAGGATACTGGCCATCAGACAGGGGTTTGGAGATGATCCAAAGTTCGCCCCCCGCCCGGCGCGGCAAGCTGCGCCGAATCAGTCCGGGGTATGATCTGCGTCAGCGGCGGGGCGGGGACGACCGGGTACTTTTGGGATATCAACCAATTCCTACCGTATGACCAATTCTCTACCGGCCCTCCTACTACTTTGGCTGTGCGCCTTCAGCTTACCCGTCCTTTCCCAGGAACGCTACGTTATCAGCGGGGAGGACGCCGTCCTGGTCCGCCTACTCGGCACCTCCACCGTCCACGACTGGGAGATGAAGGCCACTGCGGTGACCGGCAGTGCCGCCCTCACGTTTAACCCCGATGGCGAACTGACCGGCCTGCCCGCCCTCACCTTCTCCCTGCCCGTAAGGGACCTGCACAGCGACAGCCAGGGCATGGACAAAAACGCCTACGAGGCCCTGGAGGCGGATACCTACAAACAGATCCACTACGTGCTCTCGTCCGCCACCCTATCCCCCGAGACTGCCGGCTACCTGGTCCAAAGCCAGGGCAATCTCACGATCGCCGGCACCACCCGCGACATCGATATGGACGTCCACCTCACCGTCGCCCCCGACGGTACCATCACCTGCCGCGGCACCTACGCCCTGAAGATGACCGACTACGCCGTGAAGCCCCCCACCTTCCTGCTGGGCGTCATGAAGTGCGGCGACGAGCTGACCCTCGAGTTTTCGGTCACCTACCGGAATGCCGCCGGCGTATAGCACCTCCTTTTTACACCCTCCCCAACACTCCGCCATGAAAAGCTTTCTCGTTCTTATCCTGTGTGCGCTCGCTACCGCCGTCCACGCCCAGCAGCCCGGCCTGCAGTTCTTCCGCCCCAACGACCAGCGCGGCCTGAACGTTTTTGAAGCCACCAAGGCCGATAGCGTCCCCTTCGCAGGCGTCCGCGTGCGGGTGGGCGGCGACTTCGCCCTGCAGTTTCAGGGCGTCGACCAATCTAACGACGCCAATAACCTGGTAGGGCTAGGCACCAACTTCAACCTGCCCGTTGCCAACCTGAACCTGGACGTACAGCTGCTCGACGGCGTACGCATGCACCTCACCACTTACCTCTCATCGCGTCACCACCAGGAAGCCTGGGTCAAGGGCGGCCACCTCCAAATTGACCGGCTCGACTTCATCCGGCCCGGATTTCTGGCGGGACTTATGGAGGTCGCCACGGTCACCATCGGCCTGGACGAGTTCAACTTCGGCGACACCCACTTCCGCCGCAGCGACAATGCCCGGGTCCTCTTCAACCCTTTCGTCGGCAACTACATCATGGACGCCTTTTCTACGGAGGCCTTCGGGCAGCTTACCCTGCAAAAGCGCGGACTATTAGCCGTCGTCGGCGTCACCAACGGCAAGCTCAACCAGAGCGTAGTGGTCAACGCCAATACGGACAACCAGCTTTCCTTCTTCGGTAAGCTGGGGGTAGACAACCAATTCAACGACGACCTGCGCGTCCGCCTCACCGCCTCCGTTTATACCAACCGGGGCACCTCTACCGGCACCTGGCTCTACGGTGGCGACCGCACGGGTGGCCGCTACTACAACGTACTGCATACCCTGCCTGACTCCTTGGGCAATACCCAGGGCGGCGAGTTCGAGGGCCGCTACAACGCCCGCTTCGTGAAGCTCACCACGGTGCAGGTCACCCCCTTCATCAAGTACCGGGGGCTGGAGCTCTTTGGCGTCTACGAACGGGCCTCGGGCAGCAACGTTAGCACCACCCCGGAAGTCGGCAAGGAGGGTGCGTTCACCCAGCTGGCCGCGGAGCTGGTCTACCGCTTCGGCAACGATGAGCAATTTTACCTCGCCGGGCGCTACAACACCGTACGCGGCAAGGCCACCGAAAACGCCTCCCGAAACTTAGAAATCAATCGCCTCAACGTCGGCGGGGGCTGGTTCCTCTCCGAAAATATCTTGACCAAAGTAGAGTACGTCCGCCAGCGCTACACCGGCGACGCGTGGACGGGCCGCTTTGCGGGGGCCGAGTTCAGCGGCATTAACGTGGAGGCGGGCATTAGCTTCTGAGCGCAACGCCGACGCGTAATGTATAAGCAAGCACCCACCCTAGCCAGCACCGGGGGGCGGACGAGCATTACCTTAGGAAAATGAAACAGCTTCTCTCCACGCCCCTCGGCCTCCTCACACTACGGGCCACGAAACACGGCCTCAGCCACTTGAGTTTCGAGGACGCGGACGCAGGTGCCGAGGAGATCCCCACGCCCGACCACCCCCACCTGGCCCACGCTGCCCGGGAGCTGCGGGCCTACTTTGCGGGGGAACTAACCACCTTTACCGTGCCCCTCGATCCGCCGGGCACCAATTTCCAGCGCGCCGTGTGGACGGTCCTATCCGCCATCCCCCACGGAAGAACGGTCACCTACGGCGCCATCGCCCGCCAGATCGGTAATCCCCGGGGTAGCCAGGCAGTGGGTCTCGCCAATGGCGCGAACCCCATTCCGATCATCGTGCCCTGCCACCGCGTGGTCGGCGCGAACGGTAAGCTGACCGGCTATTCCGGGGGCATCAAGCGGAAAAAATGGCTGTTACGGCACGAGTCTACGGCCCTGTTTTAGGGCAACTTCAGCCCTAAGCAGCTAGGTCGGCACCGGGAACGCGGAGGCGGACATCGGCGCTAGAACTGGCGGGGACGCGGGTACCCTCCCTTTCGTACATACCACTTGCCCCAACCACCAACAAACAGCAGCATGCATGATATCCTGATCACCGGAGCTACCGGTACCGTGGGTACGGAAGTACTGAAGGGTCTCCAGCACCTGGGGGGCGATTACCGGATCAGCGCCGGCGTACGCGACCCGCAGGCTGATGGCCCCGCCGTACGGGCGCGCGGGGCGGAGCCCGTGGCCTTCGATTTTGCGGATCCGAAATCCGTAGGTGCGGCGCTAGACCGCTGCGACGTTCTTTTCCTGCTGCGCCCTCCCCAGTTGGCCGACGTGCAGCGGTACTTCGCGCCGCTGGTTCGTCTGGCACGGGAACGGGACGTGGGGCATATCGTGTTCCTTTCCGTACAGGGTGCTGACCGTAACTCGATGATCCCCCACCACAAGATCGAGCGGCTCCTTGCGGAGAGCGGCATTCCCTACACCTTCCTGCGGCCGGCCTACTTCATGCAGAACTTTACCACTACACTACGGGAGGACCTCGTGCGCCGGGACCAGATCTACCTCCCCGCCGGCCGGTCCAAGTTCACGATCATCGATGTAGCGGACATCGGCCGGGTGGCGGCTCACGTGCTGAGCGACCCTGGCGCCCACGCCCACACGGCCTACGACTTGACCAATGACGAACTCCTGAATTTTGGAGAAATGGCGAAGGTTTTCAGCCAGGTGCTGGGGCGGCAGATCGCTTACCGCAGCCCTAACCCGCTCACCTTCTTCTTTACCAAGCGGCGGGAGGGCCTTGCCGCTTCCTTCGTTTTGATCATGACTGCCTTACACTTCCTTCCCCGCTTTTTCGCGGATCCGGTCCGCACGGAGCACGTCCGGCGCATCACGGGCCAAACGGCCACCCGCCTAGCCACCTTCGTGGACGCGCACCGGTCGCAGTTTGCCGCCGATCAGTAGCTTACGAAGGGCATCTGCTGGAGGTAGCGATCGTCCTCCACTTGCTTCAGTAGGAATACGGCCAGATCCGCCCGGGAGATCTTGGTGCTGGCATTGACGCCCACCCAGCCTTCGCGGTAGGCCCCTACCTTCTTGTCTTCGGTCAGTCGGGGCGCGCGCACGATGATCCACTTTCGGTCGCTGGCTTCCAGCACTTCATGGTGGGCGATGGCGTCGTTGAGCACCTTGGGGACCACGATCTTCATGATGGTCCGGATGGCCTTGTCGGCAAACTTGGGCTGGTCCTTCTCCGGGAAGGGTAGACCACCACCCGATAGGGAAACGATCTTTTCGATCCCTTCCTGCTGCATGGCCGTCACGATGAATTTGGTTCCCTCCGTTTGTAGCCATTCGGGTGAGCCCTTGACGTGCCCGAAGAGGCTGACAACCACGTCGCACCCCTTCACGGTGTTCTGCACATCTTTGGGTTCGAGTACATCGCCGCGGATCACCTCTAAATTCGAGTCTGTGAGGGCTATTTTTTCGGGGCTACGGGCCAGGGCACGTACCGGATAGCCCGCTTCGAGGGCCAGCTTGAGGAATTCGGCACCGGTCCGCCCGGACGCGCCAAATAGAGCAATTTTCTTCATTATTTAAGGGTCATTCGATTAAGCGAATCCCAAAATTAACTACCTTAGCTATACCGAAAAAACAAACCGGTACTCACCTTTTGGTAAGTATGGCAGACGATAAAATTTACGTGACGGCCAGGTGCCCCATCCGGACGACCCTGGAGCTGGTCGGCGGGAAGTGGAAGTTGCTCATCCTCCGACAGCTCTATGCGGGGCCACTTCGACTGAGCGCACTGCGGGCCTCCATTCCCGACATCAGCGAGAAGATGCTCATCCAGGAGCTGAAAACCCTGGTAGAAAACGACCTCGTTCACCGCCACAACTACGGGGAGGTGCCCCCGCGGGTGGAATACCGGCTAACCGCCCGGGGGGAGGAGGTCAGGCCGCTGATCGGGGAGATGATCGCTTTTGCCGGGCGGTACGGGGAGGCCGGGGCTCGGCACGCAGGTACCGACGGACCGTAGCCGCCTTTTCAGTCTTTACTCACTACCCTAAGCAACTCCTTGGCGCGTCCGGCCCGTTCCCGCGCCACGGCCACGGTATCCCCCAGGGCGGTGAGGTGGCCCATTTTGCGGAAGGGGCGCGTCTCGGTCTTGCCGTAGAGGTGGGGGTGCACTTCGGGGATGGCCAGCACGTCTTGCCAACCGGCGTAGTGGGTGGGGCCGGTCTCCCCTTCGGCACCAAGCAGGTTGATCATGGCGGCGGGGCGCAGGAGTTGGGGATCTCCCAAGGGAAGGCCGAGGATGGCCCGCAGGTGCTGCTCGTACTGACTCGTGACGCAGGCCTCGATCGTGTGGTGGCCGCTGTTATGGGGCCGGGGGGCCACCTCGTTAACGAGCAGCTCGCCTTCCTTGGTCAGAAACAACTCCACAGCAAGCAGGCCAACGATCTCGAGTTGCTGCACGACGTCTACGGCGAGCTTACTGGCGCGCCCGTCGGTGTCGCCGTCGAGGGCGGCGGGGCAGACCAAGAATTCCACGAGGTTGGCGGTGGGGTGGAATTCCATCTCCACGGTGTTAAAGACCTTTACTTCCCCGGTGGAAGAGCGGGCCACGATGACGGCCAGTTCCTTGTCGATGTCGGCGAGTTGCTCGACGAGGCAGGGGCCGTCCAGGAGTTGCTCCAAATCCTCCTGCTCGCGGATGACGGCTACCCCCTGCCCGTCGTAGCCGCCGGTACGGGATTTTTGTACGAAAGGGACGGCCACCGCACCCGCGTTCACCGCCCGAACTAACGCCTCCTTGGAGTCGAATAGCTCAAAATCGGTCGTGGGAATCCGGTGGTCGGCGTAGAACTGCTTCTGCAGACCTTTGTCCTTGATGAGGTCGATAATGGCGGGCTGGGGGTAAACCCTCACCCCTAGCTTCTCCAGTTCATGCAGCGCCCGGGTATCGATGTGTTCGATCTCGATGGTGACCACGTCGAGGCCGCGGGCGAAGGCCATCACGTCGTCGTAGTCCCGGTAACTGCCCCGCTGGAATACGGTGGCGTGGGGGGCTGCCGGCATGTGATCGTGGGCGTCGAGCACGTAGACGGGCAGTTGCCAGGGAGCGGCCGCCTGACAGAGCATCTTGCCGAGCTGACCGCCGCCCAAGATGCCGAGTTTGGGGAAATGGGACATGGGGGAAAGGTAAGGCGGGCCGGAGAACCTTGGGCAAGGCGCGGGGCGTTAACTTAGTATCAAGTTGCAGCCCATGACCCCCTTACTTATCGTCGCGGAAACCATCGCCCAGCTTCCCACCATGCGGTGGACCTTGGATCGCTACCACAAGATAATTGAGGGGGCTTCTTCGATGCGGGTGATCGGGTAGAATTGTTGTTTGGTAAACTAGTGCTTCAGGACCGAAATAAGCTGCACCTTGACTTGCCAACTTTCCTGCAGAACAGTACTACGTAGACGTTCAGAACCCAGTAAACCTGACCGATGATTCCGAGCCAGAACCCGATTTATATGTTGCGGTGGGGCCGGGCGATCGATATATTAAACATCACCCCTATTCACAGGACATTCTACTAGTCATTGAGGTAGCCGATACGAATCTCCGACACGACCGCACGGCTAAGAAGGCAGCCTACGCCGTGGCCGCCATCATGGAATACTGGATCATCAACGTCTACGAAAAGCAGGTGGAGCGCTTTACCCAAGCCCGCCCTGAGGAGGGTACCTACGGTAAGCAAGAAGTATTCGGAGCAGGCGCAACGTTGTCTAGCCTGCATCTGGGCGACTTCCGGGTGGACGATCTGCTCGTCTAGCACGTAGCGTCGGCTTTAGCCGACAAGCTGCCCGTACAAATAGCAGCTTGTCGGCTAACCTCCGGAGGAAGCAGCGAAGCTAATCCGACGCTACCAACTGGGCAACAAGTGCCGATAGGCAGGCCGTCCGTAGCTGGGACGTTCGCGACACTACAACAGCGGAGCAATCACCAACGCCACCACACTCATCAACTTGAGCAGAATGTTAAGCGAGGGACCGGAGGTATCCTTGAATGGGTCACCCACCGTGTCGCCGACGACGGCCGCCTTGTGGGGCTCGGAGCCCTTGTAGTAAAGAGTGCCCTGCACGGAAGCGCCTTCCTCGAACATCTTCTTGGCGTTGTCCCAGGCACCCCCGGCATTGGACTGGAAGATCGCCATCATGACGCCCGCGGAGGTGACGCCAGCCAGCAGGCCGCCCAGCATCTCGGCTCCGACGTCGGAGCCGAAGAGACGGGGAGCGAAACCGACGACCACGGGGGCCAGGACGGCGATGAGGCCGGGCATCACCATCTCGCGGATGGAAGCCTCGGTGGAGATCTCCACGCACTTGGCGTAGTCGGCCTTACCGTCGGCGGCGTCGAAGGTCGCCTTGTCGGCGGGAGACCACTTGGTCTCGTCGTGCCCGGCGCGGCGCATCACCTCGAGGGCGGCCTTGAGCTCGGGAATCTCAAGGAACTGCCGGCGCACCTCCTGGATCATATCGTTGGCGGCGCGGCCCACGGCCTCCATGGAGAAGGCGCTGAACAGGAAGGGCAGCATGGCCCCCAGGAAGAGGCCGGCCATGACGTAAGGGTTGGAGATGTCGATGGTCGTGATGCCGGCCGTCTGCATGAAGGCGGCGAAGAGGGCCAGGGCGGTCAGGGCGGCGGAGCCGATAGCGAAACCCTTACCGATGGCGGCCGTGGTGTTGCCGACGGCGTCCAGCTTATCGGTGCGCTCGCGCACTTCCTTCGGCAGGTTGGCCATTTCGGCAATGCCCCCGGCGTTGTCGGAGATCGGGCCGTAGGCGTCAACCGCCAGCTGAATGCCGGTATTAGAGAGCATGCCCACCGCGGCGATCGCGATGCCGTACAGGCCGGCGAAATAGTAGGCGCCGATGATGGCCGCACAGAGCACGAGAATCGGCAGGGCCGTGGAACGCATGCCCACCGCCAGACCGGCGATGATGTTAGTAGCGGCGCCGGTGGCGGACTGGTCCACGATGCCCTGCACCGGCTTGGTACCGGTCCCCGTGTAGTATTCCGTGATGTAGCCGATGCCCAGACCGGCGACGAGTCCCAGGATGATCGCGTAGAAAACGCCCAGGTTGGTGTAGTTGAAGCTGACCGCGTTGCCCTTGGCGTCGACGAGTTGCTTACCGAGGCCGTCGACGCCGATGGTCCACTCGTCGGGCAGCATCGTCGTGACGGCAAAGAAGGTCAGGACCAGCATGATCGCCGCGGCGATCAATTCGCCGGTATTCAGGGCCTTCTGGGGATCACCGCCCTCGCTCACCCGCACGAAGAAAGTGCCGATGATGGAGGCCAGGATACCGATGCCCGCCACCATCAGGGGCAGCAGCACGGCATTGAGGCCGCCGATCTCGCTGCCGGCGAATTCGGGCAGCACCACGAAGGCCGCCCCGATCACCATAGTGCCGATGATGGACCCGACGTAAGATTCGAAAAGGTCGGCCCCCATGCCCGCTACGTCACCGACATTATCGCCAACATTGTCCGCGATGGTGGCGGGGTTCAGGGGGTGGTCTTCGGGAATACCGGCTTCCACCTTACCGACCAGGTCGGCCCCGACATCCGCGGCCTTGGTGTAGATACCCCCGCCTACCCGGGCGAAGAGCGCGATCGAGGAAGCCCCAAAACTGAAGCCCGTCAGTACCGTGATCACCCGCACGATGGCAAAGCGCGCTTCCTGCGAGCCGTTAGCGATCCCCTCGGGTACGAACATACCCTGGAAAAGCAGGAAGAGGGAACCCAGACCGAGCAGCCCCAGGCCAACCACCCCGAGACCCATCACCGAGCCGCCGGCAAAGGCGACGCCGAGGGCCTTCCCCAGACTCTCCCGGGCGGCATTGGTGGTGCGCACGTTAGCTTTAGTCGCTACTCGCATGCCGATGAAACCAGCCAGGGCCGAACAAATGGCGCCCAGGATGAAACTCACCCCGATCATGTAACTGGAGGTGGCCGCATCGGCAGTAAACATCAAAATGGCGGCCACGACCACCACGAAAATCGCCAGTACCCGGTACTCGGCCTTAAGGAAGGCCATGGCCCCGTCGGAAATGTTTTCTGCGATTCGGACCATGCGCGGCGTACCGGGGTCCTGCTTGCCCACCCAATTGTAGCGGATGGCCATGAAAATAAGGGCCAGTACACCCAGTGCGGGTACGGCCGTAAGAATAGTGGATACCATAAATGTGAGCGATTAACTTGTTTTGAAGAAAGAGGCTTTCCGTCTTCGATGACAAGCGATCTAGATGGCCGTAGGGACATCAAATAAGTCATTCCCTACGCTTCAAAAGTTCGTTGACCGAATTTAGTGCCGTGAAAGTAGCTAAATATTACTTTATGATCTTCTCCACCGTACACCCCCCCGGGGTTTTCAGCACCAGGAGGTAAGTCCCGTGTGGGTAGCCGCTGAGCGAGCCGTGGAGCTGCTGCCGCCCGCCCCCACGTTGCTCCGTGGGCCACTGGTACAACACCCGCCCCCGGGCATCGCGCAACGTACAGGCAACCCGACCGGCCGCAGCCAACGTGAAGGTCAGGCGGAAGGCGTCGGTTACCGGGTTGGGGTAAACGCCTATTTCGGTGACCCGCGGGTCGGCGCGGGTGGCGGTGCCCAGCCCATCCCGCTTGTAAAGAAAGGTGGTCGGCTTTTCCTCGGCATCGAACTCCAATTCCACGATGGGCTCCACGATGTCCTGGGCCCAGAAGAAGTACGTGCCCTGTGTAGGCTGGGGACCGAGGTAGTTGCTGGTGGAGGGGTCCGCCTGCAGGGCTAGCGCGGTCACGTCCAGGTACGGCCCGTCCCCGCCTTTTACATACAGCCGGGTCTCCATTTGTTCCACGCGCTTTTCGCGCAGCACCGCGTAAGCGTAGCCTTCCAGGCGCAGGGTACCCCAGGCATCCACCACGTCTTGCCGCACGCTTGTACTCGTGACGCGAATGGAGTCGAAGCTGGCCAGGGTGGACCCAATCTCGCCGTTGCGCACTTCGGCGGGTAGACTATCGACACTCAGCGTGATGGTGCGCACGGAGGTATGCTCGAAGCGGTCGCCGTAGGTAATGCCCGCCCGGCGCACCGTCCGGGGCGGGGAAAGCGGCGTGGCGAGCACCAGCTCCCGGAAAAAAGGAAGACTGCCCACTAGGCCTACCATGCGGTATTCGGTTGGGGTAGATTGGTAGTACTCATAGGTAAAGGCAGCGGAGGTCAGCCGCGCATCGGCGGTGGTGAAGAGCGTATCGTTGACCACCGCCTCGAGCACTTCCGTGTACTCGTAGTGCGCGTCGGGGTAGCCAAAGTCCCACTCCAGGCCGGCTCCCGGGGCCTGTACATCCACATTCGCCAGGTAACTGCCCTCCGCCTGATTGGTTAGAAGACTGTCGCCTACTTGGGGGAAGTAGCCGTTAGTCAGGGTAAGCTGGGCGCGAGCCGTGGGCAGGCCGCACAAAAGGGCCAGCAGATAAAAGGTATGTCTCATGAGCGTAGGTAAACAATAGGCTAACGCCGAATCAGTGGTTGCAGGCTACTCCCCTGCGGGGTGGTGATGCGCAGATAGTAGCTGCCGATGGGCAGATCGCCAAGCGAGGCGGTGAGTGAGTAAATACCGGCGGGCTGCAAAAGCTCCCGCAACGTACGCAAGGTACGGCCCGAGCCGTCCAGCAGACTAATGGAAACGTGTCCACCGCTCCGCAGCGCGTACTGTAGTTGCAGCGCATCGCGAACCGGATTAGGCGATAAAGCCAGCACGGTCACCGCCGGCGGTGTACTGATCGCATTGGGCTGCCTGGGTGGATCGGCCGGAGCCGGTACGTCTTGTAGGGACTTACCCGCCGCAGGCGCCGGGGCCGGCAACAATTGATTACTCCCCGCTATTTTGGTAAAACCCGCCGCGAAGCGCTCTTCGGTACTCACTTCCAGGATCGGCCCGTAAAAGTAGTCGGCCTGCACCCCCGCCTCCCGCACGTCGAGCAGGTAGTAGCCGTGGTCGGTTAGGTTGGTGTACTTCATGTGGGGATTGGGGGTCCCCAGGTTCAGGGTGTCGTTCGGGATCAGATCGGTGATCAACTGCCGCTCCAAAAGTTGGGCGATCACGGGCGAGGCCGTCTCGTCGAAGTTCGCCGCCGAAATGCTAGGCGTAGCGAACTCCACCGCCACGGCCCCCGCCCCGGTGTCCGGATCGTAGTCCGTCGGGGTGTACACGGGTACCCGCCCCAGGCCCTCCACCTCCCGAAAGGTCTGGGCGACCGGCGGATCGGCCACCTCAAAGGCAAAACCGGTGTGGAAGTCGCCACTCAGCACCACGACGTCTTCCAGCTCATTGTCGCGTAAAAAGGTGGTGAGTTGGCGCCGCTCGGCGGGGTAGCCGTCCCAGATGTCCAGGAAGCCGCTTTCGACTTCCTCGAAGGACAGTCCCGCCAGCGCCCCCGACCAGCCCACGTGGAATTCGGAGAAGATCACCTGACTGGCCAGTAGCTTATACTTGGCCGTCGAGATGGTCAATTGATCGAGCAGCCACGTTTTCTGGCTGGCCCCGAGCATCGTGCGGTCGGCGGCCTGCAGGGCGGGGTCGGTCACGTCGGGGATTTGCCGGTCGCGCCCCTCCAGCCGGGTGTCGAGCAGGATTAGGTCGGCCAGCTCGCCGTAAGATAAGTTGCGGTAGATGCTGCGGTCGCCCGGGTCGCGGATCGGCATCCACTCGAAGTAGGCCTGCCGCGAACGGTCTTTGCGGGCCTGCCAGGAGCCCTCAAAATCCTGGTGATTGCTGGCACCGTCCTCGTAGCTGTCGTTGGCCGATTCGTGGTCGTCCCAGACGGCGATGATGCCGTGCTGTTGGTGGAGGTGTCGTAGGTCGGGGTCGAGGCGGTACGTCGAGTAGCGGGCGCGGTAGTCTTCCAGCGACACGATCTCGCGGTCGGGCTCTATGAGGCGATCGTCCCACACCTCGGCATTGCCATACACAAAGTTGGCGTACTCGTAGATGTAGTCGCCCAGGTGCACCACGGCGTCCAGGTCGTTGCGCTCCGCCAGGCGGGCATAGGCGTTGAAGTAGCCCGCCTGAAAGTTGCTGCAACTCACTACCCCAAACCGCAGGTGATCGGACTGCGTGCCGGTCGGGGTCGTCTTGGTCCGCCCGGTGAGGGAATTACGGTTCAGCGCGGTGAATCCGTAGTAGTAAGTCATGCCTGCCTCCAGCTCGTCCACGTCCACCTTCACGGTATAGTCATGCTCGGCGTCGGTCACGAAGTCTCCTTCCCGGACAACCTGCTGCAGTTGGGGGTCGGTAGCTACGGTCCACCTGCCCGCTACGGCCTCGGACGTCAGGGTATCGGGGGTCACCCGCGTCCAGATGATCACCCGGTCGGCCAGTGGATCACCGGAGGCCACGCCGTGGTAAAAGGGATACAGGTCAGCCTCCACCGTGAGCTGGTTGGCACCGGCCAATTGCCGGCCGTGGGTATAGATGGTCTGGGCGCGTACGCTGGTGCAAAGGAAGATACCGAGAAGAAAGGGCAGGACACGGGGATACATTTTCATGAGTTCTATTGCCTAAAGGTACCCCCAGTTCGCAACCCCCGCCCGTGGGGTGTTCTTTGCACCGCAGATTGTTCGCGTTCGGCCCGTACAACGCTGTCTACGACAGCGACTGTACCGCGCAGGCTATGGCTGCGCCGGTAAAAAGGTAAACGCCGGGACTACAAGTCCCGCTGCACGGTCGCGGTCATAGACCGCCTTGTACCGGAGCAGGATAAGGCGATGGCCAGGTTGGGACCGTACAACGTTGTCTACGACAGCGACTGTACCGCGCAGGCTATGGCTGCGCCGGTAAAAAGGTAAACGCCGGGACTACAAGTCCCGGTGCACGGTCGCGGTCATAGACCGCCTCGTACCGGAGCAGGATAAGGGGAAGGCCAGGCTGGGCCCGTACAACGCTGTCTACGACAGCGACTGTCCCGCGCAGGCTATGGCTGCGCCGGTAAAAAGGTAAACGCCGGGACTACAAGTCCCGGTGCACGGTCGCGGTCATAGACCGCCTCGTACCGGAGCAGGATAAGGGGAAGGCCAGGCTGGGCCCGTACAACGCTGTCTACGACAGCGACTGTCCCGCGCAGGCTATGGCTGCGCCGGTGAAAAGGAAAACGCCGGGACTACAAGTCCCGGTGCACGTGCGCGGTCATAGACCGCCTCGTACCGAAGGGGGGAAAGGGGGTACTTGCATATCCACCCGTACCCACCGTATATTTGCCACTCATTCCCCGTAAGCGTACGGGGGAGTTTTATACCGAAGGGTGGAGAGATCAGGCTCTGTGAAACCCTGGCAACCACTTTCCCGATGGCTCGGGAAAAAAGGTGCCAATGCCTGTCCCGCGGTCGCGGGAGCTATAAAATCATCGTGCCATGCCCCCTCTCCCTTACGGGATTCCCTCCCGCTGTATACTTTACCCGACCACCTCGCCCAGCCGGAGCTTTTTGGCCACCGCCATCGAGGTTTCTTCCAACTACCTACTTAGCTACCGCAGCACTTTTACCGGTACGCGCTTCCCTGTCGTCGACTGGTGCGGTGCGAATCTCCGTGCGCGGTTCCCTACGGGACGTCCCCCGGCACCTGCGCGCCGCCGCCCGACTAGTTGAGGGATTGAAGGGCATCGGTTACCCTCCCCTCAATCCTTATCCCCTCCCTCAAACATTTAATCCTTTCTACCATGCACTTCGAAACACTCCAACTACACGCCGGCCAGGAGGTCGACGAAACGACCCGCAGCCGCGCCCTGCCGCTGTACCAGACGACCAGCTTCACCTTCAAGGACAGTGAGCACGGGGCCAAGCTCTTCGGGCTACAGGAATTTGGGAACATCTACACCCGGATCATGAATCCGACTACCGACGCCTTCGAAAAGCGGGTGGCCGCGCTGGAAGGGGGAGCCATGGCCGTGGCGACCGCCTCCGGACAGAGTGCGCAGTTCCTGGCCATCAACAACCTGGCCTCGGCGGGCGACAACATCGTCAGCAGCCCCTACCTCTACGGCGGTACCTATAACCAGTTCAAAGTAGCCTTCAAACGGATCGGCATCGAGGTGCGCTTCGCGGAGAGTACCGACCCGGCCAGTTTCGAGGGGCTGATCGACGAGAAAACCAAGGCGATCTACACCGAGACGCTGCCCAACCCCAGCTTCCTGGTCCCCGACTTCGACGGCCTGAGCGCCCTGGCCACCAAGCACGATCTGCCGCTGGTGGTCGACAACACCTTCGGCACCGGTGGTTACCTCTGCCGGCCCATCGAGCACGGGGCCCACATCGTCGTGGAATCGGCGACCAAGTGGATTGGCGGGCACGGCACAAGCATCGGCGGCATCATCGTCGACAGCGGCAAGTACGACTTTGGCAACGGCAAGTACCCCCAGTTTACGGAACCCAGCGACGGCTACCACGGTATGGTCTTTAACGACGTCTTCGGCAAGGACGGCCCCTTCGGCAACATCGCCTTCGCCATCCGCGCGCGGGTGGAGGGATTGCGGGATTTCGGCCCGGCCGTCAGCCCCTTCAACGCCTGGATGTTCATGATCGGCCTGGAAACGCTAAGCCTGCGTGTCGACCGCCACTGCGAAAACGCCCTGGCCCTGGCCCGGTGGCTGGAAGGGCACGATCAGGTGGAGAGCGTCAGCTACGCCGGCCTGCCCGACCACCCCGGCCACGCCAACGCCAAGAAGTACCTGAAGCACGGTTTCGGCGGCGTCCTCAACTTCAGCGTGAAGGGCGGCAAGGAGGCCGCGACCCGA
Organism: Lewinellaceae bacterium; assembly: GCA_963710195.1. Taxonomy (GTDB): domain Bacteria; phylum Bacteroidota; class Bacteroidia; order Chitinophagales; family Saprospiraceae; genus Neolewinella. Next base: position 659,900 of record CAVPZF010000001.1, read on the forward strand.
GTCGTCGACAACCTCCAACTCATCAGCCACCTGGCCAACGTGGGCGACGCCAAGACCCTCATCATCCAGCCCGCCGCCACCACCCACCAGCAGCTCAACGAGCACGAGCAGCGCGCCGCCGGCGTAGAGCCCAATGCCCTGCGGGTCAGCGTAGGCATCGAGCACATCGAGGACATCAAGGCGGATTTGCAGCAGGCCCTGGACCTCATTTGAGGGGTTGAGGGACAGAGGGAATGAAGGATTGAGGGGCGTCAGTGACCCCCCCTTCAATCCTTCACTCCCTCCCTCCTTCATTCCTTTCTTTAGCCATGACCAACTACTTACACATCCACCATCCCTTTCCGCTCGAGTCCGGCCAGGTGCTGCCCGCGCTTACGGCGGCGTACCATACGTACGGGAAGTTGAGTGCGGCGGGGGACAACGTGATTTGGATCTGCCACGCGCTGACCGCCAACAGCGACTGCGCGGACTGGTGGCCGGGGTTGGTGGGGCCGCGGTGTACCATCGATCCAGAGCGCTACTTCATCGTGTGCGTAAATATGCTGGGGAGTAGCTACGGAAGCACTAGTGCACTGAGCATTAACTCGGAAACGGATAGGCCTTACGGGCTCGACTTCCCCCTGGTGACTACCAAGGACAACGCCCGCTTCTTCTCGCTAGTAGCCGGTTACCTGGGTATCCGCCACATCCGCCTGCTGATGGGCGGCAGCATGGGCGGGCAGCATGCGCTGGAGTGGGCGTGTACCGAGCCCGACCGCTTCGATTTGCTCTGCGCGCTGGCTACCAATGCCCGACACTCGCCCTGGGGCGTGGCTTTTAACGAGAGTCAGCGCATGGCGCTGCGGGCCGATCCTACCCTGGGTACCGACGCGCCCGATGCCGGCAAGGCCGGCCTGGAGGCCGCGCGGGCCATTGCGATCTTGTCGTACCGACACTACCGCACCTACGCGGGCACCCAGTCGGAGGTGGAGGAGGAGCGCTACGACGACTTTCGCGCCAGCAGCTACCAACGCTACCAGGGCTACAAGCTGTGGAAACGCTTCGACCCCACCTGCTACTACGCCCTTTCCAGGGGGATGGACAGCCACGACGTGGGGCGGGGACGCGGGGGGGTTGCCGTGGCGCTCAGCCGCATTACTTCCCCCACCCTCGTCATTAGTATTGATACCGACGTGCTCTTCCCCATTGAGGAGCAGGGGACGCTGAGCCGCCACATCCCGAACAGCCGGCTGGAGGTGATGCACTCCGACTACGGCCACGATGGCTTCCTGACGGAGGCGGTCAAAATTGGGGAGTTTCTCGCGGATTTCCTCAACGACATGCTGCGCATCGACGCGACTACCAAACGGGCTTTTACGGATCAGCTGACGGGGCGGAAGTTTGCGGTGCCGGGCTCGGAGGAGGTATAGTTCACTTCTTCGCCGCCAGGGAGTCGTGCAGGTGGGCGGGGTGCGGGAGGCAGAGGGACTCGAGTTGAGTCGAAGTACCCAGAAAAACATTGCGGTCGACCCTGCCGACCACCCCCGGCTGCTGGGCGCGGTTGGTATATTGCCAGAACTGGTAGGGGCGGCCACAAACGGTGACGGGTTCGCGGTCGTCGTAGCGGGCCAGCCAGAGTGGGTAATCGTCGAATTGACCCGCTAGGTGGCGGTTATAAAAATTGAGCCCCGTGTAGAGGATCGGCTTGATGCCGTAGTGGGCCTCGGCGAGGTGGAGCCACTGCCGGACGTGCTCCACCAATTCCGGGCCAGTAAGGTTGCCGAGGTCTTCGACGTCAAGGACGGGGGCAAGGTCACCGGGTTCCAGCTTGACTAAGTCAATGTAGTTGCTGAGTTGGCGCTCGATGCTGGTGTGGGGCAAAAAGTAGTGGTAGGCTCCGCGGCGCAGACCGGCACGACCGGCTTCCATCCAATTGGCGCGAAACGCAAAGTCGCGGTGGTTCCAACCTTCGGAGGCCTTGATGAAGGCAAAGTCTTGGGTAGCAGCGACGCTGTCCCAGTTGACCACACCCTGGTAGCGGCTTACATCGATGCCGATAATTGCGTAGCGTTCGGCCACCTCCTCCCGCGCACAACCGCAGAGGGCGGCGAGGGTAATCAGGGAGAGGAGAGTAGCAAAATGGCGCACGAGGGGGATTTTCACTACACTAACGAGTGATTCAAAATTACAGTTTATCGGGCATATGCTTACTCGGCGGCGAGGAGGCCCCGGATATTCCAGTTGACGGTCTCTCCAGTCAGCTCATTGAAGCTCGCATATTGAGTAGCCAGTCCCGAACGGAGAAGGTCTCCATTGCGGTTGTACGTGCGTCCGGCGTCGCAACCGACGGCAAAGGGGGAGTCTGCCGGCAGTTCCACCTCGACCGCTAGCCAGATGCCGCGACCGGTGAGTTCGATACCAGGAATGAGGCGGTCTTCAATCCACTCCGTGGTATTGATGCGGGCGGAGATGTCTTTTCGGTAAAGCTCGGCACCGGGGGTCCGATCGTCGGGCCCTTCGTCATAAAGGACCACGCGGGTGGCCTGGGGTATCTGCGTCAGGTAAAAAGTGATGCGGTCGAGGGTACGGCCGACGTAGGGGGCAGTCTCGGCCGGGGGAAAGTAGGCGGCGTAGGTGTTCTGGCCGCCCTGCAGCTGGGGGGCGGAGGCATTGGGGCCGTCGTAATTCAAGGTAGTGGTAGCGGGTGCGTCGTCTTTCTCGCAGCCGGTACCGGTAACCAGCGCGAGGGCCAGAAGCAGCAGGGGAAGGAGGGCGGTTTTCATGGGTGGGACTTTAGCGGCTAAGATCGGAGATACAGACACGGGCAGGAGAAGGGGTGGTTGCTTAAGGTATGTGCTAAAGTGATACCTGCCATTTTTGCAGACCTCGGAGGTCTGCCGGAATGTCAGCTACCTTCACCCCCGTGAACCGCGAGATCCTCCGCCTGGCCCTGCCGAATATCCTAAGCAATATCTCCGTGCCGCTGATCTCTAGTTTCGATACGGCGCTGATGGGCCAGCTCGGCGGCACCCACATCGCGGCGGTAGGCCTGGGCAGCATGGCCTTCAACTTCGTATACTGGAATTTCGGCTTCCTGCGCATGGGCACCACCGGACTCACCGCCCAGGCCTACGGCCGCAGCAATGCGAAGGAACAGGCGAGCACGCTGTTGCGGGGCGGACTCCTAGCACTGCTCATCGGCCTCCTGCTCGTGCTGCTTCGTACGCCGGCCCTGCACCTTACCGAGTGGTTGCTGAATATCCGCGCCGATCAACTGCCATTGGTGGAGGACTACTTTAACATCCGCATCCTGGCCGCACCGGCCGCCCTGCTCCAGATGGTGCTGCTGGGCTGGTTCTTCGGGCGGCAGAACGCCCTCTGGCCCCTGCTGCTAACGCTCGCCGTGAACCTGACGAACCTCGGCCTCAGCTATTACCTCGTCGCCTACGCAGGCTGGGGCATCGCCGGCGTAGCCTGGGGGACGGTAGCGGCCCAGTATTTCGGCCTCCTCATGGGTACCGGTTTTCTGGTCTGGGGCCGCTACCGGCTTCCCGACTGGCCTCTCCACCGACAAGCCTTGCACCCGCGGCCCCGCCCCGGAAATGCGGTGAGTCTTGGGGTCTTCTTCCGGATCAACCGCGACATTTTCATCCGCACGGTATGCCTGACGCTGAGCTTTGCGTTCTTCTACAACCGGGCTAATGCCCTTGACGTAGGGACGGCCACGGTCGCCGCCAATGTAATCTTGCTGCAGCTCGTGAACTGGCTCAGCTACGGGGTGGACGGCTTCGCCTTCGCCGCCGAAAGCCTCGTCGGTAAGTACGCCGGTGCCGGACAACCCGCCCGCCTGCGCCGCGTCATCCGCCTGCTGTTTGCCTGGGGGATGGGTCTGGCCATTCTCTACGCTCTGATCTATGGAATTGGCGGCACCTTCCTGCTCGAACTCTTCGCCCCCGCGGACAGCGCCGGAGATACTCTGGCAATCGCCCTATACTACCTACCGATTCTCGTTCTTTTCTGCCTGCTGGCGACCCCCTGCTACCTCTTCGACGGCATCTTCGTAGGACTGACGGCGGCCCGGGCCATGCGGCAGACGATGCTCCTGGCCTTCGCCGGCTACCTCGTTACTTATTATCTCATCGGACAATACTTCGACAATTGGGGACTCTGGGGAAGCCTCCTGCTGTTCATGGTGCTGCGGGCGCTACTGATGTGGAAGTGGTTTGCTAGTTCGTTAGAATTTTAGTTCGTTAGTCCGTTAGGCGGGTAAGGCTGACGCGTGCGCTTTAGCCCTGCGCGCCTAAAGAACCAGAGATCTAACGAACTAACGTTCTACCCTACTACCTTGCACGCATGTTCTACCCTTCCATTGCAGCTACCCAGTCCGCCCTCAACAACGGAGAGGTCACGACCGTGCAACTCGTGGAACGCTACCTGGCTTCGATCGGCGACCAGCAGTACCTGAACGTTTACGTGGAGGTGTTTGCCGACGAGGCCCTCGAACGGGCGCGGGAGCAGGACCGGCGGCGGGGCGCGGGTGCAGGGCTGGGTCCACTCGCCGGGATCGTCATCAGTATCAAGGACGTCATCTGCTATAGCGACCACGTAGTGAGTGCGGGCTCGGCGATGCTGGAGGACTTCGTGTCCACCTACACGGCCACCGCCCTACAGCGGCTGCTCGACGCCGATGCCATCGTCATCGGGCGGACCAACTGCGACGAGTTCGCCATGGGCAGCGGCAACGAAAACAGCCACTACGGCCCCACCCGCAACGCCGCCGACCCCGCCCGGGTACCCGGAGGCAGCAGCGGGGGGGCCGCCGTGTCGGTCCAGGCTAACACTTGCCTGATGGCCGTCGGCTCCAGCACGGGCGGATCGGTACGGCAGCCGGCTTCCTTTTGTGGGATTTATGGCTTCAAGCCCACTTACGGCCGGATCAGTCGCTACGGCCTCATCGCCTACGGCAGCAGCTTCGATCAGATCGGGCTGCTGGCCCGCGACCCGGCCGACATCGCGCTCGGATTGGAACTCATGGCCGGTCCCGACGGATACGACGCCACCGCCCCTACCCGCCAAGTCCCCGCCTACAGCCGGGCGACGAGTGATGGTCCGAAGCGTATCGCTTACTTTCCCGCGGTACTCGACAACGAGGGGGTAGACCGGGTAATTCGTCAGACCACCACCCAAGCCCTCGACGAGCTGCGGGCCGCCGGACATACCGTGGAGCCGGTAACTTTCGACTATTTCGATTACGTGGTACCTACCTACTACGTGCTCACCACCGCCGAGGCGAGCAGCAACCTGAGCCGCTTCGACGGCATGCGGTACGGCTACCGGAGTCCGGGGGCGGAGACGCTCGAGGAAACCTACCAGCAAAGCCGCTCGGAGGGCTTCGGCACCGAGGTGCAACGCCGCATCCTGCTCGGCACCTTCGTGCTTAGCAGTGGCTATTACGACGCCTTCTACGGCAAAGCCCAACGGGCGCGTCGGGTGATTCAGGAGCAGCTACGGGCTATTCTGGCAGATTACGACTTCATCCTCATGCCCGTGTCCCCCAGCCAGCCGTGGCTCGTAGGCGAGCAGACCGACGATCCGGTAGCCAACTACTTGGCCGACATATATACGGTACTGGCCAATCTAGCGGGCTTGCCCGCAATCGCTATACCTGCCGGTAACGAGCCCGACGGCCACCTCCCGGTGGGCTACCAGCTCATGGCCGACCTCTGGCAGGAGGAAGCGCTGCTGGCCTTTGCCATCCGGACAAAGAAATAGCGGCACCCCCAAAGGCGTGCCGCTATACAGATAGGTGTTAGAAAGAAAGGTTTTATGGATCTTCCAAGCCTGACGAAAACGCCGCTAATTTGGGTCTTTCTGAGGGGAAGAGTAAGTGCAAAGGAGCAAGTTTGCGGCGGTGAGCGGAATCCCAAACTAGCTGTTACTCGGGAACGGTCAGGGTACCGTCCTGGGCCTTCTGCTGCAGCTGCTCGTTGGCGGTGATGGCTACCTCGACCCGACGGTTGGCCTGCTTGCCTTCCTCGGTGTCGTTGGTGGCTACGGGCTGGGTTTCTCCGTGTCCGACGGTGATCATGCGGTCGCGGCTCACGCCTAACTCGGCTAGGTAATCGGATACGCTGGCGGCACGCTGCTCGCTCAGTTTCTGATTGGAGGTTTCGCTGCCGACGCTGTCGGTGTGTCCGTCGACGGTGATGTCGGTCTCGGGGTACTTGTTAAAGATGTCGGCCATGCGCTGCAGTTCGATGCGGCTGGCGTCGGTCAGGGCGTACTTACCGGTGGAAAAGAGGATGCCGCTGTCGAAGGTCACCATGATGCCTTCGCCTACGCGCTCAACTTCGGCGCCGGGCATTTGCTCGACGATCTCGTCGGCTTGCTTGTCCATGTAGTCGCCGATCACGGCACCCGCGGCCCCGCCGACGACGGAACCGATGATGGCACCCTTAGTGCCGCTCCCGTTGTTCTTGCCGATCACGCCGCCGATGACGCCGCCGGCCGCGCCGCCTATAGCACCGCCCTTCACGGCTTTGCTGGTGTTGCAGCCGGTCGCGAAGACGAGCATAAAGGCAAGGAGGAAGAGAGATAAAGATCTCGTGATAGTTTTCATGCGGATTAAGGTTATAAGTAGGAAACCCGGTCTAACTACCCCATGTTTGGTGGATGCCTGTTAAGACTTCCTCACCAAATCGTCCACAATTCGCGCCGAGAGCAGGCAGAGCGGCAGTCCACCCCCCGGATGAACGCTGCCCCCAAGGAAGTACAGGCCGTCGATGTCGCGACTGAAGTTCGGGTGCCGCAGAAAGGCCGCCAAGGTGTTGTTGCTGCTCGTGCCGTAGAGCGCGCCCTGGTGGCTACCCGTGAGCCCCTCGATGTCGGGTGGGGTGATGACCCGCTCGGCCCTGATGTGGTCTTCGAGCCAGTTCGGCGGGTTCGCGGGTGCCAGGTATGTCGACAGGGCAGCAATGACCTCCCCGCGTAGTTTGGCGGTAAAGGTGTCCCAGTCCTGCCCCGTATGGGCCGGAGCGTTCACCATCACGAACCAGTTTTCGTGGCCGGCGGGGGCGTCGCCGGGGACTAGCTTACTGCCCACGTTCACGTAGATGGTCACGTCGTCGCTCAGGCTGCCGGCTTCGAGCTGGGTAAACTCGGTGGCATAATCCTGGCTGAAGAAAATATTGTGCAGCCCCAGCTCCGGGAACTCCCGGTCGATACCCCAGTAGAAAATGACGGCACTCGTGCTCTTTTGCTGCTTCAGGGTGATCTTCGGGCGCTTCGCATGGGGCAGAAGGCGGTCGTAGGCGAACCAGACGTCCATGTTGCACACGACGGTATCGTAGGGGATTTCCTCGCCCTTCACCTGAATGCCCTTCACCTCTCTCCCCGCCGTACAAATCCTATTCACTCGCTGGCTAAAGTGGTAGGTGACGCCCAGCCGCTTTCCCAGCGCGTAGATGCTGTCGGCGATGTCGTACATACCCCCCGCCGGCAGGTAGGCACCGAAGTGGTGTTCGAAGTGGGGGATCATCGAGAGCAGGCCGGGGGCCTTGTAGGGGTTGCTGCCGTTGTAGGTCGCAAAACGGTCGAAAAGCTGGACGAGCCGCGGGTCCTTCAGGGCGTCCTCGTGGACGTCGTGCATACTTTTGAAGAGGTCCAAGCCCCGGGATCTTCAGCAGGGCGAAGGCCACCTGGGGATCGAGCCAGGTACTCAGTTTGTGCAGGCTTTTCTCCAGGAAAGTGCGGCCGGTGAGCGCGTACTTGCGGGCGGCCGCGTCCATGAAATCCTGCATGGCTTGCTCCGGCACGTCAAAGGTTTTGGCGGCGGAGGAGACTAGTTCGGCGGTAGACGCGGGTGCGGTGAAGCGCGTGCCGTCGGGCCACCAGTAACGGCAGACTTCCGGTAGCCGAACGTAATTGAAGTGGTCGCGGGGGCTTTCGCCGGCCAGGGTAAAGAGTTCGTCGACGTAGTGCGGCATCGTAAAGAGCGAGGGCCCGAAATCGAAGCGGTAGCCGCCGGGGAGGGTAAACTGAGAGAGCTTGCCGCCGGGGCCCGCGTTGGCTTCGTAGACATCCACCCGGTGCCCGGCGGCGGCCAACCGAACGGCGGCGGCCAGCCCCGCGATGCCTGCTCCAATGACGGCGGTTTTCATGTGGGGGAAACCCAGGGGGCGGGAAAGGGTTTACCTTTGTGGCGGGCCGTCCACTCCACCGCTTGTCTCCCCCGGTAGCTATCGGGATCGGCAAGAGGAAAGTCCGGGCAACGCAGGGCACCACGCCGGCTAACGGCCGGGGCTTCTTTTTCGGAAGGGGTACGGAATAGTGCAACAGAAAGCATACCGCCGTCTGCCCCGATCTCGGTCGGGGGCCAGGGTAAGGGTGAAACCGTGGGGTAAGAGCCCACGCCTTGCCGCAGCAATGCGGCATGGAGGTAAACCCCGTGGGTTGAAATACCAAACAGTGTTCCTTTTCCTTCGGGAGAAACGGCCGGCCCGGTTGAACTCCAGGAGCACGGGTAGGTAGATCGAGCCGTCGGGCAACCGGCGGCCTAGATAAATGGTGGAGCGTTCTCCTTCGGGGGGACCGACAGAACCCGGCTTACCGGAACGGCCCGTACCGACGGCTTCCTTTCTCACGATCGGGGGCCGTTGGTTTTGTACGGCGGGCGGGACGCATTCTCCCTTATTTTCACGCCATGTACCGACTGCTCTACTGTGCCGGCCTCTGCTGCCTCTTGGGCTGCGGCCCCGACGAACTGATCACCGAGGAAGATGACCGCCCCCTCAACGTCGTCTTCTTCCTGGCCGACGACTTGGGCTACCACGACCTGGGGTTCACCGGATCCGACCTTTTACGAAACGCCTAATTTGGATCGCCTGGCTCAGCACAGCGTGGTTTTCGACCGGGCCTACGCGGGTAGCCGGGTGTGCAGTCCCTCGCGGGCCACCATCATGTTGGGTGAGTACACGGCCACCCACGGCATCACCGACTGGATCGGGGCCGCCGCCGGGGAAGACTGGCGCGGGGCTGATCGCTTCACCACCCACCTACCGGCGCAGACTACGGCCGGGAGCTGCCCGACAGCGCCCTCACCCTCGCCGAAGCCTTCCAGCAGAGTGGCTACCGCACTTTTTTCGCCGGCAAGTGGCACCTGGGTGGCCAGGGCAGTATGCCGACCGACCACGGCTTCGACGTCAACGTCGGCGGCAACGACAAGGGCTCCCCGGCGGGCGGCTACTTCGATCCGTACGACAATCCCGACCTGCCCAACCGACTCCCCGGCGAGAATCTCTCGATGCGGCTGGCCGATGAAACGAAAGACTTCATCATCGCCCAGCAGGATCGCCCCTTCTACGCTATGCTCAGCTTTTACGCCGTGCACGGGCCCATCCAGACTACCGAGGAGCACTGGCGGCACTACCGCGACAAAGCTGTAAAGGATAAACTAGCCGATCACGGCTACGAGATGGAACGGCGCCTGCCAGTACGGACGGTGCAGGATAATCCGGTCTATGCCGGCCTGGTCACCCAGCTTGACGATGCTGTCGGACTGGTGCTCGACGCTCTCGACAGCCTCGGCATCGCCGATAATACCCTCGTGGTTTTCACCTCCGACAACGGCGGCGTGGCCAGCGGCGACGCCTACGCCACCAGTAACCTGCCCCTCCGCGGCGGTAAAGGCTACCAGTGGGAGGGCGGCACCCGCGAGCCGCTGTTCCTGCGCATCGGCGACCGCATCCGCCGCACCAAGCGCGCCCGGGTAGAAGACGTCCGCGTCACCGGGGCCGACCTCTACCCCACCCTCCTTTCCCTGGCCGGTATCGACGTGGACCCGCCCCAGCCCGTCGACGGCGCGGACCTCACCCCCCTCCTCGAAGGCGAAGACTGGCCCGAGCGCCCGCTCTACTTCCACTATCCCCACTATGGCAATCAGGGCGGCGACCCCAGTTCCGAGATCATCCTCGGCGACCGGAAGCTCATCCACTACTGGGAAGACGACCGCGACGAACTCTACGATCTCGGGCGGGACCCGCAGGAGCAGGAGGATATCTCGGGGAGCAATGCCGAACAGACCGCCCAATTGCGCTCCCAACTCCTGGATTTCCTGGAGGAGCGGGGGGCTGCCTATCCTATCCCCGATCCTGCCTACGACCCCGCGGGCGCGCAGGCAAAAGCACAGTTTTACCGCGACACGCTGCGGCCCCGGCTAGAGGCCGAGCGCACGGAAAGGTTCCGCGAGGATTGGTCGCCTGACCCGGACTGGTGGGGAAGCGGGGATTAAAGCGCGTGGGGGGCGACCTTCCCGCCCTCCAGTTGCTTCTTGTCCTTGTGCTGGACGATCATCATCCGACACGGCTTATTATCGAGGACGCCGGACTGGTGGCCCTTCTCGTCGGTGGTACCCTGGTCGGCCCCGAAACTGAGGTCACCGGTGCGCATCTCGACGCGCTGTCCGTCCATGGTTTCGACCCACCAGCCGCCGCTGATCGGGATGATCCATTGGGGGGCGGGGTTTTCGTGCCAGTCGCCGTCGAAGTCGGCGGGCAGCTCGGAGAAAATGATCTGAGTGGCGCCCTTCAGCAGCTTGTTATTCCACTGTTCCCCGGAGCCGCCGCCCATGCTTTCGAGTGTGAAGTCGGTGAGGAATTCTTTCTTCTGCTTGCTGGTGCCGTCGGCGTCGGTGTAGACGTGCCAGTAGGGGATGGAGGGTTTTTGCTTTTGGTCGGGCATGGTGCTTGGGATTAGTAGAAGGCGGTCTCTGACCGCGCTAGTACAATGCGGCCTCCGGCCGCGAAGTTCGTCGCACGGAGACGTATCGCTTGAGCACGGATTACACTTCGTTCAGCCGCGTCAGTGGCGGCTCCGGAAGTTTCAGCGCAGCCGGAGGCTGCATTTTGCTTTCGTCCCGATAGCTGTCGGGAGAGACCGCGTTGTACTGGGAGACCGGGTCGTACTAGAGAAGCGCCGCCCCGAACACCCCCGCCGAATCGCCTAGTTTAGGCCGCAGAAAGCGGGTATCCATGCGGGGATTGAAGAGGTGATCCACTACCTGGGGGACACCATGGGTATGCAGCTCATCGATATTGCCGAGGCCCCCGCCGAGGACGACGACGTCGGGGTCGAGGACGTTGATGATGTTAGCGATGCCCTTGGCGAAGAAGTGGAAAAAACGCTCCAGGGTACGGGTCGCGGCGGGGTCATTACCGGCTCGGTAGCGGGGCACGATCTCGCGCATCGTGCGGGCGACGCCGCTCATGCGTAGGTAATAGCGTTCGAGGGCCGGGCCGGAGAGGATCTGCTCCGTGCAGCCTACCCGCCCGCAGTAGCAATAGCCGCCCGAGTGGTCGAGGAAGGTGTGGCCCCACTCGCCGCCGATGCCCTGGGCCCCGCCGATAATTTGGGTGTCGACGACCACGCCGCCGCCGGTGCCCGTACCGAGAATGACGCCGAAGACCACGCGGGCCCCGGGCCACTCGTCGGGTACGCAGCCCAACAGGGTTTCAGCGACCGCGAAGCAGTTGGCGTCGTTGGCCAATTTGAGGGGACGGTCGATGAGCCGTTCAAGATCCTGCTGGAGGGGGTGACCGTTCAGGACTACGGTGTTGCTGTTCTTCATCAGGCCCGTGGGCGGGTCGATCGTACCGGGGGTGCCAATGCCCACCTGCCGGGCACGCGTACCGGTAGCTTCCTCCAGCTCCCGAACTACGCGCGCAATACGGGAAAGGATGTGGTCGTAGCCACCCTCCCGCTCGGTGGGGATGCGGCGGCGCTCCAGGACCTTTCCGCCTTCGTCGAGCACGACCCCCTCTATTTTGGTGCCGCCGAGGTCGATACCGAATTTCATTACTGCAGGATTTGCGGGCAAAGTAGCCATTTTCCCCGGCACCGGCGGCCCCGCCCGTCCCGTCCACTTCACGCTTTGGGGAGCAGTGACTTGCGAACGAGCAGGTACACCAGGGGTCCGATCAGCGGAAACAATAAAAGGCATATATGATGCCATTACTGAGCCCGGAACGGCTGCGGGCGGCCATATCTGCACTAGCCATTTTCAGGATCGGGCGATAGATCAGGACGGCCAGGATGATCACGGTAAGGGCAACAAGAATGGAGGTCGTAGGCACGGCGGCGGCTTTGCCCTTCTGAACCCCGTAGGCGAGAGCTCTGGTTTCCAACACCATGACTACACTACAAGCGGGCGACGCCGCCCCCTCCTTTACCGCCACCCTACAGGACGGCTCGACCGTCACGCTGACAGACTACGCGGGCAAACGGCTCGTTATGTTCTTTTATCCGAAAGACGACACCCCGGGCTGCACGGCAGCCGCCTGTAGCCTGCGGGACGGGTTCGGGGAGTTGCAGGCGGCAGGATTCAAATTGCTTGGCGTGAGCCCCGACAGCGTGAAAAAGCACCAAAAATTTATCGATAAGTACGAGCTGCCCATGCCGCTGGCGGCCGACGAGGACCACCAGATCATGGATGCCTACGGCGTGTGGGGCCCTAAGAAATTCATGGGCCGAGAGTATGACGGCGTACACCGCACCACTTTCGTGATCGACGCGGAGGGCCGGATAGAACGCGTCATTGCTAAGGTAAACACCAAGTCGCACGCCCAACAATTACTCGATGCCTAAATGATCGGGTACGTCCTGGAAGGAATCCGCGCGGGCCTCCTGCTCGCGCTGCTGATGGGGCCACTGGTGGTGCTGTTGGTGCAGTTGAGCCTGCGGCGTGGTACCATAGCCAGCTTCGCGGCTGCCGTGGGTATCTGGACCAGTGACATCACCTACATCGCTGCTGCTCACTTCGGCCTGGAGGGGCTGGAGCGGCTGCTGGATCTTAAGTACCTCAACGAAGTTTTCGGGACCGTGGGTGCCCTGCTCCTGCTGGGCTTGGGTTTCGTAATGTGGTACAAAAAACCGCCTAGCCTAAAAGGGAAGAAGATTATGCCCTCCCGCCGTGGCCTGGTCAGCGCCTGGGCCCAGGGCTTGGCGCTGAATACCCTGAACCCCTTCACGGCTTTCTTTTGGTCGACTTTCGTGGTCACCCAGGTACACAATCGCGACCTGCTCTCCGCCGACGCTCTGGCCATCTACGGGGGCATGATGGGTACGATCATGCTGGCCGATGCGGGCAAGGTGTTTGGCGCGCGCAAGCTGCGGGAGTTCCTGCGCCCGGCCATGATGCGGCGGGTGCAGCGGACGGGCGCGGTGGCGCTGGGCGTATTCGGAATTGTGCTGGCGGTGCGGGTGTGGCTTTAGTGGGGCCCACTAGCGCACGCGATCGGCGTTTGCCTTTAAGAACCCCTCCCAGCCCGAGAACTGCTTGCCGCCCGCTACCGCCGAGCGATGCTGGTAGTAGTGGCACATGGCCGCACCGAGGGCGTCGGTCGCGTCGGCGAGGTAGCGGCTGTTATCGAGGTCGAACTCATTTTCGAGCATCGCGGCCACCTGCTCCTTGCTGGCGTTGCCGTTGCCGGTGATGCTCTGCTTGATCTTACGGGGGGCGTACTCGGACACTTCCAGGCCGCCGCCGATGGCGGCGGCCATGCACACGCCCTGGGCGCGGCCGAGCTTGAGCATCGACTGGGGATTTTTGCCAAAGAAAGGGGCCTCGATGGCCATGATGGTGGGTTGATGCTGCACGATCACCTGGGTGAGGCGCCGGTGGATGGTCTCCAGCCGGCGGGCGTGATCCTTAAACTGGGCCAACTTGAGCACGCCGAGCTCCACGATGCGGCGGCTACGGGGATGTACCTCGACTACGGCAAAGCCGAGCACCACGGTACCCGGGTCAACGCCCAGGATGCGGTAAACGGCCGGTTCGGGAGTGGATTTCGGGGCCAAGGCCAAAAATATTGAGTGAGTAAACAGGAAAACGGCAACCCTTGCCGCAGCCGACGGTACATCGATCCAGAGCGTAAGGTAGCGGGAAAAGCGGTGGCCCAACAAATTTTTTGGTTCTGGCCGGGGTAAAACTATTTATGGTTTATGCCCGGAGGCAGCCGATCCGCGTAATTTGTGGGCCAATATGTTCGGTCTGCCCTTCCCCCGCTTTTCTCCGGCTGCCCGCCGTTGGGCGCTCCGCCTGCTGGCCGTTGGGGTGGTCGTGATCTTCGTATATCAGTTCGCGGGGGTGGCGCAGCGGATGGACTGGACGGCCTTCCTGCGGGCCCTAGACCGTCCCGGCAACTGGCGTTATTTGGCCCTGGCCGTGGCGCTCATGCCCCTCAACTGGTGGCTGGAGGCCCGCAAGTGGCAGGTCTTACTGGACGCCTTCGCATCCTGGCCCTTCGGTCGGATACTACGGGCCACCCTGGCCGGTGTGAGCGTGAGTGCGGCCACCCCCAACCGCATCGGCGAGATCGGCGGCCGCCTATTGCTGGCCCGCCGCCCCGAGTGGCCGGCGGTGATCGCCTCTTCCCTGCTGGGTAGTCTCTGCCAGTGGGTGGCCTTTCTTTTGGTCGCCTGGCCGGCACTCATCCTTACCGTCGGGCGGATGCCCGACCTGCTGCCGCCAGGGTGGACGGTAGGCTGGCTGCTGCCCGTGGGCCCGCTGCTGGTCGCGGTAGCCGCCGTGGGGGGAAGGCCGCTGCTGCTCCGGTTGCTGGATGCTTACGCAAGCGGTTCGGAAAGGACGTGACGGACCTGCGCGCTGCGCTGAAGCGGGTAGATTTCGCTCGGTTGCTGGGCAGCAGCGGCCTGGCGTGTCTGCGTTTTGGTCTGTACTGCAGTCAGTTGTATCTGTTGCTGTGGTTCTTTGGGCTCGAGCTGCCGTGGTGGGACGGCATGGCCGGAATCGCGGCTATTTACCTGGTGCAGGCCGGCATCCCCCTGCCGCCGGGGCTTAACTTCTTAACCCGAACGGAACTGGGCTTGTTAGTCTGGCAGGCCGGTCCGGAGGAATCCGTAGCGGTGCTAGCAGCATATACTGCCCTGTTCAGCGTTAACGTGTCTATTACCCGCCCTTCCTGGCTACTGGTTGATCGTCAGGAAAAACAAAAGTCGATGAATTCCCTGTTGCTGAAATGCCTGTTCCTGTTGTTGCTCGCCGTGCCGGTGCCAGACGCTGGGCATCAGGCCGTTCCGCCCCCGTCCGCGGCACCCGCGGACGCGCCCGACGTCTGTGGTATCCACAACACCACCTTTGAGGCCGGGGAGGAGATCGTCTATAAACTCTACTACAACTGGAATTTCGTGTGGCTGGCCGCCGGGGAAGTCACCTTCCGGGTGCACGACCTGCCCAACCAGTACCGCGTCACCGTGCGGGGCCGGACCTACCCCAGCTACGAGTGGTTCTACAAGGTGACCGACAACTACGAGAGCTACCTCGACAAGGAAACGTTGTTGCCCCAGATCCACATTAAGGATATCCACGAGGGCGGCTACGAGAAGTACGACCGCACCACGTTCTACCAAGACGAGAAGCGCATCGTCAGCCACCGTGGCCGCACCCGCTCCGATACCAAGCCAAAGTACATGAGCGTCGACCCCTGTATGCACGACCTCATCTCGATCATCTACTTCGCCCGAAACCTTAATTACGACCGGCTACGCGAAGAACCAGGAGATCCCCATTAAGATCGTCATGGATCAGGAGATGCACCCACTTAAAATTCGCTACCTCGGTGGCGAAAAGAGACGTGAAGATCAAGGGTAGTGGCACGTATAATACGCTGCGATTCAGTCCTCAGCTTATCACGGGTGAGCTTTTTAAGGACGGCGACGAGATGCAGATCTACGTCAGCAACGACAAGAATAAGATCCCCCTCATGATCGAGTCCCCGGTCACCGTCGGCAGCGTGAAGGCCGTACTTCATTCCTACAATGGCCTGCGCTACCCCATGCAGGCCAAGACCGACTGATGAACCGCATTCTCCTCACCCTTCTGGTCGCCCTACTGGCCTTTATGCTGGGTATGACCGCCTTCGCGCTGTGGCAGTCCCATGCGCAAGACCGGCGCGTCCACGAAGAGGCCACTGTCCTGCTGGAGCGGGTACGCGACGTCATGAAACTGGTGACCGTGGAGGGCGACGTCAACGAGCTGTTCTCCTCGACCTCCTCACGCAACGTCACGCTGTACCTGCCCTTGCCCTCCCAGTTTTCCTTCGACAAGAAAGCTACCGTGGAGGTGCGCGGAAAGATTTTGGTGGGTTACGACCTCGAGCAACTCGACCTCTCCATCGATCCCGAGGCCCGCACCCTGACCGTCCGCAACCTGCCCGAGCCAGAGATTCTGGCCATCGACCACGAGTTGATTTACCGCGACCTCAACGAAAGCTGGTTTAACACCTTCACCGCCGAGGACTACAGCCGCCTTAACCAGCGCGCCAAGGAGCGCCTCCGCGACCGGGCACTACGGAGCGAACTCATGGCGCGGGCGCAGGTGCAGGGGAATGCAGTACTGGAATCCATCCGCTACCTAGCCGGAAGTGCCGGTTATGCACTGGTGGTTGAAGAAGCCCTCCCCCAGCCCGCCGGCTGATCAAGCAACCAGCCCTCACTGCCTTAGCTTGATCTCAATCACCCCGTTGGCCCCCTGCATGCCGTAGCGATTGGTATCGGTAACGTTTTTGAGCACCGTCACCCGGGCGATTTCGTTGATGTCGATGGCACTATACACCGAGGAAAAATTGTTGCCCAGTACGGTCCCGTTGACTACGAAGAGGGGGGTAGAGTCCGCGTTGAAGTTGACGTCGCCCCGAACGCGTACGGTGGCCTGTGGTCCGCTTCCCCGGACGGATACTCCGGCTATGCGGCGCAGGTAGGACGTGAGGTCAGTTCCCGTGGAGGCGGCATCCACCCGGACGCTGTTCCTGCCCGCTCCGTTGTCGATAGCCCGCCCTACGCGCTCGGATTCGGTGGACTGGCGGGGGGTGCCACAGGAGGTCCACGATAAACTGGCGGAGACGAGCAGGAACAAAATAAAGCGAGGCATGGGAGAAGTTTGTGGGGTCGGTAAAGGTCTCTAAAGATACGCAGTGTGCGAGTGGTAAGGTGACGAAGGAGGAGCGCATTTTAGCGGCGGATTTGCCAAAACCCATTTTGCGCTTACCCGTGCCGCCCTGACGGCTGCGAGGGGAAAACCCTTACCTTCGCGCCCCGCCGGCCTGCGCTCGTAAGCAGGTCAAAAATTGTACCCGATGATCAACATCACCCTCCCCGACGGCAGCGTTCGCGCATTCGAAGCCGGCAGCAGCGCCATGGACGTAGCCCAGAGCATCAGCGCCGGGCTGGCCCGCAACGTACTCAGCGCCCGCGTCAACGGCACCGTCATCGATGCCGCCCGCCCCATCGAGCGGGACGCCACCGTGGAACTGCTTACCTGGAACGACCAGGGGGGCAAGGAGACCTTCTGGCACTCGACCGCCCACCTCATGGCCGAAGCCCTGGAGGAGCTGTACCCCGGGGTGAAACTGGGCATTGGCCCGGCCGTCGAAAACGGGTTTTACTACGACATCGATACCGGTGACGACCGCAGCATCAGCTCCGAAGACCTGCCCAAGATCGAGCAGAAAATGCTCGAACTGGCCCGCCGCAAGGTGGACTACGTGCGCCAGGACGTCAGCAAGGCCGCGGCCATTGCCTACTTCGAGGAGAAGCAGGACCCCTACAAACTCGAGCTCCTCGACCGCCTGCAGGACGGCAGCATCACCTTCTACACCCAGGGCAACTTCACCGACCTCTGCCGCGGCCCCCACATCGCCAACACCGGCGCCATCAAGGCCATCAAACTCATGAAGGTGGCCGGTGCCTACTGGCTGGGTGATGAGAAGCGCAAGCAACTCACCCGCATCTACGGTATCTCCTTCCCCAAGGCCAAGGAGCTGACCGAATACCTCCACCTGCTGGAGGAAGCCAAAAAACGCGACCACCGTAAACTCGGCCAGGAGCTCGAGCTCTTCATGTTCAGCGAAAAGGTCGGGGCCGGCCTGCCCATGTGGCTACCCAAGGGCACCCAGCTGCGCGAACGCCTGATCCACTACCTCAAGGAGCGACAGGAAAATGCCGGCTACCAGCAGGTGACCACCCCCCACATCGGCAAGAAGGAACTCTACGTGACGAGCGGGCACTGGGACAAGTACGGCGCCGACAGCTTTCAGCCCATCAAGACCCCCCGGGAGGGCGAGGAGTTTATGCTGAAGCCCATGAACTGCCCGCACCACTGCGAGATGTACAAGTTCCGCCCCCGCAGCTACCGCGAGCTGCCCCTCCGCCTGGCGGAGTTCGGCACCGTGTATCGCTACGAGCAGACCGGCGAGCTCCACGGCCTGAGCCGCGTGCGCGGCTTCACCCAGGACGACGCCCACATCTTCTGTATGCCCGAGCAGGTCAAGGGGGAATTCCTGGCCGTGGTCGACATCGTGCGCGAGGTGCTCGGCTATGATCGGCTTCGACGACGTGACCGCCCAGATCTCCCTGCGCGACCCTCAGACCCCCGAGAAGTACATCGGCTCCGAGCAAAACTGGGAGAGCGCCGAGCAGGCCATTATCGATGCCTGTAAGGAGATCGACATGAAGACCGTCAAAGTCTACGGCGAGGCGGCGTTTTATGGACCCAAGCTCGACTTCATGGTCCGCGACGCCCTCGGCCGCCAGTGGCAGCTGGGTACCGTGCAGGTGGATTATAACCTGCCCGATCGCTTCGAGCTCGAGTACATCGGCTCCGACAATCAGGCCCACCGCCCCGTCATGATTCACCGTGCCCCCTTTCGGCTCGCTGGAGCGCTTCACCTCGATCCTGATCGAGCATACCGGCGGCAAGTTTCCCCTCTGGCTCACCCCCGAGCAGTTTACGATTCTGCCCATCAGCGACAAGTTCAACGCCTACAGTGAGAAGGTCCTCGCCCAACTCGCTAAACACGACATCCGCGGCTCCGTCGATGACCGCAGCGAAACCATCGGCCGCAAGATCCGCGATACCGAGCTCAAGCGCGTCCCCTTCATGCTCATCGTCGGCGAAAAGGAAGCGGAGAGTGGACAGGTGGCCGTGCGGGTGCAGGGGGAGGGGGACCGGGGTACCATGACGGTGGAAGAATTTGCGTCCTTTTTCCAGACTCAGTTGTAAAGTTCTCCACAGCGCGCTCTGCTGCACGGAGGGTTTCACAGAGGTGGCTCAAAGGCTTGCAATACGCGCTCCGTGGATCCTCTGTGAAACCCTTCGTGCCCTCCGTGATGAACTCACCTCATCTAAGCCCCCTCGAATACCCTACGCTTACCGTAGTAGTTATAAAAGAACACCACCCCGGTAGCCACCCCTTTAATTACCCACTCCCGCTCCCCCACCACGGGAAAGTAATGGAGGCCGTAAACGATGGCCGCATCGAGGAAGAGCCCCCCCAGGCTCACCAGCATACTCAAGGCGAAGGCCGAGCGCAGGGAGCGGCGCAGCTCGAAGACGAAATAGCGCTGCAGGAAAAAGTTAAGCACGACGCTGCTCGAATAGGCGATGAGAGTGGCCGGCAGGGGGGGGAGGTAGGTATCGACGAGGAAGAGGTACAGGCCGTAGTTGATGCCGGTAGCCACCAGGCCAGTGAGGGCAAAGGGAAGTTTTCTCCAGCCGAAGGCCCAGACTTTCTTCGCCGCCTGTTTCACCCCTCTTGCGCGAGTTGACCGGCGCGCTCCTGGCGGAAGAAGTCGCGGACCTCCATCCAGTTATCGACCCGGACGTAGCCCTCCTCGTCGAGGTTATGGGTAGAGGTGAAGAGTAGGCCCTGCCCGTTGAATCCGGCCAGGTTGGTGGCCTTGTCGTCGATCATGTAGTCGCCATGGACAATGCTCTTGTTGCCGCAGAAGACGATGCGCGACCAGTGAACGAAGGGCATGTGCTCCTCCAGCCATTCCCACTTGTCGGTAAAACTGTGCTTGAATTCAGTGGCGGCCGTGACAATGTAGACCTCGTGCTCTTCGTACAGTTCCCGCACCACCGCCTGGGCATCCTGCATGACGGGGAGGTGACGGAAGAAGCCGGGTTTGCGGAGCTCATCGCGGAGGTACTCTACGCCGGGCAGGTCGTAGATGCGCTTGCCCCGGTATTCCGCCGGATCAATGGGATGCCCGAAGCGTTCCTCATAAATGGTATGGTAGCGCTGGTAGTTGTCTACCATCACCTCATCCATGTCAATACAGATACGCATTACTGCTCTACTTTGGTGATGCCCATGGGTTTATCGGGGTCGTAGCCGTCCTCGTCCAGTTCCTTGTAGGCGGGTTCGACCTCGTGGTAATCAGGACGGGTGCCCGAGGTGACCTGTTTGACGCCCACCCGGCCGCGATTCAGCAGCACCAGGAGGGAAGGCAGCAGCAGCAACAGGACCAGGGTGGAGGCCAGCAGTCCGAAGGCGACCGATATAGCCATGGGGATCAGGAACTGCGCTTGCCGACTCCGCTCCAGCAGCAATGGGGCCAGACCCGCAAAGGTGGTCATGGAGGTCAGCAGAATGGGCCGGAAGCGGCTACGACCCGCGTCGTTGAGGGCGTCCATCATGCTCATCCCCCCCCGGAGGTTGTCATTATAAGTGGCGATGAACACCAGCCCGTCGTTGAGGATAATGCCCACCAGTGCGATGATGCCCAGCCCGGAGAACAGGGAGAGCGGCTTTCCCATGAGCCAGTGCCCCAGGATGACGCCAATGAGCCCGAAGGGCAGTAAAAAGAACAGGACGCCCGCCTGCCCGATCGACCGGAAGGTGAGGGCCACCACAAAGAACATGAGGCCGAGGACCACGGGCAGCACGAGTTTTAGCGAGGCAAAGGTCTTGGCCTGGTCGCGAATCTGACCATCGGCCACCGTAGTGACCCCGGGGTAGTTCGCCAACACCGCCGGTAGGATCTCTTCGGCGACGATGTCATTGAGGTCGGGCACGGATACGCTGTTGGTGGCCACGTCCGCCTCCACCTTCACCTGCCGCTGTCCGTTGATGTGGTTGATCGAGATCACGCCACGCTGGGGCTCCAGATTGACGATCTCGGAAATGGGATACTGCCCGCCGTCCGGCAGCCGCACCCGCATGCTGTTGAGGTCGGCCAGGCTGCGGCGGCTGTCCTCGCCGTACCGGAGCCACACGCGCACCTGGTCTTCGCCGCGTTGCAGCCGCTGGGCCTCGGCCCCGAAGAAGGCTGAACGGACCTGCCCGACGATGTCCTGCAGGTCCAGCCCCAGGTAGCGCGCTTTTTCCTTGAGAGAGATGTTGATCTCGCGCAGGCCCTCCTGGTTGGTGTCGGTCACGTCGGTGAGTTCGGCCATACGTTCGAGCTCGGCCTTGACGTCTACGGTGGCCTTTTCGAGTTCTTCGATGTTACTGCCAACGAGGCTGACGCTGACCGGCTTACCGAAGAAGGAGTTGCCGCCGTAGCTGAGGATCTCAGCCTCCTCCACGTTGCCCACCTCCTCGCGGATGGCGTTCTGCACGGTGCGCACGTCGATATCTCCCCGCTCCTCCCCCGGCAGCAGGGCGACCTCCAGGCTGCCCTGGTAGGTGGTAGGTCCGAGGGCCACTTCGATGCGGGTCACGAGTTCCCGGCCGTCTTCGAACAGCTCCGCGCTCATGCGCTCGTTGACCCGCTTGGCGGCCTCCTCGATGCGCAGCAGGACCTCCATCGTTTTGGTCTCCGGGGAGCCGGCGGGCAGTTGCAGCGTAATATCAACCTCGTCGCGCTCGATCGAGGGGAAGACCGCCGTGAGCACGAAACCGCCGCTCACCAGGCCGATGCTCAGAAAGAGTATAGCTAAACAAATTGATAGGGTCAGGAACTTAAAGCGCATCGTCCAGGCCAGTACGGGGGCGTAGAGGGTGTCCCTTAAGTAATTCATCAGCTGATCAAACTTACGCTGCACCTTGTTGGGCTTCACGTTGGGGTCGAGGGCGTGGGAGTGGGAAATGTGAGTGGGTAGAATGATGGCTCCCTCCACCAGCGAGAAGATGAGGGAGAAAATGACCACGATGGCCATCTCCCGGAAGATGTCTCCCAATCGCCCGTCGATAAAGAAGAAGGTACAAAAGGCGATTACCGTCGTCAGGATGGCCGCGAAGACGGCCCCGAGGACGTCCACCGTTCCGTTCAGGGCGGCCTTCACCCGGGGCAGCCCTTTCTCGTGGTAGCTGTAGATGTTCTCGCCGATGACGATGCCGTCATCCACCAGAATGCCAATCACGATGATCATGCCGAAGAGGGAGATAACATTAAGCGTAATGCCCAGCGCACTAGCCACGATGAACATGCCCGCGAAGCTGATCGGAATCGACAGCGCCACCCAGAAGGCCAGCCGCCAGTGTAGGAAGACCGCCAGCAGCAGGGCCACGATCAAGAATCCCTGGATGCCGTTGGTTTGCAGCGTGTGGATCCGCTGCCGCAGGGTGATGCTAGCGTCGCTGATCACGTCGGCCTGAATCGTCGAACTCTCGGCATTAAAATTCTCCAGGTAGGCCTTCACCTTATCGGTGATGGACAGCATGTCTTCCTCCAATGTGTTCTGCACATCGACGCGGACGCTGGGCTTGCCGTCTACGAAGCCCCGGTTAGGCTGGTCAGCCCAGCGGTCGCGAACCGTAGCTACCTGCCGCAGCCGCACGGTACCGCCACCGGGCGTGGTCTTGATCACGATGTCCTTAAGGCCGTCGGCGTAGTATTCCTTGTTGCGGGCCCGGAGGAGCAACTCTTCATTGACTCCCTTCACGGTACCGCCGGTGATGTCAACGTTAGTGCGCCGCACGGCGTCGGCGGCCTCCTGAAAGGTCAGGCCGTAGGCCTGGAGGTCGGACTCCCGGAAGGCGATCTCAATCTCCTCGTCCGGGAAACCGGAGAGCTCCACCTTAGAGATGCCCTCGGTAGCCAGGAGTTCATCCTCTACCTGCCGGGCCGTAGCCTTCAGGGCATTGAGATTGACCCCTTCCCCCGTCAGGGCGAAGCTGATGGCGCGGCCAAGCTGCTCCTGCTTGTAGATCACCGGTGGCTCGATCCCG
This sequence comes from Lewinellaceae bacterium, assembly GCA_963710195.1. Classification (GTDB taxonomy): domain Bacteria; phylum Bacteroidota; class Bacteroidia; order Chitinophagales; family Saprospiraceae; genus Neolewinella. Next base: position 682,846 of record CAVPZF010000001.1, read on the forward strand.
ACGGGGAAGCTGCTTACGCGGTCCACTTCATTCTTCACGTCCTGGAGGATCACGTCGGTGTCGTAGCCCTTCAGGACTTCCACGGTGATCTGCCCACTGTTCTCCGAACTCACGCTGGTGTAGCGCTCGACGCCGGTGAGGCCCTTTAGGTTTTCCTCGATCTTGTTGACGATGCCTTCCTCGACTTCCTCGGGGCTGGCACCCGGATACACCACCTGGATGAAGATGTTCCGACTGGGCGTTTCCGGAAAGAACGTCGACTTCATCTGCGTCAGGCTTAGTCCGCCCATGACCAGCAGGCCAAACATCAGCAGGTTCGCCGCGACCGGGTACTTGATGAAGTAGTGAATGAATCCTCTCATGGCGTCGGCTTACTTCAGGCTGCTGGTAGGTTGGGCGGCACGGGCGGCAGAGGCCTCGGGCTCGGGGGCGTCGCTTGCGGTGCGCTCGGCAATCTTTACCAGCATGCCGTCAAACGCTCCGGGCACCGTGCTCGTCAGCAGTTCGGTGCCGTCGGGCAACCCACTTACGATGGCCGTGGTGCGGTTGGCCTTGCGCACGGTCACCCCCTGTAAACGCAGCAGACTGTCTTGCTCGACGACGTACACCTCTTTTTCGTCGATCAGGAGGGTCCGGTCGATCTCCACGACGTTTTCCAGGGTCACGGCGGTGGCTTCCCCGCGCAGGTACATGCCCTCCCGTAGGCCCTTACCGCTCACGCCGACGTAGACGTCCACGGTCTGGGTGCTTTCGTCAATCTGGTCACTGATGCGGCGAATGGTACCGTCCCACTTCCCGTCGATGTCTTCACTGTAAAGCGTCACCTGGCCTCCGGTCTGCAGGTAGTATAGGTCGGATAGCGGTACGGTGGCCACCAGTTCGTAGTAGCCCGTAGCCATCAGTTCTCCCAGGGCCTGCCCAGCCCGCACCACGGCGCCGCGGTCGATAGCTACCGTCGTGAGTACGCCGGAGAAGGGGGCACGAATAACGTACTTGCTGAGGCGCTCCTCCAGGCTTTTGATGGTGTAGTACTGCGTCTGGAGGTTACGTCCGGCAACGAAGAGTTTTTCCTGCTGGTCTACGGCCGTCGGTAGTTCAGGTAGGGTGGCGTCTACGTCAAAGGCGTCGAGGTATGCCTCCCAGGCGGAGAAACTGTTGGGGTAATCGATCTTCAGGTCGGGCATGATCTGGGCGATCGAATTCAGCAGGGTAGCTTTCTGGGCCTGGAGATTGAGGCGGGCCTCCTCCGCGTTGATGCGCAGGATCACCTCGCCCTTCGGAAAGTAGGTGCCCTCCTTGAGGGGCCGGCTGCTCTCCTCCACCACGCCGCCCACCTCACTGTACAGTTCGATCTTGTTGTAGGCCTGCAGTCGCCCCTGCACATCCAGGGTGGTAGCCAAATCGCCGTTGCCGATCCTGCGCGTTTCCACGTTCCGCACGCGCTTTTCCACCGGCTTGCGGGGCGCCTCCTGTTTCATGGAGCCGAGGTAAGTCATCCCAAAATATCCGAGCACGATAATGCCAAGGCCGAGCAGCGCCTTGAGGATATTGTTGACGGTCTTTTTCTTCATTGCAGAGTCGTTGGGAAGGGAAGTAAGAGGTTAACCGCAGGGCGACCATTGTGTTCCCGGGGCGGGGCCGCGGGTGCCAGGCTTGGTCAAAAAGGCCAGAAGGCTTTAGCGATCGCCCCGATGATCACTACCACCAACAGCCGGTACGCCCAAACGCCGGCGCGCGGGTCGCTGGCCGCGAACCGTGCCGTAAGGTAACCCCCGAGCGTCTGACCGATAGCCATTAACAGTCCAATTTCCCAGTCGATCAGTCCGCGCCACGCAAAGACAAGTACCGCGATCAGGGTATAGATCGGTACCACGATGCCCTTCACTACGTTGGCCTGGATGATCTCGTACTTAGCCACCAGCACCATCAGCGCCAGGAAGAAGATGCCCATGCCCATCTGAATGAAGCCCCCGTAGATGCCAATGGCGAAGAAGGCCGGCACCAGAATCCAGCGCGAGAGCGGGGCCGCGCCCTCCTCCGTGGCGATCCACCGCTTGGGGTTCACCAGCACGACCAGCAACATCACGAACAGTAGGTAACGGAAGATGGTGCGGTAGGTCGCGTTGTCCACCACCAGGCTCAGGTAGATACCCACGATGGCCCCGAGACTGGCAATGACCACGATCGTCCACATCTCCCGCTGCCGATCCGCGGGCAGTTCAAGCCGGCCGGCCCGGTAGAAGGCCCAGGTGCCCGCCGTACTCTGGGTCACGATGCCGACCCGGTTGGTGGCGTTGGCTACGTCGGCGGGCAGGCCCATCACTTCCATGAGGATGGTCAGCGTGATGGCCGATCCGTTGCCGGCCAGGGTGTTGATGCCCCCGGCGAGAAAGGAGCCCACGAGGGCAAGGAGGTAAGTGATCAACGGGTCAGGACGATGTAGTCGAGGAGGACGGTTTCCAGGAAGGTTTCGTGGGGGGTGGGTGCGGCTTCCGGGTCCAGGTCCAGCAGCTCCGCCATCCGGCTAGCAAGCGCGGCCATGGCCCGGAGGTGGGCGGCGTTGCGGTAGCGGCGGTAGCGCAGGAGGCACTCCTTGACGATAAGCAGGTCCGCATCGGTCAGTCGCTGTACGGCCGGATAGGTGGCCACGTGCTGTTCGCGCCGGCGGATGGTGAGGAGGTCCGCCAACCGTACTTCGTCGACGCGGGGGCCACGAATGACTACGGTGCGGGCCACCAGATCGCCCAGCCGCTGCCGTTGGGGGCCGGTAGTCACCAGCAGCACGGCCAGTAGGCCGGCGGTAAAGACCACGTCCGCCAGTAGGAATACGGACCGGGCGAGAAAGTCAGACGGACTAAGTGCATGGCCGTCCAGGCGCATTACCCGCAGACTTAACACCCGCTTCCCTGCCGTCTGCCCCCCACTGAAGAATTCCCAGCAGAAAAAATAGAGCAGCAGGTAGAAAACGGGGGCCAGGCGATACGTAACGCTTAGGTTCAGGCGGGCACCCAGGGCATCCAACGCCAATACGGCGAGGACGTAGGTGAGCCCGATCACGAGCAGGTCCAGGCAAAAGGCGCCCACGCGCAGGCCCACCCCGGCTATGTCGTAGTCGATCCGGACGTTCTGGGTGGTATGTATCGTAACGGTCGGCATAAAGCGGGGCAAAGTTACTAAACCTTTAAAGGCAACCGGGTATACACCTCTTAGGCTACCGCTCCGTTTCCCTACACCCTTCCCATGAGCAAAAAGTCCATCTACCTCATCATTGGTTTGATCGTGTCGTCCATTGTGGGCCTAATCATCCTGCAGCTGCAACTCATTCAGACCGGCCTGGAAGTGAACCGGGAACGCTACGACCGGGCGATACAGAGCGTGCTGAAGAACGTGGCCGACGAGGTGGAGGATATTGAGGAGGACGAAATCCGACTTACGCTGAGCAACGGCTACGCGGGCGGGGTACCCGAGACCCGCTACGGGGAGTTCAGGATTACGGGCCGGACCGGCACCCTGCTTTCGGGCAGCAGCATTCGCATCAGCCCCAGTTCCTTTCGGTTGCGCGAGCAGTTCTCGGCCCGTAACCTGGAGGAGCGGGTAGACCGCGAGGCCATCGACAAAAAGCTCAACAAGGAGTTGCGCAATGCGGGGATTCAGGACGAGCTCGAGTATGGCATTTACGACATTCGCCAGCAGCGGTTCATCTCCCGCAATGGCCGCCCCCTTTCCCCCGCCGGTTCAGACACCAGCCGTCACGAAGACCTGATGCACGCCGACTACGTGGTCAGCCTCTTCGATAACGATCTGTCCGTGCCCGGGGAGATTCGCGCCTACAGTCCCGATAAGGACAGCGTTATCTACAGCGCCCTTTACGGCAACTTAGCCACCAGTGTACTCTTCGTGCTGATCATCCTGGGCTGTTTCGTGTACACGATCTACGTGATTCTGCGGCAGAAGAAAGTGTCGGAGATGAAGACCGACTTCATCAACAACATGACCCACGAGTTCAAGACGCCCATTGCGACCATCTCCCTGGCCACCGACAGCATCGTGAGCCCCAAGATCAGCGGCAACCCCGATAAAGTGCTGCGCTTTGCCCGCATCATCAAGCAGGAGAACAAGCGGATGAACGACCAGGTGGAAAAGGTGCTGCAGATGGCCAAGCTGGACAAGTCCCGCCTCAACCTCAACCTGACGGCGGTAGATATGCACGCCGTGATCCAGAGCGCGGTGGAGTACATCTGCCTACAGGTGGAGCCCCGGGGCGGCGGGGTCACCACGGAACTCCGCGCCGAGCCCGCCGTGGTGGAGGGCGACCTGACCCACCTGTCCAGCCTCATCAATAACCTCCTTGACAACGCCAATAAGTATTCCCCGGAGGCGCCGAAGATCGTCGTTACCACCCGCAATGTGGCCAGGGGACTGGAAGTGACCGTCACCGATCACGGCCTGGGGATGACCCGCGAAGCACGAAAAAACATTTTCGACCGTTTCTACCGGGTACACACCGGTGATCGCCACGACGTTAAGGGGTTCGGCCTGGGCCTTTCTTACGTCAAAACCATCACCGAGGTACACAACGGAAGCATCGACGTCCGCAGCGAACCCGGCAGGGGCAGCAGCTTCATCGTTACCTTCCCCTACCGACAGCCCGATTGACCCCTTCCTACTCCGTATTCTCCAACTTCCACCAGCGTATGAGCGAAATTAACCCTATCGAAGCAAAGATCCTCCTTGTGGAGGACGACCAGAACTTTGGCGATGTACTGCGCTCCTTCCTGGAAGTGCACGACTACGACGTCACCCTCGCCGTAGACGGCGTGGCCGGATTGGAGGCCTACCGCCACGGCAAGTGGGACCTGTGCATCTTTGACGTGATGATGCCCCGCCTGAGCGGATTCGAGCTCGCTAAGAAAGTCCGGGAGACCGACAACCAGACGCCCATCATCTTCCTGACCGCCAAGGCCATGAAGGACGACGTGCTCAACGGCTTTGAACTCGGCGCCGACGACTACATCACCAAGCCCTTCAACAGCGAGGAGCTGCTGGCGCGCATCAACGTGATCCTGCGGCGCAGCCAGGTCGCCGCCGACCCCAAGGAGGAGCAAACCGAATTTGACTTTGGGCAATTTCACTTCAATTTCCCCCTGCGCATCCTGACCCACACCGACGAGAAGGGGGAAAAGGGCAAAGAAAAGCTCTCACCGAAAGAAGCGCAGCTGCTCAAGCTCTTCGCTATCCACAAGAACAATATCCTGAGCCGCAGTGAGGCCCTCACCAAGATCTGGGGGGAAGACAACTACTTCACGGCCCGGTCAATGGACGTATTTGTCACTAAATTGCGCAAGTACCTTAAACCGGATGCCTCCATCGAAATCGTTAATATTCACGGCAATGGCTTTCAACTGTTGGTCAATAGCGAGCAGGAGAGTTGATTGCGGGGCGTTAAAAGAATTTCAGGCGATACCAGGCCCCAGGTACCGGAGGTTTGAATAACTGGAAAATAGCTCCGCGGTACCCCCCCCATAACTTCGCGGGGTTTGTCGGATATAATAGATAATTGACGTCCATTACGGGGCGTTACTACGATTAGTTTTTGGGATTATAATTTTAATGGTCGGAGCCCCGTGTTCCGGCCTTTTTTGTTTTTTATTTGAGCTCCCATGCTTCGCAACCTCCCGCTGTCGTTCTTACTGCTCCTTTCCTTCGGCTGCCGGATTCACGGTCAGCCCCGGGCCGACCCGGCCGTCGGGGAACTCGCCCAGCGGATAACCACCAGCACGGTGTTCGCGACGGGCCATACCGGATTCTGCCTTTACGACCTAGCTACCGGACGGGAACTTTACGGCTATAACGCCGACCGTTACTTCGTCCCCGCCAGTAACGTTAAACTGCTCACCCTGTACCTGGCCCAGCGGGAGCTTGCCGCCGGCGTACCGGCCATCTTCTACCGCAGCTTTGCAAACCACACCGAACTCTGGGGCAGCGGCTATCCGCTATTGCTCCACCCAACCTTCCGAGAAGTCGATGAACTGGGGCCCTGGCTGGCCACTCGGCGGGAGCCGCTGGTGTTCAACTTTCCCCCGGGAGAGGCGCTGCCCCGCTACGGAGCCGGTTGGAGTTGGGATGACTACAACTACGGTTACGCCTTCGAGCGCTCTCCGTATCCCGTCTACGGCGACCGGCTGTGGCTAGACTACGTACCGGCAGGCCCCAAGGGTGAGCTCATCCTGCGGGGTACGCCCCCGGAGGTGGTCTTTTCCCTGGCTTTTAATTTGGACCAGGCCTACCACATCCGCCGCCGGGAGGGCAGCAACGCCTACAGCGTGGGCCCCGACTTCACCAATCCCGAAAATTTTCCGTTGGAGCGCCCCCTCAGTGTAAGTCCCGAGTTTACGGTGCGCCAGCTGGCTGGTGCCTTTCCCAACACGGAGATTCGCCAGGGGGAGGCCGACCGACCGCCCCGGAAGAAGCTGACCGCCCTCACGGTACCGCTGCCCGACACGGTCTACCGCAAGTTTTTGCAGGACAGCGACAACTACCTGGCCGAGCAGCTGCTGTTGCAGTCCGCGGCTGCTCGCTACGGAACCCTCGACGAGGAAATGATCTTGAATTACGCCACCGACACCCTCTTTGCGGAGCTCGGGCTGGGGGAACTACGCTACGCCGACGGCAGCGGACTGAGCCGCTACAACCTGGTTATGCCCCGGCAATTGACCCGGTTGATCCTGGCCCTGGACGAGGAAGTCGGCCACGACCGCCTGCTGGGCCTGCTGCCGGCGGGGGGCGAAAGCGGCACCCTGAAGCGCCGTTTCGCCAACCGGCCGGCTACTTACGTCTGGGCCAAAACCGGTACCCTGAGTGGGGTCACTTGTCTTAGCGGGCTTCTGCAGAGCAAATCGGGTCGCTGGATGGCCTTTAGCTTCCTGCACAACAACGTGGTGGGCCGGACGATGCCCTACTACCGCGAGATGGATGACATTCTGGGTTGGATCTATGATACCCTGTAGCCCCGCCCCAATTATCTCCATCTTTGCACCCCCAAACAACTAAAGAATGGTATACCTCGAACTCGAACGGGTATCTAAGATCTACGGTGAGAAAGTACTCTTCGACCAGGTCGACCTGCAGGTGGCCCAGAACACCAAAGTGGCCCTCGTGGCCAAAAACGGCACCGGCAAGTCGACCCTGTTGCGGGTGGCCGCAGGCATCGATATGCCCGAGGGGGTCGGCTCCAGCGTGTACGTGCACAAGGACGCGCGCCTGGCGTACTTGCCCCAGGAACCCGAGTTTGGGGCCAACGCTACGGTGATGGACGCCGTATTCGACAGCGATAACGAGATGGTCCGGGCGGTGCGCGACTACGAGGAGTCCCTCTCCCGCACCGATAAGCCGCAATTACTGCAGGACGCCCTGAGCCGCATGGACCGCCTGCAAGCCTGGGACATCGAGGCCCGTATCAAGGAGGTGCTGAGTAAGCTCAATATCGAGGACGTCAACCAGAAGGTGGCGACCCTCTCCGGCGGACAGCGCAAGCGCGTGGCCCTGGCAAAACTAATTATCGACGAGCCTGATCTGGTTATCCTGGACGAACCGACCAACCACCTCGACCTCGACATGATCGAGTGGCTGGAGGACTGGCTGCAGTCCACCAACCTGACCTTGCTCATGGTTACCCACGACCGCTACTTCCTCGAGCGGGTCTGCAACCGCATCATCGAGCTTGACGGAGGCAACATCTACCACTACACCGGCAACTACTCCGACTTCCTCAACAAAAAAGCTACCCGGGAGGAGACCGAAAGCGCCGAACTAGACAAGGACCGCAAGCGCATGAAACAGGAACTGGAGTGGGTCCGTCGCATGCCTAGCGGCCGCGGTACCAAGGCTAAGAGCCGCTTGAGCGCCTTCAGCGACCTAAAGGAAAAGGTAGGGGGCTTCCGCAAGGAGGACGAACTGACCCTGGAGATTAAGGGGCAACGGCTGGGCAGTAAGATCCTGGAGGCCCACAACATCGGTAAGTCATACGGCGACAAGGAGCTCGTGAAGGGCTTCAGCTACAAATTCCAGAAGGGCGAGCGCGCGGGTATTGTAGGTCGCAACGGGGCGGGTAAGTCTACTCTCCTACACCTGCTCACTAAGGAGCTGGAGCCGGATACGGGTAAGGTGGTCCACGGCAGCAACACCCACTTCGGTTATTACACCCAGGACGGCATCAACCTGGCCAACGACCTGCGGGTGATCGACGTTGTCCGCGAGATCGCCGAGTTTATCCCCCTGGAGAAGGGCCTGAAACTGACGGCCCGGGGGCTCCTGGAACGCTTCATGTTCAACAGCAAGCAGCAGCAGGTGTACGTCAGCCAGCTCAGCGGCGGCGAACGGCGGCGGCTCTACCTGCTCACCATCCTAATGAAGAACCCCAACTTCCTCATCCTGGACGAACCGACGAACGACCTGGACATCATGACCCTCAACGTGCTCGAGGATTTCCTTATGGACTTTCCCGGTTGCGTTCTTATCGTGAGCCACGACCGCTTTTTCCTAGACAAGCTCGCCCATCACCTCTTCATCTTCGAGGGCAACGGTAAGATCCGGGACTGGAACGGGCTGTACACCGAGTACCGGGCCCAGCTGAAGGAAGAACAGCGGGAGGAACGCGCGGCAGCTTCCCCAGTTACCTCCACGGCACCCGTGGCCCCGCCCCCCTCCACGCCCGACCCCCAACTGACGCAGGAGCAACGCAAGGCCATCCGGCGGGTGGAAGGACAGATCGGCAAACTGGAGGAAAAGAAGCAGCGCATCAACACCCAGTTCAACAACATCGCGGCCCTGAGCCCCGAACGCATCGCCGACTTGGGCCGCGAACTGGCCGAGGTGAACGAGGCCATCGAGGGAAAGGAGCTCGAATGGATGGAGCTGGTGGAGGGCTGATTCCCCCGCAATCGCTTTCCACACGCTAAAATTGCGATCCACTAAAGGCCTGTCCGTCAGTAACTTATAGCCTCACGTTTTCCACCCTTCCAGCGGGGAAACCTGGGGAGAACCGGGGGCTTATACACAGGGTGGTGGAGAGTGGCCGGGGAAAGTACTGGTTTATCCACATTTCCACAGCTACTAACATTCGTCCTCCACGGCCTTTCCGCAGCTTTCCGGGGGGAATCCCCAGCGCAGTGTAAAATAGTTATCCCCGCGGGCGGCCGGGCGCCGATTGTGGGAAACCGGCTAATCTCTTTGTATTCCTTGGCGTTGGGTGGGGAGAAGGCGGTGGAAAAGGGGAGGTGCACCGGGGAGAATGAATTATCCGATCAACTGCCCGGCAAATTTTCCCGCTTTCCACATGCCTAATAACGATAAAGGGAATTAAATTTTTAAAAAAGACAATAACTATTAAGGTGATGGGAAACTGGGCCAAGGGGTACCCCCGCAGCGTGAAAATCTGGTTGGTGGTGGGGCTGGTCATGGTGGTGGGACAAATCGTGATCGGCGGCGTTACCCGCCTGACGGAGTCGGGCTTGTCCATCACGGAATGGAAGCCGCTGAGTGGGGCCTTGCCCCCGCTGAACGACGCTGATTGGGCCGTGGAGTTCGGTAAATACCAGGAATCGCCGCAGTACGCCAAGATCTTTGCGGATATCTCGCTGTCCGACTTCAAGTTCATCTACTTTTGGGAGTGGTTCCACCGGCAGTGGGCGCGTACCATGGGATTGGTATTTGTAGTTGGTTTCCTGGTCTTTTGGCGCAAGCAGTATCTGGACCCGCCCCTCATGCGCCGGCTGGGTGTGGTGGTGCTCCTGGCGGCCCTGGCGGCAAGTTTTGGTTGGATCATGGTAGCCAGTGGACTGATCGACCGGCCGTGGGTGAATGCTTATAAGCTCACCCTGCACCTGTCCCTGGGGCTTTCTCTCTTCGCTTACCTGCTGTGGGTCACCCTGCAGGTTATCCTGCCACGGCGGGCGGGTTATCCACATTCTTCGGTGGACAAGCTCCGTTGGCCCCTGAATATCCTCCTCATTTGCCAGCTGCTGCTGGGAGGCGTCATGAGTGGAGCGAAGGCCGCCCTGCCCTATCCCAGCTGGCCGGATATGAACGGGCGATTCATTCCCACCCCTTTGCTGGATGGCCACCAATGGAATGTGGAAAACTTAATCAATTACGAGTCCTCCCTATTTCAGCCTGCCCTCTTTCAATTTAGTCACCGCATGACGGCTTACGGACTGATTATCATGGCCTTATACTTCGTTCACCGTTGTGCGCGGGATCTATCCAAGAAGGAGTTGAACAGCGCTAACACCCTGTTGATAAGCCTGTTAATAACCCAGGCGGTCCTTGGGATAGCTACGGTGGTCAACAGCGTGGGGCAGGTGCCGGTGAGTTGGGGAGTGGCCCACCAGTTCACGGCTATACTGGTCGTATCCTCCGTAGTTTACTTAAACTACCTCATCCGTCCGGGGAGGACTTTACGGCCTGTGGAAAAGATGGTGGAAAACTAAGGGCCAAAAAATTTTGTCACTAATTCAGGCGGACACGGTCATTATCCCACCCTTGTTTCCGGCGGCCTAAATACTGCCCGGTCAGGAAGATAGCCAACAGGAAATGCAGGAGGGCGGCCCGGGAGTCCGGGTTGTAGAGCGTTTGGACCCCGATCATGGCGTAGTGGAAGACGGCCAGGCTTAGCGTCACGGGCAAGAAGATGCGGTTATCGGCCTTCCGTTGGTACGCGTAGAGCGACAGGGCCGCCAGGAGAAGGGCCGCCAGGCCGTACATCTTCAGCAGCAGGACGAAACTTGGCCCTTCGGAGGTGCCGAATCCGGGAACCAACTCCCCAACGCCGGGGTAGAACAGGAAGAGCAGTCCGACGATGCCCTCGATCAGAGTGTGGAGGAGAAGAATCATACCGGGGCAACCCCCTTTTCCCCCCTTCGGTTTTTTATTCTTCGTAAACTGTGGGCCTCCCAATGCCCTCCCCTGTCCCCACTTCCTGGAGCCGCGCGCTCGTCTGGTCGCTTATTGCCGCGGCCTTCATTGGTCCCGGTACCGTAGCCACGGCAACCCGGGCGGGCACGGCGGGCGGGATGGGGTATTTGCCGGTGGTGGCGGTTGCCGGCCTGGCGGGATACGTGTTTATGGAGATGGCTGCCCGCATCACCATCGTAAGTGGGCGTTCGCTCGGCGAGCTCCTGCGTCGGCGCAGTCGGGTGGTGCCCGTCGTGACTTTTTTGGCCGTCTGTTTTGGCTGTCTGGCCTACCAGGCCGGTAACCTCCTCGGGGCGCTCAGCGGCTTGCAGTTGTTGGTGCCAGCCGGTCGCGTTTGGTTACTGCCGCTGGCCGGGGGGATTGCCGTGTTGCTGTGGTCGGGCAGCACCCGCCTAATCGCCCGGGCGATGGCTTATCTGGTAGCGGCCATGGGTTTGCTCTTCTTGGTGGCAGCCACCCGTGTATTCCTTACCGGCGGAGTCGGCCTGGCGGATCCCGGAGGGGTGGACGCTACGGTGGTGCTTGCCCTAGTAGGCACGACCATCGTCCCCTACAATTTCTTTCTGGCGACCGGGCTGGGCGCCGAGTCCGGGCTGGACGATATGCGCCGGGGGCTGGGGCTTTCCTTTGGTATCGGTTGCCTCATCACCGCAGCCATTCTGATCGTGGGAGCCGCCGCGGCGACTTTTGAGTCCTTTGATGACTTAGCCACTACGCTGAGTGGACTACTGGGCTCCTTCGGTCACCTGGTGCTGGGCGTCGGGCTCTTTGCGGCGGGCTTTAGTTCGGCCACCACCGCTCCCCTGGCTGCCGCGATGGCCGCCCGCGAGTTGCTGGGACGGGAGATGAACGGATCGGTTTACCGGGGGGTATGGCTGGTGGTCCTGCTGGCGGGGCTGGCCGTGGCGCTACTGCAGCTAGACATCATCGGCGTGATCGTAGCGGCTCAGGTCATCAACGGACTGCTGTTGCCCTTCCTGGCTCTGGTCGTCTTTGTGCTGGCCAATCGAAGGTCCCTACTCGGGGACTACGTCAATAAGGGATGGCAGAACGCGATCGGCGGGCTGGTCCTGCTGTTTATTTTTTATAAAGCGGGGGAGGTCCTTTACCACCTGGCGATGGGCTAGCGGATGGCGTAGTCCTCCCGCTTGATGCTAAGCTTCTTCATGCGGGCGAAAAGGGTCTTGCCGTTGATGTCGAGCAATTTACCGGCGCCGTTGGGGCCCGTTACCCGGCCATTGGTGTAGCGCAGGGCCCTGATGATGTGTTGGCGCTGGTTTTCTTCCAGGCTGACGAGGCGTTCGCGCCCGCTGTTGTTGAGCAGCTCGTAGTAACCCGTAATGCCGGTCACGTTGCCCTCCTGCATAACCGACCAGACGACTACCCGCACCAGGGCGGTTTGGTTGCTAACGGTCCGCATGGTAAAACGCTCGTCCATACGGTGGTAGCCGTTGATGAAGTGGGTCATTTCTAGGTTCCAGCGGGCGGCATCCTGACGGCTGAGCCGCTCCGCGATGGTGGCCGGCTTCAGGGTTTCCGGATCACCGGTCCCCATAATGGCCATGAGGCTGTCACTGGCTAGGATGGACTGGTCGATTAGGTTGAAGTCGAAGCTACCAATGTGCTGGCAGGTCTCGACCATCTCGAGCATCCGCCGGTAGCGCTGGCTGTTGTAGGCTTTCTTCACCTGGCTGCAGATGAGCTGCTCGCTGGTTTCCGTTACGATATGTGGGACGCTGTAGATGACCACCGGATACCGCTCACCGCTGCAGTTCTGGTGGTAGGTGTAAATCTGGTCGCCACCGTTGGAGATGGTGCGGCGGCAGTGCCCCTCCCAGGCATCTTTGGAATAGGTAGGGGAGTAGTCGGCAATTTTCTTCTGCAACAGATCGGCAAACTCATACCCCAGGCAGTCACAGGCGGAGGGGTTCGCGTACCGCAGCTGCCCCTCTAAATTAACGACCAGAAGATCCGGTTCCGCTGCTCCGACCATGCGGTTGGACAGGGCCATGATCTGTGGCGAAGTGAGGGGTTCCATAGAAGTGAATTGATGTGAGTTCGGCCGGTCGTGAAGCCCGCATCCCACGGGGGGATGCCCGACTAGGAGCGGGATTCAAGCGGGGACTAGCCAGTTTAAATAAGTATACGCAGTGGGCTCCGGGCTCCTACAAATATATGTGTTTTGACACTCTTGCCAAGCACATTGTGGTCAATACTTTTAGCGGCCGCGGCGTTTAACCCCCTGAACGTTCCCGTCGGGTTTTTTGTAACTTAGGCGTTTACGGCCTTGAATTGCGACGCGCATGACACAACCCCAGAATAACTACGATCTCCTTCTTGAGAAACTCGACGAATTTATTCGTAAGTACTACCTCAATGCGGCGATCCGGGGAATGCTCTACTGTACTGGCCTTATTCTCCTATTGTTTCTGGCGATTAGCCTGTTAGAGTCCCAATTTTACTTCACGGGTACCACGCGGCGCATCCTGTGGTACGGCTTCCTGGCCGTTAGTCTGGCTGCAGTGGGCGGTTGGATTGTCCTCCCCCTTAGCCGCTACTTCCGCCTGGGCAAGACCATCGACCACGAGCGGGCCGCCACGATTATTGGCCAACATTTTAGTAACGTACAGGACAAACTGCTCAATGTGTTGCAGCTGCGGCGGCAGGCCGGGCAGGCGGGCGACCATAGCCTGTTACTGGCGTCCATTGACCAGAAATCGCAGGAGATCAGCCCCGTTCCCTTCCGCTCAGCCATCGACCTGAAGCAGAACCGGCACTACCTTAAGTTTGCCCTCCCGCCCCTACTTGTGCTGCTGGTCATTCTCTTCGCTGCCCCCAGCCTTATTAAGGACAGTACCAGTCGCCTTATCCGCAATGGGGAAAACTTCGAGCGTCCCGCCCCCTTCACCTTTCGGGTGCCGGAGGGTTTGGAAGTAATTCAGTACGGCACTTATCCCCTCACGGTTACCGTCACCGGTGACGTGCTGCCGGCGGAGGCCTACATCGAGGTGGAGGGCTACCGCTACCGCCTCAACCGCCAGAGCGGAAACACCTTTACCTACGCTTTCAACAACGTCCAGGAAGACACTCCTTTCCGCCTCACCGCCGGGGAGGTCACTAGCCAGGACTACCTTCTCGACGTACTGCCCAAGCCCAGCATCGCCGGCTTTACGGTTGAGCTTGACTACCCCGACTACCTGGGCCGGCCCAACGAGCAGCTGGTCAACGTCGGTGACCTTACCGTACCCGTCGGCACCCGCATGCGTTGGTCCTTCGATACGGAAAACACCGGGAACATCGGTCTGCGTTTCGCCAGTGAGGATACTACCGGCCAGCTTCGCCGTGACGGTGCCGACCTCTACAGCTTTGACAAGCGGGCCATGCGCAACGATCGCTATACCCTTTACGTCGGTAATGAACGCCTGCCCGTGGCGGATTCTGTCACCTATGGCCTTTCCGTTATCCCCGATCAGTACCCCCAAATCACGGTAGAGGTCTTTCCCGATACTACGGACGAACAACTGGTATTCTTTGTTGGCAATGCTTCCGATGACCACGGCATTCGTCAGTTAGACTTCGTCTACCGCCTGCAACACGAGGGCGGCGAAGCGCAGGAGCAGCGTGTATCCCTGAGTGGGCGGGCCGGAAAACAGACCCGCTACGACTACGTGCTGGATCTCCGCCGTGACCTTCCCGTAGTGGCCGGCGATCAGCTTACCTATTACTTCGAGGTCGCCGATAACGATGCCGTCAATGGCAGCAAGACTGCCAAGACTGCCCTCATGACCTACCGCGTACCCACCGTTCGGGAAAAGGAGGAGCGCGCTGAAAGCAACGACAGCAAGGTCAAGGACCAGCTGAAAAAAGCCCTTGACGATACCCGCGAGCTCCAAGCGGAAACCAAGGAATTGCGCGACAAAATGCTGCAGGAAAAGGAAGTCGACTGGAAGCTGAAGAAAGAAGTAGAAAAGCTAGCCGAGCGCCAGCAAGAAATCCAGAAAAAAATTGAAGCGGCCAAAAAAGCCTTCGAGGAAAACCTGGAGAACGAAGCCCAGGAGGACGAACGCATTCAGGAAAAGCAGGAAAGGCTGCAGGAGATGTTTGAGAAGTCCATCTCCGAGGAGATGCAAGAGCTCATGGAGCAGATTCAGCAGCTGATGGAGGAGCTCAATAAGGACGAGACCCTCGAGAAAATGGAGCAGATGGAGCTCAATGACCAGGAGGCCGAGGCCGAACTCGACCGCATGCTCGAACTCTTCAAGCAACTCGAAGTCGAGAAGGAAATGCAGGATGCCATCGAAAAGATGGAAGAACTCGCCGAACAGCAGGAGACCCTGGCCGAAGAAACCAAACAGCAGGAGACTCCCACCGAGGAACTGCAGGAAAAGCAGGAAGCGCTCCAGCAGGAATTTCAGGAATTAGAAAAAAAGCTGGAACAGGTCGAACAGAAGAATGGAGCCCTGGAAAAGCCCATGCCCCTGGATACCAAAAAAGAAGAGCAGGAGCAGGTAGAGCAGGACATGCAGGAAGCTCAACAAAAAATGCAGGAACAGAAGCCGCAGGAAGCCGCCCAGAAGCAGCAGGAAGCGGGCCAGAAGATGAAGAAGATGGCCCAGCAGATGCAGGAGAACATGGAAAGCATGCAGATGGAATCCAATAAGGAAGACATGGCCGCCATCCGCCAACTCCTCGAGAACATCGTTGATCTGAGCTTTGACCAGGAAGAAACGATGGATCAGCTCAACGTCACTACCGTCAACACCCCGCGCTACGTAGAATTGGTGCAGCAGCAGTTCCGCATCAATAATGATTTTGAGTTGGTCCGCGACTCGCTTCAGGCCCTGGCTAAACGAAACTTTCAGATAGAAACCTTTATCACCGAGAAGGTTACGGACATCAAGGGTGACCTCACGGGCACGGTATCCGAACTCGAGGAACGCCACACTCCCCAGGCGGCCAACTTGCAGCAGCGCGCTATGACCGGGCTAAACGACCTAGCGCTTATGCTTAATGAGAGCATGGAACAGATGCAGCAGCAAATGGCGGGTCAGATGCAGGGGCAGCAGCAGTGTCAGAACCCCCAGAATAGCGGACAGGGTAAAGAGGGCGGCAAGCCCAGCGAGAACCCGGGAAGTGAGGGGCAGAAAGGCATCGGAGAGGATATGAAAAACCTCAAAGATGGACTTGAAAAGGGCCAGGGGGGCTCCAGCAAGGAGTTTGCCGAGATGGCCGCCCGGCAGGCCGCGCTGCGTCGCGCCCTGGAGAAGAAGCAGCAGGAACGCCAGCAAGGTGGTGAAGGCAAGGACGGACAGCTTCAGGAGCTGATCGAAGAGATGAACGCCGCCGAAGAAGAGCTGGTAAATAAGCGACTGACTAACGAGTCCCTGATGCGCCAGCAAGACATCCTGACCCGTATGCTCGAGCACGAACGGTCCGAACGGGAACAGAAAATGGACGAGCAGCGCAAATCGGAATCCGCCGAGCAGCAACGGCGGGAACTTCCCCCGAGCCTGGAAGATTACGTGAAGCAGCGGCGGGCGGAAGTGGAGTCCTTCCGCCGGGTACCCCCCCAGCTTAAACCCTATTATCAGACGCTTGTCGATGAGTATTTTCGGTCCCTTAATGACCGGTAAAGTGTTAAATTTCTGTTTTTCAGGTAGTTGACAACCATTTTACGGATTCGAAGTGTTATGATCCAGCAGGTTCGTCTATTTCTTGCTTTCTGCTTACCCGAACGACAACACATGCTTACCCTCTCGTCTGACCCGAATAACCTAAACCAGGTCGAAAAGCTCGTAGAAGAGCTGGCCTCCCAGTATCACTTCTCTCAGGAAACCCACGATAGCCTGCTCATTAGCCTTACGGAAGCCGTCAGCAATGCCATCATTCACGGCAATAAGCAGGATCGCTCTAAGACTGTCAGTATTTGCTGTGCCCAAATCACCGACGGCCTCGCCATTCGCGTATCCGACCAGGGCCGCGGCTTCAATTTTAAGAGCCTGCCCGATCCCACTTGTCCCGAGCGCATCTGTGAATGCGGAGGAAGGGGGGTGTTTTTGATGAACCAACTCTGCGACCGTATGCGCTACATCAACGGCGGTTCCACGGTCGAAATGCAATTCCGGCTGGCCGCCCGCTGATGATTGGTTTTCACGAGGAGGGCGGTCAACCTCCCCCCCACCCCGAAGAGGAACTGGTGCAGTGGATTGACGCCGTCACCACCGCCCGTGGCGGTAAGCTTGGGGAGGTCAACTACATCTTCTGCAGCGACGATTACCTCCTGGTGATGAACCGGGAGTACCTACACCACGATACGCTGACGGACATCATCACCTTTCCCTACGGAGAATTTCCGGACGTTAGCGGCGATATTTTCATCTCCACCGAACGGGTAGCAGAGAACGCTAGGGAGTTCGGTGAATCATACACGGATGAGCTTCACCGCGTCCTGATCCATGGCGTGCTTCACCTTTGTGGTCAGGAAGACAAATCCCCAAAGGAAGCCAGGGATATGCGAAACCTTGAGCAGTGGGCCCTGGGCCTACGACCGGTGTCTTTACTGCCTTCGCCCGCGGCCCGTCGATCGTAAAACGACCGTGCAATCGTCGGCGCAATCACGGGGCAAGCCGGGCAAAAATGGCATCTTTACTTCATGAAAGTGCTTAAATTCGGAGGCTCCTCCGTCGGCCAGCCCGACCGTATTCGGAGCATCGTCAATATACTGAAGGGCTATTATGCCTCCGGCGATCACTTCACCGTCGTCTTTTCCGCCTTTGGTGGTGTAACTGATTCCCTCATCGAGATGGGTGAATTGGCAGCGTTGGGAGATGACCGGTACGGCCAGCTGTACCAGGCTTTCGCTGAAAGACACCAACAGGCTATCTCTTCCCTGCTCCAAAATCCGGGCTTACGGGCGGAAACCACTCACCAAATGCTAAGGTCCCACGAGGTACTTAAGAACCTCCTCTACGGCATTTTTCTGGTCCGGGAGGCTTCTCCGCGAACGATGGACTACGTACTCAGTTTTGGGGAACGCTCCTCCGCTTACATTATCTCCCAGGCGCTGCAGCAGTCCGGTATCCCCGCCGAGTTTTTGGATGCGCGTCGTTTGATCAAGACTGATAAGACCTTTGGAAATGCTAAGGTCAACTTCGAAAAGACCTACCAAAAGATTAAGGAATATTATTCAGAACACCCTAAGGTACAGGTAGTTACCGGTTTCATAGCTTCCGCTAAGGGTGGACTGACTACTACTCTCGGACGTGGGGGATCCGACTACACTGCCTCCCTGTTGGCAGCTGGACTGGATGCCGATGCCATCGAGATTTGGACGGACGTGAGCGGCGTACTCACCGCCGACCCCCGCCGGGTAAAAAAGGCCTTCACCATTCCCCGCATGACCTACGCGGAGGCCATGGAGATGTCCCACTTCGGAGCCAAGGTGATCTACCCTCCTACCCTGATGCCGGCTCTGCAAAAACGTATTCCGCTATACATCAAGAATACCTTTGAGCCCGAATTTAGTGGCACTCGGGTTAGTGAGGAGAGCAATCCGGAAGGGTCCGCGGTACGGGGCATTAGTTCCATCAATAATGTGGCCCTCTGTACGGTGTCCGGTACCGGCATGTTTGGCGTACCGGGTATTGCAGGCCGTATCTTCGGTGCACTCGCCGCGGCGGGCATCAACGTGATCCTCATCACCCAGGGCTCGAGTGAGCACGCCATCAGCTTCGCCGTGCAACCCGCCTCCGCGGAAGCGGCCAGGGAAGCGGTGGAAACAGCCTTCGCCTTCGAGATCGAGCGTGGGGTCGTTAATCGGGTTAAAGTAGAGCGGGAACTGTCCGTCGTCGCCATCATTGGAGAAAACATGCGGTATCAGCCTGGTATCTCCGGTCGCCTCTTTCGGGCGCTGGGCAAAAATGGTATTAACGCCGTAGCTATCGCCCAGGGATCCAGCGAATTGAATGTCTCGGTGGTGATCGCCAAGGAGGACGAGACGAAGGCCCTCAATGCGCTGCACGAGTCTTTCTTTCTTTCGGACCACAAAACGCTCCATCTTTTCATCGTGGGTGTCGGCCTTATCGGGGGAACCCTCATTCGGCAAATTCGAAAGCAGAACGAGTACTTACGGGAGCGCCGCGGTATGGAGGTCAAGGTGGTCGGGTTGGCCAACTCTAAGAAGATGTTGTTTGACGCGGAGGGCATCGACCTGGACAACTGGAAGGACACCCTCAGGCAGTCCGAAATTGGTGTCGATTTAGCCGTATTTGTGGGGCGGATGCGTGACTTAAATTTAAGCAACAGCATTTTCGTGGATAACACGGCTGACACACAGGTTGCCTCGTTCTACGAAACCATTCTCGATGAAAGCATCAGCATCTCCACCCCCAATAAAATTGCGACTTCCTCGGGTTACTTGCAATACGAGCGGCTTAAAAAGATTGCCGATAAGCGGGGGGTGCAATTCCGTTACGAAACCAACGTCGGGGCCGGGCTGCCTGTCATCTCTACCCTACGTGATCTCATCGACAGCGGAGATCGCATTAGCAAAATCGAAGGAGTGCTAAGTGGCAGTCTGAGCTACATCTTCAATAACCTTGACGGCAGCCGTCCTTTCCATGAAATTGTGCGGGAAGCTAAGGAAATGGGATTCACTGAACCCGATCCACGAACCGATCTTTCCGGAAAGGACGTCGCCCGAAAAATACTCATCTTAGCCCGAGAAACGGGTGTTGGGCTTGATGCCGAATCCGTATCCGTCAATAACTTTCTCCCCGAGGGGACGATGGAAGCCAATTCCGTAGAGGACTTCTTTCAGGTTTTAAAGCAGGAGGTCGATTTCTTCGAAGGCCTACGTAGGCGCGCGGGACAGGACGGTAAGGTGCTGCGCATGATCGCTACCCTCGACGGGGAGCAGGCCTCAGTAGGTATACAGGCCGTGGGTCAGGACAGTCCATTTTTTACCCTGAGCGGAAGCGATAATATGATCGTCTTTACGACCGACCGGTACAGCGTCCGACCGCTCGTAGTCCGCGGCCCCGGGGCGGGTGCCGAGGTGACGGCCGCCGGCGTGTTTGCCGAAATTATTCAGATCGGAACCCTAAGCTAAACCTACATGCAGGAAGTAAGAGTATTCGCCCCGGCTACGGTGGCTAACGTGGCCGTCGGCTTTGATATCCTAGGGTTTGCCATCAACCGCCCCGGAGATGAAATTGTCGCGCGCCGTAACGACCATTTTTCCGGCGTTCGCATCACCAGCATTACGGGTACAGGAAATAAAGTGCTTCCTACAAAAGTTGAGCAGAACACTGCCGGTATGGCCGCCTTGCGGTTGCTCCAACATCTGGGTAGGACGGAGGTCGGCATTGAACTGGAGATTCACAAGAAAATGCCCTTCGGTTCGGGACTCGGCTCTTCAGCAGCGAGTGCTGCGGGAGCTGCCGTCGCGGTAAATGCCCTACTGGGATCCCCCCTTTCCCGCGAGTCGCTGCTCTACTTTACCGTACTCGGGGAGGAGGTAGCCGACGGCAGCTTTCATGCGGACAACGTAGCCCCCTGTTTGGTGGGTGGCATTACGCTGATTCGGTCTAACGATTCCCTCGACGTACACCATTTGCCCGTACCGCCTAATCTGGCGGTAGCGGTTGTGCACCCGGAGATCGAGATTCTCACCCGCGACGCCCGGGCCGTGCTGAGTGATACCGTACTCTTGAAGACGGCCGTCCTGCAAATGGGTAGCCTCGCCAGTTTTATCACCGCGCTCTACACCAACGACCTGCCCCTACTCGGTCGATCGCTCAAGGACCACATCGTCGAGCCACAGCGAAAGCAGCTCATCACGGGCTTTGACGCCGTACAGGAAGCCGCTCTCCAGCGGGGCGCCCTCGGTTGCAGCATTAGCGGTGCCGGTCCGAGCATATTCGCGCTCTGTGACAGCGGCTACGTTGCCCAATCGGTGGGCCAGGGAATGCAGGCTGCTTTTCAGGATCACGGGATTGATAGTCAGTTGTACGTGAGCCCCATCAACCAACGCGGAGTAGAGATCCTTAATATTCAAGAATGAAGTTTTACAGCACCAATGATGCTACCCACCGCGTAGGCGTAGAGGAAGCCATCTTCCGGGGACTGCCCGCCGACAATGGGTTGTACATGCCCGAGCGCATCGATGCGCTACCCGCCGCTTTCTTTGAGGAGCTCCCTAACCTCTCCTTTCAGGCAATTGGGTTCCGGGTAGCCCGCCAACTGTTGGGTGAAGAAATCAGCGACAAAGATCTCCAAGCAATTGTGGCGGACGCCATCAACTTTCCCGCACCCATCGTGAGATTAGATGCGCAGAAGTACGTACTGGAACTCTTCCACGGGCCTTCGCTCGCCTTCAAAGACTTTGGTGCGCGCTTCATGTCGCGGATCATGGGCTACTACAACCAGGATAAAGACCAGAAACTCATCATCCTAGTTGCTACATCAGGAGACACGGGCGGAGCGGTTGCGGCAGGATTCTACCGAACCCCGGGGATCGAAGTGATCATACTGTACCCCAGTGGAAAAGTGAGCGACCTACAGGAGAAGCAACTGACGACCCTCGGGCACAATATCCACGCGCTGGAGATTGACGGCACGTTTGACGATTGCCAGGCTATCGTCAAGCAGGCCTTCTTAGATATGGACCTGCGTACACAGCTTCGACTGAGCTCAGCCAACAGCATCAACATCGCCCGGCTGATCCCCCAGACTTTTTACTATTTCGAAGCGATTAAGCAAATGGGTGAAGGAGACCCAGTAGTTTTCTGCGTACCTAGTGGCAATTTCGGTAATCTAACGGCGGGCTTGTTAGCTAAACAGTTAGGTTTGCCAGTCGAGCACTTCATTGCGGCTACCAATCAGAACGATGTGGTCCCCCGTTTCCTAAAGGAAGGAAGGTTCGCCACCCGCCCCTCCATCCAAACTCTTTCTAACGCCATGGACGTTGGGGCCCCCAGCAACTTCGCCCGCATGGCTAATTTGTACGGCCATACTCTGGGATCAGTTCACCCCAGCGCGGATACTATACGGGAAATGCAGTCTGTCATCACTGGCTACGCTTTTGATGATGCACACACTGAAATCGCCATGCGTGAAATTGAAACGCGGTATGATTACACTATGGACCCCCACGGGGCCGTCGGCTACTTAGCTCTCCAGGAATGGCAACTAGCGCATCCCCATACCCGTGGTGTCATTCTGGAAACAGCACATCCCAGCAAATTCAAGCCGGATGTGGAGCGGGTACTTGGGCATTCCATTGAAGTACCCAGGCGTCTAGCGCAGCTGGAGGATAAAGAAAAAGTAGCCGTTTTCATGGGCACAGCGTACGTATCCTTTCGGAAATGGTTGCTGGATAATCATGGAGCTTAGAATCATAATGTTCCACGTGGAACACCACGTCATTGACTCAATTTGATGGAAGTCCTATCAGGAAGCTTGGGTAACTCCACGATTTTTGTGACTAACTAGGCGGGCAACGTAAGCGGCGCCAAATTTTTAGTCACGTGGAGTAGGTACAACCCTATTCCAATGTTGCGATGTAATCCGATATACTAAGGGTAAGTTATACTTGACTGGTGGTGTCCGCGAGGTTAGATGTGAAGCGTGTTCATACAGACACAGACAATCAGAGGCAACGCAGACGTACTTTCTCGGCTGCCTTGCTATACCACCGCACCCAAAAAGCTGCTGTCTACTTTGTCCTGGTGAGTATCGGGAGAGACACCCTAGTACTATAGGCTATCAACAAGAATGTCTTAGGTTTAAAGTGGCATACTGTTCCACGTGGAACGCTAATCCTTTTGTTGGGTGTCCTACACACCAGCGGCTCCGCCCAACCCTACTGACCTGCCGCCTGGTAAAGGTTGGTAGCTTATTTAATATCTTAGCGAAAACGTATTCTAACCCGGCACTATGAAAAATCAACTACTGCTACTCGCGCTCCTGTTTATGGGCGTGACCGTTGCGGCTCAACGCGATAACACCCAAAATCCCTTCCGGCAACTCGGCACCGAGCTCCCTACTCCGAATGTTTACCGCAATGCCGCAGGCGCACCAGGCCATATGTACTGGCAGCAGAAAGCTGACTATACTATGGAGATCCGACTGGATGATGAGCAGCAGCGGGTGTACGGTACGGAGAAAATCACATACCATAATAACTCCCCGGACGTACTGGAGTACCTGTGGATTCAACTTGACCAAAATGTACGGGCGCTAGACTCTGATACCTACAAAACCTCAACCAATGAGCTAGGTGAGCGGATGACTCTGGGTCAGCTTTCCCGCCTTGAGCCCACCTTCGAGGGAGGATTCAAGATTGATTACGTAAAGGATGGTAGCGGTAAGGCCATGACCTATTATATTCAGAAGACCATGATGCGAGTAGAACTGCCTACTTCACTCGCGCCCGGTAACAGTACGGAACTGGAAATCAAATTTTGGTATAACGTAAATGACCGAGCTAAGGACGGCGGTGGGCGCTCTGGATCGGAATACTTTGAAGCGGACGATAACTACCTCTACACCATTGCGCAATTTTACCCCCGCATGGCGCTCTACACCGACAACGACGGCTGGCAGCACAAACAGTTTCTCGGACGGGGGGAGTTCACGCTGACCTTTGGCGACTACGATGTAAAAATAACCGTGCCCGCCGATCACTTAGTGGCGGCCACGGGTACGCTACAGAATGAGGGCGACGTCCTAACCCGCGCACAGCGCCAACGCTTTGAGGAAGCCCGCAAGGCGCGCGTTCAGCCGGTCGTCATCGCTACTCAGGAGGAGGCAGTCGAGCGGGAGAAGGCCAAGCTTAAGAAGGAGAAGACCTGGCACTTCAAGGCCGAGAACGTGCGCGATTTTGCCTTCGCTACCTCCCGCAAGTTTATCTGGGATGCGATGGGGGTGGAACAGGAGGACGGCAGCGTCGTGATGGCCATGTCCATGTACCCCAAGGAAGGCAACCCCCTGTGGGAGCGCTTCTCCACTAAAGCAGTGGCTCATACGCTGCGCTGGTACACTCATTATACCTTTGACTATCCCTACCCCACCGCCTGGTCAATCAATGCCGCGGATATTGGGATGGAATACCCGATGATCTGTTTCAACTTCGGGCGGACCGAATCCGACGGCACCTACAGCGACCGCACGAAGTACGGCATGATCGGCGTGATCATCCACGAAGTCGGCCACAACTATTTTCCCATGATCGTCAACAGCGACGAGCGGCAGTGGACGTGGATGGACGAAGGCCTCAATACCTTCCTGCAGTATCTGGCCGAGCAGCAGTGGGAACGTAACTTCCCTAGCCGCCGCGGACCCGCCGACAAGATCGTTGACTATATGAAGGGAGATAAGGAATACATCTCCCCCATCATGACTAACTCGGAGTCCATCTGGCAGTTTGGTAACAACGCCTACGGAAAGCCCGCCACGGCCCTCAATATTTTGCGGGAAACCGTCATGGGCCGGGAGCAATTTGACTATGCCTTCAAAACCTACGCCAACCGCTGGAAATTTAAGCACCCCGCTCCCGCCGACCTCTTTCGTACTATGGAGGACGCTACCGCCATCGATCTCGATTGGTTTTGGCGCGGGTGGTTCTACACCGTCGATCACGTCGATATCGCCCTAACCTCGGTTAAACCCTTCCGCATCAATACGCAGAACCCCGTAACGGAGAACGAAATGATGCGCAAGGAACAGTCCGACGCGCCCCGCAACATCAGCAGTATCCGCAACGAGGAGATCACCCAGACTTACGACGAGATCGATACTACCCTACGCGATTATTATACTGAATACGACCCCCTGAACTCCACCATTCTCGATGAAGAAGAGTACGCCACTTATATGGAAGGCCTCAGTGAGCAGGAGCGCGCTACCCTGGCTGCCGATAAGTATTACTACGAACTGACCTTCGAGAAAATCGGCGGGCTGGTCATGCCGATCGTACTGGAGTTTACCTTCGCCGACGGAAGCAAGCAGGTCGAGCGGATTCCCGCCGAGATCTGGCGGATGGGCACCAGTGAGGTCAGCAAAGTCTTCTCATTTAAGCAGGAAGTCACCGCCGTAGTGCTTGATCCCTTCCTGGAAACCGCCGATACCGATACCAGCAATAATTACTACCCCTCCCGTGCCAGCGTCAACCGCTTTGATCTCTACCAGCGCGGAGAGCGTGGGGGCGGAGAGAACCCGATGCAGCGTGCTACCCGTGCCCGGAGTCGCCAGCAATCCAGCAGCACCGGCTCGCAGCGTAAGTAGGTCACTAACATGAACTATCATAACCCCGCCCTCACTGTCCTGAGCGATGAGGTACGGCCCGGTGCCGTACGCTGGCGCAGTCCGTCAAATATTGCCCTAGTGAAGTACTGGGGCAAACACGGGGATCAGCTGCCGCAGAATTCCTCCGTAAGCTTCACGCTCGACGCAGCCGCTACGGATACTACGCTACACTACGCCGTCCGTAAAACGGCGGGCGAAGGGGTAGAGGTATGGCTGGAGTTGGATGGCAAGCCGCAGCCGCACTTTTCTGCGCGTACGAAGGCTTATCTGGAGCGTCTCCTGCCGGTCTACCCCTTCTTAAAGCAGCTTAGCCTACGGATCGAAACGACCAACAGCTTTCCTCACTCGGCCGGCATCGCTAGTTCAGCCTCGGGAATGAGTGCGCTGGCCCTGTGTTTGGTGAGTCTGGAGGAAAGCTTTTTTGAGACCCTGCCCCCGCTCGACTTTTTTCGCAAGGCGAGCTACCTGGCACGTTTAGGATCAGGAAGTGCCTGCCGCTCCCTCTATGGCGGGGCGGCCGTGTGGGGGAGGACCGTCGGGCTACCAGACAGCAGCGACGATTATGCCCTAAGTGTTTCCGATACGCTGCATCCCACCTTCCAGAACTACCACGACGCTATTTTGCTCATCTCCCGGGCGGAAAAATCGGTCAGCAGTCGGGCCGGACACGGCCTGATGGAACACAATCCCTACGCCCCGGCCCGTTACGCCCAGGCCAACCGTCGCACGGAAGAAATGCTCGGGGTATTGCGGACTGGGAAGGTGGAAAGATTCGGGGAACTCCTTGAGAGTGAGGCACTTACCCTACATGCATTAATGATGAGCAGCCACCCCTACTACACCCTGATTGAGCCGAATACCCTACAGGTAATCACCGCCCTACGGCGGTACCGGGAAGCGTCTGGCCACCCAATCTACTTCACGCTGGATGCCGGTCCGAACGTCCACCTGCTCTACCCCGATTCCATCGCTGCCGAAGCAAA
Source organism: Lewinellaceae bacterium (assembly GCA_963710195.1). Taxonomy (GTDB): domain Bacteria; phylum Bacteroidota; class Bacteroidia; order Chitinophagales; family Saprospiraceae; genus Neolewinella. Next base: position 709,107 of record CAVPZF010000001.1, read on the forward strand.
GTCCTTTATCCGCAGCGTACTGCTCCCCTACTGCGACGGGAGCCTGTACCTGGCCGATCGGGTAGGTAAGGGGCCAACGCGACTGGAGGTCAACGAAACGTCCGCGGCCTGATTGGTGTTAAGCAAGGCAATGCACCACTTCAAACTTTTCCTCTGTGCCCTTGGCCTTCTCTTGTTCCACGCTTGCCGCCTGAGCAGCCAGGACGTGCCCGAGCGATTGAAGACAAACTATGGTCCGCTTGACGACGAACTGTCTACGCTGGTTACTGTCGACTCCCTCGCTATCAGTCCGCAGGAGGCGCAGCAACTATCAAATGCCGTCTTCCTAGACGCACGCGAAAGTGACGAATACGCCGTCAGCCATCTCCCCGGCGCCATTCGGATCGGCTACGACGACCCTGACTATGCCGCGCTTGTCAGCATCGATAAAGGTGCTTCGCTCGTGGTCTACTGCACGGTCGGTTTCCGCAGTGAGCGCATCGCCAAAAACCTACGCGACCGGGGATTCCGTGAGGTACATAACCTGTATGGGAGTATCTATGCCTGGAAATTGGCCGGCTTGCCCCTCGTTGACGCCAGCGGTCCCACCAACCGCTTACACACTTACAACAAGAAATGGGGCTCCTACTTTCCGGACAGCCTCGCCACCAAAGTTTACCGTTAATGACCCTTTACCAGAAGATTCAGGAATGTGTCGCCTTTATCAAGCAGCGCGCCACTACCGAACCCCGCATTGGCATCATTCTCGGCACCGGTCTGAGTTCCCTCATTGAAGAAATTGAGGTAGAGCGGGAGTTCGTCTATGGCCTCCTCCCTTTCTTCTCCGTCTCTACTGTAGCCACGCACCGCGGCAAGCTGGTGTTGGGCACCCTGCGCGGCGTACCGGTGGTGGCCATGGCCGGTCGCTTGCATTATTATGAGGGCTACAGCATGCAGGAACTCACCTTTCCGGTGCGGGTGCTCAAGGCACTGGGCATTGAGCACCTCATCATTTCCAATGCGTCGGGCAGCGTGAATCCTGACATCTGCGCCGGCGACGTAGTCTTCCTCAAAGACCATATTAATATGCAGCCCGATAACCCGCTGCGGGGCAACAACGACGACCGCCTCGGACCGCGCTTCCCCGATATGCTGCATACCTACGATCGTCAACTTAACGCTCGCGCCATCGAGCTGGCCACGAAGCACGGCCTAAAGGGGCACGAAGGCGTCTACCTGGCCCTCGCCGGTCCTAACCTGGAGACCCCCGCCGAATACCGCATGGCCAACATTATCGGGGCGGATCTGATCGGTATGTCTACCGTACCCGAAGTACTAGTGGCCCGCCATGCCGATATACCCGTATTCGTTGCCTCCGTCGTGAGCAACAAATGCTATCCCATCGCTGATATCCAACCCACCACGGTAGAGGATGTCATCGCTACTGTACAGGCCGTGGAGCCTAAGCTGCGCCTACTGATTGGAGATATGGTAGAGGAGTTGAGCGCGTAATCCGCCGGTTTTGCGGGGACGCGGGTGCAGCGGTAATCCGGTTTGGTATACCTATAAAATGGTATGTGGTTTAAATGGTATATACCTAATTATATGGTATGTATACTAATTAATTAAAATAGCATTTTATACTAATATTAGACACTCGGAGCGTCGGTAGCATGCTGCCTCCAGCAGTGACCCTGCTGCGCAGGCGATGGCTGCGCCGGAGATTACGCCGGGACTACAAGTGGCGGAGCACGGGCGCGGTCATAGACCGCATCGCACCGGAGTCCCCACAGCAAGCAGCAACACAAAAAATTGTCCACATTATCACGCTTTCTGCCGATGATTCAGGAAGAAGACAAAACAGAAAAAGTCACCTCGACGGACAACTTAAAATTGCTCCGACACCTTTAGAACTAGTTACCCCTGATTGAAACTGAATGAACGGAGCCTTTCGCACCACCTGGAAATCTTTGAGTGCTACCGAGCGTGACGTAGCCACCGCCATGAGCATCGTTTACGAGGAGCGCTCCGTACTCGACCTGTCCCGGCTGCTGAATAAGATTGGTCTGGCACCTCCGGCGGGGGAGTCCCGATTTACCCACGCCGATACGGAGGAGATCGTTCACAAACTTTTTGAGACCGGTCTGTTGATCAAGCAGAGCGACCACGGCTGGCGCATCAATCCCGAACACAGCGAGGCCATCATGCGGTTGGCCGGCCGGCGGCCCGATTTCAGCTTCCAGCTTAACGAAATCCGGCGGGAGCTCCCCTACAAGACGTACTGGCAGCCCAGCAGTCCCCACGCCCTCATGCGAGAGATCCGCATCGCCTTCTACCTACAGAACGAGGCCGGATTCGACCGACTGCAACGGGAGACCGAAAGCTTCTACCCCGACCAGGCCCGCACGGGCATCTTCATCGATCCCCTGTTTGCCGAATTCGATCCCCGCTGGGTGGAGAACCTACTTCCCGCCTGGCAGGAAATCAACCTCCGCAAGGCCTTTCGCCGCGCCCTGATTTCGATGGAGCCCCTCGATCCCCTGATCGAGTTCCTGGAGCAACACGAGAATATCCGCGAGCCGGAATACGGTCCGCTGCGGGAACTCCTGGCCGAAGCCTTCGTCCTCCAGGGTGCCTGGAGCCGCCTGCAGCTCTGGGCGGACCTAGAGACCGTAGAGTGGCGCAGTGCCGCCAATTACCTGATCTACCACGTCCTGCGTGACGACGACGAGGCCGCTCAGGAGCTCATCGAGAGCGTCCGCAAGGGATACCGCCGGGAGTACGACAACAAGTACCCCGCCAATTTCGCCGGCTACCTTTACCTGCTGTCGCTGCTGCGCAACGGAGGGGTGAAGAGCGCCGAAATCATCGGCCACCACCTCGATAACATCGACCCGGTACAGAATCTCCGCCTCGGAGGAACCTACCTGGTTTTCAAGGCCCTCCACGCCTACCTGCGCAACGACGAAGACGCCCAGGTGCTCGCCCAGCAGGGGCTGGAGCGCATGGAAACCAATGCCTTCGCGCTAACCTTTCACGCGCTGTACCGGCTGTGGACGGACAGCGGGGAGGTCACCACTCCCGGCTACGTCCAGCAACTGGACGAGCAGCGGGAGAAAGCCCAGGACAACGGCTACCAGTGGGTGGAGATGGAGCTGACCCGCATCCTCTCCCTCCGCCACCCCGAGACCGGCGCCCGCGAGGCCTACGCCACCCGCGCCCAGCAGCTGAGTGACCAACTGCGCATCTTCAGCCTGGCCGATGCGATGCCCCGCATTGAACCCTGGGAGCGTGCCCTGGAGGTACTCGTAGGTATGGGCACCCCCGACCGCACCGGCGACAAGCGCAGCAAGAAGACCAGTCGCTTCGTGTGGTTTGTCGATTTCGACAAGCGCGACCTCGAGCCCCGCGAGCAGACCCTCAGCAAGGGCGGCAGCTGGTCTAAAGGTCGTAAGGTGGCCCTGAAGCGGGTGAAGCAGGGCGACGTGGAGGGCATGACCCCCCAGGACGTCTCCGTCGCCAAGGCCATCGAGGAAGATTATAGCCGCTATCACCCCAACGGAAGCTATACGATCAATTACGAGGAAGCTCTGCTGGCTTTGGTGGGCCACCCCCACCTTTACCTAAGTAAAAACTCCGCTATCGGGGTTGAGCTCGTGCGCCGGAACCCCCAGCTGCTGATTGAGGAAACGAACCACCGCCTGCACCTGCGCTTCGCGCAAGACTTTGCCGGGACGGGCGTGCAGGTCGTGAAGGAAACCCCGACGCGCTACCAGGTCATTGAAGTGAACGAAGGCCACGACCAAATCCACCGGCAAATCGGAGAGGGTCTGGAAATCCCCAAACGCGCCCGCCACCGCCTGCTGGAGGTCGCCCGCAACCTGAGCAAATTTACCGAGGTGCAGAATACCCTGACCGGGGTGATTGACGACCTCGACGAAACCAAGGCCGACTCCCGTACCTATGTGCACCTGCTGCCCGTGGGCGAAACCTTCAAGGTGGAGTTCTTCGTGCGGCCCCTGCGGGAGGAAGACCAGTACTTCAAGCCCGGCCGCGGCCGGAACAAGGTGATCAGCGACGTCGACGGCCACCGCATCATGGCCGAGCGTGACCTGGCCCGAGAGATAGAGCGGGCCGAGGGCATCATCATCGACTGCCCCACCCTGCAGAAGATCGTTCACCGCGACTACGAGTGGCAAATCGACGAGGTTGAAGACTGCCTAGGTATTCTCCTCGAACTCCAGCCCCTGCGGGCCATGGAACGTATCGTGCTGGAGCACCCCCGGGGAGAACGCATCAAACTTATCGGCAGCGTCGACTTCGGCGACCTCAGCCTCGGCGTGAAGGAGAAGGCCGGCTGGTTCGATGTGGAGGGCACCCTGGCCGTCGACGACAATCAGGTAATCAGCTTCCGCGAGCTGCTGGAGAAGGTAAGCGAGAACGAACAGAGCAACTTTATCCAACTCAGCGAAGGACAGTACGTGGCCCTCACCGAGCAGCTGCGCCGCAAGCTGCGGGAAATGGAGGGCCTGATGACCTCGACCGCCGACGGACTGCAACTGCACCCCCTGGCCGGCAGCATCCTCGACGACGTGGCCGACCAGTTCGGTGCCTTCGAGGCGGACGTGGCGTGGCGCGACAGCCTCACGCGTATTCAGAGCGTGAACCAGACGATGGCGCGGGTGCCCTCCACCTTTCGGGCGGAACTGCGGCCCTACCAGCTCGATGGCTTCCGCTGGCTCATGCGACTGGCCGATTGGGGGGTAGGCGCCTGTTTGGCCGACGATATGGGTCTGGGAAAGACCGTACAGGGCCTGGCGATGCTGCAGGCGCGGGCGGAGGAGGGTCCGGCGCTGGTCATTGCACCCGCATCCGTGACCAGAAACTGGATGCGGGAGGCGGCCAAGTTCGCCCCTACGCTCAATCCCATCTTGCTGGAGGGTAGTGACCGCCAGGAGATCATCGATGGCGTGGGCAACTACGATATGCTGGTAGTGAGCTACGGCCTGCTGCCCTTTGAGGGCGATGCGCTGGCGGCAAAACGCTTCGGAACGATCATCCTGGACGAGGCACAGGCCATCAAAAACCGCGGCACGAAGCGCAGCCAGATCGCGATGAAGCTGCAGGGCGACTTCCGGGTAGCCACGACGGGTACGCCCATCGAGAACCACTTGGGGGAGCTTTGGAACCTGTTTACTTTCCTAAATCCGGGCCTCCTGGGCAGCTTTCAGCGCTTCAACGAGAAGTACACCATCCCGGTGACCCGCAACAACGATAACGAGCGCCGGCAGCAGCTGCGGCGGCTGATCCAACCCTTCATCCTGCGCCGCCGGAAGGAGGAAGTCCTCGAGGAGCTGCCCCCCAAGACCGAAGTCACCCTCACCGTCGAGCTCTCGCCACCCGAACGCGCCTTCTACGAGGCCCTGCGGCAGCACGCCCTGGAGAGTATCGACGACAGCGAGGGACCGAACCGCCGCTTCCAGATCCTGGCCGAGCTCATGAAGCTGCGGCAGGCGGCCTGTAACCCAAAGCTGGTCGACCCCACCGTGGACATCGGTAGCAGCAAGCTCGAACTCCTCGCGGAAACCGTGCAGGAACTGCGGGACGGCGGCCATAAGGCCCTCATTTTCAGTCAGTTTGTCCGTCACCTGCGCATCGTGGAAGACTGGGCCAAAGAGAACGACGTGCCCTACCAGTACCTCGACGGCAGCACGCCCGGACCCAAGCGGGACGAGGCGGTGCAGGCCTTCCAGCGCGGCGAAGGCGACATTTTTCTTATCAGCCTCAAGGCGGGCGGTACGGGCCTGACCCTTACCGCGGCCGACTACGTGCTGCACCTCGACCCCTGGTGGAACCCGGCCGTCGAGGACCAGGCGAGCGACCGCGCCCACCGGATCGGCCAGCAGCGGCCCGTGACGGTGTACCGCTTCGTGTCCGAGAACACCATCGAGGAAAAAATCGTCAAATTGCACGCCGAGAAGCGCGACCTGGCCGATAGCCTGCTCGCCGGCACCGAGCAAAGCGCGGGTCTCAGCGCCAATGACCTTTTAGACCTGATCAAGAATGGATAAGCCCTACAACCCCAATCTTCACATCGCTCCCAACGGTCCGGCCGTGGCCCGTGCCTTTGCGGATCACCTCGTGGACAAGCTGGCGAAGAGCGAGGGGGCACCGCTCTTCTGGGCGCTGTCCGGAGGAACGACGCCTAAGCTGCTCTTCCAACTGCTGGCCGAAGAGTATAAAAACAGGATCGACTGGAGCCGCCTCCACTTCTTTTGGGGCGACGACCGCCTGGTCCCCTACGACGATCCCGAGAGCAACTACGGGGAGGTGAAGAGCCTCCTCTTCGACCATGTTCCCGTGGTAGAGGAGCAGATCCACCCCGTCCCCACCGATCTGGAGCCCGAGGAAGCCGCCCGCGCTTACGCGGAGACCATTAGCCGCCTGCTGCCCCAGAACTCCGACGGCCTGCCCATTTTCGACCTCAACATGCTGGGAATGGGCGGCGATGGCCATACCGCTTCCATCTTCCCCGACCGTATGGAGCTGCTGACCGACCGCCGCATCTGCGCCGTGGCCAGACACCCCGAGAGCGGGCAGGTGCGCGTCACCCTCACCGGTCCGGTCATCAACGCCTCCGACGAGGTGGTTTTCCTGGTCACCGGCAACAGCAAGACGCTGCGGGTGGCCCAGATCGTCAATCGCGAGCAGCAGGCTAGTCAGTTTCCAGCCGCCCACATCCAGCCCACCTCCGGTCGCCTCCACTGGTTTTTAGATCAGGCGGCGGCCAGCGAAGTGGGGTACTAGCCTTATCTTTGTCCTAATAGCACGACCATGACTTCCAAAGACGCCGTTACCGCCGAGACGCAACCCCACACTACCCAGCGCAACTACTGGATCTTCTTCCTGATCAGCCTGGTGATCTTCATTCTAATGCTGATCTTTATGAATCAGTGGTTCTGGGTGTCTATGCCGTTTATGCTCACCTTCTTGGTGATGGCTCTGGGGTATATGTAATAGACTCACCGCGGATTCTTCTTTACGGCTCTGCTCGCTGCGCTCGTGTTTTTACACCGCAGAGTACACGGAGTTGCGCAGAGGTATCTAAGTAGTCGGACACAATTATCTTTACAATTTCCCTCGTTGCCTCCTGCGGCTCTCCTTCGTTGAAAAGCCTCGCCAACACTCAGGTGTTGTCTGCGTTTTTCGCCTCGGTGAGCCATACGATTCACCAGATGGAAATGGCACGATAAATATGTCCGACTACTTACTGACGCACTGCATTAGTACCACAAAACTCTGCGCAACTCTGCGTACTCCGCGGTTAATACCCCATCGCGCAGCGATAAATCCGCGGTAAACTTAGTACTGCAAGTACATCACCTCCTTCTCCGCAAAGAACGGCTCCGCGAACCATTTATCGATCGGAAACTCCTCTACGTACGCCCCCTTAGGTAAGAGTGCCAGTTCCTCCTTCAGCCCTACTCCCTTAAGGGCCAGAATGCCGTTGGGGAGGCCGTGGCGCTGCTTGCCGGTGATAAGGCGGAGGCTCCAGTGAGCGAGCTGGTCGATCTTGGCAACGGCGCGGGTGACGACGAATTCGTAGCTGGGGCGTTTGAGTTCTTCGGCGCGCTGCTGCTCGGCACGGCAGTTCTTTAACCCTAAGGCGGAGATCACTTCCTGGCAGACGCGGATCTTCTTCGCGGTGCCGTCGATGAGGTGGAAGTCCGCCTCCGGAAAGAGGATGGCGAGCGGAATGCCGGGGAAGCCGCCGCCGGTGCCCAGGTCCAGCACCCGCGTCCCTGGTTTGAAGGAAATGACACGGGCAAGGGCCAGTGAGTGGAGCACGTGGTGGATGTAGAGGTTATCGATGTCCTTGCGGCTGATCACGTTGATCTTGGCATTCCAGTCGCGGTACAGCCCGTCGAGGGCCGCGAATTGGATACGCTGCGTCTCGGTCAGGTCCGGGAAGTACTTAAAAATAATCTCAGCGGTCATAAATTAAGCGGTGGGTCGGTGCGATGCGGTCTCCGACCGCGATTGTGCAACGCACTCTACGAGTGCGGCTTCAGCCTATCAGTAATCTCCGTAAACCCCTGCCAAACCGGAGTTTCCGGCAAAGGCGCGGTAAGCTCCACCCGCGCCCCGCTCACCGGGTGGTCGAAGGCCAGGGTGTACGCGTGCAGGTCGATGCCCTTATCCTCGTTGGCCCGCTTGAAGCCGTACTTCGTATCCCCCCGCAGCGGACTGCCGATGGCCCCCAGTTGCGCCCGGATTTGGTGCTTGCGGCCGGTCAGGAGCTTGATCTCGAGCAGGTGGTAGCGGTCGCTGCTCCCCAAATAGCGGTAAATGAGCTCGGCCCGCTTGCCAGCTTTATCGGACTGCTCGACCACCTGGGAGGTATTGCCCTTCCCCTCGCGAATGTAGTGCAGCAGGGTAGCTTCGTCTTCGGCGGGCCGCTCCCCTACCACGGCGAGGTAGGTCTTCTCGACGCTGCGGTTTTGAAACTGCTCCGACACCTTCGCCTGAGCGCTCGACTTTTGTCCGAACAGCACGACGCCCGAGACGGGCCGGTCCAGCCGGTGAATGGGGTACAGGTCGTGGTGGACGTAGGCCGCACCAATTTGCAGCAGGTTGGGGCTGTTCTTCTTGTCGGGTACCACGGCCAGGGCGGCGGGCTTATTGAAGGCGATCAGCTGGTTGTCCTTGTAAAGGACCCAGTCGCTCGGGCGGCCGGGAAAGCGTGGATGAGGGGTGTCAGACATGGGGGGCAAAGGTACTACTCGCTTCGCTGAGGGTTCACCACAGAGGACTCGGAGGGCTTCACCGGGGTTTCACGGAGGAGGGGGGCAGATTGCTCGCTTCGCTACGGGGGATCGAGCCCAGCGCACGCTGCGGTGAAAGCCAAAACATACTACCCTCCGTGAAACCTCCGTGAATCTCTCTATTGCCTTTATCGAGGACTACTTAACCTCCTCGTAATCAATATAATCATCCCGCTCCTCAGGCGGAGTAATGTCGATATTCGGGTTAGGCGGAGGACCCCCCTTGACCTGCGACTGCACGCGTTGGTACCACTGGTAGCCCCGGTACGCGAGGTAGATCATGACGATGGTGAAGATGAAATCCATGGGGCAAAGGTACGGCTAGTTTTTAGGGTGGTGAGGGGAAATGGGATTGGTTATTTCTACCCTGGTGCTCGTCCATTCGATCCGGGAGCTAGGCAGACCAAGCAGGGCGGGGACGCTGGTGCAAGGGGAGTTATACCCCGCGCGGCCACCTGAAGTGATTTCTGACCGGCTCTCTTTCCGCCCGGCGGCCTTGCAACTTAGGAGTGGGGCCCTAGTGCTTCAGGATTGAACTA
>CAVPZF010000002.1:0-517500 GCA_963710195.1 Lewinellaceae bacterium
ATAAGTCTGCCGTTACCTACTTAGCCTAGTCAGCTGCCCCGACACGACGTAGAATCCCCCCTGACCGAGCCAGGCATCGAGTTGGACACCCCCGGCGCACCCATCGCCAAGTATGTCAGGCAGCAGGGCCACTAAAGTGGCCGCTACGCGTAGCGACGGCTTTAGCCGTCACGCTGCGATAAGTCTGCCGTCACCTACTTAGCCTAGTCACCTGCCCCGACACGACGTAGAATCTCCCCTAACCGAGCCAGGCATCGAGTTGGACACCCCCGGCGCACCCATCGCCAAGTATGTCAATGAAAAGCAGCAGGGCCACTGAAGTGGCCGCTACGTGTAGCGACGGCTTTAGCCGTCACGCTGCGATAAGTCTGCCGTTACCTACTTAGCCTAGTCAGCTGCCCCGACACGACGTAGAATCCCCCCTGACCGAGCCAGGCATCGAGTTGGACACCCCCGGCGCACCCATCGCCAAGTATGTCAGGCAGCAGGGCCACTAAAGTGGCCGCTACGCGTAGCGACGGCTTTAGCCGTCACGCTGCGATAAGTCTGCCGTCACCTACTTAGCCTAGTCACCTGCCCCGACACGACGTAGAATCTCCCCTAACCGAGCCAGTCATCGAGTTGGACACCCCCGGCGCACCCATCGCCAAGTATGTCAATGAAAAGCAGCAGGGCCACTGAAGTGGCCGCTACGTGTAGCGACGGCTTTAGCCGTCACGCTGCGATAAGTCTGCCGTTACCAATTTAGCCTAGTCACCTGCCCCGACACGACGTAGAATCCCCCCTAACCGAGCCAGGCATCGAGTTGGACACCCCCGGCGCACCCATCGCCAAGTATGTCAATGAAAAGCAGCTGGGCCGCTGAAGTGGCCGCTACGCGTAGCGACGGCTTTAGCCCTCACGCTATCGAGTTCGTGGTGGAGGTAGAGTTGCGGTTCGTGACCTTCGGCCGCACGTATACGCTTGTTGCGCGAGGCCGCCGGAGCGTGGGTAGCCGAAGTCGGAAGTACCTCTACTCCGGGTTAAATCTGGCCTTGCAGTAGGGCTGCTGAAGTGCCGGTTAGAGGACCGGTTCCGGGGCACCAAAAGCCTAGGAAAGCTGGCATAATTTTTGTACTTTTGTTGGTATGACAAAGAACAACGAGCTGAACCCGAAAGCGGGGTACGACGCTGGGAATATCACCGCCTTGGAGGGCCTCGAAGCCGTCCGCAAACGGCCCGGGATGTACATCGGGGGCACCGATACGCGGGGGCTGCACCACTTGGTGTGGGAAGTGGTCGACAACTCCATCGACGAGCACCTCGCCGGCTATTGCAGCAGCATCGATATGATTATCCACGAGGACAACTCGATCACCACCATCGACGACGGCCGGGGCATTCCCGTAGGCATGCACGAAAAGCTACAGAAGAGCGCCCTGGAAGTCGTCATGACCGTCCTCCACGCCGGTGGTAAGTTTGATAAGGATACCTACAAGGTTTCCGGCGGACTGCACGGGGTAGGCGTGAGCTGTGTCAACGCGCTGTCGAGCCACCTGCGCGCCACCGTTCACCGCGACGGCAAGATCTATCAGCAGGACTACAGCGAGGGCAAGCCGCAGAACCAGGTACACGAAGTCGGTACCACCGACCATACCGGTACCACGATCATGTTCAAGCCGGACACTACGATCTTCGAAAGCGTTGTCTACAAGTACGAGACGCTGGCCAGCCGCATGCAGGAACTCGCTTTTCTCAACAGCGGACTGATGCTGAGCCTCACCGACGAGCGGCAGCTCGACGACGACGGTAAGCCCGTGCGCAAAGAATTCTACAGCGAAGGTGGCCTCGCCGAGATGGTTAAGTACCTCGACGAGGGCAAGCAGGACCTGATCGAGGAGGCCATTTACGTCAAGTCGAAAGAAGACAACGTGGAGGTCGAGGTGGCCATGCAGTACAACACGACCTACCAGGAGAACATCTACTCCTTCGTCAATAACATCAAGACCCGCGAGGGCGGTACCCACGTCAACGGCTTCCGCCGCGCCGTGAACCGGCTGTTCACGAAGTACGGCGACGACAGCGGCCTGTTCAAGAAGCTGAAGTTCAAAGTCAGCGGCGAGGACTTCCGTGAGGGCCTGACCGCCGTCGTATCCGTGAAGGTGCCCGAGCCCCAGTTTAAGGGACAGACCAAGGGCGAGCTCGGCAACAGCGAAGTCACCGGCATCGTGAGCCGTGCCGTCGGCGAGAGCGTCGGTCACTGGCTGGAAGAGAACCCCCTCCAGGCCAAGCGCATCATCGACAAGGTGATCATCGCCGCCACCGCCCGCCACGCCGCCCGCAAGGCCCGCGAGATGGTGCAGCGCAAGAACGTACTCACCGGTACGGGACTGCCCGGTAAGCTGGCCGACTGCTCCAACAAGGACCCCGAGGGCTCCGAGATCTACCTCGTCGAGGGCGATTCGGCCGGCGGGACCGCCAAGATGGGCCGCAACCGCGCCTTCCAGGCCATCCTGCCGCTACGCGGTAAGATCCTCAACGTGGAGAAGGCCATGGAGCACAAGATCTACGAGAATGAGGAGATCAAAAACATGTTCACCGCCCTGGGCGTGAGCATCGTGGAGGGCGAACACGGCGAACGGGTGCTGAACCTTACTAAGCTGCGCTACCACAAGATCATCATCATGTGTGACGCCGACATCGACGGCAGCCACATCGTAACCCTGATCCTCACCTTTTTCTTCCGTTACATGCACGCCCTCGTGGAGGGGGGCTACGTGTACATCGCCCAGCCGCCCCTCTATCAGGTACGCCGCGGCAAGCAGTTCCGTTACTGTTGGACGGAGGATGAGCGCCGTGACGCCATCGCCAACTACAGCAAGAGCGAAAACGACGGGGCCGTAAAGGTGCAGCGCTACAAGGGCCTGGGAGAGATGAACGCCACCCAGCTCTGGGAAACCACCATGGACCCCGATACCCGCATGCTTCAGCGCGTAGAGATCGAGGAGAGCTCCGAGGCCGACCGCGTCTTCAGCATGCTGATGGGGGATGAGGTACCGCCCCGCCGGGCCTTCATCGAGGCCAATGCGAAGTACGCTAAGGTGGATGTGTAGCAGCCTGAATTAGAGCCTGTTTGGGATTCCCGCTCACGGCCGTAACCCTACTCCTTTGCGCCCGCTCCTTCCCTCAAAAAGCGTCACCTAGCCCGCTAGGCTCCCCTTTTGGAGGCTCGATTAGACCCAAATTAGCGGCGTTTTCGTCAGGCTCGGAAAACTCAAACAAGCTCTTAGCCGTGTCCACACACAAAAAGCCCCGACTCGGAAATCCGAACCGGGGCTTTTCTGATGGGGCTTTAGCCGGTAGTTATTTACCGGGTTTGCCGTTGCTTTTGGGGGTAATGCCCAGCTCCACTTCGCGGGTAGCCTCGAACAGGAACCACGTCCGCCGCTCCGTGGCGTTGATGTAATCCTCCAGCAAGCTGCCGCCGCCGATGTCGTCCGCCTCTTCACACACTGCGTGGGCGGCGCGCAGGTTAGCGGCCATCTTCTTGTTTTCGCGCATCAGGTCGATGAGCATATCGCGGGGATGGACCTCGGCCGAGTCGTTGTCGGTCACGTTCTGCAGTTTGGCGATCTGACCGATGCTGGTGATGGTCTTGCCGCCCAACTTACGGACACGCTCGGCGAGGGGGTCCACCGTGGTGATGAGTTCTTCGCTCTGGTCGTCGAGCATCCGGTGGTAATCGCGGAAGTTGCGGCCCGCCATGTGCCAGTGGTAGTTCTTGGTCTTCACCCACAGAGCGATCAGGTCCGCGACGAGTGGGTTGAGTGCTTTGACGACTTTGTCCACCATCTCCCGGTCGAGGTCGGTGGGGGTTTCCAGCATCTCGTCGGGCATATTGGCCTTGGGCAGGGTGGAAGTTTTCGATGCTTTAGCCTTCGCGGGGGCTTTGGATTCTTTAGTGGGGGTAGCCATTTTCTACTATTTTGTTATGTTGGTGCAACGGGTGCGCGCGCCCCGATGTTCGTCCGTAAACCCCGCCCGTGCCCTACCGTCTGTATTCCGCTGAGCGCCTGAAATCCCGCACCGAGATCGGTCGACTCTTCGCCACCGGGGCGGGTTCGCGGGCGGCGTATCCGGTGCGCGTACTGTACCGACCGGTCGGGAGAGTGCACGGGCCGCATCCCTTCCAGGTGACCTTCGTGGTGCCTAAACGCCGCTTCAAACGGGCCGTCGACCGCAACCTCCTCAAGCGGCGAATGCGGGAGGCCTACCGGCTGCACAAAGAGCTGTTAGTGGCGGGGCCGCAGGTGCCGGGGCAGTCCCCGCCGCCCCAAGTGGCCCTCCTCTTTATGTACACGGGAAAGGAGATACTGGACTACGCCCTTATTGAGCGAAGAATGATAAAGGTGCTAAAACAGTTAGCCCCGGGCGGATGAAGCGGCCTCTACCGCCCGCCAGACCCGCAGCACGTTGCCCGAGCAGATCTTTTGGATTTCGGCGTCGGAGTACCCGCGCTTAAGCAGGGTATAGATCAGGTTGGGGTAGTCGGCTACGTCCTTGAGTCCGGTGGGCAGGCTGTCGCCTACGCCATCGAAGTCGGACCCCAGCCCCACGTGATCGATGCCGGCAATCTCCACCACGCGGTCGATGTGGTCGGCGACCATCTCGAGGTCGGAGTAGAGGGTTGGATTTTCCTGCTGGAAACTGTCAATCATCATCTCAGCCTCCTCACTGTCCATATCGACGCCGGCATCCACCAAGCGGGTACGCATAATGTCGCGGAGGCTATCCTGACGTTCGCGCAGGGCGCCATCGAGAAAGCTGGACCCAAAGTTAATCTGGATGACCCCGCCATTTTCCCCAAGTCGCTTGATCATAGCATCGTCCATATTCCGCTCGAAGCCGGGGGTGAAGTAGCGCACGGAGGAGTGGCTGGCGATGACGGGCACGTTGGTGAGTTGCATCACGTCCCAGAAAGTGGAGTCGCTGACGTGGCTGATGTCGACCATGATGCCGACGCGGTTCATCTCCTTCACGACCTCCACGCCGAAGGGGCTAAGGCCACCGTGGGTAGCGGTGGTGTCGTAGCTGGAATCGGAGATGAGGTTGTCCTTCGCATGGGTAAGCGTGATGTAACGGATCCCCTTATCAAAGTATTCCTGTACGCGGCTAAGGTCGTCCTCGATCGGGGAGCCGTTCTCCATGCCCAGGGGCAAACTCATGACGCCGTCCCGGAAGTTCTGCTCCAGGTCGTCGGGGCTCCGGGCGACGCGAAACTTGTCGGGGTGGGCTGCGGCGATGCCCTTCACCATGTCGATGAGGCTATCGGCCAGCGCGGGGGAGGCCCCGGGCTCCTCCTGCAGGTTGCTGGGGATGTAGATCGACATAAAGGGGGCGTCGAGGCCGCCCCTTACGGCCCGGACGTAGTCGAAGTCGCCCTCGTCGGTTTCGATGGGAATGCCCAGCAGCTCGCGGTCGAGGCGAAAGTTCTTCACTTTGAGGCGGTAGGGGAGGTCAACGTGGCCGTCGGTGATCAGGTAGGCGTGAGCCAGACTGTCGGCGTGGTCGTGGAGCTCGACGTCGGAACGTTCGGCCGGGGCGCTGGCGCCGGAGTCGCTGCAGGAAACTAAAACGGGGAACAGCAGGCAGGGGAGGTAGCGAAGCATGGTGGTAGTAGTTGAGAGCGAATAAGGTGTGGTCGACCCCGGGATGCCGGCTGGGTAAATTTACGCAATTTGAACCCAAGCGGTTGGACGCCCCCCCCCCCCCGTCCAACCGCTTTCCGTTGGACGGGGGGGGCCCGTCCAACGGGGTCAGCGCTAATTCTTACCTTAGGTTACTACCTTGATGCCTCTAATTGACCTCTCCATGCTCCGTGCTTTCCTCATTGCCAGTTTGCTTTTTGCCTGCTTCCTAGCCTGCACCACAGAAGAGGAGTCTACTACGGCTGGCACCGCTGACATCGCGCCCTCCACTACCATCCCCAATAGCCTCCACCAGCTCGGCAACGATATGGTCTTAGCACACGAAGCGATCCCCCGGGGCGTACCCGATCATATAGACTGGAGCAGCCATCCCCGCCCCGGCTACGGCAATAAGCCGCCGGAAGACTGGTCAGCGATGATCACCTGGGGGCAGGTCTACGCCGCCGCCGGCCACTCCGCCCCCCCAAACACCCGCTTCCAGCTCAAGAATCTGCGCACGTGGTACCTCAGTAAGGGGACCGGGGATTGGACCAACTGGCAGCACTCCAGCCAAGTCGGCGGAGCCAACTACGCCGAAGATTTTCAGAACGATGTCAACGTCCCCGCCGACATTCGCGTGGAAGACGAGGGGGCTTCGGCCACCCTCCAGGATGGCTACAACTTCCACTTCTGGCCGCAGGAGGGGCGGGTGGCGATGAACGCCAGCGACATCGAGGCGGTGTGGTCCGCCATCGACGGTCGCCTGATCCTGGCCGACAGCAGCCGGACGGACGACCGCGCGGATGCCCGGCTGCTGCTGAGCGCCGGGTCCGACTACTGGCTATCTCCATCCGCGCCGTGGGACCAGTGGAAGACCAACGGCGACATCGGTATCGGCCGCTTCCGTTTCCTCTCACCCGACTGGCAGACCTACAACATGCACACCATCAGCGACTCCATCTTCCGCGTGAACCCGCCGCCCTTTGATCGCTGATGTACATTCACCATTTGCCGGTGTATCCGGTGCCAGCCCATCTTCGCAAGACTATGTTCAAACTATACTCCTTCCTCGTTCTCCTATTTGCCACTGGCCTATCCGCCCAGACCGTTGCCCCCCTCCTGGGGTTCACGGCCGAACACGCCGCCGAGCAGCGCGCGCTCGAGCAACGCCTGGACGCCCTCGTCACGCCCACCAACCTCGACGCCTGGATGCAGTACATGACGGCCCGGCCCCACCACGTTGGTTCCCCATATGATAAAAAAGTGGTGGACTATATGGCCGAGAAGTTCCGGTCCTGGGGCTACGAGGTAGAAGTGGAACGCTTCGACGTACTTTTCCCGACGCCCAAGGTGCGCAGCCTGGAGCTTCTTGCTCCCACTAAGTACACCGCCCTGCTCCAAGAGCCACCGGTAGCGGGGGATGCCTCCACGGAGCAGACCGACGAGGCCCTGCCCCCCTATAACGCCTACTCCATCGACGGCGACGTGACCGCTGAACTGGTCTTCGTCAACTACGGCATTCCGGCCGACTACGAGGAATTGGAAAAGCGCGGTATCGACGTGACCGGCAAAATTGTGATCGCTAAGTACCAGGGCTCCTGGCGCGGCATCAAGCCCAAGGTCGCCGCCGAAAAGGGCGCCATCGGCTGTATTCTCTATTCCGATCCGGAAGACGACGGCTACTACCAGGGGGAGACCTACCCCGACGGCGCCTACAAGAATGAGTACGGCGTACAGCGCGGGGCGGTCATGGATCTGCCCGCCGCCCCCGGCGACCCCCTCACGCCCGGCTACGGCGCTACTGCTGACGCCAAGCGAATCGACCGGTCGGAGGCGGAAGGACTGACAAAGATCCCCGTACTGCCCATCTCCTACCACGACGCCGAACCCCTCTTAAAGGCCTTGAGTGGACCAGTCGCCCCTTCCTCCTGGCGCGGTGCCCTGCCGCTGACCTACCACATCGGCCCCGGCCCGGCGAAAGTGCGGCTGAAGCTGGAATTCAATTGGGACCAGGCCCCCGCCTACGACGTTATCGCCACCCTGCGGGGCAGCGAGTACCCCGACCAGTGGGTCCTCCGCGGCAATCACCACGACGCCTGGGTGCACGGTGCCAATGACCCCATTAGCGGTATGGTAGCCGTGATGGAGGAGGCGCGGGCGGTGGGGGAGCTGGTCAAGTCCGGCTGGCAGCCCAAGCGCACCATCAAATTCTGCGCCTGGGGGGCGGAGGAGCCCGGCTTGCTCGGCTCCACCGAGTGGGTCGAAACCCACGCCGACGAACTGCGCGAAAAGGCGGTCGCCTACATCAATACTGACGGCACCGGCCGGGGATTCCTCAGCGCGGGGGGCTCACACACCCTGGAGAAGTTCTTCGGAGAAATTACCCGGGAGGTCGAGGATCCGCAAACCGGGGCGACGGTGTTCGCCCGCGCCAAGGCCGAAACCGAGGTGAACGAGCAAAAAGTGATTACGGACTTTCCCCTTTCAGCCCTGGGGTCCGGCTCGGACTATTCCCCTTTCTTCCAGCACCTGGGAATTGCCGCCTTCAACATGGGCTTCGGCGGCGAGAGCAGCGGCGGGGAGTACCACACCATGTACGACTCCTACGCCCACTATAAGCGCTTTAAGGACCCGGACTTCAGCTACGGCGCCGCCCTAGTGAAGGTGGCGGGCCGCACGACGCTGCGCCTGGCCGAGGCCGACGTGCTGCCCTTCGAGTTCGAACGCTTCAGCAAGACGCTGGCCGGCTACGGCAAGGAGGTCATGGACCTCACCGGAAAAATGCGCGAGCAGACCGCCCGCGAAAACAAGCTGATTAAGGAAGGCACCTATGCACTGGCCGCCGACCCGACCAAGCCCTTCTTCGCCCCGAAGGTTAAGCCAGAGGTACCCTACCTGAACTTCGCCCCCCTCCAGAACGGCCTTAACCGCATCGAAGCATTAGCGGGCGACTACGATGCCCTCGCAGCCGCCCAGCTCCCCGTGGCCGACCGGGAGCGCCTCAACGGACTGTTTATCAATCTGGAACGACAACTTACCCGTCCCGAAGGCCTACCCCGCCGCCCCTGGTTCATTCATCACGTGTATGCTCCCGGCTACTACACGGGCTACGGCGTGAAGACCCTGCCCGGCATCCGCGAGGCCATCGAGCAGCGGGACTTTGCCGAAGCCCAGGAGCAGATCGCCAAACTTGGCGAAGTGCTCGCGGCCTACGCCGACCAAATGGAGAAAATCATCCGCGTCACCGCCACGAAGTAGCCAACTATCTTTGCGTAAAGAACGTCCTTGGTTCCAACACCCCTCCGGTATGCGCCTGCTTGTGCTGCTCCTTCCGCTAGTTTTATTGCTGTGGCCCACCGACACCGTAGTCGCCCAACGCGTGCTGCTCTTTGAAAAGCTGACGGCCTCTAAGAGCGATCGGGTATACGAGGGAGACGCTCTGCGCTTCCGCCTCAAGGGCGATAAATTCTGGCAGGAGGGTTACATCCGCGAGATGCGCCCCGACATCCAGGCGCTCGTCATCAACGACCGCTACGTACTGCTCGACGAAGTTGAATCCATCTACCTCGGCAACACCCTGGCCTCCAAGATTGGTATCGGACTGATGACCTTCGGTGCCGGCTGGTCTTTCTTTGCCGCTCTCGGCTACGCCACCGATAAGGATCCCTCCACCAGCTACTCTGGCGACGATGCGCTGGTCACGGCCGTTTCCGCAGGTACCGGATTTCTCCTTTTCAAGGTCCTGGGCACCCGCAAGTTCAAGCCGGGAAAGTACAAGCGGCTGCGGATTGTGGATCTTAGTTTTTAGGGATTAAAGGATCGAAGGATTGAGGCCCCCCTCCTCCAATCCCTCCCTCCCTCAATCCCTATCCCCCATACAGCGCCCGCGCCAGCACCTCCGCAAACGCCCCCGGCGTACTCGCGAACGGCTTCGGGCCCAGTTCCGTAAGCTGGGTAGCGACGCCGTGGTCGAAGGCGGGGGCCCCCTGGTCGCTGAGGGCTAAGATGGGGAGGAAAGTGAGGCCGGTCTGGGTAAGGCGGCGGACGCTCTGGAGCATGTTGGCGACGGATCCGCCTTCGAACAGGTCGCTGAGGAGGACGACTACGGTGTCGCGGGGATCGGTGACGAGCTGCTCGGCGTAGCGCAGGGCCCGGCCGATGTCCGTGCCGCCACCGAGTTGGAGGGCAAACAGGAGTTCGATGGGGTCGGGGAGCTGGGCTGTGAGGTCGACTACGCTGGTATCGAAGGCCACCACGTGCGTCTTTACGCTGGGTAGGCTGGCCATGATGCACGACAGCACGCCGGCGTAGACCACGGAGCTGGCCATGGATCCACTCTGGTCGATGAGTAGGATGAGGTGCTTGAGGCTGGCCTGACTCCGCTGCTGGCCCCGCAGGTGGACGGGCAGCACCGTGCGGTACTCGGGCTGGTAGTGCCTGAGGTTGACGCGGATGGTTTGGTCCCAGTCGATGTCCGTGTGGCGCGGCCGGCGGTTGCGGGCGTGGGCGCGGCGTCGGCCGCTGATCGCCTGGAGGAGGGGCTGGCGAAGTTGCCTTTCGATCTCCTCAACAACCTGGCGGACTACCATACGGGCCGTCTCCCGGCTACGTTCGGGCAGGACGTTCTTGAGGCTAAGCAGGGTGCCGACCAGATGAACGTCCGGCACGATGGTTTCCAGCAATTCGGGCTCCAGCAGCATCTGTTGCAGGCCGAGGCGTTCGAGGGCGTCACGCTGCAGGAGTTGCACCGTATCGGTGGGAAAGTACTTGCGGATATCGCCCAGCCAGCGGTTGACGTTGGGGCTGGAGGCGCCGAGCCCCCCCTTCCGGTCCTCGCCGCGGTAGAGGGCCTCCAGGGTAGCGTCCATGCCGGCGGCGCGGGCGGGCAGTTCGGGGCCGCCGTCCGGGGCCTGGGCGTCCTGGCCGAGGATGAGGCGCCACTTGCGCAGGTATTCGTCGTGATCACTCATCGGCGGCGAAGATGCGTTGCAGGAGCCCATCAAAGTCCGTGACCTTATCCTTCCCGTGACCGAGGCGGGCGATGACCAGGCCACGGCTCGGAATGATAAACACGCGCTGGTCCTGAAAGCCCCGCATAATGAACGCGTCGGCGGGTAGGCTGGGGGTGTCCGGGCCGGGCAGCCAGAGCTGGGCGCCATACGTGCCTGCGCTGCCGGTAGCGGGCTCACGCATGAAGTCGATCCAAGCGGACGGGATTACCGTCTTGCCTTCCCACACGCCATTTTGGAGCAGGAGTTGACCGAGGCGGGCCCAGTCATGGGCAGTGGCCCAGCCGTAGCTGCTGCCGACGGGTCGTCCGCTCTGGTCGGGCTCAATAGTCAAGGTCGGGGCCACGGGTGTAAAGAGGGAATCCAGCAAGGCGTAAAGCGCTTCGTTGCTCCCCAGTTCCCGGCGCAGGTACTCCATGAGGATGTTGGTAGTGCCGCTGGAATAGTTCCAGGTGGTACCGGGCTCCTCCGTAACCAGGCTGCGCAGGGCGAAGTCAGCAAAATCGGGCCGCTCGTGCAGCATCACGGTGGCGTCGGTAAGGCTACCGTAGCCCTCGTTCCAGGCCAGGCCGGAGTTCATGTGAAGGAGATCGGCGAGGGAGATGTCCGCCCGTTTGTCCTTCCAGAGATCAGGGAACAATCCGGTTTGACGTCGGCCGAGCCTAAGCTTGTCCGCCGGCGAAGCGGTCGAATCCGCCCCGGCTAGGTAGGCCCCCACCGCCATGCCCGTCAGCGACTTGGTCATTGACCAGCCGAGTAGGGGAGTGTCTTTCGAAAAGCCTTCGGCGTAGCGCTCGGCGACCACCTGGCCGTCCTTAAGAACGACGATGCCGCGCGCGCCGCCGCCCGGCACGGGGAGCATGCCGTAGTCGAGCGCTTCTTTATAGGCCGGATTGTCGACCTCCGCTACTTCCGTGCTGGGGGCACCCCTTACACCCGCGGTACCGCCCGTGGGCAGGGGAAGATTTACCTCATTGATCAGTACACAGCCCCCTGACGGTAGGTGTACCGCGTGGCGTTCTACCAGCCCGAAAAAGGAGGACCGCACGGTATCGCCGCGCAGTTTCAACGAATAAAGTCCCAGTACGCTGAAGTTGAGGTCGTGGGTGCTGATCTCGTCCAGCGCCCGCCCCTGCAGGTAATGGCAGCTGCAGGCGTGCTTGGCCGCGTAGCCCCCGCCGATGCTGAGGACGGGCCGCAACCAGAGGTAAGCCGCGAACAGCAACAGGACCAGGAGGATAAGCCCGACGAGCCAGCGAGTTAGGGGGTTGGTGTGCATGGGGTGAAGATAGGTCAGGTGGTTAAGGGGTCAGCGATTGAGGGAATGAAGGATTGAGGGAATACAAGGATTGAGGGCATGAAGCCAGGAGGGATTGAAGGGGGCTTACCTTCGGGCTTATGGAGACGCGCACGTTTGGGATACGGCACCACGGGCCAGGTTCGGCGCGCCGCTTGCGGGGGGAGCTGGAGCGGTGGGCGCCGGATCTGATCCTGTTGGAGGCGCCGGCGGACAGTGCGCCCGCGCTGTTTCAGTTGACGGCATCGGGGATGCGGCCCCCGCTGGCGCTGGTGCTGTACGATACGAAGGACATCGAGCGAGCCAGCTTTTATCCCTTTGCTCGCTTTAGTCCGGAATACCAGGCGCTGGAGTGGGCCCGCGACCACGGGGTGGAAGTGCGGCCCATCGACCTGCCCGCCCGGCATTACTTGGCGCACCGGGACGAGCAGCCCCTAAGCCTTTTTCCGGCCCCGGTGGTGGAGGAGTCTTCGCCCTTTCCGGGGAAGTCGCGGGCGGAGCTGACGGCGCAGCTGCGCCGCGATCCGCTGTCGTTGGTGGCGGAACTGGCCGGCTATCCAGATAGTGAAAGTTGGTGGGATGCAACCCTGGAGCGCGGCGTGGCGGGGGCCGGGGAAACCTTCGCGGCCATCCTGCAGGTGGTGACCGACCTGCGGGAAACCTTCCCCGAGGCCGCGGATGCCGAGAACCAGCAGCGGGAGGCCTGGATGCGCACCGAGATCCGCAAGGCGCTGAAGGAACCGTGGGAGCGGGTGGCGATCGTTGTGGGGGCCTGGCACGGGCCGGCGGTGGCCGACGCCGCGGCGTACCCCGTCGGGACCGATCGGGCGCTGCTCAGAGGACTGCCGAAAGTCCGGGTGAGCCAGGCTTGGGTGCCCTGGTCCTTTCCCCGCCTGGCCCGGGGCGGCGGCTACGGGGCAGGGGTCACCTCGCCGGCCTGGTATGCGACCCTCTTTGACTTTCCGGAACGGGCCGTGGACCGCTGGATGGCGGGGGCGGGCATCCTGCTGCGGGAGGCGGGCTTCGAGGCGAGTCCGGCCATGGCCACCGAGGGGGTGGGGCTGGCGAATATGCTGGCAACCCTGCGCGAGCACGAGCGGCCGGGTATCGAAGAATTAGAGCAAGCCGTACTGAGCACCCTGGCGGCGGGGCTCCCCGAGCGGCTGGCCCTCATCCACGACAAACTGACGGTAGGAAGGACGGTAGGCTTCGTGCCGCCCGGGATCACCACCGTACCGCTGCTGGAAGACCTGCGGGCCGAGGTGAAGAGCACCCGCCTGAGCAAACTCTGGGAAATGGCCGGCGAGCACTACCTCAAGGCCACTAAGTCGGATCCCCGCGGCGGCATCGACTTGCGGCAGCCCAATGACCTGCGCAAGAGTCATCTGCTGCACCGCCTCAACCTGCTGGGCATCCGTTGGGGCAAATTGCAGCCGAGCGGCCCCGATAGCCTGAGCAGCTTCCGGGAGATCTGGCTATTGCAATGGCAACCGGAGTTCAGCCTGCTGGTCATCGAGCGGGGCAGTTACGGAAACACCGTGGCCACGGCCGCCGCCGCCCACGCCCGCGAGCAGGCCGCTGCCCTCACTACCGTGCGCCCGCTGGCCGAACTCACGCTCCACTGTCTACGGGCCGCCCTGCCGGAGGTCGTCCCGCGCATGATGGAGCTGCTCCGCGCGCGGGCCGCGGAGACCACCGACGTGGCCGCCCTGCTGTCGGCCCTCCCCGCTTTGGTGCAGACCAGCCGGTACGGCGACAGCCGCAAGACCGATACCACCGCCCTGCTGCTGGTCATCGACGAACTGCTGCCCCGGCTCATGGCCGCCCTGCCCGCCGCCGCGACCAACGTGGACGCCGAGCGGGGGGAAGCGCTGGTCGACCTGCTGGCCACCGCCGCCTACGCCCTGGCGCAACTGGACCGACCCGAATTGGAGGAGCTCTGGCTCGACGGACTGCTGCGCACCGCCGACGCCGGCGTGCATCCCGCCGTGGAGGGCCTCTGTCTTCGCCTGCTCTTTGACCGCAACCGCATCGACGGGGAGGAAGCCGCCCGCCGCTTCTCCCGGGCCCTGTCCCGTGCCCGGGGTGCGGCGGCCGTGGCCGGCTGGATTCAGGGTTTCCTGCACGGCAGCGGGCAATTACTGCTGCACTACCCGCCGCTGTTTGCACTAGTCGACGCGTGGATCGCCGGACTGGAGTGGGAAGACTTCGAGGACGTCGTGGCCCTCCTCCGCCGTACGTTTTCATCATTTTCCCGCTACGACCGCCGGCGGCTCATGGCGATGACCGTACGTGGGGATGCGGCCAATGCGCCTGCCGAGAAGGCGGAGTCGCAGACCGAGGCCCCCGACCCCCTCCTGGCGGAATTGCTCGCCTGGATGAGGTAAACCGGAATAATTGTAACAACTAAAGTTTATCCGTAATAAATAGTGACCCCCTTGCTTAGGGCCCGTCTTACCCCTGACCTTAGGCTACACAACACCCGGTACTCCCTGGAGAATTAGGAATGACACTACACGACGACTAAGTTTATTAGGATTTACATTGAGATTTTCGGTTTTTTTATTGAGAGACGTTTATCCTTTACGCGCACTTTTACGCGCAGCAGCGCCCTTCCTACTGGAGAGGGCGCTTTTTATTTTGCCAGCGACCACCGCAGCCCCAGGTAGCTTCGTCGCCCCTGGTTGGAAGCGTAGACGTAGGTAGGATCAAAGGTCAGGGCCTGGGGATTACCCGCCGTCGCGCGCACACTGCCGTCCGGGGCATACTCCACCCCCC
The DNA here is from genome assembly GCA_963710195.1 of Lewinellaceae bacterium. Classification (GTDB taxonomy): domain Bacteria; phylum Bacteroidota; class Bacteroidia; order Chitinophagales; family Saprospiraceae; genus Neolewinella. Next base: position 14,751 of record CAVPZF010000002.1, read on the forward strand.
GATCGAAGGGGTCGAAGGCGCGCGCGATACTGTTAGCTGGTGGGGTGAAATCGAGTAGGTTCTTGACCCCCGCGTATACCTCCAATCCGTTGAGAAAGGTCTTGGTCATCTGCAGGTTCTGGGTGGAAAACCAGGGGGAACGCCCGGTCCGCTCGTCCAGCGCGCCGAGCAGGGGCAGGTCCATGGGGCCGTACACATTGCCGGTGTAGTCAAGTTTGAGCAGGGCTGCCGGCAGGGGGATGGTGAGTTGCCAGACGCCCGAAAAACTTTCGGTGAGCAGCTGCCGTTCGCGCTTTCCGTTCTCTTCCTGGGTGTAGACGTCCTGGAGGGTGAGGCCGGCGTTGAGGGTGGTGCCCCCGCGCAGACTTACATCGCCGCTCAGGCTCAGTCCCCGCGACACCGCCGATCCGCGCAGGTTGGCGTAGATGATCGCATTGGGGTCGGTGGTGTAATCGGGCAGGATGCGGTTACCGAAGCGGGTGTACCAGGCCGAGCCGTCGAGGTTCATCACCACACCGCGGGACAGGAGGAATCTGCGGGTGTAGTTGGCGTTGCCGTTCCAACTGGTTTCGGGGCGCAGGGTTTCGGCGAAGCGTACTTCCCGCGCCCCGGTCAGGGCGGCGTGGTCTTCGGTGAAAACGTTGGCCACCCGGTAGCCGTTGCCGACACTCAGGCGCACGACGTCCCGGTTCTCGGCCGAGTTCCACTTGTAATTCAGCCGGGGCGTCAGGATGCTGCCGTGGTAGCTGTTGTAATCGTAGCGTAGGCCCAAGAGTACGACGTTGGAGGCATTCAGGCGGATTTCATCCTGCAGGAAAGCGCCCGGCAGCCGGGTGGCCGAAGGGCCGGCAGCGGAGACCGCGGTGTTGTCGTCGTACCAGGTGTAGCGGTACGCGGCCCCCAGTAAGAGGTCATGGGCGCCCACCGACCGGGTCCACGTCAGCTGCCCGAAGCCCACATACTGGGTGGCGTCGAAGAGGGTAGTCCCGTAGGCCGAGTGGTGGTAGTGGCCGTTGGCGCTAAATTGAAAGGTGATGGCCTCCCGCCCGGGAAGTCGGTAATTGCCGAAGGTCTCCCAGCGGTTGGTGGTGATGCTCTCGCCGTACACTTGGTCGCCGCCGCGGTCGCCGCGGTCCCAGCCGAGTTGTCCGCCGAAGCGATCTTCGTATACGTACCGGGCGGCCAGGGCGAAGGGGCGGTCCCCGATGCGGTCAAAGGACCACTTATTGAAGACCGAGATCCGGTCCTGCAGGGTAGCATCCGTAAAGCCGTCGCCATTGTTGTCTACCGGGTTCTGGAAATTGAAGTAGTTGACGCCCAGGAGGGAGTGCGCGGCGCCGGTCCGCGCCTTCAATCCCAGGTCCAGATTCACCTCGCCCCAGCTGCTGGCCATCAGGTCCGCCGCAATCACAGGGGCGTCGGTGGGATCCTTGGTGATGACGTTAATGAGCCCGCCCACCGCTTCCGAGCCGTAGAGGGTGGAGGCCGGCCCCTTCACCACCTCGACCCGCTCGATCAGGCTCTGGGGGATACCGCTGAGGCCGTACACCGTAGAAAGTCCGCTTACGACCGGCATCCCGTCGATCAACACCATCGTGTAGGGCCCCTCCATACCGTTGATGTGAATATCCCCCGTATTGCAGACCGCGCAGTTAAGCTGGGGCCGCACGCCGTTGACCGTCTGCAAGCTTTCAAATATGCTTGGACTCGGATTAGCCCGAAAGTACTTGGCGGTATAGACCTCCACCGGAACGGGACTGTTCGCCCGGCTGACTGCCTTCATGGTGCCGGTTACGACGACGCCCTCCAGCACGGCCGCGATGGCTTCCAGGCTAATGCGCACCTCCGTCGTGTCGCCCTCCCGGATCGCCACCTGCAGTTCACGCGGGGCATACCCCAGCGCCGAGACCAGTAGCTGGTGCTCGCCGGCCGGTAGCCTCAGGGTGAAAGTGCCCGTTTCGTCCGCCAACGTGCCCAGGCTGCTGCCCTCCACCCCAATGCCCGCGAAGCCGAGGGGTGCCCCTGCCTGATCCATTGCAGTGCCGCTCAACAGACCAGTTTGGGCGTGAGCAGAGAGGGAAAACAGGAACACCAAAAGGTACGGATAAGGCATAGCAAACAAGTTCGGGGCGGGGCCACGGGTGCGGCGAACGTCACGCAAAGGTAATGACTTCTACGACATAAGTTAGAATAGGCTAACTTTGTTCAAATCCTCCGGTAATTTCCGTTACTCGGGACTTTACCCGGCACCTGTGTCCCCGCCCGGACTGCTATATTTGTGGTATGGCGACCCCGACGGAAGAAAATTACCTCAAGGCAATGCTGGCCCTGGCCGATGAGGAGGGCCGTGCGACGATTTCCCAACTCGGGCAATCCCTCGGGGTGAGCACCCCCTCCGTGAACAGCATGGTGCGCAAACTGAGTGAGCGCGGCCTGGTCGACTACCGCAAGTACCGGCCCCTGATGCTTACGGCAGCGGGGCGGAAGGCGGCGGCGCTCGTGGTGCGCAAGCATCGACTGACGGAGATGTTCCTAGTAGAAGTAATGGGCTTTGGTTGGGAGGAGGTGCACCCCATTGCCGAGCAGATCGAGCACGTGGACAGTCCAGCTTTCTTCGGGCGCATGGATACGCTGATGGGCCACCCTAAGCTCGATCCCCACGGTTCCCCCATCCCGAGTGCCGACGGCCACATCCACGCCCCAGAGCAACGCCGGTTGGCCGAGTGCGCCGTTGGCGAGTCCGTGACCGTGACCGGCCTGGAGAACAGCTCCGACGACTTCCTGCACTTCCTCAACGCCCGCGGGATGAGTCTGCACACGGTGCTGGAGATCCACGGGAGGGAGGACTACGACGGCTCCCTAACGGTCTCCTACGCCGATCACCCCCGGGAGGTACTCAGCAAGGTCGTCGCCAGCAAGCTGCTGGTTAATTAGCAAGGTCGTGGCGCTGGGCTATTCCTCGACCGAGATCAGGTTATCATCCGATACCCGGTCGATCAGCTTATGGTAGGGATCGATGCCCGCCTTGATTGGGAGCTCGTCAACAATCAACTCCAGGGTGTGCTCGCCGGGGGTGAGCCAGTGCTTCTGGAGGTACAGCGGCTGCTTTGCGGTCATACCCAGGTCGTTCTTCGCGTCTTCGGCGAAGACGCCGATCTCGATCAGGCTGCGTTCGTCGGGGCGGAAGTCTTCCTCGCCCGCACCGGTGTAGACGATCTTGCGGGTGTCCACCTGGAGGGTGACGCGGTACTGACCTTCGGCTTCCGCCAGGGGGGCGTAGGTCGCGGAGAGCGCCCGGTTTTCGTACAGGGTGATCTGTTCGAAGCTCTCCCGCAGGAAATACTGCAGGGAGTCCGGGGTCGCTTCTTTGATGTAGCCGTACCAGTCCTGCGAGGTGGGGAAGGGGGGCGCGCTGCGCAGTCCGAAGGAATCGATGAACCGGGCGAAGGCCGCGTTGAGCTGGTCTTCGCCAACGTAATCCGACAGGGTATACATGATGGTGGCCCCCTTGCGGTACCAGACGTAGGACTGGTTGTCGTTGTCCAGCAGCGTTTTCTCGAACTTGCTCTCCTGGGCGCGGCTGCTCAGGTAGTTGTCGAGCTCGTACTTCAGGAATTCGGGCATGGCGGCCTCACCGTAGCGCTGCTTCATCACCATCAGCGAACTGTACTCCGCCATGGTTTCGGACAATTGGTTGGCCCCCCGGGTGGCGGAGGGCGTGATTTGGTGACCCCACCACTGGTGAGCTACCTCGTGGGCGGTCACGGTGAAGGCGTAATCGGTATCCTCGGGATCCGTGAAGTCGCCCACCCAACCGAAGCTTTCGGCGTAGGGCACCGTATTGGGGAAGGATTGCGCGAAGGTGGCGTACCGCGGGAACTCCAGCAGCCGCAGCTGGTCGAACTGGTAGGGACCGAAGTTGGTGGTGTAGTAGTCCAGGCTCCGCTTCATTGCATCCAGGTAGCGGTCGAGGTTGGCCGCGTGGGTCTGGTGGTGGAAGATCTGGAGCTTCACGGCCTGTCCGCTAGCCGTGGTGTAATCTTCTTCCACCTGCTTGTAGCGGGCCGAGGAGATGTTAAAGAAGTTCTGAATCTTGCCGGCGTTGGCGTACTCGAAGTAGCGGCGGCCGTCGCGCTTGTACTCCCGCACCAGCTTGCCCGGAGCGACCGCGATCTGGTCCGGACTGGTGCTGATGGTCGCGCTGAAGTCGACCAGGTAGGCATTGGCGTCGAAGAGCAGGGTATTGCGGGCCGTTTCGTCGGTCACCGGGGGCAGGTCGTAGTCGCGGATTTCCAATTCCCGCTTGCGCCGTTCCTGGTTGCTGCTGATCTCCCCATTTGGGGAGTAGCCGAAGGACGGGAACAGTCCGCTGTTGAGGAAACTGCCGTTGGCGACGATGTCAGACTGGTAGCCCTCGTTGGGGAAGCCCTGGTAGTTCAGCGCGACCTGCATAACCATCTCCGCGGAGTCCCCGGGTTGGAGCGGGGCCGGCAGGTGGTACAGTTGTACCCGAACCTCCTCGTCGTTCTCAATCAGCTCGGGAGACTGACCTCCGATGGTGAAAGTGGACAGCGCAAAGACCTTCGGATCGTAGCTACCATTCAGGAAAATGGTATCGATGGGGGCAGGACTGAAATTGTGAATTATAAAGGTGCCCCGCCCGTCCGCCGCCCGCCGCTCGGGGTAGAGGTCGATTTGGTAATTGACGGCCGTGATCTTGGGCTGCGGAAGCGCGAGGTAGCGGCGGTAATCGCGCTCGTAGCGTTCCCGGGCATCCTTGCTCGCCTCGGCATTCTGGTAGCTGTTTTGTACGCTGACGTTATTGTAAATCGTGAAGCCCGTCGCGGCAAAGACGGTAAAGCCAAGACCCAGCACCGCCAGCGGTCGCCAGTTGACCCGCTGGCCGGCGACCCGCAGGCGGGAGCGGAAGCTATCCTCCGTGCCCCGTGCCCACAGCAGCAGGGCGCCCACCAGCAGCATCACCCCAAAGGCCAGCCAGTACACGTTGAAGGTGGTCACGCCGGGTAGGAAGTGACCGAATCCGTTCATGTCGGAGAGGATGTAGCTTGGCCGGCTCCCGAAGAGGAACATGTTGTAGTCGATCTCGATCAGCCCCGGGATGAACAGCAGCGCCGCGTACAGTCCGATGGCCACTACGTGACCGACGAATTTGGAATTGACCAACACGTGCACCACAAAGGCCAGGATCATCAGCACCAGGTACTGCGGCCAGGTGAGCAGGTACAGATCCGTAAAGTACTGCCCGAAGTCGTAGGCGAAGTAGCCCTTGATCGTCTGGTGGAATACCCCAACGATCCACACCAGCGAGGCCAGCAGAAAGCTGATGCCGGCCATGGTGAGCAGTTTGCCGCCGAAGAGCGTCCAGTTGGGCACCGGCAGCGCGTCGGCGATCTGGTGGAAGCCTACCGTGCGGTCGCGGTGCACGACCTCGCCGGTGTAGAACACCAGCACGATCATGACGAACAAGATGAAGGTGCCGTTCTTAACCTCGATCATGTAATAGGTCAGCGGTAAGGAAGGGGTCCCGTAGATGCTCGCGCCGAAGTATCCATCCAGGAACAGGAAGAGCACCGCCCCCGTGATGATGGCCACGAAGTAGGGATCCCGCACCACGCTCCGAAACTCGATCCAGGCCTGACTCAGCATTTGCCGCAGGGCATTGCCGGTCGTGAACCGCTGGGCCACTTGCGGCATCAACACTTCACCCGCGGCCCCGCCCGACTGCACGGCCTCCGCCGTCTCTTCCTTACTTACCTTCTTGGCCCGGCTGCCGCCCAGGAAGCGCTGAAAGTCGAAACGGAACAGGGTGAACAGCAGCAGCGCGGCCGTGATGCCCAGGTAAAAAAGGCGGTTAATTAGCAGGTTGCCGGTGATGGGCGCCAGCAGCTCGTTTTGCTCCGTAGGCGTCCAGTACTTGGTGATCTGCTGCCAGGCGGCGGTGCCGAAGGGATCGGCCAGGGCGGCGGCCAGCTTGTTGTCCAGGTCCTGGAGCAGGGTCTGGGCCACCAGGTAGCCGATAAAGAAGAGGACGCTACCCAGGTAGCTGACGAAGATTTTGCGCGTCAGGGCCACCAGGCAGAAGAAGATGGTACCCACCAGCAGCAGGTTGGGCCACATGTAGAAGACCAGTCCGTTGAGGTAGGCCCCCCAGCGGTGGGGGCCGAAGCGCTCGGCCTCCTCCCAACCCAACACGGGTCCTAAACTGTAACCAATCACAAGCCCCAGCACCAGGCCCGTACTGATGAAAAACAGGGTCAGCAGCGAGCCCAGGTAGCGCCCCAACAGGTAGCCCTTCTCCCCGATGGGGTAGGTGAAGTAGTAGTCCTTGACGCCGTGCTCGATGTCGCGGTACACCGGCACGCCCATGACGGCCGAGGCGATCAGGGAGGCGAAGATGCTGAAAATCATCATCACCAGCACGATGTTGGAGGCTGAGTTGGCGAAGGCCTTTTCGCTACTGACCAGGGCGTTGTTGGCCGCGAGCAGGAAGCCCCCGAAGGCGAGGAGGCCGAAGTAGATCCAGGTCGCCGGCCGCGTGGCGCGGTAGCGGAGTTCAAAGAGGAAGATGTTCCACATGGTCCGGGGACGTTTAGGCGGTGAGGGCGGCGGCTTGGGTCATGCGCGCACCGATGTGGGTGAAATAAACGTCCTCCAGATCGGCCTGGACCGACTGGAAGCTTGGATCGGGCTGGGAATCGGCGAACACGTGAATTTGGGTACGGCCTGCCTTGAGGCGGGTAGAGATGACCCGCAGGTCGGCCTCGTAGCCCGGCAGCTCCGCCTTGTCGATGAGCTTGCTCCAGATCTTACCCTGCAGGGTATCGACCAGATTACTGGGGTGGCCGGTGGCGATGACCTGCCCGAGGCAGATGATGGCCATGTCGTTGCACAGGTTGGTGACGTCCTCGACGATGTGGGTGCTCAGGATGACGATGGTGTTCTCGCCGATCTCGCTCAGCAGGTTGTGGAAGCGGTTACGCTCGGTGGGGTCGAGGCCGGCCGTGGGCTCGTCTACGATGATGAGGCGGGGATTGCCGAGCAGGGCCTGGGCAATGCCGAAGCGTTGCTTCATGCCGCCGGAGAAAGTCCCCAGCTTGTGCTTACGCTTGTCGTACAAATTGACCCGATGGAGCAGGGCGGCGACGACCTCCTTACGTTCACGGCCGGTGGCAACGCCCTTCAGGCGGGCGACGTGGTCGAGCATGTGCTCGGCGGTAACCCGGGGGTAGACCCCGAACTCCTGCGGCAAGTAACCCAGCACGCGGCGCACGGCGTCCTTATCGCGCAGTACGTCGAGGTCGCCCAGGGTGATGCTGCCGGAGTCGGGCTCCTGCAGGGTGGCGATCGTGCGCATTAGACTGGATTTGCCCGCCCCGTTAGGCCCCAGCAGGCCGAACATGCCGCGGGGGATGGTGAGGGTACAATCGTTGATGGCCTGCACGCCGTTGGCGTAGGTCTTGTTGAGGTGGGTAATGGTGAGCACCATAAACGGGTGAAATTTGGGGGCGAAAATGGCTTGTTACCTATTAGTTCGGTACTTTTTTGGATGATTGACCGGCAGGCTTCGACGAAGGGAGGGGGGGCACCACTAGAAGGTCCAGGCTACACCGGCGCGCGGGGTGACGCCTAGGGTGCTGTAGCCGGTGACCTCTACGAACGAAGTGTTGGTGAGGTTGCGGACTTCGGCGAAGACGGTGAGGGGGTGGGCCGCGCCGAACTGGTACTCGGCGTAGAAATGGAGGAGGGCGAAGGGATCGAGGTCGGTCTCAAAGCGGGTGAAGGCGGCATCGAAGTAGACGTCGGGCCGCGCGCCGGTGTATACGGCCGACAGGCGGACCAGCAGCGGGGGTAGGGGGCGGTAGGTCAGGCGAAGGCTGCCCGATAGGCGGGGGCGGCGGAAGAAGTCCTCGGTTGTGGTGCCGTCGGCTTCGGTGAGGCGACCCCGGACGAAGGTGAGGTTACCGGCCAGGTCCAGGTGCTCGGTGAGGCGGCCGCTGCCCTCGAATTCTACGCCGCGGTCGCGCAGCCGGTCGCGGTTCTGGTAGCCGGTGGCCTCGTAGATCACGATGTCCTTTATGTGGCGCTGGAAGACGCTCAGGCTCAGGCGGTACTTCCGGCGCGGATCGGTGAGCTCGGTGCCGGCCTCCACGGAGGTGGAAACCTGGGGGCGGAGATCCGGATTTGCACCGAAGGGGCCGCCGAGCTGGTCCAGGGTGGGACTCTGGAAGGCGTTGGCGACCGATAGCCGGGCGCGGAGTACTTGGGTGGCCTGCACACCGAGGGCTACGGAGTAGTTGCTCTGGCCGCCGAAGTGGGAGTGGCGGTTGTAGCGGTAGCCGCCCTCCAGGAGGTAGCGCTCGGCCGCCTGCCAGCTGAGTTGCAGGTAGGGACTAACGTTATTGGTGGAAAGGGTGTCCGCGGTGGCATGGCCAGTTTGCAGGTGTTCGCGCCGCACCTGCGTCCCCGCCGTCAGGGTCAGGGTGGGGGAGGGGCGGTAGGTGCCGAAGACATCGCCCTGCTGGGCCCGGCCACGGAAGGGTGAGGGACCGAAGGCCGCGTCGTCGAAGACCCGGTCGGTCGCCGCGTAGTTGTAACGCCCGCCGATCGCGTAGACTTCCTGGGTGTAGTCTACCGCCAGGCTCGGCAGCCAGAGCGCGTTGGTATAGGTATTGTGGGCATCCTGGAAGGCGCCCCCGTCGTAGTTGCCGTCGAACTCGGCCCGGCGCAGGGCGGGGCGGATGGACCATTCCTCGTTCAGGCGGTAAGTGAAGGCGGCGGTGTAGGTACGGCGGCTGGCCCCGTCTCGGCCAAACGCTACGGGGCTGTCGGCGGGGGCCAGGGCCTCACTGAGTCCGTCGGTGGTAAAGTGGTCGTAGCCTATCCGGTAGTCGAGCTTCTCGGTCGTACCGGAGACCGTCGCGTTACCCTCGAAGGTGCCGTAGCGCTGGGCGCCGGCGCGCAGGTGTACGGTAAATGGATCGGGGTTGGCCTTCCCGTCCGTGATGAGGTTGATCACTCCGGCCACGGCGTCCGAGCCGTAGAGCAGGGAGCGGGCTCCGCGGAGGATCTCGATGCGGGCGATGCCCTGGAGGGAGAGCAGGCGGAGGTCCACCGCGCCCCCGAGGGAGGAGGGGTCGGTGAGGGGTTGCCCGTCGATTAGGATGAGGGTGTACTGGTTGGCGCCGTTGCGCAGGAAGAGGCTGCGGTCCTTGCCGGGGTTGGAGTACGCGCCGTTCACCACGATGCCGGCTTGCTCGTGGAGCAGTTGGCTGAGGTCGGTGGCCCGCGCGATCTGGGCGGAGTCGATCACGGTGAGGTGCTCGGGGCTGGCCGTGGCGGGGCGGGCGTAGCGGGCCCCGGTGACGATCACCTCCTCGCCGGTCGTGGAGAGGGCGGGGGACTCCTGGCCGTAGACAGAGATGGGAGCCAGGAGAAATAGTAGAAGGTAGCGCGGTAGCATCGGGGTTAGCGGACTGGCCAGCGAGTATTGGGGGTAGGGGGGGGCGGCTAGCTGATACCCGATGACTGGTTTGCTGGTAGCCGATTGCCCGCCTTCCCGCCCTCTCTCACCGAAAGACAAAGGAATATGACGCTACCGGGCAGGTCTTCTGGCTCACCCCCTGGCCGTCGCCTTCCCGGAGGGTTCCAGTGGCGTCGTGACGGCAGGCATTACAGGCTTACAGCTGCGGGGACAGCTCCGGATTTTCACCGGATTCCCTTCTCCCGATTGCGCGGCGAAGGTAGGCGTTCGCACCCTATATTTGCCCCCCTCGTGAACTACCTGCTCAGCTTCCTCCTCTCGCTGCTGTTCGCCGTCGGCGCCCAAGCCCAGTCGCTGACCTTCGACCCCGTGACCGCCAACCAGGCCCCGTCGGCCACGGCCGTGCGCATCAGCGACGGGATCACCCTCGACGGCAAGCTGGAAGAACTGGAGTGGCAAAACGGCCAACCCGCAAAAGATTTCTGGGAGACCTTCCCCGCCGACACCAGCCGCTCGGCCTTCCCGACGGAGATTTACTTCGGCTACGACGACGCCAACCTGTACGTGGCGGCCATCTGCCGGACGCCGGGGAAGAAGTACATCATTCCCAGCCTGCGGCGCGACTATCGGGCCGGGGGGAACGACAACATCACCTTTGTTTTCAACCCCTTTCGCGACAAGACCAATGCGATCGTCTTCGGGATGAATCCCTACGGCGTCAATCGCGAGGCCCTCATCTACAACGGCGGGGAGAGCACCGACGACTTCCGCGAGGAGTGGGACAACAAGTGGCGGGGCGAGAGCTTCATCGGCGAGGGCTACTGGTCGTGCGAGCTGATTATTCCCTTTTCCAGCCTGCGCTTTCCCGACGGAGCCGCCGAGTGGTTCTTTAACTCTTACCGGATGGACACCCAGAGTAACACCCGCAGCACCTGGCACCGCATCCCCCAGAACCAGACCATCATGAGCCTGGCCTACATGGGCTCCCTCCGATTCGAAGGCGGCGCCCCCCAAGCCCAGGGCAAAAACCTCGCGCTCATTCCCTACGCCGGCGGCAGCGTGCGGCGCGACTACGATGCCGGTACCCCCACCGCCCTCGACGCCGACATCGGGGGCGACGCCAAGATCGGCATCGGCAGCGGCCTGAATTTGGACCTGACCGTCAACCCCGACTTCAGCCAGGTGGAGGTGGATGCCCAGGTGATCAATACCACCCGCTTCGAGGTCTTCTTCCCCGAGCGGCGGCAGTTCTTCCTGGAAAACGCCGACCTCTTCGGTTCCTTCGGTTTCGAGCGGGCCAATCCCTTCTTCAGCCGGCGCATCGGGGTGACGCGCGACACCTCCACCGGGGAGGGCCTCCAGAACCCGATCTACTTCGGGGCCCGCCTCAGCGGTAAGCTCAACGACGACTGGCGGGTCGGGCTGCTCAGTATGCAGGCCGCCCGCAACGCCGACCAGGGCCTGCCGAGCTTTAACTACACGGTAGCTACTACCCAGCGACGGGTCGGCGCGCGCAGCAACGTGGGGGCCATCTTCGTCAACAAGCAGAACTTTACCAGCTTTAGGGACACCACCGAAAACAACGCTGACTTCAACCGCGTCGTCGGCTTCGACTACAACTTGGCCACTAAGGACAACGCCTGGAACGGCAAGACTTTCGTACACCGGAGCTTCTCGGCGGAGGAGGGGGGCGACGATTACTCCCACGGGCTTAACCTGGAGTACCGCCACCGCCACTGGAACGTGCAGTACGACCACATTTACGTGGGCGAAAACTTCAACGCCGAGGTCGGTTTCGTGCCCCGCCGCGGCTACTTCTCGAGTGGCGTACAGGCCGCGCGCATCGACTACCCCACCAATCCCAGGGTAGTGGAAAAGGGTCCCACCACAGAAATGCGGGTCTTCTTCCAGCCGGGTGACGGGCTGATCGATCGCAACGCCAGTCTCGGTTATCAGTGGCGGTACACCAACACGAGTCGCTTTAATGTGGGTGCCGGATATGAATACATCTACCTATTTGACGATTTCGATCCCTCGCGGACCGGGGCGGCCCCGCTACCCGGCGGACAGGGCTACGGCTACTGGCGGGGGGGCGCGGAGTATAGCAGCGACACCCGCAAACGCTTTAGTACGGGACTGGAATCCGAAGTGGGCCAGTTCTTCAACGGCTACGGCTACAGCCTCTCGGGCAACCTGCTCTACCGGTACCAGCCCTTCGGCAGCATCGACCTGCGCTTTAGCTACCAGTACATCGACCTGCCGGAGCCCTACGCCCGGACTGCCCTGTTCCTAATCGGCCCCCGCATCGACTTCACCTTCAGTAAGTCAGTCTTCCTAACCACCTTTCTGCAGTACAACGACCAGATCGACAACATCAACGTCAACGCCCGGCTGCAGTGGCGGTTTGCGCCCGTTAGCGACTTTTTCCTGGTGTACACCGACAACTACGACAGCCTGGATTTCGGGGTGAAGAACCGGGCGCTGGTCGCCAAAGTCACTTACTGGCTCAGCATGTGACCGGGAGGCGGGTGTAAGGTGAACCACAAAGGGAGGAAAAACCTTCAGGGGGCATACGCCGGCGGTGATCCCGGGCGTTATTGACACGACGACACACGGCATGCGGCTTCCTATCATTAGTTTATTTGGCTTACTGTTCCTCCTGCTCTCCGCGCCCGCCCGGGCCCAGTTTGAGATGCGGGGGTTGGAAATTGGTCCCTGGGCTGGCACGTCCTTTTACCTGGGAGACCTGAATACGGAGTTCCGCTTTAACCGTCCAAATCTAGCCGCCGGCTTTGCCGCGCGCTACAACTTCAACCACCGCCTGGCCGTCCGGGGAAGTTTTAACTACGGGCGGGTGGAGGCCTACGATAGCGACAGTGAAAATACCTTCGAGCGCAACCGCAACCTCGATTTCTGGTCCAACATCTTCGACCTGACCAGCCAGTTCGAGTTCAACTTCCTGCCTTACTACCACGGCAGTCCGGAATACTTCTTTACGCCCTATGCCTTCGTCGGGGTGTCCGTCTTCCGGTTTTCCCCCATGACCGTCAATAATGAGGGGCGCACCGTGCCCCTGCGCAACTTCGGCACCGAGGGCCAGGCCCTGGGCGACGAGTACAGCAGAATGAGCACGGCCCTGGCCTACGGCGTCGGCATCCGCTGGGACCTCTCCTACGCCTGGAGTATGGACGCCCACCTCAGCATCCGCAATACGCGAACGGACTACCTCGACGACGTCAGTACCTTCTACCCCGACTTTTCCCAATTGAACACCCGCCGCGGTGGCCGGGCCGTTGCCCTCAGTGACCGCGCGGTTTATAAGAATGGGGAAGACCGCAGCGTACGGGAAGGCACCCAGCGCGGTGACGCCAGCCTCAACGATCACTACCTTTTCCTGGGCCTCGGCCTCAATTATTACTTCGGGGATATTCGTTGTCCCACCATCGAGAAGAGTAAGCGGGGTCGCCGCGCCCAGAAAAAGCGGCAGCGGTCGGCTAAGCAGCGGAGCAAGCGGCAGGTGGATCCGGTTCGGTAGGGGGGGGGCACCACAGATTAGGATCTGATATTTAACCGCGGCTTAGCGGGATTTCACCACAGATTGGGCACAGATTCTTGTCGCTGCGCGATGGATTTTCAACCGCAGAGTTCGGGGAGTTGCGCAGAGTTAACACGACTCCACGCATAGTAGAGGGAGCGGCCTGACCTTGCGGTCATGGACATCAGTCAACTTACCTACGACATTCGGGGAGCGGCATTCACCGTGCACACGGCTCTAGGACCCGGGCTATTAGAATCAGCGTACGAAAACTGTCTGGCTTTCGAGCTAAGAGAGCGGGGACTCAACGTTCAGCAGCAGGTACCCTTACCAATCCGCTATAAATCGGTACAATTAGAAGTCGGTTACCGAATTGACCTTCTGGTAGAAAAGCTGGTTATACTGGAGCTGAAGGCGATCAAACAACTTGATCCAATCCATACTGCTCAACTCCTATCCTACCTTCAGTTATCTGGCCTTAGCGTCGGACTACTCATGAATTTTCATGTCCTCAGTATGAAAACCGGCATCAAGCGAGTAGTCCGCAATCTGTGATCAATCTGTGCCCCATCCGTAGTGAACCCAGCCGCGCAGCGGCCCAAGCTCCGCGAAACTCCCCCAACTCCGCGGTGAACCCGCATCAGCCTCACCTATCCCACAGACCCAGGCTCCGCGAAACTCCCCCAACTCCGCGGTGAACCCCGCATCAGCCTCACTTATCCCACAGACCCAAGCTCCGCGAAACTCCCCGAACTCCGCGGTGAACCCCGCATCAGCACCCCCTCTCCCCGAATCCGCGGCAAACCGCATCAGCCTCACCTATCCCACAGACCCAAGCTCCGCGAAACTCCCCGAACTCCGCGGTGAAACCCGCAACAGCACCCCCTCTCCCCGAATCCGCGGCAAACCGCATCAGCCTCACTTATCCCACAGACCCAAGCTCCTCGAAACTCCCCGAACTCCGCGGTGAACCCCGCATCAGCACCCCCTCTCCCCGAATTCCGCGGCAAACCGCATCAGCCTCACCTATCCCACAGACCCAAGCTCCGCGAAACTCCCCGAACTCCGCGGTGAACCCCGCATCAGCACCCCCTCTTCCCCAACTCCGCGGTGAAACCCGCATCAGCCCCTAAAGCCCCAGCTTAATATCCCGGACCAAGCCCGGCCCAGCATACACCATTCCACTATACAACTGTACCAACTTGGCACCCGCCGCAAATTTCTCCTGAGCCGAGGCCAGGTCATCGATACCACCCACGCCGACAATATCGAGGGTACGCCCACTGCCCGCGTAGAGGTAGCGGATGACCTCCGTAGACCGCTGCCGCAGGGGAGCGCCACTCAACCCGCCATTACCCAGGGCCTCTACCTGCTTACTCGTCGTGATCAGGGGGGGCCTTGCGATCGTCGTGTTGGTGGCGATGATGCCGGCAATACCGGTGTCGATGACGATTTGGAGGATGTCATCTAACTGGCCTTCGGTCAGGTCGGGGGCAATTTTGAGGAGGATGGGCTTCTGGTGCCAGAGCTCGCCGGGGGTCCCCAGGGAGGGGTCCGGCAGGCTGGTTAAACGAGCGAGTTGAACATTGAGGTCCTGGAGCGATGACAGCAGGGCGGTCAGGGGTTCGCGGTCCTGCAGGGCACGCAGGTTCGGCGTATTGGGGGAACTGACGTTCACGACGAAGTAATCGACTAGGGAAAACAGCCGCTCGAAGCAGGTGACGTAGTCGGAGGTCGCCTCGGCGTTGGGCGTGGTCTTGTTCTTGCCGATGTTACCGCCGAGTACGACGCGCCCCGGCCGGCCGTCGCGCAGCAGCCGGCGGGCGAGGGCCTCGACGCCCTCGTTGTTGAAGCCCATGCGGTTGATCAGGGCCCGGTCGGCGGGCAGCCGAAACAGCCGCGGCTGGGGATTACCTACCTGCGGCCGCGGCGTCACCGTCCCCAACTCCAGAAAGCCGAAGCCCAGGCTGGACATATCCCGGTAGTACTTGCCGTCCTTATCGAAACCCGCCGCCAGCCCCACCGGATTCTGGAAGGGGATACCAAAGACGGTCCGCTCCAAACGAGGGGCCTCAAAGTGGTAGGTTTTCCGGAACACCTCGCTCACGCCGGGCAAGGCCAGCGTGGCCGCCAGCCCCTGCACGGTCAAGGCATGCGCGCGCTCGGGCGGAAGACGAAAGAGGAGGGGCTTCAGCAGCTGATACATGACATAAAGGTAGCTGCTCCCCCTCAATCCTGCTCCCCCTCAATCCTGCTCCCCCTCAATCCTGCTCCCCTTCACGAATCTCGCAACACCAGCAGCGGCACCGAGCTGTCAAACACCACCTTGCTCACCGTACTTTCGTTGAATATCCGGCCGAAGAAGCCATGGTCGTGGTAAATCATGCAAAGCAGGTCAGCACCCGTGGCCGCCACGGCCTGTTGGATGCCCCCGAGCACCGAATCCTCCTTACCGCTGCGCACCTCAAAGCGGTGGTTGATGCCCGAGAGGTAGGTGGGCAGCTGGGGATCGTACCCCTTACCGTCGCCATCCTCATCACCGTGGTAGATGATCAGCTCCGCTCCGTAGGCACGCAGCAGGTCGAGCAGGGGCTGCAGTACGCCGGAGCCGGCAATCGGGCGTTCATCCACGGAAAGGAGTACGCGCTTGACGTCGGTAAAGGCCACGCTGCTGGGTACGGCCAGGACGGGCAGCTTAGAGTTTTTGATCACGGAGTTGGCTACACTACCGGTAAACAACTCGCGGGCCGCGGTGGAGCCCTTGGTGCCCATGACGATGAGGTCGTAGCCCTTGGCCTTGGCCACCCGGGTGATGGTGGAGCCGGGGTCGCCATCTACAGTATGGGTGTCGATCGTGGCCCCGTTGGTGAGTTGTCCGGACACCTCCTCCTTTACCTTGCCCATTGTTTCCATGGCTTCCTCGCGGATGTGGTCCTTAATGTCGACCAGCACTCCGGCGGCAGAGGAGTACGGTTCTTCCACGGCGGAGACCAGCGTAAGTAGACTACCGAAGTGATTGGCCAGGGAGACTCCGTACTGGACGGCATTGCTGGCACTTTCGGAGTAATCGGTGGCCACTATGATCTTTTTCATGTCAAGAGTCTTATCGGGTACGGAATAGGGGACGCGCCGGTCGGGGCCGTCCGATTGGGTAATATACGGTACGGGCAGCCGGGGGCACGGGTTCACTGCGGGCGGCTTTGGGCGGCCCGTAAATTTCGTACCTTTGCTCTCCCCTTCATGCGGTTCGATCAGCTCATACACCAGCCCCCGGGGCTTGCCCAACTCCAGCGAATGGCGGCCACCGACCGGCTGCCCCACGCTAACCTCATCGCGGCGCCCCCCGGAGCAGGTGGCTTACCCTCCGCCCTCGCGCTCGCCAACTTGCTCTTGTGCGAAGACCGACAGGGGCCGGAAGCGGACCGCAGCTGCCACCGCTGCACCGCCTGCCGCAAATCCGCCGGCGCCGTCCACCCCGATCTACACTTCGTATTTCCGACGGTAGGCAGTAAAATGACCAGCGACCCCTTCCTGTCGCAGTGGCGCGAAGCCCTCCGCGACAGTCCCTACCAGGAAGCCAACGATTGGCTGCAGCGCATCGGCGCCGAGAATAAACAGGGCAACATCACCCGCGAGAGCTGCGGCGCCATCTTACGCAAGCTCAACCTCAAGATCTTCGAGGGCCGCTACAAGATCATGCTGATC
Source organism: Lewinellaceae bacterium (assembly GCA_963710195.1). Taxonomy (GTDB): domain Bacteria; phylum Bacteroidota; class Bacteroidia; order Chitinophagales; family Saprospiraceae; genus Neolewinella. Next base: position 31,493 of record CAVPZF010000002.1, read on the forward strand.
TGGCTCCCCGAATATCTCGGCAACGAAGGCAACCGCCTGCTCAAGATGATCGAAGAGCCGCCCGAGCGGACTATCTTTCTGCTCGTCACCGAGCGGATCGACCAGATCTTGACGACCATTCTCAGTCGGTGTCAGTTTACTAAGCTTGCCCCGCCTACCGACCAGGAGATTGCCACGGCCCTCACCGCGCGGGGCATTCCCGGCACCACCCCCGCCTCCATCGGCACCGCCGCCCGCCTCGCCAACGGTAATTATAACCTGGCTATTACCCTGGCCGAGCAGGAAACGGACATCCATGGTGCCCGGTTACTCGACTGGATGCGCGTCTGCTTCCAGGGGAGCCCGGCCCGCCTCGTGGAGTGGACCGATGCCTTCGCCGGCCTGGGCCGGGAAACACAGAAACACTTTATTCGCTACTGCCTGCACTTCTGGCGAGAGTTCCTGCTGCTTTCCGTCACTGGGAATGTACGACGGGGAGTCCGGCTGCCCCCCGAAGAACTGGAAAGCGCCACCAAGATGCTCCCGCTCATCGACCACGCGCAATTGGCGGGCATCACCACGCTGTTGAGCGAATGCGCCGAACACATTGAGCGCAACGCCAACCCCAAAATCCTTTTTCTGGATGCCGGCATCCGCATCCACCAACTCCTCCGCCACCGCGACCGCGTGACCACCCCGTCCCGCGCCGCAAGGGCGTAACCATAAATTAACCACCACATGGGATGTACGTCCTGCGGAACCCCCCAAGGCTGTGGCAGCAAAGGCAATTGCGGCACGGGTTCCTGTAACAAGATGAGCACCTTCGACTGGCTCTCCCACCTCGGTATCGATGATGCGTACACCACCGACATCGTGGAGGTCAGCTTCAAGAACGGAGCCTCCAAAGGATTCTACCACGCCCCGCCCGCCCTCCAGGTCTACACCGGCGACTACGTAGCGGTAGAAACCAGCAACGGCTACAACGTCGGTACGATCTCCCTCAGCGGAGAACTGGTCCTGCTGCAACTGAAGAAGAAGAACGTCAAGGAAGCCAAGGTGACCGAAAGCGTACTGCGCAAGGCCAATCCCCGCGACCTGGAGAAAATGCACGAGGCCCGCCAGCTCGAGTACCCCGCCCTGGTGAAGTCCCGCGCCATCGCCCGGACCAACCACGTGAACATGAAGATCACCGACGTCGAGTTCCAGGGGGACTGCCGCAAGGCCACCATCTACTACACCAGCGACGAGCGGGTCGACTTCCGCGAGCTGGTCCGCCAGTTCTCCCACCAGCTGCGCGTGAAGATCGAGATGCGGCAGATCGGTCCCCGCCAGGAGTCGGGCCGCCTCGGCGGCATCGGCAGCTGTGGTCGCGAACTGTGCTGCTCGACCTGGCTCAGCGACTTCCAGAGCGTCAATACCGCCGCCGCCCGCTACCAGAACATCGCCATCAACCAGAGCAAACTCTCCGGCCAGTGCGGTCGCCTCAAATGTTGTCTTAACTACGAGTTGGATACCTACATGGAGGCCCTGGAGGCCTTTCCCAAAAAAGCCGACAAACTACGCACGGAAGCGGGGCTGGGCATCCTAATCAAGACCGACATCTTCAAGGGGCTGATGTACTATACCTACCGCGAAAACCGCGGCCTGCTTTTCCCCATACCCGTGGAGAAGGTGCACGAAATCCTGGCCATGAACCGCGAGGACAAGAAACCCGCCGATCTTCAGACCTTCCAAGCGGTCGTGGAGATCAAGGAGGAGGAGGCCTTTGAGTACGAGGACGTCACTGGAGCCGTCGAGCTGCCCGCCGAAAAGCGCCGCCGGAACAAGAAGAAGTCCGGCTCCCGCCGCAAAGCAAACGCCCCGGCCGGGGAAAAGTCCGGGAGCGGCGGTTCGGGTAAACGCAGCACCCGCGGCCGCGGCCGCAACAAGTCCAGGTCTACCGGCGCCGGAGACGAGGCCCCCGCCCCCCCCACGGCCGCGGACAAGCCCGCTGGGTCTTCCAAAAAGCGCAGCGGACGGGGACGGAGCCGCCGGCCCATGAAGAAGAAGCCCGACGGGGGAGAATAATCACCCTTGGCCCCTCATCTTTTCTTGCTCCGACCAGTTTTCTTACCTGACCAACCCAAACTGAAGACCCATGGATTTCGACGTAACCATTGTAGGTAGTGGCCCCGGAGGCTACGTGGCCGCCATCCGCGCCGCCCAGCTCGGTCTGCGCACCGCCATCGTCGAGCGGTACAACAGCCTGGGGGGTACCTGCCTGAATGTAGGCTGTATCCCCTCCAAGGCCCTGCTGGACAGCTCCGAGCACTACCACAACGCCCACGACAAGTTTACCGAGCACGGCATCGACCTGAGCGATCTGAAGGTGAACATGCCCCAGATGATCAAACGGAAAAATGAGGTAGTGGACCAGACGGTCAAGGGCGTCGAGTTCCTCATGAAGAAAAACAAGATCGAGGTCCTCTACGGCCACGGCACCTTCACCGACGCCCACACCCTGCACGTGGCCATGAACGAGGGGGACGACCGCGACATCACCTCCGAGCACTTCGTCATCGCCACCGGCTCCAAGCCGATCACCCCGGCCATATTCCACTACGATAAAAAGCGCGTCATCACTAGTACGGAGGCCCTCAACATCACCGAGGTACCCAAGAGCATGGCCATCATCGGCGGCGGCGTCATCGGCCTCGAGCTGGGCAGCGTCTTCGCCCGCCTGGGCACCGCGGTCGACGTCATTGAGTTTCAGGACCGCATCCTACCCCTCATGGACAAGGACTGCAGCAAGGAACTCACCCGCGCACTCAAGAAAACGGGCATCAATTTCTTCTTCAAGCACAAGGTCACCGACGTACGGGGCGGGGACGCAGGTGCAACGGTCACCTTTGAAAAGCAGGCCGACGGCGAGTCCACCACCAAGGAGTACGACTACTGCCTGATCGCCATCGGTCGCCGCCCCTACACCGACAATCTCGGCCTGGATAAGGCCGGCGTAGCCTTGGACGACAAGGGCCGGGTCACGGTCGACGACCACCTGCGGACCAGCGCGCCCCACGTCTACGCCATCGGCGACGTGATCCGCGGGGCCATGCTGGCGCACAAAGCGGAAGAGGAGGGCATCTACGTGGTCGAAAAGATCGCCGGACAGGACCCCCACATCGACTACAACCTGATCCCCGGCGTCGTTTACACCTGGCCGGAAGTGGCCGCCGTAGGCCAGACCGAGGAGGAGCTTAAGGAAGCGGGCGTAAACTACAAGTCCGGCAAATTCCCCTTCAAGGCCCTGGGCCGCGCCCGCGCCAGTACCGATACCGACGGCATGGTGAAGGTGCTGACCGACGCGGAGACTGACGAGATTATCGGGGTACACATGGTGGGGGCCCGCGCCGCGGATATGATCTCCGAGGCCGTGGCCTTGATGGAATTCCGCGCCAGTGCCGAGGATGCCGCCCGCATGAGCCACGCCCACCCTACGTATACGGAGGCCTTCCGGGAGGCGGCGCTGGCGGCTACGGGTGATCGGGCTTTGCATGTGTAGCGACGGCTTCGGCCTTCGTGCTGCCGTTAATACGGGCAGCATAACCACTAAAGGTGTCGCTACACAGCCAGGTCATCCACCAAGTGCTGATCCTCGGCGACCCCCGCTGCCCGCCGCCGCTCTAGCAGCGCGAAACCGAAGGTGAGCACCCCGACCCGACCGATGAACATGAGTAGGATGAGCAACAGCTTCCCTGCCGAGGAAAGATCGCCGGTGATGCCCGTACTCAGGCCCACCGTACCTAGGGCGGAGGCCACCTCAAAGAGCACCCGGTCGTAAGCAACCCCGGGCTCGGAGTAAGTCAGCAGCAGGGAAAAGAGGAAGACCAGACTCGTGTAGAGCATAAAGGTCGACGTAGCCACATACAGTCGCTCGAAGGGAATACGGCGGTGGAAGAAGGTCACGTTTTTTTCTCCGAACAGGCGGCTCTTCAGTACCGCAAGCATGGCGGTCAGGGTAGTGATCTTCATACCCCCGGCGGTACCGGAGGGGGAGGCGCCCACGTACATTAGAAAGATGGTGACCAGCAGCAGCGGCTCGCGCAAGCTACCGGTGGAGATCGTGTTGAAACCCACCGTGGTCATGGCCGTCATGGCGGCAAAGAAGCTCTTCATCAGGGCGTCGTTGCCCGATGCGTGCACGAGGGGCTCGGTAAAGTACATCAGTGCCGTACCGAGCGTAAGCAACACCAGAAAGCCAAAGAAAATGATCTTGGTGGTGAAGGAGATTGATTTGGTCCGGCCCGACAGCCGGTACCAGATATCGGTGATGACGATGAAACCCAGCGAGCCGGCAATAGCGAGTACGGAGATGATCACGTTGATCAGCGTATTGTCCGCATAGCCCTCAAAGCTGTCATTGAATAGGCCAAAGCCCGCCGTACAGAAGGCTGAGATGCTGTGAAATACACTGTACCACAGGGCCTGACCGAAGGCCATACCACTGGAGGTGAAGGCGATTAAAAAGCCGATCGTCCCCAGGACCTCCATGATTACCGTAAAGACAATGGCGCTTTTGATGAAGTCCCCCACCTTGATCGTTTCCGGCATGGTGAAGGCCGCCCCGATGACTTTGGAGTGCCACTGCGTGATGGTCTTGGTCGTGAACAACAGGTAATAGGTCGTCAGGGTCATGTAGCCGATACCCCCGATTTGAAAGAGCAGGGCGACCAGCATTTGTCCCCCCAAATTGTAGGAGTCAGCTAGGCTAACCGTCACCAGCCCGGTCGTGGAAATGGCCGAGGCGGAGATGAAGAGGTTGTCCAAAACTGGAACGGAGGTCGTATGGAAAATGGGTAGGCACAGCAATGCCCAGCCAACCATCGTATACAGAAAGAAGCCCCACACGAGGTTCATCTGGGGCGAGGTGCTGATTTGAAAGCGGGTGTACCAGGCGATGGCCCGACGGGCGGGGTTACGTCTCATGGCGTTGTGGTAATGGGACGGTAGGAAACCCGGACGGTTCGGGATTGTTCGGGCACTTAGCCCCCGGTGAGGTAGACGCACCAACCCGCTACCTTACCCCCTCGCACCTCGACCACCAGCTTACTGTCCGGATACACCAACAGCTCCCCCCCCACCGTACCCACGGTATAGGCCGGGGTGCCGTACTCCTTTACTACTTGTGCACTAATATCACCCAAACTGATCTCCAGGGCCGTCGTGCCCACGTAGCCCGGCGTTACCCGGACCATTACCAGCTGGTTTTCGCCGTCATCCAGGGTGTGGCTTAGCAGGCTTGTGTAGGGTGCCGGACTGGAATGCGCGGTAACCGTCATCCGCTGCTGTCCACTACTGACCAGGACCGCAAGCTTAGGACCGGTGGCCGCCCGCAGCACCTCCACCAATGGTTGCCCGCCGATCAACTCCTCCATCACAAAGGGGGGCGCACCACGGGGCGGTACGGGGGCGGGCAATCCGCCGGTAGTGAGGATGTGCTCGTTCAAAGCGGCTAAGGGGTGGGCAACCGCCTGACTAAACTGAATATGGGCAGTAGCGGGGTCATCGGACAGGGCCGCTAAAATTCCGAGGAGTACCCGGGCATCGGAGGCTGTCCGCGCTTCCCCCCGCGCCTCCGCCAGCCGCAGACTTTCCCGGGCCCGGATACCGGCCTCCAGCAGGCGGTCGGTGGCAATGGCCGCGGCTTCTTCCCCGGCCGGCTGCTCGGTGAGGGACTGGGCAATGAGCGCGTGGGTGGTGGCTAGGTTGAGCAGCCCCGGCGCATAATCGGGATCGAGCAGGCAGGCCCGTTGAAAATGCTTTCGTGCCTCCTCCAGGTAAAACTCCCGGGTGGCGCGATCTACCGCTACCCCACGCGTTTGTGGCTCGAGCCGGCTGCGGAGGTCGAGCTCCGTGGGGTACACATACGTCAGGCTGCCCGGCCGGAAGAGGGGTAGGGCGGCCCTCAGGTACAGCACGCCGGTGTTGTTGTACACCTCTCGGCTCTGGAACTCGCGCAACAGGTAGGTGTAGTAGGTCGCCGCTTCGCCGTAGCGTTCCAGGGCGGTAAGGACACCGGCCATGTCGAAGACCGCTACGAGTTGCTGCATTTGCGCAAAAGAGCGTTCGGCCAGGGCCTTGCGCTCGGGAAGGCTGGGGTAATCGGTCAATTCCTCGGGCAGATCGTAGACCCGGTAAATGCCCTCCAGTACGCGGGGCATGACCTCCACCGTCGGAAAACCCGCCATATGCGCGAGGAAGCCCCCGAGGTAGTCCGCCTCCCGTTCGGCGTCCGTGGCACCCGCGCGCCGCCGCCCACCGGTAGTATTGATCGTACTGTTGACTAAGCCCAGGGGGGAGCCGTCCGCGTGGCCCGCGTAGTAGTGGATGAGTTCATGAGCCAGCAGCCCGGCCAGTGCCGCCTCGGCGTCCTGGCCAAGGGCGGCGCAGACATCGAAAGCGGCCTCTTCCAGCACGATGGTCTGGGCGGTGCAGTAGGCGCCACTCCGCTTGCTGCTGACGAGCGAAAATTCGGGTGGCGGCACGGCATAGGCCCCCCGCGCCGCTACCAGTCGGTCAAAGACGGCCCGCGCGGTGGCCTCTTTATCGGCCGGAGGAATACCCGGGCCGCCGTAGCAGCATGCCGTAAAGCAGAGAAGCGCGGGGATTATAATGGTGCGTAGGGTCATCGGTCCACGATTTGGAGGAGATCGCGAGCAGACTTACGCTGATTCCAGCGGCTAAGAAATGCGGCGTAGGAGCGGCGCAGCAGCAGGTTATCCGGCTCGCGGGTGAGTCCCACGCGGTAAGCTTGATTGGCGGCATACAGGAGATCGACGGCCTCGTAAGCCATGGCTTCCATTAAGCTCCGCTGCGCCGCGCTTCCGGTTGTCCGATAAAATAAGGTGTGACGGATAGCGTCCAGGGCGGAGCCTGGTGACGTATCGCGGAAACGAAATTCAATCCGGGTACCCACTATGGAGGGGGCCTGCACGCCGAGCCGCCGCGGAGTATGGTTGGGCGGAGCGTTGGCGAATACTTCCCAGTAGTACGCCCGTCCGTCCTGCAACTGGAGGGCCGTCAGGTCAAGCTCGATGCTCGTATCGCTGGTCACGGCACTGAGGATAACCGCTTCGCTCAGACTATCGACCATGCGTAACCGATAGGATTCCGTAGCCCCTTCGGCTGGCCAGCGGAAAGTGGTCAGCTCGGGGAGCAGGGTGCCGCCAAACGGCAGGAGACCGACCAGGCCGCTATCCCCGAAACCTTCAATGTTTCCCTCCGCGTTTCCTTGGTTTTCCAGGTAGGCACGCTCCAGGTTAGCGCTGCTGGCCGACTGGTCGAGCCCCCGGCGAATAAACTGTAAAAAGCGATTAATGAACCCTTCCGAATCCGCCGTCTCCTCCCCAAACAGCTCCTCCAGAGGAAATTGGCCGGCGGTTTCCAGACGGACGAAGGCATCCCCCCGGGCAATCTCAAGCACGGCGTCGGGACCCAGGGAAAGTGTGCCCGACCCCGTCAGATAGTGGCCCGCTACTACGGGGGTAGGCGCCCCACCGCCGGGGTTGTTGACGTAGTCCACCGCTCCGGTCGCGTACATCACCAGGGGCACCTCCGTCCTTTGCGCGCTCACGAGCAGGGGAAAGAGAAACAGCGTCAGGATACATCTACACATGATCAGCACGTTTGAGCAAGGGTATACGCTTGCGGATAAAGCTCTCGTAGATCATCACGATGTCGTAGATCAGCACCAGCGCCAGCAGGCCGGTGGCGAAGTCTATTTTGAGCCGGAAATAGTAAAATAGTAGGGCCACCAAAAAGAAGAAGCAAAGTAATTCGACCAACTGCATAATTCGCGTGACGCCGTGGAAAGTGTCCGGAAGCCGGTGGTAGATCCAGTGGACGACGAGCACGTTCGCGTAGGTAAATAGCACCATTAAAATCCCCTCGAGCCAGCGCGGCAGTTCGAAGATATAGCTGCCGTCCAGGAGCATGGAGACGATGTTGGCGTGGATCACCGCCCCGTACATATCCGGCAGACTGCGCCCCGTATAGACCGCGTTCAGGGGCGTAAAGTAGCGATCCTCGATGGGGGCGTCACGCGCGCGGCTGTCGATAAAGCCAATAATGGCGATCCGGTCGCGGAACACGGCCAGGGCCTCTTCATCGGCGTCGAGCAGGGCCTGGCCGTCCACGCGCAGGAAATTGCGGTAGTCCCCCGAGTAGTTGATGCGCACCGGACGGTCCCCCTTGTCCCACTTGAGCTGGCCGACGCGGTTTGGCGCATAGCGGCGCACCAAGGCGACGGCGAATGCCGTGTGCTCCTGGCGGTCTAGGGTGGTGACGAAAGGACTGAAGAGGCGAATGGTCCGGTCCGTCCCGGCGAGAAAGTTGGTGTAAGCGGTCTCTACGCCGCTCGTGAAGAGGGTGTCGGATCCGGTCATCGTTGTAATGCCCTTCCGACCTTCGTCGTAACGACCGAGGTTGCCCGCCAAGATCACCTGCGGATGCGCGCGTAAGCTCGCGGCCAGCAGCGAGTCCCCGCGCGCCTCTCTGCGTTCCGGAAAAACGATATCCACTCCGATGGCCGCGGGTGACTGGCCGGCAATCCGCTCGACCAGCCGGGCCACCTCGGCCCGCGCGGGTTTGTCTACGTGGACCAGCACCACCCGGCTCTCCCGCTGCACCCGGTCGGGGTCACGCAGCTGGGAAAACAGGATGTCGGTGATCTCGTAGTCCTTGATCCCGTTGTTGAAGGGCGCGAAGTAGTGCGAGTTGAAGGTCACCAGCTTTAGTACCCCGATCAGGGCAAATACCAGCCCGGTGATGATCAAGGCGTGCAAGTAGGGGGAGGGCCTAGACATACGCCCTTAGTCTAGCTCGTAGGCTTCTACCAAGGCGGCAAACGTGTCGGTATAGCGGATTCCTTCTAGATTAGGGTCGGTCGGAATGTCCACGGCATCTTCCTGCTCCTGGTAGCCTCCCTCGAGGGCTTGCTCCAGGTAATACAGCGCGGCTTCCGGCTCGTCCAGCATGGCGTAACTGGCGGCCAGGCGGTAGGCGGCTTCGGCGTCATAATCCGAAATCTCCGTAATGGCGTAGTATTGCTCGGCGGCCTGCCCGTAGAAGCCCAGTTCATAATAGATATTTCCCAGCTCGGAGTAGACAAAATGCGCCTCCTCATCGCTCGGGTAAGTGTCAAAGTAGGCATCCGCTACCCGCTCGGCCTTGTAGAAGGCCTCATCGGCTTCCTCCTCGTAATCGTCCATGAGGTAGGTCACGGCCAGTAGGCTATACAGTTCAATCAGCGCGATAACGTCGAATTGCCGGTCTGCGGCGCTGTAGAGGGCCGCTACGAACAGTTCCTCCTCCGCCCCCTCGGTATCCCCCTCTTCCAGGTAGTAGTAGGCCAGCCCGGCGGCAACGTCGAAGGACCGTTCGTCGTCCAGGCCCAGCGTTTCCCTAAGGGGGGAACGTGGTGGCGTATCGGCACTTTCGTCTCCTGTATCCGGGCGGGGCGTCTCCGTCGGAACACTGGGGGCGGAGTCCCGTGCCGTGGTCGCTACGGTGGCCAATCCCTGGTTCTTCGCCAGCAGCTTACGCAACCGATCGCCGAGGCCCTGGGTCTTGTCTCGGGTGGTACCCGCGGAGGACGAGCCCCCCGAAGTGGTACTGAAGGTGGCCCCTCCGGAGGGTTTAGGCGGCGGGGGCGCCTGGGCCGGGAGCGTGCCGGCGTAAAGGAAACCGCAGCAAAGAAGTAAGCGTAGCATAGTGTGGTAGTTTTAGCGAATATTTATTGGCCCAACGATTCGATGAAGGCGTCGACCTGTGGACCTAGCACCGGGCCCAGATCGGGCCGTACTTGGTTGGCGTAAGCAAGCACCTGGTCAAAAGTGCCGGTCTCCAAGTCCTCCCAGGGGGCTTCCAGTAGCCGCGAGGCCATATCGTCGGTATAGTAGTCGTGGTTGGGGCGCAGCACGGTATGGATGAAGAACTCGTTCATTCTATCCGCCTCCTTTTCGACCAGGGCATTATCCTCGAGATCGACTCGGTCGATAAGCGCTTCGAGCAGGATGTAGGGCAGAACGGTAATGGCCCGCTGGCAGTCGAATTCCCGCTCGAAGGCGCGGTTGTAGGCCGACTCCTCGATGGCCCCTAATCGCTCCGGCTCGTCCGCGAAACGTAGGTCGGGGTCGGAATACTGCCTTTCCTCGTTTTGGAAGATCATGAACTGGGGGTCCTGTTTTTTACCCCGCACGTTGGTCACCACGTCCTTGGTCTTGCGTAGGATGCTGGCCCAGCTGGCTCCCTCCGTGGCCGCAAGGCCGTCCACCAGCACCCCCAGTAGGGCATCCACGTAGTAAGAGCCGATGGAATCGTTCAGGTAGGCCAACTGTCCGGGCAGGGAAGCCGAGCTCAAAATGTGCCCCCGGTACTCCGAGAAGAGGTCGAAATTAAGGGCCTGCCCCGTAGACCGTTGCCCCTCCCCGAGGACGTGGTCGTTTAGCTGCCGTACGATCTGTTGGTCCAGGGGCAGCTTGATGTCCTCGTTGCAACTACTCCCGATGGTGAGGGACATGCGTACGCCCTTGTTCCGCAACCGTTCGTGAATGTCTTCCAGCAACAGCCCGCAGGCGTTGGATTGAATATCCTGCGCCGAGACCTCCGCGTTTTCGGAGCAGAAGTACAGCAGGGGCCAGCGCGAGTCGCGATCGAGTGGCATATATCCGTGCCCGCTGAAGAGGAACACGACTCCGTCATCGGGTTCCACCGCCAGCGTATCCAGGAAGTGCTCGACCGCGGTGGGTTCGTAGTCAAGCCGGGAGATATGGACCCGTAGCCGGGCGTCGGTTTCTTCCGCTAGGGCTCCCACCGTCGTGAAAAGATCGGTCAGATTTCGGCCGTCCACTTCACAGCCCACGTGAATGCTGTCTCCGGGGTGTGGGTCCACGGTATACGCCACGTGCAGCGTAGGCTGTGCAGGTAGCCCGGTCAGTCCGAAAAAGCAAAAGAGGAAGATGTAGTGTTGCATAGGGTAAGCTTCAGGTCGGCGGGGCGCGGACGCAGGTGAATAGTTAATCGGGGGGCGGTAAGCCGCCGCAGTGGGCCCGGTAGAGCTTGCGAGCGGCTTCGGTACGCAGCAGAGCCTGCACCTTGCCGTCCGTGGAAAGGCTGGTACAGAAGGTCACGTCCTCGCCGATTGCCCGGAAGCCTTCCCGGAGGATCTTCAGCGCGGCGTCGTCGTCCTGCATGGCTGTATACAAGGCGATCAGATTGAGGTAAGACTTTCCGGCGCGGGGACGCAAATGAACCACCAACCGGAGGGCAGCTTCCGCCGCCGCCGGTTGCTGGCTTCCGAACAGGGCGGTGGCTAAGCGGGTGGCTACCTCGGTTTTCGTAGAGTCATCCAGTGCGGCCCTACGCAATTGCTTTAACCAGCGCCCGTCGGTAGGGTCCAGCAGCATTAGTTCGAGGTATGCCTCCGCTAAGTCGGGTCGGTCTTCTAATACCGTAGCAAGATGAATACGGGCCAGGTCGGGCTGCTCCGTTTGCTGCGCGTACTCTCGCAACCAGGCCAACGCGGTGGGGTCGGCGGGACGCAGGGCCAGGGCACGCTGGAGGTTGGCCTCCGCGCTATCCCGTGCCCCTTGCCGCCCGTACACCCGGGCCAGCCCCAGGTAGCAGTCCGCCGGGTACCCCCCCCGGTCGATCAAGGCCCGAAAGAGGGGAATCGCTTCCTGGGCGCGGTCGGCTGACTGGTGCAGGAGGAAAGCGAGGTTGTAGGTGGGGTCAAAATACTCCGGGGCGAGGGCGATGGACTGGCGAAGCAGCACTTCGGCCGTATCCGGGCGGCCGAGTGCGAGCATCAGGTTGCCCCAATTCATGTAAGCGCTGGCGAAGTCCGGTTTAAGCCGGGTGGCGGTCCGGTACCGTATCTGGCTCGAATCCCCGTACACCTGCGGGTCGATCCGCCCCAGCAGGCTGGCGAGGTTATTGTAGGGGAGGGCCCAGGTGGGGGCCAGCGCGATGGCGTGTTGAAAGGAATAGTAGGCTTCGGTGGATAAATTGAGCCGAAGCTGCAGCAGGCCGAGCTCATTGTGGAGGTAAGCAGCGGCCGGCGCTAGCGTTACGGCACGCTCCAGGTAGGAAAGGGCCGCGCGATACACCTGCGCTTCCTGCCCGTTATTGTCCGCACCCAGGCGCAACACTAAGCCCTCGAAGTATTCCCGTTTCGCCTCGATGGCCGGATAGCGGGGATCTTCCACGCCGAGGATTTCGCCGGAAAGGGCGAGGTAAGCGGCAAAGTGGCGGTACTTCGCGTCCAGCCGTTCACGCTGCAGCAGTTCCCGGGCATCGGTAGCGAGGTAGGCCCGGATGGCCTGTTGCACCGAGTCGAGCAGCGCTACGGTAAGCTGTTCGTCCAGCATTCCACGGACGGCAGTCAGGCTGGGTGCCCTGCGCAATTTGCGGTAGTACCATAGGGCGCTGTGCTCCTCGGGATAGAGCATGGCACCGGCGTGTACCGCCCGGTTAAAGCGGAGGTAGTCCCGCTGCGTTTCCGGCGGAGCGAGGGCTAGCGTGGACGCCAAAAAATCCGCCTGCAGCTCCTCGGTACGGCTCGTGAGGTAGTCCGTGCGCACCCCCGAGGGCACGGTGAAGAGACTGATATCCTTGCGTCCGCCGAAGACTTCTGGGTGCTGCTTACGGTCGGTGTCGGCGCTCACTAAGGCCTGTACGTAGTGTTCCAGCTCGAGGAGATCGACGTGGTGGTCGCGATTGTCGTCGGCCGCTCCACGTATGCCATCCAGCAGGTGGTAGCTGAAGGCCCCGTGGCCCCCGCCCCAGCGGGCCCCTTCCTGAGAAAGTTCGTAAGGCTGACAGGCCAAAAAGCGGACCTCCCCGGCTTGGCGCTGCATAAGGCGGGTGGCGGTCAGGCGTCGTCCAGCAATCGCATCGCCGGCCAGGGTGCCCGCGTGGCAGGCGTCGCTAATCACGATGGGTGTCACGCCCTTGGCGGCTAGAGCGGCGAGGTGCTCGTCTAGGTAAGCTACGCTTAGGGCTAGTAGGTTATAGTTATTAAATGGAGTGTCGTGCGCCAGCAGGTAGCCGCTAGCGAGGGGGCCGGAAGTCTCCACGTCACCGTGGGTAGCGAGGTAGAGGTAAGCGGTAGATTCCGGGGGAGCCTCGACCAACTGCCAGGCCAGGGCGGATTGGATGGCGGCCAGAGTGGCCGTGCTATCGGTGAGTAGCCGTACCAGATGGCTAGGCAAACCACCCCCGTCAGGAGCGGTCAGGTAATCGGCGAAGGAGCGCGCATCGTCGTCCGCGTAGCGTAGGTCGGTCACCGCAGGGTCCTGGAAGTTCGCGATACCGATAACCACCGCAGTTCCCTGTCCCCGGGCGCTGAGTCTCCCGAGTAGCAGGCAAAGTAGTAGGGTCAGACGTAAAAGCATGGCAGTGACTCCCTAGAAAATGAAGAAGGCTAGTGTGTTGCGGATGGAGGTCGCTCGGTGGGCTGGGCAACGGGGTAGGGGTATGGGGCTCCGTGGGTAACGGATTGTCGATTTTCAAGTTACGACAATAAAAATGGTGAGGCAGTACTACAATTCCAAGGATAGCGATGACTTTCTGCGCTTCCCCCCTTAATCTACTCAGTTATGGTGATGCGCAGCGGCCGGTGATCCGACCAGTGGGAGGGCAGGCGCTCGATGTCCACGACCGTGAGGCTAGTATCGACCAGGAAGTAGTCGATGCGCAAACCCGGGAGCGGGCCGGTGAAGGTGGACCCGAAGCCGGCCCCCCGCATCACCCAGGCGTCGCGCAGGCGGGGCGAGGAGATCTGCTGGTAGGTGTAGGAGGAGGGCACGTCGTTGAAGTCCCCCCCGAGAATGACGGGGTGGGGGCTGGCTTCTACTAGGGCTCGGATTTCCTCCGCCTGCCGGGCCCGCTGGCGGGTGGCCTGCCCGTAGCCCTCCAGCATGTGGGCAAAGGTCTCGACGCGGTCGCTAAGTTTGTTGTTGCTGCGGATGCCGTCCGTCATGCCGCTGATCTGATTGGAGACCAGGTGAGCGTTGATGAATCGCAGCTCACCAAGCGCGGTCTGTACGTCGGTGACGAGGTAACCGTTATAAGCATGGGGGGGGGCGAAAGAGGACAGCACGGGCGTCAGTTCGGACGCATACGTAGCGATCAGCGAATTGTCCACTTGGTGGCGGACGGTGAGCCCGGTGTCGGTCTGGATCGCCCTGATGTAGTTAGGTGCGTGACTAGCCGGCCAGATTTCTTGCAGCAGCAGCACGTCGGCCCCAAAGTTGCCAAAGGTTTGGGCCACCTGTGCGGTATCCACAAACTTTTTGTTGGCCTCCCGAAAGAGTCGCTGGTTGCCGGTCACCACCGTTAGGGTGGGGACCCCGTCGGACGGGGTAGGGGCGGCGCCCCGGGGCCAGACGAAGAGCTTATCGAGGACCGGAATTGAAAAGGCCAGGACGAGCAGGGGAAGGACGGCGTACTTCCAGCGCCGCCTCCGCGTCAGAAAGAACAGGAGGAAGAGTCCGGTGAGGAGCAACAAACCCGGCACCAGCAGCCCCACGACGGCGGGCGGCCAGAAAACCTGGGGGGAAACGTAACGGGCCAGGAGGCCGAGGGCGGCGGTGAGGGACACCAGAGTGCCCAGTAGGGGAGCGATCCAGCGCACGGAGGTCAGTTGCGGTTACTGGCGCGAAACAAAAATTCCTTTTCTTCTTTGGTTAGGCTGTTGTAGCCGCGCTCCTTGATCTTGTCCAGGATAGCATCCAGCTGCTCTTGGTGAGTGGCCTCTCCGTCGGGGGAACCGCCCGGCGTAGTGGCGGAGGGCTTGGCCGCGCCGCCGGCGCGGCGCATGAAGCCGGGGCGCTCCTTTGTAGTGGCCGTTTCCTTGACGGAGCGCCCACCGCGGAAGGCGGCGTGGGGCCCGCGCTTAGGGTGGGCTTTACTGGGCTTCAGGAGGCTGTCGTAGAGCCGCTCTACTCCGGAGATGGCCGACTGGACGGGCGTAGTCAGGTCCGTGCCCCGCCGCAGGTACCAGGCAAAGAGGAAACCCATGATGATGCCGCCCACATGGCCAAAAGCACCCCCGGTATTGATGTCGCTGCCGACGCTGATGATGTTCATGATCACTACGAAAGCGACGATGTATTTAAGCCGAACGTTGCCCAGCAGGAAGAGCCGGATGCTGTAGTCAGGCGCGAACACTCCGGTGGCCACCAGGATACACATCACCGCCGCGCTGGCCCCGAAGGCGTAGTGGGTAATGGTGCCGTCCCCACCAAATCCAGTCAAATTGGCGGCCACGATAAAAAACACCGCACCCGCGAGCCCGCCCAGTAGGTAGAGGGGAAGCACGCGCCGGTCGCCCAGTAGATCCCCGAATATGCGACCGAACCAGAACAGGAAGAGCATATTCCAAAGCAGGTGCCAAAAGCCCTCGTGCAGGAACATATGAGAGACGATCGACCAGGGGTGAGTGAGCAGGTGCCAGCCCGAATTGGAGATGGCCACGAAGTTGCGGATGTCGAGGTAAAGGTTAGGCGTTTCCCAGCCGTTGAAAACCCGGAGGAACACCCACGCCAGGTTGATAAAGACAAAAATGGCCACGTTCACGATAATGATGCGGCTGATCATGTTGCCATAATCGAACTCCCTGCGGATGTCGTCCCAGATGGATTGAAGCATAGTTGGCGTGGTGTGCCCTTAAAAACGTTTTTGGGCGGAAAAGATTTACCCCGAGTGGGTTAAAGCCGTACAAACTACGAATTAAGCCCCTTAGCGCCGCACGCCGTGGTCCCACCGCTGTGCCCCGGCCGGGGGGTCTTGTTTGTACCAGATGAAGGCCAGCAGTCCGCCGGCTAGTGCCCCACCGAGGTGGGCGAAGTGGGCGATGGGGTCCCAACTGAATTCCATGATGCCGAGGAAAAGGTCGACGGCCAGCAGCACCGGCACGAAGTAGCGGGCCTTGATGGGAATGGGCAGGAAGATCAGCATCAGTTTAAAATCGGGGTACAAAATGGCGAAGGCCGCCACCACCCCGTAGAGGGCCCCGGAGGCGCCGACCATGGGTACGCTCGTTTTGTAGTCGATGAATTCCTGCATCATGCCGACTCCGTCGCGCAGGGTCTGGGCGGGGTCGCCCTTGCCAAGCACGATCTCGTTCTGAATGTTGGCCACAACGGTGCTCACCTTGACGCCGTTGTCCATATTGAGCCCCTTGGTGTCTATAGGATCAAAGAAGGCGTTAAAGTGGGCCAGCGTGGGATCCTGCTGGAAGGCATGGAGCAGGTCTTCGAGGTGATTGATCTGGTACCAGGTGTAGCCAAAGTGCAGGGCCACCGCGCCGGCGGCAGCTACCAGGTAGAGGATGAGGAAGCGCTTGCCCCCGTAGCGCGCCTCGAGCAGGGGGCCAAACATGACCAGCCCAAACATATTGAAGAAAATGTGGGTCAGGCCGCCGTGCACGAAGAAGTGACTGACCAGTTGCACGGGGTGAAAGCGGTCGCTGGCCGGATAATGGAGGGCCAGGTAGTCGGCCAGCGCGCTGGTGTCGATGCCAAGGTAGGGCAGCAAGAAGACGGCCGCGAAGACCACCACGTTGATGATCAGCAGGTTCTTAACGACGGGGGTCAGCGGTGGCATGCGGGGAAACGATTTCTGTACTAATGCTTAGGGAATGCTCCCGGTTCTAGCCCTCGAAGAGGCGCTCCACCTCGTCGAGGGCGTACTTCACGTAGCATTTGCGGCCATTGGGGGCGGTACGGGGGTTTTCGCAGCCGAAAAGCCGGTCGATCAGCGAGCGCATTTCGGCTTCATTGAGGGCCGTGCCCCGCTTGATCGTGGCGGTACGGGCCAGCAGGCGGGCCAGGCGTTCGTGGCCGTGACTCTGTAGGTCGACGTTGTTCTTATACTGCTCCAGTAGGCGCTCGAGGAGTTCCAGTTCCCCGTGGCGGCCGGCCAGCTCGGCGGGGATGCCGCGCACGATGAAGCTGGCCCCGCCGAAGGCTTCCAGGTCGAAGCCGAGTTGGCGCAGCTCCGGCAAGAGGGAGGCCATGAGCTCGGCATCCGCGTGGGCCAGGTCGAGGGTTTGGGGGAAGAGCGACTGCTGGGTGGTCGCTGGCTTGTCGCGCAGGTTGCCGAGGAATACCTCGTAGAGAATGCGCTCGTGGGCGGCCTGCTGGTCAACGAGTAACCAACCGCCCTTTAGCGCGCTCACGATGTAGCGTTGGTGAAGTTGGTGCGGGGCCCGGCCCTGGGCGGGGGGCACTTCCTCGTCTTCCTCCCGGCCCATGCGGCTCTGCAGTATTTCCCCGGTGTCGGTGTCGACGTTCATGCCGAGGTCGTCGTACATCATTTCCCAATTGCGGAGGTTGCTGGCGTGGCGTTGGGCTTCGCTGCCGCGGTCATCCCGGGGGCGGTCATCGCGGGTGCGGGGGGTATCCGAGTTCATCTTGCTCGGCAGGGCTTCGCCGGCGGCGTCCAGTGTCGTCGGGGCCCGCAGGTGGGTGCGGGAGGGGGAGAAGGGGTTGTCGGACTCGAAGTCGATGGTCGGCATGATGCTGGCGCGGCCGAGACCGTGGCGGATGGTTGCCTTGAGGTAGTTGTAGATGAGGCGCTCGTCTTCAAACTTGATCTCCTGCTTGGTGGGGTGGACGTTCACGTCGATGCGGGCGGGGTCGATCTCGAGGTAGATGACGTAGAAGGGGTAGCTGTCCTTGCCCAGCAGTTCGTCGTAGGCCGTCATGACGGCGTGGTGGAGGTAGCTGCTCCGAATGTAGCGGTCGTTGATGAAAAAGAACTGCCCAACCTTGGTCTTGCGGGCCGCCTCGGGTTTGCCGACGTAGCCCCCGATGCGGAGTACGTCGGTCGCTTCCTCGATGGGCACCAGCATGTCGCGGTACTTCTTGCCGAAAACGGCGATGATGCGCTGCCGTAGGTTGCCGGTGGCGAGGGAGAGGTCCAGGCGGTCGTCGATGTGGAGGTCGAAGCGGATCGAGGGGTGGGCCAGGGCAAGGCGGATGAGCTCGTCACGCACGTGGCGCAGTTCGACGGAGTCGCTCTTGAGGAAGTTACGGCGGGCCGGGACGTTGTAAAACAGGTGGCGCACCGCCATGCTGGTGCCGGGCGGGGCGGCTACGGGTTCCTGGGTCACGACCTCGGTAGCCTCCACGACGAGCCGGGTGCCGAGCTCGTCGGGGGCGCGGCGCGTCTTCATCTCGAGCTGGGAGATAGCTACGATGCTGGCCAGGGCCTCCCCCCGAAAGCCCATGGTGTGGAGGGTGAAGAGGTCGTCGGCGGTGCGCAGCTTGCTGGTGGCGTGGCGCTCGAGCGACATGCGGGCGTCGGTTTCGGACATCCCGCAGCCATTATCGATCACCTGAATGAGGGTCTTGCCGGCATCCTTGATGAGTAGGCTGATCTCGGAGGCGCCCGCGTCAACGGCGTTTTCGATCAGTTCCTTGACCACGCTGGCGGGACGCTGAATCACCTCGCCGGCGGCGATCTGGTTGGCGATGGCGTCGGGGAGCAGGTGGACGAGGTTGTCCGTCATGAGTAAGGATCAGTAAGGTCCCGCAAACTACGCAGAATTAGCCGAGCAATTGCTCAAAATCCGGGAAGTACAGCTTGTAGGCCACGTAGCAAACCACGAGGAGCGTGATGAGGATGATAAGGAGGCTGTAGTTGGACCGCCGCACCCGCTCGTTGCGGTAGCGCCCGGCCGCCTCGCCCCCCGTACCCTTGCGGAAACCGCCCCGGAGGCGCTCCTTCATGCCGTCTACCCCGCCCGTTTGTAAGGCCTCTATGCGCAGCCGCCGTTCTTCCGCCTCTTCCTTTTTGGGATCCCAGTAGCGGGGCTTGTAGGAGAACTGCTGATTCTTGGGAGTTTTGAAGAGGCGCAGAAAGGCCATAGCAACGGGTGTTTATGAGGGAAACTAACAATTTATGGAATAGAAAAGATGCATGGGGAGGGGAGGGATGGTGGGCGCAGTGGGCGGTTGGACGGCTTGAGCCGTTGGACGGGGTCACCCCGTCCAACGGGAATCGGTCGGACGGGGTCCCTAGGGCTTGCAACTCTGACATTAGTAACGTAACTTTACGTTAAACAACTTAAGATGCTAAAACTCACCCGGGCCCAGGAAGAATTGATGAACCACGTATGGCAGCTCAGCGAATGCACCGTGGCCGACCTCCGGCGGTCGGTCGAGGAGAAGACCGGTAAGCAGCCCGCCCACAGCACCATCTCCACGCTGATCCTGGCCCTCGACGAGCGGGGTTTCGTGGGCCACAAGGCGTACGGCCGTACTTTCGTGTATTCGCCGCGCATCAGCCGGACGGAATACGGCCGCCAGCGACTGAAAGGGGTGGTAAGTAAATTCTTCGGCGGCTCGGCCCGGGCGGCGGTCAGCTACCTGGTCAAGGACGAAGACCTGAGCCTGGACGAGCTCAACGCCCTCGTGCGCCAACTCGAAGAAGAATGAGCACCGAACTCCCCCGCTTCCTGCTGGAGGTGACGCTGGTCTGGACCGCACTGCTGCTCTTCTACCTAGTCGCTTTCCGCCGCAACGCCAACTGGAAGTTGCGCCGTCGTTACTTGCTGTCGTCCTTCGGCTTGGGTATCCTGATTCCTTTCTTGCCGTCCGTTGATTATGGAGGCCCCGTTGCCGCCGCTCGTCTATCGTCCGACTTGGTAGGCTATATTATTCCGGCTACCGGGACTCTCCCCGCTGCTTCTGCCGAAGCTGATGCCTACACCTGGACGGCAATTGCCACGGCCATTTGGGTCACCGGCAGCCTGCTGTACCTGATCATCGCCATTGCCGGACTGCTGCGGCACCTGCGCCCCGCCGCCCCGAATCTGGACGCCTTTGCGGCCTACGCGGTGGTCCGTAGTGCACACATCCATACGCCCTACGCCGCCTTCGGGAAAATATACCTGCCCGCCGCCCTGCCCGCTAAGCTTGAGCGGACCGCCCTGCTCCACGAGGCCGCCCACCTGCGGCACGGGCACTTTCACGAACGACTATGGCTGGTGATGGGCACGGCGCTCTTTTGGTTTCACCCCCTGAGTTGGGTGTACGCCCGCCTGCTCTCCGCAGTGCACGAATACGAGGCTGATGCGGAGGTGGCCCGCCACGTTCCCGTCAAGACCTATGGCCGGCAGCTCCTGCAAGCCTCGCTGGCACCGCACTTGGTACCGGCGCTTTTTTCATCCCCCCTAAAGAAGCGTATTATGATGTTGACGACGCACAACACCTCCCGAAATTTAGGTCCGCTAAGGTGGGCTACCCTGCTCATCCTATTCGTTGGTCTGCTCCTGGCGTGCAGCGAGGTACCGGAAGAGTTTAGATTCGCCGAGCAGCAGGATCCGCCCCTTAAATTTGACCTAACTCAGATGCAAGAACTAGACGCGGCTCCCCAGCTCACCGACGAGGAGTCCCCCTCCTTTTTACACGCCATTTACGGGCGGATCACCTACCCCCCCGCTGCGCGCACCGAAAATATGGAGGGTGGCCTCAGTGCCAGCATGACGATTTCCAAAAGCGGGGAAGTGGTCGATATTACGACCATTCGCCAGCCGGTCAGTGGCAACAACCGGGTGGTCGTGACTGGGTATGGCAATGGAGGCCAACTCACCTCCGACGCCGGGTCCACCTACTTTACCGACGAGGTGCAGCGGGTGCTCAAGGAACTCGGTCCCTTCCGGCCGGCCATGGTGGATGGGGAGGCCCGTTCGGCGCGGATCGTGATGGACTTTAGTTTCCGGCTTCGATAGGCGGCGGCGGCGGCGGCGCGCGGGTAGAGGAGGGCTTCTATCGGAAATTGCTTGCCCCTGACCTTATTTCGGACTTAGAGGTTAATTCGCTAACGCTTTAGCCTAATTAACCGACACCATGAACGTACGTAAGCAATTTCTATTTCTCCCTCTTTGCTACCTCCTCTTCCTGCTGCCCACGGTTTTCCTGACCGCCCAGGATGCCGCTACTCCGATCACCCTGCGGGAAGTCCCGGCGGGCAGCACCGCCCAGCGCCACCTGCTGCAAAGCGTGTACGAAAACGTGACCTATCCGGCCAAGGCCCGGCAAGCCAAGCGTGGAGGTGCCTACGCGCTGGCCATCACCGTAACGGAGGAGGGCTCGACCTTCCGTGCCATGCCCCTCCCCGAACTACCCAAGGAAAGCGAAGTCACTAACCTCGTCATTAAAGCTCCCGACGAGACCCAGGGCGCCACGATTTCCGGCATCATGAAGGTGGCCGCCGATCGCGCGCTGATTGAGGAAGTCGAGAAAATGGGCCGCTTTCTGGTCGACATCGGGTTTGACCCCGCCACGCGCGGTGGCGCGGTGGTGGCCGACTCGCTAAATTTGGTCTTTTACTTCAAGATCGAGGACTAGCCCGATCCCATTGGGCGGTCCCCCCCCGTTGGACGGGGTGACCCCGTCGGACGCTAAGCCGTTGGACGGGGTACCCCCGTCCAACGGGGTGAATCGCTTAAACGCCTCAGCGGTTACCTTTGATTATCCGCTAATCTATCCGCCATGAACCTGCTGCTGACCCTCCTGCTATTTTTCGCGCCGCCCGCCCACGACTACCACGTGAGCAAAACGAACGTCCGCTACGTCGCCGATCGCAGCCAGGTGCAGGTAGAAATGCAGGTATTCGTCGACGACCTCGAGGCCGCCCTGCAGGACGCCGGGGCCCCCGCCCTGGAGCTGGGTACCGAAGATGAGCATGCCGACAGCGAGCGTTACCTGATCAACTACCTCGCAAAGCACTTTCGCATCGAGTGGAATGGTGCCGAAGTGCCCACTAACTTTGTCGGCTGGGAGCTGGACGACGATATGCACGGCCTGTGGCTCTACCTGGCCGCCGAAGGCATGGAAGCCCCCGAAGAGGTAACCGTGGAAAACAGCGTCCTGACCGAGTTCTACGCCGACCAGAAAAACATTGTCAAGCTTTTCAACGGAAAAGAGCGCATGGCCACCCTGCTGATGGACCGCGACAAAATCGTGGGTAAGGTTGCCTCCAAAACGAAGTAAAACCTCGACTGACGAGGAAGCCATGAGCGAAACCGAAATCCTGCGGCCCCACGCCGAGACCGCCTACGCCCACGAGCTGAAAGCCCTGCGGGCGCAGGACGACGGCGTGCGGCCCGGCGGCTGGCAACTCAGCCCCCGCGCCGTGGTCCGCTACCTGATGGGCGATACCCTGGCCGACGGCACCGAGATTACTCCGAAATACTTCGGCGACCGCCGCCTGATCGAGGTGGCCGTGGCTAGCCTCGTCACCGACCGCGCCCTGCTGCTCGTTGGGGTTCCCGGTACGGCCAAGACCTGGGTCAGCGAGCACCTGACGGCGGCCATCAGTGGCGACTCGACCCTGCTCGTCCAGGGTACTGCCGGCATGAGCGAAGATGCCCTCCGCTACGGATGGAACTACGCCCGCCTGCTTTCCGAAGGGCCCAGCGAGGCAGCCCTCGTCCCCTCGCCGATTATGACCGGAATGCGCAACGGAAAGCTGGTGCGCATCGAGGAACTTACCCGTATTCCGAGCGACGTGCAGGACGCCCTGATCACCGTGCTCTCCGAGAAGATCCTACCCATTCCCGAACTCAACCGCGAAACCCAGGCCCGCCGCGGCTTCAACGTCATCGCGACGGCCAACGACCGTGACCGCGGCGTGAACGAGCTCTCCAGCGCCCTGCGCCGCCGCTTCAATACCGTGGTGATGCCGCTGCCCGCGACCCTCGAGGAGGAAGTTCGCATCGTGACCGATCGCAGCCGTGCCGCCGCCGCCCGCATGGAGCTGCCCCCCGTGCAGCAGGACGCCGCCGCCGAGATCACCCGCCTGGTCACCATCTTCCGCGAGCTTCGCAGCGGGCGTACGGAGGATGGCCGCACCCAGTTAAAATCCCCCAGCTCCACGCTCTCCACCGCGGAGGCCATTTCCGTCGTCAACCAAAGCCGCGCGCTCAGCCATCACTTCGGCACCGGCGACATCGCCGTGGAGTACCTGGCCGCCAGTCTCTCCGGTGCCGTGGTCAAGGACCCGGAGCAGGACGGCGCCGTATGGCGGGAGTATTTGGACGTGGTGGTGAGAAACCGGAAGGGGTGGGAGGAGTTGTTCGCTGCGCTCACGTAGAGGGCTTCTCCAGCAGACGCGCTTTTGCGCAGTAGCCGCTTCGCTGGGTTAGATAATGAAAACCACTATTCATACCTTTGCGTTTCCATCCGGATACCTCTACCGGCGAAGCCCTCTATTCAGCGAAGCCCCTACCGGCGAAGCCCTCCACCTATGCGCGTTACCGATCATTTCGACCAGGCCGAAGGCCAGACTCTTCTCAGCTTTGAAGTCCTGCCGCCATTGAAGGGGGGGAGCATGCAGGCGATCTTCGATACCCTGGACCCACTGATGGAGTTCAAGCCGCCCTTCATTGACGTGACGTACCACCGGGAGGAGTACGTGTACAAAAAGCGCCCGAGCGGGTACTACGAAAAGACGGCCATCCGCAAGCGGCCCGGCACCGTCGGGATTTGCGCGGCCATCATGCACCGCTACGGGGTGGATGCCGTGCCCCACTTGCTCTGCGGCGGTTTCACGAAGCAGGATACCGAGAATGCCCTCATCGACCTGGCCTTCCTGGACGTGCAGAATGTACTGGCGCTGCGCGGCGACGCCCGCAAGTTCGAGGGGCGCTTCGTGCCGGAAAAGGAAGGACACCACTACGCCTGTGAGCTGGTGGGCCAGATTGTCGACATGAACGAGGGGCACTACCTCGATGAGCTCGTTAAGGACGAGCACGCGAGCAAGACTAATTTTTGCGTGGGCGTGGCCGGCTATCCCGAAAAGCACTTCGAGGCGGCTAACCTGGAGCACGACCTGCGCTTCGTGAAGGAAAAGGTGGCGGCCGGGGCGGACTACATCGTCACCCAGATGTTCTTCGACAACGAGAAGTACTTCGCCTACGTCGACGCCTGTCGCCAAGTCGGCATTGACGTGCCCATCGTACCGGGCCTAAAGCCCGTCACCAAGCTCTACCAGCTCAACGCCCTGCCGCGCCTCTTTCACGTCGACTTGCCCGACGACCTGGTTAAGGCCATCACCGCCGCTACGAATGCCGAGGCCCGCACCCAGGTGGGCATCGAGTGGTGTACCGCCCAAAGCCGGGAACTGAAGGAACGCGGCGTCCCCTGCCTGCACTACTACACCATGGGAGACAGCTCCACCATCCGCGCCATTGCGGAGGGGGTAGCGTAAGCAAAAACGGACTTTCCCCCGAAGGAGAAAGTCCGTGGTAGCGCGAGGGTGACTCGAACACCCGACCTCAGGATTATGAATCCTGCGCTCTAACCGGCTGAGCTACCGCGCCAAGTGCCGTAAGCGGCTGCAAATATACTACGTCGGGTAAACCGGCGCAAGAAAATTACAAAGACGGTGAAATGGAGTGGTACACCGGCGCGGCGTGCCATTAGTTTTACACCGGCTTAATTTGGGCTTAATGCGATAAGGATAGCTTTGCGTCATGCGCCGTCTGCTTCCGTTCGTCCTGCTTCCCTGCCTGCTGCTGGCATTCTACCAGCGCCCCGCCGCCCAGGGAGGAACGGGGGAATGCTTCGCCGCTTTTGTAGCCGCTACGGATGCGCTGCTGGAGGAAGCGGAGGACTACCGGGCCGGCCTGAGTGGGGTAGGGGAGCTTCGCGAGCGCTTGGCCACCACCCGCCGGGCGTACAAATCCGTTTCCTGGCTCGTGGAATACTACTACCCGGCATACAGCAGCAAGCACTTCAACGGCGCGCCGCTGCTGAAGGCGGAGAAGAGCGGCACCCAGTCCACCGTCCAGCCGCCCGAGGGCCTGCAGGTGCTCGACGAACTGGCCTACGCGGAAGCCATAGCGGCCACCCAGTTTCAGATCCTCGCCCGCACCCTCGCCAACCACGCCCACCAGCTGGCCGCCGAGGTAAAGGCCCGCGCTTACCCACTCGAAGAGGTCGTGGAGGCCCTGCGATTGGAGCTGGTCCGTATCCCCACCCTTTACCTCACGGGTTTCGATACGCCCGGCTCGCTGGCGGGCATCCCCGAGGCGGCGGCCGCGCTGCGGGCGATGGCGGAGGTGCTGAGGCAACAAGAGACGCTGCGCGCATACCCCGCGTTCACCGAGAGCTTGGCCGGATTCGCCGGGGCGGCAGCCGGTCTGGCGGCCGCCCCAGACTTTGATACCTTCGACCGCCTGACCTTCCAACGGGATCACCTCAACCCGCTGTACCGCTCCCTGGGCAATTTGCAGCGTCAGGCCGGTCTGCCCGCGGTCGTACGCTTCCCCTCGGGCCGCAACCCGAACGCACAGCAGCTGTATGCCGACGATTTCCTGGACCCCTACGCCTTCACCGACCTGCGCCGGGAGGAGGACAGTCCCGCCCTCCGGGAACTCGGGCGAACCCTCTTCTTCGACGCCGGTCTGAGCGGCGGCGGGCAACTTAGCTGCGCCTCTTGTCACCAACCGGAGCGGGGCTACGCCGATGGGGTCGCCCGCTCACCGAGCAACCGCCTGGGCGAAACCGTAGCCCGCAACGCACCCACCCTACTGAACGCCGTGTACGCCGACCGCTACTTTTACGATCTGCGGGCCTTTACCCTCGAACAGCAAGCCGAGCACGTCATCTTCAACGCCGCCGAATTCGCTACCGAGTACGGCGCCATCCTCGCCAAGCTCCGCCTCGATGCCGGCTACCGCGCGCGCTTCCGGGAGGCTTTCGGCGACCGGACTATCGACCGCGAGCGCTTCAGCGCGGCCCTGGCCGCCTTCGTGCTGTCGCTGCGCTCCTTCAACAGTCCCTTCGACCGCTACGCCCGCGGCGAAACCGACGACCTGGACCCCCGCGCCCGCGCCGGGTTCAACCTCTTCATGGGCAAGGCCGCCTGCGGTACCTGTCACTTCGCCCCGACCTTCTCCGGTCTCGTGCCCCCCTTTTACACGGAAAATGAAAGCGAGATTCTTGGCCTCACCGAGAGCCCCCATCGCTTTCGTCCCGCGCTGGACCCCGACCGCGGCCGGGCGGCGGGGGGCGTGCACCCCGATGCGGTGTGGATCTTCGAACGGTCCTTCAAAACGCCCACGGTGCGCAACGCGGCGCTCACCGCCCCCTACTTTCACAACGGCGCCTTTGAGACGCTGGAGCTGGTGGTGGACTTCTACGACCACGGCGGCGGGGCCGGCCTGGGGCTGGAGGTGATCAATCAGACTCTGCCCGCCGACTCCCTGCACCTCACCCCGGGCGAGCGGGAATCGCTGGTGGTCTTCCTCCACGCGCTGACGGACACGGCTGCCGTTTCCCCTCAGCGGCGGTAGGCGGCGGCGCGCAGGTGCCGTGTAAACCCAGGATTAAGCCGGGTTAAGCCTTGTAAATCGGGGACGAATTAACATTCGCTTGATGGTACGGCAATCCTTGTCGGTGACCTTTGGACTTTCTCAAAGACACAAACTCGACGCTATGTCCTCAAGACTTACTTTACTCTTATTCATCGCCTTTTTCGCCTCGGGCACGGCCTTCGCTCAGTTGCGCACCACCTCCGTCCGCATTGCCGCGACGAGCGACGACGCCGAGGAGCAGGGGCTCAACGGCAATAACCCCGGCATCATCGATCTCAGCAGCTCGGATGTAGAACTGACCCGCGACGGTGGGGACGGCGACCAGTTCGTCGGCCTGCGCTTCCCGGGGCTGGAAGTCCCCGCGGGTGCCCTCATTAAGCGCGCCTATATCCAGTTTACCGTTGATGAAACCGAAAACGAAGGCGGCACCCTCTACCTACAGGTGGAGGATACCGACGATGCCGGGACCTTTGACGAAACCGCCAGCAACATCAGCGCTCGTAGTCTACTTACTGATACCGTTATCTGGACTGACATTCCCGAATGGCTCGCCGCCGGCGACGCCGGCGAGGATCAGCGCACCCCGGATTTGTCCGGGCTGGTACAGGCCATCGTCAGCCGGGAGGGCTGGGCCAGTGGCCAGGCCATCTCCTTCGTGCTCACCGGCACGGGTAAGCGTACTGCCGAATCCTTCGACGGTACCCCCGCCGAGGCCCCCCTCCTGGTGGTGGAGTACGTCGAAGCCGTCACCGTTACCTTCACCCTCGGCGGTAGCAGCGACGATGTGGAGCGGCCCATCACCGGCGGCAACACCGACCTCACCAGTTCCGACCTGGAACTGACGACCGACGGAACCCCCCAGACCGTCAATCTCCGCTACCCCGGGGTCACCCTGCCCGCCAACGCAGAAATTGCCAGTGCCTACCTGCAATTCACGGTAGACGAGGCAGACTCGGGAGGCGACGTGGACGTAATGATCTTTTTCGACCGCAGCGGCAACGCTGCCCCCATGGACGCCAATTTCAACCCCGTCAACGGCGACCTGGGCTACGAACTCATTTGGGATAACCTCCCCGACTGGCCTACGCTCGACGAGGCCGGTCCCGACCAGCGCTCCCCCGACCTCTCGGCTTCCCTGCAGCAGGTGATCAACGGCGAGAACTGGCGGAGCGGCAATGCCCTGCTGCTGACCCTGGTCGACCCCGCCGTGCTCAGCACCCCCGGATATACCGGTAACACCTCCAAACGGGTAGCCCAGAGCTACGATAAGAGTCCCGACGCCAGCGCAAAGTTGGTCATTGCTTACTATCCACCGGTTGCCTACCGCACCGGCACCTTCCCCGTAGCCACCGGTTCCGCCTGGAAGTACGACGACCGCGGCCTCGCCCTGGACACCGCCGACTGGACCAGTCTCGACTACGACGACGCCGACTGGGCCTTCGGGGATGCCGTACTGGGGTACGGAGAGCCCAACGTACTTACGGAGGTAGGCTTCGGTGGCGATACCCTGGACCGCCACGTCACTACTTACTTCCGCCACACCTTCGAGGTCGACAATGCCGCCCGGTACGACAGCCTGCTGTTTGACGTGCTGCGCGACGACGGCGTCATCGTCTACGTCAACGGCACGGAAGCCTTCCGCCAGAATATGCGTCCGGGAGTGGTCACCGCCGAGGATTACGCCCAGAATAACGTGGCCGGACCCGCCGAAACCGCCTACTTCGAAGCGAAGACGGGGAATTTACTGCAAGACGGGCTCAACGTGATTGCCGTCGAAGTCCACCAGTCCGACCCCACCAGTGACGACCTGGCCTTCGATATGGCCGTTGGCTTCACCCTGCCCCCGCTCGAGCCCGCGACCTTCCCCCTGACAGCGGGCTCGGCCTGGCACTACCTCGATAAGGGCCGTGCGCTCGATACGGTCGCCTGGCGGGATACCAGCTACGCCCGTTTTGACGATGCCTGGCAGTCCGGAGCCGGCCCCCTGGGCTACGGCGATCCCGTGACTACGGTCATCGACTTCGGTCCCGACCCCGGCGATAAGTACGTGACCACCTACTTCCGGCGTGAGATCGACCTCGACTTGGCGAGCCTGCCCGACAGCCTGCATTTGGGCCTACGGCGCGACGACGGCGCCATCGTCTACCTGAACGGGAAGGAGATCCTGCGCAGCAACCTGCCCGCGGGAGACACCGTCAACTACCTCACCCTCGCCAGCGTGAGTGTGGGCGGCAGCGACGAAGAGCTCTACTACACCACGACCCTACGGCCTTCCGATTTCCGTGAGGGCATCAACACCCTGGCGGTGGAGGTGCACCAGGTCGACCGGACCAGCTCCGACCTCGTTTTCGACCTGTACCTCCAGGCCGCCCCCGTGGTGAACCCGCCCGCCCTGGGCTGCGCCGACGGGGAGGACCACATCGGATGCTTTACCTCCATTGCCCCTACCGCCCAGACCACGAACCTGCTGATCCCCGACGACAGCCACCGCTTCCAGGCGATTCACAAGCAGGGTTCGGCCTACAGCATCGGCGGTGGTACCGTACCGGGCAACCACGACTTTACCGCCTACGTGCCGATTGATGGCAGCAGTACGCGGGGGCACCTGAGCATCAACCACGAGAATACCCCCGGCGGCGTTTCCATGCTTGGGCTGCACTACGACTCCCTCAGCCGGCTCTGGGCCGTAGACAGCTCCCAGGCCGTGGATTTCTATAACGAAGACCTGGTCACCACGACCCGCAACTGTTCCGGGGGCATTACCCCCTGGGGGACCGTCATCACCGCCGAGGAAACCGGCAATGCCGGGGATGCGAACGCCGACGGCTATACGGATGTCGGCTGGTTGGTTGAGATCGACCCCTTCACCGCCCGCGTACTGGAGTACGGCAACGGCAAGCAGGAAAAACTTTGGGCCGTCGGCAACATCAGCCACGAGAACGCCGCGATCCTGGACGACGAGGTCACCCTCTTCACCGGCGAGGACGGCGGATCGAGCGCCCTGTTCAAGTTCGTAGCGGATAACCCCCGCGACCTGACCAGCGGCAAGCTGTACACCCTGGTGCTCAACGACCCCCTGGCTAACTACGAACCCACCGGCACCACCGGTACCTGGGTGGAAGTCCCCAACACCACCAAGGAAGACCGGAACAACACCCGGTCCCTGGCCATCGCCCTCGGGGCCACCAACTTCAACGGCATCGAAGACGTGGAGGTGCACCCCCTGACTGGCCAGATCTACTTCGCGGCCAAGGGCGCCAGCCGGACGTACCGCTTCACCGAGGCGGGCAATGGCGTGACCGACTTCGAGACCTTCGTCGGCGGTAAAAGCTACGTGCTCAACACCCAGGAAGGCGTCTTCACCGAGCCCTGGGGCGGCGGCAACGACAACCTGACCTTCGACGACAAGGGCAATCTTTGGGTACTACAGGATGGTGGCAACAACTACATCTGGATGGTTCGCGACGACCACACGCAAGCGGAGCCCAAAGTGGAACTGTTCGCCAGTATGCCCATCGGCTCGGAGCCGACCGGACTTACGTTTAGCCCCGACTACCGCTTTGGTTTCTTCAGCGTTCAACACCCCAGCAACGCGAATCAGCCGCAGCTGGACGCGACCGGGGAGGAGATCGCCTTCGACGCCTCCGCGACCGTGATTTTCTCCATCGGTTCCGAGTTGGGTGCCCAGGCGCCGGTGGTGGAATTCGTCGCCGACATCCAGGTGGTCGAGCAGGGCAAGGAAGTTACCTTTACCGACCTGTCCGCCAACGGCGTAACCGAACGGCAGTGGGTATTCGATGGCGGCGTTCCGGCGGTATCGAAAGACTCCATCGTTTCGGTGAAGTATAACGGACTGGGTTTTTACCGCGTGCAGCTGACGGTGGAAAATGACCAGGGGCAAGACGTCGTGGCCTACGACAACTTTATCGAGGTGGTGAACTCGACCTCCGTCGACGAGCTGGCCAACGCGACCAAGCTTGCCATCTTCCCCAACCCCACCTCCGGCAGCCTTTCCATCCGCATGGAGGAGACCGCCGGCCAGGAGCTGACCTTCGAGCTCTACGACCTGAGCGGTCGCCGCCTGGCCGAGTTGGGCCGCGAAACCGGAACGGCCGGGGCCACCACCTGGAGCTATCCCCTCGATCGCTACAACCTGGCCAGCCAGGCCATGGTACTGAAAATCACCGCCGACGGAAAAAGCAGCAGTCGCCTACTCCGCTACAGCCGTTAACCTAGCACAGTTTTTTCTCTCCCGCCCGGGCGTTCCGCAATGGCGGCACGTCCGGGCTTTTCGCATTGCTTATGTATCCCTTTCTCTTCCTCCTGGGTATTTGCTTTGCACCCGCGCTGGCCGCCCAGTATGCGAATGCCGACCTGCCGGTATACGACGACGTAACCAAGGCTCGGGAAGCCACCCCCCCCGCCCGGCAACTCAATCTGCGGGACCAGCAACTGTTTTCGCTGCCCGCGGGTGCGGAGGAGTTGTCCCGGCTCACCTACCTGAGCCTGATGCTCAACGCGTTGGAGCAATATGACCCGGGTATCGATCGCTTTAGGGAGCTCGAAATTCTCAACCTGCAGGACAATCACCTGCGGGAGCTGCCCCCTGCCATCGGCGGGTTTTCCCGGATGTACCGGCTGGTCCTGAGCGGAAACGACCTCAAGGAACTGCCGGAGACAATCGGTCAACTCCGCCGCCTGGCCTACCTGCACCTCGATGGCAATGAGCTCAACCGCCTGCCGGACGGCCTCACCCGGTGCCGACGACTCGAGTTGCTTCACCTGCAGGGCAACCAAATCAGCTCCCTGCCGGATAAGCTGGCGCGGCTGCACCGGCTGACCCACCTCGACCTCGGCTACAATCAGCTGCGGGCGATAGAGATCAAGTGGCGCCGCCTCCGCAAGCTCACCGGGTTAAATCTGGAATCCAATAACCTGCGGCGGCTCCCTCCGGCGTTAGGACAATTAGAGCAGCTCCAAACCCTAATCCTGACCGCTAACGAACTGGCAGCGGTGCCGACGGAGATTACGAAGCTGTCGAAGCTAAAATTGCTGATTTTGGCCGACAACCGCCTGGCGGCTCTACCCGTTGATTTGATGTGGACTCACCGCTTTACGTACCTTGATCCTGACCGGTAATCCGCTGCCCGCCGCCGAACTTCGCCGGATTCGGCAAGCACTACCGAACTGCCGCGTGCTATTTTGACCAAGCGGGTGGCGCACCGTACGATTTAAGCCCTCGCTTGATGAAGTTATATTTTTCCTTCCTCCTCGTATTCGCCCTCTCCAGCCTGTCCGCACAGACCAACGCCCTCCGGCCGCTCGACGAGCGGCTCAGTGATTATGACTACCCGTACCCGACGGAGGTTTATTCCCTGAAATCCCAATTGCTGTCCCTGGAGATGGTATACATGGACGAGCGCCCGACTACTCCCAACGGCAAGACCGTACTGTTGCTTCACGGTAAGAACTTCCCCAGCGCGTACTGGGAAACGACCATGAAGCTGCTGCTGCAGCGGGGCTACCGGGTCATCGCGCCGGACCAGCTCGGCTTCGGTAAGTCCTCCAAGCCGCAGCACTACCAATATTCCTTTCAGGAACTCGCCCACAACACCCGCTGGTTGCTGTACCAGCTAAAGATCGATAAATTGATCGTCCTGGGCCACTCCATGGGGGGGATGCTGGCCACCCGGTTTGCCCTGATGTACCCGGAGAGTACGGAATCGCTCATCCTGGTGAACCCTATTGGCCTGGAAGACTGGAAGCTCAAAGTGCCCTACCAGTCAGTGTCGGAGTGGTACGAGGAGGAGCTCGACAAGAACTACGCAAGCATCCGGCAGTACCAGCAGGAAAACTACTACAACGGCCAGTGGAGACCCGCCTACGACCGCTGGGTCAACGTGCTGGCCGGCTGGGCGGAAAGTGAGGATTACGGCTACGTTGCTTGGAACGCGGCCCTGACTTACGACATGATCTTCACCCAGCCGGTGCTTTATGAGTTTAGTCAACTTCAAATGCCCACCACCCTGATACTCGGTACCCGTGATCGGACCGCCCTCGGCAAGCCGCTAGTCAGCCCCGAGGTACGGGAGACGATGGGCCGCTACGACCTACTTGGCGACACGATCGTCGCGCAGATTCCGAACGGGAGATTGATTGAACTGGATGGACTGGGGCACCTGCCCCACATCGAGGCCTTTGACCGCTTCGCGAAGGCACTGCTGCAGGCCCTTAAGCCTTAATGGTTAGGCCGGTACGAGGAAGGTCCGGACGATATTAGATACGGAATCCGCATACTTCTCCATTTTATTGATCTTGTTCCAGGTGGCGTCGGCGCCAAACTTGACCCAGTTTTCGTCGCGCTGTACCATGCTCTCAAACTGGAGGAGGTAGATAAGGGCGGGGCGGTGGGGACCGGCGATCATGTCGGCGTAGAAGACCGGTTTTAGACCGGTGTCGTCGAAGATCTTGATCTCGTAGTCGTTGAACATCCCGATCTTGCGCCGGGTAGCGTCCTCGGAGTAGCCCTCATAGATGCGCAGCTCAAATAAACCGGCGGAACCATCCGGGGCTACGGACTGAGGCATGCCGGTGAAGGCGCTCAGTAACCAGGACGAATAGCGGGAATAGATTGGCTTGACCGGGGGCAGGGCGTCGTACTCCTGGGAGGCCGCCGTAAAGGCGGCGTCGCCGCTCAGGTCCTGGCTGCTGACGTAGGTGGCCGCGTCCGGATAGCTGATCATCACGTAAAGCTTGGCCGGGCTGGGGTCGCCGTACTCCTGGAAGGTGACGAATTGGGTAGCTCCCCGACCGCGCAGGGCGGGCTCCAGGGCATCCTTGAGGTAGCTCATGAGTAGCCCCTGGTTGCCGCCCCAGGCTATGTCGTAGGTGCGCCATTCGATGAGTTCGCTTTCCGCTGCGGGCCGGGGTGGGGTGGCCGCGCGGGCTTCCGCGCTGCTTAGGGCCACCGCGCCGCCGATGGCCAGCGGTACGCCCGCCTGAATGAATTTTCTCCGTTGCATGGTCGTTCTTTGCCGCAATATACACTCCTGCCCATGCATCATCCCGACTGGTCCAACAATGCCGTCCTCTACCAAATCAATACCCGCCAATTCACGCCCGAGGGTACCTTCCGCGCCGCCGCCGACCAGCTGCCCCGGCTGCGGGAGCTGGGCGTCGACATCCTCTGGGTCATGCCCGTCCACCCCATCGGGGAACGGAACCGCAAGGGGGAACTGGGGAGTCCCTACTCGATCCGGGATTACTACGCCGTCAATCCGGAGTTCGGCACGGCAGAGGACCTCAAAGCCTTCATCCGCCGGGCCCACGAGCACGGGCTCCACGTCATCCTCGACTGGGTCGCTAACCACACGGCCTGGGACAACGTCCTCGTAGACACCCACCCCGAGTGGTACGCCCGCGACTACCAGGGAAACTTCCGTCCCACACCCTGGTGGGACTGGTCCGACATCATCGATCTAAATTACGATCAGCCCGGTCTGCGCACCTACATGCGGGAGGTGATGGAGTGGTGGGTGCGGGAATTCGACCTGGACGGTTACCGCTGCGACGTGGCGGGCTTCGTACCGGTCGATTTTTGGGAGGAGGTCCGCACGGCCCTCGACGCCATCAAGCCCGTCTTTATGCTGGCCGAGTGGGAGGCCCGCGACCTGCACCGCGCTGCCTTTGACGCCACCTACGCCTGGAGCTGGCACGAGGCCCTTCACCGCATCACCCAGGGAAAGGACGGGGTCGGGGCCCTGTTTGTCTACTATTCCTGGAACGAGCGCGCCTGGCCCGCTGACGCCATGCGTCTGGCCTTCACCGATAACCACGACAAGAACGCCTGGGAGGGCTCCATGTACGAACTGCTGGGTGAGGGACTCGAAGCTTCCATTGTCCTCTCCTTCATTGGCGAGGGTATGCCCCTCATTCACAATGGACAGGAGGCCGGTCTCGATAAGCGTCTCGCATTCTTTGAGCGCGACCCGATTGAGTGGAGGGAACACCCTTTTAACGAACTGTTCAAAAAACTCATCGTCCTAAAGAAGACCCATGCCCCCCTAGCCAATGCCCCCTGGGGTGCCACCATGATCCGGGTACCGAATAATTACGAGTCGGAGGTTCTGAGCTTCGTCCGCCAGGATGAAACCACCAAAGTTTTCGCCCTCTTCAATTTCTGCGGCGAGACGCGGGTGTTGCGGTTTTCCGAATCGCTCTATCCCGGCACCTACACCGACGGCCTGAGCGGCAAGCAGGAGGTGATCTCCGCGGGGGAGGCCGTGGCGCTGCAGCCGTGGGGGTATCGGGTGCTCGTGGCTGGTTAGCTGGCCGCTCTAAGATTAAAGGTTGTCCAGCGCCTCGATGTCTTCCGGGGAGAGCTCGATGGTGGCTGCTTGCGTATTTTCCTTCAGGTGGGCGACCGAGCTGGTGCCGGGAATCGGCAGGATGTTATCGCTGTGGCCGAGCAACCAGGCGAGGGCGATCTGGTAGACGCTGCTGTTGTATTTTTTGGCGATGGCATGCAGTTGCTTATTCTCCAGGGCACCGGCGTCGAGGGGATACCAGGGAATGAAGGCGATGTTGTGTTCGCGGGTCCACGTGACCTCGTCTTCCCACTGGCGGTCGGTGAGGCTGTACTTATTCTGTACGCTCACGACTTCGAAGTGCTGCTGAGCCTGCTTGATCTGCTCTACGTTCACCTCGGACAGCCCCAGGTGGCGGATGTAGCCCTGCTGCTGCAACTCGGCCAGTTTGCCCAGGAACTCGTCGGCGGGGACCTTGTTGTCGAAGCGGTGTAGCTGGTATAGGTCGACCCGTTCGATCCTCAGCCGTTTTAGGCTCCCTTTCAGGGCTTCCTCGAGATGCTTGGGACGGCCATTGACGGGCCACTGGTTGGGGCCGGTGCGTTCTAGTCCACCCTTGGTGGCGACCAATAGTTCCTCGGGGTAGGGGTGGAGCGCCTCGGCGATCAGATCCTCGGAGACGTAGGGGCCGTAGCTGTCGGCGGTATCGATGAAATTGATACCTAGCTCCAGCGTGGCCTTGAGGACCCGGATGGATTCATCGTGATCCTTCGGCGGCCCCCAGATGCCGTCGCCGGTGAGGCGCATGGCCCCGTAGCCGAGGCGATGGATGGTGAGGTCCCCGCCGAGGGTGTAGGTACCCGATTGGGCGGCGAGGTTAGCTTGGGTGGTGGACATGGTTGATGGAAGAAGTTGGATAATGGGTGTACGTGCCTTGCCCCCAGTATGTGCGACTAACGATCTAGGGGCAGCACATCCTCTGAGGTCAACGGTTAAGCGGGGCCGGTGTTTGCCCTCGTCCGCTCGTTTCAGCAGGCCGGGGACGGTTACGAAAGGCGTTTCCGCACATCTCTGCGTTATTACATCCGTGGACGACGCGGCTATCGACGAGGCTATACTACTGCTCACCCGCCAGCGCGGGCCGGTCAGGACGGTCTGTCCGTCGGAAATAGCCCGGCACCTGCTCCCGCAGGACTGGCGACCCCTTATGGCACCCGTGCGCCGCCGCGCTCGTTTACTAGCCTTGGAAGGCCACATCGAGATCACCCAGGCGAGCAAAGCGGTCGATCCGACTGCCCCCTGGCGCGGACCGATCCGGCTACGCTGGCGGGAGGACGGGGCGAAATGATCAACTCTCCTCGTGGTGTAAGCTGGAGAGGTAGGCAATCAGGTCACGAATCTCGCGGCGGGAGAGCCGATCCTCCATCGATGGCATGCTGGAGGGAAGGGTAGTCTGTTCGGCGATGTCGGCCACCGCAAGGGTCAGTATATCCTCCTTGCCAACCTTCAGCTTGATCGTTTCCGGGCTGCGTTCCAGTACGGTCCCGGCGGTTTCCGTGCCGTCGTTCATTGTCACGTAGAGCGTTTCGTAGCCGGGGGCGAGGCGCGCGCTCGGTCGGATAAGGGATTCCAGCAGTTGCCGCCCTTCCAGGCGGTCGCCGATGCCCTCCAGGCCGGGCCCGACGTTGCCACCGTATTCGAACACGGCGTGACAACGCACGCAGTTGGCGGCCTCGTTGTTGTAGAAAATTCGCTGTCCCCGGCGGGCATCCCCGCCCTCCAGCGCTAGGGTGTACAGGCCCAAATCGCTATCGAGCTTACCGGCGTAGCCCGTTAGCAGGGCGTTGAGCTTCGGATCCCCGTGCTGCTCGACGGCCTCGGCCAGGTCGAGCCGCACCTCGGTCGGCAGTCGATCCGACTCCAATTGCTCGAGCAGGCGACCGAGGAGAGCTGAAGAGGAATCCCCGGGAATCTGGCTGAGCCCCTGTAGGGCCGCTTGCTGCTCGATGACCAATCCTTTCTGTAATATCCGCTCGTAGAGCATAACGGAGCGCGCTTCCGCGATACCGGAACTCGGCAAAATCTCGAGCGCACGAGCGCGGAGCTGGCCGTCGCGATCGGCCAGGGCCGTCTCCAGGTTGCGGTCGAGCTCGGGGGCGTTCAGGGCGTGGAGGGCATTAAGGGCCTCGGTACGGACGCTGCCGGAACGGTCCGCGCTCAGTAGTTTGGTGAGTTGGGGAATGGTTTCCTGCAGGTTGAGCCGGCCGGCCGCGTCGATGGCCGCCAGGCGGACCGCTTCGTCTCCCTGACCCACAAGTCGGGCAATGGCTGGCGCCAGGGCCTGGGATGCTACGGTAGAGTCCTGCTCCATCTCCCCGCGGTACCGGCCGTCGACGCGATCAAATACGGAGGGGTGGCCCCAGGATGCCAGGGCGGAAAGGGCCTCAGCCCGCAGGCCGGCGGGGGCGCTGCTGCGCTGGGCGTAGCGAACGAGCCGTTGTACACTCTCCTGACCGCCTACCCGCACGTTGGCGCTAATGGCGCGACGCAATAACGGTTCGCCGCGGAAGCGATCGTCGTCCAGGGTCGCGGCCAGGGCCGGCAAGGCCTCTTCAATGGAGTAATCGTCGTTGATGCCGCGGGCGGCTTCGGCCACGATGTACTCGTCTGTATCCGTTAAAAACTCAGCAATTTGCGGTGATTCGATGCGGCGCAGGGCCACGACGGCCGCCGTACGCAGGGCGCGAGAGGGGCTGTCTTTTAAATTAACCAGCGGCTCCACGGCACCGATGCGACCGAGGGCGATCATACCGCCCATGCGGAGGTAGGTGTCTTCGTCGTCGTTTTGCTCCACCACGGCCAGTATTCCCGGTACGGCGCTCTGGTCTTCGGTGCGGCCCAAGGCTTCCATGGCCATAAACTTCACCCGGGGGGAGGGATGGTCTAGCGCGGCGACGAGCTCCCGGCTTGCCCCGGCAAAGCGAACGTCGCCAATCATCCTGGCGGCCTGGGCGACAATCTCCGGGTCCTGGTCCGCGAGCAAGGGCACCAGCAGCGAGGCCCGGTCGTGGTAGGCCCGCGCCAATTGCGCTACGCCCCAGATGGCGTGTACGCGCGCCAGTTGTGAGCGGTTACTGCGGGCGTTCTTCAGCAGCAGGTCGAAGCCGTCATCGCCCCGCTCCACCATCGCGAACTGCGCATTGCGCCGGACGCGCTGATCCTGGTGGGCGAGTAGTAGCTCGAGTGAATCGAGACTTACGGTGGCGAAGTCCGTATTCAACAGGCGCTGCACTTCCCTGCGCACCTGCGTCCCCGCTCCCCCCGGCACGTCAAGTTTCCAGATGCGCCCCTCTTCCTTAATCCCCCAGCCATTGATCCAATCGGCCACGTAGAGGGCGCCGTCGGGACCGAAATCCATGCCGGTGGGAAGAAGTCCAGACACGACCTCCTTGGTCGTGCCGAGTCTAAATCCGGCCCCCGCGGGCTCGAGGGTAAAGGCGTGCACGGGGGAGTTGGCGGGGTTGCCCCGGAACTCGGCGACGAAGAAATGGCCGTAGTATTCAGGACCGAGGGCGGTACCCGGGTTGTAGACCAAACCGGTGGGGCCGTTCACGTAGTTCTGGATGGGGGGAAGAAAGTAGGCGGCCTGTCCGTCCCAGCGGGGTGCGTACATGCGTTCCTCCATCCACACCTTGTAGTCGTTGTTGCTGGGGTCGGTATACTTGCCGAACTGCCAGTTGATGCGCCAGCCGGAGTCGGAGCCGTCGACCAGGTAGACCAGCCGCTCGCTCTCGCCGCTGTGGTCGCCATCGTTGTCCTCGGAAATTAGGTTACCCAAATCGTCGAAGACGAATTCGTGGGTGTTACGGAGGCCGTGCGCGAATACTTCGAAGTTGGTACCATCCGGCTCGCAGCGGACGATCGTACCCTCGTTGGGGTATTTGTGTTCCTTGCCTTCCTTATCGATGACGTTCATGCCTACGTCACCGCCGCCCCACCAGATACGTCCCTGGGGACCGACGGTTACGCCCGACATCCCGTGACCGCCGAAGCCGATGTGGACGATCCACCCGTGACTAAGGGATTCCTTTTCATCGGCGATGCCGTCGCCGTCGGTGTCGCTGGTTTTCCAGAGATCGGGGCCGACGGAAATGTACACCTGACCGTTGGCGTATTCCACGCCGTTGGTTACGTCCGAAATCTCCTCGTTGAAGTCTTCGAGGTAAAGCTTAGCGTGGTCGGCTACGCCGTTGCCGCTGCGGTCTTCGACGAACCAGACCTCGTCCTTCTCTACGGTAAGGTCGCGCCAGTCGCGTACGCCGTCGCCGTTCAGATCCTTGAGGTGGCGCTCGGACTGGTCGCTGCCCGCCTCGAAGGTGGCGCGGAGGAAGTCCCGGCGATCCTCCACCGTTTCGAAGGCGATGGAGGCCGTCATCCAGTCGCGGTGGCCGCGGATGTCGAATTCGGAGCTGATGGGCCGGTTGGCGCTGGTGTAGAAGATTCGTCCGTCGGGGGCCACGCTAATGGCGACGGGGTCGGCCACGAGGCTGTCACTGGCCCAGAGGGTGAGTTCAAGGTCTTCGGCGACGTTCACGTTGGTTTCCGCGCGGATCTTGCCGGCCAGCTTAGCGGCGGCTAGCGGTTCCAGGTCGATGTCCCGGTCGGGATAGCGCGGGGCGCGGGCCGTCTCTGGCTTGGGGGCACAGTAGTAAAACAGGCAGAGCGCCAGGAGGGGCAGCAGGTAGGTCAGTCGTCGCATGGATCGAATGTTAACAGCTCCCCAAGATAGGCAGCGGGTGCCAACTTAGTACGGTTCAGCGGTATCGCGGGATAGGCATTGTCGCAACTGCTCACTAGTCATCCGGCTGCCGTCGTGGCTGTAGCCGGGCGGACCGAAGAGGTAGCCCCACCGGCTCCGCCAGTCGGGGGCCTGACG
This sequence comes from Lewinellaceae bacterium, assembly GCA_963710195.1. GTDB lineage: Bacteria > Bacteroidota > Bacteroidia > Chitinophagales > Saprospiraceae > Neolewinella. The sequence continues at coordinate 71,085 of CAVPZF010000002.1, forward strand.
TAGGTCGTCTAGCAGGGTAGCCCACTCGTGGGTGGCGATGCGCAGGGGGTTATACGTAGCGATGTTGACCGTTAGACCGTAGGTGGGGCGTTCCTCCTCGGCCTGGAAAGTGCCGAACAGGCGATCCCAGAGGATGAGCACGCCGCCGTGGTTGCGGTCCAGGTACTTCACGTCGCTGCCGTGGTGCACCCGGTGGTGGCTGGGCGTGTTGAGTACGAATTCTAGCGGTCGCCAGAGTTTACCGATGGCTTCGGTGTGAATCCAGAACTGGTAGATCAGGCTCAGACTGCCAAAAATGGCGATCATGATGGGATGAAACCCCAACAGCGGCAGCCAGGCCGTGAATATCCACGCGCCGGAGAGGGTGCCCGTCCAGGTCTGCCGCAGGGCGGTGCTCAGGTTGTACTTCTGGCTGCTGTGGTGCACTACGTGGCTGGCCCAGAAGTAGCGGATAGAGTGGCTGCCCCGGTGAAAAGCATAGTAGGCCAAATCTTCCGCAAAGAAGCACAGTACCCATACCCACCAGACCGCGCCCAGATCGAAGAGCCGATACTGATAAAGAAAGAAAAATACCCCCAGCGTGAGGAATTTGGTAACGAGCCGAATGAGGGCGTTGCCGATGCCCATAGCCAGCGAACTCAGGGTATCCGGTGTTTCGTACCAGTCGCGCTTGTCGTACACCGCCACGCCGATCTCCACCAATAGTAAGATCACGAAGGCCGGAATGGCGTAGTGGATGGCCAGGGGATTGTCGGTAAAGATGAAATCGGGCATGATCAGGAACAGGGAAGGTAAGTTTCTTCCGCGAACTACTTACCCCGCTCGCGATCGATGACCGGCAGCAGTAAGTCTTGCATAATCGCGAAGCCCCGTGCCGTCGGATGTACACCGTCTTCGGCTACCGCCGCATCCATCCCGTTGCGGTCGTTCTTCAGGGCCGCATGGTAGTCGACGAAAGGAATCGTTTCCGCGGCGGCTAATTCAGCCAAGCGGCGATTGAGCTCCACGATCATCGCCGAGCGGTCACCGAGTTCGGGCCGCCACCCGAAGGCCGTAGCCGGCAGGACGGCTGCCAGAATCACCTGAATATCATTGGCGCGGGCCAGGTCAATCATCGAGTGAATATTACTGACGGTGAAATTCACATCGTAGGGTCCGGTGTTCTCCGCCACGTCGTTGGTGCCGATGTGAATGACCACGGCGGTGGGCCGTAAGTCGATCACGTCCTGGCGAAAGCGCAGCAGCAGTTGGGGGGAGGTCTGCCCGCTGATGCCACGCCCCACGAGGTGGTGGTCGGCGAAGAAGTTGGAGTCCTGGCGGGCCCATCCTTCCGTAATGGAATTACCCAGCAGGACCACCCGCTGCTCCGTGGGCGGAGGGGCGGGCAGCGCGGCGTTAGCTTCCCGGTAGCGGGCTCGATTGGCGAAGTCGTCCTGGGCGGTGATGGGGGCTGTAATTAAAAACAGAAAAAAGAGAAATTGCGTGTGCATGGTCGTTCCGAGTGGGAGGGGCCCTAATATAGTGTGTCTTTTGCCCCGCGTGGCCCGCCCGGAGCTTCGTTGCGCTTCGGGGGTGGCCGCTGTGGTTCCTCTAGTAGCATAGCTATGGCCACTTCGCCGGCTCATTTTAAAATAGCTCGCGCCACGCGTATGTATTTATCACCTAAGCATGAAGCATCCGCAAACAGCGACGCGCCACTTACTCGTAAAGTACCTCTTGCTGCTGCTTGGGGGTGGATACACTGGTCAACTGCCCGCCCAGGAGGTGGCGAAATCTCCCCTGCACCTGGAGGCCCACTTGGTGCAAGCCGGTGCCCACGATTATGCACCCGGCCACGGATTTTCGCTCAATAAAGGCGTGATCGGCTTCAATTTTGCCGTGGCCTTACCGGAAACCGCGTGGTTCGACCCGTCGGTTGATGGTCCGCTGGGCCGGGATGGCCGGGATTGGAACAAGGCGGGCGGCGTCAGTTACCTCTCATTGTGGCGGCCCGGCACCTATCCAAAAAACCGCCACGCCGCGCTGCTAGGCATGCGACCCGGGACCACCCCGGGCCGATTCGAGGTCTGTGCGTACACCAACGATGCCGAGGGCAGCTGGGTAACGGGGGCAATTCTGGACGTCAGCGCCGGAGATACGGTGTACGTGAGCGCTCGCATCAAGGAGGGCCAGCTCACGTACCGGCTGACCACGCCAACCGAACGCCAAACAACCGTTCATCGGTTCGAGCCGCTCCCTTATGCGGTTCCAGTGGGTCCCTGGTTCGGCGGGAATCGGGAGAGCCCGATCCGCCACAGGGTCTACACCCAATTGGTGTTGGTGCGGGAGTGAGTAAATACCGTAACCATCCGTAAACTTCACGGACCGACCCGACGAACAGCGGGATGCAAAGGAGAATCAATGCCAATCACTTCGGTCGACTGGCGTAACCTGCTCGCGGCGCGCGCCTAGTGCTTCGAAACTGAACCAAGCTGCCCCTCAAATTGCTATCGTGGCGCTGCGCTTCGCAGCTAGGGCCCCGTAAGACTTATACCCCGCGCGGCCACCCTAAGTGATTTTTGACTTGCTCTTATTCCGCCCGGCGGCGTTGTAACTTAGGCGTGGGGCCCTAGCCCACTCTACGTAGTCGACACGACGGTGTCGCCTACGTTTTGCGCCTACCCGGACGACAGAATAACTTCGTCAACTTTTCACAGCTAATGACCGCGCGGAGTATAGTATGCTAATTGTTCCTCCACACGTTCACCACCACGCTGCCGACACCAAGCTATTGCTTAGTTCAATCTTGAAGCACTAGTCAATACATCTTCGTTCCCGCTACACAGCAGCGTGAGTTTGAGGATCAGTGATCATTCATTATAAAACCCGGTCGCACGGGTTTTGACTGATCCTTGAGCCCGTACTCTCTTTGACCGTACTGGGTGCGCGTGGTGGCATAAAAAATCCCGGATCCTGGTCCTGCCAGCATCCGGGATTACACATCCTTTCACGAGGTGCGACTAACTTTTCTACTAGGGGTTCTGATCGGCCGAGGTCAGGTTCGGGTTGGCATCGATCTCCCGCTGGGGGATCTTCCAGACCCAGTCGTCGTTGAGCGACGGTCTTTCCTGGAAGTAACCATCCTGATAGAGGGTCTCGGAGGCTCCTGAGCCGCCGTTCGCGCCGTGGTCGATGGGATCGTCCCAGCGAATTTTATCCTGGAAGAGGAAGCCCTCGCCCCACAGCTCCACGCCGCGCTGAAACTTGATGTGCTCGATGAATTTATCTTCCGTGTCGTACTGGGTGACGTCGTATTCGCTGTCACGCGCCTGAGCCAGGGGGAGCAGGGCCGCCTGGGCTCCTGCGATGTCGCCCAGATAGGCCTTAGCTTCCGCCTCGATCAGGTACATCTCCGAAGCCCGCATGTAAATGATGTCGTCCGGCTCGATGCCTCCCGGCACTTGCTGCTTGAGTTTGACGTGCATATAGGGATGGGTATTGTGCGCTGAGGTCCATCCCCATTCGGAGGCCAATCGGACTATTTCCTCCTCGAATGCCATTTCCGTTTCGTACAGCGGGTTAGTGTTGTTTTCGAACCCGCCCAATCCATTGGCGGCCGAGAGGTTGGAGTTCGGAGCGTCCACCAGAAAGACATCTTTTCGGTAATCCGTATCGGGAATGGCATCGACGAGTCTCCGGTCGGCAATCTTGGGGTTATTGCGCACCTGGCTACCGTTGAAGGTATTGGAAGCGAGGTAGAAGTAAGAACGGAAAAAGGTAGTTTCGGTACCGATCACGTTGCTTCCCCACATAACTTCGGGCAGCAGGGTGGAGTTGAATCCGGCCTTCCAGTCCGCCTCGCTCATGATCGGGTAGTCCTGGCGGGCGTTTACGGCGGCCTGAGCGGCGGTTGCCCACTGGCCACTGGCCAGAGCGGTTCGTGCCTTCAGGCCCCAGGCGACATCGATGTTCAGATTTGATTTGTCGGAAGCGCTACCTGAGGGGCGGGGAGCCGCATTCGCAAAGGTGGCAATCGCGGCATCGAGGTCGGAATTGACCTGGTCGTACACTTCCTGTACGCTTGATCGGGGCGCGCTTTCGAAGGGGGCTTCCGAGGAGAAAAGAATGGGCACGCCCGGATCAGTACTGGGGTTGCCGATCAGGTAGCCCTTCGCATAGTGCTGCACCAGGGCCAGGTAAGCATAAGCCCGGTAGGTATAAGCCTGCCCGAGGATATTGAGCAGGCCCGGGGTCTCTACCAATTCCCCCTCGTTGATCCGGTTGATCAGTGCATTGGCATTCGTAATAATATTGTACCGGTGATACCAGAAGATCTCGACGGTCAGCGAAGTTTGGTCGGTGTGGGAGGTCCACTGCGCCTGATCCAACCATCCCAGGTTGTTCGCGCTGGCGCTGTGGATCAAGCCGCCGGCGAGGTTATCCCCCAGGGGAACCCAGTAATGCTCGTTAGCCCTGGCGGTATTAGCTACTGCGGTACCCCCCGGTAAAACAGTTTGGGACTGGGAGTACATCGTGCGGTGCATCCCCTTGATGACAAGCTCCATATTCGCCTCGGTAGCGAGGGCATCGGCCGCGGAGATAGCATCCGTTGGCTTGGTTTCTAGATAATCTTCCTCGCAGGACCACAGGAGAAGTGCCAGACTGATGAAAAGGATGTATTTTATATATGACAACATGGTTATCGAATTTTAGAGTTGACCTTTAACTCTCCCTAAGTGGCGGATAATTAGCGTAAGCCACTGCGGCGCCATGGCAAGCCTTCGGTGCCGTCACGGCCGTCGTCCGGGGAGAGGCAGTGGGAATAGTTAGAAGTTGGCGTTCAATCCTACGGAGAGGATCCGGGAGGGGTTGAAATCGTCACCGGGGGAGGTCCCGATGAGGTTATACTGGGGATTCAGCCCGTCACGCGCTGTGCTTAGGTAGAGATTCTCTCCGGTAAGGGATAGCCGGAGGTTACTCAGGCCCACCTTGTCGGTGAGGCGATTGCCAACCGTGTAACTCAGGTTGACGTTGCGCAACGACCAGAAGGAAGCGTCGGTCAGGAATCTGGTGGATTGCGTACGGACTAATCCATTATTTCCATTTTCCAGCCTCGGCACGTCGGTCTGGTCTCCGGGACGGCGCCAAGCGTTCACGATATCCGGGTGCAGGGAAGAGCCGTAGGAATCACTTTGCATCATGGCAGAGTACCCGTTGTCCAGGATTTCTCCTCCTATGCCATAATTAAACAGGACGTTCAGCTGAAAACCCTTGAAGAATAGGTTGGTGGAAACGGCCCCCAGTAAGTCCGGGATGGAGGTTGCCCCCGTATAGGCCCGTTCTGTCTCCTGCCAGTCGTTGGTGACGGCGTGACTTCCGTCTGCGTTTAGCACGGGGACGGTCTCCCCGGCATCATCGAAGTCGTAATCGAAGAACAGTTGATCCCCCGTCTCCGGGTCCACACCCGCGGTGTGCAGCAAGTAGAAGTCGTAGCGCGATCTTCCCTCCGCCCAGCGTTGATTACCGTTAATGAACGGGTCGGGTAGGCTGGTAATCTTGTTTTCGAAGGTAGATGCCGTAGTCCGTACCGACCACCGGAAGTCTGAGGTAGTGATGAGGTTAGCGGTGAGGCCTACTTCGAAGCCGGCATTGTACATATCACCGATGTTGGCCGGGAATGCGTTAAAGCCGTTACTCAGGGCGATTGGCAAATCGTAGAGGAGATCGGAGGAGTTTCTCCGGTAGTACTCCAGGGAGCCGTCGAGGAAGTTATTAAAGAGGGTGAACTCTAGTGCGACGTCGAAGCTCTCAATCGTCTCCCACTGGAGCAGCTCGTTGCCGATCTCCGAGGCGACGATGGCCGGGCTTCCCGCGTTGGAGGTCAGGTCATACCGGGCCTGCGAGAGGAAAAAATCGAGCAGATCATCATTACCTACCTCGCCGTAGGAGGCCCGGAGTTTAAGTCGATCTACCCAGCTTACGTTGTCCATGAAGCGCTCACTGCCGATCTGCCAGGAGGCCCCGACGGAATAGAAGCTACCCCACCTGACGTCGGTACCGAATACCGAAGAGCCATCCCGACGGGCAGAAAGGCTCAGGAAATACCTGAGATCGTAGTTGTAATTAGCTCTGGCGAAGTACCCCTCAATGCGCTTTACGGTAGTAAAACCTCCCAGCGTAACCGGAGTAGCGAAGTTGGCAAATTCAAAGATCCCCTCGGCGGTCTGTTCGACGGCAAGGGCATTATTTTGGCTGAAATTTCGGTCGAAGTTCTCGTGACCGAGGGTAAAGTCAAGGTTGTGCCCGCCAGACAATCCCTTCTGGTAGGTGAGAATCTGGTTGAAGTTTTCGACCTGTCTTCTGAAGCGGGTTTCCCCGTACCGGCCGGTAGGCTGGGCATCTCCGATGATGTTGTTTTCGTATTCCTTTTCGATCCCTTCGTTGATGTCCCTGCCGTAGTTGAGCCGGAAATTCAGGCCCTCGAAGAGGTGGAAGTCGGCATAGAATCGGAATCCGTAGGTGTTGTCGCGGTCCCGCTCGTCGTTCAGGAGCAATTCCTGTAGGGCGTGTCGTCCCTGATTGATGGGCCGCGAACCGATGCCGAACTCCGGAAAGCCTTCTCCCGAGTCAAACACGGGGTCGCCCGCCGCATCCCTGACGATATTTCCGTCCCGGTCGTTGACGTAGACGGGGTAGATGGAACCGATATTCTTGGCAAAAGCAAACGGGTTGACGATACTGCCCGTACCCGCTGAGCTGGGCCCCACCGAGTTCGATAGCGTTACGTTGGCACTTCCCCCCATGGATAGCCAGTTGTTGGCGTCAAAGTCAGCGTTTACGCGGGAAGTCAGGCGGTCGTACTCCGATCGTTTAATGTAGCCCCCTTCCTCCAGGTAGGACGTAGAGAAAAATACGCGGTGGTTTTCCCCTCCACTCGAAACGTTTAGGCTGTAGTTGGTGCGGGTGTTGCTTTGCTCGAGCTCGTCGTACCAGTTGAGGCTCTGGTAGATTACGTTAGCCTGAGGATTCAAGCGTCCGTCCTCACCTACGATTTGGTCATTAGGCACATCAAATGGGTTGTAGCCCAAGCTGTTAAAGATGTTTGCCGAGGCAAAAGCGGGGTCTCCGTCACCGGCACTTGAGTTTCTCAGGGCCTCCCACATAGACTCGTAGTACTGGCCGGGGGTGACTTCTTCGTAGAGCGGAATGGCTCGCGATACGATGCCGTGTTGTACGGAGGCGGATACCCGCGTACCTCCGGTTCTGGACCCTCGTTTGGTGGTAATGAGCACTACGCCATTGGCGGCCCTGGAACCGTATAGGGAGGTGGACGATGCATCTTTCAGTACCGTCAAGGATTCAATATCTTCCTGATTGATGGTGGTCAGGTCCCCCTCAAACTGTATACCGTCCACGATAAATAGGGGGTCGGTGCTGCCGTTCAAGGTGCCTACTCCCCGAATGACGATACCCGGAGAAGACCCCGGCCCCCCAGAGGCAGAGGTAAACTGAACACCCGTGGCATTGCCCTCGATCGCGGCGATAGCGGAGGTGACGTTTCGCGTTTCTAACTCCTCCGCACCCACCACATCGGCGGAGCCCGAAAAGGCTTCCTTGGTCGTTACACCGTAAGCGGTAACGATCACTTCGTCCAGGATGGCTGCGGAGGGATCGAGGATCAAATCGACCACCGAGAGGTTGCCAATGGCGACCTCCTGAGTGCCAAAGCCGGTATAACTGAAGACTAAAATATCACTTCCCTCGGGAACGCTGAGGCTGTAAGCCCCGTCGAGATCGGTAACGGTCCCGGTGCTCGTTCCTTTAACCAGGACGCTGACCCCAATTAGCGTTTCGCCGGATTCTTCGGTCACAGTACCGCTAACGGTCCGTTGCGCCACGGCTATGCCGACCATAAAGAGCCAGAGCCCCGTGGCTAGTAAAAACCTTCTCATACTTGATTTCTTTAGTTGATTAACTACCTAGTGAGGCTCAAAATAAGCAAATTTTGCTATTCTTGGTGTATAGGTTCACACGCGGTCACACGATACTTGCGTATTATAAGTAGTCGGACACAATTATCTATACAATTTCCCTCGCTGCCTCCTGCGGCTCTCCTTCGTTGAAAAACCTCGCCAACACTCAGGTGTTGTCTGCGTTATTCGCCTCGGTGAGCCACACGATTCACCAGATGGAAATGGCACGTTAAATATATCCGATTACTTACCAAAAGCGGATTAGGACATTTAAGCACCCGGTATAGGTTTGGCTACACCAATACCGCCACCGACCTAGTACTACGAACCGGTCAGACCGGCTGCCAATAATGAATGATCCTTCATACTAGGATCGACGACAGTGTACTACGCGTATTAAGCGTAACGCAGGTCCAGCGCTTCCGTCATGACGATCAAGTCAGCTGGCTTCGTCAACCCCAATCTGTGGCGGTCGCGAAATGCACTGAATCATGCTTACTACCACTACCTGCCGCAGTACCAGCGGGGAGTTAGCTTGAAGCACTAGAAACCCAGACACTTATCGAGTAGGTTACCGGAGGCGGTGACTTTGTCGTTCCCCGCACCCACCATACCGTGAATAGCTGCTACGGTACCGGTAACTCTGGGGACGAAGGCGGTAAATAGGGCGCTGACTACCGTATCGAGGGCAGCCCCCTTTACCGCCTTAGCCATTTCACAGCGGCTGTCCATGGTAGCATCCAGCGTGGTGATGTGCGCCGCCGCGATCGTATACCACTTGGCGACCACCGCGAAGAAGGCCCCCATCGGGAAAAGGCCCATGGAGGAGGAGGCACTTATGATCATTTGTAGGGCAGCATCTATTGTTTTTATTCTATTCATTGCTTCTGCGACCGATCTCCCACCCCCCGTCAGGTCCGTCAGGATGCCCATCACCTCCCCCGTGTCCTTCGCCACCTCGAACCACACCGGAGCCGGACGGGCTGTTCCTACCACTGCGTAGTTATCTGACCCGGAGGTGCCGCGGCGGTACTCGTTTACCGTCCGGAGCAGGCTCGAAACGCCTTTGCGCCACTCCGGATCCCGGGTGGTAAACTCCCGGTAAGCGGTGTTTAGCGAAATGACTTCCTGCTCCTTCAGCAGTTGGTGGGTGCTGATGGGGTAGAGGGCGGCTTCCGCCCGGACGAGTTCCCAACTCGTCTCGAACGTTCGCCGAAAGGCTACGGACGGATCGTCAGCCGCCGTTCGCCAGCGCGCCGTGGGAAGGAGGCTCATGCGGGTTATGGCCTCTCCCTGGTCAAGATTTAGTTTGCGCTGCCGGATGCAAGCCCGCAAGCCGTCCGGATAGGTAAGGGTTGCCTGGCCGACCACCCCGGGAAGTACTTGGAGCATACTTAAGCAGTGCGGGTCCTTGATTACCACGCGTGCCATGGCTTCCTGGAATGCCTCAAAGTTGTCAGCGGCGTTCTCTACCTCCATCATCTCTTGGGTAGTGAGTCGACTACCGATGAGATCGTCGAGCACGACTGCACTGGTCGCTCCCCACCCTTCCACGTACACGCTCGCACCTCCCAGTAGCGCATGGTGTACATCCTGGGCATCCGTTTCACTGGCTTGACGCGAGATTCGAGCGTCGTACCCGCCCAGTACGAATCGCTGCGCCAGCCGGTCGATTTCGACGTCAAGGTATAGCCCCTCCAGTAGCGGCGCCGTGCCCGCTCCGAATGGCTCGTATACGGTCGTTGCCGTCCGTTCGTTGATGGTGATACTGACCGGGGTAGGCGCATCGGGCAGGGCGGCCCCGTAGTAGCTGAGCCGGTAGGGGGGAGTTTCGATGTTCGTCAGGGCGGACTCGATGCCTGCAACGATCGCGGCACGGTCGGTAGCCGCGATAGGGGTGGTCTGGACGTATTCGGCAAGGGTTATTAAGTCAGCGTGCACCTCCGGTCCGGCGTGGAGGAACAGCAGCGGCGGTAGGGCGGCGAGCGCCGCTTGGTGACGCGGTAGCGCATTGCCGATGATGCGCCCATCGGAAAAGCAAATAATGAGATCCGGCGCATGGCGCACCTGTTCCGCGAGTAAGTCGTAGTACTCATCGTTTCCCTCCCGGATGTCTACTTGTGCCGTAGGTAGTTGGCGGTGAACCAGTGCTTCCACCTCCCGGTAGAAATTAGCGATGTAGGCGGGTTCCCGAAACGCACTCGGCATACTGTGCGTCGTATCGTAGAGAATGATTACCCGGGGGGGAGGGACTGTATTCTGCCGCAGCGTAGCTAGGGTACGGTGTCCGCGCTCTTCCACGACCATATCGATAGCGGATAGCCCCTCTACTGCATTCCCCTCTGCATCGTAGGCCCACGCCCTAAGCTGTACCTCCGGATAATTCGTGCCCTGGGCCTCCAGACGAACCGCTGCTACCCGGGCGCTTAGTTCCGGGTGAGGAACGGGGGTGATTCCATTGATCCGCACCTCCTGCTGTCCGCTTTCAACCGAATCGCCAAAAACCGTAAATGCTTCTCCCCGTATCGCTTCCGCCCCCTCCCGGTAAAGCGGATCCTCCGGTAGGCGCACCAAATTCAGGATCGGGGTGAAGGTGGTCAGCGATCCGATGCTCACCGCACCCAGGGCCTCCAGGGGTATGCCGTGGTCGAACGACAGGTCCAGGTGGCGGCCGGCTAGGTGACTCGCTGGAAAGGTCTGCTCAAGGAATACCCGTTCATCCTGTCCCCGAAACCGACCGCTGATGCGTACGGCTACGTCGAGTCTCTCTTCCGGTACCGCAGCAGGGCGATAGTCTGTCTCGTTTTGCGCCGTAAGCCTGAGGGGTTGGTCCGCTGTGCCTAACAGGGGCAGGGCGTAGCGGTCTTCGCTCACGGTAACTACCACGACCGCGACCGGTCCGCCAGAGTGCTTACCGCCGGGCTGTGCCTCGGTAGTTGGGAGGCAAGCCAGGGTGCGTTCCCGGAGGGGATCTGCTTCGTTCTTCCCAGTCGCGACTGCGGCCGCATCCCCCAGGGCAGCGAAGCGTTGGGCCAGGGCGGCGGGTAGTTCGGCGTCGAAGTCTGGGGGGAGGTTACGCGTCAGTTGGGCCAGATAATCGCCTTCTTGTAGAGCTACTTGTTGACTGTACAGGCTTACCTCCACTCCGGCCAGCCGCAGGTATCGTAGAAGCACCATCGCCTGTTCCAGCACGGTGCCCGCTCCCGCTCGCTCGCAGGCGTAGTCCCCCGCCCGAAGCCCCTGGTCCACTAGATCAAAGGGGCGCCTCCGGTCGCGGTTGGGAAGGGTCACAAACTGAGTTCGCACGATTTGGTATACATGCTGCCAGTCACCCGCCGCCGCCGCCGTTGAAAGGCGGGCGGGAAAGTGATCCGAACTGGACCGGACCAGGGTGCGCAGCTCGGTCCAACTAGCGTAGGGCTCGGGGAGTCCCGTAGTGGAGGAGGCGTCTTGGGCACGCGTACAGTTTTGGAACACGGGGGGCAGGGTGCCGGCCACAGTAAGGGTGAGCAGCCGCTGAATAAGTTGACGTCGGGTGAGCATGATGGTTGATGACTGGTGGGGGAGGATTGTTACCGGATGTTCTTGGAGTATTTTTAGCACCCGCGGCCCCGCCCCTACGGCTCTACACTATCCGCCGGCACGACCGACCGCAGAAATTCCCCGTCCGCCCACTGCATGCTGGAGGGGTGGGGAGGGTGGTGCTGGTCCCGCTCCGCGATGATCCGTTCGGTGGCCGTGCGGGCGATGCGGGTAGCGGCCAGGCCCGCTTCGGCCCGGGGCATGTTGCCGTCCTTACCGGTCGTGATCGCCCGGTGCAGCTCTTCGTACATGCCCCGGAAGTTTTTCTCCGGGTGCCAGGGCAAGTGGCGGGTGCCGTGAGAGTTGCGCACGGTAAAGGAGTGCTCCTCGCGGTTGAAGCGGATGACCCCGTCGGTGCCGATGAGCTCATACTGGAAGTTGCTGGTGGGCTCGGCGGAGGTCGCGTTGTAGGAAAAGCTCATCTCCACCAGCGTGTGGGCCCCGCAGCGGTGGTCCAGGTGCAGGTAGACGTGGTCGGGTGCCTCGAAGTCCTCCACCCAGACGCCCACGCCTTGGAAGGATTCCACCTCGGAGCCGAGCCACCAGCGCGCCAGGTCGATCTGGTGGACGCCGCAGTCGACCAGCGGCCCTCCCTTCCCGCATCCGGCCGACCCGCAGGGGGCTCGGGATCATCTTACCCTCCCGGTCCACGCTCCACTTGCCGTGCAGGTTCCATAGGTAGATCAGCCGCAGGGAACGCACCTCGCCGATGCTGCCACTGCTGACGAGCCGCTGGATCTCCAGTGCCGAAGGACTGAAGCGGTAGGTGAAGCCGGTGTAGAGCTTTACCCCCGCTCGGCGGGTCACGGCGATCATTTCTTCGATCTCGGGCGTGGTCATGGCCAGGGGCTTTTCGCACAGGATGTCCTTCCCGTAGCGGGCCGCCGTAGCCACGTGTTGGGGGTGGAGGGGCGCGGGGGTACAGATGACGACGGTGCTGAAGGCCCCGTTCCAGAACGCTTCCTCGGTGGGGTAGGCGTGGCGGGCCCCGAAGCGCCGCTGCAGGTCCACGGCCCGGTCGAAATTGATGTCGTAAAGCGCGTCCAGCTCCACGCCGGGGGTCTGCTGGATGGCGGGTAAGTGGCCGCGCTCGGCGATCATGCCGCAGCCGAGGAGGCCTATTTTAAGGGTACTCATGGGGGGGAGTTATTGGTTTTGCGGGAGAACGGGCGACGCTAACGGCTTGGATTGGTCCACACCCTGTTTAAGCATTAGTTTTGCTCGAAATTAGGGTGGAAAGCGGCAACGGGCACGCAAACTGCCTATTCTGCGGGCGCGGACGCGGGTGAAGGGTTGGCAGTTGCGGCGGCGCCCCGTCAAGTTTGCAGTAGCTTCTCCCCCCGGGCGGAGTGCTTCACCACCTTAGCGATCCGTTTCTTCCGGATGGGTTCCGCTTTGGCTAGCTTAACGTAGCGCAGCGCGTTGGGCTTACTCGAAGCATTGAAGTTTTTAAAGAACCCATCGGCGAGTGCGTGCTCGGCGAGCGCCTGGCTGAGGTCACTGGGCACGATTAGCTGGTCGACGTCGTCCATGTAGTTCCACAGTCCGCTGGCCCTGCCCCTCTCGATGGATGCCAGACCCGGAGAGCTGCATGCGCCAACTCCCGGCCCGGGGGTCGCCCCTCGGCTGGACCATCATCGGGGCATGATCAGTTCCACGCTGCTGCCGCTCCTGGTCGTGCCGGTATGGTATGAGTGGCTGACGCCCGCAGACCGGGGGGAGAAGTAGGTCCTTCCACAAAGCCATCAACCTCAGTACGCGCTCGTGAATCAATCAGAAATCAACCAGCTCTACGGACCGCTCTACCAGGAGTGCATCTTCTTCGCCCGGACGTTGACCCGCGAGGAACAGGGCGCGCAAGATTGGGTCCAGGACGCGTGCTACCTGGCCCACAAGCACCGCCACAGCTACGAGGAGGGCACCAACCTGCGGCAGTGGATCAAAACGATCGTGTCCAACACCTTTTTGACCTCCTCCACGGCGCTCGTCACCGGCGCTACTTCCGGCATTGGCTAGGCCATTGCCCTGCAATTGGCCGAACGGGGCATCGACTGCCTCGTGCTAGGCCCCTGAAAATGTATCAGTGATGCACCACCCGCAGACTGGCCACCCGGTCGCCGAAACGCACGGTCAGTACGTAAGTGCCGGCGGCCAATTGCTCCGCGGGTACCCGTACGGCGTGGGGGCCAGCGGCCAGCCGGCCCTGCACCAGCGTGCGCGCCCTACGACCGTTCATGTCGCTCAGGATAATTTGGGCCCGGTTTACCGCAGTCGGGAGGCTGAAGGTCACCTGTAATTCCTTGCCGAAGGGATTAGGGTAGAGCTGCCAGTCGAAGGCTTCCAGGTCCAGCGGCTGCCGGAGGCCGGTAGGTTCCAAGAGTACGATGCGACCCTCCCCGCCGGCCGGGTACGCCGCGGCGGTGACCAAGCCGTCGAGCCCGCTCTCCTCGCGCAGGTACTCAAACAGGACACGCTGGTAACTCGGGCCGATGTTAATAAACTCCAACGCGGCAAACTCATCGTAGCCGTCGCCCCCCGCGGCGGTGAAGCTGTTCGTCACCACGCGTACCGAGGGCGCGCCATCCGTTACCTCGCCGTTTTCTACGATGGCCGTGCCGTCATCCAGGGTTATAGTGCGGATGCGCGACTCTCCGGCCACCCGGGCCGTGTCGTACTCGATGCTAAAGCCGGCGATCTGGAGGAAGCGACCGTCGCGGTCCGGTACCTGACTGACGCTGTTCTCCAGGGCCGCCTTCAGGGCCGCCGGTTCGATGGGTTCGAGTACGCTCACGAAGTTCGAGAAGGGCAGGATGTCAAAGGTTCGTAACTCACTGATCTCGCTGCCGGCGGCAATAATTTCATCGTTGCGAATACCACCACCGTTCTGCACCGCGATGACCGGGAGATTATCCGTGAAGTCGAAGCCGGCGGCTACCCGATCGAAGTACCAGAGGTAAGCGTCGGTGATCAGGTTGCCCTGGTTAGTCTCCCGGGTGCGTACGCTGGCGCGCAGTCCGTCCAGGTCCACCTCGGTGACGGCGATGACGTTCTCCGCCAGGGAGGAGGTGTAGCGCAGGATACTGTCCTCGAGCGTAGCCACCAGCGAGTCCCGGAGAGCGTCGCCCAGTACGGGGATGACGTCGGATTCGTCAGCGATGTTAATGACTTTACCCGCCAGGTCGAATTCTACCAGCAAGTTGCCCACGTAGCGGTACTCTCCGGGGGTGGTGACTACGTAGACCGTATCTCCGGCCGCGTCCAGGGTATCCAGGGGATAGGTGCCGTCGATGGTCAACCCACCCAGGGCATTGGTGGCGTCGCGCGTCAACAGTTCGTCGCCACCGCCGGCAATAATGATGTCTACGCCGGTCAGGGTGGTCGCCAGGGCCAGTTCCTCGTTGATGCTTTGAAGGTGGCTGATCAGGATGACCTTATTGACGCCCTCCGCGAGGAGCGCATCGACCTGCGCCTGAGCGATGGCGGTGAGGTTGGAGTCTACCGTGACGCCCCGGGGCGAAGAGATCGTGGGCAGCGCCGGCGTGGTCAAACCGATTACGCCAAGCGTCTCCTTACCCACGCCGACGGTCGTGCGGGCGGCAATGCGGCCGGCATCGACGAGGACCTGCAGGCTCGGTTCGCCCGTAAAGTCCAGGTTGGCGCTGAGAAAGGTGGCCATACTCCCGGCCGTTTCCTCGATCACGCGGGCGAGCACTTCCGGGCCGAAGTCAAAGTCGTGGTTGCCAATGACCAGGGCGTCGTAGCCGATGGCGTTGAGTACCTCGCTGTCGTACAGCGGCAGTCCCGCGGCGCGTGCCAGGCTGGCGTTGAAGGCCGGTCCGGGCAGGAAGTTATCGCCACTACTCAGGGTGATACTCGGTACCTCGGTGCCCCGCAGGCTGTCGACGATGGCCGCGAAGCGGGCGGCTCCCCCGAAGGCGGTACCATCCGTTAGGGTGTCGGCCACCAGTTTGGATTCCCCGTCGTTGTTGTGGATCAGGCGGACGGTAAAGGAGGGCTCCTCCAGGGCAAAGAGGCTGATGGTGCCGCTTACCTCATTGGCGGTCACCACCAGTTCGCGGCCATTGGGACTGTCGGCCGCCGGTATGTACAGCACGTCCTCCACCCCGAGATCACCCGCGGCGGGATTAGCGCGGTCCACCCCGTCTACTTCCACGGTAGCATCCACGGAAAAATCACGGTTGTTGGTATAGCTGACGTAGAAGGGGGCCGTGGGGTCGGTGATGTCGTAGATCATGATCCCGCCGATACGCTCCAGTCCGATGAGGGCATACCTGCGGTCGCCCCGCATCAGCAGTTCGACGGCCTCGGGCTCCGGTCCCTTATCGTCGGAACGGGCGTCGAAGCTATCGTTCTCGTCGTTGTTGCTGTTGAAATCATCGGGCAGCAGCGCGGCCAGGATGCGTTCGAAGTCACTCCCGCTGTCGAAAACCAGGCTGCCGTCGGGTAGAAAAATACTGAACGAGCGGGCCCCGTAAGCATAAATTTGGTCGATGTCCCCGTCACAGTCGACGTCCCCCGTGGCCGTGGTGCTCAGGAGCCGACCCAGCACGGCATTTCGCTGGAGGGAGTCCGCATCGGGGTAGGCATCGGGATCGAGGGCCAGGTCACCAACGCGTGCCTCCTCGCTGAAGCCTCCGTAATCGCGGGCGTCCCCTTCATTGGCGGTGACCAGGTAGGTCTGTCCCCCGGCTTCGAAACTGGCAATGGCGTCTGGCTGGTAAAGTCCCAGGACGGGATAAGTAGCCAAATTGATGGTATCGTCGCGGTTGCTGGCGTCCAGGGCGTTGGCCGGGCAACTCAGGTCCTTGGTACCGAAGGAGACGATGTCGACGAACCGCTGGGTGGGCAGGTCGAGGATGGCGAAGGCATTGTTTTCCTGAAGCACTACGTAGGCACGATCGCCCTGTACGGTGATGTATTCGGGTTCCAGGTCCTGCGCCACGGAAGCGCCGGGGCCGAAAAGCCGTACGCCAGCCATGGTCAGCCGAGCCCGCTGCCGGTTGAAGTCCGTAAATCCGATGGTCGTAGCGGTGGCCGTTTCCAGGCCGCCGCTGAGGTCGACGAGGGTGACGGAGCCCTCGGGGTCTATGGTATAATCATCGCTGGGTTCTCCTTCGTTTGCCGTCAGTAGGTAGCGGCCATCGGGGCTGAACGTGACCATATCGGGCAGTACCCCGGTCACGAAACGGGCCTGTACCTCCCCCGCGCCATTCATGACCACGAGCTCACCGGGACTGTCCACCCCGGCGCCCTGGAAGGCGGCAGCGATCAATCCGCCGCCGGCGGCTACGCTATTGATGCTCCCCGATCCGTCGGTGGCGGGCGTCACTTCACTTACTAGGGTAGGGCGTTCCGGATCGCTGATGTCCAGTATAGTGATCGCATTCGCCCCGGCATTGGTAAAGTAAAGCTGCCGGGAGACCGTGTCGTAGGCAACGATCTCGGCCGCCCCGTCGTCGAATACGCCGGTTGCGTAGCTAGCCAGGAGGTTCAACTCGAGTTCTCCGGAGGCGCTGGGTAGTGCGCGCTCTTCGGGGCAGGACTGGGCACCCGCGGTCGCGAAAGCAAACAGAAACAATAAAACGTAAAGTGCGCGCATAGTGTAGGTAGTTTGTACCCACAACCACGGAAGAAAAGATATTACTAACTGTATTTAACAGGTTATGATATTGCAAACTTTAGGTTAACACCAGTTAATATTCAGGGAGAGTACCCTATTCTTTGTCTTAATCGGCACCAGCCTGTCGCATCAGGATAGTGAATGCAGCGTGTTTATAGCACCATCCTTCGGAATAGGGACACAGCAAGACTTCTACCCGCGGACGATGGCTGTCGGATAAGCACAACACCTCACTCCCCCTTCGCCTCCTCGGTAGCGTCCAGGAGGTCCTGGGTAGCCTTTTTCAGTTCGGCTACCGTATTGGCTGACTCCTCTTCCGTTGGATTTCCGTTGGAGGTCCCGCCCGCATCCTCGCGCTTTTTACCGCTCCGCCGTGTGCGCTTCGGGCCGGACTCCGCCTCCCCCTGCTGGGAGGCCACCGCTTCGGCTTCCGCCTTGTCTTCCTCGCTGCTCTCCGCGGCCGCTTCGACCGCGAAGGGTTCCTTCCCGAAGGCCAGGGCATCCTCGCCCAGATCGATGTAGATGGTGCTGCCGGCCGTAAACTTGCCGGAAATGAGGTCCTTAGACAGTTCGTCCGCCAGATCGGCCTGCAACACCCGCTTCATGGGGCGGGCACCGAACTGGGGGTCGTAGCCCCGCTCGGCCAGCCACCCCAGGGCGCGGTCGCTGATCTTCATGACCATGCCCTGGCGGGCGAGCATCTTTTCGGTGCGGCGCAGCAGCAGGCGGGCGATCTGCTTGATCTCGGCCCGGCTCAGGGGGGTAAACATGATGCGCTCGTCGATGCGGTTGAGGAATTCCGGGCGCAGGTTCTCCTTGAGGGTCTCGAAGACCTCCTCGCGGGTGGTCTTGATGATCTCGGCGCGGTGCTGCTCGCCCATGTCGGCGAGGTCCTCGAAGTTTTCGAGGATGGTGTCGGAACCCATATTGGAGGTCATGATGATGATGGTGTTCTTGAAGTTGGCGACCCGCCCGCGGTTGTCGGTCAGGCGGCCGTCGTCGAGCACCTGCAGCAGAATGTTGAAGGTGTCGGGATGGGCTTTCTCAATTTCGTCGAGCAGGACGATGGAATAGGGGCGCTGCCGTACGGCCTCGGTAAGCTGCCCGCCCTCGTCGTAGCCCACGTAGCCCGGAGGGGCACCCACGAGGCGGCTCACGGTGTGGCGCTCCTGGTACTCACTCATGTCGATCCGGGTGATGGCCCGTTCGTCGTTGAAGAGCACCTCGGCCAGGGCCTTGGCGAGTTCGGTCTTGCCGACGCCCGTGGGACCTAGGAAGATGAAGCTGCCGATGGGGCGGTTCTCGTCCTGTAGCCCGGCCCGGCTGCGGCGCACGGCATCGGAGACGGCCCGCACGGCCTCCTCCTGGCCGATGAGGCGCTTGTGGAGCTCATCTTCCATGACGAGCAGCTTGTCGCGGTCGCTCTGCAGCATGCGCTGGACGGGGATGCCGGTCGAACGGGCGACCACCTCGGCGATGTCGTTGGCGGTGACCTCCTCGTTGGTGAAGCGCTTTTCGTCGGGCAGGTTCTCGAGTTCCTTATCGGCGGCGGCGAGTTGCTTCTTGAGGTCCTGCAGCTGGCCGTAGCGGATTTTGGCGACGGTCTCGAAGTCGCTGTTGCGCTCGGCCTTGGCGGCTTCGTGCTCCAGTTCCTCGATGGTCTTTTTAATGTTCTGGCTGTTGTCGACGAGTTCCTTCTCGTTGCGCCAGCGGGCCCGCAGGCTGTCGCGTTTCTCGCGGGCGTTGGCGATCTGCTCCTCGATGATCCTGAGCTTGGGGGGGCTGTTTTCCCGTTTGATGGCCTCGCGCTCGATCTCGAGCTGGCGCAGGCGGCGGTCGCCCTCGTCGATCTCCTCGGGTACGCTGTCGAGCTCCAGGCGAAGGCGGGCGGCGGCCTCGTCCATGAGGTCGATGGCCTTGTCGGGCAGGAAGCGGTCGCTGATGTAGCGGTTGCTCAGTTCGGCGGCGGCCACGAGAGCCTCGTCGAGGATCTCGATCTTGTGGTAGACCTCGTAGCGTTCCTGCAGGCCCCGGAGGATTGAGATGGTGTCCTCGACGCTGGGCTCCTCGATGCGGACGGTCTGGAAGCGGCGCACCAGGGCCTTGTCCTTTTCGAAGTACTTCTGATATTCGTCGAGGGTAGTGGCGCCGATGGTGCGCAGGTCGCCGCGGGCCAGGGCGGGCTTGAGGATGTTGGCCGCGTCCATGGCCCCGTTGCCGCCGCCGGCCCCGATGAGGGTATGGATCTCATCGACGAAAAGGATGTACTGTCCGTTGCTGCTCGTCACTTCCTTGATCACGCCCTTGAGCCGCTCCTCGAAGTCGCCCTTATACTTGGCCCCGGCCAGCATCCCGGCGATATCAAGCACGAAGATTCGTTTCTCCCGGAGGCTCTCGGGTACGTCGCCCTTGACGATGCGCCAGGCGATGCCTTCGACGATGGCGGTCTTGCCCACGCCGGGCTCGCCGATGAGCAGGGGGTTATTTTTCTTGCGGCGGCTGAGGATCTGCAGGAGGCGGCGGATCTCCTCGTCGCGGCCGACGATGGGGTCGAGTTTACCGTTTTCGGCCCGCTCGTTGAGGTTGACGGTGAATTTTTCCAGGAGGTTATAGGTGTCGTCGCCGGAGGGTTCCTCGACGGAGCGGCCCTTGCGGAGCTCCTCGATGGCCCCGCGGATGCCCTCGTTGGTGGCCCCGAGGTCCTTGAGGATGCGGGCCCCCTTATCGCTGGCCCCCTGAATGATGCCCAGCATCATGAGCTCGATGCTGATGTACTGGTCTCCGAAGTCAACCAGCATTTTCTTAGCCCGGCTGAGGGCGCGGTTGGCATCACCGGTGAGGTACTGCTTGGCCGAGCCCTTGACGCGGGGGTAGTCGCTAAGGACCTGCTTGAGTTCGCGGCGCACGTCGGTCAGGCCTACGCCGACCTTTTTGAGGATGAAGTCGGCCACGCTCTCGTCTACCGTCATGATGCCGGCCAGCAGGTGGGGGGTGTCCACCTGTTGCTGATCCATCTCCTTGGCGATCTTCTGGGCCTGGATGATGGCTTCCTGGGCCTTGGTGGTAAAGTTCTCGTAGGTCATGTCGCTAGTATAGTCTATTCAAAACGCAAGTTAAAGTAAACGCGCACCGGGGCTTCCCCCTGCACGACTTTCCAGGACGAGGACTCGACCAGCGTCGTACCCACGTAGTCCATGGTGGCCCGGTCGGGCCGCCCCCGGAAGCGGAAGTCACTCAGTACGCCATCCTTGCCGACCAGGAAACTCACCCGCACCTTGCCCGGGGGGACGTCGGCGGGCTTATTGGCTTCGATGCGATCCTGCAACTCGCGGTAACCCTCCTGCGGACGGGCCTGGGCGTGCACGGGCGGGGCGGGGGGCAGTCCGAGGCGGGCGCGGTCGGCCTGTTCCTTCCAGGCGGGGCGGGCGTTTTTGTTGGCTTTCGCCTCGAGACTGATCTGCAGCGTAGCACTTGTGTCGAATACTTCCACCGTCTCCGATTCGTAGTCGGGATGGGTGACTACGAGTTGATGGAGCGTCTGGTCGTAGGGGAGGGTGAAGGTGCCGCTGCTGTCCGTTTGTATTCCGAGGGCCTGGCCCACCCGGCGTACGTCCGCACCGGGCAGGGGGGTGCCCCCATCGTCGGTTACGCGCCCGGTGAAGGGCGGGGGGGGCACCACGACGGCTGCGTGTTTTGGTACAACAGGGGCCGGGGTGGGTGCTTGGAGGGACGGGGGTGGGGGAGGGACCTCCCGGCGGAGGACCGGGGTGGCTTTCTCGGGGATTGCGAAGGAGTTGGACGCTGGGGCGACTCCTTCATCGGTCTCTTCGAGGGCCATTTCCGTTTCAGCAGCGAGCGTGCGGGTGGCTTGTGGGGTGGCTGATGCGGCAACTTTTTCTCCGGGCGTGAATTGCGTGGTTTCTGTGCGGCGGGGCGCGGGTGCCGGGGGGGCGGGCGCGGGCGAACGGTCTTCCAGTGGCTTTTCCTGGACGATGGGCTCGCTCATGGCGACGGTGGCCGGCTCCTCGTTCAGGTAGCGGGGCAGTAGCAGGGCGGCCACGGCCAGCAGAACGAGCACCGTGGCGGCCGCGGCGTAGCCCCCGTAAGAAATGCGACGCACCACCGCGGCGGGCCGTGCCCGATCAACCAAGGCCGTTACGTGCGCCTGGTGATCTGCTTCCGGGGCTTGCTGCAGGCCGGTGAGCGCTTCGCCGAGGGCGGGGTCGAGGGCCGCACGTCGCTCCAGTTCCGCCTCCTCGGGGGCGGTGATCGCTCCGCTGATCCAGCGGCGGAGGAGTTCATCGTCACGGTAGCGTTCAGTGGGCACGGGGATCGGGGATGGGTTGGGGTCCTTCCAGACAAATTTTAAGATTGCGGCGGCCGTTCTGTAGGTGAGAACGTACTTGGCCTACACTAAGATTCAGCTGCGCGGCGACGCTGCCGTAGCTGGCGCCGTCCGTCAGGTAGAACAGCCGAATGCACTGCCGTTGTTCCGCCCGCAATACTTTGAGGCAGCGGTGGAGGGGGCGGGTATCCACCGGGGCGGTCGTTTCTTCCCTGCGTAGATGCTCCCATTCCCCGGAATGCATAAGGGATAGGGCCGGATCGACCGGATTCCGCTTTTCCCGGCGCAGTTGCATCAGGCAGTGGTTGCGCACCAGCGTCTGTAGCCAAGCTCGAAAGTTGGTCACTTCATGCTTGGGTAGCTTACGCAGCAGTTCCGTGAAAATCTCCGCACCCGCGTCCTCCGCCCGCTGGGGAACTGTCAAATATCGGAGGCACCAACCATAAATCAGTTCCGCATACCGTTGATATAGGGGCACGAGGTCACTGGGCCGGCCGGTGCGCTGGAATCGGGTGAGGAGTTCGTTGTCGGACACGGGGTGAAGGTACGGGGCGGCGTCTTTCGGTCGCCGTCAGGCAGTCCGTGCGAATTGCTAAGGGGATGACCAGGCCCTGCAAACGGGCGTACGCTTTGCACTCCACGAGTAATAACAAATTGTGTTATAGTGGTTATTTAAAAAACAAAACCTATCTTTATTCTAAAGCCAGACTCATGCGTACCGCCCCGATCCCCCCTTCCCCGACCCACATTACTTACCGGCTATTCGGTAGCTTCCCAAATCTTGGCCTGTCTAAGCTCCACTGTTCTCACCGCTTGCGGCGGGCACAACTGGAAGAAGAATTCAGCGAGGCGTATCGGGCGAAGGAGGCCGGCGTGCGCGCAGCGTTTCGGGAGCAGCTAGCGGAGAGCGAGTTGAACTACTACGTCGCCTACGACAATCTGCTCGACACCGCTCAGGAGGGCCCCCGCTTCCTCCAGGGCCGGGCCGCGAAGCAAATCGTCATCGATTCCTGGAAGTACATTGCCCGGCAGTATGGACTACGCATTTACGCCATCAGTGTGATGAGTAACCACGTACACGTGTTGCTGGAAAACCGCTCCGCCTCCGGGCTTGCGCTGAAAGATATCATGACCGAGCACAAGCGCTTTACCGCCACCCAGCTAAACCGCCTCCACGGTACCCGGGGCCGCCGGGTCTGGGCCGAAAAGGAATACAGCCGTACGGTTCGCTACGGCAACTTCGAGCGCACCCTCTGGTATGTGCTCAACAATCCCGTCAAGGCGGGGCTGACCGACAATCCCGCTACCTGGCCCGGCAACTACTTTACCGAAGATATGCGGCGGAACTTTGTCGAGGTGCAGGCGCTGGCGGGTTAGTACCCGTATAATGCTGTCTACGACAGCGCCCGCACCGCGCAGGCTACGGCTGCGCTTTGAACCGGACGTCGGGACTGCAAGTCCCGGAGCACGGGCGCGGTCGGAGACCGCCTCGCACCGCTTGTTGCCCCCCCGTACATTGCTGTCTACGACAGCGCCCGTACCGCGCAGGCTACGGCTGCGCTTTGGATTGGACGTCGGGACTACAAGTCCCGGAGCACGTGCGCGGTCGGAGACCGCCTCACACCTCTTGTGCCCCCCGTACAATGCTGTCTACGACAGCGCCCGTACCGCGCAGGCTACGGCCGCGCTTTGGATTGGACGTCGGGACTACAAGTCCCGGAGCACGGGCGCGGTCGGAGACCGCCTCGTACCATTTGTGCTCCCCCGTACAATGCTGTCTACGACAGCGCCCGTGCCGCGCAGGCTACGGCTGCGCTTTGGACTGGACGTCGGGACTACAAGTCCCGGAGCACGTGCGCGGTCGGAGACCGCCTCGTACCTCTTGTGCTCCCCCGTACAATGCTGTCTACGACAGCGCCCGTACCGCGCAGGCTACGGCTGCGCTTTGGATTGGACGTCGGGACTACAAGTCCCGGAGCACGGGCGCGGTCGGAGACCGCCTCGCACCTTTTGTGCCCCCCCGTACAATGCTGTCTACGACAGCGCCCGTACCGCGCAGGCTACGGCTGCGCTTTGGATTGGACGTTGGGACTACAGCTCCCGGAGCACGGGCGCGGTCGGAGACCGCCTCGCACTGCTTGTTGCCCCCCCGTACAATGCTGTCTACGACAGCGCCCGTACCGCGCAGGCTACGGCCGCGCTTTGGATTGGACGTCGGGACTACAAGTCCCGGAGCACGGGCGCGGTCGGAGACCGCCTCGCACTGCTTGTTGCCCCCCCGTACAAAGCTGTCTACGACAGCGCCCGTACCGCGCAGGCTACGGCTGCGCTTTGGATTGGACGTCGGGACTACAAGTCCCGGAGCACGGGCGCGGTCGGAGACCGCCTCGCACTGCTTGTTGCCCCCCGTACAATGCTGTCTACGACAGCGCCCGTACCGCGCAGGCTACGGCTGCGCTTTGGATTGGACGTCGGGACTGCAAGTCCCGGAGCACGGGCGCGGTCGGAGACCGCCTCGTACCATTTGTGCTCCCCCGTACAATGCTGTCTACGACAGCGCCCGTACCGCGCAGGCTACGGCTGCGCTTTGAACTGGACGTCGGGACTACAACTCCCGGATTACGGGCGCGGTCGGAGACCGCCTCGTACCGCTTGTTGCCCCCCCGTACAATGCTGTCTACGACAGCGCCCGTACCGCGCAGGCTACGGCTGCGCTTTGGACTGGACGTCGGGACTGAGTACCGCGCAGGCTACGGCTGCGCTTTGGATTGGACGTCGGGACTGCAAGTCCCGGAGCACGGGCGCGGTCGGAGACCGCCTCGTACTGCGCGGGCGGTAGCCGCGTTGTACTTTTGTACGAACAGAATAACCCCCACATGAACGAGCATACCTACGTAGCCATAATGGCCGGTGGCGTCGGTTCCCGCTTCTGGCCCGCCAGCCGCGAGGACAAGCCCAAGCAATTCCTCGACATCGCCGGCGACGGACGCAGCCTCCTGCGCATGACCTTCGAGCGCTTTTTGAAGCTGACCTCCGCCGATAAGATCTATATCGTCACGAATGGCCGCTATAAAGACCTTGTACTAGAGCACATCCCGGAGATCAGTGCCCAGCAGATCCTTTGTGAGCCCAGCCGCAACAACACCGCCCCCTGCGTCGCTTACACCGCCTTCAAGCTGCACGCCCTCGACCCGGAGGCCAACTTCGTGATTGCGCCCAGCGATGCCCTCATCGTCAACGATACCCTCTTTACCGCCAACCTAAATAAGGCCCTGCGGTACACCGCGAAGCACGACGCCCTGGTCACCCTGGGTATCTCGCCCGACGCGCCGCATACCGGCTACGGCTACATCCAGTTTATGGACGATGCCACCAGCACCGACACCGAGGATGTCTACCGCGTCAAGCGCTTCGCCGAAAAGCCCGACGTCGAAACCGCTAAGTCGTTCCTCAAGAGTGGCGACTACCTCTGGAATGCAGGGATCTTCATCTGGCGCGCCAAGACCATTCTCGACGCTTATGAAAGCTACGCCCCCGAGATCTACGCCCTCCTTTCCCACGGGCTGAAATACTACAATACGGAGCAGGAACAATCCTTCATCGACGAGTTCTACCCCCAGACCCCCAGCATCTCTGTCGATTACGCCATCATGGAGAACGCCACCAACATTTTCACCATTCCCGCTCAGTTCGGCTGGTCGGACCTCGGAGCCTGGGGGGCGCTCTACCACGAAACCGAAAAGGATAAGGACGGCAACGTCATCTCCGGCGAAGTTCTCCTCGAGGATACCCACAACAGTTACATCCGCGCCCCCAAGGGCAAGCTCGTCGTCGTCGGCGGCGTCGATGACCTCCTGGTCATCGACGAAGGCGACGTGCTCCTCGTCTACCCCCGTAACCGCGAGCAGGAGATCAAGGCCCTGCGGGCGCAGGCGGAGGGGAAGTATGGGGAGAAGTTTGTGTAGGGGTTATCGTTACCGTTATAATGGGATGGAGAGAAATGATGAGCTAGGGTTGGACTTAGCGCCGTTCCGAAGCTACGACCCTGCTATCGGGCGTTGGCTGCAAGTAGACCCAATGGCAGAGATGATGCCATCATTGACTCCCTACCGGTTCGGTTTTAATAACCCGGTTCTATGGAGTGATCCACTAGGCCTATTCGAATCTCGTAGAGAAGCAAGACGGTATCGTCGACAGGAGAAGAATGGACTCAACTGGTTCAATAGCTCGATCAGCAAACAAAAAGACGGAAGCTATGCTATTGAAACGTCGAATTCCTCCACTCAGAAGAACACATTAGGAGATATAATGTCTAACGCCGTAGTAGGACAAACTGAGGGGGGGGATGACGTTACGACGGTGGCTCTCGCAGGGTCAAAAGATATTATGCCATCAACCGGCGAGGGCAATACCTTATTTACCGTAGAATTAGCACGATTTAGGGATGGTTCCTCTCTTACATCAGAGCGTCCCATGTTAATCCCTGGCGGGAGTGCTGCCAGTAAAGGAGTTTCTTCAGTAGTGAAGATGGGTTCCAGCAACGCTCCCAAAGCTATAAGGACCCTCACTAAGCAAATAAAGAAGCATGTCGATAAGCTCATCAACTATCGAAGTAATCCTCAGGCTTATGATAATATGCGTAGGTTAGAGAATATATCGAAAGAAATGCAGAACCAACGGATCCAAGGAAGAATTAGAAAATTACAACGAGAAATTAGGAAATTTGTAAGAGAAAGAAATAAGCTTAAAGACAATTAGACTATGAAAATCAAGATCAATGAGTTAAGAGATGGATTTGATAGAATTTTTAGTCATCTATTAACCAATGGGGTAGAAGAAGTTGAAGTCCCGTTCGATTTTTATTGGAATATTGACGAATCTGAGAAGTATGATGTTGATGCAAACCCAGAGAGACTCGATATGGGGCAGTTGTCAGATGATTATGCTGAGCTCATGCAAATCAACTCGGGAGAATCTGATCCAATACCATATGCGCTAGTATGGTTGTCTTCTTTGGCCAGAGCGGTTGGTGAAAATAAGATAGTTTGAGATGTAATCTATGCTACTATTTTAGTTACCGACTCAAATATGCTCGTCTTCTTGATGTTCCCGCCCAATAAAAAGGCCAACGCAGTAGCGGCGCTCTTCGCGCCGTCATTGCCGGTGGCCGGCATTGGGGCGGTTGCTCTTCTCAGCGATAGTCAGGGGCCATACCGTTGTCCTGCACCGCCCAAGGGGCTCCCGTACGGGGGGCAGATGCCAAGGGCCCAAATCGCAAGTCCTGATGCAGCCAAATTGAGGGCTTGCGGCGGCCTGCTTCCCCGCGGATAATTGCCCGTAGCTAGGGCGGGTCCCTTAGGCTGCCTTAGTGTGGTTCGGTCCGCACTACGGTCACGTCGACCTAACGCCTCGATACGTATCCCTTAGTCCACTAGTCTTTAGCGATCAAATTGCGCTGCCCCCTGACTTGCCCGGGCGGCACTGCACGTCTCAGGCGAAAACCTGGCTTAGCTAGGGCTAGGCGCGGCCTTCCCCTAGTCGTTCAGCATCCCCCTGCCGGCGTCGAGTTATTGCGAAATTCAGTCGCCAACCACTAGGTACGTGATGGCGAATGCAGGCCACTGCCCCCGCTACCACAATAAGGGTGGGTTCCGAAACCCCCTCCGTACCCTGCCCCGAATACGCGCGCAACCCGCTGCACCTCGCGCCCCGCCGCCCCAATCACCGCATTAGTTCTACTAGCCGCCCTTTCCCCGCCTTAACCCCCTATCCGCCCTAAAGAATTGAAAGACTCAAGAACCATCAACTACCCTCCCTCCCATACCGCTCCACGAACTCCTCTACCCGAGGCCGCAGCCACCAGAATACTCCCAGCATCAGTACCACCAGCGCCAGGGGCTCGAAGTTGTAGGTGAGCAGCGCGATCATGGTCAGTAAGAAGGTAGCGCTCTCGATGATCGCCAGGCGGATGAAGACGGTGGCCCGGTAACTGCTCGGGGCCCGCGCGCGGATGTTTTTTTGCTTGGCCACGGTGCGCGCCCGGAACTGGTCGATGAACCAGGCCCCGCCCACCATGCACACGGCGTAGCCCGCCACGATCCAAACGTCTGACTGGGCATCGAGGAAATAGCGCGCGGGCTGTCCGCGGATCAGGAACCAGACCACGATGGCGAAGACCAGCTGCGCCAGCAGTACGGCGTAGAAGATGATCTGGAGCTGCGGGAACCACCGGTTACTCGATACCATGCATCATCTTTTTCATCCAGCCGGAAATAGCAATGAAGATAACGGCGGCCGTGATCGGTACCGCGGCGAAGATGGCGAAGAAACCGCTCAGGCCCACCGCCTCGGCGATCTCGTCGATGTACGAACCCGTCAGGCCCGCGGCGAAGTTGGCGATGAAGTTCGCCACGAAGAACACCCCGAACATGAGGCCCACCAACCGCACCGGGGCCAGCTTCGATACGTAGCTCAGCCCCACGGGAGAAATACACAGCTCCCCGAGGGTATGGAAGAGGTAGGCGGCGATCAGCCAGAACATGCTCACGCTGGCGTTCTTAGCCCCGTCCGGAATACTCAGCGACCCAATGGCCAGGATGGCGAAGCCGAGGCCCAGCAGGGTGAGGCCGAGCGCGAACTTGACCGGACCACGCCGTAGGAGGGCGAACTTGCGCTCCCACAACTTGGCGAAGAGCGGCGCGAAGCAGATGATGAACAAGCTGTTGAAGATCTGGAACCAACCCGCGGGTACCTCCGGAGCGGCCTCGGTAAACTGCTCGTACAGCATATTGCCGATGAGCAGCCAGATGATCACGAAGGCCAGGCCGAGGACGATGTTCGACAGGCTGTAGTGCTTGAAGGTGATGCTGAAGAGCTTGAACAGGACCCAGGTCAGCACCAGCACCGGGATTACCGTGATGGCCGTATTGGCAATGCGGAAGTAGACGGCCCCCTCCCCGGTGAGGTTGCGCTCGGTGTAGTCCAGGGCGAAGATGGTCATGGAGCCGCCCGCCTGCTCGAAGGCCCACCAAAAGAAGATGATGAAGAAACTGAACACGATGATCGACCATACCCGGTCGCGCTCCACTTTTGTCAGCGACTTATCGGCCACGATCCAGCCCACGAAGCCGACCACCGCCCCCAGAATGATGGGCGGCATGAACTCGCGGCTGAAGGTCTGCAGGGCGTTAGCCTGGGGCTCGGCGAAGGTGGAGATGAGGAAGTAGACCACCGCCATGATGGCCAGTCCGATCCCGCCCCAGGTAACGGCCCGTTTGCCGTCGTCGTCGCCACCAACGGAGGGTGTAAAATCTTCTTCTCTATCTAGGGTGACCATGGACGCATCCACGGTGAATCCCTCCGGCTCGACGGCGCGGCTCTCCGTGACGTCAGTCTTGCTTCGTTCCAGTGCCGCGGTTTGCTTGGGCGACAGGCCGATGTCCCCGAAGATGTCCTGGGCAAACCAAAACTGGACCAGCCCGATGAACATGAAAATGCCCGCTAGCCCGAAGCCGTAGCCGTAGCCGTAGTTCGGATTCTCGCCGTAGTAGCTGCACAGCAGGATGCCCAGGAAGGCCCCGGCGTTGATGCCCATGTAGAAGATCGTGTAGGCCCCGTCCTTCCGCTCGGTGTCTTTCTCGTAGAGCTGGCCGACGATGGAGGAGATGTTCGGCTTGAACAGGCCGTTGCCCACGATGAGCAGGCCCAGGCCGGTGTAGAAGAGCCCCGCCGTCTCGAAGGCCATGGCCGCGTGGCCCAGCGTCATGATGAAGGCCCCCAGCACCACCGCCCGGCGGTAGCCCAGCAGGCGATCGGCCAGGATGCCGCCGATCATGGGCGTGAAGTACACCAGCCCGGTATAGATGCCGTAGAGCGCCAGGGCATCCGCCCGTTCCCAGGCGGTGTCGCCGAAGGCGATGTCGACCAAAAAGACCACCAGCAACACCCGCATCCCGTAATAACTGAACCGCTCCCACATCTCGGTAAAGAAGAGCACGAAGAGGCCCGGCCGGTGGCCGAAGATGCTGCCCCCGTCTTCGGGGTGGCGTACGGTGGTAGTATTCATGTAGGCGGGTGCTTAAGGGGGCGCGTCGGAAGGGTGCTGCCGGCCGGGGGCCGGTCGCGTAGCGCTCCCCGGGGAACAATGAGACCAAAGAAACAAAATTACTTTTTACCTCCCCGCAACGCAATCCTTACCGAGGCGCCGAGTACGCCCCCCAGCCCCGCCGTGATGCCGCCCCACAGGGCCGTGACGACCACCAGCACCCAGCCGGTAGGCACCCCGAAGGTCACGGCCAGGCGGTCGCCCAGGCGGCCCTCGGAGAGGAAGTGGAGGTAGCCCGCGTAGCCCCCCCACACCAGGGCCGCCGCCAGGAAGGAAAAGTAGAGCGCGCTGCGCCGCCACACCGGAAAGAGAAAGCCCAGCGCCGCCGCCCCGATGGCTAGCGCGTACCAGCTGGCGCCCGTGAATAGACACAGGACGCAAACCAGCAGCACGGAGAGAAGGTAGAGCAGTCGGTACATAGGGCTTATTCGAAGATCCAGCTGCCGATAGGGTGGTCCGGCATTTTCCCGCGGGTGAGTTCGTGGTAGCCCCCGGAGGCCCACTCTGCAAAGCCGTTGTCGTAAAAGCGGCTGCCGGGATTGCCCGAGGCCCCCCCCGGTAGTGCCCCCCAGCCCCGTGGGTTCTTACCCAGTTCGATGACCATCCGCCAGCTGGCCCCGAAGCCGTTGCCGACAACCCGCGGAACGGTACGCGCACCCCCGGTAGTGATCAGCGGCGAGCCAAAGCCCGGTATCCGACCCAGGTGGGGCACGCGGGCGTCGCGCTCCTCCGCCCAGGTTTTGGGCAGTTCGCCGTTCAGTTCCTCCTGCAATTCCTCAAAGGCGCGCTGGGTCAGGATCGCGCCCGTTTCCCGGAAGTCCCGGGTGGCGACCACGTCGAAGATGGGGTCGTCGGGCTGGTCCCGCAGCAGGGCGGTCCACTTCCACCGCTCGGGCGCCAGCAGCCCGGAATCCGGGGGCATCTCATCGAAGGTCAGCGCGAACACCCGCTTGCTCCAGTTTTCGAAGAGGGTGGCGGCACGGCTGTCGCCGGCGTATTCGTAGTTCCACTCCGAGATCAGGCGAAGGAGCCGGTGGCCGTCTTCGTCCAGGTGCTGGCGGTCGATGCGCGCGATCAGTAGCGGCGTCACCTCCTCGGCGTAAAGGGAGTGGGCGTCCAGTTGCAGCTCCTTCATGCGGCGCTGATTCATGGTGGGCTGCCGTTCCAGCGCGCGGTTGATGTAGCGGCCGCGGTACTCATCGAAGCCGCCTACGTAGTAATAGGGGTAGCCCGGACCGGTCGTCTGTTGATTGGCCGAGCTCACGAACCCACGTTCGGGCTTATACTGCACCGGCCGCTCGTCGAAGGGGATGACCCCCCGCCAGTTGTGCTTGGTGCTGTCGCCCGGGCGGATGAAGCGTCCCTCGCCCGGTTGCCGCAGGGGGAAAAAGCCGTTGGGCCGGATGGCGATGTCACCGTCCCGGGCGGCAAAGAGGAAGTTCTGGGCCGGATCGACGTAGCCGCGCAGGGCGTCCACGTAGTCGGCGTAATTGGTCGCCTGCATCAGCTTGATGAAGGTCAGGGCAGTGGTGTGGGGGCGGGTGTCCTTCCCCGGCTCGTCCTGGGCCCGCCAGCGCATCGCCAGGTCGGCATAGGGTCCCTCGGTGTAGGGCACGGGGCCGAAGATCGTCCAGGGCGTGGCGATCACTTCCTCCCCGCCGCCCCTCAGGACCAGGGTGTCATAAACCATTCGCGCGGCCGTTTCCCGCCCGTCGAGCAGGTAGCGGGTGCGCGTGGTGTCGGTCCAGGTGATGCGGTACCAATCCGTCACGTCGTGGCCCACGTTGGTCTCTCCCCAGGCGATGTGGTCGTTAAACCCCATCATGAGTCCGGGTGCGCCGGCCAATCCGACGCCGCGCGCGTTGCAGCCCGGGAAGGTAATTTGGGCCTCGTACCACACGCTCGGAAAGCTCAGCGCGAGGTGGGGGTCGCTGGCCAGCATCGGGAAGCCGGTATTCGAGCGGCTCCGGGCGACGGCCCAGTTGTTGCTCCCGTTGTCGGGGTCGTAGGGGAAGGGGGCGTAGGCGTTGGGGTCTGCTACTTTTGCCGGGGGCGCGGGTAGGGCAAACACATCGGGAAACAACGAAAACTGGCTCGTGACGACCTGTGCCGCCGCGTCAGGCACGACGGGACTGTCGTCGGGAAAGCGCTCCGGGTACAGTTCCTCGAAGCGTTCCTTACCGAGTACCTCCCGGGTTTTGGTGTTCTCGGCGTCGCGGTAGAAACCGCTGAGGCCCGAGGACATGCCCTTCAGCAGTAGGGCGGAGCGGTAGGGCGACCACCGCTGGGGCGCGTGGCCGAGTAATTTGTATTCGACGGCGTAGTCTGCAGGCTCCAGCCGGTCGAGGTAGGCATTGATGCCATCGGCGTAGGCCTGATAAACGGCGTAGTCTTCCGGGAACTGCTCGCGAATGGTGTCGATGGTCATACGGGCCATCTCGCGGTAGCCCTTGCGGATCTGCTCGAGGTCGCGCTCCCGCATGGATTCCCCCAGCACCTGCGTCAGCGCCCCCTCCGTGGCCCGCGTGCTGATGTCCATTTGCCACATGCGGTCGTAGGCATTCGCGTAGCCCTGGAGGAAACAGGCACTGGTCAGGTCGGCGGCAATGATGTGGGGAATACCCCGCCCATCGAAGTGAATTTCCCCACGGGCCCGGGGGTGATCGAGGTGGAAGCTCAGCTGCTCCAGCCGGGCGCCCTCCCCGGTATTCTGCCAGAAGCCGTGGGCGGGATTGAAGAACTGCCCCAGGGCCGGCAGCGGCAGGCCAAATAAGCCCGACAGGCTGCCAAGCACCAGCCAGCCAATCAGCAAGCCGGCGGAGATGAGAGGAAAGGTCCAGCGCATGAAAGTGAATGTAAAGCGTGGCCGAAGGTAAGGGGCCGGGCCGGGAAAGCCGAACGAACCAAAGTCGCTTGGCTACATTATACCCCGCAAGTCCTACCGCATGCGTTATTCCTTTATTCTTCTGCTGGGTGTTCTTCTGCTGTCCTGTGACGGCCAGTCCCGCGATCGCCGCGCCGCGCGGGGGGAGGATTACGTCAGCGACCCCAGCCACCTGTACTTCAAGAACATCCGCAGCAAAGACTACGTAGCCATCCCCCTGGAGGAGGGGGTGGATGCCTACCGCCACGACGAACTTTCCCCGACCGAGCACCTGCTCATCGTCGATCGTTGGCTGGAGGACCGGGCCGAGTTGCGCCAAGACGAACAAGTGCTTCCGCCGGCGCGGGCGCGGGTGCTGCGCGATTCCCTGCGGCGGCAGGCCCGTTCCCCTGCCCTGGAGGTGGTGGAGGACTATTTGCGCCTGGTCGAGTGATCGCGTAGCGTCCACTTCAGTGGACCCGCTGTAATCCCTTATGCCAAATTTTAGCGAAGCGGGTACACTGCTTACCGGCAGCCTGGCCACGAAAGTGGCCGTTACGAACTATTCTATACGCCCACGGGTCTTACACCCATGGCCCGCCCTACCATCTCCCGCGCAAGACAGCGGGAACTACTCGATCACTACCACGACCGCTTCAATCGGCCGGCCTTCATCCCCGACGATCCGATCGGTTTGGTACACGCCTTCGAGGATTTGCGCGACCGGGAGATCGTGGGCTTCTGGATCGCCATGCTCGCCTGGGGCCGGCGGGCGACCATCATCGAGAAGGGGCAGCAACTGATCGAATCCATGGGCGGCGAGCCTTACCGCTTCATTATGGAACACGGCGACCACCCGGAGGTCATTGCCCGCGAACTGGGGGCGTGGAAGCACCGCACCTTTACGTTTGCCGACACGGCCTATTTTATCCAGTGGCTGCAGTGGTACTACCGCCGCCACGACAGCCTGGAGGATGCCTTCGCCCGCCACCTCCTCCCGGACGATGCGACGATCGAGCCGGCCCTGCGCGGTTTTCACGAGCTGTTCTTCAGTCTACCCGACGCGCCCCGCCGGACCCGCAAGCACGTGGCTACGCCGGCCCGCAAGTCCCGCTGCAAGCGCCTCTGCATGTTTCTGCGGTGGATGGTACGCTCCGACGACCGCGGCGTCGACTTCGGCCACTGGACCCGCATCCGGCCCGATCAACTCTGTATGCCCCTGGACGTCCACGTCGAACGGGTGGGCCGCTCGCTGGGCCTGCTCACCCGCAAGCAGGGCGACTGGCACGCCGTAGTGGAGCTCACCGAGAATCTCAAGCGCTTCGATGCGGTGGACCCTACGCGCTACGATTTCGCTTTATTCGGCATTGGCGTGGAAGGGGTATCGGTTTTTGATTTCCCATCGCATCACTGATGCCATTTCAACACGGATCGACCGCGTCGGGCGCGGATGCGCTGCGCCCAGGCACGGATGGCCACGGATTCCCACGCACGAATGCCGCAAAAATCTGAGTGGATCCGTGCCCCACTCTGTACTTAATCCGTAGTAAGAAAACCCCCGTCGAGCAGCGCCCGCGTCAGGCCCACCGATCCGCGAAACTCCGCGCCCGCTTCGATAACAAAAAAAAGAACCCCCGTACCCACAATTTGGGTCGGAGGCTCACTTTACACTCACTAGTATATATGAAACTTAATCAACTGCACATTTAACCACCGACTGTTCACAAATGTTATGCGAAGGGTCCGATTTTTTGATCTTCTTAACACGCGTGGATTACTTCTTGGCTGCGAGTGGAAGCGGAGCGGTCCTAGCCCGGAAGAGCTTCCACCAGAAGGTCGGTTTGACCAGCTGCTTGCGCAGTTCGAAGTCGGTGTACATGCTACAGAGTACTTCGATGACTTTAGGGTTGGCTGAGACCAGCCCGGTAAGAAAATTTGTTATCCATTTATACTGCATAATTTGCTGCAGTCGGTAGCTGAGGCGCAGTTCGGTTCGCAGCACACGCTCGATGCGTACGTCGTAGGCAGATAAAAATTTTGCGTCGAAACGGTTTGCACGCAGGCAATCGGCGGCCAGCTCGGCTGCGATGAAGCCGGAGTACACGCCGTTGCCGATGCCTTCGCCGGTCAGGGGGTCGATGAGGTGGCCCGCGTCGCCCGTTAGCAGGTAATGATCTCCGGATAGGGTCCGTTCCTTGGAGCCCAGCGGCAATCCGTAGCCAACGGTGGGGTCGATTTGCTCCGCGGCCTGGAAGCGCTCCCGGAATTGCTCCGAGGCCACGATCCGGTCCAGTTCCTTCCGCAGGTTCAATTTTCGCTTGGTGACGACGTCGGAGCGCATGCCCAGGCCCACGTTCGCCTCCCCGTTGGGCAGGGGGAAGATCCAGAAGTAGCCGGGGATGTAGTCCTCCAGGAAGTGGAGTTCGATAAAATTGTCGGGGTGAAAGCCGGTCACGCCCCGGTAGTAGGCCCGCACCGCCGCCGCGTGGTGGTCTTTGTCCATTTTCTGCCCCGCCTCGTGGCGACTGAATTGGCTGTGGGCCCCGCTGCCGTCGATGAGCAGGCGGCAGTTCCAACTGCGACCGTCGCGGACCTGGACAAGGTAGCCGTCTTCGGTGCGCTCGGTGGCGACGACCTCGGTGTTCAGTTGGAGGTCGATGTCGTTTCTTCGCTGTACCTCCTCGATCAGGAAGGCATCGAAGTCGATGCGCTTGCTCACGTAGCCCGGCGCCTCGTCGGGTACGCGCGTGTAGCCCACTTTAAAGGGCAGTTCAATGACCTTGCGGCTCGGCGGATAGAAGCGGATGCCCCACACGTCGGCCGGGGAGAAGCGCTGGCGGAAGCGGTCCATGATGGCCGGGTCCAGGCGGTTGAGCAGGGTAGGGACCTTGCCCGAGATCGCGTCGCCGCAAACCTTATCGCGCGGGAAGGTCGCCTTGTCCAGCAGCACACTGGGAATACCCAGGTAGGAGAGCCGCAGGGCCGTGGCCGCTCCGGCGGGACCGGCACCAATGATGACGATAGGGGTAGGGGTCATGCCGGCAAAGGTAAGACCGGGCGGCGGGGCGCGGGTGCAGGATAGGCTCCCTAGGGCAGCAGCCCCTGAAACCGCTGAAATGCCTGCCTATCTTCGGTAGCCGTCGAGCAATTCTTCTCCTCGGCGCGGGCGTTGATGGCAGCCACCCGGTTGTCGGGATTCGGGTGGGTGCTCAAAAAGGCGGGGGGTAGGGCGCTGCCCTGGAGTTTTTGGAAGAAGCCGGCCGCCCCGTTGGCGGCATAATCCGTGTTGCAGAGGTAGTCGACGGAACGCGCGTCGGCCTCGGACTCGTCGCTCCGGCTGAAGCTCAGGGTGAGTAGACTGGCGGCGATATCACTTATCAGGCCCGGGTCGCCCCCGTTAACGACGCCAATTAGGGTTGCGAAGCCGTACTGCTTGGTCAGCTGGTCGGTGGAATGGCGCTGGGCCGCGTGAGCGATCTCGTGGGCCAGTACGCCCGCCAGCTCGTCACCAGTGTCCAGCGTTCGTACCAGGCCGGTGTACACGTAGATGAATCCACCGGGGGTAGCGAAGGCGTTTTCTATATCCTGATCAATGATGGCGACCGTATACGGGAATACGTCCGCGTAGGGCACATCGCCTTTCACCACGATCACGTCGGTCATGTCCTGAAGGTAGGCGTAGGCTTCAGGATAATCTACCGGATCCAGAATGGGAAACTCCGTTGGCTTACTGCGAATTTCGGCGTCGGTTTGTCGTCCAAGTTCCCCGTCTTGCTCGACGGAGAAGATGTTAAGGTCCCCGTCCTGGGAGCAGGAGGTGAGGAGCAGGAGCGGGACCAAGAGAGAGGAAGGTAAAAATTTCACAGTTCGGCTTTGTAGGTAGAACTGGGGGAACGGGTAAGGGTGTTCACCCAGCCTGGGTTAGAGAGAAGCCCTACACCTGCGTACCCGCCAAAAACTTTCTATATGGGCGATTCGTTCTCGGGGTGAATCGCATACCAAAGATCCGCTGCGCCATCATTGCGCACCGGCCATCCGACGGGGGTGGCCGCACTTTTTTTATCTGCATGCCTAAGAATATTACGAAGAGCGGAAAGCTCAAGGCCCGCGACTTGGAACGCGCGCTGTATCAGGAGTTTAAAGCTAACGCGCGCAAAGAGCTTAACCCCAAACAACTCCTCCGGAAATTAAAACTGAAGAACAGCAAGGATAGCGTACAGGCTGCTCTCGATAAGCTGGTGGCTGCCAAGAAGATCAAGGTCAACGACCAGTTCCGCTACCAACTGAACGGCTCGACCCGGGAGAAGCGCTCCAGCGCCTACGCCGAGGGACGGGTGGACATGACCCGCAGCGGTGCCGCTTACGTAATCATGGAAGGGGATGCCGCGGATATCTTTGTTCCCCAGCAACGCCTGGGCAACGCCC
This sequence comes from Lewinellaceae bacterium, assembly GCA_963710195.1. Lineage (GTDB taxonomy): Bacteria > Bacteroidota > Bacteroidia > Chitinophagales > Saprospiraceae > Neolewinella. Next base: position 107,997 of record CAVPZF010000002.1, read on the forward strand.
AGGACGGCGACACGGTCAAGGTGCGTTTCTGGACCCCGGGCGGCCGCCGCAAACCCGAAGGCGAAGTCACCGAAGTGCTGCAACGCAGCGTCTCCCACTTCGTCGGCACCCTGCGCATTTACGAGAAGTACGCCGAAGTGGTGGTGGAAGGCCCCGGGGGCAAGAAGCTAAACATAGCCGTACACCGCGCCGAACTCATCGGCGGTCAGGATAAGGAGAAGGTCGTGGTGAAAATCCTCGACTGGGCGGAGAACCGCTTCGGCCAGATCAGCGGACAGCTCACTGCCGTCCTCGGAGAGGCGGGCTCGAGCAATATCGAGATGCAGTCCATCCTCATCAACAACGGCTTTCAGATCACCTTTTCCGAGGACGTCATCCGCGAGAGCGAGGCCCTGCCCGCGGAGATCAGCCCCCAGGAGATCAACATCCGCCGTGATCTGCGGGCGGTGACCACCTTCACCATCGACCCGCTGACGGCCAAGGACTTTGACGACGCGCTGTCGATCCAACACCTGAAGGACGGTAGGATCGAGATCGGCGTACACATCGCCGACGTGAGTCACTACGTCAAGCCCGGGAGCGCCCTGGACCTGGAAGCCGCCGACCGGACGACGAGCGTCTACCTGGTCGACCGCGTCTGCCCCATGCTGCCCGAGCGCATCAGCAACGAACTGTGCTCCCTGCGGCCCCACGAAGATAAGCTGACCTTCAGCGCCATCTTCCAATTCGACCCCCAGAGCTTCAAGGTCGTGGACCGCTGGTTTGGCCGCACCGTCATTCACTCCAATCGCCGCTTTACCTACGAAGAGGCCCAGGAGGTGCTGGACACCGGCGAGGGGGACTTCGTGGAGGAGCTGGACATCATGGACCGCATTGCCGACAAGCTGCGCAAACGCCGATTTAAGGAAGGTTCCATCGACTTCAATACGAACGAAGTGCGCTTTAAGCTGGATGACAGCGGTAAACCGCTGTCGGTCTACATCAAGGATCGTATTGACACCAACATGTTGATCGAAGACTTTATGCTGCTCGCCAACCGGGAGGTGGCCGGCTTCATCAAGCAAAAGGAAGAGCGCCTCAAGACCATTATTCCCTTCGTGTACCGCGTGCACGACGAGCCCGATATGGATAAGGTGGCGGAGTTGGCCAAATTCGCCCTGGCCCTAGGGTACGAAATGGACCTCAGTTCCCCCGACACCGTGGCGGCCAGTTACAACAAGCTGCTGGCTAAAGCCGACGAAGACCCCATGGTAAAGATGCTCTCCCCTATCGCCATCCGCACGATGTCCAAGGCGGTCTATACAACTTCCAACATTGGCCATTACGGACTAGGCTTCGAGAATTACAGCCACTTTACCAGCCCCATTCGCCGCTACGCCGACGTGCTGGTGCACCGTCTGCTGGAAAAGAATCTCGAGCAGGGCAGTCTCTTTAAGGCGAATCCCGAGAAATTGGAGGAGCTATGTAAGCACATCAGCAGCCAGGAGCGGAAGGCCGTTACGGCCGAACGCGAGAGCGTGAAGTACAAACAGACCGAATTCATGCTCGACAATGTCGGCGAGCAATTCGACGGCGTGATCAACGGCCTCGCTGACTTCGGGGTTTTCATCGAACTTATCGACAACTTCGTGGAGGGTATGGTCCCCTACGATAAGATGGACGAGCCCTACGACCTCAGCGCGGGCAAGCTCTCGATCGTGGGCCGCAAATCCGGCAAGACCCTTAAAATGGGCGATCAGGTGCGCGTACGCATCGAGGAAGTGGACCTGGACCGCCGCCGGATCGACATGGCGCTGGTGGAGGTGATCAAAATTCACGGGGCCCCCGAAAAGAAATCGGTGAAAAAGACGAATGCACGCCGGGGTTCCCGTCGGAAAAAGAAGGATGCCTGAGCCAAGCCGTTAATTTTCCGTTAAAGCGAGCACGGGGAAATGAAGTGAATGAAGAATCAATCAGCTGGTTGTCAGCAGATTAGAATATAGTTTGATCGGTTAAACCTTCCTTATTGCCGTAACTTCGCCTTTCCTTTTGCGTCTATACTGCAGCAGAGTGGCGCAGCCGCTCGTACTTTTGTGGACCAAAATCGAATCCTATGCGTATGCGCAATTACTTCCTGGTGACCCTGTTGGCTCTGGTCAGCGTCGGCGCTCCGCTCTCCGCCCAGAAGATCGCCTCCGTGGATATGGAGAAAATCCTGACGAGCATCACCGAGTACCAGGATGCCCAGACCCAGCTCGATGAGCTCACCTCCAAGTGGCAGCAGGAGATCAATCAGGAGTACGACGCCATCAAGGGTTTGTACAACAAGTACCAAGCCGAGCAGGTGCTTATGACGGAGGACCAACGGAATGCCGAGGAGCAGGCCATTCTGGACCGCGAGACCAAGGTGCGCAACATGCAGCGCGACCGCTTCGGTCCGGAAGGTTCCCTCTTCCAGCGCCGGCAGGAGCTGATCAAGCCCATCCAGGATGCTATCTACGAGGCCATTGAAACCTACGCAAACCAAAACAATTACGACTTCATCTTCGATCGCGCCGGAGCCGCCGGGATTATCTTCTCCAGCGAGACCTACGACAAGACGGACGCCATCCTGCGGGCGCTGAAAAACTAGGAGTTGCCGCTACACGCACTCTTCCCCTTTAGAACTAAACAACTACAATGAAACAGTATATTCAATTAGCCATCGTTGCCCTTCTTTTTCTTGCCGCTACGGCTTCCGCTACGGCACAGAAATTTGGCTACGTGAACTCCGCTGAGATTCTCTCCGAGCTGCCCACCATGAAGGCTGCCGAGTCCAACCTGGAAGCTATGCAAAAGCAACTCCAGAAGAAAGGTCAGGCTATGGTACAGAGCTTCCAGACCGACTACCAGGCCCTGCAGGCCGAAGCCCAGCAGGGTACCATGAGCCCCAAGCAGCAGCAGGAAGCCGCCGCTAAGCTCCAGGTCCGCGAGGAAGAAATCGGTAAGTTCGAGCAGTCTATGATGGCTGATCTTCAGAAGAAGCGGACGGAACTACTCGAGCCGATCTACGACAGCATCAACCAGGCCATTGAGGAAGTAGCTAAGGAGAACGGTTTCCAGTTTATCTTCGACCAGCAGGTGCTGCTCTACGGCGAGGAAAGCCAGGATGTTAGCACGATGGTTAAGGCCAAGTTGGGCCTGTAAGTTCCTACGCGCGAAGCGCTTACCTTACGGCCTCACCGCCGCAATCATGTACCTCCCCCAGCATCAGGGATCCATTGGAGTATTCGACTCCGGCATTGGCGGCCTCTCGGTCGCCAATGCTGTTTCTGGGCTATTGCCCCGGGAATCCATGCTCTACGTTGCCGACAACGCGCACGCTCCCTACGGAGACCGGACCGATGCGGAAGTCCTGGAGTACAGTCGCGCAATTACGGAGTACTTGCTCGCCGCGGGTGTGAAACTGATCGTCGTCGCCTGCAATACCGCCACTAGCGTAGCGATCGACCAACTGCGGGCCGAGTACCCTGAAATTCCCTTCGTAGGCCTGGAGCCCGCCGTGAAGCCCGCTGCGGTGGGGCGACACGTGGGGGTGCTGGCCACGGCCGTCACCCTGCGGAGTCCCCGCTACCGCACCCTGCGCGATCGCTACCTGGCCGACCGCCCGGTGTGGGAAAATGCCTGTACCGGACTGGTTTCGCTCATCGAGGCTCATGCGTCCGGAGCACCGGCCCTACGGCGCTACTTGGAGGAACTACTAGCACCGGTAAAGGAGCTGGATACCCTGGTCCTGGGCTGTACGCACTATCCCCTAATAGTGGAAGACATTCGCAGCGTTGCGGGGCCCGGCGTGCTGGTCATTGATCCCTCGGCGGCGGCGGCGCGACAGGTGCAGCGGCTACTGGACAAGCGGGGCCTACCCAACTTGAAGGCCGGTCCGACCTACTATGACTTCCACTGCACCGGCGGCACCGCCCCCCTCCAGCGTACCCTGTTGCACTTGCCAACGCTCAATGCAGCGCGCCGTTGGGTGGTGCCTTACCTTGCCGGTAAACTTCACTAGATGACCCCCGCCTTCACCTACACCTTTGACCTGCACCGGCAGGCCCGCGAAAACTTGTTGTCCATTGTACAGGTGATGACGCCCGACCAACTCAACGCGGTGCCCGCGAACTGTAACAACAACCTGATCTGGAACGCCGGCCACGTGATTGCTACGGCCGAGCTGGTGACCTACGGCCTTGGCGGTCACCCCCTGCCGAGCGGTCTGGAATTTGTGAACCGCTACCGTAAGGGCACGCGACCCGAGGGGCAGGCGGACCAGCGGGAGATAGACTTTATCCGGCACCAACTGCTGGCGGGGCACACGCGGATGGTAGAGGATTTCCAACGGCTGGACTGGTCGGCCTACCGGCCTTATACGACCAGTTTCGGATCCTCCTTCTCCTCGATTGAAGAGGCGGTGACCTTCAATAATCTACATGAAGCCATGCATTTGGGAAGCGTACTGGTGCTCCGACGATGGGTCTAATGCCCAAGACCCTCGCGGTAGTGCGTCGGGAAATACTGATGGAGCAGCGCCCTAATTTTATCCTTCCCCAGGGGCTTTGCCTCGTGGGCGTCGATGACGGAAAAGCTGTAGGCCCGGGAGTAATCAGCATCGCCGACCGAACTGGTGAGCATCGCTACCGTGACGCTGGCCCGGCGTTCGGGGGGCAGCTGGCTGTATTCCTCCAAAAATTGCCAGCCGTCCATGACGGGCATATTGATGTCGAGGAACAGCATATCGGGGCGGGGGTAGGTCCCATCGGGGCGGCGGGTGTGTAAGTAGTCCAGGGCCTGCCGACCGTTGGTACGTACAATCACCTCATCGGCGATTTCCATCCGTTCGAAGCGCCGGGTGTGAATAAAATTGTCGGCTTCCGAGTCGTCAACCAGCAGTATACTCCCTAACTTTTTCATCGTCTACAATGCCGGGTAGTTGGACGGTAAAGGTGCTGCCGACGCCGGGCTGGCTGTCGACCCGAATGGTGCCCTGATGCAATTGTACTATTTTTTGGCAAAATGCGAGGCCGATACCCTGGCCTTCGTGGCTTTCGTGGCCGTTTAGTCTGGTGAACAGCTCAAAAATTTTCGATTGCCCATCCGGGCTCATCCCAATCCCGTGGTCACGGACGGAAAAGTATACCGTGTTGGCATTTCGCTTGCCGAATACCTCGACCCGGGGGGGCACACCGGGGGGGTGGAACTTCAGGGCGTTGGCCAGGAGATTTTGGAGCAACTGCCGCAAAGCTACCGGATAGCCAATTAAGCAGGGAAGCCCGGTCACCACCACCTCCGCGCCGGACTGGTCGACTAGGTAAGTGAGGTTCTCCAGGGCTTCGCGCGCCGTGACCGCGAGATCCACCCGGGTGGGGGATTCCCCGCGACCGATTCGACCGTAGAGCAGGAGGGAGTCGATCAGCACGCTCATTCGCGTGGCCGCACGCTGGACGAAGTTCAGGTGCTCGCGTCCCTCGGCGTCGAGCTGCGGTCCGTAATCCTCCATGAAGAGCTCCACGAAGCTTTTGATGGTGCGCAGCGGCTCGCGGAGGTCGTGGGAGGCGATGTAAGCGAATTGGTCAAGCTCCCGATTCTTGACGTTGAGGTCGGCGATTAGGGCGTTGTTGACGACCTCGACGCGTTTGCGCTCCTCAATCTCGAGGTCGCGACTGGAGACGACCTGAAGGATGTCAGCGAATAGGGGGCGCAGCTGGGTAAAAATGTAGAAAAAGGCCCCGGCTAGACCCAGGACCCCCAGGAAGCGCAGTAGGGTGGTGATAAAAGTAAGCCGTTCAACCTGCTGCTGGCGACGGGCCACGTCACGGACTTCCTCCTCCCGCAACTGGTCAAGGTTGGTGCGGATCTGATTCATAAGGTCTTGCCCCAGTTTGCTCCCCAACAGCTGGCGGAGGTTAATGGTATCGCGCCTCATATCGTAAGTGAGGGTCTTGTCCATTTCCTTGAACTTCCGGTCCGTAAGCCGGTGCACGTGCTTCACGCGGGCCTGCTGTAGACTATCGGTCCTAACCTCTCCGCTGACGCGGGCCAGGATGGGGTAGATAGAGGTTAGGGCGTTGCGGTAGGGGGTGAGGTAGGTCTCGTCGCGGGTAAGCAGATAACCGCGCTGCCCGCTTTCTGCCTCCTGCAGGGTAGCGTAGAGCAGGCCCAGGTCCTGCTCCAGCTGCAGGGCATTATCGAGTTTTTCCCGGACGTCCAGCGCAGCCACCTCCATAACGACGGACGTCAGGACAACGGTCATCAGTAGGATGAGCCCGAAGAAGAGGGTACGGAAGAGGCGACTCGTCTTAGTACGGGCGAGTTTAGCAATGGCAGACGGCAAGGTTTTTTGGCTGACTGTTATTTAAAAACCCAAAAATAGGCCGCGCCAGGGATCTATTAAGAAAATTTGTAGGTGAGTGTGGAGGTCGTAAGGATGGCATCCCGCCGCGAGTAAGTGAATTTGCCTATATTCGCGCCGATACAAAATAGCTATGAGCTGGGCCGCAGACGCGCGGCCTCCGTCGGTCAACCGCGACCCCCGGCGGGATTAAGAGAAACCCTCGGTTCGATGTCGGTCATGCGCCCCACCGTTCCCGCGCTTCGGTTCCGACCGAATCTCCTTCCTTTCCCCTTCCCAGGCTGTTTTCGTGTCGTCCAACTTGCCCTGTGGCTGGTTGCCAACCCGCATATTTTCATTTAAAGTCCAATCAATAATGGGTAATAAGACCCCAATGTCGGTAAATTTCGCGCTGCCCAGCGGCCGGGAGATCACCATCGAGACCGGTAAGCTCGCCACCCAGGCCGACGGTGCCGTCGTCGTTAAGTGTGGTAAGACCATGCTTTTCTGCTCCGTAGTCTCCAGCACCAGCGTACGCGAGGGCCAGAGCTTCTTCCCCCTCAGCGTGGATTACCAGGAGAAATTCGCCGCCGCCGGCCGCATTCCCGGCAACTTCTTCCGCCGGGAAACGCGCCTAAACGATTATGAGGTGCTTATCAGCCGCATCGTCGACCGCGCCATTCGCCCGCTCTTTCCGAAAGGGTACATGTTCGATACCCAGGTAATTATCAACCTCATCAGTCTCGACCCCGAGGTGATGCCCGATGCCCTGGCCGGGCTCGCCGCCTCGGCCGCGCTGATGGTGTCCGATATCCCCTTCGCCGGGCCAATCTCGGAGTGCCGCGTGGCCCGCATCAACGGCGAGTACGTCGTTAACCCCGACCGCTCCGCGCTGAAGGACGCTGACCTGGATCTCATCGTCGCCGCCGACGCCAACAACATCATGATGGTGGAAGGCGAAGGCAAGGAAGTGGACGAGCAGTCCATCCTCGGTGCCCTCAAGGCCGGTCACGAGGCCATTAAGGTGATGTGCAAGTCTCAGCTTAAACTGCGCGAAATGGTGGGCGACAAGGCCACCACCCGCGAGGTAGCGAGCGTGGAGCAGGACGAGGAGATTTTCTCCTACGTGGAAAGTAAGGTAAAGGATGCCGTTGCCGGAATGGCCCGCGGTGCCCTCAACAAACAGCAGCGCAAGGACGCCCTTAAGCAGATTAAGACCGACTTCAAAGAAGCGATCGTTGATGAGAAGGGGGAAGAGTGGATGACCGAGAATAAGGAGCAGGTCTACGCTGCCTACGACAAGGTGCAGAAGAAAACAATCCGTAACCTGATGCTTAACGAGGGCGTGCGGTTAGACGGTCGCGCTTTTGACGAAGTGCGTCCCATCTGGACGGAAGTCGACTACCTGCCCAGCGCCCACGGTTCGGCTATTTTTAACCGCGGAGAGACCCAGGCCCTCACCAGCCTCACCCTGGGTACGAAGACCGACCAACAGATGGTCGACGTAGCCCACGAGAACAGCTATGCCAACTTCATCCTGCACTACAACTTCCCCGCCTTCTCCGTCGGCGAGACCAAGCCCATGCGCGGCCCCGGCCGCCGGGAAGTCGGGCACGCTAACCTCGCTGCCCGCTCGATCCGCCAGGTGCTGCCCGAGGAAATGACGCACACGATCCGCATTGTTTCGGATATTCTGGAATCCAACGGTTCCAGCTCGATGGCCACCGTTTGTGCCGGCTCGCTGGCCCTGATGGACGGCGGCGTACAGATCACCCGCCCCGTAGCCGGTATTGCCATGGGCATGGTCGCCGAGGGCGGCAAGATTGCCATCCTGAGCGACATCCTCGGCGACGAGGACGCCCTGGGCGATATGGACTTCAAGCTGACCGGTACCGATAAGGGGATTACGGCCTGCCAGATGGACATAAAGATCGACGGACTGCCTTACGAGCAACTCGAGCAGGCCCTGGAGCAAGCCCGTATTGGCCGCCTCCACATTCTTGGTGAGATGAACAAGACGCTCTCGGCTCCCCGCGAGGACCTCAAGCCCCACGCGCCCCGGATCGTCAAGCTCATCATTGAAAAGAGCTACATCGGCGCAGTCATCGGGCCCGGCGGTAAGATCATCCAGGAACTGCAGGAGCTCACTGGCACCAACATCAACATCGATGAGGTCGACGGCAAGGGCCACGTGTCCATCGCCAGCAACGACAAGGCGGCAATTGAAGATGCCGTTGCCCGGATCAAGAAGATCACCTTTACCCCTGAGGTCGGCGGCGTCTACGAAGGCACCGTCAAGACGATCATGCCCTACGGCGTGTTTATTGGCTTCGAGGGCGGCCGCGATGGCCTGCTGCACGTGAGCGAAATGAGCCACAGCCGCATCGAAAATGTCGAGGACGAGTTTGAGGAAGGCGACAAGGTGAAGTTCAAAATCGTCGACGTCGATGAGCGCACCGGAAAACTGCGTCTCAGCCGCAAGGCCATCATGCCCCGTGCCGACGGCACCATCCCCACGGATGAGGAGCTGGAGGAAGAGCGCAAGGCCGGTAAGTCCGGAGGACGGGGCGACCGCGGTGACCGCCGCGGGGGCGGTGGACGTGACCGCGGTGAACGCCGCGGCGGTCGCGACCGGGGCGACCGCCGCGATCGCAATGATCGCGACTAAGTTTCCTGACTTCGCTAATGAATAAACAACGCCCGGGGGTCTTTAGACCACCGGGCGTTGTTGTTTGAGGGCTGCCGCGTAACGACGTAGGCGGGGGCACGTAGAAAAATGGGTACTACCCCGGCATCTCCGGCAGGCTCCACCCCTCGCGGTAGGTGTGCTTGATGTACTCGGTGGCGGCCTCTGAGGCGTCGATGTCCACGTGCTCGGTGTTCCAGGTAGGGATGCCTTCGACCATGGCGAAGCCGTCAGTCTTGACCACGCGCATGGTTTCGCCCGCGCCAATGTTGGTGAAGCGCATGTTCTCGCCGTCCCACCGCAGCACCTTGTTGAGGCCCTTGAGGCGAATGGCCAGTACGCCCAGCAGGACCATCTCATTGAAGGGGCCGGAGTAAGCGAAGTTGGCCGAGGGTTCGACGCGGTCCTCGGGGCTTTCCTTGCAGGCGCGGATCCAGTCTTGCTCGTGGGGACCATCACTGTAGTCGACCGAGCCGGGCACGCGGCGCAGGTAGGGCTTGACCTCAGGCACACGCCCGGAGAGGAGACGGGGATTAAAGCCCCCCGCACCGGCAATAAGGGTGTCCTCGGTACCGACGAGCATACAGCCGCCGAGTCCGTCGTTAATAAGCGGTACGCCATCCTCCAGTCCGGCGGGGCGGTCGGGAAGGAAGCCGCCGTCGTACCAGTGTACCTGGACGGCCGGCATGGCCACCTTATCCATGGCCTCCCGTTCCGGGAAATCGAAGCGGACCTTTTCCGCCTGGGGCGCGCTTTCCGTGTTCGCCGTGGTGGAACTGCCGGAAATGGCCTCAGGATACTGCAGCTTGAGGGCGCGGTAGACGGGGTCCATGATGTGGCAGGCCATGTCACCGAAGGCACCCGTGCCGAAGTCCCAGAAACCCCGCCAGTTCCAGGGGGTATAAATTTCGTGGTAGGGGCGCATTGGGGCGGGGCCGATGAAGAGATCCCAGTCGAAGTTTTCGGGCACCTCCATAGCTTCGGCGGGCCGCTGCAGGCCTTGGGGCCAAATGGGTCGGTCGGTCCAGGTATGGGCCTCGCGCACTTCCCCGATCTCGCCGTTCCAGACCCACTCGCAGAGCTGGCGAACCCCATCGCCGGAGTTGCCCTGATTGCCCATTTGGGTGGCGACGGGGTATTGCTTAGCCAGTTTGGTCAGCAACCGGGATTCGTAAACGGAGTGCGTAAGGGGCTTCTGGCAGAAGACGTGCTTATTCATGGTCATGGCCGTTGCCGCGATGGCCGCATGGGTGTGGTCCGCGGTAGCCACCACCACGGCGTCCATCTCGTCGCCAAGCTCCTCGAACATGATCCGCCAATCGTAATATTTCTTGGCGTCCGGGAACGTTTCGAAAGCGCGCCGACTGTAGTTCCAGTCGATGTCGCAGAGGCCGATGATATTCTCGGTAGTCATGGCCGAGAGGTTCTGCAGCCCCTTCCCGCCCACGCCGACGCACACGATGTTCAGTTTGTCGCTGGGCGGGGTGTAGCCCAGGCCGCTCACGACGTGTGCGGGGACGATGGTGAAGCCAATGCCGGCGGTGACGGTCTTTTTTAGAAAGTCCCGGCGGGGGAGTGTTTTTGTGGTAGGAGCCATTAGTAAAGTAGGGTTAAGCCGATGTCTTGGAATACTACCGGTGGCGGTAGCTTACGAATGCAAACCGGGTGCCATCCGGAGACCAGGAGGGCACGTTGAGTGATCCCTGACCACCCGTCAGTCCGCAAAGAATACGGATCGAATGATCCTGGATAGTGTAAAGCCTTAGCACGACCTCCTGCATGGCGGGGTGGGCACTGCCCTGGTCCCGTAGGTAGGATATGAACACGAAGTGCTTGCCGTCCGGGGAGGGGTGAGCAAACCAATTCGAATACTCATCGTTGGTCAGCATCTCCTTGTTGCTGCCGTCGGCGTGCATGCGCCAGATCTCCATGGAGCCCGACTGCACGGAATTGTAGTAGATATGCTTGCCATCGGGGGCGTAGCTGGGCCCATCGTCCAGCCCCTCGGAATCGGTGAGGGCCGTTTCCTCACCACCACCCGTGGGGATAGTCAGGATGTTAAAGCGGTCGTCGCGCCGGGCCGTGTAGGCCAGTGTACCCCCATCGGGAGACCAGCCGTGCCAAAACGAGGGCACATTGGGCGTGACCCGGGTCGGGGTACCCCCGTCCACCGGCACGGTGAAGATACAGGAAGTCAGCCAGCCCTCCGGGCCGTCCTCCAGGTTATGGCTGAAGGCGATGGTCTTGCCGTCGGGGGAAAACCCATGGTCGTTGTTGCAACGGGTGGCAAAGTCGGTAGGTAGCTGTTCCTTGCGCCCGTCCATATAAATACGGTGCAAGCTACCCGCCTGGTTGATCAAGAAGTAGGTACCGTCCGGACTCCAGTTGGGGGCCTCGAAATGTTGCTCTTCACTCCTCACGGACGTGCGCTCGTTGGTGGTGATGTCAAAAATCTCGAGGGTAGAAATCACCTCGGAGGCCTGGGCCATCGACTGATAGGGTAGAGTGGAGGTGAGCGTGGCGAGCAACAAGGGCCGGAAGAGCGTCGAACAGAGGGACATGAGGATTGGCATTGGGTCAGCTAAGAAAAAAATGATTACAGTCTCCGGATGCGAATGTTGCGGTAAGCGACCTTCCCCGCATTCTGCAACCCTATGCGTCCGGAGGTAGCGGTAGCATAGTCCTCGACCTCAGCCCACTTGTCCCGGGCCTTACGGGCTTGCCAGTCAGCACTTCCAATCGCATAATCGACAACTTTCTTCCCGTTCAGCCAGTGTTCCACGCGGGGTTGACGGACGACGATGCGGGCGGTATTCCACTCCCCGACGGATTTCGTTTTGCCGCCCACGGGCTCGTGCATGGCGTAATTCCCGGCGGTGCGCTGGTTGGGTTTTAGTTCGGCTGGCCAGTTCACGTCATCCATGACCTGGTATTCCGGAGCCAGTTCATAAATCTGGTGGACACCATCTTTAGGGACGAGGTAGAAGATACCGGAACTATTGGCCGAATCAATCTTCCAATCCAGCTCCAGTTCAAAATTTTCGTAGTCCTCTTTGGTAATCAGGTCCTTTTCCGCGTCCCAGCCAGCACCGGAGGCGCGCAACTCCCCTTCGACGAGCTGCCAGCCTTCCAGTTGATCCTGGCTGTACATCTCCCAGTTATCGAGGTCGTCATCCAGGAGGTCCACCCAATCGCTTGCGGGCGGGGACGTGGCCGCAACTGTATCGCTGCTCCTGTTGGCACAACTCATCATGCAGGGAAGGAGGCCAACGAGCAATAAAATTTTGAATGTGTTCATGTACTCCAAACAATGTGGTTGAGAGCAAATGTACGGAACGGAAGGCGGGCAAGCTAATGGGCCAAGTAAGATAGGGGGTGCCAAGCAGACTACTGGGTTGGTCCGGCAGTTTATTTCTCTGGTGGACGTACCCTGGGGAAGGGGTAGCCGCCGGCACGATACAGCAGCTCAATGCGCAGCAGCTGGGTCCACAGATATCCGCAAGGCCGCGTCATATACTTGTATTGGGCTAAACAATAACGGGAGTAGGCCTATTACCGTAGCAACATTAAATTAACCGTTCGATTATGCGTTACCTACTACTCTTCGCGCTCTTGGGCTGCGTGTCGCTGCAGGCACAGACACAGACTGCCACCCTCTCCGAACTGCTCGAGCTCAAAGACAACCAGTACTTCGCCGATCGCGACAGTGCCTATGCGGATCCCTACTACGGTCTTAAAAAGCTGATCTACGGCAACAAGCGTTTTGCCGAGAACAAGGCCATCCGGCCCCGGCAGACCGACGAAGACCTGCGCAACACGAACCTGGGGCAGAAGCCTTTCGCCGTCATTATCGGGTGTGCGGATAGCCGGGTACCCAATGAAATCATCTTCGACCAGGGTGTCGGTGACCTGTTCATCACCCGTACCGCCGGGCAAGTTATGGCCGAGGCCAGCTACGGCACCATCGAGTACGCCGTCAAATTGTTGAACACGAAACTGGTGGTGGTGCTTGGGCACCAGTCCTGCGGAGCCGTGACCGCGGCCATGGAGCGCCCCGAAGCCCCCCCGGGACACATTGTTACCCTGATTAACGCAATTAAACCCGCCGCCCAGCGCGCCCAGGCCCAGGCGGCTGGCGAAGAAGAGATGCTTGACCTGGCCATCCGGGAAAACGTCCTCGAGCAGGTCAATCTACTGCGCAACCTGGAACCCGTAATGAGCCGGATGTACGAGAGCGGCGATATCCTAATCGTGGGGGCGGTGTATAACATAGAGTCCGGACAGGTAATCTTCATCGAAGAAACCGTCACCAGCCTTCCCCGTTTCGCTAATAAGGGCAAGTAATTCATCATGGGCTTTCGAATACTGGCGGCCTTCTGCTGCCTGCTCTGTAGTACTCCTTTCCTGCGCGCCCAAGCCGTAGACGAGGATCAGCTGGGCGCCTGGTACATGTACTTCTACAACCACCGCTTCGGCGAGGGGCCGTGGGGCATTCAGGGCGACGCCCAGTATCGCAACTGGAACCTGGGTGGCGACCTGGAGCAACTACTCCTCCGTTCCGGCGTGACCTATACCCCAAAAGACGCCGGGGTCACCTTCACCCTAGGGTACGCCAATATCACAACCGGCACGCCCGGAGAGAGCACCGCAACCGTTGGGGAGAACCGCGTGTATCAGGAGGCGCTATTCGGCCAGCGGCTCGGACAACGCTTCCTCCTCACCCACCGGTTTCGGTACGAGCAGCGGTTCAACGAAGGACAGGATTTCCGTACCCGGTACCGGTACATGCTGTTCGTAAACGTCCCGTTTAACAACACCGAACTGGTGCGCGGGACGACCTACCTGGCGCTCTACAACGAGCTGTTCATCAACGGTAACCGAGACATCGGCAACGGAAATACAGTAGAGATCTTCGACCGCAACCGCACCTATTTCGGGCTCGGCTACGGTCTACGCGACAACCTGCGTACCCAACTGGGCTACATGATCCAAACCACCGATCGCTATAGCAAAGGGCAACTGCAGGTGAGCCTACACCACAGCTGGTAATTCTTGCCGCCCCAGTGGGCTGCGCTGACCCCGCGGAAGAAGAACTTTACCGCTGTTTGATCCGTACTAACCGCTATGGAAGCTCCCCAGCCCCCGGCTACGCCTGAACCACCCACGCCTCAGCCGCCTCCTCCCCCCGAAAGCTCCTCCGCCTCGAATGCACTAACGGAAAAGGCCGCAGAAACCTACCAGTGGTGGAATAACTTGGCCACCCTACACCCCGAGGACCCCTTTTTGGTAGGGGCGGGTAAAATAGGTATCCGGCTAGTGGGCATCATCGTCTTGCTGGCGCTGTCTCCCATCATCCTGCTGGGCCTCATCATCGCCTTCTTTGCCGTGCTATGAAGGAAGTACTCCGTAACCCCTGGTGGTGGCTTGCCGTCATCCTGTTTGTGGGGCATCAGGTGCTGCAGCATTTGGTGAACCTGGGCTTCGGTAACATCGACGGCTACCTGGACCCCTTCTGCGCCGTCCCAATTTTATTGGGACTCTGGCAGCTGGAGCGCCGGCTCGTTTTCCGCGTACGCCGACTCGCCTGGCTCGAAACGGCGGTGGCCACCCTGGTGTTAGCGGTCGTTTTCGAAGAAATATTCCCGCGCTACGGTACGGGTTTCCGACACGATGCAGTCGACTATTTGTTCTATGCTCTGGGGGGAGTCTATTTCTACTTTCTGATCAATCCGCGCGAAGTAGCCAGTAGCTAATTACTAGGGTTGCTGCGGAGCCTCACCGTTCTATGTCCTGACCCTGAAGCTGTACTCCATTAGTAATCCAGGCCGAAGCAAATATCGCTACAAGCAATCTAAACGGGTCTCCGCCTCTCGTACTTAGCCGTTGCGGACGTACTTCATGTGTGGCTCGCAGCCTGCTCTCAGTCGATCAGGTAAACTCTTTGCACTATGAACACCTCGATTAGCCGACTTTCCGGGCTGCTGTTTTCCGGCAGTTCCCTGACCTTATTCTTCCTGCTGGCTGTGTACCAGTACTACTTTGGGGCCACCGAGCAAGTGGGCTGGAGCCAGGACCTGGCCCGGTATATGGACGACTGGCACGTGGTCGGACTCTTCTGGGGAGGAGAAATGCTCGCCGTAGTGCTCATTGCGTGGAGCGCGCTGAACCTGGCTAAACGCAACCGCTTTTGGAACCTCGTAGCGATTGGTCACCTGTTGTTACTGGTTAAATACCTGGTGCTCCTCGGGGGATACCCGGTAGTGCAGAGTGAAGAATTATACCTCTTGCTTCACCGGCTGACCGTAGTGATTTTTGCCGGAGCTACCCTGATGTGGATCACCGGGATGGCGGGCCTGTATGCCTTTGAGCGGGGCTGGCTCAAATACATCGGTACCGCGGGTGCAATGATTCTCGGAGGTTTATTCGTGCTGGTTTTCTCTGGAGGAATCACCCCGGAGACGATGACCCTGGCCGTTCCACTGGCCCTAGCGGTATATCTGCTCAACGTAGTCTATGGGATCCGGGTGTTTTTTAATACGCGCTACGCCAGGCGGTAGCGGCTGCGCTGCGGCGGGAAAGGTTAAATTTGGGTCTTGCCCCGTCTTACCAAAGCCCTACTTATCCTGGTCGCCCTGCTGGTGACCGTCACCCTGCTGCTGACTGGCCGGCGGGGTCAGGCGCTTCACGAGAATTTTGCCGTGACGACGGGCTCCGTCCTGCGGTGGTTGCCCCAAGCCAAGGGCGGCGGAAAGGTTGAATTCACCTACACGGTCGAGGGGATCCGCTACACCGAACTCTGCTCCGTACCCCTTCCGCGGTGTCCGCTGGCCGTGAACGTCCGCGGGGTAGAGTACCGAGACACCCGCTTCCTGGTGGCTTATCAGCCCCGTTCTCCCGATAATGCCGAACTGTTGCTCCACCCCAGCCAGTACCGGAGGTATGGCATGGCGGTCCCCGATTCCCTGCGGGAGGTGATGGCGCGGCTCGCTAGCTGTCGGTAGAAGGCTTTGCCGGTAGCCACTGGGCTGGGGTCAGACGCTGCGCTGGGGTAGTCCGTAGTTAGTAGGTCACCAGAGTTTCCATGTACAGGATCACGAGCTCTCGGAAGTCGTTCTTAACGGGCAGCCCGGTGATGGTCAGGGTATCCGTGGTGGCACCATCGTAGTAGTCGGCCAGGAATTCTAGGTTGGCCTCCCGGCCGCGGGCCAGGAATTCGGGTAGGACCACGGCGTAGGTGGCCGTTGCGTTGAGGCGAGTGTCCGCTGCTGCAGCCACCCCTCCGACCTGCAGGTAGCCGCCTTCGCCGAAGTTGCGGTGTAGGCCGGTTTCCAGCGTGCGTTGCAGCACGGCGCCCGGCAGTTGGATGCGCACCAACTTGCCGCCGTACGGGTAAGTACGCAGGACGTCGTACTCCGTGACGATCTCGTGGAGGTCGTCGTCGAGCCGCATCGTGCCGCTGTTGAGCAAATAAGCGTCGGCCCCGGGTAGGGCGTAAGCCATCGCGTCGGTGGTCAGGCGGCCGAAGTTGGTTTGGGAGGTGCGGATAACTGCCTCGCGGCATTCCAGCGGACGGGTGAGGCGGAGCACTTCGCGTAGGGGAGCATAGCCCATTTCCTCCATGACGGCGTAGGCGCGCGTTTGCCACTTGTCGACTACGGCTTTCGTCACGGGCTCCTCGGCAATGGTGTCATCGATCTGGCGTACGGAAGAGGCGATCGTTGTGGCTCCGGTGGCGGGATCGTAACGAATGCGGTGGACATACACCGATTTAGCATTAGCGTCGGCCTTGGTAATGCGGGTGCCGTTCACTTCCCGGTGCATTTCCACGTGCTCGTGGCCTCCCAGAAAGAGGGGGACCCCCGGGACGGCTTCGGCCAGCGCCACGTCCTGCTCCACAAACTGGTGGGTGATGGCCAGCGTAAGGTCGGTTTGTGGGGCTACTCTGGCCAGGGTACGCTGAAAGGAGGTATTGATGTCGGCGTAGGCCACGTAGTCGGTCAGGTTGAAGGGCAGCACCGTGCCGATCAGTCCGATACGTAACCCTCCAATGCGGTGAATGAGGTAGGGGGGTACGAGCGTATCAGCCTGCCGGAAGGGGCGGGTGCCCTGCGGAGTCACCGCGGAAGCGTTGCAGACGGTGTAGCTGAAGGTGCCGTCGGCTATGCGCTGCTCCAGCAGTTCCAGGCTGTTCAGGTCGAATTCGTGGTTGCCAAAGGTCGCGTAGTCGAGGCCCACAGCGCTGAGGGTTTCGACCATTTGGAGACCGGCGATCCGTTCGCGGCGACCGTCCGGCGTAGTGTACTCCATAGTGCCGAGAAAGGAGGGACTCAGGAAGTCACCCGCCATTACCGTAATGACGTGGGGGTTTTCACGCAGCAGTTCCTGCCGTACGGTAGCGACCCGCGCTAATCCGCCCACCCGTCCACCTTCCAGGGGGGCAATCTCGTAGACGTCGTTCAACTGCAGGACGATAAACGTTACGGGAGCGTCCGGGGACGCCGGTGTTCGGGGCGTACCGCAGGCCGCGATCAGCAGAATACTCAGGAGGAAGAAAGGGCGCTGGGACATAGGTTCGGAGATAGGTGGGTAAGGTAAGGGCCTTTGTGATTCCCCCCATAGCCAACAACGGGCTAAAGCTAACAGCACCCGCACGTAGACCCTGGCCTCTTCCGACCCGGTTCACCATACGGGCAGTACCCCTATCCAGGGTTTCCCTTTATACCCGTGGCCGCGCCCCCGTTGAGCTAATCGGATTCGTCGTGTTGGGCGACCGGGAGCTAAAAAATTCCCGGAGCCAGAGTCCTACGCGACATCAGTATTGCAAAGGCCATTCACCGGGCCGCCGACAGCGGAAACGAGACCCAGCTTCCATCTCCAAACTATCTATTCCTATGAAAGCGCAAGTATTTCAAATCTTCCTGTTGCCGCTTCCCGTGCTCGGCGCTGCCCAGACCAGCGGAACTTTTACCGACGCCAATTTTAGCACCGGCTACAAGTCGGACACCGGCGCCCATCAGGAACCCCGGGCCGAAACGGACATTCCGCCCACCGTCGAGGCCCTGCAGGCGAAGCTGGTGGAACTGACCGACCAGTATGACGCCGTGCACCAGCTGCACTGAAACGTTACCGGTCCCCTCTTTATCAGCCTACACGAGCTGTACCAGGACTTCTACGAGGAACTACCGCAGCGCCTAGAAATCCTGGCCGGGCGCTACCAGCAGCTGTCAAATAACGTAGCCCAACGCATTACTAAAACGGGAGAAAGCGACCTCGTTACCCAAGACTTAGCGCTTGTTTGGGATTCCGCTCACCGCCGCAAACTTGCTCTTTTGCGCCTACTCTTCCTCTCAAAAAGCGTCACCTAGCCCGCTAGGTTCCCCTTCTGGAGGCTCGAATAGACCCAAATTAGCGGCGTTTTCCTCAGGCTCGGAAAACCTAAACAAGCTCTTACTGATTCCGAACAAGGCTCCCCTGGACCTTCAACTCTATAAATTACGGTCCTTTCTGCAGTAATCTGGTCGGATCACCCCGGAGTAACTGGATAGCATCACGCACGTAGGTGGATGTTTCTCAGGCTTAAATTTCCGGACCGGATAGGAAAGCAAGCGGTGATTTTGCCGCGCCCGCTACGGTTGCAAACCATACCTTTGAAGCGTGACAGCGCCCCGAATCCCCCATGAGACTGACCGTTTGGCCGCGCTTCGCCGGTACCGAATCTTGGACAGTCTGGTGGAGCGAGAATACGATGATCTGACCGCCATCGCCGCGCACATTTGTGGTACTCCGATCTCGCTGATCAGCCTGGTCGATGAGAATCGCCAGTGGTTTAAATCGGCGCGCGGCTTGCAAGTACGGGAAACGCACCGCGATCTGGCTTTTTGTGCGCACGCTATTCAGGAGCCCGACCGGCCGCTGGTGGTTACCGATGCTCGCCTGGACCCCCGCTTTGCCACCAACGCCCTGGTCGTAGAAGATCCTAAGCTGGTTTTCTATGCCGGAGTGCCTCTCCTGACCCCGGAAGGTCAACCCCTGGGTACCATTTGCGTGATCGACCACCAGCCGCGACAACTTGATGCGGGACAATTAGAAGCCCTGCAGCGGCTTTCCCGTCAGGTCATTCAACTACTGGAGCTGCGGGCCACCCTGTTGGAGGCCGAGCAACGCAATGCCGAGCGGCAAGAGGCTTACGACACGCTCCGGGATTTCAGCCACATCATCGCACACGACCTAAAAGCCCCAATCCGGAACATTAGCCAATTAAGCGAATTGCTGCGGGAGGAATGCGGCCCTCGCCTGACCGACGACGCCAACGAAGTGCTCGGCATGATTGAAGGGCGGGCGGCCGATGCCTCGCGGATGATCGACGGGGTCCTCCGATACAGTAAGGTAATTCGCAGCCTCGGCAAATCCCGCGAGGTAGTAAATATTGGCCAGATTGTGGAGCAAGTAGCGCAGCAACTGGACCTCCGGGAGGGCTGTCAGGTACGATACACGGGGCAGGTAAACGCCCTAATAACCTCGCGCATCGCCCTCGTGCAGATTTTTCAAAACCTGATCGGCAACGCCATCAAGCATAGCCAACCTTGCAGTTGTTACGTACTGATCGACTGCGCAGCCGATGCCGATGGGCTTTACGCCTTTAGCGTGGAGGACAACGGCCCGGGTATCCCCGCGGCGTATCAGCAGTCCGTATTCAAGCTGTTCACCACCGGTGAGGCCGAAGGGGCGGCGGGCCATGGGGTAGGACTAGCCATCGTCAAACGCCTCATCGAGGCGCTCAGCGGGACCATCACGATGACGTCGACGATTGGTACGGGCACTACTTTTCGATTTACCCTGCCCGAGAACGTACAGGCGTAGCGGCCCGCTGGTATAGGCAATGGCGGAGCCAATCCCGGAGCCGCGCGAAATTTCAGCTGTTTTTCAGGGAGTTATACGGGTTTGCTGTGAAAATAAGCGGAGGAGTGCTTGGTTGGGATAACCCAGCACCTTACCTTTGCGTCCGCTTTCGTGGGACCGTCTCTACTGGCCGGGGCCGCGGGTGCAATGAATCAGTAAAACATGTATTTCCTGTGAATACCCTTTCCTACAAGACCCAGTCGGCCAACGTCACTACCGTGGAGCGGAAGTGGCACGTGGTGGACGCGGAAGGCGAGATTGTTGGCCGCCTGTCGTCCAAGATCGCCAACGTCCTCCGTGGCAAGCACAAGCCCGACTTTACCCCCCACTTCGACAACGGCGACCACGTGGTCGTAATCAATGCCGATAAGGTCCGGTTCACCGGCTTGAAGTTCAACAACAAGGAGTACCTCCGCCACACCGGTTACCCCGGCGGGCAGCGCAAGGCGACCCCCCGTCAGATCATGGCCCGAAGGCCGGAGCTGATCCTCGAGCACGCTATCAAGGGCATGCTGCCCAAGACCAAGCTCGGTCGCGCCCAGTACAAGAAGCTCCACATCTACGTCGGCACCGAGCACCCCCACGCCGCTCAGCAACCCCAGGAACTCAAGTAGTGAATTGTTGGATTGGTGTGTTAGGGGCAGTGCTCGCCGCGCTCGTTTAACGCCGCACCCGCGACCCCGCCACGCCTACCGCATCCGCAATCCGACAGCTCAGCAATTCACCCACCCAACAATTAAATAATGGAACAAATAAACGCCATAGGTCGCCGCAAGGCCGCCGTCGCCCGCATCTACCTCATGCAGGGCCAGGGGAATATCATCGTGAACGGTAAGGACTATAAGACTTACTTCCCCCAGACGCACGTACAGGGGAAGATCATCCAGCCCTTCCAGGTCATCGAGGTAGACAATACCATCTACGATATCAAAGTCAACGTAGACGGAGGAGGCTACAAGGGGCAGGCCGAAGCCATCCGTATGGCCATCAGTCGCGCGCTCGTAAAATTGAACGAAGACTTCCGCAGCCCCCTAAAGACCAACAAATTCCTTACCCGCGACGCCCGCGTCGTGGAGCGGAAGAAGTACGGTAAGCCCAAAGCCCGGAAGAGCTTCCAGTTCTCCAAGCGCTAAGCTGGCCCCAGCGGTACTGCTTCCTTTTAGCACGGTATCCCCCCCTCCTTTACCTACTAATTTTCCGGGTGTCCGCACTCGAATATCAATAAAACAACCATGGCTAAGCCCACCCATCAACAGCTTTTGGAGGCCGGCGTACACTTCGGTCACCTGCGGCGCAAGTGGAACCCCAAGATGTCGCCTTACATCTTCACCGAGAAGAACGGCATCCATCTCATCGATCTAAACCGTACCCTGGAAAATATCGACCGCGCCGGAAACGCCATGCGGCAAATCGCCCGCGCCGGTAAGAAGATCCTCTTCGTCGCGACCAAGAAGCAGGCCCGCGACATCGTCACCGCCGCCGCTCAGGAAGTAAACATGCCCTACGTCACCGACCGCTGGCAGGGTGGAATGCTCACCAACTTCAACACCATCCGCCGCTCCATTCGTAAGATGCAGAACATCGAGCGCATGTTGGCCGACGGTACCCTCGACAGCGTAACCAAGAAAGAACGCCTGACCCTAACCCGGGAGCACGAGAAGATGAATAAAGTGCTCGGCGGTATCGCTGACATGCAGCGCATCCCCAACGCCATTTTCGTGGTCGACATCGTGCACGAGCACCTCGCCATCGCCGAAGCCAAGAAACTCGGGATGCGCACCTTTGGTATCGTGGATACCAACGCCGACCCCACCAGCGTCGACTACGCCATTCCCGGCAACGACGACGCCAGCAAGGCCGTGGGCGTCATCACCACTTACCTCGTCGAATGCATCAAGGAAGGACTCGCTGAACGCGGGGAAGAAAAGGATGCCAAGGAAAGCAGTGGGGAAGAAACCGAAGCCACTGCCGCTACCGCGGAATAATCATCAGCGTACACCAAGCGGGGTGTGGCGCCTGGAAACAGCTGCCGCACCCCGCTGTGCATCCCCACTATTCAGACCAACCAAATATTAATACGATATGGCAATCACCGCCCAAGAAGTGAAAAAACTACGGGACATGACCGGTTCCGGCATGATGGACTGCAAAAAAGCGCTGGCCGAGGCCGAGGGTGACTTCGACAAGGCCATCGAAATCCTGCGCAAGCGGGGCGAGAAGGTCGCCGCCAAGCGCGACGACCGCGACGCCAACGAAGGCGTGGTCATCGCCCAGGTCAACGACGCCAAGGATTTCGGCATCCTCATCCGGCTTAGCAGCGAGACCGACTTCGTCGCTAAAAACGACGATTTCGTGGCCTTCGCCCAGAAAATTGCGGACCTCACCCTGGCGTCCAAACCCGCTGACCTCGAGGCCCTCAAGGCCCTGCCCATGGAGGGTAAGCTGACGATCGGCGACAAAGTCACCGAAATGGTCGGAAAGATCAACGAAAAAATCAGCGTGACCGCCTACGAGCAGCTTCGTAGCCCCCTCGTGGCCCCTTATATTCACAGCGGTTACCGCGCCGGCGTGCTCGTGGCCCTCACCAAAAACGACGATAATGCCTTCGAGGCCGGTCGGGACGTCGCCATGCAGGTGGCCGCCATGAAGCCGATCGCCGTTAACAAGAGCGGCATCGACCAGGCTACCATCGACCAGGAGCTCGACATTGCCATGGACCTCGCGCGCCAGGAAGGCAAGCCCGAAGCCATGCTCGAAAAGATCGGCCAGGGGCGCCTCAACAAGTTCTTTAAAGAGAACACCCTGGAGGCCCAAGCCTTCGTCAAGAGCGACAAGCAGACCGTAGCCCAGTACCTCGATTCGGTGCAGAAGGGGCTGAAGGTCACGGACTTCAAGCACGTCAGCCTCGGGTAGCTGACCATTCATACCCCCACGTAAAGGGTCGTCTTCCGTGCGGAAGACGACCTTTTTTACGTTTACTGTGTTTTCCCGCGACAACCCTATCCCATGCCGGCAAGTATGCGCTCCTTTGCAACCAACATCAACTGCGGCAGCTGCGTCCGCAGCGTCACCCCCTTTCTCGACGACCTAGACGGCGCGACCAGTTGGCGAGTCGACGTCGGAGACGACCGCAAAGTGCTTACCGTGGAAGGCAGCGCAACCGAAGCCGAGATTATGGAAGCGGTACAGGAGGCCGGTTACACCATCAAGGTGCTCGACTGACCCCGCCCGTCCCCAGCCCGCTCCAACGTTTGCTCCATCCCGCCGCTGCGGCGGCCGGGGTGACGCTCTACTGTAAGCGCGATGATCTCTATGCGTGGGAGCGGGGTTCTCCCCTGCAGGGTAACAAGATTCGCAAGCTTTTGCCCTTGCTGCGTCGTGCCGATCTGCCGGGTCGTAGGGTAGTGTCGTTCGGCGGTGCGTACAGCAATCACGTAGCTGCCCTCAGCGCGGCGGGCCTTCGCTTCGGATTCACTACGCGCTTCTTTATCCGGGGCGAAGCCATAGATAATGCAGTGCTCAATCAGGTGCGGAAGGGGGGCAGCGAGTTGCACTTCTTATCCCGCAGTGAATACCGCCGCAAACACGACCCCACGCTGCTGGCTACCCTTGGTATCGATCCCGCCGACATCGTAATCCCGGAAGGCGGTACTACCCCGGCCGCCCTGGCCAGTACCGGCGAAATCTTCCTTGAAGTTTGTGCGCAATTGGGGCAGGCGCCACATTACCTGTGCGTAAGTGCCGGTACCGGCGGCACGGCTGCGGGAATCCTGGCGGCAGCACTTGGCTCGCCCACCCGAATCGAGGTATATCCGGCACTCAAGGGCAACTGGATGGGTGAGCAATTAGCCTCCTTGCTGGACGGGCGAGAGGCTACCGAGAACCTAGCGGTGATGACGGAGTACCACGGCGGTGGCTACGGCAAGTTCCCTCCGCAGTGGAGGTTGGTTACACCAGCGGGGGCACTTGCCAAGCGGGTAGACCTAGGCGACCCTGAACTTCCTCCCCTCGAGCCCGTCTACACGGCAAAACTCTTTACTGGCGTCCTCGATCGCCTGCGCCGGGGATGTTACCCGGCCGGCAGCGCAGTAGTGGTAATCCATACCGGAGGCATTTACTGATCCGCCCGCTCCGCTACCCGTGGCCGGTACCGTTGTTCGGCTACCCCCGCAACCTTCGGTACCGGTGCTCGCTCTGGCCGCTGACGACGGTTAACATGCTTTAAGCGTTTTGGGTACCGGGTCGATAAGTTGCTATAGCTTGCTCCAGCGAAAGCGGCACATTTCCCCAAAGTTTATGCTGGCGCTAATAAGCCCGATCCACCACGAAGTTCACCAGTTGTTCTAGTCCCCCCCTGGCTTCACTGTCCGGCAATTGGCGCAGCAAAACGAACGCTTCCTCCCGGTAGCGGTGCATGGCCGCTTCGGCATACGCTATCCCTTCGCTTTCCCTTACAAAGCGTAGCACCTCGGCCACCCGTTTAGGGTCATCACTATGCCGCTTGATGGAGCGGATAATCCGGCGGCGGTCGGCGCGGGAAGCCTGATTGAGGGCATGAATCAACGGCAGGGTCATCTTCTTCTCCTTAATGTCGATTCCCCGGGGCTTTCCCACATCATCGAGGCCAAAATCAAAGAGGTCATCGCGGATTTGAAAGGCGATCCCAATCTTTTCCCCGAACGCATGCATGCGTTGTACCGTCTCCTCGTCTGCGGTAGCCGAGGCGGCGCCGGCCGCGCAGGAGGCCGCGATCAGGCTGGCCGTTTTCTGGCGGATGACTTCAAAGTAGATCGCCTCGTCAATATCCAGCCGACGAGCCTTTTCGATCTGCAGGAGCTCGCCCTCGGCCAGGGCCTGTACGGCATTGGAGCTGATCTCCAGGGTGCGGTACTGCCTGGTTTCCAGGGCAATCGAGAGGCCGCGAGCCAGGAAGTAGTCGCCTACCAGCACCGCGATCTTGTTCTTCCACAGGGCATTGATGCTAAAGAAGCCCCGCCGTTCGTAGCTCTCATCGACTACGTCGTCATGAACCAGGCTGGCGGTGTGTACCAGTTCGATCAGACTCGCGGCCGTGTAGGTGTCGTCGCTGATGCCCCCGCAGGCCTGGGCACTGAAGAAGGTGAACATGGGCCGCATTTGCTTGCCCTTGCGGCGGACGATGTAGTAGGTGATGCGGTCCATCAGCGGTACCGGCGACCGCAGGGTATTTCGAAACCGCCGTTCGAAGGTCTCCAGTTCGGTGGCGATGGGGCGCTTTATCTGGTCGAGGCCATGGGCCATCTGGGGGGCAGCTGGTTAGGGCGTTAAAGGTAGCCCCGGTGGGCGACCTTTCAGTTGTTACTGAAAATTACTTGAGGCAGGGGAGGCGGTAGATGCGGGCCGGTTGCCCCGCTCCGGCCTCGGTGCTGATGTATAGGGTACCATCCGCGGCGAAGGTGAGTCCCTCAGGCTGTGGAAAGTAGTTAGGGTCCAGGTTTACCCGCACTATAATGTCTCCGCTGGGGCTGGTCACCAACAGTTGCTTGCCCTTGCTGCTGGTCAGGTACAGTTGCCCGGTCTGCGGATGCACGGCAAGCGCGGAAGGGGAGAAGTCCTTGGGGCGGCGGATGGTGATTGCGGGGTCCTTGAGCAGCTCGTTTTTTTCCAGGTCGTAGGCAAAGATGTACCGGTTGCCTTTATCCAGGCCATTCCCTTTGGGGTCGTCCTTACAGGCCAGCAACAGGCGATGCCCACCTGCATCGTAGCAGAGTCCCTCTACATTATTTTCGCCCTTGAGCCAGGTCTTATGGACACTGACCCGCTGTGCATCCGTTCCCGCTCCCACGATTTGGTAGAGATTGCCATTGCTTTTCACCACCCAGATGACGTCGCCTACCAATTCTATTCCCTCGTAGTCGCCTTCCTCCCAAAATTCAAGTTGGTCCAGTACGGCCCCCGTGGCCCGGTCGATACGGAAGATGACCCCGTCTTCATCCTGTACGGCTAGGAGTACGTTTCCCCGTACACTCAGTCCGGAAATCTCCGCCAAGTCATCGGGCAGTTCCGCCAGCAGCTCGGGCTGCTCGACCACATAGGGCAACTGGGCCTCCAACGGGGCGGGGCCACAGGTGTAAAAAAATACCACAAGCAGCAAAGGACAGTGAGATAATCGCATATTACCTAAGTCTGTCTGTAGACGGATGGTTGGCTTACAATACAGCTTTATACAACCAGTTCCCGACCTCCGATCAGGTAGTGACCAATACCTGACCGGAGGTCGGGAACCGATAAAGTATCTTCGCGGCCCATGGAATCCGTCATTGTCGCCGGCGAGCACCTGCTCTTGCATCCCGACCGCGCCGTCTACTGGCCGGCCCGCCGCATCTTGCTCCTCGCCGACCTGCACCTGGGCAAGGGGGCCCACTTCCGCCGGGCCGGCATTGCCGTACCACGGCTGGTGTGCGACGTCAATTTCGCCCGCCTGCGCGGCCTCATCGAAACGTTCGCCCCCCAGCGTACCTTGCTGCTGGGCGATCTCTTCCACAGCGACCACAATCACGTCTGGACCACCTTCTGCGCCTTCACCGCCTCCTTACCCGAACTGTCCTTTGAGCTCATTCCTGGCAACCACGACATCCTGCCGCCGACCGCCTACGTGGAGGCCGGACTATTGGTCCACCCGGAGATCATCAGTGTCGGCCCTTTCTCGCTCAGTCACCACCCCCTGGACGACCAGCAGCGCCTGCCCGGTAAGTACAACCTGTGTGGCCACGTCCACCCCTGCGTCCGCCTGCTCGACCGCTCCGGCAGCGGCGTGAAGCTTCCCAGTTTTTACTTCGGCGAGCACGAAGGGATTCTACCCGCTTTCGGGGAGTTTACCGGTTGTGCGGAGGTCAAGGTGCGGGCCGGCGATCAAGTATTCGTGCTGGCCGAACACCTGGTGATGGCGGTCCGCTGACCCCCTACCGAAATCGCAAAGACAACTGCCGTCCCTCCAGCGTGTCCGGTGCCCGATCAAACAGCAGGACGGTGTAGGCCATTCCCCGTCCTTTCCGGTAAAGAGCGATCAACTGGGCGTGCTCCTTGTCGCTAAAGCTCCGCTTGGGCCGAAAGGTGTACATGCGCGCCCAGTCCGCCTGGTACAGGTCTAGTTCCTCTTCGTCAAAGTAGTGGACGGCCGTGACGGCATCATCGTCGTTACTACCCAAATTCATTGCCAGCGTGGCGGCCGCCACCTGCGGCAACTGGTAGTAGCGATCGTGCTCACCGATGGGCTGTACGTGAAACCGCAGTTCCAGTTTCTCCCGCCGCGAATACATCGCGAAGTGGTGGATTAGGTAGTCGTTATCGTGCCGTAGCGTCTCCCGGTAATCGCTGTCCAGCGGGGCCGTGAACCGAATATCCAGGCTATCGAGCAAGTACACAAAATCCGACGGCAGGTCAAGCTGACCGGGCAGGGCCGAAGCAGAAGAAAGCAGCAGTACCAGTGCAATAAAGTCTTTCATACCCCGAAAACTGTTGAGTTTCCAATTTACCCCCTCCCACCCATCGGGTTTGCCCCCGACGCACCGAACGTCCGCAAGCCGACCCCCCTCAATCCTATCATCCTCCCCCCCCTCAATTCTTAACCCTTCAACCCATCCACCAACCGCTCCACCAGCAAGTTCGTCATCCGCCGGTTTACGCCACCCTCGTTCTCCAAGTAGTAGCTCAGCTCTTCCGGAGTGAAGTGCCCCACGACCATGCCGAAGAGGAGGCCCCGCAGGCGGTTATCGCGGGTGACCAGTTCCTTGACCTTCTCCGTACGCAGGGTATGAGTGAGCTGCTCGTAGCGGGCCTTGCGCTTTTTTAGGTAATAGCGCATGACCGCGACTACCGCGGCGTGTTGCTGTTTGAGGATGGGCCGCAGGGCGGTGTTCTGAAAAGCCTCTTCGGGAGAGTCGGCGGGTTGGGCGGAGATGATGGGGCGCATAGCGTACAGGTTTACTTTTGGCGTGCGGCCAGTTGATCGGGTACGGGCATTACCCCGGCAAGGTGCCGATCCGTCAGCGCTCGCATACGGGCCACGATCCCGGCGTGGGAGGCAGCGATATCGGTGGTTTCACCGGGGTCATGGCCTAAATGGTAGAGCAAGGGCGGGTCGTGTACTACGCGTTCCCCAAATTGCCCGTAGGCACCCTGGGTAGCAAAGTGCGCCTTGTAGGGGCCCATTCTGACGGCGTCTAGCCGCGTGCCGCGGTAGTAGAAAAAACTCTCCCGCGGACTTGCCGCTCCCTCCGTAAGGGTGGTCGTCAGGTCCAAACCATCGATGAGGCGATCACTGGGCGGAAGGACACCGGCCATAGCACTGAAAGTAGGGAGTAGATCCAGGGTCGTGCCGATACCGTGTACCGTCGTACCGGCTTCGATCGTCCCCGGTTGCCAGAAGATTGCCGGTACCCGCTGACCGCCCTCCCAGGTGGTGCCCTTGCCGGCGTAAAAGGGACCGGAACTCCCCCCGTCAAGCCCGTACGATCGCCACGGACCGTTGTCGGAAGTAAACAATACAATGGTGTTTTCGGCCAGCCCTGCCTCACGCAGCAGGTCGAGAATTTGGCCAACGCCGTGGTCGATCTCCTCGATGACGTCGCCGTAGAGCCCTCGGTCGCTGCGCCCCAGAAATTCCTGGGAGGCGAAGAGCGGTACATGCGGGAGGTTGTGAGCGAGATAGAGAAAGAAGGGCTGGTCCGCGTGGTTCTGAATAAACGTCAGCGCCTCCTCGGTGTATCGCCGCGTGATGCTGCGCTGATCGGTGGGGCGTTCGACTACGGCGGTGCCACGGAGGAGCGGCACATTAAAGTTTTGGGTAGCAATGGAGTCGTGCGCCTGCTTCCAGAAGTCCCCGTAGGAAAGCTCCGATACCAGGTCCATGTCGTTGGAGTACGGAATACCGAAGTAAGCATCAAATCCGTGAGCCGTGGGCAAATACTTCGGCAAGTGCCCAAGGTGCCATTTACCTACGGCCGCCGTAGCGTAGCCGGCCGTGTGCAACTGTTCGGCCAGGGTAAGCTCGGACGCCGGTAGCCCCCCCTGACTGTTGGGAAAGAGCACACCATAGCGATCGCTCGTCATGCCGCTACGCACGGGATAGCGCCCAGTAAGCAGGGCTGCGCGGCTGGGCGTACAAACATTGGCGGCCACATAGAAGTCCGTCCAGCGCTGCCCCTCCCGGGCCATCGCGTCCAGCCGGGGCGTTCGAATCGTGGGGTGGCCGTAACAACCCAGGTCCCCATAACCCAGGTCGTCGGCAAAGATGATGATGACATTCGGGGGGCGCTGGTCCTGGGCCCCCCCAAGGAAGGAACAGCCTGCGAAGAGCAGGCAAAAGAGTAAACGCATAGTGTGCGGGCTTTGGACATAATGTACGGCGTACCTGCCAGTCGCGCGGTAGAATAGACGGCTACGGCAGTAGAGGGCTACGCCGGTAGACGCTGCGCTAGGAGAGCCGGGCTGCGCTAGTTTGACCCCTTCACCCCTAACGGTAAGCGATCTAGCTCATCAAGCTGATATTTATAGGCCGTAGGGAGAAGAACCGCCCTGATGGCTCGATCCAATCGAAGCTGGCGGGCTGCCTTGTAGAGTCCTAGCAGGGGATTAAGTAAGCTTACGGGGCGAAACCCCAGGAGCTCGCGCACCCTGGCGGGAACCACTAACACCTGCGCTTCCCGCAGCAAATGATAGCGCAGTAGGCCCAGGTGCTTGCGGTACTGTAGAAAGAGATCCTCCGTGTATTGGCTACGGACCAGATTATCCCGCAGGTGTTCACCGCGCATCTTCACCCAGGCCACGTAAGTTGGGGGGAGGCCCCGCACACCCATGCGTTCCCCTACGCGGTGGAAGACCCTGAATACTTCCTCCCGCTCGGAGCGTGTAAGGGGCCGCTCTAGTACTTCGAAGGAACGGATGGAATAATCGATCAACATAAATAGGACGTCGCGGTACGCCCAGTCGGGAATACGTATGCCCCGCTTCTCCTCCACTGCGGCATGAACCCGCGCCATGGCGTCAATGGCGTGGTGGGCACCTTCCCGATCCGAAAAGACAATGCGTTGCGCGTAGTCCACCGTCGATAAGAGTCGCCCCAACGGATCGGCCGGCAAACGGCCCGTAAAGTAGAGCCAGTCTACCGCCTTATTGACGGAGAACTCCGCGGCAGCCCCGGCGAAGATGAATAGAATGGTATCACCGCTACCCCAGATTTGCCGGACTATGGAGGTAGGGTGGACGTAAGGAATCATGGAGCTTAGCCAATAGTTATATAATTAAAAGTACTTTGCAAAGTAAAGTATTGTAGTTTAACTAAGCATCCGCTTATCTCAAAGGCCACCTCGCGGTCGGAAACCGCGCCGAACAGGGTCCCAATAGCTATTGGGGAAAACCGCTGCTTACGGGTGCTTTTGGGCGGCGACGTAGTCGCGGAAGTTGTCGAGAATGGCCTGCCAGCCCTGCCGCTGGTGCTCGCGTTCTTGCCCGGTTTCGGGGTCGAAAGTGACGGTGACGCCGGTTTGCTCGTCTTGTTCGTTGAGGTCCACGGTGACGTGCCGGCCGTTCTTGAGGGTGTAGGCGATGTGGGTATGGGGCCGGATCTCATCGTAGGTGCCTTCGAGGTCAAATTCCATGCTACCGTCCTTCGCGGCCATGGTGATCTTGAATTCTCCTCCCTCGCGCAAGTCATTAATGGCTGCCGGACAGTGCCAGTCCTTCGAAGCGAAGTTCCAATTGATGACGTGCTCGGCTTCGGTGTAAAAATGCCAGGTTTCCTGCAGGGGTGCAGATGCGGTCGTGTTTACGGTAATGCTATCAGAAGGCATAATTGGTTCGTTTACGATCCAAACCCCAGAGCCGGTAAGTGGTTCAGGCCTTCACTCGTCCACCAGTTGGGCACGTGCCGAACACGTGAATCCAGTGCCGCACCGCAATCAATCGGCGCACTTCACATCAGCGGCTGTGCGGCCCATCGGAGGGAAATATTACTTCCGATGAGTGCGATACCTGCCCTCTTAGAACATACAACCGGTCGTTCAGCACAAAGCAAGATGGGCTCACACGATGCCTCAAACACCGAAAGTTAATAGTTCAACAGCACGCAAGCAGACCTTGCGACCGCAGTAGAAGAACAGAAAAAATTACCGGTATTCGGTCAAATTTTTTCGATGACTGACCTTATTGAGAGAGACTAAATAAAATGACAATGATGAGAGACTATTGAACGACTATTTTAGATGTCCATTTGTACAAAGCCCAAGTTAGTCTACTCACTTGGGCTTTTTTTATTGCCGGATGGTAGCAAACTTCCGCTTGTAAAAGGTAGGTGATCAGAAGAAGTCACCATAGCAGGCTGGTTCAGCCGGCAATATCTACCGATTAGCACATCTAGGTTGCCATTAAGAACATATGCAAGCTTAATGATAAGATGATTCGCACGAAGAAAGTTAATGGTCCAGCATCGCGCGGCATGATGCAG
This sequence comes from Lewinellaceae bacterium, assembly GCA_963710195.1. Taxonomy (GTDB): domain Bacteria; phylum Bacteroidota; class Bacteroidia; order Chitinophagales; family Saprospiraceae; genus Neolewinella. The sequence goes on from CAVPZF010000002.1 coordinate 139,404, forward strand.
CGGTTGCTGCCTTTCCAAACAAAAGACCGAGCGGTAAGTCGCCGTACGCTCGCCACCAGAATTAAGCTTTTACCTAGGAGACTTTGATGTAAACGATTACTAGAGAGACGATTTTTTACCCATGTTGGGATGACAAGACCTTCAATACTTAGGCCCGGGGTAGCATTTGCTACTCCGGGTTTTGCTTTGTACGTTCTTTCCCCACTACAACTTCCCGTTTAATCCAGTGGCCCTGCCGGTCGCCCACGTCGAGCCGGTAAGCACCTGCCCACAGACGGATGTTCCGGTCCTCCCCGCCACTCCGCAGTTCGGAGGCATAAAGGGGGGTAGCGATTGGACTGTCGTGTAGGCCCCGCACTTCCACGCGTACCGGAAAGGACAGGCTGTTCCAATCCTGACCGACGGTGCGCTGTAGTCCCACGGTGGCATACGTCCGGCCATCGCAGCTCCAGCCCGCCCACCCCCGGTGCTGGTCCGTACTGCCGAGCGGGGGGGTGACGGTCACCACGTCGAAGGGCATATCACCATGGGGGCCCCGCCAAAGTTCTCCCGTCGCGTTCACCAGCACCTGCGGAGGACCGCCCGGTGTCAGGCGATCAAGGAGGGTGGTGTAGTAGGGACTGGAGGGTTGCGACGCGGCCACCTTTTCGTTCATCGCATCCTGGTAGACGGTGAGCGGGTCGTCGCCGGTCAGGCGACGGTAGTGGTAGGCAAACCAGTAGGTGCTATCGCCGGGCCACTTTTCCATTCGCGTTTCTATGGCGTGGTACCAGCCGCCGTGGCAGATGATTTTTTCTCCGGGATGGGCCTGCTGGTAGGCAATGACGTTGTTTGCCTGCTGAATGTCGCGCTCCTCATCGGAGCTGCCGTTCCGCTCGTAGGCGAATATTTGGAAGCCCAATTGTATGGCGTGCCGCAGGAGGTTGCCGTACTCCGGCTCGGCGGCGTACTCACCGGAAACGACGTTTAGGATGGGGTACCCCCGCGCCTGCAACAGCGAGTCGTGCGGTACCCCTTCCCCAAAAGTGTAGTTGGCGGTGATGTTTTCCAGACCCAGGTGCCGGTACCCCTGGGCGTACAGCTCGTCCAGTAGACAGCGGGTGAATACCCGGTGCTCGGGCTTGGTGTGGGCTTCGGTGATGATGAGCAGCCTAGCGGTACGTGCCCGGCGCGCGATTTCGGTTTCCGCGTCTGCCAGCGTATAATTGGCTAACTGGGCTACTGCTTCGGGCAACAGGGTATTGAGTCCCCATTCCAGCTCGAGCTCCGACCGCCGGTTAACGGTGGCATACCGACCGATTTGTATGTAGGCGTTATCGGCATCCCGACGCAGTGCCCCCGCGGCCGACGCCTGCGCGATCGAATCCGCAAACAACAGCGGAAAGCGGGGGAAACCGGCCGGGAAGGCGGCATCCGTGATCGTATCGTAAGGCCTGGAAACGGTCACCAGCGTGGTCGAGGGCGGCGGAGCGCTGGTGCCGCAAGTAAGTAGCCAGGGAATAGTCACGGTTAGCAGCAGGAGAGAACGGATCATCGTCCCAATATAGTCCCCGTATTATTCCAACAACTCATTCGTCATCACCTCGTCGACCGACGGTCGTTCCGGCTCGAGTCCTTGATCCCGGAGCCAGTCGAGAAAGGTGTCTACCCGGTCCGCGTCCATCCGCCCCCAAGCAGGGCCATCGCCGAAGTAGGGTACGGTACGACTGAGCGCCTCTCGGAGGGAAATGTGTCGGTCTTTCTCCGGTACGGCCCGTGCCAGCGTAGCCACCGATTCGTCCGGATGCTCTACCGTAAAGCGGTAGCCCCGCTTGGTAGCCACCAGGAACTTGCGGTAGGTGCCGGCGTGCGCGCGGATGGCGGTGGCATTCCCTGCAATGACCGGGGAGTAGGAATAGGGAATCGCGTAGTCCCGTAGCCGGAAGTACCGCAGGTGTAGGTTCTGGCCCTCCGCCTCCACGCCCTCCCAGTTTTCGAAGACCCAGGTGGCGTCGTAGGTGCCGTCGCGCAGGGTGTCCCACACGCCGAGCTTCGTCGGGCACTCCAGCCGAGGTGTGCCGGTGCCGCCGTCGTTGCGGATCATCTGCTTCACGATGGCATCTTCGTAGCGGGCTTGGTAGGAAGCGTAGGTGCGCCAGTCGAGTTCCCGGGGGCGAGTCACCGGTCCATTGGCCTGTACCGCAATCGCGCTCAGGTCTTCTTGCAGCAGGGCGGCAATGGCAATCAGAGGGTAGGGGCTGATCTTCGTCCGGTAGCTAATCACGCTTTCCGTAGGGCAGAGGGCCAGGTGCGCCTCCCCCAGCTCCACCTTTTTGGCGGGTGTGGTAGCGTAGGCGTCCGTCTGGGGGTCGAGCAGCGTCACGTCAAGCCCCTGGTCCCGGTAGAAACCTCGCTCGCGGGCGACGAGGAGGCCGATGTGGTTGATGTTTGGGGTCCAATCGAGGGCGAGGGTAAGTGAAGTCATGCGGGTAGCCTGGTAAAGGTAAGGGGGCGGGAACGCGGGTGCGGGGCGGGCGGCGGGCCCGTCCTCAGCGGAAGTCCAGCGAGGTGTCGGGCGGCATCCCGATCAGGCTGCGGAAGGTGTTGTCGATTTTGTGGCAACTGACGCCCGCAGGCTGATTGGTAACTACGAACAGGAAGGTGCCGTCGTCCACCGAGTACGTTCCCTCCACGGCCCCCTCCCCGGCGGGGATAGAAAACCTGCCGGACTTCCCGTCCCCGGTGAAAGTTCCTCGCTTTACGGCTACTGCCATTTGGAAGCGTTCGATCAGTGCATCCACCTCCTGATGGAAGGTAATGGGGAATTCGCAGGTAGCCAAAGCGGGGGGAGTTTAGGTGGAAGGGGGTGTTTCTGCAGGTCTGCGGAGCGTGAATTGTTCGCCGTTCGTTGCATACCAGTTCGATCGGCCGGGCATCGAAGCTTGTGTGAATAGGTTTACCACAGATCTCCTGCGGCGTACAATGCGGCCTCCGACCGCGAAGTGGAAGGCAGCCTCCGGCTGCGCTGGCCACAAGGCAGCTGAATCGCATAACAACGAAACAGAGAGCGCCCGTAGAGTCCGTAATTAAAAGCAGGGAGAAGCGACGGCTCACTCTTTAGACACACGGCTTACGCTTGTTATGCACGCTCAATGCTGCCTTTTAAAATAATCCACTCCCGCCAGAAAGTAGCGTACCCGGCCCGGTCATGCGAATCCAGATAGGGTTCTTTAGGCATACTGACCCGGTAGAAGGTCTCTCTCTGATAGGCGAAGACTCATACCAGTGCCCGGTAAGCGCCCTGGCTGATGAGACCGCTATTTCCCATTTCGTGGTGCTCCAAGACAGTCCGCACCGGGTAGAGTGCGGTAGAGCTGAGCGTCCACGCATCCCGCTTTCCGTCGGAAACGACTTCGTTTCCGATCTGGACATACACCCTACCATGGGCGCAGCGATCCAGACGCTCTGCCAGACCCTCCAGCCAATTGAGCTGTAAAATTTGCAGTTGGAATTAGATTTCGATCATGAGTAATTTCCCGTTAGTAACGACTGCCGTTGGCAAGCATGTGACGCATTAGTGCGAGCATTTATTCTTCCTCGTTTACACTGCCCACATAATTCCGACCGGTAGAAAGCGGCCTCCGACCGGAAAGGCTAAATGCAGCCTCCCGCTGCGCCGTCAATCCCCCCTCAATCATACAAGTCCACCCGCCGCTCCCCCAGCGCCCCAATCCGCGCCCGCGAACGCCCCACTTCTTCCAGATCGAGAGTAGCCCGCAGCAGGGCCTCCCCCTCTTCGCCCCCCCGCGCCAGGATGGTGCCGTTCGGATCGATGATCAGGCTATGGCCCGAGAAGCGAGTGCCCGCGTCCGTGCCCACCCGGCAGGCGGAGACGACGAAGACCTGGTTCTCGATAGCGCGGGCCCGCAGCAGCGTAAGCAGGTGATCGACCCGCGCGTGCGGCCAGGCGGCAGGAACGAAGAGAACGCGGGCACCCCGCAGCGTCAGGTTACGGGCCACCTCCGGGAAGCGAAGCTCGTAGCAGGTCAGCACCCCGGCCGTAATGCCCGCCAGGGGGAAGATGCCCAGCACGGTACCGGGCGTGAGGTAGCGGTGTTCCTCAATGGGCTGGATGGATACGAGGTGCGTCTTGCGGTACTTGTGCACCAGCGCGCCGCCGGCGTCAATTACTGCTACGGTATTGTAGATGCTATGGTCGACCCGCTCCGATAAACCAATCAACACATTCACCCTTTTGTCGGCGGCCAGGGTGCGTATTTCCGCCAGGTGATCGACCGACCAGGCCATCGCCTCCCGGACGATCACGTCCATCGCGTACCCTGTATCGCACATCTCCGGGAACAGGAGCACGTCGACCTCGCCGGGAGTGAGTGCCTGCAGCATGTGGGCGACTCGTGCTAGGTTTTCTTCGACCGCGCCGGGGATGGCGTCGAACTGATAACTGGCTACGTGCATGGTGACGGGGAACTAAAAACAACATGCGGGTAAATCCCGTGTTGATGGAAAGGTAACGCGGTGGCAGGAACTGTCCGCATTACTCTAGGGCGACGACCACGCTGCCCCGATTCTTGACTACAAAAATCACCCTCCATGCTACGTTACGCCATTATCTTTCTCGTTCTCGCCCTCGTCGCCGGTTTCCTTGGATTCGCCGGAGTAGCACTGGCCGTAGCCGGGATCGCTAAGATCCTGTTCTACATTTTCCTGGCGCTACTGGTCTTCAGCGTAGTTAGCCACTACCTAAAAAAAGCGGCCTAGGTCGCCTACTTCTCCATTAAAATTTCGCCCAAGGCGGGTGTTGCTTCACGGAGGTGCTCTTCCGCGCTTTCCTGCCTATGCTGTGGGAGGATTACTCTGTCCGGATTTCCCGCCGCAAACTTGCTCCCTTGCGCAACTACTCTTCCCCTCAAAAAGCGTCACCTAGCCCGCTAGGCTTCCCTTCTGGAGGCTCGAATAGACCCAAATTAACGGCGTTTTCGTCAGGCTCGGAAAACCCAAACAAGCGCTTAACCCCATTGTGGGGTATACTTTCACTTACCGGAGAACGTTTCGGGTAAATAGAGATTACTGTTACACCTATACTCACTCTCGTGATAAATCCAGCGCCAGTTAGTGGCGGGATTATCCTCGGAATTCATTTCCGTTATTCTCATGAATAAACTTGACCCCGTGTCACAAAGTCTCTTTGACTTTCACCAATCTATGCTCCAAGCGCAGGGGGTATTGGTGGAGGTAGAGGACGTAGCGGAAGCGTTGCTCTGGCTTCGCGTGAAAACCCGTCCTGATTTGGTGAGTGTGTTGTCCTCCCAGGAGGCCCGCACTCTAGTGGACGCGGTCTTTAAGCCCCTGCCCTACCAGGTATTTATCACCCTGGTGCCCACCAACCGCCAGGATGACTATACGGGGACAGAGCCCCGCCTCCCCCTGAGTTGAACCGCGCTAGTATGTCTTATCCTTACGGGGCTGGCTACAGCGCCCGACGGAGACCGAGCTCGAGACCGTAATTGAACAGCCGCTCTTTGATCGACCCCTCCGCCAGGGGCGTGAGGTGGTAGCGGAAGGTAGGCTGCCCGAACATTTGCCAGGTAGGGGAGAGGCGGTAAGCGCAGCCCGCGGAGAGACTGGCAATCAAGTGAACCGACCGGATCCCCTCCTGCCGCCCTCGCGTGATGACGGGAACGGGAACGTCGGTAGTACGCTCACTGTACGTAGACTGATAAAGAGCGGGGGCAAGTCCCATTTCCAAAAACGGCGTCCAGCGTCCGCTGCCCCATTCCAGGCGACCGGCTACCGGAAGTTCCACGAACCAGTGTGAGCTCGTGGTCTTGATGTCGCGAGCTAGGTCGGGGTCGAAGCCGCCGTTCCCATCATGCTGATGTCCCCAGCGGAGATCGGTGATCCATTCGTTGACGTAGCCGGTGCGCGTTACGCGCAGACCAGCCCGCAGGAAGAAATGACGACTCAGGCGGTGGTTGTAGTGAAGGGCGGCACGATATGCGTGCCCCGGACTTTCTTCGTCCCGTCGGTACTGAATCGCGGAAATAACACCCGGGTCTTCGCCGGCATAGGATAGGCTACGGAAGGCGAAGCCCGCGCCGACCGAGACATCCAAGCTGGAGTTTCCCTGGGAGAGGGCGGTATATGAAAGTGCGAGTAATAGCAGCGCCGGGAAACAACGGATCAACATAGCAATTGGAGTGTACGGGAGCAACGAACCCGTGTAGGTATTCCGCGCCTCGTAGTGCTGGAATAACACTTTTGCCTCCCTGTTGCCCGACCTCCGGTTGGGGTACACACCGCGACCGGAGGTCACGAGCCGATCCAGGCACCTGCGTACCCGCCGCAACCTTATTGCAAGGCGCATACGCACACCCGGGCCTTTTTAAAACGTTGTACCTTTGCCCCTCCCCAAAAAGGGTGCCCTAGCATGAGTGAAGCCATCCACCACGAGTGCGGATTAGCGATGATCCGCCTCAAGAAGCCACTGGATTACTACAACAAAAAGTACGGGACACCCCTGCACGGCCTCAAGTGCCTGCAGTTGTTGATGCGCAAAATGCGCAACCGCGGGCAGGATGGCGCCGGGATGGCCACCATCAAACTCGACCACCCCCCGGGGAAAAAATTCATCAGCCGCAAGCGCTCCAACGCGAGTAACTACCTGGACGACCTCTGGGCCGGGGTCTACCGCCGCTTCGACGAGCTGACCCCCAAGCAACTCAGCAACGGGCAGTGGCTGAAGCAAAACCTGCCCTACACCGGCGAGGTGATGATGGGCCACCTCCGCTACGGCACCCACTCGACCAACGCTATCGAGACCTGCCACCCCTTCCTACGGCAGAGCAACTGGAAAACGCGCTGCCTCATCATTGCCGGCAACTTTAACCTGACTAACGTCAATGAGCTTTTCCAGGAACTGGTGGACCTGGGGCAGTACCCGAAGGAAAAGTCCGATACGGTCACCGTGCTCGAAAAAATCGGCCACTTCCTCGACGACGAGGTGCAGCGCATCCACACCTGGCACAAGCCCGACGGCCACTCCAACATCGAGATCAACGACATCATCGCCGAGGAACTCGACGTGCAGCGGCTGCTGAAGCGGGCCAGCAAGAAATTCGACGGCGGCTACGTGATGGGTGGTATGATCGGCCACGGCGATGCTTTCGTCATGCGCGATCCCAACGGCATCCGGCCGGCGTTTTACTTTGAGGACGAGGAGTTTGTCGCCGTCGCCAGCGAGCGGCCGGCCCTGCAGACGGTCTTCGACGTGCCCTACCAGTCCATCCGGGAAGTCGAGCCCGGCCACGCCCTCATCATCAAAAAGAACGGCAAAACGAGCATGGAGCGCTTCACCAAGGAGGCACCCCGCGCGGCCTGCTCCTTCGAGCGCATCTACTTCAGCCGGGGCAATGACCGCGACATCTACCTGGAGCGTAAGGAACTGGGCCGTCGCCTGGCTCCCTCTATCGCAAAAGCCGTGAAGTACGATTTCGACAACACCGTATTCAGTTACGTGCCCAACACCGCCGAAACCGCCTTCCAGGGCATGATCGAGGGCCTGGAGGACGAGCTGCGCCACTGGCGAAAGAAGGAGATGAAACGCCGCGAGAAGGACGGCAAGAACGGTTTCGGTAAGGTGCTCAAGACCAAGGTCCGCAACGAGAAGATCATCGTAAAGGACGGCAAAACGCGCACCTTCATCGCCGATACGACGAGCCGCGACGATATGGTCAGCCACGTGTACGACGTCACTTACGGCATCGTGCGCGACGAGATCGATACCCTCGTGCTCCTCGACGACAGTATCGTGCGGGGCACTACCATGCGGGATTCCATCATCAAAATGGCCAGTCGCCTGCGCCCCAAGCGCATCCTCATCGTGTCCTCGGCGCCGCAGATTCGCTACCCCGACTGCTACGGCATCGACATGTCGAAGATGGGGGAGTTCGTCGCCTTCAAGGCCATGGAGGCTCTCCTGGACAGAGAAGGGGAAGAAGAAGCGGCTGCGGGAGGTTTACAAGAAAGCCAAGAAGGAGCTGGAAAAGCCGGACTATAAGCAACGGAATGTGGTCAAGGAGCTCTACGGCGAGTTCAAGTACGATGACGTCAGCCAGAAGATCGCCCAGATCATGACCCCCAAGGGCACCAAGCCAAAGATCGACGTGATCTACCAGACGATTAAGGACCTCCGCAAGTCCTGCCCCAATAACAACGGCGACTGGTACTTCAGCGGAAATTACCCTACGCCGGGAGGCTTTCGGGTGGTAAACAAGGCATTTGTGAATTATATGGAGGGGAGCGGGGAACGGGCGTACTAGACGGGCTCCCTGCGGTGCCGGAGAGGCTGCCCCGGGTAGAGCTCCCTGCGGTCGCGGTAGAGGCTGCGTCCGTGTTGCCTATTGACCCCTTCACCCCTTCATACATCTAACGGCAAGCCACGTTCATCGATTCCTATACCTACGTGACGGATGGGGATTCGTACCTTCCTGTCCGCTATGCTAACCACAGATAAACGAGACACGATGTATAAATTTATTATCCTCACTTTACTGCTCTGCGCTGGCGGCCTACGTGCCCAGGAAGCGCCCCAGGAAATTACCTCCGTAGAGGGCATTACCGAATACCAGCTCACTAACGGCCTGACCGTGCTGCTCTTCCCTGACCAGTCGGTACCGACCATCACCGTCAACGTGACCTATAAGGTCGGCTCGCGCCACGAGGCGTACGGCGAAACCGGCATGGCCCACCTGCTTGAGCACCTCGTGTTTAAGGGAACGCCCGACCACCCGAATATTCCCCAGGAGCTTACCGAGCACGGTGCCCGGCCTAACGGCACCACCTGGTACGACCGGACCAACTACTTCGAAACCTTCTCCGCCACCGACGAGAACCTCGACTGGGCCCTCGATATGGAGGCCGACCGGATGGTGAACTCCTTCATCGCCAAGAAGGACCTCGACAGCGAGATGACCGTGGTGCGCAATGAGTTCGAGAGCGGGGAGAACGATCCCGGCGGCGTGCTCATGGAGCGGGTGCTGAGTACCGCCTACCTCTGGCACAACTACGGAAAATCCACCATCGGCTCCAAGGCCGACCTGGAGAACGTGCCCATCGAGCGCCTGCAGGGCTTCTACAAGAAGTACTACCAGCCCGACAATGCCGTGCTCGTGGTGGCCGGCAAGTTCGATCCCGCCAAGACCCTGGAGCTGATCCAGGAGAAGTTCGGCAGCATTCCCCGCCCCGAGCGCACCCTGTATCCCACCTACACCCGCGAGCCCGTCCAGGACGGCGAGCGCTTCGTGGAGCTCAAGCGCGTCGGTGACGTGCAGGTGGTCCAGGCCGCCTACCACATTCCGGCCGGCCCGCAATCCGACTACCCCGCCGTGGCCGTACTGATGGACGTGCTGACCGACGAGCCCAGCGGCCGCCTCTACACCGCGCTGGTCGAAAACGGCAACGCCAGCTACATCTGGGGCTTCGCACCCGCGCTCGCCGAACCCGGCTTCGCTTTCTTCAACGCTAACGTATTAAAGGAGAACGACCTGATGGAGGTGGAAATCGCCCTGAAAAATACCCTCGACAGCCTCGCCCAGAATCCGCCCACCGAGGAGGAGGTCAAGCGCGCCAAGGACGGCATCCTCAAGAATTTCGATATCAATCAGCGCGACGCCAATCGGGTGGGCCTGACCCTCAGTAGCTACATCGCCCAGGGCGACTGGCGATTGGGTTTCATCTACCGCGATCGCGTGGAGCAAGTAAGCGTCGCCGACGTAGTCCGCGTAGCCGAGAAGTACTTCAAGCCGCAGAACCGCACCGTCGGACGTTTCTATCCCGTCAGCCGCACCGGACCGCGCCGAGATCCCCGAGATCAGTGACCTCACCGCTATGACGGAAGGCTACACCGGGCGCGAAGCCATTGCCGAGGGCGAGGAGTTCGATCCTGCCTACGACAACATCGACAGCCGCTCGGTCATCGGCACCATCGGGGATAATATCGAGTATGCCCTGCTGCCCAAGGAGACCCGCGGCAACAGCGTCAACGCCCAGCTCCGCCTGCGTTTCGGTAATCTTGACGTGCTTAAGGGCAAGTCCGTGGCCGGGGATAAGGCCGGCAGCATGCTCATGATGGGTTCCGAGAAATACACCCGCCAGCAGATTCAGGATAAGCTCGACGAACTCAAGGCCCGCGTGAACGTAGGTGGCGACGCCAACGGAGCGTACGCCTCGATCGAGACGGAAAACGAGTCGCTGCCCGCCGTGCTCGACTTCCTCGGGGAAGTGCTGCGGAACCCCAGCTTCCCCCAGGCCGAATTCGATAAGATGATCAAGGAGGAGCTCAGCGGCATCGAGGAAAGCCGCAGCGACCCCCAGGCCATCGTCTTTACCGAGATGCAGCGCCGCATGAACGACTACCCCAAGGATCACCCCTTCTACACTATGACCTTCGACGAGGAAGTGGCCGCCCTGAAGGAACTCAAGCTCGTCGACGTCAAGCAGTACTACGAAGACGTTTACGGCGGTGGTGACCTGGTCTTCTCCGCCAGTGGCGACATGGACGTCGAGGCGGTTAAGGAAGCGCTCGCGCGTAACTTCGGCGACTGGATGAGCCCCACCAACTACGAGCGCATCGCCCGTGAATACACGGCCGTCAAACCTGATATGGTAAAGATGGAAACCCCCGACAAGGCCAACGCCTGGTTCGTGGCGGTACAGACCCTGCCCCTCAGCGATGAAAGCCCCGACTACCCGGCCCTAGTTATGGGTAATTACATGCTCGGCGGCGGCTTTCTGAACAGCCGCCTCGCCACCCGGATTCGCCAGCAGGACGGACTGAGCTACGGGGTGGGCAGCCAGTTGTCGGCCAGCTCGCTCGACGCGACGGGCACCTTTATGTCCTACGCCATCTACAATCCCGAGAATCGCGAGGCCCTCGAAAAGGCCTTTCGCGAGGAGATCGACAAGGCCCGCAGCGAAGGCTTTACCGCTGAGGAAATTGCGGCCGCCAAGTCCGGCTGGAAACAGAACGCCGCCGTCAGCCGCGCTCAGGACCGCAGCATGGCCGGGGAGCTCGGCGAAAACGCCTACCTCGATCGCGACATGCAGTGGAGCAAAAAGCTCGAAGACCAGATGATGGCCCTCACCCCCGAACAGATTAACGCCGCCATCAAGAAGTACATTGATGTGGATAAGATGGTCTTGCTGCGGGCGGGCGATTTTGCTAAGACGGAGTCGGTAAAGAAACCATAAGGAGAAGGAGGACCGCTTCGCTTTTGGACTGCAGGCGGTCGCCCCCCCCCCGCGGAGCGGTTACCCGTGCTAAGCACTGCGTCCCCCTTCGTTATCTTCACGCCATGCGCTACCTATCTATCCTCCTGCTCGCCGGGCTACTCACCGCCTGCGGTGACACCACGACCACGACCGAATCCACCACCACTGACGCCCCCGACCGAGCGGCCGACGGGGAGGCGGCCATGATGCTGACCGCAGCCGGCGTGCAGGCGGAAACGGTTTTCCCCTTCGAAGACATCCTGTGGGGATTCACCTGGCTGCCGGACGGGCGCATGCTGGCTACCGTGAAGGACGGACGGCTGCTGCTTGTTGACGGAGCAAGCTCGACGGTGATTTCGGGCACGCCGGAGGTGCGGGCGGCGGGGCAGGGGGGTATGCTTGACGTACTGCTGGACCAGGATTTTGCCACCAACCGCTACGTGTACCTGAGCTACAGCCGGTCCGAGAACGGCGGGGACAAGGGGCACACCTCCGTAGGCCGCGGCCGCTTGAGTGACGACGCCACCCAGCTCGAGGACTTCACTTCGCTGTATGACTGTGGGCCAGCGACGGAGAAGGGGCAGCACTACGGCAGCCGCATGGTGTGGGGCCCGCAGGACGGCTACCTCTACTTCTCGGTGGGGGAGCGCGGCAACCGCGATGAGAATCCCCAGGACACTACGCGGGACGGAGGGAAGATCTACCGCATCCTGGCGGATGGGCAGATTCCCGACGATAACCCCTTCGTGGGCGTGGCCGGCGCAAAGGGCGCCATCTACTCTTACGGCCACCGGAACCCTCAGGGTATGGTGGTGCACCCTACCACCGGAGCGATCTGGGAGAACGAGCACGGCCCCCGGGGTGGCGACGAGATCAACCTCATTGAGTCCGGTAAAAACTACGGCTGGCCCGTGATCACTTACGGCATCAACTACGACGGCAGTCAGATCACTCAGGAGGTAGCCAGGGAAGGTATGGAACAGCCCCTGCATTACTGGGTGCCCAGCATTGGACCCAGCGGCATGGCTTTCGTGACCGGCGATAAGTACCCCGGTTGGGAAGGCGACCTGCTGGTGGGCAGCCTAAAGTTCAGCTACCTGAAGCTGGTGCACCTGGATGGCAAAGGGGTCACCGGCGAGCAGGAGCTCATCAAGAATATTGGACGCCTCCGCGACGTGCGGATGGGCCCGGACGGCTACATTTACGCGAGCATCGAGGGCACGGGGATTGTGCGGGTCGTGCCGATCTAGCGACCAGCCGCGCGTCGGCTACCTAGGTAAGCGCGCTGCCGATAAGAAAAAACACCACCAGCAGAATGAAGCAGCCCGCGGCAATGAGGCGGGTCTTCTCCAGCCGACTCTGGGTGGCACGCCGGGATTTTCGCAGTTTATTCAGGGGCGTTTGCGCGTCGTGATTGATGCGGCAGCCGTACTTGTAGTGGTTGCCGCCGGTATGGTCGATGCTGACCTCACAGAGCTCCTGATCGAGAAATACCGTGTACGTCTTGGACTCCCGCACCTCGAAGTCGATCTGCACCACCTTATCATTGCAGTGCAGTACGACGTGCTGGGTCTTGTCTCCGTGGAAGAGTCCCAACTTGTAGTTGTTGCCTTGAAGGCCGGTGATGTTCCAGGAGTACTGTGGCATGACGGGGGTTCGCTAAGCGCTTGATTTAGTGGAGATAAGGTACCCCGATAATTTTGGACCATCCAAACTTTAACACTAGCTACCCTAAGGCGGGGCCGCGGGTGCCGGGCTTTGCCGGATGGCGGACAAATCCAGGTCCGGCCAGCTTCCGCTGGCCCCCAGAATGCGGAAACGGGTAAAGAGCTCCTCCCTGTACCAGCCGCGCTCGCGGGTCAGCCGCACGACCTCACGGTGCCGCTCCCCGGCGTAGGCGAAGGCAGTCATGGCTCGGCCGCTCGTCCAGAGGCTGAAGGTCGCCTGCATGAAGACGGGGTACTCCCCAATCCCCACGCTAAGGAGGCGTTCCGGCTGGTCCTGTACGGAGGCGCTGGTGCCGGGGACGTACCGCCAGAAATCGAGCAGCTTACGGGTATGGATCGTGGCCCGGGTGATGACCGCAACGGGCTCGTTCGGGTCGTAGCGATCGGGCTGGGGCGGGAAGGGGTTGCCGCCGCCCCAGGCCCCGTGCGTCATCGTCGCTTCCAGCTGAAAGGTGACGCGGTGGTCCGTATGCCCGGCCACCTCGGCGTACCAGGGGTGCTCCTGAAAAAAACGCTCGGCCGCGGCGGCGTCTACCCAGTGACCCAACCACGCAAACACCCCCCAGTTCGGGGCCAAGCTGAAGCCGTTCCCCCCTCCGCTCCCCATCAGGCGACTAAAGGATAGCCCCGCCACGCCGGCCAGGCGCGCCTGAGCCAGCTGCATCTGCGATAGGGCCCAGAGGCGGTTGCGAAAGCCGGAATAATGGAGCAGGGTAAGGGTCGTGATGGTCGGGAACTTTAAGGGACAAACTAAGCGCGGGCGATTACCGTTCAAATAAAGTCCGATGATAGTTGGACCAAAATTGTATTTTTCGCCTCATGGATTTGAAGATGAAGAAGGACGGTAAGTTCGACTACCTCGAGACGGGAGGGTCGGGCGAACCCCTGATCCTCCTGCACGGACTGTTTGGTACACTGAGCAATTTCGGTGCGCAAATTGAAGAATTCCGGAGCCGCTTCAACGTCCTCGTGCCCACCCTGCCCATGATGAGTCTGCCGCTGCGCAAGGTGTCGCTGGCGGGTCTAGTGGACCACCTCGCTGACTTTGTCAACTACAAGGGTCTCGAAACGGTGCACCTCATGGGCAATAGCCTGGGCGGGCACGTGGCCATCCTTTATGCCCTCGACCACCCCGGTCGCATCGCCTCCATTACGCTGACCGGCAGTAGTGGGCTCTTCGAGAGCGCAATGGGCAACAGCTTCCCACCCCGCGGCAACTACGAGTTCATCAAGAAGAAGGTCGAGAGCACCTTCTACGATCCGGCGACCTCGAGTAAGGAACTGGTGGATGAGGTCTACAACACCGTCAACGACCGCAGTAAGGGCATCCGCATCATTATGACGGCCAAGTCCGCCGTGCGCCACAACCTGGCTCACAAGCTGCACGACATCCTCGCGCCCACCCTGCTGGTGTGGGGGAAGCAGGATTCCATTACGCCCCCCTTCGTTGGGGAACAGTTCAATGAGCTTATCCGCGACAGCGAGCTGCACTTTATCGACAAGTGCGCCCACGCCCCCATGATGGAGCGGCCCCGGGAGTTCAACAGACTTCTCGGCAATTTTCTGGAGCGAGTGGCCGCCCGGCAGGTCTCCCCGGCTTAGAGCTCACCGTCTACCGCGTAGCCAAATCCGCATCCACCTGCCCCCAGCCGAAGTTGCGGTCGCGTGCGGGGAAGAGGCTAGCCGACCGCTTCATTCGATCCAACACCTGTGTATCCGTCTGCGCGGGATCGGTAGCCCACACCAGGGCGGCGATGCCGGCCATGGTCGCGGTGGCCGCGCTGGAACCGCCGACGTAGCCGGGGGTGGCACCGCTGCGGCTGAGGGTAATGGTGGAGCGGCCGGTGTCTTCGCGCCGCTGCATCACCGCTACGAAATCCACTTGTGATCCGTCGTGACAGGTATTGCAACGCTGGTAGGGGCTTCCGGTCTGAATCCCAGTGACGGCAACGGTCTGGTCCATATTCGCGGGGAAAATGACGCCGTACCAGCTGGTCCAGCTCAGGCTGGTGCCGGCGGCGCAGAAGATGAGTTTGCCGCGGTTGCGGGCGTAATAGATGCCATCCTCCACGGTTCCGCTGCTGAAGACGTCGCCGATCGACATGCTCACGATCCGGGTCCCGGTATCCTGGCCGGCAATGACCAGGGCATCGCGTACCCCGCGTTTCTCCTTGCTGGCGTTGATGATCACGTCGCTGGTGGCCCGGATGGAGAGCAGGTCGCTTCGGTAGGCGACCCCCACGGAGCTGCCGGTGGTGGTCAGGGGAGCGGCGGCGAGTCCGGCCATTTGGGTGCCGTGACCACAGCGATCATCCGGCCCGTCGGGCCGGCTGCTCCAGAAACTAGGCTGGTACACCCCCAGGCGATTTACCGTGCGGCCGGTGCCGAAGTCGCCGTTGAGCCGCGACTGCTCCGGGTAGGTGCCCGAATCGATGATGCAGATGCCAATATGATCACCCTGGCTGCGCGACCAGGCGGCGGGGATGCCCATCGGGGCGTAGTTCCAGGGCACCTTGGCCCCGGGGGATACATTGGAATAATCCTCAGCGTCTACGTTCGCGGCGGGAGCTTCGCTGCAACCCGAATCGGAACGCAACTCGACCTCGGCGGCCCCATAATTGCTGGGCTCGAGGTAGCGGACCTCGGCGCGGGTTCGGAAGGCCTCCAGCACCGTGGGGTGCAAAATACGGACCTCCAGGATGGGTAGGACCCCATCTTCCGGGGCCACGAAAAGCTCCTGCTCCGTGATCGGCTCACCGGTGGCGCGGGCGGTGGCCGCAAGCAGGTCGCTGATGAGTTCGTCGCGGGTGCGCTGCCACTCGCCGGAGCTGAGGTCCAGCTCGTGGATACGGGCGCGCACGTCAGTAGCCCCGACGGGTTGGTAGCCCAGCACGGCGTGGTGATCGCTCAGTTCCAGGGCCGACCAGACGACGGGAGTGGGGGCCGCGTTCCAGTCGAATACGGTGTTTGTCCGCCGCAGGTGGTCCTCCACCAGGGCATTCAGCTCGCCGCGGGTCAGGTCAGCGGCGGCGGCCGCGGGTGTAAGGGTGGGTTCCCGCTGACAGCCGACGAGGAGCACGAGGAGGAGGGAAAGAAGTAGAAGTTTTTGCACGATCGGGTAGGTTAGGTGGGTCCGCTGCGGGTGTAAGGCGCCCGGAATGAGGGACGGAAGGCAGCTAAGCGGCCTGAAAATAGGGGATTAAGCCCAAAAACTTCTACTCCTGTAGCCAGATCTTGAAGCCGGTATTCCGGTGGGTGGGCAAACTCCGGACCACCATTCCGCTTTGTACTAGGGGTTAGCGATTGAATTTCGCAATCGCTTGACGCCGGCAGGGTGGTGATGAACAACTAGGGGAAGGGCCGCGCCAGGGAGTGCCCGCCTATGAAGGAAAAAACAACAGAAATCGGCATCATGAAACTGGACGTTACCGGCCGGGACGCCCGTGGGCTGGACCGGCTGACCCGGGTGGCTACTCACGAGTTTACCCGGGTGGTGCAGCGGGAGTCCCACTTCCAGGTGAAGTCGCTGACCTTCGCAGGGCCGGGGTTGCTGCCGGAAGAGACCGGCTACCGGCCGCTCGACTTCATCCAGATCGGGATCAACGAGAAAACGGAGCGCCGGCTGGCCTTTTTGCTCATCCTGACGGAGGTGGAGCTGTCGGCCTCTTCGATCTCCTACCTGCTGGCCTTGCCTTCCCGACTCACGAACGTTGCGGTGATCTCTACGCGGCGGCTGGCGGAGTGCGACCCCGGCAACGCGGCGGAGGAAGCCCGGCTCACCGGCCGGTTGACCGCCCTGATGCTCCATTGCTTCGGACGCCTACTGAACCTGCCCTACGTGGCTGAGAATACGAACTTCCTCGCCCGGATTACCCTGCCGCACGACCTCGATCGGATGGATCACTTCACGGAGGAGCAGCGGCAACGTATGCACGCCAACCTGCGCGAGGAGGCCAACGACCGCTACTCAAAGGGAAGCAAGCTGGCTTTCGTGCTGCGGCATACGGCGGGAAACCTGCCCCGGATCGTCCGCGGCGCCCTGAGTGCCAATCCGCTGCGCCTGGCCACCAAGCTGCCGACCATGATCGCCACCGCTCTTTCCGTGATCATCCTACTGATCTTCGGCGGCGAGACCTGGGATTTTGCCGCTTCAGTGTCGAACGGACAATTGGCAACCTTCGTCGGGGCCAGCTTCGCGGGAGCCACCTTCGTGCTCTACCGGGCCTTTTCCCTGCGGCTGATCGACACCCGGGAGGGCAAGACCTCGGAGAGTGCGGTGGTCACGGCGGGGGCTACCTACCTGGCCCTGGTGCTAACCCTGGTGTGCCTGTTCTGTCTCTTCGCCGCCCTCATGTACGGGGTGGTCGTGTGGGTGTTCCCGGATGAGCTGATGCGCACCTGGACGTCCGCCCGCGACGGGTCCACCTTCGATGCGCACATGCGCTTAGTGACTTTTCTGGCGGCGGTGGGAATCTTGTCTGGTTCCCTGGGCGGCTCAGCCGATTCCCGCACGGTGGTCCGCAGCGTCCTCTTTGCCGGCGATGAAACGTAGGGGATCGTCAGGCCTCGTGCTAACAAAACTTTAAAGCCGGCCGGCCGCTACCCCAGCCGTGCGGGAATGGCGTTCTTTGTGTATGCCCCGCTATCCGCTTCCCCTACTGCTCGCCATTTTCCTTTGCACCTGCGTCCGCGCCCAGGAGACGGACTACTTTAGCAATCACGCCTTCACGCAGGCCGATACGCTACGGGGTACCCTGGGCAGCGCCCGGGCCAACTACGACGTGACCTACTACGAGCTCCACCTCGACGTGGACCCCCGGGAAGAGACGATAGCGGGTTGGGTGGACATGGACTACACCATCACCGGCCAATTGCCCATGCTGCAGTTCGACCTCTACGAAAACCTGCAGATCGACGGCATCGAACAG
This sequence comes from Lewinellaceae bacterium, assembly GCA_963710195.1. Classification (GTDB taxonomy): domain Bacteria; phylum Bacteroidota; class Bacteroidia; order Chitinophagales; family Saprospiraceae; genus Neolewinella. The sequence goes on from CAVPZF010000002.1 coordinate 157,327, forward strand.
GAGGGCAAGGATCTGCGCTTCACGCGCCAGGGGAACGCCGTTTTCGTCGAGCTGCCCCACCCGGTGGATACCGGTAGCCGGCACCGCATGACCATCCGCTACGGCGGGCAGCCCACCGTAGCCCAAAATGCCCCCTGGGACGGCGGCTTCGTTTGGGGGCTGGACCACAAAAACCGCTACTGGGTGGGCGTGGCGTGCGAAGGCGACGGGGCGAGCCTCTGGTGGCCGAATAAGGATCACCTGAGCGACGAGCCCGACTCCATGCTCATTAGCATCACGGTACCGCAGCGGCTCTTCGTGGCCAGCAACGGCAACCTGCGCGAGGAGGTGGAACTGGAGGATCGCAAAAAGCGCTACGACTGGTTCGTCAGTTATCCCATTAACAACTACGACGTGTCGATCAACATCGGCAACTACGTCCACTTCAACGATACCTACCGCAGCTTCGACGGGGAGGAACTGGCGCTGGACTACTACGTGCTGGACTACAACCTCGCCCGCGCCAAAAAGCAGTTCAAGCAAGTACCCGGAATGCTGGCGGCCTACGAGCACTATTTGGGCAAGTATCCTTTTTGGGACGACGGCTACGCCCTCATCGAGACGCCCTACCTCGGCATGGAGCACCAGAGTGGCATTGCGTACGGTAACCGCTACATGCGCGGCTACCTGGGCGGCTTGATTCCGGAGGACATGGACTGGGACTACATCATTGTTCACGAGTCCGGCCACGAGTACTTCGGTAATTCCATTAGCGTAGCCGACCACGCCGAGATGTGGGTGCACGAGTCGTTCACCACCTACCTGGAGGCCCTGTACGTGGAGTACACGATGGACCCGGCCGCTGCCCGGCGGTACCTCGTGACCCAGCGGCGTTTTATCACCAATCAGGAGCCGATGCTCGGGCCGTTAGGGGTAAACTTTACTGACTTCGCCTCCTCCGACCACTACTATAAGGGCGCCTGGATGCTGCACACGCTCCGCGGCGTACTGGACGATGATCCGCTGTTCTTCGGGACGTTGCGCAGCTTCTACCAGGACCACACGCGTAGCATCGTAAGCACTCAGGAGGTGATCGACTACTTCAGCCGGTACACTCAGGTTAACCTACAGCCCTTCTTCGACCAGTACCTGAAGCATCCGGACGTGCCGGTGGTGGAAGTACGGCAAAACGGCGACCAGGCCGAATACCGCCTCCGGGCCGACGTGCCCGAGTTGATCCTGCCCCTGGGGGTATTCATCCGGGACGAGGCCGTTCGCCTGAACGTCCGCCGCGACTGGCAGCCCCTGGGCACCGACGTGAAGCCGGAGGAGGTGCGCATTGATGAGTCGCAGTTTTTGGTGGATTTGGAGGTGGTGGCACCTGCGGGATAGTTGCCTTCTCCTCTGAGCAACCTCCGTGAAGCCCTCCCTTACCTTGGTGGTGAACTCGTCCCCCGCGTCACCGCCGCCTCCAACTCCGCGTACCATTCCTCCCCGTACTTCCGGATCAGGGCCGGCTTCACGAATTCGTAGATGGCGATCCGCTCGCGGGCCCCGCGACTGCAGGCGGCGGAGCAGATGTCCCACACGTCGTAGTTGAGGGCTTGGAAGCCGGTGTGGGGGTTTTTGTTGATGCGGATGGGGTAGAGGTGGCAGCTGACGGGTTTTTTCCAGTCGACGTCGCCGGCGTTGTAAGCCTGTTCGATGCCGCACTGGGCGGTGCCGGTGCCGTCGAGGGTCATGTAGGCGCAGGCTCCGCCGTCGATGAGGGGGGTGTCGTGCCCGTCCCCATTGACGGTATATACTCCCTGCTCGGCAATAGCCGCGCGGCCAGATTCGGTGAGGTGCGGCGCCACGGCGGGGTAGATGCGTGCGAGCGTGGCCAGCTCATCGTCCTCCAGCGGGGCCCCGTAGTCGCCCTCCCAACAGCAGGCGCCCTTGCAGGCGGTGAGGTTGCAGGCGAAGTGTTCCTCGACGACGTCGTCGGAAACCAGGATGTTGCCGATTAGGAGCATGGGGGGAGGGGAGTTGTTGGGTTGGTGAGTTGTTGGCGTTACAGGCGTTATAGTCTTTGCCTGTTGTGACATGTTTTACTAAAATTCGAAGACGCCGGAAACGTCGGCGCTCTAAGTGGTTGGGCGGAGCGTCGCGGGTGTAAAGCCGTAATTCAGGTAAAGGTATTGCCTCGGCACCTACAATACCCAGACGAGCAAAGCGAGCATCCCAACAATTCAACAACCCAACAACCCAACAACCCAATAATTACCTTCGCCCTATGCCCACCAACCCCGCCCCCCCCTGGTCTACCCTCGCTGCTGAACTGGAGGGGGAGCTGGAGACGGACGTCCTGCACCGCATCCTGTTTGCCACTGACGCCAGCGTGTACCGGGATCTTCCCCGGGCGGTGGTGTTTCCGCGCTCGGAAGCGGATATCGTCGCCTGTGTGCGCTTTGCCGGGCGGTACGGCGTGCCCATTACGCCGCGGGCGGGCGGGACGAGCCTGGCGGGTCAGGCCGTAGGGAATGGACTGGTGGTGGACGTGAGTCGGCACCTGCGCAAAATCATCGAGATCAATGTGGAAGAAGGCTACGCCATCGTGGAGCCCGGGGTGGTGCGCGACCAGCTCAATGGGGCGCTGCAGGAACACGGCCGCTGGTTCGGCCCCAATACGAGTACAGCCAATCGCTGCACCCTCGGCGGCATGTTCGGCAACAACAGTTGTGGGAGTACCAGCATCACGGTGGGCAGTACGCGGGAGCATGTGTTGGAGGCGCGGGTGGTTTTGAGTGATGGGAGCGTATGTTCCCTCTCCCCCGACCCCCTTCCAGGAAAGAGGGGAGCGCCTTCGATACTGACGGCTGTGTACCAGTGGCTGCATCGTACCCTGGGCGACCCGGGTACCCGTACCCGCATCGCTGCGGCTTATCCCAAACCTGGCGTGACCCGCCGCAACAACGGCTACGCGCTGGACCTGCTGGCCCGGCAGGCCCCCTTCGATGCCGACGGGCCGCCCCTCAACCTCTGCCCCCTGCTGGCCGGTTCCGAGGGCACCCTGGCGTTTACCACGCAGTTGAAGGTGAACATCCTCCCGCTGCCGCCGCGGGGTTCGGCGGTGGTGGCCCTGCACTTCCGGAGTATCGACGCTTCCCTGCGCGCTACCCAACTGGCGATGGAGACCGCCCCCTTTATGTGCGAACTGATGGATGATACGATTCTGCAGCTGGCCCTTGATAATCCCGACCAGCGGAAGAACGCGGCCTTCGTGGAGGGCAATCCCCGCGCCCTGCTGCTGGTCGAGTACCGCGCGGCCACCGACGAACTGGCCCTGGACCTGGCCCACCGGTTAGGAGAGAGTCTCATACGGCCGACGGCCCTAGCCGAGCCCGCCTACGCCGCCCCGGCCCTACAGGGACAGCTGCAGACCGACCGCGTCTGGGCCCTCCGCGCCGCCGGATTGGGCATCCTAGGCAACATGGTCGGCGACGCCAAGGCGGTGGCCTGCATCGAGGACACCGCCGTGGCCCTGCCGGACCTGGCCGACTACATCGCCGAGTTTGAGGAGTTGATGCAGCTGTACCAGCAGCACCCCGTATTCTACGCCCACGCCGGAGCGGGGGAACTGCACCTGCGGCCGATCCTGGATCTAAAGAAAACCAAAGACCGCCGGCGGTTTCACGACATCACCCGCGACGTGGCCCGCCTGGTCAAAAAATACCGCGGCAGTCTTAGCGGCGAGCATGGTGACGGGCGGGTGCGCGGCCAGTTCCTGCCCGAGATGCTCGGCCCGGAAGTCTACCAACTGCTGGTCGAACTCAAGCAAACCTGGGACCCCCAGGGCATCTTCAACCCCGGTAAGATCGTGGAGGCCCCGCCCATGAACGAGGGCCTGCGCTATGAAGCGGAGCAGTCGGTGCGGGAGTATCCCACCGCCCTGGACTTCTCTGCGGACGAGGGCTACCTCCGGTCCGCCGAGAAATGCAACGGTTCGGGCGACTGCCGCAAGCTCTCGGGCGGGGCCATGTGTCCGAGCTACCGCGCAACCCTGCACGAAAAGGACAGCACCCGCGGCCGCGCCAACGTATTGCGCGAAATCCTGACCCAGAACCAGCATGAGGATCCCTTCAGCCACCCCGCGCTGGCGGAGGCAATGGACCTCTGCCTCAGTTGCAAGGCCTGCACTAGCGAGTGCCCGAGCACGGTCAATATGACTAATCTCAAGGCCGAGTACCTCCACCAGCGGCAGGAGAAGGAGGGGCTATCGCTGCGTACCCGACTAGTGGCCGCCAATGAGTTGCTCTATCGCCTGGGCGGCAAGGTCCCGGGCCTGGCCAACTTCCTGCTCGACCTCACTGGCCCGCTCGTCAAGCGCATCGCGGGGATTGCCCCGGAGCGCTCGCTGCCCCGTTTCCCCGAGGAATCGCTGCGCTCCTTCTACAAGCGCGAGCGACCAGCGGTGGCGGGCACGCGGGGCCAATTGTACCTCTTTGGCGACGAGTTCGTCAATTACCAGGACGTGGAGGTGGGCAAAGCTGCCCTGCGGCTGTGGTGGAAGCTGGGCTACGCCGTCGAGTGGCCGGAGCACGCCGGCAGCGGCCGGGCACAGCTCAGTAAGGGCCTGCTGCGGGAGGCGCGTCGCCTGGCGGCCCGCAACATCGCCGCCTTTCGCGATCGGGTGGGGGAGGACGTGCCCCTGGTGGGCCTGGAGCCCTCGGCCGTACTCGGTTTTCGCGATGAGTATCCCAAGCTATTCCGCGGCGATTTCCAGGCGCGGGCGCGGGTGCTGGGGAAGTACGCCTTTACCTTCGACGAGTGGTTGTTCCGGGAATTTACGCGGGGCCATCTCACTTCGGAAGATTTTGGAGAAGCCCGGCGGGAGCTGGTGTTGCACGTGCACTGCCACGAGAAGGCACTCGGGGAGGCGAGCCAGTGTGCGGCGGTGTTGTCGCTACCGAAGCACTTCTCCGTCACCCTGCTCGACAGCGGCTGCTGCGGCATGGCCGGCTCCTTCGGTTACGAGGCCGAGCACTTTGCGATCAGCCAGAGGATTGCGGAGCAGTCCTTACTCTCCAAGATTCGCGGTCGGACTCCGGAGACGCTGGTCGTCGCCGCCGGCACCAGCTGCCGGCACACCGTAAAGGATGGTTTGGGGCAGCGGGCGTGGCATCCGGCGGAGGTGTTGTGGGGGAGTTGGGGGTAGGGGCCCGTTAGTGCTTCGCAAATGGGGGTTCGCGGTGGATCTCATCAATGGTCCGCCGCCGGCTGTCCTTTTAGGAAACCCAGCCTTTAATGTTGCTAACTAAAACTACGGAATTGGCGCCACTCGGGAAGGTGAAGGTAACGTCGCGGGTAAAGATCAGGTAGTCCCCCTCCGGCAGCAGACTGCCGTCCGCGAACAGTTCCTTCCGCATTTTGCCTGCCCGCTTGCCGATGGAAGGTTCCGTTTTTGGGGGCAGCCTGCGATCCATTGAAGACGACGAAGCCCTCCTCCGTCAGGTCACCTTTCGCGGTGACGCCACGGCCGCTCATGGTCAGTACTTTACTGGGTGAGGTCTCCAGTTTGACCTTTGGCGCGTCAAAGGCCGAATAACCTAGGGTACCCAGAAGTAGCTTAAGCTTGTCGAAAGTGGCTTCCAGATCGGCCGTCGTGCCTTCAGCTACCTGGGGCATGCGCTCGTCGCGGCGGTTGTCCACTTCGTACCGGGCCGCCCCACGGAGGGCGGCAATGCACAGAGGCTCTAAATATCCCGCGTGAGCGTAGGTCAAGGTGTCGTCCTGGGCGATACGGACTGCTGCATAATCCTACCAATTCTTTCCGTAGTCATGCTGGGTAAGGGGCTGGTGAATGCGTTTAGCTTTTCCCACCTACAACTATCTCGCGTCCGGTATCGGGATGCTCGCCAACTAAACAGTACATCCCGACTTGGTTCAGTTCAGGCCATTTCGTACCGGTGCGACTTATTTTGCTGCAAGGAAAAGGGATAACCTTAATGATCCGGCTAGTGACGTGAGCCACCCGTGTACCACGAGGGGTACCGTCGGCTAACAGGGTCCCACTATGCTGGGGGCGGGGTATGTTGTGTCTAATGGGGAGGGAAAATGGCCCGCTGAGTAGCAAACCAAAACTTAGCTGCGTTAATTAGTGAGCGTATAACTGAGTCTCCAATGGCCATAAAATATCTGGTACCCTCAGCAAACTCTTGGAAGATTCGCTTAAAGCTTGTTTGGGATTCCGCTCACCGCCGTAACCTTGCTGTTTTGCGCCGATTCTTCGCCTCAAAGAACGTCACCTAGCCCGCTAGGCTTTCCTTTTGGACGCTCGAATAGACCCCAAAATAGCGGCGCTTTCGTCAGGCTCGGAATACCCAAACAAACTCTTATCTACCGGCCCCTAGCTAAGGAGCACCCCACCGGGGTGCTCCTTCATCGTGCTTTGAATTACTGCTACGGATTAAGTTATTAGCCTGTGTACATCACCTCCAGGTCGCCCGGTTCTACCGCATCGGGAAAGCGTGTAATAGGTTTTGCTTCGAGGCACCCCGTCACAAAGATGAAGAGGGCCAGGAACAGGCGGCTCAGTAGCAGGAGGCGATTTTAGGTAGCAGTTTTTTATGAGGTAGCGTGAGAAGTGGAGACGATGGTAAATGCGTCCACCCCGTGATGGCACAGGGGGAAAAGCGAAGCAGTCAGTACCCGCTGAGTGAGCTCCACACCAGAGGCAACATCATTTCCGGTACGATCCAAGACGAGGTACAGGAAGGGGACGGTCTGACCCTGGCTTTCGTACCTCGGTCCACCAATTCAGTAAAGCGTACACGTCATCTGCGGCCTACTCCGTTCCCTGGGATGCGCACCGGCACCCGTTGCCCTGCCCGGGTGTTCGTGCCACGGGTAATCAAGCTTTATTTGGTCTTCGGATGCGGTGGTAGTAAAGCTACTTATTCGATAGCACCAAATAGCTCCAGGGTTCCATGTCCCGACGCATGCCGTTGGTGAGTTCTAGCGGGGCATTGGCGAACACGTCGGTGTAGGTACCCGCGAAGCGATCGCCGGTGGGTTCCGCCATCTGAGGCTCGCTGGAGAGGTTGATCATCACGACCACCTTATCGCCGTCCTTCTCGCGGGTGAAGGCATACACGTGCTCGTCGTTGCCGGTAGGAATCTTGAATAGTTCACCACCGGCATCGCCGTTCCAGAGGGCGGCATTGCGCTTTTTAAGATCAAAGAGGGTCTTGTAAAAGCCGGCAAGCTTAAAATCTCCCCACTCGATCTGATCTTTTTTAAAGAACTCGTACTGGCGGTCGATCCCCGACTCCTGACCGGTGTAGATCAGCGGCATCCCGTCGAAGGTGGCGGTCAGCACGGCGAATGCCTGGGCGCCGTCGCCCATACGTTGGTATTCGGTGCCGGCCCAGGCATTCTCGTCGTGGTTGGAAGTGAACTGCATCTTGTAGCCGCGGTGGTATTCCTCTTTTTGCTTGGCGAGCGCCTCGTCGATGGCCAAGGCGGAGACGTCATTCATGTCCTCGCCCTCTTCCCGGGCGATGTTTTTCATGTCGGTACTGACCTGGCGGTTAGCGCCGCGGGCCTTGGCGATTTCGTTGAGGGTGTGGTGCATTTCCCAGCCGTAGTCCATCACGAATGCGCCGTCGTTGACGATGGCGGGCACGGCCCCCTCGGAGAGCATAAACAGCGGCTCCAGGGCGTAGAGCGAGTCGGCGGCCTGCTCCCAGAAGTCAACGGGTACGCCGTGGGCGACGTCCACCCGAAAGCCGTCGACATCCATCTCCTCCACCCAGTAGCTCATGGCGGCGATCATACTGTCGCGCATTTCAAAGTTGTCGTAGTTGAGGTCGGCCACATCGGTCCAGCCCCAGCTTTCGCCGGTGTCCGGATTAATGGGGTCGGTGATCTCTCCGTCCTTTTTAGTGTAGAAATCGGGGTGGGTCGTGATCCAGTTGTTGTCCCAGCCGGTGTGGTTGGGCACCCAGTCGATGATGGCGTGCATGCCGGCGGCGTGGATGGCCTCCATGAGTCGTTTGAAGTCGGCCTCGGTGCCGAAATCGGGATTAACGGCCTTGTAGTCGGCAACGGCGTAGGGACTACCGAGATCGCCCTTGCGGTTCTTTTCGCTGACCGGGTGGATGGGCATGAACCAGAGCAGGTCAACGCCCATTTCGGCCAGGCGGGGTAGGTGCTCCTGGAAGGCGGCGAAGGTGCCCTCGGGGGTATAGATACGGGTGTTGACCTCGTAGATAACGGCATCTTTCTGCCAATCGGGGATGCGGGGCTCGACCACCAGTTCGGAGGGGGCTGTGGCGGTGGTGGTCACCATTTCCGCTTCGTTGGTACGCCGCTCACAGGCGGTGGTCGCCAGGAACACGAAGGCAAAAAGTGCGGGAGTAAATCGGTTAACGTGCATAATCGAAGAATGAGTTAGTGTCCGAATAACGTCCGTTAGGAGGAGAGGTTTGCCACCGCCCGCTTGCACCCCTTACACCCGCCTCCCTGCCTTACCTTTGGCCCCCATCACCCAACTGTTTGCTGAACATGGCTCAGGCATCCCGTCCCCTCTCGTTTACCATGCGCGTGGTACACCGCTACCTCGGCTTTTTCCTGGCCGGCATCATGGCCGTGTACGCCATCAGCGGTATGGTGCTGATTTTTCGGAATACGGACTTCCTCAAGCAAACCGTCGTTGCCGAGCGGACCATCCAGACTGGCCTCGATAATGAGATGCTGGGTAAGGTGGCCCGCTTGAAGGAGTTTACCCCCGACAGTACCCGGGGGGCGGTCGTTTACTTCCCGGGGGGCTCGTACGATGCCGACGACGGCACCTTCGTAGAGACCCGCAAGCAGTTACCGTACGTCCTGAATAAGATGACGGACCTGCATAAGTCCAGCACGAAGGATGCCCTGTACGTCTTTAATCTATTTTTCGGTGCCGCGCTGCTGTTTTTCGTCATTTCCGCCTTCTGGATGTATATGCCGGGTGGGCCAATCCTGCGCAAAGGCCTGTGGTTTGCTGCCGGTGGCCTCCTGCTTACGCTGCTACTTCTGTTTGTGTAAATACGAAACATTTTGCCCACGGTACGGGGTTATTCCCCTACATGGGCGAGCTCGCGGACTTCTTTTTTCATCTCGACGACAGTCTGCGGCAGGCGGCGCTGTTGTATCCGGTGGCGACCTACGGGCTGCTCTTCGCGGTGATTTACATAGAAACGGCGTTTTTCCCCTTGGCCCCCTTTTTCCCCGGTGACGGGCTGCTCTTCGCGGTGGGGGTGCTGAGCGCTAGTGCACTGCTTAACCCCTTCGTTGTTTCCGCCGTGCTCATTATAGCCGCCGCCCTGGGAGCATGGACGGGCTACCGCCTGGGCCACAAACTCGGTCCGACGCTGTTTCGCCGCTTCAAATGGCTTGACCGCCAGGGATACGACCGGGCCCACGCTTTCTATCGAAAGTTCGGGGCCACCGCACTCATCACTTCCCGCTTCCTGCCTATTGTGAAGGCCTTGGTGCCCTTCATCGCCGGGGTTTCCAAGATGGACCGCAGTCGCTTCGCCCGCTACAACGTCCTGAGTGCGGCAATTTGGGTCATCTCGCTGGTCACCCTGGGCTACTTCCTGGGTACGGTTCCGTTCATCCGCGACCATACGAGCTGGCTGGTGCTGGGCTTTGCGGCACTTTTCATCTCGGGCTTTCTGGTGACGCTGGTCGTTAAGCTGGTGAAGCGGCGATTGGCCTAACGTGACAAGTTGACAGACCTCGGAGGTCTGTCATAATGTCTTCAGTTGTCGGCAGCCAACGTGTCGGTGGATGACAGACCTCGGAGGTCTGTCAAAAAGTCATGCGGCCATCTTGCGGCATTCCTCCGCGCACTTGCGGCAGCTCTCGGCGCAGCGCTGACAATGCGCATGATCGTGGGCCTCGCACGCTCCGGCGCAGTATTCGCAGACTTTGGCACAGAGCGCGCAGTGCTCGGCGGCGAATTTGCTGTCGACGGCCATTAAGCCGATGCTGGCCTGCAGCACGTCGATGCACTGCACGCAGCACAGCGGGCAGTCGTTCATGGATTCCTTGCCCGCCATCTTGGCGAGGCAGACCTTACAGTCGATCAGGCAGGCCTGGCAGGCTTCGATGCAGTCGAGGTAGTTGATGTTTAGCTGGGCGCTCATAAGATGTGGTATGATGACGGATTATCGGTTTGTCGGAGGGGGCCGCAAGACGTTGCGGCACGTGTGTCACACGCATCTCTTAGCACCTTTGTTTGCTCGATGTGCTTTTTATTTACTCGCCTGAGGGCTTCTGCCGCGTCGGTTTGGAATATAGCAGCACCCGGCTGCCAGGCTGGCAGACCTCCGAGGTCTGTCATTATGTCATCATCGCCTCAGTCGGTGATCAGGGTGTCAATGATCGAGCCGCACGTCAGCATGGCCTCGCCGTAGTAGGGGTTGCGGATGGGCAGTTCGGCACTGATCCAGTTCGCCCCGGCCCCCGCGAAGGCCATGGGGCAGCGCTGCACGTACAGCGGTTCCTCCGCGCCGAAAGCGGTCAGGACATTGATCAGCGCCTGGGACAGAAAGCCGAACTGCTCGCGTTGCGTTTCGAGGTCTCCCGCGGCACCCGCGAGTGCGCCCAGGTGATCGTTGAGGGCGTTTAGTTGCTCCATCCAGAAGGTGTGCGCGTCCGGATTCTTTAGCAGCTGCATGTCTACCGCCCCAAGTGCGCCGCGGAGCGGTTCCAGTAGGGCGGGGCCCGCGGGTGCGGAGGACACCATCCGGTCCTTCACGGGCAGGTAGGCATCCACCACTTCGGTGAGCTGTTGCCGGAAATCGGGCGGGGTTTCGCCGCGGAAATTGGGCAGGGTGAGGGCGGTAAATCCTGCGACCTGTCGGCCCTGCACGAGGACGTCGCGGTTCATCATGCTAAATTGGTTGTTGAGCTGGGCGGCGGCATCGATGCTGAAGGTGCCGTTCGTCACTACCCGTTCGCCCGCTTTCAGACCGGCCAGGACGCGGTAGCCGGAACCGGTGGAGGGGCCCAGGGTCACCTCCCGAAACTGGTAGGTCGGCACCCCACGGTCGGGTACCTCTACGTAGACGACGGAGCGCTCGCCGGTCCACAGCACGGCGGTTTTGGGCACCTCTAGCGGACCGTCCGCCAGTGAGGGGCCCGAGCTGCGGGGGGCGGAGGTACGAATGGTGCCTTCGATAAACATCGCCGGCTTCAGTACCCCCCGCGGATTGCTCACCTCCGCCCGGATGGACGCGGTGCGGGTCGACGGATCGATCACGGGATCGACGAAGGTCACCCGGGCCGTGAAGGACTGCTCCGGCAGTGCGGCTACGGTAAAGGTGACGTGGTCGCCCACCCGCACCGCGGCAAGGTCCCGCTCGTAGGCATCGAGGAGCGCCCACAGCTGACCGAGGTCGGTCAGGGTGTACAGGGCCTCCCCCGCCACGAGGTAATCCCCGACCCGGCGGCGGACCTCCAGCACCGTGCCGCCCCGCTCGGCGTACACCGGAAAATTCGTGAGGACTTCCCCGCTACGCTCTACCTCGGCGATCCGCTCGTCGCCGATCTTTAGGTTGCGGAGCTTGTTGCGGGCGGCCGTGAGGAGTTCCGGAGATAGGCTAGCCAGTTTTCCGGCCGCAATCAGTTCTTCCTGTGCGACCACCAGCTCGGGGGAGTACATGGTGGCGATGCGCTGCCCCACGGTGACGCGTTCGCCGGGGTAGGTGACGAGGAGTTGCTCCAGCCGGCCGGGATAATTGACCGACTGCACCGCCGCCGTGCGGTCGTCGGCGGCCAGGCGGCCGGTGAGGTGGATGCCCGCGTTCTCCTCTCCCCCCTGCCCCGCTCCGGAGGAGAGGGGGGCTCCGACCGGGGTCGTGCGCACGCGGGCCAGGGCGACGGCCGCCTCCGTCATGGTCAGTACGGTCGGGTCGCTGTCGGTGCCGACGGACTGGGGGATGAGGTCCATGCCGCAAATCGGGCAGTCGCCGGGTTCTTCCCGTTGGATTTGGGGGTGCATGGAGCAGGTGTACTGCACGAGTTCGCTCGTCGGCGGGGCTTGTCCGTCCGGCGAATGAGCGTGACTGGCGTCCTCGCTACCGAAGAATACGTACCCGGCCAGCAGGCCTACGGCAAGCGCGAACGTGAGGGATAGTAGCCTGGAGATGTTCATGGATGTTGGTTTTATCCCCGGCGGACGAGCGAAGCAGCGCAACGCCCGGCCGGCGGGAGGTTAGCGCCGCGGCAGGTAGCGGTCGAGGGCGGCGGTTTGGGTGGCAAGGGTGCGGCGGGCGGCAATCGCCTGGATGCGGTAGTCCACCAGTTCGTTGAGCAGCCGCAGCACTTCGTCGAAGGGGCGGCGGGAGTTGGCGTACTCGCTGCGGGCGATCTGGAGGGCAGCCTCCGTTAGTTTGGCCTGCTCGGACAGGAATTCCAGGCGGTCGGCCGCGTCGGCGGCGGCCAGGCGGGCGGTGGCGACGGCCGCGCGTAGTTCGTTAACCACGGCCTCGCGCCGCGCCCCGAACTCCTGAAGCCGTATTTCCTCCTCCTCGCGTTTGGCGTCGAATTTTCCCCGACGGATGGGGAAGCGGACCATGAATTGGGGCATGATCATATCCCGTCCGTTGCCCTCCGGATCCGCGTCGGTACGCCTGCCCATAACGGCGTATTCCACTCCCAGCGCAACTTCCGGCCGGGCATCCAGCGCATTGACCGACAGCGCGCGACGGGCGATCTCCTCCCGCAGGGCGTAAATGCGGACGAGCGGATGGTCGGCGTAGAGTGCCTCGGGCAGCTCGGGGAGGATGCGCGACGCGGGCGCCACCAGTTGCCGGGGCAGGGGGGTGTTCACCAATTCCTCGATGCGGGTCCAGGCCAGGGCCTGCATCACCCCGAGCTCCCGGATGCGCCGCAGCGCGGCGTTGATCTCCAGTTCGCTGCGGTAGACCTCTACGCTACTACCCCGGGAGTTTTCCACCCGGCTGAGCGCCACTTCCCGCAGGCCGCGGTAGAGCTCTACACTGGTCTGCAGGGTAGTGATGTTGGCCCCGGCCTCCACCAATTCGTAGTAGGTGGCTTCGAGCGCGTAGATCAGTTCCAGTTGCCGGGCGGCAGCCTCTTCCAGCAGGGGCCGGGCCTGGGCGTCGGCCAGATCGGACAGCGCGGCCAGCGTGCCCGGCCAGGGGAACATCTGCGTCACCCCGATCCGGGCAAGCTGGGGCCCGAGGCGGGTCTCCACCGGCATGGGCGATACGCCGCCGCTGACCTCCAGGTCGGGCAGCTGGTTCTGCTGTCGTCCGCGGGTGCTTTCCGCCCGGTAGGCGTAGGCGAGGGCGCGCAGCTCGGGGTGGTTTTCGCGGACGAGCTCGCGGAGGGAATCGAGGGATTGGGCACCTGCGGGGAGGCTGGCCAACAGGATCAAGGTCACCACGGAGGTGACGCGGAGGGCTTCATGGAGGTGTCGCAGAGGAGGATCCGATGTGCGTAGGAGCGCAGCGAGCGTAGCCGTTACCCCGGTGAGCAGTAGCGGGGCCAATGGTAACTGGTACTTCGTAATGGGTAATTTATAAATCATAGCTTCCGTTTTACCCGCCACTCCGCGCGCCACGCCCAGAGTACCGGTACCGTAAACATGGTGACCACCTGAAACAGCATTCCCCCGAAACTCGGGATGGCCATGGGCAGCATGATGTCGGCCCCCCGCCCGGTGGCGGTGAGTACGGGCAGGAGGGCCAGGATCGTGGTGGCCGTGGTCATCATCGCCGGCCGCACCCGCCGGAGGCCGCCCTCGACGACGGCGTCCCGCACCTCCCGCACCGTCGTGGGTTCGTTGCGCTCGAAGCTGTCCCGCAGGAAGGTGGCCACCAGCACCCCATCGTCGGTGGCGATACCGAACAGGGCCAGGAAGCCCACCCAGACCGCGACGCTCAGGTTGATGGTCCGCATCTGGAAGAGGTCGCGCAGGTTGGTGCCGAAGAAGTCGAAGTTCAGAAAATCAGGGATTCGCATAACCCCCCGAGCAGCAGGAAGCCACCGGAGAAGGCTACGAAGACCCCGCTGAAGACCATCAGCGCTACGGTCACCGAACGGAACTGAAAGTAGAGGATGAGGAAGATCAGTCCGAGCGCGATCGGCAGCACCAGCCGCAGCCGCGCATCCGCCCGTACCTGTTGCTCGTAATTACCGGCGAAGCGGTAGCTGATGCCGGCCGGGACGTCGAGCTGGCCCCCATTGATGAGCCCCGTCAGGTAGGCGGAAGCATTATCGACAACCCCGACTTCGGAGTAGCCCTCCTCCTGATCAAAAAGTACGTAACCGACCAGGAATCCGTCCTCGCTCTTGATCATTTGCGGCCCCTGTTCGTAGCGGATGTCGATGAGGTCACCCAGCGGAATTTGCCGTCCCTCGCCGGCGGGGACGAGGATGCGGCGAATGGACTCCGGATCGTCGCGTAATTCCCGGGGATAGCGCAGCCGCACGGCATAGCGCTCCCGGCCCTCGACCGTGGTGGTCAGCAACATGCCGCCCACGGTGGCCATGATCTGTTGCTGCACGTCGTTTACCGAGAGCCCGTAACGGGCGATGGCGTCGCGCCGGATGTCTAGCAGTAAATAGGGCTTCCCGACAATGCGGTCGGCGAAAACGGCCGCGTCCTTTACCCCCTCCACTTCCCGCAGGTGCTGCTCGAGTTCTAGGCCGAAGGCCTCGATGGTAGCCAAGTCGTTGCCCCGCACCTTGATACCCATTGGGGCGCGCATACCGGTTTGCAGCATCACCAGCCGAGTCTCGATGGGTTGCAGCTTGGGCGCCGAGGTGACCCCGGGCAGGTTCACGGCCTGGACGATCTCTTCCCAGATGTCGTCGGGGGAGCGGATGTGGTCGCGCCACTGCCGGTAGTACTGCCCGTGGTCGTCGGGGATGAGGTCGGCTACCGCTACCCCGTTGGACGGCCCCCCCCCGTCCAACGGGGTAGCGTCGGACCGGGTCACGAAATTCCCCGCCTCATCCACCCGAAATCGCAAGCGCCGCCCGTCCCCATCCGTAGCGTACTCGCTCTTGTACTGCACGATGTTTTCGTACATCGATAGCGGCGCGGGATCGAGCGGGCTATTTACCCGGCCGGCTTTGCCGACGACCATGTCCACTTCGGGGATCGTGGTAACGGCCATATCAATGGTGCGTAGGTTACTCCGGTTCTCGGCGATGCCGGCGTGGGGCATGGCCGTAGGCATCAGTAGGAAGGTGCCCTCGCCCAGGGCGGGCATAAATTCCTCGCCGATATTGCGGTAGACGCCCACTCCGGCGGCTGATGATCAGGGCGATCAGGAGCAGAAACAGGAACTTTTACCCGCAGCAGAAACCGTAGAATAGTCCCGTAAAAGTGAATCACCAACCAGAAGAAGCCCAGCAGTCCCCCGGCCACCACCACTACGAAGAGGAAGTTGTACGCCTGGGTACGTTCTACTCCGAGCGGGAGCCAGTGGCCGGCCAGTATCCAGGCTAGGGTGAGGGCAATGAGGACGTTGATGATTACGGGTAGGAAGCTGCCGGCCGGGCCTGCGGTGCCGCCCGCACCCGCGTCCGCCGCAGGGCCCGCCGCACCAGTCCCCGCCCAAAACATTGGCCAGCCCGAGCAGGCCGCCAGCACCGCAATTGCCCCCAACCACCACGCTACGTAAATCCCAGCCACCACGCCCGCGACGATCAGCAGGATGTTGCCCGAGCAATCTTGCGCCGCCGTCCCGAGCCGGTCCAGCCCGAACAGCTGGTCCGCCAGGGCCGGCAGGAAGGCGATGGATACGAAGATCGCCGCCACCAGCGCAAAGGTCTTGGTGAAGGCCAGCGGGCGAAAGAGCTTCCCCTCCGCTGCTTCCATAGTGAAGACCGGCAGGAAGCTGATGATGGTCGTAGCTACCGCCGTAAGCACCGCGGAGGCAACCTCGATCGTTGCCTCGTAAATGCTCTCGACCCGACTCTCCCCGGGCGGGGCGTTGCTCAGGCGGTGCACCATGCTCTCGGAGAGCACGATGCCCATGTCCACCATCGTGCCGATCGCAATCGCTATGCCCGACAGCGCCACGATATTGGCGTCCACCCCCAAGTAGCGCATGGCGATGAAGCAGATCAGCACCGCCACCGGCAGCGTGCCGGCGACCAGGAGCGAGGATTGCAGGTTAAAGAGCAGTAGGATCACCACGATGGCCGTGATCAGGATTTCCAGGGTGAGGGCCTCCTCCAGGGTGCCGATGGTTTCGCGGATAAGTACGCTGCGGTCGTAGAAGGGCACGATGGTCACCTGACTCACGGTGCCGTCGTCCAGCACCCGCCGCGGCAGGCCCGGCGTCAGCTCGGCGATCTTGGCCTTGACGTTGTCAATGACTTCGAGGGGATTGGCCCCGTACCGCGCCACCACCACGCCACCCACCGCTTCGGCCCCCGACTTGTCGAGCAGCCCCCGGCGTTCGGCCGGGCCTACGTTGACGCGGGCAATGTCGCTGAGGCGGATGGGCACGTTGTTTACCTCGGCTACCACGCTGCTTTCGAGGTCCTCCAGATTCTGCAGGTACCCCAGCCCCCGCACGAAGTACTCCGCCAGGTTGATCTCCAGGGTAGCGGCCCCCACGTCGAGGTTGCTGCCGCGCACCGCCCGCATGACCTGGTCGAGGCCGATGCCGTAGACCCGCATCTTCTCGGGATCCACGTCCACCTGGTATTCCTTCACAAATCCGCCGATGCTGGCTACCTCGCTCACGCCGCCCGCCGCGCTGAGGCCGTAGCGGACGTAAAAGTCCTGGGTAGACCGCAACTCGTCCAAATCCCACCCCCCCACCGGCTCTCCCTCCGGCGTCCGACCTTCTAGGGTATACCAAAACACTTGCCCCAGGGCCGTCGCGTCCGGACCAAGTGCGGGCACCACCCCCTCCGGCAAAAGGCCTTCCGGCAGGCTGTTCAGTTTCTCGAGGATGCGGCTGCGCGACCAGTAAAACTCCACGTCCTCTTCGAAAATCAGGTAAATGCTCGAAAAGCCGAACATCGAGGTAGACCGTACGCTGCGTACCCCCGGTATCCCCAGCAGGGAGGAGGTGAGGGGGTAGGTAACCTGATTCTCTACGTCCTGCGGCGACTGCCCCGCCCAGTCGGTGAACACAATCTGCTGGTTTTCCCCAATGTCAGGGATAGCGTCTACCGCCACGGGGTCGCGGGGCAGTAAGCTCCCCTCCCCCCTGGAGTGGGGCCAGGGGGAGAGGGCAAACGGGCTAACCACTAGTCCCCAGCCCACAAAGCCGAGCAGCAACAGCCAGACCACCACCTTATTCTCCAGGAAAAAACGAATAATTGCACCTAACATGCGCAGTCCTTGATACAACGGGAAAAGCCCTGCACGCGGTCAGCGGAGGGCAAGTGGAAAGGAGTGCGGCAGTTATAGACGGAAGACCTGCCAGTGGCTCGGCACGTCGATCACGCGCGGCGGGGGGCGGTAATTTTCGTAGCGGCGCAGGGCGGCGGCGCGCGGGTGCAGGGGCGGGCGGACGGCGGGCAGCAAGGGGACCGGCCCGACTACAGCAGGCAGCACCGGCAGGGCCTGTACCTCGAAGACTTGACGGTCATCGTCCCACTGCACAAACTCTTGCTCGTCGTCACAGCAGCCTTTCTTCGCTACGGCCTCCGTCGCGTGCAGCGGACAGGGGGGCTTGGCTGGCACAGCAGCCATGGCGCAGGTGGCGGTGTTGCCAAATAGGGTTAGCGATTTCAATTCTCCCATGCAGAAATGGCGGTTTACCGTCACGCCGATGGAACCGACGAGCATAATAAAGGCCAGGAAGAGGGGGAGAAGGCGCTGCACTACGGGGTAGTAACGCTACCAGCTGCTACTACGTTGCCCCGACAGCTCGGGCCAGCGTAAAAACGGGCTTGCCCCGGCGGCAAAGGCGAATAGCAACTCGCGCCCAATCTCGGCGGCCCGCTCGTCGTAGTGCTGCTGCCGATTCGGCTTGCCGTCGGCCACCTTCGGGTCATCGTAGGGGAGAGCAATGCGGCAATCCGCCCCGGGGATGATGGGACACAGGGCATCCACCTCCGCGCAGGTCAGGACGGCGGCAAAATCTTGGGTGGGCGTGCCGGGAGCATCGTAGCGCTTGGAATAGCAGTCCAGCGGGGATGCCTCGGTGGAAAAGGTGACCCCATAAATCGGATTCTCTCCGGCCGCGTGCGCTACCCGAAAACCTTGCCGCTCCAGGGCTGCGACGGCGGCGGGGAAGAAGGCGGTAGTTTCCGTTCCCCCCGAGGAGACTTGTACATCCGGGTACCCGTAGCGGACCGCGGCGACGCCGGCCCAAACCATAGCTAATTGGCTGCGCCGTGAGTTGTGCGAACAGATGAAGTGGAGGCGGATAGTCCCCTGCCGGTGTTCCCGCAGGTAATTAGACAGCTGGCGGAGCACGTTCAGGCGTCCGTGTGGTATTCCCCCGAAGGTAGCAGTGAGTCCGCGCACGGTAGCGGCCAACTCCGGTAACAGGGTGGGTGGAGAAACGAACATCTATGGGTTTAGCATTTTGCCGGGCCGTACGAGCCGGGGAGGTTGAACAAGTGGTTGAGGGTGGCTTGCACTTCCCGCCACCGCCGGCGGTCGATGCAGTAACTCACGCTACTCCCCTCGACGGTTCCCGCAATGAGTCCGGCCGCCTTCAGTTCCTTAAGGTGGCGGGAGACGGTGGGTTGGGCCAGGTCGATCTCGGCCGTAAAGTCGCGACAACAACAGCAATCGGTGGTCAGTAGCTTTTCTAAAATAGCGATCCGGGCGGGGTGGCCGAGCACGCGGCAGAGGTCGGCCAGCTGGTTCTGCTCCTCGGTGTAAACTTCGGTCTTGGTAGCTCCCATGGACGAAGAATTAGCAGCAGCCGCCTCCCGGGGTGCAGGCATCCGCTGGTTTAGCGACAAATCCGCCGAGGGAGATTTCTTTTTTCGGTGCAGGAACGCCGCACTGGTCTCGGGCCAGGCAGTCCGTCGCCTTGGCCGTCAGCAGCAGCCGGTCGCCGACCGCGGATAGGCCGAACTTCTCGATGGTTTCTTTGCCCTGGTATTCTACTTCGATTTCGAGATCACCAAGCCCGAGGTCGCGCTGGGCAAGGCTTAAGATCGACCGCAATTTGTCGGGCGCCAGGCGGTGGTCGTAGTCGTCGGCATTCCACAATTGCAGATTGACTACTCGCTCGTGCCGACGGGTACCCCCGCAGTCGATGAAGCGACGCGTAACTTCCCCGACCTCCGTCACGTGAAAATGGCGGGGCACTAGGGTGCCATTGGGGAGCTGGATGGAGCATTCCTGGGCGCCGGCGAGAAAAGCGGTCAATTGAGAGAGAAGCATAGACGGTGATTGAAATGCAAATATAGCAATATTGCTATTACCCTCTCTAATTTTTATACGCTAGCAGGCGCAACGCATTGACTACTACTACCATCGTGGAGCCTTCGTGGGCAATCACGGCGGGCCCTAGACTGGCAATGCCAAACATAGTAAGCGGGACCAAGACGGCCACGACACCCAAACTGATGAAGAGATTCTGCTTGATGATCGACCGGGCCTTTCGGCTCAGTCCGATCGCGAAGGGGAGGTTGTCGAGGCGGTCGGCCATGAGGGCGACGTCCGCGGTTTCCAGGGCCACATCAGAGCCGGCCGCTCCCATGGCAATGCCCACGGTACTGCGGGCCATGGCGGGCGCGTCGTTGACGCCGTCGCCAATCATGGCCACCCGGCCCTCTTCCCCGCGCAGCCGCTCGATGGCGGCTACCTTATCTTCCGGCAGTAGGCTGCCTAGCGGATCAGTGATGCCGATGTCCTTCGCGACGGCGTTCGCCACCCGCTGGTTATCGCCGGTGAGCATGATCATCCGGGTGATGCCGAGTGCCCGAAGGGCCGCCAGGGTGGGTTTGGCCGAGGGGCGGGCCACGTCCATCACGGAGATGGTGCCGAGGTACTGTTCGCCCCGGTGGACGATCATCGCGGTGTGGCCGTTCATTTCGAGTTCTTCCATTTGCCGATGGAGGTAGGCGGGTATTTGCTCGCCCGTGATCTCTTCCAGGAGCCGGCGGTTGCCGATGTGTACTACCTCTCCGCGATAGGCGGCGCGAATACCCCGGGCGGTAAGGGCTTCGAGGCCGGTCGCCTTCATTTCGGGGGCGCTTCCGAGTTCCGCCATGCCGCCCGCTACGATGGCGGCGGCCAGGGGGTGATCACTGAGTTCTTCTACGGCGACGGCGGTGGACAATAGGTCGCGGCGAGTAACCCCCGGGGCGGGGAGTACGGTGGTAAGTACGGGTTTCCCCTCGGTGAGTGTCCCGGTCTTGTCGAAGGCAATGGCGGTCAGGCTGCCCAGGTCTTCCAGAGGGCGGCCGCCTTTGATCAATACCCCCTTCTGGGCGGCGCGGGCCACCCCGGCGAGTACGGCGCTGGGGGTGGAGATAGCCAGGGCACAGGGCGAAGCCGCCACCAGTACGGCCATGGCACGGTAGAAACTTTCCCCGAAGGTCTCGTTCAGCACCAGGAAGGCAAACAGCAAGAGGGTAACTAGCGCCAGCACCGCGGGTACGTAGTAGCGCTCGAATTTATCGGTCAGGTGCTGGGTAGGGGACTTCTGCTGTTCGGCCTCCTGCACCAGCGTGACCAGTTTGGCTAGGGTACTGTCCTTAGCCGGACGCAGCACCCGCACTTCAAGGGCTGCACTGCCGTTGATGGTGCCGGCAAAGGTGCGGTGCTCGGCGGGTAGCGTAGCCAGGTCGAAGCTTGCGCCGACATCCGCTACCGCGTACTTTTCTGCGGGTACGCTCTCCCCGGTGATGGCCGACTGGTCTACGGCGCTGCTGCCGGCAATGACCACGCCATCGGCCGGAATTTTTGTGTTTGGCTTGATCACCACGGTGTCGTCCACTGCCAGCGCCTCTACGGGCACTTCCAGCGTTGTGCCATCCAGGCCTTTGCGCAGGGCGGTCGGGGGGGCAAGTTCGGCCAGGGCCGAAATCGACTTCCGGGCTCGGGCCATGGCATAGTGTTCCAGGGCATGGCCAAGACTGAACAGAAAGAGCAACAGGGCGGCCTCGCTCCACTTGCCAAGCGCCGCTGCACCTGCGGCCGCGACGATCATGAGAAAGTCTATTTCAAAGCGACCGGCGCTAATGCCCGCGTACGCTTCCTGAATAGCGTAGTAACCACCCAGAAAGATGGCGACGGTAAACAAACCAATTTCAAGCGCAGTGGGAAGTTCGCTGAATAAGGGCAATACAAGTCCCAGTAGCCAAAAAAAGCCGCTGGCGGCGGAAAAGTACAGCTCGGTACGCTCGCCAAACAGACCACCCGCATGGACGTGTTCGGGGCTGCCCTGATCAGCGGTGGTCGCGGTGGCATGGGGGGCGGGAGTGGATTTCATAGGCACTTCTTCTCTACAACGAAGCGGGGTGAGATAAGATCACAGCCCTTATCTCCTACACACTCTTACGGCATTCCAGGTGCTCCCTGCCGTAGGCAGTGAAGTACCGGTGGGCGTTAAGGAAGGCGGCGTTTTGCCGGTTCCAGTCTTCGTCCGACACCTCGATGCCCAGCTCCCGCCGCCACTCTTCGCGCAGCATCTCCTGGTAGTGATCGTAGGTGTTGAAGGAGAGGTGGTAGAGGTCGGCGTCGCACATTACCGACTCCAGGATATCGGTGGGCCGCTGCGGCATAGTGGTGACCTCGATGCAGCGCAGGACGGCTTCGATCCGCTCGGCCGGGTAGTTTTCACATTCTAGCCAGTCGCGGGCGATGTCCATACTGATGCGCTCGTGGCCGGTGTAGGTTTTGACGTGACCGGTATCGTGAAACCAGGCGGCCAGCATCACGATTTCCAGTTGCTCCTCACTGAGCCCCTCTTCCCTGCCGATCTTGTAAGCCCCCTGCATCACGTTGATGGTGTGGTGCAGGTTATGGAAGACGCGGTCCTGGGGAAGATCCTGGATCAGCAGGCGGGTCACGTAGTGCCCGGCACGGTAAAGGATGGTCCTGCGGTGACCCATGGAGGTGGGAGAATTTGGGGGGTTAGCTTGCGAAGGTTTAAAAGTAGCATACATTCGGCACTCCGCACGGGCCGACCGCTGAGGGAAGTAAAAGGGGGAGCCGGGGCCTATCTTTAAAAAACCTTTCGTACTTTTGCGCCTCAATTCTAACCCCCTTCCCCTACTCAGAAGCTTAGACCAATGGCCAATATCGGTAAAGTAAAGCAGGTTATCGGACCCGTAGTTGATGTATCCTTCGCCGCCGAGGGCAGCAGTCTGCCCGCCATCCTGAATGCCCTGGAAATTACCCGGGACAATGGAGAGATTCTCGTGCTCGAAGTGCAACAGCACCTGGGCGAGGATGCGGTACGTACCATCTCCATGGACGCCACGGACGGCCTGCGTCGCGGCCTCGATGTAGTGGATACCGGTATTCCGATCGCTATGCCCATCGGGGAGGCCATCAAGGGGCGCTTGTTTAATGTAGTGGGCGAGCCGATCGATGGGATGCCGGCCGTGCCCAAAGGGGCTGATGCCCGGCCCATTCACGCCGAGGCCCCGCTGTTTGAGAACCTGGCTACCGACCGGGAGCCACTCTTCACCGGCATTAAGGTTATCGACCTCATCGAGCCCTATACCAAGGGCGGAAAGATCGGTCTTTTCGGCGGCGCGGGCGTAGGTAAGACGGTTCTGATCCAGGAACTGATCAACAACATCGCCAAGGGCTACGACGGCATCTCGGTCTTTGCCGGGGTAGGGGAGCGTACCCGCGAGGGTAATGACCTGCTGCGTGAAATGCTCGAAGCGGGCATCATCCGCTACGGAGAAGCCTTCATGCACGATATGGAGGAAGGCGGCTGGGACCTGAGCAAAGTCGATATGAAGGAGCTCGAGCAGTCGAAGGCCACCTTCGTGTTCGGCCAGATGAACGAGCCTCCCGGGGCCCGCGCCCGCGTGGCCCTCTCCGGCCTGACCATCGCCGAGTACTACCGCGATGGCGACCTGAGCGACCCCACCGGCGGCCGTGATATCCTTTTCTTCGTCGACAACATCTTCCGCTTTACCCAGGCCGGTTCGGAAGTATCCGCCCTCCTCGGCCGAATGCCCTCCGCCGTAGGGTATCAGCCTACGCTGGCTACCGAGATGGGACTGATGCAGGAGCGGATTACCTCCACTAAACGCGGCTCCATCACCTCCGTACAGGCCGTTTACGTGCCCGCGGATGACCTCACCGACCCCGCCCCCGCTACCACCTTTGCTCACCTCGACGCCACCACGGTACTCAACCGGAAGATCGCTTCCCAGGGCATCTACCCCGCCGTGGACCCCCTCGACAGCACCAGTCGGATCCTCGATCCCGCCATCATCGGGGAGGAGCACTACAACACCGCCCAGCGCGTGATCAATATCCTGGCCCGGTACAACGAACTGCAGGACATTATCGCGATTCTCGGTCTGGACGAACTCAGCGAAGAGGATAAGCTCGTGGTGAGCCGTGCCCGCCGGGTGCAACGCTTTCTCAGCCAGCCCTTCCACGTAGCCGAACAGTTTACCGGCCTAAAGGGCGTATTTGTTGACATTAAGGACACCATCAAGGGCTTCAACATGATCATCGACGGCAAGGTGGATAAGTATCCCGAGGACGCCTTTAACCTGGTCGGCACCATTGAGGATGCCATCGCCAAGGGCGACAAGCAACTCGCCGCAATCTAATCCGTACGTAGGTCCGCTCAGCTACTCCCTGCACCCACGGAAGGACTACGGTAGCGGCCCCAATGCTCCTCCCATGAAGATCTCCGTCCTCACTCCCGACCGCACTATTTTCACGGGCACCGTCACCAAGGTGTCGCTGCCCGGCGCGGACGGAAGCTTTCAACTCCTAGACAATCACGCGCCCTTGGTATCCAGCCTCACGGCTGGTCGGGTAACTATGGTCACCGGTGCCGGCGCTTACCGCTACTACAACGAGGATACGAAGGGGATGTCGGAGGATACTTCTGCTAATCGAAGCCTGACCTTCAGTATCGACCGCGGTTTCGTGGAAGTACTAAATAACGAAGTGAACTTGCTGGTGCAGGGCGCCCGTAACCTGCACTAGGAGCAAGCGCGCCCTTCCGTTGCCTAAACTGGGGTGACCACAGACTTTCCGAGAAATTTGAGCACCGCGTCATTGAAGCGCTGTACTTCCTCGAGATTGCACAGGTGGCCACAGCCCTCCAGCACTACCAGTTCGGCGTGGTGAGCCTGCTTGGCCGCAAAGCGCTGGGCCGCTTCCAGGAACACGTGGTCCTGCCCACCCATGACAATCAGGCTGGAGGTGCTCAACTTCCGCCGGTAGAACCGCTTCACGATAGAGAAAAAATCACGGTAGAGTCCTAACCACTTCAGGAATTCGGTGGGGGTCAGTTTCTTCGACTGCAGGCGGTAAAGCCGGCGACTGGGCGCGTGGTTTTCCCGCGGCAACACGATCATGATGAAGGTGTCATAAATCCACCGGAAGGGAACGAAGTAGCTCAGAAACTTTCCGCTGTGGGCAAAGAGGCGAATCTTCCAGTCGGCCTTAAATACGCCCCCCGCCATAATCATGGACTCGATGAGCTCGGGGCGGCGGTCGTACAGCCGTTGCAGCACAATACTGCCTAGGGACAGGGAAAGAAAGTGGGCCCGCCGCAGTCCAACGTGGTCGATGGTACGCAGGACGTCGTCGGTGACAATATCGAAGTCGTAGGTGCTGTACTCGGGCTCGAGGTCTTTACTATACCCGTGATCCCGCATGTCAATAAGCAGCAAATTGAAGAAGGGGCGGAAGGCCTTCACCTGGTGCTTCCAAGTAACGGAACTGCCCCCGGCGCCGTGAATGAAAATCATCCAATCATCGGCACCCTCCCGCTGGTAGATCGTGTGGTGGAGAATACCCGGGGCCAGCCCTGCCTGCTTCATGGGGGTAGAACGTGTCGGGAGCATTAAGGGTTTGTCTCCGAAGCGTACGAAATGGGTCCGCTATATTAAGCTTACATTAATTTAGGGTATGCTGGCCCGACATCGGTATCCATTTTTTGTATTAACTCGTTATAGTGGTCTGTAATCCACGTATTTAGAGCCCCCATACTCACCAACACCTACCTGTGACATTTTTTCCCCGCCGTATGAGCGACCAGTACCTTCAACTTGCCACCTTCCGACTCAATGACCTGTGCGTTGGCGTGCAGCGGGGTATGGATGCTTACCTCGCGACGGCTGCGCTCGAGAAAATGCCGGGAGTAGAAGCCACCTTTACCTGGCTCCGCCGCCGCGGAGTGCGGATCTGCCTGCTTAGCGATTACGACTGCCCGACTACTCAACTTCTGCTGGATCGTCTTGGGTGGACGGTCAACGAGCACGGCACGGTGCAGGAAGTCATTACGGAACAACGGGAAACGGCCAACCCCATCCGCCTGGCCCAGGAGCATGCCGGACTGTCCAACAGCCGCCTCAGTTTCTCCGTAGCCGATACCCCCCGGCTGCTTTCTCTAGCCAATGCCGCCCGCGTCCATTTCAACATCGCGGTTTGCAACGGAGCGTCTACTTACCGGCAACTGGCTGCCGTGCCCCACCACGCCATGCTCGACTCCCTGGTGCAGCTTCCTAACTTCGTCCTGGAGCACTTGCCGGAGCCCAACTTCACCTCCGCCACCCCAGAGCTGGTGGCCAATCGCTTACTGCCCCGCCTACGCCTGCCCCGGCCGCTGTACCGTGGGTAGAACGTACCTTTGCGGCTTCAATCCGCCGAGCGTATGAGCAGTTTTTTCAAGAAGTTTTTCACCCCCGAGAAGAAAGAAGACCTGGACAAGGGGCTGGAAAAGACCAAGCAGGGCTTTTTCAACAAGATTGGGCGGGCCGTCGCCGGTAAGGACCGCGTAGACGAGGAGGTACTCGATGAGCTCGAAACCGTGCTGATCTCCAGTGATGTGGGACTGGATACGACCATCAAGATCATTGAACGCATCGAAGCCCGGGTGGCCGAGGACCGCTACCTCAACACCAGCGAGTTGAACGAGATTCTGCGCGACGAGATCGTCAGCCTGCTGGCTGAGCAGAACCAGGAGGATTACGACGACTACATCCTACCCACCACCGGGCGCCCGGCCATCATTCTGGTAGTCGGCGTCAACGGGGTAGGCAAAACGACCACCATCGGAAAGCTGGCCAAGCAGTATCAGAGCCGCGGTCATAAGGTCGTTCTGGGTGCTGCCGACACCTTCCGGGCCGCCGCCGTGGACCAACTCGGCATTTGGGCGCAACGCGTCGGCTGCGAGTTCTACTCCAAGGGCATGCACACCGACCCGGCCGCCGTGGCCTTTGAAACCGTGCAGTATGCCCAGCGCAACAACTGCGACGTAGCCATCATCGATACGGCCGGTCGCCTCCACACCAAGTTTAACCTGATGAAGGAGCTGTCCAAAATTAAGCGCTCCGTCACTAAAGCCCTGCCGGGTGCTCCCCACCAGGTGTTGCTCGTCCTCGATGCTACGACCGGGCAAAATGCGATTGAGCAGGCCAAGGCCTTTACGGAGGCCACCGACGTGACGGCCCTGGCGCTTACCAAACTGGACGGGACCGCGAAGGGGGGAGTGGCCATCGGCATCACCGACCAGTTTCAGGTTCCCATCCGGTACATCGGGGTAGGGGAGGGCATCGACCACTTACAAATATTTAACAAGCGCGCTTTCGTCAATAGCCTCTTTGGCGAGACGTTTTAGGGTAGGCCGGGGCGGCGGGGCGCGGGTGTAGGGAAAAATTGTATGCGGATTGGTTACCCGTTAGGATATCCAAAAATAAAAGGGTACCTTTGTGCTCGCTTTTTCAGGAGGTAGGCCTCTGGTAATTTTAAAAAGCGTTCGTAAAGCAAAGAAAACGTATGCCTACAATTAATCAATTAGTGCGGAAGGGCCGCAAACAGATCGTGGAGTCCAGTAAGTCCCGCGCCCTGGATGCTTGCCCGCAGAAACGTGGCGTCTGTACCCGCGTGTACACCACGACACCCAAGAAGCCGAACTCCGCCCTGCGGAAGGTGGCCAAGGTGCGTCTGACCAACGGTATCGAAGTGATCGCTTACATCCCCGGCGAAGGACACAACCTGCAGGAGCACAGCATCGTGCTCATCCGTGGCGGTCGGGTAAAGGACCTCCCGGGTGTGCGCTACACCATCGTTCGGGGAGCACTCGATACGGCCGGCGTGGCCAACCGCAAGCAGGCCCGTTCAAAGTACGGGGCCAAGCGTCCTAAGAAGTAATTTAAGTAGTAAGACGGGCTACTCCTGAATGGGTGCCCAGCGGTCGGTAACGGCCATCTGAAGTAAAGCAGTTATGCGTAAAAGAAAACCAAAACTCCGGATCGTCACTCCGGACCCCCGTTTCGGGGACACCCTCGTGACTCAATTTGTTAACAACCTGATGTACTCCGGTAAAAAGAGTACTGCCTTCGCCGTTTTCTACGACGCGATGGACATCATCAAGGACCGCGTGGCCAGCGAAGAGATTGACGAGTACGAAGTATGGAAGCGGGCCATCAACAACGCCATGCCCCAAGTAGAGGTACGCAGCCGCCGCATTGGTGGGGCTACGTTCCAGATCCCCACCGAAATCCGCGGAAAGCGCAAGATGTCGATTGGCATGAAGTGGCTGGTCCGCTTCGCCCGCCAGCGCAGCGGTAAAGGCTTTGCCGAGAAGCTGGCCGCGGAGCTGCTGGCCGCCAGCCGCAACGAAGGCCTTGCCGTGAAGCGGAAGGAGGAAACCCACAAAATGGCTGAATCCAACCGCGCCTTCGCTCACTACGGGCGGTAGAATTGACAATTTTCAATTTTACATTTAAAATTTAAAATCTCTAGCCATGGCAACGGATCTAAAATATACCAGGAACATCGGTATTGCTGCGCACATCGACGCAGGCAAGACGACCACCACGGAGCGAATTCTTTACTACACCGGCATCTCCCACAAAATCGGAGAGGTCCACGACGGTGCCGCTACCATGGACTGGATGGAGCAGGAGCAGGAGCGGGGCATCACCATTACTTCGGCCGCTACCCACACCAACTGGAAGTGGAAAGATGATTCCTACGTCTTCAATATCATCGATACCCCCGGCCACGTCGATTTTACCGTAGAGGTAAACCGTTCGCTGCGGGTGCTAGATGGTCTTGTGTTTCTGTTCTGTGCCGTGTCCGGCGTGGAGCCCCAGTCGGAAACCAACTGGCGCCTCGCCGATAATTACAAAGTTCCCCGGATCGGATTCGTCAATAAGATGGACCGCTCGGGTGCTGATTTCTTTAGCGTCGTCAAGGACGTGGAAGAGAAGCTTGGCTCGAAGTCGATCCCCCTCCAGGTGCCCATAGGTGCGGAGGAACGCTTCACCGGCGTAGTGGACCTCATCACGATGCAGGCCATCGAGTGGAACGAGGAAGACCAGGGCATGACTTTCCAGGTCATTGACACCCCCGCCGACCTTATAGAAACCGTCAACGAATGGCGCGAGAAGCTGCTGGAAGCGGTCGCAGAGTACGATGAGTCGCTGCTCGAGAAGTATTTCGAGGATCCTGAAAGCATCAGCGTCGAGGAAGTGCGTAAAGCCGTTCGTGACGCCGTCATGGATGCCGCTTTCGTTCCGATGATGTGTGGTTCTGCCTTTAAGAACAAGGGTGTACAGGCCGTCCTCGACGCCGTGTGTGCTTACCTGCCCAGTCCGCTGGACGTTCCTCCCATCAAGGGCACCGATCCGGACGACGAGGAGAAGATACTGGAGCGTAAGGCGTCGGTAGATGAACCCTTCGCCGCCCTGGCCTTTAAAATTGCTACGGATCCCTTCGTTGGTCGTCTTGCCTTTATGCGCGTGTACTCGGGTCGACTAGACGCCGGTTCATACGTAAAGAATACCCGCAGCGACAGCAAGGAGCGTATTTCCCGCCTCTACCAGATGCACGCTAACAAACAGGAGAGCATCACCAAAGTAGAAGCTGGTGACATCGCCGCTGCCGTAGGTTTTAAGGACATCCGTACCGGTGATACTCTGTGCGACGCCGATCACCCCATTATCCTGGAATCCATGAACTTCCCCGATCCCGTGATCGGAGTAGCCGTGGAGCCCAAGACGCAGAAAGACATCGACAAGCTGGGTATGGCACTCGCCAAGCTTGCGGAGGAAGACCCCACCTTCCAGGTCAAATACGATGAAGACACCAACCAAACCGTCATCAGCGGTATGGGAGAACTCCACCTCGAGATCATCGTAGACCGCCTCAAGCGCGAGTTTAAGGTAGAGGCTAATGTAGGTGCCCCCCAGGTGAACTACAAAGAGGCGCTGTTTAACACGGTTACTCACCGCGAACGCCTGAAGAAGCAGTCCGGTGGTTCGGGCCTGTTCGCCGACATGAGCTTCGACCTCGGCCCCGCCGATGAAGAGTTCCTGGAAAGCGAAGACTTCAAGACTGGCAAGGAAAGCCTCCAGTTCGTATGGGACATCGTAGGGGGCTCCATTGATAAGAATTACCAGAAGCCCATCCGCGACGGATTCAAGTCGATGATGAAGAATGGTATTCTCGCCGGCTACAACATCGACAGCATGAAGGTGCGAATCTTCGACGGGGCCATGCACTCGGTCGACTCCAAACCCATCGCTTTCGAGCTCTGTGCTAAGGAGGGATTCCGGGAAGCCGCCAAGCAAGCCCAGCCCAAATTGCTGGAACCCATTATGAACGTAGTGATTACCAGTCCTGAGGAGTACACCGGTAACGTGATCGGTGACCTCAACCGCCGCCGTGGTCTGCCGAAAGGACAGAACCCCGTATCGGGAGGTGCCGTGAAGATTACCGCCGACGTGCCGCTGAGCGAGATGTTCGGCTACGTGACCGACCTGCGCACCATCACCTCCGGCCGTGCCAGCTCGAGCATGACCTTTAGCCACTACACCGAAGCGCCCTCGGGCATTGCGAAGGAAATCATCGACAAAGCACGCGGAGAGGCTTAAATGTATAATCCCGGGGAGGATGCTCCTCGGTTGTAGGGATTGAAGGGAGGAGGGATTGATCGATTAAGGCCTGGCCGCCTCCATCAATCCTTAATCCCTTCACTCCATCAATCCTTTGAAAATAAAACTGGCATGAATCAAAAAATTCGCATTAAGCTGCGGTCCTACGATCACAACCTGGTAGACAAGTCCACGGAAAAGATCGTTAAAACCGTGAAAAACAGTGGGGCTATTGTAACCGGCCCGATTCCGCTGCCCACCGAGAAGGATATTTACACCGTTCTGCGCTCGCCGCACGTAAATAAAAAATCCCGGGAGCAGTTTCAGTTGCGCACCCACAAGCGCCTCATCGAGATCTACACCCCCAACCAAAAGACGGTGGACGCCCTGGCCAAGCTAGAGCTTCCTAGTGGGGTAGACATTCAGGTGAAGCTCACCTAGGGAGTCCCTGTTTACCACCTCGTCTCCGGACGGGGCGGCAACGCCATCTGGGGTCCTGACCCATTGTCAGCGACAACCACTTATTAGTTAACTGCTCCTAGTGTATAAACTGGAGCTTACCGCCCGCTCTCCGATACGGGGAAGGCGGATAAATTGAGACCGATGAACGGTATTATTGGTAAGAAAGTCGGGATGACCTCGATCTTTGATGAATTTGGCCGCAACGTGGCCTGTACGGTCATCGAGGCCGGCCCGTGTGTAGTCACTCAGGTGAAGACCGACGACACGGATCACTACAGTGCCCTCCAACTCGCCTACGGCGATAAGAAGGAGAAGAGCAGCACCCAGCAGCTCGTTGGCCACTTTAAAGCGGCCGGAACCGGCCCTAAATCAGACGTCATCGAGTTTCGCGACATGAACCTCGCTAAGGCGCTTGGGGATACCGTGACCGTGGATGAGGTGTTCGTGGAAGGCGACAAGATCGCCGCTGTCGGAACCAGCAAGGGTAAGGGATTCCAGGGTGTCGTGAAGCGGCACAACTTTAGGGGTGTCAACGATGCGACCCACGGTCAGCACAACCGGCAGCGCGCTCCCGGTTCGATCGGGGCGGCGAGCTACCCCGCCCGGGTATTCAAGGGAATGCGGATGGCCGGCCGGGATGGCGGCGGACGCGTGACCGTCAAGAACCTGCGGGTCCTCAAGGTATTCCCCGACCGCAACCTGATCCTGGTCAAGGGTGCCGTTCCCGGCCCCAAAGGCGGTACCGTAATTCTTCATAAGTAAGGCCCCCGCCCACTAAAAACATCAAGAAATGAAACTCCAAGTTCATAGCGCAATGGGTGCCGAGACTGGCCGTGAGGTAGAACTGCCCGACAACATCTTCGGGGTGACTCCTAATGAGCACGCCGTATACCTGGCCGTTAAAGCCTACCTGGCCGCCCAGCGACAGGGTACGCACAAAGCCAAGGAACGCGGCGAGATCGCCGGCTCCACCAAGAAATTGCACAAGCAAAAGGGCACCGGCGGCTCGCGGAAGGGCGACATCAAAAACCCGCTGTTCCGCAGTGGTGGGCGCATTTTCGGCCCCCGCCCCCGCACCTACGGCATCAAACTCAACAAAAAAGTTAAGCTGACGGCCCGGGCCTCCGCACTTTCCGCTAAAGCTGCTGCCGGCAAGGTGATGCTGGTGGAAGACCTGAAGTTCGACGCTCCGAAGACGAAAAATTTCGTCGATTTTCTCAGCGCCGTTAAGGCTACGGAAGGTAAGGTGCTCCTGATTACTGCCGACAATGACGTCAATGTATACCGCAGCGGCCGTAACCTGCCTAACAGCACCATCGTGTGCGCTAGTGCCCTGAATACCTACGAAGTTATGCGGGCCGGCAAGGTCCTCGTCGCCGAAGGTGCAATTGAAAAACTGAAGGAGCAGTTCGCTGCCCTCGAAACCACCCCGACCAATGGCTAAGACAATCCTCATCAAGTCGGTAGTTTCGGAGAAAGCCGAACTACTCAGCGAAAGCAAGCAGCAGTACACCTTCGTGGTGAACAGCGCTGCCAATAAGATCGAAGTCCGTAATGCGGTGGAGTCACGCTACGGAGTTACCGTAGACAGCGTGAACACCATGAATATGCCGGGCAAGAGCAAAAACAGATCGACCAAGTCGGGCGTGGTCCGCGGCCGGGTATCAGGCTTCAAGAAGGCCGTCATTACCCTGATCGAAGGAGACACCCTCGACTTGTATAACGAAATTTAAGTAACCCCGGTGGGTGGGGAGCAGCGGGCCAGGGTCGATCTGGGCAACCGTCTTCTTGCTCCGAGATCCACCGGACAATTTGTGCAATAATGCCAATTAAGAAGTTTAAGCCGGTCTCCGCCGGATCCCGCTTTCACGTAGGTAATAAGTTTACCGAACTGACGGGCGACAAGCCGGAGAAGAGCCTGCTCGCCCCCGTCAAGCGTACGGGTGGCCGTAACCGAACCGGCAAGATGACCGTTCGCCAGCGTGGCGGCGGCCACAAGCGTCGGTACCGCATCGTTGATTTCCGTCGCGAGAAGGACGGTATCCGGGCCGAAGTGAAGACCATTGAATATGATCCAAACCGCACCGCTTTCATCGCCCTGCTGGAGTACACCGACGGAGAGAAGCGCTACATCATCGCCCCCCAGGGCCTGAAGGTTGGCGACAGCATCGTCAGCGGTGCCGACGCTACGCCGGATGTGGGAAACTGTATGTTGCTGGGTGATATTCCCCTGGGATCCCAGATCCATGCGATCGAGTTGCAGCCCGGAAAGGGTGCCGCCCTGGCCCGTTCCGCCGGTACCAACGGGGTGCTCATGGGTAAGGAGGGACGCTTTGTTTCGGTAAAGCTCCCCAGCGGCGAGGTCCGCCGGATCCTCAAGACCTGTCGCGCCGTCATCGGTGCCACCTCGAATCCCGACCATGCCCTGACTGTAGCCGGCAAGGCCGGTCGGACCCGCTGGTTGGGTCGTCGTCCCCGCGTCCGCGGCGTAGCCATGAACCCCGTTGATCACCCCATGGGTGGTGGGGAGGGCCGTGCCTCCGGTGGGCACCCGCGTTCACGGACCGGTATCATGGCCAAGGGCCAGAAGACCCGGAACGTCAATAAGGCCAGCAACAAGATGATCATCAGCCGTCGTAAGAACAAGAACAAGAAATAAGCTATGGCACGTTCCCTAAAGAAAGGCCCCTACGTTTTCCACAAACTGTACGACAAGATCGTGAAGTCACAGGAAGGCGGACGCAAAGGCATGATCAAGACCTGGTCGCGCGCCTCCATGATCATCCCCGACATGGTCGGCCTGACGATTGCCGTACACAACGGCAAGACGCATGTTCCGGTCTACGTCACGGAGAACATGGTAGGACACAAACTCGGTGAGTTTGCCCCTACGCGTTCCTTCCGCGGTCACGGCGGGAAGAAAAAATAATACGGTACCCCGGTACCCTCTATTGAATCTGAGTGAAGGAAGAGTAGGTCCTCGCCCTCCGGCCCGGCTTACTAACCCGTTCCCTCGTAACTAATCCAATAATGGAAGCATCAGCAAGTTTAAATAGCATTCCGATGTCGGTCCGCAAGATGCGGCTCGTCGTCGACCTAATCCGCGGCAAGCGGGTAGGGGAGGCCCTGGGTATTCTCGAATACAGCAAGCAGGAGGCCGCCATCTGGTTGAAGAAGAATCTTCTTTCCGCCGTAGCCAACTGGGAGTATAAGACCGACGGCCTCGAAAGCGCTGACGAGTACGAGCTGGTCATCAGCGAAGCCTTCGCCGATGCCGGAGCGCAGATCAAGCGCTTTCGTCCGGCCCCCCACGGCCGTGCCCACCGCATCCGCAAGCACAGCTGCCACATCACCATTCGCGTAAGCAACGGAACTCCGCTGCCCGCCGAGCGCACCGAAGTCACCGAATCAGCCACCGTCCAAGCATAAATAACCATGGGTCAAAAGACTAATCCAATTGGTAACCGCCTCGGTTACATTCGCGGCTGGGACAGCAACTGGTTCGCCGACAAAGATTACGCAGCCAACGTCATCGAAGACGAGAAGCTCCGCGTATACCTCAACACCCGGATCAATAAGGGGGGCATTGCGCGCATCATCATCGAGCGCACCCTCAAGCGGGTTACCCTGACCATCCACACGTCCCGCCCCGGTATCATTATCGGTAAGGGCGGTAAGGAGATTGATCAGATCCGCGAGGAACTCCGGCGGCTCACCGATAAGGATGTACAGATCAACATCATCGAGATCCGCAAGCCGGAACTGGATGCCAACATCGTAGGCGAATCGGTCGCCAACCAAATCGAAGCACGGATCAATTACCGGCGCGCCATTAAGACCAGCATTGCCTCGACCATGCGGGCGGGTGCCGAAGGGATTAAGATTCGCATCTCGGGCCGTCTGAATGGATCGGATATGAGCCGTACGGAAGAGTACAAAGAGGGACGGACCCCCCTGCATACTTTCCGGGCTGATATTGACTACGCACACAAGGAGGCACACACCGTCTACGGGCGTATTGGCATCAAAGTATGGCTCTGTAAGGGGGAAGTACTGGGTAAGCGGGACCTCAACCCAAATGCCGGTCTGACTTCCAAAGGCAGCGACGATCGCTCCGGCGGCGGACGTGACCGCGGCGATCGCGGAGGCCGCGGGGGTAACCGCCGCGGAGGGGGTGGTGGACGTCGCTAGGCGACTTAGCCCAAAACCGACTGCTACTTTCAGCCAGTAACCGCTTCTCTACACGGGGGCAACCACCGGCAGACTTAACCGCCCTAGGCGAGAACAACCGAACCGAGAGCTACCAAAGCACTGCTTTGCACTGGCTCTTTCCCCCGAGCAGCAGGGTAGCAAGCGATGGTCCATCCATCTTGCTACCTCGCTGCTATTTTGCCCGGAAGAAAACCGGCACCGCGCTTTTCCATGTCGGGCCAAAAGCGTACCTTTGCCCCGCTCTAACAGAGCCCTATTAAATAGAAGTATAATGTTACAGCCGAAAAGAACCAAATACCGCAAGCAGCAGAAGGGACGCAACACCGGTCTTGCTGGACGGGGTAACCTAGTTTCCTTCGGAAGCTTCGGGCTCAAGAGCCTGGACTCCGGCCGCATCACCAACCGGCAGATTGAAGCTGCCCGTATTGCGATGACCCGTCACATGAAACGGGAAGGTAAGGTTTGGATCCGCATTTTTCCCGATAAGCCGATCACTAGTAAGCCACTCGAGGTACGTATGGGTAAGGGTAAAGGCGCGCTGGACCACTGGGTTGCGCAGGTACAGCCGGGTCGGGTGCTTTTTGAACTTGACGGGGTAACCCGCGAAGTCGCGGAGGAAGCGCTGCGCCTGGCCGCTCAGAAGCTTCCTGTACTCACCAAAACCATTACCCGGGTGGATTACCAGGGCTAATCGGCACCTTATAATATAATAGTTAAGCTAAATCCGTTCTCGGTGAATTCGGGATCCGGTATAATCAGAATCTGATGGCGAGTAATAAAACTTTAGAACTGCGGGATGTTTCCGACGGCGATCTTCAGGATCAGCTCAACGAGTCCAGCGCCAGCTTTGACAAGATGAAGTTCGATCACACCGTAAACGGGATTGAAAATCCCCTGCAACTGCGGACCGTCCGGCGCGACATTGCCCGGATCAAGACCGAAATCCGTCGCCGGGAGCTGGCCGAACTTCCTGCGGAAGGCCTCGCCAAACGGGATGATATTCGCCGCCGCCGCCGTAAAAAGTAATTGGAACATGAGTAACGAGGAAAAGAACACCCCGGAGAATGAGCAGCACGAAGGTTTGCTCGAGAAAATTACCCACGCTGTCGACGATGCCATCGATACTGCAGCGGAGGTTGTGACGTCCGCCGCTGGAGCTGTGGAAGGTGTTACCTCACGGGTAACGGGTAAGAAGAATACGGAGGAGGAGGTGGAGCCTGCCCCTGCGGATTCCCCTTCACCTGCGGCCCCGCAGGATAGTTCGGCTGCTGCCACCGTGGCCACTACTGCGACCACAACGGCCGCCAGCGAGCGACACAAGGGAGGAAGGAACGAACGCAAGACCCGTGACGGCATCGTCGTCAGCAACAAGATGGACAAAACCATTAGCGTGGCCATTGAGCGTCGTCTGCAGCACCCCATATACGGCAAGTACGTAAAGAAGACCAAAAAGCTGATCGCCCACGACGAGAGTAACGAGTGCCAGGTTGGTGACGTCGTTCGCATCATGGAATGCCGGCCCCTTAGCCGCCGCAAGCGCTGGCGCCTGATCTCCGTACTGGAGAAGGCCAAGTAATCCCATTCGTAAACGACACTAAAAGAAATTTGTCATGATCCAACAGGAATCACGTTTGCGCGTAGCCGACAACAGCGGAGCTAAAGAAGTACTCTGCATTCGGGTACTGGGAGGTTCAAAGCGTCGGTATGCCTCCATTGGCGACCAGATTGTAGTTACCGTCAAGGAAGCCTCGCCCGGTGGCAATGTTAAGAAAGGCTCCGTTTCCCGTGCCGTAGTCGTACGCACTAAGAAGGAGATTCGTCGTAAAGACGGATCGTACATTCGCTTCGATGATAATGCGGTCGTATTACTCAATGCCGCCGAGGAGCCCCGGGGTACCCGCATCTTCGGCCCCGTTGCTCGGGAGCTGCGGGACCGCGACTACATGAAGATCGTTTCACTTGCCCCCGAGGTACTGTAAATAATTAGAGTCATGGCTAACAAGAGCTACAAAGACAAGCAGAAGCGCCACACGCCGAAGCTCAAAATCAAGAAGGGCGATATGGTCGTCGTGATCAGCGGTGCTGATCGTGACCGCACCACGGCACGGGAAGTACTGGAAGTATACCCCGCCGAGAACCGCGCCCTTGTGGACGGCGTCAACCTGCGTAAGAAGCACCAGAAACCTACCGAAGAAGCTGCCGGCGGTATCGTCGACAAGTCTGCTCCCATTCACCTCAGCAACCTGATGCTGGTCGATCCCTCCGTCGAAGAAGTCACGCCCACTCGCGTAGGCCGCAAAGCGGACGACAACGGAAAGATGCAGCGCTACGGTAAGCGCAACGATAATATCCTCGCCAAATGAGCTACACTCCCAGATTAAAGAAGAAATACGACGACGAAGCCCGCAGTAAGCTGCGGGAGCAGTTTGGCTACAAGTCTCCTATGGAGGTGCCGCGCCTACTTAAGATCGTTATCAATCAGGGCGTGGGTAAGGGTACCCAGGACCGCAAGCTCGTTGAGAATGCCGTCAAGGAAATGACGCTCGTGGCCGGCCAACAAGCCATCACCACCAAATCTAAGAAGTCGGTCTCTAACTTCAAGCTGCGCGACGGCATGGCCATCGGCGCCAAGGTCACGCTGCGTCGGGCGAAGATGTACGATTTCCTCGACCGCCTGATTTCCACGGCCCTTCCCCGGGTACGTGACTTCCGCGGCATCAACGACAAGAGCTTCGACGGGCGCGGTAATTACACCATGGGCGTGACCGAGCAGATCATCTTCCCTGAGATCAGCCTGGACGACGTCGCCAACATCACGGGTTACGACATCACGTTCGTGACCAGCGCCAACACCGACGCCGAAGCGCTCGCGCTGCTCAAGGAACTGGGACTGCCCTTCAAGAACCAAAACAATACCAACGACTAATGGCTCGTAAATCACTGATTGCCCGCGAACGCAAGCGGGAGCGCATGGTCGCCAAGTACGCCGAGAAGCGTGCCGCGCTCAAGGCCGCCGGAGATTGGGAAGAGCTGGACAAGCTCCCCCGCAACTCCAACCCTATTCGTCTCCACAACCGCTGTGGGCTTACCGGTCGCCCCAAGGGCTACATGCGTAAGTTCGGTCTCTGCCGGGTGAAGTTCCGCGAGATGGCCCTCGACGGCAAAATTCCCGGTGTCCGCAAGGCCTCCTGGTAATCCACCTACCTTTCACAGCCCCGGAAGTTCCCCAGCGGAAAACCACAGGGCGCAATTGTTTCTTACATGGCAGTCACCGATCCCATCGCCGACTATTTAACCCGCATCCGCAACGCACAGATTGCTGGTCACCGGGTAGTAACCATCCCCGCTTCCCGCACCAAGAAGCGCCTCACCGAAATTCTGTACGATCAGGGTTATATCCTGAAGTACAAGTTCGACGATGAAGCCGGCAAGGGCAAGCAAGGAGAGATCTCTATCGCGCTGAAGTACGAGAAGGAGACCAAGCGTCCCGTTATTCGGAAACTCATTCGCATTTCCAAGCCCGGACTGCGTCAGTACGCTAAGTCGGACGCCATGCCCCGCGTAATTAACGGCCTCGGCATTGCTATCGTCTCTACCAGTCACGGCGTAATGACCGGCCGCCAGGCAGCCGAGCAGAAGGTTGGAGGAGAAGTCCTCGCCTACGTTTATTAACCGTCCACCTCTGCAGGACAGCTCCGGCCGTCCGTAAGATCAATTATATAAATCATATGTCAAGAATAGGCAAAAATCCGGTTAGCCTCCCCTCGGGGGTGACCGTGACCGTCTCCAAGGGCAACCTGGTTACGGTAAAGGGGCCCAAGGGGGAGCTCACCCAACAAGTCGATCCCGATATGGGCGTCGAGGTGAAAGAACAGGAGATCCAGGTCACCCGGCCCACCGACAGCAAACGGCACCGAAGCTTTCACGGCCTGTACCGTTCCCTCATTTCCAATATGATTGAAGGCGTGACTAATGGTTATGCACTCAACATGGAGGTCATCGGCGTAGGTTACCGGGCGGAGAACAAGGGGAACCTGCTTATCCTTACGCTCGGGTACTCTCACCCCATCTACTTCATGGTTCCGGCTGAGGTCGCCATCGAGACCGTCAGCGCCAAGGGTAAGAACCCCATCATTTCGCTGAAGAGCATGGACAAGCAGCTGATCGGACAGGTCGCCGCAAAGATCCGCAGCCTCCGTAAGCCTGAGCCCTACAAAGGAAAAGGTATCCGCTTTGAAGGCGAGACCATCCGTCGTAAGGCCGGTAAAACCGCTGCTAAGAAGTAGCCCAAAAGATAACAGCCATGCAACTAACGAAACTCAAACGGCGCAAGCGGATCCACAGCCGCGTTCGCCAGAAGATCCACGGATCGGCTCAGAAACCGCGCCTCAACGTCTTCCGCAGTAACCGCTACATCTACGCGCAACTCATCGACGATACGTCCGGGACTACCCTCGCCAGCGCCTCCAGCTACGAAGCCTCCGTGGCCAATGAAGGCAGCAAGGCAGACCAGGCCAAGGAAGTTGGCAAACTGATTGCGGAACGCGCGAAGGCCGCCGGCATCGATCGTGCCCTATTCGATCGGGGGGGCTACCTCTACCACGGTCGCGTGAAATCGCTCGCCGAAGGTGCCCGTGAGGGTGGCCTTAACCTTTAAATTAAGCTCCAATGGCTGACAATAGAAACAACAGCGGCGGCGGAAGCGGCGGCAACAACCGGAACAGCAACAACCGCGGTGGTCGCGACAAGGATCGTGGACGCAACAACCGAGGCGACCAGCACGAATCCGACTTGAAGGAGAAAATGGTTGCCCTCAACCGGGTCTCCAAAGTAACCAAGGGTGGTCGCACCTTCACGTTCGCCGCAATTGTGGTGGTAGGTGACGGCAAGGGCAAAGTAGGTTATGGGATGGGTAAGGCGCGGGACATCTCCGAAGCGATCCAGAAAGCAACCGACGTAGCCCGCAAGAGCATGATCAAGGTTCCCCTGTTCAAAGGAACCATTCCCCACGAACAATTGGGCAAGTACGGAGCCGGTAAGGTCCTTCTGAAGCCCGCTAGTGAGGGTACGGGTGTAATCGCCGGTGGTGCTATGCGCGCCGTCCTCGACATCGCCGGAGTACACAACGTACTGGCTAAGTCGCAGGGCTCCTCCAATCCCCACAACGTGATTAAGGCGACCATCGACGCCCTGCAGAAGCTGCGCAGCCCGCAGACCATCGCCAAGCAGCGCGGTATTTCCATGGAGAAGCTCTTCGAAGGCTAGTCTGACATCACCCCGCCCTTGGGCGCAAACCATTTACCATGGCAAAGATTAAAATTACTCAGGTCAAGAGCGTCATCGACCGGCCTAAGAGCCAGAAGGCGACGATAAAGGCCCTCGGAATCAAAAAAATGAACCAAACCGTCGAGCGGGAGGATACTCCTGTCATCCGCGGTATGGTTAATAAGGTAAGCCACTTGGTCGTAGTCGAGTAGGGCGCGGGCTTTGTGTCCCGACCTTCCCGACCGATCCTAATAAACTAAGAAATGGAACTTCATAACCTCACCCCTGCCGACGGCTCGACCAAATCCGGAAAGCGCGTCGCCCGTGGCCAAGGCTCCGGACGCGGTGGCACCTCTACCCGGGGCCACAAGGGCGCTAAATCGCGCAGTGGGTACAAGCGCAAGCGCAACTTTGAAGGTGGCCAAATGCCCCTCCAGATGCGCCTACCAAAGCGTGGATTTAATAGCCCGAATCGCGTAGAATACGTAGCTTTAAATCTTGGAACACTGCAGGCCATCAGCGATAAGCACGGCCTGACCGACATCAATCCTACTTCGCTCTTTGATGCGGGCATTGTTAAGCAGGGCGACCGGATCAAAGTCCTCGGTAATGGGGAAGTGACGGCTGGTCTGACGATCACCGCCCACGCCGCCAGCGCTTCCGCCCGGGAAGGCATCGAGAAAGCAGGTGGTACCCTGACCATCGCCTAAATTATCGTGACATGAAGTTTTTCGAGAATCTAAAGAACATCTGGTCGATTGAAGAGCTGCGCAAGCGTATCCTGTTCACCCTCGCCCTTATGGCCGTGTATCGCCTCGGATCCTTCATTGTCCTGCCCGGTGCGGACGTAGTCGCCCTCAAAGCTAACCTGGCGAGCCAGGGAGACGCTAACGACCTGCTCGGTCTGATTAACCTCTTTACGGGGGGGGCCTTCAACAACGCATCGATCATGGCCCTGGGTATCATGCCCTACATTACGGCCAGCATCATCGTTCAGTTGTTGGGCTTCGCCGTGCCTTACTTCCAAAAATTGCAGAAAACGGAAGGAGAGTCGGGACGGAAAAAACTCACGCAAATCACGCGGGCACTTACCGTGGCGATCACCCTGGTCCAGGGTGCCGGCTACCTCACCTACATCAAGACACAGAACGGCATCAGCGCTTCGGTCTCCGAATCGGTTTTCTGGATCTCTGGAATCATCATCCTCTCTACCGGTACCATTTTCGCGATGTGGCTGGGCGAGCGAATCACGGACCGCGGTATCGGCAACGGTGTTTCGTTGCTGATTACGGTAGGCATCATCGTCGGCCTCCCCGCCGCCCTTGGGTTCGAATTGCAGTCCCGCCTCCAGGGTGGGGCCTTGCTCATCTTCGTTCTGGAAATGCTCGGTTTCTTCCTGGTCACCATGGCCACGGTGATGATCGTGACCGGCGTACGGAAGATCCCCATTCAGTTCGCTAAGCGCATGGTCGGCCGCGGACAAGGGGCTGCTCCCTCGTCAACCGCCCGGGACTATATCCCCCTAAAGGTGAACGCTTCTGGCGTCATGCCGATCATTTTCGCCCAGGCCCTCATGTTTGTCCCCGCTAGCCTTGCCGGTTTTGCCGGCGGCGATGCGGAAACCAGCTGGCTGGCCCTGCAGTTCAACGACTTTACCTCTCCCCTGTACAACATCGTGTACTTCGTGCTCGTGGTCGCCTTCACTTACGTGTACACCGCCCTGGTCGTCAATCCCGGTCAGTATACCGAATATTTGAAGCGGCAGAACGCCTTCATCCCCGGCATTCGGGGGGGGACGGACACGGAGGAGTACATCGACTCCATTACGAGCCGCATTACCCTGCCCGGTTCTATCCTGCTCGGCCTCATCGCTATCCTACCCGCTTTCGTGGCTGGTTT
Source organism: Lewinellaceae bacterium (assembly GCA_963710195.1). Taxonomy (GTDB): domain Bacteria; phylum Bacteroidota; class Bacteroidia; order Chitinophagales; family Saprospiraceae; genus Neolewinella. Next base: position 199,177 of record CAVPZF010000002.1, read on the forward strand.
GGGCGTCAACCAGCAGTTTGCCATTTTCTTCGGGGGAACCTCCCTCATCATTATGGTTGGCGTGGTGCTGGATACGCTCCAGCAAATTGATACGTATCTGCTCATGCGCAAGTACGATGGCCTCTCCAAGGAAGGCCGACTTGAAGGCCGGGGGACCGGTAGCCGGATGCAACAGATCGGTGCCGACTTTTAGCCTTCCAACTCAAGTTTTACCGCGAGCGGACATCCACTGGATGTCCGCTCTTTTCGTTTCGGGCAACTTCCGTCAGGCATTCAGGCGTTGGGAGGCACCCCAATCTCTCGTACCGTGACCATGCAATCTACCTGGGCCTTCCTTCGCTCCGCCATTCGGGGGGACCCTTACGACTTTACGCAGGGCAGTATCCGCCGGGCCATCGTACTGCTGGCCATCCCCATGATGCTCGAGATGGCCATGGAAAGCATCTTTGCGCTGGTCGATACCTTCTTCGTCGGGCGTATCGGGGTAGAGGCCCTCACGACCGTGGGGTTGACGGAGGTGATGATGACCCTGATCTACGCGATTGGGGTGGGGCTGAGCCTAGCCCCCGTTGCCCTCATTTCGCGCTTTATCGGAGAAAAGCGCCCGGACAAGGCCGCTCGGGCCGCCGGCCAGTCAATCGTCCTTACCCTACTGTTGAGCCTGTTCATTGCTGTGCCCGCCTACGTGTATGCCGGCGATTTACTTCGGTTGATGGGGGGGAGTCCTTCGGTGGTCGCGGAGGGGGCCGGCTACACCCGCATCCTTTTTGCCGGCAACGGCATCATCATGCTGCTGTTCTTACTCAACGGCGTGTTCCGGGGGGCGGGGGAGGCGGCAACGGCCATGCGCGTGCTGTGGATTGCGAACGGCATCAATATCGTATTGGACCCGCTGTTCATCTTTGGTTTCGGGCCCATCCCGGCCATGGGAGTAACGGGAGCAGCGGTGGCCACCACCATTGGTCGGGGGGTCGGGGTACTCTATCAGTTGTATATTCTATTCTCCGGCCGCTCGGTCGTCAAGATCGCGGGTTCCCGCTTGCGGATCGACCCCCAAATGCAGCTGCGTATCATCCGCATTGCTGGCAGTGGGGCCTTTCAGTACCTCATCGGCTCGGCCAGCTGGATCTTCCTGGCGCGGGTGATCGCTACTTTTGGGGACGCCGCCGTGGCGGGCTATACCGTTGCCATTCGCCTCATCCTGTTTACGCTGCTGCCCGCCTGGGGGCTGTCCAACGCCGCAGCCACCTTCGTCGGGCAAAATCTTGGGGCTCACCGGCCGGACCGGGCAGAGAACGGGGTATGGTGGACGCTAGGCATGACTACGGTTTACCTGGGTGGGCTGTCTTTCGCCTACTACTTTCTGGCGGGGCCGCTGGTGCGGGGTTTTTCCCAGGACGCGGAAGCCGTAGCCTACGGGATCGGGGCACTAAGGGTGTTTGCGATTGGCTATGTTTTCTTTGGTCTTGGCCTCATTCCCGTACAAGCATTCAACGGGGCGGGCGATACGCTGACGCCCACCTTGCTCAACTTTGTGTGCTTCTGGCTGCTGGAAATTCCGCTCAGTTACTACCTGGCGGTAAGCCTCGGCTATGAAGTCAAGGGCGTGATCTGGGCGGTAGTCGCGGCCGAGATCGTGCTAGCAGTTATCGCGCTGTTCTTATTCCGGCAAGGACGTTGGAAGTTGAAGGAAATTTAGGCTAGTCCTCCGGAGTGGACTGTCGGGTAGCAATGACGATGCCGGTCGACCAGTCCAGTACGGTAAGGCGCAAGGACGGATTGCGTTGAAGTTCCTCAAGCAACGCGGCGGCCCGACCAGCGTGCCCCTCCGGCCAGTTGGGCTGGGGGCTCATGTCATCCACAACATATATACCCCCGGGCTTGAGTAGCGCAAGGACTGCGTCCAAGTGGTTGTACTTGCCCGGCCAGGTGTCCGCAAAGATGAGATCGAAGCCAGGGCCACGGTAGCCTTCGATCCACGACTCTCCGTCCGATGCTAGTACCGTTACGCGTTGATCGGCGGAAAAGACCTGGCGTACGGTGTCCGCCAGTATCGGGTTGTTGTCCAGCGTCAAGACGGTTGCGGCATCGTTCATTCCGTCCACCATCCAAGCAAGGGATAAGCCTAGTCCCGTACCTAACTCCAGAAGTCGGCCTCCGGGTTTGGCTGCTGCGAGCGTCCGCAGCAGGGTGCCAACCAGCAGGTCGGAGGGCATAGTGAAATCTAGCTCGTCCACCTTAGCCTGAAGGACGGGTAACAGGGCAGGGAGCCGAGCGATGGTGAAGGAGGAATCGGTCATAGACTATAAGGTTGCGAACTTCCCTGATGTGTGAGCCTGTAATCCCTGAGGATCTACGGCCCCTCGGTAGGCTAGACTGCCGGAGTAGCGAAGGTCGACTTGGCTGGGCACCCGGCAGATCGTGGGGTTTAAACTACCGGATGGCGAATCGTTTATTTAGGCCTTTGGTTAACGGTTACCTTTGTCCGCTAATACTGCCCAAAGAACTATGCGCATACTAGTCATTGGCGGGGGTGCCGCCGGCTTTTTCGCGGCCGTGACGATAGCGGCGCGCAACCGTTCGGCTACGGTGGTGGTGCTGGAACGGGGAAAGTCCGTACTCGAGAAGGTCCGCATCAGCGGGGGCGGGCGTTGCAACGTGACCCATGCCTGCTGGGAGCCCCGGGAACTCGTGCAGTACTACCCCCGGGGCGGCCGCGAGTTGCTTGGCCCCTTCCATAAGTTTGCGTGCGGGGATACCATGAGCTGGTTCAACGATCGTGGGGTGGAGCTCAAGGTGGAAGACGACGGGCGGGTATTCCCGGTGTCCGACAGCTCGCAGACCATCATCGATTGCCTGTGGGAGGAGGCAAAGCGGCTTGGGGTACGTGTAATAACGGGGGCGCGGGTAGGGGAAATCACCGCACCTGCGGACCCGCAGGAGCAGTGGACAGTTACGGCAGGCGGGGAGCGGTACCACGCCGATCGCCTGATAGTCGCTACGGGTAGCAACCCGGCCATCTGGAAGTTGCTGGGGGAACTGGGGCACCAGATCGTGGACCCGGTCCCCTCCCTGTTTGCCCTTAACATCCGCGATCCGCGGCTGACCGGGCTCGCCGGCATCAGCCTGCCCTGGAGCCAGGTGGGGCCAGCAGGCGACGGTCTTCGGGCTGAAGGACCCCTGTTGGTCACGCATAGGGGGCTGAGTGGACCGGCCGTCCTTCGGCTCAGTGCCTGGGGCGCGCGCACCTTTCACCCACTGAGCTACGCCTTCGACCTGGAAGTCAACTGGCTGGCCCGGCGTCCGGAGGACATCCGGCAGCCCCTGCAGGACCTCCGGGACGCCGCCGCCCGGCAACAGATCGGTAAGCGGGCGCGGCTGGGCCTTCCGCTGCGCCTCTGGCAGGCGCTAGTCCAGGCCGCCGGCATTCCGGAGGAGCAGCAGTGGGCGCAGCTCAGCAAGGCCCAACTGGAGTCGCTTACGCAAGAACTCACGGGCGGCAGTTACCGGGTGAGCGGGAAGGCCACGAACAAGGACGAGTTCACCACGGCGGGTGGGGTAGACCTACGGGAAGTGGACTTTCGGAATTTCGAGTCGCGGCTACACCCCGGCCTGTACCTCGCCGGAGAGGTGCTGGACATTGACGCCATCACGGGGGGCTTTAACTTCCAGGCTGCCTGGACGGGGGGCTGGCTTATCGGGCAGGACTTCTGAGCCCTTTAGACGTACTTTACTACCGTGCAAGGAGCCCGAATAGCCATCGTGGAGGACGAGCCGATCATTGCGGCAGATTTAGCGGATCGCCTAGCAGAGCTCGGGTATGCCGTGGTGGGAACGTTCGACACCGGCGAAGCCCTGCTGGAGGCGCTCCCCACGCGGATGGCTGATCTGATTCTTCTCGACATTCAACTGGCAGGCGCGCTCGACGGGGTGGGCACGGCGCTCCGCATTCGGCAATCAATGGACATTCCCCTCATCTTCCTGACCAGCAACAGCGACGAAGCCACCTTTCAACGGGCCCGGGCGGTTCGCCCGAGTGCCTTTCTTTCCAAACCTTTCCGTGGGCGGGATTTAGTCCATGCCATAGATCTAGCCCTAGCTCCGGGCCTGCCCGGAACCGCCGGCTCCGGGCCACCCGCTACCGGCAGTACCGACGAGGTCCCCGACTTTCCGGAGGGGGAGACGGCCCTGCTGTTTGATGATCGGCTCTTTCTAAGGGTCAAGGACAGCCTAAGCCGCATCATGCTGGAAGACATCATTTGGGTAGAGGCCGACGACTACTACTGCACGGTGCACACCCATGATCGGGATCATCTGATCACTAAGACCCTGAAACGCTTTACCGAACTGCTTCCCCCCGAGGCGCCCTTTTTTCGCTGCCACCGCTCCTGTCTGGTCAACCTGCGCAGGGTGACCGAGATCGGAGACCTCTTTCTACGGGTGGGTACGCAGCGGCTTCCCCTCAGCCGTTCCCGACGGGGGGAGCTACTGGCTCGGATTGGGAACCTTTAAAGTAAAAACAATTTCTGTCGCGTAGCCCCGCGTATCAATTTGCCGGGCTACCCCGCGCAGTTTCTTAGTGAGCAGGCTGATGAGCTCCGTACCGAAGGAGGGGGCGGACCGCTGGACGGTGATCACCTTCGCGGGGCCACTTCCGTTATCGGACACGCGGAGGACGACCTGCCCCTTCTCCTGGTAAAGCGCAATTTCGACCGTGCCCTCCGAATTGTTTGGAAAGGCGTGCTTTAGGGAATTCGTAATGAGTTCGTTAACGATGAGGCCCACGGGAATGGCGACGTTAACGTCTAGTAGAAGCGGCTCTACATCGAGGAAGAGCTCTACGCAATCGTCCATCCGGTAGGCGTCCAGCAGCACCTCGCCCAGTTCCTCAAGGTAGACGGACATATTTACGGTAACTAGATTTTCATCCAGGTAGAGCTTTTGGTGGATGAGTCCCATAGCCTCCACCCGCGACTGGGTGTCGCGCAGGATTCCGACCAACTGTGGATTTCGGGTAGCGAGGCGCCGGCCTTGCAGCTGCAGCAGGCTGGCGATTACCTGCAGGTTGTTCTTGACCCGGTGGTGAATCTCTCCGATGAGGGTCTCTTTTTCCCGAATGAGGCGTTCGTTCTGTCTAATTTTCTGGCCCAGTTGCCGGGAAAATATCCCGCAGGTCAGAATGACCAGCAGAAGGAAGAACGTGACCGCGCCACTAGCGTAAAGCTGCGTGCGGCGGCGATTTAGTTCGACTTCCTGCCGGGCAATCCGGCTTTCCTTCTCGGAGATTTCGTAGCTGATTTGGAGTTCGGAGAGTTGCTGATCGTAGTCGTCATGTACAAATTGCCGATAGCTGCGTTCGGCGACGCTCAAGTAGTGATAGGCGCTGTCGTAATTGCCCTGGGCCGCAAAGGCCTTACTGAGCGAAAGTTGATAGTCTGTGGAATAATAGTGTTCCGGGAAATGGACGGCAGCGGTTAATTCTCGCTTCAGCAACTGGATCGCCTCCTGATAATTGCCCTCGCGCAGGGCTACCCGTCCCAGGGTGCCATAGAGCATGGCCTTGGCTATTTGGGCACCACTTAGGTCAGCAAAAACGATGCCTGATCGCAAGCTTCGGGCCGCCGGGACAAGGGAATCTTGGGCAATGTAAATTTTTCCTTGGTTCAGGCACAGATCAACCATTAGGAGGGGGGCGGTTTCCCCGCTAATAATAGCTCGCGCCTCTTCCAGGCTTTGCAGGGCTCCGGCGTAATCGCTTTGAAGGTACTGGCATTCGCTATACCCGATCAAGCCACTGGCGTAGCCCACCCGGTCGTCCCCCCGGGCCATTAGTTTTAGGGCGCGCTTACTGTAGTCGAGCGCCTGCTGTCGCTGATCCTGGTGATAGAAAGCAGTACCGGTCGCCCAGTAGGCGTCCGCCAGGCCTTGCTCGTCGCCTAGCTCGCGGCAGGCTTTGGCCCACTGTAGGCTAAGTTTCAGGGATTCCTTATTTCGCCCACGCGTGCGGGCAATGGCCGTTGCAATTTTTAGACTCCGTGCTTGGGCTTCCGGTCCTGGATGGGCTAAGTAGATGTCCTGCGCCCGTTGAAAGTAGTGAAGCACGGAATCTACCTGCTTCAGTTCCGCGAAATTCTCTCCGATGCACACATAGATATCGGCCAGTAAGGCGTCGTCACCTGTCGGCTGCGCATGTTCGAGAGCAAGCAACGCGTAGTGCTGACAACTGTCGATATGTACGTACGCAAAGTCATAGGCTTGCTCAAGTAGTCGCTCCGCTTGCGTAGGGACAAGCGGTTGACCACGGAGCGGACCAGTAAGACAGGCACAAAAGCACACAAAATAACAGATACGGATTGGAAAATGCCCCATATGTGTGGTGTAGGATAGCCCATGAAGCACGAACAGGCTGGAAAATCACCGGCGGTAAAACGTTCCCTGATGGATTGCCGCCGCTCCCTGGATTATCGGGGCGTTGGCTTAATAAGCTAGCAATCACCATACGGATACCCGTAACTTTGTAGCGTGAAGAAGCCATGAGGTGTGAATGCTCATCGAGACCTTTGCTGCTTTGCGAAAGTATAACTTCTATGACCTGCTGAATATTATAGAAGATGCTTTCCCAGATTCCCCTCCTCCCTCGGGGAAAATCACCAAGACTTACTTATTTACTGAGACGCTAGAACACGACAATTTCATAATTCGAACCCGGAGAGCTTATTGCTTCTCCGGGTTTTTTGTGTCTAAGATGACGGGCGCGGCGGTGCCGACCAATCGCGACACGAGCATGATGCTCGTGACTCCGGTAAGCATCGCGACCGTGCGGAAGGGAAAATCAGTGGGGTAGGGGAGGTACGCCGGCAGGCCCAAGGTCGCATCTCCTCCGCCGAAGCGCAGAAAGGCTGCGGCAAGCAATCCCACCGCGGCCCCGTACCGGTTGGCACGCCGATCGAAGAGGGCACACACCAGGGCGGGGAAAAGTAGGCAGTACACAAAGTCGGAGCAGAGGAACCACAGGGCGTATACGCTTTGGACCTGGAAGGCAATCAGGGTAGCCGCCACGCCCACGATCCAGATACAACGCTGAATCAGGCGGGCGATTTTTCCGTCCGGCATACCGGGATCCACCAGTGGCCGGTACACGTTCCAGACCCCCATGCTGCTGGCGCTAAGCACGCTGCTGTCTACGCTCGACATCACGGCGGCGGCCACGGCGCCCAGTCCCACCACGGCCACTACGGGGTGCGTGAGGTAGCGAACGACCCAGGGGAGGGTAGCGCTAGCATCCGGTGGCGGGCCGGCGGAGACCAGCGACCAGTCGACCGTAGCGGACACCATCCCGATCAGGACGGGGGCCACCGCCGCCAGTAGGCACACGACGCCGGCGATGAGGCTGAGCCGCACGGCCGTGCGCTCGTCGCGGGCCGAAAGCACCCGCTGGAAGTAGACCTGCCAGGGAATCCCACCGAAAACGAGCAGCAGGGCGTAATCCCACCACGTCCAGTAACTATCGCCCAGGGCCTCCCGGGAGGGAAGTAGGCTGGCGGCCGGACCGAATTTATCGCGGTACGCGGCGTAGGTTGCCCCCAACCCCCCGGTGTATTCCAGGGCAAAGGGGACGATCAATGCGAGCCCGAAGAGGAGAATGCCCAGCTGCAGCACGTCCGTTAGGGCTACCGCCCACAGCCCCCCTAGGGCGGTGTACGCTACGGCAATCGCAGCCGACAGCAGGATAGCGGTGGTCAGGTCAATGCCCAGTACGGTACCGAAGGTGGCACCGAGGGCGGTGAGGATCGCGGCGGTCCAGAACAGCTCGCCGGTGAGGGCCGGCAGAAACAACACAGCCGTCAGCCGCGTGCCGTAGCGCTCGGTAAGGGGGTCCAGCATCGTGTGGTAGCGGCGCCGGCGCATGGTGCGGGCAAAGAATAGCCCGCCAATCACGAGGGAGAGCGCGTAGCCCCAGGGCGCCTGTACCCAGACCAGCCCCTGGGTAGCGGTGTATTCGGCCGTCCCGTTGATGAAGCCGCCGCCCACCCAGGTCGCGCTCATGGTGCAGATAGCAACGAAAAGGGGCAGCTTGCGGCCGGCCAGCATCATGCCGTCGGCGCCGTTGTTCTCTTCCCGGCGCTTGCCGGCGGCACGCGCGCCGACGTAGTAGACCACGGCGTAGAAGAGGGCCATACTGCCAAAGGCCGGCCAGTGTACCTCCTCTTTCGTTAACCAGTATAGGTAAGCCGCCGTCCCTCCGAGAAGAACGACGAGCAGGGCCAGCGGAGCTAGTAGCTTGGATGTTCGCGCCATGTACGCCGCAAAATACACCTCCCGCGTGCCTTATCTTGTCCTCCCCTTCCCCCTGGCCGATGATGCGTCCCGCTGTTCTACTTCTCCTTGGTTTGTCTCTTCACACCTGCGAGCGCGCGCCCCAGGCCCCCGCGGGAGCTGTCCCCGCCTTCCCGATCGACGTGCCGGCAGCGCCGCCGCTGCCGCCGCCGCCCGCCGAAGCCGTGACTGACTACGATACTACTCAGTGGACGGAACTGCACCGCCTCGCACCCGGCGTAGAACTCGAGATTCGCTACGCCTCAGCCAATAATTTCATGGAGCAACAAATTTACGACTGCGGCCGCTGTTTCTACCGTCCGCCGGTGGCCGCCGCCCTGGCCTCCGCACAATGGGAGCTCGAAGATCGGGGCCTGGGCCTCAAGCTGTTTGACTGCTACCGCCCCCAGCCCTACCAGCAGCGGCTCTGGGACGTCCTGCCCGACGCCCGCTACGTGGCCAATCCCGCCCGGGGCAGCCTCCACAGCCGCGGCGCTGCCGCCGACCTAACCCTCATCAATCTCGATACCGGGGTAGAGCTCGATATGGGCACGCCCTACGATTTCTTCGGCGAGGAGGCCTACACCACCACCACCGACCTGCCCGCCCACGTGCTGCAAAATCGGGCGCTGCTGCAGGACGTGATGGGCCGCAACGGCTTCGCCGCTATCCGTACCGAGTGGTGGCACTTTAATTTCCTCGGCCCCCGTCCGCCGCTCAGCGACTGGGTGTGGGCCTGCCCCTGAACACCTAATTATGCCTCCCAGGTCCGGCATTCGCTACTCCGTCCTGCTACCGCCCCTCCTGCCGCTACTGGGCTGCGCCGTGGGGGCGCTGCGGGATCCGGTGCAACTCATCGCTTACGCCCGGGGGGCAAGCGACTGGATCCTAGGGCACTTTGATTGGCTCTTTTCGTGGTCCTGCTCGGCTTTTCTCCTCCTACTTGTGCTGGTTTATATCTCCCCGCTTGGCCGCACGGTGATTGGGGGCGCGGGGGCCGTGCGGCTGCTCGCTCCGTGGCGGTGGTTTGCGGTCACGGCCTGCACCACCATCGCTACGGGCATCCTTTTTTGGGGGATTGCAGAACCCATCTACCACCTCACTACACCGCCGCCGGCGGGGGAGGAGGACCCGGCGGTATTTGCGCTGTCTACCCTCTTTCTCCACTGGACACTTACACCCTACGCCATTTACACGGTGGGGGGTCTGCTCTTCGCCCTGGGTTTCTACAACCACCGGCAACCCTTCTCGCTGAGTACGTTGCTGGCACCCGTATTTGGTCAGCGGGTGCATACCCACGGCGGGGCGCTGGTCGACGCGGTCTGTCTTTTTGCGCTGGTCTCCGGGATGGCCGCGGCCCTGGGGGCTGGTAGCCTGGCGCTGCACGGAGGACTGAGGGGATACGCGGGCGCGGACGCAGGTGCAACGCCCGGGCAGCTGGCCGGGATCATCGGAACGATCGTGGTGGCCTTCAGCATCTCTGCGGCGAGCGGTTTACAGCGGGGCATCCGGTTGCTTTCCAACTACAACATCATCGGCTTTATCTGCTTGGCCGCATTCGTGTTCCTAGCGGGGCCGGTGGGGGAGACCCTGCGGCTCGGTGGGGCGGGGCTGGTCGATTTTGCCCAGACCTTTGTGCCCCGGAACCTGGGACTCGACCCCGGCATCCCATCGGCCTGGAGCCACGCCTGGACCGCATTTTACTGGGCCAACTGGTACGCCTGGGCTCCGATCACCGCGCTGTTCCTGGGCCGCCTCGCGCGGGGGTATTCCGTGCGGCGCTTCATTGAAGTCAATCTCCTCTTTACTTCCCTATTTGGCGCGGGATGGATGGTCGCCTTTGGGGGGACCGCCCTGGTACTGGACGGCCAGCAGGGCGGCATCCTATCGGCCGCGCTGCTAACCGATGGCCCGGAGGGGGTGGCTTATGCCCTGCTGGAACTGCTACCCGGATTGCGCATCACCGCCGTACTCTTCCTGGTGCTGGTCTTTTTGTCCTACGTGACTGCGGCCGACTCTAACGTCTCGGCGATGAGTGCCCTGTGTACGCGGGGCACCGCGCCGGATTCCGCGGAAGCCCCGGTGGGCATCAAGCTCCTGTGGGGTGGCGTAATCGGCTTTACTTCCTGGCTGCTGGTGTCCTATGCGGGACTCGATGGAATCCGCCTCATTTCCACCCTCGGGGGCTTCCCGGCCATGGGACTGTTTATCTTGGGAGCCGTCGGGCTGCTGCGCTTAGTTTGGAAAAGCTACCGCACCGACAACAATAGCCCCCAACCGTCGTAACTACTGTATCCCATCCCCTTAGGTACTACCTTCCCGCGCCCAACTTATATTTCTCCTATGGCTACCCCAACTTATAAATCCGACGTAGAAGCCGTTGATGCCCTCGCCCAAGCCTACCGCGACCTACGCGACGAGATCGGCAAAGTGATCGTCGGGCAGCAGGAGGTAGTAAAAACGGTACTGATTTCGCTCTTCTCCAATGGTCACTCGCTGCTGGTTGGGGTACCCGGGCTGGCCAAGACGCTCCTGGTTTCCACTATTTCTGAAGTGCTGGACCTGGACTTCAAGCGGGTGCAGTTCACACCGGACCTCATGCCCACCGACATCACCGGCTCCGAAATCCTGAACGATGAGCGGCACTTCGAATTCGTGCCCGGCCCCCTCTTTGCCAACATCGTACTGGCCGACGAGATCAACCGGACCCCGCCCAAGACCCAGGCCGCCCTCCTGGAGGCCATGCAGGAACGGTCCGTTACGGTGAGCGGGGTTCGGCACAAATTGCCCGCTCCCTTCTTCGTGCTGGCTACCCAGAACCCGATCGAACAGGAAGGTACCTACCCCCTACCCGAGGCTCAACTCGACCGCTTCATGTTTAATATCCCCCTAGATTATCCTTCCTATGAGGAGGAACTAGCCGTGGTGCGGGGTACGACGGGGGTAGTCCGTAATCAGGTCAACCACGTACTGAGCGGTGAACAGATCCTCTTCTTCCAGGAGCTCGTCCGCAAAATCCCGATCAGCGACAACGTGCTCGAGTATGCCGTCAAGCTTACCGGTAAAACCCGCCCGAATACCTCCCGTGCCGGGACCAACGTGAACGAATACATCAGCTGGGGGGCCGGTCCACGCGCCAGTCAGTATCTCGTGCTGGGCGCCAAGTGCCACGCGGCAATCAACGGTAAGTACAGTCCCGATATCGAAGACGTGCAGGCAATCGCCAACTATGTCCTCCGTCACCGCATCGTCCGGAACTACAAAGCCGAGGCCGAGGGCATCACGGAGGAGAAGGTGATTGCAGGCTTGTTTTAGCTTGTTAGTTAGTCTGGTAGTTCGTTAGGCACACGCTACGTGTGCCCCTAAAGAACTAACAGACTAACAGACTACCCCTCCCCATGCTTCATTTACCCTCTCTCTATCTCAAACCCAGCACACGCGGGGGAAGGGGTGTCTTTACGTCCGAGGCCATTGTTGCGGAATCTATTGTGGAGTTAGCTCCGGTGATCGAGCTGTCGGAGGAAGATCGCCGTACTATTCACACGACCCACCTGCACGATTACTACTTTCTGTGGGCCGCTGCGGGGGCGGCGATCGCCCTGGGGTACGGATCACTCTACAACCACGCAAAGGACGCTAACCTCGACTATGAGCTCGACTACGAGTTTGGCCACATCCGCTTTACGGCCAGCCGGGACATCGCGGTGGGGGAGGAGCTGCTCATCGACTATATGGCGGGGGATGAGCAGGAGGGGCTCTGGTTTGACGAGACTTAAGGTGAGGATTCTTAAAAGTGAGACTGCACCGAGCTACAAGGTTACAACTATTTTAATGGGAGGCATATTAAATTATAGTTATCGTATAAATGGCGTATTACTATTGAATGGATTTGGTTTATAAGGCTATAAACTTGCATCTTTGCTATTGCGAGGACGAAGCAACGGCAGCGTTCCATAGTGTAAGGTGATGAAATTGGCAGCCATGCCCGCTGGTCTCGCGGGTGGGGAGGTCGGGATAAACCCCAGTTCAGTGCTCCGCGCGAGCGCCGCTCTCCGGAGCAATGAAGGGTGGCTAACCGCCCCGTGCAGGTTCGACTCCTGCCCTTACAGCGATGAAATTTAAAATTGAGGCTTTAAAATTTCAAATTTTGTAGGGTGATGAAATTGGCAGCCGTGCCCGCTGGTCTCGCGGGTGGGGAAGTCGGGATAAACGCCAGACAAAGCTCCGAATGAAGCATGCTCTACGGAACTTTGGCTGGTGGCTAACCGCCCCGTGTAGGTTCGACTCCTACTCCTACAGCAACCGGATACCTTCTTTACGTTGTTGGAGCATCGGCGGCAATCTGCTGCTGGTATGCACTCCGTAGGGGGCCTTTCCCATGGCAAGTATCCTTTCTTTAATCACGCTCCGCTGGCGGCGACTTACCAGGCCGCTTCCCCGGTCCGCCGTGGCTACTCCGGGGCTCGACCGCGTCTTTCAACTGCTTGATTTACTTTTTCTCTTTGATCTGTACGAAGGCCTGAGCAATTGGCTGACGCCCGGGCTACGGGGCCTGTACCCGGCTGAGGTAGACTTGCTACGTCCGATATTCGGCGATAAGGTTCCTTACCACCGTATACGACTCGACGAACGAGCGCGATTGGGCCCACGCACCTACCGTTTCGTTTACGTCAGCTGCTACACCATTAACAGTTGGGGGCCGATTGATCCGCCGACGCTGGTACATGAGGTCGTTCACGTGTGGCAGTACCATCACCGGGGGGCCTTGTACATCCCCCGGGCGCTCGCCGCTCAGCGCACATTCCTGGGTTACGATTACGGGGGAGTCCCCGGTTTGCGTACCGCAGGCGACCTGGAAGATTTCAACTACGAGCAGATGGCAGCAGTCGTGGAGGATGCCTTCCGCCTGGCTGCGGGGTACCCGCCGCAGTGGCTGCGCGGGCGCGGGACGGAAGCGCTCCCTGAGTTCTTTCTGTTTTTGCAGGATTTGCGCTATCCACGCTAGTATCAAGTAGCGTCCATCCCGGCCGGCTAGAGTAGCTTTACCCCCGAACGAATACCTGGAATGCTTTCTATCTGTACACCCGTCTACAATTACGATGCCCGCCCGCTCGTACTGGAACTGCTGCGGCAATCCGAGACGCTGGAGGTAGAGGTTGAAATCCTGGTCTACGACGACGGCAGCGAAGCGGCCTGCCGGGTCCTAAACCGCGAAATCGCCTCCCGGCCGACCGTGCGCTACGTGGAGATGCCGTTTAACGTCGGGAGGGCTGCCATCCGTAATCGCATGGCCCACGATGCTCGCTACGGTACCCTAATCTTAATTGACGTCGACAGCTGGCCGAACCCAAACTACCTGGAGAATTACTTACAACAGCCGGACACGGAAATCGTAGTCGGCGGAACATCGTACGCCGAAACCGCCCCGGAGGACCCCGCCCTCGTCCTCCACTGGAATTACGGCCGGAAGCGGGAAGCCCTTACACCCGCCCGCCGGGCCCCCCGTCCTTACCTCCACTTTCAAAGCAACAACTTCCGGGTCCACCGTCCGTTCTTCCTCGCGCACCCCTTTCCGGCGGTGCAGGGCTACGGACACGAAGATACCCTCTGGGGACAGCTGCTCGCGCCCAGTAGCACCCAGATCGCGTATATCGACAATTCCGTTACTCACTTAGGACTGGAAACGGCGGAGACTTTTCTGCGGAAACAAGCGCAGGCCATTCAGACCCTCAAGGAACTGCGCAAGGCGCACCCTACGCTGTCTACGCGGCTCACGAAGTTTGCGGACCGCTACCCCCAATTGGCGCGGCTAACGGTACTGATACCGGAAGAGACGCTGCGCAATTTCCTGCTTCGCAACAACAGCTTACGTGCGCTAGATATTCTGAAACTTAAGTGGTGGATGACGGGTCGGGGACTTGCCATAGGGTATTCGTAAACCATACCCGCGCATCGGTGAAGTGGTGGAGAAACTCAAATCCGGCGGCTACGGCTAGCCCTTCGATTTCCCGTAAGTGGTATTTCTGGCTGATCTCCACCTCAATCGCCTCCCAGGCACGGAATTTGAAGGACTGCCCCACCGCGCCGATGGTGACGGTTTGCGGCTCGATCGGCAAGAGGTAGCTGTTGGCGGCCCCCGTGGCGGGATTATAAGTTTCCCAGTGCCGCCAGCAGTCCAGTTGGAAGTTGCCCTGCAGTTCGCGGTTGATCCGCGCCAGGAGGTTCAGGTTAAAGGCAGCCGTGACCCCGGCGGCATCGTTGTAGGCAGCTAGGATTACGGAGGGGTCTTTTTTCAGGTCGAAGCCGGTGAGCACCAAATCACCCGGCTTCAAAAAGGAGCGGATGTTGGACAGCATGCGCACTGCGTCCGGTGGCGTAAAGTTGCCGATGTTTGCCCCGGGAAAAAGCACGAGGCGAAGCCGCCCGCCGGTGGACGAGCCCAGCCGATCCAGGGCCTCGAAGTAGTCGGCCTGAATGGGGTTAAAATCCAGCTTCGGCCACCGCAGTTTGATGAGCTTTCCTAGACTGGCGAGGGCGCTGTCGCTCAGGTCAATGGGCCGGTAGGTAAACTGAGCGCCGGCCGACAGAAATCGCTCGATGAGGAACTGCGTTTTAGTGCCGTCCCCCGCACCAAATTCAATAAGATCGAAGGGCCGGCCACCAAGGGGCGGCAGCAGATCATCGGCAAAGTTTCGGTAGATTTCGGCTTCCGCATCCGTCAGGTAGTACTCCGGACTACCCATAATCTCTTGGAAAAGGGCACTGCCCTGATCGTCGTAAAACCACTTGCTGCTGAGGTGGCGGCGATCGCTGGAGAGGCCGGCAACGACGTCCTCGGCAAATGGACTATACTTGGAAGTAGGTGATATGGTCATGGGTTAGCGGTCTGTGGCCAGGCGAATGCCGGTAAATTGCCAGCGCCGATCGGGCTGGAAAAAGTTGCGGTACGTGAGGCGGATGTGACTCCGGGGCGTGGTGCAACTCCCGCCCCGCAGCACCATCTGATTGATCATAAACTTTCCGTTGTACTCCCCCAAGGCTCCTTCGGGACGGGGATAGCGTGGGTAGGGAAGGTAAGCGGAATTTGTCCATTCCCAGCACTGCCCTAACAGCTGCGAATCGTCGGGTCCCGTCGCGGCGGTCGGATGATACTCCCGGCCTTCCACCCAGTTGCCGGCCGCGGGCACTTCGGGGGCAAGCTGGCGGCAGGCGGCCTCCCACTCAAACTCCGTGGGTAGCCGCACCCCGGCCCAGCGGGCGTAGGCATCGGCCTCGTACCAGCTGATGTGGGTCACGGGCAGGGTGGGGTCCGTTTCAGTAAGCCCGTGGTTCAAGGTATAGTGCTTCCACCCCTCCGGCGTGCGGTGCCAGTAGAGGGGGGCCGGCGTTTCCAGTTCCCGCGCCCAGGCGATGCCCTCCATCTGCCAGAGTTCAAAGCGGGCATACCCGTCGTCTTCCATGAAGGCGAGGTACTCGCCATTGGTGACCAGGCGGGAAGCAAGACCAAAGTCCTGCAGTAAAACGTCGTGACGACTCCGCTCGTTGTCCCAGTGAAAATCGTCGCCGGCGTGCCCAATTGAGTAGATTCCCCCGGCAATGGGACTGTAGTCGAGCGATGGCGCTTTTTCCACCCTTGGGTGCCCGGGCCTGTCGCTGTATATGGGATAGAGGGGGTTGGTCCCCAGGATGTATTTGATGTCCGTTAGTAGCAACTCCTGGTGTTGCTGCTCGTGGTGCAGGCCTAGGGTGGTCAGCTGCTTCACCCCATGGTTGGCACTTCGCAGCAAGTCAAGCATCGCGGCATCGACGTGCTGCCGGTAGGCCAGGATGATGTCGAGGCCCGGGCGGCTCATGTTACCCCGGTTACTGCGCAGGATGCGGGGGCCCTGACTTTCGTAATAGCTGTTAAAAAACCAGTTCAGCCGCTCGTCAAACAGGCGGTAGGCGGGCGCGTGGGCGGCCAGGATGAAGTTTTCGAAGAACCAGGTAGAGTGGCCCAGGTGCCACTTGGGGGGACTGACGTCGGGATGCGGCTGTACGGTGTAGTCTTCGGGCAACAGGGGCGCGCACAGGCGTATCGATTGCTCCCGGACGCCGGAGAAATGATGCGCGATCGGGGAGGGGCGGGTCGCGGTGTCGGGCAGACCAGAGGACGTCATTTTGCCTGCACGGTTACGCCCTTCCAGAAGGCCACGTAGCCGCGAATGTGTTCGGCCCGGGGATAGGGCTGGGGGTAATACCAGGCGGCCGCAGGATTGCGCGTGCCACTCACCGTGAGGTCATAATAGTGGCAGTCCCCCTTCCAGCCGCAGTGAGAGGTGGTGGTGCTGTCGCTAAAGTATTCGCGGTTGAGGCTATCGGCGGGAAAATAGTGGTTGCCCTCCACCAGCTGGGTGGAGCCGCTTTCGGCCAGTACGTGGCCGTTCCAGATGGCTTGCATCATGATCGAGGCTTGAGGTTTTAGTAACGACAAACTCCCCGGTCGGGTTGGGAAGTCCCCGGCTTATCTTGGCCGCATGCAACATCCGGCTCTCCTGATCTTCGTGAAAAACCCCATCCCCGGCAAGACCAAAACCCGGTTGGCGAAAGATGTAGGCCATGAAAAGGCCCTCCAAATGTACCAGCGGCTCCAGGAGCATACCCGCCTGCAGGCCGAAGGGCTGCCCGACGTGACCCGCTACCTCCACTATTCCGACCGCGCGGACAACCGGGATGCCTGGCCCAATTCGGTGTTCATTAAGATGGTGCAGGTAGGGGATGGCCTCGGGGAGCGGATGTCCCAGGCCTTCGACCACGCCTTTGCCCGCCAGCACGACCGGGTGATCATTATCGGCAGCGATTGCCCCGGCGTGACGACCGCCCTAGTGCAGGAAGCCTTTGCCGCCCTGCTCACCCACGACTTGGTCATCGGCCCCGCACTCGACGGCGGCTACTACCTGCTCGGCATGTGCCACCCCCATCCCCAATTGTTTACCGAAATGGAATGGAGCACCGACCACGTACTCAAAGACACCCTGGCGCGGGCGCGGGTGCAGGGTTTGCGGGTGAAACAACTCACGCCCCTGTCGGACGTCGATTACCTCGAGGACTGGCTCAGCTACGGTTGGGCGATACCGGACTAGACCGTTACAGGCGGTTGCTGCGGGCCCGCAGGCAGTGGTCGGCCAGCACCAGGGCTGTCATCGCATCGACGATGGGTACGGCGCGCGGGAGTACGCAGGGATCGTGTCGCCCCTTCCCCACCACGGTGACGGCCTCCCCGGCCGCATTGACGCTCTCCTGGTCGGAAATGATCGTCGCCACCGGCTTGAAGGCGGCCCGGAAGTATATTTCCTCCCCGTTAGAAATGCCCCCCTGGATGCCGCCGCTGCGGTTGGTGCGGGTGCGCACGCTGCCGTCCCCGGCCGTATAGAATGCATCGTTGTGGGCGCTGCCCCGCATAACTACCCCGGCGAAGCCACTGCCGTATTCAAAGCCCTTACAGGCGTTGATGCTTAAAATGGCCTTGCCCAGATCCGCATGCAGTTTGTCGAAGACGGGCTCCCCCCAGCCCGCCGGCACGCCGCGTACCACACATTTGACGACGCCGCCGATGGTATCGCCCGCCTTGCGGACCGTCAGGATCTCCTCTTCCATCCGCAGGGCGGTAACCGGGTCGGGACAGCGTACGTCGTTGCTGTCGATGAGGGAGAGGTCCAGATCGGCAGTGGATTTTTGGGTAGCGATATCGCCCACCTGGTCGACGTAGCTGTGGACGCTTACTCCGTAGTGGGCTAACAATTGCTGGGCGACGGCGCCGGCGGCCACCCGGGCGGCGGTTTCCCGGGCGGAGGAGCGGCCCCCGCCCCGG
Source organism: Lewinellaceae bacterium (assembly GCA_963710195.1). Classification (GTDB taxonomy): domain Bacteria; phylum Bacteroidota; class Bacteroidia; order Chitinophagales; family Saprospiraceae; genus Neolewinella. The sequence goes on from CAVPZF010000002.1 coordinate 217,343, forward strand.
TAATCCCGGTGGCCATATTTAGCGCTGAAGGTGTAATCCGCGTGACTGGGGCGGTACTTGTCAAAAATGTGGCGGTAGTCCTTGCTGCGCTGATCCTGATTATAGATTAGTAGGCCGATGGGGGTGCCCGTGGTCTTGCCCTCAAAGGTGCCGGATAGCAGCTGCACGCCGTCTGCTTCCTGGCGCTGGGTGACGAGGCGGCTCTGTCCCGGCCGCCGCCGCGCCATCTCCCGGTTGATGGCCTCCACCTCCAGGGCCAGCCCGGCCGGGCAGCCGTCGATCGTGACGCCCAGGCCGACGCCGTGGCTCTCCCCGAAGGTGGTGACGCGGAAAAGGGTGCCAAAAGTGTTGCCGGACATGGGAGTGAGGGAGTGAGGGGGGGAGAAGGATAAAAGAAATGAAGGAGTGAAGGTACCTCATTCGGCCTTCAGGCGTTGCTTGATCGCGGGGGGAAGTACACCGGCCAGGGCCAGGCGTAGGCGTTCCAGATTTCGGAAGCCGAGTGCGGGGTAGAGCCGGGTGTAGCGGGGCACGAGGTCGAACGGACGGCCGAGGTTGCCGTAAGCGGAATCGAAGAAGTGCGCCCGGTAGGCCGTGCTGGCCGCCTGCAGGTCGTAGGTAGCCAGCATGCGAACCGAGCGGAGCAGGGCCCCGCGAAAGTACGGGGCGTGAGCGCGCCAGTAGGCCGGTTGATTCGTATGCAGGTAGGTGTTGGCGTCGGCTAACATGGTAATCCTCCGTTGCAAGCTGCCGGCCGGGTGGTCGGTGGTGATACGCGGTCCGGAGTGGTGGTGGTAAAAACTCCTTACTACCGGGTCAATTACGTAGGGAATTCCAGCTTTAAGCAAGCGAAAATGGAGGTCGGGATCCTGATTGCTGGGGAGGCCTTCGTTCCAGCCCCCTACCTGCTCAAATGCGCTACGTCTAATTAGGTTGGAGTGCGTACAGCCGGTACGGAATTGATGAAAAAGCCCCTCCCAGAGCCCGGGGGCAGGCATCGAGTCCTCCGTGCTTCCGTCCGCAAAGAGGTGGCGGTAGGCCCCGACCACCCAGTCCGCGTCTCCCGCCAGCGCGAGTTGCCAGCCTAGCTTGTCCGGCGCGATGCTGTCGTCAGCATCTAAGAACTGCAGCCATTCGCCGCTGGTGGCAGATGCGCCGTGGTTGCGGGCGGCCGCGGCGCCGGGGCGGCGGCAGGTAAGCCAGCGGACTTTTTCGGGATAGGACTGCACCGCCTTGTTTAGCAAAGCGGTAGTACCATCAGAGGAACCGTTGTCAACGACAACAATTTCCCACTCGCCCTCCACCTGCGCACCCGCCGCTAGCGCGTGATGGATGGCGCGCTGGATGCAATCTTCTCCGTTTAGTACCGGAATGATCACCGAAATCCGCATAACGCGAAATTACCCCGTTTAGATACAATGTCTCTACCTTTACCCTATGCTACTGACCGTAGTTATATGCACGCACGAACGGGATGAACTCCTATCCATCACGCTCGAATCCTTAGCTCGGCAGTCTGTTGCTCCTACATTGTACCGTGTTTTAGTAGTAGATAATGCACCCGGAGGTGGAGCCACCCAACAGGTAGCTACCACGTACGCAGCCGATTATGTTCATGAGCCAAAACTTGGCCATAGCCACGCCCGTAATCGCGGATGTCAGGAAGCTACCACGCCCTGGGTACTGTACCTGGACGATGACGTGAAAGCGCCGGCGGAAATGATCGGATGGTTCTTAGCGCGACTCAGTGATGCCCAGTATGCGGCGCTTGGTGGAGCCGTTAGGCCGTGGTTCCTGGTGCCGCCGCCGACTTGGTCCGGGAAGTATTTCGCACACACGAAATATCCCTCGGATCAGCGAGAATTTGGACCGTTGCCGGAGGAGCATTACTTAGTTGGTTGCCTGTTTGCCGTGCGGAAAGCTGCTTGGGTGGCTATCGGCGGGTTTTCGGATGGCGTAGGCATGCATGGCCACGTGGTGGGGAGGGGGGATGACGGAGAATTTCAGTGGCGGCTGCGGCAAGCGGGATTTGTGGTGTATTACGACCCGGCCATTTACATCGATCATTTAATCCAACCTTATAAGTATACCCTTTCGGGTCACCTAAGGCTCGCTTTTGCTTCGGGACGCGACACCGTAGGCTTACGTAAGTCTTGTCGGGCGCTAAACCTCCGGGGCCTGCTGCGTCGCTTTGCGCGGATCAGTGGCTACAATGTGCCCTACAATTTAGTGCAGTGGTGGAAACAGCCGGACTACCACTGGCAGAATGTAGTAGTCGATAGCCTGACGAAGTACTACTTTGCGTGGGGGCAGTACGTTGCGCATCGACAAAAGCATAACCTTCCATGAGAACCGCCGTCTTCCCCGGATCCTTCGACCCCATCACCCGTGGCCACGTGGAGCTCGTCAAGCGGGCCGTGCCGCTCTTTGACCGGATCGTCGTGGCCGTCGGCGTCAACAGCCAGAAGTCGCACCTGTTCGACCTGGAACAGCGTATGGAGTGGCTGCGGGAAGTCTTTGCCGACGAACCGCGGGTGAGCGTAGATAGCTTTGAGGGACTCACTGCTCATTTCTGCAAGCGGATCGGCGCCCGTTACCTCCTGCGTGGCCTGCGCAATGCAAGCGATTTCGACTACGAGAAAACAATCAGTCAGCTCAACGAGATCGTGGGAGAGGGCCTGGAGACGATCTTCCTGATCAGCCAGCCGGCCTACAGCCACATCAGCTCTACGATCGTGCGGGAGATCATCAAGGGCGGCGGCAATGCTTCTCCCTTCCTGCCGGAGGGCTTAGAGCTTCCGCCGCGCCACGATGCTCCTGCCTAGGGTCACCTCGTCCGCGTATTCCAGTTCCCCGCCGAAACTGACTCCCCGGGCGATGCTGCTTACCTGCACGTCGGCGTCCGCCAGTTGCTTGTTGAGGTAGAAGATGGTGGTATCGCCCTCAATGGTGGGGCTGATCGCCATGATGACCTCCTGGACTTCGGTCACCCGCGCCCGGGTAATCAGGGTATCGATATTGAGGTCGGCCGGGCCAATGCCCTCGATGGGGGAGATGACCCCGCCCAGCACGTGGTAGACGCCGCGGTACTGCTGGGTCTCCTCGATGGCCATCACGTCGCGGATGCTTTCTACTACGCAGATGATGGACTTGTCCCGGCGTTGATCGCGGCAGATGCTGCAGACGTCCTGATCGCTGAGGTTGCCGCACGTGATGCAGTGACGGATGTTTTCCCGCATCCCCGCAATGGCGCGGGCGAGGTGGACGCTGTCTTCAGTGGGCCGCTGTACGAGACTCAGCACCAGGCGGAGGGCGGTCTTTTTTCCAATACCGGGCAGGGCGGCGAAGGCATTGACGGCATCTTCAATCAGACGGGAGGAGAATTGCATAAGGAAACTTGGAAACTAATATGGACGGGCGGCACATCGCGCGAAGTAATAAAACAATCGCACCCCCTTACAGTTTGTTTATCCCGGGAATAGGCCCCAAATTTGCCCGTCCCCACATCAACCCAAAAGAATAGATTATGGCTGAGGTTATACGCATGCCCCGCATGAGCGACACCATGGAAGAAGGAAACATCGTGGCCTGGCTCGTAGAGGAAGGCGACGCGGTAGAACCCGGCCAGACCCTGGCGGAAGTAGAAACCGACAAGGCCACCATGGAGCTCGACTCCTTTTTTGAGGGGACCCTGTTGCACATTGCAGTCAAAGAGGGAGCCGTTGCCATCGACGGGGTCATTGCCGTCATCGGCGAAGCAGGGGAAGACTGGAAGACTGCCCTGGAGGGCGCCGGTAAGGGATCCTCCGGTGCTGCCCCCAAGGAGGAAGCCCCCACCAAAACCGAAGACCACACCCCTCCCGCTTCTACCGATACGAACGTATCCACCGCGTCGGACGCCGACGACCGCCTTAAGGCCAGCCCCCTGGCCCGCGCCATGGCTAAGGACGCGGGTCTGGACATCAGCAATATCACCGGCACCGGCGATGGGGGCCGTATCGTGAAGCGCGACATCGAAGCGGCCCAGTCCGGCACTGCGGCTCCGGCTTCCCCGGCACCCGCGTCCGCGCCCCAGCCGACCACGCCCCAGCCCGTACCCGCCAAGCAGGAGAGCCCCAACGTCGACGTGGAGAAGCCCGCATATAAGGTACCCGCCTTCTCGATCAATGGGGGGGAACCCAACTTCGAGGACGTGCCCGTCAGCCAGATGCGCAAGGTCATCGCCCGCCGCCTAGGAGAATCCAAGTTCACCGCGCCCCATTTTTACGTGACTGTAGAAATCGAGATGAGCAAGGTCTGGGCGATGCGCACCCGCCTCAACGAGGTGTCGCCGGTCAAGATCAGCTTCAACGATCTGGTCGTCAAAGCTTGTGCCGTTAACCTCCGTAAGCACCCCGCCATCAACTCCAGCTGGCTAGGCGATAAGATCCGCGTCAACAAGGACGTCCACATCGGCGTGGCGGTAGCCATTCCCGACGGCTTGCTGGTCCCCGTGATTCGCTACGCCGATATGAAGTCGCTCTCCCAGATCAACTCCGAGGTGAAGGAGTTGGCCGGCCGCGCGAAGAACAAGAAGCTCGGTCCCGACGAGATGACCGGTAACACCTTCACCATCTCCAACCTCGGCATGTTCGGTATTGAGGAGTTCACCGCCATCATCAATCCCCCCGACGCCTGCATCCTGGCCATCGGTGGCATCAATGATAAGCCCGTCATCAAGAACGGAGAGGTGGTACCCGGCAAGCTCATGAAAGTCACGCTGAGCAGCGACCACCGCGTGGTGGATGGGGCCAGCGCCGCCCAGTTTCTTAACGACGTGAAGGCGACGCTCGAGGAACCCATCCGGCTGATGGTCTGACCGTAGCGGCCCAGCGCAGCCCTACCGCACCAGTATTCTGGCCACTCCCCGGCCTCCCGCCACCCGTATGAAATACGTGCCCGGGGCCAGACCTGCTGTAGCTAGCACCGTGCGAGAGTCATTCAGCAACGTACCTCCAACGACCTGCCCCAGCACGTTAACCACCTCCACCCGCGTATCCCGGGGTAGGGGGTGCCCCACGTAGAGTTGCACCGCTTGCCCCTCCGGGACGGGATTGGGATAGACCGAAATGATTTCCGCCGGCAGCGCCTCTGCCTCAGTGGACGTGAATACGCCCGCAAACAAGCGGTCCGCCTTGTCGTAAGCATCCCTGGCCACCAGTCGCCCAATGCGCCGCCCCGGGATATCGTCGGCCGGAGGGTGAATCCCCCCCCAAATACGACTCAGGCTGGTTTCGGCGGCGGCGTCCTGGTAGGTCGCCCACTGCAGCACCACGTCTACACTCGGTCCTTCTTCAAAGACTAGGAATTCATTCTTCTTCGCGACGAACTCCCCGACCCCCCCGGGGAAGTAGGGGGTACCCGTCAGCTCCGTCAACACGTCGGCGGCGGCGGCACTGAAGGTGGAGTGGCCCGATACGTAGCCCGCGAAATTGGGGGTGACGAAGTTCGGGCGCTGGTAGGGTTCCCAGAGCGAGGGGTTGATCCAGTCTACCCCCGCGACCTCCAGATTCGGGTCGTCGATGAAGGCATTACCGATCCAGGCCCGGGCCTTCACCCGCATCAGGGTAGTGGCATTCACTACCTCCTGGGAACTACTAACCTCCTCGATGTAGCCCGGATCTAGACGGATGCCCCCGGGGGTGTAGAAGGGCCGGTCCGGCAGGCTGGCCTGCCCCTGGCTGGCCAGGAAACGGATGGCGGAGATGGGGCGCACGTAATCGTACTTCCCCTTAATGCTCCAGGCCGTAATGGCGGCGTCGTGCATCGCGCCGCCCAGGGTGAGGTAGGCCTTCACGTCGTACTCCAGGGCGTCTAGTTCACTCCCCTGGCCCCCCAGTGTCCGGCGGAATAAGGGGTGGTCCATCACTTTGTTGAGGATAGCGAACCAGTGTCCCGGCGGGGTTTCGGACTGGGGACCATCGGCCCAAAATTCGGCGAGCACGCGGGTGTAGTCGCCCCGGGGCACGAAGTTATCGGGGTAGGGCTGCCCGGTTACGGGGTTTAGCGCCCGGCCGGTACCTGGTTGCCCGCCCTCGTGCTGGCGGTAAAAGTCCCGGTACTCGGCCGCTGTCTCCGGGAGGGCCCGTGTCAGGTTGCCGCGGGCACCGGGGCTGATGTTCCAGAGTACGCCATCGGTGGGGTCGAGGTGGCTGGACCATTTGAGGACCGTTTCGAAATTCCAGCGGTAGCGATTGAGTTGAGCGGTGTCGCTGGGGTCGTAGTAGGGCGGCGGACCGGGGTCGTGGTAGACCGGGCTGTCGCCGAGGATGGTATCGGTGGGGGTCGGCCCCACTTTGACGGCGTCGGGCAGGGCGAAGGGGGTCACGCGGCCCCAGCTGGCCCCCAGGAAGGTGGGCACGTTCCCGATCGGGTTGCCGGACTGGTCCACCACCGTGCCGGGAAAGGCGAGTTGCTGCCAGCGATTAGGATCTTGCAGCGAGAGAATGCTGAAGGGTCGATCGAGAAAGAGAGGAGGATTGACGGGGTCGGGGTAGCCGTCGTTGGCGTAGTCGAGCGCCTCGTTGGCTCCATCGCTCATGCCGAACGCGATGATGCTAGCGGCTACGTAGTTGCCGAGGGCGGCCGGCGCTCCTCCCGGATAATCCACGGAAGTAAAGGTGACATCGTAGCCCCGCGCCCGCATCAACTCCCGCGCCGCCCGCAGAATGCTGTCAATACCCGGGGCCCGTTGGTAGCGATGCAGCAATAAGCGGTAAGCCGCGTAGCTCATGGCCTCCTCGGCGGCCGCCCGGGGCTCGGGGTAGACGGGTAGGTCTGGGGGAGTAGGGGTAAGGGCCGTGTGGCCCCGACGGTTCACCAGCACCCACACGTCGTACATCGCGGCAGAACCATGGTAGAGGTTGCGGGCGTGGACCACCGGCCGGGCAAAGTCGTGGCGGATTGCCGTGAGGTAGACCTCATTCCATGCGCGGGCCACGGAGGGCGTGTCCTGGGCGAAAAGTCCGCAAGTGAACAAAAAAGTTAGCGTAAATACCCACAACCGCATTATGCGAGACCGATTTGATTGGACTAAAGGTACGCCGTCGCGGTGGCCGGCGGCGCAGCGCGGGTGTGGGGATTCCGTCGTACAGCCGCCAAGCTGGCCGGGGGAACATCCCCCCCGGCACGGGGTTATAGCAGCCATAACTTTTCCTGCATGTCCCTCCTCTGGATTGGGTTCGCTGTCTTCGTGGCACTGCTGCTGTTTCTCGACCTGTTCGTGCTGAACGCCAAGGACCACGTGCCCCGCACCCGGGAGGCTCTGGGACAGACGGCCCTCTGGATGATGCTGGGACTTGGTTTTGGCGGGTTCGTGTACCTGGCGTACAGCAAGGGGTGGGTAGATTCTCCGCTGACCCCGCATCAGGCCCTCATCAACTACCTGACGGGCTACCTGGTGGAGATCTCGCTGAGCATGGACAACGTTTTCGTGATCGCGGTCATCTTCGGCTACTTTCAGGTCCCGGCCAAGTACCAGCACCGGGTGCTCTTCTGGGGTATCCTCGGCGCGGTTTTTTTCCGCTTGGGCATGATCCTGGCGGGCGTCTACTTACTGGAGAAGTTCGACTGGATGTTTTACGTCTTCGGCGTGCTCCTGCTGTACTCTGCCTATAAGATGGTGGGCAAGGGCGAAGACATTCATCCCTCCGATAACCCCATCATCAAGCTGGTCAAACGGGTAGTACCGGTGACCTCGGAGTACCACGGGCACGATTTCTGGGTGCGTAAACGCCATGTGCTGGCGGCCACCCCGCTGTTCGTGGCCCTGATCATGGTGGAAACGACCGACGTGATCTTCGCCGTGGACTCCATTCCGGCCATCCTGGGCATCACCACTGATTCCTTCCTGGTCTTCACGTCTAACATCATGGCGGTGCTCGGGCTGCGGGCCTTGTACTTCGTCCTCTCGTCCATGATTGACAAATTCAGTCTGCTTAAGTATAGCTTAGCCCTCATCCTGGTTTTCGTGGGCATTAAGCTGTTGCTCCACGAGGTTTGGCACCCCGCGGAGTGGGTGAGCTTAGTGGTGATTTTCACTACCCTAACGGGCGGCGTATTGTTGTCCCTGATCCGCAAGGCCCCCGCCAATCACCTCGAGGACCCCACCGAGATCACCGCGCCCAGTAAAGTGCCGGAGGATCACCAGCTCTAGCTAAGAGAGCTCGTCGTAGAAGCGCCGTTCCGTGATCTCGCTCCAGGGTTTACCCAGCCGCTGAAACTCCTGAATGGAGGCATACACCTTGCGGGTCGTGGCGTCGGAGTCCGCATACTCCCCTACGACTTCCCTGGAAACACGGCGGGCGGTTTCAATCAGGGCTTTAGGGTAGGGGCGGATCGATAGGGTAGGTATTTGCCTGAGCTTCTCCAGGTATTCCGCATTCTTGGCCTCGAAGGCCGACAAAGTGTACATATTGATGTAGTGGGTAGCTACGGCGAAGATGCGCTGCAGGTCTTTGGGCAATTCGTTGTACTGTTCGAGGTTGACGAAAAATTCGAAGTTAGTTCCCGGTTCGTGCCATCCGGGATAGTAATAGTATTTCGCGATCTCGTGAAACCCCATCACGTAGTCGTGGTAGGGGCCCACCCACTCCGTGGCATCCAGGATGCCGCGTTCCAGGCCCGTATAGATCTCGCCGCCGGGCAGCAGGACGGGCGTACCGCCGAGGCGCTCCAGCACCCGCCCGCCGAGACCTGGCATTCGCATCTTGAGTCCCTTAAAGTCAGCGACGCTGTTGATCTCCCGGTTGAACCAGCCGCCCATCTGCACACCAGTGTTGCCCCCGGCGAACGGTAGTAGCCCCACGGTGGCGTATAGCTCCCGCCAGAGTTCCAAACCCCCGCCGGCCAGCAGCCAGGAGTTCATTTGCTGGGCGTTCAGCCCAAACGGAAAGCCGGCAAAGAACTGCGCCGCCGGCAGCTTTCCCGACCAATAGTAGGCCGCCCCGCTCCCAATCTGGGCCGCCCCCTGCCGCACCGCATCGAAGGCCTCTAATGCCGGCACGAGCTCCCCGCCCCCGTACACCGTAATGTTAAGCCTACCCCCTGACATCTCCCGGCACAGGTCCGCCAGCAGCTGTGCCCCCTCCCCCAGGATCGGAAAGCCCGGCGGCCAGGTCGTCACCATCTTCCAATCAAACCGTTCCCCACTTACCGTCGCGGCGCGCGACTGAGCCTTTCCCTTGCCCCCAAACAAGCGAAGGGCTACGGGCAGGCCGATGGTGCCGGCGGCTAGGCCTTTAAGAATTTTTCTGCGGTCCATGGTGCCAAGTTAGCGCGTTGATTCGGTTGGCATACACCGTAGGCACACCAGAATAACCGCCCAACCCGCCACCAACTCACCCAACCACAGCGATCTCCACCCCCTCTACCACAAAGTCCTCATCCACCTCATCCAGGTATACCCCCGCCACCGCTGCCTTAAGTTCCCGGAGGGTCTGGCTAGCCGTGGACCGAGGAAGTTCAAGGGCGATGCGGGCCTGCTGCGCGAAGTCCTGCTCAGCCATCTCCAGCCCGAGTTGACTCAGGGCGCTCAGTACGGCACCCATCAGTGGATAGCCGAAGTCCAACTGTACCCGGGTAGTGAGGTAACGCAATTCGGTGACACCGGCGTCCAGGGCCAGGCGGGCAGCCTCGCGGTAGGCATGCATCAGGCCGGAGGTCCCCAGCTTGGTGCCGCCGAAGTAGCGCGAGACCACAATGATCGCATCCCGGAGATTCGCCTTGTCCAGCTGGCCGAGAATGGGCTTGCCCGCCGTGCCGCTGGGCTCACCGTCATCGTTAGCCCGCCAGCGATTTTCCCCCGGCCCCAGTCGGTAGGCATAGCCGTGGTGGTTGCACTTGTGGTGTACCCTGCCCTGTGCTTCAACGACGGCCAGCGCTTCCGCTTCGGTGCGTACCGGCTCCAGGAGAGCCACGAATTTGCTGCCGCGGTCTCGAAATTCGCCCGCGGAGGGGCCGGCGGGAATGCGGTAAGTATCGGGCGTAGTCGACTCGGGCATCCGGTAAAGGTAAGGGCAACCAATCCGCACGCTGAATTGTCTTCCCTCACTATGGCGCGCAGCTACAAGATCAAGGAATGCTTCTACACCCTGCAGGGAGAAGGCGCCCAGGCCGGTCGGGCTGCCGTCTTTCTGCGTTTTACGGGCTGCAATCTCTGGAGCGGCCGGGAGGAGGACCGCCAAGCCGCCATCTGCAAATTTTGCGATACCGACTTTATCGGCACCAACGGCACCAATGGCGGGCGGTACACGCAGGTGCAGTGCATAGAACTCGTGCAGCGACTCTGGCCCGGCGGCGGTGTCCCCTACGTCGTGTGTACGGGGGGCGAGCCGCTGTTGCAATTGGATGTCCCCCTGATCGACGCTTTCCACGCCGCCGGCTTCGAAGTGGCCGTGGAAACCAATGGCACCCAGCCCGTGCCCGCGCAGATCGACTGGGTCTGCGTAAGCCCCAAGGCCGATGCACCCCTGACAGTGACTAAGGGGGACGAACTCAAGCTGGTGTTCCCCCAACCCGAGAATGGCGCCCAGCCGGGGCAGTTCGAGGCCCTCGACTTCACCCACTTCTACCTACAACCAAAGGACGAGGCCGGCAGCAACCACACCGCAGCCACCGTCGCCTACTGCCTGGCGAATCCCCGCTGGAAGGTCAGCCTCCAGACGCACAAGATCATGGGCATCGAATAGACCAAAGATGCTGGTTTCCTTATCCCTTAAATACTAAAGAAGAGTACTAGCTTTAGCAATGGCCCTCCGTTACCTTATCCCCTGCCTGATCATCTACTGGTATTCGCTGCCGGCCGAGCTCATGGGGCAGTGTGATAACCCGGACCTGTTTCCCAGCATCTTGGTTGGTAGGAAGACGTGCGACTCCCTTACCCTTACCGCGATCAATGCGGAGGGTCACGAGATCATGTGGTCCGTCGATGGTGTCCCCATCCCCGGAGGAACCGAAGCAGTGCTCCTGTATGCGGGCGAGATCGATCGGCGGACCTTCTCCCTCGAAGTACGTAGCGGCATGCGCTGCGGCTCGGACCGTGAAGTCATCTCGATCGAAGGGCGCTGTCCACATGAAGTCTGTGGCAACGGCTTGGACGACGATGGCGATGGCCTGACCGACCTTCAGGATACGGAAGACTGTAGTTGTGGAGGGATTCCCGAGCTCCGGGGGGAGAGCCTAATCCCCAACGGCAGTTTCGAACGCCGGCGCACCGGTAATCCGGAGTGCGAGGGCTGCTACCGGGCCTACTGGCAACTGGATTGCGTGCAGGGCTGGGAGGCCGCTAACGCGCCCAGCAGTATTGAGCACGTGCTGAAGTGCTACGCCAACGGGCTCGGGTCTGCCTTCGTGAATTACACCCTTGATAATAACGCCAGCTTCCTCGCCGCGCGCGTTGCTTACGACAGTACCGGATTCTCCACCCAGGAGACCGCCCGCGTTAAACTGATTACGCCTACTCTTCCGGGCGAACGGTACCGCTTTTCGTTACTCATCGACATTGCCGGAGGGACGATCAAGGACATCAACCGCCGGATTCAGGAGTTCGTCCTCTTTGGAGCCACTGAGGAAGCCGAGTTTCCCTTTCGCTTCCGGGGAAAGGATGATGTACAGTTCGGGGGAAGCTGGCGGGATTGGACCGAGATCGATTCTTTCTCCATCAGTGTAAATAACCTGCGGAAGTGGCAGTACGTAGAGTTTGAGTTCATCGCACCGCCCAATCCACTCACCCACCTCGTCCTGACCGGCAAGCTGACCACCTCCTTCCTATTCGACGCGCTTGGCGATTACACCGCTTATTACGTCATGGACAACGTGGTACTCGAACGGATACTGGACCCGCTGACCCTCCCGGATACCCTCGTCGCGGAGATCACGGTGACCAGCCAGGCGGACGGTGGTGCGGACCCGTGCCTTCGGCGGAGTTTGCTATCTACTCCCGTTCGTCCGGGCTACCAATACCAATGGTACCGCAACGACATCGGTATTCCCGAAGCTACTTCCCCGGAGTATCCCGTGAGCTCCTCCACTACTGAAAGTGCTTTTTACCGGGTGGGCGTCTACAAGGACGGAGTCTGTCGCCTAAGTCAGCCAGTAGTAGTGGAGCCCTTCGCTCCCTTTACCGTCCTGATTAACGTCGACGGGGTAAGCTGCACCGGTGCAGGCGATGGTAGGATCGCGCTTACGCTGGATCCGCCCATTAGCGGTGCGGCTTATGTCCTAACCGATTCTGTGGGGGACGTACAGTCGGGAATGCTCCCTAATAATGCGCTGGAGCTCACCGGCCGCTACCCGGGTAAGTATTCAATCACCATCAGCGATTCCGCTGGCTGCGAACGGACGGAGAGCCTATTAATTAAGGAACCCCCACCCTTGCTCCTGGCAGCGGAGGTACTACCAATCGATTGTAACGGTGAGCCAGAGGGAGGGATTAGTTTGGAGATTACCGGGGGGACGCCCCCCTATGCCCTCTTAGTAAATGACGCTGCACCTGCGCCTCCCACCGACTACCCTCCGCAGCCTCCCGGAAGTTATCGGCTTAGGGCCATAGATTCCTTAGGTTGCCGCTCGCCAACTACTGAGCTAGTAGTAATTGCCCCTCCGCCTTTCACTTTTGAGGTAACTGCCTCACCGATTAGTGTACGGCTAGGAGAGTCCGTGAGCCTGGATTACCGCTCAAACCGTATCCTGAATTCTGCCGTCTTTTCTTGGGCGGGGCTACCCGATACGCTTTGTGCCGACTGTCCGCGGCTGCGTTTCCTTCCGCTAGCTACAGCTACTTACGTCCTAACCGCAAGGGATGAAGACGGCTGCGTGCGGTCGGACTCAGTAACGGTAGACGTAAAGCGTGACGTCCGTGTCTATTTCCCTACGGCAATCAGCCCCAATGGCGATGGGCAAAATGATGCCTTTCGACCTTATTTTGGGCCGGGGGTGCGCTCGGTCAGGTTGCTGCAAGTATTCGATCGCTGGGGGGGGCTGCTATTCGAAGGACAGGGAGAGGGCGCGGAGTGGAACGGGATGCAGGCAGGCGTAGCGGCCGGCGCGGGGAACTACCTATTTTCTGCACGGCTGGAGTTGCTGGACGGGCGCACCGAAAACTTTACGGGCAGTTTTATCCTCCTTAAGTAGTCGGACACAATTATCTATACAATTTCCCTCGCTGCCTCCTGCGGCTCTCCTTCGTTGAAAAGCCTCGCCAACACTCAGGTGTTGTCTGCGTTATTCGCCTCGGTGAGCCACACGATTCACCAGATGGAAATGGCACGATAAATATGTCCGACTACTTAGATAAAGGCACTGGTCAAGTGTAGTATTATTTAGTCTTTGTATAAACTATAGATTATCAACCGATTAGGCGAACATAGAGTAAGGGTCGGCGCTTACTTGAGTACAATCTGCCTAATTAGTAAATATATCTATCATGGACTCCACCTGCAAAAACTGTAACCACTGGGAACACGAAGCTCCCGCCGTACAAAATCGGGAAAACTTCCGGGAGTGCGAAGTACTGAGCGAAAGCGGTATGAAGTATGTACTGCCCGTGGTGCAAAACCAATCCGTCGCCACCGGTACTGAATTTCTGACCGAAGCTAACTTCGGCTGCAATCATTTCACGCCCGGTCGGTCCTAAACCGAAACTTATCCCACTGACGAGTGCCGCGTCCTTTTCGAAGGGCGTGGCACTTTTAGTGGATGCCGCCCCAACACAGATACTTGACGATGAGGTAGTCGTCCAGGCCGTACTTAGATCCTTCCCGGCCGAAGCCGCTTTCCTTTACGCCGCCGAAGGGGGCGAGGGTAGTGGAGATCATGCCGGTGTTGATGCCCACCATGCCGTACTCCAGGGCCTCCGCTACCCGCCAGATACGCGCGTGGTCCTGACCGTAGAAATAAGCCGCCAAGCCGTAAGGGGTATTATTCGATAGCTCGATGACCTGCCGTTCTGTTTCGAACCGGAAAATGGGCGCCACGGGGCCGAAAATCTCTTCTTGGCTGATTTCCATCGTATGGTCGGCGTTGAGCAGCAGGGTAGGGCGGTAGCAGCGCGGACCGGCGTCGGAGGGGCCGCCCCCGACCACGGCCTGGGCACCCTTAGCTACCGCATCTTGTACCATACGCTCTACCTTCTTCAGGGCGGCGTCGTTGATGAGGGGGCCGACATCGGTGGTATCTTCCATGCCGTTGCCCACCCGTAACGCCGCCACCGCAACGCTTAGCGCAGCAACAAATTCGTCATAGATGCCGGACTGCACGTACAGCCGATTGGCACATACGCAGGTCTGTCCGCCGTTGCGGTATTTGGAGGCCATCGCACCCGCGACTGCGCCCGTTACGTCCGCATCGTCGAACACGATGAAGGGGGCATTACCGCCCAGTTCCAGGGAAAGTTTCTTTAGCGTACCCGCGCTTTGTTCCATGAGTTGCTTACCGGTGGCGGTGCTGCCCGTAAAGCTGAGTTTCCTCACGCGGACGTCCGTCGTCAACACGCTTCCTACTTCCATCGGACGGCTAGTCGGTACGACGTTAAATACGCCGGCCGGAAATCCTGCCTCCTGCGCTAGCCAAGCGAGGGCCAGGGCGCAGAGGGGAGTATCCTCGGCGGGCTTAACGACCACCGTACAGCCGACCGCCAGCGCGGGGGCCACCTTGCGGGTAATCATGGCTACGGGAAAATTCCAGGGCGTGATGGCCGCCACTACGCCCACCGGCTGCTTGATGGTTACGATGCGGATATCCTGCCGGTGAGTCGGGATCACATCACCATACGCCCGCTTTCCCTCCTCGGCAAACCATTCGATGAAGGAGGCGCCGTAGGTGACCTCTCCGCGCGACTCGGACAGCGGTTTGCCCTGTTCGCGGGTCAGTAAAATGGCTAAGTCTTCCCGATGAGCGAGCAGTAAGTCGAACCACTTGCGGAGAATGGCCGAGCGTTCCCCAGCAGTCTTGGCACTCCACGAAGGAAAGGCCCGGTAAGCGGCGGTAATCGCTTCCTCCGTTTCCTGGGCGCCCAGGTCGGCTACCTCCATTAGGGGCTCTCCGGTAAAGGGATCACCAACGGGGAAAGTACCGCCGTGGGCCGCATCCCTCCACTGTCCGTCGATGAACGCCTGGTGGCGCAGAAGGGCTGAGCGTGGAAGTTGCATAAGGCGGTAATGCTAAGGCTGCGGAAGGTAAAGACTAAAAACGCAAAGGGGCTACTTCTTACGAAGTAGCCCCTTATGCGGTCTGGACGGGACTCGAACCCGCGACCTCCGCCGTGACAGGGCGGCATTCTAACCAACTGAACTACCAAACCTCGGCGCTCTCAGACAGCCTCCTGCCCGAATGCGACGGCAAATATACAGTCGCTCAGTTAGAAGCTGCAAGGCAATTCCGCATAATTTTATCGGGTGGGGGGCAAAGATCAGGTAGCGGGTTGGCTGTCAACCCCTTAATCCAACTGAAACTTTACCGGCAGGTTAAAGGCCACGCGTACTGGACGCCCTGCCTGTATCCCCGGGGAGAATGTTCGACCGGCAACGTTGATGCGCTGAACCGCCCGCAGCGCCGCGTCCGTTAGGCCACCGGGTAGGCCACGTATCGCTTCGATACCCGTGACGGTGCCATCCTTCTCCACGACGAACTTAATGTAGACGGTGCCCTCGATGCCGTTATTTCGCGCCGGAGCGGGATAGGAAATGTGGGCCATGATGAAGGAGAGCAATGCGCGGTCTGAGCAGGTCTTGCGCTCCTCACCGGAGAGTTGCTTACAGTCCTCCCCAAATACGGGCATGCGTTCAGCAAACAGGACGGGCCCTTCGTCCACCGGAGGTGGAGGGGGAGCCACGGGCGGGGGCGGTGGGGCTTTTCGTTCCAACACCGGCCGAGGAGCGAGGTCAAACACTACCGGGTCCGCCTCGCTGATGCTGCGGTCCATCTGTTCCGCCGTAGGCGCCTGCTCATTCGCAATGGGTTCGATCACCGGGGGGGGAGGCGGCGGTGGAGGAGGCTTAGGTAATTGATAGGTAATGGGGATTTGCTCGATGAGCTCATCGGTTTCCAGCGGGCCACTGACGTAAATTGGTGCCTCCTGGTACTGCGTCCAGTTGATCACCAGAAAGCTTGCCAGGAGAGCAAAGGACAGGGCCCCACCCCCGATGGTCCGGGAGTATCCCTGGAGATCGGCACCGGCGAGTTTGGTGCGCCCGTCCTGGGGCGTCGGACTTGCCCGGTGGAGGCGGTAGCGAAGAAGATAGGTAAGGGCGATCAGGGCCAGGCAGGCTACGCTCAGGCCCAGCAGCACGGTCGTGCCACTGAAGGTATAGAGAAACATACTTAGTGTATTTAAAGGGTGGCGCGTGCCGGCTACGCTCGGATACCCTAGAGATGCACCACTTCCCGAATCTGACGCATGCGCGGAACAAAAATTCCCCGCGTCGGACACCGACGCGGGGAATGTAAGCGGATAGCGTGGGGTATTGAGGCTAGGCCATTGCGGCAGCCTTACCGGCGAATACCTCGACTAGTTTTTTGTTGAAGGCGGGAATATCACTGGGGTTGCGGCTGGACACCAGCTTGCCGTCGACGACGACCTCCTCATCTCTGACGGTCGCTCCGGCGTTGGCTAGGTCAGGGCGGATGGCTACGTAACCCGTCATCGTACGGCCCTTCACCAGCTTGGCGGTGATCAAGGTTTGTCCACCGTGGCAGATCACGCCGACCGGTTTATCGGCTTGGAAAAAGGATTTAATAAAAGCGATTGCCTGGTCATTGATCCGCAGGCTATCGGGGCTGAGCACCCCACCGGGAAGCAGGAGGGCGTCGTAGTCATCGGCTTTAGCACTAGACAGATCAACGTCTACCTTATACGCGCCTCCCCAATCATCGCCGTCCCAGGCTTTGATTGATCCGGACTCGGGGCTTACGAGGTGCACGGTGGCCCCGGCGTCGGTCAGGGCTTGCTTGGGTTTAGTGTACTCGACTTCCTCAAATCCATGGGTGGCGAGGGCGGCTACTTTGATGTTGCGGAGTTGCATAACTTAACGGTTTAAGGGTTCACCCGTTAGTACGGGTACGCCCCGGCCCGTGTTCGGTTTTGGGAATTTGGTACTCACTTGACACCCGCGGCCCCGCAATTTACCAGCGGACTTTGGTGCAAGCGATTCAAGGACAAGGTGTACCTGGAGGGGTTGATTCTGAACGGACCAGGCGATTCATTCAGATCGAGAGGGCCTAAACGAAAGAAGCACCGCCCGGAGGGCAGTGCTTCTTGTAGCGGTGATGCTAGCAGCAGAGTTGGGGCGCCGGTTCTCCGCGTGCGTAGCGGAGAATCGCCTTCACGATGCTTTTGCGGGGGCTGAACCGGATGTTCGGCAGGGAGGCCTGAGCTTCTACCAGGCGGGTCAGCTCGGTAATCAGGGCAGGATCGGCGGCGAGGGCGGCTTCGGTAGCAGCGAGCTGCTCCTTGCTCGCTTCGCCGTAAGCGTATGCGACTAAGTCTTCTTGGGTAAATGATTGCTTCATGAAAAGAGCGTTTGCGTAATTCAAAGTGTCAAGTGAAAGATCGTAGTACGGCGCGCTTCGTGGCCCGTACCCGAGAATAATATAGGGGATTATTGCCTAATCCACTGCTGTGTCCGGTAGAGTCCCGTCCAGTGCTTCCCCCGTACGTAGAGTACGTCGGCATCACCATCTTCGAACCAAACCGATAATTTGTACGTGCTTCCCTTAGTGGGATCTAAAATCGTTCCGCCGTTCCAGTAGGCCGGCTCCTCCTCGTCGGGGAGGAGGCCTTCTAGAATGATCATACCAATGAGCGGCTTCCCCTTGCGGAAGTCGTCACACTCAGTACAAACAGCGGTGGTGTTGCCGGTAAGAATTTCGGCGATCTTACCGGCGTACGTATCCCCGTTGGGATAGATCTCAATGATGCTATTGCCCTTTCCGGTATCCTCGTCGGTGGTCGTCCACCGGCCAACCGGACTGTCAAGTTGCGCCGCAACCGCCGTAACAAATAGGCAGCTGAACAGCAAGGCTAGGGTTTTTTTCATGTCATTGCTGGGGGTATAACGGGCCATGGGGTGGGCATGGTGTTGTGTTAAAGAATTTTATTTTCTAATTCTTCGAAAATGTTCGGGCAGGGCGCGCTCCGGAATGGACGGGCACCCTACAATGAGCGCAAAATAATGGTCGGACTGCTTACTTACCGGTAACGATCTTTCCCGAGGGTCCACCCACGGTGATCTTGCGGCTATCTTCCAGCCAAATTTTAATCTGGGGACACACCGCATAGCGGTCATCAATCTTGATGAAGGTGGAGCTTACCCGCTTCTGGATCCAATCGCTTAGGTACTCCTGCTGCTTAGCGGCTTTGGTGGCGTCCTGAATCTTCGCGTAATCCTGGCTCAGGGTGGCCCGGTGGGGCGAGGTTCGCGACCGCAGCTGAACCACCCGTAGGAGGGGATCACCGGTTGGCCCCCGAAATTCGAGCACCCCACTCAGGGAGTCGATTCCTAACTCATCAATGGCGAAGTACACGTCAGGGTCCAGGTCACCAATCTCAAAAAAGGTGTTGCCGCTGTTGGGGTTGCTCATGCGGCCGTCGTTGTTGTAGCTCTGCACCTTGTCGTAGCCGAAACGCTTGACGGCGTAGCTGAAGGAAAAAGTATCCACCTTGATCAGGTTGGCGATACTGTCTAGCAGCATGCGCGACTCCTCCAGGTCGGTATCCAGGATAGCGGGCTGTAGCAAGATGTGACTCACGCGGATAGAGTTGCCGCGGCGGCCCACCAGCTTGATGAGGTGGTAGCCGAACTCAGATTCCACCACCCCGCTAATTTTTCCGGGGTCAAGGTTATAGGCGGCGGCCTCAAACTCCGGCACGAATTTCCCCCGTTTTGCCCAGCCCAGATCGCCGCCACCGCGGGCACTGCCGTCGGAACTATTCTGCTGTGCGGCCTCTTCAAAGGTGATCTCTTCCTCTACGATCTGCCGGCGAATCTCCTGGAGGCGGTTGACCACCGCGGTCTTGGTCGAATCGTTAGCCAGGGGCTTGATCACCAATTCGCCCACCTCCACTTCAGAATTGAAGTAGGGTAAACTGTCGCGGGGAATTTCGGCAAAGAAGCTTTTCACTTCCGCCGGGGTCACTTTCACTTCACGGACCACGGAGGCCCGCATGCGGTCTACGGCCAACTGCTCCCGCAGGTCTTCCCGAAACTGCTCTTTGGTTGCCGTAATGCTCTGCCCGTAGTAATCCTCAAATTGATTAACATCGCCGCCCATATAGCTCAGAATACGGTCGATGCGGGCATTCAGCTGGGTCTCCACCTCCCCGTCGTTCACCTCGATGCTGTCTAGTTTCGACTGGTTATACAGGAGCTTACCCACCAGGGTCTGGTCCAGTAGGGCGCAGCGCGCCTCGGCGGGAAGGGGTTCGTTGCTCTGCGACTGGGCTAACGCAAACTGTTCCTCCAGGTCGGAGAGCAGAATGTACTCACTGCCCACGCGGGCGATCACCTCGTCGATCACGGCGCGCTGCTGGGCGGAGGCGCTGGTGCAAAGAAGACACAGCAGGAGGGCGAGGATGTTATTCATAATTCCGATTAACGGTTAGTAAAAAATTCTATGTGGTTGCGGCGGGCCTCCCGCTCAAAGATTTCTTCCCGGGTCCGCGCTAGCACTTCGCGTTTGCGACCGTGCAGAATGGCCCGGCGGGCTTGGTTTTCCACGTAGCTGAGCGGGGCGATGTCCATGCGCGGCTTAAGTTCGAGGAGCCGAAAGTAGTACCGGTAATTCCCGTCCTGCTGGCTGAACTCCCGTTTGGAGTTCACATTATCCACCGTCAGGGTTCCTTCCGGTAACTGTCGGGCAAGCTCATCGAGCCCGTACCAAGCGGAATCCCGCAGCAACGCCACTTCGGCATGCTTGCGGGCGTAGTCCGCCAGGGTGGCCGTATCCAGGGGGTTCCCGTTGTTCCACAGGTCCTGCAGGACGGATTCCTCCGGGGTCGGGTAGGCTACCCGCATAAACAAGCAACGCACGATGGGCTTCTCCAGTTGGTATTGTTCCTTGGTAGCCGCGTAAAAGGTCTCCAGTTCCTGCTGGCTGATGGCGCTATCTAATTTCGTGCTGACCAACTGTTCCTCGTAGCTACTGCGGACCAGGCTGGCCCGGTAGTCCCGCACCAGGCGATCCAGATTGAGGTCGCTGGGGGTGTTTCGTTCGCTTTCCCACAGGAGGACGGCATCCCGGGCCCAGCGGTTAGCAAACGCTTCGATGATCAGGGAACTGTCGGCCGCCGTGGCGTGCTCCGGAAACATGCCTTCCATTTCCGACAACCGCAACTCCCGCTGATGCACGCGCGCGAGTACCGGGTCCGCCGGGTCGGCGGGGGGCGGGCGGCCACACCCTAAAGCGATAAGCAGCAGGACGGCCGTTGCCACCCCTAGGTTCGGGCTCAAGAGCGAATCAGTTTGTTAAGGGCCTTCTTATTCACCTTTACGGCATACTGTTTGCGCAGTTGGTCCACCCACTGCCGCTCCAGTTGATCCTGATAATCGGCGATTACGTAGCCGCGGGCTTCGGAGAGCTCCTTGCGGCGGGCGGGCGCTATACCCTTCACCAGAGAGAAGGTCGTCAGGCCACTGCCCGGATCGACTTCCGGGGCGGTTTGGCTGCCGGCCTTCATCTGCAGCCCTTCGGGTAGGCGGTCGGCTTCGTAGGTGGTTGTCCCAACGGCTACGGACTGCCGGCCATACGCTTCCATGGTTTCTTCCGCCGAATGCGTAGCGGCGTATTCCCGGACGGTAGCGGCGCTTAAGGTGTCACTGGTTCGGATGCGGAAATCGTAGACCTCCGCACGGGGGCCAAATTGGTAATCGTCGCGGTGGGCGGCAAAGAAAGTGTTCAGGGCTGCGGTATCCTCGCCGGCTTTGTCCCACACTTCCAGCTTAGTGGCTTCGAAGAGGAGAATACCCTCGCGGTACTCCCGCATCAGCGCCCGGAACTCGGGGAATTGGGATTCAAGTTGAGCCTCCGCATAAGCTTCCACCTGCTCGTTGACCCAGGTCGCGTACAGCTCGCGGGCGGCTCCGGCGGGGTCGCTGCGCCGCTGCAGGCTCGCGCGCAGCCGGCCGTTACGCGTCAGGTAGGTTTCGAAGTCCGCGGTGGTTAGCTGTTGGTCGCCCACCTGCAGCAGGACGTTCGGTTGGTCGACCGGCGGGAAGGTCTTTTGGACCTCAAAGAAGGTCGAGTCAAGGCCGGAAACGTATGTGTGTAGATTGTCCTCCATTTCCTGAGTGCCGTATTCGGTTTTCAGCCGTTGCACCAGCGCTTGCCGCCCCTCGGCGTACCGGCTGTCCTGCTTAACGGCGGTCTCCAAGAGAGGACGCTGGGCATCCAGGGGTTGTACGCCGCGGTGGGAAAGGCGCCGAATGAGGTGAAAGCCAACCGGACTCTCGACCAGTTCGCTCACTTGCCCGTCTTCGGTCAGGGCAAAGGCGGCCCGCTCGAAGTCTTTGTTGTAGCGGTTGATGCCAAAGAACCCAATGTAGCCGCCCTGTTGGCTGGTCTTGTCGTCCTCGCTGTAGCCGGCAGCCACGTCCTCGAAGGACTCTCCAGCAGCGAGCGCACGGCGGGCGGTTTCGGCCTTTTGGCGGGCGTCGGCATCGGACGCTTCCCCGCCTTTGCGGATCAGAATGTGGGCCACCTCCACTTCCCCGGCTGCCGGGCGGCTGCCCTCCCGCACGAAGAGGTGGTAACCCGCCGCGGTACGAACCGGGCCCATAACCCGGCCTTCGGGGGCGTCGTAGAGGGCCTGCTCCAGTCGGTGCATGCCCCGGGGAAGGGGGGCGCTGACGAAGCCAATGCGGCCCCCCTTATCCTTGCTGTAGGTGTCTTCGCTGAGCCGCTGCGCCAGCTCGCCAAAATTGGCGGGGGAAAGCTGTTCCTTGGCCTCCACGGCCCGGGCGTAAATGGCCTGGGTATCGGCCGGGCTATCGGACGGTAGTTTAAACAGGATGTGGCTGAAGTCGATATCCTCCTGTTGCCGGGCGTAAAGCTGGGCAACCAACGGATCGGTGACCTCCCGGTCGAGGAGGTAATTGTCGGCGAGTTGCTTGCGGTAGCCCTCCAGTTCGTCGCGTAGGGCGGTCACGGTGTCCAGACCCATCTCGCGCGCCCGTGCCACTTTGAGCTTGAAGCGCTCGTAGAGATCCAGGTATTCCATCACGCTGGCCCGACTGAAGTCGGCCGTTGCTCCGTTCGTCTTGCCGTAGATGTAGCGGAATTCCCCTACGGTGACGGCTTGGTCATCTACCGTAAAGAGCACCTCATCGTCGGCCTGGGCCAACATGGGCGTGGCGAAAAGCAGGGAAAGGGTAAGCCCGAAAAAGCACTTGTTCATTTGGTGTCTATTCATCCAGTTACTTGGAAAAAGCTGGCCCCGGGGGACCGCAAAACTAACCAATTATCCTCACCCGTTATTGTTGAGCCCCTACCTTGCACCGTGTCCCTCAAGAAACTATCCGGCGAGACCCTCGTCTATGGCCTCAGCAGCATTCTGGGCCGCCTGCTCAATTTTGCCCTGGTCACCCCCTTCATTACCCGGGTCATGAGCGAGGGGGAAGTGGGGGAGGTAGGCAACCTCATGTTCTGGACGGCCCTGCTCATTGCCGCCCTGGTATTCCGTATGGATACGGCGGTTTTTCGCTTTGCTAGCCGGGGCGACTATGACCCGGCGGCGGTATTTCAACGGGCGCAGCGGCTGGTACTGGTCCTCACCCTACTCATTATCGGACCGTTGCTGCTCCTCTCCGATCGGATCGCGGAACTGCTGGAAGCGCCCTCGGCCACGACCTACGTACGCCTGGTGCTCGTCACGATCGCTTTCGATGCCCTGAGCGCGGTGCCCCTGGCCCGCCTCCGGCTGCAGCAACGCGCCTGGTTCTTCGTGGCCGTCAACTTGGGCAATGTAATTGTCAATATTCTCCTCATCTACTTGCTGTTGTACTACCTGCCAACCACCGCACCCGAGAAGTTCGTGCCGGCTTTCCGGGTGGGCTACTACCTCATCGCTATCGCTACGGCGGCCGGGCTGCGTTACCTGGCCCTGATGGTCGATGGCCTGCGGCAGCAGCCGAGGAGTGGTGACGCAACCGTACCGAGTTTCCGGCGACTGCTGCGCTATAGTTTACCCCTTACGGTCGTGTCCGTAGCCGGTATCGCCAATGCGCTGGTGGGCCCCAGCGTACTGATGACCTTTGACGACGGGGTGGCCGGGTACTTTACCGCAGCCCTGCGGATGGCCGTCTTCCTGAACCTCTTCGTTACCGCCTACCAGTACGCCGCCGAACCCTTCTTCTTCCGGCAGTCGGGGGCCGACCTGGCGACGGCCAACCGGACCATCTACGCCGACGCAATGCGCGCTTACGGCCTGGTGGGTACCCTGGCCAGCGCCGCCATCTTGTTGGGGCTGCCCTGGCTGCAGTACTTTATCGGGCCGGATGTGCGTCCGGGGCTGGTTGTGCTGCCCATCCTGCTGGCCGCCAACTTCCTTTTCGGCATTTACAGCAACCTGAGCATCGCCTACAAGCTTACCGACCAGACCTTCCTCGGGGGCGTCATCGCACTGGTGGGCTCCGTCTTTGCCGTGGGTGGCCCCCTGCTCTTCACCGAGCGCTTCGGCATCTACGCTCCCGCCTGGGGGATGCTGGCGTGTTTCTTGGTGATGTGCGTACTGGCGTATTTCGTATCCCGGCGCTACTTTCCGGTTGCCTATCCCTTCGCCCGTTTGCTGCTCTACGCCGGGGCCGCCGCGGGCGTCTGTCTGCTAGGCACGCTGTCCGATCACCTGCTCTGGCGGGGCTCCTTGCTGCTGGCCCTGATTTGTCTGCTGGCCCTGATCGAGCGACATTGGCTCCGCCGTACCTTTACGGGCGCTGCCGCAGGTGCGGTGTAAATCCAGAAAAATGACCCTCACCCGCTTCCTGTTCGCCTGCCTGATTGCTGCCACCCTCCTGACCTGCCACCAACCCCTGCGGAAGCGCAGCCTGCTGGTCATCGGCGACAGCAATGGAGCGGCGGCCGACGGCTGGGTGTACCAATTTCAGCAACTGCGCGGCGGGGGGCCCTTGGTCAATACCTCCATCGGGGGCAACACCATCGGCTTCAACAGCAACGGCCGTATGGAGCTCAATACCCTGGAGAACCTAACGCCCTACCTCCGCCAGGGCTACGCGGAAATGGGGCAGATCGACGAGATACTAATCGCCCTGGGCACCAACGACTGTAAGGCAGCTTTCTCCGACCGCCACCAGGAGATCGCCGGCAACCTGGACACCATGCTTACGCGCATCCGGGGCTTTTTCGACGAGCGGGGCCAGGAAGTGCCCCGCATCGTGCTCCTCACGCCCCCGCCGGTGGAAAGTGACGCGGGTGTACCCGAACAGTTTTACGGGGCCAAGCAATGCGTAGCTAACTTCTCCGCCGAAGTGCATGCGATTGCGGCCCGGGAGGGCTACTGCCTGGTCGACCTCCAACAGCAACCGGGTGAGGCCGTGCTTTTGCACGCTACCGACGGCATTCACTTCGATGCGGTGGGGTATAAATCACTAGCCCGCGCCGTGGTGGCAAGCTGTTATTAAGAACCCAGGAGATCCAGGGGTTCGGCCTCACTGATCGTCATCGGGAGCTCGCGGCGGATGTCCCGCTTCTCCCGGTCGGTGAGCTCTCCATACGTGCGACCGAACCGGCGCCCGGCGGCCTCATCCCACAGCTGGCGGTCTTCGACCATGAGTTCGTCCCGCACATTAACAATGACCGTCAGGGCGTGGGAAGTTTTCTCGGGCGGGTCGAGCTCCCAGGGGGGTAGGCTCACGAGCACGCCGCTGTCTTCGGCAATCTCCCCCTAGCGCCGGCATTAACGGCGGGGGCTTCCCGGCGCGGTTTGCGTTCAGACATAAAGGGTTGGAATGGTTGCCCGGTAGATCCAGGGTAGGCCGGCGGTGGTGGGTCGCTGCTGCGCTTTACTCCGGGTTTAAGTGTCCGCCGCAGTATTTGCAGTAGGTGGCGTCCTGGTCGTGCCCCTCGCGGGCGCAGTAGCGGCATACCTGGGTGCTGGTCTTTTCCAGCCTCCGATGCTCCTTCATCATTTCGTTGGTGACGATGCCGGTCGGTACGGCGATGATGGCGTAGCCGAGGATCATTACGATGGCGGAAAGGAACTGCCCGATCTTGGTCTGGGGGGTGATGTCGCCGTACCCCACCGTGGTGATGGTGACAATGGCCCAGTACACCGCCCGGGGGATGGAGGAGAACCCATCGTTGCTCCCGCCCTCGATCAGGTACATCACCGAGCCGATGATAATCACCAGGATAGTCACCGCGAAGAGGAAGACGGAGATTTTGTTCCGACTGGCGATCATGGACTGGCGCAACTGATCCCCTTCCGTGAGGTACTGCCCGAGCTTAAAGATCCGGAAGACCCGCATCAGTCGCAGGATTCGGATAATCAAAAAGTACTGACTATTGGGCACAAGCAGGCTCACGTAAGAGGGTAAGATGGCCATAATATCCACGATACCGTAGAAGCTCAGGGCGTACTTTAACGGCTTGAGGGTAACCCAGAGCCGCAGGACGTACTCGATCGTAAATATGATGGTCAGTATCCACTCGATGTAGAAAAAGGCCGTCGAGTAGACTACGTTCCAGTCCTCCGAACTCTCCAGCATCACCACCACGATGGAAAAGCAGATCAGGGCCAGCAGGGCAATATCGAAGAACTTTCCCGCGGGCGTATCGGCCTCGAAGATGATTTCGTGAATGCGGTGACGGAGCGACTGCTGGGACATAGAAGAGGAATCGGCCATAAGGTACGCAGGCCGCCGGCTTTGGCCGGAACTAGCGCCGCGGAAGCACGTCGCTCACGGGAATCCGCACCCGCACCTGCGTCCCCGCCGCCTGGCCATTGGGGTGGTAAAGGTCCGCAATGGTCACCCATTCCGTTTGCTGATCGGACAGCAGCTGGAGGCGGGATTCGGTGATCTCGGTACCGCGGGACTGGTGGTGGAGGCGGGTTTCGTCGCGCGACTGGATCTCCCGCACCCGCTCCCGACCGATGCCGTTGTCGGTGACCGTGGCGATGAGGTGTTCGTCGCCATCCGGTAGGAAGCAGACGGCGATGTGCCCCTCGGGCTGCCCGCGAAAGCCGTGCTCGATGGAGTTTTCCACGTAGGGCTGCAGGATCATGGTGGGTACGGCGATGATGTCCTCCTCCAACTCGGGGGCCAGCACGATCTCGTACGTAAGCTGCCCGTCGAAGCGCAGGTGCCGGTTAATTTCCAGGTAGTCCGTCAGGAACTTGCGCTCTTCCTCCAGGCTGATATACTCGCGATTCGTGAACTCCAGGCTCTGCCGCATGAGGTTGGCGAACTTAGCCAGGTGCTTACTGGCCGTGGCCGCGTCGCTCGTGGAAATGAACGACTGGATGCTGTTGAGCGCGTTGTACAGAAAATGGGGATTCATCTGCGCACGCAGGGCCCGCAGTTTTAGCTGGCTGGTCTTCAGTTTGAGTTGGCGGTTCTCCTGCTCCCGCTGTTCGGCCCGGAACTGGGCGGTAAACTCCTGCTGCCGCAATAGGTCGATCTGGGTGCGGAAGCGGTCGTTGTACGTATCGTACGTACAGTGGT
The DNA here is from genome assembly GCA_963710195.1 of Lewinellaceae bacterium. GTDB lineage: Bacteria > Bacteroidota > Bacteroidia > Chitinophagales > Saprospiraceae > Neolewinella. The sequence goes on from CAVPZF010000002.1 coordinate 244,051, forward strand.
GGTGGTAGGCGGCCTCGTACTGCCCGGTGTTGGCGTGGCAGACGGAAAGGTAAAGGTAAGCGTCGGCAATCATGCTCAACAGGCGAGGGTCGTTGCTGGCCTCGTTGATCTCAGCGGTTGGAAGCGTGGTTCCGAGTTGACCGATGGCCGCTTCCCATTCCTTGCCGTCCATAAGGAGGGTAGCACGCATGAAGCCGATGCTGGCCAGTTCCACCAGGTCCGGCGTCCGCTCGCCGCGATACAGGGCCTCGGCGCGGTCAAATAGGGCAATAGCCTGTTCGCTCTCTCCGAGGTGGTGGGCGCAGAAGCCCTTGTTGGCGTAGGCTGCGGCCAGGGCCCGCGTGGAGCCGTTAGCACCGCTATCAATAACGTCGTGGAAATAAGCCGCGGCTTCCCGGTAGTCCTCCCGGGCAATGAGCTCCTTGCCCAGGTTTAGTTGATGCCACGGCAGACGGGCGCTCAGGCCAATCTCCTCGCAGCGTTGAATGGCCCTCATGAAGGCCTCCACCGCCAGGGTGCGCTCCCCGCTGTTCTGGTATACGGCGCCGATGCCGGACTGGGTGAGGGAATAGAAGTAGTGATCCTGGGGGGTGAGCGCGAAGGACCCGCTCCCAAGCAGGGTTTCCGCCTCCAGGAATTTCATTGTAGCCTTTGGGTAGCTAAAGAAGAGCAAGTACAGGTAACCGTGACGACAGGCCAGGTGGGCCCGGAGGCGCTCGCTGGGATAGGAGTCCAGGAGGCGCTGGCAGCGGTCGAGGTAATCACTGGCCAGTTCAGTCTGCCCCGTGTTGCTCAGGTGGCCGGTGTAAGCGAGGTAAATCTCGAGTTTGTCGGCGATGTCACCGCGCTCCTCCGCGATGGCCAGCGCCGCCTCGAACGGGGCGGCAGCGGCCTCGTTGCGGTACTGCTGGCTTTCGAGTTTGCCTAGGTTGAGGTGGTAGTTGAACCAATAGTCGCGGCCGGTCTGGTTCTCTAGCCGGGCCAGGGATTCGCCAGCTTCCCGTAAGAGACGGGCCTGCAGCGTGAGGAGATCCCGCGCGCGTTGGGGACGCGTGTAGACGTAGTGGAGCAGGAGCACATCGATACGGTCGATGTGCACTGGGTCTCCGGAGTGGACGTCAATCGTCCGGTCCAGGTCCTCCAGTTCCTTTGGCGTCACGGCCAGGGGGCGCACGGGAAACGCGCTTACTGGGGCATGATGCCTCCACAAACCCGCCGGAACCAGTAGCCCCGGCGCTTACCACCCGTGACCTGGTCCATGGTGTCGCGGTCAAGCGTTGTGACCTGCTGGTCCTGCCGCAGTTCTTCAATCGTTTTTTTACTGGTTTGCGCCATTAGACGGGGGGGGGGTTGGTAGGCTAAGCAAGTTGGGGTGGGGTACGCAATAAGCGCTCCACCGGACGAAACGGAATCCGCAGCCAAAATAGGGGAAAGTATCCCGGGTTCACAAGACATCTTGCAACATTCTTAATTTGGTGAGAAAGGCTGGCCGCCGCCGCCGGCTCACCTCGATGCGCATGTCATCGTCCATCACCAGGTACCCTCCATCGCCCTTCAGGTATTTTTTCATGTAATTCAAGTTGACGACGTGCCGTTTGTGGACGCGGTAGAAATTCACGTGCGCCAGCAAGTCCTCGTAGTACTTGATTGTCTTGGAGGAAGTCAGCCGCTTACCGGCGGAGAGGTGCAGGTGGGTGTAGTTGTCCTCCGCCTCGAAGCGCACGATCTCGTTGATGGAAACGAAGTGAATGCCGTCCACCGCGCCAATGGGTAGCTTTTTAAAGGAATTAGGGTGATCCTGGTAGTGACGCATGGCCTCCAGTCGCTCGTCCGTACGCGCCTGTTGGCGGGGGTGGACCCTCCCCACGGCCTCCTGGAGGCGGTCGGGGTCGATGGGCTTAAGGATGTAGCCAATGCTGGAGTAATCACAGGCCTTCATGGCGAAGTGGTCGTAGGCCGTCACGAAGATGATATCGAACTCAATGGGCTGCAGCTGTTCGAGCAGTTGAAAAACCTTGCCGTCGCTGAGGTTGATGTCCAGGAAGGCGACGTCTGGGATTAGGCCGCCGCGCTCCAGTAACCTGCGGCCGGCAGCTATGCTGTCGGCATCACCGATCACCTCCACGTCGGGGCAGTGCAGGCTCAGCATGTTCTTCAGGTTGATGAGGCCCTTGCGTTCGTCCTCAATAATCACGGCGTTCAGCAGCATGGAAACGGATTAGGTGTCACTGTCTCCAAAACTACGAAACCAGTGGTTTTATTCTACGGGCCGGGATACCGGGATGCGGCCGTCTACCTCCAAGACCCGCGCGTTACTGAAGTTGGCGTCGCTCTCCAGGCCGTAGCCCGTGATGATGTAGTCGGGCTGGGTCAGCACCACGAATTTATTGGTGTAGATGAGTTGGCGCTGCTCGTCCCAGTTGAGTTCCTCAGTTTCTAGGCGTTGCTGATCGACCGATTCCCAGACCACGCTGTCGCGTACCGTAATGAGGTTGTTGCGGGAACGGTAGACGCCGGAGTGCGCGATCAGGGTGCTGCTCGTGTCCTGCGCCTCATCGAGAAAGAAGGCCTGAATTCCCTCGGGAAATTCCTGCCGCGGGTCGGAGGGCGTCAAGTAATTATACATCAGGGGGGCTTCGAGGATCAGGCGGATGCGCGCCGAATCGCTGTACAAGATTTGTACGCCCGTAGCAATTTCCACCTGGTCGTCGAGGGTATCCTGTAGCCAGGCTACTTCGGCAGGATCATTTACGCAACCGGCCAGCAGCAGGGTAGCGACGGTGGCCAGCAGTGTTCGGATCATACCCGATACTCCTGGGTCAGTGCCTGCACGTAACCGTACAGTTCGGGGCTTTCCGGCACGAAGCGCTGATTGTACTTATAGATGTAGATCATGAGCACGATGAAGAGGAAGAGCGCGACAACGCTTCCCATTAAAATGTAGCCCTTAAACCCGGCTTGCTTGATTTCAGACATCTTCTCTAGAGTTAGTGGCCGCTCCCGGCTGGCCTGGGGTTGGATTAACGCAGGTTGCTGCACTCGGTACTGACGCGCTGGTCCTCAATTTCGGTGTCGGCCCGCAAGGCCGTCAGCAATTGCTGGTTGACCCGGCTGCGGCTGGTGGAATTGATGGCAAAGCGGGCCCCCGGCAAATTTCCGCTGCTGCCGGCTGCCGCCTCGGTAAGGGGCTTTACTAAGTAGACCCCGTTGTTGCCAACGATGGGGGAAGAGACCGTGTTGGTGGTGCCTGCGGTAGCGGCGGCGATGACCCTTGGCTCGCTGCCGATATTCTGGGGCAGGCTGCTCATGGTGAAGTTGACCGATCGTAGGGTGTCAATTACGGCGTCGTACCGGCTGGCCGCCGCCGCCAGGTCCATACCCTGCAGTGCTTCGGCCAGCTTGCGGCCCTTGAGTCGGTTCCGGACGGTCCCATCCAGGCTTTCGCGCAGGGCGGCCACGGGGGCGTCTCCCTTGGGCAGGACGTTGTCCACGGCTACGACCACGTACTTGTCCTCGTAGAAAAAGTTTTGATCGGTGAAGGTGTACACGAATCCACTAACGTCGCCCCGGTCAGCGCCGAAGGCCCAGCAGATCATATCGCGGACGTCCTGTCCGTTCCCCAGGTTGGGAATAAAGTAGGTGCCTACGCTGAGTGGGTTGGTGGTTTCTACGGTCAATCCCGCGGCCTCGGCGGCGGAGCGGATTTCCTCTAGGTTATTCTTGCCGGTCAAGAACTGCTCCGCGCGGGTGCGGGCCGCGTCTTCGGTGTCATTACTCGGAATCATGGGTTCGGTGGCGTAGGCCACGTTCACCCGGGGGGTGGTGGTGTTGCTGCGGCGCACGATCTCGAGGAGTTGCACGCCCGTCGGGGTGGTCACTTTGTAGAAGCGACCGGGCTCGCCGGTAATGAAGGCAACGCGATCGACGGCAGGCGCGAGCTGACCGGGCTCCACGTTCTCCAGTAGGCCGTTGGTCGCGATGCTGCGGCTGTCGCGGTTGAATTCCCCGGCCAGGGTAGTAAACTGGCTGCGGTTGGCTTCGAGCTCGGTCCGCAGGCTGTCGATCAACCGATTAGCTTCGGTAAACTGAGTGGGGATGGTGGCGTTGCGCACGATTCTACGTAAGGTCACGCTGTCGGCCATCTCCTGCCGGTCGATCAGCTTGGCCACGGCCATGAGCTGGCCTTCCACGAAGGGTCCGTATACTCCTCCCACGGCTACCTCGTTCAGGAGGGCGTTCGCGATGGAGGGGGCGATCTGGTCCTCGGTCACGTAGGTGCCGGTGTAGGAGCCGTTAGCGGTCAGGGCGAAGAGGCTGTCGTCGCGGCTGGCGGTCTGCCGCCACTCGCTGGCCACCTCACGCATTAGCGTACGCACGGCATTCGAGTCTTCCTGGGTAGCCTCCACGGGGAAGCTCACGTAGGCCAGCTGACGGGTCTCCTCCAAGTTGTCGAAATTGCTCTGGTATTCGGCAACGTAAGCTTGGAGGTCGGCGTCGGTCACTTCTACCTCGTCGTTGTCTAGCTCGTCGAAGGGAATGCGCACGATGGCCACGTTGCGGTTGTTGCTCTGGGCGTCGGCATACTCCTGAGCCATCCAGCTGGGAGCGTACATTGCCTTGGAGACGAGGGCGCTCAGTTTCTCCTGTAGGCGCTGGGTGCCGACCTGCCGGTTCTGGTAGCGCCAGATGTCTACGAAGTTGGGAGGCAGCTCCCGGGCGTCAATGCCCTCCTGGATGGTATTTTCGTCGATCCGCGCACGTACACGGTTGAGTAACTGGGCATCGATCTGGCCGGTCTGGGGGTTTCCGTAGCTCTGGCGAATCACGGGGCTGTAGCGCGGGCCGTACGTCAGCTCGTCCAGTTCGGGCTTGGTAACGGTAAGGCCGAGACGATCCGTTTCGTTGCGGATGAGGCCCTCACTCAGGTAAAAATTCCAGAGGTTGTCGCGGCTTTGGTAGGCGTCGGCGTTGTTGCCGGCTACGGCCAGGGTACGTTCGAAGTCCGTCCGCTCGATCTCCACTTCGCCCACGCGGGCCATCATGGCTTCGGCCGGGCCGATGGGGCCGCGGTTTCCACTGTTCATGATGTCCGAAAGAACGAACAGGGCGATGCCTCCGCCAATGAAGAGCAGTACAAGAAGCGGGTTATTTCTAATCTTACCAATCAGTGCCATAAGGGTAACGTCTGTATTTATTCCGTCCGCAGGCGGAAGGGCCGCGAAGATAGCACATTTCTGTTTCTCTGCTTTTTTGGGGTGGGTTGACCGTAGGGCCGGCAGCGCGCAGGATGTAAGGAAGGTTTGGGCCTCCTTCGCGGCGGGTGCCGGGATCAGAATCGGAGGAGGCGTTCGTACACCAGGTCGACCGGCAGGCCCATGATGGTGGGGTAAGTCCCCTCGATACGGCGGATTTTTGCCAGCCCGATCCACTCCTGTATCGCGTAGCCACCGGCCTTGTCGTAGGGCCGGTACCGGTCCACGTAGGCGGCGGCCTCCGTCAAAGTGATGGGGTTCATGTACACCTGCGCTACGCCGCTGAATACTTCTTCCCGGTCCCCCGATTTAAGGCAGCAACCCGTGACTACCGTGTGCTGGCGCCCGGACAATCGCGCGATGGTAGCCAGCGCGGCTGCGCGATCCCGGGGCTTACCAAAGATCTCGTCGTCGATGATGACTACGCTGTCGGCCGTGAGAAGCACCTCGCGTTCGTGCTCCAGCAGGTGGACCGAGCCCTCCGCCTTGAGGCGAGCCAGGTAGGGCGCTACCTCCAGCACGGGGGTAGCGGAAGGATATACTTCTTCTACGTCCGCCGTGCGAACCGTAAAGGGGATGCCGGCCTGCTCCAACAAATAACTACGGCGGGGCGATTTACTGGCCAGGATCAACGCGAGGTCAGGAGATAACAGCATAGGCAACAAGCGGGGTGGAGGATGGCGGGGCAAAACTACGAAGCACCCTCCCGTTGGCGCTGCGGGAAAGAAAAATGGGCCACCCCGCAAAGCGGCGCGGCCCAGTGATAAATACACTAAACGTAAATGCGGGTTTTATCGCTTCATGAAGGGCTTCACCAATTGCTGGTCGCCTTCAATGACGCGCAGGTGGTACATGCCGGCTGGGAGGGCGCTGACGTCGACGGGCACCTGCAGTTGGTCGCCGGCCTTGTCGAAGTGAAGTTCCCGTAGGGTGCGGCCGGTCGCGTCGATCAGGTAAGCGTCCACCCGACCTTCGTAGCCGCCGGTGAGTTGTAAGTTCAGGTCGCTCACGACGGGGTTGGGAAAGATGCTGAGTTCAGTCGGCGTGACGAGGACTGGTGCGGGTTGCGTCTCCGCCGGGGTCGGGGACTGACCCTGGGTACTGTTGGAGAACATCCCGATGGACTGGGAGGAGGCGCCGCAATTCGTTGCCGAGCCCCCTTCGCCGTCGGGTTCGGAGGTCGAAGTGGTCAGGGCAAGCTTGTCCAAGCGAGTCCCGGCTTCGCGGTTGGCGATCGTAATGGTGTGGTCGCCGGGGCTCAGGTCGAAGGAAACGTCCTTGCCGTCGTGCTTAACTTCCCGCCACTGCAGCCCCTGGGTAATCAGGGAGGCGCCGTCCGCATCCTTCCAGAAGTTAATCCAGTTTCCTCCGTCCATGCGTACCCAGAAGGAGTTGTGGGCGGAGTCCATGGCATCGAGGCGGAGAAAGAGGTGATAGACTGCCCGCTCGGTCACGGTTACTTTATAGGTGATTAGCTGCTTGCTGTTCGGCGAGGTAGTACTGTTCAAACCGGTAAAGACCACGTAGTTTTTTCCGGAAGCGGAGTTGGAGGACTGGCTCGCCCAGTTTTCGTCCATCACCCCGCACTCGGCTTCCATCCAGAAGTTGGTCGGGGTGGCCGTATTGGTGGTGCAGTTGCTTCCGCTGTCCCCCAGGCCGCTGGGCTTAGTCTTGGTGGACGTCAGGAAGATTTTGTCGAGTTTCGTACCCGCTTCGCGGTAGGCAAAGTCCACGGTGTTCGATCCCTCTGAAAGTTTGAGCGAACTTTTAAATGCATTCCACTGGAAGCCCTTGCCCTGCTCGATGCCGGAGGACCAGCTGGTCCAGTTGCCGTTGTTGACCCGCACCCAGTAAGAGTCCTGGAAGCCGTTGGCCGCGTTAATGCGTGCAAACATGGTGTAATCGCCAGGTTTGGCGGAGGGCACCTCAAAGCGCACGTAGTTGTCGGGCTTATCGGCGGGTGCGGAGCCGTAAGCGGTGCCAGACTCCGCGACCACGTACTCGCCTCCGGAGGCGGTAGAGGCTCCCGTGGTCCTCCACCGGCTGCCTACTTGCGCACACTCCGCCTCGAGCCAGAAACTACGCTCGACGGGGGTGGTGGAGGTGGTGGAGGTAGCAGGTGCATTCACCTCGATGGCTACCACCTCGCTATCCTTAGCCCCTTCGTTGTCGGTGACGGTCAGGGTAAGTTTGTAGCTGCCGGGATTGAGGGTGAATTGAGGTCGCACACCACTGCCGCTTCCCCCGTTCCAGGCCCAATCATACTTCACGATGCTGCCGTCAGCGTCGGTAGATGCGCTAGCGTCAAGGGAAACGTTAAGCGGACCAGTCCCCGAGCTGGGCGTAGCCGTGAAGCGGGCTACGGGGGGCTTATTACTCGCGCAATTGGAGACCTCTGCCCCCTTGCCGCTGGGCATGTCCGCACCGGTGGTGATAAGTAGCTTGTCGAGGCGTGCACCGGCTTCGCGGAAGGCAAGGTCAACGGTGTTGTTGCCGGAACGAAGCGCGAGAGTCAGGGGGGCTTCATTCCACTGAAATCCTTTGCCGTTGATGATCCCGCTGCTCCAGGCGTACCACGCGCCGCCATTCACGCGCACCCAGTAGGAATCGCTGGTATTATCCGGCGCATCCACCCGGGCGAACAGACTGTAGTCGGCTGCGACCACGTTGCTGAGGGCAAACCGGACGCGGTTCTCCGGCACATCGTTGGGAGCCTTGGAGGTGGCGCTTTGCTTCGAGACGACGTACTTGCCACCCGAGGCGCCAGATTCGCTCGTGGATATCCAGTTGCTTCCCACGGTGGCACATTCTGCCTCTAACCAGTGAGTGTACAGCGGGACAAACTTTCTGGACGAGATCCGCATCCGGTCGGTAGACTTGGCGCCGGTGTCGTCGGTGACCGTGAGCGTTAGATCGTGGGTGCCCTCGGGGAAAACAACTGTGGACTTCTCCCCCGTAGCGGAACCTCCGTCCCAGGACAGCACATAGTCAATAATTTTTCCGTCATCGTCCGATTGCGAGGCATCAAAGTTGACGGTAAGTGGGGCATAACCCGAGTTGCGGTCCGCTTTGAGCTCTACTTCAGGTATTCTATTCTTGTCATCACCCCCGCTGCAGCCTACCGAGGTAGAAAGTACCTCCACCATGCTGCGCCGATTGCAGGCGTCGTCGTGCAGGATATAGAGCCCCGCGCTTTTGACCACCGGTTCGGCCGCGGTGGAGGTGAACCCGTTCGGGCCCGTCCAGCGGTATTTACCGCTGGAGGTGTACCCCCGTAACCGGACCGATTTGGTGTCGCAGCCGAGCAACCGGGCCAGGCCGTCCGTGTTCGCTTCTACGGTGCACTGCGCATCGCCATTCTCTACACTGAGGTAGAAAGCGCTGCTGCCCGTGTTGTTGCCGTCTGTGGCGCTGACCTTTATTTGGTAAAGATTGCCGACCGCGCCTCCCGGAGCGGCAAAGGTGAACGTCCCCGTTTTGCTGTCCAACTGAATCCAGGAAGGAAGAGGATTGCCGTTGGTGAGCGTTGCCGAAAAAGTGAGCTCACTCATTTTACCTTCAAACGATCCGTTAATTATCAAGGTCTCCGACTGATTGGCAAAGATGGTAAGCGCGGGGATCGGACTGGGATCCGTGGACCCGGTTACACCGTACGCGAAGGAGGTGGCGGCGGACAACTTGCTGCCTAGGATGCTAGCTAGTGACAAGAGCAGGATAAAAATCCCGATTGTCCGCATGGAGTACCCCCCTACGGCTGTGCGCGTATTGCTTGATATCATCCTTCTAAATTCCGTTGTTGGTTATTCCAGTAGTAAAAGCAGGACAAATATACTCAGGTAGTGCGAATCATGGGGTGCCCATGGGGTGTTACCTTCCTGCAGGTCTCGTTAAAGTTTTCCGCCCCACCTAACCTTCGCTACTCCCCATCTCCCTATTCTGGAGCTATACCTGCGTTTGCTGACCTTATGTCCCTGCTTACCCGTTGCTATGGGCACCACCGGGTACTAGTGGAGCCACGTTTATATGACAAATCTGTGACGCAATCGGACCGGTACCACGCGCAGTTTGTCGTGGAAATGCCAATTTTCCCCCCGTTTGCCCCCTAAGCCGGCCCGTAAATCGGCCGCTTTACCTGCGTGATGGGGTGTTCAATCACGATCTACACCCAGTTTTACTTCGTCGAGCTAGGAAATTGGTCCTGCAGCAGACAAATCTAGCTTACCGCCATATGTTCGGTTACTTACGCTGAGTAGTTCCTGCGTTCCACGGCGACACTGGATTAGAAACTATTACACCTGCGTACACGCCTCCTGTTACCTCAGGTACTGTACTCCACTGAAAAATGGGGCCACCCCCTTTCGGAAGTGGCCCCATGACCTGGATGATTAGGTGGGCCTTGCGCTTCCCTACATCTTTATGAAAGATTTGACGGTCTGCCGGTCCCCTTCTATTACCCGAATGTAGTAAATGCTCGGGGCTAGCGTGGAGACGTTGATCTCAGTCTGTAACCGGGTAGTCGATTTGTCGAAGTGCAACTCCCGCAGCGAACGTCCGGTACCATCGGTTAGGTAGATCACCACCTGACCCGTGAATCCGCTACTGAGGTCGAGCCGCAGCTCATCAACGGCAGGGTTGGGATAGGCGCTCAGTTCGCTGGGTTCGCTCGCGGGTTCCGCTTCTCTGCTGTTCGCCCGGTCTTGTAGGTCAAGGGGAATAGTCGCAGCCTGTTGCATTGACTGAGCGTTGCAACCAGTATCCACGCCACCGGTTCCGGTCGGTTGGCTGGCTCCCTTGGCCAGGTACAGTTTGTCGAGCAGGGTACCGTCCTCGCGGTAGGCGAAGTCGATCGTATTGTATCCCGCCTTCAGGCTCGGTAGGCCTCCCGGGTACTTGTTCCAGGCAAAATCGGTGCCCGCAGTCCGGGTCATGCCTTCGTACCACTTGTACCAAGTGCCTCCGTTTATGCGGACCCAGAAGGAGTCGTCATACCCGGATGGCGCACCGATCCGGGCAAACAGGGTGTAGATGCCTTGCTCGGCATTGGTCACGATGAAACGTACGCGGTTGGCGGGCACGTCTGCGGGTGCGGTGGAGGTGGAATTGCCCTTAGGCACCACGACGTAACTGCCGTTGGAGGCGCTGCTGCTGTTTGCCACGCGCCATCCGCTTCCTACGCTTGCGCATTCGGCTTCCAGCCAGAACTCCGACTGGGCACTACCCGCTGACTCGCAGGCATCGCCGATGCCGTTGTTATCGCGGTCAGCCTGGTCGGGATTGAAGACGGCAGGACAGTTGTCGGTAGCATCGGGCACCATATCCCCATCGGTATCTGGATCGGGAGCGGGGGTTGAAGCTACGATGGTCAGCGTAGACACGGCGGTGGCACCTTCGTTGTCCGTCACCGTAAGCGTCACGAGATACGAGCCACTGGTAAAGGTCGCCGTCGGCTTCGCGCCGGTGGCAGAGCCACCGTTCCACTGCCAAGCATATGCCACGATGCTGCCGTCCGGGTCGTAAGAAGCGTTGCCGTCGAGCTCCACGCTTAGGGGAGCCGGACCATTTGGTGGGGTAGCCGTGGCCCTGGCCACCGGAAGCTGGTTGCCGGTAGTCGGCGCGCAGTTCGTGGCGGCACTGCCCATTCCGGATGGTAGGCTTGCTCCCTTGGTCAGGTAAAGCTTGTCCAGGAGCGTACCCCGCTCGCGGTAGGCAAAGTCGATGGTATTCGTGCCAGCGGTTAGGGCCGGTTGACTGCCGGGGTACTTGTTCCAGGCGAATGCTTTACCGCTGGTAGCGGCGATCCCCCTGTACCACCGGTACCAGTTGCCTCCGTTGATGCGGACCCAGTAGGAATCGCGCGATCCATCAGGCGCACCGATACGCGCAAAGAGCGTGTAGAGGCCCGCTTCGGCGTCGGTGACCGTGAAGCGAATCCGGTTGGCGGGTACATCTTCCGGGGCTGCTGCAAGCGTGGTTGTGCCGTAGAAGACCAGGTGTCGGCCGTTGGAGGCCTCGGCGTTCGGTTCGCTCACCCAGCGGCTGCCTACGGTTGCGCACTCAGCCTCTAACCAGAAACTGGAGCGGGCAACGGCGTCTTGCTCACAGGCATCTCCGATACCGTTCCCATTGCTGTCGCGCTGGTTCGGGTTCGCGGTAGTTGGGCAGTTATCGGTACCGTTGCCTACGTAGCCCTCCGGTACGGTACACGCCTGGATCGCAGTAGCCGGATCGCCGAAGCCATCCTGGTCGGTGTCCGCATAGTAAGTAAACAGCTGCTGGCCCGGATTGTATACCGTGGGGCAGTTGTCATTGGCATCGGCAACACCGTCGCCGTCTGTATCGGAAGCCATAGCTATTATGGTTACCGTCGAAGTCGCCTTAGCTCCCTGCTTGTCCGTGACGGTCAGCGTAACGGGATAAGCACCCGCAGCAAAGGTCGTGGTCGGCTGCACGCCCGTGGCCGATCCGCCGGGCCATGTCCAGGCGTAGCTGACCAGGGTGCCGTCGGGGTCGTAAGAGCCGCTGCCATTCAGGATTACCCTCAGGGGCGCCATTCCGGAAGTCGGCGTGGCCGTGGCCACGGCCACCGGAGTGAGGTTGGTAGTCATGGGCGCACAGTTCGTAGCTGCGCCACCCAATCCAGTGGGTGTACTTCCTCCCTTGGTCAGGTACAGCTTATCCAGTAGCGTGCCGTCCTCCCGGAAAGCAAAGTCTATAGTGTTCGTCCCTGCGTCCAGTGTCGGCTGCCCATTGGGATAGCGGTTCCAGGCGAAGTTGACTCCCGTCGTACGGCTCATCCCGTTCCACCACTTAAACCAGCTGCCACCGTTCACGCGCACCCAGAACGAGTCGTTCTTATCGGAAGGGGCTCCAATGCGTGCAAAGAGGGTATAGGCTCCTGCCTCGGCATTGGTTACGGTAAAGCGCACGCGGTTGGCGGGCACGTCAGCAGGTGCGGTGTTGTACGTAGTGCCTAGCGGAAACACGACGTAGCTTCCGTTGGACGCGCCGCTACCGGTGGCGGTACGCCAACCACTGCCCACCTCGGCACACTCGGCTTCGAGCCAGAAGCTACTCTGGATCCCGGTCGGGGGTGCGGTGGCCTGCACGTTCACTACGTCCGTTGCCTGCGCACCTTCGTTGTCCGTTACCGTCAGGGTGACGGTGTAAATACCGGTGGGGAAGGTGACCTGTGGCCGGATGCCGCTTACGGATCCACCGTTCCACGCCCAGGCGTAGCTGGCAATTGTTCCGTCGGCGTCTGATGAGTTGCTGCCATCCAGTTGCACCTGCAGGGGTGCCGTGCCGGAGGCCGGACTTGCCAGCGCAACCGCAACCGGGGCCGAATTGGTGACCAACGGACCGGTATAGAGAACCTCGATGGCTGACACCTTCGGCTGATTCACGCCCCCTACGGCAGGGGATGCGTCGAAGAACACGTTTACGCTACCATCAGTGATGGTGACGGGGAACTCCCGGACGATCGGCACTTCCGCACCGGCGGTGGCGTTGATGTCAAAGTTGTCGAGTACCAGTTGGTCCTCCAGGCGGACGTCGAAAATTCGTTTCCCGCTTCCGCCGGCTCCACCCCCGGAAGCCCCGTGGTAGATTTCGGCGAAGTGCAGTCGCACGGCATAGTTACCGTTCTCGACCGGCACGCCATAACTGAAGGATACGGGGGCTGCGGCGCTGCGCTCGGTTTTGTAGAGGGAGGGGACGTTCGCCGATATATTGGCGTATGACTTTCCACCCGAGAACGAGGCGTCAGCGATATAGCTATCGCCCAGGTAGGTAAGTGCCGGTCCGCCGGCGTTGATCCGGATGGCAGTAGCGGTGCCTCCGCAATCCAGTCCTTCGTCGATCTGGCCGTCGCAGTTATTATCCAGTCCATCACAGAGTTCCGGCGCGCCGGGGTAGATTTCGCGGTTGGTGTCGTCACAGTCGGTGAAGTTGTCCACGTAGCCGGCCTCGGCACGACACAGCATCGCCGTGGTGTTGGCGTCGCCGTGACCGTCCAGGTCACGATCCGCGTAGAACTTCTGCCGTACGCCCACGGAGGCATCCAGGGGGGCACAGTCATCGAGGTCGGGCACGCCGTCGTTGTCGTCGTCGTCGTCACAGGCGTCGCCGGTACCGTCCTGATCCGTGTCGGTCAGGTCGTTCGCGGCGAAGTCGGGACAGTTGTCGCGGCGGTCGAGTACGTAGTTTGCCGGAGCCGTACAGGCCAGTACGGAGGAGTTGGGGTCCCCGAAGCCGTCACCGTCCAGGTCGGCATAGTAAGTCGTCAGGGATTGGTCGGCGTTAGGTACGGTAGGACAGTTGTCGTCCACGTCGGCCACGCCGTCGCCGTCGGTGTCGACGGGGGGGGCGGCGGCTTTGATGACCACTACGTCGGTATCCGTCAGGCCCCCGTCGTCGGTGACCGTTAGGGTCACGGAGTACGTGCCGGTAGCGAAGGTCGTCGATGGAGTAGGGCCGGTAGCCGAGCCGCCATTCCAGGCCCAGGCGTAGCTGACAAGGGTTCCATCAGCGTCGGTCGAGCGGCTGCCGTCGAGGTCAACGTGTAGGGGGCTGAGCCCGAGTACGGGTGTAGCCTGAGCGACCGCGACCGGGGCGGTGTTCGGTACGGGAACGACGGAGAGGATCTCCAGGGCCGATACTTTCGGCTGGTTGACCCCGCCGACGCCGGGGGAGGCATCGAAGAAGAGGTCAATACGGCCGTCGGTAACCGATGTGCGGAACTCCCGGACCGTTGCAGTCTGGGCACCCGCGGCAGCGTTGATGTCGAAGTTGTCAAGGACGAGCTGGTCCTCCAGCGTGACGTCAAATACCCGCTTACCGAGTCCGCCCACTCCACCGTCGGTGGCACCGAAGTAGATTTCGGCAAAATGGAGGCGCACGAGGTAGTCTCCGTTGACTACGGGTACGAGGTAGCTGAAGGCTACGGGAGCCTCCGCGCTGCGCTCGGTCTGGTAAAGGGCGGGGACGGTGGCCGCGGGGTTCTCATAGGCCTTGCCACCGCTGAACTGGGTGTCGGCGCTGAAGGCCTCCCCCCCGAAGGTAAGGGCGGGCCCGCCGGCATTGATGCGGACGGCCACCGCTCCGGGAAGGCAGTCGATTCCCTCATCGACGCTGCCGTCACAGTTGTTGTCCAGTCCGTCACAGCGTTCGGGGGCACCCGGGTAGACCGTAGCGTCCGCATCATCGCAGTCGGTGTCGTTCTCCACAAAGCCGGACACCGGGCCGCAGGTAGAAACGGTCGTGTTCGCGTCGCCGAAGCCGTCACCGTCTACGTCTGCGTAGTAAGTTACTTTTCCACCTACTAGCTTATCCAGGGGATCACAGTCGTCCAGATCGGGCACGCCGTCGTTGTCGTCGTCGTCGTCACAGGCATCGCCCAGGCCGTCGCCGTCGGAATCCGTTACGTCGCTGGAAGAAAGGGTCGGACAGGTGTCGCTGTTGTCGCTGACGTAGCCTGCGGGCGCTTCACAGGCCGTGAGGGAGTTGCCGGGATCACCCAGTCCATCTCCGTCCGCGTCGGCGTAGAAGGTCGGCAGGGACTGGTCGGGGTTGGCGATGGTCGGACAGTTGTCCTCCGCGTCGGCCACGCCGTCGCCGTCGGTGTCGACGGGGGGAGCGGTGACCTCAATGGTAAGTACGTCGGTGCCCGGGAGGTCGCCGTCGTCGGTGACCGTTAGGGTTACGGCGTAGGTGCCGGTGGTGAAGGTCGCCTGCGGGTTGCTGCCGGTGGCCGTACCACCATTCCAGGCCCAGGCGTAGCTGACGATGGTGCCGTCGGCGTCCGTGGAGTTGCTACCGTCCAGGTCAACGGTCAGGGGGTTTTCGCCGGTGAGCGGAGTACCCTGGGCAACCGCGGTTGGGGCGACGTTTTCTCCCGCTCCCACGGAGAGGATCTCCAGGGCGGAGAGCTTGGGCTGGTTGACCCCGCCGACGCCGGGGGAGGCATCGAGGAAGAGGTCAACCTGGCCGTCGGCGACGGTCACGAAGTACTCCTTAACGGTCGGGGTCTGGGGTCCTACCTCGGCGTTCATGTCGAAGTTGTCCAGCCGAAGGGTGCCCTCCAGGGTGACGTCAAAGACGCGATTGCCGGCTCCACCTACTCCACCGCCGGTGGCACCGAAGTAGATCTCGGCGAAGTGAAGGCGGATGCGGTAATTGCCGTTGGGTACGGCCACCTGGTAGCCGAAGGAGACGGGTGCCTGGGCACTGCGCTCGGTCTGGTAGAGGGCCGGCACGGTAGCGGAGGCGTTCTCGTACGGTTTGCCGCCCCTGAAGGAGGCATCGGCCTTAAAGGCTTGCCCACCGAAGGTCAGGGCGGGCCCTCCGGCATTGATGCGGATGGCCACAGCTCCGGGGGTGCAGTCGACTCCCTCGTCGACGCTACCGTCGCAGTTGTTGTCCAGCCCGTCACAGAGCTCCGGTGCACCGGTGTACACGGACGCGTTCGTATCGTCACAGTCGTCGGCATTGCTGACGAATCCGGCAGCTGGAGCACACCGCGTGACGGCGGTGGCGGGGTCACCAAAACCGTCGCCGTCCGCGTCGGCATAGTAGGTTACCGCGGTACCGGAAATTTCCGTGACCACTACCGTACTGGTTTTCGGACAGTTGCTGCCGTCGGTAGTCGCCGTACTGAGGGTATACGTTCCCGCAATCGATACGGCGGGGTTCGGAGCGGTGGAGGTGTAGTTGTCGGGGCCGGTCCATTGGTAAATACCGGTGGAGGTGAATCCACTGAGTACCACGGTGGTATGCAGGCAGTCGAGTTCCTTAGGCGAACCGTCGGAGTTGGCCTCGACCGTGCAGTCGATGTTGCTGTCGTCGACGGTCAGCGCGAACGTGCTTACCGCGGTGAGCAAATTGTAATCGGTGGCCGTAACGGTGACGTGCAGCACTTCGAAGGCCGCCTCATAGGGGGCGAGGAACTGGAAGGTACCGGTGTTCTCATTCAGGCTGATCCAGCCAGGCAGCGCATCACCGCTCGCCAGGGTGGCGGTGTAGAGGAGTCGGTTGCCGGGGTAACCCGCATCGAAAAAGGTGTCCACGAGGTAAGTGGTCGGAGCGTCCACTTCTACGGTCAGGTCGGCGATGGCGCCACCGGTGGGGACGGCGACCGGGCGGGCGTTGATGATGTAGGAGGTGTTGTCGTTCCAGTCGCAGTTGGAGCTGCCCGTCCCACATCCGTCGCCCACGTAATCCTGATTGAGGATGTACTCGTTGGGAATGACGTTCCCCGCCCGGTCCAGAACCCGGTAGACGCGCAAGCCCAGGATCTCTTCCTTCCGCTGGTTATTGATGTTGCCGCCGCTGGCCCGGTAGCCGGCGATCATGATGTCGAAGGGCTCACCAAGGGTGGCCGCGAAATCACCGGCCCGCTCCCCCGGCGCTGCATCAGAATCCGGGAGCAAGCTCTGGTGGAAGTTCCCATCGTGGCGGTACTTCATGCCTCCCGTCACCTGACTTTTGTCGTTGCGCAGTTCGGTAGGGGCCGTGCCGGGACCGTGCAGCGCGGCGAGTTGAAGCATCCGGACCGGTTTATTAGGATCCGCCTGCACGAAGCGGCGGGAGAAGATCAAGTCTCCCTCAGCTCCGCTGTTGATCTGTTCGTCGGTGGGGACGTACGACCCCGGGCGCGTGATGAGGGTTCCGCTGTTGTCGCGCCCCATGGAAGTAGTGAATCCAAAGGCGTTGAACACCTGCTGTGCGGAGATTTCGTCGTTGCCTTCCGGCCTAGTCATGTAGGCACCACGGAAGGTGGCGGTCAGGTCGGCGCCGTTGTCTGCGTTGCTCGATAGCACCAGGGTTTCCGTTACGAGACGCTTGCCCGCACCACCGGTGGTGACGAAGTTTACCGTGACGTCAACGAAGGCGCCGGGTTCTACCGCCAGGCCTTCCGCCGGGATGGTCACGTCGCTGAGGGTGAAGTTGGCGGCGTTGGTCGTTGCCAGGTCAGCGATCAGCAGTTGCCCGGTACCGTCGTTGTGGATGCGCAGTACGTTGGCGTCGTGCGCCTTGATCTCCTGGTTGTCACTATTCGTCTGGTCGTTGTTGCGGTGGAAGGTGAAAAAATCATCCGCCGGGAAGCCGCGGGTCGAGCCCGGCACCTTCGTCATGTTCTCGAGGCGGGCGATGGCGCCGCTCGGGCTGACGATGCGGAAGTTCGCAGCGCCGGTACCAACGTTGTCGTTGTTGTCGGTCGCTTCCAGACGCAACGTGTAGTCGAACAAGGTGAAGCCCAGCGGCAGTTCCAGTGCTACTGGCTCCGCGTAGTCGAAGTAGGTCTGACCGTCGAGGCTGTACCGCACGGACTTGATGCCTCCGCTGCGGGAGTTGTCGGTCGCGGTGATGGCCACGGTTACCGTACCCCGGTAATCCCCGTTGGCATCCTGCTGGCCTTCGAGCGTGGCGAACACGGTAGGCTTGGCGTCGGCGACGTTGAGGGGAGCAAGGTTGAGGTAGAGGATCTTGGAGTTTCCCGCGCCGGTGGCGCCCACGTCGTCCAGGGTTAGTTTACCGTCGGTCACCTCTACGGTGGCCGTGCCGGTGCGGTAGTAGTCGCTGGCCGTGGGGACGAAGCCGTCGATCACCGGGACGCCCTCGGCGCGGATGGTGTGGCGGCTGTCGTAGAAGTCGGGATCACCGGCAGCCAGTTCAACGGTATACCGGCCATTGGGCACGGCGATCTCCCAGTCGCGGGGGACTGGCGGGATCACGTTGGCGCGGTTGAACATGTTGAGGCTGCGCAGCAGCTTGTCCTCCTCGGAGCTCGCGTTACTGACTCCCCGTTCGGTGCCGCGGGCGGAGCTTGCGTTCTCCTGGGGCGCCTTGGTGATGGGGTTGATCCAGCCAAAGAACAGACCCTGACCCTGATCGCCGTAGGCCTGCCCAACATCTGCCGTGTAACCGGCGGGCGGCAGGAAGGTGTTGTCCTGGAAGTTGATGCGGGTGGCAAATACCACTTCGTCGGCCACCCGTGCAGTGACCTGCAGGGTTGCGGGTGCAAAGCCGGGGGCGGTCGCCGTCACGGTGGCCTCGTAGCTGCCGTTGGCCAGCTCGAAGGCGTTAACCGCAAACTCCAGCGGGGTGGCCAAGCTCACGGCATTCGGCAGTACCACCCAGGGCTCAGTAGCCGTCAGAGTAACCTGGCTGGCGGCAAGCGCGGAACTGGAAGACAGGATGCTGGTGTGGGTCTCCGATACCTCACCGCGGGTGGCGGGGATGGTCAGGCGCTGCGGGTTGAAGCTCAATACCTGCGCGCCCGCCTCGTACGGCTTGACGTTGGTGAGCACAAACATGTAATCCTGGTAGTCGCCGTTGCTGGCGTCCTCAAAGGTTACGAGGTAGCTGTTTGTCAGTAAGGCTTTATTGCGGTCCCGCACGGGGTAAATCCTTACGCGATGGGCATTGTCGCTGTGGAGCTCGTCCTCGGAGTAATTAATGCGCTTGAAGTTTTTCGAGTCCACGAAAATGCCAAAGAAGGCTCCCTGGGGGTCGAATTCCGTACTGCCGGAGACCAGGGTGGGGAAGAGGGTCTGCGCGTTGGGCAGGCTTCCTCCCTGTACGCCCACCTCATGGAGCGTCACTTGTCCGCCGAGGTTGGTGTACCAGCCGAAAGGAAGTTCCTCTTTGGGGGAGTACCGGGCCACGGAAACCATACCCACCTTGCCGGGTCCGGCGGCCTCGAACAGGGGAACTTTAACCTCCTCGCCCATCGGGGTCGGAGACATGTTGCTGGCCAGGCTGGTCCAGCCGACGTTGATGCCGATACCGAGGGCATCGACTACATCCTGCAGGGGAGGCTCGTTGCTGCCTTCCAGTCCGCGCTTCTTCAGTCCGTGCAGGCCGACGGCTACATCGGCTCCGGTGCGCGAGTTGCTGACAAAGGTCAGCGCGGCTTCCTGGTAGCCCAGGTCGGTATTGCCCGTGCCGGGTGCGAAGGTGACGTCGTAGGTCTGCGCTTCCTCCGGGGCCAGGGTGCGGCTGGCGGGACCGGTGTAGGTGAACTGTGCGGCGAAGGGACCGGTCAGGGAAACGGACTCGATCACCAAATCCGAGGTGCCCGCGTTGGTCACCGTGACCGACTTCGTGTCGGTGGTGGCTACGCTGCCGTTGGTCGTCGTTTCGAAGATCAGTTCGTCGGGGTCCGCAGTAAGCACGGCTTCCGGGGCGGCGGGCACGTCGGCACGCAGCAGCACGAGCTGCTGATTTTTGTCCTGGTCGCGGTCGTACTGAGCCACGTACAGGTTCCCGGTGCGGGGATCTTCCACTACGTCAAGGGGGTCATCCAGTCCTTGTAGACCGGGTACCTCCTCAAACACTTGGAGAATGTCGCCGGAGTTGTTACCGGGCTGCATCACGAGGATATCGTCTTGTCCGGAGAACCGGACGACGACCAGCATACCCTTCATCTTTCCGCCGAAGGCGTTGGAGGTGTATTCCACGGCTCCGTTGGGCGACTTGTTCTTGTCGAAGTCGTAGGCCACTTCCAGGTAGTTGGCGTCGGGGCCTAGGGTGTTGGGGTACTTCGCGACGTCTCGGTAGGACTTTTGTGCCTGCCCGGGCAGACCGGAGTAGGGGAGCCCCCCGTGGTTCAGTACGAATTCGCCCCGGTAGGGGTTGGGGTGTCCGTGGAAGCTGCCTTCCCGCGCCTTGAAGAGCCAGTCTTTCTGGGTCTCCGCCGAGGTAACGCCGGGGATGGTAGGATCGGTGAAGAAACTCCCGTCGGGCCGCCGTACGCCGAAGCCGCTCGGGTCTTCGTTTACGTACTTGGCGCTGGGCGGGGTGTTGGCCCCTCCGGCGGTGCCGTTGGTGGGTACGTAGAGCCAGCCGTTGCTGTGGAAGACCATGTCGTAGGCATTCCGGATACCCGTGGCGTATAGGGTGACGGGCGAGTCAGTGGAGTAGGGGTTGTACGTTCCGTCGGACATGGTCAGTCCCGTTGCCGGGGCAGTGTTGATCACGGAAATATTATCGGTGGTGAACAGGCTCAGGGGCAGCGTGGTGGGCAGCTTAGTGAGCTCGACGCGCAGCACCGCGGCGGCCAGCAGGCGTTCAGGACGCAGGCCCCACGCGCCGTCGGGCTCTCCGCCGGCGGAGTTACTGCCCTGCACGATAAACAGGTCGTTGTTTGGACCCACCACTACGCTGTTGGTGAGGTGATCCTTCTTTGACCGCGGCAGGTGAGTGAAGATATCCTGCACCACTTGAAGGTTCGGGCCGCTCAGTCGGGTGAGCTTGCCGTCCCACTCGGGTCCGTCCGTAAGCGTCAGCTGGCTGTGGGTGACGTAAGCCACCAGGTTGTCAGCGGTGGCTTCGGCGGCAAAGGTGAGCCCAATGATGATCCGGTCGTCCCCCGTGGGGGTTCCGGTCACGGGGTGGTTGCTGCCGGTCAGGTTGACGGTCAGCTCTTCCAGGTCGGAGAGCGTTCCGTCCGCGTTGATGGTCCACCGCTTGATGACCTCCCCGGTGGTAGAGGCGTACATCTTGCCGTCTGGACCAACCACGAGGCTGGTAAAGCGATCGGAGACACCGGCGCCGAGGTCGGCCCCCGCGACGGGGGTGAAGGTTACGCCCGCCAGGTCAGCCGGCGCATTGGTATCCTCCTCCGTGGCGGTGGTGAAGGAGGAGACGAAGGTCCGGAAGGTGATCCGGTCGGTGAGGTCGCCGATGCGGTTAGCCGCCACGCCTTCCACGCGGAAGACGTAAGTGGTGGCGAACTTCATCTTATAGGTAGCGAGGGGGGTAAAGATCACCGCATCCCCGCCACCGGTATCGTTGAAGTTTCCGGGTATTTCGACGAGGCCCGAAGGGGTCTGCTCGAAGAGCTGCACGTGGTCGGTAAGGGTCGTTTTATCCAGTTCGAAGTCCGCCGGGGTATTAACCACCGCGGCAATCTGGAAGCCGTGTACCCCTACACCCGAGGCCCCATTGGCGGGATTGACGTCGGAGAAGAATGCCTGGGACAAGGCCGTGGTGGGCGTGAGAACTGCCGTCAGGATCTTCGTATTGAAGCCGCCGATGGCGTCGATGGTCAGGCGACCATCCGTCACCTCCACTACGCCGGTTCCGCTCAGGTCGTTTCGGCTACTGATTACGGCAAGCTGGTCGATCAGTTTTACCCCTTCCGCTCTGATGACGTAGTTGGTGCCTTCCAGGTTCTCGGTATCCATATCACCGGCCCGCACCGTCACGCGGTAGGTTCCGTTGGGGACTTCGATCTCCCAGGCGCCGTCAACTAATACACCATTTTTGCCTTCGGTATCCTTGTACTTCATGTGCATGAGCGTTTCGCTCAGGACATCCACGTCAGGCTTTGGATCGCGGTTGCGTCCGTTGGTCACGAGGCTGAGGGGCGCGCTCGTTCCGGGCGTTACCCACCCGTAGGTCTGGGTGCCCCGGTTGCCGTAGGGCTCGCCGAAGTCCTTGAGGTAGTCGGCCGGAGCTGCGGTAAGCGCATCGCTGAAGTTGATGCGCAGGGTGTTGGCCACGGGCTCCTCGACGGACGGCGTGACGTTACGCAGAATGACCACGATGTCCTGGTAATCGAATCCATTGATGTGCTCCTCGGTGGCCACGACGTAGGCGTTGGCTTCCCCGGGCAGGGCGTAGACCCGCACGTGGTGCGGGATCGCACCGGCAAAACCGTTGAGCGCGTCTTCACTGTACAGCCTGCGGTCGCCGAAGAAGGGCCAGCGGCTGAAAGTGCCAAAGGCGGAGGTTCCCGGATCGAACGACAGCGCACCAGTGGCGACGGGAGTAAGGGTTTGCCCGTTACTGCCGACCGAGTTTTGCACCGTAAACACTTCTTGTGCGGAGGAGGCACTGCCGGCGGCGTACCAGCCAAAGGCCACGATCGGATTGCTGGCTTCCGGTCCGTAAACCGCAAGCAGCTCCACCGTCACCGGATCGGTACCCACACGCTTAAATTGCTGGGCGGCGATCTCGTCTCCGAGCAGGTCGTTGTAAGAACTGCCCGCGGGGAGATTGATCAGGTTGGTAGCGGGGTCGGTGTCGCCCACGGTGACGGGCAGACCGTATGCATCAAAAATGTGCTGCAGGGAAGGCTCGTTAGTTCCTCCGGTACCCGCTTTGCCGAGTCCCCGCAGGCTAGCCATGGCGGGTAGGGCATTGTCGCCACTCAGGGTGAGGGTGGCGATCTGCACGCCCTTAGCTGCTGCGGTAAAGGTTACCGAAACGCTGCTGCTGCCACCGGCAGGAATCGAAGCGGGGAGCAGCGAGCTGTTCACGGTAAAGGTCGCGGCACCGGGACCGGTGAGCGTGACGGTTGGATTGTCCAGGGCCACGGTCCCAGTATTAGTCACTACGATCGACTGGCTTACACCGGCGCCCCCGCCGATGATGTCTTCGGTAACGATCGTCTCCGGGCTCAGGCTAATGATCGCCTGGTCCTGCACGATGGTCACGGTGACGGGAAGTTCGGCCGAGTCGTACCCGTCCGCAGTCGCAAACACTGTAGTGGAGTACACCCCGGGGATAAGATTTGCAGCGATGCCGAAGGTCAGCGTACCGACGGAGGGGCCGGCCGGCAGGATCAGCCATTCCGAAGCATCCGGATCCTCCGAGAGCGTTATCGCTGGTGAGCCTCCGTCGGTGGCCAGCAGGTCAATTACTTGGTTGGGAAGGAGGGCTCCCTCCGCGGCGAATACCTGCACTTCGGCCGGATTAAAGGCGAGGGCGGGGGCACCTTCCGGCACTACGCGGAAGTAATCGAAGGTGGCATCGAACACCGTTCCGTTGCGGTAGGTAGCGTACACGCCCGCAAAGCTCAACGGGGAGGTGCCGGCACCTAAGTTGCGCCCGGCGAGGTACTTGGCCGGGAGGGGTAGGGAGCTTACGCCCCCAACGGATAGCAGCGTTTCCGTACCTCCGTCGACGGTGTAGAAGGCCTGAATGGTCATTGCCACGGGGTCAATCACCATACGCAGCGCAACGGTTTTGTTGCGCATAGCTCCATCTGCCAGGTTCAGCTGGATGTTGTCGTCGCCGGTGGTGGAATTATCAGAGACCCCGTCGATCTCCCGACGCAGCTCGATCTGCCGGTCGTTGTTGACGTCGACCTTGACGAAGTTGTCCTCGTCGATACCGAACCAGATGCCGGCCTGGGCCGAACCGGTGCCGGTGGCGAGGTCGATCAGTTTCGTTTCAATACTGAAGGGCTGCGTTAACTTACTAAAGCCGGCGCCGAGGGCATTGATCTGGGTGTTGTTGTTAGAACTGGCCGGAGGGGCAAGGTACGTGATGCCCTGGTTGGCCTTGATGACGAGATTGCCCCCCACTACGGTCAGGCGGCTGGGCTCATACCCGTTTACCTCCGGGTTGCTGGCCGGACCGTCGGCGGTCAGGCGGTTAGCGCTGTGGTTATCGACCATCGTGAAGCCGGTACCGGCCTCCTTGAGGTCAACCAGTCCGCCCTCCAGGCCCGAAAAGGCCAGGACGAAGGGCAGCTGCACCTCCAGGTCCGCACAGGGTAGGGTCGAGATCGGGGTACAGCCCGCTTCGCGCACCGTAGCGATCACGGTCACCTGCACGGGAGCGGAAACAGTAGCTATGCCGTCAGTCACCTCGACTTGCAAGGTATAGGTATCGGTTACCGAGGCGTCGAGCGCTCCGGCCACCGTGAGTGCCCCGGTAGCCGCTTCGAGGGCAAAGGTACCCGCGGCGTTTCCGTCGGTGATGGTATAGGTAAGGGGATTGCCGTCGGTGTCCGTAGCCACGACCGTGCCCACCACGGTGTTCAGGGCGGCCTCCTCGGCCACGTCAAACGCCTGCCCGGCGATTGCCGGGGGGGTGTTGACTTGCTCTTCCGTCGTTACGCTAAAGAAATCGAAGTCAGCCGTAAAGGGCGCTCCGCCGCGGTAGGTGGTAAATACTCCGGCAAAGGTCAGGGGATCGAGCTCACTGCTGAGGCTCCGGCCGACGAAGAACGACTGGGGCAGCGCCAGGGTAGTAAAGGCCTCCTGAGCAACCGCAATTTCCGCACCACCGTCGATGGCGTAAAAGGCCTGGGCCGTCATGGCGATCGGATCGACGACCATGCGCAGGTAGATGTCGCTACCCGCGGAGGCGACTGCTACCTGGAGTTTATCCGTCCGGTTCGCGCCGTCGGTGTTCGAGACACCGGCGATCTCCCGCCGCAGTTCGACTTGGTTATCGTTGTTCACGTCCAGCTTCACGAAGTTGTCCTCGTCAATGCCGAACCAGATGCCGGCCTGGGCCGAACCGCCTCCCGTGGTCAGGCCGAGTAGGGTGGTTTCGACGGTGATGGGCCGGGTTAGATCCTGCAGCCCGACTCCGAGGGTGTTCAGCTGATTGTTGGTACGAATACTGCCGGTTCGCGCGAGGAAAGCGATACCCTTATTGGCCGCGATGGACAGCTTGCCGTTCGCTACCGTGAGCTGGCCGGGCTCGTAGCCATTAACGTCGGGGTAGGTCGGCGTAGCATCTTCGGCCAGGCGGTCCTGGCTGTAGTTGTCCACCATGGTGAAGCCCGTGAACAGGCCGGAACTGTCCGCCAGTCCCGCTTCGGCACCCGTGAAGTTTAGTACATAAGGCAGGCTGACGGGGATCTCATCGCAAGGCAGCAGGCTAATGGGGTTGCATCCCGCAACGGGGGCAGCTTCGACCACGATGGAGATGGTCTCTTCAGTGGCAGCCAATCCGTCCGATACCGCTACGGTGACGGCGGGGTAAATGCCCGCATCGCCGACCACGGGGGTCAGGGTCAGGGTGGCCGCGCCGTTGCCCAGGTCGGCAAAGGTCACGAAGCTGGGGAGGTTAGCGATTGAGAAGGTGAGGACATCACCAGCATCGGCGTCGGTAGCCGTCAGGTTGATCACCGTCACTTCTTTTTCGGTTGCACTCAGGTCGCCGATGGCGGCGAGCGCGGGTGCGGTGTTGCCAACGGCCACCGTGACTACCTGCTCAACGGCGGCACTGGCCAGGCCACCGGTGTCCGTGACGATCAGGCTGACCGTGTAGGTGCCGGCGGTGGTGTAGGTGTGAGTGGCCGCGACGTCGGTACCCTGGCTGCCGTCCCCGTAGTCGAAGGCGTAGGTGAGCGCAGTGTTTTCGGGATCACTGGAAGCCGCGGCGTCGAAGTCGACGATCAGCGGGGCGGTGCCGCTCAGGGGCGCGGCGGTGAAGCTGGCCGTGGGCGCTTCGTTGACGTCGAGGACGCTGACGGTGAGGGTAGCCTGGGCTACATCGGTTCCGTCACTGACCTCAACGGTCAGAACGTAGGTGTCCAGCGCCTCATAGTCAAGGGTGCCGGCAAGAGAGAGCTCTCCCGTAGTGGCATCAAGGGCGAAGATGGCCGCGTCGTTGCCGTCCGTGATGGCGAAAGAAAGGACGTCATCATCCCCATCGCTTGCGACAACCGTTCCGAGGACCGTGCCGGGTGCGGCGTCCTCGCTGATGTCAAAGGACTGGTCGGCCAGGGTGGGTGGGAAGTTGGGTTCCGTGACCGGGGTAACGCTGAAGTAGTCGAAGGTCGCGTCAAAACTGGTTGAGTGATTGCGGTAGGTGGCATATACCCCGGCAAAGGGCATGGCATCGACCTCGGCGCTAAAGTTGCGTCCCGCGAACAGGGCGGCAGGCAAGTCGAGGGAGCTCACCGTGGCACTGGCGAGGAGTACCTCCGCTCCGCCATCCAGGCTGTAGTAGCCCTCCACCAGCCCGTTGACGGGATCGATGAAGAGGCGCAGCACGACGGTCTGCCCGGGGGTGAACGCGTCTTTTTGGATAACGTCCACGTCGGTGTTTAAACTGACTCCACCAACCTCGCGGCGCAATTCCAGTTGCTGATCGGAGTTGACGTTGAGCTTCACGAAGTTTTCGTCGTCGATGCCGAACCAAATGCCGGCCTGGGATGAATTAGGCCCGGTGTTGAGGTTGAGCAGCCTGGTCTCCAAACTAAACGGCGCACTCAGCTCGGTGATACCCACCCCAAGCGTGTTCACCTGGGTGTTGGTGCCGGCCTTGGATACATAAGCAATTCCTTTGTTCGCGGTGATGGTAAGGTTGCCCGCGGCAATGTTCAAAGCGCGGGGCTCGTAACCCACCAGATCGGCATAAGTGACGGGGCCATCCACGGCAAGGCGGGTGGCGGAGTGATTGTCCACCATCGTAAAGCCAGTGAGTTCACCGTCCCGATCCGCTAATCCCGTCTCCGTACCGTCGAACCCGAGCGAGAAAGGCAGCGTAACGGGAACATCCGCGCAATCAAGGTAGCTGACCGGACTGCAGTTGATGGCCAGGGAAGGCTCGGGAGCCTCCGTCGGCGTGATGACCGCGTAGTTGATCTTAGTGTTATTTGCCAGGGGATTGTCCGCGTTTATGGTCAGCAGACCATCGGTTACTTCCACGACCGCCTGACCGGTGGCAAAGCGGCCCGCGTCGCCCAGTGGGAGGGTAGCGTCTACGTCATATATATTGATAGCGGTAACTCCCTCGACCTGAATAAAGTGGTCGGGAGTTTCTTCCGTTTTCCCGTCTTGATCCGGGTCACCCACGCTAACATCTACCTGGTACCAGCCGTTAGGCACCGCGATCTCCCACGAAGCCTCAATGGCCCGGTTACCGGTCCAAGAGCTGACGTCGTTGCCCTGTACGTGTATCAAGGTGCGTTGCAGTAAACTTAGGCTAGTGAATGTCGACCGATGACGCCCCGAACCGGTGGAGGGCGTCGTCAAGTCCAGCGGGCTGCCGTCACTCAGCTTGGTCCACCCGTAGGTAAGTTGGCCGTCCCGCGGGCCGAATGCCTGACCGTAATCCTTCAGGTAGCCGCCCGGGGGAGTGGTGCCGAAGTCCTGAAAGTTGATGCGGTAGGGGAAGGTGGCCGCGGGCTCGGAGTTGTCGATCACTTCCGTAACGACCTCCGCGTAATTGGTGCCCAAACGCACCGGACCCAGCTGTCCATCGTTTCCATCTCCGACGCTGCTGATAAAGAGTCGTCCGATCTCGGGCGTGCCGGTCACCGTGTGTGATCCCGCTTCAGTCCAGTTGGTGGCACTTTCCGAAAGCGCGGGGGCGATGGTCCAGTGATAAGTAATCGTCCCAACACCGTCCCAAACACCCCGCACCACGAACTGCAGGGGTAGACCCTTGTCGATGGATGTTTCACCGTTAGCCGAACCAGCACCCCCCAGCCCGATCCGGGCGAGCGGGCTGCCCGTGGTACCGGCGATCTGCTCCCGAATCCACTGATCTCCGGGCGTGTCGTCATCAATGCGCAGCGCCGTGCGCAGGCGGTTTGACCCGCCCCCTAAAGCATTTACCCTAAAGTAGGTGCCGAAATAAAAGGGCTGCTCCGCTACCAGCGGTCTGGGCGCAGCGGTAAGCGGCAAGTAATCGTGAACCGTATTTCCCAAAGTTAGATCTACGGCATGCGTCGTGCCGGGCGTGAGGCCCGCTGCACTCACCGGAAGGTTGGCTCCACTGCCTTCCTTCAACCAGGTAGTCGCAGCAATCGCGTCGAGGTTGCCGGTGCCGTAGGTCGTGAAGTCCTCTATGTAGGAGAATTCCGTCGATTCCTGTGCGGAGAGCCGACCGTTGGGCACGAGAAATAGGGAGAGCAGCAGGGCAGTGACTGCCAGGCGATTAGTAAACATATAGGGTGTTGTTCAGTATTCGTTAAAAAAAGCTCAGTAGCCCCGATCGAATTGGGGATACCTTCGGTGTGCTATTGCAGCATATACATATGAAGCGACGTTTTTTAGAATATTAATCGCCTTTAAAAGAGGTTTAAACTTTAAATCACTATAGCAGTAGCTTAAAAAATTTAATAGGTGGTGACATAGGAATAACGGGTATTGCCGAGCAATACGATAGATAACATATAAGTGTAGTTAGAGAGACTTTAAAACATACCAAATCTATCTCACGCGATGAAATCTTCAGGATTTCAAAAGCACTTGAGCAATTAATCTTTCAGTAGGCCAGTAGCCTGCTGAAGTACGGGTGTGGTTGGGTTTTAAAGCGGGTAAGCTATAGAAAGACTTAGAGAATAATCTGGTG
Organism: Lewinellaceae bacterium; assembly: GCA_963710195.1. GTDB lineage: Bacteria > Bacteroidota > Bacteroidia > Chitinophagales > Saprospiraceae > Neolewinella. Next base: position 272,355 of record CAVPZF010000002.1, read on the forward strand.
TTAGAATTATTCAATCCTGTTGCTCGCCCTTTTGCCGGTATCGATCCACAAGTGAAGGATACCAGGAGGTAATTGGGCTAGCGCTTCATTTCAGTTGTACAAATATACGCGAATTTGTTACAACGTGTATGTTTTAGATAAATTAATTCATAATTAATGAACCTTTATATGAAGGCGCCGTTGCCGGCACCTGAATTTCCTGTTAGGGGCGAATGTTCCGCCGCCGTGGCGCCTTTGGGGGAGATCTAAAAATCTTCCTGGTGCATCTGCCGTAGCTTATGAGAGCTTACCGTATGCGCCTCAAATAGTGCGCATCATTTTACCACTCATAATTGGAGTTTCGTCCTCCCTACCTTGCTGCCTACATTAGCCTTACGAAGAAATTCGTAAAACGGTTTCGGAATTGCAATTTTTCTGGGCGTTACGTGTCCGGTCCCCCCTGTGCAGGACATCCTGGGCCGCACCGTGTGCTGGGTACACCTGCGTGTGCGCCCCTGTCATCCCATGCGCCATGACCTCCTCACAAAAAATGGGGCCACCTCCCTTCCGGAAGTGGCCCCATCAATGATGCACGATGCGATCGGTCCGGATGCTAAAGCTTGATGAAGGCCCTGACCGTTTGTTGTTCTCCTTCCAGCAAATGGACGCGGTAAACTCCGCTTGGCAGGCCAGACACATTCACTTCCGCACGAAGTATCATCCCGGTTTTATCATACTGCAGTTGCTGAATTCTGCGGCCGTTTACGTCGGTAATCAACAGGGCTACCCGACCCAGGAAAGCGCTCCGGCGGTCAAGCCGCAACTCGTCGGCCGCAGGATTGGGGAAAACGCTCAGTTCGGACACGCTTTCGACTTCCTGCCTTGCTGCACGGCCTTCGTTGCGTAGGTCGGTTACTTCCAAAGACCGGGCCTGGTCAAGGCAGTTGGTGGCAGCCCCACCCATTCCGCTCGGCTGTTTGGCACCCTTGGCCAGGTAAAGTTTGTCGAGCCGGGTGCCACTTTCCCGGTAGGCGAAGTCGATGGTATTGGCGCCCGCGCTAAGCACGGCCAATCCCCCGCGATACTTACTCCAGGCAAAGCCGTCTCCCGAAGTGCGCGTGATGCCGCTCGCCCACTTGTACCAAGCACCGCCGTTGATGCGTACCCAGTAAGAGTCGCTGTACCCGTCCGGCGCTCCGATGTGTGCGTAGAGGGAGTAGGCACCCGCCTCGGCGTTGAGAATGGTGTAGCGTACGCGGTTGGCGGGCAGGTCTGCGGGTGCCGTGTTCATGGACGTGCCGGCGGGAAACACCACGTAGCTGCCGTTAGACGCACTGGCCGACGAGACCCTATTCCAGCCGCCGCCTACCTCAGCACATTCGGCTTCCAGCCAGAAGGTGGACTGCGTCGTGCCGGGGATCGGTTCGCAAGCGTCTCCGATACCGTTCTGGTTGTTGTCCAGTTGGTCGGGGTTAAAGACCGTGGGGCAGTTGTCGAGCGCGTCGGGCACCTGATCGCCGTCGCTATCGGCCTCGGCTTGCGCGGCGGTGACGGTGACCGTAGCAGTGGCACGGGCACCCGCGGCGTCGGTTACGGTCAGGGTAACGGGATAGGTACCGGCGTTGAAGTTCACCCGGGGCGGGGTGGCCCCCGTCGCGGTCCCGCCGTTCCAGGCCCAGGCGTAGCTGACGATGGCGTTGTCGGGATCGGAGGAGCCGCTGCCATCCAGCTGCACGCTGAGGGGAGCGATGCCGGATGCCGGAGAGGCGGTCGCCACGGCCAGGGGGCGGCGGTTAGCCACCGGGCCGCAGTTCGTGGCCGCGCTCCCCAAGCCGCTGGGCATGCTTGCCGACTTGGCAAGATGGAGCTTATCCAGGCGGGCGCCGTTCTCGCGGTACGCGAAGTCAATGACGTTGGCACCTGCTTGGAGGGCGGCTAGTCCGCCACGGTAGGCGTTCCAGGCAAAGCCGTCTCCTGAGGTGCGCGTGATGCCACCGGACCATTTGTACCAAGCCCCGCCGTTGATGCGCACCCAGTAGGAGTCGCTGTACCCGTCCGGCGCTCCGATGCGTGCGTAGAGGGAGTAGGCGCCCGCCTCGGCGTTGGGGATGGTGAAGCGCACGCGGTTGGCGGGCAGGTCGGCGGGTACCGTGTTCATGGAGGAGCCGGCGGGGAAAACCACGTAGCTGCCGTTGGAGGCACCGGCCAGGGGCACGGTAGTCCAGCCGCTGCCTACCGTGGCGCACTCGGCTTCGAGCCAGAAGATCGACTTTTTCGTGCCGGTGGGCGTCTCGCAGGCGTCTCCGATACCATTCCCGTTGCTGTCTAGCTGCTGCGGGTTGGAAACGGTAGGACAATTGTCAGTGGCGTCGGGTATTCCGTCACCATCGCCGTCGGCCACGGGGGCTACCGCAGTGATGGTCACCAGGGCGGTGGCGCGGGCACCCGCGGCGTCGGTCACGGTTAGGGTGACGGGGTAGGTGCCGGCGCTGAAGGTCACCCGGGGTGGGGTGGCCCCCGTGGCCGTCCCGCCGTTCCAGGCCCAGGCGTAGCTGACGATGTCGTTGTCGGGGTCGGAGGAGCCGCTGGCGTTCAACTGCACGCTGAGGGGAGCGGTGCCGGACTCGGGCGAGGCGGTGGCTACGGCCAAGGGTGGCTGGTTGGCGGCCGCGCCGCAGTTGGTGGCCGCGCCGCCGGTGCCGCTCGGAGTAGTGGGCGATTTAGCCAGATAAAGCTTATCCAGCCGAGTTCCGTCCTCGCGGTAGGCGAAGTCGATAGTGTTGGCGCCCGAGTGCAGCATCGCCTGTCCGCCGCGGTACGCGTTCCAAGCAAAGTCATCGCCCGAGGTGCGCGTGATGCCACCGGACCAGTTGTACCAAGCCCCGCCGTTGATGCGCACCCAGTAAGAGTCGCTGTACCCGTCCGGCGCTCCGATGCGTGCGTAGAGGGAGTAGGCACCCGCCTCGGCGTTGGGGATGGTGAAGCGTACCCGGTTGGCGGGCAGGTCGGCGGGTGGTGCATTCGTGGAGGTACCAGTAGGGAAGACGACGTAGCTGCCATTAGCGGCACTGGGCGATGGGACCCTACTCCAGCTGCTGCCTACTGCGGCGCACTCGGCTTCGAGCCAGAAGGTGGACACCAAGGTGGGCGTTCCGCCTCCACAGCTCAGGCCCTCATCGATTTGGCCGTCGCAATCATTATCCAGTCCGTCGCATATTTCTGGTGCCCCGGGATAGACGGCGGCGTTATTGTCATTGCAATCACTCGCATTCGTCACGTAGCCCGCCTGCGGGCTGCAGGCACTAATGGTTGTATTGCGGTTACCGTAGCCATCGTTGTCGCGGTCCGCATAGTAAGTTCTGCTGGCCGTGGTGCTGCCGCTTACATTTACGGCATCGGTCAGCTGACAGCTGCTGCTGGAGCTTTCGGCTCCACTCAGGGTATACGTGCCCGCCGCGGCAACGGTAGGATTCTGGAGGGTGGAGGTGAAGCCATTAGGCCCCGTCCACCGGTAGATTCCTGAGGTGGTAAAGCCGCTTAGCCGAACGCTGCTGGTCGTGCAGTCAAGCGTTTTTGGCGCGCCGTCGGAGTTGGCCTCCACCCCACAGGCCGGGTCGCCCTCCCCAACCGTCAACTGGAAGGTACTCGAGGCGGTAAGGAGGTTGTAATCCGTACCGGTGACCGTGATCCGAAGAGTACTTCCCGCCGCAGAGCGGGGGGCGTTGATGAAGAATGTGCCTAGATCCGCATCCAGGCTGATCCACCCGGGCAGCGGCGCCCCGCCGGCCAGGGTAGCGGTGTAGCGCAGGCGGTTACCGGGGTAGCCGCGATCGAAGGAGCCGGCCACCGGGTAGGTGCGCGTCGTGCTCACCGGCACCGTAAGGCTGGCGATGGGCGAGGCCGTGGGAACCTCCAGCGGACGGGCATTAATGATGTAGGAGGTATTGTCGTTCCAGTCGCAGTTGGAGTTGCCCGGACCACATCCGCTGCCCACATAATCCTGGTTGAGGATGTACTCGTTCGGAACGACATTTCCCTCGCGGTCCACCACCCGGTACACACGCAGGCCTAGCACTTCGTCCTTCATCGTGTTGTAGATGGTGCCGCCGCTGGCCCGGTATCCGGCAATCATAATGTCAAAGGGCTCCCCTACGGTCGCCGCAAAATCACCGGCCCGCACCCCGGGCACGAGTTCGGAGTCGGGCAGCAGGCTCTGGTGAAAGGTCGCGTCGTGGCGGAACTTTAGGTCCCCCGCTACCTGGTTCTTGTCGTTGCGCAGTTCGGTGGGCGCCGACTCGGGCCCGTGGAGCGCTGCGAGTTGGATCATCTGCACCGGTTGGTTCGGATCCGCCTGTACGAAGCGCCGCGTAAGGATTAGGTCTCCCTCGGCGCCGCTGTTGATCTGCTCGTCGGTAGGGACGTACGAGCCTGGGCGCACGATGATGCGTCCGAGGCTGTCGCGACCCATGGAGGTGGTAAAGCCGAAGGCATTAAACACCTGCTGTGCGGTGATTTCGTTGTTTCCCTCTACGTTGTTCATGTAGGCACCCCGGAACGTGACGTTCACCCCCGCATCGTTGACGGCGTTGCTCGAGAAGACCAGGGATTCGGTGATCAGCCGCTTAGTCGGCAGGCCGCTCGTGACAAAGCGCACCGTCACGTCGAGGAAAGCGCCCGGACTCACCGACAGGCCTCCGGCAGGGATGCTGGCCCCCGTGATCGTAAAGTCGTTGACGTCGGTCGTCGTCAGCTCGGTAATCACCAAATTCTCGTTGCCGTCATTGTGGATGCGCAGCACGTTGGTGTCGTGGTAAGCCAGTTGCTGGCCGCGACTGTTGGTCTGCTTGTTGTCCCGATGGAAGGTAAAGTAGTCTTCAGCCGGAAAGCCCCGGTTAGAGCCGGGTACCTTGGTCATGTTTTCCACCCGCGCGATGGCCCCGGATGCCCCGGTTCCCCCACCTTCTCCACCATCGGCCACGAGGCGGAAGCTTGTCGCCCCGCTACCCACCGTGCCATTGGCGTCGGTTGCCTCCAGTACCATCTGGTAATCATTGGAAGCCTGACCGCTGGGCAGACTGACCTCAAAGGGTGTGGAGTAATCGAGAAAGTTCTGCCCGTCCATGCTGTACCTCACGGAGGTGATGCCGCCGCTGCCGGAATGGTCCCATGCAGTCAGGGAGATGAATACGCTGCCTCGGTAGCTTCCTTCAGGAGTCTGGTCGCCCGCTAGATTAGCGACCACGGCGGGCGGCACCGCCTCGACGCTAAGTTGCGCCAGGTGGAAGAACACGATCTTGGAATTGCCGGCACCGGTGGCTCCAACATCATCCAGGGTCAGTTTACCGTCGCTTACCCTGACCGTCGCGCTGCCGGTACGAATCGGGTTGGTCGATTCCGGAAGGAAACCATTTATGAGGGTGACCCCCTCCGCGCGAATCGTGTGGCGGCTGTCAAAGTAATCCGGATCACCGGCCGCCAGCTCCACGCGGTAGGTGCCGTTGGGAACGGCAATCTCCCAGTCGCGTGCTCCGGAAGGGTTGTGGCCGAGGCCATCGAATTCATTCAGCGAATGCAGCAGCTTGTCTTCGTCGGGACTGCTACTCGTCACCGCCCGATCACTGCCGTGGGCGGTGGCGGTGTTGTCCGCGGGGAGTTGAGTGTCAGGATCAATCCAGCCAAACGACAGTCCATTGCCCCGGCTGCCGTAGCTCCGGCCCGTATCCGCGGTGTAGCCCGAGGGAGGGGTAAAGCTGTTGTCCTGAAAGTTGATCCGGGTGGTGTACGTCACTTCCTCGGTCACCTCAGCAATCAGCTGGAGGGTGGCGGGGGCAAAGCCCGGGGCGGTAGCCGTAACGGTAGCCTCATAGCTGCCGGGCAGCAGGTGGGCAGCGTCTACCCGGAAATGCAGGGGAGCATCAAAGGTGACCGTGGTGGGCAGGATCACCCAGGGCGCGTTCGCCGCTAGGGTGACGGAACTGGCCGCAAGTGCGGAGCTCCGGGAGAGAATACTGCTGCGGGTCTCGGAAACCTTGTTCGGGCTGACCGGAAAGTTGAGGTTGCCGGGGTTGAAGCTCAACACCTGCGCGCCCGCCCGGTAAGGCTTAACGTTGGTCAGGACAAACACGTAATCCTGGTAGTCGCCGTCCGTGTCGCCCTCCAGGGCGGCCACGTAGCTGTCCGGCACGAGCTTGCCGAGGCGGTCCCGCCGGGGATAGATGCGCGCGCGGTGGGCCACTCCCCCGGTGTTCAGGACGTCTTCGGAGTACGCGGTAAGCGAGGTAGCGGGAGCTTGCGTGTAGAGGCCGAAGTACGCTCCGCGGGCATCAAAGCTGTTCGTACCCGAACGCTGGGTGGGAAACAGGGTCTGTGCCTCCGCCGTAGCCCCATCAAGTACGCCGACTGGATGATGGGTTACCGTGCCGCCGATGTGGGTATACCACCCGAAGGGTAGGGTATCGGCGGGCGAATAGCGCGCCACGGGCGTAATCGTCACGTTGCCGGGGCCGGCAGCCTCAAACAGGGGCACCACCACTTCTTCCCCCCTCGGCACGGCGGCGGTGGTAGTGGTGCGGTCAGGCCACCCGACATCGATGCCGAAGCCTAAGGTATGGACAACCGACTGCAGGATGGGCTCTTCGCTTGCCTCGGTACCCGGTTGATACAGTCCGTAGAGGCCCACGTTGAAGAAGTCACCGCCATTGCCGTTGCTCTTGAAGGTCAGGGCCGCCTCCCGGTAGCCCGGACGGGCGCCAACAGTCGGGGCAAACGTGACGGTATACGTTTGCGTAGCCGCGGGGGCAAGGGTCGTCGCGGAAGGTCCGGAAACGCTGAACTCATCCGCAGATTCGCCCGTAAGCACGACCGCGTTGATGATTAGGCTACCGCTTCCTGTATTCGTGATCGTTACCGGCCGGGTATGGGTAAGGAGATCACTGGTGCCGGGGGTTACCTCGAAAATGAGTTCCTGGGGGGATGCCGCCATAAGCGCCTCGGGCATGGCTGGGACGTCGGGCCGCATCAGCATCAGTTGCTGGTTAAGCCCGCCGCCGCGGTCGTAGAGCGAGGCGTAGATATTGCCGGTCCGCGGGTCCTCGACCAAGTCAAGCGGATCATCCAACTGCTGGAGGCCCGGCACGTCACCAAAAGCCTGGAGGATATCCCCGGAGTTGTTGCCCGGTTGCAGGAGCATGATGTCGTCCTGCCCACTGAAGCGGACCACCATCAGCATCCCCCGGAGTTTGCCCCCGAAGGCGTTGGACTGGTACTCGATGGCCCCGTTGGGCGATTTATTCAGTCCGAAGTCGTAAGCAACCTCCTGGTAGTTGGCGTCGGGAGTGATTGCTGCGGAGTATTTCTTGACGTCGGTCCACTCACTGGATTGACCGGGCAGGCCGGAATAGCTCAGGCCGCCGTGATTCAAAATGAACTCGCCCCGGTACGGGTTGGGGTGGCCGTGGTAGCTGCCACCGCGGGATTTGAAGAGCCAATCTTTTTGGGTCTCACCACCGATAATTGCGGGGAGGTTGGGGTCGACAAAGAAGGTCCCGTTCGGACGACGAACGCCGCGTCCGCTTAGGTCGCGGGTGACGTAATTGGCCGAGGCGGGTGTATTTGGGGAGTTGGTATTATTGCCCGCCGTTCCGTTTGTCGGCACGTAGAGCCACCCATTGCTATGAAAGACCAGGTCGTAGGCGTTACGGATACCCGTAGCGTAGAGGGAGAGCGGAGAATCCGCTGAATAGGGATTATAGCTCCCATCTGCCATCCACATCCCCGTAGCCGGGGCGGAATTAATGACGGATATGTCGGAGGTAGTGAAGACGCTCAGGGGTAGTTCAGCGGGTAGCTTATCGACTTCCAGCCGCAGTACGGCGGCAGAGAGTAAGCGCTCGGGCCGGAAATCCCAGGCAGCATCGGGCTGTCCGCCGGCCGAGTTGCTTCCCTGTACGATAAAGAGGTCGTTGTCCGGGCCGACGACCACGCTGTTGGTCAGGTGGTCCTTGGCCGAGCGCGGAAGGTGGACGAGAATGTCCTGGGTGGTTTGCAGGCGGTCTCCACGGAGCCGGGTAAGTTTGCCGTCCCACTCCGGCCCATTCGTAAGGGTCATGGAACTGTGGGTGACGTAAGCGATGAGGTCGGTCGCCGTGGCTTCGGGGGCAAACGTCAGGCCGATGATGAGGCGGTCGTCGCTGGTGGGAAAGCCGGTTACGGGATGGTTGCTGCCCCGGAGATCGATGGGGAGTACCTCGTGGTTAGTTAGGGTGCCGTTGGGGGCAATATCCCAGCGCTTAATGATCTCACCCGCGGTGGAGGCGTAAAGTTTGCCATCGGGGCCAATCACCAGGCTGGTAAAGTAGTCCTGCAGCCCCTCCCCCAGCTCGGTGCCCATGACCTGGGTAAAACTGACTCCCTCCAGGTTGACGGGGGCGGTAAAGTCCTGTTCGGAAGCGGTCGTGAACGTGGAGTGGAAGGGGGCAAAGGTAAGGCGGTCGTTCAGGTCGCCGATCCGGTTGGCCTGTACCCCTTCGATGCGGAAGACGTAGGTGGTAGCGGTCTGTAGCGGGACGATGGGGGTAAGGATCACCGCATCCCCGCCGCCCGTGTCGTTGAAGTTCGCGGGGACCTCCACCAATCCTTCGGCCCGCTGCTCGAAGAGCTTGAGGTTGCCGGTGAGGGTTTGCTTGTCGAGTTCAAAGTGGTCAGGAGTATGGACCACGGCGGCAATTTGGAAGCTACTGGTTGCCACTTTCGTGGCGCCATTCTCCGGGTTTACTCCCGAGAAAAAAGCCCTGGGCTCGGCACCCGAAGGGGTGATGATCGCGGTGATCAGTTTCGTATTGAAGCCTCCAGTGGCATCTAACGTCAGGCGGCCGTCGGTCACTACCGCCACCGTTGTCCCCCTAATATCATTGGAAGCCTTCACCGTAGCCACTTGCGAGAACAGCCTAATCCCCTCGACATGGATGACGTGCCGGGTACCATTCAGGTCCTCGGAGACTACATCCCCCGCGCGCACCGTAACCCGGTAGGCGCCGTTGGGCAGCGCGATTTCCCAGCTTCCGGCCTGGGGGGAACCGTTCGTGCCTCCAGTATCGCCATACTGCAGGTGCATTAGGGTTTCACCGAGAACGTCGACATCCGGGCTGGGCCTCCGGTTGCGTCCGTTGCCCACCAGGTCCAGGGGCGTTGCGGTGCCGGGGATTACCCAACCGTAGGTCTGCTCGCCACGCACACCGTACGCCTGCCCGAAATCCCGCAAATAGTCCGTGGGGGGGGGCGTGAATTCATCGGAGAAGTTTATCCGCAGCGTTTTCGCCACGGGACGGTCGAGGCTAGGCACCACGTTACGGACAATGACCACGATATCCTGGTAGTCGAACCCACCCGTGTGTTCCTCAATGGCCAGGACGTAGGCATTCACTTCTTCCGGCAGGGCATAGACTCGAATGTGGTGCGGAATGGCCTCCGGAAAGGTGTTAAGTGCATCTTCGCTGAACACGTGGCGGTCCCCGAAGAAGGGCCACCGGCTAAAAAATCCGAAAGTGGAGGTGGCGGGATCAAATCCTAGGGTTCCTTCAACGGCCGGATCAAGCGTTTGTCCGTTGCCGGGTGGGGTGTTCGACACCGTAAACAAGTCGGTGGTACTGAGGGGGTCGCCGCTTTCGTACCAGCCAAAGCCAACAATAGGATTGGCGTTCTCGGGGCCGAACACGCCGAGGACCTCGAGGGTCACCTGCTGATCGGAGGCCCGCTTAAACCACTGGACATTGATTTCGTCCCCCAGCAAATCCGTGTACGTTTTGTCACTGGGTAAATTGATCGTGCTGGTTTCGGCCCGTAAATCTCCCACGGCGATGGGCAGCTCGTAGGTGTCGAATATCTGTTGCAGCGAAGGTTCCGAATTGCCTCCGGAACCGACCCGGCCCAGGCCGCGCAGGGCTACCCTTACCGACTGCGCATTGGCACCGCTGAGGGTCAGGAAGGCCCCTTTCGGACCGGGAGACGTAGGGTTAAAGCGTACGGTCACCGTCGCGGTACCGTTGGGGGCAATCAACGTCGGAAGCTGGGAAGCGTCAAACTGGAACGCATCCTTGTCGTCACCCCCTAGGGTAACCCGGGGGGACTCGAGGGCCACATTACCGGTATTGGCAATGAAGACGGTTATTTCTTCTCCGACTTGCCCGCCCACTACACCGTCCGTGACAATCCGGTCGGGCGTCACAGAAATGGTTGGTCCACTGACGGTCACCGTAACGCTGATCTGAAGTTGCGCAGTCTGATACCCGTCTGCGGAAGCATAGATAGTCGTGCTGTAAGTAATCCCTGCGGGAAGGTCGGGTTGAATGCCGAAAAATAGCTGGCCCACTTGTGGATACGCGGGCAGGATCAGCCAGGCGGAAGCATCGGGATCCTCCGATAGAGTAATGGAGGGACTACCCCCGTCGGAAGTGGTCAGGGTAGTGACTTGGTCAGGCACGGTGGCACCTTCCAGCACCTGTACGGTAAGCTCGGAGGTGGAGAAGGCAAGGGCGGCGTCCTCACTGGCGTACCCCCCCGCCGGGTGGGGATAGGCAAGACGTTCCGCAGGGGTAAGCCGAGGTAAGCTCGGCAGCGAACGGTCAGCAAATGAGTGTTCGGTCGCCTGCATGGTCGCAGACAGGAGGAGGGGAAGCAGTAGGGCGAGGGCCGCTTTCGTGGGGAATAGCATGTGGTGTTGTTCAGTGTCTTTTGGAAAAACAAACAATTCAGGGGATTGCTCCTTTATGCACCTCTACCAAGAATCGTTTCTCCACTACTGGAGAATTCACTAAAAACTTTAAAAACTACTATTTATCTAATCTAAAAGGTGTTGACAAAAAGGCATTTGTACCAGAAAATTATGGGTGATCGGTTGTTGGTGTGTCGGGGGTACCGGCTTATGGTCACGACGGCGCCTTGCAGTGTGGTGAGCGGCATCGGATTCAGCCGAACCGCTGGTGGAAGGAATAGGTCGCCGTGGCCCCCAGCTCCCGGGCTAGGATTAGCGGATTAAGTCGCGGTTTGCGACTCATCCGTTAATTTGGTCGGGGTGCGATTTTATACCTTAATATATAGAACATTATTTGTCAACGTAACAATAATTACAAAATAAAGTATTTCACAGGGGCATATTAGTTCTTCATTATATTATTTTTATAAATATGTAGTGGCAATTTAGTGATTCCGCCTCACCGGACCCCTTTGCGCCTACTCTTCCCCTCAAAGAGCGTCACCTAGCCCGCTAGTGCTTCAGGATTGGACTAAGCAATAGGTTGACGCCGACAGCGTGGTGCTGAACGAGCGGACAAAAGTTCAGCAAACTAAGTCTTACGGTGCCCTACCCGTAAGACCGTGTAGCTACGGTGGATTTTTGCCTGGGAAGTGCAGCGCCGCGATGGCAAGTCAAGGTGCAGCTTATTTCGGTCCTGAAGCACTAGGCTCCCCTTTTGGGGGCTCGAATAGACCCAAATTAGCGGCGTTTTCGTTAGGCTTGGAAAACTCAAACAAGCTCTACCCTGCGGCACGTGCCCGTGGGCAGGCCAACAAACTCGATGGTCGCCTGTAGCAGCCGGCCGTCCCTTTCGGTGCGCTGCTGGTCCACCAGGCGTCCGGTAATTTCATAGATTTGGACGTTCACTACTCCGGTGAAGTCGGGAGTCAGTGCCAGGCCTTGGCGGTTGGGGGCGAGATTCGCGGGGAGGCCGGTAAAATCTAAGTGCGCCCCACTTAGGCGCCCCGTAGATTAAACCCGTTCAGTTGAGAAGAGATAAAGAAAACGGTTTTTCTTTCCGTTCTCCAGCAGCAAGTATTTTTGGTGCAGGAGTTGATCCGTACCGACAGTGCAGTCTACGTCCGTTACCTTTTCCTTGTTCACGGCGATGGCATTACCCTGGATGGCCCTGCGTGCCTCACTCTTACTGGCCACCACGTCACTGTGCTCGGCCAGCAGCTCAATGAGTCCAATGGGGAGCAGCGAATGATCCACCCGGTGGGTGGGGATGTTGCCACTTAGCGCCAGGAAGGCGGGGGCATCGAGCGCCCGTAAGTCGTCCGCCGTAGCTCCGCGTCCCCAAAGCAGATTAGTAACCCGCTGGGCGGTCAGCAGGGCTTCCGCCCCGTGTAGGCGCTGCGTCAGCTCCGTAGCTAGGGTAGTTTTGATTGCGGTGACTTCCCGATAGCGGTCCTCCCCCCCCAGATGGGCATCGATTACCGCACAGTTCGCCCGGATGTCCTCCTGCGGCCGCAGGGAGAAATACTTCAAGTAGGTGGGCAGGTCGGCGTCATCGGCCCGCAGCCAGAACTGGTAAAAGTCGTACGGGCTGGTCAGCTCCTGGTCCAGCCAGATGTTGCCCTCCGCGCTCTTGCCGAATTTGCTGCCGTCGGCCTTGGTCAGGAGGGGAGTGGTGACCGCGAACGCTTTGGCTTCCAGGTTGCGGCGGACAAATTCGGTGCCGCTGGTAATATTGCCCCACTGATCCGAGCCGCCCATCTGCACCGTTACCCCGTAATGGGCGTATAGCTGCTGGAAATCGTAGCCCTGCAGGAGCTGGTAGCTGAATTCGGTGAAGGACAACCCATTCTCCAGTCGATTCTGCACGCTATCCTTGCCCATCATATAGCTGACCGTCAGTGTCTTACCCACGTCCCGCAAAAAGGTGAGCACGTTCATCTCGCGGTAGAAGTCCAGGTTGTTGACGATGGTGACACCCGCGGCCCCGCCCAGCAATCGCTCCATTTGCTCCCACTGGCGCGCCAGGTTCTCATCCAACTCCTCGTACGACTTCAGCTCCCGCTCCTTGTCCTTGCCGCTGGGGTCGCCGATCCGGCCCGTGGCCCCGCCGAAGAGAACCACCACCTCGTGCCCCGCTCGCATCCAGTGCAGCAGCAGCATGACCTGCACGTAATTGCCGATGGTCAGGGAGGGCGCCGTAGGGTCAAAGCCGATGTAGGCCCGCCGCCGCTCGGTCAGGTGCTCGCGAATACCGGGGGTCAGTTGGTGCAGCATGCCGCGCCATTCTAATTCGGCGATAAAATCCATAGGGGCCGTCTGTCGGGTGGGCCGCAAATATATATAGCACACGGCGCTTCGTGGCGGACCGCGAAGGGGTCCCCCATCCCAACTTATCTTCGCGGCATGAACCTACCTCTATTCCTAGCCCGCGGTGTCGCCAAGGGCGGTGGCCAGTCCATCAGCCGGACCATCATAGGGATCGCGGTAGTGGCCGTAGCCATATCCGTAGCGACCATGGTCCTCGCCAGCGCGCTGATCTCGGGGTTCAAGACGGAGATCTCGATGAAAATTTTTGGGTTCTGGGGACACGTCCACATCACCGAGGAGCGTGCGGCCCACGACATCATGATGACCACCGAATTCCCGGTCAGTACGCAGCAAGATTTCTACCCCTCCCTGGAGGAGACGGGTCCGATCACCTACCGCGATTTCGAAGACCCGTTTGGCAGTAACAGCAGCGAGGAGCGGACCACGGCAGGCGGCATCCGTCACATCCAGCAATTCATTCTTCTCCCGGGCATCATATCGGTGTTCCAGGAAGGAGAACGGCTGGCCGATACTGAACCCCTGATCCTGAAGGGCATCGCCGAGGATTTTGCTTGGGAAGACTTCAGCCCGTACATTCTGGAGGGGGAAGCACTGCGGGTTACGCCCGATTCCACTTCGCGCGGCATACTGATCTCCAACAGCACCGCCCGCCGGCTGAAACTGGGGGTGGGCGACCGGGTAGATTTCGTGTACTTCAGCGGGTTACGGGAGGAGAAGAACCGGGCCTTTACCGTGCAGGGCATCTACAAAACCGGGCTGGAGGAATACGACAGCAAATTCGCCCTGGTGGACATTAAGCAACTCCGTCGCCTCCTGAACTGGCGGGAGGATGAGGTCGGCGGCTTCGAGGTGGTCCTGGATGACCTCGACGACCTCGATGCTTTCTCCAATTACATCCACTACGACGTACTCCCCCAGGATCTTTACGCCGACAGCATTCGCAACAAGTTACGGGAGCTCTTCAACTGGCTGGATATTCAGGACTACAACGGCGTCATCATCCTAATACTGGTCGTACTGGTAGCCGTGATCAACATGATGACCGCGCTGTTGATCCTTATCCTGGAGCGGACCAACATGATTGGTACTCTAAAGGCCCTCGGGCAGGACAACTGGAGTATCCGTAAGATCTTCCTTTATTATGCCGGTTTTATCGTGGTGGTTGGCTTGCTGCTCGGTAACCTCATCGGTGTCGGGTTAGCTTATCTGCAAAAGACCTTCGGTATCGTCAAGCTCGACGAGGAAAGCTATTACCTCGCCGTGGCGCCGATTAAGCTGGAGTGGCTGACGATCCTGGGCCTGAATGTGGGGACCTTCCTGATTATTCTGATGTTTCTGATTCTGCCTTCTTACCTGGTCACTAAAATCGACCCCGTACGGGCGATTCGGTTCAAGTAGGAATCCACACCAGCAGCCCACTCGGGATGCGAGGAAGAAAGCGGGTGCTCTTGGGAGGCAACACCCGCCCAGCCAGCGCCTCCGTGAAAAACCGCTGGCGGCTGATGGGATAGCCCAGTAGGGTGATCTTTTCGCGCAACGCTACCGGGAACTGAATTATGCCCGCCGAACTGGCTGGGGGATAAATCGAGTGAATGCGCGGATCGTGGCGCATGTCAGTGATGCCGAAGACGGCGGGGAGTACCACCCGCGTCAGCCAACCGGTATCGGTGTCCTCGTTCTCCGAAGGACGGCGCTGCAAGTGGTGGTGGCAACCCCGGTAGCTTAGTAACCAGTGGCCGGGAGCGGTCACGCATTTTCCCGCTGCAATGGGGGTGATGTGGAAATAGGAACGCAGTACGTGCAGGAGTTGACCTAGGCTCATGCCATCCCCTTCAATGACACGCAAAAAAGTTCCAATCGACAGCTCATCCGCGCCCGCGACCACCACGGGGAGGAGTTGAAAGGCAGCGTGCCCTTCTGCCGCCAGGGCTGCGTGGGTGTACGCGCGGTGGTGTCCGTCAGCGACCACTAGCGGACCTAGATCGCTTAATTCAATCGGAGTCTCCGCGCGCTGCCCGGAGTACAGCTTATACTCCCCCTGCGCTCCCCGGAAGGTCAATAATTCCTCCGGGGGGTAGGGCAGTAGCCGGGGCCACAGGGTGTTAAGCGAGGGCACCGTGAGTAAAATGGGCTTTCCCAGGGCGCCGTCGTCGTCCAGTACCAGACGGCGTTGGCGCTCCAAGCGGGGCAGCAGCGTGTTCTCGTGAGCGCGTACCCGCCCGTCAAGGAAGGCTGCGGTGGGCAGTAAGCCACAAATTCCCCGAACCGGGGGGCGTCCCCCGCGGTCGGTCACCGTTAACTGAGGCAGACAGGGGCCGGCCTGGCGGACGAAGGGAAAGGGGTCCATGCGCCGGACGCCGTTGCGGGTAAGGGGTAGGGCGTCAATTTGCCCGGCGGGCAGCCGAAAGAAATGGGGAAAGGGGAGGAGGTGGGGCATACCGGCGGGGCGCGAAAGGTAATTCCAAGGAACCACAAAAGAGAAAGGCGCGGCACAAGTGCCACACCTTTCCTGAACTAAACCCCAGTTATAAAAATTCTTAAACTAGCGAAAACGATTTCGCTCGTCTGCCACAATATACGGTCGATCTACCGAAATATTGCCACCTGTCAAAAAAATTAACTTGTCAACCCCATGATTTGACAATTACACCCCATGGGTTAGGCCCGCGAGCTACTGCGGGGCCGTAGCCCCAAAGTCGAACAGCAAACTAAAGCGGAGGGTGTTGTCGAGGGGGTTGCGTTGGTTGCCGGTGGGCACCAAGTAGCTCAGGTTGATGCCGAAGATGTTGTACTTCAGGCCTAGCCCGGCGGTGATGTACCGGCGCCCGCCTTTGGTCTGATCCTCGTGGAAGTAGCCGGCCCGTACGGCAAATTGTTGCGCATACCAGTATTCGGCGCCTACGCTGAAGGTAAATTCCCGCAGTTCCTCGCCAAAGCCGTCCGGGGCATCATTGAAGCTACTGAGGATGCCGGAGACGGGCGAGAGGTCATTGATCTCCTGATTGCTGCGCTTACACTTGGCACTGCCGTCGCAGGGGGTGGGCACGAGCAATTTGTTGGTTTCGGCCGTGACGGTGATCTGGTTGTACTGATCCAGGTTAAACGTGTACGCCGCCCCGATGCCCAGGTTGGTAGGAATGAAGTCGCGGATCGTGTCGAGGGAGTAGTTGATCTTGTTGCCGATGTTGGTGATGGCAGCACCGATCGAAAGGATATTGCCACTGGGCCCGATGGGCTCGCTGCGGAAGTTGAAGCCCAGGTCGGCCGCAACCGCCTGTCCGGCCCGCAGGATCTCCCCGTTGACTTGCTGGCCGGCGGCCAGGTTGGAGTTGATGTACTTTCCGGTGATGGAGATGCCGAAGTTCTGGGTCAGGCGGCGGGTGTAGGAAAGTGCGATTTCAAATTCGTTGGGCTTTCCGATGCCTAGCTGCTGGTTGTTGTCGTCGGTAAACTGAATATCGCCCAGACTGAAGTAGCGCAGGCTGGCCCCGACGGCCTGATTGCCGTCACCCAGGCGCTTGAAGCCACCGAGGTAGGCCAGGTAAACGTCGTTGAGGCCCAGCGCCTGCAGCCAGGGCGTGTAGGTAGCGCTGAGGGCCAGGTCTTCTTCGGAAAATGCCAATCGGCTGGCGTTGTAGTGGAGGGCGTTGGCGTCGGGACTCAGCGCAACTCCGGCATCCCCCATGGCTCCACCCCGGGCATCGGGGTTGATCCGTAGGAAAGGGACGGCCGTGACTACCGTGTTAATACACGGGCCTCCGCCCGGGGAAATGTTCTTTCCGTTGGACCCCTCAAAGCAGGGCGCCTGGGCGGAGAGTGCTCCGCTCAATCCGATGAGTAGGATGGAGGTCGCAAGGAGGGGAAAGCGTAAGTGTCTCATTAGGTTGATTAAAGTTCCGTTCTTGAAGGCAAGGAGCATCCGTCCACTGAGGAATAAGCGCGTCAGGCACGGATAACGTATGGTGCCACTGGCTTATTTCTTGCTATTTTTTGGAAAATTCTTGCTGCGGTCAACGCAGGTGCCGCGAAAATACGTTGCTTGATGTGAGTCCAAAGTCAAAGCCCCCTGCATGTTCTTCGTCCGCTACCTGATTGTCCTGCTTGCCCTTGGGATATTTACTACCCCTGCGTCCGCGCAGTTGGAGCTTAATCCTTACTTCGGACTGGCTACGGGGGACCAGGCGGTTACGCTACCCAGCGCAAACGACGCGCCGGTATCCTATGCGGGGGATCGCTTCCTGCTGGGCGTTGACGTGTTGGTGGGGGCGGGACAGCTGGCTCCGCTCGCCGGCCTGGTGTATCGCCCTAACAGCTACGAGAACGAGGCGGGGGATGTATTCAATTATGGACACATTTCTTTGCCCCTAGGCCTAGCTTACCGGATGTTGGCTGCGGATTTCGACGTCAACTTAGTACTGCACGCTGCCATCGTACCGGGCTTAGCCTTTGGCGACGATGCCGTGGCGGGCAGTGCGATCGACCACGGTCTGGACTGGCGGGGGCGGGGCGGGGTCACTCTTTACCTGGGTACGCTGACCCTGGGGGGGCAGTACCGCTATGCTTTCGGGCAAGATCGACTGCCGCAGGGCCGCAGCGGGACCTTCGTGCTGACCCTCGGGGGGAGATTCTAAGGTTACCGCGCCGGGCGTGTTGACAAAACCAACGGTGGCGGTGTTACCTTGCCGTCAGGCGGGTGGTTTTGCGCGAGTGGCCCCTCCCGGAGCTCATTTGTCGCTGAACTTGCGCAAGTAAACCTTACGGGTTTTCTTTGCGGCCGTATTTCATCACTAAAGCCACCTCAGATTATGGCAAGCATTGAAGAGAAAGTTAAGCAAATCATCGTTGACAAGCTCGGCGTAGACGAATCCGAAGTAACCAAAGACGCCAGTTTCCAGAACGACCTGGGCGCTGACTCGCTGGACACCGTCGAGCTCATCATGGAGTTCGAAAAAGAATTCGACATCAGTATCCCCGACGAGCAGGCGGAGAACATCCAGACCGTCGGCCAGGCTGTAACCTACCTGGAAAGCAGCGTGGAGAAATAAATCTTCTCGTTTGTTTTCTTGCCGCCGCCCGATTACCCTGAAAGGTAGCGGGCGGCGGTTTTTTTTGAAAGATGTACCCCCACGATGAACAGAGTAGTTATCACCGGCATCGGCGCGCTAACCGCCATCGGCAATTCCATCCCCGCGTACCTCGAAGGCCTACGTGCGGGCCGCAGCGGGGCCGGTCCCATTACCCAGTTCGACGCCGGGCAGTTTAAGACGCAGTTTGCCTGCGAGGTAAAGGATTGGGATCCCACCACCCGGGTCGACAAGCGGGAAACCCGTCGCCAGGATCGCTACACCCTCATGGCCCTCTACACCGCCGACGAAGCCCTACGCATGGCCGATCTGGTGGACAAGGAGGGCAACACCCGCTCCTCCATCGACCCCGACCGCGCCGGCTGCATCTGGGCCAGCGGCATCGGGGGGCTGCGCTCCCTGGAAGAGCAAATTGAAATTTTCGACGCGGGCAACGGTACGCCCCGCTACAACCCCTTCATGATTCCCCGCATGATTGCCAACATGGGCGCCGGACACATCAGCATGCGGTACAACTTCCGCGGGCCGAGCTACGCCACGGTAAGTGCCTGCGCTTCCGGTGGACATGCACTGGCCGCCGCGGCGGACGATATCGCCCTCGGGCGCGCCGACGTGATGATTACCGGCGGCTCCGAGGCGGTCATAACCAAGGTGTCCATCGGCGGCTTTAACTCCATGAAGGCCCTCAGCACCCGCAACGAGGATCCGGCGACGGCCTCCCGCCCCTACGATGCGGACCGCGATGGCTTCGTCCTGGGCGAGGGAGCGGGTGCCATCGTACTGGAAAGCCTCGAGCACGCCCGGGCCCGCGGAGCCACCATCATCGCTGAGGTCGCGGGCTACGCCGCCAGCTCCGACGCCTACCACATTTCGGCGCCCCACCCCGACGGGGCCGGCGCCAAGATGGCCATGCTCAACGCCCTCAGGTACGCGGGGGTGCAGCCGGAAGAGGTGGACTACATCAATACCCACGGTACCTCTACCCCCCTAGGGGATACCGCCGAGCTCAAGGCCATCCAGCTGGCCTTCGGAGCGGCGGCCTACGACCTCCACATCAGTTCTACGAAGTCCATGACCGGTCATCTGTTGGGGGCAGCGGCGGCCATTGAGTCGGTCGCCTGTATCCTGGCGATTCAACACAACTTCGTCCCGCCGACCATTAACCATAGGACGGACGACCCCGACATCGATCCCAGATTGCAGCTGACGTTCAACCAGTCCATCGACCGCCCGGTCAATATTGCCCTGAGTAATACGTTTGGATTTGGGGGCCACAACTCTGCTACTATCTTTAAGCGTTTTACCGACTAGTCGTTTCCCTGTGATCAAAGTAGTTCGCCGTATTTACAATCGTTTTTTTTCGGACGAGCGGGACTTCGTCCGGCGACTGCGGCGACTGCTGGGCTTTACTCCAGCCTACCTCAACGTATTTAAGCTGGCCTTCTCCCATAAGAGCTCCAACGATCATACCCGCCATCAACCGTACGGGGGCCAGAATAACGAACGCCTGGAGTTCCTGGGTGATGCCGTCCTGGGCACGATTGTAGCGGAATACCTCTATAAAAAGTATCCCAGCGGGGATGAAGGATTTCTGACCAAGATGCGCTCCAAGATCGTCAAGCGAAAGTCGCTCAATGCCATCGGCTTCGATATGGGGCTGGACGAACTACTCAGTACGTACAACAATACCCGCATCGCCCGCTCCATGCTCGGCAATGCCGTGGAGGCCCTGGTGGGCGCCGTCTACGTCGAGAAGGGCTACGCTGGCACCACCACCTTCGTCGTTCAGCGCATGCTGCGCAATTACGTGGACATTGACACCCTCGAAACCTACGACGACAACTACAAAAGCCAGCTCCTGGAACACTGCCAGAAAAGTGGCCAGAAGGTCGACTACGAGATCCTCAAGCGTTTCAAGCAAGACAAGCGCGACCGCTTCCGCGTGGCCGTCGTCGTCAACGGCCGCCGCATGGCCGTCGGTGAGGATTACAATAAGAAAAGCGCGGAGCAACGGGCCAGCCGGCGGGCGTTGCAGGATCTGGGGATTCGGGTGGAGGCGCAGTGAGGTAGAGGCTGCGCGATAGAGGTGGACGATATGACGGAATAGCGTCGTTATGGTGATGGACTGCGGGAGAATATTGATCTTACCACCCGCAAACATTTATCTGCCGCGAGCGCAGCGAGCGCTAACCCAAGGCGCAGCCCGTCTACCCATGCACCTCCCCACCTCCCGCTGGCCCCTTTCCCTTAGCGTCATCGGACTCGTGATCGTGGTGGCTTCGCTGTGGTACACGAATCGGCTGGCCAACCAGTTGTCGGTCATCGAGGAAAATTACGTGCGCTTCTACGAGGCCTCGATGCGGGACATCAATAACTTCGACGGGACGGACGTGGCCGAGGACGTGTCGACCCAACAGGAGATTATCGGCAACAACACCACCATACCGGCCATCTGGGCGCTTCCCGACGGAACCTACCAGGAAGCCATCAATTGGGATGGGCGGGAAGCCGATACGGCCTACATCCTGGCGCAGCTCGCGGACCTAAAGGCCAACGGCAAGCCCCCGGTGGCCATGCCCTACGGCGGGCTGATGTACTTCGGCACCAGCAACCTGATCCGGAAACTGCGGCTGTTTCCCTACATTCAGTTGGCGCTGATCGGCACCTTTCTGGTCTTTGGGATCTTCGGGATCAATCAGGCCCGGCGCGCCGAGCAGAACCGCGTATGGGTCGGTATGGCCAAGGAAACCGCCCACCAGCTGGGTACTCCCATCAGCGCCATCATGGGCTGGGTGGAACATCTCCGCCTGATGTACGGGGAGGACGCGGACCTCCAGGAGGTAGCCGGGGAACTTCATAAGGACGTGGAGCGGCTGGAGATGGTCGCCAACCGCTTCAGTAAGATCGGCGCGACCCCGGAGCTGCAGCCCATCAACATCTACGAAGAGCTCGACAAGTGCCGCGCGTATATGCAAAAGCGTGCCCCCCGCCGTGTCACCTTCGACTTTCCCGCAGCCGATACCGGCGAACTGCCCGTTGCCATTAACCCCCTCCTGTTTGACTGGGTCATCGAGAATTTGCTGCGCAACGCCCTCGACGCCATGGACGGGCAAGGGAAAATCAGCAGCCAGGTACACGAACGGGACGGCAAGGTAATTGTCGAGATCAGCGACACCGGCAAGGGAATCTCATCCCGCAACGTGCGCAAGGTCTTTAATCCCGGCTTCACCACTAAGAAGCGCGGATGGGGCCTCGGCCTCAGCCTGGTCAAGCGCATCGTGGAAGAATACCACGAGGGCCGGATCATCGTGGCTTATTCCGAACCCGGTAAGGGTACTACCTTCCGCATTACTCTTCCCCGCGCAACCCCCCTTCTATGACCCCACCAATTATCGCCGCGATCGCCACGCCCGCGGGGGAGGGCGCCATCGGGGTTGTCCGCATCAGCGGTGCCGGCTGCATCGCCCTCGTCGATCCTTATTTTCCCTCCCGCTCGCTTACCAAAGCCCCCGCCCGCCGGGCCTTTTTCGGAGAAATCACGGATGCGGAGGGTGCACCCATCGACGAAGTGGTACTCACCCTGTACCGGGCCCCGGCCTCCTATACCGGGGAGGAGGCGGTGGAGATCAGCTGCCACGGGAGCCCCTACATCCTGCAACGCCTGCTGCAATTAGTCGGGGACGCAGGTGCCAGGCCGGCCGATCCCGGCGAGTTCAGCCAGCGCGCCTTTCTCAATGGTAAGCTCGACCTCAGCCAGGCCGAAGCCGTTGCCGACCTCATCGCCTCACGGTCCGCCGCGGCCCACCGCGTCGCTCTCGGTCAGCTCCGGGGCGGGGTCCGCCACGAGATCAGCGAACTGCGGGCTAAGCTTATCGACTTCGCCAGCCTCATCGAACTGGAGCTGGACTTCGGAGAGGAAGACGTAGAATTTGCCGACCGTGGTCAGTTGAGGGAGCTAGTTGCTACCATCCGGGGCCGCATCGACACCCTGACCACCTCCTTCCGCCTCGGGAACGCCATCAAGGAGGGGGTAGCCACCGTGATTGCCGGCCGCCCGAACGCGGGGAAATCTACTTTGTTGAACGCCCTCCTCAACGAGGAAAGGGCCATCGTTTCCCCGATCCCCGGCACCACCCGCGACACCATCGAGGAGGCCGTCAACATGGGGGGCATCGCGTTCCGGCTCGTCGACACGGCGGGCATCCGCGAGGCTTCCGACACCATTGAAGCCATGGGCGTCGAGCGCACCCTGCAGCAGGTATCGACCGGCCACCTGCTCGTGTACGTCTTTGACGTCGTCGAGACGGATCCCGCCACGCTCACTGCGGACCTCGACCGCCTCTACCGGGAGCACCTCGACTTAGTAGTGGTCGCTAACAAAATGGACCTCAACCCCTACACCAAGTACACCCACTACTTCGGCGAGGAGTACACCGGCCGCTTCCGTGTCCCCCACGAGCGTTTCGTGCCGATGATCGCCCGCGAGAAGAGCAACCTCGCATACCTGCAGTCCACGCTCCTCGACACGGTGACCGGGGGCCGCGGTGGCCTGGATGCTCAGGAGGTAATCCTCAGCAACGCCCGTCACTACGCCGCCCTGCGGGCGGCGGACACTTCGCTAGAGCGGGTGGCCGAAGGCCTGGAATCAGGACTTGCGCAGGACTTTATTGCCATGGACATCCGGCAAAGTCTGCGCGATCTGGGAGAAATCACCGGAGAGATCACCACCGATGACCTGCTCGGAAACATCTTCTCTAACTTCTGCATCGGGAAATAGCGCATAATTTCCCTACCTTCACGGACGTTGTTTAGGGGTAAGTCAACTAGCGGCTCCGCGAGCCGTTAGCTTATCCGATTAAAGGTTGCAAATTTGAATACAGGAAATACAGAAGCGCTCGGCCTGACCGGAGGTGCGTACGAAGACTCCCGCACTTGTCGGGAGTTCGAAGTAGAGACTTCAGCCGGTCTGCTCACGGACGGGCGGTATACCCGGGAACAGCAGGAAAATTTCTACCGCAATCGGGAGAAGTCCGCGCAACTTTGTGATGGCTTCCACGCATTTTACACGGCAAATCCTGCTTATCACCTTGACCTTTGATCGTTATCTGATTTACGAGCTGCGGACCGATGTCGTCCTGCCCTTTCAGTTCGTGCTCTGCCTCACCACTACCGCCACGAACTACCGGTACGAGATCCGCAACATTTCTTTCCTTCCCCTCATTCCGGGCGGCCCCCACGCCGACCACGATCCCTACCGTGTACCCTTGGCTAAGGGCACTACCCGCCTAACTTCGCGCATGTACGTGGCGGTCGACGCGATCCAGTCCATCGGAAAAGCGGCTTTCCTGCCCCGCGACCTCGGCCGCATCTCCGCTACCGCCGAGACGGAGGTTCGTGTGAAGTTGAGTGCCTGGCTGGGTATACAGGCCGTGATTGCGGAGGGCTAGTAAGGGGCGCCTTGCTGTTGCCAACCGCTACCTTAGCGCACCTAACCTTCCCTCGTCCATGCGCATCACCGAACAGCCCGGCCCCTACCGCCACCTCGAAGACCGGAGCCCCGCAGAACTGCTCACCTTCATCAATGAACAGGATCGCCTGGTCGCACCCGCCGTCGGGGAGTGCATTCCCGCCCTCACCGCCCTGGTGGAGGCCATCGTACCGCGGATGGAACGGGGTGGACGCCTGTTCTACATCGGCGCGGGTACGAGTGGCCGCCTGGGAGTACTGGACGCCAGCGAGTGTCCGCCTACCTACGGCGTACCGCCTGGCATGGTGATCGGAGTGATTGCGGGAGGAGACCGCGCGCTGCGGGACGCAGTAGAGGCCGCCGAGGATAGTGACGGGCAGGCCTGGAAGGATCTGGCGCAGTACGCTCCCAACAGCGATGACATCCTGATCGGCATCGCGGCCTCCGGCACTACCCCCTACGTTATTGGTGGACTGCGCAAGGCACAGGAGGCCGGCCTGCTGACGGGCTGCGTGACCTGCAATCCGGGTGCCCCGGTCACCGAAGTATGTACCCACCCCGTCGTGGCGGTTGTGGGGCCGGAAGTGGTCACGGGCAGTACCCGTATGAAGTCAGGTACCGCCCAAAAACTTATACTCAACATGATAACGACCACCGTTATGATCCGGTTGGGGCGGGTGCGCGATAACCGGATGGTCGATATGAAACTCAGCAACGCTAAGCTGGTCGACCGGGGCACCAAGATGATCGTGGAGGCTACGGGCCTGCCCTATCCGGAGGCTCAGCGGCAATTACTCGAAGCGGGCAGCGTCCGTGCGGTGATCGACGGGCAGTAAAGGCACCATGTCTAAAACTTCGGTACAAAAATCGACGGCAGCGTACTGAGCGGCCATCCAGTCCTTCGACTTGATGTCACTACCGACGAAGTGAGTCTTTGGGGTGGGCAGGGCCACTAATCTATTTTGCTGGGCCGGGGTCCCGAACTTAGCGTGCACCTCCGGGTAGCTGCTCACTTCGACGTGTTGGTCCTTCTGGAAGAAATTCTCTTGGTAGTAGAGGGTGAGGACCGGGCAGTGTATCCGGCTAAAGGTGGCGTCGTCCATAATAGTTTGCACCAGTACCTGCAGATCGACCAGGGCCCGCGAGGGGTAAATCGTGTCGAAATACTGCGCCGCGCCGGGTTCCTCGTGGCTGATCTTTTTGTTGCTGCCGAAGGAGGCCAGCATCGCCAGTTCATGGCCCCAGGGCGTCATGAGCAGTGCGGCGCCCGGCTGGTCGTCCTCTACGTTGGGCCCCATGTTGATGAGGGCATGGACATCATCGGGAAAGTCGGCGGCCAGCTTGAGGGCGAGGGTACCGCCGGTGGAGGTGGACATGATGATGACTTTTCGGCCCAACCGCTTGCCGATGGCCAGGGCATCCCGGGCATCTTCCCAGGCGGCGGCGGGCGTGAACTCTTGTAAAGCATTAGCCGCCCGTAAACCGTGCCCGGACCACCGGCCGAGGTACACGTTAGCCCCGAAGATTTCCGGTACGTTGACGTTGACGGGGTAGCCGTCGCGGTAGCTGCCCGCAAACCCATGCAGGTAGACGAAGGCGTAGTCCGTTACGGCAGGCACCGAATCCGCAAAAACGAGGCGGGCCTCATTATTCGGGCGGGTGGGAGCCGCAGCTTCCCGTGCTTGGACCAAATTTTTCAGGGAAGCCAGGTCAGTGGGAAGCTCAGGTAGGGTGGTGGCGTAGTCGGGGACCTCCACCCGCGGGCCGACAAAATAGGCCAGCACGATGAGGGCCAGTAGCGCGCCCAGGAAATAGACCATCTTTATGCTTCGTGTCATGTGGGGGAAATCGGTACGTTGTCCGGCACCTGCGGCCGCGCCCTAGTGCTCTTTTTTCTCCTTGACCACGACGGTGTCGCCTAGGGTAGGCGCCCTCCAGCGCTCGTAGCCTACGGGAGTGCTTGCCACTTTGCGGATGGCGGAGCTCGTACGTTTCTTATCGCCGATCATGGCAAAAGTCATAATGAGGCTGGTACCGATGATAATAAAGAGCAGGATGCCGGGCTGAAATCCGGGGATCTCCATCTCGGCAGGAATCGCGTAAAAGAGCAGTACGGTAATGAGCCCCCGGGGAGCCACGAAGAGCTGGGGGAAGATGTCGGCACCGATGAAGATGCGGAGTATGATAAAGCGAATCAAGTAGATACTCAGGATGATGAGCATGCTTACAATGGCCACGTCGACGCTCAGCAGTGATTCCAGCACAATGGTGATGCCGAAGATCACGAAGAAAAATGTGCGCACCACAAAGGCCGTCTCTACGGTCACTACGTGAAGCCCCTCGTAGATGTGGAGGGCCTGTTTGTAATTCAGCCATTTCTTAAGGGGCCCCTGGAAAAATAGCCGCATGTTCGCGATGATGAGCCCAAAGGTGAGGATGATGATGAGGGCGGAAAGATGTTGGTACTTGGCGGCCCCGTAGAGGAGGAGCAGGACGGCGATGAGCAGAAACAGTTTGACGTGGCTCTTGATGTTCTGGAAGACGAGTACGATGGCGTAGCTGGCGACCAGCGAGACCACGATTGTGAGGAGGACGTTGCCTAAATACGCCAGGCCGCTGCCGTGGTGCTCAATCACTTCCAACTGATCGTCGATCGTCTCCGTAATCGGTAATTGGCTAGTTAGGAAGTAGAAGAGCATGATACCCAGAATATCGGAGAAGGTGCTCTCGTAGATGTGAAATTCCTTCTTATCCCCCTTGAGCGCCGTGACGCTGGGGATGATGATGGCGCTCGACAGGATGGACAGGGGGGTGGCGTAGAGCCAGGCGCTCTGGGTGGTCATGTCGTCAATAAAAAAGAGCAGCAACTCGGCCGCCGCCCAGGTCGAGGCCATCAGGCCCAGGGCCGCCACCACAAAGGCCTTACCGATGGCGAGAAACTTGTCGCGTTCCAGCTTCAGTTCTAGCGCCGCTTCCAGCACGATCATAATCAGACCCACCGTGCCGAGGATCCGCAGGATCGGAAAGAAGTCGAGGTTGCCAAAGCCAATGCTGTCGAGGCCCAGCTTAATGAGGATGCCGAGCACGATGAGCATCAGCACCGAGGGGATGTTGGTCCGCTTTGAGATTTCCCCGAAGAAGAAGGAGAGTATAATGATCACCGAAGCTTCGATGAGCAGAAGATTAGGGTCTACGGTTTCCATGGGTGGGGGAGGGAGTGAGGGGGGAAGGAGTGAAGGGAGGGGCTAACGTTTAGCGATGGTGGCTGGAAAGCCCCACTCTTTTAACAGGGCCAGCAGTTCGGTGAGGTGTTTCTCTTCGCGCACGGAGAGGCGGGCGAGGATCTTTTCGGGTTTTTCGGCGTAGCTAAGCTCTGGTTTGAAGCCGCGGTCGAGGTAGGGCGTGGTGGTGAGCAGGTCGGCGAGGGACCGCAGGGCGTCGTTTTGCTCGGGTGGCGTAGTCAGGCGCAACTGGTAGTACCCGCCGATATCCTTGCCGGTGATGAGGGAGTACCCCTCGGTGAGCAGGGTCGAGTAGTTGACGAAGTGGAGGCCCTCGCCGGTCTGCAGGTAGAGCCCGATGCGGCTGATGCGGGAGATGACGCCGGTCGATTTGTCGGTCCGCATGCGCTTGCCCACGGCGATGAGCGGGTTAAAGAGGATGATGCGGCCACTGAGGTAATCCCGGATGCGGGAAAAGCCCGCCACGGCCAGCACCAGCAGCAGGGTGCCGTGAATCAGCGGATTAATGAACAGAAAGATCATAGCCAGGACCAGGATGGTCAGCGGCTGGTAGAGCAGGAGAAAGGGGGCAATGAGGGTATAGACGCCGGCCCGGAACCCCTCCACCCGCTTGGTTTTCTGTAAGCGTTCCTTGACCATGTACAGCAAGGCGTACACGCCGTAGAGGAGCAGCGCGGCGAGGAGGAAGTCCATCCAGGTGTAGTAGTGTTGGAGCAACAGGTCCATGGTGGGCTTATTTGGAATAGTTCAGGTACAACTCGGCCTCTAACATGCGGCCGACGTCGTTGACGACGTTCTCGTTGATTTCAATTAGGCCATCGTTGGTGCGGGTGACGACGCCCACGCGAATCAACCGCTGTAGAATACTGGCGTAGCGCTCGGTGTAAGCGGGACCGAAGAGCTTGCGCAGGCGGTAATCGCGGGTGCGCTTTTCGAAGACAATCGTGGTCAGTAAGGTAGCCGTATCCGGGGAGAGAAAGGCGGGCAGCACGTAGCGGCGCCCCTTGGGTTGGTAAACGCGCTCGTCGTCGTAGCGCTGGGTGAAGTAGGCCCAGCGGTTGATGGTTTCGCCCACGTTACCCTCGGTAGCGCGGTAGATGCGTTTGACCATCTGCCCGAAAGCGGTCTCGCTGACGGGCTCGCCCTCCGCGTCGACCATGATTTTGTGAGTCGCACCGTGGCGAATAAGTACCGCCCGCTGCATGTCGGCCAGCGTAAAGCGATCGAGGTTGATCTCGGATTGAAAGACCCGGTCGATGTCCAGGAAACGGTCGAGGTGCTGGAACACGGCGTTGGTGGTCGACACCAGGTAAAAGAGGCGGCCGGAATAGTCGTCGATGTGCTCCCCCAGGGCCCGGATGTTGGCGGCCAGGCTGTGGGTATCGTCCCGCCACATTTCCAGGTCGTCGATCCAGAGCAGGGGGCGCGCCTGGACGGTGTATTTCTCCACGAAAGAAAGGGCCGCGGCGAGGTCGCCGGTAGTTTTGGTGCGCCGACCCTGGACAACGACCTGCGCGTGGGGGCGCAGACGGATGGTTTTGCCGGGGAAAAAGCGGTTAGTGATGAGCTCCCCAAAGAGCGTCTTGCCCGACAGGCGCTTGCCCGTCAGCACGACGGCCCCCCGAAAGCCGAGCTTCCAGTTTTCGATGAGCTGCCGGAGGTGGTCGGTCTCCGCCTCGCGTCCTACCAGGAAGGATTCGCCGATGTAGCCCTTAGTCATCAAGATGTTCGTGTAGGCTGCATTGGCGGGGGCCACCGTGCGCTGACGAATAACCCGCACCGTTTTCTCGCTGATGCTGAGTTTTTCTTCCCGCACCGCTGCGCCGAGGAGCCGGTGCAAACCACTCACGTGGTTAGCCAGCCACTCCTGCACCCCCGTCACCAGCCGGCCCTGCCGCCGGGTGAAGACGTTGATGCCGGTCTGCAGCGGCAGCGGCAGGAAGCCGGGCTCGGGGCGGTAGACTGAGCTGACGCGCAGGTTGTCCTCGATCAGGTCGGTGAGTTGTTGGTGGATCCGGGCATAGGACTCCTGCCGCTCTTGGGTGCGGCTGAGGAAATTGACGAAGGGCTGGGCCAGCTGGGCGTTGGTGAAGGCGATCTCGTTGCCGGCCTTCACCTCGTTGGACAGCAGCAGGGCCCGGTTGCGTACGTTGGCCGTGGCTACGTTGAGGCCGTTGCTCACCTGCTCGCTCAGTTCCCAGAGTTCGTACAGCAGGGGCATCACCTCGGCCGATACCCACTGGTCGGTGGAGCGACGGAAGTTCACGTCCTTGTAGCGCAACATTCCCTGCTCGGAGGCCACGGTGACGCGCTGGGATTCGGAAAAGCCCGCAATGCAGGCGGTGATGGCATTAGTAAAGCGGTCCAGCCGGGGTGACGTACCTTCCTCGGCGAGGTAATCGTCGAGCTCCGCGGCCACGACACCCGGGCGTTCCAGTTCGCTGTCGCCCTCCGTGATGAAGGTGACAATTTCGCCGGCCCGCTGCCGGGCGTTCCCCATGATCTCCTGGCTGGCCGCGGTACCCTCGTCGAGCAGTTGCCGCAGCCGATCGAAGCGCCGTCCCGCCTCCGTCAGTTGGGTGAATTCCTGGGCGAGGTTCTCCGACTGGCCGGCGATTTCTTGCAGGTGGTGGCGGTAAAACGGCCAGGGATTGCGCTGGAGCTTCCAGCGGTTGAGCTGCTTTTTCCGCCCGCGGTCGTTCCGCAGCAGGGCTTCCTGGCGGGTGGCGTGGTCGGCGTCCCATTCCGCGAGGGCTTCCTGTAAGGCTTCCCGAGACCGCTGGTAAAGGCCGGCGACCCGATCGGCAGCGGATTGGCCGTCGTTGACCAGCAGGGTGGCCAACTGAAGTTGCAGCTGCACATCGCGGTAGAGCAGCAAAAAATGCTTGGCGCGCTCGGCCCATTCGAAGTGGGTAAGGCGACACTCCAGGTCGAGTACGTTCTCCTCTACGCCTACCGGGCAGGCATTCCCCCGGGCGATCATGGCTTCGGCGAGGGTACGCAGGTGCTCGGCCATCTCTTCCACCGGGCTGTCGGCAGCGATTAGCCGAACGGCTTGGTCGGCGGTCACGGTAAACGAAACGGGTAGATCAGCAGTCATAGCGGGTAAGATAGGAAGCGGGAACAACAGCGCGGGCGCAAGGTGTCAGGTGAAGTACGGGAGTTTCCACCGACCATTTACTAGTCTCATTCGCAGAAATTTACTGTGTTAAGGGGCCTCGGTTGCGGAAAGGCCGGCGTTTCAAGAGCAGTGTCATAGAAAATTCTCATGAAAAACTACCTCTTTTCCCTTTGCCTGCTGTGCTGCACGGCGGCTGCCGCCCAAACCTTAAACGTCCCGAGCGTCACCTATGCCTCCGGGGACGACTACGCCCGCCAGAACGATAAGGTGGTAGAGATCGTCAATCACCTGCAAAACTTTCCGGCCGACGTATATACCACCCGCCGCAAGGAGGCCGTGAGCTATCTCACGACTTGGTTCGAAGGTACGCCCGACGTAGACCTCACCCTTGAAGAATATACCCAGCCCTACCTTCAGTACGGAGAAGCCCGGGTAATCTACCTGGGCGAGTACGCCAAGCAAATGCTGCGGGAGCCCGAGACCGACCGGTTGAGCCTCAACTTGGCCGCCATGGAAAGCGTGCTTAACTACTACCGCGACAACATAGACGTATTCGGCAAAAATGCCGCCTTCGATAAGCTCGCCAAACTCCAGGAAAAGGGCAAGCTGGCCAAGTTTATCGAGAAACAGCTCAGTTGAGCTGACCACCTTGTTTTGTTTTTTCTCTCTCATTTAATAAACCCGGTTCTATGCATAGACTCACACCTCTTCTATTTCTATTCCCGGCCCTGCTGACTGCCCAAAGCAGCCTCCCCCAGGACGCGGAAGCCTACGCCGCGGCGGACATACCCGTCTACCGTTCCGTCGATATCTCCACTACTGGCTCCGCCGATACCGATGGCAGGAACGACCCTAAAAATGGCAAGGACGCGGAGACCACCGAGGATTCTGACGACACCGAGGCCGCAGACGGCGCGGACGATGCCCCGGTCATGCGCAAGATGCCGGTGATCTCCTTCGAACTCGAGGACATCATCCAGAACCTCCAGGATTCTCCCGCTAACCTCGACCGCCACCGCCGCAAAATCGACGCCAAAAAGCTCGAAGACTGGGTCAAGCGCAGTCCCGAAGTCGGATTAGAACTGTCCGACAATATTATGCCCTACCTCCAGTACGGGGAGGCGCGCACCCTCTTCACCTGCGGCTTCGTACAGTACAGCGTCGCCCATCCGGTATTCAACCCGGACGCCGCCTACGTGGCGGGTATCCGTAGCGTCATCTCTTACTACAAGGACAACCGCGACGTGCTGGGGAGCGACGAGCTGCTGGACAAGCTGGTTAAGCTCAAGGAAAAGGGCCGGCTGTCCGGCTTCATCAAGCGGCGCCTGAATTAAGCAAGACTAGCTAGCTTGACGGGGGGGCGGAGAAGGGAATGCGGTGTACATTTAGACAACTACACCGCTATGAACTTCTTCCGCCCCCTCGCTTTTTTAGTACTCGCCTTCCTCCCTTTCGCCTGTCAGGAGGAACTGCCCCCACCCGCCGTGGAAACCCCCGCTAGCATGGAACGCCCGTCCGTCACCCCCGACAGCCTGCTCCGTCACGCCGTGTACTTCGCCTTCAAGGAGGAAGCCACCCCGGAGCAGATCACCGAAGTGCAGCGCGCCTTCAGCAATCTTCCGAACGAGATTGCGGAGATCCGGGACTACGAGTGGGGCACCAACAACAGCCCGGAAGGGCTCAACAAGGGGTTTACCCACGCCTTTTTCGTCACTTTTCACACCGAGGCAGATCGCGCCACCTATCTGCCCCATCCCGCCCACCAGGCCTTCGTGAAGGTACTGGAACCACATCTAAAGGATGTATTCGTGGTAGATTACTGGGCAACGCGGGATTAAGCGCTTGTTTGGGATTCCGCTCACCGTCGCAAACTTGCTCCTTTGGGCCTACGCTTCCCCTCCAAAAGCGTCACCTAGCCCGCTAGGCTCCCCTTTTGAAGGCTCAAATAGACCCAAATTAGCGGCGTTTTCGTCAGGCTCGGAAAACCCAAACAGCTCTAGATCCGCTTCCAGCCGGGCTACTCCCCCAGCCGTCCTTTCTCCTCCTCACTCGCACTACCCCTGCGTTCCCGCCCCTTCAGGAAACGGTTGCCGAATTTGTAGGTCACCTTGGCCGAAAAGATCGGAGCCTCCCAGGTGGAGACCAAGTCCAGGTCCTGCTCCTGATAATTGATGGTGCCGGTGAAGAAGCGCTGCACAATGCCGTCGGCCGACAGGACGAGGTTGAGTCGGTCGTTCAGGAAGTCTTTCTCGAGACCCGCGTCGACCCCGTAGAGGGGGTTGTAACGGATGATGCCATCCAGCCCCCGCCCCTGGTAAAAGCCGCTGACCTGCAGTTTCCACTCCTGGGGCAGTTTGACGTCGACCTGGGCGAAGGCCGTCAGGCTAACCTGATCCTGGTTGAACTCCCCGCCCAGGTAGTCGCTGGTGTAATCATTGTAGTACAGCATGAAGCCTCCGTATCCGCTTACGGGCTTGGCCACCCAGTCGAGGGGAAAGAAGAGGCTACCCCCGTAGCGCACGTACCGATCGAGGTTGACGGTAGTTTGGAAGGCCGCCCCGGTGACTACGTCCTGCTCGGTGACGTCGCTGATGATGTCGCTCGTGAAATCATACCCCAAGTTTAAAAAGGGCTGCTTGTCGTAAGTCACACTCAGTTGTGTGCTGTGGATCAGTTCCGGCTGTAAGAAGGGGTTTCCCTTCTGGAAGGTCAGCGGGTCGATGTAGGTGATGAATGGATTGAGGTCGTAGTAGCTGGGCCGTTCGATGCGGTAGCTGTAGGCTAGGCTCATCCCCAACTTGCCCGCCAGCGGGGCACCGACGCTCAGGCTGGGAAAGAGCTGCCCGAAGTCGCGCAAGGTGGTACTGTCGATGGTCACGTTGTAGCCCTCCATGCGGGTGTGCTCGTAGCGCAGGCCCAGATTGGCACTCCAGTCCCCCGCCTCCCAGGCCAGGGCGGTGTAGGCGGCGCGGATGTCTTCGTTGAACAGGAAGCGGTTGCTGAGATTGGGGTCGATCTCCATGGTGCCGTTGAGCTGCTCGCGGGCCAGCAGCTCGTTGTCCAATTCGGCGTGGCTGGCCTTTACGCCGGCGGTAAACACGTACTGCGCGCCCAGGGGTCTGCGGTAATCGGCCCGCCCGCTGTAGATCTTGGCATCACTCGGTTCCAGGTTAAGCCGGTCATTAAAATTGCCCCCCTCCGTACGTAGCGTCGTCCGGGTATCGCGGGTAAAGGTGTTGAGGCTGCCGTCGAAAGTATAGTTCCCGCCCATTCGTATCGAGCTGGATGCGGTAGTAGGCGTCCAGATTCAGGTTGTCGAAGTCGCGGGTACGGTCGCGGAAGGTCACGAAATCCTCCCGCAGTTGTCCTGTTTCGGGGTTAAAGATTTCCGTCCGGTTCGTGCCGGAATTGGGGCTGTTGCCAAAGCTATAGCGCCCATTGATGCCGACGCGGTGCTTATCGTTGAGGTCGTAGTCGGCACCAAGCCGCAGCTGGTAGCTGTTTGGGGTGCCGAACTCGCTGTTTTTCTGCACGAAGGTGCGGTCGTCGAAGCGGCGGACGAGCTCCAGTCCCTCTACCCACTCGCGCCGGTTGTAGCTGACGCCGCCGGTCAGGTTGAGCGCGCCGGACTGGTGGCTCAGCTCCCCACCCGCCCGGTACTTGGCGCGCTGGCCGTAGCCGCCGCCCACGTAGACCTGTCCGTTCGTGCCGAGCAGGTTATTC
The DNA here is from genome assembly GCA_963710195.1 of Lewinellaceae bacterium. Taxonomy (GTDB): domain Bacteria; phylum Bacteroidota; class Bacteroidia; order Chitinophagales; family Saprospiraceae; genus Neolewinella. Next base: position 306,049 of record CAVPZF010000002.1, read on the forward strand.
TTCTTTAGGACGATGTTGATCACCCCGCCGTTGCCCTCCGCGTCGTAGGCGGCCCCGGGTTGGGAGATCACCTCAATCGACTTGATGTTGTCGGCGGGCATGTCCCGCAGGAGGCTGGCAATGTCGAGGTACTTCGTCGGGCGGCCGTCGATCAGGATGGTAAGCCCGGTCTTGCCGGCCATACTGATGCGGTTGCCGGCGATCACCACCCCGGGTACTTTTTTGAGCAGGTCGATGACGCTGCCGCCCTGTCCCGTTATGCTCTGGTCCACGTTCACCACCAGCATGCCGGCCTTCTGTTCCAGAAAGGGCTTGGTGGCGGTCACTTCGATCGTCTCCAGGTTCGTGGCGGAGGAAGTGAGATCGTAGATTGGTAGATCGAGGGTCTGCCCGGCGGTCAGGGTAAAGGCAGGATGATTGGTAGCCGGCAGGCCGATCCCACTGGTGCGCACGAAGTAGTCGGCCGCCTCCAAGTCCCGGAAGGCGAAGCGCCCCCCGGCGTCGGCGAGTTCGAGTTTCACGACGGCGGAATCCGTGACCGCCAGCAGCAACACATTAGTGAATTCTGCGGCTTGGTCCCCAGTAGTAATGCCTCCGGTCACCGACGCGCGCTGACTCACCAGGGCGGCGGGGCCGCAGGTATAAAGTAACATCAGGAGCAGGTAGGAAAAGTGATGCATAGCGAATGCTGGATGAATGAAGAGGTATGTACGCCTGCCTAAAATGGGTAAGCTCCCGGCTCCCGGGGTCATTTATTCGACCGAACCTAGGCAGGCTCCCATCAGGAAGGACGACTTCCAAGTCAGCGGGTTGCAGCGGAGGTGGTAATAAGATTTCGGCCAGGTCTACCCACAGAAACAGGAAATCAGCAGCCAGGGGGAAGCCGGTAGAATTTGCCACAGAATCCATCCGGATGCCCGTCCGATCATGGCTAGGAACACCTGGAGTGGAAAGGAGAACCAGTATTAAAAGCGGTTACTAACGGTACTTTTTTGGTAGCGAGGTAAGAAATTTAGCGAAAACCCGTACTTTAGAAAAGTAGTTATGGCTAATTTTTGGCGGCCCAGTCCTAATATTTTTAAAGCCTTGCCTTGTGGATGCACTAGCCGCGTTGTTTACCTAGAACCTGACCCAAACCCATCATGAAAACCTTTGCCATCTTCACCCTCGTTATCATTCTTGGTTTTTTAGTCTATGGGGTATTCACCTTACTCTCGCCACGTGCCTACGACGGGTGGTACACGGGTTTGCTCATGTTGGGTTACGGTCTACTTACCCTGGCCTACGCCATAGCCAGTATTTCCTTTATGAGTAAGTCCCGCCGCTGGCGGCGTACGCGCAGCGGCATCATGTAGACAAGCAGCGGCCGCGAAGTGACGCTCGATCAACCCCAGCTTGGTTGATTTGTGTTCTATTCCCCGGGCCCCGTGTGCCCGAGCAACTTCTTACCGCATGTCTCCACACCCCCGTTCCCCCCTGGCGTACTCCGTACTCGAACTGGCCGCGGTAGCCCAGGGCGATACTCCCGCCGATACGTTTCGTAAAAGCCTGGACCTGGCACAAGCGGTGGAGCAGTTAGGCTACACTCGTTTTTGGGTGTCGGAGCACCACAATATGGTGGGCGTGGCCAGTTCGGCGCCCACGATCCTGATGGGTTACTTGGCCGGAGGGACCACTGGTCTGCGGATCGGCTCCGGGGGCATTATGTTGCCCAACCACTCCCCCCTGGTGGTGGCCGAACAACTCGGTACCCTGGCTTCCCTGTATCCCGGACGGATGGACCTTGGACTGGGCCGCGCTCCGGGGACCGATCCACCAGCTTCCCAGGCCATCCGGGGGAGCCGCACTACCGGCGGCCACGACTTCCCCAGGGATATTCAGCAGCTGCAGGCGTACTTCTCGGCCGATAACAGGGGCGGCGCGGTGCGCGCGATTCCCGGGGAGGGGCTGGACGTTCCGATTTACATTTTGGGGTCGAGTACTGACAGCGCCTACCTCGCCGGACTGCTAGGATTGCCCTATGCCTTTGCCGGTCATTTCTCCCCCACGCAGCTGTTGCCCGCCCTCGAGCGCTACCGGCAGCACTTCCGCCCCTCCGCTGCACTGTCCCGGCCCTACGTGATCGCCTGCGTGAACGGTATTGCTGCCGCTACGGATCCGGAGGCCCAGCACCTGGCCACGACCCTACAACAAGCCTTTTTGGGCCTCGTCACCGGTAAGCGAGGGCTGATGCAGCCGCCGGTGGAATCCATGGACGATCTCTGGTCACCCACCGAGCAAGCCTACGTGGAGCAGATGCTGACCTATACGTTCGTAGGGGGCAAGGAAAGCCTGACGCGTCAGCTCGCGCAATTTATGACGCTGACCGGGGTGGACGAGCTGATGTTCGCCTCCTACCTTTTCGATCACGAAGCCCGCAAGCAATCCTATGCTCTGCTGGCGGAGGCTGTACGGGAGATTCCGGCGTATGTCTAGCGCACCCTCGAGCAGCGGAAGCCCTGGGTGAACGTAGGGGCCGCTGCCGGCAACAAAACGTGCACGGCGAGAAAAAAGCACGGTACATTTGGCGCCTCACTCGCTTTATCCATGTACGCACTTAACAGTATTCTCATTGCCGCCCTCCTATTCATATGTATCGTCGTAGCGCACGAGCTGGGGGTAAAAATTGGGACAATCTTCTTGGAAAAATCCGACAACGACGTCAAGTCGCAGACTTCGGCTATTCAGGGCGGAATTCTTGGTATGCTGGCGCTGATATTGGGCTTTACGTTTAATATGTCGATCCAACGCTACGACGCGCGCTCATCGGCGGAGGTGGAGGAGGCCAACGCGATTGGGACCGCCCAACTGCGGGCCGCCTTACTGCCCGACCCCTTCAGTCAGCAATCCCAAGCGGCCATCATTAACTACATAGACTTGCGTCTCGAAAGCAGCCACATCGACCTTACCCGCCGGGAGGAACGAAAACGCCTCAATGCCCGGACCGGAGAACTGCAGCAGCGCATCTGGGACATTGGCGTGGCGGCCGCGGACGTGAGTCCCAATCCCGTTAAAACCGGCTATTTCCTCACGGCGGTCAACGACATGATAGACGCCCAGGGGAGTCGGCTCGACGTGCTGCAGCGGCACGTGCCGCCGGCAATCTTTTATCTTCTTTTCGTATTCTTTATTTCCACTGGTGCCCTTATCGGCTACTCGAGTGGCCTCGGCCGGCGCCGCTCGCGGGTGCCCGCCCTCATCCTGAATTTGCTGATTTGCCTGCTGGTGTTTATCATCATTGACCTGGACCGTCCGCGCCGTGGCATCATTGAAGTGCGGCAAGACAGCATGGAAGCCCTCCGTTAAACACCCTTCGGTATGTATAATTTAAACAGCGTCCTCATTGTCGGACTGCTCTTCGCGCTCATCGTGGTGGCCCACGAATTTGGGCTCCGGCTGGGCAATTACCGCCTCGCTCATTCCGACAGCGACGTGAAGTCGCAGACCTCGGCCATTCAGGGGAGTGTGCTGGGTCTTTTGGCCCTCATCCTGGGCTTTACGTTTAGCATGTCCATCCAGCGCTACGACCAACGCTCCGGCGCGGAGGTGGCCGAGGCCAACGCCATCGGTACGGCCGAGCTGCGGACGGCCCTGCTGCCCGCCCCCTTCGACGGGCAGGCGCAGGCGGCCATCGACGCCTACATCGAATTGCGGCTGCGGAGCGCAACGGTCGACCTCACCCACCGGGACGAGCGTCGAGCCCTCAATGTGGAAACCACGCAGCTGCAGCAGCGGATCTGGGACATCGGCGTGGCCGCCGCCGAGGTGAACCCCAACCCCGTCAAAACCGGCTATTTCCTTACCGCCGTAAACGACCTGATTGATGCTTACGGCAGCCGATTGGACGCGCTCCAGCGCCACGTACCCCCGGCGATCTTCTACCTGCTGTTCATCTTTTTTATCGCTACGGGCAGCCTCATTGGCTACTCCAGCGGACTGGGCCACCGCCGCTCCCGCGCCCCCGCGCTTATCTTGACTTTGCTGATCTGCCTGCTGGTTTTCATCATTATCGATTTGGACCGGCCGCGCCGCGGCATCATTCAGGTGCGGCAGGATAGCATGGAAGCCCTACGGTAATTTCGACCTGCTAGGGCTCCGGCTGCCGCGAAAACTCTTCAGGCCTTACGGCAAACCTGCTGAAATTCATCCCTCCAACCATGTCGCCGTCGCCCTGCGGGACTTCATTGCCGGCAACGTCTTGGCCCGGGAAGCGGCCTGGGGCCAGGATCTGAATGCCGTGGAGGGACTGCATGGATTGCTGACGGCTTCCCTAGTCGTTCTCGATGCATGCGGGCTGCCCTAGACCAATCTCTACCTGCTTCCGCGGCGGAGGGAACGGCCGCGTCTATGAAGGTGCTGCCTCCTGTACCACAACCATCTTTGCATGCGCTCACCCAAGCGCTCCGGTCAGCTGGGTCTGCGGGTGGGGGGGGGGCGGGGCCGCAGGTGCAATGTTCCCATCCGGAAGGCTGGCCTAATGGGCACAAACCCTTAGCTTAGAGCTTGTTTGGGTTTCCGCTCACCGCCGCGAACTTGCTCCTTTGCGCCTACTCTTCCCCTCAAAAAGCGTCACCTAGCCCGCTAGGCTCCCCTTCTGGAGGCTCGAATACACCCAAATTAGCGGCGTTTTGTCAGGCTTGGAAAACCCAAACAAGCTCTTTTAACGGTTGTACCACGTATTGTCGACATGCCACACCTCCGCCTGCCGGGTGTTCTAATTTTACTGATCACCGGCGTGCTTTCCGCACAGGTCACTGATCCGGCCACCACCCTTACCGTTTACGCCGGTCGGTACGCCCGCCTGAACACGCCCGTTTGTATCCCGCTTGACAGCCTGACGGCGGCCGGGCAGTCCCTACGGGAAACTACCGAAGGGCGGTCCGCTGCGGTGGCGGCGCAGTACACGGACGGACAACTCTGCTGGGTGCTGAGCGGAGCCTCCCCCGCCGGCAGTGCACGCACCTTTACGCTGCGTGCGGATTCCTCATCCGGTCGGGCGGGGGTGACGGCAACCGACCGCAGCGGGGCCGTCCACTTCGCCCTCGGAGGAAGTGACGTGTTGACCTACCAGTACGCGAAGGCCGGCGTGCCGGAGGGGGTCGATCCGATCTATTCCCGCGGCGGCTTCATCCACCCCCTCCGGTCTCCACGGGGCGGTACCCTCACGCGCGTGCAACCCCCGGATCACTACCACCATTACGGAGTGTGGAACCCCTGGACCCACACCGAGTACCGGGGTCGCGAGCTCGACTTTTGGAACCTGGTGCGTGGGCAGGGTACGGTTGCATCCCGTGGCGTCCGCAGGGTACACGGCGGAGTGGTCTACGCAGGTCTTACGGCCGACCTGACCTACCTGATCTTCCGCGACAGCGCCGTCACGACCGACCCCGCCGCAGTACTGGCCGAAACCCTGAACCTGCGCGTCTACTCCCGGCCGGAGGACGAAGCCGGCTACCTGGTCGATTTCGGCAGCACCCAGCGCAATCCTACGGAATACCCCTTCACCGTAAAGGCCTACCGCTACCAGGGCTTCGGCCTGCGCGCTACCGAAAGGTGGGACGACGGCAACGTCCACCTCCTCACCTCCGCCGGCTACGACAAGTCCGACGGGAACGCCACCCGCGCCCGCTGGATGGACGTCCGCGGGCCCACCGAGGCCGGGCAGGCCGGAGTGCTGCTGATGGCCCACCCCGACAATTACAACTCCCCCGAACAGATACGGATCTGGCCTACCGGCGCCAACGAAGGCAAGGAGAACGTTTTTTTAAACTTCAATCCGGCGCAGGATCGCGACTACCGGCTCCGTCCCGGGGGTACCTACAATCTGCGCTACCGCCTGTACGTTTACGACGGTCGGATCGATACGGTCGCCGCCAATCGCTACTGGCAGGACTTCGCCTATCCCCCCCGGGTGGTGGTAAACGGGGCCTCTGCCCTGATCGGCAAGCACGTCCTGGTCTACACCAAGAACGGCAAGGGCTACGTCCACGACAACATCCCCGCCAGCGTAGCCGCCCTCGAACGGCTGGGGGAGGAGAACGGCTTTCAGGTCACCGCCTCCGACGACCCTGGCCTCTTCACTGCCGCCGGGCTATCCCCCTTCGACCTACTCGTCTTTTCGAATACTAACAACGACATCTTCGACACCCCGGAGCAGGAACGAGTGTTCCGGAAGTATATCCGGGGTGGGGGAGCCTTCGTCGGCATTCATTCCGCCTGCGGATCGGAGCGCGACTCGCCCTGGTTCGCCAGCCTGATCGGCGGGCGCTTCTTCCGCCACCCTCCGCGGCAGGACTTTGATGTGGCGGTGATAGACGCCGACCACCCCTCCACCTCTTTCCTGCCCCCCACCTGGCACGTAAAGGACGAGGAGTGCTACTACCTCACCCACCTCAATCCGGAAATCCACGTACTGTTGGCAGCCGACCTCCACACCGTGGACGATCCCGAGGGCGGCTATCCCGGTAACACCTTCGGGGACCTCTTCCCCACCGCCTGGTACCACGAGATGGACGGGGGGCGACAGTGGTATACCTCCCTCGGCCACCGCATCGAACACTATTCCGATCCCCTCTTCCTCCGCCACCTCCTCGGCGGCATGGAATGGGCCGCCCAGTAAATTAACAATTGTATGAACCGTCGATCAGCCATTAAAAAATCCCTCTTAGCCACCGCCGCCACGATAGCCTTTCCCACCATCGTGCCGGCCCACGTACTCCGTGGCCCGCTGGCTCCGAGCAACCGCCTCAACATCGCCCAGATCGGCTGCGGCCGCATCGCGCGGGGCCATGACCTGCCGGAAACGATGAAGCACGACAGCGCCCGGGTCATGGCGGTGTGCGACCTCGACCGCAGCCGTAAGGAACAGGGCAAGGCCTTCATCGAGGGCTGGTACCGGGACAACCGTCCTGGCGATACTGCCGTGGACGTGACCACGTATGACGACTACCGCGAGCTCCTCGCTAATCCCGAGATTGACGGCGTTATCATCAGCACCCCCGACCACTGGCATGCCCAGCCCGCCATCGAGGCCGCCCTGGCCGGTAAGGACATCTACCTGCAGAAACCTACCTCCCTCACCATCGAGGAGGGACGCATGATGAGCGATATGGTCCACCGCAGCGGGGTTGTTTTCCAGCTGGGTAGTCAGCAGCGTTCCGTGGATCCCTGGCCGCAGTTCAGGCGGGCCTGCGAACTGGTACGGAACGGCCGTATCGGTACCCTCCGGCGCGTAGACATTGGACTGCCCAGCGACCCCGGCGGCGGGGTGCCGACCCCCATGCCGGTGCCGAAAGGATTCGACTACGATACGTGGCTGGGCTCTACGCCTTACGTACCCTATACCGTAGACCGCGTGCACCCCCAGGAGGGATTCTCCCGTCCGGGCTGGTTGCGCTGCGAGCAGTTCGGGGCCGGCATGATCACGGGCTGGGGGGTTCACCACATCGACATTGCCCACTGGGGAATGAACACGGAGTACACGGGGCCGATCGCGGTAGAGGCCACCGCGCAGTTCCCGCAGGACGGGCTCTGGACAGTACACGGGCCCTACCACGTCGAAAGCCAGTACGCCAACGGCGTCACAATGGTCATCGACGGCGACTACCCCAACGGCGTCAACTTTATCGGTGAGGACGGTAATATTTTCGTTTCGCGCGGAGACGCCGCCGTTACCGCCAGCGATCCGACGAGCGGTAGCGCCCAGGCCTTTTCCACGAGCCTGACTGACGAGGCTGCGCTGGCCCTGGGCGACGGAGACCTGCGCCTGTACAGCAGCCCCGAGCAGCACGGCAACTGGCTGGACTGCATGAGGTCGCGGGCCCTCACTATCTCTCCCGCCGAGGTCGCTCACCGCTCCTGTAGTGCCTGCCTGGTCGCCCACATTGCGATGAAGGTTCCGCGCAAACTGGAGTGGGATCCCGTCAACGAACGCTTCCGCAACGACGACGAGGCCAACCGCATGCTTTCCCGTTCTCAGCGCTATCCCCACGGTTACGAGAACGTGCCGGTCCTGGCGCGCGGCTGAGCCCTTCAACTATTCGACGTACCCATGAGGCTTTACTACCTGTTGCTGCCAGCCTTTCTGTTCAACTGCACCAATTCCACCGTCCCGGATCCCGCTGCCCCCATGCCAACCCGCGTACCCTTCACCGGCGCGCCCGGCGAAGTTCGCCTCATCACCCTCGATCCAGGCCACTTTCACGCCGCGCTGATCCAGAGAACAATGTATCCCCAGATCGATTCCGTGGTCTTCGTTTTCGCTCCTCAGGGAGACGATCTGGGCCAGCACCTCGCCCGTATCCAGCGCTACAACGCAGCTGACACGCCGACGGCCTGGGAGGAGGAGATCTACGCGGCACCCGATTATCTGGAGCAACTAATGTCGGACCCACCGGGCAACGTGGTGGTACTCTCCGGCAACAACGCCCGTAAGATGGGGTACATCAGGGCATCCGTCGACCGTGGCCTGAATGTACTGGCCGACAAGCCGATGGTGATCGCGCCCGATCAGTACGGTACCCTGCGGGCCACCCTGCGTAAGGCTGAGAACAAGGACTTGCTGGTCTACGACATCATGACCGAACGCTTCGAAATTACCTCCTTGCTACAGCGGGCGTTCTCACGGCAAGCGCGGGTGTTTGGAGCACTGCAGCAGGGCAGCCCGGAGCAACCGGCTATTTCTAAAGAAAGCGTGCACCACTTCAGCAAGACGGTCTCGGGGCAGCCACTGATTCGTCCGGCCTGGTTCTTCGACGTCACCCAGCAGGGGGAGGGGATGGTGGACGTGGCCACCCACCTGGTCGACCTCATCCTCTGGGAAACCTTTCCGGACGAACCCATTGCGCTGGCGGACGTCGAAGTAATTGCCGCCCGCCGCTGGCCTACCACCCTCAGTCCAGCCCAGTTCCGGAAAGTCACCGGGCTCGATAGGTTCCCGGAAAGCCTGGACACCTCAGTGCAGGCGGAACAACTCTCCGTATACGCCAACGGCGCCTTCGACTTTACCGTCCGCGGAGTACACGCCAGGGTATCCGTGACCTGGGATTTCGAAGCGCCCGCCGGGGCCGCCGATACCCACTATTCTACCTTGCGTGGCAGCACATCCGACCTCGTGATCCGTCAGGATAAGGCCCGGCAGTACCTGCCTACGCTCTACATAGAACCAGTGAATGACCTAGAGGAAACCGATCTCCAGTCCGTCATCGTGGGCCTGCAGGATAGCTTTCCCGGCATCGGTTACCGGCGGGTGGGCAGGGCCTTCGAGATCACGGTGCCCGAGGAATTGCGCACGACCCACGAGGATCACTTCGCTCAGGTCACCCAGCAATTCCTCCGCTACCTCGTAGCCGGCCAACTGCCCGAGTGGGAGCGGGCCAACCTGCTGACCAAGTACTTCGTGACTACGGAGGCTTACCGGATGAGCCGGTAGCTCCCTGCCTTGTGGCGGACGGGCTTGAAGGTCCGGCGGGTCGGCGTTGTACATTAGCGCGATGAACTCACGCTCGTTGCTCCTTTGCCTGCTCCTTTGCACCGGCGGCCCCGCCCTGCTGCCCGCTCAGGATACTACCCTTTACGACCGCACCCACGGCAGTCTGCCGGAGTACGTGCAATTTTTGGCGCTTCCCAACGACGCGGGAATTGACGGACAGCTTGAGCCCAATCTGCAGTGGCTGGAACGGGAGTTTGGCCGGCGGGGGTTCAGAATGAAGCGGCTGCCGAATGCTGGGATTGACCTGCTGCTTGCTACCTATCCGGCGGAGGACGCGGGTGCGGAGACCGTCCTCTTCTATGGTCACGTGGACGGGCAGGCGGTGGACGACAGCAAGTGGGTGCTGTCGCCGCCCTTCACCCCGGTATACGGAACCATGGAGGTCGATTCGGCGGGTAGGGTGCGGTATACGGCGGCGAGTCTGCCCGTGCGGCCCGATACCGGTGACGTGCGGTTGTTCGGCCGCTCCAGCAGCGACGCCAAGGCGCCGATCATGATGTTTTTGGTGGCCTGGGACCAGTTGATGGCCGAGGAAAAGCGGCCTAACTTCCACGTTAAATTCATCTTCGATTCGATGGAAGAGGCAAGCAGTCCCGATTTGCCCGGCGCCGTGGCTACGCACCGCGCCGCCCTCGCGGCGGATCACCTCCTCATCCTGGATGGCCCCGTGCATTTGAGCAATCAGCCTACACTTGTCGGCGGGGCACGCGGCATTGCTACGGCCACCCTGAAGGTGTACGGCCCCCGCCTGTCGCAGCACAGCGGGCACTACGGCAACTACGCGCCCAATCCGGCCCTGCGGTTGGCTCAATTGCTGGGCTCAATGAAAGACCAGCGGGGCCGGGTGACCATCCCCGGCTACTATGACGGCATCGAGCTCGACGCGGCGACGCGAGAACTCCTGGCCGGCGTGCCCGACGATGCGGCGACCATCCGGCGGGCCATCGGCTTTGCGGAGCCCGACGGGGTAGGGGAAAACCTGCAGGCGGCCCTGCAGTACCCCAGCCTCAACATCCGGGGCTTGTCGAGTGGCTGGACGGGCAGTGAATCCCGCACGATCGTTCCCGCGGACGCGACGGCGGAGCTGGATCTCCGACTCGTGAAGGAATCGGACGGCGACCGCCTGCTCGCCCTCGTGCGGCAGCACATTGAGAATCAGGGCTTTCACCTGATCCCCAGCGACCGAGAGCCGACCGATCAGGAGCGGGCGGACTACCCCCGACTGGCCAGCTTCGGCGGGCGCAAAAGCTACGATGCCTTCCGGACCGACCTAAACGGCCCGACCGGGAGTTGGCTCCAGCGTGGCCTGACCCAAACGTTTGGCGCGCCTCCCGTGCTGATCCGGACGATGGGCGGCTCGGTACCGATCAGTCCGTTCGTGAATATCCTGGACGTGCCGGCCGTGGTGCTGCCGCTGGTGAATCCCGACAACAATCAGCACAGTCCGAACGAGAACATTCTACTTCGCAATTACTTTCGGGGAGTGGAGAGTCTCTACGGCATACTAGCCGAGCCGCTGTGAACCGGTAGGGGGCCGCAACAAGCTGTTTCATGGAGTACTTGTTAAATCCTGATCTGCCCGTCCACCCCGCCCGGGCGGAAGAATGGCGGGGGAATCCAATTATGGGCAAGGAATTCCAGTACCTGAACCGCCCCTTCCGTCCGGAATTCAAACTGCTCCTGCGCATGCTGGTGACGCCCAACCGCCAGCGGAAAGAAAAAAAGGGCGACAAGTGGACGCCGAAGGTGAGTCCGGAAGTCGGCTACCTCGAGGACCGCACGAGTAACTGGATCGTCTGGCTGGGCCACGCCTGCTTCCTGATGCAACTCAACGGACAGCGCTACCTGACCGACCCCCAGCTGGGCGACCTGCCGTTCATCAAACGCCGGGTGCATCCCCCCTTCTCCTACGCCGACCTGCGTGGCATCGATTACTTGCTGCTGAGCCACGACCACCGCGACCACGTGGACAAGAAATGCATCCGCACGATCGCGGCGAACAACCCCCTGAAGAAAATTCTTTGCCCGCTAAGGTTATCTAAGGTCATTCGCAAATGGGTCGGTGACACCTCCATTGAGGAGGCGGCCTGGTACCAGCGCTACGACCTGGCGGGCACCGGGGTGACGATCCACTTTCTGCCCGCCCGCCACTGGTGTCGGCGCCGCCTGTTCGACTTCAACCGGGTGCTCTGGGGCAGTTTCATGATCGAAACGGAGGCTACCGACGCCTACGCCAAGCGCACCATCTACTTCGGGGGGGACAGTGCGGAGACCGACTACTGGTCGGAAATTAGTCATCTGTTTCCCAAGATCGACGTGGCTATGCTGGGGATTGGCGCCTATAAACCCGAGTACATGATGCGGGAGAACCACGCCAATTCGGCCGAGGCCTTCCGGGGGTACCGCGATCTCGGGGCCACCTTCTGGTGGCCGATGCACCACGGCACCTATGATCTGAGCAACGAGCCGCCCTCGGAGCCGATTCTCTGGGCGGCCAAGCTCATGAATCGGCACCGGCGGTCGGAGCAGTTGGTGCAGCCGCCAATCAATGCGCCGTGGTGGTTTGGGTAGGGGATAGGGTAGGCGGTCGGACGGTAATCGGTTGGACGGGGTGACCCCGTCCGCTTGGAATCCGTTGGACGGGGTAGCTCCCCTTACCTTAGTCCCGCAATTCCGCGCTACCCGCAAGACCCGTCCGTGCACATTGATATCATCTCCGTCGTCCCCGAGTTGCTAGCGAGCCCGCTGTCGCACTCCATTATGCAGCGCGCGCAGGACAAAGGCTTACTCGCTGTGGAAGTCCACGACCTGCGGCCCCACGGGTTAGGGAAGCACAACAGCGTCGACGACTACCAATTCGGCGGGGGCGCGGGTATGGTGATGCGCTGCGAACCGCTAGCCGCTTTAATCGACGAACTCCAGGCAAAGCGGACCTACGACGAGGTGATCTTTCTTACCCCTGACGGCGAGCGCTTTGCCCAGCAGCGGGCGAACCGACTTTCGTTGCTCGGCAACCTGTTGATAATCTGCGGGCACTACAAAGGCATCGACCAGCGCATCCGCGACGCGTACGTGACTTTGGAACTGAGCATCGGCGACTACGTCCTTTCCGGCGGCGAACTGGCCGCAGCCGTGGTGGTCGATAGCATCGGCCGCCTGCTGCCCGGCGTGATTGGCGACGAGACCAGCGCCCTCACCGATACCTTTCAGGATGATTTGCTGGCCCCCCCGGTGTATACGCGCCCGGCGGAGTGGCGGGGGAGGGAGGTTCCGGCGATCCTGCGAAGTGGGAATACCGGAGCGATCGAGGATTGGCGGCACGCGCAGGCGGTGGAGCGGACGGAGGCGCGGCGGCCGGATTTGCTGGACGAACGGCATAAATGATGCCGTTACCCCGTTGGACGGGCCTACCCCGTCCAACGGTTTGGCGTTGGACGGGGTAGGCCCGTCCAACCGCTTAAGCCATTCAATTACCTACCTATTGCCGTAAACCGTGCGGCTCTACCCCCCAACAATTTATTGTTCCGCCGGTTCCCAAGAGGCGCAACCCATCCCCCAATGGCCTTCCAGATCAAGTCGAACTTCTCGCCCACCGGCGATCAGCCCCAGGCCATCGAAAAGCTCGTCGCCGGCGTCGAGCAGGGAGAGCGCGGCCAGGTGCTGCTCGGGGTCACCGGTTCGGGCAAGACCTTTACCATGGCCAACACCATCGCCCAGCTCAATCGGCCGACCCTGGTGCTGACCCATAACAAAACGCTGACCGCCCAGCTTTACGGGGAATTCACGGAATTCTTTCCGGACAACTCCGTCGAGTACTTTGTCAGTTACTACGATTACTACCAGCCGGAAGCCTATATCTCGGGCTCCGATACCTACATCGAAAAGGACCTCGCCATAAACGAGGAGGTGGACAAGCTCCGCCTCCGTGCGACCTCCAACCTCCTGAGCGGGCGGCGCGACATCATCATCGTGGCCTCCGTCAGCTGCATTTACGGCATGGGCAACCCGGAAGACTACAAATCCGGCATCATCCGCCTCGAAGTCGGGCAAACCAAAAGCCGCAACGGCTTTCTCTACGACCTGGTCGACAGCCTCTACAGCCGTACCGAAACGGACTTCCGCCGCGCTACCTTCCGCGTACGGGGGGACACGGTGGACATCAACCTGCCCTACGTGGAGTTCGGCTACCGCATCGTTTTCTTTGGGGATGAGATCGAGAGCATCGACAAAATCGAGATCGAATCCGGCAAGCGTATCGAAGGCATGCGGAATGCTGCCATTTTTCCCGCCAACCTCTACGTGGCCCCCAAGGAGCGCCTCAACAGCATCATCCGCAACATCGAAGACGAGCTCTACGAACAGGAACGCTACTTCGAGCGCGAGAGTCGCCTGCTGGAAGCTAAGCGCATCCACGAGCGCACCAGCTTCGACCTGGAGATGATGCGGGAGCTCGGCTACTGCAACGGTGTAGAAAACTACAGCCGCTTCTTCGACGGGCGGCGACCGGGTACCCGGCCCTTCTGTTTGCTGGACTACTTTCCCGACGACTTCCTCATGATCATCGACGAGAGTCACGTGACGATCCCGCAGGTGCGGGGGATGTTCGGCGGCGACCGGGCCCGTAAGCTCTCGCTCGTTAATTTCGGCTTCCGCCTGCCCTCGGCCATGGATAACCGCCCGCTCAACTTCACGGAGTTCGAAAGCCTAATCAACCAGGTGGTCTACGTATCGGCGACCCCCGGCGATTACGAGCTGGAGCAAACCGGCGGGGAGATCGTCGAACAACTGATTCGACCCACCGGACTGCTCGATCCCCCCATCGAAGTGCGCCCCAGTCTCAACCAGATCGATGACCTCATCGAAGAGATAGACGAGCGCCGCAAGGTCAACGAGCGCGTACTGGTCACCACCCTCACCAAACGCATGAGCGAGGAGCTGACCAACTACTTCGCCAACCTGAACATCAAGGTGCGTTACATCCATTCGGAAGTGGATACGATGGAGCGGGTAGAGATCCTGCGCGACCTGCGGCTCGGGGAATTCGACGTACTCGTGGGGGTCAACCTGCTCCGGGAAGGCCTGGACCTCCCGGAGGTCTCGCTGGTTGCCATTCTGGATGCCGATAAGGAAGGCTTCCTGCGCAACGAGCGGAGCCTCACCCAGACCGCCGGCCGCGCCGCGCGGAACAGCAATGGCCTGGTCATCTTCTACGCCGACGTCATGACCGATTCCATGCGACGCACGATCGACGAGACCAATCGCCGTCGTGCCATTCAGCTGGCATACAACGAAGAGCACGATATCACCCCGATGACCATGGCCAAGACCCGGGAGGAAATCATCAACCGCAGTACCATCCTCGACATTCGGGGTAAAAACGGCAAGCGCGCCTACGTCGAACAGACTCAGCCCAGCCTGGCCGCCGATCCCGTACTGAACACGATGACCAAGGATCAACTGGAGCTCGCTATCCAGGAGGCTGAGCGCAAGATGAAGGTCGCGGCCAAGGAGCTCGACTTTATGAGCGCCGCCCAGTACCGGGACGAGGTGTTCGCCCTCAAGGCCCGGTTGAAAATGGGCGGTATGGTGCTCAAGGAGAACTAAGGCAGCGGCCCAGTCCCCCGGAAAAACGATAGCTTTGGGGCATGCACGGCACGATCCACTACCTTCTCCAAGACCACCTGAGTCCCGACGGCAGGCAGTGGCTGGAGACCAAGCTTACGGCTATTGAAGGAGAATTTAAGCCCCGCTCGTTCTACCTTGCTTTTGGGGCCTGCCCGCGCTTCCTGGGCACAGACACGCTTACTTTCACCGAAGCCCAATTGAGCGCTCTTACCGTGGCGTATCCCAATTTCTCCGCCACTGCCTGGACGAGTGACCAGCTTGCCCGCATCCTCCTGATGACCTGCCTGCCGGTGGAGCAGAACCAGGCTATTTTGGACGAACTCTTCAGCACCGCCGATTACCGCGAGCTGATTGCGCTCTACAAAGGGCTCTACTTTCTGGACAATGCCGCCGACTTCGTCCCCCGGGCCCGGGAAGGTCTGCGTACCAACATGGTCGGCGTCTTCGATGCCATTGCGCTAGAAAACCCCTTCCCCGCCCAGTATCTCCCGGAAGACGCCTGGAATCACATGGTCCTCAAAGCCATGTTCATGGGGCGCCCCATCTACCGCATCTACCGCATCGAGGACCGTAAGAACGCCCTGCTCGCCGATATATTTATGGACTACGCTGAAGAGCGCTGGTCGGCTTTCCGCCCGGTCAGCCCCGAGCTGTGGCGCTTCGTCAGCGGCTACGTAAGTGAGCGCTCCCTGCCCGGGCTACAGAAAACCATCGCAGAGGGCAAGCCATTGGAGCAAGCTGCCGCCGTAAAGGCAATCCAGCAAAGTGACTACCGGGAAGCAAAGAAGTGGCTGGAGGGGCAAGAAGTGTCGACCCTAAACGTTCCCACATGGAATGATATTGGTAGAATGCAGGAAACCCGCAATGCCGCGTCTAGCTAGAGGTTACCCGCCCTGCACCCGCGCCCGCGCCCGCCTTCCCCCCCCAAAGAACACACCACCGCTAACGAACGAAGAACTAACGAACTAACGAACTAACCTCCTAAACCTCCTCCCCTTTGCAATTCATAGATCCCCACGTACACATGGTTTCCCGGACCACCGACGACTACGAGGCCATGCGCGCCGCCGGAGTCGTTGCCCTGATCGAGCCCGCCTTCTGGCTGGGACAGCCGCGGACGGAAGTGGGCTCGTTTAAGGACTACTATAGTACGCTGGTCGGATGGGAACGCTTTCGCTCCTCCCAATTTGGGATCCGGCACTACTGCACGATGGGCCTGAATTCAAAAGAGTCAAATAATGAGCCCCTGGCCGAGGCCGTCATGGAACTGCTGCCCCTCTTCGCCACCAAGGAAGGGGTAGTGGCGATTGGTGAGATTGGCTACGACGACCAGACGGCCGCCGAGGATAAGTACTTCCGCCTGCAGATCGAACTGGCACTGGAATTGGACCTGCCCATCCTTATTCACACGCCCCACCGCGACAAAAAGAACGGCACCTACCGCAGCATGGACGTGCTGGAAGAGCACGGCTGCGACCCCACCAAGGTCATCATCGACCACTGCAACGAAGAAACGGCCCAGGAGGTACTTAAGCGGGGCTACTGGACGGCCTTCACCATCTACCCCGGCACCAAAATGGGCAACGAGCGGATGGTCGACCTCATGAAGCACTACGGGCCGGAGCGCATCATCGTCGACAGCTCCGCCGACTGGGGCATCAGTGATCCGCTCTCCGTACCCAAAACCGCCGCCCTTATGCTGCAACGGGGCATCCCGGAGGCTGACGTACGCAAGGTCACCTACGGCAACGCCCTGACGGCCTACGGGCAGAGCGGACAAATGAAGGAGACCGACTGGCTCGACGCGCCGGACGTGGACCAAAGTCAGCTCTTCAGCGGCAACAGCGTACTGCGCAATGGCCGCAAAACTGCGCGCTCGCAGAATATCATTGAAAACTGAACTCCCCGCCCGTGGCCCTTCGTGACTACCTGACGCTGATGCGCCCGGCTAACCTGGTGACCGCCGTGGCCGACATCCTCGCCGGGGCCAGCGTGGCCGCGTCCGTGGCTGGTGGCCTAAACCCGCAGGTCGGCTGGCTGGCACTCGCCACCATTGGACTCTACGGCGGCGGCGTGGTCTTCAACGACGTCTTCGATCTCGACCTTGACCGTCTCGAGCGACCGGAACGCGCGCTGCCCAGTGGCCGAGTCCCGGTAGCGAGTGCCGTCTTATTGGGAGGGTTCCTGCTTTTCTTCGGCGTCCTCCTCTCCGCGCTGGTGTCGGGGAGTAGCGGGGCGATTGCGGTTGCCGTGGCGGTCCTCGCGTTGCTCTACGACAAGCGCGCGAAACACCACCCCCTATTCGGACCCGTAGTGATGGGCATGTGTCGCGGCGGCAACCTGCTGCTCGGCGTGAGCCTGAGCACGGCTGCCCTCGGCGCGTACTGGGGACTCAGCCTACTGCCGGTAATCTTCATCGCGGCCATCACCCTGACCAGCCGGGGCGAAGTGGGCGGAAAAAATCGTGCTTCCATTCGCCTTGCCCTCGCACTCGACGGGCTGGTGGCCCTAGCCCTGCTGCTGCTTCCTCGCTTCACCGTGGCGCAGTTCTGGCCCCTGCTGCCCTTCCTGCTGCTGTGGTTCGGTCTAAATCTCCGCGCCAAACTAACCGCCATCCACGACAACCGTCCGGAGCTCATCAAAAAAGCCGTGAAGACCGGTGTCCTCTCCCTCATCCCCCTCAACGCCTGCCTGGCCGCCGGCTTCCTGGGCTGGCCTATCGGGTTGGGGGTCTTGTTGCTGCTGCCGGTTTCTTTGGGGCTAGCCCGGTTCTTTGCGGTTACTTAGTTGTTGGGTTGTCGGGTTGGTGAGTTGCCCGCATCGGAGGCGTTACAGGCACCTCTCGACGAGCGTAGCGAGCATCCACGCAACCCAACACCCCAGTGACCCAACAACCCGACAACCCAACCACCCACCCCCCATGAGAATCCTCAACGAAAGCCACCTCACCTACTGCACCAACATCCACCCAGGAGAGACGTGGGCCGAAGTGCAGCAAAGTATGCGGTACGTTCTGGAAGTGCGGGAGGAGCTGGGCGTGATGGGCCCTTTCGGGATTGGCCTGAGGCTTTCCGCACAAGCAGCACGGGAGCTGGCGCGGCCGCAGGTGTTGAGCGCTTACCAAGCCTGGCTAGCACAGAACAGTTGCTACGTATTCACCATGAATGGCTTCCCCTACGGGGAGTTCCACGGAGAGCGAGTGAAGGACCAGGTGCACCACCCGGACTGGACCACGCGTGAACGGGTTGATTACACCCTACAGTTATTCGATATACTAGCCCAATTGCTGCCGGATGGCATGGAGGGGGGCATTTCCACCTCACCGCTGTCGTACCGCCCCTGGCACGCCACGCCCGAAGCCCATGCAGCTACCACGGAGGCCTCCGTGCTGAGGATGATGGAGATCGTGCTCCACTTGGTCCGCATCAAAGAATCTACCGGAAAGGTGTTGCACCTCGACATCGAACCCGAGCCCGACGGGATGGTAGAAAACAGCCACGAATTCATCACCTTCTTCAACCATGAAGTGCTCACCAAGGGGCTCGACTGGCTGCACTATCATCTCCCCACCACGCGCTCACGAGCGGAGGCGGCAATCCGCGAACACCTACGGCTGTGCTACGACATTTGCCACTTTGCCGTGGCCTTTGAAACCCCCGCGGAAGTGCTGCAGACCCTTGAGGATAATGACATCCGCATCGGCAAATTACAGATCAGCGCCGCCCTCAAGGCTGATTTGCGCAAACACGACGCAGCGACGGTTAAAGCAGCACTTGCGCCCTACGCCGAGCCCATCTACTTGCATCAAGCCACCCTGCGGTGCGCCGAACGGGAGGTAGTAGCTTTCCCAGATTTAGCCCCCGCGCTCGCCGCCCTCAATGACCCCTTAAACGACGAGTTGCGTACGCATTTTCACGTCCCCATTTACACCAACAGTTACGGCGTCCTACAATCTACCAACGATGCGATCGTCGAAACCCTCCGCCTCTGGCAGGCCAACCCCTTCACCCCCCACCTAGAAGTCGAAACCTACACCTGGGAAGTCCTACCCGATCACCAGCGCCTCACCCTCACCGACTCCATCGCCCGCGAACTTAAATGGGTACTGCAAAATCTCGGTGCGTAATCCCCCCTGCACCCGCGGCCCCGGCCCCGATTATGCCAATCCCACCTATCCTACCCGCACCTCACGAATTCACTCATTTACCCATTCACGCCTCGACCTCCCCACCCGTGCAAAAAACCGCCATTATCGACATCGTAGGCCTCACCGCCGACCTCATAGGGGAGCATACTCCGTTCTTGGCGCAATGGTCTGCGGGCCGTCAGGTAACCACCGTCGACCCCGCCCTGCCGGCCGTCACGACCACCGCCCAGACCAGCTACCTCACCGGAAAGTATCCGCGGGACCACGGCGTCGTCGCCAACGGCTGGCTCTTCCGCGACGAGCAAGAATTAAAGCTGTGGCGCCAGTCGAATCACCTCGTCCAGTCCCCCAAGATCTGGGACGTCGCCCGCGAGCGGGAACCCGCCTTCACCATCGCTAATATCTGCTGGTGGTACAATATGTACTCCTCGGTCGACTACTGCGTCACCCCCCGCCCGCAGTACCTCGCCGACGGCCGTAAAATGCCGGACTGCTACGCTTTCCCCATGGAGCTGCGGCACCGACTGACCAAGGAGTTGGGCACCTTTCCGCTCTTCTCCTTCTGGGGCCCGCGTACCAACATCGTCAGCAGCCAATGGATCGCCGACGCAGCTAAGCTCGTCTACGACTGGCATAAGCCGACCATGAACCTCGTCTACTTACCTCACCTCGACTACAACCTCCAACGCCACGGCAACGGCCACCCCTCCGTAGAGCAGGACCTCCGGGAGATCGACGCTGTGGCGAAGGATCTCATCGAGCACTACGAGCGCGATGGGGTAGAGGTGATGGTGCTGTCGGAATACGGCATCACCGACGTCGACCGGCCCGTCCACCTCAATCGCATCCTGCGCGGGGCGGGCCTCATCAGCGTCCGCGAAGAGCGCGGCACCGAACTGCTCGACGTGGGCACCTGTCGGGCCGTGGCCCTGGCGGATCATCAGATCGCGCACGTGTATATCGCGGATCCAGCCGATATTCCCCACGTTAAATCGCTGCTGCAACGGGTGCCCGGCATCGGTATGCTGCTCGACGAGGAGGGCAAGAAACTGCACAAGATCGACCACCCCCGCGCCGGCGAGCTGGTCGCGGTGGCCGACGCCCGCAGCTGGTTTACCTATTATTACTGGCTCGACGATGCTCGCGCCCCCGACTACGCCCGCACCGTCGACATACATAAGAAACCCGGATACGACCCGGTGGAGATGTTCCTTGACCCCGCCAAAAAAATGATCGTCCCGCGCATTGCCCTCAAGGTGGCCGGCAAGAAACTGGGCTTCCGCACCCTCATGGACGTGGTGCCCCTCACCGCCGAACTCGTCAAGGGCTCCCACGGCGGGTTACTGGCTCCGGACAAGGACAAACCCGTCTTCATCAGCCGCCAGGATGCCCCCACCAGACTGCAGGCCCCCGAGGTTTTCGATTACCTCCTGCAGGCCACCTTCCCAGAAAACCTAGGGGCGGGGACGCAGGTGTAGGGAGGCCACTACCGCGAAGTGATCGGAGGGGTAGCGGCGGTCCATTGCATCCGTCAGCGTAGCAAATTTGTCGACTCGCACATCGGGCGATACCAGGATATAGTCGATCCTCCGGTCCGCCCGCTCCCCGTACTGAAAGCCCGTAAAGGTGCCCGCGGGGCCCAAGCGGATGGGGGCCGCCGTGTAGGCGTCAACCAGCGATTCGGTGAAGACCGCGATGGGCTCGGTGTCCGGC
Source organism: Lewinellaceae bacterium (assembly GCA_963710195.1). Classification (GTDB taxonomy): domain Bacteria; phylum Bacteroidota; class Bacteroidia; order Chitinophagales; family Saprospiraceae; genus Neolewinella. Next base: position 327,063 of record CAVPZF010000002.1, read on the forward strand.
GTGAGGTTCAGGTCGCCGGTCAGCACGACGGGGAGGTTGCCGGCGTTGAGGGAGTCGATCTTGCGCAGCAGCAGCCGGGCGCTCTCCCGGCGGGCAAGCTCGCCCACGTGGTCGAAGTGGGTGTTAAAGGCCATAAACGCCTGGCCCGTATGCAGGTCGCGAAACCGGCCGTAGGTACAGATACGCGGCAGGGCGGCGTCCCAACCGACAGAGACTTCCTCCGGCGTTGTAGACAGCCAGAAGGTGCCGCTGTCCTGCAGTTGGAACCGGTCACTACGGTAGAAGAGGGCGGAGTATTCTCCCCGGTTGCCGCCTTCGCGCCCAACCCCGAGCGCCGTGTAATCCGGGAGCTGAGCGCTTAGCCAGTCGAGCTGCCGGGGCAGGACTTCCTGGGTCCCTATCAGGTCGGGCGCGTGGTAGAGGACCTGGCTGAGGAGGAAATCGCGGCGTTTAGGCCAAGCGTTGTCTCCATCGCTTTCGGTGTCCAGGCGAATGTTGTAGGACATGACGGAGAGCGGGATGTCGATCGCGACCCGTGCCGCAGGCTGGCGAGCGCAACCCCCAATTAGCGTAAACAGTAGGAGCAGCAGGAGCGGCGGCCGGGAGCCCCGCATGGCCTTGCCGAAGCGGGCCCCATTAAAGGTGCGCGTAGGGGCCTGACGGGCGCGCTCCTCTTCGGGCAATTGGTTGAAATCCCGGCACTCCTCGGAACAGCAATTATTCAATTGGGTGCCGCAAGCCGCGCACTGAACGAACAGCACGTGGCAGGCCGTATTCGCGCAGTCGAGCTGGCGGTCGGCTACCGCGCCGCACTGGTGGCAGTGGGCGACGACGTCTTCGGTAATGCGCTCGCCGAGCCGCTCGTCGAAGACGAAGTTTTTGCCGATGTACTTCTTCTCCAGGCCCTCCTCCTCGCACCGGCGGGCGTATTCGATGATGCCGCCGTCGACCATGCTCACCCGTTTGAAACCGCGGTGCAGGTAGTAGGCGCTGGCTTTTTCGCACCGGATGCCGCCGGTGCAGTACATAATGATCTCACTGTCCTTCTTGTCCGCTAACAATTCCTCCACCTCCGGCAGGAGATCCCGGAAATTGGTGGCCTCCGGCAGGAGGGCGCCCCGGAAGTGACCCACTTCGCTTTCGTAATGGTTGCGCATGTCGACAATGAGGGTATCATCCTTGTCTAGTAACTCATTTACTTCGCGGGCATTAAGGTGGCGGCCGCGCTTGGTGACGTCAAAGGTGTCGTCGTGGAGCCCGTCGGCCACGATCTTCGGGCGCACCTTGATGATGAGCTTGAGGAAAGACTTTTCGTCCGCCGCGATGGCGATATTCAGCCGGGTGCCGGCCAGAAAGGGCACACTGTAGAGTGCTGTCCGGAACTCCTCTAACCGCGAGGCGGGCACAGACAACTGGCCGTTGATGCCTTCCTTGGCCACGTAAATCCGCCCCAGTACCCCGATTGGGGACCACCGCTCGAAGCAGGCATTACGGAACACGTGCGGGTCCTCGATGTGGGCGTAGCGGTAGAAGGAGAGGGTGGTGCGGGGCTCGGTTTCGGCGTCGAGCCGGGCCTGCAGGGCTTCCCTTGAGAGCAGGTTGCGGAGCTCGTGCGAATTGCCGGTGTTCATGGGGCAAAGGTAAGAACTACGGTTTTCGCAGTTCCCGCCGGAAAGCGGTGGTTTGTAGCATTTGAGTTGCGAGCTGGCCGAAGGCGTCGTAGCGTTCGGTGGTGGCGTGCAGTTGTTGGCGGAGCCAGGGGAAGGTATCCACGTGCAGTAGGGGGATGGCGAGTTTCCACTGGAGGGCGAGGTCGCGCTGAGTAGCATAATCCAGGTGGCGGCCGCGCAGGTTGTCGATCAGCTGGCTGACCATCGCCCTGGTCAGGCGTTCCGACCAGGGCGTACGCCGGCTAAGCGCGAGACGTCGGGCCGTGCTACGTAGCGATAGGGCTTGCTGCTCCTTACTGAGCAGTTCGTCGTAGATGCCGGAGAATTCTTCCTCGGTCAGGCCACTAATTAATTCGACCGCTAACGGCGCGGAAAACGGGGCGGGGTCATCCCACACGAGCATACGGACAAAGGCCACTCGAGCCACCGGATCATCATAGTCTCGAATAGCCGCGGCCGCCCCGCGCAGCTCGACCGGCTTCAGTCCCTGCCAGAAGGCCGGCAGGGAGGCGGACGTGATGGACGGCCATTGGCGCGGTGGCAGGATCTCCAACAGCAATTGCCGTAGCGTCTGGGGTGCTTTCACGCCTCCGTAGTCAGCCAGAAGTGGATGTTGTTTCACCGTATGGCCGGCCTGCGCTAAGCGGGTGAAATCGTCCAGGGCTTCCGCTTCTCCGGAGCGCACCAATAAGCGGGCCAGCGCCCGCCGGACGCCCTTCCGTTTCGGCTCCAGGGCACTGCGCAACCACGGCTGATCCGCCGCGGAAAGGCCCGTGCGCAATCCTTCGAGCAGCACCACTTGGTTGCGTGGACTGAGCGTATTCCAAGACTCCGCAAGCGCTTCCCGGGCAGCCACGGGTTCCGTACGGCGCCAACGGCCCAGGATGGTCGCCCGCCGGCCGGGTAGTCTCTCTTGTCGCCAGGCCGTCAGGTAGTCGTAATCCGGATCGAGGTGGGCCCAGTCCGGATGCTGGGGCAATAGCCACTTGCCGCGCCGGCCCCCGGCGGCCACCCAGGCAAGGGCCCGGGAGAAATCATCGTCCGATACCGTGGCGGCGCGATCGAGCAGGGCCGGCAGCAGGGCGGGAGGGACATAGGTTTCCCTGGCGGCTACGAGCCGGACGGCTTCGTCGAGTAAATCGGGATAGGTCCCCTCGAGAATAAGTTGTAGTCCCCGAGCCAGGCGAGGGGAGGGGGGCGTCCGGGTCTCCTTTGGCGCGGGAGCACCGGTGGTGGTGGTTGCTGCGGCAACCCGCTCGGCAAATCGATGTATCCGCTCCGTGAGGGCCAGGGCGGCCAGTAGTTGCTCTCCGGCATCGGCTTCGGGGTCCGTGGCCTCAAGCTCCTCCAGCCAGTTGCCTACGGACGCGGGCAACGTTCGACGGGCGGTACCGAGCGTGATGGCATGGAGCAGCGACGAATAGGCGGGGGGGGCGGGCATCGCGGCACAAGGTAGGCCAGCTCACCGCCGCTTAAACGAAGAGGCAGTATATTCCGTTATTTTTTTGTTGTGGCTGACTAAGGTGGTCCGTCCGGCCCGCTTACCCCCGATCCGACCGCGATGAAGTTTACGTTTCTCTCCCTGATTTTTTTCCCGCTCCTCCTTTCCGCCCAGGCCAAGATCGATGGCCTCTGGGAAGGCACCATGACCATCGGCGGCATTTACTCCAACGAGGCCCTCCCCATGCAGCTCTACATCACCACCGAGGGGAATAGGGTCAAGGGCCGCAGCTACGTCACCCTGCCCGGCGGGAAAATCCTGCGCATGGACCTCTCCGGCTACTACTACGGCGACCGCTCCATGAAGCTGGAAGAGGTCGCCTTCGCCGGCGATGCCGATAATGACCTCCTGCCGGAATTTAACCGCCAGTACCAGATCGTCTACCGGCCTGATCTTTGGGATAGCGAACTGCGTGGCTTTTGGCAGGAAGTAACCGACCTCACCTTCAGTGACACCCGCCGCATGGGACGCATGATTTTGAAAAAGCAGAAGCGGGAAGGGGTTTAACTTTAGTACACCCGCCGCACCGAGGTCTGCAGCAGGCCCTCGATCGCCTCGTGCACGCGCCGCGGTTTCTGGGGCCGCCAGTTGAGGCCATTGAGGTACTCGCCATAGCGGATGTACTTGTCTATTCCCGCACCCCCCATCTCGTCGGCTACGTGGTCCAACACGTTGAGCATGGCGATCCACCCGCCGCTTTCGGTCACCTCCTGGTACCACTCCTCGTAGTAATCGTCTTCGGCCGAATGAAAATTGAGTACCCCCTCCATGATCAGCACGAACTGATTGATCTCCTTCGCCACCAAGTAGTCGATCACCTCCCGCTTGAGGTGCATGGAATCGTTGTGGAGGGCGTCGTTCCATTCCCCGATCAGTTCGATGATGGCGAAGTGCTCGTCGTAGTCGACAAATAAAATTTTCAGGTACAGGGTTTCCGATCCGAAGTCGTCCCACTGCGGGTGCAGCAGGTAGTTGTACACCTTATTGGAGTAGCTGAATTCACTATACTTCCGTCCGTAGAACGGGGAGGCGGAATCTTTTTCGGCGCGGTAGTTGTCGCGCCACTGGAAGTGGGGCTCGATGTCGTGCATGGCAAATGGATGGTTAGAACGCTGGGCTAATGGAGGACTTCGTCATTAAAGGGCTTCGCCGGTAGAAACATGTGGTAGTAAAGGGCTACGGCGATAGGATGACTCCTCTAACGGTGTAGCTTCGCTTCTACCGGCGAAGGCTTCTACCGCTACAAGCTCTACTCAACGTATTCCGGCTTCAGCAACTGCCGAAATTCCTTCATCACCTTCTCTACCTTGGGCCGGCTGACGTTCTGGACGTAGCCCTGGTTGGGGTTATTGGGATTCTCGTAGTAGTCTTGGTGGTATTTTTCGGCGACCCAGAAGCGGACGGGGTCCTCGATGGTGGTGGCGATGGGGGTGCTGAACTTACCGCTGGCGGTAAGGGTTTTGATCTTCGTTTCGGCCCGTTGGCGCTGCTCGTCGTTGAGGGGAAAGATGGACGAACGGTACTGGGGCCCCACGTCAGGCCCCTGGCGGTTAAGCTGGGTGGGATCGTGGGCCACGAAGAAGATGTCCAGCAGCTTGTCGTAGGTGATTGCAAGGGAGTCGTAGTAGACCACGATGGACTCGGCGTGGCCGCTCGTCGCGTTGTTGCTGTCTTGATAAGTGGGGTTCTTGAACTGTCCACCCGCGTACCCGCTGTATACATCTTCGACCCCCTGAATGCGGGTAAAGGCAGCCTCGGTACACCAGAAGCAGCCGCCGGCGAAGTAAGCCTTGGCCAGGCCGGGGTGCTGGGCGTCGAGCGCGTCGATGGAGATGCCGCCGGCCAGTTGGCTATCGGGAATGGAGGCGGTAGGGTCGGTAGTTTCACCGGTCGAGTTCGTGGTGGTCGTACGCTGGCTGTCGCAGGAAGTGAGGGTGAGGACGAGGGCGAACGTCAGAAAAAGGTATTTCATGTGCAAGGATTGTACTAACCCTAAAACACGAAATCCGCCCATTGGTTATGGCGGACCGGGGGGCGTCCGACCGCTAACCCGTTGGACGGGGTCACCCCGTCCAACGGCTAAAGCCGTCCAACCGCCTATTGCCGCCTACTCCAGCAAGCTCACCCCCGTCATCTCCCGCGGCTGCTCCAGGCCCAACAAGGCCAGCAGGGTAGGGGCCACGTCGGCCAGCCGGCCATCGGTTCGCAATTTCACCGAGCTGGTAGCGGGCCCCGCGTAAATTACGGGTACCGGATTAGTCGTATGCGCGGTATGCACGCTACCGTCCGCGTTGGTCATAACGTCGGAGTTGCCGTGGTCGGCAATGACCAGCACGTGGTAGCCCTTCGTGGCGGCGGCGGAGAGTAGGCGGCCTAGGTTGGTGTCCACGACCTCGGCGGCCTTGATCGCCGCCTTCCAGACGCCGGTGTGGCCCACCATATCAGTATTCGCATAGTTCAGGCAAATGAAGTCCGGGGCGTTATCCCGAATGTCCTGGATGATGGCATCGGTCACGCCGTACACACTCATTTCGGGCTTCTGATCGTAGGTTTCCACGTCGCGCGGACTGTCGATCAGGATGCGCCGCTCCCCGGGGAAGGTGTCTTCCTGCCCACCGCTGAAGAAGAAGGTCACGTGGGCGTACTTCTCGGTCTCGGCGATCCGCACCTGGGTCATGCCCGCCTCGCTGACCACCTGGCCCATCGTCTTGGTGAGGTCGTCGGGCGTAAAGAGCGCCTCCACGCCGGTGTACTTCTCGTCGTACAGCGTCAGGCAGAGGTAGCGGAGGTCAGGGATTTTGTGCATGTCCTGCGCCGGGAAATCCTCTTGCGTCAGCGCCCGCGTGATTTGCCGCGGCCGGTCGGTGCGAAAATTGAAGCAGAGCACGACGTCGCCTTCTTCGATCCGCGCTACCGGCTCCCCATCCGCTCCCGTCATGATGATGGGGTGGAGGAATTCATCGGTTTTACCCTCCGCGTAGTGTTGCTCCATGGCGGCCAGCACATCGCGGGTCCGCTCGCCCACGCCGTGGACCATGCCGTGGTAAGCCTCCGCGATGCGCTCCCAGCGGGTATCGCGGTCCATCGCGTAGAAGCGGCCCGTCACGGTCGCCAGCTCGGTGGGTTGATCGGCGATGTGCGCGAGTACGGTACGCAGGTGCGCCCGGCCCGAGGTTGGCGCCACGTCCCGCCCGTCGGTGAAGGCGTGGATGAAGATCTTCTCGTTGCCCGCCTGGGTGGCGATGTCCGTGAGCCGCAGGAGGTGGTTGATGTGGGAATGCACCCCGCCGTCGCTCACGAGCCCCATCAGGTGAACGGCTTTACCGTTTTGGCGGGCGTACCGCAGGGCGTTTTGCAGTTTTGGCAGGGTTTGCAGCTCCCCTTCCCGGATGGCCTTGTTGATGCGCGCAAAGCTCTGGTACACGACCCGTCCCGCCCCGATATTGAGGTGGCCGACTTCGGAGTTGCCCATTTGTCCCTCAGGTAGGCCCACGTCTTCCCCGTAGGTGATCAGGGTCGCATGGGGATTACTCTCGTAAATGTGGTCGAAGTTCGGCGTAAAGGCCTGGCGAAGGGCATCGGCTTCGGGCCGAACGCCAAGGCCCCAGCCATCAAGAATTACTAGGAGCGTCTTTGCGGGAGTCATACTACACTAATTTTCCGCAAGGTACTTTTTTAGGGCGCGGACGCAGGGGGAAGGTTACCCAACATGCAGGGCCACCGCCGCCAGACCGGTCGCCAATCCAATGCTCAGAAGGTTGACCAGGTCGTTCGTCATCCATTCATACCCACTCACCAGCTTGCCCCCGGGGGCAGCGATGTCGCTCCGGGTCCCGGTAAGGGGATCTCCGTAGCGGGCTTGGGCAGCCGCCCCCAGCAGGGAGTCCAATAACATCCCGACAAACCCAGAGCCCGCCACCAGTAGCAGCCCGCCCGGGCTAAAATCGGGCAATAGGAGAAACCCCAGAGCCCCGATGAGCCCAGCACCCGCGGCCCCGCCCAGCGTACCCGAGGAGCTCACCCCACCGCTGAGGCCGGGCGGCACCGCTGCCCGCCGCAAAATGTCGTAGGTAGCCTGCCGAAAGTGCTTCCCAATCTCGCTGGCCCACGTGTCGGACGTCGCCACCGCCATGACCACCAGCAACAGTATTAAAGGGGCCCCAGCCGCCGCCAGCACTCCATACAGCCCCCCATTGCAGAGTACTTGCACGGCATCGCGCGGCAGCTTGTCCTTCACGTCGCCGGCATCCCGCCCCACCGGCCACACCCGACCGATGACGTTGCTACTCAAGAAAAATACGAAAAGGGGAACGAGCCAGCGCGGCCCTACCGTCACCAATACCACCGCGCCGAGTGCCCCAGCCGCCACTGCCCCGCCCACCGACAAGCTCTTCCGCCGCACCGTCACTACCGCAAAGGCCACAAGGAGGAAGAGCCACAGCAGGGCCGTGCCCACGTTATCCAGAATCGTCATATCCCTACTAGTTGGTCCATTCCCCAAAGTACACCCTAGTTCCCCCACCAGCAGCGCAATGACTGACAGTGCCCTCCACCCCGAACCAATAACACCCGCATCAGCCCCACAAGCCCTAAACAACTAAAGCACTAAAGTACTACCCCCACCCCTACCCCCCCTTAGCAATCCGCTTTTGTTCCATATTACTATCGTAGATGCAGTAGGCATCGTACTTCGCGCGGTCCGTCTCGGCCCAGATGTCCTTGCCAATGTCGCAGACCACGATGAGCTCGTCGTAAATGAGGTTACCCAGATCAATGCGGGACTCGACGTGGATATCCCGGTCGGCCACTTTGTCCTGTTGAATGTTCATGGCCAGTTCGAACGCTTGGCAGGCTTTAGCTAGCCGCTCTAGGTGACTCTCGTTGAGGCCCGTCTCGGCGAGAAAGTCCCACTGGCTCCGGGCGACGCGGATCACCCGGCGGCCGCAGAAGAGCAGCTGGGCATCGGTCATGTCGCCAAGCTTGGCCGTGCCGAACTTGCGGTAGCGCCCGGTGCGGTTGCTGAAGGCCAGGCGCACGCGGGTCATCACCGAGCGGATGGCATGCTGGAGCTTATCGGCCGCTTCGTACTTTTTGTCGGTCACGATCATCTGGTCCCCCAGCAACTCATCATCGTGGGGCATCTCGACGAAGCGCTGACAGCGGTCGTGAAAACCCTTCAGGCGGTGGCCGTCGTACTGGTAGCCGCTCTTGTACTGGGCCAAATCGCGCTGGGCAAGCCGGACGCTGTCCATGGCCATCTGGTAAAGATCGGCGTCCGGAAAGTTGTACTTCCGGTTTACTTTTTGCTTTTTCATCGGGTCAGGTCATCAGTAAGCCAAGCGAATTCCCAACAAAAATAGGCTTTTGCGGCCCATAAAACAAATTGTGTTCTCCGGTCGCGCCCAACAAGAAGGGCAAGCATCCAACCGGATGCTTGCCCTTCTTGAAGGCGAATCTTGCAGTTAGCTTATTCCACGGGAGCCTTGGCGGCTTTCTTAGCCTCCTTCTCGGTGGCCTTCTTCTCGGCCGTGGCGGCGGAGCGCAGGGCGCGGGGTACTTCGACTGTAGCAATGGGCTGTCCGCCCGGGTTCATAATCTCCACCCCGTCGATGGGGTCAAGGTCACGGACGCGAATGCTCTGGCCAAGCTCGAGCGTACTGATGTCGAGGGTGAGGTTGTCGACGAGGTGCTCGGGAGTCGTTTTGATCTTGATGCGGCGAACCGACTGCTGCAGCTTACCCCCACCCCGTACCCCGGGGCTGGTGCCGGTGAAGGTCACGGGGACCTCTACTTTAATGGCGCGGCCGTCTTCGAGGGCGAGGAAGTCCACGTGGCGCAGCTGGTCCGTTACCGGATGAAACTGGTATTCCTTTATAATGGTGCGGTATGACTGTCCCCCCACGCTCACCTCGGCCAGCTTGAATTCAGCGGTGTAGATGAGGTCGCGCAGGTCGAGGGCCTTTACGGCAAAGTGAACCGGATCGCCGGTACCATACACCACGGCGGGCACCAGGCCGTCGCGGCGGGTTTCCTTCGAGGCTTTCTTTCCCAGGGTGTCACGGATCTGGCCGCTTACTTTAATAGTTTCCATACGGTAATACTTTCGCGCTGTTTCGCTTACGGCCCGCGAAGATAGGAAGATTATGCCGGCTGGGAAACTCCTGGCCCCAAAAAGTTTCCGCCCTCCGAATTCGGAACAATGTGCGTGCAACGCGTTTGTAGTTAGGCGGGTCGGCAGTACCTTTCCGCCGTAACTCGTACCCAAGATCAATCGACCATGAAAAGGTTCCTCCCCCTGCTCTTTATTGCCCTCATCACCCTCGCCTGTGGAGGCGGAGAGGAAACGCCCTCCGAGGCACCGGGCACCGCCCCCGCCACGGCTCAGGCGCAAGATATCGATGTAAAAAAGATCTGGAAGATCCGCTGCATTGCCTGCCACGGCCTCTATGGCGATATGGGCACCAACGGGGCGGCAAACCTGCAGGAGTCCACCAAGGACTTAGCCTACCGTGTCAACATCATTGAGAACGGCAGCGAGAACGGCATCATGACGGCCTTCGGCGAGATCCTCAGTGCTGAAGAAGTGGAAGCCATGGCCAAGTACACCATGAGCTTCAACAAGAATCTGAAGTAACGGAGTGGACCACCTGCGGTATACGGTCCTCGGCATCATGTCGGGCAGTTCGCTCGACGGACTCGACTGTGCACTCTGTACGTTTTCGCTGGATATTCGTTTGCCGGACCCCGTTACCGACTGGCAGATCGAAGCGGCGGCCACCCAGCCCTACTCACCGGCCTGGAAGGAGCGGCTGCGGAATTCGCCCGGGCTGTCCGGCCGGGACTCCTGGCAACTCCATTCCGATCTGGGTGACCTGATCGGCCGCCGGGCCGCCGAATTTCTCGCCGACCATTCACAATATCAACCGGACCTGGTAGGCTGTCACGGACACACCGTCTACCACGAGCCCCAACTGGGCTACACCGTGCAGCTCGGCTGCGGCGCCCGCATCGCCCACCAGCTCGGCCTCCCGACGGTGACCGAACTCCGCAGCCGCGACCTGGCCGCCGGTGGCGAGGGCGCCCCCCTGGCCCCCGTTGCCGACCGCCACCTATTCCCCCAGTACGGTGGCTTCCTAAATTTAGGGGGGATCGCCAACTTCAGCATACGGCGCCCTGACGGCACCTTCCTAGCGGGCGACATCAGCGGCTGCTGCCAGGTGCTGGACCGCCTGGCGGCCCTGGAGGGGCACGCCTACGACGACGGGGGAGCCCTGGCCCGCTCCGGCAGCTACCTGCCCGAACTGGCCGACCAACTAACCGCCCTGCCGTACCACGGCCGTGCGTATCCCAAATCCCTGAGCAACGATTGGGTGGTGCACACGCTCTGGCCCTTGCTTGCCACCTTCCCAGCCAGCCCCGCGGATCGCTCGCACACCTTCGTCCACTGGTTAGCGCGTACTACTGGCGCTGTCTTTTCGGGCGCGGACGCCGGTGCCAGGCAGATTCTCGTGAGCGGCGGCGGGGCGCGCAACACCTACTTCGTTGAGCAGTTGCGGCAGGGGACCCCGCATGCCGAATTTATCGTGGAGGACGGCCTGACCGGCGACTTCAAGGAGGCAGCCCTCGTGGCGCTATGTGCCGCCTTCCGGGGATTGGGAATCCCCAATAGCCTGGCTTCCGCGACGGGGGCCACTCGCGATACCCTCAACGGTGCCCTTCATGCCGGCTGATCTGCTCGTCACCGGGGCGACCGGTTTTATCGGTTACTACCTCGCCCACCTCCTGGCGGCATCGGGACGGTACTTTCGGGCCCTCGTTCGGGAGGGATCCGATACTACCTACCTGCAGGAACTGTCTGACTATTGTACGCTGGTACAGGGCGACCTCAACGACCCCGAGAGCCTGCTCGATGCGGTGGAGGGGGTGGATACCGTCATTCACGCCGCGGCATTGGTTTCCTATCAGGCAGGTGATGAGGGACTGCTGCTGCACGTGAACGGGGAGGGGACCGCCAATCTCGTCAACATGATGCTCGAAGCGGATACCCCCCGGCTGGTGTACCTCAGCTCCGTGGCTGCCCTCAACCGTGTCGACGGCGGTCCGGTCACGCGGCTTACCGATCGCTGGCCGGCCACGGAGCCTAATACCGCCTATGCCCGATCCAAGTTTGCCGCCGAGCGGGAGGTCTGGCGCGGGCAGGCGGAGGGGCTCTCGGTCTCCGTCCTGTATCCTGCTACGGTACTGGGGGCCGGGGACTGGCGCGGCACCAATACCCCCGCCCTCTGGCGCCGGGCGGCGGAAGGAGTAACCCTATACCCCGAGGGGGCCGCTGGTTTCGTCGACGTGCGCGACGTGGCCCTGGCCGCCCTCACCGCCGTTGACCGCCGCCAGGACCGCGAGCGATTCCTCCTCTCCGCCGCCAACCTAAGCTGGCGGGAGGTGCTGACCGCCATTGCCGACAGCATCGAAGCCCCCCGTCCCTTCTACGGTATGCCGGCCTGGCAGTCCGCCCTCCTGTGGCCCCTCGAACACCTGCGTTCCCGCCTCCTCAACCGCACGCCACACCTTACGCGGGAAATCCACCGCAACCTGCAGGATACCTTTCGCTACGACGGCTCCGCTTACCCCGAAATCACCGGCCACCAATACCTCCCCATCGCCGCCTCCATCACTGAGACCGGTCGGGCCTTTAAGCTCAGTCAATCCATGGACCCCTCCCTGCCCCCAACCTACCTCCCCCTCCTGGATATTAGACCCTAGTCCCCTCCCTCCTTCAATCCTTCCCCCAGTGCCCGTTTTCCTAGCCTCTGATTTTCACCTGGGCGTCGACGCCCGCCACAGCAGCCGCGAGCGGGAGCGGCGGGTGGTGGCGTGGTTGGACCACTGCGTAAATGAGGGGGCGGAGGCGATCTACCTGGTGGGCGACCTTTTCGAGTTTTGGTTCGAGTGGCGGGAGGCGGTACCGCAAGGCCACGTGCGCTTTTTGGGGAAACTGGCCGAAGTGGTGGACCGGGGCATCCCCGTGCACGTCTTCACCGGCAACCACGATATGTGGATGAAGGATTATTTCCCGCGGGAGATCGGCGTGACGCTGCACCGCAGGCCGGTCGTCCATACGATCTACGGTCGGAAGGTCCTTATTGGGCACGGGGACGGCCTAGGGCCCGGCGACCACGGATACAAGCGACTGAAAAAGGTGATGAATGCGTCCTGGGCCAAATGGCTTTACGGGCGCTTGCACCCCAACCTGTCCATGCGGCTGGCCCTCTACTTCAGCGGTCAGAGCCGCGACAACCAGCCGTCTGAGGAGGCGTTTTTGGGGCAGGACCAGGAGTGGCTGGTCGCCTACTCCGAGCGGCGGCTGGCCCGGGATCCGGAACTGGAGTACTGCATTTTCGGTCATCGCCACCTGCCGATCGATCACCTTCTCTCCGACGGGCGGGCACGCTACATCAATTTGGGAGAGTGGCTATTTGCCTATTCCTACCTGCGGATGGAGCCGGAGAAGAGTACGCTGCGGCACTGGTTGGGTGCGGGAAATTCCACCTCCTTGGCCGACCCTTCCGCAGCCCCGGACGGGAACCGGGACCGGTAAAATTTCGTTACCTTGCCAAGACCTAACCTTTGGCTAACCACCACGAAATATAAACCATCCTGCTTTGCCCCTGAATGATCCCGAGCTAACCACCGTGGACTTCCGGAAGATTCCGGAATCGGACTTTGAACGCGCCCTGCGTGATTATTATACTTGTCGCGTAAGCCGCGAACTCAGCAACATTATTCGCAAGGATGTCCTCACCGGCCGCGCCAAGTTTGGCGTGAGCGATGACGGTAAGGAGCTCTATCAGGTCGCCATGGCCCGGGCCATTCAGGATGGCGACTGGCGCGCCGATTATTACCGCGGCCACACCCTGCTGCTGACGCTCGGCATGGCTACTCCCGAGCAGCTGCTTGCCCAGTTGTACTCTGACGAAGAGCACGACCCGTTCAGCAGCGGGCGGCAGATGGGGGGCCACTACGCCAGCCGCACCATCGATGCGGGCGGGGAGTGGATCGACGCCACCCGGCAATTCAACCTGAGCAGCGCCACCTCACCCACGGCCGGACAAATGGCCCGCGGCTTCGGGTTGGCCTTTGCCTCGAAAGTCTACCGGAGCGACCCTTCCCTCCCCTCCGCCCTCCACTCTAACCAGGGCAACGAAATTGCCTGGACCGAGATCGGCGACGCCTCCACTTCCGAAGGGATTTTCTGGGAGAGTATGAACGCCGCCGGCGTAGCGGGCGTGCCCATGATCTGCACCGTGGTCGACGACGGCTACGGCATCTCCGTGCCCGTGGAGCTGCAAACCACCAAGGGCAGCATCAGTAAGGCCCTGGCCGGGCTTAGGCGCGAAGAGGGAACCAACGGCATTGACATTCACGCCGTTAAGGGCTGGGACTATCCAGCGCTGCTCGAGATCTTTCCGAAGGTGGCCCGGCAGGTCCGTAAGCACCACCGCACTGCCCTGATCCACGTGAGCGAACTCACCCAACCCAACGGGCACAGCACCAGCGGCAGCCACGAGCGGTACAAACCGAAGGAGCGCCTGGCGTGGGAACAAAAATGGGACTGCCTCGCGCAGTTTCGGCACTACCTCCTGGCCACCGGCATTGCCGATGCCGCCGAACTGGACGCCCTCGACCGGAAGGCCAAGAAAGAGATTGTCGCCGCCCGCCGCACCGCCTGGGAGAACCTGAGCGGACCCCGCAAGGCCCGCCGGGATACCCTACTGGCCCTGCTGCCTACCAATGGGCACAGTACGCCCGCCCTTAATAACTTCGCCAGCGAGCTCAGTCGGATGGAGGCCCCCCTGCTCTCTGAATTGATCGATGCGGTCCGCCGCTTTCGCTTCCGCCTACAGAAGATCCCCCTGCCCCGGGTGCTGCACGACTGGCTACGCGAGGCCCGCGCCGAACTCAAATACAGCAAGGGGAGCCACCTTCTAAGCAACACCTCCCGTTCCCCCCTCCGCCTGGGTGGGGTAGCTGCCGAGTACGGCGAGACGCCGCGCTCCGTGCCCGGTTACGAGGTGCTGCAGCATTACTTCGCCGCGAAGTTCGAGCAGCACCCCGAGCTCTTCGCCTTTGGGGAGGATGTGGGTGAGATCGGTGACGTCAACCAGGGCTTCGCCGGCATTCAGGATCGGTTTGGTAAACACCGCGTCTTTGATACGGGGATCCGGGAGTGGTCGATCGTCGGTCAGGCCATGGGCATGGCCATGCGGGGGCTGCGGCCCATCGCCGAGGTACAGTACCTCGATTACATCTTTTACGCACTGCCCATGCTCACGGACGACGTAGCTACCCTGCGCTGGCGTACCAACGGCATGCAGGCTTGTCCGCTAATTATACGCACCCGCGGCCACCGCCTGGAGGGGATCTGGCACAGCGGCTCCTACCTTTCTCCCCTCGTAGGTTCCCTGCGTGGAATGCACCTGTGCGTCCCCCGCAACATGGTCCAGGCCGCCGGCATGTATAACACCCTGCTGGAAGGGGACGATCCCGCCGTCGTGATCGAGGTGCTCAACGGCTACCGGTTGCGCGAGAACGAGCCGGACAATCTTCTGGAGTTCCGGGTGCCCCTGGGCGTCCCCGAGTTGCTGTGCGCCGGCACCGACCTGACCGTCGTGACCTACGGCGCCTGCGTCCGCATCTGCTTGGAGGCCGCCGAGCTGCTGGCCGACTACGGTGTCTCCGCCGAGATCCTCGACATCCAGACGCTGCTGCCTTTCGACCTCGAGCACCGCATCGCCGGCCACTTATCGAATACCAACCGCCTCCTGATCGTCGACGAGGATACTCCCGGCGGTACCTCCGCCTACCTCAGTCAACAAATCCTTGAAGTACAGGATGGCTATCGCCACCTCGACGCCCCCGTGCGGACGCTGACCGCCTCCGTCCACCGCCCCGCCTACGCCGACGACGGCAACTACGCCAGCAAGCCGCAGGTGATGGACGTGGTGGAGGCTGCCGTGGAGCTGGTCGGGTTTTAATTGTTGGGTTGTTGGGTCGTCGGGTTGTTGCGTGGCCCGCAGGGCCTGCGGGACGAGCGCAGCGAGCATCCACGCAACCCAACAACTCACCAACCTAACAACCCAACAACTACAAAATCCACTTCATCCTCCGAGCATGCTCCGCGGCTTCCTCGTAGCTCCCCACCAGTTTGACATTAATTTCGCTGATGTCCTCGATCAGGTCTTCGATGCGTTGGGCGCGTTGCTCGTGCTGGACGTCGCGGATATAGATGCAGAGGATGCGATCGGGATTGTTGCGGGCGGCTTCGAGGTAGATGTCGGTGTCGGCTTCGCCACTGTCGCCGAGCAGGATGAAGGGGAGGTCGGGATAAGTGGTGAGGATCTTGTCGACCATATCCGCCTTGTGCGTTTTGTAAGTCTGCGGAATGTCTTCGGAGGGAAGGCCGAAATCCCGCAGTAGGATTGGTCCCCGGGGCAGGTTATTGAGGTGGAGGAAGTCGAGCAGCAGATCGTAGAGGTTCCAGGGGCTGTTGGAGACGTAGAAGAAGGGATTGGCGCCCTCCCCATCGGGCCCGGTTTCCAGGGCGGCGAAGAAGTCGGATACCCCGGCAAAGGCCCGGCGGTTGGCGGCGTTCTTCAGCAGGGTGTGCATCAGGGTCTTCAGCATGAAGCGGCTGGTGACGTCCGTCTTGAGGATGGTGTCGTCAATGTCGCTGATGACGCCGAACTCTGCCCCCCGGGGGAGAATGACGTTGGAATGGGAGACAAAGTCCACCTGACCGTTTTCGGGGGTACGCATCACCCGTACAGTCGCCTCCTGCCACAACTTGTCGGAGTAGCGCGGTGCCAGTTCGGGGTTGCAGACGGACTCCACCTGAAAGTAGCCTTCGCTGTCGGTCGTCCGGTGGAAGGTGTGCTGGCCCCAGGTGATCTCGACTTCCGCTTCTCCGATCTCCCGGCTGTTGAAGCGCTTGAAGTTGTTGACGATGTTGTGCCAGAGCTGGTCGCGCTCGTCGCGGCCGATGCCCCGGTCGCGCAGTACCCGTCCGGTGAGGTAAAGGTAATCGGGCCGTCCGAAGCCGATGTAGTTAGCCACGTCGATCGGCTTGTCGTGGCCCCACCGGAGGCGGTCAACGAGTTTGTCCCACTCGCGGTGGACGTCTTTGGCTAGTTCGGTGAGGGGCATGAAAGGGAGCGGTTTGTGGAAGGGAATGCAGAAGGTGCCGTAAGCACGCCGGCTTACGATCTATAAATTTTGGTAGCCGTTTGTTCGGTACCTGTGTATGCCTAGCCTTGCACCTGCGCCGCCGCCGCGCCTACTTTAACCAGTGGCCCATGTTAAGCTGCTTGGTGCGTAAATAGCTTTTGTTATCCTTATTGGGGTCCACAATGATGGGTAGCCGCCGCACCACCTCAATGGGGCCGTCCCCGAAGCTGTCGACCTTTAGTGGGTTGTTGGTCAGCAGCTGAATGCGGGAGATGCCAAGGTCTTGGAGGATGCCGTGGGCGACGTCGTAGTGGCGCGCGTCGACTTCCAGACCGAGGTGTAAATTAGCCTGGATGGTGTCCATGCCTTGGTCTTGCAGTTGGTAGGCCTTGAGTTTGTTAATGATGCCGATACCGCGGCCTTCCTGCCGTAAATAGATCACCAGACCCTTTCCGGCGGCGGTCAAGCGCATCGCCCGGTCGAGTTGCTGGCCGCAGTCGCACCGCTTGGAGCCGAAGAGGTCGCCCGTAATGCACTCGGAGTGGAGGCGGACGATCACTTCGCCCCGCGGATCCATATCGGGATGGACGAGGGCCAGGTGGGGCGTGTAGTCTTCGGCGTCGCCCGCGTAGGCGATCATCTTAAAGTTCCCGTAGGGAGTGGGAATGAGCGCTTCGGCGCGGCGGGTGGCGTCGGAGAGGTCGGCCGGGGGAATGAGTACGGGTTCGCCGTGCTGGGGCATGGGGGAGGGGAGTAAGTAAATCGTTACCAGGCAAACGCTGGGGACCTGCTGGGGTTGTGCGGGGGTGGTTGGTGGGGTGCGAGCGTAGGAGACGGTCCGGCTCGATTAACACTACGCCGGTCACTATGGGTAGAGGCCGCATTGTACCGCCTCCGATAGCGGCACCTTATCAACCCACCAACTACTTCTTCCCCGTCATCACCTCCAGGCCCGTCAGGGCCACGCGAATGTGCTGGCTCAGCGCGTCGCGGTGCCCCTGTACGAGCAGGTCGTTTCCGGGCTTGCCGGCGGCGAGGTGTTGCTCAATCGCCTTTAGGTTGGCACGGGCGCCGGCCTTGACGTCTGCGGTTACTTCCTCATTTGTGAGTAAGCCGGTCAGGGCGTCTACGTAGGCGGCCTGCAGGGTACGTCCGTAGTTGCTGGTGGTGTTGGCGGTGGTGAAGACGCCGCCGCGGGTGTCGTTCATCAGGTCCATTAGGCCGTAAGCGCCGCTGTCCATAGCGTGCTGCTCGGCCAGGCGGTTGAGGCGGTCATCGTTCATCAGCGTACGCAGGGCACTGGCCTGGAGACCGGCGATCTTTTCGGATACCCCGCTGGCCGAGATACGTTGCAGGATGTCTGCGTCGATCAGCCACTCGGGCGTAGTAAAGATTTGTTGGTTGATGAATGTTACGGCAGCCTGCTGTTTCTCCTTACCGACAGTCTCAAAAACCACCTTGTTCTCATCACTAGTGCGCTGCCATTCGTACACCGAGCCGACGTTGCTGGCCACGTGCCCGGTATACCGACGCAACTGACCGATCACGTTGTCGTACAGCTCCTCGAGGTTGTCGAAGTACTTGCCCTCCTCGGCGGTCCATTCGGTCAGTTTCGGAACGATCCGCTTCAGATTAGCGATCCCCAGGGTGGAGGCGAGCACGGCGTCGTCGCCGATGTCCTCGGTCTGGGCACTGGCGTCGTAGCCGTTGCGTGTCTGGCGGCCGTAGCGGTAGATCGGGTCGTTTGCCTTTTCCTTCACCATCGCGTTGAGGATTTGTTTCTCGTTGCCCTCCGTAATGGGCAAGTAGCCGTAGCGAATGGCGAAGTAGTCGTACGGCCCGATTTTGGCCATCAAACCGGCCCCCTCATCTTCGGGCTGGGCCACGTAGTTGAAGCGGGCGTAGTCCATGATGCTCGGGGCCACCCCATTCTGCTGTACGAAGCCGGGACTCCGCAACTGGGCCACGGTATAGGCCGGACTACTACCCATGTTATGGGGCAAACCCAGGGTATGCCCCACCTCGTGGGCGGCGACGAAGCGGATGAGCTTGCCCATCACCTCCTTTTCGAATTTGGGGGTACGGGCTTCCGAATTCACGGCGGCGGTCTGGATCAGGTACCAGTTGCGCAGCAGGTTCATCACGTTGTGGTACCAGATGATGTCGCTCTCCAGGATCTCGCCGGTCCGTGGGTCGTGCACGTGGGGACCCTGGGCGTTCTGGATTTCGGTGGTGACGTAGCGGATCACGCTGTAGCGGACGTCTTCCGGGCTCCAGTCGGGGTCTTCGGCCTTCGTCGGGGCGTCCTTGGCCATGATGGCGTTCTTCAGGCCGATGGCCTCGAAGGCCTGCTGCCAGTCATTGACCCCCTGCTTGATGTAGGGTGCCCAGTCGGCGGGGGTGGCGGGGTCGATGTAGTACACGATGGGCTTCTTCACGTCCACCAGTTCGCCGCGTTCCCACGCTTCCTGATCCACGGGCTCCAGCCGCCAGCGGGTGATGAAGCGCTGCTTCTCGGCACGCTGGGCGTCTAGACCGTAATTGGTCTGCTGGATGCTGAAGTAGCCTACCCGGGGATCGTACTCCCGCGGTTGCATCTTCTCGGCGGGCAGCAGGATAAAACTCTGGTTCATCTCTACGGAGAGGGTACCGGTTACCTGGTTGTCGGGCAGCTTGTCGCCCCGGTAGGTCAGCACGTGGCGCACCTCTACGTTTCCGGGGAAGGCTTTGATGGACATGATCAGGCTGCGGTCCTTGTCCAGTCCCTTGATGCCAAACTCCTTGCGCTCATCGTCGTCCAGCGCACCGATCATCGGCTCGTCGTTGGTGAAAAACGGCGTCACGTCGGCTACGACGGTGGCGCTGTCCTTTCCGTAGGCCTCGATGTCAAAGGCCGCTACGATGGGCTCGTAGTTGTTGTTCTTGACCGACTGGTATACCGGTAAGTCCGGGCTCGCCACGCTGTTAAAGCTGACGCTCCGCAGCAGCAATTTATCGCCGTGCTTCTGCCAGCGTACCACCTGCTGGGGCCGGCTCTTCATACCCGCGCCCCCGAAATTTAGCCCCTTGACGTGTCCGCTGATCCGACTCACGACCAAGATCTCCTCCTCCAACAAACTTACCGGCAGCTCGAAGTAGGTCTTACCTTCCTTCATGATGACCCCGAAGAGTCCCACCTGGGTTTTCGCATCCTCCAGCAGGTCTTTGTAGGCCTCCTTGTCCTTCTTATTGGACTTTTCAGACTTTTCGCCATCATCCTGTGCCCGTAGGACAGTAGAGGCGGGGACGCAGGTGCAAAGAAGCAGGAGTAAGAGTAATCTGGTCATGTAGCTTAGGTAGTTTTTTAGTTCGTTATTTCGTTAGTTTTTTAGTTCGTTAGGGGCACACGAAATATGGGCCACTAACGAACTAAAGAACTAACGTACTACTCCCCCTTACCGGTTAGGTTGTGGCGTAGTGCGCAGGTAGTCTTTGATTACTTTATGCCCTTTGGGAAACTTGTCGGGGATATCTTCGGTCTTGATGCTGGGACTGATCACGACGTCTTCGCCTTCCTTCCAGTCGACGGGGGTGGCGACGCTGTAGTTGTCCGTGAGTTGCAGGCTATCGAGCACGCGGAGGATCTCCTGGAAGTTCCGGCCGGTGCTGGGCGGGTAAGTTAGCATGAGGCGGATTTTATGCTGGGGGTCGACGATGAAGACCGAGCGGACGGTAAACGTACTGTCGGCCTTGGGGTGCAGCATATCGTAGGCGGTGGCCACCTTGCGGTCGGCATCGGCGATGATGGGAAAGTTCATCGTGACCTGCTGGGTCTCCTCGATGTCCTTTAGCCAGCCCATGTGGCTGTCGAGGTCGTCGACGCTGAGGGCAATCACCTTGGCGTTACGCTGCTCGAAGTCTTCCTTGAGGGCGGCGGTGCGGCCGAGCTCCGTGGTGCAAACGGGCGTGTAATCGCTGGGGTGGCTGTAGAGTACGACCCACTGGTCGCCGGCCCAGTCGTAAAAGTTGATGTCGCCCTCGGTGGTTTGGGCGTCGAAGTTGGGGGCGGTGTCGCCCAGGCGGAGTGCCATAAGTAGTTAGTTAAGGGGTAAAGCTTCCTAACGCAAGGGAGCTGTTGCGGTTGAGTGGGGTAAGCGGTGCCCCATGCCCCTATCCGAGGAAGTTAGTAAGCGCTTGTTTGGGTTTTCCGAGCCTGAGTAAACGCCGCTAATTTGGGTCTATTCGAGCCTCCGAAAGGGAAGCCTAGCGGGCTAGGTGATGCTTTTGAGGCAAAGAATTGGCGCAAAAGAGCAAGTTTGCGGCGGTGAGCGAAATCCCAAACAAGCTCTATTCCCCCTCGACCTCCATGTCGCGCCGGTCGAATTGGTCAAGTCGGACGGGGTGGTCGAGCAAGCAGATTCGCCGGGCTTTCGTGAGTAGCTCCGTTCGACTACCTTTTTCTCCGGGCACTTTACCACCGCTCGGTCAGTAAGCTTAGCACTCTTCTGTCGGCTGACCGAAACGGGGGAGCAAAATTTTGCCTTAACTTGTACCGCTGCCTAATGGTGGCTCTTCCGCACTCGCCCTGATCCTTAGTTCTGCCCGTGAAGTTTTTTCTCGTTGTCTTTTCTCTCCTGCTTGTCCTTTCCCTATCGGCGCAGCGTAACTTTCCCTACACCCTCGACCTGGATCGAGAGGTAAGCCTGTTCGGCTTAGGGCTAGGCGCTACCGCGGCGGGTCGCCTCCTGGAAGCGCGGATGAGTCCACTGACGCCCACACAGCTTGGCCGTAAACGCCGTAGCCAGATCTGGCTGCTGGATCGGGGAGCTACCCGCAACGAGTGCCCCGTGGCACGGCTGTGGTCTGACCGCCTGCTGCGGAGCGCGGCTCTCCTTCCGGCCGTTGCGCTGGCTAACGGACAGGCGCGCCGCAAAATACTGGTCCTGGGTACGATGATCGGGCAGACCATGCTACTTAACGGCGGCCTCACCAAGCTCATCAAGGTCGTCACCCTGCGCAGCCGGCCACTAACCTACAACGAGCAGTATGACCAGGACGCCAAAGTAGCGAGCGATGCCCGGCTGTCCTTTGTCTCCGGGCACACGTCCAACGCCGCCGCGCTTAGCTTTTTTACCGCTAAGGTGCTGCACGATCTTTACCCCGACAGCCCCTGGCGACCCGTGATCTGGGCCTCGGCCGCCGCGGTGCCCCTGGCTACCGGCTACGCGCGGTACCGGGCGGGCAAGCACTTCCCTACGGATATCGTCGCCGGTTACGCACTGGGCGCCGCCCTCGGTATCCTCGTTCCACAGTGGCACAAGGACGGGCGCGCGGATGGTTGGCGGCTCGGCCTCACCGACGAAGGGGTAGGTCTGGTGCTGCGCTGGTGATCCCCTCCGCACCCGCGTCCGCGCCGCTGCCTATTTTTAAGGATGGAAGACTACCTGCAGTACAACCGGGCCAATTGGAACGCCCGCACGGAAGCTCACCTGAAGAGTAAATTTTACGACGTCGCCGGTTGGCTGGCGGGGAAGGAAAGCCTGCGGGAAATCGAGCTGGGACTACTGCCCGATGACCTGGGAGGAAAGACCATCCTTCACCTGCAGTGCCACTTCGGGCAGGATACACTCTCCCTGGCCCGCCGGGGAGCGAGCGTCACCGGCGTAGACCTAAGCGACGCCGCCATCACCGCCGCCCGGGAGCTGACCGACCGTGCCGGACTCACCGCCCGCTTCATCAATTGCGACCTCTACTCCCTGCCCGAACACCTCGAGGAAACCTTCGATATCGTTTTCACTTCCTACGGCACCATTGGCTGGTTGCCCGACCTGGACCGCTGGGCCGCCATCGTCTCCCGCTACCTGAAACCGGGTGGGCAGTTCGTTTTCGTGGAGTTCCATCCCTTCGTGTGGCTGTGGAATGAGGAGCGCACCGCTATAAAGTACCCCTACTTCAACCGCGACCCCATCGTGGAGGAAGAAAGCGGGAGCTATACCGACCAGAGCGAGGGAGTCAGCGGAACGGTGGTCAGTTGGGATCACCCCGTGAGCTGCGTGATCACCTCCTTGCTCGATCGGGGACTTAGGCTGCGGCACTTCGAGGAGTACGATTACTCGCCCTACGACTGTTTTCCCGATACGGTAAGGGTTGGGGAGGACCGCTGGCAACTGCGACAATTGGCCGGGCAGATCCCGCTGACGTACGCCCTGATGCTGGAGGGCTGAAACAACACCGCCCCCGGCACGAAGTACCGAAGGCGCGTGAAGTGGAGAATACCGGAGTCGAACCGGTGACCTCTTGCATGCCATGCAAGCGCTCTAGCCAGCTGAGCTAATCCCCCTTAGCTATCTAAGCGGTCGCAAAGATAAGCGCGCCGCCGCGACCTGACCAAGCGGGCCGACTAACTTTTTACAGGATATTAACATCTTCCGCCCGTATCTGGTATCATCTTTTGCCCGGTGCGCGCGTTGTATGCCTGATCACTCCGGGTCGTTTGTGCTCCGGACCGTACCTTTAGCACCCGAAGAAAAAATACCTGCACATGAAGCGCATTTTCTCCCTTCTCGCCCTCTGCTCCTGCCTTACTTTCTCCCTCCAGGCCCAGGTCATGGAGCCCTCCGCTCAGGTAGCCGCTGCCCCCGCTACGGCCATGGCCTTCGAGCAGACGGAGATCGATTACGGCACCATCCAGCAAAATGCCGATCCTTACCGGGTCTTCAAGTTCACCAATACCGGCGCCGAGCCCCTCATCATCACCAACGCGGTAGGCAGCTGTGGCTGTACCGTGCCCTCCTACAGCAAGGCCCCCGTGGCCCCCGGTGATTCTGGCGAGATCAAGGTCCGCTACGCGACCGACCGCCTCGGTAAGTTCCGCAAACGCGTCACCCTGACCACTACCGCCAGCGAGGAGCCCGTCGTCTTGACCATCATGGGCGAAGTACTGGAGAAGCCCGCCCAGCCCGAGGCCGTGCCCGCCGGAGAAACCGGTATGTTTAACAACGGCAACTAATTACGCTGTCGGCCCTTCAACGCCGCTAGGGCGTCGGACGGCTTCATCGACTTTGAATGCCCTCTTCCGTTTCGGAGGAGGGCATTTTCTATATTTGGCCAATGGATTATCGCCAGCAGAGTCTCGAAACCCTCGCCGCCCAGCGGGGCTACCCCTTCAGCGCCACCGACGAGATCGGGATGCACCGTCAGCTGGAGGATTTTCGGCTTGCCTCCCGCGGCCGCTACCGGACGGTCACCAACATTCTGCACCGGCAGCAGGGGCTGGCCGATCACGAGGCGCACGTGTTCGACTATGCTTACCGGGCCTACGGAGATAAGCGGAGGGTAAACCAAACGGTACTTTTCCTACAAAGCAAACGGATCGCCCTACCTGAGCTGAGCTTACAACCCGAATCGCTACTCCACAAGCTGGGGGAACTGTTCGGCTTCCAAGATATCGACTTCGTCCGCTACCCCAAATTCAGTGGGCAGTACCGCCTGACCGGAAACGATGAGGACTACATCCGCCACCACTTCAACGACGAGGTCCTTAACTATTTTACCCTCCACCGGGGCTGGTCGCTGGAGGGCATCGGCTTTTACCTGATCTTCTATAAACAGGGTCTGCTGCTGCCCCCCGAGGAAATCGAAGACCTCTACCACCGGGGGGTGGAGGTTCTCCGATTGCTGTCTACGCCCCTCTGATGCTCAGTCGCAACCCCCTCCTCCGGCCCTTCCCCGAGCGTTCCTTCGATCGCGGCGTAATCTTTGGGCACGGGCGTACGGCCGGCTTCGTTTTTGTTGCGCTGCTGTTTCTCTTTCCGGTCCTGCTGGCCCTCGCGTACGGGTTGGTCACCTTCGTCGTGGCTATCACCTACAGCTACGTGACCGAGCGATTGGGTGTCCGGCGGCGGGGCCGCAAGTGGACCCTGCTCCGCTGGACCCTCGATCAGGCGGTACTGCTGTTTCTGGTGTCCGTCGCCTGCTTTTTGCTCCATAATTATACGGTCGGCTGGACGCTGATGAATCTCCGGGTTCTACTCTACATTACCGTCCCCACCGTTCTTGTAGGCCTGTTGCCCATCATCGTTAGCGGCATCGCCGTCCAGTTGCGTGCCGAGCAGGAGTATCAGAAAGTAGCCAGCCGGGTACAGGTGGGCCTGCTTACGGGCACGCCCACGCTCCCCGAGGCGGGTGAAGTTGCGTTGGGCGGGGCCGCGGGTGCAGTGGTCATACCGCAACGGGTGGTGTACGCAGAGCGCGACGGGACCGCCGCTACCTTTTTGTACGATCTGGAGGGGAGGCGCCAACGGGTGGGCATTCCCCTGGCGGAGATAGGAGCCGCCCTATCGGTCAGCGATATTGTGCGCTCTCACCCCGATTACTTAGTCAATCTTCGGCACCTCGTGGCCGTGTCTGCCAATGCCCAGGGGCTGCTGCTCAAGCTCCGGGGAGTGGAGGCAAGCGTACCCGTCACGAAGGCCTATTTCGGGTTGTTATAAAGTCCATACTTCCAGCGGAGCGATATCCTACCACCGGTACGGCCACATCCGCGAAACCCCGCTTCCAGTGCCTCCAGTATATGGCATCAGTGCGAGGGGAACCCGTGCTGATCCGTGCCTAAGCGCGGCACAACCGCGTCCGCCATGGGCAATCCGTGTTAACCCCATAATCCGACCACCAGAAAATCACCGACCCGTCCAGGCATAGCCCCCCAGGGTAAGGCTGATAATTAACAATCCAAAAAACTCCCGGGTCAACTCAATGTGCGGACTCTCCGCCTGCATGTGTCCGGCAATGGTGGGCATACCCTCATTGATCCAGACGATGAGGTCGGGGAGCAACGTAGCCATCCAGATTACCGCTACTGCAAACGCGGCGTAGACCAGCACGCGGGGAGGACGGCTCACCGCCCGCCAGCCGGCCACCACCGCTACCGAGGCGTACATCGCCGTCCAAATCGGCCAATCGGGATCATTCAGCTGGAAGTAAGCGAACAAAATGAACAGTAGGGCAACTACCAAGTGGAGATATCTCATAAGCAAACGATCTTCTTACCCTCCCATGAACGCATCCCAACGCAGCCTTAGTCCGGACGGACTCCAACTCTCCGAAATTGTCGCCGGCACCATGACCTGGGGGGAATGGGGGAGCGACTACAACACCGTAGAGATGGCGGAGTTGATCGGTCATTGCCTGGATCTGGGCATCACCTCCTTCGACCACGCCGACATCTACGGGAGCTATACCACCGAGGAAGCCTTCGGCGCCGCGCTGGCCCAGCACAGCAATACGGTACGCGGTCAGATCCAGCTCGTGACTAAGTGCGGCATCCAGCTCGAATCACTCCACCGCCCCGGTACCCGCGTGCATCACTACGATGCAACCCACGCCCACATCATCGCCTCCGCCGAGCGCAGCCTCCGCAACCTGCGCACCGACTACCTCGACCTGCTGCTTTTCCACCGCCCCGACCCCCTAATGGAACCCGAGGTCATGGCCGCCGCCTTTGAGGACCTTCGCACGGCCGGCAAGGTGCGGCACTTCGGCGTCAGCAACTTTACGCCCAGCCAGTTCTCCCTAGTAAACGCCCGCACCGAGCTGGTCACCAACCAAGTGGAGTGCCACCCCCTGCATACGGACCCCCTCTTCGACGGGACCTACGACCAGTGCCAACTGCACCACCTGCGCCCGATGGTTTGGAGCCCCCTCGGCGGCACCAAGTACTTCAAGGGGGAAGGCACCAAATTCCTCCGTCTCCGCGACAAGGTGAGCGAGGTGGGTAAGAAGTACGGCGTAGACGAAGACGTCGTCCTCCTCGCCTGGTGCCGCAAGCACCCCACCCGCCCCGTGCCCGTCGTCGGTACTACCAAGAAGGACCGCCTCACCAAATCCCTCCAGGCACTCGACCTCGACCTCGACCGCCAGGACTGGTACGAAATCCTGGAAGCCGGAAGGGGCCACGAAGTGGCTTGATAGACGGGCCAGCGCCCGGAGGTAGAGTTCGCTTCGCTCACGGTATACGGCCTCTCGCTCCGCTCGTTGGCGGTAGAAGCCCGCTGCGTGGGCGGCAGACTGATCAGCGCCCTTGCCGGAATACATCACCCAACTACCGGCGCAAGCCCTCTACTGCGCAGCCTCTTCCCTTTTCAGCGACAGCACCGTAACCTCCGGCAAAATTCCCACCCGCCCGGGATAACCCAAAAATCCCAACCCCCGATTCACGTATAGCGACTGTGTGCCATTCCGGTAGAGCCCTGCCCACTGTTCGTAAATGAACTGGGCAGGCGACCAGCGGAAGCCGGGGATCTCTACGCCAAACTGGAAGCCGTGGGTATGACCGCTGAGGGTGAGGTCGATATCTGGGTACTCGGGGCGGACGAGGGCGTCCCAGCTGGTGGGGTCGTGGCTGAGGAGAATCTTGACGGCGCAGTCGTCGGTACCGGCGGCGGCGACGGCGAGGTGGCCGTACTTGGGGAAACGGAGGATGGCCGACCAGTTTTCGATGCCGATGAGGGCAAGGCGGTGGCCTTGGATGTCGATTTTGCGGTGCTCGTCGCGCAGGAGATCCCAGCCCAGGCGGCGGTGGATGTCGTACAGCTGTTCCATATTAGCCCCCTTGGCGGCATCATCGGACCACGGCACGTAGTCGCCGTAATCGTGGTTGCCCAGGATGCTGAAGACCCCGTGCTTGCCGTTCAGGTTCTTGAAAATGTCGATGTAGGGCAGCATCTCTTCGGCGCGGTTGTTAACGAGGTCGCCGGTAAAGACGACGAGGTCGGCTTCCTCCCGATTGATCATCTCCACGGCGTTCCAGAGGGGCTGAGAACCGGCCCAACTGCCGGAATGCATGTCGCTGAACTGAACGATTTTGAGGCCCTCCAGCTCCGCGGGGAGGTTCTCGATGGGTACATCGACCGCAAAGCGGCGGTAGCGGTAACCATTGCGGACCATGCCGTAGGTCAGGGTCACCAGCGGGACACCACCGGCGATTAGGCCAACTTTGCTGAGGAAGCGGGAGCGGCTGGTGTCACGCTCGGTCACGGGACTTACCTTATTCAGTAACCAGGTCGCGCCACGCCGCAACTCATCGAGAAACAGGAAGAAGACTACGGGTACCTTACTGAGGTAGAGAATGAATACGGCCGCCCGGGAGTACGTCTTGGCAAACTTGGGCCAGGGTTCGGTTACTTCCGCCACGTTGAGCAGGATAAATAAAAAGGCCGCCACGGAAAGCAACCAGTAAGCGGCAAACCCCCCGCGCCGGACGCGCCGGCTGTAGACAGACAACCACGACCGCAGGGCGAAAAAAGCGTACCCATCCAGCACCAACATAATCACCAGCAGAAAGAGCAATCTCGACATGGTGGCATTAACATCCCCTCCGATAAAAAGATGAATCCGGCATGCAACCCTACCCATCGGTCCTCGTCCTTTGCAGTACAACCAACACAACCATGAAGACCACTCCTACCTTCGCCTGCCTTGTTCTACTATTTCTCACCGGCTCCCTACTCGCCCAAGTAGAAGTCAACAACGGTGGCTTTTTTGACCGCTTCTCAGGCGAGCGCGTCAGGGGCAATGGTGACCTCATCACCCAGGAACGCGGCCTCGACGGCTTCACTGCCGTAAAGGCCTGTTGTTCCTTCAGGGTGGAGCTCTCGGAGAGCCCTACCTTTAGCGTCCGCGTCGAAGCCGAGAGCAACCTCCAGGAGTTTGTAGTTACTGAACTGCGGGGCAAAACGCTCCAGATCAAGTACAGCGACAAGGCCAACTTCAAGTCGACCAAGGACATCACCGTCTACGTCTCCCTACCCCTCCTGCGCGGCATCGACGCCTCCAGCAGTTCCCGCATCACCGGAATGACGCCTTTTTCGGGTGACGATCTTAACCTGGAAGTCAGCAGTTCCGCCAAGATCCAGCTTGCGTTTTCCGGCGACCGCGTAGATATCGACGCCAGCAGTTCCGGCAGCATAGAGGTGAGTGGCAAAGCTAAGCGGGTAAACGCCGACGCCAGCAGTGCCAGCGATATCGACGCTGACAAGCTCATCGCGGAGGACGGCGTGGCCGACGTCAGCAGCGCCGCCAGTATTAAGGTGCATACTACTAACTCGCTGCGGGCCGACGCCAGCTCAGCCGGGTCCGTTCAGTATAGCGGGAATCCCAGCGACGTCGTCTCCGATACCAGCAGCGCCGGTCGCGTCCGCAGTGGCAATTAAGGATTAGTACGGATCCACGTCCACCACCACCCGAACGGAGGTGAGCCCCTTAGTCTGCGCGAGTTTGTCGGTGGCCCGGCGGATGATCAGCTTCACGCGCCGGAGCTCCGCCGGAGCCGGGGAGGCACGAATGACCATGTCCTGCAGGTAGTAGGTCCGCAAGCGGGCCACGCTCGGCTCAAACGGGCCCTCGACCAGATTGCCCAGTGCGTGGGAAAGCCACGAGCCCATCAATTTGGCTCCCTCCTCCACGGTATGCCGCTTGGTGTGGCGCAGTTGCAGCCGGATCATACGCCGGTAGGGCGGAAAGCCGTGGGCGGCCCGGTTACTTGCTTCCCGACGGATGAAATTATCGAAGTCGCCGGCCAGCAGATCGGTCAGCACCGGGTGGGTGCCCTCGTGGGCCTGGATGATCACCTGGCCCCGGCGGTGGCGGCGTCCGGCCCGACCGGCCACCTGCAGCATCAGCTGAAAGGCCCGCTCGTCCGCCCGGAAGTCCGGAAAGCGCAGCAGCTGGTCGGCACTGATCACGCCGACTAAACCGACCCGCTCGAAATCCAGTCCCTTGGTGACCATCTGCGTACCCACCAGGATATCCAGGTCCCCCACCTCGAAAGCCCCGATGAGTTTGCCCAGGGTGTGCTTGCCGCGGGTCGTATCGAGGTCCATCCGGGCGATGCGGGCCTCGGGGAGAAAGATCTTAAGCTCGTCCTCGATCTTTTCGGTGCCCGTGCCGCTGAGTTTGAGTTGCAGCTCGCCGCAGGCCGGGCAGTGCTCCGGCGGTGCGGTCACGTAGCCGCAACAGTGGCAGCGCAGCCGGTGCTGGTGCTTGTGGTAGGTCAGGCTGACGTCGCAGTTGACGCACTGCACGGTGTACTCGCAGGTCGGGCAGAAATATACCGGCGCGAAGCCCCGTCGGTTCTGGAACAAAATGACTTGCTCGCCCCGCTCGATCGTCTGTCGGATGGCCTTGAGTAGGGTGGGGGTGAAGAAGGGGTGATGGGCACCCTGCTCATCGGTCTCGCGGGTATCGGCAATGGTGATCTCCGGCAGCGCGATACCCCCGAAGCGCTCTGTCATCCGCACCAATCCGTACTTTCCGGCGGCGGCGTTCTCCCAACTTTCCAGGCTCGGCGTGGCGCTACCCAGAATGGCCCGGGCTCCGTGCTGATGGGCGAGGTACATCGCTACGTCACGGCCGTTATAGCGCGGACTCGGGTCGTGTTGCTTGAAGGAGGGGTCGTGTTCTTCGTCGACCACCACCAGGCCGAGCTTGGTGAAGGGCAGGAAGAGCGCCGAACGCGGTCCAACCACCGAGGTCTCCCCGGCCAGTACCGCCTTCCAGATCTCCACGCGTTCCATATTATTCAGGCGGCTGTGGTACACGACGATGCGGTCCCCCAGCACCCGTTGCAGGCGTTTGACGATCTGTCCGGTCAGGGCAATCTCGGGCAGTAGGTACAGCACCTGCCGGCCGGCGATGATCTCCTCCTGCATCAGCTCCAGGTACACGCGCGTTTTTCCGCTGCTCGTTACGCCGTGGATGAGCGCCGGTCTGCCACGGGCATGGCACCCGCGCACCGCGCCCAGGGCTTCGGTTTGCGCCGGACTGAGGGTGCCGGCCTCGGCGGAGGCTTCCACCTCGTCGAGGCGGCTCACCTCGCGGTCGTAAAACTCGAAAATATCTTTTTTGACCATTGCCTTGAGGGTCGCATCGCTGGCCCCGGTCCGTTTCGTCAGGTCGGCGCGCCGCACGTAAGGTTGCGTCCGGCTGTACTGGATGTACTCCAGCAACACGGCCGTTTGTTTCTCGGAGCGGGCCACTTTGTCAAAGGCGGCGACCTGCTCGGCCTCCGTGCGACAGGCAGAACTAAAGCGTACGCACTTAACTTCCAGCGGCTTGTAGCGATTGCTCATTTCCTCCTTGGGGAAGATCACGTGGCGGTCGAGCAGGCTGCGGATCACCGGGTAGATCGTCTTGCGCTGCAGGATGTCGCGGATGTCTTTAAGGGAAAGTTCCGGCTGCAGGGTGAGCGCCTCGACGATGAGGTACTCGTCGGCGCTGAGCTGGGTGACGTCGTCGCTGAACAGGGGGCCGAGGGTGATGATGGTCTCGCTGGCCATTTTCAGGTGACTCGGCAGGCCGGCGGACATCACCTCGCCAAGGGTGCAGCAGTAGTAGTCGGCCATCCAATCCCACAGCGCGAGTTGCCGATCGGTCAGCAAAGGCTCCAGATCGATGATGCCGATAATCGGTTTGGTTTTGAAACCCGGCGCCCGGCCGTGGATGGCCCGCACGATGCCCGCGTAGTGCTTGTTGGAGCTGAACTCTACTTCTACCCGCTGCCCGACCCGTAGTTGGCCCACCAACTCTTCCGGGACGGAATAGGTATACGTCAGGGCGAGCGCCAGGGGCAGCACCACGTCGGTGTAGACGGTTCCGCTGGTCGTCGCGGATCTCTTGGCTGGGCGCGTCACTTGGGGTTTTTACAATTATTTGTTGCAAATATACGATAGGGGGGGATGGCGGCGGAGCGCGGGTGTGAGGGAAGGAATGAGGGATGGTCTGTCTGAAAATTACCTTCAGTGATCGTACGAATGTGGGCGGGGGCGGGGCTTGTAGCTGAGATGCTCCCCGGCGTACCTTGGCGGTATGCAACTTTCCGCTATCGTGGCTACTGACCGCCGCAATACCATTGGTAAGGATGGGGATATACCCTGGTACCTGCCCGCCGACCTGAAGTTTTTTAAGCGCACTACGCTGGGGCACCCCGTCATTATGGGCCGCAAGACCTTTCGGAGCATCGGCCGGCCGCTGCCCGGGCGTACGAATATTGTGCTGACCCGGGATCCCTTCTTTACTGCCACGGGGGTAGTGGTGGTCCACAGCCTGCGGGAAGCATTAGCGCACCCCGCCGTCACCGAGGCTACGGAGTCGTTCATCATTGGGGGTGGCGAGCTGTATACGGCTTCCTTGCCCATGGTTTCCACCGTATATAAGACTATCGTCGGGCTCGACATCCCCAATGGGGACGCCTTTTTCCCCATGTTGCCGGCCGGGGAATGGACCGAAGTATGGAGCGAGGGCCACCGGCCGGACGCGAAAAATGAGCTGGCATACCGCTTTTCTAAGCTGGAAAGGACATTTTTATAAACAAATAGTTGCATTTTATTTCTATTGGCAGTTAATTGCACACATATTGTTTGATTAACCACTAGAGAAATGAAAGAAGATTTCCTCCACTACCTGTGGCGGCTGGCCCGGTTTGATCTACGGGACCTCCGTACCACCGAAGGCGAGCCCCTGACCATTCGGCAGTTTGGTACCCACAACACGGATGCCGGTCCCGATTTCGACGATGCCCGCCTCCGAATAGGCGAGTTGCAGTGGGCCGGCAAGGTCGAACTCCACGTTTACAGTAGCGAATGGTACGTCCACCGCCACGAAGAGGACCCGGCATATGACGGCGTCATTCTGCACGTCGTGCTGGAGGAGGACCGCCCGGTGTTCCGCCGCGATGGCACCCGCATCCCCTGTCTCGAACTGAAGGGGCGCATTCCCGGCGGCATCCGCAACCGCTACTGGCGCCTGTTGCATAACGAATACTGGATACCGTGCCAGACACTGGTGCATGAGGTGGCGTCGCCGGTTCGTAACCTTTTTCTGCAGCGGGTGCTGGCCGAGCGGCTAAGCCGGCGGGCGGAAGAATTTGCGCGACGGCTGGGGGACAGCAGCCGGGATTGGGAAGACGCCTTCTACCGCACCCTAGCAAGGGCGATGGGGGGAAAGGTGAACGCCGAGGCGATGGAGTTGCTGGCCCGATCCCTGCCCCTGCGGGTGTTGCTAAAGCACAAGCACAGCCTACTGCAGTTGGAGGCCCTACTCTTCGGGCAGTCGGGCCTGCTGCCCGACGAGCAGCCGGAGGAAGATCCTTACCTGCGGCGGTTGCGACGGGAATATGCCTTGCTCCGCGTCAAGCACCAACTGCGGCCGATGCCCGCGACGGGCTGGCGGTTCCTACGGATGCGACCCAACAACTTTCCCACCCTTCGGATTGCCCAGTTGGCGGGTTTGTATCAGCGCAGCGGACAACTCTTCGGTAAGGCGTTAGCGGCGGCCGACGTGGCCGAGTTGCAGCAGATGTTTAACGTGCGGCTGGGCGGCTACTGGCGCGACCACTACCGCTTCGGCCCGGCCGGGGACGCCCACGCCCACCGCCTGGGGGAAATGGCGATTCACAGCATCTTGATCAATGCCGTAGCCCCGGCCTACTTCACCTACGGAAAGCTGCGCGACGACGCCCGGTACCACGACCGGGCCCTGGAACTCCTGGAGGCCCTGCCTGCGGAGCGCAACAACGTGATTGACCGCTGGCGTAAACTTGACTGGCCCGCCCGCTCGGCCGCCGAAAGTCAGGCGCTATTGGAGTTGAAGCAGCAGTACTGTACGCCTACCCGCTGTACGTCGTGCGCGGTGGGCTGCGCCATCCTGAACCGGACGGAAGGGGAGGAGGATACTCCGCTGCTGACTATGCAGGAGGAAAGCCAAGCGTACGTCCTGATGGGCAAGTCTTGAACCCCCGCCTGGCACTGCTTACCTTCGCCCTTCCCGCAAAAATCCCCCTTCATTCGTGGCTAACAGCAAGTCGAAAAAAGTTACGCCGCTGATGGCGCAGTACAACCAGGTGAAGGCCAAGCACCCGGATGCCCTGTTGCTTTTTCGGGTGGGGGACTTTTACGAGACCTTTGGGGAGGATGCCGTGACGGCCGCCCAAATTCTCGGTATTACCCTGACGAGCCGCAACAACGGCGGGAGTGACGTAGAACTGGCCGGCTTCCCCTACCACAGCGTGGATACCTACCTGCCCCGGCTGGTGCGCGCCGGCTACCGGGTGGCGATCTGTGAGCAATTGGAGAAGCCGACTAAGGGTAAGAAGATCGTCCGGCGGGGCGTTACGGAGATCGTCACCCCCGGCCTGGCCGTCGACGACCAACTGCTCGAACATAAGCGCAACAACTTTCTGGCCAGCGTGGTCTTCGGGCGGGGGCGCAAGGACCCGTGTGGCCTGAGCCTACTGGACCTCAGCACTGGCGAGTTTCTCGTGGCCGAGGGCGGGACCGACTACATCGATAAGCTGCTGCAGAGCTTTCAGCCCAAGGAAGTGCTTGTCGGCAAAGACAAGCGCAAGGAGTTTGAGCGGGTATTTGGCGACCGCTTTTACCTCTCGCCCCAGGACGAGTGGATCTTCACCACGGACTATACTTCGGAGAAGCTGCTGAAACAGTTTAAGGCTGCCAGCCTGAAGGGGTTCGGGATTGAGGAGATGCACGTGGCCCGCATTGCCGCGGGGGCCGCTCTGCACTACCTGGAGACCACCGAGAACCGCAACCTGCGGCACATCACCCGCATCGGCCGGCTGCCCAGCGACCGCTACGTATGGCTGGATCGGTTTACGATCCGTAACCTGGAGTTGATCCACAGTCCCCACGACCACGGCGTCTCCCTGGTCAGCATCCTCGACAAGACCGTCACCCCAATGGGCGGGCGGTTGCTGCGCAAGTGGGTGGTGCTGCCGCTTAAGGAGATCGACGAGATCCGCATTCGGCATGAGGCCGTACGAACCTTCGTCCGGAACCCGCCGCTCCTCCAGGACGTCAACGCCTCCCTTCAGCAGATCGGCGATGTGGAGCGGCTCATTTCGAAGGTACCCCTGGGCAAGGTGAATCCGCGTGAAATTCGCGCCCTGAGCGATGCCCTCTGCGCGATGGGGCCCATTCGGAAGTTGCTGATGGACTCCGAGAGCAAGACCCTCAGCGCACTCGCCAGCCGCCTCGACCCCCTGCCGGACGTCTGCACCGAGATCGGCCGCCGGCTGCGGGAGTCGCCCGCCGTGAACTTGGCTAAGGGGGGCGTGATTGCCGACGGCTTCGACGATGAGCTCGACGAACTGCGTGACATCACCCGCAACAGCAAGGCCCGCCTGGCCGCCATCCAGCAACGGGAAGTGGAACGGACGGGCATCAGCAGCCTGAAGATCGGCTTCAACAACGTCTTTGGCTACTACCTGGAGGTCACCAACAAGTACAAGAAGAGCGTACCGCCGGAGTGGACGCGCAAGCAGACCCTAACCGGTGCCGAACGCTACATTACCGAAGAGCTGAAATTACTCGAAGATAAAATCCTCAACGCGGAGGACAAGATCCTCCAGCGGGAGGAGCTCCTGTACGAGGAGCTCATCGTGTGGTTACTGGACTACATCGGCCCCGTACAGCGGAACGCCGCGCTCCTGGCACGGGTCGACTGCCTACTGGGCTTCGCCAAGGTAGCCGGCCGCTATCGGTATACGGAGCCGGAGATGGATGAGAGTCAGGACATCGAGATCATTCAGGGCCGCCACCCCGTTATCGAGCAGCGACTAGACGTTGGAGCACCGTACGTGCCCAACGACGTAAGGCTGGACCCCAACGATCGGCAGATCATGATGATCACCGGTCCGAATATGGCGGGAAAATCGGCCCTGCTGCGGCAGACCGCCCTTATTAGTTTGCTCGCTCAGATGGGCAGTTTCGTACCGGCCGAACGGGCGCGTCTGGGTATCGTAGATCGGGTATTTACCCGGGTGGGGGCCAGCGACAACATCAGCAGCGGGGAGTCGACTTTTATGGTGGAAATGAACGAGACGGCCTCCATCATGAATAACATCACCGACCGGAGCCTCATCCTGCTCGACGAGATCGGCCGGGGCACGAGTACCTTCGACGGCATCTCCATTGCCTGGGCCATCGCCGAGTACCTGCACAACAACGGAGAAGCCCGACCGAAAACGCTGTTTGCTACCCACTACCATGAGCTCAACGAGCTGGCCGGCAGCCTGGCCCGGATCCATAACTACTCCATTGCCATCAAGGAGCACGGCAACCGAATTATCTTCCTGCGCAAACTTGTAGAGGGGGGCAGCCAGCACAGTTTTGGCATTCACGTGGCCCAGATGGCGGGTATGCCGGCGACCATCGTGGCGCGGGCGAGCAGCATCCTGGTCCAGTTGGAGCAGCAGCACCTGACGGACGAGGTTTATGAGTCCGACGAAGTAGCCCACGGGGGTACGGCACCTACTCCAATTACTCGGCCCATGGCCGCCGGGAGTCTCAGTGTAGAGGCGATGCAGCTCAGTATCTTCGAGACCAGCGATCCCACCGCCGGCCGGCTGCGGGAGGCCCTCGACCAGATCAGCATTAATAACATGACGCCCATCGAGTGCATGATGAAGCTGCAAGAACTAAAGCAAATCGTGGAGGCGGCGGGCTGAGCAGGGGAACCGCAGAACAATCGCGTAGTCAGCGGCTTTACCAGACTATGGCAAACTACACCCACGACCTCGTCGTCATCGGTGCCGGATCGGGCGGACTGGGCGCCGCTGGATTCGGTGGCGCGATCGGACTTAAGGTAGCGCTAATTGACAAGACAGCAAGGCACTACGGCGGCGATTGCCTTAACTTTGGCTGCGTACCCAGTAAGGCCCTCCTACATGTCGCCGCCCAGTTCGCCGGGGCCCGGCAGGCTACGAAATTCGGTCTGCAAATCGAAGGGAGGGCCGATTTCAGCCAGGTCATGGAATACATCACCGGCCGGCAGGACGTCATCCGCACCCACGAAACGCCAGAGTACCTGGCCAAGGAGTATGGCCTGGAATGCCTCGTCGGGGAGGCCATGCTAACGGGCCGCAACGAGGTAACCGTAAACGGGCGCAAGCTGACCGCGCCACGCATTGTCTTAGCCACCGGCTCCAAACCACGCCACCTGAACGTACCCGGGGTGGAGCGGGTAAAGCAGTACGACAACGAGTCCGTGTTCTCGGAGCTGCACGAACTGCCCGAACGCTTGGTCATTGTCGGCGGCGGGCCCAACTCCTGTGAGATGGCCCAGGCCTTCCGGCGGCTCGGCAGCGAGGTGACCGTCCTCAACCGAGGCGAGCGGATCCTGGCGAATGACCCCGCCCCGGCGGCAGCCGTTCTGCACCGTAAGCTCCGGGCCGAAGGAGTGCAGATTCGCAACCACACGGAGATCGCCCGCTTCCGGGATGCCCACACCGCGGTAGTCAAGAAAGACGGCGTGGCCGACGGAGAGATCACCTTCACTCACCTCATCGTCGGGATTGGGCGCATCGTCCGCACCAGCGGCCTGGGCCTCGAGCTGGCTGGGGTCCACGTCAAGGGCGGCAAGATCGTGGCCGACGCATACTACCGCACTTCCAACCCGGCCATCTTCGCGATCGGGGACGCCTACGGGCGGGAGATGTTTAGTCACGGGGCCGAAAAGCACAATACTGACCTATGGACCAACTTACTTAGCCCCATCGACCGGAAACATAATTTAAAGCACTTCAGCTGGGTCACCTTTACCGACCCCGAGGTGGCTACCTTCGGGTATATGCCGGCCCAACTGGACGAACGGGGAATCCGGTACGAGACCGTCACCCAGTCTTTCGACCACGATGATCGGGCCGTGGCGGCGGACTATCGCGACAGCGTGCTGCTGCTGTATCTGTCGAAGCCCCGCTTCGGCAGCAGCAAGGTACTGGGGGGCTGTATGGCCGCTCCTGCCGCGGGCGAGATGATCCAGGAGCTGCTCTTGCTTAATCAACTGGGCCTACCCTACGGAAAACTGACCAACAAAATTTACGCCTACCCCGTGGGCAGTCGCATCAACCAGAAGCCCGCCCGCGACCGAGCGCAGGACCGGCTCCTGTCCCCCCTGACCAAACGCCTCCTGCAGGCCGCCTACCGCCTGCAAAATCGCTAATTGTATGACCCCATTCGCCTACCTGCCCCTCGGGCCCCTGCCGGAGGACGTTTCCGCCCGTAGAACTTTCCGCACCTGGGCCCCTGCCTCTTCCCAGTTGGAATTGGCGCTGCTCCGCAACGGAAAGCAGGAGTATCACCCCATGCAGCCACGGGACCACGGTTACTACGAATCGGAACCCGTGGTGGCCCCCGCCGGCACCCGCTACGGCTACTACCTGAACGAGAAACGAAACAAACTCTACCCCGATCCCGCCAGCCGCTACCAACCCGACGGAGTCCACGACCTGAGCCAGGTGATCGACCTGCCCGCCCCTAAATTCGGCGACTGGCGGGGACACGGCCTAGCTTATGCCGTCATCTATGAACTGCACATCGGCACCTTCACCGAGGAGGGTACCTTTACCGCGGCCGCGGAACGGCTCGATTACCTGGTCGATCTGGGCGTCAATACCCTCGAGGTCATGCCCCTGAACCAGACGCCGGGCGACCGAAACTGGGGATACGATGGGGTGGCCCCCTTCGCGCTGTTTCGGGCTTACGGGACGCCGGCGGAGTTCCAAGATTTTATCCGGGCCGCCCATGATCGTGGAATTGCCGTATTGATTGACGTGGTCTACAACCACCTGGGCCCCGAGGGCAACTACCTGCCCAAATTCTTCCCGGTCTTCACCGAGCAGCACCACACGCCCTGGGGAGCGGGTATCAACTTTGACGACAAGCAGTCCGACGGCGTCCGCAATTACTGGCTGCAGAACGTGCGCATGTGGCTCCAGGAATACGGCGCCGACGGCCTGCGCATCGATGCCGTCCACGCCATCAAGGACAACTCGGCCGAGCACTTTCTCGAAGCGCTCTCGACCCTCACCGACGAGATCGGGGAAGCCCAGCAGCGCGAAACCATCCTCATTGCGGAGTGCGACCTGAATGCGCCCCGCTTCATCCTGCCCCGCAATCGGGGCGGTTACGGCATGGACGGACAGTGGGTGGATGAATTTCACCACGCCCTCCACTGCGTCCTGACCGGCGAACGACGGGGATACTACGAGGATTTCGGCGAGCTGGAACACTTGGCCAAAGCCCTAAAGCAAGGCTACGTCTATACGGGCGAATACTCGCGGCACCGCCAGCGCAACTTTGGAGTCCGCCATCCGGAAGGCGTGCATCCTTCCCAGCTGGTGGTCTTCCTGCAGAATCACGACCAGGTCGGCAACCGGATGATCGGCGACCGCCTGCTCGAAAATGTTGGCACCGATAAATACTTGCTCGGGGCGGGTACCTACCTGCTCTCGGCCTTTACCCCCCTGATCTTTATGGGGGAGGAGTACGGCGAACGTCGGCCCTTCCCCTACTTCGTGCACCACGGCGACGACTGGTTGATTGAGGCCGTCCGCAAAGGCCGCGCCGCCGAGTTTGCCGCCTTTCAGCACGAGGGCCACACCGTTCCCGATCCCCAGGCCGTAGCCACCTTCGACTCCGCTAAGCTCAGCTGGCAGCCAGACGAGCGGATCGCCCGTTTCTACCGAAAGGCATTACACCTGCGCGCCGCCGCCCCCCGCGACCGCTCCTTTGCGGATATCTCCGTGGATCGGGCCGGAGCGCTCCTCACCTGGACAAGCAAGGGTAGCGGTTACCTGGCCTGCGCTAACTACGGCGACCAGGCCCTTACGGTCGACGTCCCCGGTGAAGTCTTGCTCGAAAGCAACGGCGCCACCCGCAGCGGCGATCACCTTCACCTTCCCCCGTGGGGCTTTGCCTGCCTGTCGGCCCAGTAACCATCACACGCTATGAATACCTACCGCATCCAATTTCACGCCGGCTTCACCGTTGCCGACCTCCTAGGCATCCTGGACTACCTGCAGGAGCTGGGGATCGATACTGTGTACGGCAGCCCCATCCTCGGTGCTACCCCGGGCAGTACCCACGGGTATGACGTAACGGATCCCACGCGCCTAAATCCCGAGGTGACCAGCGAGGAGGACTGGGTGTGCCTCCACAGGGAACTCCAGGACCGCGGTATGCACTACATGCAGGACATCGTGCCCAACCATACGGCCCTGGGCCCGGAGAACGTCTGGTTCCGCAGCGTAGTCGCTGACGGGGCGGACGGGGAGTACGCCGACCACTTCGATATCGACTGGGAGCACCCCCGCCTGCCGGGAAAGATGCTGCTGCCGGTACTCGGCGACGAGCCGGAGCGGGTGCGGGCGGCGGGACAGCTGACCCCTTACCGGGACGGGATCAAGATCTACGATAACTACTGGGAGGGACAGAATGCCGACCGCAACGCCGCCCCCGAGCGGGAGCTGGGGGTGGAGCCGGCGCAGTGGCAACGGGTGACGGACTTCATCAACTACCGCCGCTTCTTCACCGTGAACGAGCTGATCGGAATGAAGACGGAGGATGAAGCGGTCTACCGGGACCTCCACTTGCGCACCTGCGCCGACGTGGCTGCCGGCCATATCCAGCACCTGCGCTGCGACCACGTGGACGGCCTCCTCGACCCCACCACCTACCTACAACGGCTGCGGGCGTCCGTGGGCCCCGACGTCGGTATCTACGTAGAGAAGATTTTGGAACCGGGCGAGCAACTCCCCGAAAACTGGCCGGTGGAGGGCACGACGGGCTATGACTTCCTGGCCACTGTTAACCGGCTGCTGACGAATGAAGACAGCAACAACGCCTTCAGCGACCTCTACGAACAGCTGACCAGCACGCCGCTGCCGGATTACCGGGAGCTGGTCTTTCAGAATAAGCTGATGCTCGTCCAGGAGCATTTCAGCGGGGAGTTGGATAATTTAGTCCGGAAGTGGGATCCACTGCTCACCAACGAGCTTCGCAACGGATTCCGCGACACCCTGGCACACTGGCTGGCGGCCTTCCCGGTCTACCGCATCTACCCCGCTGGTGGCGTCCTGACCGACCACGAACTAGCCGTGTGCACGGAAGCGGCCCGGACGGTTACCGAATTTGCGCCCGAGATGGGGCGACGGGTACTGACCTTCGTCAACTGGCTGGCCCACCGGGAGTTCTCCGGTAAGGCGCTGGAGTATCTGCAGCGCACGCAGCAACTGAGCGGTCCGCTGATGGCCAAGGGCGTAGAGGACACTACTTTCTACCAGTTTTGGCGGCAGGCGCACCTCAACGAGGTGGGCAGCTCGGCCGCTCCGGGGGATCGGTTGCCGGTCCGCGATTTTCATCACTTCATCCAGGAGCGGCAGCCCACGACGATGAACGCGACGGCCACCCACGACACGAAGCGCGGGGAAGACGGACGGGCCTTCCTGCAGGCGCTCACCTTCTACCCCCGGGAGTGGCAGGAATTCGTGGAGCAGGCCGCGACCACTCTACATCTCAATGGGGTGCGGCCCCGGGGCCTCTATTTGGTCCTACAAAGCTTAGTGGCCGGCTACCCCCTGCACAAATCCTACGAGGAGGCCCAGTTGAAGGAACGGTTGCACGCCTACCTGGAAAAGGCCCTGCGGGAGGGCAAGGAAATGAGTGACTGGGCCGAGCCCAATGTCGCCTACGAGCGCAGCTTGAAACAACTGGCCGATCAGGTGCTGGAACACACCGGCCTGCACACTTCCCTCCAGCACCTGCTGAAAGAAATCTGGCCGCAGACCCGCCACAACAGCTTTGCCCAGGTAATCCTGAAGTGCCTGGTGCCGGGCAACCCAGACATCTACCAGGGCACGGAGAGTTGGGACCTCAGCTTCGTGGATCCCGACAACCGCCGGCCGGTCGACTACGGAAAACGGGCCGACTGGCTGCGGCGCGCGCCCATTGACAAGTACGATCCGGCCCGCAAAGCGCAGCTCCTGCAGCTCTTGCTCCGCCTCCGGCTCCAACATCCCGACTTTTTCGCCAAAGCCACCTATGAACCGCTCAGCGAGGGCGACGAGGTGATTGCCTTCGAGCGGCGGTTCCGCGGGCAGCGGCTGCTCGTGCGCCTAGCCAAGCGGGCGGGCACGCGGGTGCAACAGCACGGCCGGGAGCGCATGCACCGGATGGTGACCGACGACTACGGCAGTGGGCTTGGCGTTTGGTTCGAAGCCTAGGAACTTGCCAGTAACGTTTGGGGTTTTAAGTGAATAGATTAAGCGAGCCTTAACAGTACCGGCACAATTATCGAAACCCGTTAAGCGCTATTCGCTGTAACTAACCTATGACGCACATGAACAACCGCATCCTGCTTTTTCTTCCCCTCTTACTTTTGGGGACCCTCACCTCCGCTCAGGTAGAATTTGGCCTGAAGGCGGGCCTAGCCACCGCTTCCCTCGAAGGCGAGAGCTTTAGCTTTAGCCGCGAGGGGCGCGAAGACCTGCGTTTTGCCCTGGAGGAAGCCGACTTCGGCTTTCAGTTCGGCGCGCTCCTGCGCTTGACCCTCAGTGAAACCCTGGCGCTGCAACCGGAAGTTACTTTCAACAGCGCCAAGAATACCTACCGGCTCGACGATCCCGGAAACCCGGCCGGCTCCCTGGTGTTTGAGGAGCGCTACAACGACGTCAACGTTCCGATTCTACTCAGTTACAAACTGGCTTTCCTGCGACTGAATGCCGGTCCCGTGGGCCATTTCTACCTGTCCGACACCGGTGACCTGCAGGACGCGGTGGGCATCGAGCGTACCTTTGACACCTTCAACCTGGGCTACGCCCTGGGCGGCTCGATTGACATCGGCCCACTGACCCTGGACGTGCGCTACGACGGCAACTTTGCCAAATACGGACAGGAGTTTACGATCCAAGGCAATACCTTCTCGATCGACCAGGCCCCCCGGCGCTGGATCGGTAGCGTCGCCTACCGGTTCTAGAAATCTTTCTTTTCCGACCAACCCGAAGAGCTCTGCTTCCCTCCTTGGGGCAGAGCTCTTCTGCATGCAAGCCCACTTGAACCCAAGAAATGCCCCCGAGGCCCAACCCCCCGCG
This sequence comes from Lewinellaceae bacterium, assembly GCA_963710195.1. GTDB lineage: Bacteria > Bacteroidota > Bacteroidia > Chitinophagales > Saprospiraceae > Neolewinella. The sequence continues at coordinate 369,370 of CAVPZF010000002.1, forward strand.
CGGATGACGGAAGCCGAACTCATTGCCGCCTGTCGCCGGCAGGACCGCCGGGCGCAGAAGGAACTGTACGACCGCTACAACCGCGCGATGTACACCGCCTGCTACCGCATCTGCGGGGATTTCGACCTGGCCAACGACGCCCTGCAGGAAGGATTCCTCAAGGTGTTTCAGAAGCTGCATACCTTCCGCGAGGAAAGTACCATTGGGGCCTGGATGAAGGTCGTCATCGTACGTACCGCCCTCAATCGCATCCGCCGCCAGCCGCGCTACGAGGAGCTGCCGCTCCACCACGCCGATGAGGAGGTGGACTGGGGGCACTCCGCCCTCGACGTCGAGTACCTCGACCGGGCCATTCAGCGCCTGCCCGACGGCTACCGCGCCGTCTTTGTGCTAATTGAGGTGGAGGGCTATAAGCACCAGGAGGTAGCCGACCTGTTGGGCATTACCGCAGGAACGAGCAAGAGTCAGCTCTTCTACGCCAAGAAAAAATTACGCGAGTACCTAAAGGCTTACGTATGAAGGAAAAGAACTATGACCGCCTGCGGCAAGCCCTCGACCGCCTGCCCCAGTATGCCGCGCCGCACCCCAACTGGGAGGCCGTCCGTCGCGGGCTTGACCGGGAGGTCGCAAAAGCCCACGCCCCCCTGAGCGACCGGCTGCCAAGCTACGCACCGCCCCCGGATGTTTGGAATGCCGTGAGCCAGGGACTGGATGCCCAGCGGGATACCGCCCACCGCCGCCGCCTGCCCCGCCGCCTACTCGCCGCTGCCGCCGCCATCGCTCTGCTACTCACCGCCGCGCTGGGTATTGCCCGCTGGGACGGTGGTCCCCGCGTCACCTACGCCTACAGCCAGGAGTTGCCGCCCGACCCCGTGGTGGCCGACTGGGACGATGATGAAGTCAGCTTCCAGCGCGCGCGCGCCGAGGTCCAGCAGCGCAACGAGCCCGTGCTGAATAACCTGGGCCACGAGTTGGACGAGCTAAATTCCGCCCGGGAAGAGGTGAAGGCCATGCTGGTCGCTTACGGGGAGGACCCCACCGTCATCCGCCAGTTGGCCGAGATCGAGCGGGAGCGCGACGATGTCTACCGCCGCATCATCGTCGAACTGTGACGTTTCTACGCTGCCTGCCCCTCCTGCTTGCCCTGCTCCTGGGGCACTTGCCCGGCACCCGCGTCCGCGCCCAGACCGATTTGCGGGAGGTGGTCACCAAAACCATCGAAGATACCTATCCATATTCCGCCGGCAGCGAATTGGCCGTAGAGGGAGAAAAGGCGGAGATCTACGTCGAAACCTGGGCTAGGCAACAAATTAGTGTGCGGGTGGTCCTGACGGCCCGCCACCGCCGGCTCGAAAACGCCAAGCGCGAACTCGAGAACCTGGAATTTTTGACGGAGGTCGCCGGCAAAAAGATATTCATTAAAAACCGGCGCAAGGACGCGACTGCCCAGCCGGAAAGCGAGCTGACGGTCGAATACTACATTACCCTGCCCGAGGAGTGCCCGGTCTACCTGAAAAGCCATTTCGGCAGCGCCACCATCAGCAACCTGCGTAACCGGCTACGCATCAACGGGGAATTCTCGGTCATCAATATGGACAACGTGCAGGGGCTCCTGGACATCCGCACGCGCTTCGGGGATATCGTAGGGGAGAAGATCGACGGCAACGTGGTCATCAACGCCCGTCGCTCGGACATCAGCCTGCTGGACGTGGGCGGTACCTTCACCATCAACGCTCAGTACGGTGACCTGAAGCTGAGTCCCAACCTCAATATGCGTGACCTGCGCATCAACGCCGACAAGAGCAACGTATACATCTACGAACCCGTTGGCGGGGAGGGCCTGGCCTACGAATTAGCCAGCAACAACGGCGAGATGAATCTGCCCGACAACCGCAGCCTCGTCGAACTGGAGCGCACCAGCGAGTGGCGCCGCATCCAGATCGGACCGGGCTCGGAGCGGAGTGGGACGATCACGGCCAGCGTGGCCTTTGGTAAGCTGTTTTTGGGGAAGCAGCGGTAGCTGATTACAAATTGAAAAGTGGCTATCCTCCGATGATGCGCTGTTTCATCGCGTCGAATTCCTCCTGGGTGATGATGTTCTGGGCCTTCATTTCGGCCAGCTCGCGAATCTTGCGGATGTTGTCTTCGGCCTCGGCTACCTTGGGGGGAGCCGGTGGTGGGGCAGGAGTAGGGGCGGACTTGGGGGCCGGCGGTGGGGGAACATCATCCTCTGCGCTCTCCTGCCGCCACTGCTTGGCGACGTCCTTACCCTTCTCAAACTTCTCGTTGTACATCTTTTTGAGGCGATCGGTATCGAAGTCGAGAAAGGTGCCGCCGTTGCCGAAGTGTTTCTTAAAGACCTCGCCAAGGGCGTACGTGCTCGCGCCATTGAGGACGGCCGTGGCTACCCCGCCCACTATAGTGCCAATACCCGGGATGAGCTTGATGAGGCTGCGGGCCCCGGCCTTGGTCATGGCACTGGTAGTCAAAGAGGTGACAAGAGCCTTGCCCTGGGTCTCGGCAAAATCGAGGCCGTACACCCGGCAGAGCTGACGGATCATATCGAGTTGGAGAGCCGATACGGCGAAGACGTCGGCGATGGGGAGGGGAACGACGTAGCTGGCCCCCATGCTCCAGATCACGTGGTTACGGATGATGGTAGTGGCGTGGGCGTCCTTGTCGGTGGTGTTGTCCGGATGCATGATGGAATCTTTGAGCGTCTTTTTGGCGTAGTCAGTTATCTTTTTGCGCATAGTCGATTAACGCATGGTGGGGACCCTAAGTTAAGCCCGTGCAGACCAATATCGACCGGCGGCCGTGCCGCCGGGATGAACGCCCGGGCCGCCCGGGTCGTTTACCGGGCAAAGCTTCCCCGCGCATGATCCCCCGTAACGATCACTTCTGGATTGGTCTGGCCGTTTCCCTCATCGTCACCGTCGTGGCCTACGCCCTCTTTCTCCAACTCGGTGACTACTTCTCCGCCGGTACCGGCCGCAACGTAGCTTTTCGTCCACGGACCCTGGCCTTGCTGGCCATCTGCCTTAACGTGCTGCCCATGAACGTCTTTCGGCGAACCTACCGCACGCGGAGCATGAAGGGGCTGATGATCGGCGTCATGGTGATGGCCGCGGCCTGGTTCTTTTACTTTGGGCGCGACTTGCTGGGGGGTTAAAATTGCTCCAGGCGTTGCTCCTTGCTCGGTGCCAAAGTATCCGGACCGGCGGCGGAGGCGGGTTGGAGGCCAGTTTCAATGGTCTGCAGGGCCCGCAGGGCCGCGTGGTTAGTGAGGTCGTGCAGGCTCGGGACCAGCGACACGTAGCCGTGCTCCAGGGCGTAGGCGTCGGTGTCGGTGCGGGGGTCGTCATTAACGAAGCGGCCGGTCAGCCAGTAGTAGGGACGTCCGCGGGGATCTTCCGCCTTCGCATACTCCTCCACCCAACGGGCCTCGGCCTGGCGGCAGACGCGCAGCCCCTTGATCTCTTCGGCGGGCAGGTCCGGAATATTGACGTTGAAAAGGCTGCCCTCGGCCATGCCGTTGGTGAGCACGAAATCCACCAGGTGGCGTATGTAGGGTAAGCACACGCTAAAGTCCGCGTCCGCCCGGTAGTTCAGGAAACTGAATCCGATGCTCGGGATGCCCTCCAGGCTGGCTTCCATAGCGGCCGATAGGGTGCCGGAATAGAGGATGTTGATCGCGGCGTTGCTGCCGTGGTTAATGCCCGAAAGGCAGAGGTCGGGGGTGCGCCCCTTCAGCAGGACGCTTTTAGCCAGCTTTACGCAGTCGACCGGCGTGCCACTGCATTCGTAGGCTTCCACGTTTTCACCCAACGCGTCACTTTCCCGGACGAACACCGGAATGCTGATCGTGATGGCGTGCCCCTGCGCCGATTGGGGGCTATCGGGGGCTACTACAAGTACGTCGCCGAACGCCTTGGCGACTTCCACGAGGGCGGCGATCCCGCCGGCCGTGATGCCGTCGTCGTTGGTTACCAGGATGAGGGGTCGGGCCATAGCTAGGGGGGATTAAACCGCTTCAACGGCCCGGATAGCTGTTCGGTTGCCGCCGGCGGCGGCTATCTTCGTGGCATGGTTGGCAAACTGCCCTGGTACCGGCGGGTCCATTTTCAGGCCCTGGCCCTGTTTGGCCTCAGCTTCTTGCTGTACGCCAACACCCTCGGCCACGATTTTGCGCTGGACGATGCGATCGTCATCACGGACAATGCCCTGGTGCAGCGGGGCGTGGCGGGTATCCCCGAGCTCTTCGCCCACGATTCCTTTTACGGCTTCTTTGACGAACAAGACCGCGATGCTCTGGTGGCCGGCGGCCGCTACCGACCCCTTACCCTAGCTATGTTTGCGGCGGAACACACGCTTTCCAAAGGCCCCTTTCTGCACCATTTCCTCAACGTATGCTGGTACGGGCTGCTGGTCGTGGTCGCCTACTTGCTTCTACGCCGCTTAACTCTACCGGACTGGGCCGCTTTTGGCGCGGCGGCCCTCTTTGCCGCCCACCCCGTCCATACCGAGGTGGTGGCTAACATTAAAGGCAGGGACGAGATCATCGCGCTGCTCGGCGGGCTTGCGGCGGCTTACCTTATCCTGAAGGCCGCGCGAGAGAATGACCCGCGGGGCGCGGTCGCGGGTGCGGGGTTCTTCCTGCTGGGTTGCCTGGCCAAGGAGAACGCCATTACGTTTGCGGCCGTAATTCCCCTGCTGGTGTATGTGTTCGTGGGTGAAGGCTACCGGCACTTGCTGCCACTCGCGCTGGCTACGGCTGGGTACCTGCTGCTGCGTATGAGTGTAGTGGGACTAGATGTAGCGCAGCCTCCCCTGGAGTGGATGAATAACCCTTTTTTGGAGGAAACGGATGGGAACTATCGCCCGCTGAGCTTCTTCGAACGCTTCCCCACGGTGCTCTATACGTTGCTGCGCTATATCAAGCTCTTGGTTGTCCCGGTTGACCTGGTGCACGACTACTATCCCGCCGCCATTCAATTAAAGGAGTGGGGTACCCCGGTGGTCCTACTCAGCCTACCTGTCCACCTGGCGCTCATGGGGTATGCTGCCCTGCACCTGCGTTCCCGCAAACGGAGCGTGGCGGTGGGGATAGGGATCTATTTCCTTACCCTTTCGGTAGTGAGTAACTTAGTCTTCCCCGTAGGCACGTTTATGAGTGAACGGCTAATCTTTATGCCGTCGTTTGGTTTCGTGGTGGCCGTCGGCGGGTTAGTGAGCCTCGGAGGCCAGCGGACGCCCTGGCTGAGGTGGGTACTGGCAGCGGTGGTTGTCCTATTTGCCGTGATGACTGTCGCGCGTAATCCGGTATGGAAAGACAACTATACCCTCTTTACCACCGATGTGGTGCGCCAGCCTAATAGTGCTAAACTTCGCAATGCCGCAGGTGGGGAAAGGTTGGCGCGCTACCAGTCACTCGACCTGGCCGTGCAAGCTAACCGACGCGACTTGCTGGAAGACGCGCGGACCGATTTGAACCGGGCGATCGCCATTCACCCGCTCTACGGCAACGCCTATCTTCTGCGGGGGAATGCCCACTTGCTACTGGACCAACCCGTGGAGGCCATTGCCGACTACCGGCGGGCGGAGGCGTTGGGAATGGACATCGGCGAGAACCTAATCATCGCCCTGCAACGGGCCGGGCGGGCGGCCGGGGAGCAGCGTAGCGACTTCACCGCCGCGCTGGGCTACCTGGAGCAGGCCGACGCCCTGCAGCCGAATAATTATGAAACCCTGCGGCTGCTGGGCATCGCCAACGGGATGCGGGGTCGGGTGGGGGAGGCCCTGGAGTATTTCCGGCGGGCCCTGGAACTGCAACCGGAAAATGCGGGGGCCCGAACAAACTATGAGACGGCACTACGGCTGAGCCAGCCATCCACGTCTTCGCCGCAGTAGCCGCCTCGCGGCTGCGTACCCAAACACGGCCAGTAGGATAAGTAGCGTTCCCCAGTAAAAGTTTGGGCTGAGTTCCTGAGCATCATCTAACAGAAAGTAAGCGAGAAAAATGCCGTACACCGGTTCCAGATTGACCGTCAGGTTGGAGGCAAAGGCGGAGAGCATACTAAGTGCGCGTAGGGAGAGAAAGAAAGTCAGGGTGGTGCAGAGCAGGGCGAGTACCAGCAAGTAGGCCCAGTCGAGCGGGGCGGGCCAGAAGTGCTCGCCGCCCAGAGAATACAGGAAAGGGGCCAGGAACAGCGTCGCGGCACCGAGTTCGATAAAGGTGATGCGGGCGGGATTACTACTGCCGATGTACTTTTTGTTGAGGGAGGTAAATATGGAGACCAGCGCAGCTGAGAGTAGTCCTACGCCGATGCCCGCGTTCATGCCGGCATCAACCCCATCGACAATGAGCCAAATGCCGGGAAGGATAAAAAGACCCAGCAGTAGTTCGTACCACACGAAGCGGCGGCCGACGATCAGGGGTTCCAATAGACTGGAGAAAAGGGAAGTGGTCGCCATGCAGATTAACGCGATGCTGGCATTGGCCAGTTTGATCGCTCCGTAAAAAGTTACCCAGTGCAGGGCCACGATGACGCCGACGCCCGCCAGCAGTAGAAAGCGGCGTAAACCGACCTCCCGTACGATATGGCCGACCTTGACGAAGAAAATCAGGCTAAGGGAAGTCAGTAAGACCCGCCACCACACCAGGGTAAGGGCGGAGAGCTGAATGAGGTCCCCCAGGATTGCGGTGAAGCCCCACAAAAATACGGCGAGGTGGAGCTCGAGGTAAGCCCGCTGTTCGGTATAAGCCATAGTGTCAGGGTGCTGCCAGCCTGTCTAACCGCACTGGCAGTCCAGCTCCCCCAGGAGGCGTTCGTGTTCCCTCAGCAGCTGCTGGCTCAATTCCAGCAACTGAATGTAGTGCGCCGCGAAGAGTTCGGCCTCCTTGCAGGGATGGCCAAGATGGGTGCGCTTGTATTCGAAAAGGTGGTAAGAGGAATCGATCAGTCCGCTCAGATCCGTGTGCCGCTGGCGGTAGTCATCGTAGCGGTCACTGGCCCCGGTGTCTAGATCCTCGTGGTGGGCACTACGGGCCAGGGCGAGTTCGGCGGCGTCGGCCAGGTCGCGGCGGGTGAGGTCGCGGGTCGTAATTTTAAATAGGTTGCTGACTCTCAGTAACTTGCATATGCTGGGTTCGGCGCAGCCGCTTTCGTAGCTGGCGATGTTGCCGCGGTTTAAGCCCACTTGCTCAGCCAGCTCCGTCTGGGACCAGCCGGCCTGCTTGCGGAGGACGCGTAGGTTGGAGGCAATGAAATTGGGCAGGCTACCGGTCTCGTGGAGCAGGGGAAGGGTAGAGTCCTTAGATTTCATGCGGTGGGAAAGGCTGATGTTCCTACTTTACAATTCGGTGACGGAGTTAGTTTCCGGATGTCAAATTTTTTTACCGAGAAGTCGATTTATTGGGGACTTTGGTACAAAACTTGTACTTATATGCCTACAATAGCCCCGGTGAACTTGCAGGACGTCCAAACTAGGACTAGTTTTGTAAATATTTTTTACAGGGCACAAACCGAATAAAGATGACCGCTACGAAGCAACAGCAGAAGGATATACAGGACCTCCTCTCGACCATCACTAACAGCCTCCGTGCATTTAGCCTGAAGTTGACGGGGAACATGAACGATGCCGAGGACCTGTACCAGGATACCGCCCTACGGATCATGACGAACGCAGAAAAGTACAATCCGGGCACCAACTTTAAAGCCTGGGCCGTTACGATCATGCGAAATATATTTATCAACAATTACCGCAAGAAAGTGCGCCGTAACCTCATCATTGACCAGACGCCCAACAACTACTATATTAATAGTGGAAACAAAACGGTCATCAACGATGGGGAAAGTGAAGTGACCTTTAACGAACTTCAGGAGTTAGTCGACCGGTTGCCCGATGATTTCCGCGTTCCCTTCCTGATGGCATATCAGGGATACAAGTACGACGAGATCGCAGAGCAACTCGGCAGCCCCCTGGGTACCATCAAGTCGCGGATCTTCTTCGCCCGCAAAAAGCTGCAAAAGATGTACGAAGAGGTCATGCGCGAGCGCAACGTGGCCTAGTGGGCGGAAAAAATCGGTAAAATTTTCAAGAAAAGTTCCCTATTTCATGAGAAATAGGGAACTTTGTATTTACTAAACAGTTTTTCTTTACGTATTTAAGGATACCGGCAACCGTTCGTTTGGAACCCTCCGTTATCGGCATCCCTCCATTTTTGCTTACACTTGAACGACTAAGAACCGCGATTTCTCGCTAGATCCCTCAGGATCATCCTTGCACACTTTCTACATCTTTTGTCCGGTTTTATACTCGGATTAATGAGACCGTGCCGTTCGGGTCTGCCCGTTGACAGTTCAACGCGCGGGCCTATGTGTAATCTTGAATGGGTATTAACTATTGCTACTGCCCATGTCCGATTCCATAGCCATTTTCTGGGATTTTGATCAACTCCACGATTCGCTGTTGCACGCCTCCGGTGGACATCCTTCCCGTATACCCGCATCCGTGCCCCAGCCCGAGGTGGTGGATGTAGAGTGCTTGCTGCAATTTGCGGACGACGCCGGAAGGGTCGTGCTAAACCGAGCCTACGCCGACTGGCGCCAGCTAGGCAACTACACGGATGCGCTGGCGGAGGCTCCCATAGACCTCACGCAGGTTTTTCCCAACAAGTTGGGAAACAGCCTGATTAACCGGCGCCTCGTCTCCGATGTGCTGCGTTATCTGGAGACGCCGGACTGCGCCACGGACATCCTGATTATCGGGGGAGGCAGCGAATACCGGCAGTTGCGGCAGGTAGTTCACGATAAGGGCGGCAAGCTTAAGGGGGTTGGTATAGAGGCGAACGTGGATGACTTCTGGCTGGAGAGTTGCGATGAGTTTCATTTCTACCACCGACTGGGTTGCCGCAAGCTCTATAGCGGATCTTTCGATTCGGTCCATATCGATATGGACCAGGCCCGGGTGCTGCTGACCGTAGCCATGAACCAGTTGTCCCGCTATTACGGCACGGAGTGGGTGCAGCAGGTCCGCATCAAACCCGCCATCATTCGCCAGGAGCCCGACTTCGACGAGAGTATTCTAGGATACGATGCCTTCAGTCACTTCCTACGCGACCAGCCGGGCCTCCTGGACCGCCGCCACCGCGAGGGGGAACAGGAACCGGAATACCGCCTACTCACCGGCGGAATCAACCTGGAGGATTCCGCCTCTCGGCCCAATGCCGACCAGGTCGCCACCCAGTACCTGCGCATCGCCGGCCAACAGGGCATCCGCATGCCCGACCCCGTCATCATGTGGGAGGGTATCGATGTGTACGCCAGCTTTCTGGCCGACGGCATCTCCTTTAGTTCGTTCTCCGAAATCGACCAGGAGTGCCTCCGCCTCCTCCGGGAGGATTTCCCCAAATTGTCCATGACGGAAGTCAAAAAAGTGCGCCAGGTGCTCTTCAAGTGTTTCCTGTTCCGCCCTTCGGTAGACGACACCATCGGCTTTCACGACGAGGTGCAGGACCTGGCCGACATCGAAGACCGTTACTTCCAGCTTATGCTCGCCCGCATCGGTAACAACACCGATGACCCTTTGGACTATACGGCCCTCTCGCTGGCTTTGACCGGTAACCCCGACCAGGCGGATCGGCTGGAACGACTGGACGGCGAAGAAGAATAACACCAGTCCATGGCCCGCCTATCCGTCAACCTCAATAAAGTAGCGCTCCTCCGCAACAGTCGGGGGGCAAACTACCCCGATCTGCTGCGGGTGGCCCGCGACTGCGAACGCTTCGGGGCGGAGGGCATCACCATACATCCCCGTCCCGACCAACGGCACGCTCGTTACGATGACGTGGCGGCCCTGAAGGAGGTCGTCACGACCGAGCTCAACATCGAGGGCTATCCCTCCCCGGAATTTTTGGAGGTCGTCATAGCGGTGCGGCCCGATCAGGTTACGCTGGTGCCCGACGCCCCGGGACAATTAACCAGCGATCACGGTTGGGATACTATAGGACGTGCCGACGAGTTACGCCCCATCCTCGATCGGCTCCGGGAAGCCGGCATCCGTACCTCCATTTTCGTGGATCCGGTGGAGTCGGTCCTGGACGGCGCCCTGGCAGTCGGGACCGATCGGGTGGAGTTGTACACCGGTCCCTTCGCGGAACGCTACACCGCGGACCGGGCCCTGGCCATTGCCCCCTATGCCGCCGCGAGCCGTTACGCGGCCAGTTTGGGGCTGGGGATCAATGCCGGCCATGACCTCAACCTCGATAACCTCGCATTCTTTGCCGGGCAACTGCCCGATCTCCAAGAGGTAAGCATCGGGCATGCCCTGATTAGCGATGCGTTGTATTACGGATTGGAGAATACGATTCAGCTGTACCTGATGCGCGTGAAGTAAGGGGGGCCGTGCGGGCGGGGACGCGGATGTAAAGTAGTAGGAAGCAGCGAATCACGGGAGCCTTGCGTTCGTGTTATCACACTGTGCTAATGCGTTCCTGATCTAGCACTACGCAACTGGTGGGCCGCCTCGGTGCGCCCTCATATTGGGCCTTTGACCTGTCGGAATTCCCCGGAAGGCCGGTGTTGTCAGAAAAATTACAGGGGCAGAATAAAATGGTTGCCTTGGATTCTTTAATTATTTTCATATTTTGCGGATCAAATAGACGGTGTGTCCTTCGACCGCCGGCATGGTGAAAGCTTAGAGTCGACGTGCAATTTAAGTTTGCTTTCCCAATAACATTGATCAACACCTATTATACACTTGACGCAAAATCTACCGCTGGGCACGCGCTGCCCGGCCGAATCCTTTATTATCAATATTGAAACATTTAATCAACAAAACTTTCAACTAGCATGAAAAGACTTTCACTAGTCATTGCGTTCGTTTGCTTTGCGTTTGGCCTAGCCATCGCGCAGGAGACGATCACTGGGACCGTCACGGACGGATCCGGTGAGCCGCTGATCGGCGCCTCCATCCTCATTCAGGGGACCACGTCCGGAACCGTCACGGACATCGACGGCAATTTCTCTCTCGGCGTACAAGATCGGGAAACTTCGGTGCTGATCGTTAGCTACACCGGCTTTACCACGCTGGAGATGCCACTAGCCGGGCAGACGGCCGGGGAGGTGATCATTACCCTATCGGAGAATGCCGCCCAACTCAATGAGGTTGTCGTAACCGGCTTAGGTATCCGAAGGGAGAAGAAAGCCCTGGGTTACGCAGTTACTACGCTTGACGCTGCGCAGTTAGAGGCCCGGCCAGAAGCGGACGTCTCCCGTATTCTCCGGGGAAAAGTAGCCGGGGTAAATATTACCCAGACTTCGGGCCTAGCCGGTTCTGGAACAAACATCATCATCCGGGGATACACTTCTATCCAGGGCTCCAACCAGCCCCTGTTCGTAGTGGATGGCGTTCCCTTTAACACCGCCACGAATCCGGATCAGGGTTTCCAGGATGGAGGAGCCTCGGCTTCCAGCCGATTTCTGGACCTCGATCCCAATACGATTGCCGAGGTGAACGTACTAAAAGGTCTGAGTGCTACGGTACTGTACGGGGAGCAGGGCCGGAACGGCGTCATTCTGATCACCACGAAGAATGGCCTGGCCGGAAACATCGACAAAAAGTTCGAGATCACGGTGGACCAAGGCGTTTTCGCGCAGCAGATTGCCAGCCTTCCCGAAGACCAGGATCTGTACGGTAACGGTTTTCACAATGAACGCAGTGCCGCTTTCTCTAACTGGGGCGCCCCGTTTGATCAGCCGGGACGAAATAACCTAGCGGCTGACGGGACCATTCCTCATCCGTACCAGCGGTATGCTGACGTACTGCCCCAATTTGATGGAGCCCGCTATGAGTATAAGCCATACGATAACCTTCAGGATTTTTTCGAGACCGGCCTGATCAAAACCACGGCAATTAACATCGCTAACCGCCTTAGTGAGGGAACGAGTGTCAACTTCTCCTACGCCTTCCGCGATGAAGATGGTTTTGTACCCCAGAGCTCGCTAAGTAAGCACAACTTTGGCCTTGGTTTTCAAACCAGCCTGAACAACGGACTCCAGATCAGCTCCACTTTTAATTACGTGCGCAACGACCGCACGGCCCCGCCCACCTCTGTTTCCTTCAGCTCAAATCCCGACGGAAGCGCCGGCGGACTAGGCGCATCGCTCTTCTCGAATGTGTTCTACACTCCCCGCTCAGTAGACCTGATGGGGCTGCCGTACGAAAATCCGCAAACCAATGAGTCGATCTTTTACCGCGGCGGCAACGATATCCAGCACCCCCTGTGGACGCTCTACAACACCAACGACATTGAGGAAGTCAACCGCTTTTTCGGAAACGTAAGCCTGATGTACCCCATCACGGACTGGCTCAATGCTACCTACCGGGTAGGAGTGGACAGCTACTCGCAGAGCAGCCGACTGTCTATAAACAAGGGAGGACAGCAACTCCCGCTGGGAGGCATGCTTACCAACAACCGGAAAAACCTCATCCAGGATCACAACCTCAACCTACAGTTTGATCGTACGCTAAGCGAGACTTTCACGGTGGATGGTGTATTCGGCCTGAACGTACGTCGGGATAATTTCGACCGGGTCGAAACCCGGTCCGATCAGCAGTTCGTGTACAACCTTATCGACCACGGGAACTTCATCGTTCACAATAACAACAGCTTCCAGATAGATGAGAACTTGGTTGGACTCTATGGTAACCTAGTGCTCGGCTACAACCGTTACCTCTACCTCAACCTGAGCGCGCGGAACGACTGGACCTCTACCCTGGAGCAAGCGAATCGCTCGGTATTCTACCCTAGTTTAAGTCTGTCCTTCGTACCGACTGATGCCTTTGTCTCTCTGCAGGGCAGTTCGGTCATCAACTACCTCAAGTTGCGCGCCGGGGTAGGAACCTCTGCTGGATATCCCGACCCCTACGCTACCCGTAGCACACTAGGACTGGAAACGCGTTCCTTCGTGACCAACGGCGGTACCGTCATTAACCGGAATTTCGTGAACAATGTCCTTGGTAATCCTAATCTGGATGCGGAATTGCATACGGAGCTGGAGTTCGGTCTGGAAGGCAGGTTCCTAAACAACCGCATAGAGGTTGATCTCTCGCTTTACGAAAAGCAATCCAGGGACCTAATCATTCCCCTTGATCTGGATCCCGCAACCGGTTTCACGTCCACGACCATCAACGCCGCGGAGCTGAATAACAAGGGAATTGAGCTGAGCCTGCGAGGAACGCCCATTATGGCGAAAAATTTTGATTTGAACCTAGGCGTTAATTTTACCCGGAACGTGAGTGAGGTCACCGCGATCGCCGATGGTATCAACCAGGTGGTCATCGATGGCTATTCCAACCTTGGAAACTTCGCTATTGTCGGTCAGCCCTACGGCCTAATCCAGGGGACCGTGTTGCAGCGTGCTCCAAACGGACAACCGGTGGTCGGACCCAACGGGGTTTACCTCGACGACCCGGAACTCGGTGTACTTGGTGACCCCAACGTCAACTATATTTTTAATTACGACGCTGGCATTAATATCTACGGAGTACGCTTTAACGCCCTGCTTACCTACAGCGACGGCGGTATAATGTATGCCACCACCCCTTCGACTCTTATGGGCCGCGGTATCTTGGAAGAAACTGGCTTCGATCGCTTCGTTCCGGTCATCGCTCCCGGAGTGAAGGTTACCGAGGAGGATGCCTCTGGCAATCCCACGGCCTACGCCGAGAATGATATTCAGATTACCTCTACTCAACACTACTGGCAAAACGGCGGGGTGTTCCACGATGAGGTGCGTACCTACGACGCTACTTACCTCAAACTGCGAGAAGTTTCCGTAGCGTACTCTTTGCCTAGCTCTCTGCTCACTAACTCCCCCTTCGGTCGGGTAACCCTCACGCTGAGCGGCCAGAACATCTGGTTCCGTGCTTATGGGTTTCCTAAGGGGGCCAATTTCGATCCTGAGGTCTCTAGTCTAGGCGTAGGAAATGGCCAGGGCTTCGAACTGATGAACGTGCCAACCGCCAAGCAATTTGGGGGCAGCATTCGCCTCACGTTCTAAATTAATCCACTAAAGTAAAAGGACTTCTAGCATGAAGAACCACATATATAAGTTTATGGCCGCCGCCCTGATGTTCACCGGGCTCGGCTCCTGTACCCTATTTGAATTTGACGAGTACCTGGTAGATCCAGTGGCCGTTAGCCCGGAGAACGCCGAGGTTAGTCTGGTCATGAATTCTGTACAGATCGAATTTGTTAATACGGTGTATACCGTCAACCAGCTCACCGGTCCCTACGTGCGGTTGGTGGCCATGGGTGGAGGCACCCGCTACCAAAACCAGAATAGCCCTACGGCCTTCGATGCTTTATACACCCGGGTCTACGCCAACCTGCTACCCGATATCGATCTCGTGATCGACCAGAGTGACGCCGGAGGTTTCACCTTCGTTTCAGGCGTAGCTCGCGTACTTAAGGCCTACACGCTCTACACGATGGTCGATCTATTCGGAGATCTACCGTACGCCGAGAGCGGACTGGGCATCGAGAACCCAAGCCCGGCATTGGACTCGGATGAATTGGTCTACGCTTCCGCCGACGCCATTTTGGAACAGGCATTGGCCGACCTGAACGCTCCAGTGGGAGGCTTTCCTAATGACCTTTATTACGGAGGGGATGCGGGAAAATGGATGAAATTCGCAAACACTATCAAGTTGCGGCGTGCGGTGCAGACCAAGCTGGTTAATCCAAATGCCGGAAGCACCATCTCAGGTATTGTTTCCGGAGGCAATTTCATTAGCTCCATTGCGGACGACTTCGAATGGCAGTATGGCTCGAACAACTCTACCCCCGATGCGCGTCACCCACAGTACGCCGATGATTACATGAATGCCCCCGCTGGCTATATGAGCAACTACTACATGTGGCTGTTCTTCGGAGAGAAAAACGTAGTGGACCCGCGGCTTCGCTATTATTTTTACCGGCAGGACTGCGACGAGACGGATGAGGATGCCTTCACCCTAGATTGCGTTGCAGCTCCCTATCCCGCTCACTGGCCCAATAATTATCCCTTCTGTACTGCTTCCGGCAGTTCTGGAGATCCCTCAGATTTTTATGGAGGCTACTGGGGGCGTGACCACGGCAACGCAGACGGTATTCCCCCCGACGGACCCAAGCGCACCGTATACGGCCTCTACCCGATCGGTGGCAAGTTCGATGCTGACGATTGTGGAAGTGTACAGAACAATGGAGTCGACGGAGGGCGGGGTGCCGGAATTGAACCCATCCTTCTCTCCTCCTTCACCCATTTTCTGCTTGCCGAGGCGGCACTTACGATTGAAGGAGTGGATGGAGATCCGCTGGAGTACCTCCTTACCGGGGTACGCCAGTCCATCGAAAAGGTGATGGGCTTCAGCAGCGTAGGCCCCGTAGACCCTGACTTTGTCCCCGACGAAGATGCAGTGGAGGCCTACGTAACTGCAGTTTCCAATCTTTACAATGCTGCCTCCAACGATGACGAGCGTCTGAACGTGATCATCAAGGAGTTTTTCTTGGCCCTGCATGGACAGGGATTAGATGCCTATAACGCCTACCGGCGCACCGGGAAGCCGACCGGGCTGCAGCCTACGGAAGAGCCGAACCCCGGCGTATTCCCCCGCACTTTTTGGTATCCGTCCAACCTGGTTAACCGTAACGAAAATGTTATGCAGAAATCGGACCTCGCCGGTACGGTATTCTGGGATACTAACCCGGCTGACTTTATCAACTAACCAACTTAACTCAATTGCCGGAAGTGGGCTAGGGTGCACCTACCGTCCGCTTCCGGCCATAAACATATACGAATGAACAAGCTTCATTTCCTATTTCTATTAGCCCTGACGTGGGGTCTGACGGCCTGCGAAGAGCGCGACCGCGCGTTTCCGGAATTCGGGGACGACGACGTAAAGACGGGAGCGTACGCCCGACTAATCGGAGACGTTCGCGGAATTTTCGATTTCTTCAACGTAGCGGATTCTGAGATTGACTTTGACGTCGAGTTCTACGACGTTAACGAAGGGCGGGATATAACCTCTTACGATTGGACGGCTAGCTACGTGAATAACTCCGGAGGTGATAATGTAGGCCCGGTTCCAGTACTCAGCATTCCTTCTTCCAGCTTTACCGTCAATGATTTTGGGCTTCCTGCCACTACAGTACGTTTTGATTTGGGTGAGGTCCTTTCCGCCCTAGGCTTAAGTGAAGATGATATTAACGGTGGCGATGCCATCCGTTTCGAGTCCTCCTTGACGCTAAATGACGGACGTAAATTTGATCGCTTCAATACGGGCGCCAACATAATTTCCGGAGCTAGCTTCCGGGGATTGTTTCTGCTGGACCAGTCCATCATTTGTCCGTCCAATCTCGCGGGAACTTACGCCCTCACGACCACAACACCAACCGCCTACCCAGACGGAGATTGTGCCGCTACCTCCTTCACCGGCGAATCGGTATGGGAAGAGACCTCTGAGGGGGTCTACAATGTAGATGACCTGACGTTTGGTGCCTGGAGTGCCTGCTATGAGGGTGCTTCCGGCCCAACTGTAGAATCCGCTCCCGGCGGGTCCTTGCAGCTACAGGATGCTTGTAACCGTCTAGGATTTATTGGTGCGGACCGTTTTGGCGATTCCTATACTATCACCAACCTCACTGTTGAGGGTAGCGTCCTCACCATTGAGTGGAATAACACCTACGGGGAGGCCGGAACCGCAGTACTCACGAGAACCGACGGTACAGAATGGCCGGCAGATCTCACTAACTAAGGCTGTCGCATATCTAACCTTCTTTAAGGGGAGACTTCCGAAGGGGGTCTCCCCTTTTTGTCAAGAAGGACGAGGTATCGCCGCCGTCTAGCGTACACATGTTGGTGGTGGCATCACATTATCTAGGTTAGCTTGTTATATTGCGTGCTAAAACCTAGCTCCTCGCGTGCAAATCAAAAAAAACGATAAAGAATACGACGCCATCATCGTCGGCTCCGGAGCCGGAGGTGGAATGACGGCGCGACGCCTGGCCGAGAACGGGCTGAATATTGCCATCATCGAGGCGGGGCCGTATTACGATCCCCAGGATAAGGAGATGCGGACCCAGATGCGCTGGCCGTACGAAAGTCCCCGCCGCGGTGCGTCTACGACCCGCCCCTTTGGCGACTTCAACGCCGCCCTTGGCGGCTGGCAGATCCCCGGGGAGCCCTACACCACCACGCCCGGCACGAACTTCGAATGGTTTCGTAGCCGGATGCTCGGTGGACGCACCAACCACTGGGGGCGCATCAGCTTGCGCTTCGGTCCGGATGACTTCAAGCATTACGACAAAGACGGCTTGGGTTCTAACTGGCCCATCAGTTATGATGAGGTCAAGCCCTGGTACGATAAGGTCGATAAGCTCATCGGCGTATTCGGAACCAACGAGGGGCTGCACAACGATCCCGACGGCTTCTTCCTGCCGCCACCCAAACCGCGACTGCACGAGCTGTTGGTGGCTAAGCACGCCAAGAACGTCGGCGTACCTTTTTTGCCAAGTCGACTGAGTATCGTAACCAAGAAAGTAAACGACGAGCGGGGCGTCTGCTTTTACTGCGCCCAGTGCAGCCGCAGCTGTATGGTGAAGGCCGATTTCAGTGCCAGCAGCGCGCTGGTCATTCCGGCGATGAACAGCGTGGGGACCGTAGACCTTTACACCGACTCGATGGCCCGCGAAGTCGTAACGGACTCCACCGGGCGCGCCACGGGCGTCAGCTACGTCAGTAAGGAAGACCGGCGGGAGTACACCATCAGGGGAAAAGTCGTCGTACTGGCGGCCGGCGCCTGCGAAACCTCTCGGCTGCTGCTCAACAGCCGGGCCCCCGGACAGGAAAATGGTCTCGGTAACGGCAGTGGGGTAGTGGGACGCTACCTCCACGACAGCACCGGTCTTAATGTTAGTGGCTTCATCCCCAGTCTCCTCGACCGCAAGCGGTACAATGAGGATGGCACGGGCGGACTGCACGTCTACGCCCCCTGGTGGGAAGACAACAAAAAACTCGACTTCCCCCGCGGCTACCACATCGAGGTGTGGGGCGGCATGGGGATGCCCAGCTACGGTTTCGGTGGAAACTTCCTGAACATGAAGCGGGAAGTCGGCGAACGCGTCGGCGGCTACGGTCGTAAAATGCTCGATGAGGTAAATCGCCACTACGGGGCTTACGTCGGTATGGCCATGCGCGGCGAATCGGTGGCCCGCTACGAGAATTACTGTGAGATCGACCCGAGTGGAACAGTGGACGAATGGGGTATTCCAACCCTTCGGTTTAATTACACTTGGTCGGACTACGAATACAAACAAGCGCAACATGCTCAGAAAACCCTACGCGCCATCCTGAACGATATGGGGGCCGAGCAGGTTTCCGCGGAGCCCGGGAAGGATAAGGAGTACGGCCTGCTGGCACCCGGAGCTATCATTCACGAAGTAGGTACGGCCCGGATGGGGGATGATCCCAAGACCAGCGCGACCGACCGCTGGGGAAAGCTGCATGAATCACCCAACGTATACATTTCTGACGCGGCCACCTTCGCCAGCCAGGCGGACAAAAACCCCACCTGGACAATTCTGGCCCTCGCCTGGCGGCAGGGCGAACACATTGTCGAGGAACTCAAAAAAATGAACATCTGATGGACCGTCGTAAATCCCTAAAGACCCTACTGGGTGGCGCCGTAGGCACGGCATTCATTGGCAGCACCGTTGGCTGTGATCGCCAGGTCGATCCGGTACCTGCCTCCGCCGTAGAGGCCGAAACCAAAGGATACGGTTTGCGGACGGCCTTTGAGGCCGAGCGGGAAGAAGGTCTCCGAAGTGAACGGTTCTTCACGGAAGGGGAACTGGCGACCCTCGTGGTACTCGGCAACATCATTGTACCGAACGTAGAGGAAAGCGGCTACAGTGAGTTCTGTGAATTTATGGCGAAGGACCAACCCGAGAATCACGCTCTCCGGCTACGGGGCGGCCTGGCCTGGCTGAATGCCGAAAGCAGCCGGCGGCACGCGGGTCAGACATTCACCGAAATCACCGATGAACAGCGCATACAAATTGTAGACGAAATTGCTTATCCGGACCCTGAAGCGGAGGTGCAACTCCCCGGCGTTCAGTTTTTCAATCACGCCCGCTTCATGGCCCTGACCTGCTACTATACCAGCCGCCAGGGTATCGATGATCTGGGCTACGTGGGTAATCAGGCCAACGTCTGGGACGGCCCGCCCCAGGAGGTGCTGGACCAATATGGATTATCTTATGATCCGAAATGGCTCCCGTTCTACGTCGACCAGGATAAGCGCAACGAGCAGGTGGAGTGGGACGAAAGGGGGAACGTGATCTAGTTCGGCTAGTCCATGGACCGAGGCTAAAAATTGCCGCTATAATTAGTAGGTGTAGCTGGCCTGACTTACCTTTATGGCTTGGGCGGCACACGGTCAGCTCCTTCTGAATTCCCCCAGGGCAGAAATGCAGCAAGGGTAGGAGGTTGAGCGACTGGTGTGCTTGCCCATTTTTTTGCCTTTTCGTCCCCTATCTTTGCACCTGCGCCCCCGACTCCGGGTTTAGCTTGTTATGAAGCAGCAGCTGGTCTTCGCGACGAATAATCCGCACAAAATTGAAGAGATTCGCCGCCAACTCGGCGATCGATATGTTTTTCGTAGCCTTCGGGACATTGGCTGCACCGAGCCCATCCCCGAAACTGCCGATACCCTGGAGGGCAACGCCCAGATCAAGGCGCGCTACGTAAAGGAACACTACGGCCAGAATTGTTTCAGTGAGGACACCGGTCTGGAAGTCTATGCGCTAGGCAACGAGCCGGGTGTAGGTACGGCGCACTTCGCTGGCCCCGAACGCGATGCCGACGCTAACAACCAAAAATTACTTTCCGAACTCGGCGACCGCAGGGATCGTCTAGCCCACTTTCGCACGGTCATTTGCCTGATCCTGGATGGGCAGGAACACCTGTTCCAGGGCTGCTGCGAAGGGCGGATCGCGACCTTCCCCACCGGCTTGGGTGGATTCGGCTACGACCCTGTTTTCATACCTATCGAAGGCGATGGCCGCAGTTTTGCCCAGATGAGTGCGGAGGAAAAAATCCGCATCAGTCACCGGGCCCGTGCCATGGCTAAATTGGAGGCCTATCTCAAAACGCTTGCGGGTGCACCTCATCCCACTGTGTAGCTTCCTGGTAGTGCCGGGCAATGGTGACTAGGTCTTGCTCGCCGAACAGGCGCCCAGTGAAGGTGATGCTGCTTGGCGTACCTTCAAACATCCCGTTGGGCACGGTGATGGAGGGCTGCCCCGTATAATTAGTGATAAACAGACTGCTGGAGTTCCAGCTAGGATTAACGTACACATCAATGTTATTGCTGGTGAAGACCTCATCCATGTCCTCCATCAATTGCCGTCGTAGCCGATTAGCCTGCACGTAAGCCACAGCTGGTACGAAGTGCGCAGTGCGGAAAGCATTTGGCCAGGCCCTCCGGATCTGACTTACGAGCAGGTCGTCATCTCCACTACGGGTGAGAGATTCAAAGGCAGCAGCAGCTTCCACGTTTAATATGAAGCCGATGTCCGGCGCACTGGGCAGTTCGATCTCCACCAGCTCGTAGCCCAGAAGGCGCAGCTCGGTTAGTACCACACTATCGTTCGCCGCAAAGTCGTATTTCGTGTCGAAGCTGTTTTTCAGATAGCCGATGCGTAGTTTAGGGGCAGCCGCGTTCCCGGGCAGTTTAAACTGAAAACCGGCCCGGATGGCGTGAGCATCCCGCGGATCGTAGTGCGCGATGGCTGCCAGCACCAGTCCGGCGTCGGTGGCCGAGCGGGTGATGGGCCCGATCTTGTCCATGGTCCAGCTCAGGGCCATGGCGCCGTGGCGAGATACGCGACCGAAAGTGGGCCGCAGTCCCGTTGTTCCACATACTGTACTGGGGCTCACGATGCTTCCGAGCGTTTCGGTGCCAATGGCGAAGGGTAGCAGCCCGGCGGCCACCGCGCTGGCCGAGCCGGCGGAGGAACCGCTGCTGCCCCGTTCGGTATTCCAGGGGTTGCGGGTCTTCTCTCCGTACCATACGTCGCCCCAGGCGAGGGCACCCATGCTGAGTTTGGCGCAGAGTACCGCACCAGCGGCGTCGAGTTGCTGAACCACGGCGGCATCTTTGTCGATAACCTGATTTTCGTATGGCTTGGCCCCCCAAGTGGTTTTGTATCCCCGGGCGGCGAGCAAGTCCTTGGCTCCGTAAGGGATGCCGTGGAGATATCCCCGATATTTTCCGGCGGCCAGCTCGGCGTCCATCTCATCCGCCTTCACCAGCGCACGTTCCGCCGTCAGGGTAATGACGCAGTGCAGGGTCGGGTCGTAGGTTTTCAGGCGTTGCAGGAAAAACTCCGTCAGTTGCCGGCTGCTGATCTGCCGGTGATAGATCATTCCAGCGAGTTCCTCCACGGTTGCCCACTGCAGGGTCGTCCTATCAATCGATTGCCCCGGTGACCGAGTGGGCGGGGTCGCGGGTGCCGTGACGCTCGTGTCGGCCGGCAATTGCTCTACGCGGAGTACCGGGTCGAAGATGAGCGCTGGAGACAGGTCGTTGGGGATAGAGGTGGTAGCGATGCTGTCGAAAGAAACCAGGTTTTCCTCAAGGTCAGGTAGCAGCAACTCGATCTCCGCCTCGTCGAGAAAATCAAGGCCCAAAACGGCGGCAGCGCTCCTTACTTCCTGTGGAGATAGCCCTACGGCGATAGCCACGGCCAGCAGCAAAAAGGTAGGAAGGCAGAACGCAAGAAGACGTGTGTTCATAAGTGGGGAATTAACAACGCCAATCTACGAAGCCGCCCCCGCTTACCTGAACGCTTTCTCTACGAGCTCCTGCTGTTCCTTTACGTGGACGGGTTTGTAACCCGTAGCCGGAGAGGCAGTGGCCGGACGTCCCACGTACCCAAGTCGGAGGTCAAAGGCGAGGCGTTCGTTATAAAGAAACTGATCGCTGATGTAGCTCCAAGCACCGGCGTTGCGGCTTTCTTCCTGCACCCAAATAAACTCGGCTTCGGCGTAGCGTGTACGTAACCCCTTCAGTTGCTCAATGGGCAGGGGAAATAGCTGTTCGATGCGGACGATGGCTACGTCCTCTCTGTTGTTGGCGGACTTGGCCTTGGCCAGGTCGAAATAGACCTTTCCCGAACACAGCAGTACCCGCTTAATCGACCCCGTATCGCTCACCGTAGGGTCATCGAGAATTTCCTGAAATCGGGTACCGGGTCCAAAGTCCTTGACCGAGCTGACGGCCATCTCGTGGCGGAGCCCCGACTTAGGCGACATCACGATAAGGGGTTTGCGGAAGTTCCAGGCGAGCTGCCGGCGCAGGAGGTGAAACAGGTTGGCGGGCATGGTGACGTTGGTCACGATCATGTTGAATTCCGCGCATAATTGCAGGAAGCGCTCCAGCCGAGCACTGCTGTGCTCCGGCCCCTGACCTTCGTAGCCGTGGGGCAGCAAAATGGTCAGTCCGCTCATACGTCCCCACTTGCTTTCTCCGCTACTGATGAACTGATCGAATACGGTCATGGCACCGTTTGCGAAATCACCGAACTGCGCCTCCCAGATCACCAAATTTTCTGGGCTCGCCGTGCTGTAGCCATACTCAAAGCCGAGTACGGCGTATTCCGAGAGCAGGGAATTATAGATCCGCATTTTGCCCTGGTCTGCGCTGAGTCCGTCGAGGCGGTTGTGGATGTTCTTGCCGTCCTCGCTCTTGAGCACCGCGTGGCGGTGGCTGAAGGTGCCGCGGCGTACGTCCTGGCCGGACATGCGTACGTTGTGGCCGTCCATCAGCAGCGTAGCGTACGCGCTGAGTTCGCCGATGGCCCAGTCAAGCTGATCGCTGGTGACCGATTGCTCGTATCCCTTGTAGAGCCGATTCACCTTGGCCACCGGCTCAAAGCCCTCGGGTAGGGTAGTGAGGTGGTGGAGGATCTTGTTCATTTCCTCCAGCGGAACGCCGGTTTCGGGTGACGTGGTAAAGAATTCGTCCCTCCAGTGGTCGCGATTTAGGGCGGTCCAAGCCTTCTCGGGCGGTTGGTAGCTGTAGGGGAGGTCGCTGTTCTTCACCTTGGTATGCAGGGTTTGCAGCTCCGACTTAAACTTCTTGGCCATTTCCTTAGCCATCTTGGCTTCGACGTCGTGGCGGGAGACCAGGCGGTCGGTGTAGACCTGCCGGACATTTGGGTGTCGTTTCACCCGTTCGTACATGCCGGGCTGGGTGTAACCGGGGTCGTCACCTTCATTGTGCCCGTTCTTGCGGTAGCAGAGCATGTCGATGAAAACGTCGGAATTGAACTCGTTCCGGTATTTCATCGCCAGTTTAGCCACGTAATAGACAGCCTCCGGGTCGTCTCCGTTGACGTGGAATACCGGCGCCTCAATTACGGTCGCTACGCCGCTGGCGTAGATGCTCGTGCGGGCATCTTCGTAGTCCGTCGTGAACCCAATCTGGTTATTGATAATGAGGTGAATGGTGCCCCCCGTAGTGTACGCGTCGAGCCCACTCATTTGGGCGGTTTCGAAGACTACGCCCTGAGCGGCCACCGCGGCGTCGCCGTGGACCAAAATGGGGACGATCTTGTCGTAGTCGTTGGCGTAGAGCAGGTCCGCCTTGGCGCGGGCGAAACCTTCTACGACCGGGCCCACCGCCTCCAAATGGCTGGGGTTCGGGGCTAGCTTTACATTAACGGCCTTACCTACGCGGGTATCGATGAGCGAGCTGTAGCCCATGTGGTACTTCACGTCGCCGTCGCCCTTGATGTTATCCGGAATGACCCCTTCGAACTCCTGGAAGATGCTCTCGTAGCTCTTGCCCATGATGTTGGCCAGGACGTTCAGGCGGCCGCGGTGGGCCATACCGATTACCACTTCATCGACGCCATCGCGGGCGGCTTCCGAGATAATGGTGTCCAGGGCCACAATTGCCGCTTCCCCGCCCTCCAGACCGAAGCGCTTCTGAGCGGGGTATTTGATCTTCAGAAAATCCTCGAAGCCGACGGCATCGTTGAGCGTTTCCAAGATTTGCCGCTTGTCCTCTAACTCCAGTCCGTAAGCTTTCTCGGGGTGGTGCTTTTCGATGCGTTCCCGCAACCAGCGCCGCTTTTCACGGTGAAAAATGTGATCGGTCTCAAAACCAATGCTGCCCAGGTAGATGCGGTCCAGGTTCGCCACGATCTGGCGCAGGGTGCTTCCCTCGTCCATAAACAGGTGGTGGGCCGCCTTAAAGGGGGTATCGAGGTCGGCCTCGCCCAGGTTGAAATCGGCTAACTCGAGCCCTGCGTCCGGGTCCTCAAATTCCTGGATGGGGTCGATGTTGGAAGTAACGTGCCCCCGCAGGCGGTAGGCCTTGATGAGGGCGAAGACATTGAGTTCCTTCTGAACATGGGTCCAGTCGACCTCCCCATCCCCCGATTGGGGCAGGTTCAGTTCCGACTTGTCGCTGGCGTAGTCGAAACCCAGAAAGAAATCGCGCCAACTGGGGTCAACGGATTCCGGAGATTCGATGAACTGCCGGTAGAGCTGTTCGATATAGCCCGGATGGGCGTTGGCAAGGTGAGAGTAGTTGCTCATGATGGTGTTTTTCAACGTCTGCCCGTAGGGGTTGTTCAACGCCTAGGCGTAGTAACGACCGAGGACCCACTCCCAAGCGCGGGCGGGAAAAAAGCGCCGGGCCAGCGTACTGAGTTTCTGAATGCTCTGCCCGATAACGTAGCGGGGAGCCAGCGAACCCTTTTCGAGAATGTTGAGCATCTGCTGGGCTACGTAAGCGGCCGGCATGCCGTGCTCGACGTTGCCCGCCATGGCCTCGTCGGCTTTTTGGTAGCGCGCCCGGTACAGCGGGTCCAGTTCTGCGGCCGGCTGCCGGTACTGGGTAGCGATAGAATTAGTAGCAATATCCCCCGGGCAAACGCAACTTACCTGTACTGACGATCCCCTTACCTCCAAACGCAGACTGTCGGTAAGTGCAAGTAGGGCTGCCTTACTGGCGCAGTAAGCGGAGCGGAAGGGGATTCCCATAAAGCCCGCGATGCTGCCGACGAGGAGCAGGCGACCGCGTGGACTCCTACGCAGGTAAGGAAGCGTGGACTGACACACGTTCCAACTGCCCCAGAGGTTCGTATCCAGGATGCGGCGCGCCTGTTCCGTGGGCATGCTTTCCACTGCACCCGCGCCCCCGATACCTGCGCAGTGCAGTACGGCGTCCAGGCGACTTTCCGCCTCCCAGAGGTGCCGCACGGCCGCGTCTAGCGCTTGGGCGTCGGAAATGTCGGCGGGCAGCGACGTAACGCCCGGCAGGTCCACCGACCGGCGGCTCAGGCCATAGACCCGCCAACCGTGGGCAACGAGCAGGGGAGCGAGAGCTTCTCCCAATCCGGAAGAAGCGCCGGTGACAAGGGCTACCTGGGGCATATCCAAAAGGTTTGGTGTTTCAAATAACGGTAAAGATGGCGCAAACGGCCGGTCCGATGCGTTAGGGCGCCGTACCTTTACCGCCCAAATCGACCTGGAATACAACCCCCCTTTATGGCTACCCCCAAAAAAGACCTGGAAACCACCTTTAACGAAAAGGGTGAACTGATCAGTCCCGTACTCGCCGCCGGCGTTAAGAATTTCCTCATCGATATCGACGGCACGGTCTGTGATGACATCCCCAACGAGGAGCCCGAGCGGATGTCGACCTGTCTACCCTATCCCGACGCGCTGCGCATCGTCAACAAGTGGTACGAAGGCGGGCACATCATCACCTTCTTCACTTCCCGCACCGAAGAGCACCGCGAGATTACCGAGGAGTGGCTGAACCGCCACAATTTCAAGTACCACGGCATGCTCATGGGCAAACCCCGCGGCGGTAACTACCACTGGATCGACAATCACATCGTCAAGGCAACACGCTTTAAGGGTAAGTTTACGGACCTTATCGTTAAGAACCGCGATGTAGAGGTATTTAACGACTAGCGACCGGAAGGGCCTGGAACTGGTCGAACGCGGCGCCTACCAGGCGCCCCGCTGGCACCCTGAATTTATTTGCCGGTAGACATTAGTACGGGACCGGATGGTTCCCGCAGGTGGCAAACCAGCCACGTACAGGGTCTGCCTGGCTTCCCTTCTCCTTCAGCCCAACGGGGCCGTAGCATAATTATCTACCTGTTAAAGTTGGAAGAGCGGACACGAAACCCCTATATTTGGCGGATAAGAGAATTTTGTTATAGCTAAGAGACGATTCTAACAAGCGCAGGAAGCAGCATTGGCTTCCACCTAACTTTTTAAGCTTTCTAACATACCATTCAGATGCCCCTCCGTACCGAAGTGTACGGAGGGGCTATTTTATGTCAGAGCTTGTTTGGGAATCCGCTCACCGCCGCAAACTTGCTCTTTTGCGCCTACTCTTCCTCTCAAAAAGCGTCACCTAGCCCGCTAGGTTCCCCTTCTGGAGGCTCGAATAGACCCAAATTAGCGGCGTTTTCGTCAGGCTCGGAAAACCCAAACAAGCTCTTAGTTTTCCGCCGTCTCTTCTGCATAAAAGGTTTCCTTGTCGACTACTACCACCTGGTTGCCTGATTTGAGGGTTCGGGACAAGGCACCGTAGGGGCCCGCTACGACACGGTCACCGGGGGAGAGCCCAGACTTAACCTGGATGAATTTAGCGTCCTGCAGGGCCGTGATGACGGGAACTTCCGCCACCGTATCTCCCGTCACTACGAAGACAACTTCCTGTAGGGCATTCGTGCCCGTGGCGTCACTGGCCGTATCCGCTACTTCGTTTTCCCGCGTGGTGACGGACTCTATGGGAACGCTCAGTGCTTTAGGGGCGAGTTCCGTCAGGATGTCGACGCCGGCGGACATGCCCGGGCGGAAGGGATAGGTATTGCCGGCGGCGATCAGTTCGGCGTAGCTTTCGGGGTCGATGCTGATGCGGACCTCGAAGTTGGTGACCTGGTCGGAGTTCAGCACGTTGTCGGCCAGACCGGCCGTGGTGCTGGAGTTGGCGATCTGCGTGACCGTTCCGGTAAAGATCTGGTTGAGGTAGGCATCCACCTCAATTTCTGCCTTGTCACCGAGATGGACGGAGGGGACATCATTTTCGCTCACCTCGACTCGCACTTCCATGGCGTTCAGGTTGGCGATCCGCATCAGCTCCGTACCCGTCATCTGGATGGTGCCCACGACCCGCTCCCCCTGCTCGACATTGAGTAGGGAGACCACCCCACCCATGGGCGCATAGATCGTGGTGCGCCGGAGACTGGTCCGTAGTTCGTTGAGGGTGGCCTCGCTGGACTGGATGTTGTAATTGGCGGCGTTGGCACTCTCTTCCGCCGCGCGCACGCTGCTTTCCGCAGCCAATAGGTTGGCTTCCAGTCCACGTACGTTAGCCTGACTGGTCTCAATTTCCGACTGGCTGATCACGCCATCCGTAAGTAGCTGCTGGTTGCGCTTCAGGATATCCCGCGCATTTTCCAGTTGGGCGACGATCTGCTCCCGTTGGGCCTTCTGGTTGCTGATTTGGGCCCGGGCATTGGCCAACTGCGCCTTGCTGCTGTTTACGCCGGCCACCCCGCGGGCCACCTGCGACTGGTAGGCGTCGGCGTCAATTTTGGCTAGAAGCTGATTGGGTACGACGCTGTCGCCCTCTTCCACATAGAGTTCAACTACCTCCCCGGATACATCGGAGCTGATCTTGACTTCGGTCTGGGGGAAGATCTTACCGCTGGCACTAACGACCTCCTGAATGGACCGCTCCTTTACCTCCTGAACGAATACGCGGGTACCGTCTTCTTGGCGATTACCGAAAACCACGACAGCAATCACTATCAGTAGGAGGATGCCAATTACGAGAAAAATTGCTTTACGAGACATGCGGGGGGTAATTAAAGGGGGAATTAAGGGAAGGGTCTAGTTGAGGGAGAAGCCCTCGCCCAAATAGAATTGGATGACCTCGCGGTTGAAGAGCAGCTGGTACTTAGTCCGGGTAAATTCTACCCGGGCCTGTTCCAGCCGGTTAGTGGCCGTAATGAGGTCGAGGCTGTTGGCCGCACCCGCGGAATAGCGCCGCTGGGTAACGTCGTAGGCGTTCTGGGCGGCCTCCTGGCTGATCTGGGCGGCGCGGTACGTTTCCCGGGCGGCCTGCAGGTCACCGAGGGCCCGCTCCACATCGGAGCGCAGTTGATTTTCCGCCTGCTCAACTTCGATCTCGGCACCGAGGCGGTTCACTTCCGCCCGCTGTACGTTGAGCTTGTTGCGGTTCTGCTGATAAATGGGTAGGGAAACATTGAAGCCCAACGATTGGCCAAAGTTTTGGTCTAGCTGATTTAAATAGGCCAGGCGGGGAAAGATGATGCCCGTTTGGTTAAAGGTGCTCAGCGTGGTCTCCGTACCGTTGATGACCACGGGGACCGGCGTGCTCTGCACGAGTTCGACCCGCGATAGATCGGGATTATTGAAGTCCTTGCCTAAGTTGGAGAAGTTGGTGCTGACGTTGGCGTAAAACTGAACGGTCGGTCGCAGGCCTGCCTTCGCGATATCCTTACCTACGGCGGCGGCAGAACGGCGAAGCTCGGCCGCCCGAATGGTGGGTTGGGTCTGGCGAGCGGCGTTGAGCACCTCCTGCACGTCGTACTCGCCCAGCAGGATGGCCTCGTCGAAATCCCGTACCGGGGTCACAATATCGAAATCGCTGTCTACGTCAAGCTCCAGTAACAATTGGATGTCCAGCAAGGCCAAACGAACTTGATTCGCGAGCTCGACCACGGTCCGTTGATTGGCGGCCTGCTGGGCTACGATGTCGTAACGCTGGGCCGCGGGTACGCTGCCAGCCCGTATCTGGGCTTCCGTGTTTTCGAGTTGTTGTTCCGTCAACTCAAGCTGGGCGCGGGCGTTGGCGAGTTGCTCGCGGGTAAGCAGAATGGTGAGGTAGCTGTTCGCCACCTGGAGCCCTACATCATTGGCGGTTACCTGGGCGTCGGTCTCGGCGGCCTCTAGGTCAATTTCGGCCTGGCGGAGGCTGTTGCGGATCAGTCCACCGTTATAAATCGTCACGCCTCCCTGCAGCTGATAACCCTGCGAGAAGATGTTCTGGGCTTCAAAGGTGTTGGTTGTCGGGTCGATGGTGCGGCCCAGCTGGAGATTTACCCCGGTGCCGCCGGTAAGGGTAGGCAGACGATTGTTCCTGCTTTGCTGGAGGCTGAGCCGCGCCAACTCCGCGCTGTTGTTCAGGCGGCGCACCGGCAGGCTGTTGTCGCGGGCGTAGTCTACCGCGCGGGTTAGGGTCCACTCGTTGTTCGCTTGCGCCCCTACGAACAGGGGGACCATAAATAGGATGAAGAAGGAGAAACGATTCCGCATGTTTACTGATGTTTATCGGTCAGCAAAACTACGCCATCCCTCCACAGGGGAAAATATATTCTATGAACGCGGGATATACCTAGACGGGCTAATTACTACTCGTAACTGTAGTGCCCACCAAACGGTCAAAACGCCCCCCGAGGGGTCGATAGTAGATCAGCCCCAGGTAGTCGTTCTCCGTCTGGTCGAAGCTGTCCTCCGTCTGCCGGTACCCCGCCCGGTCCCCCGGCCGACCGGCCGGAGGTTGCTTAGCGCCCTCGTCCGTCACGAAGTAGTAGTTGTAGAATCCCTGTTTAAACATGGCCCGGCCCACGTACGCCATAATGGAGGGGTTCCATACCATCCGGTAGTCGTATTTGAGTTGCCACTCGGTCACGGCACCGAGCAGGTAGAGATCCCGGTCAATGGGCAGTCCGTCCCGGGTCTTCAGGATGAAAGTCACCTCAATGTACTCCCCGGTAAAGTCAAGCCCGAAACGGGCAAAGTTTTCCTGGAGAAATTCATCGGCTATGTTCACTACGGGCCGGTCGGTGCGGAAATTGACGAAGTCCCCATTCAGGTCGAAGTACTGAATATAGACGCTATTAGCCCGCGTTTCCTCCGGCGCAAGCATCATGGCGTAAAACGTACCCTCGTTGGTGATGCTTGACACCTGCGTCCGCGGCGCCTGCACCGAGCGGATATCCAGGTTGCGAAATTCGTTCCCGCCGCGGAAAACGATCAGGTCCTGGTAGTTGAATTGCACCCCGTCGCGCCCGAGTAGGTTGGGTCGAATACCGGTGACCGCATTATCCCAGCGACCGTTCTGCAAAACGGTGGCGCTAATCTCCTGTAGGGGGGAGCGCGGCTGGATCTGTTTGGTGTTAGCGTTCAGTTGTACTTCCTGGTGGGTATGCAGCTTTTCCACCACCGAGGGGCGCATAACCTGGGCACCTACGCCCACCAGATTTTCCGATACCATAAATCGACGCGTGATCACCGGCCGGTTCTCGTCGCGCGTGTCGTAGACCACCAGCAGGTAATTGCCGCTCTTTTCCAACCGCATATTCTGATTGGGAAAAGAAAGGTCGTAGTGCGTGTACTGGGTGAGGGTGCGCAGGCTAAAATCGAAGGTCTCTAGGTAGTCGTTGGTATAGCCGCTGTTATATTCCATCTGCCCAAGGGAGGAGGGTTGCCAATCCTGATTGCAGTGAATAAAGCTGTAGGAGTAGCGGCCTACTTCATCGCTAAGGTCGTCGAAGGAAAGTCGTAGGCGGGCCCCTCCCCCCAGCTCAATGAGGGGGTAGGAGTGGGGGAAGCCCTCCACGTGCAGGCGCACGGTACGGATGTGGTCGACGTAGGTATGATCAAAGTACTTCAGGTCGTAGTCCTGTCCCAGCAGTGGGGCGGTCAGGCTGATCCAGGCCAGCAGCCACAGGGCGGCGGCGCGCGGGTGCCAGGGAAGTCGGCGGTCGAATTGGATGCTCATCTAAACGCGTTAAGTCTACTCACAAACCGGCTCCCCCTACGGTAGAACCGCCAGGGCTTGGCCGCCCACTCGGGCCCCGCCCCGTCAATGCCAATGCGGGGGGTGGCCACGATCTCTCCGTCCGCAAGGGCGGCGGGCGTGCCGATCAGGCGAACCGGGCTACCCGCGTCCAGCAGGTCGAGGGCGTTGTGCTGCCGGGTAATCGCCAGGACCTTGGTCACAACGCCGGGTCCCCGGCTAAGTTGCGGTTTTAAGGTTTCCATATGACGGCGCTTTAGCATCGTCGGTAGGCCCCGGCTTGGGGCGATTGCCCGGATCAGGATGGCGTGGGGTACGCCGACCGGACCGCTAATTACGTTGAACAGCTCGTGGATGCCGTAACAGAGATAGACGTAGCTGGTGCCCGCGCGGCCGTAGAAGGGTTCGGTGCGGGCCGTACGGCGGTTGCCGAAAGCGTGACTCGCCCGGTCCTCGGGAGCCCAGTACGCTTCGGTTTCGGTGATGGTACCCGCGGTTTCGACGCCATCCAGGGTGGTGATGAGTTCCATCCCAATCAATCCCCGGGCTACCGCTACGGGGTCCTCCTGTTCCAGGAAGCGTCTCAGGTCACCGGCGAGGCCGTTCAGGTCGGTGCGCACCTACTGCCGCAATTCGCGGCGCAGGATCTTACCCACGTTGCTCTTGGGCAGCTCGGTCATGAATTCGACCTCCTTCGGGATCTTGTAGCCGGTCAGGCTCTCGCGGGCGTAGGCGATGAGCTCGTCCTGCGTGAGGGAGGCCTCCTTCTTGACCACGAACACCTTGACCACCTCGCCCGAGCGTTCGTTGGGAATGCCCACGGCGGCGCACTCCAGCACCTTGGGGTGGGCGGCCAGCACGTCTTCTACTTCGTTGGGGTAGACGTTAAAGCCGGAGACCAGGATCATATCCTTCTTGCGGTCCACGATGGAGAAGAAACCGTCTTCGGACATCATACCGATGTCGCCGGTACAGAGCCAACCGTCCATCATCACCTTGGCGGTGTCTTCGGGCCGGTTAAGGTAGCCCTTCATTACCTGGGGCCCCTTGATCTGGATTTCGCCCCGTTCTTCGGAAGTGGCTACCCGGCCGGCGTCGTCGTTCCAGACCCGCATATTGGTATTGGGCAGGGGTACGCCAATGCTGCCGATGCGGAGGTTCTCGTTGAGGGGATTCATGGAAACGGCCGGGCTGGTCTCGGTGAGGCCGTAACCCTCGCTGAGGGGAACCCCGGTAGTCTTCTGCCACCGCTCGGCTACGGTACGCTGTACGGCCATGCCGCCGCCTACCGTGATCTTGAGGTGACGGAAATCAAGCGCCTGAAAAGCCTCGTCGTTGAGCAGGCCGTTAAAGAGGGTGTTGACCCCCGTCATGCCGGCCACGCGGTTGTCCTTGAAGGCCTTGACGATAGTGCTGAGGTCGCGGGGATTCACGATCAGGACGTTGCAGATGCCGTGGGCGAAAATGCCGACGGCGTTCACCGTGAAGGCAAAGATGTGGTACAGGGGCAGGGGACAGAGCATGCGGTCGTTGGTGCCGGAGGCCAGCTTCTGGGTCATCCAGGCCTTGGATTGCATGGCGTTGGCCACCAGGTTGGCGTTGGTGAGCATAGCTCCTTTAGACACGCCCGTGGTGCCGCCGGTATACTGCAGCGCGATGGTATCGTCGGGCTGTCCGGCAAACGGGGGCAATTGATGCTTCTTACCTTCGTCTAGGGCGGTCTGAAAAGACACGGCGTTGGGCAAGTCGAAGCCGGGCACCATCTTCTTGACCTTGCGGACGACAAAGTTGGTGATGCCGCCCTTAATCCACCCCAGCATGCCGCCGATGGTGGTGAGGATAACGGTGGTAATGTCCGTCTCCCCAATAATCTTTTCCAGGTTGGCGGCGTAGTTCTCCGCGATGAAAATGGCTTTGGCACCGCTGTCGGTGAACTGGTGCTTCATCTCCGGCGGGGTGTAAAGCGGATTGGTATTCACAATTACCAGACCGGCCTTTAGGATGCCGTGCAGCACGATGGGGTACTGCAACATATTCGGCATCATGACGGCCACGCGGTCGCCCGGCTGCAGCCCGCGGTAATGGAGGTAAGCGCCGATGGCGGTACTTAATTTGTCGAGTTCCCCGTAGGTAAGGTCCTTACCCATGCAGGAAAAGGCGGGGCGGGCGGTAAAGCGTTTGGTGGTATCCGCTAGCAGCTCCTTCAGGGTAGGGTAAGCGTCTACATCCACATTGGCGGGAATGCCTGCGGGATACTGGGCGAGCCAGGGGCGCTGGTCGGTATTCATCGTGATCTCGTTTAAGCGGTACACTGGGCAAAGTACGACACCCTCCCGGGAATCGCGCAGTGGGTGGGTACTTATTGGCACGGCCATCAACCAGGGGTAGGTTAGCGACGTTACATTAGAAGCACGTGTGAATGATCGTGGTTCCCCATCCCCGCTCCCGAGGCGTAGCGGACAGGGTTCTACGCGTTCGCGATTCTAATTACTCGTTCAAACCCTCCCTCCCCTAATGGAAAACGGAATCCTCACCGATGCCCAGCAAAAAGATGCTGAGCTGATCAAAACTTTGCTCGAAAAGATCGTCAACAAGAAAGGGTTTGACAACGTCAAGGCGAACGCCGAAGGGTACGAAACCCCCGCCAAGATCCGCCGCAGCAAAGACACCGAAGAGTACTTCATTCCCGACGTCACCGGTGAGGTCAATGGCCGCAAAAGCTACTTCGAACTCGGCATGAAGACCGAAGACGAGCGGGAGCTGGTCACCAAATGGCGCCTCCTGAGCAGCCTGGCCGCCTACAAGCACGGCAAACTGTACCTGGCCGTCCCCCGGGGCCACATGGCCTTTACGAACCGGATCCTGGCCGATTACCCGATTCAGGCGGAAGTGGTGAAGATCTAAAGTCGCTATGCGAATTTAGCTAGACGCTACGCGCTGGGGTAGACGGCTTCGCCGGTAGACCCGCAGTACCGCCCACAAAGAAAGGCCCGATTCGCAAGATGCGAATCGGGCCTTCCTTTGTGGGCGTCTACCTCGGCGCAGCGTCTACCGGCCTAGCCCGCTACAGCACGTAGTCATTCGCCGAGATCTGCAAATCAGCCACCAGGCGCCGCAGCCTCTTCACATTCTGCGGGGGGTACTTCGTAAAGCGCTTGATGCCCATCGTAAAGGTGCGCAGGAGGTCGCCTTCCACGAAACTGGCTACGGCATCCGTAGCATTTTTGGCCATGCGGGCGGTGGCATCGTGGAGGTAAACGCGCAGGGCGGCGTCGTATACGGAGAGGTCGTGCTTGCCCCGGCCCTCGGCACGGAGCTTCTGGACGCGCAGCAGGGTGCTCTCGGCCTGCAGGAGGTCACCGAGCATGTCAGCGACGTTCATTAGGATCTCCTGTTCGGACTTGAGGTTAATCTTACCATCCATTTGATCCTTGGCGGCGGCGCCGGCTACCATGAGGACGAGTTTTTTGAAATCGGCGACGGCCTTGATCTCCTGACCGTATTCGCCGGTAGGTTGATCCAGGCTGGGCATGCCGCTGAGTTCCTTCTGGACATTCCAGGCGGGGCCGACGATGTCCAGGGCACCCTTCGTGGCGCGGCGGAGGAGCATGTCGACGCTCAGGAGGCGGTTGATCTCGTTGGTGCCTTCGTAAATGCGGTTGATACGGCTGTCGCGATACATACGGGGGGCAAGGGTTTCCTCGCTGTAACCCATGCCACCGTGGATCTGGACGACCTCATCGACGGTGTAATCCAAGGTTTCGGAGCCGAGAAACTTGAGCAGGGCACACTCGATGGCATACTCCTCGGCGCTGAGCAGCTTGGCTTCGGCGAAGGATTTGCCTTCGGCCATGAGCTGCTTGTTCATGTCCTGAATCTGTTGGCTGACCCGGTACAGGGCGCTTTCGCCGGCAAAGATGCGGATGGCCGCTTCGCCGATCTTGTACTTGATGGCCCCGAAATTGGCGATCGGCTGCTTGAACTGAATGCGTTCGTTGGCGTAGCGGATGCCCACCTCCAGGGCGCGCTTGGAACCACCCATACTCAGGGCGTGGAGCTTAAAGCGCCCGACGTTGAGCACGTTGAAGGCAATCAGATGACCTTTACCAATCTGGCCGAGGCTGTTGCCTTTGGGCACGCGTACATTTTCAAAGAAGACCTGCCGGGTGGAGCTTCCCTTAATCCCTAACTTGTCCTCCTCCGCCCCGAGGGTAAGGCCGTCGAGGCCGCGGGGCACGATGAAGCCGGTAAATTGATCGCCGTTGACCTGCGCGAAGACGATGAAGACGTCCGCAAATCCCGCGTTGGAGATCCACATCTTTTGCCCATTGAGTACGTAGGCGTCGCCGTCTAGGGTAGCGGTGGTCTTGGCCCCCATGGCGTCGGAACCGCTGCCGGGCTCCGTGAGGCAGTAAGCGGCCTTAAGCGCGCCGCTAATCAGTGGGGGTAAGTAGGCCTGCTTTTGCTCCTCCGTACCGTAGTATAGAATTGGGAGCATCCCGATGCCAGTATGGGCCGCGAACGAAACCGTGAACGACCCCGAGCTGCCGCCCATGACATCGCAGATCAGGGTGTTGGTGTTGGTGTCCATTTCCATACCACCGTATTCCTCGGGCATGTGGCTACCGAGCAAACCCAGGTCGGCCATTTTCTCCAACAAGCGGGGCGCGATGTTGTCTTCCCGTTTCTCAATCTTGTCGAGCACGGGCTTGATCTCTTGGTCGATGAAGTCCTGGACCATCTGCTGCACCATCAGCTGCTCCTCGTTGAACTCTTCCGGAATAAAGGTGGACGCGTAATCGGCATCCTTGATAAGGAATTCTCCACCCTTCAGGACTTGGGTTTCGATGAGAGTAGCAGCCATAAATCGAGGTGGTTTTTAAGCTTTAGCGAAAATTCGCTACGAAGTTACGGGGTTCTAACGGATTGATCAAGCGGGTAGTTGTGTTTTAGCGAAAATTCGCTGGCGGCATGCGAAGCGTCGGCTTCAGCCGATTTGCTGCCTGTGGCGGGTGTGCTTTAGCGCGTGACGGCTGAAGCCGTGGCTACGAGGCGGCGCGCCCGGCGTCCGTGACCTAGTACGGCAAGTGCCGAAGCCAGCCCGTCGGCCACCATTCCCGTGGCAGCTACCACCGTCACGGCTTCGGGGCGAGTAACCCCCAATCCCGTCCGTGGATCGATCAAGTGACTATACTGCTTTCCTTCCCAGTGCAAATACTTATAGGCGGCACCGGAGGTAGCGATAGCAACATGGGCTGTATCCACGACACCTGCAGGCGTGTCTACCCGCCAGCCCGTCCGCCCGGGTGGGGGAGCGCCAAGCAACAGATCACCTCCGCCATCTATCAGAAAAGCCGGTACGTCAGCGGAACGAAGCACCTCCCCGGCGGCGTCCAGGGCGAAGCCTTTGGCGATGCCCCCTAGGTCGAGCTGTACACTATGCCGGGTAAGACGTACCCCGTTGGGACGGCGGAGCCGCAGGGATTTCCACCCCACCCGCGACCGCGCCTCCTGCATGGCTACGGGATCCGGAAACTCCTGGTGACGAATGGCGCGCCGCCAGATCTGGCTGAGGGGCCCGACAGTAGGATCGAAGGCACCCCTGCTCCGACGCGCCAGCTGCCGGCTATAGCTCAGGACGCGAAAGAGATCGGGAGAAACGATGTGCCACTGCTTTGTGCCCTGGCGCGCCAGACGATTGATCTCGCTGTCGCCCCGGTAGTCGCTCATGGACTGCTCGATTGCCTCCACCCGCGCGTAGGCACTGTCAATCCGCTGTCGCGCGCGCAACGTGTCGGAGGTGTATACGGTGATGGACCACGGCGTTCCCATGGCTGCTCGGGAGACGGTGACCCGCTGCTGCCCCTGTAAGCACGCCGTTACGGTCAGCAGTAAGCCCAACGCGCCCAACCACCACCCGGTCCGAGATCGAAGCCCCAAATTCTACGTTTTACCTGGTAAATGTAATCCACCTACATCACCCGGGTTTCCCCCGGCACCGGCACGGGATAGTAACCGCTCTCCAGCGGCAGAATGGGGGGCGGGGCGTCGAAGCTGTACTGCTCGGGGGAAAGATCGAGCTCGGAGGCGATGGCTTGGTCCCACTCGACAACCTGACCGCTGTAGGTAGCCATGCGGCCGAGGATGGACGTCATGGTGGCACGGGCGGCGTTTTCGGCGTCGGCATACTTGTATTCGCCCTCGGCTACGGCCTGAAAGAGTAAATCATGTTCGACCTGGTAGGGGTTGGGGTCTTTGCGGGAATCATGGTCCAGCAGCAGGTAGCCGCTCGTGGTCATGAGCTTTCCGGGGGCGGGGGCGCTACCATTGGTGCCCACGAACTCCTCGGTGACCTTATCGGCGCACCCGGGCCAGTGGCGGCACTGGCTGATCATGCGGCTGCCGTCGGCGTAGGTATACTCCACGGCGTGGTGGTCGAAGATCTCGCCGTGCTCCTTGCCGTTGCGGACGTGGCGACCGCCGAAGCCCACGGCCTGCACGGGGTGGGCCTGCTTGACCCAGTTGCCCACGTCGAGGTTGTGGATGTGTTGCTCGGTAATGTGATCGCCGCAGAGCCAATTGAAGTAATACCAATTGCGCATCTGATATTCCATCTCCGTCTGCCCGGCCTCCCGCGGCCGCACCCATACGCCGCCGCTGTTCCAGTACACGTAGCTGGTGGTCACGTCGCCGATGGCCCCGTTCTGGAGCATGTCGATCCAGCCGTCGGTGTACTGGGTCTCGTAGTGGCGCTGGAGACCCACGACCACGTTCAAATTTTTTTGCTTGGCCTCCTCGGCGGCGGCCAGGACCCGGCGAACGCCAGGAGCGTCGACGGCGACGGGCTTTTCCATGAAGATCTGCTTGTCAGCGGCCACGGCGGCCTCAAAGTGCAGGGGCCGGAAGCCCGGCGGCGTCGCGATCAGGATGACGTCTACCAGCGGCAGCACCTCCTTATAGGCTTCGAAGCCCACAAACTTGTGTTCCTCGGGCACGTCGAGGCGGGCGGCATCCAGTTCGTTCTCCAGCAGTTGGTTCTGGATGCCGTCGTAGGCCTGGTCGAGGCGATCGCGAAAGGCATCGGCCATGGCTACCAGTTTCACGTTCTGGGAGGTGGAGAGGGCCTGGGTAGCTGCGCCGGTCCCGCGTCCCCCGCAGCCGATGAGGCCGATGCGGATCACCTCGGCGCCCCCTACGTGGGCCTTGGCGGCCAGCTGGGTGGAAATGGCCAGCCCACCGGCTAGGGCGGTGGTTTTTTGGAGGAAGGAGCGTCTGTTTAAGGGCATGATCGGAGGTATTTACAATTTACGATTTACAATGTACAGTTTACAATTGGCCCGCGGCGCTACTCATCCTGATGGCTATCGGGAATCGTCCGGCCTGTAGGTGGAAAAGCACGGTTACTCTGGTTAAGCCACCGACGCATCTACCGGCTGGGACGATTTGCAATCTGAAGTGGCACACTTTGAACTCCTAATCTACAATCGCCTCCGCGAAAAAGGCCTCCACTGCTGCGGCACTGGGCTGTTGCTGGGGGGAGACGATGCGAAAACCTAGGAAAGCGCTGTCGACGTTCCACCACTTACTTTTTGGAATCTGGGGGTCGCGGGCTTGCCAACGGGGGGAGGACTTTTCGCGGGTCCGGCAGCCGGCGTCGGCGATTTCAGTGTCGAAGGAGCCGCCGCGGACGGTGCGGGAATGTTTGCCATCGGGACGCATCCAGGGGTCGGTGGTGCTTGCGGAGCGGTCGGCGTAGTCGGCGTAGTATTCGTCGAGGGTCCACTCGCTCACGTTGCCGAGCATATCGTAAAGGCCAAAGGCGTTGGCCTGCTTTTCGCCGGTGACGTGGTAGGTCTCTCCGGCGTTCTCGTACAACCAGGCCAGGTCGTGCAGGTCAGCGGGATCGGGTGCTTGCCCGGCGACGCAGGCGTACTCCCATTCGGCCTCGGTGGGGAGCCGGAAGAAGCGGCCGGTCTTTTCGTACAGCCACGCACAGTAGCGCAGGGCCGCCTGCTGGGTGACGTTGACCTGCGGATAGCCACCGCGGGTACCCATGCCGTAGGTGAAATCGAGGTAGGGTGGGGAGGGGCGACTGACCGCGTCTGCATCCCAGTCCGTGGACGCGGCTATGGGCGTGTCGTTTTCGCGCACCTGGAAGATGCGGTAGGCCTCATTGGTCACTTCGTGGGACGAGATCGCGAAGGGCGAGAGGGTCACTTCATACCCTTCTAGCCCCATGGCGAAGACTCCGCCGGGGAGCGGGACCATGCTGAAGGTCACCTCCGTTCCCGGAAGGGTAACGGAGTCGGTGGCCTGGGCACGGAGCGCGGAAGTGAGGAAAATAGCCAGCAATAGGGTAAGGTAGTAATGCATCATTGACGAGCCGCCCGGAGTGGCTAGATGGCTGCAAGGTACCGCTTCTGGCGATTTTACCCACTCGTTCGTTAGCTACGTCCGGAGCTGCTTGTGGGAGCCGTCGCAGCGCGGCAGGTGTTGAGAGAGGCCGCAAGTACAATCGTGCAAACCCTTACCGGCAAGTATATTAGGCCTAGACTGCTCGATGCGTGAACAGCGCGTCGCGGACCGCTTCGCTGCGGTAAAGTGCAGGAGATAGCCCCGCTGCCGGCCCGGGGTGAGCGACGCGAAGGCAGACTGAAGGCCGGGGTCCGCGGCAAAGGCCGCCACCAGTTCTTCGGGCATGGCCTGGGATGCCTTTGGAGCCCCGACCCGTCTACCGGACACCGCCACTTGGACGGCCACACGTATGAACCGTCCGATGTGGGGTTCCTGCTCGCGGATCGCGTCCACGTCGGTATACGGGAGGTTGCGTACGGAACGCGAATTTTCCCCCGGCCGCACCAGCAGCCCTGCGGGGTCCGGCAGCAGGGCACCCTGAAAGAAGCCCAGGGTGCAGGCCGCAGTGAGCTGGCCGAGGATCGCGATGTTTTTACCCCCGTAGGTATAGCAAGGAGAACGCCACTTGAGGGTTTCGGTGAGTCCCCCGGCGAGCAGGATGCGGCGGAGTTCCGCTAGTTCACGGGGCCACTTGTCGGCGCGCAGGAAGTAGTCTTCGGCCTGGGTGTTCATCGGATCGCTAGCTTTGGTGGTGATGATAAGTTAATTTATCGTCCCCAATTTTGGAAAATCGGCCGGTCTGCCGGGTTCCCCAACAATAAGACGGGATGCTCGTACTCTACTTCGGCCCAAATTAGCCGTCCGGCCTACCCTTCCCTCCGACAACTACCCGCCCTGGGGGAAGCCGACTCCGCCGAACACCCCCGATCTGGAGGGTCCCCTAAGATATATTGCTTCCGGGTAGCTTAGTCGCCCATCAAGGAAATTGGGCATCCGTCCTTAATTTTCACGGGGTGGAATTGGGGAATTCCGCCCTCCATGGTATGATCTCTCATCCTATCGAAGCGATTGCTACGTAAAAAAGCAGGTCGCTATTCGGGGGGATGGCCTTGCCCCGGCCCTTCGGTCCGTAGCCTAGTTGAGGGGGGACGAAAAGGGTGGCCTCGTCGCCCCACCGCAGGAGGCTTAGGGCCTCGTCCCATCCCGGGAGCACTTCCCCGGCCCCCAGCACAAACCGCTCGCCCCTTGATCTATTGAACGATTCCTCAAATACCCCGGGTCTGGATTCGAGCATCCCGACGTAGTGGACCTCTACGCGCTGACCTATCCCTGGTTGGTGGCCTTCGCCCGCCCCGTGAATCAGGTAGCCCAGGCCCGACGCGGTTCGGATGGGTTGAAGCTCGCCGTTCAGGTACTGCTGCCGCATTTCCTGGGCTAAGGCCACGCGGTCCGCGGCGCGGGCCCGGAGTATAGCTTCGGTGGGCTTTTTCATGGGATCAGGGTAGCTGAATTGGGTAGGGGCGGGCGGGCGTAGGCCTTAACCAAACCCTAACCCTCCCCTTAACCTATCCTTTGCGCCAGACCGAGCGGCCGCTCCGTTTGAGGAGCAAATCCACTACCATGAAAACCCACTTTCTA
The DNA here is from genome assembly GCA_963710195.1 of Lewinellaceae bacterium. GTDB lineage: Bacteria > Bacteroidota > Bacteroidia > Chitinophagales > Saprospiraceae > Neolewinella. The sequence continues at coordinate 410,272 of CAVPZF010000002.1, forward strand.
TTGCTGTTCGCTTTGCTCGTATCCGGCCTCGCTACGGCCCAGCCCTCCTTCGGGGTGCGGGCGGGCTTCGGCCAGTCGTCGCTGCGCTCGGGGGAAACCTTCGATCCCATCACTGACCGCACCGTCGGGGTAGGGGTGCCCTCCTTTGGTGTTTTTGCCGAAGTCCCCATCGCCAACTTCCTCAGCCTGCGTCCCGGCCTGGAGCTGACCAGGCGCGGGACCGGTGTCAGGCTCACCCAGGACGTGGAAGTGGCCGGCGTACGCCTCCCGGTCGGCGCTTTTGCCAAGACGCGCTTCCGCTACCTCGAAGCCCCGCTGTTGGTGCAACTGAACCTGCCTTCCGAAGGCGCCATCCAGCCCTACGCCATTCTCGGCCCCAGTGTCGGCTATGCCACGGGGGGTAGGGTGACCACCTCCGCCAAAGCCATCATTGAGCTGAACCTGTATTCTACCGACGTCAACCTGGACGCCATCAACTACGAACGCTTTAATGTAGCCGTTATCGGTGGGCTCGGTGCTAAGGCTCGCCTAGGTCAGAACACCGGGCTGTTCCTGGAAGCCCGCTACGCCCACGACCTGACCCAGCCCTATGACGTGCCCGTCGTCCGGGATAAGGTTGGCTTCCGGGGCTGGAATGTGGGGGCCGGTATGACTTTTGCCCTCTAGCGGCTTGCCCACCTGCAATCGATAGCGGTATTGTCGCATCTGACGGACAAAACCCCCACACTTTGCGTCCGCGCCTTAAAGCTACCGGCGGGCTGGTGCAAGCGGTGAACGATTAAGGGAGAACGGTTGGACGACCTCACCCCTCTGGGCCAGCTGAGAAATCTTAACCGGCGGGTTAAATCGGTATCTCCACTGGAAAAACTTTAGGCGGTGCCGCTGGTGTAAGGGATTTCCAGAGGGTGCTGAGTTACAAGTACCAGTCATCGCACGGGGCCGCGGCGTTGGCGGAGACCGCTACTTAAGCGGGAGGCGGGCGGGCTCCCGGGTTCCTATTGCTTGACCAGTTGGTGCGTCGTTACCGCGCCATCTTGCCCATTGGTGATCACGACGGTGTACAATCCTTGCGGAAGTAGCGTCACGTTTACCTCCCGTTCCCCCGCAGCTAAGCGGGCAGTGAGGAGCTTACTCCCCGTGCTATTGTAAAACGATAGGGTCAGTTGGGAGGCGGAGCCACCGTCGTGTTCGACCGTTAGTTTTTCCTTTACTAGTGTAGGGTAGATAGTTACTTTCTGCTGGTACGCCTGCACAAGGTAGATGGTGTTACTATGGGAGGACGCGCCATCGAAATCTACATCCTTAAGCCGATAGTAGGCGGATGGCCCCGGATGGGAATCCACAAAACGGTAGTCACGCCATCCCGTGCTACCTCCCCTAGCCTCGATCCGTCCAATCTCCGTAAAGGCTAGCCCGGTGGTGCTACGCTCGACCGCAAAGTAGTCCGTGTTCAACTCCGAGGAGGTTTGCCAGCGCAGCGTGGTCTTCCCCCTGTGGTACGCGCCGGTGAAGTAGTCCAGGGTGATAGGGAGATCGGCGCTGAAGGCCATCGTGACGGTTGCCTGGTTGCTGGTAGCCCCGGCCCTGTCCCGGACGGCAAAGTTAAAGGCGACCGACACCTCACCGTCCGCGGGATCGAATTCGAGCAGCGCATCATCGAAGTTGAGGAGGTCTACGTTTTCTTTCACCGGCGTACCGTTGTAGTACAGCAGTCCTTGCGAAGCGGGGGGGAGTATGAAAAAGAGGGTGGTCGGCTGGCCGTCCTCCGCGTCCGTTCGGGGCAGATTAGGGACTGGTACCCGCGTCGTGCCACCGGGGTTGGGCTGGAGGGGAACGTCCAGGTTTTGGACCACGGGTTGGGTATTGATGCCAAAATTGACGTTGGATATACTGTTGCCGCTCGTGAGGGTGAAGGTCAGCCGGCCATTGGGGGTGCCGTCGTTACCGGGCCCGGTACCGATGTAGTCGCCCACGAATATATGGGTGCTGGGCAGGCCCAGGCTGGGGGGGGATCCACCTACCGTCCCCTGGGTGATGCTGATACGTACTTCGTAAGTACCCACAAAGTCGCCCGCAAACTCGTAGTTGCCGTCCACCCGAAGCGCGGTCGTGGCGACTACCGTATTCGACTGGATGAGGTTAGCGTATAGGGGGGTGGTGCCGGCTACGTTGGTCCCCGTACCGTTGATGGTGTCGTTCGTCAGGCCGTCGGCGTCGATGTAGACGCGCCCCTGGATCGTCGGGGCGGCATAACAGCCCGAGGCGGCATCGGCGTTGCTGCTGTTCAGGTCGGTGGCGGAAGCCAGGAAGGTGAATTTACCAGTACTTAGGTTGACGGCGTAAATGTTCCCGTTGGCGGCGATAGCCCGGACCGCGCCGTAGCGGTTTTTATATATGCCTAAAATGGACTGATTTATCCCGGTTGTGCCCGTGGCGACGGGCGTGATGACCCCCGTGGCGGCGTTGATCTTATACAGCCGGTTATTGATTCGGTTGTTGCCGTACAGCGATTTGGTCGTCTCATCGTAAATGATGTCCGTGATCTGGAGCTCTCCGGTGCAGCTCGTGCAGGTCAGGGTTTTTGTGCTCACCACGTTGGCCGAACTGCCAGAAATGCTGATCTTCTGAATCTTGTTCCGAAAGCCCGTCGAGGCGGTTAGGGCGAAGGAGGTATTCACGTAGTAGTTGCCTTCCAGGTCGAAGGTGCCGGAGCTGATGTTACCTCCGCCAGCATCCACCGTGGTAGCGTTATTCGTATTATACGTCACGAGGGGCCCGATCACTGGGATGTCGATCTTTTCACAATTCTCTCCCAACCGAAATAAGACGCCTGAAAATTGGCTCGCATCGAAGCGCGAAAACGCGTAGAGGTAGTTATCGGCCGGGTTGAAGGCCAGGGCGTTGAGGGATACGCCTATTTGGACCGCGCTACAGAGCGTTGTGCGGGCACCGCTGGCCGTTGTCAGCTTACTGAGCCGCGAACTGCTGAATACGGGGGTGCCGCTGGTGCCGTTGTTGGAGGCGGAAGCGATGTAATAACCGAAGCCATCCGTACCGGAACAGGTGAAGGGGGTCGGGGTCTGTCCCTGACCCAGTAAGGACAGGCAGATCCCTGCGAGGAACAGGATAAAACGCATAGAAAGCTATTTTTCACGAGAGTAAGACGGCGGCGCTCACTGGTCAGCCACCAACCTTTAGAAAAACCTCTTGCGCTTTACGAGCGCACGAGATGAGTCTGTAACTCATTGCAGGCCGGCTTTATTTTAAGATTCAGTAAAAGGGCCAAACTCCTTCGGCACCACGCATTTCGTTGGGCCCGTTCTACCCGGAATCCAATTGGTACCTACCCCACACTTCGCGTCCGCGCCCGAAACAATCCGCCGGGCTGGCGCTTATGGTGGTCTATGACGGACGAACAGCAAGCCGAACTGACCCACCTGCGCAGCCTGGTTAATCTGGAGCGGCAGGAGGAACGGCGCCTGCACCTGGAAATTATCCAGGCGATGCCGCTGGTGCAACGGGTTGCCAAGGGGTACTGCTGGTATAACTTGCAGGTCACCACCCAGGGCTACGGCATCGGGGAACGCCCCTTCGTGACCGTTACGCGGGAGGGCGAGGAGGCGCACCAGTTTCGCGCGGGGACTTCGGTCAACCTCTTCACCACGCAGGAAGACGCGCGCTCCCCCCAACGGTCGGGGGTGATCCAGTACGTGAAGAAGGATAAGATGAAGATCATCCTCGGCGGCGACGATCACCCGAGCTGGCTCCACCGCGGAGGCATCGGGGTGGACCTGATGTTTGATGAGCGCACCTACATCGAGATGGACAAGGCCCTCCAGCGCCTGGAGACCGCCCGCGGCGACCGGATCGCCGAGCTGCGGGACGTGCTGATGGGGGTGCGCCCCGCCGAGTATTGCCCCGTGGAGGGGGGGGGCGTTGCCCATCTGACCCACCTCAACGAGAGCCAACGGGAAGCGGTGCGGGAAATTCTTGGGGCCAGTCACCTGAGCCTGATCCACGGCCCCCCGGGTACGGGCAAGACCACGACGCTCGTAGCTGCCGTGGGCGAACTGGTCAAAACGGAGCACAACATCTTATTCTGCGCGCCGAGCAACAGCGCCGCAGATCTCGTGACCCTTCGCATGGCCGAACAGGGCATCCGCGTGGTGCGCACCGGCAACATCAGTCGGGTAGAGGAGGACGTGATGAGCCACACCCTGGAGGTGCAGGTGGCCCGCCACCCCGACACCAAACAGGTTAAAAAGCTGCGGCAGGAGGCCGCCGAGCTGCGCAAGAAGGCCGGCAAAATGCAGGGCGGCCGCGACAAGGGCATGGCCTTCGCCGAGGCCGGTCGATTGAGCGGCTGGGCCCGCCAGTTGGAGGACCACCTGCTGGGCTACATCCTGGACGCTTCCGACGTGGTAGTGTGTACGCTGGTGGGGGCCGCCAGCTCGATCCTGGGGGACCGGGAGTTCACCACCTGCATCATCGACGAGGCGGCCCAGGCCCTGGAGCCGGCCAGTTGGATTCCCATCATCCGCTCCAATCGGGTGGTGCTGGCTGGGGACCCCTACCAGTTACCCCCCACCGTGAAGAGCAAGGAGGCGGCGCGGGGCGGTTTTGGGATTACCCTGCTGGAAAAGGCCCTCGAGCGCCACGGCCGCAACGCCCTGCTCGAAGTGCAGTACCGCATGAATGCGCGCATCATGGGCTTCAGTAACGAATACTTCTACGACGGGAAGCTGCGGGCCGGTCCCGGCATCGCCGAGCGCACCCTGCCCGGCGTGACCCTGCCGGAAAGCGTGGTCTTCATCGACACGGCCGGGACCGGTTTCGAAGAAATGCTTCACCCCCAGTTTAAGAGCCGCTACAACGACGGCGAGTTGGACATCCTGATCGAGCACCTGCTCCTCTTGCAGGGCGGTATTCCGCATGAGTATCCCCTGCCGGACATCGCCGTGATCAGTCCGTACCGCGAGCAGGCCGTCCGCGCGGAGGAACGCCTCGAGGAGGTTGCCGCCCTGACCCCGCTGGACATCGCGGTCAATACCGTTGACGGCTTCCAGGGCCGGGAGCGGGAGGTGGTGTACCTTTCCCTGGTGCGCTCCAACACCCGCTCGGAGATCGGCTTTTTGTCTGACTACCGCCGCATGAACGTGGCCCTGACCCGGGCTAAACTGCAGCTGGTGGTGATCGGCGACAGCGCCACCATTGGCAAGGATCGCTTCTTCGCCGGTTTCCTGGCGTACGTGGAGCGGATGGGCAGTTATCAGACTGCGTGGGAGTATATGGCGTAGGGCTGGCCGACTGGTAGCCGGGGATTAGGGGAGCGAGATTTGCGTTGCGGTGGGGGAAGCGATGGCCCGGCGCAGGGGACATTTGTTTCGGGTCAGGTCTTAGCTGGGATAATCCAGCCGGTCCCCGACCAAACCGCCCGGGCCTAGGTGGGTTAGTATGGACAGCCCCGCCGAGCGAGAACGAATCGCTGGCGGCGGCACCTCACTTGATTAACCCTTCCCCTAATGCAGACGAAACTTTTCCTGGCTTTTCTGCCGCTCCTCGGCCTATTCATTGGTTGTCGCGGCGACGATGACGATTCGATTGCCCCCACGGAGTGTGAGGCCGGACTGATAAGCGTGGAAGAATTCGCCGCCCAGGATACGCTGACCTACACCGAGCTCAACAGCACTGGTCTGTTCTACTTCATCGCCGACTCGGGCGACGTCAATCGCCGTCCGGTCCTCACCGATCGCATTGCTGCTAACTACGTTGGATACATCACCAACGGCCGCGAATTTGAGCGCACCACCCCTGCTGGAGGACCTGCCAATTTCAGGCTCTCCGAAGTGATTCAGGGCTGGCAGTTGGGCCTGCCCCTCATTGGGGAGGGTGGCGCTATTCGGTTGTTGATACCCGCCGAGCTAGCTTACGGCAGCACGGGCAGTTGTCGGGGCGGCAGGTGCTCGATTTGTCCCGATTCGGACATCCTGTTTGATATCGAGTTGGTGGAGATTCTTGACTAATCGAAGCGGGTGGAGATGGGATGGGCGCACCTGACATCCTGACAGACCTCGGAGGTCTGCAATTATGTCAGGCTGAGAATTTGGCTACATCCCCGCCGCATTACTTCCATTTCCCTGCTAAATCGTGGTTCGTAAACGGGAACCGGCTTTAGCAAATTCGGTAGACATCCGAGGTCTGTAATAATGCTTAAAAAGTGCGCTGCCCGGGAACAGCGCTCAAACTCATATAATTGACGATAAAATACAGGCTTACTGCTGGCCGGCCCCGGCAGCGGTCTACTGGGTCTCCATTATGTGCAGGTCCCCTCTGAAATAATTACTTTCGAATTCGGGGATTCGGCCAATTTGAGGAAGGCCTCGATGCGCTTGACTCCCACTTCCTCCTCGTGTATGACGGCATAATTAGCGAGGAGTAGGAGAGGACTAATCGCGGCAGCGAGGAAGCTGAATATCTATGCATGACATCAGATTTGACGAGGTGAGAAAGTCAGATATAATTTTAAAAGGTGCACAAACTTCGGAGCATGGTCTCCCCGGGGGCGAAGCCCAGTTCCACACTCTGTCGTAAGTCCGCGCAACCGGTGACGTACTGGTTGAGCAAAATGCTAGCCAGCCCGCGGTTGTAGTACAATTCGGGCCAGTGTGCCCCGCTGAGTACAGCGTCATTGTAATACTGTACGGCAGTTAGAAGGTCCTGTCGAAGCAGCGCTAGATTGCCCAGCATCAGGTCCGTCCACTGCCGGGAATGGCCGGTTCCGTCTAAGCTTATTTCTTGGAGGATTTGCTTGTCCCCACCCAATTTTAGAAGCAAGAACTGGATAGCTTTGTCCTGCCCATCCGCTGCCTGTAGTTGGAGGAGTTGTTGATCGCGGTAGAGGGCTAGGGTAAGATTCGGCAACCCGCCGGTCGGGTAGTCTTCTGCCCGGTAATGATCGTCGAACCAGTCATCGGGATATAGTGCGATGAATTCTAATAAAGCAAAATTGCTGCGGGCGGCGTAAAAGCGAGCGGCCTCAGGGTTGAGCCGCATTGCCCGGTCGCGATCGCGGCGTGCTTCGTGGGCACGTCCGAGTAGGTTAAGCACGTAAGCCCGTTCGGCCAATGCCGGTACCCAGTCGGGTTGCTTAGCAAAAATCGCTTCGAAGGCCATTAGCGCTTCCTCGGTACGGCCAAATCGGAGCAGGACGCGGAGGTTAGCCAGTTCAACAACCGGTAAATCACTGACCGAGCTGTAGCCGGTTGGCGGCAGCGGAGCGTGATCGGACTGTGCCCTGACGATGGCCTGGGGAAGCAAAAGTAGCAAACAGCTCAGCAGGATAGTCGTCAGACAGTGCATCGGGTGGAGGATTGTATTTAAGAAACCCACCAAGAGATTAATAGTTTTACTATCGATATTCGAAGTATCACTTTTAACTATGCTTGTTTCACATTGATGTGGATACTGGCTTGCCTACTTCACTCGTCATAAGAAGTTTTACTACTGAGCTCGCTAATATCAGCGCTGGCGCCGACTGCACGTTGCGTTAAAGTCCGTACTCACTATAAGTGATGGCCAATAAATCCTTGATCCGGTAGCCTCGAAATCCTGGTGGGAATGACATATTGACAGACCTCGGAGGTCTGCAAAAATGGCAGGCCGTCGACATACCATGACCATGTCCCTACGGATTCCCAAACAGGCGCTGCGTATAGTCCACCAAACTTAAATCGCCAACCTCCCCGTGCCCGGGCACGACACGGTGAGCGGCGGGGTACAACTCCTTGATCTGACTAGCGGAGGCCGCCCAGGACTTGACGTCCGCATCCTCCAGGTTCCCCTTCTTCGCTCCCGCTGCCTTAATCAGGCAGCCCCCGAACAGCACCCGGTCGGAGGAAAAGTAAGCGACGCAGTTGTCCCGGGTGTGCCCCGGGCCGGGGTAGCGGACGTCCACCGAGAGCGCCCCGACGGGTAGGGTAAGTTGCTGGTCAAAGGCATGCTGGGGCACCGAAAACTCGTGACTAATCGCCAGGTCGATCGTGGCCTGACTGGCGTAGGAAGGGATGCCGCGGCGATGAAATTCCGGTAGCCCGCCCAGGCAGTCGACGTGAAAGTGCGTTGGCACGACGGCCGTCACTGTAAGGCGCAATTGTTGTTGCAGTACGTCAAGCAGCTCCCGGGTACTGGCCGTATCCGGTGGGGTATCGAAGACCACCGCGGCGGGACCGTCAGTAAACACCACCCCATTGCAGGCCACTTTGCCGTATTCCCGGGTGCTCAGGTAGGTACGGTGGAGATAGGTGTTCGGGGCTAGGCGTTCCACCACCAGGCGGGGCGATTTGTATACTACACTGTCCTGAGAGAAAAGCGAAGCGGGGAGGAGGCAACTGAGCAACAGCACCAGCGAAGTGGAGAGGGCATTCATGCTGTAAGATACCCTCACCCAGTGTCTCCGGCCTAAATTCTTGTGTGTACACGACTGATTGGCTCAAATTGAGATGATCACCAACCGGTTTCTGCCAAACCTATTAAACGGTCGACGTTTGCCTTCCCCCACACTACGCGCTACCGTATTCCCCACGGATAATACCGTGCCCGGCCAACACCCCGACAAATTGATAAATCGTACTTCCGTAATTGGTAAGGCGTACAGTCTACAGGCTCTCCCGCTCAATCAACCGAAATGGATTCTTAACCCGATCCGTCCGCTTGTCGAGAAGCATCTCGGCGCCCGTCTGCCCCATTTGCTGGAAGTCGGTGGAAATCACCGCAATGCCGAGGAGGTCCTTGAGCGGGGTTTCGTTGTAGGATATGATGCCGACGTCCTGGCCCAGAACCAGCTGCTCATCGCGTACCTGCTTGACTAGATTCACCAGGTCAGCTTCCGCAATGATGATAAATAGGTCTCCCCGGTGCAGCACCATATCCTCGTAAATTTCGTCGATGACCTCAAAGGCGATTTGCTGCTCCACGCAGAACCGGCGAAAACCGTGCAGAATGCGGCGGGGGTGGGGGTACACGGACCGTTCCGGGAACACCATGATGATCTTTTGGTATTTGCGGATTTTGGTCACGCCCTGTTCCAGCGCATCGTAGATATCGGCCTGGAAATCCTGGTAGACTTCGGCGTACTCCCCGCGGAGTTGCGCCAGGGTGTTGTCCAGGATGATGAGCTTGTTACGTGGGACGTCCTCCAGAGCGGCCAGGACTTCCTCCGTGCAGCTGATGTGCTGCAGGGTGCTAGTCTTAAAGTGGGGCATGATCACGTAGTAGTCGTAGGCCCGGGCGTTCTTCCGCAGCAAATCCAGGAACACTGACTCGTCGCAGTGATAAATGTGCAGATCGGTATGGGAACTCCCCCCTAGCCGGCTGACGAAGGAATTGTAGATCTGCATCTTGTACGAGCTCAGTTTATTGATGAGGAACAGCACGTTGACCTTCGCAATCAGCTTAGTGCGGGTAATGTAGAAGCCCTTGCCCTTGACCGAGGTAATCACCTGGCGGTCCTTCAGTATGTTATAGGCCTTTTCCACGGTATCCCGGGAGAGTAGATAGTGTTCGCTCAACGCATTGATCGACGGGATTTTCTCATCGATTTTGAGGTTTCCGCTGGATATGTTGTCGATGATTGCGTCAACAATTTGCCGGTACTTGGGCAGGCGGGACTCCTCGCTGATCTTAATGTGGTTAAAAATTTCCATTGCGGGGTTTGGAGTAATGCAGTGGGTAGGGCGCGTGCGCGGGTGGATGGAGTAAAAGTACTTCGACCGGGGGGGCTTCGCACCCTGCGGGTACCGGTGTCCCTGAAGTTGAATTACCCGATTGGAGCCGGACAGTACAGGATAGGGTAGGGGCTGTGACCTGCTACTTTAGCTAACATTCGCTTAAAATTTTTCGGATAGCATGAGCACGACCGCCACTAATTTCAAGTACGTCGATTACTTATGGGACGAAGACGCCGCCGCCCGCCTGGGCGATGACCAAGTTGCCCTCTTTCTCTACCGCTCCAACATCCTGGGCGCCGACCTGCGGATCACCAACTACGGCGGCGGCAATACCAGCTGCAAGACACTGGAGCGCGATCCCTTGACCAATCAGGAGGTGGAGGTCATGTGGGTGAAGGGGTCCGGCGGCGACATCGGTACGCTCACCCGCTCCGGCATCGCCGGGCTCTACGTGGATCGCCTGCGCGACTTGAAGCAGGTGTACGGCGGCCTGGCCGACGAGGACCGTATGGTCGGCCTGTTCGACCACGCCCTTTATGACCTCAGCAGCAAGACGCCCTCCATCGATACGCCGCTGCACGGGCTGCTCCCCTTTCACCACATCGACCACCTCCATCCCGATGCCGTAATCGCCGTCGCCGCCGCTCAGAACAGCGAGAAGGTGACTAGGGAGATTTGGGGCGATACCATGGGTTGGGTGCCTTGGCAACGTCCCGGCTTCGACCTCGGCCTCCAACTTGAGCGGTGCCTGGCCGAAAACCCCGGCATCCGCGGTATCATCCTCGGAAGTCACGGCCTCTTCACCTGGGGGGATACCTCCTACGCCTGCTACCAGAACAGCCTCGAGGTCATCGAAATGGCTTCCCATTACATCGAGAAGAAAGTTAAAGAAAAGGGCCCGGTCTTTGGTGGAGAGAAGGTCAAACCCCTTGCCCCCGATGTCCGCCGCAGCCAGGCCGCCCAGCTGATGCCGCTGCTCCGCGGACTCGCCTCCTCCGCAGACCGTATGGTCGGCCATTTCACCGACAGCGCTACCGTACTTGCCTACGTCGATAGTTACGACCTGGAGCGGCTGGCACCCCTGGGTACCTCCTGCCCCGACCACTTCCTCCGCACGAAAATTCAGCCCCTCGTCCTGGACTTACCACCCCAGGAAGACCTCAGCGAGGTAGCTACTGTTTTGGAAAAGCTCCGCCCCGCCTTTGCCGGCTACCGCCGCGAATATCAGGCGTACTACGACGAGCATAAGCGACCTGACAGTCCTGCCGTGCGCGACCCCAATCCGGTGATCATCCTCTACCCCGGCGTAGGGCTCTTCAGTTTTGCAAAGAACAAGCAGACGGCCCGGGTAGCCAGCGAATTTTACGTCAATGCGATCAACGTGATGCGCGGGGCCGAAGCCCTGACCGCCTACACCTCCCTGCCCCGGCAGGAGGCCTTCGATATCGAGTACTGGTTGCTGGAAGAAGCCAAACTTCAGCGCATGCCCAGAGAAAAACCCCTCTCTCGGAAAGTCGCGCTCGTCACCGGCGCCGGCGGCGGCATCGGCAGGGCCATCGCCGATAAGCTGGTCGCCGAAGGAGCGGTCGTGGTCCTTTGCGACATCGCCGAGACGCGGCTGCAGGAGGTCCACGCCACGTACGCCGCCGATACCGCCGCCTGCGCGGTCTGCGACGTCACCGATAGGGCTTCGATTCAGGCGGCCTTCACGACCGCCTGCCTGGAGTTCGGCGGGGTCGATATCGTGGTCCACAGCGCCGGCCTGGCCATCTCCAAACCCCTTGAGGAGACCACGGAAAAAGACTGGGATATCCTACAAAACGTGCTCGTCAAGGGGCAGTTTGCACTCGCCCAAGGGGCCGTAAATGTCATGCGCGGTCAGGATCTCGGGGGAGATTTCATCTCCATTGCGAGCAAGAACGGCCTCGTGGCCGGTCCTAACAACGTCGCCTACGGTACCGCCAAGGCCGCCCAGCAACACATGGCCCGCCTGCTGGCCGCGGAGCTAGGCAAGGACAACATCCGTGTCAACACCGTCAATCCCGACGGCGTCATCATCGGCTCTAAAATCTGGGAAGGGGCCTGGGCCGAGGGCCGCGCCAAGGCCTACGGTATTGCCGTCGACGAGCTGCCCGCCCACTACGCCAAACGTAACCTCCTGAACGCCATTATCCGCCCCGAGGACATTGCCGACGCCGTATTCGCCCTGGCCGGCATCCTCACCAAGTCCACCGGCAACCTCATCAATGTCGATGGGGGTATGGCCAGTGCGTTCGTCCGGTAACCCTCCATCCCTCCCCCCTTCCCGCCCCCCGTCCCTGCCTCCCCCCCCCTCCATTCCTGCCCCCAGATCATGCAACTTACCAAAGACCAGATTAGCTCCGACAATCAGACGGGACTACACCGCCACGAGACGGACTACCACCACCTTGCGGACAAGCTCACCGCGGCGGGCCTGGAGGTAGACTCCGTGGTCGAGGAGCTGGGAAAATTCCAGGTGGCTATTCCAAGTTGGGCGCTCGGGGCGGGCGGTACGCGCTTCGGTCGCTTTTCCTTTCACGGGGAGCCGGGGAGCTTAGAGCAGAAGATTGCCGACGTTGGCGTGTTGCACGCCCTGACCCAAACGGCCGGGGCAATTTCCTTGCATATTCCCTGGGATACCTCTACGGATTACGCGACCATCCGGGACTTAGCCCGGGAAAACGGACTGATCTTCGACGCCATCAATTCGAATACCTTTCAGGATCAGTCAATGGTCGTACACAGTTACAAGCACGGCTCGCTCAGCGCAACCGACGAACACGTCCGCCAGCAGGCCATCGCGCATAACCTCGAGGTAGTTCGCATCGGCGAGCAACTCGGCTCGAAGAGCCTGACGGTGTGGCTCGCCGACGGCACTACCTTCCCCGGCCAACGTAATTTTCAGCGGGGGCTGTTACAGACCGAAGACAGCCTGAAGCACATCTACGCCGGCCTGCCCACCGACTGGAAACTCTTCATCGAATACAAACCCTACGAGCCCAATTTTTACAGTACCGTCATCCAGGACTGGGGCACCTCCTTTATGCTTGCCAACGCCTGCGGCGACCGGGCCTACACCCTGGTCGACCTCGGCCACCACCTGCCCAATTGCAACATCGAGCAGATCGTATCGACCCTCATGCTAAAGGGTAAACTCGGCGGCTTTCACTTCAACGACAGCAAGTACGGCGACGACGACCTGACCGTCGGCAGCATCAAGCCCTACGCCCTCTTCCTGATCTTCAATGAGCTGGTCTACGGCATGCGCAACAACCCACAGAATCCCGATCTGGCCTGGATGATCGACGCCAGCCACAACGTGAAGGACCCGCTCGAAGACCTGATCCAATCCCTCGAAGCCATCCAGGAGGCCTACGCCAAGGCCCTGCTGGTAGACCGGGAGCAACTGGCCACCGCCCAGGCCGACCACGACGTGGTACAGTGCCAGGAGATTCTGCAGGACGCCTACCGCACCGACGTTCGTCCGCTCGTACAACGGGCCCGGCTCCACCGGGGCGGCGCACTACACCCGCTGCGTGCCTACCGCACCTTATCCGTCCGCGACACGCTCATTCGCGAACGGGGAAAATACACCGTAGCCACCGGACTCTGAGGATGAAAAAGCAGCAGGTCACGGCCATATTTGACATCGGGCGCACGAATAAAAAGTTCTTTCTCTTCGACGAAGATTTCCGGGAAGTGCACCGGGAATACATTCACTTCGCCGAGACGCGCGACGAGGACGGCTACCCCACCGAGGACCTCCTGGCCGTGCAAACCTGGATGCAGGAAGTGTTTCACCGAACGCTAGATAACGGGGCCTTCGACGTGCGGGCACTGAATTTTTCGTCCTATGGGGCCAGCTTCGTTCACCTGGATGCCGATGGCAAAGTGGTGACGCCGCTCTACAACTACACCAAACCCATCGATCCGGAGCTTATCGCTGGCTTCTACGCGAAGTACGGGCCGGTAGCTCCCTTCACCGCCGCGACCGGGTCCTCCAATTCTGGGATGCTCAACTCCGGCATGCAGCTCTACTGGTTGAAGCACCGGCAGCCGGACACCTATGCGCGCATCCAGCACAGCCTCCACTTGCCACAGTACCTGAGCTATATTTTTACGGGCATCCTCCTCAGTGAATACACCAGTATTGGCTGCCATACGGCGCTGTGGGACTACGGAAAACAGGATTACCACGACTGGGTCTACGCCGAGGAAATGCACCGTAAGCTGCCGCCGGTCGTTTCCACCGAGACCAGCATCAACTTAAATTATAGCAAACGGCGCATCCGGATCGGCGTCGGTATCCACGACAGTTCCGCGGCCCTGCTGCCCTATCTGAGGAGTACGCAGGACCCCTTCTTGCTCGTGTCTACCGGCACCTGGAGCATCTCCCTCAACCCCTTCGGCTCCGGGAGGCTTACCCCGGCCGACCTCGCCCAGAACTGCGTTAATTACATGCGCATCGGCGGCCAGCCCGTCAAGGCCGCCCGCCTCTTTTTGGGGGAGGAGTACCGGCGGCAGGTCGCGCACCTAACCCGCCACTACGGGGTAACGGAGGAGCGCCACCGCAGTGTCCGCTTCGACCCTGCAACCTATACGCGCATTCTGCGGGATTTCAGCCCCTGGTTTCACTTCGAGGTAGTGGACCGGGCGGACAACCCGGCCGTTACTCACTTACTAACCGATGACTTTGACTGTGCCTACCACCACCTGATGGTGGAACTGGTCGGTCTCCAGGTCGCGAGCGTGCTGACGGCAATCGGACCCTCGCGGGTTGCTAAGTTGTTTGTCGACGGGGGATTTAGTGATAATGAAATCTTCCTGAAGCTGCTTTCTCACCGCTTCCGCGAAGTGGAAGTGTGGACCACAGATTCCAGCTTGGGGTCAGCCCTAGGCGCGGCGATCTGCATCTCGGATAAACGAATTGGCGCAACTTTTCTTGATCAGCACTACGGCCTGAAGCTGCACCGGCCCTTCCTCCTCAATGAGGCGAAAGCCGAGTAAGCGTACGTATATTTCTACCCCTTAGTCACGATTATGCTACAACAGGAAACCCAGGAAGAACGCATCGTGGAGATCGCGGGGGGAGAGTTTGAGCGTGAACCGGTCCCGGCACGCCGGTGGAAGGGGTGGGGGAGCTTCTTGGGCATGTACGCCGGGGAACACGCCGCGGGCACGGAATTCGTGATCGGCCCGCTCTTCCTGACGGCCGGGGTGAGCGCCTTCGACCTCATTATCGGGCTCTTGTTAGGCAACTTTCTAGCGGTCCTCAGTTGGCGCTTCCTAACCGCGGAGATCGCGGTGAAGTACCGACTGACCCTCTACTACCAACTCGAAAAGATCTGCGGTAAGGGGCTTGTGCGCTTTTACAACCTGGCCAACGGCGTACTCTTCTGTTTCCTGGCCGGCTCCATGATCACGGTCTCGGCTACGGCGGTCGGCATTCCCCTTGGCATGGAGATGCCCACCCTGACGGACACCCTCCCCACCAGCGGCACCTACGTCGTAGTAGTGCTCCTCATCGGGGCGGTAATTTCCCTCATTGCGGCCCGCGGCTACGACACCGTGGCCCGGGCGGCAAACGTCATGGCGCCCTTTATCGTGCTGGCCTTTCTCGCCTGCGGCCTCGTGGCCCTGGGACAACTCGGGGTGGGCAGCTTCCGGGAATTCTGGGATATCTGGGGCGACGGGCGCGCGCCATTCCCCGGTCAGGTGAAATATACCTTCTGGCACGTAGTAATCTGGTCGTGGTTCGCCAATGCCGCCATGCACGTGGGAATGTCTGACCTGTCCGTTTTTCGCTTCGCCAAGGAAGCCAGTGCGGGCTGGACGACCGCCGCCGGAATGTACGTGGGCCACTACATGGCCTGGATCGCCGCGGCCCTGCTGTACGCTGTCTACCTGCAGTCACCGGAAGCCCAGGCTGTTTTGGACCAAGGGCAGGCGCCCTCCGTAGCGCCCGGTCCCCTGGCCTACCACGCGATCGGCATCTTCGGTATCATTACCGTTGTACTCGCCGGATGGACGACCGCAAATCCCACCATCTACCGGGCTGGACTAGCCTTTCAGGCCGTGCTGCCTAAATTCTCCACTTTTTGGGTGACGCTCCTGGCCGGGGCAGTGGCGACGGCCGCCGGGCTTTTTCCCGCCTTCGCCATGCAGTTGTTGGACTTTGTCGCCCTCTACGGATTCATCCTGGCTCCCGTCGGGGCGGTCATCGTGTTCCAGCACTTTTTTGCGCGGCGCGCGGGGGTGGTGGAAAACTACGCCGAGAAGAGTGGGCTCCGCTTCAATCCCGCCGTCTTCTGGGCCTGGGCGATCAGCTTTGGGCTGTTCTACATCGTCTCCTGGCAGTTCGACGTTTTCCTGTCCTTCGTTACCCTGCCGGCGTGGCTGCTGTGCGGTGTGCTCTTCCTGGTCCTGAGCCGTCAGTGGCAGGGCTCACTCCGTATCCGTGGTTAGGGGAGATTCCTTGCACCCGCGTTCACCGCAAATAAAGGATGTAGGCGGCCGCGAAGGGAATGACGAAGATGAAGGCGTCGAAGCGATCCAGCAGCCCGCCGTGCCCCGGCAGCAAATTCCCGCTGTCCTTCACGCCAACGCTGCGCTTGAGCATGCTCTCGATGAGGTCGCCAATGCCACCAAATAAGGCTACGATGGTGGCCAGGACCAGCCACTGGATCAGGCCAATCTCGTCGAACACCAGGTGCAGGATGTAACCAAATAGAATGCAGGTCACCGCCCCCCCAATGCTGCCCTCCCAGGTCTTGTTGGGGCTTATGCGTGGAAACAGGGGGGTTTTGCCAAATTGGCTGCCCACCAGGTAAGCCCCGGTGTCGTTAACCCACGTCAGCAACAGCAGGCCGAAAACGATCCGGAAGTAGAAATTGTCCCCCTCAAAGGCGATAAAGTCCACCAGCGCGAAGGGGATACCGATGTAAAACATGCCCAGGATGATGTAGGCGATGTTAACGAAGGGCTCCTGGCTGTTGCTGTACAGTTCGTAGATGAAAATCGTGAAGATGAAGGGCGCAAACAGGAGGCTCGAGACCTGGATGAAGGATTCCGGATCGCTGACGTACCCTAGGGAAAAAGAGCTGACCAGGAAAAAGGGCAGGAGACCCACGGCAATGCCAAAGGCCTTGCGGAAGCGGTCGCGCCGCGTATGCCGGTCGAGCGTCATGCCAAAAAATTCGTAGAGGCAACCGCCCGTAATCACCAAGAAAAGCAGGTTAAAAGTATAGGGACCCGTGTACATGCCCGCGATCATAATGATCACGAATATCACGGCCGTCGTAAGCCTTCTCCAGAGTCCTTGCATCAGCCGCAATATAGCGATGCGGAGCTATCTGCGGTCACCCGGACGCACTTTCCCCTTATTATGGAATTACGTAAATTGCTGCGCATACACACTAAACACACCTTAATATGGCTTCGGAAATCTCGGACGACGAGCTCAAGCGCTATTTCTCCATTGGAGAAGTGGCCACGAAACTGGGCGTAAACACCTCACTCATCCGTTTCTGGGAAAATGAGTTCTCCCACATCAAACCCAACAAGAACAGCCGGGGTGACCGCCGCTTCACCAAGGACAACATCCGGCAACTGCGTGAGGTGTACCACCTGGTGCGCGAGCGCGGTTTCACCCTCGAAGGGGCCCGCCGGGAGATTGCGGGCGCCGGCCAACCGAAGCCCGGTAAGCAGGAGGTGATCGAGCGCCTGACCGAAGTCCGTCGCCGCCTCGAAAGCCTGCAGGGGGAGTTCTAACTTGGCCTACCTGCTGTATTATCTGCTGCTGCTCCCGCTGAGCCGCTTGCCATTCAGCTGGCTCTACCGCCTCGCCGATTTTCTTTACCTGGTCGGTTACCGCTGGATTGGTTACCGGAGTGAAGTGGTCAAGGATAATATGCGGAGCGCCTTCCCCGCCTGGTCCGCCGCCGAGGTAGACCGGCAGGCCAGCGCGTTTTACCATTACTTTTTTGACACGATCGTCGAGTCGATTAAGAACTACAGCCTGTCCGAGGCCGAGTCGATCGAGCGCCTGCGCGTGCTTAACCCGGAGGCCGTGGCCCACCTGGCCGCCGCCGGCCGCTCCTGCATCCTCTACGGGGCCCACTACAGCAACTGGGAGATCGGCGGGCTGAGTTTTCCCCGGCAGTTCGCGCCCGCCCGGGTCATGGCGATCTACTCCCCCCTGGCCAATGCCGTGCTGGACCGGCTGACCAGGCACAACCGCGAACGGACTGGCGTGACCATGACCTCCCGCCGGGTGATTTACGATTACTTCGAGGCCGATGCCCTCCGCCCCGCTGTAGACATCTTTGTCGCCGACCAGTCGCCCAGCAACGCCGTCTGGCAGCGCCTCCACTGGACCACCTTCCTCGGCCGCCCTACCGCCTTCGTGGCCGGGCCCGAACGCTTCGCCGTGCGCTACAACCGGCCGGTGTATTACATCAACTTGCGCCGCCGGGCCCGGGGCTACTATACGGCCAAGATCTACCCGGTCACCGAGACGCCAAGGGAGGAATCCCCCGGCTACATCACCGAATGCTTCGTACGGCACTTGGAGCACGAAATCCGCCGCGCCCCTACGCCCTGGCTCTGGAGCCACCGCCGCTGGAAGCGGCAGGTGCCGGCCGAGGTCGTCCGGGCGTTACAGTCTCGGCCCTATCTTCCCGCCGACTACGCACGCGATTGATTCTCAGTGGCCTACCTGCTCTACTACCTCGTCCTCCTTCCCCTCAGCTACCTGCCGCTGCGGGTACTCTACAGCCTGTCTGGTCTTCTGGATGCCCTCAACTGGCACCTTATCGGCTACCGCAAGCGCGTGGTTCGCGCTAATTTGAAAACCGCCTTCCCTAGGTATTCGGCGGCTGAGCTCGATCGGCTGGCCCGCAGTTTTTACCGCTTTTTTTTCGACAACCTCGCGGAGAGCATCAAGCAATTTAGTCTGGCGGAGGGGGCGGCGGTGCGCCGGTGCAAGGTAGTCAACCCCGATGTAGTCGATCACCTCCTGCGCGACGGCCGGAGTTTCATCGCCTACGGGGCCCACTACGGCAACTGGGAAATGGCGGCGCTCTCCTTCCCCTGCCAGTTTCCGGGATTCCGGGTCATGGGGATTTACTCGCCCCTTAAGAGCCGGGTGCTGAATCGGCTGTTCACCAATAACCGCGCGCGGACGGGCACCTACCTGGTTTCTCGGCGGGCGGTAGACGAATATTATGACATCCCCCCGCCCGTACCCACCGTGGATTTCTTTATTGCCGACCAATCGCCGAGCAACGCCGTCCACGAGAAGCTGCACTGGACCACCTTTCTCGGCCATCCTACCGCCTTTCTGGCGGGACCGGAGCGCTATGCCGTACGTCACGACCGGCCCGTCTACTACATGACCCTGCGGCGGGAGGCGCGCGGCTGCTACGTAGCTGAGTTGATTCCCGTTACCGACACTCCCCAAGCCGAACGCCCCGGTGTGATCACCGAGGCGTTCGCCCGACAGTTGGAGCGGGAAATTCTGCGCGACCCCGTCACCTGGCTCTGGAGCCACCGCCGCTGGAAGCGAGTTGCCCCCGCCGGTGTGGTGCAGCAACTCAAGGCGCAGGCCTACCTGGCGCCGGAGTACGAACGTTAGTTACTGCTCGGGGCCGGCGCTGACGATGGCGTTATCGGCGGCCTCGGCGTAAGGGGCAAAGTTTTTGTGGAAGAGCTCCGCCAGCTTGTTGGCCGCCTGATCGTAGTTGGCTTCGTTGCGCCAGGTGTCGCGGGGATTGAGCATGGCATTGGGCACGTCGGGGCAGCTGGTGGGCCGCTCCAGTCCGAAGATGGGATCAGTCACGTACTTCACCTCGTCCAGCTGACCGGTCAGGGCGGCTTTGATCATAGCACGGGTGAAGGCCAGCTCGATGCGCGAACCTTCCCCGTAGCCACCGCCGGTCCAGCCGGTGTTAACGAGCCAGACATTGATGGGCTGTCCGTCAGCCTCTGCTTCCTTCAGTCTTTTGCCCAGCATATCCGCATAGTGCGTGGGGTGGAGGGGAATGAAGGGAGAACCGAAGCAGGCCGAGAAGGTGGCCTGGGGCTCGGTGATGCCGGCCTCGGTGCCCGCTATTTTAGCGGTGTACCCGCTGATAAAGTGGTACATCGCCTGTTCGGGGGTAAGCTTGCTGATGGGAGGCAGCACGCCGAAGGCGTCGCAGGTCAGGAAAAAGATGTTCCGGGGCAGGTCCCCCCGGCTGTTGTACATGATGTTGTCGATGTGGTAGATCGGATAGCTCACGCGGGTGTTCTGGGTGATGCTTTCGTCTTCGTAATCGGGGGTGTGGCCATCTTCCTTCAGGCCGATATTTTCCAGCAGGGCGCCAAACTTGATGGCCCGGTATATCTGCGGCTCCTTCGACTCGCTCAGGTCGATCACCTTGGCGTAACAGCCGCCCTCCAGGTTAAATACATTAGCCTGGCTCCAGCCGTGCTCGTCGTCGCCGATGAGGCGCCGGTCGGGGTCGTTGCTGAGGGTAGTCTTACCGGTACCCGAGAGGCCGAAGAAGAGGGCGGTATCGCCCCGGGTACCGACGTTGGCGGAGCAGTGCATGCTCAGGACCTGCCGGCGGGTAGGCAGCACGTAGTTCAGAACGGAAAAAATGCCCTTTTTGATCTCGCCGGTATAGGCAGAACCGCCAATGAGAATGGTCTTCGCGGTGAAGTTGATGATGCTAAAGTTATCCTGACGGGTACCGTGAACACCGGGGTCGGCCGTCACACCGGGGAAGGCGTAGATGGTCCACTCGTCGGACATCAGGTTGGTAATCTTCTCGCCGTCGGGGCGCAGGAACATGTTGTAGGCAAACATACTCTGCCAGGGATATTCCGTAAACACCCGGATGTTGATGCGGTACTTGCGGCTGGCGCAGGCGTAGGCGTCGCGTACGTATACTTCTTCTAAACCTCCGGCGTAGTCCAGGGTCTTCTGCAGCAGCTGATCAAAAGCGGCGGAGGTGATGGGGATGTTTACCCTGCCCCAGTCGACGGTGTCGCGGGTCAGTTCGTCTTCGACGATGTAGCGGTCTTTGGGTGAGCGACCGGTAAACTTGCCGGTGTTGATGATGAGGGCGCCGGTGTCGCTGAGGTGGCCCTGGCCCTTGCTGATGGTGTCTTCGACGAGGGCGGCGACCTTGAGGTTTTCCCGCAGGTTGTGGTGTTGCATGCGCTTTAAGCTTGGTTAAGGGGGTACAAATGTACCCTGAGAATTGTCAATGTATAGTCTATAAAAGTTAGGGCGGGAATGTTCGCCCTAAGCGGGGGTAAACCAAGGCCGGCCCCGGGGGCAAGAGTAGGTGGGTGCCCCTGGGCGTCTCCGTCGTGGTACAACCGTATCCGTGTTCCTAGGTACTCAACTAGTGATTGTCCGCTACACCCCGGAAAACGCGCTGAATCCCCCGTCGACCGGCACTACGATGCCCGTCACGAAGCGGCTGCCCGGTGCGCAGAGGTAAAGCAAGGTGGTAACCAGCTCGTCGGCTTCCCCGAAGCGGTTCATGGGCGTGCTGTTGATGATGGTCTTGCCGCGGTCGGTGAGGCTCCCGTTCTCCTGGAGCAGCAGGCGGCGGTTCTGTTCCCCGATGAAAAAGCCCGGGGCAATGGCGTTCACCCGCACCCGTCCGTCGTACTTACGGGCCATTTCTACGGCCAGCCAACGGGTGAAGTTGTCGATGCCGGCCTTCGCGGCACTGTAGCCCACCACCCGGGTGATGGCCCGGTCGGCCGCCATACTGGAGATGTTGACGATGCTGCCGCCCGCCTCCGTCAGCAGTTTGCCAAAGACGAGGCTGGGAATGACCGTCCCGTCCAGATTCAGTTTGCTAACCCCGGCGAAGTCTTCCATTCGGAGATCGAAGAAGGTCTGTTCCGGGCCTATGGTGGCCCCTGAGCGGTTACCCCCCGCGGCGTTCACCAGGATATCGAGCCGGCCCCACGCCGCGAGGAGTTCGTCGCGGGCGGATTCGAGGCTGGCGGCATCAGTGACGTCGCCGCGCAGGAGGAGCACCGCACCCGCGTCTGCGCCAAGTGCCTCGGCGGCCCCCCGCAGGTTGTCGGGATTACGGCTCAGGAGGGCGACGCGAGCCCCGGCTTCGAGCAGGCCCCGGGCCATGGCGGTACCCAGGGCCCCGGTTCCCCCGGTGAGTAAGGCGGTCTGGCCGGTCAGGTCGAAGTGTTTCATAATAAGGAGGGTGTACGGAAGGAGTGATTAGGCCCGGCGGCAGGTTTGCTAGAGGCCACTACGGGCGCCGCCGGAAAGTACACAATCGGTGGTGAACGGGATTGTAAGCGGGCCATCAGCGCTCCACCGTAAGCATCAGCAGGGAGAAGGGGGGCAGGGTAAGGGTCACGTTGCCATCTCTCACTTGAAGGGCGGTGAATACCCGGGGGATAATTTTATTCGGGGCGTCAAAATCGTTGTGGTCCTGTAGCTTATCCGATTGCAGCACCTGTGCCGAAACGCTGGAGGGGGTAGCCCCCGGCAGTAGAATGCTTACGGTATGGCTGTCGGCGGCCGCGATGTTCACCAGGGAGATATGGACGCGGCCCTCCGCATCGCGGGAAGCGGAGGCGGACAGGGCGGGCAGGCGCTCAGCGTCCAGCGTATACTGCGGAACGTGGGAGAACGTGAGGGGCAGCAGTTCCGCGTCCTGGTGCACGGCGTAGAGCTTCATGACGTGGTAGGTCGGGGTGAGAATCATTTGCTCGCCTTCGGTGAGGATGACGGCTTGCAGGACGTTGACCGCCTGCGCCAGGTTAGCCATCCGCACCCGGTCGGCGTGGTTGTTGAAGGTGTTGAGGGTGGTACCGGCAATCATCACGTCCCGCATCGTGTTTTGCTGGTACAGAAAGCCCGGATTGGTGCCGGGTTCCACCTCGTACCAGCCGCCCCATTCATCGACGAAGAGCGCAATTTTCTTTTCCGGGTCGTAGCGGTCCATGATCCCTGAGTGCCGCGTCACGAACTCTTCCATCTTCAGGGCCTCGGTTAGGGAGCCAAAGTACTGGGCCTCGTCGTAATCGGTGGAGGGCCCCTTGGCTCCCCAGTCGGTCACGGCGTAGTGGTGGAGGGCCAGGGCTTCTACCAGTTCGGGCTTGATGTTTTCCATTAGCGTTTCGGTCCAGGCGTAATTGCTGCCCGAGGCGCCCGAGGCAATGCGGAAGATATCGCTGCTGTCGCCCAGGTTCCAGTCCCGCATGAAAGTGGCGTACTGGCGATAGATATTGGCGTAGTAGTCCGCCGTCATGTTGCCGCCGCAGCCCCAGGCCTCGTTGCCTACGCCCCAGTACTTCACGTTCCAGGGTTCCGCCCGACCATTCTCCCGCCGCAGTTGGGCCATGGGGCTCTGTCCGTCGTGGGTGGTGTACTGCACCCATTCTTCCACTTCCCGCACCGTGCCGCTGCCGACGTTTGCCGAGAGGTAGGGTTCGGTGTCCAGCACCTCGCAGAGATTCAGGAAGTCGTGGGTGCCAAAGCTATTGTCTTCCGTCACGCCGCCCCACCACTGGTTTACGGTGGTGGGCCGTTCCGCCTTGGGGCCGATGCCGTCCTTCCAGTGGTAGGTATCGGCAAAGCAGCCGCCGGGCCAGCGCAGGTTGGGGATGCGGAGTTCTTTTAAGGCCTCAATGATGTCGTTGCGCACCCCGGCCGTATTGGGAATGGTCTTATTTTCCTCCCCCACATAAAAGCCGTCGTAGATGTTGCGCCCCAGGTGCTCCGCGAAGTGGCCGTAGATGTGGCGGCTGATGGTTGTTGTGCTGCCTGCCTCATCAATGGTAAGGCGAATGGTCGGTTGTGCGTCCGCGGCTGGCGGGGAAAGGACTGATCCTATCACTAGTAGGCAGCTGGTCAGAAGTCGAGAGCGTATAGACATAAAACTGGGAGTATTAGGAACACACCAAGATAGGGGGGATCTGCCCGCCCCTGAGCGCCTAGGTCCAGTACCCGCTAATGGAGACCTAGGCAGGCGCGGCCACGGGTGTAAGGGACTTCCCCGAAATCGCGCACGGTTCCTACAGATCACTAGCCAGGAGGTTGCAGCCGCGGACGTCGGAAAAGTCCATGCGCCCCAGCACCTCGAAGGTGCCGTCGGGGTATACCCGTCCCAGGTCGTCGCTGGCAATGAAGCTGATGGTGTCGAGGTTTGCCAGGTCAGTCAGGTTGAGGGCGGCGGACTTCCCGAAGGGGGCCGTGGCGAAGGGGTCGGTAATGTCGCGCGGGGTCACCGCCAGGGTAGGAGCTGGATGAAAGCGGCCGTCTCGGGGAGCGTAAGCCTGGGAGAGCAATTCGGTCATCCCGTATTCGCTGTGGATGTGGGGCTGTTGGAAGGACGCGCCCAGGGTGGCGTGCAGCTCGGCGCGGGTGAGCTCGCGGCGGCGGCCCTTCATGCCGCCGGTTTCCATGACGAGGGTGTTGCCGAGGGCCTGCGGATAGCGCTCGGCCAGGTCAAGCAGGGCGAAAGAAACGCCGAGCAGCAGGGTAGGGATGCCGGCCGCCCGTAACGCCCGGAGCCGGCGGTCGAGGGCCGGCAGATCGTCTAGGAAAAAGCCCGAGGCGGGGTGTCCGCTCCGCTCGATGAAGTCCTGCGCCATGAAGACGAGGCTGGAGCCCCCGCGCTCTAGGTAGGCCGGCAGGAGAGCGAGTACCGCCCGCCCGGCGAGGGGGCCGTACTGCCGCTCGAAGGTCCGGCGGGCGCCGCGGCGATACCACCCTTCGTCGCGTAGCCCATGCCGGCTCGTGGTGGTGCCGGTCGTCCCACTGCTGGTGAAGGTGCGCGTGGGGGTCCAGCTTCCGCTGCGGAGGTCGTGGTGCTTGAATAAAGAGATGGGGAGGTGCGGAATGTCGGAGCGGGTGCGAACGCCGTTAGGGTCGACCCGCAACAATTCGAGGTATTGGGCGTAGATTATATTGCTTGCCGCCTGGTACCGGAATACATCCAGCGCCAGCGCCGGGAAGCATTCGGGGGTGACGCCTTCGATGCGTTCGGCGAGTTGGTCGCGCGACATATATAGCTAGATTATCTGCCATGCAATACACCCGTTTCGTCCTATGGTTGTTCGCCCTAAGTTTGGGGCTGGCCGCCTGCGTGTCGCCCCCCGATTACCCCGACGAGCCCGTTATCGCCTACGAAGGCGTGAATAAGAATACGATTTACCAGTTTACTAACGGCCCGACGGATAGCATCACTATTCAGTTTTCCTTTACGGATGGGGATGGAAATTTGTCGACGCAGGACAGCGCCGACATCTTCTACACCGATAGCCGGTTCCCGGACTTGCCACCGACTCCGCTGGCCTTCCCCCTCATTCCCACCGAAGGCACGGGGAACGGCATCAGCGGAGACGTTTTTTTTACCCTAATTAACAGTGCCCAGATTTGCTGCGTTTTCAATGACCGCTTCTGCATTGCCGACGAGCGCTATCCGGTTGATACGCTGTCCTATTTCATTTACATCAAAGATCGCGACGGTAATCAGAGCAACACGGTACAGACCGAGCAGATTCAGATCCTCTGTCTCGGGCAATAGGCCAGTCGTATGGAGTTCCACCAATTTCTCAACCACCTGACCCACGAGCGGCGGCTAAGCGCCCATACGGTCGCGGCCTACCGTTCCGACCTAAGGTCCTTCGCCAAGTACTGCAACCTAACCTACAACCTTGGCCAGCCCGGGGAAGTGACCCGGGATGTCGTCAAGAGCTGGCTGGCCGGCTTGGTGGAGCAGGACCTGGCCGCGAGCTCCATTCGCCGGAAACTCGCTTCGGTTAAAGCTTACTTCCTGTACCGGCAGGTCCGGGGGCAGCAGTCCGCTAACCCGAGCCTCCGCATACCTACGCCGAAGATTGGTCGCCGGTTGCCTACTACGGTACCGCGGGCGGACCTCCAGCGGCTGTTTGCTTCGTTTCCCGATCCGCAGAAGGAGGAGGATGCCGGCCGCTTGCAGGACCATCTCCTGCTAGCCCTGCTGTACCAAGCCGGGCTACGGCGGGCGGAGTTGATCGGACTGACCGTCGACGACCTTGACCTGAACCGAAGGCAGCTCCGAATCCGGGGAAAGGGAAACAAAGACCGACTGGTGCCCATTGGGGACGGACTGGTCGAGCTCCTGGAACGAATGTTGCACCTGCGCCCCGACGCCCACGCCTTGTTCCTGACTCCGAAGGGGAGGTCCATGTACCCAAAGTATGTGTACAACACCGTCGTGCGCTACTTGGGGGGAGTAACGGCGGAGCAGAAAAAGAGCCCGCACGTGCTGCGCCACTCCTTTGCCACCCACCTGACGGAGGCCGGCGCGGACCTGAACGCGGTGAAGGGACTGCTGGGGCACTCCAGCCTCGCCGCCACCCAGGTGTACACCCATAACAACCTGGAGCGGCTGCGGGAAGTGTACCGGCGGGCACACCCGGAAGGCGAAGAGAAAAAATAGGAAGGGTTACGTTTTGTGAATTGTCGGAAAGAACATACCTTTGCAATCGCTTTGGGAAAACGTCCTGTGGCATACATTGATATTAGGTAAATTCTCAAGATCCAGGTTGGTGTATCCTCCCGATAGTCCCGATACCTATTGGGGGGGAGTAGAGCAACCGATTTGCAATCAGCTGCTGTCGATTAAGCCGGTGTAGCTCAGTTGGTAGAGCAGCTGATTTGTAATCAGCTGGTCGGCGGTTCGAGTCCGTCCATCGGCTCCACGGATTGGGTCTTTAGACGTACAGTAGAATGGGGGTGCGCCACAGTTGGAGAGGTGGGTTGGACTGTAAATCCAATGTTTCGGCTGAGTAGGTTCGAATCCTACCACCCCCACATTTTGACATAGATTTGGTGTGGCCTTCCGGCCACGACGGGGGTGGAAGCCCGTTTAAAGTGGCCGGAAGGAGCAAGCATCAGTTGTTTTGCGGAAGTAGCTCAGTTGGTAGAGCATCAGCCTTCCAAGCTGAGGGTCGCGGGTTCGAGCCTCGTCTTCCGCTCCAGGTAGCGGGTCGCAACGGCGGCCCCTTATTTTTTGAACGCAACCGTGTTGCCGACGTAGCTCAGGGGTAGAGCACTTCCATGGTAAGGAAGGGGTCGTGAGTTCAATTCTCACCGTTGGCTCAAGGGTATACCGTCGTTGGTCTTAGCGGGCCACGACAATAGGGCGGCCGGTGTTGCGGTCGGCACCCTGAATCAGCACCATTTTTTAATTCCAAAATAGGTTATCCTCAGATGGCTAAGGAAAAATTTGCAAGAACCAAACCCCACGTTAACGTGGGTACCATCGGTCACGTCGACCATGGCAAGACCACCCTTACCGCAGCTATCACCACCGTACTATCGGAGAGTGGCGGCGCTAAGAAGATGAGCTACGACACCATCGACTCGGCCCCCGAGGAGAAGGAGCGCGGTATTACGATTAACACCGCTCACGTAGAGTACGAGACGGCTAACCGTCATTACGCACACGTCGATTGCCCCGGTCACGCGGACTACGTAAAGAACATGGTGACGGGTGCCGCCCAGATGGACGGTGCTATTCTCGTGGTTGCTGCTACGGACGGTCCCATGCCCCAAACCCGCGAGCACATCCTCCTGGCCCGCCAGGTAGGTGTACCCAACATCGTGGTCTTCATGAATAAGGCTGACCTCGTTGATGACGAAGAGATGCTCGAACTCGTCGAGATGGAAGTACGTGAGCTCCTGAGCCAGTACGACTACGACGGCGACGAAGCCAGCATCATCATCGGCTCCGCCCTGAAGGCCCTCGAAGGAGACGCCGAAGGCAAGCAGCAGATCATCG
This sequence comes from Lewinellaceae bacterium, assembly GCA_963710195.1. Lineage (GTDB taxonomy): Bacteria > Bacteroidota > Bacteroidia > Chitinophagales > Saprospiraceae > Neolewinella. Next base: position 437,822 of record CAVPZF010000002.1, read on the forward strand.
ACCTCATGGCCGCTGTCGACAAAGACATCCCCGAGCCCGAGCGTCTGGTTGACCAGCCTTTCCTGATGCCCGTAGAGGACGTCTTCTCGATCACCGGTCGGGGTACCGTTGCTACGGGACGGATCGAGCGCGGCATCATCAACGTAGGTGACTCCGTCGAAATCCTGGGTATGCAGGCTACCGATGCCAAGCCACTGACCTCCACCATTACCGGTGTTGAAATGTTCCGCAAACTGCTTGACCGTGGCGAAGCTGGCGACAACGCCGGTCTCCTTCTCCGTGGTATCGACAAGGAAGCCATCAAGCGCGGTATGGTCATCTGTAAGCCCGGTAGCGTAAAGCCCCACGCACACTTCAAGTGTGAGGTCTATGTACTATCTAAAGAAGAAGGTGGCCGTCACAAGCCCTTCTTCAATGGCTACCGTCCCCAGTTCTACTTCCGTACCACGGACGTAACTGGTGACATCACCCTTCCGGAGAATGTGGAAATGGTGATGCCTGGTGACAACGTTACCCTGGAAGTGAAGCTGCTCAACACCATTGCCATGGAGAAAGGTCTCCGCTTCGCTATTCGCGAAGGTGGTCGCACCGTAGGCGCCGGTCAAGTAACCGAGATCCTCGCTTAATCTTCAGGGATTGAAGGTTTTAAGGATGGAAGGATTGAAGGTGGCTTAGTTCCCTTCAATCCTTCCGTCCTTTATTCCGTCAACCCTTTAATTGGGGGTAGTTCAAACGTGATCTACGGTTACCCAATGATATTTTACCCACGGGCGTAGCTCAATTGGCAGAGCACTGGTCTCCAAAACCAGGGGCTGGGAGTTCAAGTCTCTCCGCCCGTGCATTTGACGGGACTAAAAGGTAGAGGGAAGGAAGGCGTGTTAGGCATCTCAGATCGATGACCTCCCACACACCCTCCACCCCTCTTTCCCTCCGTCCATCCCTAACCACTTTATCTTATGGACAAGCTAGGACTCTACTTACGGGAAAGCTACAATGAGCTGGTGCACAACGTGACCTGGCCGCCGTACGCTACCCTGCAGACGAATACCATCCTGGTGTTGACCGGTTCCGCGATCTTCGCTATCCTCATCCTGATGATGGATTTCGTGTGGAAGAACGTTGTGGACTTTATCTACAGCACCGGCACGGTATAACCAACAGCTAGCATGGCAGACAATAAATGGTATTCGCTGAGAGTGATTAGCGGGAAGGAAAAGAAAATCAAGGAGCGCATCGAGAAGGAAATCGAGCGTAACGATTGGGGAAGCCACGTCACGAAGATCGTGGTACCCACCGAAAAGGTGTACAAGATCCGTAGCGGCAAAAAAGTGATCTCTGATCGGAACATTCTGCCCGGGTACATTCTAGTGGAAGCCGATCCCTACGCGCTGAATGCGGAGGTGGTGGATGCGATCACCAGCCTGCCCAACGTGATTCATTTCCTCGGCAAGAGCGAGCCCGTCGCCATGCGGGAATCGGAAGCTAACCGGCTTCTGGGGAAAGTAGACGAGAGCCTGGAGGCCGGAGATACGATGATCGAGCCCTTCATCGAAGGCGAAACGGTCAAAATCATCGATGGACCATTCAACGAATTTGTGGGTGATATCCAGGAGGTGAATGAGGAAAAGAAAAAACTAAAAGTAATCGTCAAGATCTTTGGCCGCGGCACGGAAGTAGAACTGAACTTCATGCAGGTCGAAAAGCAGTCATAATTTATATAACCTTACACGTCGGAGGGAAGGCCAGCCCACGAAGCGCCCGACCCGTCAGCACGACACAAATAAGTCAGCATGGCTAAGGAAGTAGAAACTTTCATCAAACTACAGGTCCGCGGAGGCGCGGCTAACCCAGCCCCCCCCGTCGGTCCCGCACTCGGTGCTAAGGGCGTCAACATCATGGAGTTCTGTAAGCGCTTCAACGCCGCTACGCAGGACAACCAGGGGAAAATTCTCCCGGTAGTCATTACCGTTTATAAGGACAAGTCCTTCGACTTTGTCATCAAGACGCCCCCCGCCGCAATCCAGCTGCTGGAAGCGGCCAAGCTAAAGAGCGGTTCCAAGGAGTCTAACCGAATCAAGGTGGCTAAAGTGACCTGGGATCAGGTCCGCACTATTGCGGAGAGTAAGATGCCCGACCTCAACGCGTTCACCGTCGAGAGCGGCATGAAGATGGTAGCTGGTACTGCCCGCTCCATGGGTATCGTCGTAGACGGAACTCCCCCCTGGGAAAACTAGGCTCTCAGCCAAAGCAGAATCAGACTTTAATCACGTAGGGAGCGTACCACCGGTGCGCGCTATAAACCTCAAATTTTTTTATCATGGCTAAACTTAGTAAGGCGCGCAAAGCCGCCGCTGAGAAAGTCGATGCTACCAAGCAGTATAACCTCGACGAGGCAGTTGCCCTCGTCAAAGAGACCAACACTGCAAAGTTTAACGCATCGGTAGACGTACACGTACGTCTGGGGATCGACCCCCGCAAGGCTGACCAGGCGCTTCGGGGCACGGTCACCCTCCCCCACGGTACGGGCAAGACCAAGCGCGTACTCGCATTTGTAACCCCCGATAAGGAGCAGGAAGCGCTGGATGCCGGTGCCGACTACGCCGGCCTGGATGAACTGGTACAGCGCGTGACCGACGGTTGGACTGACTTCGACGTCGTAGTAGCTATGCCGCAGACGATGGCCAAGGTCGGTCGCCTCGGTCGTGTCCTCGGTCCCCGTGGCCTCATGCCTAACCCTAAGACGGGTACGGTAACGATGGACGTAGGTAAGGCCGTTTCTGACGTGAAGGGGGGCAAAATCGCTTTCCGGGTCGACAAGTTTGGTATCATACACAGCAGCATCGGCCGCGTAGAATTTACCCCGGACCAATTGAAGGAAAACGTCAATGAGCTCCTGACCACGCTGGTGCGGATGAAGCCCAGCAGCGCCAAGGGCAACTACATGAAGTCGGTGACCATCGCTTCGACTATGAGCCCCGGGATCAAGATCGATCCCAAGGCTTTCGCCTAACCGTCCAAACTAACCAATCATGAACAAAAACGATAAAGCGGCGGCCATCGAATCCCTGAAGGAGCGTTTTCAAAAGAACGACTACTTCTACATCGCCGACGCCTCGACCCTATCGGTTGAGCAAGTAAACCGCCTGCGGGGCATCTGCTACCAGCGGGGAGTCTCCATGCAGGTGGTCAAAAACACCCTGGCCCGCAAGGCCCTCGAGCAACTGCCCGAGGAGAACAACTATGCGCCCCTTTTCGACGCCCTGAAGGGCCCCACGGCGATCATGTTCTCCGAGGTCGGTAACGCTCCGGCTAAGGTGATTAAGGAATTCCGGGAGGAGAAGGGTGAACGTCCTCTGCTCAAGGCAGCTTACATCGCCAGCTCCATCTACAGTGGCAATGACCAGCTCGATCTGCTGGCTAAGCTAAAGTCGCGCGACGAAGTCCTCGCCGATATCCTCACCTTGCTGCAAAGCCCCATGCAGAACCTCCTTAGCAGCCTCAACGGCGTCGGGGGCAAACTGGCCGGCGCGCTCAAGACCCTCGAGGAACGGGAAGCGTAAGCTTCTCGAAAAGGCTTTGCCTTTTCTCGTAGTTCTTAGTCTTTTAGTTCATTAGGCGCGCTCGCGTCAGCCCTGCGCGCCTCAAGAACTAACGATCTAAAGCACTACCCTTTTAACCCAATTTGGCTTCCAAGCTGATACGCGATACTCTATCGTATCACTATTAAATACTTTTTTATTATGGCAGACATCAAAGCAATTGCCGACCAGCTCGTAGAACTTACCATCAAGGACGTGACCGAGCTCCTGCAGATCCTCAAAGACGAACACGGCATCGAGCCCGCAGCCGCCGCAGTAGCGGTAGGTGGTGGAGGAGGTGGCGAAGCCGGCGGAGCCGCCGAAGCTGAGCAGACCGAGTTCGACGTAGTACTGGAATCTGCCGGTGGCAGCAAGCTGAAGGTCGTGAAGGAGGTGAAAACCCTGCTTGGTCTTGGCCTCAAGGAGGCGAAGGAAATGGTCGATGGCGCTCCCGCCACGCTCAAGTCCGGCGTCGAAAAGGCTGAGGGCGAAAGCATCAAGGCCGCCCTCGAGGAGGCTGGTGCTACGGTTGTACTGAAGTAATTCAGTTTACCCCTTCCCCAGGATACAAGTGTGGGGGCGTGCCTTTGGGTGGCGCTCCCACGCTTCTTCCTTATTTTGTTAGGCTTAGCGGACATCGGTCCGACTGGGCCATTCGCGTATAAGAAATCGCCTGCGGGCGAAACTATCGCGGGGCAATTTGCGTTGACATACTTCGCACTGCCCGATACCTCCGGAGAATCTCCTCCGGATTCCATACCATACCCCCCGGGTACAAGCCACCGCGGACGGCTGCCTGGGCTAAATATAAAGGAAAACTGCTAATGACGTCAAACGGCCAGATCCTTAACGCCGAAGAGCAACGGGTGAGCTTCGGTAAGATTAAGCTAACCGATCATTCCCCCGATCTTCTCGAGATTCAACTTAAATCCTTTCAGGAATTCTTCCAGCTAGAGACCACCCCCGAAAACCGGGCGCTCGAGGGGCTCTACCGGGTTTTTCAGGAAAATTTTCCCATCTCCGATACCAGGAACATCTTCAATCTGGAGTTCCTGGATTATTTCGTTGATCCCCCTCGCTACACCATCGAGGAGTGTATGCAGCGAGGGCTTACCTATAGTGTGCCCCTCAAGGCCAAGCTGCGCTTATCCTGTAACGACGAGGAGCACGTAGACTTCAAGACCATTGTACAGGATGTCTTCCTCGGGAACATCCCCTACATGACTCCCAAGGGAACTTTTGTAGTTAACGGTGCCGAGCGCGTCATCGTTTCTCAATTGCACCGCAGTCCGGGCGTCTTCTTCGGGCAGAACTTCCACCCCAACGGCACGGCGATTTATTCCGCTCGAGTCATTCCCTTTAAGGGTGCGTGGATGGAATTCGCTACCGACATCAATACGGTGATGTACACTTACATCGACCGAAAGAAGAAGTTTCCCGTCACGACGCTCCTGCGCGCCATCGGGTTTGATTCGGATAAATCCATCTTGGACCTCTTCGACCTGGCCGACGAAGTCGCCAGCACGCGCGAGGCGCTCACTGCCGCCATTGGACGTAAGCTGGCTGCCCGTGTCCTGCGCGCCTGGACGGAGGACTTCGTAGACGAAGACACCGGCGAATTGGTTATCCTGGAGCGTAACGAAATCATTCTTGAGCGCGACACCGTCCTCACCGAAGACAATATCGAGGATATTCTTGGCGCCGAGGGCATTGAAAACATCATCCTACAGAAGGAAGATGTTGGGATGGACTACAGCATCATCTACAATACGCTACAGAAGGATCCCTCCAGCAGCGAGATCGAGGCGGTACAGTACATCTACCGCCAACTACGCGGCAGCGATCCCCCCGACGAAGAAACCGCCCGCGGTATCATCGACAAGCTGTTCTTCAGCGATAAGCGGTACAACCTCGGTGAGGTGGGGCGCTACAAGATTAACCGCAAACTGAACGCTGGCACCGACGACGAGACCCTGGTCCTCACGAAGGAGGACATCATTGCCATCGTGAAGTACCTGGTGGGTCTGATGAATCAGCGCGCCGAGATCGACGACATCGACCACCTCAGCAACCGCCGCGTACGCACGGTGGGTGAACAACTTTACGCGCAGTTTGGCGTGGGTCTGGCCCGTATGGCCCGCACCATTCGCGAGCGGATGAACGTCCGCGACAACGAGGTATTCACGCCAATCGACCTGATCAACGCGCGTACCCTGTCGAGTGTCATCAATAGCTTCTTCGGCACCAGCCAGCTGAGCCAGTTTCTCGACCAGACGAACCCGCTGTCCGAAATCACCCACAAGCGGCGGATTTCCGCACTGGGGCCCGGAGGTCTGAGCCGGGAGCGTGCTGGATTCGAGGTACGCGACGTGCACTACAGCCACTATGGTCGTCTGTGTACCATCGAAACCCCGGAAGGTCCGAATATTGGACTCATCTCCACCCTCTGTGTACACGCCAAGGTGAACAAGATGGGCTTCCTGGAAACCCCCTACCGGGCCGTTGCCGACAGCCAGGTAGTGATGGACGGCGACCCCATCTACCTTAGCGCCGAAGGAGAAGACTTTAAGAAGATCGCGCAGGCGAACGCCACCATCGACGAGAAAGGAGCTTTCACTAGCGACCGCGTCAAGGCGCGCGACCACGGCGACTTCCCCGTGCTGGAGCCCTCTGAGATTGAGTTTATGGACGTTGCCCCCAACCAAATTGTTGGGGTGTCGGCTTCCATGATCCCCTTCCTGGAGAATGATGATGCCAACCGGGCGCTCATGGGCTCGAATATGCAGCGGCAGGCCGTCCCCCTGTTGAAGCCGACTAGCCCCATCGTGGGTACCGGCCTCGAGGGTAAGGTGGCCCGCGACAGCCGTATGCTCATCAACGCGGAAGGCGACGGAGTCGTCGAGTACGTCGACGCCAACGAGATCATCGTGCGGTACGAGCGCAGCGAGGAAGATCGCCAGGTTTCCTTCGACGATGATAAGATAACCTACAAGCTGACCAAATTCCTGCGGACCAACCAGGGTACTTGCGTCAACCTCAAGCCGATCGTCCGCCGCGGCCAGCAGGTGCGGGAAGGCGAGATCCTCTGTGACGGCTACGCTACCGAAAAGGGTGAGCTCGCCCTCGGACAAAACTTGAAGGTGGCCTTCATGCCCTGGAAAGGCTACAACTTCGAGGATGCCATCGTGCTGAGCCAGCGTGTGGTTCGGGAGGACATCTTCACCAGCCTCCACATTGAGCATTTTGAGCTGGACGTACGGGACACCAAGCTGGGTGAAGAAGAACTGACCAACGACATTCCTAACGTCAGCGAGGAAGCTACCAAGGACCTCGACGAGAACGGCATCATCCGCGTCGGTGCTTGGGTGAAGGAAGGCGACATCCTCATCGGCAAGATTACTCCTAAGGGCGAAAGTGACCCAACCCCCGAGGAGAAATTGCTGCGTGCCATCTTCGGCGATAAGGCCGGAGACGTGAAGGACGCCTCGCTTAAGGCCAGCCCCTCCTTAAAGGGGGTGGTAATTGGGAAGGACCTCTTCAGCCGCACGAAGAAGGAGCAGTCGCAGAAGGACGCCGAAAAGCTGGAGCTCCAGAAACTGGAGGACGAGCACAAGGTGAACCTGAACAACCTTAAGACCCTCCTCGTCGACAAGCTCGACAAGCTGGTCCGGGGTCGCGCCAGTCAGGGTGTCAACACCATCTACGGAGAAGCCGTAGTGCCGAAGGGAGAGAAATTCACCCAGAGCTTGCTGCGCGAGGTGGACTACACGACCATCGACTACAGCGGCTGGACCACCAGCGACGACCTCAACGGACTCATCGCCCGCCTGCTGCACAACTACAGCATCAAAGTCAACGAGGAAGTCGGTCGCTACAAGCGGGAAACCTTCAACATCAGCGTCGGTGACGAACTGCCCGCCGGTGTCCTGAAGCTCGCTAAGGTGTACCTGGCCAAAAAACGCAAGCTGAAGGTAGGGGACAAGCTGGCCGGCCGCCACGGCAATAAGGGGATCGTATCCCGCATCGTCCGCGATGAGGACATGCCCTTCCTGGAAGACGGTACCGCCGTCGACATCATCCTCAACCCCCTTGGCGTACCCTCCCGGATGAACCTGGGACAGATCTTCGAGACGGTACTCGGATGGGCCGGTGAGAAGCTGGGCATGAAATTTGCTACCCCGATCTTTGATGGTGCGAGCCAGGACGAGATCGAGGAGTACATCCAGAAAGCCAAGCTGCCCTCCCTGGGTCAGGCTTACCTCTATGACGGGGAAACGGGTGACCGCTTCCACCAACAGGCCACGGTCGGCGTGATCTACATGTTGAAGCTTAGCCACATGGTGGATGACAAGATGCACGCCCGCTCGATTGGACCCTACTCCCTCATTACCCAGCAGCCGCTGGGTGGTAAGGCACAGTTTGGTGGACAGCGCTTCGGCGAGATGGAGGTGTGGGCGCTAGAAGCCTTCGGTGCCTCTAATATCCTGCAGGAACTTCTGACGATCAAGTCGGACGACATCCAGGGACGTGCCAAAGCGTACGAGGCCATTGTTAAAGGGGACAACCTGCCCGAGCCCAACATCCCCGAGTCGTTTAACGTACTGGTGCACGAGCTTCGCGGCTTGGCCCTGGACGTCAAATTCGACTAGTTGACTTCCCCTACGCTCAGACGTGAGTCGGGTATTTTGAAAACTAAAGATTTGGGCGCGGGCGCAGGTGTCACATGGCACCTGCGCCCCGCCGCCCGAACTTCCCTATAAAATAAATTATGGCATTTAAGAAGAGTACCAACCTCCTGAAACAGGATTTCGATGCGATCACCATCAGCCTGTCGAGCCCGGACGATATCCTGGAGCGCAGTTATGGAGAGGTGCTGAAGCCCGAGACCATCAACTACCGGAGCTATAAGCCGGAACGTGACGGACTCTTCTGTGAGCGGATATTCGGCCCGGTAAAGGATTACGAGTGCTACTGCGGTAAGTACAAGCGGATCCGCTACAAGGGCATTGTCTGTGACCGTTGTGGGGTGGAGGTAACGGAAAAGAAAGTGCGTCGTGAGCGCATGGGACACATACGTCTTGTGGTTCCCGTAGTCCACATCTGGTTCTTCAAATCCCTTCCCAATAAGATCGCTTACCTGCTGGGCTTCAGCTCGAAGCACTTGGAAAGTATTATCTACTACGAGCGTTACGTGGTCATCCACCCCGGTATCCGGGAGAGTGAGGAGATCATGCACAAGACGCTGATCACCGAGGAGCAATACCTGGACATCCTGGAGACCCTGCCGCCCGAAAACCAACAACTGGAGGATGGCCACCCCGATAAGTTCGTCGCCAAGATGGGCGCCGAGGCGATTCGTGACCTGCTCGAAGGGCTGAAGCTCGATGAGCTTAGCTTCCAGCTCCGCCACCAGGCCAACACCGAAACCAGTCAGCAGCGGAAGAGCGAGGCCCTGAAGCGTCTGCGCGTGGTGGAAGCCTTCCGTGATGCCCAGGAAAATGTGGTGAACAAACCCGAATGGACCATCATCCAGTACCTGCCCGTCGTTCCCCCGGAACTGCGTCCGCTGGTGCCCCTGGACGGTGGGCGCTTCGCTTCCTCCGACCTCAACGACCTTTACCGCCGCGTAATCATCCGCAACAACCGCCTCAAGCGCCTGCTCGAGATCAAGGCCCCGGAAGTCATTCTGCGCAACGAGAAGCGGATGCTGCAGGAGGCCGTGGATAGCCTCTTCGACAACAGCCGTAAATCCAACGCCGTGAAGGCCGAGGGGGGCCGTGCCCTGAAGTCGCTTTCCGATATTCTGAAGGGTAAGCAGGGGCGTTTCCGTCAAAACTTGCTCGGCAAGCGGGTAGACTACTCTGGCCGTTCGGTCATTGTGGTGGGTCCCACCCTAAAGTTGCACGAATGTGGTATCCCTAAGGGAATGGCCGCCGAGCTGTTTAAGCCCTTCATCATCCGCAAGCTCATCGAGCGCGGTATCGTGAAGACGGTGAAGTCCGCCAAGAAACTGGTCGACCGCAAGGAGCCCGTAATCTGGGAAATCCTCGAGAACATTCTCCGCGGACACCCCGTCATGCTGAACCGGGCACCTACCCTGCACCGGCTCTCGATCCAGGCGTTCCAGCCTAAACTGATCGAGGGTAAAGCCATCCAGCTTCACCCCCTAGTCTGCTCGGCCTTTAACGCCGACTTTGACGGGGATCAAATGGCCGTTCACGTGCCGCTTAGCCAGGCTGCTATCCTGGAGGCTCAGGTGCTGATGCTTTCGGCGCACAACATGCTTAACCCGCAGAACGGTACGCCCGTTACCCTTCCTTCCCAGGATATGGTGCTCGGTCTGTACTACATCACCAAGCAGCGCCGGACCGAAGGCGACAAAAAGGTACAGGGGGAGGGCCGCAAATTCTACAGCAGCGAGGAGGTCATGATCGCCTACAACGAAGGCAAACTCGACCTGCACGCCATCATCCACTGTCGCGTTCCCCAGGAGGATGAGAATGGCAAGATGAAATTGAAGTTGATCGAGACCACTACCGGTCGCGTCATGTTTAATAGTGCCGTACCCAAGGGCATGCCCTTCGTTAACGTGCTGCTGACCAAGAAGAACCTGAAGCTGGTTATCGCCGACATTCTTGAGCGGTCTAATTTTGCTATCACGGCCATCTTCCTGGACAAGATCAAGGATATGGGCTTTACCTGGGCGTTCAAGGGCGGTCTGTCCTTCAACCTCGGTGACCTCATTACACCCTCCGTCAAGCAGGACGTTCTCGACCAGGCGCGTTCGGAAGTGGACGACGTGATGGACAACTTCAACATGGGACTGATCACCAACAACGAGCGCTACAACCAGATCATCGATAAGTGGACGTACGCGGATAACCAGATCACCAACACCCTGATGCAGGAGTTGGCCGAGCACAAGCAAGGCTTCAACTCGGTATACATGATGCTGGACAGCGGTGCCCGGGGATCCACCCAGCAGATCAAGCAGCTCTGCGGACTGCGGGGCCTGATGGCCAAGCCGAAGAAATCGAACGACAGCGGCCCGGCCGTTATCGAGAACCCGATTTTGTCCAATTTCGTCGACGGACTTTCCGTACTCGAATACTTCATCTCCACCCACGGTGCCCGTAAGGGCCTGGCGGATACGGCCCTTAAGACAGCCGACGCCGGCTACCTGACACGCCGACTCGTCGACGTGGCCCAGGACGTGGTTATCATGGAAGATGATTGCGAAACCCTCCGTGGTATCGACACTTTAGCCCTAAAGGAGAACGATAAGGTGGTAGAGAGCCTGACCAGCCGCATCGCCGGCCGCTACTCCCTGCACGATATCGTCCACCCCGTTACCGATGAGGTGATTGTAAAGGCCGATGAGTACATCGACGATCGGACGGCCAAGTACATCGAGGACGAAGGCATCGAAGAAGTGACGATCCGCTCCGTACTTACTTGTGAGGTGAAGCGGGGCGTATGTGCTAAGTGCTACGGCAAGAACCTCGCTACCGGTCGCAAGGCCGAGATGGGAGATGCTGTCGGTATCATTGCCGCCCAGTCAATCGGCGAGCCCGGCACCCAGTTGACGCTGCGTACCTTCCACGTAGGGGGTATTGCTTCGGTCACGCGGGCGGAAAGTGAGCTCACCGCTAAGTTCAACGGTAAGGTTGTCTTCGACGGCGTCCGCATCGTGACGGCGGAAAACGACATGGGCGACAAGCAGGACGTTGTGCTGTCCCGCTCCGGCGAAGTCAAGATCGTCGATCCCGAGACCAGCAAAATCTACGCGACCCAGCATCTTCCCTACGGCGGTACCATCCACGTGAAGGACGGACAGGACATCAAGAAGGGTGCTCTGATTGCCGAGTGGGATCCCTACAACGCGGTCATTATTTCCGAATTTAAGGGCGTTGCCCGCTTCACCGACATCGACGAGGGCGTCACCTTCCGCACCGAGCGGGATGACCAGACCGGTTTCGAGGAGAAGGTGGTCATGGAGACCCGGGACCGCAAGAAGATCCCGACCATCACCATTCTGAGTAAGGAGGGTGAGGAACTGCGCAGCTATAACCTGCCCGTCGGGGCCTACATTAGCATTGAAGACGGTGCTGACGTGGCGATTGGCGAGAAGATCGTCAAGATCCCGCGGAAGCTGGGTAAGATTGCGGATATCACGGGGGGTCTACCGCGAGTCACGGAGCTCTTCGAGGCCCGTAACCCTAGCAACCCGGCCGTAGTCTCCGAGATCGACGGCGTAGTCACCTTCTCCAAAAAGATCAAGCGCGGTAACCGCGAGCTGATCGTGGAGGCCAAGGACGGACAAAAGCGCAAGTACCTCATCAACCTAAGCAAGCACATCCTCGTGCAGGATCAGGATTTCGTGCGCGCCGGCATGCCGCTTTCCGACGGAGCCATTGCCCCCCGTGACATCCTCGACATCAAGGGCCCCTTTGCCGTACAGACCCACCTGGTCAACGGCGTACAGGAAGTTTACCGTTCGCAGGGTATTACGATCAACAACAAGCACATTGAGAGCATCGTCCGCCAGATGATGCGCCGGGTGCAGATCGTAGACTCGGGCGACACCACCTTTCTGGAAGGAGAAGCCGCCGAGCGCTACGAATTCTTCGAGCAGAACGATTGGATCTTCGACAAAAAGGTCATCACCGACGCCGGGGAAAGCGAAAAGCTGAAAGAAGGCCAGATCGTCACCATGCGCCAAGTGCGCGAAGAGAATAGCTACCTCAAGCGGAATGACCTCAAGGGTGTAGCCTTCCGCGACGCCCAGGCCGCGACCTCCTTCCCCCTGTTACAGGGCATCACGAAATCGAGCCTCGGTACGCCGAGCTGGATCAGTGCCGCCTCGTTCCAGGAGACCACCAAAGTCCTCTCAACGGCCGCCATCGCGGCTAAGCGGGACCACCTGGAGGGCCTGAAGGAGAACGTCATTGTCGGCAAGCGGATTCCCGCCGGTACCGGTATGCGCAAGTACGATCGCCTCTTCGTCACCACGAAGGAACAGCAGGAAGCCTGGGAAGCCCGGCAAGCCGCCTTCGCCGAGGAGGAAGCCGCCGCCCTGGCCGCGGAGGAAGCTAGCGCCGTGTCTTCCGAGACGGAAGCGGCGGAATAGCTCCCCAGTATTGCGATTAAGACGCCCCGCCGGATGCATCCGGCGGGGCGTCTTGTTTGAGTCAAGCCATAGGTGGGCCTTGCCGTAATCCCGGGTGGCCAGGGGGCTGGGCTTTGCGGGTTAGGGAAGCGGATTACGGTGGCCTATTTTGTGGGGCGCAACTGAATACGGGGGCCACATTGTACTTTACGGTTCTTAATTCCCGTGCATGTCCACTTCCTCCCCCTACAGATTACCCCTGATCAGCTGGTTGCTGTGGTCCCCGTTACTGCTGTTGTCCGTACTCCACGCACAAGAGGTACCAGTAGATTCGCTTACCAAAAGCTTCGCCCCCCTCAAATACCGTAACATCGGCCCCTTCCGCGGCGGCCGCTCGGTCACCGCTACCGGAGTGGTGGGTGACCCCCTCACTTACTATATGGGAACCACCGGCGGCGGGGTATGGAAAACCTCGGATGCCGGGCAATACTGGGAAAACATTTCCGACGGCTATTTCTCCGCCGGTTCGGTCGGGGCGGTAGCGGTATCTCGGAGTAATCCCCAGGTTGTGTACGTAGGTATGGGCGAGCACGCGCCCCGCGGGGTGATGACTTCCCACGGGGATGGGGTCTACAAATCAACCGACGCCGGCAAAACCTGGACGCACCTCGGCTTGGAGAAAACCCACCACATCTCCCGTGTTGTAATTCATCCCGCTAATCCGGAGGTGGTGTACGTAGCGGCGCAGGGCCAACTCTACGGACCGAATGAGGAGCGCGGCGTGTACCGCACGCTGGATGGTGGCAAGTCGTGGGAACGGCTGCTGTACGTCAACGACCTGACCGGGGCGGCCGAGCTCTCCATGGACCTCAACAACCCCCAGGTACTCTATGCGGCCATGTGGGAACACCAGCGCCTACCCTGGCAAGTCGTCAGCGGCGGCGCGGGCAGCGGACTGTACAAAAGCACCGACGGCGGCACGACCTGGAAGGAGATGACCGAAGGGCTGCCCGAGGAGAAGGGTAAGATGGCAATCTCCGTAAGCCAGTCCAATTCCGACAAGGTGTACGCCCTCATCGAAAGCGACTCCAACGCGGGCAAGGGGGGGCTGTTCGTCTCTACCGATGCCGGCGACCACTGGACGCGCGTCAGCGACGACCACCGCCTCATCCAGCGCGCCTGGTATTACCTGGAGGTGTTCGCCGACCCCTCCAACGAGAACGTCGTGTACGTCCTGAGCGCCTCGCCCTACCGTTCCATCGATGGCGGTAAAACTTGGGAGGCCCTCGGCGGCACCCACGGCGACTACCACGACCTGTGGATCAATCCGGCAAACCCCCGTAACCTCTGCATCGCCAACGACGGGGGCGCGGCCATTAGCTTCAATGCCGGCGCAAGCTGGTCGACCCAGGACAACATGCCCACCGGCCAGTTCTACCGCATCAACGTGGATAATCATTTCCCCTACCGCATCTACGGCGGGCAGCAGGACAACACCTCCGTGGTCATTTCCAGCCGGGAGATCGGCTCTTCGGGCATTTCCAAGTCGAGCTGGAAGGCCTCGGCCGGGGGGGAGAGCGCCTTTCTGGCCTTTGATCCCGACGATCCCCGCTACGTGCTCGGCGGCAGCTACCTGGGAACGATCGAGGTGCTGGACAACCAAGCCAACGCCGCCACCAACATTATGGCGGCCCCGATCCAGTACCTGGGCCGGCCGTCTAGCGATATGAAGTACCGCTTCAACTGGAACGCCCCGATTATCTGGTCGCGGCACGAAACGGATACCTACTACCACGCCAGTCAGCACGTCCTTCGCACCCGCGACCGCGGCCAGACGTGGGAAGAGGTTTCCCCCGACCTGACCCGCAATCAGAAGGACAAGCAGGGCAACGGCGGCGGACCCTACACCAACGAAGCCGTAGGCGCCGAGAACTACGGCACCATCAGCTACCTGCTGGAGTCACCCCGGGACGCGGGTACCCTTTGGGTGGGAACTGACGACGGCTACGTGCAACTGACCCGGGACGGAGGGGAGACTTGGTCCAACGTCACGCCTGAGGGAATGGAGGAAACGCTGGTGAATGCCATCGAGGTGTCGCCCTACGATCCGGCCACCGCGTACATCGCTACTACGCGCTATAAGTTTAACGACCTGACCCCGCGGATCTTCAAGACTACCAACTACGGGAACAGTTGGACCGACATCACCGGCAACCTGCCCTACGGGGCCTACACCCGTGTTGTGCGGGAAGACACTGAACGTGAGGATCTGCTCTATGCCGGTACGGAAGCCGGCATCTTCATCTCCTTTGACGGAGGCGGGGCCTGGGCACCCTTCAACCTGAACCTGCCCCGTACTCCGATTACGGACCTGATGGTGGCCCACGATGATCTGATCGTAGCCACGTCCGGTCGCGCCTTCTGGGTGCTGGACGACCTAGAACTGCTGCGGCAGTACGAGGAGCCCGCCAACGAACTCACGCTTCACACCCCGGCCCCCGTGACCCTCGTCAGCGGAGGCAGCGCACTAGATGAGAGCGACCCGGACTTTGACGGCACCGGTAGCCTGGAGGGGGTGAACCCCGCCACCGGAGCCGTACTGTACTACTACCTGCCGGAGTCCGAGGATTCTACCGCCCTTACCCTGACGATCACGGATGCCGCGGGGGAGGTAGTACGTACGCTCACCAGCGAACCGGACGAAGACTTCCAGACTTATGAAGGCGGTCCAGCGACCGACCCGAGCCTGCCCACCGCCGAGGGACTGAACCGCTTTGTCTGGGACCTCCGGTATCCGACGCTGGTGGGTGCGCCCAGTGCCTACATCGAGAGTAGCTTTCGCGGCCACCGCGTGGCGCCGGGCACCTATACGCTCAGTCTGGCACGGGGTAACCAACGGGCCTCCGCGGAGGTAATAATAAACCCCAATCCATCCTACGACCTGACCGATGCGGACTATGCGGACTACCACGCCTTCATGCGGCAGGCCGAAGCGGAAGTGAACGCCATGCATACCCTGGTGAACGAACTGCTGGACGTACAGCAGCGCCTAGCGGAGGTCATAAAAGAGCTGCCGGAAGACGGTGGGCTCCGGGCAGACGCCACGCAACTGCTGGAAGACCTGCGCGCATGGGACGGGAGCATGATCCAACGCAAGTCGCAGGCTTACGACGACGTGGAGAACTTCCCCAACAAATTCACTGCCAACTATTTATTTGTAGTGAATCACGCGGAGAGTGGCCTCCCGCGCGTCAATACCCCCACCCGGGAACAACTGGCCGAACTGGACAAAGAATGGGCCACGCTGCGTACCCGCGGTCAGGAATTGCTGCGCACCCGCGTACCCGCCCTGAACCGGCAATTGTGGGAAGCGGGCTACGGCGCCCTCGGCAATCCGAAGGTGGTTAAGAAGTAGCGCTGAACAAATGCGGAAATCCTACGCACTTCCTGCAGGGGGAGGGTAGGATGAAAGGCCAGTCGGCAACTGCGGTGATGTAAGGGAGACCGCGCGGGGCGGTGGAGGAGATAGTGGAGCCGGTGCTACGTTCCGTTGAACACAAAACTAAGACTAAAACTTTACGGGAACGAGCACCGACACTGAGAGAGACACTATGAACTAACACTATCATACAGCGAAAAGGCGCTGTATTCGGTATTCCAATATTGATTGGAATGCCTTTATAACTCTCGGACGAAACCCCTTAGTATGCCGCGGAGGAATTTTATTAGGAAAAGACGCCTATAGCATCACTCTGTTCTACATTCTATCCGTACAGGAATTTTAAGTGGCAGACTAGCGCCGCTTCCCCCCCTTAAAGTTTCCGGCCATCTGGGCCATCATGGGGTTATTGGACATCTTGTGCATCATTTTGCGCATGCCGTCGAACTGCTTGATGAAGCGGTTGACGTCCTCCATGTTCTGGCCACAGCCCAGGGCGATGCGCTTTTTGCGGCTCATGTTGAGCAGTTCGGGCGCGGCGCGCTCGGCGGGCGTCATGCTGTAAATGATGGCCTCCACGCGGGAGAAGGCGGAGTCGTCGATGTCGATGTTCTTCATGGCCTTCGACATGCCGGGGATCATGTTGAGTAGGCTCTTCATGTCGCCCATTTTTTTTAGCTGGGCGAGCTGGCTGAGGAAGTCGTTGAAGTCGAACTTATTCTTCTTAATCTTCTTCTCCAGGCGCTTGGCCTCCTCCTCGTCAAACTGGTCCTGGGCCCGCTCCACGAAGGAAATGATGTCGCCCATGCCCAGGATACGCTGGGCCATCCGGTCGGGGTAGAAGACGTCCAGGGCGTCCATCTTCTCGCCGGTGCTGACGAACTTGATGGGCTTGCCTACGGTGTATTTGACCGACAGGGCCGCCCCGCCGCGGGTATCGCCGTCGAGCTTGGTGAGCACGACCCCGTCGTAGTTGATGCGCTCGTTGAAGGCCTTGGCCGTGTTGACGGCATCCTGACCGGTCATCGAGTCGACCACGAAGAGCGTCTCGTTAGGGCTGATCGCCTCGCGCACGTCACTGATCTCCTGCATCATCTTTTCGTCGACCGAAAGGCGGCCGGCGGTGTCGACGATGACCACGTCAAACTTGTGTTGCTTGCCGTAGTCGATGGCCTTGAGGGCGATGTCTACGGGGTTCTTATTCTCGGGCTCCTTGTAGATGTCGGCCCCGACCTGGCCGGCCAGCACGGTGAGCTGGTCGATGGCCGCCGGGCGGTACACGTCACAGGCCGTCAGCAACACCTTCAGCTTGCGCTTCTCCTTCAGGTAGAGCGCCAGCTTGCCACTAAAGGTCGTCTTACCCGATCCCTGCAGACCGGCGATGAGCACGACCGCGGGGTCGCCCTTTACATTGATGCCTACGGACTGTCCGCCCATGAGGTCGGTCAGCTCGTCCTGCACGATCTTAACCATCAGCTGTCCGGGCTTGACGGCCTTCAGTACGTTCTCGGTGCCGAGGGCCTTGACCTTTACCTTATCGGTGAATTCCTTGGCGATCTTGTAGTTTACGTCGGCGGCTACCAGCGCGCGGCGGATCTCCTTCAGGCTTGTGGCTACGTTGATCTCGGTGATCTTGTTGTCTCCGGTCAGGGACTTAAAGGCGCCCTCCAGGCGATCGCTTAGGTTGTCGAACATGGTCTACTCAATTTGCGGGGGCAAAGCTACGAAATTCGGCGGGTCTCCCTGACAACTGCCTACTTCTTAAGGCGCGGACGCGGGTGCGTAGGGACGTCCCCCGTGCCTCAGGAAGTAGCGGAAACAGCCTCCCACCAGCGCTCCCGGTAATCCCCGGCCCGGGAGATCGCGAAACGCTGGCCGATCAACGGACTGATCACTTCCTCCCGCTCGTCGGCCCGCTCGATACGGGCGATCGGATCGAACCAGCTGTGATCGGACAGACTGAAGCCCCCCCAATGAATAGGAAGTAGCCATTTGCCCCCCAGGTCCCGGTGTGCCTGTAGCGCCTCTTCCGGGTGCATGTGTACGTTTTTCCAGCGTTCGTGGTACTGCCCGGAGTCCAGCATCGTCAGGTCAAAGGGGCCATAACGGGCCCCGATCTCCGGAAAGTGGCGTCCGTAGCCGCTGTCGCCGCCGAAGTACAGGCGGTGGTGGCCGGTCTGGATGACGTAGCTGCACCACAGCGTCTTGTTGCGGGTTGCCGCGCTGCGGCCGCTAAAGTGGCGGGCGGGCGTGGCGGTATAGGTGATACCCCCAACGGTGACGGACTGCCACCAGTCTAACTCGGTGATGCGGCCGGCGGAAATGCCCCATTTGCGGAGGTGGGCGCCCAGGCCGAGGGGGACCAGGTAGGCCTTGGCCCGGTCCTTGATGGCCATTAGGGTATCGTAATCGAGGTGGTCGTAGTGATCATGGGAGAACACGATAAGGTCGATCTCGCCGATCTCCTCGAGGGGGTGGTAGTCTTTGTAGGGGAAGCGGTGGCCGAGGAAGGGCACGGGGGCCACCCACTCCCCGAGCATGGGGTCGAAGAGTACGGTGTGGCCGCCTGACTCCAGTCGGAGGGCGGAGTGGCCGTACCAGGTGAGGTAGTCAAGGGCCGGGTCGGGCTGAAACGGAGCCTCAGTGACCGCCACCGGCAGGGGGGCGGTAGGCTGGGTTTGCTTGGCCTGAATGTAGCCCAGCAGGTCACCCATCAGACTACGGAAGTCTTCCCGGATGGGCGTTTTGTCGAGGTTCCGGAAGCGACCCATCTTCCACGCCACGGTACCCCGGTAGTCGTCCTGCTTCATGGTCGGCAGTCCCGCGCCGAACTGGGGATCGTGGCGGAGCTTGCGGACCGCGTAGCCGAGGGGGATGAGGGCCAGACCAACTATCCAGTGCGGCTTCATTCCTGGGCGGCTTGTCCGGGAAGTAGGGTAGGCTCGCCCCGCTGCAGCAGTATCGCGAACACGATGGTGAGTACACAGCCGATAAGGTTGAGCCACAAGTACGCCAGGTCGATGAACTCCAGCCAACTGGCTACGAACGTCAGCGTCACGAAGGCCTGCCCGATGAGCGCCGCCCGAAAGACGGCCCGGCCGCCCACCGATTTATAAAAGAAGGCCACGGCGAAGATGCCGAGGATCACCCCATAGAAGAGGGAACCGATGATGTTAACGGCCTGGATGAGGTTGTCAAACAGGTTGGCCACCGCGGCAAAGGACAGGGCCACGGCTCCCCAGAGGATCGTCAGCCACTTACTGGCCGCGAGATAGTGGGCATCGTCCTGATCGGTCACCAGCGAGCGCCGGTAGATGTCGATCACGCTCGTCGTGGCTAGGGCGTTGAGTTCCGAGCTCGAACTTGACATCGCCGCCGAAAAGATCACGGCCAGCAGCAGCCCCACCAGCCCCACCGGCAAGTAGTTGATGATGAAGGTGATGAAGATGTAGTCGCGGTCTTCGGTGATTAACTCGGGATCGTAAGCCGTGATGAGCTCGTCTACCGAAGTCGCTACCACCTTGCGCTCCTGAAGGGTACGCTCCACTGCTACCCGCGCTTCGCCGATGGCAGTTTCATCCTCGGTGCGGAGGGCGTCGACCATGGTCAGGGTCGCCCGCTCGTTGCGCAGGTTAATGTCGGCGTAGTCTTTCTCCAACTGCGTCAGGTCGGCACTGTACTGAGAACTGCGCAGCTTATCGAGATTGGCCGAGTTGAAGTGCACGGGCGGCGCTTGAAAGAGAAAGAAGACAAACACCAGTATGCCTACTACCAGCACAAGCACCTGCATCGGCACTTTGAAGATGCCATTAAATAGCAGCCCCAGACGGCTTTCGGTCAGGCTCTTGCCCGAGAGGTAGCGCTGTACCTGAGACTGGTCGGTCCCGAAGTAAGACAGGAATAAAAAGGTGCCCCCCAGCAGGGACGACCAGATGTTGTAGCGATCGTTGAGGTCAAACTCAAGGTCTACGATGTTGAGCTTGCCGAGGTGGCCCGCTACTCCGATGGCGTCGGTGAAGCCGATCCCCCGGGGCAGCTTGTACATGACCACCACCCCGGCCGCCACCATACCGAGCAGGATGACGATCATCTGTTGTTTCTGGGTCACCGAGACCGCTTTAGTCCCACCCATCACGGTGTAGAAGACCACGACCACGCCGATCAGTAAGATGGTGACGCTCAGCGACCAACCCAGAATAGACGACAAAATGATGGCGGGGGCGTAAATGGTGATACCCGCCGCTAGTCCCCGCTGCACCAGGAACAACAGGGCGGTCAGCGTACGCACGCGCAGGTCAAACCTGCCCTCCAGGTACTCGTAGGCCGTGTAGATCTTCAGACGGTAGTAGATCGGCAGGACGAAAACGCACAGGATGACCATCGCGATCGGCAGGCCGAAGTAAAATTGGGCGAAACCGAGCCCGTCGTTGTAAGCCTGTCCGGGCGTACTCAGGAAGGTGATGGCGCTGGCCTGGGTGGCCATGACGGAAAGCCCGATGGTCCACCACTTCAGGTCGCGGTCGCCCATGAGGTAGCTCTTCACGTTGTCGATCCGCCGCGTTTTGTAGACCCCGTAAACGACGATGGCGGTCAGGGTACCGGTCATCACCAGCCAGTCCAGGGTACTCATAAATCAGGTATAGGCACGCGAGAAAAGGTAAAAGGCAATGAGCAGTAGGAGGTGCAGCAAGAGCACGAACAGGTACATGTTCCGCCAGCTGCCGAGAATGGGCGGATCGTCAATCTCGTCTTCCTCCGACATGCTTTCTACGTGGTTCATGTCGCAAGGTAACAAATAGGACGGAGCGTAACGGGGCGTGCACGCAGGTGTTGGGAAGGTAATCAGTCCAAAATAAATTCGAGTTCGGCGGCATCAAATTCCATCCCGCCGCGGCCGTCGATCACTTCCCCCGCCAGGCGTTTTTTGCGGAGTTGCAGGCGGTGGATCTTCTCCTCCAGGGTGTCCTTGGTGATAAACTTGCGGGCAAAGACGTTACCCGAACGGCCGATGCGGTGCGCCCGGGCAATGGCCTGGTCCTCGGTGGTGGGGTTCCACCAGGGGTCGAGCAGAAAGACGTAATCAGCGGCCGTCAGGTTAAGCCCGGTACCGCCGGCCTTGATGCTGATGAGAAAGGTCTGGACGCTCGGTTCGGTCTGAAAGCGCTCCACCTCCCGGGCCCGCTGGTCGGCGGGTACCCCACCGGTGATCCAGGCGTAGGGGTGGCCGCCCCGCACGAGATGGTCCCGGAACAGCTCCAAATGACGGACCATGCTACTGAAAATAAGCACCTTGTGTCCCGCGCGCCGCACCGTATCCCACTGCTCGATTGCCTCGGAAAATTTGCCGCTGTCCTTGGCGTAGGTCCCATCGGCAATTACGGGGTGGTTGGCAATCTGCCGTAGCCGGGTCAACGCCTGGATGATGAGCAGTTGGTGCGATCCGTCCCCCGCCGGTACCGTACCGAGTAGGGCATTCCGGGCCGCCGCTCGCTCCCGCTCGTAACGCTTGCGCTGGGCCGGCGTCATCTCGCAGTAGAACAGCTGCACGTCGAGATCGGGGAGGTCCGGAGCCACCTCGGCCTTCGTGCGACGCAGCAGGTAGGGCCCGACGAGCTGGCGCAGTTGTTCTTTCTTGCGGGGGTCGTCGTGCTGCTCGATGGGCGTGATGAAGGCTTTCTTGAAGAAGGTATAGCCCCGCAGGAGGCCCGGATTGATGAACTGCATCTGGGACCACAGGTCAGACAGGGAGTTCTCGATTGGGGTGCCGGACAGGCTGATGCGGTGGCGCGCCTGCAATTCATTTAGTCCGCGAAACACCTTACTCTGGCGATTTTTAATCTGCTGGCTTTCGTCCAGGACAATGTATTCCAAATCCAGCTTGGCGTACACGGTCAGATCCCGCAGGGCGGTCTGGTAGGTGGTCAGAATCACGTCGTAGCGGGCCAAGATCCTCCCATCCCGGATGCGTTTGGTGCCGACGTTGGCGATCACCTTCAGGGAGGGGGCAAATTTTTGCAGCTCTGATGACCAGTTGAACACCAGCGAGGCCGGAAGGACGATCAGGGCGCGGAGCGGGCGCAGGAAGGCTTCATCCCCGGCGGCGGGGGCGAAGAGGTCGATCTGTCCCGGTCCGGCGGCGGCTTCCCGGTCGAGTTGTTCTTTAGCGTACAGGAGTACGGCGATGGTCTGCAGTGTCTTGCCCAGTCCCATATCGTCCGCCAGGCAAGCCCCCAGGCGCTCGTGGTAATGGCGGACAAGCCAGCGGGCACCCTCCAACTGGTAGGGCCGCAGCTTTGCCCGCAGCGCCTCTCCTGGGACGTAGGCTGCCGCCAGCCCGGCCGCCTCGTCCGCCACCGCCACGGCGATGTCAGTACCGGTCAAGGCCGGCGCCTGGCTGCGGGCCAGCCGGACCGTCGTCCCGTCCAGGCGAGCCAGGTCAAGCGCGGGGCCGTAGGTGGCAAACCACTCCTCGGGCAGCAACAGCAATTCGCCGTTGGGCAGGGGCAAGGTGCGCTCTCCCCGCTGCAGGTAGCGGAACACCCGGGCGAAGGGAATCTGGTGGGGACCGGCGGTGATGGTACCGCTCAGATCGAGCCAGTCGCCGCGTTCGGTTACCGAGAGCTCGAGGCTCGGCTGCCAGGCGGCGAAAAACTGTCCGTCATACTCCGGCGGTATGACTTCAACCCCCGCTTCACGCAGTTGCTCGCGGTGGGTCAGCAACCAGGCAAGGTTGTCGTAGGGTGTCGGTTCCGCCCGCAGGCTTAGCGCGCCGGTCACCGCTACCGGCTTGAGCCCCCGCTCGCGCAGTTGTCCGAGCAATTTGGCCTCCGCCTCCCGGTCGCGGACGGCCCGGAGCAAGTGATAGGGTGGATTGAGCGTATGGCTGACCCCCACGGCCTCGGGGGCATCCGGGGTAAAGCTTAGGCTCCCGTAGCGGACTTCCGGAAAGAGGTAAAATCGCCCGTCAAAGGGGTGGGGGCGGGCAGCGATCCGCAGGCCGGTTGGCCGGGCAATCTCCTCCACCGTGAAGCCCCGGGCCGTGATGCGCTGCACCCGCGCGGCGCGGGCAATAAAATCCCGGAAGTAGCGGCCCACCTCCCCCGGGGCAATATTCACCTCGTCGCGGCTGAGGAAGGGACGCAGCGCGTCGCCCCGGAGGTTGGTGATTTGGAGCAGTCGCTTGTCGACCAGGATCCAGCCCGGGGAGGGGCGGTTCGTCAGGATCCGCGGATCGAGGTGGCGCACCAGCTGCTCGCTACCGTCTGGTGGGCGGATGCGCAGGCGATAGGTGAGGCCGGCCTCCGTAAGCTCGAACTCCAGCTCCGCCGTCCACGCCATGGAGACAAAGGAAAGTAGGTGGGCGTACGGACTAGCACGGGTGTCGAGGTTAGCCGTAACGTAATAACCGACCTGCCGGCAGGTAGTAAGCAATTCGGCGGTGCGTACGTGGACGTAGCGAATCACCTCCTCCCGGGACTTGCTGCCCTCGCGGATGAGCCCCGCTAGAGAAGGCACCTTTTTAGCGCCGTGGCGGAAGCGTTCGGACAGGGCCCTGTCGCGCAGTTCCTCCGTCAACTGCAGGCAGCGGCGCAAGGTGTCGTCGATCTCAATGCCGTAGGTACCTACGGTAATCAAAGTAGCGGTCTGGTGCACGGTTCGTGGGTGTCCCCCCGTATCTAAGCCCACCACGTAGGCTTTTGGCAGCCAGAGTCCGGTGCGGTATTCGAACAGATTAAACAGCAGGGCCGAGGACATGCAGGGTTTTGTGACGGATGTATGGGAAAAAGCGGGTAAAGGTAGTCCGGGACCGTATTTTGCGGCGTGCCGATTGCCCACCACCTGCTATTCTTGCTGCTCGGACTGCTGCTGCCTGGTGTGCTGTTTTTTACGGCGGGCCGTCGAAGTTCCGGCCGGGTGCCGCACTGGCCTCCGGCCCTCAAGGTGCGGCTATACTACGGCAACGGAGCGCTGTTACTAAGCCTTGCGGTTATCGTACTCCTCGTTTGGTTCTTCACCGGCCGCCCGTTCACCGACCTCGGACTGGGTTGGGGTAGGGTACCCTACGATCCGGTAGCCGTGGGCGTTATTTTTGCTTTTGTAGCCCTGTATGGCCTGGACTTGGTGGGAGAAATAGGCAACCGGGAGCGACAGCAGGAGACACGCCGTAAGTTCCGGGAGTTGGGGTTCTTGCCCGGAAACGGAACGCAGTACCTTCATTTTCTCTTTCTGTGCGTTTGCGCCGGCGTAGGGGAGGAGATTGTCTACCGCGGCTTCCTCATCACCTACCTGCGGGAGCTCCTCGGCCCCGAACCCTGGGCCGTAGTGGCCACCCTGGTCGTTCCCGCGCTCTCCTTCGGGCTGGCGCACATCTATCAGGGAACGCATGCGGTAGCTAAAATCGTAGCCATGGCCCTGCTGTTTGGCTTCTTTTTTTTCCGGACGGAAAGCCTGTGGCCGCTGATTTTGTTGCATACGGCTATCGATGCAGTCGGGGGGCTGTTAAATTGGTACTTGGAGGGGCAGGAGTAGACACCAAGCGGTGGAAAGAAGTGGGCTTTTTTTGGAAAGTCCTTGTGTCAAACAGAATATCGTATTACCTTTGCGACCGCTTCGGAAGGAGTAACGGCTGCGTAGCTCAACTGGATAGAGCACTTGACTACGAATCAAGAGGTTTCAAGTTCGAATCTTGACGCGGTCACATTTTCATCGGAAAGCAGGCTACGGTCTGCTTTTTTTCGCAATGCTACTACGCTATGTCTAAAGTCTGCAAACTCACGGGAAAGAAGCCGATCAGCGGCAACAACGTTTCGCACTCCAACCGGAAGACGAAGCGCCGTTTCGTGCCCAACATCCAGAAGAAGCGTTTCTTCGTGCCGGAACTCGGTAAGTTCGTCACGCTGCGGATCTCCACCAGTGCCATTCGCACCATCAACAAGCTGGGGGTGTATGCGTACATCAAAAAGCTGGAGAACAAGGGCATCGAAACCGGCGTAAAGTTTTAATCGCAACCTACCATGGCTAAGAAGAGCAAAGGCAACCGCAACCAGATCATCCTGGAGTGCACCGAGCAAAAGGAAACCAACGTACCCGGTACCAGCCGTTACGTCACTGAAAAGAACCGGAAGAATACCCCCGGTCGCATGGAACTTAAAAAGTACAACCCGAACCTCCGTCGCATGACGATGCACCGGGAAATCAAGTAACGTCAACCTCCGGCGCCTTCGCGCCGTTCAGGCTATAAATTCAAGCTAACTATGGCTAAGGTATCAAAGAACTCGCGGGTCGGTAAGCGGACCGCCAACGCTGGCAGCGGTCGGGACTACGTGAAGGTCGTCCAATCCATTAAGAATCCCGAAACCGGCAGCTACTCCTATAAGGAGGTCATGGTCCATAAGGATAAGCTCGATGATTTTATGAAAAATAAGTAAGCTAAGCGCTTCCCTTTTCCGGAAGGCCCGGCCCACGGTAGTGGGTCGGGCCTTCCTCCGTTTACTCCCTTATCTCTACATTCGCTCTCCGAACCCCTTAAACACTCTCACCATGACCAACGACCAATTGAAGGACCTGCAAGCCCGCCTGGGTTTGCTCAATCACTATCTTTGACGTATCCGAACGCACGTTTAAGATCGAGGACCTCACCCAGCGCAGTCTGAACCCTAACTTCTGGAATGACTCCACTGCCGCCCAGGCGGTGATGAAAGAGCTGCAAACCCATAAGAACTGGGTCGCTCAGTACCACAAAGTCGCCGACCGGGTCGAAGACCTGGAAGTGCTACAGGAATTTTTAAAGGAAGGGGAGGGGACGGAGGCAGACGTCGACCGCCGCTACGCCGAAGCCGTGGCCGTACTCGACGACGCTGAATTCCGCGCCACCTTGAACCGGCCGGAGGACGAACTCGGCTGTATACTGGAGATCAACGCCGGAGCCGGGGGGACTGAGAGCAACGACTGGGCGGAGATGCTCCAGCGGATGTACACGATGTATGCGGAAAAATACGCCGGCTATAAAGTGAGTCTGGCAAGCGAAACCCCCGGCGATGTAGCCGGCATCAAGTCGGCCACCCTGGAGATTCTGGGCGACTTCGCCTACGGCATGATGAAGGGGGAAAACGGGGTGCACCGCCTGGTGCGCATCAGTCCCTTCAATGCCCAGGGAAAGCGCATGACCAGCTTCGCCTCCGTTTTCGTGCATCCCCGGGTCGACGATACCATCGAAGTAGAGATCAATCCGGCAGACATTCGCTGGGACACTTTCCGGGCTTCGGGGGCGGGTGGGCAGCACGTGAATAAAACGGAATCCGCGGTGCGCGTCACCCACGAACCCTCCGGGATCGTCGTGGAGTGTCAGGAAGAGCGGAGTCAGCACCAGAACCGGGAACGTGCCCTGAATATGCTCCGCAGTCGCCTCTATGAGCGGGAACTGGAAGCGCAACGCGCGGAGAAGGAAGAAGTAGAAGCTGGCAAAACCGCTAACGAGTGGGGGAGCCAGATTCGCAGCTACGTGCTGGACGACCGTAGGGTCAAGGATCACCGTACGAATTGGCAGACCAGCCAAACGGATGCCGTGTTAAATGGAGACCTAGAAGACTTTCTCAAGGCTTACCTGCGTTGGAGCGGTGAGGCTAAATAAAAAAAGCATCCTGTCGGTGACCGGATGCTTCGGGATAATAGGTGCTTACAAAAAAAGTGTGTTGTTCAAGTATCGTAATGTAGCTTAGTTAATAATTCAACATCTCTAACTTTTAAACGCTCAGCTCTCTACATAGCTATTAAAGCTGCGTTGAACTACTTGCTTGTAATCAACAACCGTGCCAAAGTTATAAATGCCTATATGTGAGCATTTTATGGGTCAGGTCAAAAGGGCTTAACGATATTAACTAACTGTGATTATCTCATTTGATAAATTTATCAAATGCGGCGAGTATTTAGGCGAACTGCCAAACCAACTGGTTGATGAGAAAAAATAGGACGAGGTAGATCCACAGACCGTCCAGAAAGTGCCAGTAAATGGTGAGCAGGCGTAGGTTGAGTCGCTTGTCCGGATCACTGAAATAAACAAGAACGCTGACGGGCTCCTGCATGTACTTACGGGCCCGGTAGAGAAACAGACCCAGGAATGGAAGTCCTCCAATCACGTGCGCAAAGTGTAGGGCGGAAATGACGTAGAGATAGCCAGCGGAATTATCGCTGTTGATGTAAATCTGCTGGGTGAATAGCTGGTACCAAGCCAGCCCCTGCATGAGCATAAAAAATAGGGACAAATACAGGGTGTACCAGAGCATCCGCTGGTACTGGGCGGTGTTGTCGGCCAGGTAAGCCCGCTTGGCAGAGACCATCGCGTAACTGCTTCCCAGTAGGATCACCGTGTTGACCAGGAAGAGAATAGGTAACTTGATCGGCGGCAGGTCGCTCTGTACTCGAGTATACACGAAAGCCGCCGTCATGGCCAGAAACAGCATGCTGAGGCTGAACAGCAACAGGGCCAGGTAAATGTTCTTGGGGTGAAACGCGAAATTGTCCTGGGCATCATCAATCGGACGTTCTACCTCATGGGGGCGGTTGTACATCAACGTAGTATTAGTCCTTGTTAATTGGCGGCGCCTGTACGGTTGCGCCGACAGCGTTCGGAACAGTACTTGACCTCGTCCCAGACCTTTTCCCATTTCTTACGCCAGGTGAATGGTCGTCCGCAGACCGGACACACCTTGACCGGCAGGTCACTTTTCCGTTTTGCCATCGCGCAGCTCGATGATCTTGTCCATTACCGCTTCCGCCTCGGCCGATTTAGCGGCGTAGCCCTTGATGTTGCCGGCTCGCTGCTGTTCCATGGCCTCCCCTAGTAAGCGCGAGTACTGGTCTTCGAGTTTTTTGACGGGGTCTTTCTTGAACAATCCAAACATGAGCGCGGCTTTTTTACCTAACGGAGTCCGGCATCATTGGTTGCGGATCACGCGGCAGTTTAGTGCGCGAACGCGGAGTGTCATGGAGCAATTCCTACTACCTTAGTGAGCTACTAAACTTCCTAGCGCATGCGAACCTTCCTGACGCTGCTTTTTGTGGGCGCCCTTTACACCTGCGTGTCCGCCCAACCCCTGCGGGCCCTGGTGGGGGGGACCCTGATAGACGGGTACGGAGGCACTCCCCTGCAGAACAGCGTTATCCTAATTGAAGGAGACCGAATCAAAGCCGTGGGGACCCAAGGAGAGCTGGCAGTGCCGGAAGGGGCGGAAGTGATTTCTACGGAAGGCATGAGTGTGATGCCCGGCCTATGGGATATGCACGTGCATCTGATGATTAATGGTCACAGCGACTATGCGTACTGGGACAGCATCTACCCGCCCGAGTTGGCGGACGTGATCATGCCGGCCAGTGCCAAGCAGCTGCTGATGGCGGGGGTTACGAGCGCCCGAGACCTGGGCGGCCCCCTGGAAGAAAGTCTAAGCGTACGCGACCGTATCAACGCGGGGGAACTGGAAGGGCCCACCTTATACATGAGCGGTCCTTTCCTACAGGCGGCGCCTTATCCCGGGACGGAGGCCTTCCGCTGGGGCGTACAGAGTGTAGCGGAAGCGCGCAGCAAAGTTCGTCAGCTGGTTGAGGCGGGCGTGGACTGCATCAAAGTAGTGGATCAGGACGAAATTCCCATGGAGGCCTTCGTGGCTTTAGTGGACGAAGCACACCATCGAGGACTAAAGGTCGTAGGCCACGGACACCGCCCGGAAGAGATACGACGGGGACTCCTGGCGGGCGTGGATTGCTTCGAACACACGGGGCTAAGTTCGGCTCCGGCGTATCCGGAAGACATTATGGAGATGATTCGGGAGCGCACGGCCAATATGAGTGCGGGCCCCCTCTACTGGACGCCAACGGTGGAGGGCTTATACAACTACGAATACACCCGGGATAATCCGGAGAAACTGGATAACGATTGCTGGCACGAGGGGCTCCCCCCGGAGATCATAGCCGACATTGAGGCCAGTATCCAGAAGCCCGGCGAATTACCTTACTTTCAGTTAACCCCCATAAGGAGGCCTACCCTAGAACGGAAGGTAAACCAGCTGCGGGAGGCCGGCGTCGTACTGCTGGTGGGTACGGATTCCGGCATACCCATGAAGTTTCACTGCCAGAGCACGTGGAACGAGCTGGATGTGTGGACCAACGAATTTGACTTTCCCGCGATGTACTCCATCAAGGCGGCCACCTACTGGCCCGCCAAGTGGATGGGCGTCGAAGCAGACTACGGCACCGTATCGGAGGGGAAGTACGCAGACATCATTGCCGTGCAGGGCGACGTGCTGCGGCACATTGACCTGCTGCAGGGGGTGGATCTCGTGGTGAAACACGGAAGACGCGTCAAATAAAAAAACCGCCCGCGGCGGATGCCGGGGCGGTTTTTAAGGTTTAGCGTAGCAAACTAGGCCGTTTGGCGCTGGTTCATGAAGGACCGGCGCTGTACGCCGTAGTGGTCGTAGAGGTTATTCCAGTACGTGTGGTCACTGGTCTTGGGCCAGTTGTCTTTATCGAATCCAGGCGCGTTTTCTAAGCGATCCTTGCTAACGTTCAGGACAAATTTTTCGCTCGTGGTATTGACGGAGAACGCTTCAAAGGGAATGGCAAAATACTTATCGCCTAGTCCCAGAAAGCCGCCAAATGATAGGACTGCGTATGTGATGGTGCCGTTTTCGGTGTCAATCATGAGGTCTTTAATCTCACCGAGATTATCGCCTTTCTGGTTGGTTACGTGGGTTCCGGTAATGGAGGTCGAGGATAGAATTGGGTTGTTCATAAAATTAAAATTTATTGCGGAGAGAGACTATATGTGTAAGTAGCTAATGTTCCGCTTATTATCAAATCGTAATACATTAATATAACACCACAAAATCTAAATAAGTTCGGTATATCACTAATTTGTTTTCATTCTGCCTACAATTTCTTTTGTCGTCTTAGCTGCTGCTCAGAATTCGACGATGCCGGTTCGAAACTTCTTTTGCACATTTGTAGGTCTCTCCCGGTAGAGCACCACTCCTAGTTAACCGCAGCGGTATGACACGAATTTTACTCCTTTCCTTTCTCTTTGTTTTCTCGCTTGGCCTAACCGCCCAGACCGCCCTTTCTGGAAAGGTGATCGACGTGGAATCGGACAACGAGCCGCTGCCCTTCGCCGCCGTGTCGCTATTTAAGGACGGTGCCTTTTTCCAGGGCACCACCACCGACCTGAGCGGCAACTACTTCTTTTCTAATATCGACCCGGGTACCTACGACGTGGAAGTCAATTACACGGGTTACCCGCCTACCCGAATCTCTGGCGTACCCGTTCTGCCCGGACGGACGAACAGTGCGGACGTGGAGATCAGCAATGCCGGGGGCGTCAACCTCGACGTGATCGTGGTCACCGGATTCGAGGTCCCGCTGATCGAAATCGACAATACGACCAGCGGACAGACGATCACTGCTTCGGAGATCCAGCGCTTGCCGACGCGGAACATCAACCAGTTGGCTTCGATCACCGCGGGCGCGGCGTCCTCCGACGAGGGCGAGGCCGTAACCATCCGGGGCTCCCGCTCCAACGCTACCGATTACTACGTCGACGGGGTGCGGGTGCAGGGAAGCCTCCTGCCGGAATCCGAAATTGAGCAACTGCAGGTCATTACCGGAGGATTGGAAGCGCGCTACGGCGACGTGACCGGGGGGATCATCTCCATCACCACCAAAGGGCCTAGCGCGGACTTCAGCGTGAACGCCGAGGCGGAGACCAGCGAAGGGCTGGACAACTTCGGCAACAGCCTGGTGGGACTTGCCGTGTCGGGACCCATTATCAAGCGGGGCGAGGACCGGGCGATCCTTGGCTTTCGCCTCAGTGGTAGGTACACTTACCAGCAGGACGACGATCCAAGCGCCGTACCCATCTACCGGGCTACGGAGGGTACGCTGGCCGAACTGGAAGCCAACCCGGTCATTATACGTGACGGCCGCCCCTTTGTCGCCGCTGACTTTATAAACGAGCAAAACGTCAATACGCTGGACACCCGCCCCTTCGAGGAGCGTAGTATTCTGAACCTGAACGGAAAGCTCGATGCCCGCCTCAGCGACGCCATCGATATCTCCCTCTCGGGGTACTACGGCACGTTTGATAATCAGTTCACGCCCAATGAAAATACCAGGACGGGCAATAGTTGGAGAACCTTGAACGCCGCCCGCAACCCCACCTCCATGGATGAGGACTACCGGGTAAACTTCCGCTTCCGTCACCGGCTAGGGGGCTCTGGGGTAGCGGGGGAGAGCGGCAACAACTCCAGCCTGATCCAGAACGCCAGCTACACGCTGCAACTTGGAGTGGAAAACAACAAATACAACGTTTCCGACCCGATTCACGGCGACAATTACTTCAACTACGGTTACGTCGGCCGCTTCGATATTGATTACATTCCGGTCTTTGCCATTGACCGGGACGAAACGGGCTTCCCGGTTGGTGCTACCCAGGTCGACTACCGGGAGGTACTGCGGAACTACGACCCCGCCTCCTCCGCTAATCCGGTGCTCTCCAACTATAACAATTACCTAGGATACGGGGGTGACCAGGTCTTTACCAGCGAAACTTACGGGCTGCTCGGACTTCCCCAACTCACGGACGATGGCTTACTGATCCCGACCCTCGATCAATTTGCCGCCGTGAACGGGCGCACACAGACGCTCTACCAAGACAGCTGGGGGTTCCACACCAACGTTGGCACCGTGTATAACCTCGTGAATTATAGCGACAACGACACCTACACTTTTCAGGCCAACGCCAATTTTGAGCTAGTTCCCGGCGATTCCGACAAGAGTCGTCACAGTATCCAGTTTGGGGTGATGTACGAACAACGCACCAACCGGTCCTACAACCTGAACCCCCGGGGTCTTTGGACCACCGGCCGCCAGCTCATCAACCGCCACCTGAACGCGGTGGACTCGACCAACCGCGTACTCGAGACCATCAATGTAGTACTCGGGGAAGGCCCCCTGAGCTTCGAGGGTGCCGCCAACGTGGTAGCTCCTACCATACAGGAAGACGGCGGCACCTTCTATCGGCGGGTACGCGAAGACCTGGGTATCCCCCTCGATCAGTTCGTCAACATCGACGGGCTGAGTCCTGACCAACTCTCCCTCAGTCAGTTCAG
This sequence comes from Lewinellaceae bacterium, assembly GCA_963710195.1. Classification (GTDB taxonomy): domain Bacteria; phylum Bacteroidota; class Bacteroidia; order Chitinophagales; family Saprospiraceae; genus Neolewinella. Next base: position 470,105 of record CAVPZF010000002.1, read on the forward strand.
CGCCCAGGAGCTCACCTTTGCCGACTTGGTCAACTATACCGGCTACGATTACCTCGGCAATGAAACGGACGGGACCTTCGATGATTTCTTCGCCATCAATCCCATGACCGGCCAGCGCGACTTTACGGTGGGGCCCAACCGACCGATCTACGCCTCGGCCTACCTCCAGGACAAGTTTACCATCAACAGCATGATCTTCCGGATTGGGGTACGGGCGGACCGCTACGACGCTAACACGAAGGTGCTTAAGGATCCCTACAGCCTCTACGAGATCATTGGCGCGGACGATTTTCACGAAAACTTTGGCGGAGAGCAGCCCGGCAACATTGGCGACGACTTTGTGGTCTACACCACCGAGGCAACCAGTACCCAGGTGCGCGCCTACCGCAACGGCGACAACTGGTTTCGGGCCGATGGTACACCGACCAATGGTCCTCAGGAAATCGAGGGTATCCGCACCGGACTGGTGTATCCCCGTTACGCTAATGCAGCAGCTCAGGCCACCAATAACTTCATCAAAAGTGACGACTTCACGGTAGCGACCTCCTTTGAGGACTACGAGGTGCAGTTCAACGTGATGCCCCGCCTGGCCTTCTCCTTCCCAATTTCGGGGGAGGCCAACTTCTTCGCCCACTATGACGTGCTGGTACAACGGCCTCCCTCCAATGCACTGGCCACTGCCCTGGACTACTACTACTTCGTCGAACGGCCGGGCTCCAACGATCAACCCTTCAACAACCCGGCCCTGCGCCCGGAGCGCACCATTGACTATGAGGTAGGATTTAAGACCAAGATCAGTAAAACTTCCGCCCTGACGCTGGCTGCCTACTATAAGGAGTTGCGGGACATGATCCAGCGCCGGACCTACTTCCCCGTACCCCTGGTCAACCAGTACACGACCTACGACAACCAGGATTTCGGTACCGTCAAGGGCTTTAGCTTTACCTACGACCTGCGCCGGACGAGCAATGTAACGGTAAACGCCAACTATACCCTGCAATTTGCCGACGGTACGGGCTCGGACGCCAACAGCCAGCGCGGACTGACCAACCGGGGAAACCTCCGTACCCTGTTCCCGCTGAGCTTTGACGAACGCCATCGCTTCAACCTCGTACTCGATTATCGCTTCGACAGCCGTAACGGGACGCCCCGGTGGTTGGACAATACCGGCTTTAATATTCAGGGCAGCTCGGTTTCCGGCCGTCCGTACACCGCTACCTTCATCCCCGCCGAGCTCGACGGAAGCGGTACCATCGGAGCCATCAACGGCAGCCGCAATCCCTGGAACTTCACCCTCAACGGGCAAATTGAGAAGAACTTTACGATCGCCGGTAACACTGGCATCAACGTATACTTCCGCGTCAGCAACATCCTGGACCGCCGCAACACCATTGGGGTGTACTCAGCCACGGGATCGCCGGACGACCCGGGCTTTCTTCAGAGCAGTTTTGGCCGCGACCAGCTAGAGAGCCTGGAAGGCGCAACCCGCCCGGTCGACAGCTACCTGGCTTCCTACCAGTGGCGCATCCTGAATCCTGACTTTTTCAGCCTCCCCCGCCGCATGTTCGTTGGCATCCGCTTCGGAATTTAATTACGCCCTCCGACCCCACTTATAAAACTGATCGCCATGCGACCCCTAAGCTTACTTTATTCCTTCGTATTGTGTGCCGGACTGTTCCTGCCGCAGGCCGCCCTGGCCAGGAAGGGGCCGGACGACGGCAGGCCGCGTCGCACCACGGCAGCGGAGCAACAGCGCATCGACTTTCGGGAAGCCTGTGACAACGCGACCCGGCAAACCGATATGGAGATCAATAACGTGCGGGCCCGCTTGACGACCGGCGGTGACGTCTGGTGGGACGGCGACAACGGCCGCTACATCGTACCCAAACCGCCTCCCGGCGTACCGGAGGTCAGTTCCATCTTCGCCGGTGCCGTGTGGCTCGGTGGCCGGGACCCGGGAGGTGGGTTGAAGGTGGCCGCCCAGGATTACGGACGCAGCGCCGGTGAATTTGACTATTATCCCGGGCCGCTCACCCCGCAGGGCACCGTGCAGAAAGACACGTGTGAACGCTGGGACCGCTTCTTCACCGTGAAGGGCGAAAGCATCCGTCAACTACGTGCCCTTTACCAGCAGGCGCTGGAGCAGGACAATCTGCCCCTCAACCCGGATGAGATTCCCCGGGATATCCTCGGCTGGCCTTCGGTGGGCAACCCCTTTTTCTTCGAGATCAACAACTTCGAGCTGCCCAACTCCGCCGAAGGGGGGGGACTGGCCGGCTTCTGGGACGAGGACCTCGACGGCATCTATGACCCTACGGTAGGGGACTATCCCATTATCGAGATCCGCGGGTGTGGGGAAACCCCCCAGTTTCCGGAGGAGATGACCTTCTGGATCTACAACGACGCCGGCAATACCCACCGGCAGTCGAATACACCGCTCCAAATTCAGATGGAGATCCAGGTGCAGGCCTTTGCTTACACCACTTCCGATGACATTAATAACATGACCTTCCAGCGCTACAAGCTGATCAACCGCGCCCAGGAGGACATCCGGGATACTTACTTTGCGATGTGGGTGGACCCCGACCTCGGCTGTGCCAGCGACGACTACATTGGCAGTGATACTACCCGTTCCCTCGCTTACGTATATAATGAAGATGAGTTGGATGGAGCCAACGGCTGTACGTGCGACGGGGGCGTAACCACCTACTGCGACGAAATCCCCATTTTAGGCGTCGATTATTTTCGGGGACCCCGCGCTCCGATCTTTGACGTTAACAATCAGCAGATCGGCGAGCGGGAACTCGGCATGAGTTCGTTCATCTACTTCAACAACGGCGGAATCGGCGGCCCCCCACCCGCAACGACGGACCCCAGCACGGCTGAGGAGTACTACAACTACCTGCAGGGGAGGTGGAGAGATGGGTCGCTGCTCCAGAACACGGGAGACGGTTACGACGAGGGCAGCTCGGCCACTACGCGCTACGCCTTCCCCGACGCGCCGAACATCAACGGATGGAACATGACCACCGAGGCCCTGCCCTTCGGCGATCGCCGGACCATCCAGGCCTCCGGCCCCTTCGTTCTTCAGCCTGGCGCCGTGAACGAACTGATTATCGGCGTAGTCTGGGTACCCAACCAGACTTACCCCGCGCCTTCCATCCAGCGCCTCCAGCAGGCCGATGACCTGGCGCAGTCGTTGTTCGATAACTGCTTCGACCTCATTGATGGGCCCGATGCCCCCGACGTGGACCTTATTGAACTGAACCGCGAGGTGGTGATGCTGCTCTCCAACGGAGCCATCAGCAACAACTTTGAGGAAGCATACCAGGAACAGGGCCTCGGTATTCCCTCCGGAACCGATGACCTCTACCGCTTCGAAGGCTACCGCATATTCCAGTTTTCCGGACCAGACGTAACCGTGGCCGACATCGGCGACCCCGAGCGCGTGCGCGAGATCGCTACCTATGACCTGAGCAACGGCGTTACCCGGGTCTTCAATTGGCGCGGCATCAGCGAAGAGGAGGACGATCGGAATCCCCTGAATCAGACCTACTTCGTGCCCGAACTCCAGGCCACCGGACAGGACGCCGGCATTCGGCACAGTCTCTCCATCACCCAGGACGCCTTTGCCAGCGGCAACGACACCCGCCTGATCAATCACCGCCGCTACTACTTTTCGGTGGTGGCCTATGCCTACAACAACTTCAAGGAATACGACCCCTTCGACTCCGACAATCCGGGACAACCCACCCAGTACATCAGCTCCAGCCGCAACATCGGCGACGCGCTGACCGGCAATGCGTTCTACACGGCCATTCCGCGGCCAATCCTGGACCGTGACCTGATGGCAGCGTATGGCGAAGGTACCAGCGTCACCCGCATCAGCGGTAAGGGAAACAATGGCAACTTCCTCGAGATCGCCGACTCTAGCGTTGCGGCCATTGAAGCTTCCATCGCCGCCGGCCAGGAGTACCGTGGGGAAATTGGCTACGAACAGGGGGCTACCCCGATCGACGTGCTGGTGGTGAACCCCCTGGACGTGCAGGACGGGGACTTCGAACTCACCTTCGTAGACGGCAATATGGGCGATCAGGTGCTCACCTCTCCGGTCACCTGGACGCTCCGCTGCCTCAATGACTGTGGTGTACCGACCGTCGTAAGCGAGCGACCCATCAGCCAACCCAACGAACAGATTATTGGAGAATACGGGTTTTCCATTAGCATTGGGGATGTGCCCCCTCCCGGCATACCCGGTAGCGGCAGCAACGGTGCGCTTGGTGGTGTCATTACTTACGACAGCACCGAGCAGGATCCCTGGCTAAGCTTCGTACCCGACAACTTTTCCCTGAATACCGGGATCACCCAAGTCGACCGCAATGTTTTCGATTACGTAGCTACGGACGACTTTCAGGATCCCTTCTTTGAGCTGGACCGTGACCGCGGCCTCACCGATATGTTTCCCGGAATTGCGCCCTACCGTCTAATGGACTGGACGTCGAAGGACGGACGTGTCCCCTACATCTCTCCGGTTTACCTCTCTGAGTTCAATCAAAATGCGGCCGTAGCGCGGGTGCAACGACTGCAGAACCTCAACAACGTTAACATCGTTTTTACCTCCGATAAGTCTCTTTGGAGTCGCTGCCCGGTCATTGAGACCAGTAACTACTTCTACCAGGACGCCAACTACCGGGGACAGTCGATGAAGCGAGAAACGGACCGCCGCATGTTTGACACCCGCGACGTTCCCAGTGTAACAAGAGAGGCCGGGCCGGATGGTCTGCCCGCCGTGGATAATACGATCGACTCCCGCTACGCAACCGGCATGGGCTGGTTTCCGGGCTACGCCATCGACGTGGAGACTGGCCAGCGCCTGGAAGTTTTCTGGGGCGAGAACAGTACCTACGACGGAAGGCGCCTTGGTGATGAGTACGTAGCGCCCAGCAACGGAGCCGACATGATTTTCAATCCATCGAATGTGTTGTTTCAAAAGTCACCGATCGGAGGCAACAACATCAGCATCTATGACTTTCCCGCCGGCGGCCAACATTTCTTTTACGTCACTAAACAGCCCTACGACGGAGGTATTCGCCTGTACGATCGGCTGTTCCCGCGGAGTAATCCGAACACTACGGTCAAGGTGCTGGGTCTACAGGAGATCACCTGGGCGGGCTTTCCGCTGCTCGCTCCCGGTAGCGAACTGCGCTCCTACGCCGACGGCATCGTGCCCAACGACGCAACCATTAAGCTGCGGGTGAACAGTCCCTTCGGCTACGCCGCCGGTGCCCCCGGCAGCAACGGCTACCCCACCTACCAATTCTCCGTACGGGGCGCACAGGCAAACACGGAGCTCGATGAGGCCCTGACCAATCGGGCTTTAGATATGATCAACGTGGTGCCGAATCCCTACTACGGCTTTAGTGTCTACGAAGACAGCCAGTTTGAAACCAACGTGAAGATCACCAACCTGCCCGCCCGGGCTACGGTGACCATCTACTCCCTGGACGGAAAGTTCATTCGGGAGTACGATCGGGATGAAACGGCCACCATGCTGCGTGGAGATAATCGCCCCGTCGGCGTACGTCAGATTTCGCCCGCCCTGGAGTGGGACCTTAAGAATCAGAAGGGAATTCCCGTCGCCAGCGGCGTCTACCTCATCCACGTGAATGCCCCCGGATACGGAGAGCGGACCCTGAAGTTCTTTGGCGTACAACGGCAATTCGATCCCTCCGGTCTGTAATTCTTTGCACCTGCGACCCCCGCATAACGACTTGAATATGAAGAAGTTTTACTTGATGTTGCTCCTGGGGCTGTGGACTTCCGCGGCCTTTGCGGGCAATCCCGACCGGCAGGGAGAGGCCGGGGCGGCCCAACTGCTAATGAACCCCTGGGCCCCCTCCGCCGGACTCCACTCCTTAGGCACCTCGTACGTGACCGGCGTAGAGGCTATGCGGCTCAATCCCGCGGGGGTGAGTCGCTTTGCCGGCACCCAGGTGATGATAGGCTACGCCAACTACCTGCAGGGGGCGGACTTGTCCATGCAGGCCATCGGCGTTACCAGCCGGGCGGGCGAACGGGGAGCCATCGGCTTCAGCGTGATGAGCCTGGACTTCGGCGACATCGGCATCACCACCACCGACCAGCCCGAAGGTACCGGAGCCCTCCTGAACCTAAGCTTTATAAACGTGGGCCTGACCTACAGCCACAAGTTTGACAATAAAGTATCCGTGGGATTGACGCTGCGCGGCGTGAGCGAATCCACCAGTGACGTAAGCTCCTTTGGCTTTGCCGTTGACGCCGGCGTGCAGTACGTGACCGGGGATAAAGACGCGTTTAAGTTTGGACTGAGCCTACGCAACGTAGGTTCCCGCATGACCTACGGGGGGCAGGCCCTCTCGACGGAAGCCCAGAACCCGGACCCCTCGGCCGACTACAACCTCACCCTACAGCAGCGTCCGGCGGGCTTCGAGATGCCCTCGGTGCTCAACATTGGGGCGAGCTACGACTTCCTTACCGCTCTAGACGACCACCGGGTGACTCTGGTGGGGAACTTCACCGCCAACTCCTTTAGCCGCGACGAGATCGGAGGCGGATTTGAGTACGCTTTCCGCGAGCAGTTTCTTGCGCGGGCCGGATACCGGACCAACCTGGACCCCGGTACGACCGCCGAGGGCACCACCGCCGACCAGTCGCCGCTGTACGACGGCCTTAGTGCCGGGGCCAGCGTACGCGTCCCCTTTCGCAAAGGCGAACCTGACCGGAGCTTTAGCGTAGATTACGCGTACCGTAGTACTCGGATTTACGGGGGTACCCACAACATCGGGCTGAGCCTTTCCTTTTAATCCTACGGGATACGGGGAGCTCCACCCGTCGCTGGTGGGGTCGGTAAAAAACCCTACCTTTGCCGGCCAAGATTTCAAGCTGACGTTCCTACCTTTCGTGGGAGCGTCGCTTTGTTTAGAACGCTCTCCGTTCGCCCCAGCGGCCAATGCGGGGGCTTTTTACCCAATGGCAAGCAAAGGCATGTAGCGATTCCGAAGCAGGACTCCGCCGAATGCTTGCGCGAATAAAACTAATACCATGGCAGGAATGCACTATCTGTCGCAAGAAGGATTTGATCGGTTGCGCACCGAACTCGACGAATTGAAGACCACTGGTCGGGCTGATGTGGCCCGGGCCATTTCGGAGGCACGCGAGAAGGGCGACCTCTCGGAAAACGCCGAATACGATGCGGCCAAGGACGCTCAGGGGCTGCTGGAAATGAAGATTAACGAACTGGAAAAGGTCATGGCCAATGCCCGGGTCCTCGACTCGAGCACCCTGGATACCAGCAAGGTCACCGTGATGAGTAAGGTCACGATCCGCAACGTAAAGAACAACGCCGAAATGGTGTACCACCTCGTCGCCGAGAGCGAGGCCGATTTAAAGACCAAGAAGATCTCCGTGAACAGCCCCATGGGCCAGGGCTTACTCGGCAAGGCGGTAGGGGACATCGCGGAGGTGAAGACGCCCAATGGGGCCATTCAGTTTAAGATCGTAAACATCTCCCACTAGTGCCCTCTATTTTCACCCGCATCATCCGGGGCGAACTGCCCGCCTATACCGTAGCCGAAACGGAGGACTTCATCGCCTTCCTCGATGTGAACCCTATGGTAGAGGGCCACACCCTCTGTGTCCCTAAGCGGGAAGTGGACTACTATTACGACCTGAGCGGGGAGGAACTCACGGGGCTCACCCTATTTTCCCAGCGCGTAGCGCGGGGGCTAAAACAGGCCATCGACTGCCAACGGATTGCTAACGGGGTGCTGGGATTGGAAGTCCCGCACGTCCACGTCCACCTGGTCCCCGTAAGCGTGACGCGTGACTTCCGCTTCGGCAAGGTGATCACGATCTCGGAGCAACGAATGGAGGAATTGCGGCAGCGGATCGCCGCGGCGATTACGGATTAAAAACCCGGCGGGGTAAGCTTTTTAAAGTGTCCATTCAGGCGGGCCCGCTCGCGGATCTGCAGCGGGTCACCGGTCTGCCGGCTCACCTGCCGGAGGTGTTCGATCAGGAATTCCTGGCGCTCGGGGGCTTCCCGCAGGCTGAGAAGCTTGTATTCCTGTTCGAGGGTGAAGCCGACGTAATGCCCGATCTCGTAGGTTTGGAAGCCGGCCGCTACCTCCCGCACACTGCGCTCAATGCCCAACTGCCGGTAGATCTGCCGGGTCATTTTTACGATTTCCTGGTTGGCGTCGGCGTCCTCGGTAGTATCAACGGGCAAGTAGCGGACCGCGCCGCCGGGGTACAGCTTGCCGGGAGCCGTACGGTCGAAATCTTCGAGGTAGAACACCCGTTCGCCGAGCCCATGCACGTCTTTTTCGCCCGAGGGATAGCGCTTAGCCACTCCCTGCAGGGATATTTCAGTGCCCAATGGGCGCAGACCCCCCTCGATCACCGTGGGCACACCGAAGCGGATACCTTCTTCCTCCGCGTCGGTGATCAGTTGGCGGTACCGGGGTTCAAAGATGTGCAGGTTAAGGGCTTCTCCGGGGAAGACAACGAGTTGCAGGGGGAAAAGGGCCAGGCGGTGTTCCATACTAGTTCGACAACGCGTGCCGGGGGAAGTTGCTTACTTTGTTGGGAATTAATCGTTAAGCTATGCGTTTTTGGCTGCTCTGCTGTGTCCTGCTCCTCCTGGGCACCTGTAAGGATCCGGTACCGCCGGCGCCCGATGACGGCGCCCTCCCCGCCTATTTGCTCTCGCACACCAGTGGGGTCATCAGCCGGGGAGCCCAGGTGATCGTGACCTTCGATTCCCTTCCTGACGGCCCCGTCGCCGAGTTGTCCTTTTCCCCCACGGTTTCCGGCGAAACCCTACGCACCGGCCGACAACTCATTTTCCGGCCCGCCCAGCCGCTGGCCAGTGGCACTGCGTACGTGGCTACCCTGCGGGTGACCGGGCAATCCGAATACACCTTTCACTTTCGGACCCCCGAGCGGCGACTGGCGGTGGAAACCGACGGCTACTACCTTTCCGGGACGGGTCAGTCCCCGACGGCCGAGGTTCGGGGTCGGGTGCTCACCAACGACGGGGCCACCACCGCTGAAATCGCGGACGTCCTGTCCGTCACCTACGCTGGCGCGGACCTGGAGACCCGCATCGAGCAATCAGCTCCCAACCTGTTCACCTTCGTAGCTTCCGTCCCCTCCCGAGCCGCCGAACCGACCAACGCACGCGTCGTCCTCCGGCCGGGGGGCGGGTTCGCGGGTGTAGGGGAAGCCAGCGAGGTGCGGATTGATCCCGCGGGCAGCTTCCGGCTCGGGGGGGCTGCCCCCGCCCCGGACGGCAACGGACTGATCGCCTGGTTCAGTGAGCCGGTTGCTCCCAAGCAGGATTTAACTGGCTTGCTCCGGTTCCGGCCCGAAATCCCCTTTACCACTCAGGTAGACGGCAACCGCATCTATTTCTACCCGACTACGTCGGAGGTGGCCGAGGCCGTACTGGTCGTCGATCCCCAACTCCGCAGCCTCGCCGGAGCGTCCCTCGGCAAGCCTGCGGAGTGGCAAGTCAGCCTGGGCACGACCAAGCCCGACCTGCGCTTGGTCGGGCAAGGAACCATCATGCCCCACGAGGGGCGGCGGCTGTTTACCTTCGAGGCCCTAGGCCTTGATTCGGTCTACCTCGAGCTCTTCCGCATCGGCTCGGGTAATGTGCTGCAATTCCTGCAGGACGGCTCACTCGCCAGTAACGGCTACGAGTGGTCGCTCAATCGGGTAGGCAGCGTTGTCGCCCGCGAACGCATTGCCCTCAACACCCTGGCGGCTGCCGGCAACGCGCACCGGTGGACCCGTTATGCCATCGACCTGGGGGATTACATAACGGAGGATGCTGCGGCGGTTTACCAGGTTCGCCTGGGCTTTGGACTGGAAGACACCGAGCAAGCCTGTATCACCGACCTGGCCGGGCTCGGACTAAGTACACTGGCGGAGCAATTGAATGCCACGGCCGACTTCTCACCTGGTTTTACCTCCACCGGCTCGCTGCTGGCCGATTACCGGGGGGTGTATGCCTACGACGACTGGGAGTCGCGGGACGATCCCTGCTCCCCCGCTTATTACCACCGCGAGCGCTTCCTGCTCCAGAACGTCCTGTCCTCTAATTTGGGAATGATCGCCAAGCGAAATCCCGACCGCTCTACCCTCGTGTTCACCACCGACCTGCTGACCTCGGCCCCCCGCAGGGGCGTAGCGGTAACGGCCTATACTTACGATCAGCGAGCACTCTTTACGGGGACCACGGACGACGAGGGCCGCCTGCGTATGACGACCGACGAGGTTCCGGCCTTCCTCTTTGCCGAGGGGCAGGAGGAATCCGCTTATTTACGTCTGGATGCCGGCGAGGCGCTGCCCCTAGGTAGGTTTGAAGTGGGGGGAATGGAAGCAGAAAGCGGATTACGGGGAAGCTTCTTTGCGGACCGCGGTGTGTGGCGACCGGGCGATAGCATCTTTCTTCACTTTGTGCTGGAGGATAAGGCGAATTTGCTGCCGCAAAATTATCCCGTGACCTTTAGGCTGGAAGATGCCCGGGGCAGGGTAGTGGAGAACCGCCGCGTGACTGCCTTTTCTCAAAGCGGCCTCTACCCCCTACTCCTGAATACCGATGCAGATGATCCGACCGGTACCTGGACGGCCACGGTGGAAGCCGGTGGAAAAATCTACACCCGCAGTCTTTTGATCGAGACCGTCAAGCCCAACCGCCTGGCCATTAACCTGCTTCCCGCCAGCTCCCGCAACACCCTGGAGCTGACGGCCAACTGGCTTTACGGCGCACCGGCCGCGGGGCTGCGCGCTACCGTCGACTTGCTGCCACGGGTACGGGTACCCGCGTTTGCTGCCTTCGGTAAGTTCACCTTTGAGGATCCCGCCCGCAGCCTCACCGAGGTGGCCCAACGGCAAGTTTTTGACGGCCGCCTGGATGCCAGCGGCCGGTCCCGCGTGCCGGTGCCCCCTCCCGGAGACGCCCTTCCCGGACCGCTCGAGCTCCGCCTCACCACCACGGTCTACGAACCCGGGGGCAACTTCAGCGTAGACAACTCCCGACTGCCCTACGATCCCTATGCGGTATACGCCGGTATTCGCCTGCCCGAGGACGGGTGGGGCGGCAAGCGAATCGCCGCCGGGTCCGCCACTGCTGTCGACGTAGCCGCCGTAGCCCCATCCGGCAAGGGGGTGGCGGGGCGCAAGCTCTCCATCGGCATTTACCGCGTAGACTGGCGCTACTGGTGGCAGGATGGAAACGACAACGTAGCCCGCTTTGCCGGCAATGAGCACCGGGAGGCCATGGCTACGCTTCGGGCTACTACCGACACCGACGGGCGGGCCCGGGTGCCGGTCTCGGTGACGGAATGGGGGCGTTACCTGATGCGGGTATGCGACGAAGGAGGGCACTGCACGGGCGACTACTTTTACGGCGGCTACGGCGATGCTTCGGAAACCGACCGCGAATCCGCCGCGCTTCTGCGCCTGCGCCCCGATCAATCGACCGTCAATACCGGGGAGCCAGTTTCCCTAAGCGTTCCCACCAGTGCCGGCGGACAGATTCTGGTGAGCCTAGAGACCAGTGTGGGTAGTATCGAGCAGTTCTGGGTACCGACCACCGCGGGGCAGACGGTGGTCAGCTTTCTTACCGACGAACGAATGGTGCCTACGGTGTACGCCAACCTCAGCTACCTTCAGCCCTACGCCCAGACGACGAACGACCGGCCCGTCCGGCTCTTCGGCATCGTCCCCATCGAGGTGCTGGAGCCTAGCAGCCTGCTGCACCCCGAACTGACCGTTGCCGAGCAATGGAAACCCGGGGAGCAGGTATCGGTCGGCGTACGGGAGGCCGACAGCCGTCCGATGACCTACGTCCTGACGGTGGTGGACGAGGGCCTGCTCGGCCTCACCCGTTACAGTACGCCCGATCTCCACGCCGACTTTTTTAGCAAGGAAGCGCTGGCCGTGGAAACCTACGATCTCTACGATCACGTCATGAGCAGCATCAACGGCGAGTTCGGGCGGGTGCTGTCCATAGGTGGTGACGGGGTAGTGCTAGATCCGGAAGCGGCTGCTGCCGACCGCTTCCCGCCCGTGGTGCGTCACCTGGGGCCGTTTCGTTTGGCTAAGGGCGAGAAGGCCCGGCATACCCTGACTCTGCCCAATTACCTGGGGGCGGTGCGGGTCATGGTGGTCGCTCTAGAGGAGGGCGCCTACGGCAGTGCCGAGGCCTCCGTGGCGGTCCGTCAACCGCTGATGGTGCTCCCGACCCTGCCCCGCGTGCTGGGCCCCGGGGAACAGCTCGACCTTCCCGTCAGCGTATTTGCGCTGGAATCGCGACTCAAGCAGGTGAAGGTGAGCGTGAGGGAGGCCGCGGGACTAGTGAAACTGTCACGCCCCGATACCAGCCTCACCTTCAGCGCTACCGGCGATCAACTCACCTATTTTCCGGTGAGCGTGGGCGAACGGACGGGCGTGGCCCGCTTTGCGGTCATGGCTTCCGGCGGGGGGGAAGAGAGCAGCCAGGACATCGAGATTACCGTGCGGGAACAGAACGCTCCCGTGCGTAGGAGCACTACGGTGGCCGTACCGCCCGGCGAGCGCCGGACGGTTTCCTATACCCCCTTTGGCCTGCCGGGTACGCGGGGGGCCTCGTTGGAGTTGTCGGGATTGCCCGCCCTCCGAATTCAGCAGCACCTAGACTACCTGCTAAATTATCCTTACGGTTGCGTTGAGCAAGTAGTGTCCGCGGCCTTTGCCCAGCTCTACCTCGACCGCCTGATGCCCCTCGATGCCGGCCAGGAAGCACGTCGCCGCCAGCACGTCATGGCCGGCATTGCCGCCGTCCGCCGCTTCCGGATGGCCGGGGGAGGGCTGAGCTACTGGCCGGGCCAGCAGCAGATCCACCCCTGGGCAACTAACTATGCCCTCCACTTCCTGCTGGAGGCCGAGCGGGCTGGCTTTTTCGTACCCCCTGACCTAAACGAATCGCTGCTTGCCTTCCAGCAGGTGGCGGCCGGCAGCTGGTCAGCTCGCGACGGGGCCTTCTACGCCACCTTGCGTCAGCGAACCCTTGACCAAGCGTACCGGCTCTACACCCTGGCCCTAGCTAAACGGGCCGACTTCGGAGCCATGAATCGCCTGCGGGGAACCAGCAATTTGTCCCGCCCGGCGGCATACCAGCTGGCGGCGGCCTATGCCCTGTCCGGCCGACAACAGACCGCCACGGACCTACTCAACAACCTAACGGATGACGTAACGCCTTACCGGGAGACCGGCTACACCTTCGGCAGTGAGCTGCGCGATATGGCCCTGATCCTAGAGGCCCAGGTGAGTCTGGACAATCAGAATGCCGCTGCTGCCCAGGCCCTGCGGCTGGCCCGGGCGATAGCGGATCGGAGCTGGTTGACTACCCAGGAAGCAGCCATCTCCCTGGTGGCCCTCGGCAAAATGGGGGGGGGTGCCGCCGCCCCGGTACGCGCCGACTTCACTTCTCCGACGGGTAAAACCACGGCGGTGGGCGTGGAGTCCGGAATCTACCTCCTCGATCTCCCCGCGGCGGCCCCGGCCGTGTACGCCGTCGAAAATACGGGGACGGCCACGCTCTTCGTCACCACCCAGACCGCAGGCACCCCGCCGGCCGGCGAAGAACAGAGCGTGACAAATGGCCTGAGCATGAGTGTGCGGTACACTGACCTCAACGGCCGGCCCCTGGAGGTGACCTCCCTAGAATCCGGTACCGAGTTTATCGCTACTTACCGGCTGGCTAATCCGGGGACGACGGGACGGGACTACCGCCAGCTGGCCCTGTCCGCCCGGCTGCCCTCTGGGTGGGAGGTGGCCAATGGCCGGCTGGCGGGCACCGACGGCCAGGGGAGTGCTTACACCTACCGTGACATCCGCGACGACCGTATAGATACCTTCTTCGATCTGGCGGTCGGGGAGAGCAAGACCTTCCAGTTTCAAATGACGGCGACCTACCCGGGCCGGTACTACTTGCCCGCCCAGATCACCGAAGCCATGTACGATCCCGCCATCCGGGCCGAAGCGCGCGGGCAGTGGATCGAGGTGCGGCGCAGTCTCTGACGTGAAATAAACCCTTCCAGCCAGTTGCCCTTCCTACTGCGCAGACTCCTCTTTCTACCCCTTAGCCTCCTGTTGCTGAGCGTGCTCTGCTTTGCCTTTACGCGGGCAGCACCGGGCGATCCGGTAGAACGGCGCATGTCCACCGAGGCTGCCCGCTCGCTAGCCCAGGATCCCGCCGCTTACGAGCGCAGCTACCGCCGCATCGCGGAGGAACTCGGCTACGCCCAGCCGCCCTTCTATTTTACCCTCACCAACGCTGCCCTGCCCGACACCCTGCACCGCATCGTAGTTAATCAGCAGCGGAGTACGGTCAAGGCCCTGGCCTACCACTTTGGGAACTGGCCGCTGGTCCAGGATTATTACCACCAGCTGCGCACGACGGCCCAGGCCGGGGTGTCCACCGACGCCCGCCTGGTGAGTACCGCGCGGCGCCTGCTGGTCCACGCCGAACCCCGCTACGTGGAACGCAGCCTGGCGGACTTGCCCCCGGACGTAGCCACTATTCTGACCGCTCCCTACCTGCGCATGAAAGAAGGGGCCAGGCCCGCCCGGGTCCTCTTCCCCCGCGTCTACTGGAACGGGCTGGACAATCAGTACCACCGCTACCTGCGTCAGCTGCTGCGGGGAGAGTGGGGGGAGTCCTACGCCGACCGCCGGCCCGTGGCTGGTAAGATCGCCGTCACCTTGCCCCGTACCCTGGTGTTAAATGGACTGGCGCTGGCATTGGTCTACCTGCTGGCCGTGCCCCTCGGTCTGTACATGGCGCAGTACCAGGGCAGCCGCTTCGAACGCTGGGCTACGGGGCTGACTTACCTGGCCTACGGCATACCGGGCTTCTGGATCGCTACGCTGCTGGCGAACTTTTTCACGACGCCGGCCTTTGGCATGGATTACTTTCCGAGCATGGGGTACGGGGAGGTGCCGGAGGGAACTGGCTGGCTGGCCGAAGTTTGGATCCGGCTCACCCATCTCTTTTTGCCGGTGTGCTGCTTGGTCTATCCCAGTTTAGCGTACGTTTCTCGGCACCTGCGCGCCGCCGCCCGGGTGGAACTGCGGCAGCCCTACATCCTCACCGCGCGGATGAAGGGCCTGTCGGGGTCGCGGGTGCTGTGGAAACACGTGTTCCGCAACGCTGCCTTCCCGCTGGTCACCATGCTCGGGGGGCTACTGCCGGCGCTGCTGGCCGGAAGCGTCCTGATCGAGAAGATTTTTAACCTGCCGGGGATGGGGCAGCTGCTCTATAACGCCGCTAGTGCCCGCGACTGGCCCGTTGTAACCATGGTGGTGCTGCTGAACGGTGTGCTGACCATCACCGGGCTGGTCCTCGCCGATGTAGGCTACGCCTTAGTCGATCCGCGGATACAACTTAGCAATCCCCGGCGGCCATGAGACCGTACCGTTGGGCGAACGCTTTTTTGGGACTGCTGCTGCTAATTGGCCTGCTGGCCCCCGTGCTGGCCTGCGACCGGCCGCTCGTGGCTTTGGTAGGGGGTAAACTGCGGTTTCCTGCCTTCGGGCGCCAGCCCATCGGAACCGACTGGCAGGACCGGGCTGTGGACTGGGCCATCTGGCCACCAATCCCGCACGCCGCCGGGACGGCCGACCTATCGACCCCCGCGTTGTTGCCCCCGCTCGCGCGCAGCGCCTCGGGATACCACTGGTTGGGGACGGATCGGCTGGGGCGGGATACGGCTGCCGGGCTGGTCGCGGGCACCCGGATCGCCGTCTGCGTGGGGGTGGGAAGCCTGTTCATTGCGCTACTCATTGGGGTTCCACTCGGTGCGGTGGCCGGCTTTTATGGCAACAGCGGCATCCAGCTTAGCCGAGCGGGCGTCCTGGCGCTCGGACTTGGCGGCGTATTGGGGGCCACGTTCGCTCTGGGAAGCTTGGCCGCCCTGGGGCCGGGGCTGCTGCTGCTGCTCTTGCTTGTAGGCCTCTCCGTAGCGGCCAGTACCTCGCTGGTGTGGCTGCCGCTCCGTGCCTTGGCTAGTCGCATAAGCTGGTTGCAGCGGCCGGTTATCATTCCCGTAGACCGCCTGGTGCTCCTGCTGATGGAGCTGAATGTCAGCATTCCCGGCCTGGTGGTCCTAATCGCGGTCCTTTCCTTCACCACACAATCCTCGCTGCTGCTGATGGTGGTCATCATTGGTGTGCTGGGGTGGACACAAGTAGCGCGCTTCCTGCGGGCGGAACTAATCCGCATCCGAGAGATGCGCTACGTGGCCGCGGCGCGCATCAGCGGAATCGGCGAGCTGCGCGTGCTCTTCCGTCACGCCCTGCCGAACGCGGTGCGGCCGGTGCTGGTCGTGGCCTCCTTTATGGTCGGCTCCAGCATCCTGGCCGAAACTATGCTCAGTTTCCTGGGGGTGGGCGTGTCGGCCGCCGAAGTGACTTGGGGAAGCATGCTGCAGCAGTCCCGGACCTGGCCCTCCGCCTGGTGGCTGGCGGTCTTTCCGGGCATCCTGCTCACCCTGACGGTGCTGGCCTGCAACAGTACCCGCCGGCGGTAAGGCGGACGGGGGCGCCCCCGTCCGCCGTACTTTACGGGCGACCAGCGCGCCATGGAACACGAGGAAGTTGCCATTCGGACCAGTTACTTCAGCATCGCGGCCAACGCGAGCCTGGCCGTGGTTAAGGCAACGGCTGGGGTGCTGGGCAATTCCTTCGCCCTGATCGCCGATGCCATCGAGTCGACCACCGACATCTTTTCCTCCCTGCTGGTACTCTTTGGCCTGCAGTACGCCCGGCGGCCGGCGGACGAGAACCACCCCTACGGCCACGGACGGATCGAGCCGCTCATCACCTTCCTGGTGGTGGCCTTCCTGGTGCTATCCGCTACCGTGATCGCCTACGAAAGCATCGAGCACATCCGGACGCCCCACAAGGTGCCGAAGGCCTGGACGCTGATCGTCCTGGGCGTGATCATCGCCTGGAAAGAAGCTTCCTACCGGATGGTTCTTCGCAAGAGTGAGGTAACCCACAGCAGCTCGCTGCGGGCCGAGGCCTGGCACCACCGCAGCGATGCCATCACCTCGGTGACGGCCTTCGTGGGCATCTCGATCGCGCTCGTGGGCGGGCCCGGTTACGAAACGGCCGATGACTGGGCGGCACTCTGCGCCTCCGCCTTCATTTTCTACAACGCCTACCTCATCTTCCGCCCGGCCCTCGGCGAGATCATGGATGAGCACCTCTACGACGATCTGATCGAGGAGATTCGCGTTATCGCCGTGACCGTGGAGGGCATCCTGGGCACCGAGAAGTGCTACGTCCGCAAGTCGGGCATGCGCTACCTCATCGACCTGCATGCACTGGTCGACGGGGAGCTGACGGTAACGGAGGGGCATGACCTGGCTCACCGGCTGAAGGATCGTATTCAGGAGACCATACCTAACGTAGAGGAAGTTCTCATCCACGTGGAGCCGGCCGAACCCCATCGCTTCCATTAACGGGGGTGGCAAGCTAACTTTGCCGCATGTCTAGCAAATACGAGCAGCGCGGCGTAAGCGCCACTAAATCCGAAGTCCACGAAGCCATCGAAGGCCTGGATAAGGGGCTCTTCCCCCGCGCCTTCTGCAAGGTGCTGCCGGATATCGCCGGGGGCGACGCCGCCTGGTGCAACGTCATGCACGCCGACACCGCCGGCACCAAGACCAGCCTGGCCTACCTCTACTGGCGGGAGACCGGCGACCTCAGCGTGTGGGAAGGCATCGTACAGGACAGCCTCGTCATGAACCTCGACGATATGGGCTGCGTCGGGGCCGTGGACAACATCCTCATCTCATCCACCATTGGCCGCAATAAGAACCGGATTCCGGGCGAAGTGCTGAAAACCATCATCCGGGGCGCCGAGAAGTTTAAGGATCGCATGGCGGAGCAGGGAGTGGGCCTTCACCTCACCGGCGGCGAGACCGCTGACGTGGGCGACATCGTCCGCACCATCGACGTGGGCTACACCACCTTCGCCCGGCTGCGCCGCGACCAGCTCATCGTCAACGACATTCGCCCCGGTAACGTGATCGTCGGGCTGGCCAGCTACGGGCAGTCCACCTACGAAGAGGCCTACAACGGGGGGATGGGCAGTAATGGGCTGACCAGCGCGCGCCACGATGTGTTTAAGCACGATTACGCCGACAAGTACCCGGAAAGCTTCGACCCGGAAGTGCCACGGGAGGTGATCTATACTGGTAGCCGCTCCCTCACCGAGCAAATCACGGTGGCGGGCGTGGATATAACCGTCGGGAAACTGGTGCTCAGCCCCACCCGTACCTACCTGCCCGTCCTGAAGCGGCTGCTGGAGGAGGTTGGTCCCGGACTCAGCGGGCTGATCCACTGCACGGGCGGTGCCCAGACCAAGGTGATCAAGTTCATCGATGACGACGTGCGGGTGGTCAAGGACCAGTTGTTCGCGCCCCCGCCCCTCTTTGAACTGATCCGGCAGGAGAGCGGTACCGACTGGCGGGAGCTGTACCAGGTCTTTAACATGGGCCACCGGCTGGAGGCGTACGTGGCCCCACGCTACGCGCAATCGGTGATTGACATCGCCCGGTCGTTCAATATCGATGCCCAAGTCGTTGGGCGCGTGGAGCAGGGCGCACGGGCCTCCGTCGAACTGCACACTCCGGGTGGCGTGGAGGCTTATACGGAATAGCAGCCGCATCAGCTAGTGCTTCAGGATTGAACTAAGCAATAGCTTGACGCCGACAGCATGGTGCTGAACGAGCGGACGAAAGTTCAGCAAACTAAGTCTTACGGTGCCCTACCCGTAAGACCGTGTAGCTACGGTGGATTTTTGGCGGGGAAGTGCAGCGCCTCGATGGCAAGTCAAGGTGCAGCTTATTTCGGTCCTGAAGCACTAGGGGAAACCTGGCTACTGTCAGTACTGATAGCGGTTGTAAGGAACTTCGCTGACCCAGTGCAGGCCCCGCCTGATGCCGAAGGCACTAAGGTCTACCGCCTCGGTCATGATGCTTACGGTTTCCGTGTCGGTGCGTCCCTTCAGCTTCATACCCATTTCGGTGATCTCGTAGTGTAGGGCCATGTACAGGGCGTGGGTGTTGGGGTCCGTCAGTTGTAAATTTTGCTTGTCGGTATCCAGATGGCAGTTATAGTGACTAAGCGACCCGTCCAGGCGGGTGACGACGGCATAGCGGGGATGATCGAAGATGATCCGCCTCCAGGGCCGAACATCGGTTAGCAGCGGCGGTAGGAGCTCGCCATCCAGGCGCATCTCTTCCACCTCATAAATGCCGTACAGCGGGGATTGCTGGCGAAACTCTACCATCGTTGCCAAACTCGCCCGGACCGTGAAGAAGCACAGGCCCGCCATCAGGGCATACGTCAGGGCGTATAGCCCACTGTTTCTTTTAGCTGCGCGTAAGGGACCGCGGAAGGTGTGGGGCGCTACTGCCCGGTTGGTCAGGAAGCCCCACAGCCGGGTTCGATCGGACCAAATAATTACCGCCGCCAGAAAAATCAACTGCGCACTGAACAGCTTCACGGGTACGTCATAGCTCACGTTCAGTACGAAAACATGGACCATGATGCCTAGGGTGAACAGCGCCCCGGCAGTCCGGGTACGGCGGGGCAACAGCAGCATGCCGGCCAGGACCTCCAGTGCTCCGGTGAACACCACGTAGGGCCGGGAGTAGCCCATAAAGGTCCACAGCAGGCGCATCGGGGAAGAACGGCCGTAGGTCTCGTAGAAGCTCGTCAGTGAGGGCGTAACGAACTGCATGCTGAACACCTTGGCGAAGCCGTAGATGAGCAGGTAGTAGGACAGCGAAACCGCCACCAAAAACAGCAGCCAGCGGGGCCAGGCCGATCGGCGGGGACGATCTTTCCAGATCAGGGTAACCATCACGCCAAGCACCATGGCCAGTAGCAGGATAGTGAAATGATAGATCCAGCTATATAGCCCGTCCCCGCTACCATTATCCGTGTAGCGAATAATGGAGCCAAGACCAAGTAAGTGATGGCCGACCAACTCCACCAAGGAGTCGTAAAATCCATAGTAGTAGGACCGCAGACCGCTCAGCAGATCCCCTACCACGAAGGGAAAGGGGAGGAGCAAAAGTGTCAGAAACGAATAGCCGGTATTACGAAGCCAGGTCATACAACGGGGGGTGATGGGGCTACCCGTTCAGCTGCTTCGCGAATAGCCGGGAAATGTCCTTAAACGCCTTGAATTCCAGAGCGTTGCCGGCCGGGTCGTAGAAGAACATCGTGTTTTGTTCCCCGGGCAATCCGGCAAAGCGGATGTAGGGTTCTATCTCGAACTGCACCCCGTGGTCGCGCAGGCGTTGGGCAAACTGCTCAAACTGCTGCCACTCCAGCACCACGCCGAAGTGGGGCACGGGCACGTGTTTGCCGTCGACCTCGTTGCGGTGGTCAGCCTGCTTCTTCTTCGGGGCCAGGTGGGCGACCAGTTGATGACCGAAGAGGTCAAAATCGATCCATTCGCTGTCCGTCCTTCCTTCGGGGCAGCCCAGCACGGTGCCGTAAAAGTGGCGGGCGGCTTCAAGATCGTCAACGGGGGCGGCGAGGTGGAAGGGCTGCATGGGGAGGGGGATTATGTTCTGAAATTATAAATATAAGCTTGATAATTGGAGTAAGATCTCGGGTGTCCGCTAATTCGGGTGCGTGTCCTCATGGGTTAGCAATTACTTAAAGGTAGATGGAGCGATTGCGTGGTACTGGAATTTAGACGAACTTCCGTAAAGTCATAAATCCAGTAAAATGTCCTTCCGTCCCTCCTCCCTTTTAATGGCTTTTATAATTGGTAATTTTGTGGTGTATACAAGTTTAAACGCCCAGGTTAGGGACTCCACGGACCGCATTTTCTTCGAAAATTACGTCTTCGCCACGGAGGGTGCGTTAGAAAACGGTACTGATTTTACGAGCTCCGTCTACAGCCAGGGCAACATCAGTCGCCTGCTCTACCGCATCCCAATGAGTCGGCGCCTGAGTGTGCACGTAGGCGCCGGATTGGGGGTACGGCAGTTCAGCCAGGAAAGCACGCTGGACCAGCAAGAGTGTCGACGCATATCCCCGGCAGCGGACTGCTCCTTTTTGGATGGCCGCTACGTGCGGGCCAATCACCTAAGTGTATTTTTCGAACTCCCGGCCCAGGTGCGCTACCTGCTGGGCGGGAAGGGGCAGGGCCCGTACCTGACCGCCAGCACGGCTGCCCAGCTGCCCGTAATCAACAGCGTAGAAACTTATGCTGTCAATGCCAACCGAGATGAAACGCTCCTGCAGGATGACGAGCTGACGGCTCGGGTTTCCCACTTCCTATCTGCGGGCCTCGGATGGCAAATCCGGGAATCTTACCGCAACCGCTGGTACCTGGAGCTTACCTACTCCTGGTCCACCAATCCGGTCATCGAAAATACGGTAGGCACCCGCCGGCAGAACCTGGCGCTTAACTACTTTCAGACCATCCGGGCGCGGCAATTAGGACTCACGGGCGGGCTCAACTTCTAGGCGGGGGCGGGTGCGCGGGTGTGCGGAACTGCCGGCTGAGTTCCCAGATCGCCATGCCTGCACTTACCGCGACGTTCAGGCTGTGCTTGGTGCCATACTGGGTGATCTCGATGGTGCCGTGGGCCTGGTCGATCACCTCCTGGTGTACGCCATTCACCTCATTGCCGACCACCAGGGCCAGGGCCAGGGCGGGGGAGATCCGAAACGCTTCCAGGGACACACTTTGCTCGGTTTGTTCCAGGCACTGCACCTGCGTCCCCGCCGAAATGAGTTGCTTGATCAATGCGGTGCAGTCTTCGTGATACGACCAACTGACCGTAGCGGTAGCTCCCAGCGCGGTTTTAAGGATGTCTCGGTGGGGCGGAGTAGCGGTGATCCCGCAGAGGTGGAGATGCTGTAGGGCAAAACCATCGGCGGTCCGGAAGAGGCTGCCTACGTTGTTTGCCGAGCGGATGTCGTCGAGGACGAGGGAAAAGGGGAGCTTCGGTGCGGCAGCGAATTCAGCGGGCGAGGGGCGCCCCAGTTCTTCCAGGCGCTTCTTGGTACGGATGGTATCTGACATTAGCCACAAAATTAGAAACCCTCCGACGCGAGTAGCGGCGGAGGGCATCTAAAGAACTAAAATTCTAAAGGACTAAAACACTAGTTCCCCAGGTAATTTTTAAGCAGCTTGCTGCGGTTCGCACCGCGCAGCTTGTTAATAGCTTTATCCTTGATCTGGCGAACGCGCTCGCGGGTGAGGCCGAACTTCTCGCCGATGTCTTCGAGGCTCATGGGGTGCTCGACGCCGATGCCGTAGTACAGCTTAATCACGTCGCACTGCCGCTCAGTAAGGGTGCCGAGGCTGCGGTCGATTTCGCGGCGCAGGGATTCTTTGTATTCCAGGGCGGAGTCGGTACCGGGGGTGGCGGTGTTGGCCAGCACGTCGAGGAGGCTATTGTCTTCGCCTTCTACGAAGGGTGCGTCCATGCTGACGTGGCGGGCGGCAACGCTGAGGGTGGTTTCGACCTCTTCGGCGTTGATCTCCAGTTGTTCGGCGAGTTCCTCGCTACTGGGTTCGCGTTCAAAGGTTTGCTCGAGCTGGCTGAAGGCCTTGTTGATCTTGTTGAGGCTGCCGACTTTATTCAGGGGCAGGCGTACGATCCGACTCTGCTCGGCGAGGGCTTGGAGGATCGACTGGCGGATCCACCAGACGGCGTAGGAAATGAACTTAAAGCCGCGGGTTTCGTCAAAGCGCTGGGCGGCCTTAATGAGACCGAGGTTGCCTTCGTTGATGAGGTCGGAGAGGCTGAGGCCCTGGTTCTGATATTGTTTGGCGACCGATACGACGAAGCGCAGGTTAGCTTTCGTCAGTTTCTCGAGGGCAATCTGGTCTCCCTGCTTGATGCGCTTCGCGAGATCGACTTCCTCCTCGGGGGTCAGCAGATCTACTTTACCAATTTCTTGCAGGTATTTTTCGAGCGACTGACTTTCGCGATTCGTGATCGATTTCGTGATCTTAAGCTGTCTCATGTACCGGGGCGTTTTCTGAAATTGGCCGCAAAATTACGGGGAATAAGTGTATAAGTCAAGGACCGGGTAGCCTCACTCGGGCATAACATTGTACTAACATCATGATTAAACAATAGGTTGGGGGCAAGAAAACTTTTGGTAGTCTCGCTATATTTGACTTATTTGCCCGCTACCAGTACTGCCAAGCCCCTGATATGGAACGTGTTAAGTTTACTTCGGAGTTCATCTTCCGCGCCTCACCCAATATTGTCTACCAGTTTCTCACCGATCCCGCCTGCATAACGCGGTGGTTCTGTGACGAAGTGGATATTAACGACAGCACCTACACGTTTGTCTGGAGCGGGTCTCCGGAAGCCGCCGAACTCATCGAAGACAGCGAGGGCAGCATGGTCCGCTTCGCCTGGGAGGAAGCGGACGACGACGACGAATATCTCGAATTCAACATCACCAAAAGTCCGGTCACGGGGGAAACCATCGTGTACGTCACCGACTTCGCCGACGACGATGAGGTAGAAGACCAAAAGGCGCTGTGGGATACCCAATTGACCCGCATGCGGGCCGAAATGGGCGGTTAGGGTATGATCCGCCTCTACCTGGGTCTAACTTTCGCGACGCCCCTCCTTCCGCCCCCGCCGCCCGAGTCGCTGGGTGAGCTCTTCGTCGATTACGCCGGCCTGCTGCGCTACCTAGAGCGCTTCTACGCCCTTTCCCGGAGTCCCGCCAACCGCGATGCCCTGCGCATCGAGCAGTACCGCCAGGTGGTGGAGCAGCACCTTGAGAGCAGCCCCGGCGCTGTTCCCTTTTACGCCGCAGCCTTCGCCGCTGACAAGATCGCTACCGCCGAGGAACTGCTCTCCCGCCGCGACGAGTTGCTGGAGGCCGGCTACTCCGTAGCTCGGGAGGCCGGCCCCGCCACGCCCCCACGCATCGCGGTCCTGCATGAGCTGGAAGCTATCATCCTGGAGGACGGGAACGACCTGGAGCTCCTGGCCGGTACGGGGGATCGCCTAAATGGCCTCCTGGCGGCCCTCAACGAGCGTCGCCATCCCGAGCTAGATGTCCGCGTACACGAACCATTACACCTGCTGCCCGCCGGCCTTCGGCGGCTTCTCGATGCCCTGGAGGGGGCAGGAGACCGAATCGCTCAGGTCCCGGAGCCGCCCCCCCCTGCGGGCGATCTGGACCTACACCGCTGGCAGGGACGCCTTAGGCTGCTTCTCAGTGGGGAGAGTGAGGCGGGAAGCCCCGAGCTGCGGAGCGACGGCAGCCTCGTAATGGTGCGGGCCGAGCGCGAGACCCACCTGGCCGCTTACCTGGCGCGCATCGCCCGAGACAATCCCGGCTGGCGTCCCGGCGTACTGATGACCGTCCGCAACCAAACCCTGGACAACGCCCTGCGCCTGGAGGGCCTACCGAGCATGGGTATACCCTCCACCAGCCTAGCCCGGCCGAGTCTGCAGGTGCTCAAGCTGGTTACGGCCTTTCTGTGGGAACCGGTGGAGGTGCAGCGCATCATGGAGTTCGTGAGTCTGGTCACCAAGCCCTTCAACCGCCTGTTGGGGCAGCGACTGGCCGTCCACCTGGCTGACACCCCGGGACTGTTCGGCAGCCGCTGGAATTTTATCGTGGAACAGGCCTTTCGCGATCTGGAGGAGCGGAACTACCCCGCCGCCCGGATCCGCCGCGCGCGCGAGCAGTATGCGTTCTGGTTTCGCCGCCGCCGCTACCCCCGCGACGGCCGCGTACCAAAGTCCGAGGTACGCAGTCTCTTCGTATTCCTGCGCAACTGGGCGGTTGATGCTTACGATGAAGACAACCTCAGCGGGCTGCTCGTGCTCTCCGCCCAAGCTGAGCGTGCCACTGAACTGCTGGACGCCCAGCCCGAGGGGGAACTAAACTACCTCGAGGTAGAGCGCCTGGTGCGTACCATTTACCAACCCGCGCCCACCCAGTTCACCCCGGCCGAGCAGGGCAGTTTACTCACCGCCTTTGCACCCGCGTCTACCGCCCGCCTTCCGGACAGCGGACAGGAGGTGCTGGAGCGGCTGATCTGGTGGGACTTCGTGGAAACCGACCCCCACTACTTCTTTAGCCGCTACTACCCCCCCGAGCTGCAGTACCTCGAGGCCGTAGGCTGTGCGCTCGGCTCGCCCGAACAGCGCAACCAGTTGCTGACCTGGCAGAACCTTCGGCCCCTGCTGCACACCCGCGATCAACTTGTGCTCTGTCTGCCCCACCGGGTGGATGGCACGGAGATGGAGGCCCACGCGTTGCTGGGTGATCTGGAGGCCGCCTTTTCCCCGGAGGCCCTTTCCGCCATCACCGTGGACATTGACGCTGCGGGCGTAGCCGCCGGCCCACTGGCGCAACTGCTGGTACCCACCTTTGCCGACGTGGCGATCCGGGAGCTGGACCCCCCGGCCCCCCACGTGCGGCTGGACCGCCCCCAGGCCCTCCGCCCCCGCCCGGAAGAAACGCCTACGGCCATCGACGACCTGCTGTACTATCCCCACAAATGGGTATTTCGGCATCAACTGCAACTCAAGGGGACGCCGATTCTATCCATTGCCAGCGAGAACCGTCTGCGGGGCAACTTAAGCCACCTGTTCGTCGAGCGTCTACTAACAACGATCGCCTCTGCGGACCATCCCTTCACCCGCGACAACGTCGAAGCTTGGATTGATGAGGAAGCCGGGCGCCTCTTTCGGCAGCAGGGTGCCGTCCTACTAGAGTACGGGCAGGAACCGGAACGGGTACAGTTTCTGCTGACGATGAAGCGGTCGGCCTGGACCCTCGTTCGCTACATCCAGCAGAACGGCTGGACCATCCGCGGCTCCGAGCAGGAACTGAGAGGATGTACCCGGGAGGGCGGCCAGGACGTGCGTGGCCGGGCCGACCTGGTGCTGGAGCGCACCAACGGATCGGGACAGCGGGAGACCGCGGTCGTAGACCTGAAGTGGCGTGGCAAAACCACCTTCCGCAACCTGTTGCGCAACGCAAGCGATATTCAGCTGTGTCTGTACGCGGAGTTTCTCCGCGAGGAAGGCCATGCGTGCGTACACACCGCCTACTACATTTTGCGGGACGCCAAGATGATCGGCCGCAACGAACTGGCCTTCTCCGGAGCGGAGGTGGTGCCTGCGGCCGATGACCATACCGTCGTGCAGGCCGACACCTTGGCTAAGATCCAGGCTACCCACGATTGGCGCTGGACGCAGTTTGCGCAGGGCATTGTAGAGGTGCGCTGTAAGGAGACCGTTCCCTTCCTGGAAGATCTGTACCTCGACCTGCCGCACGATCGCCTGCTGACCATGCGAGACGACACCTCCCCCTTCGACGATTATCGGAGCCTCATTGGGCTAGTGCGTTAGGAGTAGCTTACCCGATGGACTCCAAGAAGGTGCCCGTCGTGAGGAAGCGCATGATGTAGACCAGGGCGATGCTTACCACCAGGCCGAAGGCTACCTTGCCTAAATCACTGAATATGTTGCGGAAGGCTGCCCAGAGGTTTTTACGACCGGGAATGGTTTCCAGGTAGGCAACGCCGGCGCGGGCAATCATGGCGGCGGCCATGATCACGATGACGAGGTTGTTGATGTCGTCTTTCAGGTAAACGACGTAGCCGATCAGCAGCAAGATTACCACGTTCAGTAACATGCCGGTGTAGTAGGCTCCCGGCGCCTGCTGTCGGTCGCTGGGCTCAGCGTCCAGTTCTAGGCGGTAGCGGATGGCGATTTCCCGTCCGGCCAGGAGCCCCAGGAATACCCAGGTGGTGGACATCGGTACGTTGCTGAATTCCTTAAAGAACAGCAGGATGATGCCGTAAGTGAAGTCGATCAGGGTGGCCGAGCGGATGTCGGTTGTATTCGTCTTGGCCTTCACGATCTTCTGGATGTTGCCGCCCTTGCTGTAGAAGATGAACGCTAGCATGGTCAGGAGGATGGCCAGCGCGATCAGAATCTCGCTGATGTGCAGGCTGCGCGGGAGGTAAACGAAAATATTGGCAAAATCCTGGATCAGCCACTGCCCCCACAAGAAGCCGGTGGAAGCCCACTGCAGGGCGGTCCAGATTCGCTTCTCGCCCGCTTGAATCTCGTTGTTGATGAATCGTTTATCGAGCCAGCGGGTGATTAGCTGCCAGACGATGATCGCCACGCAAAAGGCCAGGGCGTAGCCGAGGATGGACTTCATCGTCATGTCAACGAGGCCCTTTGGCTTGAAGAAGGTAAGGATGAGGAAGGAGGTAGATACCGGTATTCCTGTTCGCGTGAGCAGCATGAGCACCAGCGGAGGCAGCAAATAGGGCCACCCCATCTCGTCGATGAAGGCGTAGGATTCCAGGCGCCCGTAGCTCACGTCCCCGTCGTAAGTTGCCCAGCCGTAAAGGAGGGTCGCCGCAAGGATAGAGCCCGCAAAGCCCCAGAGCACGTACCAGGGCTTGCCCTCATTGGAGGAGAGAAAGGTGCCCAGCGTCTGGATGGAGTCATTACCTACAACGGCGTAGCCAGCTAGAATGAAGCCGGTCCACATGATAATCAAGGATGCATCCATTCGTGTACGTACTGGGAACGGGGTAGAAAGGCGTTCCGGGCGGCGAAGTTCGTCCCACGGTGTAAACTGTGCGTTAAGAGCTTGTTTGGGATTCCGCTCACCGCCGCAAACTTGCTCTTTTGCGGCGATTCTTCGCCGCAAAAAGCGTCACCTAGCCCGCTAGGCTTCCCTTCTGGAGGCTCGAATAGACCCAAATTAGCAGCGTTTTCGTCAGGCTCGGAAAACCCAAACAAGTTCTAAATCAGAACGGGCGCGCGGTTCGGCCAGTACGCATCGATCAAATAGCGAGGATACTCGCCATTTTGATCAGCTCTTCCCGCGGCTTCTTTTCCTTGTTGATTGCGTCATCGAAGGAGTGGGCGGTCACCTCGTCGTTGACGATGCCCACGGCGATGTTCTCCTGGCCGGACAGCAGCAACTCTACCGCGGCGTGGCCGAGGCGACTAGCCAACAGCCGATCGGCCGCAGTGGGTGCCCCGCCCCGTTGTAGGTGACCGATGACGGTCACCTTCGGCTCCATGCTAGCCAGCTCGTGCTGGATTTTCTCCGCGATGCCGGTGGCGCCGCCCATGGGGTGGCCCTCGGCGACAATGACCACGCTGAAGAGCTTGCCGCGGGCCTTGTTTTTGCGCAGCACCGATTTGAGGTCCTCCAGGTCGGTTTCCGCTTCCGGGATCAGCACGCTACTGGCGCCAGAACCAATGGCCGTGTACAGCGCAATGAAGCCCGAGTTGCGCCCCATCACTTCGACGAAGAACAGCCGGTTATGGCTGTCGGCCGTGTCACGGATTTTATCCACGGCATCAATGGCCGTGTTGACCGCCGTGTCGAAGCCGATGGTGTAATCCGTGCCGTAGAGGTCGTTGTCGATCGTGCCGGGGATGCCGATAAAGGGGATGTTGTATTCGTCGCTGAAGACCTTAGCTCCGGTGAAGGTGCCGTTGCCCCCAATCGCGATACAGGCGTCAATGTCGTAAGCCTTTAGGTGGTCGTAGGCCGCGCGGCGCCCTTCCGGGGACATGAAGCGCTTAGAGCGGGCGGTGCGCAGCATGGTGCCGCCGCGCTGGATGATATTGGCCACGTCCCGGCGTTCGAGGCGCTGAAAATGCCCGTCGATCATGCCTTCGAAGCCCCGCTCAATGCCGTAGACGTGCAGCTTGTTCCAGGCGGCGGTGCGTACTACGGCGCGCAGGGCCGCGTTCATGCCGGGCGCGTCCCCACCCGAGGTGAAGACGGCGATGCGACGAATATCCTTTCTTTCCATGGGGTAATTCTACTTCCCGGCGTGGTAGTCCGCTAGGGCCTCAATGGGCTTATGCACGAATCGACCCGCAGTCAGGTCCCGTTCGTGGAGGGCAGCCAGCAGGATGTCCTTAAAGTGGAAGGCAATGCTTCCAATGAAGTGTACGGGTAATTCCAAGTGCCCCCGGTACTTGCGCACGTGGCGGTCCAGAAACTCCGAGAAGCTGGTAAAGACGATCTTTTGGATCAAGGGGTGGTGCTGGTGCTCCCCCATAAATCGGGTGAAGCCGGCCAGGTAAGTATTCGGCATCTCCGAATCGTAGACGTTATTAATTACTGTCATCCGATCCGCCGTGGTGTAGTTTTCAAAGGCGTCGTTGAGGTCGTCGTCCAGTTCGCGGTAGAAATAGGCCCGGAGAAAAGCCTTGCCCAAGTGGGAACCACTGCCCTCGTCGCCAAGCAAGAAACCCAGGTTGGTCACATTGTCGGTGACGTCCTTGCCGTCGTACAGGCAAGTATTGGAGCCCGTACCTAAGATGCAGGAAATACCGGGGTCGTCGCCGCAGGTTGCCCGGGCGGCTCCCAGGAGGTCGTGCATCACCTCGATCTTGGCGGAAGGCCACACATTATTGATACAGTCGAAAATGACCTTCTTGCGTTTGAAGTCCCAGCAGCCGGCCCCGTAATAATGCACCTCAGAGACCAGGGCGTTGGGCAACAGATCCTGCGAGAGTTTCTGAACCTCATTATACAGCAAATCATGGGGATGGACGACCGGATTAAAACCCAGGGTGTGAACGTAAACGTTTTCTCCATTCTCCGGCATCAAGACCCAGTCTGCCTTCGTGGAACCGGAATCCGCTATCAGTACCATATGTGTGTATTCTCCGGGCTAAGGTAGTGTAATCTCTACACTAAGCAATCCCTAAGGGCGCGGGCGCAGGTGGCGTGTTAGTCAACCAACGAACAGGCAAGAAATAATATCCAACAATTTGTTTGTTTTATCGGGAGGGGTAGTTATCTTTGTCAAGCCGTCTTACGCGCTATAGCAGGTTCCAAGCTTTCTGATACCCTTACGCCAAAACTTTTCCCGGATGCCTGCCACTCCCACTCCCCCCCAATTCAATTTGGGGCGCCGTTTCGCCTGCCTACTGAACGCTGCCGTCCACTACAGCGTAGAGCTGATTCTCATTGCCCTGATTCTTTACCTCTGCATGAGCCGGGGCCTTGCCCTGCGGGTCGACGTGCACGACCCCATCTCCACTGAAGCGGTAGGAGCCTTTTCCCTCGCCAGTCTCGGAAACTGGGTGGGGCGTTTCGGTCGCCCAGCGCCGGCGGAGCCGTCCGGTGACAACAAAGCGGACCCGCTAGATATTTACAGCGTCGCACCCACCCGTGACCCCGCCCCCCACATCAGCAACCTTACGTTGGTGTTGAGCCCCGATTACGGAGAAAGGAAGCGGCTAGCCCCTCACATCATCGCCGCCAAACGGCAACGGGTGCAGCACTACCTCAACCAGTACGCCCCCGCCGCGCGGCGGGAGATGCGTACCCACGGGGTACCCGCCAGCATTACCTTGGCCCAGGGACTGCTCGAAAGTAATGCGGGGGATTCCAAACTCGCCGTCGACTCCAAGAATCATTTCGGCATCAAGTGCCGCGCCAAATGCCTCGGCTGCACCTGCCGCAACTACGGCGACGATACCCGCTACGATATGTTCCGCGTGTTCGATTCGGTGGCTGACAGCTACCGGGAGCACAGCATGCTGCTCAATTCCCCCCGCTACGCTAAGCTAAAGCAGCACGGGTTAGACTACCGGAAATGGGCACACGGGCTCAAGCAGTGCGGCTACGCTACCGATAAGCGGTACGCCCAGAAACTCATCGCCATTATCGAGCATTTAAAGCTCGATCAGTACGATGCCCCGGTCCTCCCCTAATCTTTGGTCCTCAACAGAAAGCGCAGGCACTGACCCGGACGAAGCTGGAAAGCCCGGTCGTATGTCTGGGATAGAAGCACCCGCGGGTAGCCGCCTACCGTCTGTGCATCCGGTCCTAGCAAAATCGGTCCCGCCGGAGTCAGCTGCACGGTGCCGGGCAGTACCGGAGAACTCAGCAGGGGAGCCAACTCCCCCGGCGGCTGGTCAGAAGCTTGCAGCCGAATGCCTTGCCTATCCGAGTCGGGGTGCACCCGGAAGGTGGAGTGAAGCAGCCAATCCCGCAAGCCAGAGGATAGCAGGCGCCACTCAGGCGCTGCTACCACCGATATAGCGAGTGCCGCTTCCGCAACACTCCCTACCTCCGGAAGCAAGCCGTTGCGAAAAGCTCCCTCCGTCGTAGATACGATCGGGCACCAAAAGCCTGATTCGATGTGCGTGGTCCCCGGCAGGCCAAGCTCCACGCTGCCCAGGATCCGGGGAAGCTGCCAAGCGCCACGGATTGCCAGGTAAGCGCGGCACCCGTTCCCCCGGGCGTACCCACCCGTCAGCAGGTAGTCGCCATCGAGGTAGATGACGCTGTGCATCCCCACGGGAGTAGCGTTAAGTTTCCAGTCCATTTCTGCCCCGGTCAGGACGAATTGCCCCTTACCGGAGAGCAGCCACCGGCCTCCGTACAGGGCGAGTTCCAGGCTGCAGTGGCCGGCCGCCTGCGCTAACAGTTCGTTCGCCTTCCTACAACTGCGCCGGTCGGCGGGGCCACCGCTAGGTATACCTTGGTCCCGGAGTCCCGGCCGGCCGTGGTCGACCAGGCGCGCACCCTGGTTGTGGCCCGCCGCCCGCAGGATTAGCGTATCGGCCATGCGGGCGGGTATGATTGCAGCGATCGAAATTCCTCTGCGGCCACGGGGTAAAAGCGCACGCGGTCCCCGGCCCGGAAGCGGCTAGTGGCCGTAGCGTCCTCGAGAAGGAGCAGCGGGCACCGGCCAATCAACTGCCAGCCCCCCGGGGAAGGGGTGGGGTAGATGCCGGTCTGGCGTTCAGCCAGTCCCACCGCTCCGCCCTTCACCCGCGCTCGGGGGGCCGCACGCCTTGCTACCGCCAGGCGCGCATCGGTCTCCCCCATGAACGCAAAGCCCGGGCGAAAGCCAAGCAGGTAGACCAGGTACTCCGGTGCACTATGCAGGGCAATAACCTGGTGGGACGGAAGCCCGCACAGCGCGGCTACCTCCTCCAGGTCAGGGCCGTAGGGGCCTCCGTAGCATACAGGGACGTCGTGTAGTATGTTGGAAACAGCCGGCACTTCCGGTGGCCGGCTCCCGGTAATCAATTCGTGTAGCGCGTAAGCCGTATTCCTTCCCCCGTTAAACGTGAGGAGGAGAGAGGCGTACGCAGGGATGCATTCTTCAACGGCGGGATGCTGGCCAAACCACGCCGCGTAGGCATGCACCCCCCGGTTGATGTCCGGGTCAATCCGTTGCTCCCACTCCAAGAGCAGGGCGTTGGCTCCGTAGGCGTGTATATACCGCGGCAGTCGCATCCGCCCCAAGGTAAGTCAGGTGCGGTAGGGAACTACGGTAAGCGGTTGGTAGTGATCCAGAAGTTGACAATATGCTTCACAGCTACGCGGTATTCGGCCAGTGAATTGGGTTTGTTGACAAAGGCATACCCGCCCAGGGTGTAGGCCCGCTTGATCTCTGCAGGGTCCTGGGAGGAGGAAAACAGAATGATGGGAAAGGGAAGGTTGATCTGCTGGTCGTGCAGGTGCTGCAACACGTCGAGCCCACCCATGACCGGCATGTGCAGGTCCATGATGGCGAGGGAGACGTCCTCCAGGCCTTTCTCATTCGTAATGTGGTCGATAAATGCACCCCCATTTTCGAGGTGGACCACCTCCAGGGAAGCATCTATTTTATTGAGGGTTCGCTGTGCTAGTCTGGCTTCCGTAGCGTCGTCCTCGATCAGTAAAATGGTATTCGTGGACATGGGGGTTTGTGTAAGTGTCTGATATCCGAAGCGTTTTCAATACCAGTCGTCCTAGGTGGATCGGAAGTAATTGGCGCTGAGTTCATGGTCAAACACAAATTTTTCCAACTCCCCCTTTAATTTCTGCGTGCCGTCAATTTGCCGGACAAAATTTAAGTCTTGACGCAATCGAGACCGGCGTTCGCAGGGGGAAGACTAACATTGCGCAAAGTTTCGTGATCATGAATTTTGAGCAACGCATTCCCCGGGAAACTTCGGCCGAACTCTTCGAGGAAGCCCAGCACTATTTTCCCGGCGGCGTTAATTCACCCGTCCGGGCCTTCCGGAGCGTTAGCGGACCGCCCCTCTTTATCCGGGAGGGCCATGGCAGCCACATGGTCGATGAAGACGGGAACCGTTTTTTGGATTTCTGTTGCTCCTGGGGGCCCCTGATTCACGGCCACGACAATGCACATATCCGCGAGAAGGTGATTGCTACGGTCCTGAAAGGCACCAGCTTTGGTACCCCCAACCGGCTGGGCAACCAGCTTGGGCGACTGATCCTGGACAACCACCGCTACGTCGAGCGGATCCGTTTTGTAAGTTCTGGTACGGAGGCGGTGATGTCTGCCCTGCGCCTTGCCCGTGGCTACACCGGCCGCAACAAGATCATCAAGTTCGACGGCTGCTACCACGGGCACGTGGACAGCCTGCTCGTGAAAGCTGGCTCCGGGTTGGCTACGCTGGGCACCAGTTCCTCCGCCGGTGTACCCGAAACCGTGGCCCGCGATACCCTGGTGCTGCCCCTCGGAGACCGCGACCTGCTGGAGCGCACCCTGACGGAGCAGGCCGGAGAGATCGCCTGCATCATCGTGGAACCCATTCCGGCCAACAACGGACTGCTCATCCAAGACCGCGCCTGGCTGCAGTGCCTACGCATCAAGGCGTGGAAACACAACGTCTTGTTGATCTTTGATGAAGTGATCTCGGGCTTCCGGGTGGGCTTTGAGGGGGCGGCGGGACTATACGACGTGGCCCCCGACATTATGACCTTCGGTAAGGTCATTGGCGGTGGCTTCCCGGTTGGTGCCTACGCCGCCAGCAAGGAGATCATGGACTACATCGCTCCGGTGGGTCCCGTGTACCAGGCCGGCACGCTGTCCGCTAATCCGGTAGCCATGGCCGCCGGACTGGCCGCTCTCGAGCAGTGTTTGGAGCCCGGCTTCTACGAGACCATGGCCGCGCGGACCGCGCACCTGGCGGAATCGATTGAGGCCTACGCCCGGGAGCGGGACTACCCCCTCCACGTCCCCCACGTTGGCTCGATCTTCTGGCTGGCCTTCGGGACGGAACGCATCGAGCGGGCCGACCAGATCGACCCCGAGAACATGAAGTTTTTCAAGATCATCCACCATGAATTGCTGCAGACCGGGGTGTACCTAGGCCCCAGCGGCTACGAGGTCGGCTTTGTCAGCAGCGCCCACACGGAGGTTGACCTCCAGGAGGGGGTAGCAAGGATTTGTGCGGCCATGGACCTTGCCTTTGCCCCGGCCGCGTGAACGCCGGTGGAAATTTTGGGTTAGCGAAAGGTACAAACCGATACTATGCAACACCCAATCACTTTACTCATTCTGGGCGTACTCCTCGTAGCGCTAACCGCCTGTACGCCCCGGTCGGCCACCACGCCGGCTTCCCCCAACGTCTCGCCTACCGCTACTACACCCGTGACCCCGCAAGCTACTTACGCCGGAACGTACGAGGTTACGGTTCGCGACACCCCGGCCGGCACCGTCTCCGGAACCCTGACCCTAACGGAAGCAAACGGGAAGATGACCGGAAGCTTCGTGGCCGGAGGGAATACGACCGAGCTGCGGTCCGTATCCACAACGGAGGACGGCTTGCGC
The DNA here is from genome assembly GCA_963710195.1 of Lewinellaceae bacterium. GTDB lineage: Bacteria > Bacteroidota > Bacteroidia > Chitinophagales > Saprospiraceae > Neolewinella. The sequence continues at coordinate 504,807 of CAVPZF010000002.1, forward strand.
GTATCTTTTTACTCCTCCGAATACCAGACCGACGTGGATATGGACCTGAAGGGAGCCCCGGGAGCCGAAGAGCTCAGCGGGATGACCCTGGGCAGCTACGCGACGGTGGCGATACGGAAGTAGGGAGCTGCCTCGCGCACGGCCGTGGGTACCTTATCTTTGCGTACCCCGAAACGCCGAGATATGAAGGAATTGCAACCCCAGACCCACGCCATCCGTGGGCAGATGGCACCTACGCACTACCGCGAGCACAGCACCCCCCTGTTCCTCACCAGCAGTTTTACTTTCCCTTCGGCCGAGTCGATGGCGGACACCTTTGCCGGTACGCAAGAGGGCATCATCTATAGTCGCTACAACAATCCCAGCGTAGACGAGCTGGTAAACAAGGCCTGCGCCATGGAAGGTATGGAGGCGGGCTTCGCCACGGCAACGGGTATGAGCGCCGTTTTCGCCAGCCTGGCGGCCCTCGTTAGTCACGGAGACCATATTATAGCCACCCGGGCGGTCTTTGGCAGTACCCACCAGATTCTGACCCGCATTCTGCCGCGGTGGGGCGTTACCTTCACCTACGTGGAACCCGATCAGCCGGACACCTGGGCGGCTGCCGTATGCCCCGAGACCAAACTATTCGTGACGGAGACGCCCTCGAATCCGGGCCTCCGGCTGGTCGATCTGGCTGAGGCCGGTGCATTTTGTCGGGAGTACGAGTTGCTGTACGTAGTTGACAACTGTTTCGCAACCCCTTACCTCCAGCAGCCCGGCAGGTACGGAGCGGATCTCGTGACGCACTCCGCGACCAAATGGATGGACGGACAGGGTAGGGTGCTCGGTGGCCTGCTATTGGGAACCCCCGCAATCATGGACGAGATCATCTTTTTCTGCCGACATACCGGTCCGGCGATGTCCCCCTTCAATGCCTGGGTGATCTCCAAAAGTCTGGAAACGCTGCATATCCGGATGGATGCCCATTGCCGCTCCGCCCTGCAGTTGGCGGAATGGTTGCAAGAACAGTCGGGCATAGCGGCCGTACACTATCCATTCCTGCCCTCCCACCCCCAGGTAGACCTGGCTCGGCGGCAGATGCGCGCCGGCGGCGGTATCGTGACCTTTGAACTGGCCGGCGGAATGGATGCGGCACGGAAGCTGCTAAATGCCGTCCAAGTATGTACCCGCAGCAGCAACCTAGGCGATACGAGAACTATACTCACGCACCCTGCGAGCACGACCCACAGCAAGCTCACCCAAGCGGAACGCGCGGCAGTGGGGATCACCGACGGCCTGGTACGCATGAGCGTTGGGTTGGAGGCCATTGCGGATCTTCGGGCCGATCTCTTGCGGGGACTGTAGCCCAAGGAAGGGCCCAGCTAAGGAGTGAGACCCAGGGAAACAAAATTTAGGGACGGGGAAACATTTCCGATCACTGAAAGTTATTGTCGCAAGTAAGATAGCAATACTATCGTTTACGTTTAACTTACCTTCCTTGAACAAGCTAGCTAACCACCTGTCGATCAACATTAGCGACACGGTTTACCTGAAGAATCCGGAGTCCAGCGCACTGGGCCGACGCATCATCACCGGCAGCATCGATCTCATCGACGAGCTTGGGTTGGAGGCGTTTACTTTCCGCAAACTGGCCAAAGAGATCGGATCTACGGAAGCTTCCATCTACCGCTACTTTGAAAATAAGCACGGCCTGCTGCTCTATTTGGTGATGTGGTACTGGGGATGGATGGACTACCGCCTGGTTTTTCACCTGGCTAATGTGGAGCCCCCTGAAGATCGCCTTCGTCGGGCCGTTCAACTGCTTACCAAGGAGATTAAGGAGGACAGCAACTTCTCCCACATCAATGAGGTCCGGCTGAACCGCATCCTGGTGTCCGAGAGTATGAAGGCTTTTCTGACCCGCCAGGTCGACGAAGACAACCGAGTAGGGGCATTCGCGCACTACAAACAACTCATCGACCGGGTGAGTGATATCATTCAGGAAATTAACCCTGCGTACCCCTACCCCCATATGTTGGTGAGCACCATCATTGAGGGCGCTCACCTGCAGCGCTTTTTCGCCAGTCATATGCCCCGCGTAACGGACAAGCATGATGGAGAGGATTCGGTCGTGCAGTTCTTCACCGATATGGCCTTCAGTACCCTTACCTAATCTTTATTCATGGCACTTTCCGCAGTTCCTCTGACTCCCCTGCAACGATTCTGGCGCCTGCTGAAGCCGGATCAGGAAGAAGTACGTAACGTCTACATCTATGCCCTATTTGCGGGACTGGTTAATTTGTCCCTGCCCCTCGGTATTCAGGCCATCATTAACTTGATTCAGGGCGGACGGGTGAGCACGGCCTGGCTGGTGCTGGTGGTCATTGTGGTAATTGGTATCGCAATTGTTGGCATTCTGAAGATTCAGCAGATGCGCATCACGGAGAACCTGCAGCAGAAGATCTTTTCCCGTGCCGCCTTTGAATTTTCCTACCGCATCCCCCGCATCCGGACCGACGTGATCTACAACCACTACGGGCCCGAACTGATGAACCGCTTCTTCGATGTACTGACCGTACAGAAGGGGCTTTCCGACCTGCTAATTGATTTTTCCGTGGCCACCACTCAGGTGCTGCTGGGCCTAATCCTCCTCTCGCTCTATCACCCCTTCTTTATCGTTTTCGGCTTAATCCTGGTCCTGTTGGTGGTGCTGATCTTTGTCTTCACCGCCCGCCGCGGCATGGAAACTAGCCTCAAAGAGTCGAAGTACAAATACGCGGCCGTGCACTGGCTGGAAGAATTGGCCCGGACGGCCTCCACCTTTAAGCTCGCGGGCAAAACGGATATGGCCATGCAGCGTATGGACGGCCACGTCACTAACTACCTGGGGGCAAGGGAAAGCCACTTTACCATTCTGATTCGGCAATATTCCCTACTAATCGGGTTCAAAGTCCTGGTCGCGCTGGGCCTACTCGCGATCGGCGGTATGCTGGTGATGAACCAGCAGATGAACATCGGGCAGTTTGTGGCCGCAGAGATCATCATCCTCTTCGTGATGTCTTCGGTGGAAAAATTGGTATTAAAGATGGAGACCATCTACGACATGCTCACCGGGCTGGAGAAGATCGGCCAGGTGACCGATCTGAAACTAGACGATAAGTTTGACGGCTCCCCCGTTGCCCTGACGGAATCCACGGAAGGCATGGCCGTCCAGCTTAATAATGTCCGCTTCTCCTATCCCGGCGACACCAAGCCGGTACTACAGCACGTGAACCTCACCATCGGAGTGGGGGAGCGTTTGCTCGTCACCGGTCCCAACGGTTCCGGGAAGAGTACGCTCCTCTACGTGATCGCCGGACTGTACGACGTACAGCAGGGCTCCGTGTCCTACGACGACCTCCCGAAGGGCAACCTGGGCATCGAAGACCTCCACTCCGTGATCGGCGACTGCCTGCGCATGGGTGAGCTCTTCGAGGGGACCGTCCTGGAAAACATCACCATGGGCCGTGAACGGGCCACCTTCGCCAACGTGAAGTGGGCCACGCGGGCCCTGGGCCTCACCGAGGTGATCCGGGATTTGCCTGACGGCTTCGAAACCCACCTTGATCCCACGGGCGACAAACTGCCGCGCAGCATCGTGCAGCGCCTCCTACTGGCGCGGTCCATCGCCGATAAGCCCCGGCTGCTGTTGCTGGAGGACTCCTTCGACGCCTTCGAGGAGGCTGACCGCCGTCAAATCATTGACTTTTTGACCGATCGTACCCACCCCTGGACCATCGTCGCCGTGTCGGCCAACGACCATCTGGCTAACCAGTGTGACCGCGTGGTTCAGATGGTGGACGGGACCATAATTCGCTAACCATGCTCAACATCTCGCTTAATTCGATCAACCGGTACGTAGACCGCATGTCCCTGGGCTCCCTGCGCCAAGTGGAGAGCCGCCATTCCGGACGGGTGCTACTCCGGCTACTGACGATCTTTTCGTTTCTCGGGTTGGTGGTGCTGTTCCTGCCCTGGACGCAGAACATCCGCGCCCTTGGCGATGTCACGACCCTGCAGCCTAACCAGCGGCCTCAGGACGTGCAGACGATCATCGGCGGACAAATTGAGGAGTGGTACGTCCGGGAAGGCAATTTCGTCCAGGCCGGCGACACTATTCTGCACCTCTCCGAAACTAAGGACGATTATTTCGACGACAATTTGCTCGACCGCACTGCCACCCAAGTAAAGGCCAAGGAGATGTCGGTGCAGTCGTACCAGGCCAAGGTTTCTGCCCTGGAGGACCAAATGAGCGCACTCCGGGAATCAGGACGCCTCAAGACCGAGCAGGCCTACAATAAGATTCGCCAGTCTGAACTCAAGATTAGCAGCGATAGCATTAACTTGATCAACGCCGAGGCAAATTTGCAGACCGCCTACGAACGCCTCGAGCGGATGGAAGAACTCTACGCGCAGGGCCTCAAATCCCTGACCGACCTCGAGACCCGGCGGCTCAAGGTGCAGGAAACCCAAGCGAAAAAGATCGAGGCTGAAAACAAGCTGCTCAGCTCCCGCAATGAACTGCTGAATGCCCGGGTCGACCTTAACGGCATCCAGGCTAAGCTGCGCGACGACCTGGCCAAGGCCAGCTCCGAACAGTTCAGCGCCCTCTCCGGTCGCTTCGATGCGGAGGCCGGAGTCGCCAAGCTCGAGAACCAGTACAGCAACTACCAGCGCCGCACCGACCTGTATTTCCTGCGGGCGCCCCAGGACGGCTACGTTACCCAAATTCTATCGGCGGGTATTGGGGAGAACTTATCGGCGGGCGAGCGAGTGCTCACCATTATGCCCTCCGAGTACGAGTTGGCCGTAGAAATCTACGTGCGCCCCATCGATATGCCCTTGCTCGAACTGGGGCAGGAAGTCAACATTCAGTTCGACGGATGGCCGGCCATTGTCTTCGGCGGGTGGCCCAACACGAGCTACGGTACCTACCGCGGACGCCTCGTAGCCATCGACCGCATCATCAACGAGAACGGCCTGTACCGCGTAATGGCCGCTCCCGATCCCGAAGACGAAGACTGGCCGGACGCCCTGCGGGTTGGGGCCGGTTCCTCCAGCCTGATTCTGCTCAACGACGTCCCGCTGTGGTACGAGATCTGGCGGAAGATTAACGGTTTTCCCCCGGACCTGTACAAGGGAGACCCCTCCTACTCCGAACCAAAACCCGCGGCCAAAAAGAAGTAGTTTATGTTGAAGTACATCCTGCTCCTGCTCGTATTTTCGGTCCGCCTGACGGGCCAGCAGGACACTACGGTACTGCTTACGGAGGACGAATTTCTCCGTCTGGTAGAGCAGCACCACCCCCTCTCCGTGCGGGCCGACCTCCAGCGGGAGCGGGCGCAAGCCGTGCTGCGCATGGCCCGCGGGGGCTTCGACCCCAAGCTGTACGGCGACCTCGACCAGAAGTACTACAACGGTACCCGCTACTACAGCACCATCGAGGCCGGTTTGAAGGTGCCTACCTGGTTTGGCGTAGAGCTCAATGCCGCCTACGAGCGCAACGATGGCACCTACCTCAACCCCGAACAGCTGGTGCCGGAGTCGGGCCTGTATGCCGCGGGGCTCTCCGTTGCCCTGGGTCGGGGCATGCTCTTCGACCAGCGGCGGGCGGAACTGCGGCGGGCAGGCATCTACCAGCGCGCTACGGTAGCCGAGCGCCAGATCTTGCTCAACCGATTGCTCTATGACGCCGGGGCCGCCTACTGGAACTGGACGGAGGCGCAAGGTGTAGTGGACATCTACGAAGAAGCCGTGCAACTCGCGCGTACCCGTTATCAGGCGGTCATAGCCGGCGCTTCGCTGGGCGATCGGCCCGCCATCGATACGCTGGAGGCACGCATTACCGTGCAAAACCGGCAGCTGGAACTGGAAAACGCGCGGCTTGAGCGGGCCAATGCCGCGGCTGCCCTGGCCGCCTTTCTGTGGATCGACGGTGTAGTGCCGATGGAACTGGCTCCGGCCGCCATGCCACCCCCCGCCGATGAGATTGAGGTCTCGCCCATCTTGCCGATGACCGGCCCTTTACTGCATCCCGAATTGACGCGCACCCGCCTGAAGATCGAGGAATTGGAGGTGGACGAGCGCCTACAGCGCGAACAGCTGAAACCACAAATTGACCTCAAGTATAACGCGCTGTTGCTTGGCGGTACGGACCAGCCACTGGAAGATTACTCCAGTCAGAATTATAAATGGGGCATCACCTTCAACCAACCCCTACTGCTGCGTAAAGAGCGGGGAAAGCTGCAACTCACGCGCATCAAACTGAGCGAGAACCAACTGGCCCTGACTGATAAAGCGGCGGCACTGGCCGTGAAGATTACCCAGGCCGAGAACGAAGTGAACGTGACCGTCGCCCAGTTCGCCCTGGCCGGACAGAACGTCGAGGATTATTTCCTTCTGCTGAGTGGAGAACGGGAACTTTTCCGGGCGGGGGAGAGCTTTCTGTTTCTGGTCAATAGCCGGGAAAGCAGTTACATCAGCGCCCGCATCAAACAGGTCGAGGTGGGCGTCAAGCACCGGAAGGCCCGCTTGGCACGCGAATTTGCCCGTGGGCAGATGGGGACGGCTGCGGCGGTAGGTGCTGAGCTACCCACTGATTGATATCGAGGTACACCAGGGCTTTGCGCTCGTAGGGGTCCGAAGCCGCGGCCTGCCGCAGATCATCCCGTAGCTGCTTGTAAATGGCAGGCTGCTCGGCGGTCAGGGATTTCATCAACCGCCGGAGCGCCGCAGAAGTAAGTCGGTGGACCTCGGCGGTGTCGCAGCTCCGCCGCATTTGTCGGGTAAAGTTCGTGAGGTGATAGTCCAAAAGCGCCCGGTTACCCAATTCATAATTGCACAGTAGATGCAGCAGGCGACTGTTGAGCAGCAGGTCTTCCCGGAGAATACCCGACTTCATATTGATGATCTCATTGAGGTAATCCAGGGCCTCCCCGTAATCGCGCAGCAGGAAGCGTGCGGCGGCAAATTTGTAGAGAAACTGCCCCCAACGGTGGTCGGTGGGCTTAAAGTCCCCCGCCTGGTACGCCGCGAAGAGGTCACGGCTAAAAGCGCTGGCTTCCGCCCACTCTCCGGCACAAAAGTGGGCGTTCAGGGTCATGAGGCTCCGGTAGACGCGGCCAATGTGTTGGCTGTTTTCGTTGAGTACCACCTGCTCGGCGTGCAAAAAATCGTTGATCACGCGCAGGTAGCGTCGCATGCGGGGCAGGTCCCCCTGTAAGTAGGCGAAGACCGAGACGTAGTATAGGCACCGGAGATAAAGGTCGGGATCCTTGACCGTCATGTGGGTACTGAGGTGGAAAAGCGTCAGGGCATTCATTGATGACTCCAGGGCGTCGTCGAAATCGAGCTGGATGTAGTGGTACCACATCGTGGCCTGAAAGCGGTTAATTTTTTGGTGGAAGGTGGTGCCCACCGCCCTCCGGTCCAGGCGGTGCGTCTGGATGCTGGCCCAGAACGTCTGGTTTTCCCGGCGGTCTTCCGGGCTACGGCTGTGGCCGGTCTCGATGTAGCGGCCGTGAATCTGGATGTTGAGGTTGAAGAGTTCGCTGGTGTTAAGTACGCTGTAGCTCCGTTCCGCCGACTCGTTCAGCAGCAGGTCCATCTTGTTGTCGATCTGCCGGGACAGCGTGATGTGGCGTGATTCAATCAGTTTTTGAAACTCCAGGATTTCCAGGTGCAGCAGGTCACGGTTGTGTTCCACCGCGCGGCCCTTAGCCCGTTCCAGCGAGCGCAGGGCATCTAGGTAGAGGCCCTTACCGTAGAGGATGTTGCTAAAGTCGATCTGCTCGCGCAGCTCGATGTCAATATCCTTGTTGATGAAGATGAGCCGCAGGCTGGTGAGCACCTGCTGGTAAAGGTGGCGTTTGAGGTTGGAGTACTGCCCGGAAGTAAGTCGCATCCGCTTAACGACCTGCGCATCGTCAGGCGCTTCCATGCGGTCGACCACGTCAAAGAGCTGGATGAATTTACTATCGGAAGTGGAGCCGGCGCGGGTGGCGTAGAGCTTGAAATTGCGCTTTTCGGCCTTGGAAAGCGACTTTAGCAATCGCCATAATTGGTCTTTAACGGCCGTTGGCATGGGGGAGTGCAGTAGAGTAAGCCCTTGTAAATCAACTCGTTCTAGAGCGAGACGCTCGCTTAGGCGTCACAAATGGGGATATTTGTTTGTTCGGACGCCTAATCGGGGTGGGGCATCTTTGACTTAACGATCCCGGAAGATATCTCGGGACTTCGTTGATTTAGCCCCAACCAGATAGCCTTCACCGTACACCTCTTTCGGGGAACCGCCTTGCTCACCACCGGGTACCCAAAGATAATCACTTCCATGAAGAAGATTGAAGCTATCATTCGTCTATCGCGCTTCGAGAGCATTCGGGATGCCCTTGCCGCCATCGACGTCAATTTCTTTACCCTGACCGAGGTGAAAGGATTTGGCCTCCAGCGGGGTGAGCAACTCACGTACCGAGGCAGCGTGTACGACGCCGACTACATCGCCCGGCTCCAGCTGGATATCCTCGCTCCCTCCGATAAGGTCAATGCGATTGTTAGCGCCATTACCGGGGCCGGCCGTACCGGTAAGGTCGGCGACGGCAAGATCATCGTTTACGACGTCGATCGCGTCGTCCGGATTCGCACCGGCGAAGAGAACGAAAGCGCCTTATAACAACCGCCCGAGCCGATCTCAGCTCCCCTTACCACTCCTGCCGCTAACCAACGCCCCGTACGTACCGGGCCGGGCCGTGCCTGAGCATAATCCCAACTTAGCTCCCACTCCCTTCATCCTAATAACTAATAAAGTACTCCACCCCTTATGGAAGCCATGTTCACCATCAACAATCTCTGGGTACTGATCGCGACCGCGCTAGTCTTTATCATGCACCTGGGGTTTGCCACCCTGGAGGCCGGATTCGTGCAGCGCAAGAACGTTGTCAATATCCTGTTTAAGAATTCCATGATCATCTGCATCGGCCTGCTCACCTACTACCTCATCGGTTATAACCTCATGTATCCCGGCGAAGGGTTCGCCGGGGGATTCTTTGGTCGCATCGCCCCCATGGACTGGGCCGCTGGCGCCACCGCCGATTACGCTGCGGCGGCCGAAGCGGGGAGTACTTATACCGGCTATACGGATTTCATCTTTCAGGGCATGTTTGCCGCTACCTGTGCCACGATCGTTTCGGGGGCCGTGGCCGAGCGGATTAAGCTGGTACCTTTCCTCCTCTTTGCCACCATTTTCGTGTCCCTTAGCTACCCAATCACCGGCATGTGGAAGTGGGGCGGCGGCTGGCTTGATGCCCTGGGGTTTTACGATTTCGCGGGCTCTACCTTGGTGCACGCCGCCGGTGGTTTTGCCGCCCTGGCCGCCGTTATTTTGCTGGGCGCCCGCCGGGGTAAGTACCGCGCCGACGGAACCGCGACGGCCATCCCCGGTCACAGCATGCCCCTCGCCGCCATGGGGGTTTTTCTGCTGTGGTTTGGCTGGTTCGGCTTCAACGGCGGTTCCGTACTGAGCGCCGACCCCAATGCGGTCAGTCTGGTCTTCGTGACCACCTCCCTGGCCGCCGCCGCCGGGGGCGTTGCCGCCTTTTTCATGGCCTACGTCCTCTTTAAGTCCTACGACCTGTCCATGGTTCTCAACGGAATCCTTGGGGGGCTTGTCGGAATTACCGCCGGTGCGGACCTGATGACCGGCGGTGAGGCCATTCTCATCGGCCTGATCGCCGGAATCATCATTCCGTTAAGCATTATTTTCTTCGACAAGACCCTCAAGGTTGACGACCCGGTCGGAGCTACCTCCGTGCACGGCATGTGTGGCATCTGGGGTACGCTGGCTGTCGGCATCTTTGGTGCCTCCGCCGGAATGGAGCAGTTCTTTCACCAACTTATCGGCGTAGCGGCAGTAGGGGTCTTCAGCTTTGCCAGCGCCTTCGCTATTCTCGCCGCCCTCAAGGCGGTCATGGGCATCCGGGTAGATGAGGAAGAAGAAATCCGCGGACTCGACCTCGGGGAGCACGACATGCACGCCTACACCCTCACTAAGGAGGACGGGGTTTTTCAACTCACTTCCGATTAGGGATTGAAGGAGTTAGGGAAAGAAGGAGCGAAGGATTGAAAGTGGGGAGCCCCTCCATCCCTCACTCCTTCCTTGTCTCCCCCCACTCCCTCTTCCCTACACTCACTCTACACTCAAAACTGGCTACTATGAAACTTTTCAACACGCTTTTCCCCTTCACCGTACTATTGCTTTGGGCGCCTTCGTCCCTGTTCGCCCAGATCACGGAGGTGATCGTCCTGGAAGAAGAGGCGGAAGAAACCAAATCCTTTCAAGTATCTGGATACGTGGATGTCTATTTCCAAAATGTATTTTCCAGCGACGCCGAGGATAACGCGCTCAGCTTTCCCACTAGCTTTACGCCGGAAACCCGGGGTTTTAGCGTGGGAAACATCAACCTGCTGGCGGAGAAGTCGCTCGGTAAGGTCGGGTTTGTGGGGCAGGTAGGCTTTGGTCCCCGTGCCGTTGATGCCAACGTTGGAATAGACGCGGGCGAAGCCGGCTATTACATTCCCAATCTTCAGCAACTCTACGTTACTTACGCACCGAGCGAGGCCGTTACCTTGACCCTCGGCCAGTTTGGCACCTTTGTGGGCTACGAAGTGATTGATGCGTCGGCCAACATGAATTACAGCACCAGCTACATGTTTAGCTACGGGCCCTTTTTCCATACTGGCCTGAAGGCGGACTTTGCGCTTGCCGAAGGCTTGGGCGCCATGCTGGCGATCCTTAATAATACCGACAGCCGGTTCAACCAGCCCGGAGGCTTTTACTACGGGGCGCAGCTCAGTGGAGAGGTGAGTGGATTAGCGGGTTACCTGAACTTCCTGTACGGCACCGACGTCAAGGACATTTCCGGAGAAAACGACTTGAATACTTTCCAGGTCGACCTAACCGCTACCTTCGAGGCAAACGAATCCCTGATGTTTGGCATCAACGCTACGGACAAAACCCAGGGGGTCGATGGGAACACCGCCTCCGGGTTTTCCGGACTGGCGCTGTACTCAACCATCGGGCTCTCGGAAACCTTCGACCTTTCCCTACGCGGGGAGTATTTCAGTGAGAAAACTCCGGAAGGAATTACCCTCGATGGCCGCAGCGTAACCGCCCTGACCGCCACCGGTAACTTCAACATTGGCGACCTGCGCATCATGCCGGAATTCCGCTTCGACCTCAGCGGCGACTTCGACACCACGTACGGAGAGATCATCGGTTTCGGTGGGGGAAGTGGGAACGACAACATTGCGTCCTTCCTCCTGGCTGCCGTATACTCTTTTTAAATAAAAAACATCCGGGCCACGGGGACGTTGCACGGCTTTCCGGGGAAGGCCCCACACCTGCGGACCCGCCCCACGACCAACCTTCTCTAACCTTCTGATTTAACCCAATTCACTTATGGCTACAAAAAATAAGCTACAATACGTCTGGCTTGACGGTAACCAGCCCATGCAGACGCTGCGTTGTAAAACCCGCATCGAGGCCAACTTTAGCGGCGACCTCGACGACTGTCCCATGTGGTCCTTTGATGGATCCAGTACCCAACAGGCCGAAGGTGGCAGCTCCGATTGCCTCCTCAAGCCCGTTATGATCGTCCCTGACCCCATACGCAAGAACGGATACATCGTGCTCACGGAAGTCCTCAACTCCGACGGCACCCCGCACCCCACCAACGCCCGGGCCACCATCGACGACGAAGACCAGGACTTCTGGTTCGGCTTCGAGCAGGAATACTTCCTGATGGACATGGAGACCGAAAAGCCTCTCGGGTTTCCCGCAGACGGCACCATGCCTCCGCCCCAGGGACAGTACTACTGCTCCGTCGGCGCCCGCAACGCCTTCGGCCGCGAGATCATCGAAGAGCACCTCGACGCCTGTCTCGACGCCGGCCTGACCGTAGAGGGCATTAATGCCGAGGTTGCCCCCGGACAGTGGGAGTTTCAAACCTTCGCCAAGGGCGCCAAGGAAGCCGGCGACCAGATCTGGATGGCGCGTTTCCTGCTGGAGCGCATCTCCGAGGCCTATGGCGTATACGTCGAGTACCACCCCAAGCCCCTCCAGGGCGACTGGAACGGATCGGGTATGCACGCCAACTTCTCCAACTCCTTCCTGCGCGACAGCGGCAAGCGGGAAGACTACGAGAAAGTATGCGAAGCCTTCCGCCCCTACGTCAAGGAACATATTGCCGTCTACGGCCACGATAATCACCTCCGCCTGACCGGTAAGCACGAGACCCAAAGCATCGACCAATTCAGCTTCGGTATCTCCGACCGCGGCGCCTCGATCCGTATCCCCATTGCCACCGTCGAGCGCGGATGGAAGGGCTGGCTGGAAGACCGTCGCCCCAACAGCGCCGCCGATCCTTATAAGGTAGCCGCCCGGATCGTGAAAACCGTGAAGCCGGTCTCAGCCTAAGACTTCGGTGAGCTGAGACGGCCTTCCGTAATCACTAAAGAACTACAAGAAGGTTAAATCAGCTCAGGTTCCCGATTGAAGGAACCTATCCATTTGCCCGGTCTCCCGTCAGGGGGGCCGGGTTTTTTTGCGGGCGCGCGGGTGGACGGGTTAGGGTCCACAAAAGTCAACCGGTTGCGATTGGGAAAGTCACTGATCGAGAAG
>CAVPZF010000002.1:522500-570970 GCA_963710195.1 Lewinellaceae bacterium
TCCTAAGGTAGCGAAATTCCTTGTCGGGTAAGTTCCGACCTGCACGAATGGTGTAACGATCTGGGCACTGTCTCGGCCATGAGCTCGGTGAAATTGAAGTATCGGTGAAGATGCCGATTACCCGCAATGGGACGAAAAGACCCCGTGAACCTTTACTACAGCTTCACATTGCGTTAGGGTATAAGATGTGTAGGATAGGTGGGAGACTACGAAGCGGGCACGCCAGTGTCAGTGGAGTCGTCCTTGAAATACCACCCTTCTTATACTTTGACGCTAACTCCCCTGAAGGGGGAGGACCGTGTGTGGTGGGTAGTTTGACTGGGGTGGTCGCCTCCTAAAGTGTAACGGAGGCTCGCAAAGGTACCCTCAGCATGGTTGGTAATCATGCGAAGAGCGTATAAGTATAAGGGTGCTTGACTGAGAGAGCGACAGCTCGACCAGGTGCGAAAGCAGGCTTAAGTGATCCGGTGGTTCCGTATGGAAGGGCCATCGCTCAAAGGATAAAAGGTACTCCGGGGATAACAGGCTGATCTCCCCCAAGAGCTCACATCGACGGGGAGGTTTGGCACCTCGATGTCGGCTCGTCACATCCTGGGGCTGAAGAAGGTCCCAAGGGTTGGGCTGTTCGCCCATTAAAGTGGCACGCGAGCTGGGTTCAGAACGTCGCAAGACAGTTCGGTCTCTATCTATTGCGGGCGTAGGAATATTGCGGAGATCTGTTTCCAGTACGAGAGGACCGGAATGGACGTATCTCTAGTGTACCGGTTGTGGCGCCAGCTGCACTGCCGGGTAGCTATATACGGCATGGATAAGCGCTGAAAGCATCTAAGCGCGAAGCCAACTCCAAGATGAGTATTCCCAGGACTTCGGTCCGGAAGGGTCGCAGCAGATGACTGCGTTGATAGGTTGTAGGTGGAAGTGCGGTAACGTATGGAGCCGAGCAATACTAATCGCCCGACAGCTTCCTTTTTTTATCTTCGGAATGAGTTAGTGACCAGTTGAATAACTGGCCTGAGACTTATGAGTAGACATCCAAAAAGGCAGCACGCTTGTGGAAGTATGTATAATTTTTAGTAATCGGTCTTAACGGGATCGGTGTAGTCCGCTTAGGAAGGACTGAAGCTCTCTTATCGAACTTGTTGATCGTTATCCAAAGAAACGACCCGCCCCCCTCCGGGGGAGTCGGGCCAAAGACTTTGGTGGCTACAGCGGGCAGGATCACCTCTTACCATTCCGAACAGAGAAGTTAAGCTGCCCAGCGCCGATGGTACTTGGACTTGATCCCGGGAGAGTAGGTCGCCGCCAATTTTACGAATGCCCCGTCGCTACCTAGCGATGGGGCATTCGCCGTTGGGGGGGAGCGTAGATGCGCTCTCTTCCGATAGTTATCGCGACGCCAATGCCCCACATCCCAACTAAACACCACCCACCTAGCGTTTATAGGATAGCATCTGTCGAGTGGCCGCCCGCGGCTATCACAGGAACACCGTATTTTTAGCTAAAACTATCCTCATGCTATTCCTCACCGCCCTCGCTCTGTCGCTTTGGTTCTGGCGTCGTAACCTCAAAGACGCTTCCCTCTGGATGGTGCTCACCTACGCTGGGGTAGGACTGATCGCATGGACGGACTTCAGCTCAGTATCCGTGGCCTCCAGCGCCTTCCCCAAGATCCTGAAGGATTTCATCATGCTCGGGATGGTGGGCTTCGTGCAAGCCATGGCCGTAAAGAAGCAAATCTCAGTTTGGATGGCCGTTTTACTCATGTTGGGAATGTTTGCGGCTGTACACTTCCTGGATGAGGTGATCAATGCGGATGAACAGGAGGGAAAAGAAGCCGTCATGCTGAAGACCGGGAGCCAAAGTTATTTGATAGAGTTGCGGGAGGGAAACACGGCGGATGAATTAGCGCAGTTTGGACAGGACCAGGGACTTGCTCTCGAACGTGCCTTCTTCCCGGATGAACCGTCCGCTACTTACCTCGATGAATACTATACACTTGAGGGACAATTCAATGCGGCAAAGCTCCGAGCGCTGCAGGATCTCTCCTCCGTTCAGTACATAGAGCCGAATGAAACGATCATGGTAGAACCCTTCCTGACCGAGGCGGGAGAAATAACTTTGCCAGTGGACCGTCAATCGCTCTCCATTGACGATCCATTCACGAATGAGCAGTGGGCCATGACGGTTTTGCATATGGACGATTATTATCAGCTGTTGGGGACCCAAAGACCCGTGAAGCGCGCGAAGGTCGTGATCCTCGACACGGGCGTCGATGGACAGCACGAAGACTTGGTCGACAACTATTTTTCCATTGAGGACACGTACAACAACGACCCCCACGGGCACGGCACCCACTGCGCAGGCATTGCCGCCGGCGTCACCAATAACGGACTAGGAATTGGCAGCCTGGCGGGATCGGGAGATAGTCCGTTCGTTGAGGTCAGTTCCATCAAGGTGCTAAGCGCCTCCGGTATGGGTACCCAAAAGACCATTATCGCGGGGATCATCGAGGCTACCGATGAAGGAGCCGACGTGATATCCCTCAGCTTAGGTGGCCGTAGCAGCCAGAGCAGCCAGCGCGCCTATGGTGCTGCGTTGCAGTACGCTCATCGAAACGGCGTCATTGTAGTTGCCGCAGCCGGAAATTCAAACCGTGATGCCAAGGACTATGCTCCCGCTAACGCCCAGGGCATGATCACCGTCTCGGCCATAGACGAATTATTACTGCGGGCTCCCTTTAGCAACCGAACCGAGAATATCCAACTCGCGATCGCCGCTCCTGGGGTCGGCATCTACAGTACGGTGCCCGGTGATGGCTACAAGAAGTACAGCGGCACCAGTATGGCTTGCCCCTTTGTGGCCGGCCTGATCGGCGTCATGAAGTCATTACAGCCTGGACTAACCTACCAAGATGCTTACCGAATAATCCACGCTACGGGCATGGAATCCACCGAAACCCGGATTACGGGACGCGTAGTCCAGCCCGCCGCAGCCCTCGCTGCCGTAGCCCGGTAAACGCGTACATTGGCGTATGGATCTAGGAATACGGGGTAAGACGTTTGCCGTGGGCGGTGCCAGCGGCGGCTTAGGAAAGGCGATTGCCGAATGCTTGGTTGCCGAAGGAGCTACCGTGGTGGGAATTGCCCGCAGTCGCGATAAACTCGATGCGCTAGCGGTGAAACATGGCAACCAATTTATTGCCCACCCTGCTGATTTGAGCGACGGTACGGACGTAAGAAAATTAGTAAACCTTTTAGAAGAGTTAGCCGTAAACGGCTGCGTCTTCAACTCCGGTGGTCCCCCTCCCGGAACGGTCGACCAACTCAAATTGGAGGAGTGGGATACGAGTTACCGGAGCACCCTGCGCTGGAAGATCCAACTCACCAAAGGGCTATTACCTACGCTGCGCAGACAGGGAAAGGGGAGCCTGCTGTTTATTGAGAGCGTGTCCATCAAACAGCCGATTGATAATCTGGTACTGAGCAACGCTTTCCGCGCTGCCGTAGCCGGGTTTGTAAAGACCCTAACCCGGGAGGAAGGGCCAAACGGCATAACGGCCAATATCTTGGCTCCGGGTTACCATGCCACCGATCGAATCACGACCGTTCTAGCAAAGGCTGCCAACCTCCAGGGCCTCTCCAAAAGCGAGGTAGAAAAGAACTTTCTCTCCGAGGTGCCCCTGGGAAAGCTTGGAGACCCGGCGGACTTCGCCAAAATGGCCGCTTTTCTCCTCTCACCCGCCGCGTGTTTTATCACGGGACAAACAATCTGTGTAGATGGAGGGATGATTAGGAACATCACCGGTTAGAACGCCCTGGTGACCTCGGCGCACCGCGATGAACAACTTCCACGTGAGTCAGCCCTGCCCGCGATCTGCGCCACGAATTCTTGTTCAAACTGGATCTGCCACGGGAGTTAGCGGCGTGGCGGGATGCGAGGAACCGGAATTGGTGCCAGCTGGTCCAACGTAGCGGCCGGACGGCGCTGCGGGTTGGGGTAAGCGACATCCCTTTACTCTGGTGACGGAAGTGCAAACCTGCGGGTGGTAAAGGCAGTTTACACAGGCGAAAAGTTAATTTTTCGTGGCTGGGCTATACACCAGCCGTGGGCCACCTACTCAGCTCTTAATTCAGGATTTTTACGACGGGGTGAAAAGTACTATTGTATTTGCCGCATCAGTAGCACTCTCCTACGGCCACGCTAATGGCAAACTTGTCCACAGCCGGCCGGCGAGCAGTACTAATCAAGGGGGAATTCCCGACCCATCCGCCGGTCCACCCAGCGCATGAACGGGTTAACGCTCAGGCCATGGAGGAGGATCGAGACGAGCATAGTGAAGTTAACGATGGACCACACCCCGTCGATCTCGGGGAAAGCCTCGGAGTTGTGTGCGTAAGCCAGGTAGTATAAAGAGCCAACGCCCCGGATACCAAAATAGCTGATGGCTACTTTCTCTACCCACGGTAATTTAGAGGGTAAGAAGCTGACCAAGCCCGACAGGGGGCGGATAAGGATAATGAGCAGTACCCCAACCACGGCCCCGGGTACAGTGAGGTCGTTGAGTCCGCCCGTACCGATGATGCCCCCAAAGGCGATGAGAAATATGCCAAGAATAGCTTGTTCTACCTGGTCGGCTGCTTCGTAATTTTTAATCTCCGCCGCCTTGGACTCGTCATCTCGGGTACCCTGACGACTGGCTACTGCAGCCACAAAAACAGCCAGGAAGCCGTAGCCTTCCACCAATTCCGTCAGAGCGTAAGTGAGCAGAACTGCAGCCAGTACGAAGAATCCAGACTCTATTTCGGTATCCCGTACTGCGGCAATCCTTGCCTTGAATTTGTAAAAGATAGAATTCATGAGGCGTCCCACTAGTACGCCCATGATGGTACCCATGGCAATCCGGTAGCCAAAGTCCCACCACGCCCACTCGACAACGGCATCAAAGACCGACTCCGCACCCACCAGTGCAATGGCAAGGTACACGAAGGGAAAGGCCAGCCCGTCGTTCAGCCCGGCCTCCAGGGTCAGACCGAAGCGGACGTCGTCTTCCGGGATATCATCATTCGGGGGGCCTACCTGAACGTTGGCTGCCAAAACGGGATCGGTGGGGGCCAGGACCGCTCCCAGCAGGATGGCGCTTGCGGGCTTAAGCCCTACCAGCCACCAACCCAGGAAGGCCACCGAAGCGATCGTAAGGGGCATGGCAATACCCAACAGGTAAATACCTGCACTCCAATTTTTAAGGGAAGGTTTACGATCCAGCTTCAAACCCGTCGCCGCTAGACTTACTATTACAATAAACTCGGTGATGTACTCCATAAGCCGCCGGTCGAGCCGGGCATCTTCGGGATTCATCAGGGGTAGATCCAGAGGAAGTTGAAAGACAATGAAGCCAAAGGCGACGTAAATAATTGGTAAGCTGACCAACCGGTTGCGGATCAGCGTGGGAATGATGAATGTGCCCAACAAGGCCAAGCCGGCGAGTAACAACAATAGGATGTGGGTAGTCAACGGACACGGGGGGTTTGTGTACCAACCTTGGTGATGGGAGAGTGGTTCGCGCAACTCACCACTCCGTAAATTCCTGTCCGCTACTTGCACCGGCGTCCCCGCCTGATTTATCACTAGGTTATCAGGCACAACTGCCGCGTTCTCCGGGAAGGACCACGATTACCAAGACGGCCCCCATCGATCCCCCTCCTAATAGATCGCCGGAACAGAAGTTGCGCTATGGGGGTTGGGAGTGGCGAGGGAACGACCTAAGCATGCCAATACCGGCGTTCATCGGACTAGTGGTTAGCGATCAAATTGCGCTGCCCCCTGACTTACCGGGGCGGTACTGCACGTCCCAGGTGAAAACCTTGCTTAGCTAGGGCTAGGCGCGGCCTTCCCCTAGTCGTTCAGCACCACCCTGTCGGCGTCAAGCTACTGCGAAATTCAATCGCCGACCACTAGTGGTTCGCCTGTGGGCCCAAATCTTGTCTAGCTGAAACAGCTGCTTTTAATGAATATTTTGCCCGAGGAGGGTAAATAATTTGTGCTCTGTTGTAGAAACGATCAAAGATTAATCCTGTGGTGCATAAGTAAAATCTAAAAGGCGGCGTGGGGGTCAGGACCGAATTTTATGAGGTCGGACGATGGGCTGTCAAAATAACCCTTCCACTTGTCTTGGTGGATTGGATTGGGAGGTAGATTGGTTGGATCGGCGGTTCTTTCGTTTTCGGTAAATCCAGGGCCCACAGGAAGGAAGGCGAAATAATAGGCTTAGCTTTTGCACAAATTTTTTACCTACTTTCATGTCCAGGGGATGCCCTTTTTGCGCTTGCCCTTTCTGCCTTAAATTTTCAAATCACTCCGAGTATGAAACATATTTTGACGACAGTGTTGCTCCTGCTGGTTGGCCTTAGCATCCATGCGCAACGGGCCATAACGGGCACCGTGGTAGATGAAGAGGGTATACCACTTATCGGTGCTACGGTCCTTGAGGCGGGCACGACCAGTGGAACTGTTACGGATCTTGACGGCAATTTTTCCCTCACTGTTCAGGAGGGTTCCCAAGCACTTGAGATTAGCTACACCGGCTTTAACGCTCAGCGTGTTGCCATTACGACGGCTACTACCTACCAAATAGCATTACGGTCATCATCCAGTTTGCTGGATGAGGTCGTGGTGATCGGCTACGGCTCCACGAGTAAACGATTTTTGACGGACAACGTCACCAAGCTGTCGAGTGACGATATCGACAAGGTGCCGGTGCCCAATTTCCAAAGCACGTTTGCCGGCAAGGCCGCTGGCGTTCGCGTATCGCAGGTGAACGGCAAGGTGGATGCCGGGATAGTGGTCCGCGTCCGCGGCGCGGCGAGTATCAGCGCTGGTAGCGACCCTTTGTACGTGCTGGACGGTGTGCCGTTGATCAACCAGGATGAATCTCAGAACGGAGCGCCCCTGAACCCATTGCTTTCGTTGAGCCCAACCGAGATCGAATCGATTGATATCCTAAAGGACGCTAGTTCGGCGGCTATTTACGGTGCCCGGGGTGCTAACGGAGTAGTCCTCATTACCACTAAGCGAGGAAAGATCGGCAAAGCGGTTATGCGCCTGAATCTCTCCGGCGGCGTCAGCGCGCCTACGAACCTGGTAGAGTGGCTCAACACCGAGGAATACGTAGAGCTGTTTACGGAAGCGGGGAACAACATTGATTACGATGTCACCGATGACTTTGACCGCCTGTCGAATGGGACCGACTGGCGGAACAGCGAGGTCGATACGGAATGGAACGACGTCGTTTTTCGTACCGGCCAGCAGAACAACGCCGATTTCAACATTTCCGGCGGTGACGAAAAGACCATCTACTACCTGGGGGGTGCCTACAACGATACGGAAGGAATTATCATTGGTAATGACTTGAACCGCTCTTCCGCCCGGACCAACATCCGCCACAACTTCAGCAAGAAATTTACCGGAGGGCTAAACCTGGGGTACAGTAAAACGACCATCGATCGCGTGGCAAATGATAATAGCTTTACAACGCCGCTGCAGGCCATTGCGCAGTCTCCCCTCTCTCCGCCCCGCCTGGCGAATGGAGAACCCTTTGACGGTACGGAATACGCCAACTTTCTGCTTGCGCTGGATTACGGCAGCTACGAAACCCGAATCCGCCGTTTGACGGGCAAGGCCTACGGGGAGTATAAATTTACTAACTGGCTCAGTTTCAACTCGGACTTCGGTTACGACATGAGCAACACGACCGAGGACCAATTCAATGGCAGCCGGACGCCCTTTCAGTCCACCAACGGGAGTGCCTTCAGTTCCAATGCGCTGCAGGAAAGCTACGTTTGGGCTAACTACGCGACCTTTGACCGCGACCTGGCCGAGGGACACAACCTAAACCTCGTGGTGGGAACGGAATTTACCGAGGCGCAACGCACGTTTAATAGCGTCTCCGGCATCCAGTTTCCTTCCGACGACCTCCAGACGATCAGCAGCGCCGCCGAGATTACTGCCGGTGCGGGCTCCCTCACGGCGTACAATTTCCTATCCTACTTCGCCCGCGCGCAGTACGTATTCAACAACCGGTACTTCATCAAAGGCAGCATCCGGCGAGATGGTTCGTCCCGATTCGGCGCCGACCGTCGCTACGGTACTTTTCCCGCCGGTTCCGTTGGCTGGATCGTTTCCGAGGAGAACTTCCTGAAGGGTAATCCCACGCTGTCATTCCTGAAGGTCCGCGTGAGCTACGGCCAGTTGGGTAACTCCGAGATCGGCAACTTCCCCTCCCGTAACCTTTTCGGGACGACCTCTTACAACCAGCGGCCGGGCATTCAGCCCGTACAACCGGGCAACAGTGCCCTGACCTGGGAAACCACCAACCAGCTGGACCTTGGCCTTGAATTCGGTCTCTTTGACAGCCGCATCAGTGGTGAACTCGATTACTACATGAAGTCTACGGACGGACTGCTTTTCGAAACTCCGCTGCCCGGTAGTTCCGGCGCCACGTTCATCAATCAAAACATCGGCTCGCTGGAAAACAGCGGGGTAGAATTGATCCTCAACGGAGACGTACTTAGCACGGGCGGTGTTAGGTGGAATGCCAGCTTCAACATTGCCAATAACAAGGTTGAGATCACTGCGCTGCCTAACGACAATACGGACATCGTCGTCGGGGGCAATAACATCAACCGAGTGGGTGAGCCCGTCCTGGCGCACTATCTACCCGAATACGCCGGTGTTGACCCCGCAAACGGGGACGCGCTGTACTTCATCAACGGAACCGGAGAAGACGCCCGGGAGACGACCAACAACGTCAACGAGGCCAACCGCATCGTTGCCGGGCAGCCCTTCCCGGATATCACTGCCGGTTTGACGAACACGGTTACCTACAAAGGGGTCACGCTGAACTTTACCTTTCAGGGGGAGTGGGGCACCAGCCTGTATAATGCGGCGGGTCGCTTTCAATCCGCCAGTGCGCGGTTTTTCGATAATCAGACCGTGGACCAGCTCGATCGCTGGCAGAATCCGGGCGACATCACCGACGTTCCCCAGGCCCGCTTATTTACTAACAACGGGGCTGCTGCATCCACCCGCTACCTGGAAAGGGCGGACTTTATCCGCCTGCGCAATACTACCCTTAGCTACGACTTACCCCGCGACTGGATGGACCGGATCGGCCTGAGCAATACCCAGGTCTACGTCAGCGGACTTAACCTGTTAACGTTTACGGATTTCAGTGGCTACGATCCGGAGTCCCGCTATGATGCCGTAGAGCTTGGCCGCGGCCAGGTCTTCTACTCCGCCCCCGCCGCACGGACCATTTCCTTCGGCCTTAATTTAACCTTCTAAATAAGTCCCAGATGAAACTAATTAGCAAACTACTTTTCCTGGGCTTATTTTCCTTGGCCCTCACGAATTGTGCGGACCAGTTGGAAATAGAACCCGCACAATCGCTGGATGCCGGTACGGCGCTCGGTACGGAAGCCAATGTTAAAACTACCCTGGTAGGTACGTACGCGGAAGCGGGCGAGAACGACTCTTACGGTGGCCGGTACCAAATGATGGTCGATCTGCTTGGTGCTAATGGCAACGTTACCTGGGGGGGGACCTTCTTCGACCCGGGCGACATCTTCAATAAGACGATCATCATCACCAACGCATTTGTGGCCAACTTCTGGAACAACCAGTATGCAGTTGCTAACCAGGCCAATCTGATCCTGGATAATCTGGACGTCGTAGAAAGTAGCGCGGAGGAGCGCGATCGCGTGGAAGGCGAAGCCCGATTCCTGCGCGCCTTAGCCTATTTTGATCTTAACCGCATGTTTTCTTCCGGCGATCTCGGCGTCCCTCTCCGTACGGAAGGGCTGGTTGATTACTCGGTCGACCTAGGTATTGACCGGGCTTCCACCAGCGAGGTGTACGCATTAGTGGTCTCCGATCTGGAGCGGGCCAGTGACGTACTCCCCGAGGATAACGGTATTTTCGCCGATCGGTACTCCGCCCAAGCACTGCTGGCCCGCGTACAATTACAGATCGGCAATTATGAGGCCGCACGGACCGCGGCAGATAACGTAATTATGAACTCCGGCCGTACCCTGACGCCCAACTACGCCGATGCGTTCAACAACGATGCCAACAGTAGCGAAGACCTTTTTGCCATCCAGGTAACCTCGCAGGACGGGGATAACGACCTGATCGTCCACTATGCCTCCGAAGCCAATGGTGGCCGTCGGGGAGACGTCCGGATTAACGACGCCTACCTGGACCTGTTTGACGGGGATACCACCGACGTCCGCGGAAACTTCTTTGTGGAGGGAGAAGTAGCGGACCGCCGCCTCACGGCCAAGTACACCAACCAGTTTGGCAATATTGCCCTGATCCGCTTAGCGGAGATGTACTTGATCCGCGCCGAAGCTAATCTACGCCTGAATAGCGAAATCGGAGCAAGCCCACGAGAGGATCTCAATACGATCCGCGACCGCGCCGGCGCCGAATTGCTGGAAGATGGCGACGCCATCGATCTCACCTTTATTCTGAACGAACGGCTTCGGGAGTTGGCCTTCGAAGGCTTCTTTGTGCACGATTACCGTCGTTTGGGAGTAGCGATCGATGGCTTTGCTGCAGACGACAATGCGTTAGTTTTTCCCATTCCCCAGTCTGAATTAGACACCAACACGGGAATCATGCAAAACCCGGGGTATAACTAGCTAATATTCTCGTTCACCACGCCTAAACACCTAACAAGCCCCGAAGCTGATCAGCTTCGGGGCTTGTTGTTTTACGACCTGACCCGGCAGCGGCGGAGGTGATCCGCGCGAACCACCGCTCCGCAATATCTTGTCCGCTCCCTGCACCGGCGTTCCCGCCCAACCCCCTTCTATGCTAAGTTGTCAACGCGCCCTGTTCCCCTTCAAGGACACCGATACCTACCTCAACGGCGCCAGCCGCTCCCCCCAATTGATCGCCGGCGCCCAAGCGGCACGACGGGCGCTGGAGTGGCGGGAGCATAACCTGAGTATGCCCATACCGGCCTTCTTTGAGCCAGTGGACCGGCTGCGGGCCTCTTTCGCCCAGTTAATCGGTGGTCGAGAGCCGGGACGGGTTGCCCTCATACCTTCAGCCAGTTATGGGCTGGCAACCGTCGCCCAAAATCTACCCGTCAGAAGAGGACAGAATATCGTAATCGTGCAGGACCAATTCCCCAGCAATTACTATCCCTGGCAACGGAAGTGTGGGGACACGGGGGCTCAGCTGGTTACCGTAGCCCGCCCACCAAACCGCGGCAACTGGTCTACGGCCGTGCTGGAGGCCATCAATCGAAACACGGCGGCAGTGGCGATTGCCCACGTGCACTGGTCAGACGGCACCCTGTTTGATCTGGCGGAAATTCGCCGGCGGACCGATGATGTCGGCGCCTGGCTGATCGTGGACGGCACCCAGTCTATCGGTGCCCTGCCCTTTGACGTGGAAAAAATCCGTCCGGATGCGCTGATTGCCGGAGGGTATAAGTGGCTGCTCGGCCCCTACGGCTGTGGGTACGCCTGGTTCGGGCCACGTATGGACGAGGGGATCCCCCTCGAGGAGAACTGGATCAACCGGCAAGGAAGCGATGACTTTGGCCGGTTAGCGGAGTACAGTCCTACCTACCGCCCCCTCGCCGCCCGCTACTCAGTGGGGGAGCACAGCAATTTCCTCACCATTCCCATGCAGCAGGCGGGCCTCGATCAACTGCTGAGTTGGCGCCCGGAGCGCGTCCAGGAGTACACCCAGGCGCTCTGGTTAGCTATTCTAAACGACCTGGAAAAGCTGGGTCTGCGTATGCCACCCCGCCGTGGACATCATTTGGTGGGCATCCGCCTACCCGAGGGGCTGCCCATGGACGGGGTCAAGCGGGCCATGGAAAAGCACGACGTGGCGGTCAGCTACCGGGGTGATGTCGTTCGGGTTTCCCCGAACGTTTACAATCGGCCGGAAGATATGCAGCGGCTGTTGGACGCCTTTCGTTCGGTCATTCGAATTTGAAACCGTAGCTCAGGCTCACGATGGGCGCGCCGAAGATGGTCAGGCGGTAGCTGCCCAGCGGGCTTCCCCCGAAGACGTCCGCGTCCTCTCCGTTCCCGCGAGGCTGGTAGTAAATATTGTACGCGTTCTTGCGTCCGTAGAGGTTGTAGAGGGTGAGTGTCCAGTCGCCCACCCAGCGGCGCTTTCTCATGCGGGCATTGTGAATGGTCCAGCTGAAATCCAGGCGGTGGTAGACGGGGAGTCGGGCGTTGTTCCGCTCAAGAAAGATGGGAACGGACAGGCCATCCAATTGCAGAAAACCGTTGGGTATGGTGTAGGGGCGGTTGCTCTGCACCACGAAGTTCAGGCTTAGCCGGTGGGTGCGCCCATCGTCCAGGGTGAAGTTGGAGTTGAACGTATGGGGCTGGTCGAAGTACCCCTGGTACCAGTCCCCCTGATTGATGGTCGTGCGCAGGCTATTGCCCGCTACGCGGTTAAAGGCGCGGGCGAAGGCGTAGTTTATTTGTCCGGTCAGGGTGCCCCGGGTCTTCTTCAGGCTAATCTCGGCCCCGTAGGCCTTCCCTTCTCCCTGTAGTAGATCGACTTCCACGGAAGGATTGAGAAAAAATTCCGCGCCGGGTTTATACTCGAGGAGTTGGTCGATGCCGCGGTAGTAGCCTTCCAGGCTAAACTCGTAGCCTTTTGTGCCCAGCACCTGGTAGAGACCGGCACTGTACAATTGACTGACCTGCGGACGCACGTTATTATCCGCTACCTTCCAGCGACTGCTGGGTAGGGGAGTGGTAGAATTAAAGATGTTCTGAAGGAACTGGCGATTAAGCGCGTAAGCTGCCTTCAAACTAGTTGATCGGCCGAGTTGCCAGCTGAGACCGAGTCGGGGCTCGAATCCCCCGTACGCAGCCATGGTACTCCCCCCACTAAAATCTGTGGCGGTGGTAAAACTGCCAGCAGTTCTTTCTACGCCTTCGGGATAAATACGCTGCTCGCCTGGTCCAAGCTGCAGGTAGCGGGTATAGCGCAGTCCGGCCGACAGCGTCAGGCTTTCGGTTGCTTCCCATTCCTCCTCGAGGTAGGCACTGGCCTCCACCGCCTGCTCTTCCAAAAGGTCTACGGCCTGTACGTTAGGGGAGCTTCCGGGATCGAGGCGACCGGGTTGCAGGCCGTAGTGGATCAGTTGTAACCCCCCGGTCAGGTGGTGGCCAGCTGTAGAACGGTGGTCGAGCGAGGATTGGAGACTCCGAAAACCGATGCGGGAAGTGTAGGCTACCTCCTCGTCTATCCCGTCTTCGGGGAAGCGTACCTGGGGGCGGTGTTCACTGCTTACGAGCCGCGTCTGTAGGCTGGTGGATTCGTTGAAGATCCGTAGCCACTCTAGGGTGCCGTTCAGCGTACTGTAGTCGTAGCGGTTGGTATTCGCCATGATCCCGCTGAACTGATTGAGCAGGTCAATTTCGTACACGTCGCGGCTGTAGAAACCGGAGACAGTAAAAATATTATCGGCATTCGGGGCGTACCGCAACTTGACGGAGGCATCCCCAAACTTGCTGCGGGTATTTTTGAGTCGCTCGAAAAGCCCAAAGATGAAGTCATTGACGCCTACGCGGCCGGCCGCCAGCAATTTGAGCCGTTTATCGGCCGTCAGGGGGGTCTCGACACTGAGGCGACTCGAAACCAGTCCGACGCCCCCCTGGATCTTTAGGTGGTCACTCGTCGGGTTGCGGGTCTTCACGTCGACCACCGAAGTAACCCGACCGCCGAAGCGGGCCGGAATATTGGCCCGGTACAGGTCCACGCTCCCCACCGCATCGGGAGTGAACACCGAGAATAGCCCGAAAAGGTGCGTGGGGGTGAATACCGGCGCGCCGTCCAGCAGCACCAAGTTCTGATCGATCGTCCCGCCGCGTACGCTGAGGCCGTTACTGGCTTCTCCAGCCGAGCTTACGCCGCTGACCAGCTGTAAGCCCCGAAACACATCCACCTCGCCCAGGGCGACGGGGAGCATTTCAATCTCCCGGATGCTCAACCGCTCCACCCCCATCAGTGGCTGTTCTAGCCGAGCACTGGCGTCGTCGCTGCTGACCGTTACGGTCTCCAGGGTGGAAGCCGCCGGGACTAGCGCAATGTCAACCTCAGCTTCCCCGGTGACCTCTAAGCTCGTCCGGTAGGCCTCATAGCCCAGAAAAGACGCCAGGAGGGTAGCCTTACCCGCGCGCAGCGTGCAAGTGTACCGCCCCTGCTCATCCGTCATGCCACCAATTACCGTGTTCGCAATTTGCACGTTCACGTAGGGCAGCTCCGCACCGGTGTCGGCGTCGGTCACCCTCACGATGATCCGGTAGGTGGATTGGCCGGCAGCTGCCAGCGCTCCGAAAATCACCAGCAGCGTGGTGAGCAGAGCAGCGCGCAGCTGAGGGCAGCAGGCGGGGCCGCGGTTGGAAAGAAAGCTCAGTTGCCCCATCCCTCGGGTTCTTCACTGGTGAAGTTGGGCCCCGTGCAGGGGGCGGTAGGCGGACTGGGCACGAGGGGCTCGAGCTGGGGGGTCCGCGTTCCCACGAGGGGAGTCCCGGGTATCGTATCCCGATTCCAGTAAAGCCGGCGGGTGGTCAGCGCGGTAGCGGCCACGTAGCCGAGTACGTTGATCCGTTCGGCGCTGCGGTCGCTCAGGTTGCCATACAGGGCCGCGGGCAGGGGGGCATTGAGGCCTGCGCTCCCCTCGGTTAGCTCCTCTACTACCCGGTAGTAGGCATACGCTTCCCGGGTGGTGGCATACTGCTGCACTTCGGCGAGCAGGCCACCCGATCCGACAAAATCAAACTGCCCGACCGCCTGGTCGCGGTAATCGCCATCGGGGTTGAGTTCGTCGGACAGGAGGTTTACTTCCGTACTGCGGGAGATGGACCAGCAGGCAACGTCGCAGGCATAGTCATAGTAGTCTACCCCGCGAGTGAAGATGCAATCTCCGTTGCGGTAAACGGCATTCACGCAGGTAGCACAGATGCCGGTCTGCGTCCAGGTCTGTAGTCGGTAGCGGTAGAAGTTATCCTCCGCTGATGGATCATCAACATCTACAAGCATGGTGAACGCGGGAATGAACCGATCGCGCGCCACGCTGAAATAGGCCTCCTGGGCGAAGCGCATGCGGAGGTCTGCTATCGGCACCGGTTCGGGCATCAGTTCGGGAGCGGATTCGATGATGGCTCCGTCGTCGGTTTCGACGTGCAGCACGTAGCGGCGGCCGGGCTGCGGTACGTAGGCAAGGTCAGGACGAAAGGTGCCCGCCACCTCCGTCGGCTGCCAGCGGGTTTCGTTGCCGGTATCGTCGGTGCTGTAGACGGTGGCATTTCGGACGGGACTCAGTTTGTAGGTGCCAAATTGCACCTCGCTGCGGCTCACCCTCACTTCACTCAGGCCCTCCCGATTCACGATGCTGCCCTCCACGAGGAAGAAGCCGGTCTGGAAGTCATACTCGGGAACTACCGGATCGACACAGGCGGTCAGGGCCAGGGCCAGCAGTACAAGGATAAATTGGGAGGCATGCGACATTTAGCCGGGAGAAGTTGCCCGGGAAAGGTAAGTCTTTTTACCTCCGTCGGGAGGGGCGGACATAAAAAGGCCCCTCCGCCTGGATGGCGAAGGGGCGAAACTTAAAGTCGATCATGCAAAAAAATTCTTAGTCCAGCTGCAGACTGGTCGTGTAGTGGGGCACGTCGCGGGACGAGACGGTGACGAAATAGTCGCCCGCGGGCAGGTTCTCGAGGCTGTACGCCCGCCGGACGGTAGGGGAGGCGTCTAGCCGATCGGTGAGGATTTCGTTGCCTACGGCGTCGACCAGTCGAATATTCACGCGGTGGCCGGAGCGGTTGTGATACTTGATCGTCAACAACTTGTCGTTTAAATTGACCCGGGGATGGTAAGTCCGGGTGGCCAGGGCGGGGTCGGAAGTGATGCCGGAGCGGTCGAGGAGCAGAGGCTGGGTAGTTTTGCCCATCTCGTCCGCAATTTCCACGGTGTAGGTGCCGGCAGGAAGGGCGGCCAGTTGGAAGCGGCTGTTGAGGTAATCCCCTGCCGCGAGCTGGGTGGTGTGCAGCACCAACCCGTCGTGGTCCACCAGCTTCACGGTGGTGGGGTGCTCCACGAAGGTGGTAGTACGCAGGGTAAGGGTATGGGAAGTGGGGTCGGTCTGGATAACCAGGTCGATGGGGTTGACGGAGGCCGACAGGGTAGCGACGGCGGCGAACAAGAGAGTGAAAAAGAGGGTTTTCATCGGTTACGAATTCTAGGGGTTGATAATTTGCTTTGTAAAGACTTCGGTGGTGCTTACGTCCACCTGCATGATCAACTCCTTGCACTGCAAAGGTCGTCGCCCACTGCACGTAGCTACACGCATAAATTGCCGAGGGCAGCGCAGATTTTGACTACTTACCCTAAATTCGGAGTCCACGGTGCGCGCACCCGCTCAATCATGCTGCGAGCAGTGGGTAACTTATGTTGCCGCAGCGCGTTTTCCCTAGGTACTCATCCGTATTATGGAGACCACGCAGCCCGTTCGGGAACGGGTAACCCCGAGCCCCGGCACATCCTTTCTGGTCAAGCACTACCCCGAACCACAATTGCGGATCGGGAAGCTGCCCAAATGGCACTACCACCCGGAGTTAGAACTGGTCTACGTACGCGGGGGCCACGGCCGGCGGCACGTAGGCAGCCACATCAGCCACTACCAGGATGGAGATCTGATTCTACTGGGCGCAAACCTGCCCCACCTGGGCTTTACCGATCGCATGACTCGCAACGAGAAGGAGACCGTGGTACAGTTTGCGCCGAGCTTTCCCAACGCCGAGTTCCTCGACTTACCCGAGATGCGTAAGGTGCGGGAGCTGATGCACCGTTCTCGCAACGGTATCAGCTTTCACGGCACGACGCGCACCGTGCAGGGGAACCGGCTAGAACGCCTCATCACGCTGCCTCCGCTGGGCCGCTTACTCCTGCTGGTGGATATCCTCAACGAGCTGGCCTTTAGCCAGGAATATGAGAACCTCAACGCAGAGGGGTTTCACCTGGAGGTAGAGACCCATGGATACGAACGCTTCAATCAAATTCAGGAGTTTATTAGGGGTAACTACGATCGAGACATCTCCCTCGACGAAATTGCCGGCGTAGCCGCCATGACGGTTCCCGCCTTCTGCCGGTACTTCAAGAAAACTACGGGCAAGACCTTCGTCACCTACCTCAACGACTTCCGCATCGTTTACGCC
Source organism: Lewinellaceae bacterium (assembly GCA_963710195.1). Lineage (GTDB taxonomy): Bacteria > Bacteroidota > Bacteroidia > Chitinophagales > Saprospiraceae > Neolewinella. Next base: position 539,765 of record CAVPZF010000002.1, read on the forward strand.
TGCAAGCTGCTGGCCGACGACCACAGCACGGTGCAGAACGTGGCCTTCGACAGCGGCTTCAACTCCGTCAGCCAGTTCAACCGAGCCTTCAAAAAGCATACCGGCAAGACGGCCACCGAATACCGCAGCGCCTACAAGCTGACCGTTACCGGCCGACTGCCGGACTAGCGAAGTATATCTTGCCCCATGACGTTTTCCGACCTCAATCTGTCCACCCCCCTGCTCAATGCCCTGGCTGACCTTGGCCTCGAGTCTCCCACCCCCATCCAGGAGCGCGCATTTTCGGTGGTCATGTCGGGGAAGGATGTAGTCGGTATCGCCCAGACGGGCACGGGCAAAACCCTGGCTTACCTCCTGCCGCTCCTGCGGCTCTGGAAGTTTCAGAAGCACGCCTATCCCCAGACGCTCATCATCGTGCCTACTCGGGAGCTCGTCGTGCAGGTCGTCGAAGAGATCGGCAAACTCACGGCCTACATGAACGTAGTGACCATCGGCGCATACGGGGGCGTCAACCTCAAAGTACACGCTGCGGCGGTAGAGCAGGGTTGCGACATCGTAGTCGGTACCCCCGGCCGGCTGTACGACCTCATCGTTATTGGGAGCCTAAAGTTCCGCGCCCTGCGACAACTGGTGATTGACGAAGTGGACGAACTGCTGGAGCTCGGTTTTCTGCCCCAACTCACCAAGATCATCGACCTGCTGCCCGAGCGTCGGCAGAACCTCCTGTTCTCCGCCACCATGACGGAGGAGGTGAGTGCCATCATCGAGGATACCTTCCAGTTTCCGGTTACGGTGGAGGCGGCCCCGACCGGCACCCCGCTCGAGAACATCGAGCAGCTCAACTACCGGGTGCCTAACTTCAACACCAAGGTCAATCTCTTGCGTATGCTCCTGCAGGATGCCGAGACCTACCACCGCGTCCTGGTGTTCGCTCCGGGCAAGAAGTACGCCGATTTGCTGTTGGAGCAATTAGACGAAGACTTTCCCCAGCAGCTGGGCGTCATCCACGGCAACAAAAGCCAGAACTACCGCTTCCGTAGCCTCGAACGCTTTCAGTCCGGCGAACACCGCGTGCTCCTCGCCACCGACCTGGTCAGCCGGGGGCTAGACCTCAGCGACGTCTCCCACGTCATCAACGTAGATACCCCTGAGCTGCCGGAAAATTACATCCACCGCATCGGCCGTACCGGCCGCGCCGACCGCCAGGGCACGGCCATCACCTTCACTACCGAAGCCGAGCTACCCTGGTTGCAAGAAATTGAGGACCTGATGGATATGCAAGTAAACGTGCTGCCCCTGCCCGCCGACCTGGAGGTTTCCGATCAGCTGATCCCGGAAGAGATGCCGCAGTCGGCCCAACCTATGATGGACGTGAAGCTGGACGTGAGCTCCCGGGGCGCCTTCCACGAAAAAAAGGAGAACAACAAGAAAGTACCCATGACCCGGCAGGAACTGCAGAAGCACCGCAACCGCCTCAAGGGCGGCCGGAAACGCAAGAAAAATCGAAAAAGCAAGTAGGGGAAGCGCAGCGCCCAACGTACCCAGTCCAGCGGCGGTCCACCGCGCCCAGGGAGCAAAATCTGCCAGTACGAGACCGAGTGCCAATAAGACCAGCAGGTTGATTGAATTGGAGGCGAGCATAAGGAGTTGGCCATGACTAGCCCCGCGGACGGTAACGATCTCGTCGAAATCCACGCTCTCATACGGGATGCGGTAGGCGCGCTAGCTGCCCCCCAATTGGTGGGTAACTACCGCAGGCTGATTCGCACCCGCACCGATTTGCTGATGGGGCAATTGCTTCCCCGGGCCGTTACTTCGCTGGGCACGAGCACGTTCGCCTCCGGAAAGTAGGCGGCTGCGCAGCCGCGGGGGATGGAGTAGGGCACCAGTTGGAAGTTTCGCGCGTGCCGTTCTTTACCTGCGTAGGTGCTCGTCAGGTCGACCACGGCACCGGCGTCCGCGCCCAGTTGGGCCATGTCCGCGGGGTGCATGAGGACCACCCGGCGCTCGTTGTGAATGCCCCGGTAACGGTCGTGCAGGCCGTAAATGGTGGTGTTGTACTGATCGTGGCTGCGCACGGTCGTCAGCAGGAACTCCCCCGGATCCAAACGGTGGGGGGTGAGTTCGGTTACGGAGAACTGGGCCTTCCCGTCGGAGGTGGCGAAGCGGCGGTGGCGCGGCCCGTTGGGGAGGTAGAATCCGGCCGGCTGCCGCACTCTCTCGTTGTAGGATTCGAAACCGGGGATGCAGGCCGCGATGGCCTCGCGGATCTCGTCGTAGTTCATCCGGTACGCGGCCCAGGGCGTCGTGGAATTCGGCAGCGTTTCCTGAGCCAGGCGGCAGACGATGGCGCACTCGCTCATCAGGTTCATGTCTTCGACCTCCAGCACCCCCTTACTCATCTGCACCACGCCCATACTGTTTTCGCAGCTGACGAATTGCTCGCCGCTGGCCTGCAGGTCTTGCTCAGTGCGGCCCAGGCAGGGCAGGATGATTGCTTCCTTACCGTGGACGAGGTGGCTACGGTTCAGCTTGGTAGAGACGTGAACCGTCAGGTCGCAATTGCGCAGGCCCCGGGCGGTAAGCTCGGTATCGGGGGTTGCGCTGAGGAAGTTGCCTCCCATCGCAAAGAAAAGCTTCGCTCGGCCGTCCGCCATCGCCTGAATGCTTTTCACCACATCGTACCCATCCGCGGTGGGTGGCTCGAAATTATAGTGTTGGCGGAGGGCCCCGGCGAGCTCCGGCTTGAGCTTGTCCCAGATGCCCATGGTGCGGTCGCCCTGTACGTTGCTGTGCCCCCGCACCGGGCAGATGCCCGCACCGAGCTTGCCGATGCTGCCCTTGACCAGCAGCAGGTTCACCAATTCTTTGATGGTGTCGACGCTGTTCGCGTGCTGGGTCAGCCCCATCGCGTAACAGATGATGACGCGGCGGGAGCCGTGGATGAGTCCCGCGGCTTCCTCGATCTCGTCACGGGTCAGCCCCGTGTTGGCGATGCACGCGTCCAGGTCGGTCTCCACGAGCTGTTTGGCCATGCCGTCGTAACCGGAAGTATGGTCCCCAATAAATTCCTGGTCGAAGTAGACGCCGGGGTTCTCCTGTTCCCGATCGAAAAGGATCTTTAGCCAGGCGCGGAGGAGCGACTGGTCCTCGTTAATCCGTACTTGCAGGAAGAGGTCGCTCAGGTCAGTTCCGCCACTCACGAGCTTGAGCGGGCGCTGGGGATTGACGAAATTGATCAGGCCGGTTTCCGGCAGGGGGTTTACGCTGATCATGCGTCCGCCATTCTCCTTCATTTTTTCGAGGGCGGTAAGCATACGCGGGTGGTTGGTCCCCGGGTTCTGGCCCATGCAGATGATGAGATCGGCCTGGTGGATGTCCTCCAGCGTGACGCTGCCCTTACCCAGGCCCAGCACCTCGGCCAGTGCCAGGCTGGTACTCTCGTGACACATATTGGAGCAATCGGGCAGGTTGTTGGTGCCGTACTCCCGGGCGAAGAGCTGGTAGAGGAATGCCGCTTCGTTGCTCGTCCGTCCGGAGGTATAGAAGATGGCCTCCGCTGGTTGCATGCCGCGCAATTGCGTTGCGATGAGGTGGAAGCACTCGTCCCAGGTAATGGGCGCGTAGTGGGTGGCGCCGGGGCGCAGGTGTAGGGGTTGGGCGATCCGGCCGCTCTTGCCCAGTTCGAAGTCCGTCCAGGTGCCGAGTTCCTCCACGGCGTGGCGGGCGAAGAAATTGGCTCCGATGCGTCGCTTTGTGGCTTCTTCCGCGATGGCCTTGACGCCGTTCTCGCAGTATTCGGCCATGGGCGTGCGGGTGTCGTCGGGGTCCGGCCAGGCACAGCCGGGGCAGTCGTAGCCGCCCTTCTGGTTCAGCTTGGCCAGGGTCCGTAGCCCGTCGCCCACGTGCATGTATTCGGTGACGTGCTTGAGGGAGTAGCCCAGGGCGGACAGGCCGGCGGCCTTTTGGTAGGGTTCCCTGAGTTCGAGGCCGGTGAGGCGTTCGGGGGTAAGTTCGGAGGGCATGGTCGAGGGGTTAGGTACAGAAAGAATGCGGCGGGGTAGGGGGGTGTTGCAGCGGGAAGGATCACGTAGTGTTGGAGCCCCAACTTATCCAGGGGGATCCGGGAGCAAGATTCGCTCGGGATGGCTGTAGCAATTAAACCCGGTAGGGCGCAGGAAGCCGCAGAGGGTGATGCCCTGCTCCTGGGCAAGCTCCACGGCCAAACTGGAGGGGGCACCCACGCTGGCCACAAACGAGATGCCTGCCATAGCCGCTTTTTGAATGAGCTCGAAGCTGGCTCGCCCGCTCAACAACAGCAGGTGATCACACCAAGGCAGTGCCCCGGACAGGTAGCCACGGCCAATCAACTTATCCAGCGCGTTGTGGCGCCCGACGTCCTCCGCCAGGTCCGTCAGTTCCCCTGTGCGGGTGAAGAGCCCGACAGCGTGGAGGCCGCCCGTGCTTGCGAACAGTTCCTGGGCCCGGCGGAGCTTGGCCGGCAGCTGCTGCAACAGGGTAGGGGATATCGCCCAGCCGGTGGGCGACTCCGGAAAAGGGAGGGCTTGGTACACTTGCTCAAGGGAGGTCTTGCCGCAGACGCCGCAGCTGCTGGAGGTATAGGAATGGCGCTCGGCCCGGCGCAGGTCCGGGATAAAGCCCGGGGGGCAGCGCCATTCCGCCACGTTCCCCTGCACCCGCGCCCCGCCGCCCACGGGAAGGCCTGGCGGGAGGATGCCCTCGGTAAATAGGAAGCCTGCGGCGAGGTCCAGATCATGGCCGGGCGTCCGCATCGTGATGGCCACCGGTAGGCGACGTCCCTGGTGGAACAGGGCGATCTCCAGCGGCTCCTCGGTGGCGACTTGGTCCACCAAGGTAACCGTGCCGTCCACCGACACCCGCGTCACACGCACGCCTTTGCTGCCTGCTTCCAAGATCGGCATGGGTATATTGGTATCTTTGTGGCAATATGACCACTATGTCAATCCGCAATTTACAACATGCCCTGTCAACGGCGGCGAGTACGGTCCGGGACGCTCACCCGACCCTGACCGACCAGGACGTACAGCTGGCCTATGGAACTTACCAGCAGCACTTTGATGAGCGACGGGACGATCCCCCCGTTTCGGATCGCCCCGAATTGGACGAGCTGCTGCTCGCGCTGTGGGACGTCATCGTGGACCGGGAAACCGAGGGAGCGGACGAGGCGGACGGGGAGCTGGAAGACTTGTACAGTGCAGCCTTCGCGGCCTTGCAACTGGACGGCGACACGGGTAGTAGCGGACCGGTAGCTTTGACCCCTCCCGTTGAGGACGAGGGGACGGGGCCCGCGCGCATGCTGCCCACCGAGGAGGAAGTGACGGACTTTCCTCATATGGTGGAGGAGGAAGATGACGTCCACGCCGTTATTTACCGACTCAAAATTGCGCTGGATGATGGCAACGCCCGTCCACGCATCTGGCGCAGAGTGTTGGTCCCCGCCGACCTCCCCCAGACGCAGTTGCATCACATTTTACAGGCGGCCATGGGCTGGCGCGGGAGCGAAGATTTTCAGTTCTACCCCCCCCAGCAGCAGGAATTGCCCTCCACGGGCGAACCCCGGCTGGTGGATTTGCTCTTCAGCGTGGAGCATGATTGCGGCTACGAATTTGACAACTGGTACCATAACCTCTCGCTGGAAGAAAAAACCACCGCTGTGCCAGACCACCATTATCCGGAGTGCATTGCGGGGCAGGGGGCCTGCCCACCGGAGGATATCGGTGGCATGACCGAATATAAGCGGATGCTGAGTGCGCTAGAGGATCCCAGCAGTCCCGACTACGCGGAAATGGCGGGGTGGATCACCCAGGATTTCAACCCCGATACCTTTAACATCGACCAGGCCAACGCCCGACTGGGCAAGTACGGGGGTACGGAATTCCGCGCGGTGGTCTAATGTTTTGGGGGTACGGAAGGCGTGGAAAAAGGGGATTGGTTATCTTCATCCCCTTAATTACCTACTTCTACCGGCTATGCGCTTCCTCCCTACCCTGCTTCTCCTACTTTCCTGTCTGGGCCTGACCGCCCAGGAGGTGGATACGGCGATTTATTCCTCCCTGCAGTTCCGCAACATCGGCCCCTTTCGCGGGGGGCGCTCGGCCACGGTGACGGGCGTAGCTAATAAACCCAACCTCTACTACTTTGGGGGGGCCGGCGGCGGGGTCTGGCAGACGAAGGACGGCGGACAGACCTGGACGAACATTTCCGACGGCTTCTTCGGTGGTAGTATCGGTGCCGTAGCGGTAGCCGAAAGCAACAATAACGTGCTCTACGTTGGTGGGGGAGAAGAAACCGTACGCGGCAACGTCAGCTACGGCTCCGGCATGTGGAAATCCATCGACGCCGGTAAGACCTGGAAGCAAATCGGGCTCAAGAACAGCCGCCACATCGGCCGGCTCCGTGTTCATCCCCGGAACCCCGAGGTGGTCTACGCCGCGGTAATGGGCGATCTGTACAAAGACACCGAGGAACGTGGCGTATACCGCAGCAGCGACGGGGGCACCACCTGGGAGCGTATTCTATTTGCCAATGCCGGGGCCGGTGCCGTAGACCTCAGCATGGACCCCGCCAACCCCCGGGTACTTTACGCCTCTACCTGGAAGATCCGCCGCACCCCCTACAGCCTGGAAAGCGGCGGTGAGGGCAGCGGCCTGTGGAAGACCACCGATGGCGGCGACACCTGGACCGAAATTACCGGCAATAAAGGCCTGCCCAAAGGCACCTGGGGCATCAACGGCGTGGCGGTAAGTCCCGTCGAGGGCAATCGGGTCTACGCCATCATTGAAAATGAAAAGGGCGGCGGCGTCTACGTCAGCGACGATGCCGGAGAGACCTGGAGCGCCCGGAGCGCCGACCGCGCCCTGCGGCAGCGCGCCTGGTACTACACCCGCATCTACGCCGACCCCCAGGACATCGACGGCGTTTATGTCATGAACGTCAGCTACCACCACAGCACCGACGGCGGCCGGACCTTCAAATCCAACAACGCCCCCCACGGCGACCACCACGACCTCTGGATTGCACCCGAAGACAACACCCGCATGATTATTGCCGACGACGGCGGGGCGCAGGTGTCTTTCGACCAGGGGGAGAACTGGAGTACCTACGAGAACCAGCCGACCGCTCAGTTCTACCGGGTAGTGACCGATAACAGCTTCCCCTACCGCATCTACGGGGCGCAGCAGGACAACTCCACCGTCCGCATCCGCTCGCGTACGGACGGTCGCACGATCGGCACGTCAGACTGGGAAGAAACTGCGGGCGGGGAATCGGCCCACATCGCCGTCGACCCGGAGAACCCCGACATCGTCTACGGCGGCAGTTACGGGGGTTTTCTGACCCGTTACGACCACGGGAACAACCAGGTGCGCGCCATCAACGTGTGGCCCGATAACCCCATGGGCTACGGCGCCGAAGGCATGAAGTACCGCTTTCAGTGGAATTTCCCGATTTTTTTTAGTCCCAGCAATTCCAAGGCGCTCTACACTACCAGTCAGCACGTGCACCGCAGCACCGATGAGGGCGAGACCTGGGAGCTTATCAGCCCCGACCTCACCCGGGGGGAACCCGAGAAACTGAAAAGCAGCGGAGGACCCATCACCCAGGACAATACCGGCGTGGAATACTACGCCACCATCTTTGCCGCTACTGAGAGCCACAAAGAACCTGGCGTGATCTGGACCGGTAGCGACGACGGCTTGCTGTACGTCACCCGGGACGACGGAAAGAAATGGACAGACGTCACCCCCGAGGATGCTCCTAAATATATCATGTGGAACAGCCTGGACGTAGACAGCCGGGGCGAGGGCGGCGTGTTCGCCGCCGGTACGGCGTATAAATCCGGGGACTATACCCCCTACCTCTACCACACCTCCAATTACGGCAGGACCTGGGAGCGTATTGACCGGGGCATCCCCCGCGGGGAGTTCACCCGCGTCGTGCGGCAGTACCCCGGCGATCCTAACATCTTGGTCGCCGGAACCGAAGAAGGACTTTACCTGAGCCTCGACGCCGGGAAGAACTGGCGCTCCTTCCGCCAGAACCTACCGATCGTACCGGTCACCGATTTGGCCTTTCGGGACGACGACCTCGTCGTCGCCACCCAGGGACGCAGCTTTTGGGTCATGGACGACGTGACCCCCCTGAAGCAGCTCGGCACCGTAGCCAAGGACGCCGACTTCCACCTCTTCCAACCGGCCGATGCCTGGCGCATGGGCGGCAGCAGCCGCAGCAGTCGTACGGCGGGGCAAAATCACCCCGGTGGCGTCAACTTCCACCTTTACCTGAGCGAGGTGATGGCGAAAGATTCTATGCCGATGGTCCTGTCTATACTGCAGGACGGGGATACCATCCGCAGCTGGTCCACCAAGGCCGAAGAAGAGGACGCTAAACTGGAACTGAAGGCCGGTGGGCAAACCGTCAACTGGGACATCAGCTACCCGGAAGGCACCGAAGTGGAAGGCATGATCCTCTGGTGGGCCGGCTCCGGTGGACCCCTGGCGCTTCCCGGCGATTACCAGGTAGCCTTCTCGGTCGGAGAACGGGAGCAGGTGCGCGACTTTACGATCAAGGCCGACCCCCGCGTTCAGGCCAGCGCGGAGGAACGGCAGGCGCAGTTTACTTTCATGAAGGAGGTCCAGGATAAAGCTAGCGAAGCCCACCAAGTCATCATCGATCTACGTAAGCTCCGCAGCCAGATCAAGGACTTCCAGGACCGGATCGCGGATAAAGGGATCACCAGCTACGGCGAGGGGATTATCGACAGCCTGACGGCGATCGAGGAAACCCTCTATCAGACCAAGAACCGCAGCGGACAGGATCCCCTCAACTATCCCATTCGCCTAACCAATAAGCTGGCTCACCTGAATAGCCTCATGGGCATTGGCACGTACAAGCCTACGGCCGCGGCTTATGCCGTCAAGGAGGAGCTCACCACCCAAATTGACGCCGAGATTGAGAAATACAACCGCATCGTCGACGGCGAGGTGCCGCAGTATAACCGGATGATCCTTGAGCGTGGCGTGGAGGTTATCGTACCCCCCAACCACGACAAGGTTTCGCGTAAAAAGTAATCCTACCGCCGCACGAAAGCGCGGTGCAGGGGTAGCGTACCCGCCCCAGTCAATTGCAGGTGGTACAGGCCAGCGGGCAGGGCGTGTACGTCCAGGTCGCCGCGCCATTCCTGGGTGCCGGACATCGTCGGGTAGCTGCCCTGAAGTACTATCCGGCCGTGCGTATCGACCACGCGGAGCTGGAGCGTCTCGCTCAGCTCGCCGGTCACCGACAGTTGCAACCGCTGTCCTACGGGATTGGGGTATACGGCCAGACTGGGCGGGGCCGCAGGTGGAAACTCCCTGAGGGAAGCGGAGGCTGGCAGTGCCGCCGGGCCGCTGCAGTTGGAAGCCAACTCTCCGCTACCGCTCGGCGCTTGAGTAGTACGACCGAGGAAAACCTTATCGAGTTGCGTACCGGTTTCCCGCGGGGCAACCCGGATGGTGTGCCTGCCCTTGGCCAGGGATAGGGCAAGGGTCTTAGTGTCATCATTGACCTCGCGCCACTGGAAGCCACTGGTCAGCAGCTGACTACCGTCGGCTTCCCTCCAAAACTTGATCCAGCTTCCCCCATCTATACTGACCCAGAAGGAATTTTTGCTCCCGTCTGGCGTATTCATGCGGAAGAAGAGGGAGTAGTTGCCAGTTTCGGTTAGGTCTACCGTATAGCTAAGTTGCTGGGCGTCATTCGCCTGGGTAGGCTTGGGTAAGTTAGCGTTGCCCGAAAAGGCCACGTAACCTCCCGCCGAGGCTTCGCCAGCGGTTAGCCGTTGCCACTGCCCACCCGTGCTGCTGCACTCGGCTTCTGCCCAGAGCGCCGCGATTTGGGGGGTAGCTGGTGGGGTGCCCTGCTTACCGATCACTTCCAGGGCGGATAACTTAGGTTGGTTGGTGCCACCTACCCCACTGGAGGCATCAAATAAGACATCGACGGCGCCATCCGTTACCGTTACGCTGTACTCCTTCACGACCACGGTTTGTGCACCGACCTCGGCGTTGATGTCATAATCGTCAAGCACTAGCTGGTTCTCCAGTGTCACGTCGAAAATGCGTTTGCCGACGCCCCCGGGGCCTCCTCCCTGGGCCCCGAAATAAATCTCGGCGAAGTGCAGGCGCACGGTGTACTCGCCGTCCGCCACCGGGATGCGGTAGCTGAATTGGAAGGGAGCATCCGAACTGCGCTCCGTTTGGTACAGGGTGGGAACGGTTGCCGAAGAATTGGTGTAGGTTTTCCCTCCGTTGAAGGTAGCATCGGCGGAGAAGGTTTCTCCCTGGTACGTGGTGGTGGCCCCGCCCGCATTAATACGAACAGCGGTAGTTGGGCTGGGCTCCGGTTCGGGCCCCGGCTCGGGTTCGGGTTCCGGATTTGTGGAGCAATTACTTGCCGTCCCCCCTAGGGCAGTTGGTCCTTGTTCACTATTGGTGAGGAAGAGCTTATCCAGCAGGGTGCCGTCTTCTCGGTAAGCAATATCGAGTTGAACGGAGCCGGTGGGCAGCGTGAAGGGGCTCTGCGCGACTTCCCGCCAAGCGAAGCCTCCGGCGGTCCCCAGCCCCTGCCACCACTTGATCCAGCTCCCCCCATTGACACGGACCCAGAAGGAGTCGTCGCTGCCGGAGGGGGCGGCCACACGGGCGTAAAGGCGATAGCTATCCGCCACCGGTACGTCGAACGTAAAACGCACCCGATTGCTGGCCGCATCGCTGGGGGGAGTATTTAGGGAGTTGAACCCCGACCGGACGGTCACGTATTCTTTACCGGAAGCGGGATCCGCGGTTTCGGTGAGCCAGTTGTTGCCCACCGTGGCACATTCTGCCTCTGCCCAGAGCTCCACCATCTCGTCCCCGCCCGGAGTTGGCGTGCCGCCGGTTTCTACCTGGAGGGTAATGGTGGTAGCCGCTGCCTGATACCCGGGCGAAGTGGCCTGGAGGATATAGCTATACGTACCGGGCTGTAGGCCTTCGGCACTGAGGGTAGCGGTAATTTCCGCGAAGGACTCGCGGGCCACCCCGGTGGGGTTATCGATGGTCAGCCAGCTCGGCAGATTACTGGTAGCAATGCTGTAACTGGTGGTCTGCTGCGCGTTTAAATTGGACAGAATCAGTTCTACGCTCTGCTGTTCCTTTCCGCTCAGGGTGCGCGGAACCGTTGAAAGGTTAAAATTTAGTGCCGTAACGCTGTTCACGATGAAGTCCCTGACGCGCGTTGCCGTCTGGGGCTGGCCAACGGTGGGCGATCCCCCGCCGAGGACGAATAATTTATTTGCGTGAACGCGAGAGCCGGGAGCGAGCAGGGGTACGGGAAGTTCGTACTGACTCAGTACTTTCCAGGCGTTTGTTTTTGGGTCGTACTCCCAGACGCCTTTACCACCACTCGTCTGTCCCCCTACAATATAGATCTTACCGTTGTACGCAAAGCTACTCGGCTCGGCGTGGGATTGGTTACTGGGCAAGTCGGCTAACCGTACCCATTTATTGGTAGTCGGGTGATAGGCATGCACGAACTTGTTGTCTGCGCCGCCTCCACACCCGTCGTGGCCGTTTTGGCCGCCCACCACGTAAAGCTTCCCGTCCAGCACGACCGTACTGAAGTGGTTACGCGGCAGGGGCAAAGGGGAACTGGCGGTAAAGTCCTGCCAGCCCGCCGCAGGCTGGTCGAGATCGTAAACCAAGTGGACATCAACGTCACAACTGGCATTCTCATCAAAGCCACCTACGTAATGAAGCTTACGCCCGAGGCGGCCAAGCCCACCGCCGCCTCTACGCAGGGGGAGCTTGGGGCCTTCGCTCCACGTATTGCCCGCAATATCGTACAACCAAACCGCGTCGGTGACCTTTCCGGGGTTGTCACCGACCCGACCACCGACGATCCACACGACATTGTCCACCAAAGCGATGCCATTGTGGGTCACCACGGTGGTTTTACCGTCACGAACGGGCATGGGGGCGAGGTCCTCAAAGGTGTTAGTCGCCGGATCATACGACTGCACCTTGTTGATGTAGTCGATGTTTTTATCAAAGCCGTTAAAGAGGTAGAACTTACCATTGGCGGTCACCATAGTCGCCTCGGAGCGCGCATCGGCAGCCTGTCCGATGGTGGTCCACTGCGCGTACGACTGGGCGTGAGTAAGGGAGGTAAATAGGCCAAAAATGCACAATAGTGTGGGGAAGAACCGGCAAGTTCTTTTGGTGGAGAGGGTGTACATAGTGTGTGTAAAAAAGGTGAACGGGGTAATGAAATAGCCCGTGCAGCAATTATTGCGTTATACAAAATTACCCTATCTAGCTAAGAGCAAGCAGCTTAGGCGTGGTAAATACTGCTAAAGGCAAACTTTAACATTTTACTGAGGTCCTCCTGGTGCCTTAACAAACGCCCGGGAAGCTAAGTGCCCGATGCGTACATTGACTATCCGGAGGAAGTACGATCCACCCGCGAGATCGTCGACCTCGATTGTCGATCGCAGTTCATCGTTCCCCTGATATTGGTAGCGAAGCGTGCGGATCACTCGTCCCATCATGTCGATGAGCTGGACCCTCAACTCACCCTGCGGGGCACCGCGGAGGGTAAACTGAAGGCGCTCGGACACCGGATTAGGATATATACCAAGCGCTACGTTCCCCCCGGTTTCCTGCGATGCACGGGCGGAGGGAGTAGGTAGACCAGTTATGGACGGCTGCTGCATCCCCCCACCGCAGTTGCGGGCGACTTCTCCCACGCCAGTCGGTACGGTGGTTGATTCACCTAGGTAAACCTTATCCAGTTGGGTTCCGGTCTCCCGGGGGGCTACTCGGATGGTGTGGGTACCGGCCTCCAGCTCCAGGGGTACGCGAAGCCCATCGTCCAGCACCTCTTTCCATGCAAAACCGTTGGTAAGTAACTCGGACTTTCCCGCGTCCTGCCAGAACTCCAGCCACTTTCCGTCGTCGACGCTGACCCAGAAGGAGTTTTTGGAAACCGAGGGCGCGTTCATTCGGAAGTAGAGGGTATAGAGTCCGGCTTCGGTCAGCTCCGCCGTGTACTGTAATTGGGCATCCCCCCCGAAGGCAGCCGGCATCGGTAAATTTTCCTTTCCCGGATAGTCCACGTATCCGTTATTCGATGTAGTGGACCCGCTTTTGCGGACCCAGCCCCTACCGCTTTGCGTACACTCTGCTTCCAACCACTGGCTGGCGTTGGGCATCGGGTCGAAAGGCGGCGTGCCGTCGCAATTGCTGGCCGGGCCACCCCTACCCTGGGGGGCTTCAGGCGTAGTGGTGAGGTATAGTTTGTCCAATAGAGTGCCCGCTTCCCGGTAGGCGACGTCGATGGTGATGCGCCCTGCCGGCAGGGCGTACGGATCTTGTAGTACTTCCCGCCAGTCAAAGGCCGCACCGGTCTGTACTCCTTCCCACCACTTCAGCCAGCGGCCTCCGTTGATGCGTACCCAGAAGGAGTCACTTCGTCCCGATGGAGCCTTTACCCGGGCGTAAAGGTGATACAAGCCTGGCTGGGGAACGTCAGTGGTAAAGGTGATACGGTTGGCCGCCAGGTCCGCGGGGGGCTGGTTGCCGGCAGTGGGCTGACCGAATTTTGCTTCCACGTACCTACCTGCGGATGCCTCTCCGTCCGCGCGGATCCACCAATTCGTACCCACCGCGGCGCATTCCGCTTCTAAGAACTGACCGTGGGAGGATGGCGTCGGCGACCCGCCGGTCACGGTAAGCGTAATCACCAATTTGGCAGAGCGGTAGCCCGTAGCGCTTGCCAGGATCGTATACGTATGGTTTCCGTTAGTCAGTCCGGAGGCATCGAGGGTTAGGGTCAGCTCGGTGTCGGACTCCCGCACGGAACCTGCCGGGCGGTCTACCGTAAGCCAGTTGGGAAAGTCATCGAAAGGGAGTTGGTAAGGGGTCACTTCTTCCCCGTTCAGGTTGGAGAGGATAATTTGCACAGATGCCTTCTCTCCCGCTGCGAGCGAACGGGTCAGGCTGGTCGGATTAAAGGTGAGGGCGGGGTTGGTGATGGGGACAAAGTCCTTAACCCGGATGACGCTGGTGGGCATATGGGTGGAGGGGTGTCCCCCGTTCACGACGAACAGCCTACCCTGATGTACCCGGGCAACGGGCGCCAGCAGGGTAACGGGCAGCGTCATTTCATCTAGGATCTTCCAGGCGTCGGCCACGGGATCGTACTCCCACACCCCGCGCCCGCGCCGGTACTCGCCGCCGACCATGAGGATCTTGCCGTTGTGTACAAAAGTGCCGGGCTCGGCGTGCGATTGCACCTCCGGTAGGTCGGCCAGGCGCTCCCACTCATCGGTCAACGGATCGTAGGCGTGCAGGAAGGCAAGATCCGCCCCGTTGCCGCATCCATCGTGGCCGTTCTGTCCACCGACAACGTACAGTTTCCCCCCCAGGGTCACGGCACCGAAGTGGTTGCGCGGCAGGGGCAGCGGGGAGCTGGCCGTAAGGTCCTGCCAGCCGGAAGCGGGATCCTCCAGGTCAAACTTGAGGTGGGTGTCCACGTCACATCTCGCGTTCTCGTCGAACCCCCCTACGTAGTGGACGCTGTTGCCGAGGCGTACCAGTCCGCCACCGCCCCGTCGTAGGGGGAGGCTAGGCCCCTGGCTCCACTTATTGTTTGGGATGTCATACAGCCAGACTGCATTAGTAACCGGACCGGGGTGATCGCCCAGGCGGCCGCCCACCACCCAAATGACGTCACCCACCAGCGTAGCCCCGTTGTGGGTGACCTCCGTGGGGGCTCCGTTCAGGGACGGCATCCGGGCCAGGCTGGTCCAGGTGCGGGTGGCCGGATTATACTTTTCGACCGCTTTGGAAACGATGAGGTCTTTCTCAAATCCGTTCAGTAAGTAGTACTCTCCGCGGTATACGATGACCGGTCCTTCGCATCTGGCTACCGGCGAGTTGCCGATGGTGGTCCAGTCGGAATAGGTTGCCCCCGGTGCGTCAATAAAACTGAACGTTTCGAGGAAGTTCTTGCCGGGATTAATTTCCGTACCCCCCTTGGTTTTAGAGCCCCCGGCCAGGTAGACATCCTCCTCATAGACGACGGCCTGAGTACCGTGCCGCGGCAGGGCGAGGTCAGCCACCCGTCGCCATTTGCCGGTGGCGGGATTCAGGACTTCCGTGTGGGGCAGGGCAAGGTCGGCGGGAGGATTGTCCGCCACCTCTCCGCCCATGACGAGCAATTCATGATTGACTACCGCCGTGGCCGCCCCGGCGCGGGCCGTAGGAAGTCGGTCTGGCAGGTCCGTACCGCTGAGCCACCTCTCCGATGCCAGGTCAAATACATCGACCGCCGTTTCGGTGTCGGACCACGTCCCGGCGGGGGTGCCTGCCTTGGACCGGCGGCCTCCGGCAACGTAGACTTTGTCGTCGATCACTTCCGCAAAGAAGTGGTCTCGGGCATGGGGGGCGTCAGGTAAGACGGTCCAAGCGCCGGTCGCCGGGTCATATTTGTCGGCCCAGGCGACGTTTGCCGGGGTAGTCCCGTCGTCCAGAAAAGCGGAATGCCCATTGCGGTTGCCGGCGATCAGGTAGAACACCCCGTTGTACAGAGCGATCCCGCTCGATCCGCGCCGCCTGGCCTGAGGAATGGTGGTTCCCCGCGTAAGCTGGTCGCTCCTGGGATCATAGATCAGCACCTTCTCCAGAGGCTTTTCGTTGGGGTACCGCCCCGTGAGGGCGCCCAGCAAATAGATTTTGCCCCCGTGGGCCCGAGCCTGAAAGTGATGGAGGTCATCGGTTAGTGTTTTGGTATCGCTCCAATCCTTGGTCAGGGGATTGTATACCTGGATGCGTCTACTGCCGCGCCCCCCGATTAGGTAGAAGCGGCCGTCGAGTTCCACAAAGGCGGATTCGTGCCTCCTTTCGGGGGTCGTTCCGGTAGTGCTCTGGGCGTACCACTCTCCCATATTTTGTGCCTGTAGCGGGACGTTGAACCCGGGGAGTACGCAGAGTAAAAACAGGATGAGCGTGAAGACCGGAGTAGTCTTCCGTAGGAAACAGGGAACCATAATGGAGAGGGTAATAAGTGTTGGTCTATAATAATGGGTCGGTAGAAAGCCTGATAACTGCCAATATAGCGCAGGGGAACAGAAAAGACTGTCTTCCTGCCGCTTCTACCCGGTATCCCCACGTTGATTCAGTGACCCCCCCTGGTGTTAAATCTAATCGGCGAGCGCCTGATAAGTCATCTGCCGGATCATCGCTTCGTGGAAATTGGAGTAGGGCGACCGTTGCGACATCAGGATGGAGATCAGGTCCTCCTCCGGGTCAATGAAGAAGAAGGTTGAGTAGGCTCCGTTCCAGAAGTACTGGCCGGCGGAGCCGAGCATGTCCGAGGCGGCCACGTCCGTGATGATACCGAAGCCCAGGCCGAAGCCCTGTCCGTTGCCCCGCATCTCTCCGACGTGGTTTACGGTCATCAGCTCTACGGTTTTGCGGCTCAGGTAGCGCCGGCCGTCCAGTTCTCCGTTGTTCAACAGCATGCGGGCAAAGCGAAGGTAGTCCTGCGCCGTGGAGAGTAGTCCGTGGGAGCCCCCGTAGACCGTCACCCCCGAAGTCGGCAGTTGGCGGGCCGCCTTCGCGAGGGTACCCGGACCCGCCTCGTGGTTCGCCACCATGCGGGTCGCCTGACTCTCCGTGAGATTATAGCCGGTATCCTTCATACCCAGGGGCTCGAAGAGCCGCTGTTGTAGGAAGTCCGCCGTCGTCATCCCAGAAAACACTTCGATCAGACGGGAGACGATGTCCGGGGAGGCGCTATAGTACCAGGCTTCCCCCGGCTGGTTGACTAAGGGGAGGGAAGCCAGCGTCGCGACCCGGGAGGTGATGTCGGCCTGGGGCTGAAAGTACAGGGCCATGGCAATCTCGTTGTCGAGCGTAGTGCCCTCCAGCCCGTGGGAGAAGCCGGCGGTGTGGGACATGACCTGCGCGATGGTGATCTTGGTCTTGGCCGGTTCGGTGGCCGCTTCGATGCCATCACCCGTACTGCGGGCCACCTTGAGTTCGCTGAATTCCGGCAAGTAGTTGGCGACCTCATCACTCAGCTGAAAGTGCCCCTCCTCGTACAGCATCATGGCGGCCACGGTGATGATCGGCTTGGTCATGGACATGAGTTGGTACACCTGGTTTTCCCGCAGGGGCGTTTGTTTTTCCAGGTCGCTCTGTCCGACTACGGTATGAAACCCCAGTTCGCCGTTACGGTAGATCAGGGCCTCGGCCATGGGCAGTCTGTGCGCTTCCACCTCGCCTTCCAGCCAGGCCTGGTAGCGGGCGAGCCCCTCCTCGGACAGCCCAGCCGTAGCCGCGGAGGGTTGCGCGAACGCGGGGGTAAAGAGCAGCAGGACGAGCAGAGTAGAAAGGGTAGTGCGCATAGATCGAGGGAGTAAGGGGACGGGGAAAGTAGCGCAAATTGCCGGACTAACGAAAAAACCCCTCTGACCAGGGGGCCGGAGGGGTCAGGGGTAAAGCGTTGCGGCCTTATTTAATTGTTGGTGTCGATGCTGTTGACCACGGCGGTGAAGGCTGCGGGGTGGTGCATGGCGAGGTCAGCCAGCACCTTGCGGTTGAGGCCGACGCCGGCGGTGTTGAGGCCGTGCATCAGGCGGCTGTAGGTGGTACCGTTCTGGCGGGCGGCGGCGTTGATGCGGGCAATCCACAGGCGGCGGAAGACGCGCTTCTTATTGCGGCGGTCGCGGTACGCATAGCCGTAGCCCTTGTCGACGGCATTTTTAGCTACGGTGTAGACTTTGGAGCGGGCGCCGAAGTAGCCCTTGGCGGCCTGGAGAATGCGCTTGCGGCGCGCGCGGCTGGCAACCGCATTAACTGAACGTGGCATAATTTGTGATTTAGTACAGTACGGAGACCGGTAGGGGTGCTTGGGGCCCGTACTCTCGTTAAAAAAATCCTGCGCGGATGCAGGGCTTACTTACACAGAAGTCGCTTGATGCGCTTCTCGTCGGCCTCGGACACCAGCGCTCCGTCGCGGAGACGCAGTTTAGCTTTGTTAGACTTGTTGCGCATCATGTGCGATGTGTAAGCCTGGAAACGCTTTACCTTACCGGTACCGGTAATCTTGAAGCGCTTCTTTGCACTGCTGTGCGTTTTCATCTTAGGCATGGCACCGTTTTTTACAAATGGAGCGCAAAGGTAAGGGGAGGGATTTACAAATTACAATTTACGGGGTACAATTTACCATGGCCCCGCTACCTTGGCCCGCATGAAGCAGCGCATTGCCCAGTCTACGCTCGTCGTCGATGACTACGATACCGCCCTTGCCTTTTACGTAGACATCCTCCGGTTCGAGCTGCTTGAGGATACGGAGCTGAGTGCCGAAAAGCGGTGGGTGCGGGTGCGGCCCGCGGGGAGTGGCGCGGACGGGGCTGCCATCCTGCTGGCCAAAGCCAAGAACGAGCAGGAGCTCGCCGCCGTGGGGAAGCAGACCGGTGGGCGGGTGTTCCTTTTTCTGGAAACGGATGATTTTGCGCGGGATTACCAGCGGCTGCTGGACTACGACGTGGAGATCGTTCGCGAACGCTCGGTCGAGGAATACGGCACCGTGGCCGTCTTTGCCGACCTTTACGGCAACCTCTGGGATCTCATTCAGCCCGCGTCCGGAACCTAAAGGGGGGGAGCATCCCTGCGGGGGCCAACCCTGACACCTGCGAACGCGCCACTTTCTTCGGGCGTCCGTACCTTCCCCCCATGCTGAAATTCCTTTTGCTCATGGGGTTTACTCTTCCGGCCCTCCTCGCCGGGCAGTTTGAGACTGGCGGCATCGACCTCGGCCGCGACTCCATGCACTACCTGGTTTACTACCCGGAAGGGTATGCGGACAGTACAGCGGACTACCCACTGGTCCTCTTCCTGCACGGCGGCGGTGAGGGGGGCAGCGACCTCGAGAAAGTGAAGCGGAATGGGCCCACTAAGCGCATCGCCGAGGGCCAACGGTTTCCCTTCATCCTGCTGGCTCCACAGAACCGGTTTGAGCGGGGCTTCTGGGATAACGTTGGTCTGGGCTATCTCCTCGACGATTTTCTCGCTACCAATCGGGTGGATACCAACCGCGTGTACCTGACCGGCCTGAGCCGCGGAGGCATTGCCGCCTGGATGCTGGCCATGCACTCCCCCGAGCGCTTCGCCGCCCTGGCGCCCGTCTGCGGGGCCGTCCCCCGCAGTTACGACATCTGGATCCCCGAGAACCTCCCCATCTGGGTACACCACGGCACCGACGATGACCTGATCCACCCCAGCGAATCGGTAGACATGATCGAGAACCTACGCCGTAAAGCCATGGACCCGGTGCCGAAACTCACCCTCTACGAGGGGGTAGGCCACAACGCCTGGGACCCGGCCTACGACAACCCGGAACTTTACGCCTGGCTGCTCCGGCAAGGCCGGCAGTAGCCTCACAACTTGGATAGTACGAAGGCACGGACAACGGCCAGGCCCATGTTGAAGTCGGTGTTGTTGTTGACGACTAGGTCGGCGCGTTCCTGGTGGGGATGGACGTACTTCTCGTAGGCCGGCAGCACGTGGTGCTCGTAGCGGTAGAGGACGTCCTCCAGCGGGTAGTTGCGCTCCACGCGGTCGCGCTTGATGCGGCGGACGACCTTGAGGTTGTCCTTGGCGTGGAGGAAAAGCTTGAGGTCGAGCAGCTTGCGTAGTTCCTTGTAGTGAAAAACGAAGAGCCCCTCGACGATGATGACCGGGGCGGGGTGGAAGGTGAGGATCCGGGGGGTGGCTAATTCGTTATTGAACACGTATTCCTGCCGCTGCACGGTCTCGCCGGCGAGCAGGCGCCGGAGGTCACGCACGAATTCCTTGCGGTAGATGGAGCCCGGGCGATCAAAATTGTGGATGCCGCAGGCGTCCTTTTCCTGTTTTTCGCGGGGGACGTAGTAGTCGTCCATGCTCAGCAAACAGACCTGGTCGTCGGGCAGTCCTTCCCGGAGCTGTTGGATAAAGGTGGTCTTGCCGGACCCGCTGCCGCCCGTAATGCCGATGAGGAAGGGTTTTGCCATACGGGGCGAAGGTAAGAAAGCCGAAGAGGATAGAATTCCTACCTTGTGCCGCACCCAAATACGGCCATGACCTTCCTCTACGATCTTTTCCGCACCGTCCTGGGTATGAGTGTGATGTTGGGGATCTGTTATGCCTTCAGCGCCAACCGGCGCGCCATCGACTGGAAGCTGGTGGGTATCGGCGTTTCCATGCAGGTGGTGCTGGCCGTCCTCATTCTCAAGGTCGACGGCATCAGCACCCTCTTCGACTACGTGGCGGCGGGCTTCCGCAAGACCCTGGAGTTCACCGGGGCGGGCTCGGCCTTCCTGTTCGGCAACATCGTGAACGATATCGATAGCTTCGGCTACATCTTCGCCTTCCAGGTGCTGCCAACTATCGTGTTCTTTTCGGCCCTGTCGGCCATTCTTTATTACCTCGGTATCCTGCAGAAAGTAGTGTTTGGGCTAGCCTGGCTGCTAAGTAAGGTCATGGGCCTCAGTGGACCGGAGAGCCTGGCCGCGGCGGCCAACGTATTCATTGGTCAGACCGAAGCCCCGTTGGTCATTAAGCCGTACTTGGAACGCATGACGCGGTCGGAGCTGCTGTGTGTCATGGTCGGCGGTATGGCGACCATCGCGGGAAGCGTCTTCGTGTCCTACATCGGTTTCCTGGGCGGGAGCGATCCCGTAAGCCAGCAATTCTTCGCCCGTCACCTGCTGACGGCCAGTATTATCTCCGCTCCGGCGGCCATCGTCTGCGCCAAAATGCTGCTCCCCGAAGACCGGGCCGAACTCGCCGCGGTCACGGGTGGGCAAATCGATAATCCGCACCAGGCCAAGCAACCCGAAAAGGACCAGCGTCTGGAGATGGCCGCCGACGACAGCACGAACCTGCTGGACGCCATTAGCCGCGGCACCACCGACGGGCTGCGGTTGGCGATCAACGTGGGCGCGATGCTGCTGGTGTTTACCGCCCTTATCTACATGCTCAACGTGCTCTTCGTGGGGGGGACGGATATCCTCAATGAGGTGGCCTCCGCCGTCGGCCTGACGGAGGCGGACTGGAACACCTCCATTGCCCTTACTACCGACGGTCGGTTTGAGGGCTTCAGTTTTACCTACTTGCTGGCGCTGGTGTTTGCCCCCGTGGCGTGGATTATCGGCGTACCGTCCGAGGACATTACCATCGTTGGGCAGTTGCTCGGGCTGAAGACGGTGATCAATGAATTCGTGGCCTATGACACCTTTCGGACGGTGCAGGCATCGGGGGCTACCCTCAACCCGAAGAGCGTCCTCATCGTAGCCTACGCCCTGTGTGGCTTTGCCAACTTCGCCAGCATTGGCATACAGGTGGGGGGCATCAGCGCCATCGCGCCCGGGCAGCGGAAAAACCTCACGGAGTTAGGCATGATCGCGCTGTTGGGCGGCACCGTAGCTTGCCTGATGACGGGCACGATCGCCGGTCTGTTCTACTGAGGGTTGGGCAGCTGCGCGACCGTGGGCGCCGGTGCCGTTTGCGTACCTTACCCCTGCGATTCCGCCCCACTAATGCTTCCTGCCATGCTGCCTGCCGTAACTGCCCGACGTTCTATTTTTCCCCAATTCTTTACCGGGAAAGAGGTAAATAAATCCGTGCTGGAAGAGTTGATTCAAGCCGCTAACCTTGCCCCCAGCCATAAAAAGACGGAGCCCTGGCGCTTCCGCGTGTACCGGCAAGGGGGGAAGCAACAACTGAAGAACGGGCTGCTGGACGTCTACGGGCGTGAGCGGGACGAGGTCGCCGGCATCGCCAAGAAGTTCGGCCAAAAGATCGATCAGGCGGCCGCGGTACTGCTCATTTTCCTCCATCGCGACCCCAGAAAAAGTGTACCCGAGTGGGAAGAAATCGTGGCCGTCGGCGCCGCCGTGGAAAACCTTTGGCTGAGCCTGGATACCTACGGACTGGGCGGCTACTGGAGCAGCCCCGGCTTTCTCTGTGGAGACTATGGCGCGTGGCCCGGAAGCGCGGACAACGAACGCTGCCTGGGCATGTTTTACCTGGGCTATCCCGACGCGCCCGACCTGCCGCGTCCACGGGGCGACTGGCGGGAGAAGGTGACGTGGGTGGAAGGATAGCCCTCCCTGCCTTCTCCACTACTCGCCCAAATCCATTCGGCATGCGTCATCAACTCTTCGACATCGATACCGCACTGCTGACCCCGCGCTGCGTGGTCCGCCGCTTCCGCGAGAACGACGGGCGGGCATTTTACCAGCTTCTCGAAGCCAACCGGGATTATCTGCTCGACCATTTTCCTTACCTCATGGCCGAAGCCGGTGCCTCGCGCCTCCAGGCCGAAGCGTTTGTGCGGGAGTGCATTGCGGAGTGGCTGTTGCAGACCCGCTACGTCCTGGGCATCTGGTCGAACGAGACCACTGAACTGATCGGCTTCGTTCAACTTTTCAACCTGGAATGGGGCGTTCCCAGCGGCGAGTTGGGCTACTTCATTGACAAATCACTGATCCGCCAGGGCATCATGACCGAAGTGCTGGCCCGGGTGGTCCGATTCGCCTTCCTGCAACTTGAACTCGACAAGCTCATCATCAAGACCCTCATCGATAATTACGCCAGCCAGCGCCTGGCCCGCCGCGTCGGCTTCAGCCGCGAGGGCGAACTGCGTGCGGAGTACCGCCTGCCGAGTGGCATGCTGGTAGACTTGATGCGGTTTGGCTTGGTGCGGGAGACTTATGGGGAATAAGCTCACTACCGCCGCAGGTCCACTAAAAACTCGCCGTCCCCCCCACCATGAAGTTAGTGCCGATAGTAGGGTAATTGAAAAACCGCTCCCGTTTGTTGTTAAGCAGGTTGTTGACGCGGACCCAGGCGCCGAAGGTGTCGCTAAAGGTGTATTCGGCGCTGAGGCTGAGGTCCAGGAGAGCGTTGAGGTGGTCCACGCCGCCTTCGGCGGTTTCGTAGGGGAGGCCATTCTCGACGAAAAAGTCGGCGCGGAGTTGGAGGGGCAGGGTGGGGAGGGTGTAGATGCCGGCCGCGTTGAGGCTAAAGCTGGGCAGTTGCCACGGCTTTTCCTCGTTCTGCATACTGTAAAAGCGCTGGACAACCGTGCCGCTGAGGTCCAGATTCTCGACGAGCGGGAGGGTAGCGGTAGCTTGTAAGTAGATTTGGCTGCCGTCGTCGTACACTACGTTAAAGCGGGGGATGCCCTCGGCGTCGCGGTCGTTCTTGAATAGCGCCAGGTTGTCGAGGTACTTATAGCCGCCCTCGGCGCGGTAGGCGATGCCGCGAAAGGTACCCTCGACACCACCGTAATACTTGGTGACCTCGGAGTTGCGGACCCGCAAACGGGTGTTGATCCACGGGTTGTAGTCGGAGAGGGACTTGAGGGTGTTCTTCTGTACGTTGCCCTCCACGCCGGCAAAGACGTTGAGTAAGCCGTCGACCAGTACGGTGGAGGCGGTGAAGTTGGGGAACACGTCGAAGTCATCCTCCTGACTGGTCAGGCGGACGCCGGCCTTGAGCTTGATGCGGTCGGCTACGACCACGGTATAGCTCGGACTTAGACTCACCACGTTGAGGTTCTGCGTGCTCGTATCCTTGAAGGAGGTGAGGTCAGCGCGAAATTCTACGTCGAGCGGATTGGTGTCGTTGATCCACTTGGTCGCGGCAATGTTGAAGTCGAAGTTGCTTTCCCGCACGGAGGGGCTGGCATCCATGAGGTAAAGGCTGATGCCGGCTTTGTAGTCAAAATCGCCCTCGGTGCGCGTGCCGTTGTAGATCTCGGTGTGGAGCGCGAAAGTGTTAAAGCGCTGGCGTACCTCGTCGGGTGTGAAGGTTAGAGAGGAGTCGCCTTCAAGTTCCGAGAAATTGTAGCCGTAATAGTAGCGACTGCGGGTGTCGTAGCTCAGCCCACCGGCCACGGCAAAGCCCTGATCGAATAGGTAGTTGCCCTCGGCCCCGACCTTGGTGTCGCTGGCCCGTTGGTTCTCTACGTTCTTGTCGTTGTTGAAGCTGTAGTGGTTGGCGTAGAAGCCAAGGTCTAGGTTGTCCTGTCCGGTGAGGTCGTAGCTCAGATCGCCGTAGAGCGCGTTCGGGAGTCCCACGCCGAGCTTGGCGTAGCCGCGTTTGATGGGCTCGGGCTCGGCGCGACTGATGGCCCGCGGCCGGATGGTCGGGGCCGGATAGTCGATGGCCAGGGGCCGGGGCAGGATGCTGTAGGTCTGCCGGCGACTGGTCGTGTCGGCGGGTGGGGGCACCGGATTGACGCGCACGCGCTCGGCGTCGGTCAGGCGGGCTTCGAAGTTGGTGACGACGGTGACGCTATTGTCTTCCAGGTTGCCCTGGGCGTGGGCGTAGAGGCCGGCGAGCAGGCCTAGGCCGAGGATGAGGGGGCGAAGCATGTTCATTAGTTGTTTCCTCCGTTGTCGAGCTCAAGGCGACCGGGATTAGTGGGCTGGGTGTTGAGGCGGCTGCCGGCGTTGATTTCCCCTTCGACGCGGGCGAGTTTCTGGCGGGCTTCGGCGACGATCGCGGCGTCTTCCGAGTAATTCTCGAGCAGGGCCTCCAGGGCGGCGCGGGCGTTGTAGAGATCCTTTTTGTCGCGGAGTACGTCAGACAGGAGGATCACCGTCTTGGCCACCCAGTAGGGGAAGCCCGAACTTTCCCGGTTTGCCTCCAGAGAGAGCTGCTGGGCGCGGTCGAGGTTGCCCTGTTGGTATACGGCGCTGGCGCGCAGGTAGCGGGCCTCGGCGGTCCGTTCGTCGTCGCTATTGGCGATCACCTGGTCGAAGTAGGGCAGGGCTCGAACAAGGTCCTTGCGGTCGAAGGCGATTTTGCCGAGGTAGAAGTTGGCTACGGTACGTTGGGCGGCGGTGGCGTTGGCATTGTTGGCGACCTTGGCGGCATAGGCCTCCGTATTCGGGGTGTCTTTGAGGCGGTAGGCCGACTGCAGGGCGCCCACCTGGGCGTCAAAGCGCACCGTCTCGTTATCCGCGGCGGCTTCTAGCAGGGTGTACAGCCGGTAGGACCGCTGGAAATCCTCGACGCTGTTGTAGGCGATCAGGCTGGCCTTCTTCAGGGCGGGCAGGTAAAACCGGCTGGGACCAGCATTAATGACGGCTTCGTAATCCGGGAGCGCGTCATTATAGCGCCGTAGGGCTACGTAGCTGTCGCCCCGGTAGAATACGCCGGGTAGGGTATTCGGACTCTGGGGGTACTGCCGCAAGTAATCGGTCAGGGCACTTACCGCCCGGTCGTAGTTGCCGTTCTCGTACTGGCTGACGGCGGCGCGGAAGCTGATGCTGTCGCGGGCATCGGTGGTGATCTCCTGCCCGGGTAAAGTTTCGAAGAACTGGAAGAAGAGGTCGGCGCGGCCCATGTCATCCACGTAGATTTCCCGCAGGGCCTCGCGGGCGCGGACGGTCTCCCCCGGCGTGGGGTTGGAGGCGAACACCTGCTTGTAGTAGTTGACGGCCGCCTCGCTGTTGCCGAGGTTGTAGCTGATGAGGCCGAGCTGCAGCAGACTTTGGTTGACGAGCGGGGAGTTAACCTTGTAGTTGCTGATGATGGTCCGCAGCGGTTCGAGCGCTTGCTGGGGCCGATTGAGCTCCTGGTAGGTAAGGGCAAGTTGGTACAGCGCATCGTCGGCGAACTGGCTATTGGGATAGTTCTGTACGAGCTGTTCGAGGGCCAGCACCTTATCGGCGTTACGGCCGCGGAGGCCTTCGATCAGTGCCTTCTGGTAGAGGGCGTAGACGAAGCCCACAGTTTTGCGCTGGATCGCGTCGTCGTAAAAGCGAGCGGCTAGGTCATACTGGTTGTTGGTGAAGTAAGCATCCCCCGCCCGAAGCACCGCATCCCCCAGTACGCGCTCGCGCACGTCGGTGTCGGTGATGTAGGGCAGGTTCCGCTCGATCCCCTCCACGGTAGCCGTAAAAAATTTCAGGGCGGCGGAGTAGTTATCCTGCTTGAGGTAATTGTAGCCCTGGAGGTAATTGCCGGTGTAGACGGACGATTGCGGCGGCAACCCATCTACGGTTTTGGCCAGTGTAAGGAATTGGTTGGTCAGATTCACCGAGCCGGCGTAATCCCCCCGGCGATTGGCCATGTCAGCCAGCCAGTACAGGGCCTGGGCGCGGTAGGACGAGTTGACGGGGCGAGCGATGCTTTTTTCAAGCAGCGCCTTGGCCTGTACCATATCCCCCTGTCCGAGCAGTTCCAGTCCGCGGTAGAAGGCAGCGCGTTGGTAGGCTTCGTCGAGCTGGACCGAGCGCTCCGGCATGGCATCCAGGATGTCGAGTGCGCGTTGGTAATCCTGGGTCGTGGTAAACACGTCGCCAAGCAGTTGCTGCCCGCGGGTATAAAAGGTTGATTCGGGCGGCAACTGCTGAATGGCCGTAATGGCATCGGCGGGGAAGCCCAGTTCGTAGCTCAATTTGGCGTAGTTAAACAGCGCTTCCTCCTGCACGCTGAGGTCGAAGTTTTGCCGGCCCGCCGCCGCAAAGGCGCTACGGGCACCGATGCCATCTCCCTGCCGGAGTGCAATGTCGCCCAGGTAAAAGTTAGCACTCTGGCCCACGGCAGTGTTTTGTGCCGAGACTTCCCGGAAGGCCTCGGCGGCGAGGGGATAGTCTTGGGTTTGGTAGCGGGCAAAGGCCAGCTGGAAGAGTTCTTCCTCCCGTAACTTCCGGTTGCCCTTCGCGTAGCTTTCCAGCAGGGGAAGGGCCAGGGCGTAATCTCCCCGCTCGAAGTAGGCCTGCCCCAGTAGTTGCTCCATTTCCTGGCGGTTCTTGACACTGGCGCCCCCGCCCTCCACCACCGGAGCCGCGTAGGCGATCAGTTCCTCGTAGCGCCGCTGGGCGAAGTATATCTGGGTAAGGTAGTAGGGGATGTAGGCCTTGTACTCCGGGGACTTTTCCGCGATCCGGAACTGCTCCATGGCCACGTCGTAGTTGCCTTCGAAAAATTGGATGATGCCCAGGTAGTAGTTGGTCGGATAGTAAAACTCCCCCTGTACGTTCCGGCTGAATTGAAAGTAGCGCTTGGCCTCGTCAAAGTCCTTCTGTACGAAGTACGCGTAGCCCAGCCGGAAGTTAACCTGCGCCTGCTCCTCGGCGCTCATCAGGTCGCGGGGCACCAGCTGGTAGTATTCCACCGCTTTCTCCAGCTCATTTTCCTCGAAGTAGTAGTTAGCAATCTCCAGCAGCGCCGTGTTGGCGATGGGGTCGGGCTGGTAGCGCCGCACGAAGTCGAGGATCAGTTTTTCTCCGTCGCTCTTGCCCAGGCGCACGGCCAGTTTGGCGACGTTCAGTTCGGACTGGATGCGCAGCAGTTCGGCGTCGGGCTGGTGCACGGGCAGCAGCATGGTGGCTACCTCCGCGTACTCGCGCTGGGCCTTGTCCAGCAGGTTCTTTTGCCGGTGGTCCTCAGCTTCCTTAAAGATCCGCCAGGCCTCGGTATACACCGTGGTGGCCTGCGCGAAAAGTCCGCCCGAAGTGAGGAATATACAGAGAACTGGTAACAAAAAGCGTGTCAACTTCATAGTGCAACGTCTAATGGGGCCGCAAGATAGGCCGCTAGGGATTAGAGCTTGTTTGGGATTCCGCTCCCCGGCGTAAACTTGCTCTTTTGCGTCTATTCTTGGCCTCGAAAAGCCTACTTAGCCCGCTAAGCTCCCCTTTTCAGGGTTCGCATAGAAGCAAAATAGCGGCGCTTTCGTCAGGCTCGGAAAGCCAAACAAGCTCTTAACGCCTAAACCCGGTCCCTCGTACACTTTCCGCCCGATCATTTCCTTAAGCGCCCCAACTCTCCGCGTCGCCGGCCACGTAGGTCGTATCCTGAATGTGGGCCGGCGCACTATCCGCCATGTAGCCCTCGGAGAGGGGGTAATCTTGTATGCTTACCCCGCCCTCGTTGAACCACGCTTTGCGGAGGTGTTCCCCCACACGGATGCCGTTGGCCACGATGGTGAGGGTGGGGTTGGTCGCCCCCTGGCTGGGCTGAAAGCTGGCGTCCACGACGTAGAGGTTGTCGAGGTCCCAGGCCTTGCAGTTGGTGTCCAGCACCGATGTCTTGGGGTCGGTACCGAACTGAGCGGTGCCCGCCTGGTGCCAGGTGAACTGCAGCCCCTTGGTCGAGCGCATGAAGTCCGTGAAGCCCTGCGGCTTGAGGTACTTTTCCTGAAAAAAGTCCAGGAATTCAAAGTGACTCTCCCGGTTGTTGGGGCGGTAGTTGAATTTAATGCCCTTGTCGGTCCACTGGATGCGGTTGTGGGCGTCGGGCAGGTCTTCGCTGGTGAACCAGAAATCGACGGCGTATTGCTGGACCTCCCGGGCGCGCGCTTCGTCGATCTGCTGGTCGGCGTAGTCGCCCATGATGCGCGTCCAGTGGGCCTTGCCGGTCAGCTGTACGGTGCCGAGGGGGTAGGGCATGCCCGGTGCCCCGTGGTAGAAGTCGTGGACCCCGAGGGTCTTCTGGAAGATGGTGTCGTTGGGATTGGTGTAGTCCATGGCGGAGATGCCGCTCTGGTTGTGCTTGGTGAAGTTGCGACCCACCTGGTCGGAGGAGTTGGCCACTCCGGAACGCAGCAGCAGGGCGGCCGTGTTGATGGCCCCGCAGCTGACCACGATGAGGTCGGCGCTCAGCTCCATCGGCTCCCCGTCGCGGGTGCCGGTGATGCGCACGATCTTGCCGTTTTCCTCGATAAGCTTATCGACGTGGCTGCCCGTCCAGAGGGTCACGTTATCGTGCTGCAGGGCCGGACGGATGAGCGCGGTTTCCGCGTCCGACTTGGCGTGGAGCATGCAGGGGAAGGGATCGCAGGTGTTGCAGGCGATGCAGGGCCGCCGCCAGGGCTCGTCGATGTCGCGGTTGAGGGCGAGGTTGGAGTGGTGGGGGTGCAGCCCCAGCTTCGTAAAGGCGTCGGCCACCTCCTGGATGCGCCGTTCGTGGGGAAAGGCCCGGAAGGGGAAGGGGCCGCTCGACCAGCCGGCGGAGGGGTCCTCGCCCCGGTTGCCGTGGATCTTCATCACATGCTCCGCCATCATGTAGTAGGGTTCGAAGGCGTCGTAACCCACGGGCCAGCCCGGGCTCATGCCGCCGCGGTGTTGCTGCTCCTCGAAGTCCTCTGGCCGCTGTCGGTGCAGCAGGGCGCCGTACATTTTGGTGTTGCCGCCCACCCGGTGGTAGACGATGGGGCGCACGTCCTCCCCGTCGGGCCCCTCCCAGGTCACGTCCGCTTTGTATCCCTGCTCGCCGAAGATGAAGGCGGGGTCCCAGTTCTGTTTTTCGCGCGGGATAAAGCTGCCCTGCTCCAGGATTAGGATCCGCTTGCCGGTATCGGCCAGGGTATAGGCGATGGTACCGCCACCGGCACCGGAACCGATGATGATGACGTCGAAATCGTTAGGCATACGGGTAACTTCAGGATAATACGGAAGGGGAGTCTGGCCGCCCGCTCGGAATACCAACGAAAGGAATCCCCCAAAATTTGGTTCATTTCTCTTCGGCGGTGATTCCCTCGCCGATCGTGCGCAGGGCCACGGCCGTGAGGGCCTTCACCCGTCGCGCCGGCCGCATTGCCGCGTAGTCCGGCGTCTCCCCGAACCACCGCCCGAAGACGTAGCCGCAGAACAGCCGGAAGTAGGTGTACCCGCCCCCGTACTCCGCCGCCGCCCACAGGCCGATGGCGTCTTCATGAAGGCCACAGTCCAGGGGCGCCAGCCCGGCATGGCACAGGCGGGCCACTTCGCCCCGCCGCATGTTGGGCCGGATGTGCAGGCTGAAGGGGTTGCCGCTGAAGCGCTTGAAGTAGTGCAGCCACTCGCGGTAGGGGATGTCATCGCTCACCTCGCCCGGGACTGCCGCGGCCCGGTAGTTGATGTACAGCCCGGTGGCCGCCGCGCTCGGCTCGATGCTGCAGCGGTTGGTGGTGGTGAAGGCCGCGCAGGGCAGCCGGCTCTCGGCGTAGTGCAGTTCGCTGCGGATGTAGTCGGTCCATTCGGCGCGGGTAGTCTGCCCGATGGTCTCCCCGTAGTACGAATCGTAGAGGTGGAGCGCGTACATCGCCGCGGCATTATCGGCCGGCCGCAGCATATTCTCGTCTCCGTGGCTGCCCAGGTGCTTGTAGTGGGCCAGGGGCATGCGCTGGCCCAGGTAGCGCCCGATGCGCTGGAAGTAGGGGGCGTAGGTCTCGTCCGCCGTCGCCAGCTGATAGTGCCCGAGGATGATGCCGGCGTGGGCCAGGAAGAACACCTCGTGATCCCAGTCGGAGCCGCTGCCCCACTGCGGCAGGTTGCGGTAGCGCACGCTCCAGTCGGCCATTCCCCGCAAGAGCGAGTCGATCCGGTCCGCGTACTGGGGTGCATACGCTCGGCCCCGGTACAGCGCCTGACTGCCGGCGGACAGCAGGAAGAGCGTCTCTTCCCCGTCGCGCAGGTCCCCGCCGTGGAACAGGTCCTGGCGGCTGAACTCTTGGAGTAAGATTTCCAGGTCGTAGGTCGCCTGCGTTTTGCGCACCTCCTGGAGGTACACGGTCACCGTGGCCCCGGTCAGGAGCAGGGCGGTCAACGCGGGTGCCAGGGAAAGTCCCCGCCGCCCATGGAGGTAGAGCCACGCGGCCGGCAGCAGGAAGGCCAGGCTAAACCCAAGGGGAACGAAAATACCGGTGAGGGGCATGCAGCGAAGGCGTGGCGGGTGGGGGGATCTCCCCGTTTGTGGGGCGAAGATAGCGCGTACGATGATTGGCGTTATCCGGAAAGGGGCTGGGGTAGACAACCTTCCCGTGGCCGCTGCCGCGGTGTACGAGCATGTGTCCTGAGAAAGGGCGGCAAACCACCCGTAGCCAGCACCCGGCCTAGTAGAGCCACCCGCCGCAGTACTTCATGCG
This sequence comes from Lewinellaceae bacterium, assembly GCA_963710195.1. Classification (GTDB taxonomy): domain Bacteria; phylum Bacteroidota; class Bacteroidia; order Chitinophagales; family Saprospiraceae; genus Neolewinella. The sequence continues at coordinate 570,737 of CAVPZF010000002.1, forward strand.
GGCCTCCTGCTGCTGTGTCGCATCCTGTAAGGCGCGGCGCTCGACGCGAGCGAGGTACTTGCGCTCCCCGCTTTTTGTGTCCTCCAGCGCGGCAGCGAGGAGCTGGTTTCCCATTTTGGATGGGATAGGGGAAACCAGTTTACCAAAAACAAGCGCTTTTGGCATCAAATGGGGGCTAAAACGATGGGGTAGGAGGGAGCTGACTTCCGCTTCTGTTGTACAGAAGCGGAAGTG
>CAVPZF010000003.1:0-447032 GCA_963710195.1 Lewinellaceae bacterium
CACTAACGCATACGCATGTCGCATACGCACGCAATGGCTTAGCCATAACTTTCGGGTGTGCACCACCACCCCCCCCAAAGTACGCAAGTAGTTGACAACCACGCCAAGCAATTGACGGGTGTGCCCCAATTGACGGGTGTGCGCCCCCCGTACCGACCAAAAGCGCAACGGGTAACCCGCTCCCCCCGAGCATTCCGCGGGCGACCCTGCACACCCGCGCCCCCGCCCCTACCTCCGCCAGGTCTCCAGTTTCCGCACCTCCCGGATCGCCACCGCCAGCGGAACGATGCACACTACCCCAAACGAATAGTCGATCAGCTGCCAGTACCACGGAATGCTCCGTAGAGGACCGCAGATGAAGGCTAGCGGTAAGATGAGCAGCGACGACCAGATGCCCACCCACAGTACGCCCTCGTAACGCGCCGGCTCGCGGTAGGGCAGGAATAAAGAAGAGCATGATCATTAAGTGCCCGAAGGCCAACCAGTCGGTGCCGTAGGCAACCCAGGGGTAAGCCGCGTAGGTGATTTCCAGGCCCTCTCGCACCTGCAGGACCCAGCGGACGATACCGGAGTAGGCAGATGAGTCCAGGGAGGCACCGGTGCCCACGAGGAGTCGGCTGAGGACGTTGATCTCCTCCAGCAGGGGGAAGGCCGTGACGCCGGCTACGAAAAGGCCGAGCATGACGACCAGTAGGCAAAGGCGGATTTTGACCAGGGGCTGCATGAGGGGGAAAAGAGTAGGTTACTTCCGTCTACCCCGGCGAACGAGCCTAGCTGCGCAAGGCTCGGCCGACGCGGGGGACTACGTGCGCGTAAAGAAGCGGCCGATCATGGTAGCCACCTGCATCGCCAGCGTTTTGCGCCGGATAGTGCCGTCCGAGAAGAGGCGGATCGGAGCGGCCACGTGCTTCCAGTAGGTCTTGTCGGTGGGGGTGGGGCGGGAGCCGGTACTGAGGACGTTCTTTAAGTAGGACTTATGCCACGGCTTACGGGGACCGGCGGCGTGCGACATGACCTGCCCGAACTTGTCGAAATCCATGGCCTCCTTGCCGAGCAGGCTGACGCGGGAATACAGGTCTTTGGCCACGTTCAGGGCGTCCTGGTCCATGAAGTGGAAGAGGTTCCAACGGTCGGCAATGCCGATGCGGTCCTGTTTGCCGGTATATTGCTTCATATGGATCTGCAGCTGGTCCCACAGCGCGTTGAAGTCCCGGAAGTCGCGGTGAAGGCCGACGAAGCCCCCGTTGACGTACACGTTGTCGCGGGCCACGTAGTCGATCCCGAACTGGCCGTAGTATTGCCTCCACTGTTGCCGCAGCAGGTGATCGACGGCCACCGGGGAGTTCATGTCTTCCACCAGGGCCACGCCAAAACGCGCCCACTCCTCGAAGCGCTTCCACTGGGCTTTGATGACGATGTCGCAGTCGATGTAGAAGACAGTCTCCACGTCCGGACCGTAATTGTCCCAGACCTGATTGATCAGTTGTGGCTTCACATTAGCCAGCATCTCGTCGGTAGCCAGGGGGGCGAAGTGGATGTAGAGTCCGGAGGCGACCTCGAACTCGGTGTAGTCGGGCCCCACGGGCGCGCCGTCCTTCACCCAGGGGGGCAGGGGACCGCGGTAGCCGGCATGCAACACGCCGCGGAATCCGCTAGTAAACAAAGAATTGGCCAGCGCGACTACCCCGTGGTGGTAGTTTCGTTCAAAAACCGTGCAAACTATGGTCGTTGCCGTACGCATCCCTGGGTTTCTTTACTAATATTTCACTCCTCGCTCGGCGGCCAAATGACCAGGATCAGGAATATCTCTAAACGCAGCAGTATTTTTCCGGGCCTCATACGCTATTTAAACACCGAATCTCGTCGCTTAGCACAAGGCTGCCCTTACTATTTACGAGTCGGAAGAGGAATGGTCCCGGCAACAAGCTGTTGCACCAAAACTAGCAGAACGACGGTGCAAGTATACTGCACCCGGTACTTTTCCGGAAAAATAAACCCTTCCGTGGCCCTTCGTACCTTGTCGCTATGCGCATCCTGCTCCTCTCCCTGCTGACCTTTGCCGCCGGCCCGCTCCTCCCTACCTCCACCGCACCCGCGCTCCGCGCCCAGGAACGGGTGATGCCGGTGGTCCCCTTCGGTGGGATTTATAACCTTTCCGAGGCCACGGTAAAGCCCGACCCGGATTTGGAGTACAAGTTGGTCGTTGATGTCTACTCCGGTGCCGAATCGCCGGACAGCCTCGGCGCGGGACTCTACAACGTCGCCCGCATGCTCAACCTCTTCGCCGTGGGGGGCGTACCGGCGGATCAGGTCAAGGTCGTGCTGGCCATCCACGGCGGCGCGACCTTCGGCGTCCTGAACGATCACTATTTTCACGAACGCTTCGGCGTCGACAATCCCAATCTCCCCCTGCTGCGGGCCCTCCGGAAAGCCGGCGTGACGGTGGTGGTGTGCGGACAGTCCCTGCTCGGCCGTGACATTCCGCTCACGGCCGTCGCGCCCGAGGTGGAAATTGCCACCTCCATGCTGACCACCGTGGCGACGTACCAGATGCTGGGGTACGGAAATTTCAAATTTTAAATTGCCCGTTTAACATTTCCTCCCTAACAGTCCATTACTGGCTCTTCCGGCGTGATGCGGCTGCGCTCCAGCACCATCTGGTAATAGGCCTCGTACTGCGGGATGATGGCCTCGATGTCGAAACGGGCCGCCTGCGCGAGGGCGTTCTTGCGAAACTTCTGGAGCGTCTCGTCGCTTTCCAGGATCTTCATCACGTCTTCGGCCATCTTATCGACCATGCCGACGCCGGAGGTGTAGCCGGTCACGCCGTCGAGGTTGACTTCAGGGATGCCCCCCACGTTGCTGGACACCACGGGCACCTCACAGGCCATGGCCTCGAGGGCCGCCAGCCCGAAACTCTCGCTGGCGGAGGGGAGCAGGAAGACGTCGGCGACGGCCAGGAGTTCCTCCACGGCGTCCTGCTTGCCGAGGAAGCGGATGTCCTTGGTCAGGCCGAGGCGGCGGCTGAGGTCCTCGCACTTGCCCCGCTCGGGACCGTCGCCGATGAGCAGCAGCTTGCAGGGCGTCTGGTCGTGGATGATCTTGAAGATGTAGATCACGTCGTCGACCCGCTTGACGGGGCGGAAGTTGGAGATGTGGATCAGAATACGCTCGCCCTGCGGGGCGATGGCCTGTTTGAAGTGCTCCTTATTGTCGCGCTTAAAACGCTTGAAGTCGATGAAGTTGTAGATCACCTGGATCTCGCGGCAGATCTCGAAACTGTCGAGGGTCATCGCCTTGAGGGAGTCGGAAACGGCCGTCACGCCGTCCGATTTGTTGATCGCGAAGGTAATGGTGGGCGCGAAGGCGGGGTTGGTACCCACCAAGGTGATGTCGGTGCCGTGCAGGGTGGTCACGAAGGGCACGTAGCGCCCACGGCTCGCCAGGATCTTGCGGGCCATGTAGGCCACCGCGGCGTGGGGCACGGCGTAGTGCACGTGCAGCAGGTCCAGGCCGTAATTCTCCACCACGTCCACCAGCTTAGAGGCGAGGGAGGTTTCGTAAGGGGCAAACTCGAAAAGCGGATAATCGGCCCCGCTATCCACCTCGTGGTAAAAGACGTTCTCGTGGAAAAACCCCAGCCGCGCCGGCCGCCGGTAGGTGATGAAGTGAATCTCGTGTCCGCGGCGCGCGAGCCCCAGTCCCAGCTCGGTCGCCAGCACGCCGCTGCCGCCGTAGGTAGGATAACAGACCACGCCGATCTTCATAGATTTTCTTTTGCGGAAAGCGACAAGTAAGCTCCTACTCAAATGCCCACGGGGATTAAATAGTTTGCTTGCCCGTCTCCCCTTAGATCTTTCCGGACGGCGGTCTGCGGGTAGTGAACTCCCTTTCCCTTCGCACCTTTACTGCACTATGACCCAGATCACCCTGCTCCCCGCCGAAGGAACGGACGACTATACCGAATCTCTCCAGGCGGGTACCTACTTACGTACCGTAAACCCGACCGGCTTCCTGGCGCGCCTCGCCAAAGACGCTACCCCCGCGAGCACGCAAACCCTCGCCCACGGCCTCAGCCACCACGAATCCGACTATCTAGCGGGCGGGGTTACCATCACAGCAGACGGAATCGACGCAACCCTTACTACCGCCTTCATCGGCGGACTAAAACTGGGCAGCTATTCCGCCGGCCAGCACCGGGAGGACTTTCAGGAACACCCCCTCGTGCAGGGAGAAATCCAGTGGGGCGGGGACGCGGGTGCCGAGCTTATCCTGGCGGACGTACAGACCCGCATCATGGCCCTCGTCGACGCGCCCGCCAACAAGAAACGGCCCCAGGACCTCGCCGCCTGGGCCGTGGAGAGCGGCCAGACCTACGGCTACACCGTGCGGGTGCTGGACAAAGCCGCCTGCCTCGACGAAGGCCTCCACGCTCTGCTGGCCGTCAACCGCGGCAGTGAAGACCCCGCCGTATTCATCGTGATGGAATACCGGGGCGGCGGGGAAGGTGAGGACACCACCGCCATCATCGGCAAGGGCGTCACCTTCGACACGGGCGGCGTGAGCATCAAGGGCAGCCAGAACCTCCACCTGATGAAGAGCGACATGGGCGGGGCCGCGGCCACCTTCGGTACCCTCGAAGCCGCCGCCCGCCTGCGGCTGCCCGTCAACCTGGTGGGCATCGTCCCCGCTACCGACAACAGCGTCGACGCCCTGAGCATCAAGCCCAGCGACGTGATCGAGAGCCACGCCGGCAAGACGATCGAGATCATCAACACCGACGCGGAGGGCCGCCTCATCATGGCCGACGGCCTGAGCTACGCCGTCAAGCACTTCTCCCCCACCACCCTGATCGACGTGGCCACCCTGACCGGCTCCGCGGTGCGCACCTTCGGCTACGTCTGCGCGGCCGTCCTGAGCAAAAACGAGGAGCTGATCACCGAGTTCCGCACCGCGGGTGATGCCGTAGGCGAGCGCGTCTGGCCCCTGCCGCCCTGGGACGATTTCGCCAAGGGACTGGCCAGCGACGTGGCCGACGTGAAAAATTACAGCGGGGGACCCCTCCACGGTGCCACCGACGCCTTTAAGTTTTTGGAGCACTTCACCCACGATCACCCGCGCTACATACACTTCGACATTGCCGGCGTGGCCCTCAGGCAGGGGCCCTACGCCAAGGACCGGCAGGCGACGGGGTTTGGGATGCGGCTGTTCGTGGAGTGGTTAAGTCGTACTATTTCTAGCCCACTCCAAGAAGCGTAGCTTAGAAAATGCGATCGCAGTTGGAAAGGCAGGTCCCGTAATCGCCTAACAATTTTGCTCGTTCCCCCCATGAAACCGATCAGTAAGCTTGTAGTGGGGTAGGCATGCCTTTTAATGATCGTAAACAGACTGCCGCTAGCCACGAGGTGTCTGTTCTTGGCGAGAGCATGGATGATGATTTCTCCCTTGAAGCATTCGGCCTTCACGGAGGGCTTCAACCCTTCGCGAAATTTTATCCTGGCCTCCGCATCAGACGCGCTTCATCACATGGTAAGATCCCGCTACATGTTTTATATGTCAATTTTACGAACAAATTGTTGGTAAAACACTTTGGATAGGAAATTAACCGCCATGAAAGTACAAGTCAACGAAAAACCCCGCCTGCAGCACGGCCGCCACGTTGTAACCATTACCGAAATCAGCGAAGGCAAGAGCGAGTACAAGGGCATCCCCTTCTTCGCCGCCCGCATGGAGACCGAGGAAGGCTTCGTAGAGCAGCGCTTCTACGACAGCGAGCCCAGTAAGCCCATTCTCGCCGAGCTCATGCGCGCCGTGGAGATGGAGGGCAAAACCCTCGATACCGAAAAGCTCGTGGGCAAGCAGTTGAGCGTAGAGGTGCACGAGCGCAGCTACCCCGACCCCGATACCGGCCAGGAAAAGACCATCACGGAGGCCGGTCACTTCCAGCAAGTGGGCGAAGCTGATACCAGCAAGCAGCCCAAGTAAGTCGGGCATCCGTCTACCGCTAAGGTACATTCGACGAATAGCGGGCCGGGGACGTAACCCTTGCCCGCTATCCGTCGTTTAGCCACCAGATGAAACAACCCCTACTCACTCTCCTGCTGGCCACCTTTGCCCTCGGGTTGACCGCCCAGACCAACGTGACCGTGAAGGGCTACGTGCGCGACGCCGCCAATGGGGAAACCCTGATCGGCGCTTCCGTCTACCTTGACGGCACCACGAAGGGGACGGTCACCAATGAATACGGCTTCTACTCCCTCACCGTAGCCCCCGGCACCTACACCCTGGTGGGCAGCTACCTGGGTTTTGGCGACCAGCGGAAACAACTGGAACTGCGCGGCAATCAGACCTACGACTTCGCCCTTGGGGAAGCAGGGAGCGTGCTGGAGGAAGTGATCGTCACGGCCACCGACGAGGACCGCAACGTGAGCACCGTACAGATGAGCGTAGAGCGGCTTGACATGGGCACCATCGAGAAACTGCCCAGCCTGCTGGGGGAAGTGGACGTGCTCCGCAGCATCCAGCTCCTACCCGGCGTGACCAGCGTGGGTGAGGGAGCCGCCGGCTTCAACGTGCGCGGCGGCAGCATCGACCAAAACTTGGTGATCCTGGACGAGGCCCCCGTCTTCAACTCGAGTCACCTGTTTGGTTTCTTTTCGGTGTTCAATCCCGACGCGGTCAAGGGGGTGCAGCTCTACAAGGGCGGCATTCCGGCGCGCTACGGGGGGCGACTGTCCTCCATCCTGGACGTGCGGATGAAGGAGGGCAACAACCAACAGTTCGAGGTACAGGGCGGCATCGGCACCATCTTCAGCCGCCTGAGCGTGGAGGCTCCCATCGTTAAGGATAAATCTTCCTTCCTCCTCGCGGGGCGCCGCAGCTACATCGACGTGCTGGCCGCGCCCTTCCTGAGCGACGAGTTTGCCGGTACCCAACTCAATTTCTACGACCTCACCCTGAAAACCAACTACCGCTTCAGCGACAAGGACCAGGTGTTCATTTCCGGCTACCTGGGGCGGGACGTGTTCAGTCCGGGCGACGCCGCCGGCTTCAGCTGGGGCAATACCACCACCACGGTACGCTGGAACCACCTCTTTACCGATAAGCTCTTCGCTAACCTCACCTTTTACTACAGCGACTACGACTACGCCATCGACTTCGGCGACGACCCCAACGAAGATGCCTTTAACTGGGACGCGAGCATCGTCAACACCAGCCTCAAGCCGGAATTTTCCTGGTTCCTTAGTCCGACCAATGTCGTGCGCTTTGGCGGTCAGGCCATTCATTACCGCTTCGAGCCCGCCAACGCCATCGCGGTGAGCGATGGGGACCGCATCGACATCAGCATTAACCGGCAGTGGGCCCTGGAATCGAGTGCCTTCATCGAAAACGAGGTAACCCTCTTCGACCGGCTGAAGCTCAACTACGGCCTGCGCGTCAGTCACTTCGGCTACCTCGGCGGCCGCAACATTTACGACTTCGGCGAGGCGCCCCGCCCCGGCTTCCCCCGTCCGCTGGTGGGCGCGACGCCGACGGAGCGCAGCGAGACCATCAAGAATTGGCTCAATTTCGAGCCCCGGGCAGCGGCCCAGTTCTCCCTCAACGACAACAGCTCCGTCAAGGCCAGCTACCAGCGCACCGTCCAGTACATCCACCTGCTCAGCAACACCACGGCCTCGATCCCCCTCGACATCTGGACGCCGAGCACCAACAACATCGACCCCCAGAAGGCCGACCAGTACGCCCTCGGCTACTTCCGCAACTTTTCCGATAACCGCTACGAGCTCAGCCTAGAAACTTACTACAAGGACTTCCGCAACCTCATCGACTACATCGACGGGGCCGATCTCGTGCTGAATGAATTCGTGGAGGGGCAGGTCCTGAGCGGCAAGGGGCGCGCTTACGGCACCGAGGTGCAGTTGAAAAAGACGGCCGGACGGGCCTCCGGCTGGCTCAGCTATACCCTGGCCCGCACCGAGCGCCTCGTTGACGGCATCAACAATAATGACTGGTACCCCACCCGCTTCGACCAGACCCACAACTTTAACCTGACCGGCTTCTACGAATTAAGCGACCGGCTCACCCTCAGCGGCACCTTCGTGTACAATACGGGCACCCCCCTCACCCTGGCCAACAGCGGCTACTACCAGCTGGGGTACTTCGTGCCCAATAACGCCGGCGACGCGCGCAACAACTTCCGCATCCCCGACTACCACCGCCTGGACCTGTCCGTAACCCTCGACCCCAAAAAAGAAAAAGCCGACCGCCGCTGGCAGGGGCAGTGGATCTTCGGGGTGTACAACGCCTACGCCCGCCGCAACCCCTTCACCGTTTACGGCACTCAGGTCGACGGCCGCACCGCCCCCGGGGCGGTGATCAATACCGAGGCCATCAAGCTCTCCGTAGTGGGCAGCATTATTCCTTCCGTGTCCTACAACTTCACCTTCAAATGATGCGCCTCCCCACCCTGCTCCTCGTGGCCCTCGCCCTCTGGAACTGCACCGACCCCATTGCGCTTCAAACCGACTTCGAGACGCCTCAGCTCGTGGTCGACGCCTGGCTGACCGACGAGTCCGCCCCCCAGACCATCCGCCTTACCCTGAGCCAAGATTTTTACGCCAACCGCCTGCCCACCGGGGTGGAGGATGCCGAGGTAATCGTTTGTAACGGACTGGACGTCAACGACTGCTTCCCCTTCGTGCATCAGGACTCCGGCCACTACGTCTGGACGCCCGTTGCCGGAGAATCGCTTGGCGCAGTCGGCGACGATTTTGTACTGGGTATTTCGCAGGGGGATACTCGCTACGCCAGCCAAACCCGCCTGAACCGGGTACCGGCCATCGACTCCATCAGCGTGCAGTTTGAGGAAGCACGCATCGGCCTGGACTCGGGCCGGTACGCTCAGATCTACGCCCGCGATTTCGTTGGCCTGGGGGATGCCTACCTCATTCGCACGACCATCAACGACACCCTACTCAATCGCCCTTCGGAGCTCAACCTAGCCTTCGACGCCACCTTCGACGCGGGCAGCGGCACCGATGGCATCGCCTTTATCTTTCCCATTCGCTTTAGCATCAACAAGACCGACGACGACGGTAGCTTCGTACCCCTGGTGGGCGGCGACAAGGTGCAGGTAGACATCTGGTCGCTGAGCCCCGAGGCCTTCTATTACCTCAGCGTAGCCCGCGATCAGATCCAGAACGGGGACAATGGCATTTTCCAGGTGCCGGTAGCCAACGCCCCGGGAAATATACTTAACGTAGATAATGGACCCGCCGCCCTGGGCGTTTTCAACGTAGCGGCCGTGAGTTCCGCCGTCCGGGTCGTGGAATAGGTCTTTTTTGGCCGTCTTGTGACCCGCGTCGTACATTGACGTCTCACCTACGAATCGCTTCCGTCGACGGGGGCGACCGGGAACAAAGCAGTGTACATGCCGAGTGCCCCTCCAGCAAAGGGTTGTGATGCCTCCATGGAGGATCTGGATATCATTATGGCCTACCGTAAACGGCAGCACGAAACTTGCTTTCAGGTGCTCTACGACCGGTATGCCGGAAAGGTCTACAGTAAGGCCATAACCATGCTACACAAGGACAGCGAGGCCGAGGACGCCACCCAGGAAATCTTTACCAAGATCTTTCTCAACCTGGGCAAGTTCGAGGGACAGTCCAAGTTCTCGACCTGGGTGTACTCCATCACCTACAACCTCTGTATTGACCGGATCCGCAAGGAAAAAAAGAACCGGGAACTCTTCGCCTCCGAACTCGATGACCCGCCCGACTTCACCGATGAGGTGCCCGACGAAGACCTGATGAACATGCAACTGAGCGAACTGAAATACGTGCTGGGGCAACTGACCGAGGGCGAGCGTACCCTACTGCTCATGAAGTACAAGGATGGCGTGAAGATCAAGGCCATGGCCGAGCTGCTGGGGAAAAATGAATCCGCGGTAAAAATGCAACTCAAACGAATTAAAGAAAAAGCAAAGCGGATCCACGAACGCCGGTTTGCTTCCATACCCAACGGCAGATGAATAGTTTTCTAGCCCTGCAGGAGCAAGATCTCACGGCGTTTAATCCGGAACATCGCCTACGCGTCCGCCGGGAAGTGCAGCGTAACCTGCGCACCGCCGAATTCCTTGCCAGCGTCGTGCAACTCTTCGGTCCCGTGATGGCGGACACCCTCAGCGTCATGGGGGGCGGAGACTCCCTTTTGCAGAAGGAGGACTACCTTACCCTGCGGGAAACCGAGCCCGATGGGGATCCCTTCGGGGCGGGCCCGGGCGGCCCCCGCGAGATCATCCGTTAATTTGCCGCATGGATTCCGTTTTCGACATACTCCGCCTCCAAGCTTACCAGGTCCTCACCGCCTTACCCGCCCTGCTCAAGGCCGCAACCATCTTCCTGATCGGCTACGTGCTGGCCCGCGTCCTCTACCAGGTGGTGCGGCGCCTGACCACGGCCGCCGGACTGGACCGGCTGGCCGACCGCCTGCTCCGCATCGATTTGCTGCGAAAGGCCAACCTCCGCTTGCAGCCTAGTCGCCTACTGGCCGCGACGGTCTACTATTTTGTCCTGATCATCTTCACTATGTCCGCCGTGCACGTCCTCGGTATGGATATGCTCTCCAAGATGATGGCCGACTTAGTGTCCTACCTACCCAACGCCATTGTCGCTTTCCTGGTCCTGATTGGGGGGATCTTCCTGGCCGACTTCATAAAAAAATTAGTGCTATCCGCCTGCCGTTCGCTGGGGATTGCCTCGGGTAAGCTGATCGCTAATGCGATCTTCTACTTCATCCTGCTCAATATCGTGCTGATCGCCCTCAGCCAGGCTCAGTTGCAGACCGACTTCATGGAGACCAACATCAGCATCCTACTGGCGGGAATCGCGGGTGCCTTTGCCATCGGATACGGGATGGCTTCCCGGCACATCATGAGCAACATCCTCAGCAGTTTCTATAACCGCAATCAAATTCGCGTCGGGGACGAGGTAAGCATCGACGGAAAAAGGGGAGAGGTCATCCAGCTCAACAACGTCAGCATCACCCTACGGGCGGAGGAATCGGAGTACACCATCCCCTTCAGCAAGCTCAGCAGCGACGGCTTTGAAATGCACAGCCGCCGCTCCGGCCAGCCGGCCCTGCCGCCCAACCTCGGGCGCTAGCCGCTCCCCCGGGTCCCCGCTCCCCCGCATTTCCTACTTTTGCCGAATGAAATTAGCTCTGTCGCTCATCCTCTGCCTGACGCTCACCGCCACCGCCCTGGGCCAGAAGCAGGAGAAAGATGAGATCCCCGACGGCTGGCGCCGGGGGGCCGGCATCGGCCTCGACCTCGCCCAGCTCCTGCAGATCAATCCCAAACAGGGCGCCGGACAAAATCGCCTGGGCATCGGGGGTGCCTTTAACGGTTTCGCCAGCTACAAGCTGGACCGCCGCGTCTGGGACAACACCCTGCTGTGGCAGTTCGGCGTACAGCGGCTCGGTTCCGGCGTAGTCGGTCAGGGCTCCACCGACAAAATTCCCTTCCAAAAGGCCATCGATGAGTTCCGCTTCAACAGCAAGTACGGCTACCGGATCCGGGAGGACAGCGAACTGTACTACTCGATCAACGCCACCTTGCTGAGCCAGCTGACTCCGACCTACCAATTTCCCGACCTCTACTCGGGCAACTTCATCAGCGACTGGCTGGACACCGGCCGCAGTCCGCTCTCCAAATTTCTCGCCCCGGCCACCGCAACCCTCTCCGTGGGTATCGACTACAAACCCGTCGACCACCTTTCGCTCTTCTTCTCCCCCCTCTCCTCCAAGTTCATCATCGTAGCCAACGACAGCATCGCCAGCCGCGGCGTGCACGGCAATCAGGTTAGTGGGGAGCCCAACGCCCGCGGCATCTACCCCGAATTCGAAAACGTGGACGCCCAGCTGGGTGCCCTAGCCCAAATCCAGTATAAGAATACCCTGTTGCCCGATGACCGCCTTACCTTTTCCTCCACCCTCGGGCTCTATACCAACTACCTGCGCAACCCACAAAACGTGGACGTAGACTGGCAGAACGGCCTGGCCTTCGCCATCACCGAGCACTTTCAGCTGAACCTCTTCCTTAACGCCTTCTACGACGACGACATCCGGGTGCAGATCACCGACTACTCCCAGCCCAACGGTACGGCTGGGCTCGGCCAACGCATCAGCCTTACCGAGCAGATCGTTCTTACCTACGGCCGGACCTTTTAAACTATGGCCCAAGGATTCACCCCGGAGTACGATCACCCCCTACTCACCCGCGCCCGCGCCTGCGCCGTCTGCGCGCCGGCGCTGCCGCTGGGTCCTAACCCCATCTTCCGCATTCACCCCGAGGCGCGCATCGCCCTGATCAGTCAGGCCCCGGGCCGCCTGGCCCACCGGTCGAGCGTGGCCTGGGACGATCCCAGCGGCCGCCGCCTGCGTGCGTGGCTGGGCGTCACTGAGGAGGCGTTTTTCCATACCGCTACCTTCGCCGTGCTGCCCATCGGCTTCTGTTATCCGGGCAAGGGAAAGGGAGGTGACCTACCGCCCCGGCCGGAGTGCGCCCCCCTCTGGCAAGAGTCCCTGTTGGCCCTCATGCCCAAACTTGACCTGAAGATCCTGATCGGTGCCTATTCCCAGAAACACTACCTGGGCGACCGCCGCAAAAAGAGCCTGACGGAGACCGTGCGTAGCTACCGCGATTACCTGCCCGAGTACTTTCCCATTCCCCACCCCAGCCCGCGCAACGGTACTTACCTGCGCCGCAACGCCTGGTTCGAGGCCGACCACATTCCCCACTTGCAAGAGCGGGTGGCAAAAATTATGGGCGGGGCCGCGGGGGGTTAGATGGTACCGATACCGCCGTCCATGGTGATTACTTGGCCGGTCATAAAGGCCGCCCGTTCGCTTAGCAGAAAGGCGGCCATTGCGGCTACCTCACTGGCTTCCGCCACGCGGTTAAGGGGGTGGCGGCGGGCGCTCGCTTCCCGTTTCTCCGCGCTGGAGAGCAGCTTTTCGGCCAGGGGTGTATCCGTAAGTGAGGGGGCAATGGCGTTCACGCGCACCTGCGGCGCATACTCAGCGGCCAGGCTACGGGTCAGGCCCTCAATGGCCCCCTTGGCCGCGGCAATGGCGGCGTGGAAGGGCATCCCGTGCTGTACGGCCACCGTGGAGAACAGGACGACGGAGGCGGTAGCACCCTGTTTAAGGCTCCGCTCGGCGGCCTGGAGGCAGCGCACGGCGCCGACGACATTGAGCTCGAAGGTTTCCCGAAAAGCCTCCGGCTTGAGGCTGCGGAAGGAACGTAGGTCGATGCTGCCGGGACAATAGACCAGCCCGTCGAGGGCCAGGGGGACGGCGGCTTTGAGGTCGATCGCCTCGTCGGTGACGTCGACGGAGGTGAAGGAGACGGCTGGGGGCAGGTCACGGGACTGGCGGGCCCATACGTGTACGGTATGGCCATCGGCCAGGAGCTGATCGGTCAGGGCGCGGCCAATGCCGGAGCTGCCGCCAATGATGAGGTAGGTCATGCAGGGGAAGGGTTAAAACACAAAACGACCCGACCGGCGGGTGCCGATCGGGTCATTTGCGGGTAGGCTTTTCAGCCTAATGTAGGCGGACCGAATTAGTTGACGGACTCGCTGAGTTTCTTACCGGGCTTGAACTTAACTACGTTCTTGGCCGCGATCTGGATGGTCTCATTGGTGCGGGGGTTGCGTCCCTCACGGGCGGGACGGTTGGTCACCGAAAAAGTGCCGAAGCCAATCAGGCTTACGCTGTCGTCCTCCTTGAGAGCGCCTTCGATGGCTCCCATCATGGCACTCAGGGCGCTTTCGGCTTGGTCTTTGGTGAGGCTGGCTTGGTCGGCGATGGCCGAAACGAGATCTCCTTTATTCATGTTATAGGAATTTTAGAATGTTAAAGGACGGCAATCGGTGATTGCCGCGGTGAAATGATTACGTTTAAGAAGACCGAGAGCGAGCCGGCGGCTCCCCCGGGAAGTCCCTTAAAGTAGTCGTGCAAACGTATGAAAAAGCTGAGTGTTTATCCCCTTTTCCTTATTTTACTAGGCTTCGCGGTCCTCACTACCAGCGCCTGCAACCGCAAATCGGGCTGTGCCGTCCTGGATAAGACCACCAAACCGTCCAAAAAGAAGGTCCGCGGCAACCGTGATCTGTTCGGTCACCGCCCCTGAGGCATCCTTTCCACCGCCCGTTCCCGCGGCAGCTTGACGGCCGGCAGTTCCGCCTTGCCCCCCCGCACGACTTCGCGAATCTTATACGGCCGCTTGTTCTGGCTCTCATAATAGGTACGCATGAGTACTTCCACGATGATGCCTACCGTAACCAGCTGAATACCAGCCAGTATCAACATAGCCCCGAGGATGAGGAGGGGCTTACCCCAAATGTCCTGCCCCAGCAACTTCAGCACCAGGAGGTAACCGTTGATGAGGGCACCGAGGGTAAAAAGGACCAGTCCGGCCTGGGCAAACAGGTGCATCGGCTTGCGCAGGTACTGCTTGAGGAAGAGCATCAGCAGCAGGTCGCTGACCACTTTGAAGGTGCGCCCCAGGCCATATTTGCTCTGTCCGGATTGCCGTGCGTGGTGGCGTACGGGTACTTGGGTAATGCGGGCGCCCTCTAGGCTCGCCAGCACCGAAATAAACCGGTGGAGCTCCCCATAAATGCCGAGGTCGTGGGCGATTTCCGCCCGAAACACCTTCAGCGCACAGCCATAATCGCGCAGGTGCACCCCGCTCAGGTGGCGAATGATCCAGTTGGCGATCCGGCTGGGAAGCTTACGCAGGAGGGCGCCGTCCTGCCGGTTGACCCGCTCCCCGACGACCAGGTCCCAGTTGCCGGTTTCCAGTAGCTTTACCATGGCGGGGATGTCGGCGGGGTCGTTCTGTAGATCGCCATCCATGGTGACGATGTAGCGGCCGCGGGCGATGTCGATCCCGGCCATCAGGGCCAGGCTTTGTCCGTAGTTCTTACGCAGCTCCACCACGACCAACCGGGGGTCGTCGATGGATTTAAGGAGGTGTGCCGAGCCGTCGTCGCTGCCGTCGTCCACGTAAATGATCTCGTAGTCGAACCCCCCCCCGAGGGCTGTATGGATGCGATCGATTAGGGGCTGGATGTTATCCAGTTCGTTTAATATGGTGACGACTACGGAGAGTTGCATGCGCAAGAGGAGGGTGACGTAAGGGTTCACAAGTTAGGCCGCGGTAGGTTGTCGCGGCACCCAGCCTACTGAACGGGAATGCCCGAGCCCATACCGTCCCTTACGCCTTCCGCCTCCATCCTGGCATCGGGAAGCGGCGCGATCAATCGGCCGACTGGGTAGCGCTTACGCAGGTGGCGCAGGTATAAAGAGTCGCGGGCTTCCATTCGGATGTCCGGGTACTGCAGGGGACTACCGATGTAGGCGGCGGAGCTGTCATACGTAGTCAGATCGCGCCGCACGACGCCCCCGTAGGCCGCACTCAGGTAGTAGCCCGTTGCCGGCTCGATGAGCGTGCGTCGGAAGATCGCCAGCCGCCGGCCCGCCGTGGTTGCCACGACGGAGTAGGCCGTATCCCGCACGGCGATTCCGCGTTCATCGCCCGCCGCCCGCGGGGGCAGAATGAAGAAGTTGAATGCGATGCGCAACACCAGGAGGAAACAGCAAAAAATCAGCAGGAAATTTCGCTCGTCGCGCCAGCCCGCGTAAACTAATCCACCCGCGACCGCGCCCAAGCCCAGACTCTTCCCCCAGGGAAAGGCCACCACGGAAGTTTGGGGCACCAGCGGCACGAAGGGAATTAGGAGTGCACACAGGGTCATCGTCCCTAAAATCAGGTAACGCAGGAGGCGGTAAGCGGTGGTTTGGCGCCTGGCATGATCCTGGTGTAGCCACAGCAGGCCCGCGAAGAGCAGGGGGAAGAGCATGAGCAGGTAGCGGGGGTAAACGTTGGGCGACAGCCAGTAGACCGGGATGTTGACCAGGAAGGCCACTAGGCAAAAGGCGGTAAAGTCGTTGGTCCGTAGCAGTTTCCAGCCACCCGGACGAAGCAGGAAGACGAGCCACAGGGTCCAGGGCAGGAAGTGGTAGCTCATCTCAAAGGGGAAGGCGAGGACGTGCTTTACGGTACTCCACGTCCCTTGGGCGACGGCCGTGCGCTTACCACTTTCCTCGATGAGCCTCTCCGCTACGCGGCCTAGGTCGATGTAGTGATGGTAGGGCACGTAGTAGCCGGCCAGCAGCACGAGGCACCCCAGGCCCGAGAGCAGGTGGGCGGGACGAATAAGTTGGATCCACGCCCGCCGCCAACCCAGGATGGCGAATACGCTGAGGCCCTGAAAAACGATGGCGGGCAGGCCCTTGAGCAGGAAGGCGACGGCGGTGAGCAGGTAAGTCCAGCCAAAAGCCCGCCACCAGCGCCCGTCCCTGCCGAAGTAGTACAGCAACATGATCTGGGTATAAACGACCCAGCTGAAGCAGACGTCGATGAGGGCGAGCATGCTGTCCCAGAAGAGCATGCGGCCGCAGGTGATCACGGTGAGGGCGTGCACGATGGCCAGATAACGGTCGAAATAACGGCGGCTGAAGGCGTAAGTGGTTGCCGCGAAGCCGAGCAGGCAGGCGACGGTCGGCAGCCGGGCCGCCCACTCCCCGGCACCGCCGTGGAGGGTGAAGCTGAGGGCCAGGATCCAGTTCCACAGGGGCGGCTTATTGAGGTAGGCGTCGCCGTGCATGGCCGGGGCGATGAAGTTGCCCGACCAGCGCATTTCCTGGGCCACCAGGGAGCGGATCGCCTCATCGTCAATGAAGACCATGATCCCAAGGTGGATCAGCAGGGCCGGGAAGACCAGCACCGCCGCCAGGATGTAATACCACTTGCGCACCGGGGCGAAGATACATTCGTTCGCGGTCCGGCTACTTTATGACGGTAGGGAGACGGAGGGGGCCTCCGCGGGCACGCTTAAGGTGTTGTTAAAGGGAGAAGAGTAGCCCTAGGTAGTCAACCACCCGTACCCGCCATACATTTATAAACTACTGCTTCTCGTCCGCCCAATAATCAAATGGGTGGAATGAGAGTTATAAAAGAAAACCTATGAAAACGAGAGGCCCCCTGCTCTTTTCCGCCCTTGTCCTAATCTTTGCGCTTATTGCCGCCGTGCGCCCGGGCAATACCCCACCGGGGGACGCGCCTTCGGTAATCCTGAAGACCATGCTGGCCAACCTGCAGAACTACCACTACCAGCCGGCCGACATCGATGATGCCTTTTCGCAGCGCGTGTACGACCAGTACCTCAACGACATGGACGGGGGTCGCCTCTTTCTAACCCAGGAGGACATTGCCGCCTTTGCCCCCTACCGCAACGCGATCGACGATGAAAGCAAGGCCGGCGAATTCGGATTTTATGACGTCGTCCAACAACGTTGGGAGGCGTCCCTGGATAAGACCCAGGCCTGGTACGAGGAGATTCTCGCCGAGCCATTCGACCTGGAGAAGACCGGAGAACTGCAGGACCGCGACGAGCAGTCGGGGTGGGTAGCCAACGACGCCGCGCTCAAGCAGTACTGGCACGATTACATGAAGCGCGAACTGCTCAGCCAGATCGTCGATAAGCAGGAGGAAATGGAGCAGGATACTACCGGTGCCGTCCAGCCCTCGCTTGACTCTTTGGAAGTCGAGTTCCGCGGCAAGATCCTCGATCGCTACCACGACTGGTTCAAGCGCATGCGCGAGATGAAGCCGAGCGTCAAGACCGCCCAGTACCTCAACTCGATGACGGCGGTGTTTGACCCACACACCAGCTACTTTCGGCCCAAGGACAAGGAGTCGTTTGATATTCGCTTCAGTGGCCGGCTCGAGGGCATCGGCGCCACCCTGCAGACCAACGATGAATACACCAAGGTGACCTCCATTGTCGTGGGCGGCCCCGCCTGGAAGGGTAAGGAGCTCAAGGAGGACGACGTGATCATGGCCGTGCGCCAGAAGGGCAAGGACTTCGTCGACATCAAGGGCATGCAGCTCGAGGACGTAGTCGACAAGATTCGCGGCAAGAAGGGTACCGTCGTGACCCTAAAGACCAAGAAGCCCGATGGCACCATCAAGGAAATCAGCATCGAGCGCGACGTAATCGTGATCGACGACACCTACGCCAAGTCGCTCCTTATTGATCGACGAGGCGGGGGCCGAGAAGATCGGCTACATCTCCCTACCCAGCTTCTACGCCGATTTCCAGAACCAGGATGGCCGCTTCTCCGCTAAGGACATCGCCACCGAGCTGGATAAGCTCAAGGCGCAGAGTGTGGACGGCATCATTCTCGATCTGCGCAACAACGGCGGCGGATCGCTTCGGGATGTAGTCGACATGACCGGCTTCTTCATTCCCGAGGGTCCGGTAGTACAGGTGGCCGGCCGGGGCATGGACAAGGAGGTACTTAAAGACAAGGACCGTCGGGTGCAGTACGACGGCCCCGTAGTGGTGCTGGTCAACCAGTACTCCGCTTCCGCCAGTGAAATTTTGGCTGCCGCCCTACAGGATTACGGCCGGGCCGTAATCGTGGGTAGCAACTCCACCTTTGGCAAGGGCACGGTGCAACGCTTCATCGACATGGACCAGACCATAAACGGATTCAACGACATCAAGCCCCTCGGCACCGTCAAACTGACCATGCAGAAATTCTACCGCATCAACGGTGGCTCCACCCAACTGCGCGGCGTAGTGCCCGACATCATCCTGCCCGACAGCCGCTCCCTCCTCGAAACCGGCGAAAAGGAGCAAACCGCTCCCCTCGCCTGGACCGAGATCGAGCCCGCCGACTACGAACAAGACGTCTACAAGATTCACAACATGGATCAGCTCAGGGCCCGCAGTACCTCCCGCGTGGAGAATAGTCCCACCTTCGGCCGTATCATGGAAAACGCCAAGCGCGTCAAGCGCCAGCGCGATCGCGACACCTACCCGCTGGCCCTTACCGATTTCAAGGATCTACAGCGCGCCAACCGCACCGAGGCCGAGATGTACGACGACCTTTTTGACGATGTGGTCAATCCCGGCGTCCTTAACCTGCAGGTCGACCTGAAGCCCATCCTCGACGACGAAAGCAAGACGGCCCGTAACGACGACTTTAAGAAGAGCGTGAGCAAGGACGTGTATATCCGGGAAGCCGTGAATATCGTGGAGGATATGATTAAGCTGGAGGGGAAGTGAGCGTAGGGTGTTAGTTCTTGAGTATGTTAGTTCTTTAGACGTAGGGTACTAATGCGGTTAGGCGATCTGGTGGGGCCGAAAATAATAGCCTGCTTAGTGGTCTGACCTTTTAAGAATTTCTGGTGCCGATGCAGGCTCTCGATCCGCTGTTGGGAACACGGGCACAGACAAACCGGAAATGTGCCAATCCCTTAAATCCTCCAAGCTCACCCACCTAACGAACTAACAAAGCGCGGCAGCGCTCCTCACTTCCTGTTCCCCCGTTCGCATATTCTTGACCGTATACTCTCCGCTTTGCGCTTCGCGGCTGCCGATGATGATGACTCGGGGGGCATTGCGCTGATTGGCGTACTTCATCATTTTATTCAGTTTGGCGGCGGTAGGATAGAGATCGGTGTTGTGGCCGGCGCGGCGCATCTGCTGTAGGAGCTGGAAGCCGTGGGCGAGGCTCTCGTCGTCGAGGCAAAGCAGTAGATAATCTAGGTTCTCGCTGGCGTCGGCGGGCCAGAGGCCGAGGTCTTCGAGTACGTCGTAAATGCGTTCGGCACCAAAGCTGATGCCCACGCCCGGGAGGTCGCGGCCGCCGAAAATGCCGGTCAGATCGGCGTAGCGGCCGCCGCCGGCAATGCTGCCCATCTGGATGTCGGGGTGGGCCTTGGTGTCGACGGCTACTTCGTAGATGCAGCCGGTGTAGTAGTTGAGTCCGCGGGCGAGGGTGACGTCGAACTCCAGCCCATTAGTGAGGGGCCCGACGGTATTGAAGACCTCCTGCAGTTCGGCAATGCCCTCGCGGCCAATTTCACTCTTGGCGAGGAGGGGGGCTACGGTTTCCAGACTGGTGACGCCGAGGAACTGTTTGATCACGTCCACGGCACCGGCGTCCACGCCCCGTTCCAGGAGCTCTTTCTCTACGCCGGCTTGCCCGATCTTGTCTAGTTTATCGATGGCGATGGTGATGTCCAGCATGCGATCGGCGTGTCCGGCGATCTCGGCTAGGCCCGCGAGAATCTTGCGGTTGTTGAGGCGGATGACGGCCTTGAGCCCCAACTCGGTGAAGACGGCATCGAGCAGCTGGGTAAGTTCGGCCTCGTAGAGCAGGGAATCGGAGCCGACCACGTCCGCGTCGCACTGGTAGAACTCGTTGTAGCGGCCCTTCTGCGGCCGGTCGGCGCGCCAGACGGGGGCAATAGCGTAGCGTTTAAAGGGGAAGGCCAGCTCGTTCTGGTGCATGACCACGTAGCGGGCGAAGGGCACGGTGAGGTCGTAGCGTAGGCCCCGCTTGGAGATCTGAGGGAGTACGGCGTTGCTGTCCTTGTTGGCCAGGTCGCGGTCGGCGGCCTTGTTCAGGAAGTCGCCGTTGTTGAGCACTTTGAAGAGCAGGCGGTCTCCTTCTTCGCCGTATTTACCGGTGAGGGTGGAGAGGTTTTCCATCACGGGCGTTTCGATCGGCTGGAAGCCGTAGCGGTGAAAGTGCTTGCGGATAACGTCGAAGAGGAAGTTGCGCCGCCGTACTTCGTGGGGGAGAAAATCGCGGGTGCCCTTGGGGATGGAAGGTTTCAAAGTGGGGGGGTGCTGGTTGGGGGGTCAAAGGTCGGATAAAAGTTTCGTTGCCTCCAACTGGTAGGGGTGGGCGGGAGTTTCGGCGATCGCTTGGAGGATAGCCTTGGCACCTGCGGTCGCGCCCAGTTCCAGGCGGGCAAGGGCCTGGTACCAGCGGGCGGCGGGGTAAAACGGGCTAGTGGAGGGAACCTGGTTGAGCCATTCGCTGGCGCGTTGCGGATCGTCGAGGGCTAGGGCGCTGACGCCGAGGTAAAGCGGGCTGGCGGGGTACGCGGGTGCGGTGGGGAGCAACTCGTCGTAGGCCATGCGGTACTCGCCGCGGTCGTAGTAATAAAGAATGCGCTGGAGGTCGCGGTCGGCCTCCGTCACGGGCGGCGCGGCGGCGAAGAGGTTGGGGTAGGGCTCGAAGTAGGTGGCAGAAAGGCCGCCTGGATCCTGGCCGAAGGTGTCGTACAGTAACCACAGCAATACCCCAAAGAGTAAGCCGGCGATGATCGTGGCCACGGTGGGCGGACGATACTTGCGCCCGCGGCGGCTGAGGGGGACTTCCGGTACCATACGCGGGGGCGGCGGAGCGGAGACTGCGGCGGGGACTTCCAGGGGACGGGCTTCCTCGCGGACAAGCGTCTGCACGAGGTCCTGACGGCCGGCGACGGTGAGGACGGGAGTCCAGAGCAGGGGGCTTGCGGGGTCTGGCCCTTCTACACGCCTGCGGCACTGCCGCAGGCGGGCGTCGAGCTGGGCGGGTTGATCGTCGAGTTCCAGGGCCCGAAGGATGGCGGCGGGAGCGAGGCGGTGGTAATCGGCAAGCAGCAGGAGCTCCTGGCATTCCGTCTCCTGTTCGTGGAAACGCCGCAACAGTAGCTGACCAGCCTCCTGTAGAGCGATGGGTTGCGGGAGGTGATGGAACACCTCCTGCCCGATCATGGAGACGCGGTCCTCGGCGGGGGCCTCCCCGGTGAAATAGTACTCGGCTACGGTCGTCAGAAAGGGAAAGACTTCTGCTGTATAAGGATTGGTGGGATTAATGCGCGCCTCGTACCAGGCGATGAGGGCGCGGCGGTAATTGGTTAGGCCCTCCTCCGAAGACCCGGTATACCGCGTGGCCCAGGCCAGGTAATCTTCCCGGTATTGCCGGTAATGAGCGGTTAGTGCTGCAAGGTGGCGACCGTCTTCCATTGCGGATCGAACACCGAATTTGGTGCGACGTTTGCATAGTACATCAAAACCCAAGCACCATGAGCGCTACCCACGATCGGATTAAAGGAAACTGGAACCAAATGAAGGGCAAAGCCAAACAACAGTACGGCACCCTCAGCGACGACGACGTCGCCTACGAACACGGTAAGGAGGACGAACTCATCGGCCGCATCCAGAAAAAGCTCGGCAAGACCAAGCAGGAAGTCATGGACTGGATCGACAGTTTGTAATTCCCGACTAAGTCCCCCTCCACCGTGGTGGAGGGGGACTTTTGCATTCAGCCCATCTCGCGATCGCGAGACGTCTCCTTAAAACCGCCCCGTACTTGCCCCAAAACTTGCTAAATTCGTGCATCCACCGGCCCGGCCGGCACATTGTAAATTTCACCCCTCCTATGGCAGACATCCAAAAACTCAAACGCATCGCCTCCCAGGTCAGGCGCGACATCATTCGCGAGGTATACGGATGCCAGAGCGGCCACCCCGGTGGGGCCCTCGGCAATACCGACCTATTTGTGGCCCTTTACTTCGAGGTCATGAAGCACGACCCCAACTTCCACATGGAAGCCCACGGCGAAGACGTGTTCTTCCTCTCCAATGGACACATCTCGCCGGTTTTTTACAGTGTGCTGGCCCGCTCTGGCTACTTCCCCGTGGAAGAGCTCAGGACGTTCCGGGCCATCGACAGCCGCCTGCAGGGCCACCCGACTACCCACGAGGGGCTGCCCGGCGTGCGCATTGCTTCCGGCTCCCTCGGTCAGGGCGTCAGTGTCGCCTGTGGCGTAGCGCTGCAGAAGCGGATGGACGGCGATGACCGCACCGTATTCGTCCTCACCGGCGACGGCGAGCAGCAGGAAGGCCAGATCTGGGAAGCTGCCCTCTTTGCCCCCCACAACCAGCTAGAGAACCTAGTCTTAATTATTGACGACAACGGCCAGCAAATCGACGGCCCCACCAGCGAAGTGCTTCGACTGGGAAGCTTTGCCGACAAATACGCCGCCTTCGGCTGGGACATCATGCAGATGGACGGCAACAACATGGAAGAAACCATTAAGGTGCTTAAAGAAGCCCAGGCCAAGCGCAACGGCAAGCCCACCTGCATCGTCATGCAGACGGAGATGGGCATGGGTGTCGATTTCATGGTCGGTACCCACCACTGGCACGGCAAGGCGCCCGAATCAGGAACAGGCCGAGAACGCGCTGTCGCAACTAGAAGAAACATTGGGCGACTTTCCCGCGGAAGGGATTTAGTAGTTCGTTAGTTCTTTAGTTCGTTAGGTGCGCGCGCTTCAGGCTGCGCACCTAACGAACTAAGGAACTAACAGACTAACGAACTATTATCATCAACCAAGAATAATCAAGCACATGCTTACCCTAGATACTATAAAATCCACCGGCAAGAAAGCCACCCGTGACGGCTTCGGTGCCGGACTTAAAGCCGCGGGCGACAAGCACGACAACGTGATCATGCTCACCGCCGACCTGCGGGGCTCGATGAAGTCCGAAGACTTTATTAATGCTTACCCCGATCGCTTCATCCAGATGGGCATTTCGGAGGCCAACATGATGGGCGTCGCGGCTGGTCTGGCTACGGGCGGTAAGATTCCCATGACCACTACCTTTGCCAACTTCAGCACGGGCCGGGTCTACGACCAGATTCGCCAGTCGATCGCCTACAGCGATAAAAACGTGAAGATCTGCGCCAGCCACGCGGGGCTCACCCTTGGGGAGGACGGGGCGACCCACCAGATCCTGGAGGACATCGGTATGATGCGGATGCTGCCCGGCATGACCGTCATCAATCCCTGCGATTACAACCAGACCAAGGCCGCCGTACAGGCCATCGTGGAGCACCACGGCCCGGTGTACCTGCGCTTCGGCCGTCCGAGCTGGCCCATTTTCATTCCCGAGGACCAGAAGTTCGAGATCGGCAAGGCCTTACCCCTCAGCGAGGGCAGCGACGTATCCATTTTCGCTACTGGGCACCTGGTGTGGTACGCCGTGGAGGCCGCCCGCGAGTTGGAGCAGGCAGGCATCAGCGTCGACCTCATCAACATCCACACGATCAAGCCCCTCGACGAGGAAGCCGTTCTCGCCAGTGCGAGGAAGACCGGCGCCGTCGTGAGCTGTGAGGAGCACAACATGTACGGAGGACTTGGTAGCGCCATCGCCGAATGCTTAGCTAAGCACCACCCCACCGCACAGGAATTCGTCGCCACGAAAGACACCTTCGGAGAATCCGGAGAAGCCGAGGAGCTACTCGCTAAGTACGGCCTGGGCGTGAAGGACATTGTTGCTGCCGCGAAGAAGGCCGTTGGACGTAAGGGATAAGGGTGGAACCCATCAAAGTAACCCTGACCCGTAAGCCGGCCCAGCTGAAGCAGATTCTTAGGTTGCAGGCGGCCAATGTGGCGGAAGCGGTCGGTGAGGAAACCGCCCGTAGCCAAGGCTTCGTGACCGCCACCCACGATCTGGAGCTGCTGCAGCAAATGACGGCCACGGCCGCCTCCGTGATTGCCCTACAGGAACGGCGGGTTGTCGGCTACTGCCTGGCCATGACGCGGGAGTTCGGGGCGTCGCTACCGGTGCTGGCCCCTCTGTTTGCCCGCCAGGATGAGATCGTCCACCGGGGGGTGCCACTGAGGGAGTCGGGCTACCTGGTCATGGGACAAATCTGCGTCGCCGAGGAGGCCCGGGGTAAAAAATTGGCCGACCGCATGTACAAGTACCTTCGCGGGTGCTACCACTTGCGTTTCCCCTATTGTATTACCGGAGTGGATGCCCGCAATACCCGTTCGCTACGGGTGCACGAACGCGCCGGCTTCTCCCCCCTGGACCGCTTCACCGCGCCGGATGGCCGGGACTGGGTACTCTTGATCTGGAACTGGCAGGATGGAATGAAAGTGGATGCGTAAGCTCTACGGCCGGTCTCGTCGTTACCCACATAATCTCACTACTCAATAGCTGATGTTCAGATCGCTCTGGCTTTTCCCCTTCCTATTCGTCTTAACCGCTTGCACCTCGGATAAGCCTCCGTCCCACCCGGCCCGGGCCCTGGTCGAGGCGGAGATGCTTTCGAGACTGGTGGACTCGTCCAGTTATATCTTTAAGAGCCTCGTAGTAGATACCGTCACGGCCGTCGAGGCAATTGCCTCCGAGATTGCCATCGAGAAAGATCGCGAACGGCAGTATCGGCAGCGCGTCATGCTCAAAGCACAGGCCTACCTGGCGGCCGCCGGCACCGAGGTGAGCGATGCGATGATCGAACAAGTGGCCCGCGCTTCGGGGATAACGCCACCCGACGACAGCATGACCCAGGCGCGTATCGATAGCCTACAGGCACTTACCCCCTCCCCCGATGAGGTTGTCCGCTACGTGGCATTTCTTACCTATACCGCAAAAGATGAGAAAAGGGTCAGGCGGGAGGACTACTGGGAGGTCACCTTCGATCCGAAGTGGCAGGTAATCGACGCACTGCAGTACTAAAACTGAACGACTTAGGCGGCACTGGATTTCAGGAGCGAGACAATCGTGTGGGGAGGTGACAGCTTTCGCCCCCACTAAGATTTAAGTGGGTGACCTATTGGCCGAGTAGCGTGGAGAACAGGCCGTCCTGGCTTTCCATGGCCAGTTGTGACCCCTTCACGTAAGGCAAATTGGGCATCAGATTCTCCCCTCCGGGCACGTGCAAGTGCACGAAAAACTTTCCGTCGAGGTCAGCCACAATCATTTGGTGGCCCAGAAAAACCACCTTGGCCCGGTCGATGGCTTCGGGAAATTCTACGGCCTCTTCCAGGTGAAAATTGAAGGTGTGCCGGGCTCCCTCTTCCGTAAAGGTGAAGGTTAGTTGTTCTTCCCCCTCCGCATTCGTGAGGATATCCGCCCCGGTGACGGTCCCGGTAGCAACGAAGGCCCCGTCCTCCTCCACGGACTGCGGGTCCAGTTCGCTGTTATACTCTTCTACCAATTGTTCTACGTTGATGCCGGAAACGGGAAGCACCCCCTCGTCCGCGTTACACGCAAAGAGGAAGAGGCCGGCAAGGGTCAGGATAGGGAGACAGGAGAGGTAGCGCATGTTCGGTTGTTCGGTAGTGTACGAGTAGAAAGCCCCTGAATCTACGCCTTTCTCGCCGGGCTTGCAAGTGAAGGGGGCCAGTAGGTTCCTTGGTGGCCGGCACATAGAGGCGTACATATGCCATTTTTGCAGACCTCCGAGGTCTGTCACGTTGTCAGCCTTACCGCCGTACCCTTCCGCTGCCGTCGCCCTCCATCAGCGCCACGACTTCTTCGGTAGTGACCAGATTGACGTCACCGGGAATGGTGTGCTTAAGGGCCGAGGCGGCCACGGCAAAGCGCAGGGCATACGAGGGGTCGCCGGGCCAGGTGATCAGTCCGTGGATCAGGCCGCCCATAAAGCTGTCGCCCCCACCTACGCGATCGACGATGTGGGTGAGCTGGTAGGTCGGACTGGAGTGGAGTTGATGTCCATCCCAGAGGAGGGCGGCGTAGGTGTTGTGGCTGGCGGAGATAGAGTCCCGTAGGGTGGTCACGATGCGGGTTGCCTTAGGGAAGCGCTCCCGCAGGGCAACGGCCGTGGGCACGAAGTCTGAAGCGTCAGCTACCGCAATGCCAAAGTAGCGTTCAGCTTCGTAGCTGCCCCCGACAATGACATCGCAATAGCTCACCAATTCGGGCATCACCTCGGCGGGGGACTTGCCGTACTGCCAGAGTTTACTCCGGTGATTGAGGTCGACGCTGATCGTAATACCGCGGGCGGCGGCGGCCCGGCAGGCCTGCAGGCAAACGTCGGCGGCGGCGGCACTGACCGCCGGCGTAATTCCCGACCAGTGGAACCAAGAAACCCCCTCGAACACCTTATCCCAGTCGAAGTGCCCGGTTTCCAGGGTGGTCATCGAGCTGTCTTCCCGGTCGTAAATCACCTTGGAGGGGCGTTGGACGGCCCCCGTTTCCAAAAAGTAAATGCCGAGTCGCTTGCCGCCCCGCACGATGTGGCTGGTATCGATGCCCGCGGCCCGCAGCGACCGGATGGCACATTCCCCCAGGTCGTTGTCCGGTACACGGGAGACGAAACGCACGTCCTGCCCGTAGTTAGCCAACGAAACGGCCACGTTGCTTTCTCCCCCGCCGTATTCCACTTCCATCGTGCTTGCCTGCCGGAAGCGCTGGTGGCGGGGGGTGCTCAGACGGAGCATGATTTCTCCAAAAGTGACTACGCGCATGGGTGTAAAGTAGGTTAGTGAGGGAAACCCGCCGGCTGTGGGAATGTACGTGGCACTCCGCGCGCCGCCGCCCCCTAGTACAGGAGTTCCAGTTTACGTTGGGCTGCAACCTGGATCTCGCCGGACCGCAGTAGGGTATTGTCGCGGTGGTGATTGTTCATTTCTCCCCAGAGGATGGCCACGTGGGGTACCGGGTTGTCCCGAAAGGTATTCCCGGCGATCAAGACGTTGATGATACCCGGCGTTGGCAACAGTACGCCGCTTTGTTCTCCCTGTGCTGCCGGAGAGCCGCAGGTAGCCCCCGATCGTGGACTTGTCGTAGCCCCCCCGGTAGAAGTGGAGGACGTTCTCGAACAGCCAGTCCGTGATGGTCACCATCTCCGCGTTGTAATCCCCCTTGTCGTCGGCGGCGAGTAGTAGTCCGTTTGCGCAGTTACGGACGGTAGTGCCCTGCAAACTGATCGATTCGGCGAACGTCCCCCGGGTGGCCTCCAGGACGTGGGTAAAATCTTCGATCACGCAGTCGGTGACCCTGAGCTTGTACGGCGAGTCCATATTCTCCCGACGGGGAGCGAAGGCCACCTGATTCCCCGAACCCTGGAGGGTGAGTTTCTCCAGTCGGATGCTGCCCCCGGGATGTAGGTTGATGGCGGAGACATTCGCCTGCCCGGTGAGTTTCAGCCGTACGATGTCCTCCCCCCGTGCCCGAAGGGTAATGTCCTTATCGACGTCCAGGGAGGTGACCAGGGGGTAGTCGCCCGCCCCGAGTTCGATGATGTCACCGCCCTGCCCCGGGGAGACGGCGTGTACTTGGGCCTGCGCCTCCGCTGCCCGTGGGGAGAACCACGGTGGGCCGTACCGTTCCCGGTCGATCGTATAGGCGCGTGCGGCGGCCAGGTCGCTGATGGCCCCCACCCGGTTGCCGGTGGATCTGGGACGACCGAACACGTCCTGCCCGATTGCCTCAAAACCGTATCCGGCGTACAGTTCCGCCGGCTCGTCCGTCGCTTCCGGAACGAAGAGCCATTCGCTGATCCGCTCCATCGGGAGCTGCGCCCTCCGCAGCGCTCCGTCCAGGGCGTCCCCCGGGGAGTATACATTACGGAAGTACAGGCCCGTGACCACTAAATGCTCCCCTCCCAGGTGTAAGGAAGATTGTCCTTCCAGAAACACCTCTCCGGGGGTTTCCGCGCGTAGGGTGATCGGCTCGTCCTCCGTTCCCTGACCGTAGAACTCGATCGGAACATCCGTCCATACCCCGTTGGCCAGGGCGATCTCCGCTCCGGGAGCCGCTTGCCGAATGGCCTCGGTTAGTTCCTCGTTGATTTTCCACCCGGTATGTAACTCCAGCGGCCGGGCTGCCGCAGGCCAAGAGCAGCATCACTAGGACTAAGGGAAGCAGCAGGTGTTTCATGTAGACTGGGGTGGGTGTTGAATGGAAGGGTAAAATATGAATAAATTGGTCAACCAATTTTAATCTACTGTCCACTCCGCTAAATAGGCTAAGCTGACTAAGGCATAGGTAGCAGCGGTAGACCTCGATTGATCGTTGGCAACTATCGTCCGGAGCCACGCACGTGACCCAATAATCTTCTCCTAATTAGAAGAAATAAGAACGGATGCTTGCTTAAATGAAAAAGCGGCGTATATTTGGTCAACCAATTATTGGTCAACCAATTCATGGTTAACCAAAGCAAACTATGCCAACGACGTCCTGTATTCGTCTTGTCGTAATTGTCTTAAGTAGTCGCCCGTTCCTGAATTTCTTTAAGCTGGCGGCGCATAGAGTAATCGTTTGAAGCGGATGGCCACCGGGTGCCAGTTAGCACTCAGCTACGCGCCATCCTAAACCGAGGTATTCCGCCGGGAAGCCTATCTATTCACCTAATCAGTTGTGATCATGCAAACTAGCTACTTACACTCACCCGCTCTAGCATCCTGGAGAATTCATCTATTGATACTCCTGGTTTCCCTAACCGTCGCGGTGCCTCCGGCCTTGGCGGGTTCCGTAGATGCGGAGGACCTCACCCTCGCGACGGTACGACCGATTACCGGAACCGTTACTTCTCAGGAAGACAACTTCCCCCTGATCGGAGTATCCGTCACGGTACAGGGTACGTCCAGTGGTACGGTGACTGACCTAGACGGTAACTTTTCCCTGGACGTCGAGGAGGGTACCGTGCTGATCTTTAGTTACACGGGCTTCAAATCGCAGGAGGTGATCGTCGGAGCCCAGAGCACCTACAACATCGTGCTAGAATCCAATTCCGAGCTATTGGAGGAGATTGTCGTAGTGGGCTACGGCACCCGAAAACGTTCTCATAATACTGGCGCCATTGCGCAGGTGGGCGGGGAAGACATCGCGGCCATACAGGCTACCCGGGTAGACGAAGCCCTGGCCGGCAAGTTGTCCGGTGTATTAATTCAAAACCAGGACGCGGCCCCCGGTGCCGACCCTAAGATCCAGATCCGGGCGGCTTCCTCCATTTCGGGGGACTCCAATCCGCTGATCGTAGTGGACGGTTACCCGATCACCGGCAGCTTAGCCACCGTTAACCCTAACGACATTGAGAGCTTAGAGGTCCTCAAGGACGCTGCCTCCGCCGCCATCTACGGTTCGCGGGGTGCCAACGGCGTCATTTTAGTGACCACCAAAACCGGCAAGACGGGAAAGCCCAGCGTAAGCTATAACGCCTACGTAAGTACCTCCCACCGCTACGTCGGGGACGTCGAACAACTCAAAACCGCCGGCGAGTGGGCCGACATACTGGAGTCCGGCATTGCCGACGGCACCTACGATGTTTCCGAACTCGATCCCGACTTCGTGCAGTACAAACTCGATGCCTACCGCAATGCGCCCGACGTGGTCGCCGTGGAAGATTGGTTGTTCCAGAATGGCAACGCCATGAGTCACGATCTAAATATCAGCGGCGGTACGGACGACGTAAAGTACTTCGCTTCCGTCGGCTACCTCGATGCGAAGGGCGTAGTACGGACCCAGGGCTTCGAACGCTACAATGCCCGGCTGAACGTAGACGCCAATCTGGGCGAGCGCTTCAAGGCCGGCCTGAACTTTAACGGGTTCATCGGAGACCGGGACATCGTCGGTCACGATATGCGTGACTTACTGCGAGCGTACAGCATCCATCCCATTTATCATACGGAGGAATCGATCGCCTTCGTACAGCAGTTGGATCAGCGGGCGCAGGCGCTCGGCCTGATGGGCTTCGACGCCGGCTACCGTGGGGGAGACGCACCCTTCAACAACAGCATCTACACCCTGGAGCCCGGTATGACGGCGCAGGACTGGCACTACGGCAGAAGTGGAAACGGTATCGGGGGGTCGGGCGACGCCGGCCCCGCCACGAAACTCGATGCCACCAATCGGTACCAAAAGACGCTGTTCGGCAACATCACCTCCTACCTGCGATTCAACATTACCGAGGACCTCAACATCCGGACCGTACTGGGTGGCGACATCCGGAACACCGAAGATTTCTTCTCCCGCACGCTGGAGTTCGACTCCCGGGCCCGGACCAACCAAACCCAGTTGAACCGCACCGACCTCCAAACTTCCTCCGTCCTGAGCGAAACCACGCTCAACTACGGTAGGGTAATCGGTAGAAGCGACGTATCGGCAGTCGCCGGAGTAGAATTTCAAACCTTTTACAATAACGGTATTGCCCTGAGCGGCACCAACGTACCGTTCAACCAGCCCCTGAACTTCGGCCTGTTGAACCCGGCGGACGTGTCCACCACCGAGCGCAACGAAACGATCGCCCGACGGAGCGTTTTCGGTCGCGTCAACTACGCCTACGACAACCGCTACCTGGCCTCGGTTTCCATCCGCACGGACGGGGACTCCCGCTTTGGGGAAAACAACCGTACGGAAACCTTCCCGGCTTTCTCCCTAGGGTGGAACATGCACAACGAGAGTTTTTACAACTCGCAATTTCTGACTGACCTGAAGCTCCGCTTCAGCTACGGTTCACTCGGTACCACCTCCTTCCTGGGAGCCTACAACTCCCTGAGCCTGCTCAATCCTCGGGCAACCATCTTCGGTACGGGTTTTCTCATCCCGTCGGACGTAGCTAACCCCGACCTGACCTGGCAGACCAATACCGAAAAGAATTTCGGGGTCAACCTCGGCTTTCTCGACAATCGCTTCCGCCTCAGCGTCGACTACTACACCTCCGACATTGAGGACATCCTGATCAACCAGAGTGTATCCGAAGTATTCGGGACTACCTCCGTGGCCCTGAACTCCGGTGACGTAAGCAGCTCCGGGATAGAACTCGAGCTAGGGGCCGCACTCATCAATAAACCGGGCCTCCGGTGGAACATCAGCGCCAATGCTTCTACGGTGAACACCGAGATCACCGACCTGGGTGGCCTGGACGAGCTGCCCCAGACCATTTACGGCCAGTCCGGTCGCGGCCCGGTCTTTCGCAACTACGTCGGCGGCGAGATCGGTGAGATGTGGGGGCTGGAAACCATCGGCATGGTGGAGACGGAATTCATTGAAGACCCCACGCGGGCAGTCGGCCTCAGCAGCTCGGAGTACTACGTCGTCGATCAGAACGGAGACGGCGTGATCGACAGAACCCGCACCGTAGAGGATGGGGGTGACCTGGTCAAGATCGGACAAAATACCCCGGACTTCTACTACGGGTTTAACACCCAACTGAACTACCGGGACTTCGACGTCTCGATGCAGTTTCAGGGTGCCCAGGGGGGAGATGTCTTCAACGTGGATGAGATCTACTGGCGGTCCGAATTCGGTGGCCGTTTACGGGACGGCTTCGACGCCGACAACGACGGCATTGCCGACCGGAACGGGCAGTTCTACACCCAGTCCCGGAACCAACTGGACGCTCAGATCCAGGACGCCTCCTACCTCGCCCTGCGCAACTTCACGATCGGCTACACGGTCGACCCTTCGGGCCGGCTCAGTGGCCTGGGCCTCAGCCGCCTGCGCGTGTACGCCGCGGCGACCAACCTACTCTACCTGATGGGTGACGACTACACGTCCCTAAACCCCGAGGGGGTCGAAACCGGAAACGGTGGGTACCTCGGTCCCACTACCTACGGTGTTCAGGTAGGTGCCAGCCCGATCGTCCGTAGCCTCACGGTCGGCCTCAACGTTAACTTCTAATTCCAACGATCATGAAACCACTACATACACTATTTCTGGTGCCGTTTTTCTTACTGACGGCCTGTGAGACCAGCCTGGAGCAAACTCCTCCCAATCTGGCCGCCTCCAGTAATCTGACGGATTTCGGACAGGTGCTGAACGCCGCCTACTACTACCAAATCGGTTCCGTCACGCCCATGGCCGTTATGGGGGATTTCCGGGCCGATAACGCCGTAATGGACGAGCCGCCGTTTACTGAGTTCGACATGTTCGGTCCCAACCTCACGACGATGGAGGACCAATTCTTCGGCCCTTTCTACACCGCCCTGTACAAGTCGATCCTGAGTGCCAACATCGTGATCGCCAGATCGGAAGACGATACGGAAGTCGGCGAAGCACAGTTCCTTCGGGCGCTGTCTTACTTCAAGCTGGTACGGGTTTTCGGTGCGGTCCCGCTGAATACAACGTCCACCCCCAGCGTAACGGACCAATCCACGCTGACCAGACGACCCGCGGAGGAGATCTACTCCACGGTAATCATTCCAGACCTACAGGCCGCGATCGAGCTGCTCGACAACTCGGACCTATCGGTTGGCCGGGCATCCCGGTTAGCCGCTCAGTCCTTGTTGGGTAAAGTCTACGTCCAGCAGGGCGATTTCGCCAGCGCCGAGGCACCCCTGGCCGCAGCGGTAAACGCAGCGGAGGGTGCGGGGGTCATGCTCCAGGACGACTACGCCGATGTCTTCGGATTCGAGAACGACCTAAATGACGAGGTCATCTTTGCTACCCAACTGTCGGGCTCGGTAACGGATGAATACGGCTTTTCTGAGTTCTGGTCCTGGTACGGTGGCCTGGATACCAAATCCCTGGAGCCCCTGGACCCGGACCTGATCGAAGCCTTTGGCGGCCGGGACTCCGAGGACCTGCGCTTCCCTGTGGTTATCGACACGTCGACCTTCGCCGATTCGGATAAATACCCGCAGACCGGCGGGCCGGACCACGACTGGATCGAGCTGCGGCTGGCGGACGTTATTCTGCTCTACGCCGAAACGCTCAACGAGAACGGAGCCAGTGCCGGCCAGGTGCTCGATCTGCTAGACCCCATTCGCGAACGGGCGGGCCTGGATCCCCTGAGTGAGACCGATCTCACCAGCCAGGCCGCAATTCGGCAGGCCATTCAGGACGAGCGGCGGCTGGAACTCGCCTTTGAAGGACAGCGCTGGTTCGATCTGGTCCGTACCGGTACGGTGACCGAGGAGCTCGGGGTAGACGTCAATCCCGACTACTACCTGTTCCCGATTCCGGTTTCCGAGATTCTCGCCAGCTTCAACGTGATCACTCAGAATCCGGGCTATTAGTTTCCCGTCTAGGCAGGTAAGCCTTGCTAAAGCGGGCTTGCTCCCGGGTGGGGGCGGGAGTTCCGGAACCGGGCACAGCGGGATAAGCTACGACACCCGTGTCCCGCGCCCCTCGCCTTGCCATCGAGTACATTTCACCGCCCATGTGCCGCATCCTGAGATGTTTCCATGCCGTCGGCCTTTGCCTTCGGTGCTAAACCCCGGCACGGTGCAGTCGTTAGTCTCACCGTCACCATACCGCCGTGGAACTAACGTGCAACCCATAAAAATTAACAAATAGAACCTCATTATGAGATTAGAAGGAAAAACAGCCATCGTCACCGGAGCAACCGGCGGCATTGGATTTGAAGTAGCCCAACACCTGGGCCGGCAAGGCTGCACGGTCATTATGAACGGCATCAACGAAGAACACGGCGCGGACCGCCTGCAGAAGTTGCGGGACGAAGGGATCACCGCGGAATACCATAGCTTCGACGTGACCCATGAGCAGGAGGTCAACGAACACATCGCGGCAATCGGTAAACAGCACGGCAAGGTGGATATCCTAGTCAATAATGCCGGCGGACTGGGGGGAAGATCGCGCTTCGAGGAGATGACCACGGAATTTTACCGGTCGGTCATGGCCCTGAACCTGGACTCCGTATTCTTCGTTTCCCGCGCCACCATACCTTACCTCAAGCAGGGCTCGCACCCGACGATCATCAACTTTACCTCCAATGCGGCCTGGAACGCCGGAGGACCGGGGGCAGGCATTTACGGTACCTCCAAGGCCGGGGTGCACGCCATCACCCGGGCCCTGGCCAAGGACCTGGCCGAGTACGGCATTCGGGTCAACGCCGTATCGCCGGGGACCATCGATACGCCCTTTCACGCGCAGATCAAGAACACGAAGCCGGAAGTATTTGCTTCTTGGAAAAACAACATCATGCTCGGGCGGCTGGGACAACCCAGCGACATCGCCTCCGTAGTGGCCTTTCTTGCCAGCGAGGATGCCGCCTTCATCACCGCCGAAACCATCCAGATCGGTGGCGGCCAGGCCCTGGGTATCTAACGATCAATCGTAAAGAAGTAAGCCATGCAAAAATTGAAAGGAAAAGTAGCCGTCGTAACCGGCGGTTCGCGGGATATCGGTCGGGCCATCGCCGTTCGGCTGGCTCGGGAAGGCGCCAAGGTCGTCGTAAATTACCTCCACTCGGAAGCGGGTGCCCGGGAGACCGTCGCGGAGATCGAAGCCCTCGGCCAGCAGGCGATTGCAGTGCGGGCGGACGTCTCCAAGCTGGGAGACATCAAAAAATTGAAGGAGGAAACGGTGGCCGCCTTCGGGGAACAAGTCCACGTTCTGGTCAACAATGCGGGCGGCCTCTTCGCCCGCAAGACCCTGCCCGAACTGGACGAGGATTTCTACGAGCTGGTCATCAACGTCAACTTTAAATCGACCGTCTTCGTCTCCCAGGCCTTTGAGCCCCTGATGCAGCCGGGCGGCGTGATCGTCAACCTCTCCTCGCAGGCGGCCCGCGACGGCGGCGGCGGCGGCTCCTCCCTGTATAGTGCATCGAAGGGTGCGGTCACCACCTTCACGCGGGCCATGGCCAAGGAGCTCGGCCCCAAAGGCATCCGGGTCAACGCGGTGTGCCCGGGCCTGATTGGCACCAAGTTTCACGATGATTTTACGAAGGACGAGGTACGCGCCGCCGTGGCCGCCAAGACCCCCCTCGGTAAGGAAGGCGCGGCCCAGGAGGTCGCCGACCTAGTCGCTTATTTGGCTTCGGAGGAGTCTTCCTTCATTACGGGGAACAACATTGATATCAACGGGGGCCTGGCATTCAGCTGATGCAATGACCCGTCGGCCGATGACGTGCCGCTTCGCCAGTTCTCGGGTTCGCCCGGGGCTGGGGAAGCGGCATTTTTTGTTACGGCAGAAGGCTAATTTTAGGGGCGGCGGGGCGCGGGTGTAGGGGAGTACCCCGCAACCGGGGCGGAGACGGCAATACCGCCAACTTTGGGTCACTATAAGGATAGGTTATTGCCAAGCAATTCCTTCACCCGCCGCATCGTACCGGTACTTC
Organism: Lewinellaceae bacterium; assembly: GCA_963710195.1. Taxonomy (GTDB): domain Bacteria; phylum Bacteroidota; class Bacteroidia; order Chitinophagales; family Saprospiraceae; genus Neolewinella. The sequence continues at coordinate 35,763 of CAVPZF010000003.1, forward strand.
ACCACCTCCCCACTAATCATCATCGGCACCACCTGCTCGATGATCCCCAGGGGAGCGATGAACCACTCCCGCGGTTGGTGGTAGCGGCCGTCCGGACCAGCGATCTGCACATCCAGGCAACTGTTGCCGAAGAAGTTGTGCAGCAGCCCCTCCAGCTTCTGTGTATTCATGTTGAAGCACTGCCAGCCGCCGACGATCTCCACGTCCGCCATCAGATAGGTGGGCTCCTTCGCGGCGTTGCGGATGCGCTGCTCAATCGGGCCACTGCTGAAACCGATCTTATATAGGTCTCGGTGGACCGAAATTGCGGGGTCAGTACTTAGCGAACGCAGTACGTAGATGTAGCCCGTCGGGCGATCCTCCTGCCTGACGTGGTATAGCTCGTCCAGCACCCGGTCCTCGTGGTAGGTGATGCGCTTACCGTCTGCATAGAGGGCACTCGCAAGTGAGCGGATGAGGATGCTCGACTCGGTACCATTCTCGTAGATCGTGCGGGTTCGGGCATCGTAGTCGCCTGCGCTACCGCGAATGTGTCGCTCCCCTACCTCGGCGATGTACAGCATCACGCCCTTCAGTACGTGAAACTGACCCGCCTCCAGTTCCTGGGTGTTCTTGAACCTGGCAAATCGCCGCTTACCCGTCCGCAGGTCCGCGTGGCAGGCCTTGAATAGCGGCTCGAACTCGGCAAAGTCCTTACAGGGTTTGCGCCGCGCCACGAAATCCGGTTCTGACTTCTCGACAGGTACGTGCCGCAGGGTGTGCAGATCGGGCGCATCGTCATCCAGCAGGTCGAAGTTGTCGTCGGCGAAGATGTCGTCAAGGGAGTTCAGTTCCCTGGGTGGACTAGCGACAGTCGAAGCGCCTTTCGTCGTCTTGGCCTTCAGCAGGCCGTGCTCATCGTAGGGTCCAAGCTGCGCTGCCTGCTCCGGCCGGTCACGGAAACTCTTCAGCGCGGTCGCCAGCAGCTTCTCTTCCAGGGTGGTCCCGGCCAGGGACGGCTCCCGCCCGTCGTGGATGGCTACGAAGGCATTGATCTCCTGAAACCTTGCCAGTAGCCGGTCGTCCGTAGTGGCCGAACGGGTAGGCGCCTTCACGGAGAGCATCCCGTGCGGATCCGCGTCCGCGAAGATTTCGTCCAGTACCGATTCCTTATCCAGCGGCATTACGTTTGCGTTTTTCTTCCTTCAGGTAGATCAGGCACTCGGCCATGCGGTGCTCCTGCCGTTCCTCGGCGTGTAGGCGGGGCTCCCGGCCGTGCTCCTCCCGGAACACCTTGATCTTCGGCCACAGGATCTTGGCCTCCTCGAAGTCCATCGTGATGCGGGTACCGGCGATGGCGTCCTGAATCACCCGCAGCGTAGGACCGTCTACGGACTTCGACAGCACCTCAAACGCCCGCTGGAAGGGGTTTACCTGATCGATCAGGTCGATGTGCAGCTCGTCAATATTGACGAACTGTCCCGCCATCTTGATAAATGCCTTATTGCCTTCGTGCTTAATCTCCCCACTCTTCACCGCGGAATCCACCACCACGTGCTGCCGTACCTCTTCCACCTGATCCTCATCCAGGTCCGGAAACTTCAACCGAATCACTTTCGGGATCAGCACCTTGTTCATTACTTCGGCGTCTATGTGGCCGGGGATCGCCTTCTGGATCTGGGCGTCAGCCAGGATGTCTGCCTTCAGGTCGTGGAGGTCCTGCTCGATGATGTCCCGCACCCGCTTACTGGACGGCTCCTTCAGCCCCCCGATCTTTAGTTGGCCCGGCCTCGCACCTGCGGCCCCGCCCCCTTCTTCCTCCACGTCGCGCCGGGTTTTGAAGGTCCAGTTGGGCGCCAGTACCTGTTCCATCAGCAGACTGGCCGTGATTGCCTTCAGTAAGTTGTTGACGCTGACCTTCACGTCGTCGTCCCGGGCGTCGGGCTGGGCGATGAGGTTGGTGAACTGGGCGTGGGTCTTGTTGGCGCTGTCGCGCGTAGCCCGCCCGATGATCTGGATGACCTCCGTAAGACTGCCCCGGTACCCAACGGTGAGGGCGTGCTCGCACCACGGCCAGTCGAAGCCCTCCTTGGCCATGCCCAGGGCGATGATGATGTCTACGGCGTCCTCTTCGTCGTGGGCGCGCAGGTACTCGACGATCCGCTCCCGCTGCCGGGGGTCGTCCTCGACCAGGTTGGCCACCTTCAGTTCGCGCCCGTCGGCGGTGGTGACGTGGACCAGGCCGGTCGCAAAGTCCTGTTTGTTTACGGTACCAATCTTCGACAGGATGTGGTCCACCTCGGCGTACTTGTCCTTCGTACTCTCCCCCGCATTCGGACTGGGGATGTGGACTATAGTCTTCTTGGTGGTGTCCAGCACTTCGTCGATCGCCGTGGTGTACTTCCCCTGGTAGAAGTGGTAGCCGATGCCCAGACTCTTCAGGTACTGATAGCCGTTAAGTTGCTCGTAGTAGTTGTAAGTGACATTCGTGAAGCGGGCCTCGTCCTCCCGGCTCAGGATCGGCACGGCGTCGCCGCGGAAGTAGCTGCCCGTCATGGCGATCACGTGGGCCGTCGAATTGAGCAGGATACCCCGCAGCGTTTCCCCCAGGACGTTGTCCGCCTCGGCACTTACGTGGTGAAATTCGTCGATGGCCAGCAAGCAGTCGTAAAATTCCTCGTCACTTAGTCCGGCGGCGGCAGCGCGGAAGGTAGCGTGGGTACATATCAGGATCTCGGACGCGGGGTCGGCCATGAAGCGGTGAAACGCTTTGACCTTACCCGCGCCATCGTCGGCCCCGGGGGTGCAGAGGTTGTAGCGGGGGTCCGGCTCCCAGTCCGCGAAGAAGCCGTACTTCGTCAGTTCGGTGGGCCGGAAGCTGGCCCCGATGCTCCGCTCCGGCACCGTTACGATGACTTTACGCAGGCCCTGCTTCCGCAGTTTGTGCAGCGCGAGGAACATCAGCGCGCGTGATTTTCCCGAGGCGGGCGGGGCCTTCAGCAGCAGGTACCGGGCCTCCCGTTGCGCGTAAGCCCGCGCCTGCATGGCCCGCATACCGAGCGCGTCGGTGGTGATGCTGTGGCCGGTTTGCTGGTAGGTGACGGTGCTTAGATTCGTGGGCATAGGATGTGTTGGAGGACAGGGCGGCGGCGCGCGGGTGCAAGGTGAACCGATAAAAACAACGATCCCTGGCTCTGAATTATACGTGAGACATCGAAAGGATGAGCACAAAGCTGAGATTATACGCGCGTATAATCTCGCCGCCGAGTTTATACTTTATGCCCCTAAAGTATAATTTGCCGGCCAAATCGTACAAATAATCGCATTTTTTGTAGACATTTTTTTGATTCCTACAGAATTTGTAACCTTTTAACCTTCGCCATGAATAGGTAAGCTAAGGGTAACCCAGTAACCCACCAGTGAATGCCCCTCCACAAAAGCGCACAATTTTTGTGACGAAGCAAGATTTGTCTACAAAAAATTGATTATTTTGTAGACAATTTAGCGAAGTCCACTAATTTTGTAGACACTTATTGTGGCATGGCGACCAACTACCAACTTCCTGTTTTACCGCTGCCTCTTGCTTTTACCTCACCTGGGGTGCTGCTGGCGCTTAACCGAGCTTCCCGGCAGTTGGCCGAACTGAAGGGCACGGCGAAGACTATCCCTAACGAGCGAATCCTGACGAATACCCTCATCCTGCGCGAAGCTCGTCAAAGTTCGGCGGTCGAGAATATCATCACGACCCAGGATGAACTGTACCGTGCCGACATCGACCTGGATGGAACCGTGAGTTCGGCCACCAAAGAAGTGCTGCGCTACGCGGATGCCCTGCGCTACGGATACGACCGTACGGTGGAACACGGTATCATCACCCGCAGCACGGTTCTTGCCATACAGGAGCGACTCGAATTCAACAGCGCCGGCATTCGCAAAACACCCGGCACGACGCTCAAAAATCAACAGACGGGCCAGGTGGTCTACGAACCTCCCCAACACCCGGACGAGATCGAGCGGGGCCTGGGTAACTTGATTGACTACCTCAACGATCCGCAGGATACTGAGCTGGACCCACTCATCCGGATGGCCGTACTCCACCACCAATTCGAAAGCATCCACCCATTCTATGACGGCAACGGGCGTACCGGGCGCATCCTGAATATCCTCTACCTCGTCAAGGAACAGTTGCTCGATTTACCCATCCTGTACCTGAGTGGCTACATCATTCGGACAAAGGCCGACTACTACCGGCTGCTACAAGCTGTCCGCGACCACGGACAGTGGGACGAGTGGGTCACATACGTGCTGAAGGGAATTGAAGAAACCGCAAGGGACAGCATTAGTCTCATCACGGATATACGGACCCTCATGGGCGATTACAAACGGCGCATACGCCACGAGCATTCCGCTATGTACAGCCAGGACTTGATCAACAACATCTTCCGCCAGCCCTACACCCGCATTGACCTCCTGGCGCAGGACCTACAGATTCACATAAATACCGCAAGGGGCTATATGAATACGCTGGTGGTGGACGGCTACCTCAGCAAGCACAAGATCGGGCGCACCGTGTATTACGTCAACGATCGGCTGTTCGCTTTACTCTCTCTAGCCTAAGCCTCCACCTCCGCCGCCGTCATCTCCTCATACAGCCGGAACAGCCACGCCAGCCGCTCCTCGTCGCTCTCGAAGGGTTCAGCGCGGTAGCAGCGCTCGACCGTCAGGTCGTTAGCGTGATGGGCCTCGCGCAGGTTATCCGGCATCTTGTCCGGGTCGTACAGCTCAGCGAGGGTAGCGCCGGGGTGGGCGGCACGGGCCAGGAGGATGCCTTCGGCGGATTGCTCGAGTTTGGCTTCCTGGGCGGGGGTGATTTGGGGGAAGGGAAAGGTGTTGTAGACTAGATTTGCGGAGTATCTATAGTCCATTTTCAATCTACCACACGTGTATGATACCCATAAAAGATGAACCTTGGAAGATAGGATTGCGAAAGGCCAAAAGGATTCAGATGGAATATAGTTTGCCAGATCAGAGATTATAGTATTCCTTTCCATGATGCCCATTGGAATGTACTCTCGTCGCTGAGATGTGACTCTTGGAATAATTATGGATTGCGCATCAGGATGCCTAACTTGGCCAAATAAATGGGGCAGACTGGCCATTTCTCGCGTGGATGGATTAGGACTGTTGCTCCTAAACTCATGGACAGTATTTAAACGGGCATTAATTAGAGTTGTTGCGCTAGCATTTGCTAGGGTTTGAGCTGAAAGTTCCATAGACCAGCGGCCACGCCGGCAATCATCGAGTAGTATTCAGCGTCCCGGCAGCGTAAGCGATGAGTTAACCACCAGTAGCGTTTCATTCCTCCGATGGCATTCTCTACATAGATACGCTCGCTACTCACCGCCTTATTGTGTGCCTTTTGCGCCTCCGTAAACTTGACCTTGGGGTCTTTCTTGGATTGTCTGCGCTTGCGTTTGATCGGAATTTTGACGCGGTCGCCCCCGTAGTCCTTGACGATACCAAGAAAGCCTAGGTCGACGTACAGGTCGTGATCAGAAAACCAAAGGGGCTCGTCAGGGTCAAACTCCAGGTTAAGCATCGCGTAATCGTGAACGGAGCCGCAATAAGGTTTGCTGAGGTAGTGAATGCGTTTATCCTTGCCGGAAATGACCAGCATCTTTATCGTGTGGGCTTTTTTTTACCCGAGTAGTCCGCACGCTGATCTTCCTCATTACTAGGACGTTGTCTGACTTGCTCGGTGGCATCCAACAGTAACGACTCGTGCTTTTCCATGTCCTGCTTGAACTGCTCCACGGACTCATAGACTCGCTTAGGTAGGTCACCCGTTTGAGCGAGCGTCATGCGCAGAATACTCATGCCGAAGGCTTGATTGCGAAAGGCGTTGGCTCGGTCCATGCCAAAGCTGAAGGCGACTACATCGTAGGTTGACCCCGTTTTGATGCTGTAGAGCAGGAAGAATAGTAGGTCGGCGTAACTAGCAAAGTGGAGGTGCTCAAATAAATAGACAGTGGGTTCGGCCTGGCAGGTTTGGTATCTTTCAAATCTTCAACCCGACATAATGTCCAAACTACGAAAACGATTCACCCGGGAGGAGCGCCTGGAACTAGTCAAACAAAGCTTCGAACCGGATGCGGTGGTCACTCAGATCGCCGATAAGTTCGGTATTGCGGCCACTACCTTAACCCGCTGGCGACAAGAGTTCCGCTTGGAAAACAAGGTAGAGCCATCCGGTCAGGGGATTAAGATCATGACCGACGAGGAGCGTCAGATCACCCGCCTGAAAAAGCAGTTACGGGAAGCCGAACTTGAGCGGGACATCCTAAAAAAAGCCATCGGCATCTTCTCCAAGAGCGACGGGAAATCTACTCCTTCATTATGAATCACCGCATGGAGTTCCCCGTTGAGAAGATGTGTCAGGTCCTGGGTGTCAGCCGCAGTGGCTATTATCGGTGGAGCCGGCGGCGATTGCCGCAAGACAAGCTGGATGGACTGATTCAGCAGTCGTTCGAGAAAAGCCGGGGTACTTACGGCAGTCCCCGGATCTGGTACGATTTAGCCCGCCAGGGTATCCGCACTTCGCAGGCCACCGTAGGTCGGCGGATGCGGCGTAAAGGCCTGTCTCCCAGGGTCAAGAAACGTTGGATCACCACCACGGACTCCGCCCATGATCTGCCGGTAGCGGATAATATTCTCGATCGTAACTTCCAAGCAGACTCGCCGGCCACCAAGTGGGTCAGTGATATCACTTACTTCGAAATTGATCGCCAGTGGCACTACCTGACCATCGTATTGGACCTGGCGGATCGGGCGATCGTCAGCTGGGTAATCAGTGATGAGATGACGGCCAAAACCACGACGGTGGCTGCCCTGAAGCAGGCGGTAGCTAAGCGCAAACCGCAGGACGATTTAATCTTCCATTCCGACCGCGGCTCCCAGTACAGCTGCGGGAGCTTCCGGAAAGAATTAGCCTCCGTGGGAGCGACCCAGAGCATGTCCCGCCGGGGCAACTGCTGGGATAATGCTGTAGCGGAGTCCTTCTTCAAGACGATCAAGACCGAATGTATCGACCTACACGAGTTCACTAGCCGTCAGCAGGCCTGGTGCGTGATCTTCGACTACATCGAAGGGTGGTACAACACGAACCGCATCCATACTACCCTGCGGGGGCTAACGGTACGACAAGCCTACGAAAAGAAAACACAACACCTTAACTAGCCAAGCAGCCAGCGAAGCTGCTGTCCACTATTTTGAGCACCTCCAAAGGTCGCCGCATCCTTTGCTCCCTCATGGCGCTGTTCAATGGTCTCTCCCAGAAACGCTTCGTAGGTGACTTTGAAGTGCTCGACCAGTTGAAAAAACTTCTCGCTACCGAGTCCGGTAGTAGCGCGCCAGGTACGTTCGTCGCGAATATCTTGGTAACTCAGAGCCATGGGCGTAGTTTGAAGGCCCAAAATACGACAACTGATAATCAAGCAGTTAGCTTACAACAACTCTATTGGCTTTATTCGCCTTGCCAGTTGAAGTTTTTCCTCTGTATCGATCCATATGCAATACCTGTAGGTTGAGTTTGTAAATTCGACAGCACCTACAAATTTCTTTATTAATTCTTCCGCTGCTGGATATTCTGAAATTATAGACTCCACTTCTTGCTGCGTTGAAATAACCAGTCCACCACCATCGATTGGCATATTGCCCCTCTGCATATTTGGAAGACTTGATAAAACAACTCTTGATTTTGACACTATTACATCAGAACCAGGATTCAAATATGGCCCAATTTTATTAACCTTCTGCTTTTCGATTTTATCATAAAGCCAGTTTGCCTCAGGCTTTTTGGAAGACACTCCTATAATAACTACTATAACCGCTGCATTTGATTTTGCACTATTCTTCCAAAAAAAAGAACTATGCGCAAAGATGATACTCTGTCCCCTCTTAAATATACTTGGCCACAACAGAGGCACTTGTTCTCCTTGAATAATTGAATTAGTTGACACAAAGGAAAACGAGATACTATCTTCATCAGCATAACGCGATGCCAATTCAAACCAGCAACTAATGTAGTCTAACCGCTTATAGTCCTTTCGAGGCTGAAAAACGATCTTTAAATCTGCTTTGTGCTCTTCGTCTTGCATACTAAAGCCCAAATAAGGCGGATTCCCCAAAATAAACACCTCCCACCCCTCCTCCTTCGGGCACACCTCCTCCCAGTCCAGCCGGCAGGCATTACCGTGGACGATGTGGCCCTGCTCGTTGAGGGGCAGCGTAGGTTGGGCGCGGCCGAAGACCTCCCCGAAGCGGAGGTTCATCTGGTGCTCGGCCAGCCAGAGGGCGAGGATGGCGATCTCGTGGGCGAAGTCGTCGAGCTCGATGCCGTAGAACTGGGAGAGCCGGATGACCGAGCGACTGCCGGCTCCTACGCCAAACAACTCCGCACCTGCGTCCGCGCCCTTACTCAGCTCGTGGATGCGCTTGATGATGCGCATCTCCAGTTCCCGCAGCTCCTTGTAGGCGATGATGAGAAAGTTGCCGCTACCACAGGCGGGGTCGAAGATCTTGATCTTGGCGAGGCGTTCCTGCAGGCGCTCGAGTTTGGTGCGGCTGTCCCTGGCTTTGTCGTACTCGGCGCGGAGCTCGTCCAGGAAGAGCGGCTCGATCACCTTCATGATGTTTGGGCACGCTGGTGTAGTGCATGCCCAGTCCGCCGCGGTGCTCGGGGGTGACGACGGCCTGGATCATGGAGCCGAAGATGTCCGGGTTGATGGCGGCCCAGTCGAGCGAGCCGGCGGCGACGATGGCGCGGCGGCTGCGGGCGGTGAAGTTGGGCACCGAGATGCTGTGCCGGAAGAGTCCCCCGTTCACGTAGGGGAAGGCCAGGAAGTGGTCGCGGAAGTGGCGGCGCTCCTTGGGCGGGGCAGTCGAGCACGTTGAAGAGCTCGGTGAAGTAGCCGCTGAGGTTGCTGCCGTCGCGCTCCGTCTGGCTGCCGATGCCGTTGGTGAAGAGGTTGTCGCCGGGGAAGATGCCGGTGTCCTCGGCGAAGTAGCAGAACAGAAGGCGGCTGAGGAAGACGTTGAGCTCGTGGGTGAAGTGCTCGTCGTCCCGCGGGTTGTCCTTCTTGATGAGGTCGTAGAGCCGGGCCATGCGGCTGGCGGCCTTGACGTCGGCGGGGTTCTCGTCGCGGTGCTGGGTTTTCTCGATGCCGGCCCAGGGGAAGAAGAAGTCGTAGTGCTTGGGTAGGTCCGTCAGGTCGATGTCGAGGGCTTCCTCGGTGACGGTATCCCAGGCGAGCAGCACCTCGTAGTCGGTGAGGATGATGAAGCGTTCCTTATGCCGCAAGCCTTCCTTTATCTCTTTGAGTACTAACCAGGGGTCTTCTTCAACCTTTAGTTCGCGAAACCACAGCTTGCGTTTCAGTCCGACCTGCCCGGCTTCGGTGGCGGTGTTGCGGTCGCCCTGCTGCAGCAGGGTGATGGTGGCCTTGGGGAGCTTGTAGGCGCGGAGGAGGTCGTAGATGAAGGTTTCCGGGTCGGGTTGCTGGGTGATTTTGGTGAGGGTCTTGGCTAGTTTGGTTTCGTTCATGGGGTGGGTAGGGGGGGTGAGGGAGCGACAAAATAAGGAATGGGTGCGGGTGTGGTTCGCGTTCCCCCGCACCCGCACCCCGCTGCCCTACCCAAAAATATCCGCCAGCCCATTCCAGGAAATGATGAGGGAAAAGACAAAGGCCGCCACCATGATGCCGTTGGTCCACCACTTGCCGGTGGGTAGCCCCGCCCCCTTGCGGTTCCAGAGGACCAGGAAACAGCCGATGACCAGGGGCAGGGCAAAGACGTTGAAGACCTGGGTGAAGATCTGCCCCTGGATGGGGTTGAAGCCGAAGACGGGCACGCTCAGGGCCAGTACACACGCCACGCCGGTGACCCACTTGAAGCGGCTGGAGGTGACGTCGAGCCGGCCGGAGGTGTAGTCGCCGAGCATCAGCGGGACGATCATGAGGCAGGGGAAGATCGAGCTCAGCCCGGCACTTAGCGTGCCGGCAAAGAAGATGCTGACGGCGAATTTACCGACGGACGGCTCCAGCGCACCGGACATATCCAGCACCTGGGTGATCTCGCGCCCACTTCCGTACAGGCTGCCACTCGCCACCGCCATAATGGACCCACTGATGGTGAAGATGAGCAGGGCCGCAATGATGGAATCGTTCCGCTGAACCCGGAAATCTTTTCTGGTCCACCCCTTCCCCTGGATGAACAGGGGGCGGGAAAGAAAGGTGGCCGCCGCCATGGTCGTGCCCACGAAGGCCGCAAGGAGGATACCCGCCCCCTTCACGTCGGGAATCTTCGGGACCAACCCCCGGATGATCTCCGCGGGCTGCGGGAAGACGAACAGCAGGGTGAACACGAAGGAGAATCCCATCAGGGAGACGAACAGCGCCAGGACTTTCTCGAACAGCGAATAATTACCCCGAACGAGCAGCAGGTAGAATACGCCGATGACCACCACCGCGATGCCGAGCACGATGCCGTACTGGTGGTTCTGTAAGCCCGGAAAGTTGATGGCCAGGATCTCGAAGATGACGTTGGAGGTGATGCCCAGAATACCGATCAGCGAGTTCCACTGTCCGATACCGACCGCCGCGATGATGGCCAGGGCCAGCAACTTGCCCCGGGGCAGGTGCTTCCGCACCGCATAAAGGGCCGTCTCGCCGGTGGAGAGGTAGTAGCTGCCGGACACGTAGATCAGAACCCCGGAGAAGAGGCAACTGAAGAACAGCACCCACAACAGCCCCATCCCGAAGGAGTTACCCGCCACGATCATGGAGGTGACGCTCCCGGTGCCGATCGTGTAGCCGATGGCGAAGATGCCGGGCCCGAAGGAGAGGAGGAACTTCAGAAACTTGTTCATGGGCTCCCCGGTCGTATCGGCTTCAAGGGTTCAATCCTCGGGCAGAGCACCCAGATCGCGGCGATGGCAATTAGGGCCATGACGGCACCCAGGACGAACACGGGAGTGTAGTTGCCGCCCGTAGTCAGGACGGGAACGAAGAAGGTCAACGCCGCCCCGGTAAGCTTGGCGGCCGTCCCGGCAAAACCCGCTAGGGTGCCGACTGTCTTGCCCCCAAATAGATCGCTGGGTAGCGTCTGCACGTTGCCGATGGCCGTCTGGAAGCCGAACAGCACCACGCCCATGATCAGCGAGGCCGCCAGCGGGCCGCCGGGGTTAGCTAAGGCCAGCAGACTAGGCAGCATGATCGCGCAACCCAGTGTAATGACGAGCTTACGCGTGTAATTGGTCGACTTGCCGGCCTTGATCCGGTTCTGCGCCAGCAGGCCCCCGAACCAGGCACCGACCATCGCGCCGACGTAGGGGATCCAGCCGTAGCTCTTGATCTCCACCGTGCTGATGTCGTACACCTCGAACAGGTAGATCGGGATCCAGACGACGAACAGCCACCAGATCGGGTCGATCACGGCGGAAGCGATGATCACGCCCCAGCTTTCCTTCCGGCTCAGTAACTCGGCGACGGGGGGGTTGTACCCTTCGTCAGGTTCGCCGTCCTGGTCGAGGTCCTGGTTGCGCTGACCGGTCAGGATGTACTCCTTCTCCGCGTCGGTGATCCAGGGGTGGAGCTTCGGCGGCGCCTTGACCAGCACCAGCCAGGGCACGAGCCACAGCAGGCCGGTGATCCCTACCATGATGAAGATCGTCTGCCACGTGTAAAAGGCCGCCAGGTAAGAGATGATCGGGATGGCTACGATGCCACCGATGGCCGCACCGGAGTTGAAAATGCCCTGGGCGAAGGCCCGCTCCCGGGTCGGGAACCACTCGGCGTTGCCCTTCGTTGCGCCGGGCCAGTTGCCGGCCTCGGCGATACCCAGGATGGAACGAAAAATGGCGAAGCTAGCTAGGCCGGTCGCCAGGGCGTGTGCCGCCGTAGCCAGCGACCAGACGCCGATGGAGAGGACAAAACCCAGGCGGGTTCCGATCCAATCAAAGATCCGGCCGAAGATCGCCTGCCCGAAGGCGTAGGAGAAGATAAAAACGACCGAGATGAACGCGTAGATTTCTTTCCGCTCGTCGGCGTCTTTGTCGGGATAGAGATCCTGCGCAATGTCGGGCCACAGCACGCTTAGCGACTGCCGGTCGATGTAGTTGATGACGGTAGCCAGGGCGATGAGGCCTACTACCCACCAGCGGAGTCCGGAGATCCTCATGCGTGCTTGACTGAGGGGAGGAAGTCCTCACGAAGGGGAGAAAAAACGTCGATCAGCACCCCGGCCTCCTGACACACGCAGCCGTGCATGACGTGGGGCGGGATGTAGTACGAATCGCCCCCGCGGATGGTGCGCACGTCGTCGCCGATGGTCATTTCGAAGACTCCGCTTTCCACGTAGGTCACCTGGCTGTGGTGGTGCTCGTGGAGTTGGCCGACGGCACCGGGTTGAAAGTCGACCTTGACGAGCATGATCTGATCGTCGTAGCCCATGATCTGCCGCTTCAGGCCGGGGCCCACGGTTTCCCACTCGAGGTCTTGACCGAAGATGAATTCTTTACTCGCTTGCATGACTGATTTTTATCAGGTGATGGACGCCCCGCCACCGGTAGGACTGTCCGTTAATATCCAAAGTATGCGCCCGGTCCGGCGCGGGCTCTTGGTTCGCGAAGAGCAGGAGCCACTGCGGGCCATTTTTGTGCGTGATCTCCAGGGCGGTGTACGGCGCACTATCGACCAGCAGCCGCAGATCGGTGATGCTGCCGTAGGGGTCGCGGGCCACCTCCTCGCGGGGGTCGTAGCTGCCGTGGCTTTCGAGCACCGACACGAAGGTGGTGCTAGCCTCCCCCGCCCGCCGCAGCAGGAAACCGGGGTCGCGGCGCAGGTTGAACGCCGGGTCGTTAGCGCCCGGGCGGACGAAAAGGATCTCATCGCCCGGCTCGATAGCCATCGTCTGGGTGTAGAAGCGGCCGTCGCCGAACCACTGCACGAAGGCGGTCGTGCTGTCCGGACGGCCGGTGGCCTCCAGGAAGAGGTGTTGGTAACCGTGGGCGGTATCCAGCGCCTGGAGTACGGGCTCCGCACGGAGGTCGAAGTTCGTAGCCAGCAACTGCCCCATGTACCAGGTCGGGAGCTCGTAGGTCGCGGCGCGGTCGCCGGTGCTGCGAAACAGGTCGATGAGCAGTGGATGTTCGAAGGCGGTATCCTGCAGTAGCCACTGCGCCCGTTGCAGCCTATGGTCGGGGTAGGCGTTTTCGGAGACGGCGCTGACCAGTTGCAGGGTGGAATCTTCCGTCCGGAAGGCGTACAAATCGGGGTGGTGTTTTTCGCCGATGTGGATGTCCCCCCGGTAGTGGGAGGTGCGATCGACGACCAGGGTGTTGTGGGCTACCGTCTGCTTGGCCCAGGTCTGATTTTCGGGCAGGTAGCGCCCGCCGCCCTTCTGGTCGATGTTTACCCAACGGGCGGCCCCGTAGTCCTGGATTACCTCGCCCGTCCGGTCGTAAAGAGAGTACGACAGCTTATCGAAGTGGCCGTGGCCCATGCCCTGGGCGGAGTACTTCATGACCAGGGTCGTCTGCTCCCCACCGGGTCCGTAGCCCCGTAGGATGCCTACGCCGCCCTCCCGGCCCTCCGGGCCGTCGGTGAACGCGACGGAAGGGGGGTGAAAGGCAACGGCCTTGCCGGCGGCCAGGGCCCTAGCCACCGCCAGGCCCGCCTCATCGAGGGTGACGCTGCCCTGGGCGCGGGCCAGCGTAAGCAGGCTCGGGTCCTGCCCGTAAAGCGCGTACCCGTAGTCGACCGCCTTGACCACCTCGGGGGCGTAGAGCGACATCCCCTTCTGGGAGTCGTTGAGGGGGAAGAAGTCTCCCCGGGGATCGGCCTCCAGGAGCAGGGCATCAATGGCCTTGCCGAGTATGCTGTCGCGGTAGGCCACGATGTTCAGCTCGGGTCGCTGTTCCGCCAGGGCCCGTCCAAAGAGGAGGAAGGGGGAAAGCGCGTAGCGCAGGTAGTAGGGGCCCTCGGTAAAGTAGCCATCGGGGGAGAAGGAGAGGTCGAGCTGGGCCAGGAAGCCGGCGCGCCCGCTCTCCGAGATGATGAGTCCACTGTCGTCGTCGCGCAGGCCCTCGGGGAGTTCGTCGGCCGGGATGCCGTAGAGGGCCCGCTGCACGAGCTCCTCGTCCTGCATGACCAGGCCGATCATCCCTACGGCGGCGTTTCCCCAGGTGCTGTGGTTGTGGATACGGTTGAAGAACTGGGGGTTTTCGAGGGACAGGAAGTCAGCCATCGGGCGGAAAAGCTCCGCGTTGAGCTGCTTGCGGATGGCTGGTTCTACCCAGTCGTAAATGTCCCCGTAGGCCTGGCTTACGTAGACTAGCCAGTTGGCGTCGTTGAGCGCCTGCCAGAATACCTTGCCGGTAGCGTAGGAGCGATCGGTCGGGTGCAGCGGCCAGTCGCGGTAAACGGCGGCGTACCGCAGCAGCCCGTCGCGCACGAAGGCCGCGTAGCTTTCCTCCCCGGTGAGCCGGTAGAGGGTGGCGGCATCCCCCAGGGTTTTCCAGTTCTGCTTGTGGACCTCATGGGTGTATCCGCCCGCCATGTCCCGGGGAGTAGGCACGAGGAAGGGTTCCCGAAGGGCGGCGTCCACTCGCACCTGCGTCCGCGCCAGCGTAGTGGCGAAGAGAGGGGGGTAGTCCGGCTGCGCGTACAGGGCCAGGGTAGAAACAAGGAAGAGGAAGAGGATTCGCACGCTTATTCGGGGAGTTGGGTGCCGACGGGGGTACCGTCCGCCAGTTTGGTAAGGGGCTCCGCGACGAATTGCAGGTTGCGGGTGCCGTAGGGCTCTGCGTTGTCCAACAGTTCCGTGCCGCCGGAGAAGACGGAGTTCTCGATGTTGACCACCGGTTCGCCCACGACGAGGTGAAGGCGCACGGGAGCCGAGTCGTCGAACACGCTGTGGGTGATGTGGACGAACTGGGTGCCGTGCAGCAGCACCGCGCTTTCGCTCTTATTCCACTTCGCGTCCGTACCCACTTCGTCGAAGGTGCAGCGGTCGATGGTCAGCATGGGGCCGAAGGTGCTCTCGTCGCTGCCGCCCCGGTGCAGGTGGAGGGCCGCCTGGCCGATCTTATCGAAGAAGCAGTTTTCCAGGACCACGTTCTCCGCGTTGTAGATGCCGATGTCGTCGTTCTCCTGGTCGAGGGGCAGTACGCTGCCGCTCACGTTGCGGAAGCTGGAATTACGGACCACAATAGAATCGGCAAAGGTGTGCTTGAACACGCGCAGCACGTTGAAGCTGTGGTTGACGTCGAGGTTGGTGAAATCACAGTCTTCGATGAAGAGCTTGTAATTGGCGACCATGGAGTAGCGGCTGGTGCGGATCACGCTGTTCAGCGGCTGGTCGAGGCACTCGCGGCCGTCTACGCGTACGCCCCGCAGGGTGAGGGCACCGCCGTTTTCGATGTTGAGGAGGGAGGTTTTCTGGAAGAGCAACAGGGGCTTTTCCTCGCCCATTGCCGTGATGGTCACGGGGTGGCGCAGGTCGATGGCCTTGGTCTGCAGGTATTCCCCGGGGGCCAAGCGGATGACATCCCCGGCTTCCGCTGCGGCGACGGCATCGTAGAGGGTATTCTCCCCCGGCCCGATGTCGATGATTTTACCGGTGCCGAAGGCCTGCCCTTCTTCCCGTAGTGCGTACCAGCGTACGCCGGTGTTCGCGGGGGTGGCCATGATGCCCATGCGGGAGCGGATGCTGTCGGCGGCGGGCGTGCCTTGGGGTAGGTGTACGCCGTGGCCGGCGTCGGTCAGGGTGATGGTCGTGTTGCGGAAGCCCTTGTCCTGGAGGGGCACCAGCTTGTCGTCGAGGAGGTTATTGCGGAAGGTGATGCCGCTCATGTCGTCGTACACGGTGAAGAGGCTGTCGCGGTGCCGGTTCACGAAGACGTTGTCGGCCACCAGGGTATTTTCGGGCACGGCGCTGCGTTCCTCGTCGCTGCCGGCCCCGAGCTGGATGTGGTCGCTGTCGATGAAAACGTTGCCGCTGGCCTCCGAGTCCTTCACCTGGAAGTAGCGGTTGATCGGGGAGTTGGGCACCCCGTTCATGATTACCAGGGCACCCCGGAAACGATAGCCGGTCAGTCCGTCGAGGTAGTTGTGGGTCACCCGTTGCCGTTCGTTGATGATGCGGATGCCCCCCGTATTGGCCTTCCCGTTGCCGAAGAAAAAGTTGCCATCGACCGTCGTGCCGTTGCCGTGGCGCATGGTCAGCGTGCCCTGGCACTCGTGGAAAGTATTGCCGCGGAAGACGTTGCCGCCCGACTTATTGGAGATGATCTCGTGCTCCCCGTTGCAGCGGTCGAAGTAGTTGCTCTCCACCACCGTGTTGGAGTTGCTCAGCGAGTAGTGGCTGGTGCCGATGCGGAGGGTCTCCCCACCGTTGGACCCGAGGATCGGGTGCTCGCCGAAGTAATTGTGGTCCAGGCGGTGGCCGTTCTCGCGGCTCTCCTCGGTATCCAGGCGCACGGCTACGGTCACCCCCTGGTTCCGCTTACCCGTAAGGTAGTTGTGGTCGAAGCGGTTGTCGCGGCCGTAGATGCCCACCCAGTAGTCGCTCTCGTAGCGCTCCGCCGGATTGTAGTTGTCAATCACGCATTCCGTTACGCGGCAGTGGTTGCAGAGGTCCTGCTTAGACGTACGGAAGGAGATCACCTCACTCGTGGGGGTGTACCCGTTGCGGAATACGAGGCCCTCCACGACCAGGTACTCGCCCGCGAGACGCAGGTAGGACTGTCCTTCCATAAACACTTTACCCTTCTCCTCCGCCACCAGGTGGATGGGGGCGTCGGCCGTGCCCCGGCCGGTGAAGTCGAGTTCCAGGTCCCGGTAGGTGCCGTTGGGAACTACGATGCGGTCGCCGGGCCGCGCATTCCGAATGGCTTCCTTCAGGGCGGCGGCGTCCTGTCCCGTAACCGCGGGCAGGGCGGTGAGCAGTAGTAAAAGGAGTGCACCAGCGCGCAGCAGCCAATTTGCCGGGCGCGCGGGTGCGGGGAAGTAGCGAAGATAACAGTGCATAATGATCGACTTAGGGGCCCCCTTTCCTGTACGGCAAGCGCTAGGAAGTAGGCGGCGAAAAAATCGCCTCCTTTCGTAAGGGGAAGATTAGGGCATGACCGGGGGGGCGGAACAGTCCGCTTGCCCAGTTGGGTAGACTCAGGGGTTACGCAGTTTTTTGCTGAACTCGCTGACGTCCGTCAAGTGCCGGCGCATGGATTTGGCCACCTCCGCTACGTTCCGGTCCCGGATGTATTGGAGTATTTCCTGGTGTTCCAGGTGCGCCTTGCGTTCGGTGCGGTCGTCGCATACGCGGTATTTGACGTAGCTGCTGATGATATCCGGCGTGATGATCATCATGAGCGACTTGAGGACTCCATTTTTACTGGCGTCGGCGATGCTGAGGTGGAACAAGAGGTCTTCTTCTACGGCGGGTTGACCGGTCCGGAGCTTCTCCCCGCAGGCGGCCAGGGCCAACTCAATCTGTACCAGGTCATCTGCGGTACGCCGTTGGGCGGCGAGCTTGACGCACTGCACTTCAAGCATGACCCGGGTTTCGACCAGGCAGCTGAAGTCGCTCTCCTCCAGTTGCAGAACGTCCGTGATGAGCCCCTCCAGCGCAGTTATGCCCATGCCCGCGACTACGGTACCACTCTGGGGGAGGGTGCGCAGAATCCCGTAGAACTCCAGCTTTTGCAGGGCGTCCCGGACGTGACCCCGGC
The DNA here is from genome assembly GCA_963710195.1 of Lewinellaceae bacterium. Classification (GTDB taxonomy): domain Bacteria; phylum Bacteroidota; class Bacteroidia; order Chitinophagales; family Saprospiraceae; genus Neolewinella. Next base: position 53,527 of record CAVPZF010000003.1, read on the forward strand.
TGACGCCCAGGCGCTCGGCCATCTTCCGTTCGGCCGGCAGCTTATCGCCGGGGGCCAGCTGTCCGGAGGTGATTAGCGCCCGCACCTGCCGGATGATCACGTCTACCGGGCTCTCTACTTTTATTTCGCTGAAGTTCTCTAACATGGGCCTCAAGTTTTTGGGTGGACGGGCTAAGCTGCTGCAACAAATATAGGCAGCCAAAATTGGTCAACCAAATTTTGGTCAACCAATATTGGAATTACTTTTTGAGACAACTTGACAGACCTCGGAGGTCTGTCAAGTTGTCACGCTTCGTCAGCGAAACGGTACTTCCGCAATCGGCGTCCAGGGGCCATAATCGTAGCGAAAGAAGCGCAGTCCCCGCACCCGCAGCATACACGGTCGGAAGCGGGCCGCTAAATGGCCCTGTAGCCGCTTCGCTTCAGCTGGGCTCACCTTATTCTGGACGGTAAGGTGTGGTCGCCTCCAGGGGCGGGCGTCCTGAGGGGTTAGTCGCCCGTCAAGGGTCTCCCGCAGGGGCTGCCGCAACCGGATTAGGGGATCGGGATCGAGGGCATAGGCCGTCCCCTTACCCATCGAAAATACTCCCGTGACCTGTACCGGTAGGGTACCGCGGTCGTCTAGAATCAGCCAGTTTCCCCAGTCATATTCTCGAGCAAGGTCAAGCGCCTCGTCCCGTACCCGGGGCTTGAGGTGGTGGAAAAGCGTCACGTGCGCACGCAGAAAGTTGCGGTGCGCGGGGAAGAACGCCCACCGCAGGCGATGAAACAACTGCATGTCTTCCTTCACCACCCAGGCGGTGACGATGGTGGCGCGCTCGGCGAGTGGCTTTTGGGTATGCATAATTTACTTCGTTTTTCTCGCGAACTGCCGGCAACGGAAGCCTGACACCCTGACAGACCTCCGAGGTCTGTCACCTTGTCAGCCGTCGCCTCGCCCGGTAGGCGATCGCGGCACCCGCGATCCCCGCCCCCATGAAGCCGAGTGCGATGATCTGGGCCTGCGTGAGCGGAAAGCCGAGTACGTCGTACTGGTCGTTGAGCCGCACGAACTCGATGAAGAAGCGCTCCACCCCGTTAAGAAAGAGGTAGAGGCTAAAGAGTAGTCCGGGGATGGTCGTGCAGGGTTTGCGTACCGCCCACAGAACGCCCCCGATCGCAAAGGCCATGAGGGTCTCGTAGAGGGGCGTCGGGTAGTGTAGTTCCGCTAGCCGGTTGCAGTATTCGACGGTACAGCCGGGGATGGGCACGCCGTCGCGAATGACGTTGTGCGGATAATCGAAGCCATACAGCCAGTCGGGCAGGAACCAGCCGGCCGGGATGGCGTCGATGGCCGTGCCCCAGTCGCCGTCGCCACTCAGTTGGCAACCGATGCGGCCCACCCCGTAGGCCACGATGAGGGCGGGGGCCACCGCGTCCATGATCGGTACGGGCGGGATCCGGTGTCGCCGTAGGTACAAAAATACCGCCACGAATCCCCCGATGAGGCCCCCATAAATAGCCAGCCCGCCGCCACTCAGCAGTTCTTGGAGGGGGTGCTGGAGGAAGCGGTCCCAGTACTCGATGATGGCAAAAAATTTGGCGCCGAGGAGGCCCCCGATAGCCGCCTGCATCGTGATCGGCCCGACCCGGTCGCTAGGGTACACGTCGACCGGCGCGGGATCGGGAACGGCCCCCTGCTTGCGACCGATGTTGTAGTAGTAACCGACGAAGAGCGTCGCCCCGAGCAGCCCGGTCAGGAGGTAGCCGTCGGTAGACAGGAGCACTCCGGACGGATCGCGTTGCCAGGCCGCAAAGTTAGCGATGGCGTAGGGCAGTTTGTAGCCCAGCACGAAGCCGAGGATGCCGTTAGTAACGTAATCGGCGGGGGTGACCGTCTCCCCCGGCACCCGCAGGGTGCGCTCGGGCCGCAGCTGGCCGAGGCGCTCCCGGCGTTGCAGCTCCCACTTCAGCAGTTTGGCGGCCACGACGAAGGCCAGCAGCAGGAAAAGACCGAAGGTCTTGATGATGCTGAATCCATTGTCGCGCGCGGTACCGATCAGGGCGTGCAGGAGGTAGGAAAGATCTGGATACATGGCCGCCAAATTACGGCTTGCCTATTTGGTCGCCACTTTCAGTTCGTCTACGAGCCCCTGGATGGCCCGCCGGTAGTTGGCCGGCCCGTCGCCAAAGCGCGCGAGGGCCCGGCCGGCCGCCGCCAGGGCCTGCTCGTAGCGCTTGCGCGTCTGCAGAAAGCGGGCCAGGCGGTACTCGTCGCGCCACCCCTCGGGGTCGAGTGCCGCAGCGGCCCTCAGCGCCTCGACCCCGAGGTCGATGATCTCGCCGTAGTTCAGGTAATCGGTCGCCTCTAGGGAAGAGAACAACCCACGGAGGCGGTCGGCGTCTCCGGCGGCGCCCTTTTTCAGGTAAGCCTTCGTGGCTTTTGCCACGGCCTTGCGATCGCTACCGGCCAGCGCGAGGGCGAATTCCCCCTCGAACGCCAAGCGTTTGCCCTCCTCCTTGTCCAGATTCGCAAGCTTCTCTACCGCGGCGGCCAGCAGGCGGGCGTTGCGGTACTCCAGTGATTTATCGAAGGTCGCCCGCACCGCCCTCCGCGCCTGCTGGGCTACGGCGTCCTCCCCCTCCAGCGCATCGATCGCCGCGCGGTGTGCGAGCAACAGGTCGTAAAGGCGGCTATCGGCCTCGGTGGCAGACAGGTACACCAGGCGGAGGGTCGCGGGTGCGGTGAAATCCACGTCGGGCCGGCGTAGGTAGTCGTTGGCGACCCGGAGGTGGGGTTCCCCGTTGCGGATCAGAGCGCGCACGTACTTAAAGGCCGCCCCGGGCTTACCGGCTGCGTAGGCGGCCTGTAGGTCTTCCAGGTTTTCGGTGCGGGCCAGGGCCCCGGCGGCGTCGCGCAGGAGCTGGCGGGCGTCGCGCGCCCCAACCAGGCGGTGGACCACCTCGTTCCGCGCATCAATGAATAGCAGGGTCGGGTAGGCACTCGCCGCGTGCCACTGCCGGAATTCTTCCGACTCCGGCTTCTCCATATCGAACTTCACGTTGATAAAATTGGCGTTGAAGTAGGCCCCGACCGCCTCATCCGGAAACACCCGGGCCGACATCACCTTGCAGGGGCCGCACCATTCGGCGTAAGCATCCACGAAGATGAGTTTATCCTCGGCCTCCGCCCGCGCCAGCGCCTCCGACCAGGTCCCGGTGAAGAAGTCGATGCCCGGCTCCTGGGCGGTTAGGGCGGTGGTGAGGCACAGGAGAATGACGGGAAGGTAGGTGGGCATGGGATTAAAGTTACGGTGGCGGGGGCTTTGGCCTGGGTTTACCGCTGATTTTGTAATGCGCCCGTCGTCGGCCGCAGCCAGGCGGTTTTCGACTTCCAGTGGGAGTGCTAAAGGGTGACGATAATGACCATGGCCGAAGGCCACGAACGGGGATCATTCCTCCTTTTCAGGCACCGGATCAAACCCAAAGCCCCCCCAGGGATGGCACCGCCCGATCCGCTTCAGCGCCAGCCACCCGCCCCTGAGCACGCCCCACTCCCGGATGGCCCCAATTGCATAGTGCGAACAAGTAGGATCGTACCGACACCGCGGCGCCAGCATCGGCGACACCGCGACCTGGTAAAAGCGGATGGGCAGGATAAAGAATTTACGCAGCATTGTAGCTAACTAACGCCCGGCCAAAAATCAAAGTTCTTCGGCCGTCAGCCGCACCAAAACCTCGGCGTCGTAGTAAGACGGCAATTCCTTCCCCCGGGGTTGGCGGGTCAGGATCTTCAGCATCAGGGGAAAGGTGATCTCCGTGCCGTTGTTGTATCGGATCAGACTGGGGAGCTGTCTGCCCCAGCCCTGGCCCAGCCCTGACCCGGCAGCTCCAAGAAGTTGCGGTCCGGGGATGGGGTACACACCACACGACCCGCCTTCCAACACTACCCGGTCCAACGGGATGGCGTTGGACGGGGTGACCCCGTCCAACGGATTAGCACCGGACGGGGTGACCCCGTCCAACGGGTTAGCGGTCGGACGGGGTAGCGTTTAGCAAGCTTTAGTATCTTTCCGACTTACCGCCCCCCCCCATGAACCGACTCTTTTCGCTCCTCGCCCTGCTGCTTTGCACCTGCGGCCCCGCCCTCCTGAACGCTCAGCTCACAAACGAGTCCCTGAACGAGGAATACTGGAAGGCCCTAGCCCCCCGCGCCATCGGTCCGGCGGGCATGTCGGGACGGATCACGGCCATCGACGTCGACCCCACCGATAAGGATAAGATCATCGTCGGCAGTGCCTCGGGGGGCGTGTGGATCAGCACCAACGGCGGCGTCAGCTTTCAGCCCGTATTCGACGACGAGAAGTATTTGTCCATCGGCGCGGTGGCCATCAGCGACGCCAACCCCAACCTCGTCTGGGCCGGTACCGGGGAGGGCAACCCCCGCAACTCGGCCAACTACGGCGGCGGCATTTACAAGAGCCGCGACGGCGGCATGACCTGGAAAATGATGGGGCTAGAAAACACCCGCGCCATCCACCGCATCCTGCCCCACCCCACCGACCCCGACGTGGCCTACGCGGGCGTGCTCGGCAATATGTGGGTCCCCAACCCCGAGCGCGGCGTGTACAAAACCACCGACGGCGGCGCCAGCTGGGAACAGATCCTCTACCTAGACGCGGGCACCGGCATCGCCGAAATGGTCATGGACCCCAATAACCCCGAAAAGCTGATCGCCGCGACCTGGACCTTCGACCGCGACCCCTGGTTCTTCAATTCGGGCGGACCGGCCTCCGGCATCTGGGTAAGCACCGACGGCGGCACCAACTGGGAACGCCGCACCGCCAAAGACGGCCTGCCCAAGGGCAATCTCGGCCGCATCGGCCTGGCCATCGCCGCCAGCAACTCCGAGATCGTCTACGCCCTCGTCGAAGCCAAGGAGAATGGCCTGTATAAGAGCACCGACGGCGGCCAGACCTTCAGCCTGGTCACCACCAAGGACGTCGGCGACCGGCCCTTCTACTACGCCGAGATCTACGTGGACCCGCAAAACCCCAACCGGATTTTTCACATCGCCACCTACATCAGCAAGTCGGAAGACGGCGGCAAGACCTTCGCCGAAATCGCCAACTACGGCAACAACGTCCACCCCGACAACCACGCCTTCTGGATCGACCGCGACAACCCCGAGTACGTGATCGAAGGCAACGACGGCGGCCTCAACATCAGCCGCGACGGGGGAGACACCTGGCGCTTCGTCGAGAACCTCCCCGTGGGGCAGTTCTACCACGTCGCCTACGACATGAGCTACCCCTACCTCATCGGCGGCGGTATGCAGGATAACGGCAGCTGGGTGGGCCCGAGCCAGGGACTCAAGAGCGGCGGCATCACCGCCGCCGACTGGCAGGAGGTGTACTTCGGCGACGGCTTCGACATGATCTTCAAGCCCGACAACCCCGGGGTGGTCTACGCCGCCAGCCAGGGCGGGGCCCTCGGCAAGGTGGACCGCACGACCGGTAAGACGACCTACATCCGGCCCGTCCACCCCGACGGCACCTTCCTGCGCTACAACTGGAACGCCCCGATCGCCCAGTCCCCCAGCGATCCGAACACCGTCTACATGGGCAGCCAGTTCGTCCACAAAAGCACCAACGCCGGTCAGAGCTGGGAGATCATCAGCCCGGACCTCACCACCAACGACACCACCAAGCAGCACCAGGACAGCAGCGGCGGCCTGACCATCGACGCCACCCAGGCCGAGAACCACACCACCCTGCTCACCATCGTCCCGGAGCCCCCCGCTTACGGCCAGCCCGAAACCACCATCTGGACCGGCAGCGACGACGGCCGCCTCCACCTCACCCGCGACGGCGGAGCCACCTGGACCGACCTCAGCGACAAACTCACCGGCATGACCGCCGGCAGCTGGATCGGCTACATCGAGGTATCACCGGTCAATCGCGGCGAGGCCTTCGTGGTCGTCAACGACTACCGCCGCGGCGACATCCGGCCCATGGTCTACCACACCACCAATTACGGCGACAGCTTCACCCAGATCGTGGACGAGAACAAGGTCTCGGGCCACGCCCAGGCCATCGTGCAGGATCCCATCGAGCCCAAACTGCTCTTCCTCGGCACCGACCAGGGCCTGTGGTACAGCCTCGACTACGGCGACCGCTGGACCCGCTTCGATGCCAACTACCCCCACGTGTCGACCATCGACCTGAAGATCCACCCCCGCGAGCACGACCTCATCATCGCCACCTTCGGCCGGGCCTTTTACATCATGGACGATATTCGTCCCTTCCGGGAACTGGCCCAGCAGGGTGCGGGCGTACTCCAAGACTCCTTCCACGTCTTCCCCGCCCCCGACGCCTACGCCTGGGAGAGCCGCTCCTACCAGGGTTCCCGCTTCTACGCCCAGGGCAACTTCCAGGGCGACGACCGTCCGGGAGGTGCCCTGCTCACCTACTGGGTGCGGCCCGGCGGTCCCTCGGCTACCCTCGACCCCGACAGCGTCGACCTGAGCCGCCTAACTGCCTACTCGTCCGATCTGCCCCCCGAAATAAAGGAGGATGTGCCCGCCCGCGAGACCGGCGACCCCGCGCGCGCCTTCGCCAATCAGGAGGAGGAGATCGACCCCATTGCCGCCCCGAAGGAGAAGGTCAAATTTCAGGTCATCGACGTACAGTCGGGCGACACCATCCGCACCTTTACCGAGCAGCCCAAGTGGGGCATGAACCGCACCGGCTGGAACCTCCGCCGCGACGGCGTGGAAATGCCCAGCCGCCGCGAGCGCAAGGAAGACGCCGACCCGCCCAACGGCATGTCGGTCGTCCCCGGCACCTACCGCCTCCTCATGACCTACGGCAATCACACCGACGAAACGACGGTGACCGTCCGGGCCGATCCCCGGGATGCCTTCACCGGCAGCGCCCGCTACGCTCGCCGCGATGCCATGTATCAGCAGCTGGAAGACGAGGTCATCGGTGTCACCACCGCCTTTAATCGCCTGCAGGAAGCGCGCAAAAGCATCACCCGCGTCGAGGGCGTCGCCGCCAATGCCCCCAAGGCCGTGAAGGATAGCCTGAGCAAAGACAGCAAAGCCCTCGTCAAGGAGATCGCCCGCCTCGAGGAGATCGTCACCGAGCCCGAAGACCTCAAGGGCATCCAGCGCAATCCCACCAATTTACAATCGTACCTCTACGGCGCCCGCAACTACATCTCCCAGACCGAAGGCGAGCCCAGCCAGATGGCCGAACTCATGCTGCAGCAGTTCCGCGACAAGGCCACGGACTTCATTACCCAGGTCAACACCTTTCTCACCACCGATCTGCGGGCGTACCAGGAGGAGGTCCGAGCAGCGGAGCTGAGCTTGTTTGGGGAGTTGGAGCCAATTAGCAGGGATTGAAGGAGCGGAAGCTTGAAGGAAAGAGGTTACCCATGAACCCCCGGTACCTAGCCTTCGGCTTCCTTCACTGGTTCTTCAGTGCGGTAGGCCAGACCTTTTTCATCAGTCTCTTCGTGGCGCGGATGACGGAGCGGATGGGCTGGGCGGACAATACCTTCGCGGCCATCTATTCAAGCGTCACGCTGCTGGCGGCTTTCCTGCTGCCGGTAATCGGTCAGCAGATCGATAGCCTGCGGGTGCGCTCCGTGAGTACGGCGGCGGCGCTGTTGCTGGTGGCGGGGACGCTGATGCTGGCCTACTCTCAGGTATTGGCGCTCGTGGTGGTGGGCCTGTTCATTGTCCGTTTGGGGGGACAGGGCGTACTGCCGCTGATCGGCTCCACGACCATCGGGCGCTTCTTTGATGCGCGGCGGGGGCGGGCGCTTTCCCTGTCGATTATTGGCATCTCGGTAGCGGAGGTGATCCTGCCGCCGCTGGCGACCTTCGCGATCCTGCGTGTTGGGTACGCGTCCGTGTGGGCGATGGCGGGGGGCGCGGTGCTGCTCGTCTTTCTGCCGGCCGTGTGGCTACTGGTACGCCGTAACGATGATTTTCAGCGCGCGGATACCGTGGCGCGGGCGCAGGTGGAGCGGGACCCCACAACGGCGGAGGAGATATCCTGGACGCGTGCGCAGGTGTTACGGGATCGCCGGTTTCACCTCGTGCTACCGCTCGTGCTATTTATTCCCTTCGTGTTTACGGGATTGGTATTCAACCAGTCGGTGATCGCCGAGCAGCGGGGCTATAGCGCCGAAACGATGGCTTACGGACTGAGTGCCTACGGGCTCGTTCGGGTGATCTTCTTGCTCTTGGGGGGGGATTTGACCGACCGGGTCGGACCGGGCCGCCTACTACGCTTCGTATTGGTGCCGGCGGTCGCGGCGCTGCTGGTGCTGTGCTTGGTCAAGGCCAGCTGGTCGGTGCCCGTGTTTTTTGGCTTACTTGCCCTTAGTGGGGGTATAGATTCCGTCAATACCCCCGCCCTCTGGGCCGACCGCTACGGGCCGCGCTTTCTGGGTAGTATTAAGAGTACGGTCCGGCTGTTCGTGGTGATCGGCGCGGCGGCGGCGCCCATCCTCTTCAGCTACGGCCTCAGGCTGGGGGTGGAGACCTGGCTGGCGGTGCTGGTAGGGTACGGAGGGCTGTGTCTGGCGCTGGCGCTGGTGGAGCGGCGGGTCCGGTAAACCGGCTGCGGCATGGCTATTCCGTCGGAGGGAAGGGCAGGACGTAATGGGTGCTGCGGCCCTTCCCTTGTTAGACTAGGGCGCCTATTTCGGTCAAGTGTTTGAGTGCGTGGGCGGCCGTAGCCTGTGAAACCCGATTTATGCGCATATCCATTTTAGTCGTCATGCCCCCCTGAAAGCCATCTGGCCCCATCGCGAGCATTATACACCCCGCGCGGCCACCCTAAGTGATTTTTGACTTGCTCTTTTTCCGCCCGGCGGCGTTGCAACTTAGGAGTGGGGCCCTAGCCCACTCCACGTAGTCGACACGACGGTGTCGCCTACGTTTTGCGCCTACCCGGACGACAAAATAACTTCGTCAACTTTTCACATCTGATGACCGCGCGGAGTATAGCAAGGACATTCAATTCGTGCGTGGAAACTTGGCTGCTGAACTGGGCTAAATAGGCGTACTTGCGCAAGGTGAAGCCGATTAAGTAGTCGGGCACAATTATCTATACAATTTCCCTCGCCGCCTCCTGCGGCTCTCCTTCGTTAAAAAGCCTCGCCAACACTCAGGTGTTGTCTGCGTTTTTCGCCTCGGTGAGCCACACGATCCACCAGATGGAAATGGCACGATAAATATGTCCGACTACTTAAAGAATTAGCATGTTCAATAGATTCCAAAAGTACTTGGCTGAAATAGACCAGCCACGGAGTACTATTCAGGCTACGGCTTGACTGGTTCAGCGCCTCATAGTAAGCATTCCGTTTGCGCTCGATAGCGTAGGATATGCTAAAGGGAACGTAGACCCCTAGTGCTTCAGGATTGAACTAAGCAATAGCTTGACGCCGACAGCGTGGTGCTGAACGAGCGCACGAAAGTTCAGCAAACTAAGTCTTACGGTGCCCTACCCGTAAGCCCGTGTAGCTACGGTGGATTTTTGGCTGGGAAGTGCAGCGCCGCGATGGCAAGTCAAGGTGCAGCTTATTTCGGTCCTGAAGCACTAGCGATTGGCTAACCATCTTTTCCATGATGGCGCTGCCCAGGCGACCCTTCCCGTCCTCGAAGGGGTGAACGCTCTCAAACCACACGTGGGCAATACCCGCTCTAGTAATGCCCGGCACCGTCTGAGGATTGGAAGCATTACAGTACGCAATAAACGGCTCCATTTCTGTAGCTACCCGGTCAGCCGGTGGTGCTTCGAAGTGTATCTCCTGACGGTAATCCGGGCCACTAATTATGCGCATGGGTAATCGTCCCTGTCGGTAGTCACCTATGATCTGCAGCCGATTCTCGTAGCCCAGCAGCAACTCATGCCAGTACTTGAGCGTGGTAGCCGGTAGCGGGCGGGCGTATGTGTCCCGATTGAAAATGAGTTGCTGCCCGATGGCTTTTGCCCTTAAGTCCCGCACGTTTCTGAGGGCGCCGCCTAAATTTAGGTTGTTGATTACGGCGGACATGAGGTCCTGACGACTCATAGGTTCCCCCTCTATACTGGAGGTGCTTCTGGCCTCTTCCACCAGTCGCTCCAGCAGGTAGTTCTGCACCTGTGACCCCGCCCTGCTGCAGTACCCCACCAGTTTGTCGGGTGTAATGATGTCCTACTTCAAGTCCCCGACTTTGATTGGGAACACCCTGACCAGCTCCCCCGTCGCGTTATATACGGCATTAACGATTGCGGGGGCCATGGAGATCATACCGATCTCCCCGATGCCCTTGGCGCCTAACTTGTTGATGATGGCGTCGTGTTCCTCGACAAAGAGGACGTCGAGTTCGTGGATGTCGGCGTGGACGGGCAGGTGGTATTCGCCCAGGTCGGTGTTCATGTACTTGCCGAGGGTGGTGTCGAGCAGCGTTTCTTCGCGGAGCGCCATACTGATGCCCCAGACCATACCCCCGAGGATCTGACTGCGGGCCGTCTTGGGGTTTATGATAGTCCCGGCGGCTACGGCCGTTACCGCCCGGGTGACGTTGATGACGCCCAGTTGCTCGTCGACCTCGACCTCCACGAAGGAAGCGGAGTGGGCCGCCCGGGTGTACTGCTTCAGTTTAAAGACGTTGGGGATGTTCGAGCTGGACACCCTGACGGAGTCTTCCCGCGCAAAGGCAAGCACGTCCGTCAGCGCTACCCGGACGGCGGGCCTATCCCGCAGTACGATGGCGCCGTCCGTGAAGTCGGCGTCTTCCGGCAGGGCATCGCCCAGCGGAAAGCCGTCCATGATCTGGGCCAGCTTGAAGAGCTTCTTCTTGAGGGCTTCGCAGGCTCCCTTTACCGCCGAGCCGATCACGGCGGTGGTGTAGGAGCCCCCCTGGATGGGCGACAGGGGCAGGTCGCTATCGCCGTAGGCAAAGGTGACGGCCTCCATGGGCAGGCCGAGCTCGTCGGCCGCGATCTGGGTCATGACGGTGTAGGTGCCCTGGCCGTTGTCGGTGACGGCGCTGCGCACGATGAGTTTTCCGTCCCGGGTATATTCCGCCTCCGCCGTACCGGGTAGGGCGATCACGTCCCACATCCCTGAGCTCATACCGTGACCCACCAGGCGGTTTCCGCGGCGGGTGGTCTCCCCGGTGGGTTTACGTGCCGACCAGCCGAAGCGTTCCGCCCCCTGCCGGTAGCACTCCCGGAGTTCCTTGCTGGAAAAGGGCTTATCCGAGCTGACGTCCCGCTCGGAGTAGTTCCGGAGCCGAAATTCTAGGGGATCGATCCCGAGCTGGTCGGCCAGTTGGTCCATGGTCGTTTCGATGGCCAGCATCCCCGTGGAGCCGCCGGGCGCCCGCATATCGAGGGGGGTGAAGCGGTCGAGCGGCACCAGCTTGTACTCGAGCGTCACGTTGTCCGCCGGGTAGAGCATATTGGCGTGGTTGACCACCACCTCATTGTAATCCTCGAAGTGGGAAGTTTCCGCCAGGGCCACATGATTGATGGCGGTGAGCGTACCGTCGGCCGTAGCCCCGAAGCGAAGGTGCTGCAGCGTCTCCGGGCGGTGGCCGAAGGTGAACATTTGCGTCCGGTCCATTACCACCCGCACGTTGCGCCGCAGCTGGAGGGCGGCCATCACGCAGAGTACCAATTGGTACTGCGGGCGTAGTCCCGAGCCAAAGCCGCCGCCAACGAAGGGGGCGATGACCCGTACCTTTTTAAAGCGCAGCCCGAAAAGGTTGCTCACGTAGAGCTGGGAGTTGCTCGTACCCTGCGTCTTATCGTAAATCGTCAACTTCCCCTCTCCCTCATAGACCGTGGTAGTCGCGAAGAGTTCCAGCGGATTGTGATGCTGGGCCCCGTGGTGGAAGCGCCCCTCGAAGCGGGCATCGGCCTGGGCGTAGGCGGACTCGAAGTCCCCACGGGGGGACGGCGGCAGGGGCTTGATCAGGGTAGCCATCCCCCGGGAGGGCTTATGGGCTTTGTGCAGGTTCGCGTGCAGGTCGACGTCGAAGGCCGTCTCTTCGTAAGTAACGTCCAGCAGGCTGGCCGCGTAGCGCGCCGCCTCGAAGGTGCGGGCGACCACCAGGGCGATGGGTTGTCCGTAAAATTTTATCACCGCGTCGTACAGCGGCCGGAAGGCCGAACCGGGGGGCGCGTCCATATCCTTGTACTGTAGGTCGAAGCTAGCCAGGTCCGGACGCCGTTGGTGGTGCAAAATCTCCACGACCCCGTCTATCGCCCGGGCCGCGGCTTCGTCGATGGCCGTGATCTTCCCTTTCGGTACCGTGGCGTTGACGATGTAGCCGTACAGCAGGTGGGGTACCGCGTACTCGGCGGCGTACTTGGCCTGGCCGGTGACCTTTAGGGCACCTTCGACGCGCCGGCGTGCTTTTCCTAGTTGCTCGTGGTGCATGTTAAAGGGAGGGTTGGGCGCCGGGGCGCTGGGTGGAAGGCTCGAGGGCCATTATACCGTTGCGGACGATGGCGCGGTGGGCCAGCCCGATCTTGAAGTCATTGTGCCCGTAGCCGGTTGCGCCGGCCAGCAGCAGGTCCGCGGCCTCCGCAAAGGCCTGTGGGGTCGGCTCCTTACCGATCAGGGCCGCCTCGGCCTCCGGCTTGCGCCACGGTTTGTGGGCCACGCCGCCCAGCGCGATGCGCGCCTGGGTGATGCGCCCGTCGGTGAGCTCCAGGCCGGTCGCCACGCTGACCAGGGCGAAGGCGTAGGAGTTGCGGTCGCGCAGTTTCAGGTAGCTGTGGTGGGCCGCAAAGCCGGTAGCCGGCAGGTCGATGGCGGTAATCAGCTCATTTGGCGCCAGGTGGTTGTCGCGTTCGGGGACGTCTCCCGGCAGGCGGTGGAAGTTGGCCAGGGGAATTTCCCGGCTGCCGGCAGGACCGCTTACCCGCACCACGGCCGCGAGGGCGGCCAGGGCTACGGCCATATCGGACGGATGCACCGCGATACAGGCCGCGCTCTCCCCCAGGATAGCGTGGAGGCGGTTTTGTCCCGCGATGGCCGGGCAGCCCGATCCCGGCACCCGCTTGTTGCAGGGCGAAGCCGCATCGTAGAAATAGTAGCAGCGGGTGCGCTGTAGGAGGTTGCCGCCGTTCGTGGCGCGGTTGCGGATCTGCCCGGTCGCGCCGGCCAGGATCGTCCGCGACAGCAGGGGGTAGCGTTCCAGCACCAGGGGGTGGTAGGCGGTGGTATTGTTGCTCACCAGGGCACCGAGGCGCAGGCCCCCGTCCGGCAGTGCGGTGATGGTCTTCAGCTCGTCCAGGCCGTTCAAATCGACCAGCTTATCGGGATGGGTAAGGTCGTACTTCCACAGATCGATCAGGTTCGTTCCGCCGGCGAGGTAGTGGTGGGCGGGCCCCTGGGCGACGGCGGCGACGGCTTCTTCGGTAGTACCGGCCTTTAGGTAGTCGAAGTTATTCATGTTTACCTTCCTTTACCGCCATGATGGCGTCGATGATGTTGGTGTTCGCGCCGCACCGACAGAGGTTGCCGCTCATCAGGTCCTTCACTTCTTCCCGGGTATGGCCGTGGCCCGCCTCCAGCATGGCGACGGCGCTGCAGATCTGTCCGGGAGTGCAGTAACCGCACTGGAAGGCGTCGTGCTCAATGAAAGCCTCCTGCAGGGGGTGCAGTTGTCCGGCCGTCCCAATGCCCTCGATGGTGGTAATCTCGGAACCCTGTTCCATCACCGCCAGGCTCAGGCAGCTGAGGATGCGCTCGCCGTTACAGATCACGGTACAGGCGCCGCACTGCCCGTGGTCGCAGCCCTTCTTGGTACCCGTCAGGTCGAGATGATCGCGGAGGGCGTCCAGTAGCGATACCCAGGGAAGCAGGTGCAGGGAATGCTCGGCACCATTCACGCGAAAGGTGACGGTATGCGGAGCGATAAACGGGCCGGTCGACATGGGTAGATAGTTAGCAGGGGTGGGCGGTATGCACAGCCCAACGGTGAAGCCCGTCCGCATTGTTCACGCTTTCTACAAGATTGTGCCTGCCGGCATGACCCTAAATCACAGAACGCCGACCCCTCACTCCACGACCCGCGTCAGGAAAGCCAACGACCAGCTCCGCTTGACGGCGAAGAAGCGGACCAAGAAGACTACGACGATGGCAATGCTCATCCCCGCCACGTCCCCCAGCCAGGAGTCGATCAGCAAGAATACCAGGGCACCCAGCAGGCAGGCCGACGCGTAGATCTCTCGGCGAAAGATCAGTGGCACCTCCCCGGCCAGTACGTCGCGGATCACGCCGCCAAAGGTGGCCGACACCACGCCCAGCATCACGGCCAGGAGCGGCGACAACCCAAAGGCCAGCGCCTTCTGCAGACCCAGGATGGTGTACAGTGCGATACCGATCGTATCAAAGAGAAACATCGACCGCCGCAGCTTCCCAATCTGTGCGTAAAACAAAAGCGAAAAGGCCACGCCCCCGACGACCAGGTACACGTACAGATTGCTCAGCATCCAACCGACCGGCGTGCTGCCGATGAGCAGGTCGCGCAGGGTACCCCCACCGATGGCCGTCACCAGTCCCATAATGAAGATGCCGAAGAGGTCAAATTGGCGCCGAATGCCGGCCAGGGCACCCGACACGCCGAACACGAAGGTGCCGGCGTAGTCGATGAAGGGGATGAGGTAGTCGATGGGGTCAGGCTTGCGGGAGGCCACAAGGTAGGCGTTGTGCACCCCCCCGTCAGCCCTACTTAAGCAGCTGCTCCTCCGCCAATTGCACCCGGAAGCCCGATACCACCATGGGTACACCCGAGGTTTCGGTGGGGTGGGTGAAGACGAGGTAGAGGTCCTGTAGGGCCGAGGGGTCGGTGCCGTCGGGAAAGGCAATGGGGATGTGAAGCGGCTCAGGGATCGCCATCGGATTAAACTGCTCGGTCGCCTCCAGGTACTCCGACTGGCCGACCAGGGGGCCGTCGGGGGCGCCGAGGCGACACTCGATCGCGCCACCGATGGCGTTAGCCTGTGGCTTGGGGGCCACCGCGGTTACGTTCAGGGCTTCTACGCCCGCGAGGCTGACGTCCTGAAGCACCAGGTAGGAGCCCGGAGCGTCGGGCAGGAGCAGATTGCGGCCGCCGAAGTTGAGCTTTTGTACCTTTTCGTAGGTATCGAATCCGAACACGTTTAGGTTGGCATTGCGCAGCACGACGATCTTCTCCCCCGATAGGCCGGGCAGTCCCCGCGCCCCCTTGTCGCGGTAGGCGGCCCGCAGGATGTACACGCCGGTGCCGGCATCGTCGGCCGGGAGTTGGACGGCGTAGTCCCCGCGTAGGGGTAGCGCATTAGCCTGCTTGTCAGACAAGGCCAGGATGTAGCGGACCATCGCCTGGGCATCCTCCTGGGCCAATTCGGGGTGGGCGGACATGACGTTTTCCCCCCAGTTGCCGCCGCCACCGTTAATGATCTTACCGGCGAGCATTTCCCGGGCACCCGCGTCCCCGGCGTACCGAAGTGCGATGTCGGTGTAGCTGGGGCCAACGGATTTTTCGGCCACCTTGTGGCAGGCGAGGCAGTCGTTCTCTCCGATCAGTGTCTCCCCGCGGGAGGTAGTAGCGCCGTCGTCCGCCATGCGGTGCCCCTGGGCGACGGCCACGCGGTCGTAGCCCTCGGGCAGGTAGTCTACGGTGAAGGCCACGCGGTCGGCAGCAATGCCCTGCTCGAGCGTGCCGTCTTCGGCGTCGTTCACCGCCACGTCGTAGTGGATGGGGCGGCCGGCGGTGTAAAACGAGGGGCTGCCGCCGAGATCCAGAGCGACCACGGGGGCTTCATTGCCGACGGTCAGGTCGGTAGTCCGGGTGGTCACGCCGCCCTGGGCGTCGTCCACGGTCAGGGTAGCCTGGTAAAGACCTACTTCTTGTAGGGTAACTTCCATTTCCTCCCCCTCAAATTCTTCGGCGTAGCCATTCTCGGAGGTGATGGTCCAGTGGTAGGTGAGCGGGTCGCGATCGGCATCGGAGGCATTCATGGCGCTTAGCCGCACGGTCAGCGGCGCCGCCCCGCCCGGGGTGCTGGCCAGCAGTTCCGCTTCCGGTAAGCGGTTACCGCCGTTGTACTCGATGCGTATGAGCCGGGCGTCGTCGTTCTGGGTGAACCAGCCGGTGCCGTACTCCAGCATGTACAGGTCGCCGTTGTCGGCGAAGGCCATGTCCATCGGATTGCTAAAGGTGGCACTGGGCAGGAAGCGCTCCATGGAGACCATATCCCCCTCCGCGTCCATCGTGACGGCCATGATCCAGCCCCGCATCCAGTCGTAGGCGAGAAACTTGCCGTCGTAGTAGGCGGGGAAGGAGCGCGCTGCGCCGGCGAAGTCCTGGCTGTAGAAGACCGGACCGGCCATCGCGTTGCGCCCGCCGCTGCCCACGAGGGGGAATTCGGGGGAGTTGCCGTAGGGGTACCAGATCATCGCCTCCCGGGCGGGGGGCAGGGTGGTCAGGCCGGTGTTGTGGGGGGAGTTGTTGGTGGGGGCGTCGGCATTCCACGGCGCGCCCGCCTGTTTGGTGGCGAAGTCGTACTTACGGTAGGCCTTATTGTTGCCGACGAAGTGGGGCCAGCCGAAGTTGCCGGCCTGGCGGGCTTGTCCGACCTCATCGTGTCCGGCGGGGCCGCGGGTGGAATCAGGGTCCCGGGCATCGGGCCCGACCTCTCCCCAGTACACGTAGCCGGTGTGGGCGTCCACCGAGATGCGGAAGGGGTTGCGGTGGCCCATGGTATAGATCTCGGGGCGGGTCTTCTCGGTGCCCTCGGGGAAGAGGTTACCGGCCGGAATGGTGTAGGTGCCGTCGTCTTCGGGGTGGATGCGAAGGATCTTGCCGCGCAGGTCATTGGTGTTGGCCGAGGACTTCTGGGCGTCCCAGGGGCTGCGATCGGGTCGTTCGTCGCTGGGGCTATAGCCGTCGGAATCAAAGGGGTTGGTGTTGTCGCCGGTCGAGAGGTAGAGGTTGCCGTTGGCGTCCCAGGCGATGGAGCCGCCGGTGTGGCAGCACTGCTTGCGCTGGGTGGGGACTTCCAGGATGACCCGCTTGCTACCCAGCAGCAGCTCGTCGCCGTCCAGGGTGAAGCGAGCCAGCTCGTTCTGCGAGACCTCCGGATGGGCGTAGTAGAGGTATACCCAGTGGTTGGTCGCGAAGTCGGGGTCCTTGTTGAGGCCCAGCAGTCCGTCCTCGGCCGTATTTCGTTCTCCCTTTTCATTGGGCTCGTAGCGGGTGCTGACGGGGATGGTGGCGATGGTCTTGAGCTCCTCGGTTGCCGTATTGTACAACCGCACTTCGCCCTTACGCTGAATAAATAGGATGCGCTGGTCATCGAGCACCGTCAGCTCCATGGGCTCGTCGAGGCCGGCGGCCAGGACGACCTTGGAAAAGCGGTTCTCTTCGGGCCGGGCCTTGCCGTAGTCCAGCGCAAGTCCCTTAGTGCCGCCGGCGGCATAGTCGATACCGGCCCAGACGTGCGCCAGGAAGGTGGAGTCGGCGAAGGCCTCTACGGTGTGGCCGAGGGCGGTGTAGAAGGCGCGGCCGCCGTCGAACTCCTGGTACCAGGCCATGGGGTGGTAGTCGGGGTTAGCGCCGCCCTGGAAGCTGGCGTCGTCGAGTTCCAGTACGGGGGTGATCTTATCGGAGAGGTTGCGGAAGCTGTAGAACTCGTCGGTGCGGCGGAAGGTGTCGGGGAACATGGAAGTGGCCCAGCCCTTCTCCAGCACCGTGAACTTGCCCTCCTGTACGTTGCTCGGTGTGGAGGGGTGGTTGAGGAAGTAGCCCCCGGCCAGCCGGCCGTACCAGGGCCAGTCGTACTCGGTATCGGTGGCCGCGTGGATGCCCATGTAGCCGCCCCCGGCCTGGATGTAGCGTTCAAAGGCCTCCTGCTGGGTGGGATTGAGCACGTCGCCGGTCGTGCTCAGCCAGACCACGGCGCGGTACTTACTGAGGGTATCCTCGTTGAAGCGGTCGGCGTCCTCCGTCAGGGTGACCGCATAACCGTGCTCGGCCGCCATTTGCTGGATGGCCGCCTGACCGGGCTCGATGGACTGATGGCGAAAGCCTTCCGTCTTGCTAAAGACCAGCAGTTGCGCCGGCAGGGAAGTAGTAGTGGTGTCGGCGCCGGAATCGCAGGCCACCAGGGTGAGCAGCGAAAATGCGCCCCAGCAGAGCAGAAAAGGGACGAGACGAGAGATGTTCATAGTTGCAGGATCGGATGGGTTCCAAAGATAAGCATCCCCCGCAGACGCTGCACCGCGCGCCCGAGAAGAAACGTACCGCAGCTCCTAAAAAACCAGGAGGGGTAGCGCTCGCTTAGCCTCCCGCTGTATGACCAAATCCCGGGGATGGTCAAGGGTGCCGTACGAACCAAGCGTAGAAAACTTGACTTTTCGGCCACCGCCCCACACCCGCACCCCTGCTTAGCTGCCTAAAAACCGTCCGCAGGCCGTAAAGTCCTTCCAGAAAGAAACGCCATTCCAAAATGCGGAACGTATAAATACATTTTATATGCTTAACTTACTGATTTTCAGACCATGTATTTTTGGCATCAGTCTTGCCTACTTCCTTGTGCCGACACGAACGACTGCGGCTGAACAACAACACTGAGCGAGACACACATAAGCACTACACAACACAGACACGCATTGAGATTAGGTTTTAAAATGGCTACATAGAGACACACTACGCAACACACACACTGAGAGATTAGGTTTTAAATGGCTACATAGAGACACACTACGCAACACACACACGGAGAGATTAGGTTTTAAATGGCTACATAGAGACACACTACGCAACACACACACTGAGAGATTAAGGTTTTAAATGGCTACATAGAGACACACTACGCAACACACACACGGAGAGATTAAGATTTTAAATGGCTACATAGAGACACACTACGCAACACACACACTGAGAGATTAAGGTATTCAGACATTGAACTATTGAGACGAGAAATGACACTTACACAATTTTTAGACTTTAGATGTACGATATTTCACGAGGCTGGTTTTAGAGAGAATTTGACCCTTAAAGCAGATGTTGACCAATTGAATAGAATTGAAGTTTGAGAGCCCCCATTCATGAAAGTCCCCAAGCAGTGTTACTGCTTGGGGCTTTTGTTTGGTCTGCCTCCCTCTGTTCCCTTCCCCCAGT
This sequence comes from Lewinellaceae bacterium, assembly GCA_963710195.1. Lineage (GTDB taxonomy): Bacteria > Bacteroidota > Bacteroidia > Chitinophagales > Saprospiraceae > Neolewinella. Next base: position 72,698 of record CAVPZF010000003.1, read on the forward strand.
ACCGGCACTAGTGCTTCAGGATTGAACTAAGCAATAGCTTGACGCCGACAGCGTGATGCTGAACGAGCGGACAAAAGTTCAGCAAACTAAGTCTTACGGTGCCCTACCCGTAAGACCGTGTAGCTACGGTGGCTTTTTGGCTGGGAAGTGCAGCGCCGCGATGGCAAGTTGAGGTGCAGCTTATTTCGGTCCTGAAGCACTAGAGATTAGCGATCAAATTGCGCTGCCCCCTGACTTGCCTGCGTTGGGGTAATTGTTTTCTCCTCACGCGTTGCGCCAACCCCCATGACACCCTACACAGGCGCATGCGGAAGTTGAAAGGGTAGACTACGTTGCTGGTCACGACGCTAACGGGTAGGCAATCAACGACTTTTCGCTACTCCCGTCGGTGAACGAAGGCGCGCGTGACACCAACCCTAAAAATCCACGCACTTCTCCACGCTATTCTCCCGCAGGTACGCCAGGTGCTTGGCCAGCAGCCGCCGGTTGTCGGTATAGTTGCGGCGTTTGAAGGCCAGGTAGGCCTCCGGCAGGTCGGCCTCCTCGAAGGTGAAGGTGCGGTACTGGTACACGTAGTAGCCGCCGCCGTTGTGGATGGCCAGGCTGTCGGCGATGCGCTCGTAGCCATTCTTGAACTGCTGGCTGGTGACGTAAGCCAGGCCGTTGCCGGCCAACTGCAGATTGGAGCGGCTCACGTAGTGGGAGATGTGCCCTAGCTCATGGATGAAACAGCCCACCTGGGCGGAGTAGGAAGACTTGCGGAAGTCGGACGCCTTATCGCTCACGTCGTCGGCGTAGATGAGGTAGGTGCGGCGGCCACGGCTCAGGCTAACGCCCCCGGGGCGGGCGGCCATGGACGTGCGCAGGCGTTTGCGGACCAGCCGGATCTTCACGTCGCGCAACCCGGGATAGAAAGAGAGGGCGGCGAGGATTTTGTCGCGGTAAGCGGAGGTTTCCAGGTTGCTGCCAAACTGCGCTTCCAGCTGGGGGAGGACGGCGGCCACAGTCAGGGAGTCGAGGGGCCGGCAGCTGAAGCGGTAGGTCGCTAGCGGACTGTCGTAGGGCGTAGCAAAAACAGTCACCGGACGGCGGGCGCAGGTGCTGAGGGCCAACAACAAGAGTAGGCCACGTACAACGGAAAGGGGGAAATTGGAGCGGGTCATCGGCAACGTATGAGTATGGGAAATGTAGCCCTTTTCGGATTTCCTGCACACCCGCGAGCCCGCCCGGCAATCTTTACGACCTTTACGGGCATGAACTATTACTTCATCATCTCCGGACTGGTCTTCCTAGCGGCCACCTTCGGGTACCTCAACGTCCGCTTCCTGAAGCTGCCGACGACGATCGGCCTGATGTTCATCACGCTGGTGTACACGCTGGGGGTGCTGGGACTGAGCATCTTCGACGATACCCTGCTGCAAGCCGAGGCGCGGCTGATCCGGGAGATTGACTTCGAGACGGTGCTGATGGACTACATGCTGAGCTTCCTGCTCTTCGCCGGGGCGCTGCACACCAACTTTCAGGAACTGCGGGCCCAGCGCTGGCCGATCATCGCCTTTGCGACCCTGGGCGTGATGACCTCGACCTTCCTGATTGGTACGGCTGCATACTACCTGCTGCAGGTACTGGGTACGGACGTCAACTACATCTACTGCCTGCTCTTCGGAGCCATCATCTCGCCCACCGACCCCATTGCGGTGCTCGGCTTGCTCAAGCAGGCCAACGCCCCCAAAAAACTGGAAATCAAGATTGTCGGGGAGTCCCTCTTCAATGACGGGGTCGGGGTCGTGCTCTTCCTCACGCTCTTCAACATCGCCTCGCTGCCGGGGGAGTCCGTTGATCCGCTGGCCATCGTGCAGCTATTCGGGCAGGAGGTGTTCGGGGGCATCCTGCTGGGGGTGGTCGTGGGGTGGATCAGCTATAAGCTCATGAAGTCGATCAACGATTTCAGCATCGAGGTGATCATCACCCTGGCCGCCGTGATGGTAGGTACGGTGGTCGCCGACCAACTGCACCTGTCCGCCCCCCTGGCAATGGTGGCGGCCGGATTACTCGTCGGCAACGACCGGGTACGGGAATCCGCCATGTCGGAAACCACCGAGCTGTACGTGGATAAGTTCTGGGAGCTCATTGACATCCTACTCAACGCGGTACTCTTCGTGCTCATCGGCATGGAACTCCTCATCCTGACCTATAAGGGCAGCTACCTGCTGGCGGGTCTGCTGGCCATCCCCATCGTGCTGGCCTGCCGCTACGCTTCGCTGTGGCTGCCCGTGAAGGTTTTCGAGCGGAGGCTGGATTTCGTGCCTCACACCGACGCCATCATGACCTGGGGCGGACTGCGCGGCGGCATCTCCATTGCCCTGGCGCTAAGCCTGCTGCCGGAGATGAACCGCGAGATGTTTCTCGTGATGACCTACATCGTGGTGGTCTTCTCCATCCTGGTGCAGGGACTTACCATCGAGCGGGTCATTAAGCGGCTGCTGCCGACCCCCGCGCCGCCTACCTCTCCGGAACCGCCCGAGATGGTCTGATTTGGGGTGTGGGGATTACCTTGGTTTCCCCACCACCCCGTTGGCCTTGAAGTTTGGGCTCCCCCTTATACTGTCGTTCATCACCTGCCGGAGTGCCCCGACCCAGGGGAGCGCGGATATGATGGAGGGCCTACTTACTCCCCGGGTACGCAGCTTCCGGCGCAGTGACTACGGGGCCGACAACCAAAACTGGGGCATTGCCCAGTCGCCGGACGGGGTGCTCTACGTCGTCAACTCCGGCGGGGGGCTGATCTTCGACGGGCTGGAGTGCAGGGTGCGCCGCCTTCCCAGGCGCCCCACGGTGCGGGCTGTAGCCCGGGCCGGCACGCGGGTCTACGTCGGCGGCTACGGCGAGTTCGGTTGGCCTACTACCCGGGCTTCGGCGACGGACTCAGCAACACTACCGTACTGGCCCTTTTCGAAGACCGGAACGGTGACCTCTGGGCCGGCCTCGATCGGGGCCTCGACCTCATCGTGCGCAGCGAGCCCCTGCGGTATTCCCAGCCGGGCAAGCAGGCGATCGGGGCGGTGTATGCGGCCGTAACCTACTGCGGCCATTTCTACATTGGCACCCACCCGGGGCTCTACGTGCGCAAAGCAGGCACCGCAAATTTCTCCCTGATCCCGGGGACGGCCGGGCAGGTCTGGGAGCGGCGACCCACCCCCTACGAATTGCTCTGCGGCCACAACGCGGGCACCTTCCTGGTGACTTACGGCCGGGCGCGGCTACTTACCGATCACTCCGGGGGTTGGCAGACCATCCCCTTTCCGCCCGATACTACGTTACGGCTCCAGGCCAACTATACCGGGCTCAGCACACTAGCCCCCGGGGCGGCGGGCGCGGGTGCGGAGGTAAAACTTCAGGGACTGCTCGCTCCCTTGCGATTTTTGGCCCAGACGGGCAAGCGGGAAGCCCTGGCCCTGCACGGCTCCCGGGGGTCGTACCGCATTCATTCACCGCTAACTGGCGGCAGATCGAAGCCGTGGATACCCTCACCAGCCCGGACCTGATCCGCCCGCCGCTGGTGGATTTTGCGGACGGCCTGCTGGTGCAGACCGCGGACGCCATCTACCGGTACCGCGCCGGCAATTTTGTCGCCGTCGGCGAGTTTCGGGGCACTACCCGGGGGGGGGCCTACCCGCTGGCCCTGCACCACCATTTTCCCCGGATCATCCCCCTCGCCGGGGGCAGCTACCTGTTCTGTCTGGAGGACGGCTTGGCCGGGTACGATCCACAAGGTCCGGACCGGACGGCTGCCCCTCCGAATTTATTCCTCCGTTTGGCGACCAACGACTTACCCCAGCAGCCGGGCCCGGATGGGTTGCGTCTTGCGCACCGACAGAACGATCCCCGCTTCCGCTACGCCCTGCCCGCCCCGTACCGGCCGTCTCGCTACCGCTACCGGCTGCTGGGCTTTGACGAGCGGTGGTCGGAGTGGTCGGCCAGCGGAGAAAAGGAATTCACTAACTTGGATGCGGGGGACTACTGCTTCCTAGCGGAGGCTGACTGGTACCGTACCCCGTGGGCTTACCTGGCCTCCGCCCTACTGGTGGGTGGCTTGCTCTTCCTCGGCTACCGGGAACACCGCACCCGCCTCCGGGCCCAGGCGAGAAGACTAGAGGCGCTGCGGCAGCGGCAACTGCAACGGCAACGCATCGAGGCACGCAACGAACAACTGGAAGCCGACGTCAAGCGTAAGAGCCGCGAGCTGGCCGATACCACGCTCACGCTGGCCATAAAGAACGAGATGCTGCTGGAACTGAAGGAGGAGCTCGCCCGGCTCAGTGACCGGGGTACGCCGCCGGCAGCATCCCCCAAACTACTCCGCCTGATCGACCGCAACCTAAACAAGGAGGAAGATTGGGCAATCATCACATCACACTTCAACAAAGTGCACGAGGCCTTTCTGAAGCGGATCCGCAAGGCCCATCCCCAGCTTACGGGGGGAGACCTCCAGCTGGCCGCCTTCCTGCGGATGAACCTCAGTTCGAAAGAAATTGCCCCCCTCATGCACATCTCCGTGCGGGGCGTGGAAAACAAGCGGTACCGCCTCCGGAAAAAGATCGGGCTCGACGGCAACGATAACCTGAATCAGTACCTCCAGGAGTTCTGCAGCGGGACGGGTAGCCTGACGCAAGCCTTTGGGAATGGCGTAGTCGTGGTGAGGTGCAATCCTAGGTTTTTCGGGGGTTCCGGGCTAACTTGACGAGGTCAATTTTGTGATTTAGCTTCACATTCAGCATAAGTCGATCGTACATGCCTGCACCTCTACCCACCCGCCCCACGACCCTGCTGTGCCTCCTCCTGCTCGGCTGCACCGGACGGCTGTCTGCCCAGGTGGTTCCAGTCGGGGGACTATCGGCCATCGCCTACGATCACCGCGTGGAACTGCAGTGGGAGCAGCCCGTCAACCCGGCGGTGCAGGGCATCCGCATTTACGGATCGATCGCCGGGGGGGCCTTCGCCCTGCTGGCTTCCACGAACAATATCCAGGATAGCTACATCGACTTTCGCGGCATCCGGGACGGCCAGATGCGCGAACACGACACCGACTACATCGAAAACAGCCACCGCGCCACCCTGGCCAACCGCGCCTACTGCATGGAAAATCCCGGGAAGTTTATGGTTACGGACCGAACCAGTGGGGACTCACGGCCTGCGACGGCCCGGGCGGCCTCGATACCCTGCTTAATGGCCGGCTCATCAAGTTCTTCAGCTACCGGGCCCGCGGCGCTTTCGCGAGGCACGTCATCGATGACGGCACCATCGCCCCCACTGCCGCCGGGGGATCGGTGCCCATCCTGATCCAACTGGAAACGGCCGACGAGGGGAGGCTAATGATTTAAAACACTACTACTATGCAAAAACTTATTTTTCTTCCGCTCTTATTGCTAGCGGGCCTGGCTATGGCCGCGCTTCGTTCCTCCGCTGCCCCTGCACCTGCGGCCCCGCCCGCCCGCCCCAACGTGGTCTTCATCCTGAGTGACGATCACCGCTACGACTTCATGGGGTTTACGGGAAAGGTGCCGGGGCTGGAGACACCGAATATGGACCGCATGGCCACCCAGGGCATCCACGTTCGCAATGCCTTTGTAGGGACCGCCCTGTGCTCGCCGAGTCGCGCCAGCATCCTGACCGGGCAGTACAGCCACGTGCACGAGGTGGTGGACAACGATGCGCCGGCCCGCGCGGGCCTGATCTTTTTCCCCCAGTACCTGCAGGAGGCTGGCTACGAAACCGCCTTCATGGGCAAGTGGCACATGGGGCACTACAACTCGGACGCGCGACCGGGCTTCGACCGCTGGATCAGCTTCGAGGGGCAGGGGGTGTACTATAATCCGAAGCTGAACGTGGACGGGCAGGACGTGCAGTTCAGCGACGACGCCTACATCACGGACGTGCTGACGGACTACGCGGTGGACTTCATCCAAAAGGAGCGTGAGGCGGACGAGCCCTTCTTCCTGTACCTCTCCCATAAGGCGGTACACGCGGATTTCAAGCCCGCCCCGCGCCACCGGGGGATGTATAAGGACATTGCCATCCAGTACCCGCCGACGATGTATCCGCCGGACGTGGATCTGGTGGGCTACCAGTCCGTTACGGCCCCCCGCCCGACCCTACGCGAGAAGCGGCGCGCCATCGACGTGGGCTATCGCTATGACCTGGTGCCCGACTGGGTCAAGGCGCAGCGCAACAGCTGGCACGGGGTCGACTACATGTACAACGGGGGGACGGACTTCAACAGCTTTTACCGCGACTACCTGGAAACCCTGTTGGGCATCGACGAGAGCATCGGCACCGTACTACGTACCCTGGAGGAGACCGGGCAGCTGGAGAATACGATCGTGTTCTACATGGGCGATAACGGCTTCAGCTTCGGGGAGCACGGACTCATCGATAAGCGGCAGGCCTACGAAGAATCCATGCGCGTACCCCTGCTGGTGTACGCCCCTTCCCACCTGCGGCCCCGCACCCTGGAGGACATCGCCACTAACGTAGACATCGGGCCCACCATCCTGGATATCGCCGGCCTGGAAACCCCGGAGCAGATGAACGGCCGCTCCTTTCTACCGCTGCTGGAGGGAGAAGCAGTGACCGACTGGCGCGACTACTTTTTCTACGAATACTACTGGGAACGCCCCTTCCCCCAGACGCCCACGGTGCACGCCATTCGCTCCGACAGCTTCAAGTTTATCCGCACCCAGGGCATCTGGGACATCAATGAATTCTATGACCTCCAAAACGACCCCGACGAGGCCCGCAACCTGATCGAAGACCCCGCCTACCAGGCCAAAATCGCCGAGATGAACCGCGCCCTGTTTGCCTGGCTCGAAGAAACGCAAGGGTTGAAGATCCCCCTGAAACCGTCGCTGAACGTACGCGGGGGACAGGACTGGCGGTATGGGCATACTTACTAGGGGGGAAGGATTAAGGGGGGAAAGGATGGAGGGGGGAAACGTGGACGATTTTTAGAGACAAACCGATGAACAAGACCCACTACATATTATTGTTGTTGCTCTCCGGCCCACTGCTGGGGCAGGGGGTGCCTGGCTGGTACCGGCACGGAGATGGGCGGGCGGGCGATTGCGTGACGCTGCTCACCGGCCTACAGCACGGGGGCGGCAGTGGAGTCACCATTGACTTTGTCAACGCCCCTTCCCGCATACCGGTGGCAGTGGCCGCAGCCGGCGTGGTGGTCATCGCCGCCGGGGAGAGCTGGGAGAGGAGTGAGGAGGCGGCCTGGCGGGCTGACATGCGCGAACGCAAGGCCTTCCAGGTGGCCCTGACCCGGGGCAACTGGTAGCAGGCCGCCGACCGGTATATCGACGGCCGGAAGCGGTACGGGACGAAGTGCCGTGCCGCTTCCGGCATTAGGCCGCGGGCAATTCGAACAGGTGGGCCGGATCGTAGGGCATATCGAAGTTGTCCAATAGCTTTCTGAACTCCGTTTCGAAGGTCACTTGCTGCACGGCCTCCAGGTAGTTATCAGGATTATCGGAGTGGTGGGCCTTCTAATTCTTTACGTACCGCTCAATGGGGGCTTGCTTCCGGTAGTCGATCGAATGACAGGCGTATCTGATCTGCCATTTGAATGGGAGGCATCCTTGCTGCTTCATCCATTTACTACTCAGCGATTTCACCTTACCCATGATGTCGGCAATGGCTATATCCCGCGGCAAGCCGTGCAAGATGTGTGTGTGGTCTAGGGTCCCGCCTACGGCAATCACGTTGCAGTTATGTTCCCCGGACCGTCGACTGATAAATTTATACAGGCGCTCCTCGTACTCAGGTAGAAGGTAAGGGTTTCCGGTACTTGGTGCTGAAGGTGGTGTGACGTATCACCCGGATATAAGAGGATGGCATGTGGGTGTGGTTGCCTCTTCAAATAAAACAAATTGTTTTTTATTTTCTTATTTTTCTTCCTTTATTAAATGAGTTTTTCACATTCAGTAAGTGGGGGGAACGAGATTACGTCCCACTTTCCCCCCACCTACTTTCAGTACATCTTCTCCGGAACTAATAATATTTTCTTACTGGCCCCGGAGGGGATATCCAAACCCAGCTTCGGCCGCAGGGAAGTCCCGTAGGGAATTTACCGAAGTCCGTAGCTTGAATTCTAGTACGTACATTAGAGAAGGGAAATCAGAAGAACATCCGGTAGGACTGGACGCCCGCCAGCACTACGAACAGTCCCCCCACCAGGAGATGGATGTGGCGGCTGATCGAGTGGGCGTGGGAATCGATCCAGCGGGCGGAGCGGGCGTAGCCCGCCAGGATGAGCATGGCACCCGCGGCCGCGCCGAGGACGTAACACGCTTTGGCCATTGCCGCCGAGGACAGTACGCCGTCGTTCATGAGCCAGCTGCCAACGGCGAAAAAGTAGGGAATGGCCAGAAAATTGACCAGGGAAACGCTGATGCCCTGACGAAACGGGTGATGGTTACCTTCGTTTTCCCGTTGCTCTTCGACCGACTGGGGGGAGGTGCGCTGCCGGTACCACTTGAAGAGGAAGTAAACCGCCAGGCAGGCCAGTACCGGGATGGCCCACCAGCCCAGGAGCTCCACCAGATCGGGATTGACGCGCAGGTAGTTGACGCCAATGATGGCAGTGGCAGCCTGTACAAAGAAGACCGCCACCACGCCGGCGGCATACCAGTAGCCCTTTGTGCGGCCCGATTCTAAGCTGGTGGTGACCACCGACATGTTGAGCATGCCGGGGGGCAGCACGGCCCCCGTCGAGGAGAGCATGCCGATGAGCAGGGCAGTCAGGTAGTCCAAATCCAGAAAAGCTTTAGTGAGTCCTGCACCAACAGCAGGCCGGGCGCATAGTTGGAAAAAGTCTTTCATTCGGTGCGCGCGTTGCGGACATTGCGGTAAATTGCCGGCATGCATCCTCGATTCACTCCCACACTCCTGTGCCTCCTCTCCTGCCTCTCGGGCGGGCTCTTCGCCCAGCAATTCCGCGCCCTGCTCATTACCGAGACGGGCGGCTGGCACCACAGCTCCATCACCACCGGCATTCCCGCCCTGCAGGCCCTAGCCAAACGCCACGACTTTAGGCTGGACCGCCAACAGGACGCCGTGCCGCTTACCGATGATGGACTTGAAAACTACGACGTGATTATCATGCTCAGCACCACGGGCGACATTTTCACCAACGACGAGCAAGCCGCCTTCGAACGCTTCATTCAGTCGGGCAAAGGCTACGTGGGCATCCACGCGGCCTCGGACACCGAGTACGAATGGCCCTGGTACACCCAGCTGGTGGGGCACATGTTCAAGATTCACCCCCAAAACCAGACGGCCATGCTTGACGTGATCGACCACCATTTCCCCGGTCTGGAGCGGTGGCCGGATCGCCTGTTGTGGACCGACGAGTACTACGAATTCGACGCCGCCACCGTAGATAACCTGAATTATTTAGTGACTATAGACGAAAGCACCTACGAGCCCAACGTCCAGTGGGGCGATGGCAGGAAGGGCGAAGGCATGGGCGACGTGCACCCCATGTCCTGGTACCATGACTTCGACGGGGGCCGGGCCTTCTACACCGCCCTTGGGCACATCGACGAGACCTATCAGGACCCCCTCTTCCTGCACCACATTTACGGCGGCATCTACTGGGCCGCTACCGGGAAGGGAATGAAAACCACGAAGTAGTACCAAGCTTAGAGCTTATTTGGGTTTTCCGAGCCTGATGAAAACGCCGCTAACTTGGGTCTAATCGAGCTTCGAAAAGGGGAGCCTAGCGGGCTAAGTGACCTTTTTCGGGGCGAAGAATATAAGCGAAATAGCAAATTTGCGGCGGTGAGCGGGATCCCAAACGAGCTCTTACCTCGGGGCGGCATCCAGGCGCGCGACGAGGGGGGCAATCACCGCCGCCCAAATAGCGTAGCCTTTGGCGTTCAGGTGCAGGTCGTCGCCCACGAAAATATCGTCCATGACTTCGCCATCGGCCCGCAGCGCGGGGTTCCACACGTCTGCGAAGTACGTATTGCCGGTCTTGTCGGTAAAGGCACGCAGGCGGGCATTGGCCTCCTCGTATTTCTTTTTCAGACTCCACCGTGCCCGGCTAGGTTTGGGGGAGATGAATACCACGGGCACGTCCGGGCCCAGGTTTTTGGCGATTAGCTTACGGAGCTTCCTGGCGGATTTGAGTACCTCCTTTGGGGAATCGCTAGCCGCCAGGTCGTTGTCGCCCTCGTAGACGAAGATCAGAGCGGGATGGTAGGGGTAGATCACCCGGTCGGCATAATAGATCAGGTCAGCAAAATCAGAGCCCCCAAAACCGCGGTTAAGCACGGCGTGGCCGGGTAGGTCCTCGGCCAGCGTATTCCACTTCACGATCGAGGACGAGCCGACGAACAGCACTACGCCGGGCCTAACGGGGGCCACTTGATCCGCCTCCTCAAAGCGCTGGATGGTGGATTCCCAGCGGGTAGGATTGGTGTCCTGGGCGGTCAGCAGGTCAGTAATCAGGAGTAAAGGAAGCAGGAAGTAGGTGCGCATAATCGAGAGCTTGTAAATAGATGGTTGGTGGATCAAAGTAAGCAGAACGGACTAAGCCCGCACCCGCGTCCCCGCCCGAAGCAACCGCGCACCTACCGGCCGCGTTCCCCGGCAGTAAACTCCTCCGCCTTGCTCGCAAAACGCATCATCCCCTGCCTGGACATCAAGGACGGGCGCACCGTCAAGGGCGTCAACTTCGTGAACCTGCGCGATGCCGGCGACCCCGTCGAGCTCGGGGCCAAGTATAGCCTGGCCGGGGCCGATGAGCTGGTGTTCCTGGATATCACCGCTACCCACGAGCGCCGCAAGACCCTGGCCGACCTGGCCCGCGACATCGCCCGCCACCTCAATATCCCGTTCACCATCGGGGGAGGAATTAAATCCCTGACCGACGTCGACGTCCTGCTCGACGCCGGAGCCGATAAGGTCAGCATCAATTCCGCCGCCGTTCGCCGGCCGGAGCTCATCGACGAATTAGCCTACGCCTTCGGCAATCAGTTCGTGGTCGTGGCCGTGGACGCCAAATTCGTGGACAACGACTGGTACGTCCACCTCAACGGCGGCCGTATCCAAACCGCGCACCGGCTGTTCGACTGGGTGGGTGAGGCGCAGGAACGGGGGGCCGGCGAGATTCTCTTCACCAGCATGGACCACGACGGCACCAAGCAAGGCTTTGCCACCGCGGCCCTGGCCCGCATGAGCGAGCAGCTCCGCATACCCATCATCGCCAGTGGCGGGGCGGGCAACAAGGAACACTTCGCCGAGGTATTCACCGTGGGGAAGGCCGACGCCGGACTGGCCGCCAGCATCTTTCACTTTGGGGAGGTGGAGATTGCGGATCTGAAGGCCTATTTGCAAGGCAAGGGCATCCCGGTGCGGCCGGTTTAGCTTCCTAGGAAGGCCATTCCGCCTATGACCATCCCGATCAGCCCGAGCACCATCAGCACCAGGTAAACCATCAGCAGGATGCCACTGATCTTGTAGTAGCGACTGAGCGATGCCAGGGCGACTTCCATGGACTGGGGGCTTTGGTTGTCGACCGCCTCCATCGCCTTACTGCCGAAGTTGTACTGCAAATAGACCAGGTATACGCCAAGCGCTACAAAGGGCAGGTAAAACAGCAGCATAAGTCCGGCGCCGAGACCTCCCCCCGCCGAGTCCAACGACAGCAGGGTGCCCCCAAAGAAAAGTAGGCCGATGACGGTGAGGCCCATGATCACCAGCCCAAAAATGCCGATAAAACGGGCCCACTTGCCGGCTTTGCGTAGGTTTGCGGCGCTGGTGGTAGAAAGGGCCAGGCTGCTGCCGTACCCGCTGTCGAGTGTCGATTCTCCAATCATAAGGTGTGATGTATTACTTACCCCAATATATTATTCATGCGCGTAACCACAAATAATTTAACGTCTTTAGCCTTCCCAAAAACCGCCGGTCTACTACCGGCCATCGTTCAGGATGCCACCACGCGGGTCGTCCTCATGCAGGGCTACATGAACGCCGCGGCGCTCACCCAAACCCTCGATACCGGCCTGATCACTTTCTTCAGCCGCAGCAAGCAACGGTTGTGGACCAAGGGCGAAAGCTCCGGTAACCACCTTCGCCTCGTACGCGTTGACGCCGACTGCGACCGCGATTCCCTCCTCGTGCAGGCCCACCCCACCGGCCCCGTTTGCCACACCGGGGCCGCCACCTGCTGGGAGGCCAACAATGAAGGGGACTTCCTCGACCACCTCGAGCGTACGATTCAGGATCGCCGCGACCACCCCAGCGAAAGCAGCTACACCACCTCCCTGCTCCAGCGGGGCATCAACAAGGTCGCCCAGAAGGTCGGCGAAGAAGCCGTCGAACTCGTCATCGAGGCCAAGGACGACAACAAGGACCTCTTCCTCGGCGAGGCCGCCGACCTGATGTACCATTACCTCGTCCTCCTTGCCGCCAAGGGCTATACCCTCGAAGAAGTCCGTGCAGTCCTCCGCACCCGCCACCGGTGAGCACCAGCAGGCGGCGGCGCGCAGGTGCGGGGCAAGCAACTAAAGCCGTCCCCCACGTTGTTACTTCAATCCATCCCTCCCTCACTCCCTCACTCCTTAGCCCCATGAGCCTTCAAGACCGCATCACCCCCGACCTTAAAGACGCCATGCGCGCCAAGGATCAGGCCGCCCTCCGCGGTATCCGCGCCATTAAAAACGCCATCCTCCTGCAGCAAACCGACGGCAGCGGCGAGACCCTCGACGAAGCCGGCGAAATCGCCCTGCTCCAAAAGCTCGTCAAAAGCCGCCAGGAAAGCCTCGAAATCTACGAGAAGCAGGGCCGCGAGGACCTTGCCCAGCCCGAGCGCGAGGAGATCGAAGTGATTAGCCGCTACCTCCCCGAGCAACTTTCCGACGCAAAGCTTGAACTGCTCATTAAGGAAGTAATCGCCGCCACCGGAGCCACCTCCATGCGCGACATGGGCCAGGTCATGGGTCAAGCCAACGCCCGCGCCGCCGGCCGCGCCGACGGCAAGCAAATCGCCGCCACCGTCAAACGCCTGCTCGCTTAGCTCTATCTACCCCCCGGACCGCAGGCCTATCTACCCCTATGATCAAAAAGCTAGACTGGTACATCATCGGCAAGTTCATGCGCACCTTCTTCTTTACGGTGCTCATTTTTTCGATGGTCAGTCTCATCATTGATTTTAGTGAGAAGATCGAGCGCTTCATTGAGTCGGACATCCCGAAGCAGGTCATCGTATTCGAATACTTCCCCACCTTTCTGTTGTTCATTCTGGGCCTGCTGTGGCCGATGCTGACGCTGATCGCGGTCATCTTCTTTACCGGGCGGATGGCGGACAACTCCGAGATCATCAGCATCCTTAATGCGGGGGTGAGCTTCTGGCGCCTCATGCGGCCCTACCTGATCTCGGCCGGCTTCCTCTTCGTGCTGTACCTCGCGGGCATCAACTTCCTCGTGCCCTGGGCGAACGGCCACCGGGCGGAAATCGAGCGCGAGTACTTCAACCGGGGGCGCGACGAGGGCAAGACGACCAACGTTCACTTCTTCGTGGCCCGGGATACGAAGGTCTTCATGACCCACTACAGCAAGCGCGACAGCGCCGCGCGCAACTTCCGCATCGAGCACTTTGTCGACAACCAGCTGGTCAGCCTCACCAAGGCCCGATCGGCCAAGTTCATCGACGGCGACCCGGCCACCTGGCGACTCGATAACTACGAGACCCGCACCTTCGACGACCTCCACGAGACGCTGGTCGTCGGCAACCGGGAAACCCTAGATACCGTCCTCAACCTCCGCCCCGATGATTTTGTCGACTACCGGGAGCAGCAGTCTTCCCTCACTACCCCCGAGCTTCTCGCCCAGATCCAGAAGCAACGCGAGCGGGGGGCGGGCACCGTACGCAAGTATGAGTTGGAGCTGGCCCGCCGGACGGCCGAGCCCTTCACCATTTTTATCCTAACCATCATCGGCCTGGCCGTGGCCGGCCGCAAGGTCCGCGGGGGCATAGGCATTCAACTGGCCATCGGTATCTTCATGGGGGCGCTGTTCGTCTTTCTCAGCCGCTTCGCCTCCACCATCAGCGCCGGTACCGACCTGCCCGTGCTGCTCGGTATGTGGATGCCCAACATCCTTTTCTTCGCGGCCGCGATGTACTTTGTCTCCAAGGCGCAGCGCTAGCGCGCGCGCTCCACATCTATCCGGTCTATTCGTTTGTTCTACGGGAAAATCGTTTCGCAGCGGGACGATAAACCAAAAGAGAGATGGATCAAAAGAAATTAATGACCTGGGGCATCACCTTTTTCATCCTGTTTGTGGTCCTGGCCATGGTCAGCAGTGCCACTTTCGTTACAGTGGATTCCGGGGAGCGGGGCGTGCTCTTCCGCCGCTTTTCGGGCCTCGATAAGGAGCAGATTTACCCCCCGGGTTTCCACGTGGTGGCTCCCTGGAACACCATGCACGTTTACGAGGTGCGGGAACAGCAGATCGAGGAAGCCATGGAGGTGCTCTCCAGCAACGGCCTGAACATCAGCATCGACGTCACCGCGCGTATTCGTCCCAACTTCGGCGAGGTGGCCCTGTTGCACGAAACCTTCGCCCAAGATTACATGGAGCGGCTCGTCCGCCCCGAGGTCCGCTCCAGCGTCCGCCAGGTGATCGGCAAGTTTACCCCCGAGGAGCTCTACTCCACCAAGCGCGACGAGGTGCAGACCCTCATTACCGATGAACTTGCCACAACCCTGGCCGCTAACTACATCGACCTGCGGGCCATTCTCATCCGTGACATCGAGCTGCCCGACAAGGTGCGTACCGCCATCGAGGAGAAGCTCGAAGCCGAGCAGGGATCGCTGAAGTACGAGTACATCCTCACCCGCGAAAAGCAGGAGGCCGAGCGCCGCCTCATCGAGGCCCAGGCCAAGGCGGATGCCAACCGTATCCTGGCGGCCAGCCTCTCCGACAATATCCTGCGCGATAAAGGGATTGAAGCCACCCTGGAACTGGCCAAGTCCCCCAACAGTAAAGTGGTGATTGTAGGCGACTCCGGCAACGGTGGGCTGCCCCTCATCCTCGGCGGTGGTAACTAGGCGGTCTCCCGTAGCAGCTCCAGGTGGTACTGGTAGACAAACTTCGGGGTAGCGGCGTAGAGCTTTTTGTACAGGCCCAGGGCTTTCTTCCGGGGTTCTGGGTCAGTCCTATCGCTCACCAAGTAGTGAGTGAAGTAGGCCTCGGCCATCTGTTCCTGGCTGAGCTCCGTGCCCTCCAGCAGTTGTTGAATCTCCTTTCCGGCCGTTTCCCGTTCCGTGGAGTCATAGGCCACCCGACAGCGGGCGTGCAGGAGCTTGGCGGAAAAGAGCAGGTCCGGATTTCCGATTTCCTCGGCGACCGCCAGGGCTTCCTGTTCCACTTCCCGCACCGCCTCCAATTGGCCGCTCGCCAGCAGCACTAACCCTTTTTCGTACAGGCTCGAACCCAGTACTAAGCGGTTATTGGTGCTCCGGGCAATCTCAATGGCCTGGCTGTAGTATTTCTCCGCCAGGGCGTAGTCCTCCTGATAGTAGTAGATGTCTCCGAGGGTATTGACGGCTTTGGCTACCCCCTTGCGGTACCCCAGGTCGCTGCTGATGGACAGGCAGCGGTCCAGGTGCTCGATGGCCTGGGTGAAGTTGCCCATGACGCTGTGGATGTCTCCCAGCAGCCCTTCGGTGACGGCGATGCCCTGCCGATCGCCGAGTTCGTGGCACATCCGGAGATCCTGTTCGAACAGGTCCAGGGCGGCCGGGTAGTTGCCCTGCCGCTCGTTGACGCTGCCGAGGCTTCCCAGCCCGATGGCCTGCAGGCGGCGGTCTCCGAGTTCCCGGGCCATCCGCAGGCCGGTGCGGTGGTGCTCGAGCGACCGCTCGTAGGCACCGCTCTCGAAGTAGACGATCCCCAGGTTGGTGTGCAGGACCGCCAGGCCCATATTGTCGTTACTGCTTTCGTGGCGCGGAATCTGCTCCTCGATCACCCGGATGGCCTCCTCGTAGTCCCCCAGGTTCATGTGGGTGAGTCCGAGGTGGCTGATCGTACTGGCGGAGGAGGTGGTCCCCGCGGTGCTCAGCCCACTCTCCAGCGCGCGCCGGTAGTAGGTGAGCGCCCGGTCGTAGTGGTTGGTGCGGAAGAACAGGTTGCCCATGCAACTGTAGGAGCGGGCCACGCCGAAGAGGTCGTCGACGGACTCAAATAATCCGCTGCCCACCTTCAGGTATTCCATGGCGAGCTCATAATCCCCCTTTAGGGTGTGCAGTTGCCCGAGGGTAGTATTGGTGCGCCCCAGGAGCACTACGTCCCGGCTGGTCTTCGCCAGGCGGTGGGCCTCTTCGTAGGCCGCTTTCGCCTCCTCCCAGCGACCGACAATTTCGTACACCCCCCCCTGATTCAGGTGCACCTGCACGGCCACGTCGTCGCTGGGCTGCTGGCTCATTTTCTGCAGCAGCCGCTGGTAGAGGTCCAGGGCCTGCTGATTCTGGTAATTTCCCCGGGCGTAGCTGGCGGCCTTGCTGAGGTACTCCAGGGTTTTCTCGTTTTCTCCGCTCTGCTCGTAATGAAAGGCGAGGTCTACGTAGCGCTCTTCAATGGTGTCGGCGTAAATCTTTTCGATGGCCTGGGCGATCTGCCGGTGCAGTTGCTGAAGGCGGGTGGTGAGCTGCATCCCGTAGACGGCTTCCCGCAACAGACTGTGGCGAAAGATGTAGCGCAACTCATTCATTGCACTCCAAATCTGTCCGCGTTCGGCCACCTCGATCTGTTCTTCGAGGAGTTTCATAGCATCTTCGGCCCCGTCAAAGCCGGCATCGGTACGCATCACCTCATTCAAAACCGGAATATCGAATTCCCGGCCAATCACGGCGGCGGCCTTCACCGTCTCCCGCACCATGTCGGAAAGGCGATCGATGCGGGCCGTCAGGATGGAGGTAATACTGGTGGATAATTTGATGCTCTCGTCGCTGAGGTGCAGGAGGCCGTCTTCCCGCTTGCGCAACAGTTCGTTTTCCCGGAAATACTCCAGGATTTGCTCGAGGTAGAAGGGGTTGCTGTTGGTCGCCTTAAGCAGGGTTTCCAGGGTCTGCTCCGCGATGGGCCCGCCCAGGGTGGTTTCCGAGAGCTCCCGCACCGCTTCCCGCGACAGGCCGGCAATCTCTACGGCCACCACGGGGAGGGCAAACCGCGTCCGCAGCGACTCCCGGATGAGGGGAGGGTATTTGCCGTCGTCGTCCGGTCGGGCGGTAGCCAGGAGCATTAGGGGCAGGTCGCCGGCCCGACGGACCAGTTCCCGCACCAGGGCCAGGCTGTCGTCATCGATCCAGTGCACGTCCTCCAATTCCAGCACGGTGGGGCGGAGGTAGGTTTCGGCGACGATCAGGTTAACGATGGAATCAATCGTGTTCTGGTACCGGCCCTGGGCGTCGAGACGCGTCCAGAGCGTACCCGGCCGCACCATTCCGAGTTGGGCGGCGAGTACCGACTGGGTGCGCAACAACTCCTCCGACAACTGGCGGGCCGTGGGGGTGTCCGCCCGGTCGAGGGTGATGCGCATGCGGCTGATGCGGTACTCGAAGCGCTTGAAGTTCTGCTCCTCTCCGGCATCTATCCGCTGGCGGAACATCCGCTGCAGCAGGTAGGTGAACGGATTGAAGGGCTTGCGCAAAATCTGGTCGCAGCTGCCCACCAGCCAGGTGAGGCTCCCCTGCTCCGACAGCCGGTGACGTACCTCATAAGTCAGCCGGCTCTTACCGATACCGGCTTCGCCCATGACGTAGGCCAGGCCAGCCGGGTGCCCCGCAAAGAGCGGCGCGGCAAACTCGGTCAGTTGCTTGACCTCCGCGTCCCGTCCGATCGGCTTGCCGCCGTAGATCGGCTTGCCCAGGCTTTGCTGCCGACCCTGTAGGGCGAAGGTGGGTTCAGGGTGTTGTACCCCCTTGTACCGAATGGCCCCCTTAGGCAGGAAGCGAAATTGAGCATTGGAGGCGATCTCCTCGTCTACTAACACCACCCGCCAGTCCGCCTCGGCCATGATGCGCGCGGCCAGGTTCACTCGGTTGCCGACACAGGCATACTGGGCGCGTTCCTTACCCCCTACGATTCCGGTGAAGGCAGTGCCTACCGTCATTCCCATACGGTACTGGAAGGACCGTTTGGCGTTGCTCTCGAGCAGGTCTAATTCCTGCTGGACCACCAGGGCAAATTCCACCGCCCGGGCCAGGTTGTTCTCGTAAGAAACGGGTGCCCCGAAGAAGATGACCATCAGGGCCCCCTTGTCGCCGTAATCCACCTCCTTAAAGTAGCCCCCGAAATCCCGGACTTGGTTGAGTACCACGGTGGCAAATTGGTTGAGCTCCGCATGGGTACGCACCGCCTCGAAGGACAAGAAGCAGGAAACGACCGTACGGAACTCCCCGGACTGGTCGTAGCGAACCACTTCCGGGGGCAGGAAGGCGGCGGCCGTTTCGGAGTCTACCGCGGGTAGTGGAAGCGGCGCGATCGCCACTTCGCTGAGTACGGCAATGTCCCCCAATATGCGGAAGGCATCCGTTTCAATATCTTCCGTGTAGACAAGCCCTCCCTCGACGAGGGAGTGGACGAAGGCGTTGATGACAATCTCCTGTTCCCCCGCTAGGCTCTGACACCTCGCCGCCCCGTCGATTGCCGGCCCCCGGAAATAAAAGGCGTGCAGCTCCTCCCCCACAATGCCGTAGTCGACCGTGCCGGCGGCGATCCCGGCCTTAATGCCAATCTTGAAGTTCCCGCCGAACTCGTTGCCCCGCTGCCGAAACAGCTCCCGCGCCCGCTCGGCCACCCGCAGCAAGTGCATCGCATGGCGCCGTTCGAGCTCCAACGGAAAGACCGCCGTAAAGGCGTCCCCCGCAAAGTAGGGAATGAAGCCGCCCGAGGCGTACACCAGGGCCACGAGGGGTTCGAATACTTCGTTAAGAATGACCGATAATTGCTCCGCCCCGGCCAGCCCCTGCTTCATCAGCGTTTCGGTGAGCGGCGTGAAGCCGGACAGGTCGATGTTCAGCGTAAAGGCGCTCAACTCGCCGTGCAGCTCGCCGGCCAGAAATTTCTGCTGGATGAAGGGGGGAATGAGCGGCTGCACGGTCAAGAAGTAAGGACCGCTAAGATACAGGGGGAAAACAAAACGGTCCCCCGAGTGACGGGCGACCGTTAAGATGTTGGTGCGTGGCCGGACATCCTGCCACGGCGGTTACGAAAGATCTAGAAATATCTAGAGCCGTCTAACATAGCAGACGTGAGACTTAGGCCGCCACCCAATGCACAGGCGGCCATTAAAAGGTAAAGAATCGTCATCGGGAATAGGTTATAAGAGAGAGAGAGAAAAGAGGGTTGACGAAAGGTCCTGATGATATCCTGCGGGCGCCGTAGCGTGGTTTTTCCGGCAAAAACCGGACCTTAGCACAATGATCACCAATTAGTGGCACCTTTGCAACAAGAACGTCCTTTTTCCCGCTTTATTTTGAAAGCGGCAGGGGTAACTGCACGATGGCAGAGTCGCGCGCCGTCGGAGGGGCCGTCCGGCCAATGGCCCACTGGTAAATTCTCAGCTGGGGGTCGTCCTCAATCAACTTTACGGCGTAGAGTCCACCCAGCTTCCGGGGGGTCACGATCTCGGGTTGCAGGGCCTGGCGGGAGTCGGCTCCCGTGAAGATATAATAGGCGTGGCCGTGGGGCGGCGGCGGTACGTCCGAGAGGTCCACCAGCGCCATGGCCGCTCCGGGCAGGAGGTGGACGCGCAGGGTCCCGGTGTCCATCGGCTGCTCAAAGGATTTAAGGTTGTCCCAGTTGCCCGTAGCGGCCTCGATGGCTTCCCGGCTGCGTTCCATATCCAGGCGGTGGCTGGCATCGTCTTGGGCGTGCAGGGCCCGCTCGCGTACGAGCATGACCTGGGCATCTTCCTTTAGTCGAAATAGGTATCCGCTGATTCCGATGAGGAGGAAACACACCGCGACCAGCACGTATCGCCAAATGTTAAGGGTATGGTTGCGCTCCATCATGGCCGTGATCATCTCATGATCCAAGTCCTGAAATTCTTCGGCGGTGCGAAGGGTGCGGCCGGTCGGCGGTGGGCCGATATTGCGGGAATCCGCGTAGGAGTTGAGTTCGCCGCGCAGTCGGTGTACTTCTTGTTGCAAAAAGGGATCCTCTTCCATCATCCGCTCAACCTCGGCGCTCTGCTCGGGGCCGAGCAGCCCGAGCACGTACTGGTCCAGCAGACCGCTGCGCTTTAGTTCGTCCCTGGTCATATATTCCCCTTCGCTTATTACGTGCAAACACGGGAGTAGTGGCGATGTGCGGCTCCCGGTAGGTATAATAAGAAAGCGGGCCGCTTGTTTAGACGGGCGGCGGGGACGCGGGTGTAGGGTCGTAAGCCCACTTGAGATAGAGGGCTCCCCAGGTAAATCCCCCCCCGAACGCCGTCAAGATGAGGTTGTCCCCCTTGCGCAGCTGGCTCTCGTAGTCCCACAGACACAGGGGCAGCGTCCCGGCCGTTGTATTGCCGTAGCGGTGAATATTGACCATCACTTTATCCAGCGGGAAGTCAACCAGCTTACTCACGGTCTCGATGATCCGGATGTTGGCCTGGTGGGGAACGAGCCAGTTCACGTCCGCGTGGGTCAGCCCGTTGCGGTCCATCACTTCCCGCACGACTTCTGACATGCCCTTAACGGCCGCCTTGAAGACGGGCCGTCCGTTCTGCCGCACGAAGTGCTCGCGGGCCATCACGGTGTCCACCGTCGCGGGTCGGCGGGAGCCGCCCGCGACTAGGTACAGGTACTCCTCTCCGCTGCCGTCGCCGTAGTGGCGGTAGTCCATGAAGCCGGTGCCGTCGGTGGTCGGTTCGAGCAGTACGGCCCCGCAGCCGTCGCCAAAAATGACGCAGGTCGTACGGTCGGTATAGTCGATGATGGACGACATCTTGTCGGCACCCACCACAATCACTTTCTTATGCTGCCCGGCCTCGATGAACTTAGCGCCTACCGTGAGGGCGTACAGGAAGCCACTGCAGGCGGCGCTCACGTCAAAGCCAAAGGCGTGCCGGATGCCGGCCCGGTAGGCGGCTACGTTGGCGGTATCGGGGAAGATGCTGTCGCCGGTTACGGTAGCGCAGATCACCAGTTCCACCTCGTCGGGGTCGGTGTTGGTCTTCTCGAGCAGGCGCTGCAGGGCCTCGACGACCATGGTCGAGGTGCCCATGTTTTCCCCCTTCAGGATGCGGCGCTCCTTGATGCC
Organism: Lewinellaceae bacterium; assembly: GCA_963710195.1. Classification (GTDB taxonomy): domain Bacteria; phylum Bacteroidota; class Bacteroidia; order Chitinophagales; family Saprospiraceae; genus Neolewinella. Next base: position 94,019 of record CAVPZF010000003.1, read on the forward strand.
GGTGCGGCTGGTAATCCACTCATCGTTGGTGTCGACAATCAAAGCCAGTTCCTCATTGCTGAGCACGTAATCCGGTACGTAGCCCTGGACACCGGTGATGGCGGCGCGAATTTGACTCATGGTTTAGGGGGGGGTAAGCTTAGTTTGGGCCCCCAAGGTAAGCAGGTCTGCGCCCCCCCACAACACACTTTGCTCGCGATTGCCGGTGGCTAAGCGCCTACGGGAGCCTCCCGTTCGAAGGGTTCGGTGGGGTCGATAAGGGCGATCAGCCCCAGGAAGGTCAGCAGCCCATTGAAGGCCAGGATCAGGAAGCCGAACTGGAAGCCTCCCAGCAGATCCGCGGAATACCGGTCGACGAGAATCGACAGGATTGGCGACAACACACAGACCAGGGCAAGCGCCGGCACCTCGACCGATCCGATCCGCACTACCTCCCGCACCCGGAACTTGGTCAGCAGGCCGAAGGCGAAGAGTCCCAGCAGGGGGCCGTAGGTGTAGCCCGCCGCCTTAAACAGGCTGTTGATCACCGCCGTGTCGTTGATCAGCTGGAAGGCCATAATGACCAGGAAGAGCAGCACCGAAAAGCCGGAGTGCACCAGGAGGCGCCGCTTGCGATCGGGGTTCCCCGCCACCGGCGCGCCGCCGCCCGCTCCTTCCGTTTCTCGCATTCCTAGGAAGTCGACGCAAAAGGAAGTGGTGAGCGCCGTGAGGGCACTGTCCGCGCTGGAGTAGGCCGCCGCCACGATGCCAAGCACGAAGAGCACCCCGGCCACCGGCGGCAGGTTGACGAGCGCAATGGTGGGATACAGCAGGTCGGAACTTGGAGGAATCCCCAGCCCAACCGTGGACGCGTAGATGTACAGTAGGGCCCCGAGGCTAAGGAACAGCAGGTTGGCGAAGACCAGGACGATGCTGAAGACCAGCATGTTCTTCTGGGCATCCCGGAAGTTGGGCATACTGAGGTTCTTCTGCATCATGTCCTGGTCCAGGCCCGTCATGACAATAGTGATGAGGGCCCCGCTCAGGAACTGCTTGAAGAAATTATTAGGATCGGCCCAGCCCCCCTCGAAAAAGAACCACTGGCTGTAATCGCTCTGCTGGATGAGGTCGACCATTCCGCCAAAGTCCGTCTCCAGCGCCCCGGCGATGTAGTAGACCGTTATGCCCGCCGCCGTGAGCATACAGAGCGTTTGCAGGGTATCGGTAACGATGATGGTCTTGATGCCCCCGCGGAAGGTGTAAAGCCAGATGAGTACGATGGTCGCCGCTACGGTCACCCAGAAGGGGATGCCAATCGGCGAGGCTACGAACTGCTGGAGCACGACAGCCACCAGAAACAGGCGGAAGGAAGAACCAATGGTGCGGGAAAGCAGGAAATAAAAGGCCCCAATCTTGTAGCCGTGGGGGCCGATGCGGGTACGCAGGTATTCGTAGATGCTGGTCAGGCCCATGCGGTAATACAGGGGCAGCAGGACCAGCGCGATGAAGGCGTAGCCCAGCAGGTAGCCCATTACGACTTGCATGTAACTGAAGGCCTGGTTGACCCCGCCCGCCCCCACCGCGCCGGGGATGCTGATGAAGGTGACCCCCGACAGGCTGGAGCCGACCATGCCGATCGCCACGATGGGCCAGGGGGATTTGCGGCCGCCCAGGAAGAAATCGGCGTTATCGCTCTCCTTGCGGCTGGTCAGGAAGGAGACCAGGATCAGGACGGCAAAGTACACGGCGACGATGCCGAGGATGGCGTAGGGGGAGAGGGATGCGTTCATGGAAGGGTCCGCAATTTATGCATTCCCCCCGTAAGGCCTCAGGCCGGGTTCAGTTTGGCCAGCTCGTCCTTCAGGGTCTGTGGGCTCTGGACGCCCGCGGCACGGAACTTCAGCTCCCCCTTATGGAAGATCATGGTCGTGGGCATGGCCTGCACGCCAAGCTTTTGGGTGATCTCGGGGTTGCGGTCCACGTCAATCTTGATGAGGCGCATTTTCTCGCCCACGTCCTCCTTGAGCTGCTTCAGGATGGGGGAGTAGGCGTGGCAGGGCCCGCACCAGGTGGCGTGGAAATCGATGAGCACGGGCACGTCACCGTTGACGAGGTCGTTGAAGGAGGTTTGGTCGGCCATGGCTTTTGTTTGTTCCTAACCTATTCGTGGGGCTGTTGGTTTCCGACCACCGGTCGGGTTATTGCTCGCGACCGGAGGTCACAAACCCGCCAACTCCAAAAATTCCGCCTCCGTCATTACCCGCACGGTCCCTAGGGCTTCCGCCTTCTTGAGCTTAGAGCCCGGCTGCTCCCCCACTACCAGGATGTCCAGTTTGCCGCTGACGGCCGAGACGATGCGGGCCCCGAGCCCCTGCGCCCGTTCCTGGGCCTCCTTGCGGCTGAGCTGTTGCAGGCTGCCGGTGAAGAGCATGGACTTGCCAACAAAGGGGCCCGCGGTGACTTCGGCGGCGGGCCGGTCCGCTTCGGTGGGCCGCACGTTGACGCCCAGGGCCTCCAGTTCGCGGAGTTGGGCAAGGTGGAGGGAATTGGCGAAGTACTCCGCCACGTTGCGGGCGACGGTCGGACCGATGTCTTTGATGTGCAGGTAGTTTTCTTCCGTCCAGTCGGCTAGGTCGAGGATGTGCTCGACGTGCTGGGCGATAAGCTGGCTGGCTTTCCTGCCCAGGTGGTGAATACTGAGGCCGTGGAGGAGGCGCCAGAGCGGGGCTTGCTTGGCGGTCTCCACGCTGCGGCGCAGGTTCTCGGCCGACTTCTCCCCGAAGCCTTCCAGTCCGGCGATGCGGTCGTACGGCAGGCGATAGACGTCGACGAGGGTGTGCAGCCAACCCAGTTCGTAAAACTGCTCGACGTAGCGGCGGCCCATGCCGTCGATGTCCATGGCCGCCTTGGACACGTGAAAGACGATGCGCTGCAGGTTTTGGGCGCCGCAGACGCAGACCGGGCAGCGCCAGGCGGCCTCCCCCTCCGCCCGCACCAGGGCCACGGGGGTCTCCGTTTGGTTGATCGGACAGGTGGTCGGCCATTCGATGGGGCGTTCGCTGCCGTCGCGGAGTTCCTCCAGGGGTTTGACGATGTAGGGAATCACGTCGCCCGCGCGCTCGAGCAGCACCCGGTCGCCGAGGCGCAGGTCTTTTTCGCGGATGAAGTCTTCGTTATGCAGGCTGACGCTGCTGATGACGACACCGGCAAGCCGCACGGGCTCGGTCTTGGCCACCGGCGTGATGGTGCCGATCTTGCCCACCTGGTACTCCACCTTCAGCAGGGTCGTGGTGGCCTGCCGCGCCGCGAATTTGTAGGCAATGGCCCAACGTGGGTGGTGACTGGTGTAGCCGGCCCGCTCCTGGAGGGCGAGGTCGTCGACCTTCACGACCATCCCGTCGATCTCGTAGGGGTAGGCCTCGCGCTCTTCCTCCCACTGCTTACAGAAGGCCGCGGCGGTGGCGATGTCCCGGGCCTGCGTCCGTTCGTGGCCGGTCACCGGCACCTTGAAGCCCAGTTGAGTAAGCACGTCCAGGGCGTGGGTGTGGGTACCGAGGGCCTGCACGGCGTCCTGCTCCGCGGCGTCGGTGCCGTAGCCGAAGCTGTAGATGAAGGCTTCCAGGTTGCGGTCGGCTACTTCGGTGGGCGACTTCATGCGCAGCCCGCCGGTCGCGGTATTGCGGGGATTGGCGAAGAGCGGCAGGCCCGCCACGGCCCGGCTCGCATTCATCTCCTCAAAGCGGTCTTTCCGAATGACCACTTCCCCCCGCAGTTCCACCCGGTAGAGCCCGAACCGGCTAAAGTTGGCGGTGAGCGGGATCGACTTGATCACCCGCGCGTTGTGGGTGATTTCCTCCCCCAGCACGCCGTTGCCGCGGGTGGCGGCGCGCACTAGGCGGTCGTTCTCATAGACCAGGGCGATGGTGCCCCCGTCGAATTTCGGTTCCGCGGCGTAGGCCAGGTCGTCGTCCTCGTTCAAATTCAGCATGCGTTTCACCTGCCGGTCGAATTCCACCAGGTCATCGGCGTTGTAGCTGTTGCCCAGGCTGAGCATGGGCACGAGATGGGGTACGCTGGCAAAGTCGCCGGTCAGGTCGCTGCCGACGCGCTGGGTGGGGCTATCGGCGGTCACCAGCCCCGGGTGCTCTGCCTCCAGGGCCTCGAGTAGCTTATAGAGGCCGTCGTACTCGGAGTCGCTCAGTACGGGGTCATTGCCGACGTAGTAACGCCACTCGTGGTAGCGCAGCAGGGAACGGAGTTCGGGCAGCTGCCCGGCGGGGGGCAGAGCGACCTCTTCGGCTAGGTATTCTTTGGAGCGGGTGTAAAGCTGGCGCTGTTCTTCGGGTCCGTACATGGCTGGGCTTCGCGGGTGGGTCAGGGTTGGGTCGGTCTTAACCGGCCTCGTGATCCGAGTCGTTCTCCGGCGGCTCGGGCAGGGTGATGAGGACCTCCTGGATGCGGCGCTTATTGACCGACATCACCTGGAAACGGTACCCCTCGTAGACCATCTCCTCCCCCGCTTCCGGCAGGCGTCCGGTAATTTCGAGGAGAAGCCCGGCCAGGGATTCTGCCTCCCCCTTGACCGGGTCAAAGGTGGCATTGTTCATCTTCAGTACGCGGTACACGTCGTTGAGCAGGGTCTTGCCGTCAAAGACGAAGTTGAGGGCGTCAATGCGTTGGTAAATGATCTCGTCGTCTTCGTCGAATTCGTCCTGAATATCCCCAATGACCTCCTCGAGCACGTCCTCCAGGGTAACGATGCCCTCCGTACCGCCGTACTCATCCACCACGATGGCCATGTGGGTCTTTTCCGTCTGGAACTCCTTGAGCAGGTCACTGATCTTCTTATTTTCGGGGACGAAGAGGACGTCCTCGCGCACCAGTTGGGTCCAGGCGAAGTTTTCCGGCTCGTGGCGGTAGCCCAGGAGGTCCTTCACGTACAGCAGCCCCTTGACCTTATCGAAATCCTCCTCGAAGACGGGGATCCGGCTATAGCTCGACTGCTTGATCACCTCCACCACCTCGTGATAGTTGAGGCGGGAGTCCACGGCCACCACATCGCCCCGCGAGCGCATGATCTGGCGGACGGTGACGTTGTTGAATTTGACGATGCGCTTCAGGATATCGACGTCCTGCCGTTGCATTTCCTCCCCGTTCTCATCAGTGCTCACCGTTAGGTCGATGGCCTCGTCGATGTCTTCCTGGCTGGCGGCGGCGGCGTCGAGGGTGTGGTTCTCCAGCCGGCGTTCGATGAAGGACGACGCATTGACCAGGGTAGAGGACAGCGGGTTAAAGGCCCGCATCATGACGTCCATCGGGCCGGCCATCCGGGTGGCGAGCTGCACCTTGTTGTAGCGGGCATACACTTTGGGGGCCACTTCTCCAAAGAGGACCAGCAGGAAAGTTACCCCGATTACCGTGATGGCAAAGCCGATGGCTCCGCTCAGGCTCTGGGACGAAATGCGTTGCGTGAAGGCCAGGTGCTCCTGAATGCCCGCCGCCCAGTAAGCGAACAGCGAGGCGGGGAACAGCTTGCGCAGCATGATCTCCGAGACCAGCACGATAGCAATGTTGATGAAGTTGTTGGCGATGAGGATGGTCGCCAGTAAACGCCGGGGCTTTTCCCGCAACTCGTAGAGCTTATCGCGGACGGGGTTACTGGCCTGCTCCATCTCGTCGTAGTCGTTCGGCGTCAGGGAGAAAAAAGCCACTTCCGAGCCCGACACCAGCCCCGAACTCAGTAACAACAACGCAATCACCCCAAATCCCAACAAAAGCTCCAAGCCGTTGCTCATCAGCAACAGATCGGGCCAGTAAGGTATAAAGGGATCTGCGGGGTCCAACGGTGGGTCTTGGTCAGCTGCAAAGATAGGCGGCGGCAAGCACTAGAAGGGCAGGTCTTCCTCGTCTTCCAGGACCGGTACGGTCTTGGCGGCGGCGGCGGCAGCCGTGGCTGGCGGCGCGGGCGCGGGTGCATAGTTTTGGGCAGGCTCTCCCCGGTTATCTTGCCCGTCGTCCTCGTCCCGCTTCCCGTCCAGTAAGCGGAACATGGCTCCGACGACCTCAGTGGTCTTACGGGAGTTTCCGTCCTTGTCCTCCCACTTCCGGTGGGTGAGTTTTCCCTCTAAGTAGATGAGCGATCCTTTACGGGCAATCTTCTGCGCCTTCTCCGCCAGATGACGCCAGACCACCACGTCGTGCCACTGTGTCTCCTCCTGCCACTGACCGGCGCGGTCGCGGTAACTTTCGGAGGTGGCCAGCCGGAGGCGGGCGACCATGGTGCCGTTACTCAGGGTGCGTATTTCGGGGTCGGCGCCCAGGCGGCCGACAAGGGTGATCCGGTTAATCATCGGGGAAGTAGTTTAGGACAAAACTACGGCACGGGGAGCGCTATTCCCAGCGTGACCGCCCCTATTTAAAACAATCTGTTGTTTTTTAGAACCCCAGGGTGAGGGTCGCATCCGCCAAAAAGCGGGTAATCACCCGGGGCAGGGCGTGCTCCACAAAATCCGCCCGGGCAACCTTCCATAGGGGGGCATCCGCGGGTAGGCTCATGAGGGGCCAATCAAAGACGTGGAAGACCACCCCGATGCGTTGGTGACTGAGCTGCTGGGTGTAGACCTTGCTTCGCCGTACGGTCCGTAGGTTGCCTGCGGGGATGGAGACCGGCCAATCGGGGTGAGCAGCCAGTTCCGCAACCGTGAGCTCGAGCGTAGTAGTCTCTACGAGCGGAAACTGAAACAGCGACTCCCAAATGTCGCCCGCCCCCCGCTGCTCCAGCAGGTACCGTCCACTACCGTCCACTATCACCAGGTAATGAAAGTAGCGGTCCCGACGCGCGCCCTTTTTTCCCTTACGGGGAAAGTCATACACCGTATTTGACTGCCGTGCCCGGCACGTTTCCGCCAGCGGACAGCGGCCGCAATCCGCCCGCTTGGGGGTACAGACCAGAGCACCGAAGTCCATGATCGCCTGATTAAAGCGGGCCGCGGGATGCTCCCCGAGCGCCTCGTCCACCAGCGCCTGGAAGTGCACGCGTCCCTTCCCCGTATTCACCGGGGTGGCATCCGCGCCGTAGCGGGCCAGTACGCGGTATACGTTGCCGTCCAGCACGGCTACCGGCCGCCCAAAGGCAAACGAGGCAATCGCGGCGGCGGTGTAGGGGCCCACGCCCGGCAGCGCCTTCAGGCCCAGGTAAGTATCGGGGAAGGCGCCCCCGTAGTCGCTGACTACCTGGCGGGCGGCCGCCAGCAGATTACGGGCACGGGAATAGTAACCGAGGCCCTCCCAACGCTTCATTACCGCTTCGTCGGGGGCGGCGGCCAGATCGTGTACGGTGGGGTAAGCCGCTACGAAGCGCTGAAAGTAGGGCAGCCCCTGCTCCACGCGGGTCTGCTGCAGGATGACCTCGCTGAGCCAGATGCGGTAGGGGTCCGACTCTTCCTTCCACGGCATCGGCCGCCGGTCGGGCCGGTACCAACCGAGGAGGCGCGCGCCGAAAAGCGTCCAGTCCACGTTTGTCATGTCTAGGAAAAAGCGCGGTCCGCAATAAAAGTTGTCGGGGGCTTACTTCTCCCGCAGGCGTCCGTACTGCCGGGCAATTTGCGCCTTCAGATCCTTGCGGGCAAAGAAGATGCGACTCTTGACCGTTCCCAGGGGCAGTTGCAAATGGTCAGCGATCTCCTGGTACTTGAAGCCCTGGTAGTGCATGAGAAAGGGAATGCGGGTGGAGTCGTCCAGCTCGTCGATCATCTCGGTGAGCTCCTTAATCAGCATGTTGCTGTCGGCCGCGTTATCGATGGAATGGGCCCCCGAGTTCAGGTAGAACAGGTTGTCCGTGTTATCCATGATGGTGTTGGCCTTCACCTTCTTCCGGTAGTTGTTGATGAAGATGTTCTTCATAATCGTGAAGAGCCACGCCTTTAAGTTGGTGCCCTGCCGGAATTTGTCGCGGTTGGTCATCGCCCGAAAGGCGGTTTCCTGGTACAAGTCCTTGGCATCCTCCGAATTTTTCGTGAGGTTGTAAGCGAAGGAGTGGAGAACGTTGGACTGTTGGTCAAACTGGCGGAAGAAATCAATCTGTGTCATAGTGTTGGTTTTCGGGCTTGTGTTGAAGTAAAGTTAAGCAAACGTTCCATACGAAGCAATGCCCCGTGCCCAATTCACGTGTTTTATTTTCACATCCTAGCCCCCGACGCGGTGGTGCTCCCCTTAATGTACTGATATACAGAAAAATAAGCGGTCAACGCGTTGAACCGTCCTACATAAATTTTCAGTAATTTTTGAAACTTGACACGGAGCAGACTTTAACAGCCGTGGCCCGTCGCTCCAGGAGCGACGGGCCACGTCGGAAATCATCAGGCAGGAACTACTCCTCGACGTAGCGCATGTCGTCGAATTCCGCGGCGATGATTTTGAGGACGTTCATGATCGTCTCCTCCTCCAGGTCGGTGCGGCGCACTAAGTCTTCGGGGCTCATCTCAATGACCGAGCGGGCCGTGTCGAGTCCGATTCCCTTGAGGGCATCGATGACCCAGCTTTCGATCTCGTCGCTGAATTCCTCTAGGTCGACGTCGTCGATCTCCACTTCGTTATTGCGGTAGACGTCGATCTCGAAGTCCACCAGCCGGCTGGCCAGTTTAATGTTCGTGCCCCCCTTACCGATAGCCAGGCTAACCTGATCGGGCTCCAAAAAGACCTTGGCGCGGCGGGTCTCCATGTCAAGTTCAATGTTTGACACGCGGGCCGGAGTCAGCGAGCGCTGGATGTAGAGGTTCGTATTGTTGGTGTAGGGGATCACGTCAATGTTCTCCTGGTTGAGCTCCCGGACGATGCCGTGGATGCGTGAGCCCTTCATTCCGACACAGGCACCGACCGGGTCGATGCGGTCGTCGTAGCTCTCGACCGAAACTTTGGCGCGCTCGCCGGGAATACGGACGATGCCCTTAATGGTGATAAGGCCGTCCTCGATTTCCGGAACTTCCTGCTCCATCAGCTTGGCCAGGAAGCGCTCGTCGGTGCGGCTCACGATCACCACGGGGTTGTTGTTGCGCATCTCCACTTCCTTGATGACGCCCCGGACCATATCTCCCTTGCGGAAGTAGTCGCCCCGAATCGTCTCGGTGCGGGGCATGACCAGTTCGCGGCCGTTTGCGTCGTCGATGACGAGTACCTCGCGCTTGAGGATCTGCTGGACCTCACAGAGCACCAGCTCGCCCACCCGCTCGGTGTAGCTGCGGTAGATCTCATCCTTTTCCAGATCCATGATGCGGCTGATCAGGGTTTGCCGGGCGGCCATGATGCTGCGGCGGCCAAAGTCTTCCAGAAAGAGCTGCTCGTAGCACTCCTCCCCTACCTCGTATACCTCGTCGATGGCGATGGCTTCGGAGAAGGAGATTTGGGAAAGCTCGTCGGTTACCTCCCCATCGGGGACGATATCGCGGACGCGCCACAACTCCAGGTCACCCTTGTTGGCATTGACAATGATGTCGAAGTTCTCGTCGGTCGTGAACTTCTTTTTGATCAGCGTGCGGAATACATCTTCGAGTACCCGCACCATGGTGGGGCTGTCGATGCTCTTACCCGAGCTGAATTCCTTAAAGGTGTCGACCAGGTTCATCATGGTTAGAAAGAAATTTTGACGATAGATTTTTTAATGGCGTCCGTGGCGATGGTGATATCCTCCACGACTGTTTTTTTGCGCTTGCCGTCCTGTATGCGTTGCTTCGCTTCCAGGGTCACCTCGGCGGGTTGGGCATCCTTCAGGATCCCGGTAAAAGTTTCTCCCTCGGTGGTCGTCACCTCCAGGGTGCGGCCTACGTTTTTCAGGTACTGTCGGTAAAACCTTAGGGGCCGATCCACCCCGGGGCTGCTCACGTCCAGGACGTATTCCTCCCCCAGGGGCTTGGCCTCGTCGAGGTAACTCTCAAGATACCGACTGATGCGTTGACACTTACCGAAGGTCATGGCGGAATCGCTGTCTACAAACACCTCCAGTTTCTTGTTGGAGTGATTAACGTCGACGACAAAGCAATCCCGAAACTCCGCTTCGGTGGAGAAAAAAGTGTCCAGCAGGTTGGTAATTGTTTCTTCCATGGGTACTCTTTACACCTGCGTACCCGCCCAAAACGGGGTAGGGTACACAAAAAAGAGGGAACCTTGCGGTTCCCTCTCGTGACGTTTTTACGGCCTTGTTTGGCAAAGATAACGCACATTCCCTGATATAGTTGCATCCATTGCGGGCGGGGCCGCGGGTGCAGGGGAGTGGGCAGTCAACCGGGCTATTCCTCCAGGTCTGGCAGGAGGATTTGATCGATGAGGTGGATTACCCCGTTCGTGGCCTGGATGTCCGTCGTGATGAAGTTGACCCGCGTACTATCCGCAGTAATCAGGACGGGGGGCAGCGCATTGCCATCGGCGTCTTCCGTAATCCGGACGGTGAACGGACTACCGCTGAAAGCCCCCGCGGTATTGACGACCATCGAATCCATCAGCATGGAGGACCGGACGTTACTGCCCACAATGACGTGATAGAGCAGGATGTCGGTCAGCGTATCGGTGTTGAAGGTTGCCAGGGTATCGCTAGCGTCAGCGAAAGCGTCATCTACCGGAGCAAAAACCGTGAAGGGACCCGGGCCCATTAGATCGTCTACTAGCATCGCCGTGGTCAACGCGGCTTCCAACTCACTGGTAGCATCCGCTTTGACTACGAAATCAACGATGTCCTGCATCTCCAGTACCTGGTCGATGGCGTGGATGACGCCGTTACGGGCGTTCACGTCGGCGGTCACGACGGTGGCCGTATCGTTAACTTTTACGCCATCACCCGACTCGAGCAGCAGGGACAGCTGACTGCCGTTGGGACCAGCGGTACTGAGGGTAGTCTGGAAGGATTGGCCGCCGGGGATGTCGGCCGCGGGTATTTCCATACCGAGCACGTGGTAGAGCAGCAGGTCGCGCAGGTCGTCGTCGCTTACGGTCGCTAGGTTGATGCCGGAAGCCGTGAAGGCGGCATCAGTGGGGGCGAATACGGTATAACCACCGTCGGCGGCCAGTACGCTATCCAACCCTACACGCGTAAGGGCGGTGAGCAGGGTGGTAAAGTTTCCGTTGAGCGTAGCCCGGTCGACCAGGGTAGGCGGCGACAGGACCATGTCAATGGGGTAGATCACGCCGTTGACGGCCTCGATCCGCGGTCCCCCAATGGTGGCCATGTTGTTAATGCGAATGGCCCCTCCGTCGTTATCGAAGGTCAGGGGAAGCGCCGCATCTGCGGGGCCCGTCGTATTAAAAGATCCTACTTCGGAGCGTCCGCTTTCGATGTCCCCATCGCGCAACACGGTTCCCCGGATCACGTGGTAGGAAAGGATTTCGGCCAGTTCTTCGTCCGATAGGCTAGCCAGATCGATGCCCGCGTTCGCAAAGGCTTGGTTGGTGGGGGCAAACACCGTATAGCGGGCGGTGGGCTGATCGAGCCGCTGGATCAGATCGGTGCGCGCCAGGGCGGTAGCCAGGGTGGTGAAGTCCGGAGCGTCGGCTACAATGTCGGCGATGGTGCCGATGACGGGGTTGTTTGGGGTGTCATCGTCCTCCCCACAGGCAGAGAAGCCCACAAAAAGCAGGCTCAGGAGAAGGTAAAAAATCGGAAGTTGCAGTTTCATGTGAATATAAGTTTTGGTGAATCCGGTGGGGCCAAAGATAAATGGGAAATTGGTTATGCTAATTTTTAGGTTGAGTGAATAACTGATTCTCTTTTAAACCAGCCCTTTAGTAGTCGACCCCAGGGTTAGACGAATTACTGATCCCTAACGTTAGCGCATTGGTCATGTTTTATTTGATCCGCTTTAAATCCTTCCCCATCGCCGAGGGTTACCGCCCCGCTACCTACCGCTCCACCGGCAGGACCAGCGGATCCACAATGTACAGTACGCTATTGCGCGTCTGGATACCAGCACCCTGAAGGTGCACCACCGAGTCACGTGCATCCCGGAAGGAGATGAGGTTGAGGGAGTGGGTAAGCGCTGGGTTAGGATTGCCTGGCATCGGCCTTACCTACGTTAATGCAGCATCAACCATTAGCCGTGTTGCACGGCCGGCAAGTTCCAGTCGCTCCGATCCCCCTGGTCGTGATGATAGCGAATGGCATCCTGAATCGACAGGAAGTAGCTCTCTACCCCCATCCGTTGCATGAGCCCCGCACGGTGCAGCACGTCGCGCACCGGCCCGATGGTGCCGGTCAGGTACAGGGCCAGATGGCGGCTCCTCAGCTTTTCGTACAGCTGCTCCAGGGCGTAAAGCCCCGTGGTATCCAAGTCGTTGATGGTGTGTCCATCCAGGATCACCACCCGCAGACGATCGTCCCGCCCGTCCACCATGGCCAGGATCCGGTCGCCGAAGAACTCCGCGTTGCCAAAGTAGAGCTCGGCGTCGAAACGGACGATCAGCAGGGCGGGGTCCTGCTCGGCTTCCGCAAAGCGGTTGAGGTTGCGAAAGGCGTTGGTGCCCGGAATGCGGCCGAGCTCGGCCAGGTGCGGCCGGGCCGCCCGCAGAAACATGAAGGCCAGCGAGAGCAGCACGCCGCCCGCGATGCCGTACTGCAGGCCGGCGAAGAGCGTAAAGAGGAAGGTGACGAAGAGCACCGCAAATTCGCGGGGTGCGAGGTGCCACAGCCGCCGCATCTCTTCCAGGTCGAAAAGCTTGCCCACCGAAAAGATGATGATGGCCGCCAGCATGGTCAGCGGCAGGTAGTAAAACAAGGGAGTGAAGAAGAGCAGTACCCCTACGAGCAGCAGCACGGACACCATACCGCTGAGCGGCGTGCGCCCCCCGCTTTCCTCCACCACGGCCGAACGGGCGAAGCTGGCCGAACTGGGAATCGCCGAGAAGAAGCTCCCCAAAATCTTGGAGGTCCCCAGGGCAATCAGTTCCCGGTTGGGTTGGATGCGGTAATAGCCATGGCGTGTGGCCAAAGAGTTGCCTATAGACAGCGTCTCCACAAAGCTCAGTAACGCCAGTACCAGGGCAATGGGCAGTAGGGTGAGTACCAGGTCGCCATCCAGGGCAGGCAGGGAGAAAGGCGGCAGTCCGCTGGGAATCTCGCCTACCACGGCAATGCCTACTTTGTCTAGCCGCAACAAATAGGCCAGCAGGGTAGCCACCACGATCCAGACCAGCATAACGGGGGCCTTAGGCAGGTAGCGTTTCCCCAGCATCAGCACGGCCAGCGTACCGATACCCAGGGCCGCCGTGGGCCAGTGGAAGCTCCCCACGTGTCGCACAAAGGCCACCGCCGTGTCGTAGAGGTAGGAGGTGCGCGGCATGGCGAGCCCGAAAATGGACTTCAGCTGAGACGCCACGATCAGCACCGCCGCGGCCGAAACAAAACCCGAGAGTACCGGCCGGCTCAGCAAACTTACCAACCCCCCCAGCCGCAGCAGGCCGAAGAGCAATTGAATCACGCCGGTCAGCCCCGCCAGTAAAACCGCATAACCTACGTAGTCCGTACTGGCAGGTTCCACTACGCCGCTTAATCCGTTCAGACACAGCAGACTGGCTAAGGCAGTAGGGCCAACCGATACGTGTGGCGTACTTGCCAGCAGCGTATAGACCAGCAGGGGGACCAGGGCGGCGTAAAGTCCGTAGACCGGTGGTACCCCGGCCAGCAACCCATAGGCCATGGCCTGCGGGATGAGGATGACCCCCAGGGTCAGGCCCGCCACCACGTCGCCCCGAACGCCGGCGGCGCGGTAGCCCCCGGGATGGGGAAACCAGGAACCCTTCGTTGGCTGCACCTCGGCCTAAGCGTCCACCGACTCGGTCGCCAAAATGCTGGCCACCTTATCCTGTACGTTCACAATGTGGTCGAAGCCCCGGGACTTCAGGATGCTGCTTGCGATCGTGGACCGGTAGCCACTCCCGCAGTGCAGGTGGTAGGTGTTGTCGGTGCTCAGGTGCCGGGTGGCCGTGTCGAAGGTGCTTAGCGGCACGTTGGTGGCGCGGCTGAGGTGACCAGACGCGTACTCACTCTGCTTGCGCACGTCAAGCGTGTGCGCGACTTTGTCGGGAGTGAACGCTTCGGCGGTGATGGTCTCAATGCTATCCACCTCCCCGCCGTACGCCTGCCAGGCGGCGATGCCACCGTCCAGGTAGCCAAGGGCATTGTCGTAGCCCACCCGGCTTAGGCGTTCTACGGTCTCCGCCTCGCGGCCGGGTTCCGTGATCAAGACGATGGGCTGCTGCAAGTCGGGAATGAGCTCCCCGACCCAGGGGGCGAAGCTGCCGTCGATACCGATAAATATGCTGTTGGGAATGAAGCCCGTGACGAAGTCTTCCTTTGCCCGGACATCCAGCACCAGCGCCATCTCCCGGTTCACGACTACCTCAAACTGCTTGGGCGCGAGGGGGACGGCTCCGCGGTCCATCACCTCCTGGAAAGCGTCGTAGCCCGTTTTATTCATCCGCACGTTCTCACTGAAATAAGCAGGTGGAGGCAGCAGCCCGGCGGTTACTTCTTGCACGAATTCCGCGCGGGTCATGTCCGCGCGCAGGGCGTAATTGGTTTCCTTCTGGTTGCCGAGAGTGTCGGTGGTTTCCCGGCTCATCTTTTTGCCGCAGGCCGATCCGGCCCCGTGAGCGGGATAGACGATGACGTGGTCGGGTAGCAACATAATCTTACGGCGCAGGCTGTCGTAAAGCAGCCCGGCCAGGTCTTCCATCGTGAGCGCCCCCTTCTTCTGCGCCAGATCGGGCCGGCCCACGTCCCCAATAAAGAGGGTATCGCCAGTGAAGATAGCCTGGGGCTTGCCCCGCTCGTCGAGCAGGAGATACGTGGCACTCTCCAGCGTATGGCCCGGGGTGTGCAGCACGCGAATGGTGACCTCCCCCAGGGGGAACTCCTCCCCGTCAACGGCCTCGTGCTTGGCGTAATCGGTCTTCGCCCCGGGTCCGTACACGATGGTTGCCCCGGACTCCCGCGCCAGATCGAGGTGGCCGCTGACGAAATCCGCGTGGAAGTGGGTTTCAAAGATGTACTTGATGGTGTCTCCCGCTTTGCGTGCCCGCTCGAGGTAGGGCTCCGGGCTACGAAGGGGGTCGATGACCGCCGCTTCTCCGTTGCTCTCAATGTAGTACGCGCCCTGCGCAAGGCAGCCGGTGTAAATTTGCTCGATGGTCATCTTCGGTGAGGTTGCATAAAAGATCGTCCTTATGAAGGCCCGGGGGACTGATATGGTTGAGCCAGGTAGTAAGCTATTCCCCGCACGGCCGCAGCTCGAACTGGGCACCCCCCATTCGGTGGGCGTAGCGATATGCACTGATGTAGTGCTCCAGCTGGTACTCACGCTTACCGTAGGTTGGGGTGTAGCGCACCTGGTCCCAGAAGCGGGTGCGCGGTTCCCCGTGGCGCGGATCGCCCGTGGTTTGCATAAGGTCGTCCAGCTTAGCCGCAAGCGATGCCCGCGCATCGACGTACGCGGAATGGTTCGCCACGTTCGTCACTTGCTCGGGGTCGCGGCGCAGGTCGTAGAGCTCCTCCGCCGGGCGTTTAGCGAAGGCCAGTCGGTAATAATCGGTGGTATCCCCGCCGGCCTGTTGCCCGGCCAGGATGAGCATTTTGGTGATGGAGTTGTCCACGTCCCCGTAGGCTCCTACGCTTAGGACGGCCTCGGGGTCACCCGCCGGCCAGCGCTCCGGGAAGAAATTACGGAGGTACAGCAAGCTGTCGTTTCTCACCCCCCGTACCGGGTAGCTCAGAGAACCCGCCCGCACCTGCGCGTGGCGTTCCCGCTCCAGTAACACGTGGTCGTCTCCCGCTACCCTCGCATCCGTTAGCTGAGCCAACAGGCTGGGCAATTTGATGGCGTCGGGCACCCGACCCGCGCCCGCCGCCTCCAGAAAGGTAGCGGCCAGGGAAGCCAGGTTCACGTAGGACTCCCGCACCGTACCCGCTGGAATACGCGCCGGCCAGTGGGCAACGAAGGGCATGCGGGTGCCACTGTCGTACAGGTTGGCCTTGGCGCGGGGGAAGGGCATCCCGTTGTCGCTGGTGACGATGATCAGGGTATTGTCCAGTTCGCCGCGGGACCGCAGCAAGTCTACCACCGCCCCGACGTGGCGGTCAAAGCGCTCGACCTCGGCGTAATAGTCGAGCATATCGTTGCGTACGCAGGGCAGGTCCGGGAAGAACGCGGGTACCCGCACTGAATCGGGCTCCATCCCCGACCAGGCCCCCAGGTTAGTTAGGTATTCCCGGTGGGGATCGGTGCTCCCGAACCAGTAACAGAAGGGTTGTTCCGCTTCTTTTTCGGCCAGGAGCTCGGCAATGTTGTCGTACCGCTGCCCGGCCGGATTGTGGGCCCAGCCGTTGCTGCTGAAATCTCCCGGGCCCCAGCCCTTCTGTTCGTAGCCGACCAGGTAACCGGCCTGCTCCAGTTCGGTGGTATAGGTAAGTGTGCCCTGCGGAAAATCCGACCACAGGTTGCCCAGCGCGCCATTCTGGTGGGGGTACCGCCCGGTCAGGATGCTCGCCCGGGACGGGCTGCAACTGGGGCTGGCACAGTAGGCGTTCGTAAACAGCATCCCCCCCGCCGCCAGGCCGTCGAAGTTGGGCGTCTGCACGACCGGATCCCCGTATACCCCCGCATGTGGAAACGACCAGTCGTCAGCGATGAACAGCACGATGTTGGGCCGCTGGGCTATCCCCGGGGCCGGCCGGCGTAGCGCGATCAGCGTGCCGGCCATAGCCAGTAAGAGAAGGAGTAAGGGAGCGCGTTTGCCGTTCCAGAGCAGGTGCATAATCGAAAGATTTCCTCCAATATCGCGATTGTCCGCTTGTCGGGCCCTGATTGCATTTTTCGTGAAGCTCTGCGGGCCAATTTGAAACTCAAGCGGGTGGAATTCAACTTCTCCTAAGGCACCTCCACCACATTCAGCACCCGCTCGATGATGTCTTCCTGGCGGATATTTTCGGCCTCGGCTTCGTAGGTCAAGCCGATGCGGTGGCGCAGCACGTCTTCGCAGACGGAGCGCACGTCCTCCGGCGTCACGTAGCCCCGGCGCTCGAGGAAGGCCTGGGCCTTGGCGGCCAGGGCGAGGTTGATGCTGGCGCGCGGACTGCCCCCGTAGTTGATCAGCGGCCTGAGGTCTTCTAGTCGATAGGCTTCCGGCTCGCGGGTAGCGAAGACGATGTCGATGATGTAGCGTTCGATCTTGTCATCCATGTAAATTTTTCGCACCGACTCGCGGGCGTGCAGGATATCCTGCGGCGTGGCTACGGCATTGATCTTTTCGAAGCCGGCCCCCAGGTTGCGCTGAATGATGATGCGCTCGTCCTCCCGCGTCGGGTAGCCGATGTTGACCTTCAGCATGAAGCGGTCGGTCTGGGCCTCGGGCAGCGTATAGGTACCCTCCTGGTCGATGGGGTTCTGGGTGGCGAGCACGAGGAAGGGCTCCTCGAGGTGGAAGGTTTCGGTGCCGATGGTCACCTGCCGCTCCTGCATGGCTTCCAGTAGGGCCGATTGTACTTTGGCCGGGGCCCGGTTGATTTCGTCGGCCAGCACGAAGTTGGCGAAGACCGGCCCCTTGCGCACGCTGAAGTCGTTGAGCGTCGGGTTGTAGATCATCGTTCCCACGATGTCGGCCGGCAGGAGGTCGGGCGTAAACTGGATGCGGCTGAAGTCGGCGCTGATGGTCTGGCTCAGCGTCTTGATGGCGAGCGTCTTGGCGAGTCCGGGCAGGCCTTCGAGCAGGATGTGTCCCCGGCTCAGCAGGCCCAGCAGCAGGCGGTCGATCATGTTTTCCTGGCCCACGATCACCTTGGCGGTTTCCTTCCGGATGCGGTCTACGACTTCGCTGTCGGCTCGAATTTGCTGGTTGAGGGCTTCAATATCTACACTTGCCATGGGAGGGGTTGCTGGTTTGGGGGCGGGGCCGCGGGTGCAAGGTAAATGATTGCGGGTTGTTGGGTGTGGGGGTTGAGTGTGAGTTGTTGGGTTGTGCCCGCAGGACGATATCCCTCGCTGCGCTTGGGTGGGGGCGGTACTGATGCGCGCACTTACGCACAGGATAATGTCCCTCGCTGCGCTCCGGGGGGGGGGGGGGACGGCGGTACTGATGTGCGCACTCACGCACAGGATAGTGTCCCTCGCTGCGCTCGGGTGGGGCGGCACCAATGCGGACCCACACGCTGAGTAAGCCCTCCGGACCGACCAGGGGACGCTTGTTCCGTAAGCCCGTCGATGAGTTCGGCTTCGAAATCAGCAAACTCGCGATCGCCGTTTGTTGTCGTTTTGTCCATTACGATATAACAATGATATACACAGTTGAGTGTACAGTCTCGGGACGTCACCAACGCACCCACCCGAGCGCAGCGAGGGGCAACTCCAACACGAGCAACTCAACAACCCAACAACTCAACAACCCAAAAACCGCAACACCCTCCCGAGCGCAGCGAGGGGCAACTCCAACACGAGCAACCCAACAACCCAACCACCCAAAAACCGCATCAGCAACCCAAGCCCTCCACAACAATTCAACACACCAACGTGTAAATACATCAGCACCCCAGTGCCTTCCAAACAAAAAATACCATCCTAATATGTACCCCGTCGAGCTCACGATCCCGATGTCTAAGGACCTCACCAATTTCGGCTTTCACTCCCTGACCACGCCAGAAGAAGTAGACGCCGCGCTGGAGCAGACCGAGGGCACCGCCTTACTCGTTGTCAACTCCGTCTGCGGCTGTGCCGCGGCTAACGCCCGCCCCGGGGCCAAGATGGCCGCTCAGAACGCCGCCAAGCCCGACCACCTGTACACCGTATTTGCCGGCGTTGACCCCGCCGCTACCGCCCAGGCCCGCGAGCACCTGCTCCCCTATCCCCCCAGCAGCCCCAGTATTGCGCTGTTTAAGGACGGCAAGCTGGTCCACTTCCTGGAGCGCCACCACATCGAGGGGCGCCCCGCCGAAGTGATCGCCCAGAACCTGAAGATGGCCTTTGATAAGTACTGTGTCTGAAAACCTTGTATTATCATTAACGCCCCGTGGACTGCCATCCACGGGGCGTTGCTGTTTATACCCCCGATATTTGCCCGCACCATCAATCCCTGAGAATTGCCCTACCTGATCGCTCTACTCTTCCTGGTGACCCTCACCGATGCCCCCCAGCGCGTCCGGGTGGAAGTCTACAGTTCTACCGTCGGAGGGAAAGTGTACGTGGCGGCCTACGACAGCGCCGATGGATTCGCCAACGAAGACTTCATCTCCAACGCCAGCAGTCTGCTCAGCGCTACCGCGGACCGTGCCGAACTCGCCCTGCGCCTGCCCAAGGCCGGCAGCTACGTCGTGGCCGCCTTTCAGGACCTCAACGGCAACGGCGAGCTCGACCGCAATATGCTGGGGGTACCCACCGAACCCTACGGCTTCTCCAAGCTGCCCCCCAGCAAGTGGCGGGCCCCCTCCTTCGGGGAAGTTGCCACCCGGCTGGCGGGCAGCGATAGCCTGACGATCGAGGTCCGGCACTGGCGCGATTATTAGCGTACTATATTCGGCGATGACCACGCCCCTCATTTCCGCCGCCGAGCTCTCCGATCTCCTCCCCGACAATCCCCTGCTCCTCGACTGCCGCTTCGACCTGATGCACCCCGATCAAGGCCGTCAGGACTACCTCGAAGGCCACCTCCCGGGTGCCCACTACCTCCACCTCAACGACGACCTTTCCGGGAAGATCATCCCGGGCACTACGGGCCGCCACCCCCTGCCCGACCGCGGCACCTTTGCCCTACACCTGGGTCGGCTGGGCCTGACCCCCGAGCGGCCCGTCATCGCCTACGATGACAAGGGGGGAGGCATCGCCGCCCGCGCCTGGTGGCTCCTCAAAGACCTGGGCCACGAGCCAGTAGCCGTACTCGACGGGGGCTTCCCCGCCTGGCAGGCCATCGGTGGGCTTACCGACCGGGGCCCCGCACCGGAATTGCCCGCCAGCCCGTATCCCCTGGCTTCCCCGGGATTACTGCGCACCTGCGACCGCGCCGCCGTAGAAGCCTTGCGCACGGATGCGGACTTCACGCTGATCGACTCCCGGACCGCCGACCGTTTCCGGGGTGAAAACGAAACCATCGACCCCGTAGCCGGCGCCATCGCGGGAGCCATCAACCTGCCGTGGCCGGAGAACCTGGAGCACGGTAAATTTAAGTCGCGGGAGGCCCTGCGCGCACGCTTTGCCGGACTACGAAAAGAGCCCCGGCAGAACGTGTTCTACTGTGGCTCCGGCGTGACCGCCTGTCATAACATCCTGGCGTATTACTACGCCTTCGGGGAGCTGCCGGCGCTGTATCCGGGCAGCTGGAGTGAGTACCTACTAGCTAAATAGCGGGCTGGGATAGGTGTTTTCCGCCACGAGCATCGCGAAGGCTTTCTGCACCATCGGTTTGTCTTCCTGATAGGTGACGCCGTACCACTTGTCTTCGCTGACGAGGACCTTGACCTGGGCGCTGCCGTCCTTGATCATACCGTCGACGAGCTCGGGGATGAGGTATTCGGCGCGGGGGTTCCCCTGGTTCTCACGGGCAAATTTCTGGAATCCCTTTTCGATGCGGTCGAAGATGGAGGGGTGGAAACCCCAGAAATTCATGGAGACGACGGAGTCGTCGGCCAGCTCGTACTGGTGGCCGTCTTCGCCGAGGTAGCGGACCTTCTTGTCGTCGCCGCGCTGGATCTTGAGGCGTTCGTTGACGTCCTGCAGGAGGTAATCCTCCGCGACGACGGTGACGCCGCGGTTGACGTGGCCGTGGTCGGAGAGGGTGCGGTGGAGGACGTAGCCCACCATCGCGAAGGTTTCTTTGTCGGCATCGGCCACCAGGAAGGAGGCCATTTTCTGGAAGGCTTCGGTGCCATAGTAATCGTCGGCGTTGATCACGGCGAAGGGCTCCTGAGTGACTTCCTTGGCGACGAGCATAGCGTGGGTAGTGCCCCAGGGCTTCTCGCGCTTGGTGTGATCGACGTCGGAGGGCACGTAGCTGTCCATGCCCTGGAAAGCATAGGTGACCTCGATCTTGTCACCGAATTTGCCATCGAACTTCTCGCGGAAGGGCGCTTCAATTTCTTTCCGAATCACGAAAACGACCTTTCCGAAGCCGGCCCGGATGGCGTCATAAATGGAATACTCGATAATGCCTTCCTCGCTGGGGCCGACGCCGTCGATCTGCTTGAGACCTCCGTAGCGGCTGCCCATACCGGCGGCAAGGATAACTAAGGTGGGTTTGGTGGCCATGAACTACTGGTTTATTGTGAGAGCGGCTAACTGCGCCGTTTGTTTATGTGGGCCGCCCGAAAGTGGGTGGCCTCCCGGTGGGTAAGGTAATATGCGTAGCCGTAGGTGCCAAAGAGCAACAGCATGCCGGCAAGGAAAACCCCGAAGCTCAGGCCCGTCATTAGGGCAGCGTATGCTGGATAGAAATTTTTAATTACCAGCAAGTTGAGCGTCACGACCAGCGCCGTCAGCAACATACAGAGGATGCACGCCGCCCGACCAAACTGCAGCATGCCCGTCCGCTGCCGGAACAGCGTGGTCCGCAACAGCCGGAAGTACAGCGCCTCCCGCGGCCGCATCCGGATGAGCTCCCGCAGTACGTGCTCCGTAGTTGCGTACTCCTGGATGCGAAATGCACTGGCCGCCTTGCGAAAGAGCTGGTACACGTAAATGTCCTCCTCCCGCCCCGGCACCTGCCGGATGTCGTGCCGGATACTCGCGTGAATGACCAGATCCACCATCAGCTGGTGCTCCCGGTAGGCGCCCGTCTCGAAGAGGGCATCCACGTAGGCCACGGTGACCTCGAAGTTTTCCACCACGTCCAGCCGCCCAATTTCCTGCTCCCGCTCCTCGTACATCCGGATCATGCGGTGGTAGTCGGCCGGGTCGACGGCCCGCAGCTCGCGGTAGAGTTGGGAGTAGTGGCGGGGCATTGGGGAGGAGATTTACAACTGACCATTTACAATGTACGATTTACCATATGCGCCTCTGCTCGCTTCGCTCGTGCCCGCGTTGCCTGCCCGCCCGATAGCCATCGGGACTCGTGGCCCGTATTATTTGCTCGCTGCGCTCGTAGTTCGTACGGAGTCACAACTACATTTTAGCCACTTGGGTTTCGGCAGCATCAGGCCGTGCATCAGCCATGCAGGCAAATTTGAAATTTTACACTTTAAATCCAGCCACGGGCAAATGGTAATTGGTACTTCGTCAATAGTAATTGGTAAATCGCTTTCCGCCCTACCTTCGCCCCATGGCTTCGCAAAAAAGCAGCACGCCCCAGCTGGTGCCCTTCGTGATCGTGTCCCTCGTCACCCTGTTCTTCATGCTCTGGGCCATGCGGCAGTGCAGCGCCAACGACAGCGACTACGCGATGCTGGAGGAGCGGAATACCCGGGAAGACTACCTCGAGCGCCGCGACAGCTTGCTGCGCGACAGCATCCGCCGCCTCCTCGCCAGCCAGGGGACCAGCCAACCGGGCAACATCCTCCTCTCCGATGCCCAGCAGGAGGTCATGGCCCGCGAGGCTGCCCTACTCCGGGCCCGCACCCAGCCGCTGCCGGGGGACACGCTGCGGTACGTCCCCGGCGCCCGCCTGCCGCAGCAAATCGTGGTGCAGAAAGAAACAACCTTATACAGTACGATTGATGGGCTGAACGTCCGCGTACGCCCCGAACTCGGCGCACCGATCGTCGGCCGCCTGACGCTGTACGCCCCGGTGACCTTCATGAACGAGGTGACCGACTCCCTCTACCGCATCGACCTGGGCGACGTTACGCCTACCGAACCCTGGGTGAAGGTGCGTCTGGCGGACGGCAAGGTCGGCTGGGTCTACGGCGCCGGCGTCCGGTACTACAAGTACAAGCTCGAGGGCGTACTGAATTAATCTGGCTACGGCCCTTCCGCCCTAAACTCCGACCCTATGCGACTTCCCCTTCCTACGACCGCCGCGGAGCTCGCGGCACGCCTCGGCGCGAAGCTGATCGGCGACGGAAGCCGCTCCGTGACCGGCCTCAACGAGATCCACCACGTGGAGCCGGGCGATCTCTGCTTCGTAGACCACCCCCGCTACTACGCCTCCACCCTGGCTTCGGACGCCTCCGTCATCCTCATCGATCGGGTTGCAGACTGCCCCGAAGGCAAGGCCTTGCTGGTGCACCCGGAGCCCTTCGCCGCCTACAACCGGCTCGTCTGGGAGGCGCGGCCGCAGGTGCAGTGGCGAGTGGAGGAACAGACGGTGCGGGTGGGACAGGGCACCTATATCGCTCCCGGCGTGGTCATCGGCAAGCACGTGGTCATCGGCCAGCACTGCTACCTGGAGCCCAACTGCGTGATCGGCGATGGCTGCGTGCTGGGCGACCGGGTCACGATCAGTTCCGGAACGGTGGTCGGCGGGGAGGGCTTTTACTACAAGCGCACGGCCGACGGACTCATCCCCTGGCGCAGCGGGGGCAGCGTTCGGCTGGAGGACGACGTTTTTCTGGGGCCCTGCTGCACCATCGCCCGCGGTATTTCCTCGACGACGGTCATCGGACGCGGCAGCAAACTCGACGCCCAGGTACAGATTGGCCACGACTG
Source organism: Lewinellaceae bacterium (assembly GCA_963710195.1). Lineage (GTDB taxonomy): Bacteria > Bacteroidota > Bacteroidia > Chitinophagales > Saprospiraceae > Neolewinella. The sequence goes on from CAVPZF010000003.1 coordinate 117,595, forward strand.
CAAGATCGGCGCCCACGTACAGATGGCCGCCCAGGTGGGCGTGGCGGGCAATTGCGTGATCGACGACTGGTCCATCCTCCAGGGACAGGCGGGCGTGGCGCAGAACGTTCACCTCGGCGAGCGCACGGTCATTCTGGCGCAGAGCGGCGTGGGCAAGGATACGGAGCCCGGTAAATCCTGGTTCGGCTCGCCCGTCCAGGAGGCCCGTAAGGCCTTCCGGGACCTGGTGCTGATCCGGCAGCTGGGGGAGCGGGCGGAAAAATAGCGTCCTTAGGGTGGCTTTACGGCGTCCGCCACGTCATAGGTAAATTCCCGCCGTAGGTGACGTGCGCACGCTCATCCCCCGACGCTAACGGCGGGTCGAAGATTCGGTAAGTACCGGAGCTTCATCCGTTTATCGGCTAATTTTGTTACTCCTTTCCATGGCAGAAGTACTCGACATCACGGTAGAAGAGCAGCGCACCATCCAGCGGGCGTACGACGACATGATCGCCACGCTGCGCAATCCCCCCCCGGAGGACCGCGAGCAGATGGACCGCGCCTTCAAGCTCGCCAACTTCAGTCACCGCCACCAGCGCCGCAAGTCGCACGAGCCCTACATCTTCCACCCCATCGCCGTGGCACGCATCTGCGCCGAGGAGATCGGCCTGGGCCCCACCGCCATCTGCGCCGCCCTGCTGCACGACGTAGTGGAGGATACCCCCGTCACGATCGAGGAGCTGCAGGATCAGTTTGGCGAGCGCATCGCCCAGATGGTCAACGGGCTGACCAAGCTCGACAGCGCCTACCAGTCCGAAAGCCAGCAGGCCGAGAACTTTAAAAAAGTGCTCAGCACCCTGATCGTCGACGTACGCATCGTGCTCATCAAGATGGCCGACCGCCTGCACAACATGCGGACCATCAAGAGTATGCCCGAGCACAAGCAGCTCAAAATTGCCGCCGAGACCAGCTACATCTACGCCCCCCTTGCCCACCGCCTCGGGCTGTACAACTTCCGTTCGGAGTTCCTCGATCTGTGCATGAAGGTGCTGGAACGTGACGAGTACAATGCCGTGGCCCGCAAGCTGCGGGAAACGAAGGCCGCCCGGGAAAAGTACATCGAGAGCTTCATCGCCCCGCTCCGGGCCAAGCTCGACGAGCTGGGCTATGCCTACCGGGTATTCGGCCGGCCGAAGTCGATCTACAGCATCGCCAACAAGATCAAGAAGAAACAGGTCCCCTTCGAGCAGATCTATGACTTGTTCGCCGTGCGGGTGATCCTCGACGTCCCCCGCGACAAGGAAAAACTGGCCGCCTGGGCTACCTATAGCAACATCACCGATGCCTACCAGGCCGTGCCGAGCCGCCTGAAGGACTGGATCACCATACCTAAATCCAACGGCTACGAAAGCCTCCACACTACGGTGGTGGGCCCGGGCGCCCGCTTCGTCGAAGTGCAGATCCGCAGCGAGCGGATGAACGAGATCGCCGAGCGCGGCTTCGCCGCCCACTGGAAATACAAGGGGGTGAGCAACCAGCGCGACGTCTACGAGCAGTGGTTCGAGAGCGTGCGCGACATCCTGGAGAACCCCAACAGCGACACCGTCCAGTTCCTGGGCGACTTCCGCGCCAACAGCTTCTTCAACGAGGAGGTATACGTCTACACCCCCGACGGCGATATGAAGGCCCTGCCGAAGGGCTCGACGGCCCTCGACTTTGCCTTCAGCGTCCACAGCATGGTAGGCTACCACTGCCAGAGCATCCTGTGCGACGAGCGCATCGTGCCCATGTCCTACGTCCTCCGCAACGGCGACCGCCTGCGGGTCAATACCAGTCCCCAGCAAAAGCCAAACCCCAACTGGCTGGACATGGTGAAGACCGGCAAGGCCAAGGCCAAGATCCGTCAGGCCCTGAAGGAGGAGAAGCGCAAGCGGGGCGAACTCGCCCGGGAGGCCCTGCTGCGGAAGCTCAAGAAACTTCACGTCGAAGACGACAAGGCCGCCATCGAGACCCTGGCCCGCTTTCACACCGAGGGCAGCCACGTCGAGCTGTTCTACGACATCGGCCGCGAGGCCCTCAGCATCAATCAGGTGCTCAAGCCCTTCACGGTCGAACACGGCAAGTTGGTGATCGCTACACCTGCGCTCCCCGCCACAGCTCCCCCACAGGAGAAAGACCCGGAAAGCAAGAGCCGCCGCAACCCCGCGAGCAAGGTCCGGGGGCACACCAAGCTCCTGATCAACGGCGAACCCGGTGACCAGCTCGAATACACGATGGCCAGCTGCTGCAATCCCGTGCAGGGCGACCAGGTCTTCGCCTACCTCACCTCCACCGCCGGCCTCAAGATCCACCGCGTGATCTGCCCCAACGCCGAAAATCTGATGGCCAACTACGACTACCGCATCATGAAGGCCGAGTGGGTCAGCACGACCGAGCACAGCTTCGTGGCGGAACTGCAGCTCACCGGGCTGGACAGCGGCAAGGGGGTGATCGAGACCATCAGCCACGAGATTGCTCAGATGGACCTCGACATCCGCAGCTTCCAAATTGCGGCCGAAAGCGGGACCTTCACCGCCCGCATCAGTCTGCTGGTGCGCAACACCGATCAGCTGCGGCGGGCGTCCAGGGCCCTGCAAAACTTAGATAACGTCTCAACCGTTTCCCGGGTGGAGTAGGTTGTTAGTTCTTTAGTCTGTCGGTCCGTTAGCTCGTCCGCCGCCGCGCGCCTTGCTGACCCGCTAAAGATTACCGGCCCAAAAGACTACGCATGCAGACCAACCCGACCACCGACATTCAGCAGGTCAAGGACATCTTTTCCGAACACCTGCGGCAGCGCAAGGCCCGCCGGACGCCGGAGCGCTTCGCTATCCTGGAGGAGATCTATAGCCGCGACGATCACTTCGATGCCGAGTCGCTGTACATCCACATGAAAACCAACAATTACCGGGTCAGTCGGGCCACGGTGTACAATACCCTAGAGCTGTTGGTGAGCTGCGACCTCGTTAAGAAGCATCAGTTTGGCAAGAACCTGGCGCAGTACGAGAAGAGCTACGGCTATAAGCAGCACGACCACCTGATCTGCAACTCGTGCGGCAAGGTGCTCGAGTTCTGCGACCCCCGCGTGCAGCAGATCAAGAATATGATGGGCGACATCCTTAACTTCAGGGTCACGGGCCATAGCCTGAACCTCTACGGGGAGTGTGCCGGCGCCTGCGAACGGACCCGTTAAGATTTAGACTTACTTATTACGCGGCGCGCTGAACCGGAACGCCCGTATACTTGCTTGATATAAAATTCAGTTAAACAATCACCTATGTCATTCGAAATTACCGGAAAGCTCGTCAAGAAATACGAAACCGAAACCAAGGGAGAAAGCTTCCGGGTCCGCGACTTCGTCATCAGCACCCAGGACGGGCAGTACGAGAACTTCGTTAAGTTTCAAACCACCCAGGACCGCACCTCCATCATCGACGACATGAACGAAGGCGACGAGATCAAGGTGCACTTCGACCTCCGCGGCCGCCAGTGGCAGGATAAATACTTCACTAACCTCAATGCCTGGCGCGTGGAGGCCGCTACGGCTAACAACGCCCCCGCGTCCGCCCCGAGCAGCGGTGCACCCAACGACTTCCCGACGGCCAGTAATGAGCCGGCAATTGAGGCAGACGACGACCTGCCTTTCTAATCCCTCCCCCCCCATGACCAGCCAGACTACCCAACGCGTTACCGTTAGTGCCGAAAGTTTCTACCAGGAAGAGTACTCCCAGCCGGAGGACGGCCAGTTCGTGCACGCTTACCGCATTAAGATCGAGAACAAGGGTACCGTGGCCGTCCAGCTGCTGAGCCGGAGTTGGGAAGTAATCGATGCCACCGGCGAGCGCCGGCACGTCGAGGGGGAAGGCGTCGTGGGCAAGCAGCCCCTGATCGGGCCGGGAGAATCTTACGAATACAACAGTTGGGTACAGTTTTCCACCCCCATCGGGGCCATGGAGGGCAGCTACGTCATGAGCCGCACCACGGACGGCGGACGGCAGAATTTCTTCGAGGTGAGCGTGCCCCGCTTTCTTCACCTGGTACCGAGTGTACTGAATTAGACTTCCCCTGCCCGGCCGGGACCTTCCAGCCAGAAGTCATTGAATCCATTTCCTGGTATCAGGCTTACCTGACCCGCGTTCAGCAACTCCAGCAGTCCCAGAAAGGTGACAATGGCGTGAATGCGGGTTAGGCACACGCCGAAGATGGCGGCGAAGCTCGGTCTCGGCTCTCCGGGGCGGGCCGCTTCCACCAGTTCCACGATGCGCAGCTGCTCCTCCTCGATGGTGTGAGTAAATTGGGCGATCTCGTGCACCACCGGCCGCCGGCCAGCCTCCTCCAGCCGACCCAGCATCCGTTCGAAGGTCCGCAGGAGTTTGAACAGCGTGACGCTTTCCAGTTCCACGTCCACCAGGGCACGGGTGGATAGCTCCTCCAGCTCCTCCGTGAGATTGCCCCGGTAGCTGCGCAGGCCCCGTTCCGTTTCCAATTCCCGCAATTCTTTCAGTACGCTCTTGTAGCGCTTGTATTCGAGGAGGCGACTGACCAGCTCCTCCCGCGGGTCAATCTCGTTGCCCTCCTCGTCGACTGGCCTGCGGGGAATGAGCATCTTGGCTTTGATTCGACAGAGGGTGGAGGCGACCAAGACGAATTCGCTGGCCAGGTCGATGTCCATCCGCTCCGCCTCCCGTAAGTAAGCCAGGAAATCGTTGGTGACCTGGGAGATCGGTATGTCGTAAATGTCCAGCTCGTCCCGCTCGATAAAGAAGAGGAGCAGGTCGAAGGGCCCTTCGAACTGGGGGAGGTGGATGTGGTAGCTCAGGGGGTTGCGAATTTTGATTTACGATTTACGATTTACGATTTACGATTTGGGATGGGTGGGGGCAGCTCGCTGCGCTCGTTTCGGAGAACTAAGCTCGCGGCGTTGTAGGCCGAGAATGCTAACAGCGATGAATGTGTTTAGCTCGGCGTGCAACTCCTCGACGTGTACTAGAATTACGCTATTTACTTTATGGTGAAGGAGGCCGTTAGCCCTACGCAAAAGTTGCGCGGCAATCGCTACTTCGTACGGGTGTTACAGGCTCGGTCTGGAGCCCGCTCGAATTGAGAAGATGGCGAGGATTTGCTCCAGCCAGCGCTGGTCCACGGCGTCGAAGGAACCTACCTCCGTACTGTCCACGTCAAAGACGCCCAGCAGGCTACCGTCCGTACGCCACACCGGCACGACGATCTCCGAGCGGCTGTTGGGGTCGCAGGCGATGTGCGCTTTGCCCTGCTCTAGGGCATGGGTGTCCGTGACGATGCGGGGCACGCCAGATTCTGCTACCGCGCCGCAGACGCCCCGTCCGTAATCGATGGAGAGGCAGCCCAGCGTACCCTGGTAGGGGCCTACCCTTAGCCGGCGGGGACCGCTCACCAGGTAGAAACCTACCCAGTAGTAGTAGGGCAGGTAGGTTTTGAGCAGGCAGTTGACGGTCACCATCTTTACGACTTCGTTCGTTTCCCCGGCCAGCGTGGCCGAGAGGGCGGCTGCGGCTTGCTGGTAAGCGGATTCCTTAGCCGCCGCGTCCAGGGGGACGGAAGGCTTGATGAAGTAGGGCATTTCGGCGGTAGCGGACATGCCGGTACGAACAATCTCCCCTACGCATCCGGTTGTGAATGGTATAACCCATAAAGCAAAATAAGATGAATAACTCCAAGTTTGAGCGCCCCCGTACCGTGGTCATCACCGGTGCCTCCGCCGGCATCGGCCGGGCCATTGCCCGTGAATTCGCCAAGAGCCACGCGCGCATTGGCCTGATCGCCCGCAATCAGGAAGGACTGGAAGGCGCCCGCAAAGAGATCGAAGCCCTCGGGGGAGAAGCCCTCGTATTGCCCCTCGACGTGACGGATTATCAGGCGCTCGACCAGGCCGCCGCCAAGGTAGAAGAGACTTTCGGCCCCATCGACGTCTGGGTTAATAATGCCATGACTTCCGTCCTCGGCCTGTTCAAGGACATTGACATGGAGGAGTTTAAGCGCGTCACGGACGTCACCTACCTCGGCACCGTCTACGGCACCAAGTGCGCCCTCAACCGCATGCAGCCCCGCAACCGCGGCAGCATCGTTTTCGTCGGTTCCGCCCTCGCCTACCGTGGCATCCCCCTCCAGACGGCCTACTGCGGCGCCAAGCACGCCATCGAGGGTTTTTACGACAGCCTGCGCTCCGAGCTGAAGCACGAGAAGAGCCGGATCATGACCACCATGGTGCAGCTGCCGGGCATGAACACCACCCAGTTTAGCATGGTGCGCAACAAGCTCGACAAGGAGCCCCGCCCCATGGGCACCATCTACCAGCCCGAGGTCGCCGCCCGCGCCGTCGTGGCCGCCGCCGCGACCAACGACCGCGAATACTACGTGGGCCTGCCCGCGGTACAGACCATCTTAGGCAGCAAGCTGTTCCCCGGCTTCCTGGACTTCTTCCTCGGCAAAACGGCCGTAAGCGGACAGAAGACCGACAAGCCCGCCGCCCACAACCAGGACTACCTCTTCGAATCCATCCCCGGCGACCACGGCAGCCACGGCGACTTTGACGATAAGGCCAAGGAAAGCGGCATCGTCGTCAAGGGCTCCACGGTCCGTGCCCTGGCCTCCATCATCGTCTTCGGCACCGTGATCGCGGCCTCCAGCCTCATCACCAGCTCCCTGAACCGGCGGTAAGGCCTCCCCGCTCAGACCCCCGAAGCAACAAGGGCGCACCGGATCCGGTGCGCCCTTGCTGGTCGGGGATGAGGGCAGCGGGGCCCGGAGGTGAGGATCACTTACTCCACTCCTCAATATCCTTCTCATTCATCCGCACGTAATCCATATTTCCGGCTTTCTCGGCCAGGTCACGGGACTTCTTGGCCGCGGCCAGGGCCTCTTCCTTCATCCCCAGTTGGCCCAAGATAACGGCCTCGCGGCGGACCATCCAGAAAGCAGGATTATCGGTCATGCCGTTGGCCTTACGGACGTATTCGAGGGCCCGCTCGTTGTCCTCCCCGGAATCGTTGAGGAACACGGCAGCCTGGTAGTAGTCGTTGGAGCTCGGGCCGGCCATGACGCGGTCGATGGCGGCTAGCACGTCTTGCTTGGCGGTCGACACGACGGGCAGGGCGACCACGGTGTTGCCCCACTGGATCAGCATCTCCGCCCCATCGAAGGAGTAGTTGGCGATATCGATGGTAAAGGTCTCGGTGGCTGCTTCCGTCATCTCGGGCGTACCGGTGACGGTCACGGCGGGCTCCATTTCCGTATAGCTGTTCCAGCTGCTGGTGGCGTAGGGGAAGAACATGACTTCCCAGCTTTCGGCTCCGGGCTTGCTGAGGATGGCGTAGCTGCCGGCGGGTACTTCCTTACCGGCTACGGTTACGGCGTCGCCAAAGGTCACTTTGGTGGCCTGATTGGCTCCCGTGCGCCAGATCTCACCGAAGGGGACAAGTCCGTCCGCGGCAAAGAGGGTGCGGCCCTTCATACTGGGGCGGCTGTACTCAAGGGCGACGTCGGTCAGGCCAATGGAGGTTTCCAACTTTACGGTGGGGGAAGCGGGGGGCGACTGAACCTGGGCGGTCAGGGTGCCGGCCAGTAAAAACAGACAAAGGGTAAGAATGCGTATAGGCATATATCGGTCGATTTGGTTTAGCCCGCAAAGGTACGCAACTCTTACGCGGGCGGGTACGCGGGGGTGAGGCGGATCCCTTAATGCGCCGACTTATTGGGGGCCGGCGCGCTCGCGTGAAAGTCGGTGGCGATGCGGCGGGCGTAGTCGTCCAGCAACTCCCGGATGCGCTGGGTAGACTCCGAGGCCACGATCAGGCCGACGTGCTGCTTCTTGTCCATCCGCCACACGATCTCCGGATCGGTGAAGGAGGAGGTGTCCGGGTGCTCAAAGCGGGAAAGACTCACCACGATACCCGATTGGTCGTAGCGACGGTCCGGCAGGCGGTACGGTCGGCCGCCGGCCATGGAGGTTTCCAGTTTGGCCCACTCGGCCCACAGGCTGATGCCGGTAGCCGCCTCCACCATCTCGGCGAGGTGAGCCCCCCCACCCGGCTGGCCGTTTCGAGGAAGACGAACTTACCGTCCTGCGTCCGGATGAACTCCGTATGCGAAGCGCTAAACTGCATGCCGAAGGCGTGCATCACGTTCTCCGTTAGCCGGCGCAGCGTCACGGCGTCCTCGTCGCGGTAGGGCACGCTCACCGAGCGGAAAATGCCGCCCCCGTGGGCCACCTCGAAGGGGGTACTGAGGTAGCGCGACACCTGACAGAAGACGACCTCCCCGTCGACCGACAGCGCATCGACGTGGTAAACGTCGCCGGGTCGAAATTGCTCCACGAGGTAATCCTTGCGCCGTTCTCCCAACCCGTGTACCCGCTCCCAGAGCTCGCTGGCCGAGTGCACTTTAGTAATGCCGGTGGCGCTGGCCTCTCCCCGGGGTTTCAGCAGGCAGGGGTACTCGATGGTGTTGGCAAATTCCGTGAGCGCCACGTCATTAAACAGGTCGGAGAAGGCGGGGACGGGGATGCCGTGGCCCCGGGCTTGCACCCGCATCGCGAGCTTGTCGCGGAAGTACCGGGCCGTGGTCTGTCCCATGCCGGGAATGCGAAATTCTTCCCGCAAATAGGCGGCTTTTTCCACGTCAAAATCATCCAGGGCCACGATGCGGTCGATCTTCCGGCTCTGCATCATCCAGGCCACCCCCTTGGCGATGTTGGCCAGGGCGGCGGGGGCGTTGCTGTCGTTTTCCACAAAGAAAAATTCCTCAATGGCCTCCCGGGGCCAGGGGTCGTGCTCCAGTTTCTTGACGGTCAGCAAGTAAACGGTATTGCCGGCGGCCTGGCAGGCGCGCAGGAAGGGGGCACCCTTGAAGTAGCAGGAAATGCAGAGAAAGGTCATGAGGCTGGGTGTTGCTGTGCGACAAGGTATACATCAGTCCGTAAAGAGCGCGGGCAGCCACAGCGATATTCCCGGCACCAGGGTTACCAGCGCCAGGACCACCAGGCTCATCACCAAAAACGGAAAGCCGGCCCGGGTCACGCTGCCAATCGACGTTTTGCCGATGCCGGCCGCCACGAAGAGGCAAACCCCGAGTGGTGGGGTGGTCAGCCCGATCATCAGGTTCAGCAGGGCCACCACCGCGAAGTGGATCGGATCGATCCCTACCTCCACGGCCACGTTGAGCAAGATCGGAAACAGGATGAGCAGGGCCGCGATGGTTTCCATAAAGGTGCCCACGAAGATCAGCAGCAGGTTCACCAGCAGCAGCACGACGTAGGGGTTGTCGGTAAACCCCAGAATACCCGCGGACACCGTCTGCGGCAACCGCTCGATGATGAGGATCCACCCGAAGAGGTTGGCAAAACCGATCAGCACCATCAGGGAGGCCGAGGTCCGCATGGAGTCCAGGATAACCACCAGGGCCTTCCTCAGCGTCAGCTTGCGGTACACGAACTTCCCCACCAGCAGCGCGTAGATCACGGCGACAATGGAAGCTTCGGTCGGGGTAAAGAACCCACCGATGATGCCGAAGAGGATGACGACGGTCATCAGCAGCGCCCAGAAGGTACTGAAGAAGCTTCGGCCGACCTGCCGCCAGTTGCTGCGCGCGTGGACCGGGTACCGCCGCTTGCGGGAGATGTAGTAGGTAATCCCCATCAGGCTCAGTCCGAGCAGCAGGCCCGGCAGGGCACCGGCCAGGAAGAGCTTACCCACCGAAAGTCCCGTCAGGGTAGCCGCGATGATCATGGATACGCTCGGCGGGATGATGGGGCCCACCGTCGAGGAGGCGGCCGTCACCGCGCAGGCGAAGGGCGCGTCGTAGCCCTCCTTTTTCATCGCCGGGATCATCACCGACCCGATGCTGGCCGTATCCGAAATGGCCGTCCCCGAGATCCCGGCAAAGAGCATGGACGCCGCGATGTTCGCCAGGGCCAGTCCGCCCCGGATGTGGCCCACTAGCCGGTTACAGAAGTCGATGATCTTTTCGGTGAGGCCGCCCTGGTTCATCAGGTTACCCGCCATGATGAAGCCGGGAATGCTCAGGAGCACGAAAACGTCGATGCCCGAATACATCTTCATCGGCAGCACGATGAGCGGGATGCCGGCCGCCAGCAGGTAGAGGAGGCACGACAGCCCCAGGGCAAAGGCGATCGGGAAGCGCAGCAGGAGGAAAACGGCAAAGCTGCCGAGGAGGATCCAGATCATGGGCGCCGCGGCTTGTGGGGGAGGTAGGTTCGCAGCTGGTCCACGGCATAGAGCAGGATCGACAGCGCCAATATCACCATCCCCCCGAAGGCGATCGCCATGGGAAATTGCAGCGTGGGCGACCGCTCCACCGTACCCATGGCCGTAAATACGACGGCGTAGTACAGGAACAGCAGAAATAGCCCTACCGTCGAGACATCGATCGTCAGCGTAAGCAGACGCCGCCAGCGGGCACCGAGGCGTTCGAAGAGGAAGTCGAAGTAGACGTACGCCTCCCGCTTCAGGGCCGGCCCCGCGGCGAAGGCAATGGCCAGCAGGAAGAACAGGCGGGCCGCCTCCTCGGTCCAGGAGGGAGCGGTTGCCAGGAACAGCCGCGCGTAGATCTGCACGACGACGCAGCCGATGAAGGCCCCGGTCATCAGGAGGGAACCCCACTTGAGGGTGGTATCGGCGAGTCGGACGAAGGACCTCATTGCGCCGGAGACTTGAGCGCGCGGTACAGTTGCTGCATGTCCGGTGATAGGGTATTGTATACGGCATCGCCGCAACCCGCCACGAAGGCCGGGCGGTCTACCGCAACGAACTCCATACCCGCCTCCTCGAGGAAGCGACGGGTGTCCTCCGCATTGGCGTAAAAGAGTTCCCGCTCGTAGCGTTGCATATCGCGGGCGCAGTCCAGAAAAATCTTCTTCAGGTCGTCGGGAAAGCGCTGGAACTGCCGCTCGCCGATGACCGGGTGGGTCCAGCCGAAGACGTGGCTGGTCAGGTTAACGTACTGCTGCACCTCGTAAAAGCCGGCCATCTTGGTGAGGGGCAGGGGATTCTCCTGGGCGTTGATCACCCCCTGCTGCAGGGAGGTGAAGGCTTCGGAAAAGGCCATGGGGGTGGCCTTGGCGCCGAGGGCGTCCCAGGCCGTGACGAAGGCCGGGATATTAGGGATGCGGATGACGAGGCCCGTCAGGTCATCCGGATGGCGGATGGGCCGGTTGGAGGTCAGGTGACGGGGACCGGCCTGAAAGTAGCCGACGGGCCGCAATCCGGTATCGCGGATCATTGCCTCCTCGATGCGCTCCCCCAGCGTACCCGCCATGAGGCGGTCGACCTCCTCCATGCTCTCCATGTAGAAGGGCATCTCACAGAAGCTCATGATCTCCGTCCAGTTGCTCAGCAGGCTGCTCGTGCTGGTCATGTCGATCACCCCCGCCTGGATCATCCGAATGGCTTCGATCTCCTTGGCCAGTTGCTCCGAAGGGTAGGTTTGCAGCACGATGCGCCCGTCGCTGCGCTCCTCCAGGATGCGGCCGAAGTACGCGAAGGCCCGGTACCAGGTATGGTCCTCCGCCACCAGTAGGCTGGCCCGCAGCAGGAATTCGGGCTCCCGCTCCGCCTTACGGCACCCCGCGCTAACGAGCAGCAGTATGACGAGCGGAAGCAGACGGCGAAGCAAGCGCATACGGGGAAGGTGAGGGTAGCCGGGGTACAAGCCCGGAAGGTAAGCAAAGTTGTCGCCCGACCGGTCAACCCCCGGCCCGCTCCCCGCCTTATGTAGCCTAACAATCCCGCAGCAATGGCACTTACGGAATCCACCATGGTCGACATCGGCACCCCCGCCCCCCCCTTCGAACTGGTGGACGCGATGTCGGGCGCCAGGCTCAACTACGACGACGTGCAGGGACCGAAGGGCACCCTGGTGCTGTTCATCTGCAACCATTGTCCCTACGTGCTCCACACCATCGAGGCCCTCGTCGACCTCGCCAATGACTACGAGCCCAAGGGTATCGGCACGGTCGCTATCAGCAGCAACGACGTGGAGAAGTACCCCGTCGACAGCCCCGACAACATGGAGGCCTTCGCCCTCGACCACCTCTTCACCTTCCCCTACCTCTACGACGCGACCCAGGCGGTCGCCCGGGCCTACGCCGCCGCCTGCACCCCCGACCTCTACCTCTTCGACGGCCAGCGCAAACTCTACTACCGCGGCCGCCTCGACGACAGCCGTCCGCGCTCCGGCAAGCCCGTCACCGGCGCCGACCTGCGCGCCGCCATCGACGCCATGCTCGCCGGTAAGCCGAGCCCGGAGAAGCAGTACCCGAGTGCGGGCTGCGGGATTAAGTGGAAGTAGGAGGGAAAATGTGAGCCGGACTATGCTCCGTCGTGGCAGTAGGCTCGGTTGACTGATTGCAACTGGACCGAAGGGATACTCCCTGCCCGCACCGACCCCACCAACCAAAAAACCCCACACAGACCGTAGTCCGTGCGGGGGTTTTGAATTCATACGGAGGCAGATCAGCCATTCGCTACCTGTCTCCACCAATCAGATTATCACGTAGCAACCCAATCAATAGCCAGGAGAATAAACTCCTAAGCAGGAATGTTGCGGTCCCTGGGATTCACCCCGGTGGCTCCTTTACCGCTTCACGGGTGGCCTCCACGCGAGCAGGAAACGCTGCGATCCTACCACTAGTGCTTCAGGACCGAAATAAGCTGCACCTTGACTTGCCATCGCGGCGCTGCACTTCCCAGCCAAAAATCCACCGTAGCTACACGGTCTTACGGGTAGGGCACCGTAAGACTTAGTTTGCTGAACTTTCGTCCGCTCGTTCAGCACCACGCTGTCGGCGTCAAGCTATTGCTGAGTTCCATCCTGAAGCACTAGCATCCCAGCTTGGAGGGAATCTTCGCCGGGGGACAGAACGGTAGCTACCGCTTGATCAAGCGCACTACCTCACTCTTACTACCCGAAACGGTACGGATGAGGTAGGCCCCTGAGGCTAAATTGTTAACGTTTACGGTAAGTCGGTCGGTACCGGTGGGAATCAGCCACTGCTGAAGCACCCTACCCGTTACGTCGTGTAGACTTACCGCCGTTTCCTGATCGTTCACTGCCGTCAGAATAGCCACACTTTCGTAGGCTGGATTGGGAATCAAACGGAGACCAGCTTCCTCAGTATCTCCATGATTTACGGAGACTACTTCCGAATAAGCAAAGCTACCATCGTAATCCACTTGCTTTAACCGGTAGTAATTGTAGCCCGGCCCGGGTAGGTTATCCCGGAAGGTATAATGTAGTACTAAACGGGAGTCACCTCCACCTACTACTTGTCCGATGGCAGCAAACGTCTCCCCGTCGAGTGAACGTTGGACTTCAAAGTGGTCATTCTCCGTTTCCGTTGCGGTTGACCAATCCAGTTGGGTAGAACCTCCGGTGTGCACCGTAGCCGTAAAGGAGATAAACTCCACCGGCAGAGCGCCCTCCGCCAAACTTCTGGAAAATGCAGTGGGTACCTGTAATCCTACGGGGTCCCGTTCTGGTAATGCGATTGCATCGCCCAAGAAATCGATGTCTTCATCATTGGCCGGAAACATACCCTCACCGTTATTGTCAATCCGGTAGTACCGACCACCCTCATCAGGATCGTACATCACGAACATATACTTCTCGTAGTCACCCGGAGTCAGTACTTGGAGCGAGCGGTCTGTATTCTTGCCCGCTTGGCACTCGGCGAGCGCCGCCTCACCAAATGGATTTCCCTCAATGGGGTTAAAAAACTGCCCGACATCGGTCACACAATCCAGTGTGCGGGTTACCTTAATCTGCCGGAAAAGGTACGTGCCCATTTGGGCATCCAACTCCACGCACTTGGCCGGGCCCACCATGCGGCCGTCGCTACGAATGGCCACGACTGATTCATTTCCGTTCATTGCGTGGCCGATCGGGATGAAGGCCGCTTCAAAAGTCCCATCTATGCCCCCTGGACGGTCATATGCGGCAAAATCCGCTGGAGGGGTACAGAAGACCTCCTGCGCACTGACTGTTAATCCGACAAGAGAAAATAGAACGACAAGTAAAAAATGGAATAATTGAATGTGTACAATGTGTTTCATAGTATCTATTAGATTGAAAGATTGGGGAAGAGGCAGGTGTAGTATCCGGCCCGTACCAACCCTAGAAGGGTCGGTACGGGTGGATAACTATCGTCGGCACGGGAGGAGGAGACTAGCGGACTCGTTGTAGCTTTCGCGTCATAATTCCCTCACCGGCGAGATCGCAACGGAGCAGGTACATACCAACTGGTAAGTTCTGGGTGGCCAGCTTAACGGTTTGGGTACCCTGCGTCGAAATAGAGTTCTCAATCCATTCGTCAGCTACTACTCGGCCGCGGGCATCGATCAGGGTGATGTGCAGTCGTCCGACAACCTGGAGCGGCACATCAACGGTAAGTTCCTCTAGGAAAGGATTGGGGTATGCGGTCATTGTAGGTCCGGCCACGGAGGTATTTACCGAGGTAGTCTGTGCGAACGTCAGCTCGATGCGCTCGATTCCCCCTTTGCCCCGGAAGGATAGGGTTTGATCCGCTACCATTCCATCAAATTCGAAGTACAACTCCTCGCCAACTTGAAGTTCCGGATTAGCTTGCGTGAGCTCGTCGTATCCAAAAACCGTCGTGGTGTGAATGGATCCATCCTCTTCCACCTGCAGTTCGGCATGTACTACTCCCTCCGTATCGACTACGGAGATTACATCACCGGCCTGTAGCGCTTGCGCTGTTCCGTAAAGTACCGTGTACACGCGGCTAGCATGCTTGAGCGGGCGGGGGTCTACTGGAGGGAAACTTTTAGGACCGTTTAGCCAACTTCCTTGGGAGGCACCGCCACCAAACGTTAGCACTTCGTATCCCTCTCCGTTCGCTACCCGCGTTAAGCTGGTCTGATTAGGCTGCGAGGGTACATAGTACTCAGAATCTCCGAAGGTAAAGTCACCCCTCCTACCCAAGGCATAGAATAACCCTGGAATGGTACCAAAGTACTCCGTAGGCGTAGTTTCTGCACTTGGCACGTAACCTACCCAAGCGTACCCGCCGGGTATAGCCATCCGGAAATCCGGATCGACCGTATTGCCACACAGGTTAATCTGACCAGGTTGGGTCGCAAATACCAGATAAGCCTCACCGGGGACTATATCAAAGTCTGTTCCGATACTCGGGGCTATAGGAATGTAGGTCTGGACTTCTCCAAATGGTGTGCGTCGCTGAATGTAAATCATTCGTCCAGCCGCAGCACCAAGCACCTGGGAGATGGAACGTTGTCCTTCTTCTGGCAGCACATCGAAGCTGATGTAGTTAATGCCTCCACCAAATCTTACCAGATCACAGCCTGGCTGGGACTGGAAAGTAGCCGTCACCTCCTGACACACCTGCACCGTACCACAGTCCGTAACGATCTCCAAACAGACATTGACCGTCTCCGAAGCGGAAGCGAGGGTGACCGAAGCATCAGCGGTAGTGGCCAGGGGTTGTCCATCGACCGTGTAGGCCCAGCTCGTGACGGGGACCGTGCTGCTGCCCATCAGGGTAAAGGTCAGCCCGGAGGCGTCGCTGGGATCAACTTCCACGGTAAAGTCTACCGTAGCGGCGCCGATCTGGTCGTCGAGCGGGGCGCAATCGTCGGCGTTGAGGATACCATCGCCGTCGATGTCGTCGTCGCAGACGTCGCCCAGCCCATCGTTATCCGTGTCGAGCTGATCGACGTTGGCTACGGTCGGGCAGTTGTCCAGGCCGTTGGCGACACCGTCGCCGTCATCATCGGACTCCCCGACCACTAGCGTCAGTTGGTCGGTAGCCGTGGCGTTGTCATCGTCCGTGACGGTCAGGGTGACTTCGTAGGTGCCTTCGGCAAAAGTCACCGTAGGGCTCACGCCACTGGCGGTACCGCCGTCCCAGGTCCATTCGTAGCTGCTGATCGTACCGTCACTGTCCGAAGAGCCACTGCCGTCGAAGAGGACTTCCAGGGGGGCCGGGCCGGTCAGTACGTTGGCGCTGGCCACCGCAACGGGGGCTTCGTTCGAATCGTAAAGCAGCGTGATCACGTTGGACGTGTTGCTGACGGCCTGGTCTGCCGCGTAGGGCCCGACGGAAGTCACGGCAATCAGTTGGTTCAGCCCGCCATTGGGGGTCGTGTTCCCACTCTCCGTTACTAGTAGCGTCACGGGGATATCGACCGTTCCGCCAGCTTCGATGATTGCCGTGTACAGGCCTTTCCCGGACATCGCTTCGTTCGCGTAGTACGTCACCTCCGACACACCGAAGGGCGGAGCACCGGAATTGATGTACAGGCGTGAATCCATGACCAACAGCGAGACGTGATCGCCCGGCGTACCGGATACCGTCACGATTTGGTCCAGATCGCTTACGGTCGCCGGAGCGGAAGCGATACCCACCACCGCGATGGTCGGGGTTACTGGTGCTCCCGCGGACACAACTGCCTGGCTACCGCCGAGGCTCCCGTCTTCGTAGAGGCTGCTGACCAAAGTCGAGCCGTCGCTAAACGTGAGGGTCAGCGTGGCGCCCACCAGTTCATACCCGGAAACTGCTCCGGCTGCGCCGGCACCGGGTACTCCCTGGATGCTATTCGGATCGACATCTACCGAAAAGGTGAAGATTTCTCCCGGATCGAAGTCCGTGAAATCCATACTCAGTACGTCGAATCCGCCGTTACGGGCGCCGGAGAAAGGATCTACGCAGGCATTGGCCGGCGTGACCAGCCCTACGGCCGATGCACTGCCGCCGGCGTTGAAACACTGGGCCGTTTCATCACCGCCCGTCCCCGTGGGGTCAAACACCATGTCTGGTAGGATGCCCGTCGAAAGATCAAACGTCACACTGGTGACCTGTAGGCTACCCGTGGACTGGTTGGCAATTTGGAAGTTGTTGCTGCCCCCGAAGGTAGAAGCATCGAGGTCGGCACCGGGCAGAATTTCAATCTGCACGATGGGGTTGCTTACCACGGGACTCACGGTCACCGTACGGCTCACCTCCGTGGCCGCGTTACCGGCTGCGTCGGTCACATTGTAGGTGACCACGTAGGTTCCGTCTACGCTCGTGTCTACGGCATCGCCAGCTACCACGATGGCTGCGGTCAGGTCACCATCCACGTCATCGGTAGCCGTAGCTCCCGGATCGGTGTAGGTAGCGCCCACCTGCAGCTCGAGGGGGTTGTCGCCCAGCAGGGTGATGACGGGTGGGGTATCGTCCGCCGGAGCCGAGATGCCGCAAATCTGAATACCCTTGAGGGCGGGATTGTCATTTCCCGTATGCAGGAATTCAATGTCTAGGGTACCGTCGGTGACCGTCAGCGTGGCGGAGCGGGAAAAAGCCCCCTTCGGACCGGCAATGGCGATCGGGTCGATACCGTCAAAGGCAGGTAGTACGGTCCCTTCCAGGGATACATCGAATATGCGTTGTCCGGCCGCATCAACGGGTCCGTATAGTTCCGCAAACAGCAGGGTGACCTGTACCTCCGTGCCGGGCGCAATGGGGAATTCCCACTTCATCTCCGGGTTTGAATCGAGATCGTACCGCTCCGTGAAGAATATGCCGGCGGGTGCGGAGGTAGGCACCGAGGGGTCGGTCATGATGATGGGGCCACCGTGGGCGTTCGAAGCATCACCCTTATAAATGCTGTTTCCGCCCGTCATAGCGACCAGGTACTGGGAATTATTCGCACTGGTGAAGTTTCCTTGATCCGCGCTCCAACCGAGTGGGGTAGCATCCGCGGAAGGCGTGGCGGGCCCACCGACGTTGATCCGGTACAGCGTGTTCTCGCAGGGGTCGGGCAACTCCACCCCAGCGGCTACGCTGACCGTGCGGGCGGCAGTCGCCAGATTGCCGGCCGCATCGCTCACGCTGTAGGCCACCGTGTAGGTTCCCTCCGTGTTCACGTCGACGGTGGAAGCGTCGATGGCGATACTGGCCGTTAGGTCTCCGTCAATATTGTCCGTTGCCGTAGCACCGAATTCCGTATAAGCGTCCCCGACCGACAGGTTAAGCGGGTTATCGCCCAGCAGCGTGATGACGGGTGCCGTAACATCGGGCACATTGACGGTAAAGGTCACCACATCCTGGATGAAGCTCGTAGGATCGTTCGGGTCAGTCAGGAATACCTCGTGGAACTGATTGGCTACCCGGATCACCACGGTGTTTTCACCCGCGGTAAGGCCATCCGCTTCAGTCAGGTCCCATGACGTTTGCCCGATCTCGGAAGCGGTGGAGATATGGTCCACGCTGCTCAGGTCATTTAGTTCCGCCGGATTGACGTAGAGGTGGAAGTGCTCGGTCAGGTCATACAGCACATCCGTGGCAGTCCACTGCAGTTGTACGTTGGTGGAGCTTAGCGTAGCGTTATCCGCGGGTGCGGTGAAGGCTACCTGTGGCCCCGCAACCGTGACGGTGACTACGTCAGAGCCGGTGAGGTTGCCACTATCCGTAGCGGTAGCGGTAATGGTCTGGGTACCCGGCGTCACCAGCTGACCGGTGATGCTTGCTCCGGTACCACTTACGGGATCCGTTGAAAGCTGAGTATCGCTGGACGTCCACTGCAGACCGGCCTCCAATCCGCTTTCTTCCGCGTCATTTACCGTTGCCGTCAGGGTGATATCCGTGCCGCGGCTGACGGCCGCACCGTCAAGGGGAGCCACAATGGAGACGACGGGGGCCGTGTTGGCCCCTACCGCAGTGATGGTTACCGCTTCCGAAGTGGTCGTTGCCGTACCGTCAGACGCTTCCGCCGTGAGGACGTAGGTGCCCGTTCCGTTAAGAATGGAGAATGCGTACGGAGCTTCCGTATCGATGCCCAGGCTGGTCGTGCCATCGAACAACTCCACTTGGGTAACGCCTCCGTCGTCCGTAGCATCTACGGTGACGGTCACGGTGCTCCCTTCCTCGAAGGTGCTCCCGTCAGCGGGCGACGTGATGGCGACTACCGGAGCGGCGTCACCGGCAAAACTCACATCAAAGTAATCGATGTTGAATAGAAACCCACTGCCCGCCGACCAGTCGAATCGGAGTGTTTGTGGCCCTGCCGGAAGGTCCACGGAGGCAGCCACGGTCTCGTAGGTTAACCAGTTGGCCGTCTTCGTTACGGAGATTGCACCCAAGGCCGGTCCTCCGTCTTGCACGCGGATCTGCATGGTACCGGTGCCATTGCTACCCTTGGCAACCTCGAACGAGAAATCGTAGGTGCCCGCCTGCGGTACATCGATCTCATACTCGGCAAAGTCCCCCACGTGGGTGAAGCCAATGTTGATGATGCCGGTAGCGTCATTGATCTCCGCACCGATACCTTTGTTACCAGGATTGGACCCACTGTTGGGTGGCCCCTGGTTGTCGAACGATTCGGCCTCGATCCGCGTAGTGGCGGTGGTAGAAAGCGGCTGGGCGACATCCGTCACCGTCAGCGTGAAGTCCGTATTCACGCTACTGTTTCCGTCCGATACCGTAACCGTTACGGTATAGACGCCATCTCCGTCGCCATCAGCTCCGCCACCGTCGCCGAAGGTCGGGGTAAAATTGAGGTTGGCACTGTAGACCCCGGGATTATTCACTTCATCACTTACGGTCAGGAAGGCATCCGCCGATAGGGGATAGGGATCCACCTGCGTCCCCGAGCCCGTCGATGATTCGAGGAGTTTGGGTTCATTGGATATAGAGGTTATGATTACGGTCAGGTTATCGCCGTCCAAATCACTAATGGAAACGGGTATTTGCAGGCTACCGCCTTCCGCTACCATTTTAGCAGCGGGACCCCCTACGGTCACCACGGGCTCGGTAGCCGGTGTGGAGGCCGTGACCGTTACCGTAGCGGAGGTGGTGGTGGCACCATCGTTATCCGTAGCCACGGCAGTGAAGTCGTGAGCACCCGCCGCCGCGTTTGCTAGGGTTGCCGAAAAGGGTGCTTCGGTGTCTATCCCCAGCGAGGTAGTGCCGTCGAAGAATTCGACACTGCTCACCGAGCCGTCGGCATCCTCCGCGGTTGCCGCAAGAACAACCTCCTCCCCTTCCGCGTAAGTCGCTCCGTCGAGGGGGGAAGTGATGCTTACGGTGGGTGGGGTGTTAGCGGCTGGATCTACAATGGTGATGGTGGCCCCGGTGGCTGTTCCCAAAAGGAGCGTTCCCTGGCCATCGCTTGCCGTGACGCTAGTCAACCGCTGGGGATTTGCGTCGGCTTCAAACGCAAAATCGATAGTGGTCGTACCGGCCGCGGTAGCAGTCAAATTTATCGTTATGAAATCAAAAGTTCCGGTTGCGGGTGCTCCAAAGGTCCCATAAGAATTATCAATTTTCCCCGTAGGGTCAGATTCTCCCGCGTTGGGGAGCGGAACGGGCAACTGCGCCGACGCGTTGTACTCGACCGAACTGATGGTTACAAAAGCGGGATCGAAATCAAGGAAAGCCGAGACCCCATTGATCTCCTCGGTACCGGCAATCACCTGCAGGGTCAACGTTAGATTTTCCCCTACGTCCACGGTAGAAGTAACCGGTGACAAAACTAAATCAACTTGTGCCTGAATCTGCCAAACCGGCAACAGCAGCATGATGATTAGACCAACCTTGCTGCAATGCTTCAGCAAAAAATTGCTCAAATTAACAATAGGTAATGTGATGTTCATAGTAAACGATTTGCCACCCTCGACTGGGTGATAGGCGAAATACCGGGATGGGGTTGCGCTAAGCAATCCCATCCCGGTCATTCTATTTATTGGTTATTGATTAGTGATTCTCCGCTCTTGCCAAAATTGGGCGCCAGGAGTGAAAAGTCCTGAAGGTTGGTTACTCCATCGCCGTTGATATCCGAGAAATGCTCGGAAACTCCAAAGGCAGAGGCAAGTATGGAGAAGTCCTGGATATTGATCACGTTGTCACCGTTCACGTTACCCCCGAGTAATTGGGCGAAGATGTATGTACTACTTCCCTCCGTTAACGTCATCTGTTGTACGCGCTGCAGGTAACCTGGGCGTTTGACGAGTACTTTGTATTCGCCGAATGCGATACCGGACATTGTCATTGTACCACTCGCATCGGCCGTTGCGGTATACGTATAGAGCGGGTTTGCCAGATCACTCATTCCGTACAACTCTACCGTATGGTCTCCCTTATGATCGGGACGTCCCTGACTCGGCACGGTCAGGCTCAGCGTGGTGGTCGATGCGGGGTCACTCACCGTCCAGGTGAAGGCGGTCGATCCGCTAAACGCGGGCGTACACCCATCGGTCGCCGTTACGACGACGTTGTAGGGACTACCCGCCGCTGCACCTGCGGTACCCGCCACAGTCTGCTGCGATTCGGGCAGACTCAGGTTCTGCGGGTTGCCGGAATAATCCGCGTGCGACAAGACCATCCGGTCGATGATGTGGGAGGAGGACCGCGCCGAAAGCAGGATGTTGTACACCCCTGGATTATCGAAGCGCGCGTAAATCTGGTGTGGGTCGTTATCGCTGGTCATGGTACTCCATTTCCAGTCCAGTGCCCCAGAAGAATACACCTTGAACCAGCCTGCCGCTCCGGCCCCTTCGGGTGCGCCCCCGGTACAGGCGTTTTCAGTGGAATTTGAGCCTTTAGGACAAACTATTTCACTACCCTTCTGGCCGTAGAAGGCATCGGACTCAATCTTCACCCAGGTATCGTTATGATCCGCGGAGGCAATTCCATTACCTACCTGGTTGCGCCACTGGAAGCGGTAGACTCCGGGCTTCGTGATCTTCACCGGATACGTAAGGGTTCCCTTACCCGGTGTGGGTAGCGACTGGTTCCCCTCCCAAACAATGAAGTCACTGCCGGTAGCGCTACCGGGGTTGTCGATGTTCGGAGAAATGCTGCTGCTGTAATTCGCTGCCTTTTTCCAGGAACCGGTCAGTGTCTCGACGGATTCCGCTTCGATCACGACCAGTCCGTCGCTTTCGATAAAGGCACCCGCTGGTCCAGCTCCACCGCCGGTGGCTACTTCCAAAGTGCCGGTGATCAGCCCCGAGTTCGGATCGATCGTCAAGCCCGGCGGGAGGCCTGTCGCGCCGTAGGTCAACCCGCTGCACGCATCCTCATCGGTGGCGGCAACCTGCAGGGAGACCGCGCCGCCTTCCGTACCGAACTGCCCGCCCGGGTTGCTCACGATGGGTGAGGTATTGGTGGGCAGGGTGGAGCCCCCGATGATCTCGATGCCCTTGATGCTGGGGTTTTGAACCCCTAGGAGAAAATCGATATTCAGATTACCATCGGTTACCGTGATCGGAATGGATACTACCCCGGCGGTATTCCAGCCGTAGGTTGCCGTTTGGTCGAAGTTGGGTAAGACCAGATTCCCTTCGATGACTACATCAAAGACGCGTACACCAGGGTCCTTGGCACCGGTCCAAACTTCCGCGAAGAGCAGATTGACGGTATAGTCGCCATTGGCCACCGGGAAATCCCACTGCATGTTATCGGGATTGGGCTGGGTACTGTACCGCTCGGTAGCGAAAAGCGCGTCGGGATAGCCGGTGGTGTTTGCCCCCGTAAAGTTCGCGCCGAAGGTGATGTCTTCCGCCGGGGGGGCCAGGTTGTAGTACTGGGAAGGCGTACCCAAGTTTGCATTGCCGTTCGCTTTTACGGCGGACTGATCCACCGCCCAGTCCGTCGGGTCGGCGTCGTGGGTAGCGACGAGCGCGCCGCCCGCATTCACCCGGTACAGTACGGCGGTGGGGGAGCCACCCGTGCCATTCAGCGCCACGGTCACCGTGCTGCCCGCACCGTAGGTGATCTCTAGGGTCGCCGTCTCTCCTCCCGCACCGCTAAAGGCTACTGGGATATTCAGGCTGGATCCCGGTGCTACGAGCGTGAAATCAAGGGGGTTGGCTAACGAGAAGGCGGCGGCACCCGGACCGGTAATTGCGATACCGGTAATGATGGTGCCGGTATTACCCCCCGAGGTGGTTACCGGGACGTCGGTGGTCCCGTTGGCGCTTATCTCCACGCTGCCTGGTGCTTGCACCTGGCTACCGGTAAGGGGCGTACCCACCGGGTTATCTACACCGAAGAACTCCATGTTCTTCATCTTCCCACTGCCGCCTTTGGTGCTGGAGCCGGCGGTCACGTGGATCCCGTTGCCGGAAACGATTGCCTGGGTGCCGTGCCTTTTGGTCAGGAGGTCGGGCTTGGAAGACCAGGTACCCGTGGCGGGGTCGAACGCTTCGGTCGTGCTGACGGCGTCATTCACAGCCTTTCCCTGTAGGTCAACACCGATTTCACCCCCAATAAGGTAGAGTTCGTTGTCCAACACGGCGACGGAGGCGGCTGCCCGGGGGGTAGGTAGGTCGGGGGCGGTAGACCACGTTTCGGTAGTAAAGTCGTAGACGTCTACTTCGGCGATCAGTGGGGCAAATACATTACCGGGGTTCCCACCGGGGGTGCCGGACAACCGTCCGCCCGCTACATAGAGCTTATCCCCAATTACGGCCGCATGGAAATGGTCCCGGGGCCGGGGTGCATCGGCCAGTACCGTCCAGGCCCCGGTGGCGGGGTCGAACATGTCGAACCAGGGAATGTACCCTCCGGCGTGGCCTATGGTATTGCCGCTGATGATGTAGAATTTGTCGTTGTGCACCACCAGACCTGCGGATCCCCGCTTCCGGCCGTTGGGCACTTCCGGTCCCTGTATCCATTCGTCGGTCGCCGGGTTATAGGCCCAGACGTAATCGGCGGGCACTTCCTCCGGAAACGCGTTAGTTTTGAAGGCTCCGATCACCCAGATCAATCCCTGGTACTCGAGTGCCTGGAAGTGATTGAATTCCTGAGGTGCGGAGTTGGAAATCTGGCTCCAGGATTTCGCCTGGTAGTCGTAGACGTCCAGCGTGGTAGGATTTTCCCGACCGCCGAAGAGATAAAATTTATCCCCGGCCTGTACAAAGGAGCATTCGTGGCGGGCGGTATGGTTTTCATCGTCGGTCTGGGCGGTCCAGTTCGCGGTTGCTAGCGGATTGGTTACCGTCCAGGTGAAGGGCTCATTGACCGAGGTGCTACCGGGTTTGCTAACCGTTACGACGGTATTGTAGGCGCTCACGATGGAGGCTCCCGTAGCGATGGTACCAAAAATTAAGCCGGTAGTGGACTCGATCTGCAGGCCCGGAGGCAGGTTAGTAGCGCTAAACGTAAAGTTTGCGTTGGCGTCTCCCCCGGAGGGTAGCACCGTCAGGTCGACGACATCATTTTCCTGATTGTTCTGATCCGGAATGGGTGCGATCGCAATGGGAGCAATCAGCTCGCCACCAATGGACAAAATTTCGATCCCGTTGATCAAGGGGTTCTGCGTATTATGCCCGAACGAGATGTTCAGGGTGCCATCCGTGAGAACTACGGGGTACTCAATCATCCCACCAATCTGGTGGCCGAACCTATCCGAGAGATCGAGGTCGTCCTCCACCAGCTGCCCTTCGATAAAGATGTCAAATAGGCGTTGATCGGGCAGGGCGGTGCCCTGCCAGCCATTGGCCATATATAAGCGTACGTAGTAATTGCCATTGGGCATTCCGAAGGTCCACTCCATGTCAGGAGCGGCGGCGTCGTCATCGTAACGTTCGTTGGCGAAGAGGGCCTGTGGGACGTAAACGGGGAGGGAAGCATGCCGACCCGTCGTAGGCTGGGCGGAGAAAATTCCGGTATTTATCCCGTAGGTCAGGTTATTAAACGTGCCGTTTTGTGCTCCCTCACCGAGGCCACCGATCCAGTCCGGATTCGGCGCGTCGGTAGCCGCCAGGGTTGCCCCGGCTGCCCGGATGCGGAGAACGGTCACCGCTTCATCCGATACGGTCACGGTGAACGTTTGTTCCACGGTCAGGCCACCGCTATCGGTAGCCCGGATGGTAAGCTGCGCCACTTCGGGCGTGGCGGGGAACGAAAGCGTCAGTGTGTTGTCCAGGACACTCGCACCGACGGCCGTATTCGTATTGCTTTCGACGGTATAGTTTAGGTTGCCGTCGCCATCGTTATCGGCGAAGTAGTTGTCCAGATCAATAGTTTGAGCACTGGCACTGACCGCTACGCTAACATCCGGCAGGGTTTGCTCGATAAAGGGCTGGGAGCTCTGCACGTACAGGTAGTCCCAAGTCCCCTCCACTTCCAGACCCACTTCATTGGAGGTACCGATCAGGCCTACGGCTAGGGGCGCAGCGTTGCTTGTAATGGCGGTCAGCACTGTGCCTTCAGCGGTGAGGGTGCCCAGCGTCTGCACAGGTCCGCCGTCGGTGGCGTACTGGAGGGTCACCACTCCACTGCTGGCGTTGACCTGGAAGAACATCACGATGTCCTGACCGACCGTAACGGGGGTAGTGATTGGCGGTTGGGGAACGTCGTTGACTTCCTGGAGTGCCTGCAGGCTACCGTCCGCAGTGAGCACGAATTTGATGTAGTTACTCTGGGTGCCGTCTCCCATGAATAATCCCAGTTCCCCGTTCTGGGGAGCCGAATTACCGTAAAGCTGAAGCGGATCGGAGAAGCTGAGCAGGCGGCCCTCAACGGAGAATGTACCGATACTCTGATCTACGTTGACCCCGTACTGAAAGGCTTTTTCCTGGGTGTTCGCACTGCCCAGGGCCGTGCCGGCAGTCATTTGCATGGTCATGGCCCCTACCGCGCCGCCGAGAATATCGTTGGGGTTGGGCTCATTGGGATCGTCCCGACGGTCGATCCAGTTCAACCAGTTGGGATTGGCGGCACCGTTGTTCATCATACCCGTGAATCCGAGACCGAGGTATCCTTTCAGTTGCTGGTTATCGGAAAACAGGTCGTTGCGTACCGGGAGGTTAAAGGCGTCGTTGCCGCCGGCCGTGGGGTCTCCCATTTGAAAGGGATCGTCGGCGTCGGGGACGTTGTCGTTGTCGTCGTCCGAATCGTTAAGGTCGGAAACCAGGCTGCCGCCGGCTGGTTTATCGAAGTCATTAGGTTGACTTCCTCCGTTGCAAATGACGTCTTCTACGGTTTGGCCGTCGACTTGGTTGTCAATCTCGTCCTGGTTGGTGTAGCCATCACTGTCATTGTCTTCCGTGGCCGCGTAGCCTGGCTCGCCGGGGAGCACGCAAACTACCAGATCCTGGGGTTCCAGAATCTTAACGACGTTATTGAAAGTAGCGATCCAAACCGTACCGGGGAAGGGGTCGGAATCTCCGTTACAGGTGACACCCAGCGCGTTGCCCCCTAGATTGGAGACAAACTTATCGGTTAGCTTTTTAAGGCTGCCGTTGGCATTCAATTCTACCCGGCGAAGGAGTCCGCCATCGTTTACCCCCGCTAGCAGGTTGCCCTTCATGGCCCCACCGAAGTTAGAGGCCGTGTACTCGTCGATCCCATTCGTGTTGGTCCCCCAATTCGTTACCAGCACGTCATCGTCCCCATCCGGGTTGATGATTCCGGGTCCCCGCCAGTCCCCTTCCCGGATATCGGCTAGACTGAGGGCTACCGGTGGCCAGTTAGCCGGTAAAGCGATGTTCGGATCCGTCGTGTAGCCGGCCCCGCGGGAGCCATCCGGGTCGTAGATGAGCGTCCGAAATACGGAGTTTATATTTTGATCAAAGGTGGGGTTGGTGAACAGCCCCGCCCCGCTCGGATTAGCGCGCACGGGGGAGGGGTGACCGCCGTAAAAGCTGCCAAGCACGTAGTTTTGGATATCATCCGTGATCAGGGTAAGGTGATCCTTATTGTTCACCTTTTCCCCTCCCACATTCGTGGAGCTTCCGGGCTCGGAAGAGAGGTAGTCATTCGTGACCGTGCCGCTCATGCCCTCGTTGACGGGCAAGCCGCCCCAGCTTGGGTTAGCGCCGTTGTCGGTACAGTAGACGCTACCACCTTCGGTAACGACCAAATCGTAGGAGTTCCGGTAGCCAGCCGAGAAAATCTGCACGGGACCGCCCTCGACGAGCATGGCCTGGTTCAGGCCGTCGTTTCCTCCCCAAGGATCATTGACGTCCACCCCGGTGTATCCGGCCGCGTCGGGATCGATAATCCCATTCGCGTTCGCCCGCGTGGGGTCGTCCAGGGTAGGTAGATCGTAGATGTACGCCCGCCCGGAAATGGCATCCGTCAGCGTAGGCAGGGCTTCCAGTTGCGTCAGATTAACGGAGAGGATAGCGGCGGATAAGGCGTATTCGGTGGTCCAGGCAAATTTAGTGGAGGGTGACCCCGCATTGGTATGGCCACCGGAGCAGACGATCAGGAAGTCCGTACCCCCGATCGTCACGAACTCCAGGCCATTCGTGGCGTGGTTTTCTTCGGAGCGCGACAAACCCCGTACAATGTCCACGGCCTCCCAGGAGCTGCCGTTCCAGGTCAGGCGGGTGATCACTCCGGAGTTCGTATCGAGGTCCTTGTCTCCACTCGGCCCACCAATCCGCGAATCACTCGAAGTCACGTAGACTACGGGATTAGCCGCCGTGCCCGCTACCGTCAGACCGGTTGCCTCCCGGTCGTTGCCGCTGTGCGCGTTCCCATTATCGTTGTGGTTAGGAATATTCTTTACATCAAGTAGCTCTTCAGCATCCGTAACCACGTAGTCATCTACCCCATTTCTTTGAATGGAAAAGACGTCCACATTTCCACTGATAGTTAGGACGTAAAGTCGACCGTCCGGGCCAAACATCAGGGAGGTACCATTCTCTACCCCACCCTTGCCAGCAAAGTCAAGGTTGCTCTGGGAAAAACTCTGCCCCTGTAGATTGAGGGTCAGGAGGAAAAGCAGCCCAAGGAATACACCTCGTAGGAGTGGTAGCGCTGATCCTTTAAATATCCTATTATAAAATTTGAGTAACTGTGTGTTCATAGTGAAATGGTTAAGCGTAGGCAAGGTTGGGGGATGACGAGATGGAACGAGGAAAAATCGACCCGCCACTGGAGGGGTCTTCGTCCGTCCTGCGCGCCCGGCTAGGAAGAATACCTTCGTTGCCATCAACGGGGCGGTCCGTAGTGCATCTCAATACATGAGGGTGGTCGTCAAAAGACACCACTATCGGTAGCACCGCCTCCCTATCCTTAGAGGTTGTCTTACCGATTGGACTGTCGTTACGGGCCGACAGGTAGCCGGGGGGCAGCCAGGGGAGGGCAGGGAGTAGACACACTACTACCCGTCGGGTAAAAACCGCTATGCTGTTCATTAATGTGTTTCTTGAGTTCTATCTACTGCTACCTGGTAAAAAGGTGGCATTTAAAATAATACGTAATACTCTCCTTACAGACTCCCCAACTGGGTGGCCTGTTTAGTTTTTTGTATATATTTCTAAGACTCCGATGGGGCACTTAGATATACCCGAATTATAGATAGCGCAGCTACGGCATCTATTAGATTCGTATAACCAGACTTGTCGTGACGCTTATGCGTGGGAAGGAGGGAGTGTACACCTAGTCAAGCTTTCGCAGAGAAAGCATGCCCATTCTACAACGGGGTGAAGCAGGACCTAGCCTGCTACCGTGGAATAAGAAAATAAGGTGAGTAACCGTCTAGCCAACGGAAGTGTCGTTCATAGTGAAATTATCGAAGAGGCTTAGAGCCTAACATTGGTATTGTGTGTCATAGTGTGGTCTGGGGTCACCAGTAATATGATGTAAGATATGACATGTACGCAACCTACGCAAGTAATTTCGCTCCGGCTAAGTCAGCTTAACTAAATTTAAGAAGTAATGAGTTTTTAATACTCGCTTCCTGCAGTTTTAGTTTGCTTTGCAGCAGAATCATATACATGGCAGCTCTTCGCATATGTCGGCCAGCACATCTTCTCCACTTTACTACCCTAAGCGGAGTAAACACCTGGCGCACTTTTTGTTTCCGCCCAAGCACCCGACTGGCTTGACCCCAGGAAACTTTCGCTATGCCTTGCATGCGTTGGTTGGCTTATTTATTTTCATATGCTCTTTAGGCGGTTTTATCCCCTATTTAATGCTTGTTTATTCGATTAAACGCGCATTTCATTTCCTGTCACACAACGCCCGTACACTCTTTTCGGCCGCGCCGCAACTCTTTAATCCCATACCGCAGCCGCCAGAGGCTGATCGGTCTATTTGTTCTTATATGACATTTGTGGCTGTTTGTCCCCAGATTAATGCTTGTTTAATCGTGTTGGGGGTACGTTATTCCGATCCCTAAAGTGAGCTGACCACCCCCCTCGGCCCGCGCCGCCCCTAGCTGAGCCCGTAACGCTGGTACGCGTTGAACGAAACACGACCGCAGGGTACCCCATCACCGGTGCGCTCGTGATGGCAGCGACGTGCCACTGCCCGATTGAATCGCGCTACGCCGGATGCCCACGCTGAGGACCACACCGGTCGCTGCTCCAGTAGTCGCTAGACTTGGCCAAGAAAAGGCGCCACTTAGTTCGGTCTTGAAGCGCCTAGTGCTTCAGGATTGAACTAAGCAATAGCTTGACGCCGACAGCGTGGTGCTGAACGAGCGGACGAAAGTTCAGCATAGCCGTAGCTACGGTGGATTTTTGGCTGGGAAGTGCGGCGCCGCGATGGCAAGTCAAGGTGCAGCTTATTTCGGTCCTGAAGCACTAGGCGACTAACTCGCGCAACCACCCTCTTAATTGACGCCGAGCTACCCGTGGTTCGGAATGTCCCCAAATGATTATCCGAAACTCCTAAACAAAAAACCCCCACACCGACCGAAGTCCGTGTGGGGGTAATAATGTTACTCGGAGGAGGCCGGGCCAGGCGCGCGCCTTTCCTGCCCCTGCGCTTACTGAGTGACTACCGAACCGATGGGCAGCAGAATAGTCTCCCGGGCGGCAATGTCGATGCCGCCGTCGGGATTGCCTTGCGGGGTGGTGGCGTCGTCGCCGTTGATGTTTACGCCGGTCGCGCCCTCGGGCAGGTCGTAGCGTTCGCCGACCATGGCGGCACCGTAGCCCAGGTCACGCATGGAGCCGGCGGTGATGCGGCTCAGGGGGTTTTCTCCTAAATTTAGGAAGCCGGTCATCAGTTCGTTGCGCAGCACGGATTCCCGCCAGTGGCCCAGCCGGGTGCCGGGGCCACCCATGTCTTCGATGGGCAGTTCGAAGGTGCCGCCCTCCGCGTTCCAGAAGATGTTGGCCTGCTTGCCGGCGAAGTAGGGGTTGGTCTCCTCGGCCCGGCGGAGGTTGCGACCGCCGAAGTCCCACAGCGTGCCAACGCCCAGGACGTGGCCCATCTCGTGCACGATGACTTCCTCAAAGAGCCCGATTTGATCCAGGAAGGCCAGGTCGGCCACGTCAAAGAACATAACGCCCGATACGGGCAGGTTGTCGGCGGTCCGCGTAAAGCGGGGTCCTGCCTGCCCCAGGATACCCCCGGGTCCGTCGATGGGGGCCAGCGCGACCTCGATGACGATGTCGTCTACGGTTCCGGTAGCGGCGGGGGGGAAACCGGTAAAGGCCGAAGGGATCGTGGCGGTGATGGAAGGCACATCTTTGATGATGATGCGCTCCCAGCGGGCGGCGGCGGCTTCGAAGACGGTCACCTGCTCCTCCGTGGGGGGGATAATGAAGTTCAGGGTAATGTTGAACCGGCCCCGGTCATTGCCCGCGGCGTCGGTGGCCCGCTTGGCTTTGTCCGTTCCTTTGAAGTCGACGACATCGCCGGCCTGTATAGTTACCCACTCTTGGGGAGCCGGAGCGAGTTGGATGATCTGCGGCAGGGCTTCCTGCTGTGGGGTGATCACTTCCTGCGTGTCTTCGGTACAGGCAGTAAAGAGAAGCGGAAAAAGCACGGCGGTAGCAAGTGCCCGGAGGGCGCGCCCTCGGCAATAAGTGGTGATTAGCATGGTGGCTAAGTTGAGTTTAGGTAGTTAGATGAATTTTAAAACACGCACCGGGCGCCATCGTTGGTCCGGTGCCGCGGTCAGTTAGTCACCAATGTACCCTTGTTAAGACACCCTATCCTAATGCTGTTGTACCACATAGGCAGGGGATCGAAATTGTGTCTCCCTCCCGCCCTTTCGGCAAGTTTGTCACGACAACAAATTGTTACGCTGTATGCGTATTTGATCAAACTGCTGGACTTCACCAACGGCGGCCTCCTCCCCCGATGGGGCCGGGGGGCAAAAGCCGGCAGAAAATAATGGTCTAGCGATATGGAGGGTGATCTACTCCGGCGCTCGTAGGTGACCGGCGTTTACGCGACACCCTATAGGGTTCGGGGCATCCTCACCAGTTTATATTACGACCCCGGGGCGCGCGCCTGCGTGTCCGGTTGGTCCGGTCAGTCCGTCCGCACGAACTTCCAGGTGGTGGGTGGGCCGCTTGCATCACCTACTCCGCTCCCTGCTTCATCCTACGGAGTCCTTCCTATTATGCTATCCGTCAACGGAGGCCCCTCACCGGAGAGCACACCTCTTCCCCCGCGTCGCCCATGATGCCGCCGCTGTTTATTGCAACTACCAATTCTGCCTACTCCCGAAGCTGGCCAGTAAAAGGAAGACGTAATGGAACGAATACAGGGCATCGCAGAGCAGCAAGCCCGGCACCCCGCTCGCCCGCACCGCACCCGCGCCCCCGCCCAAAAAAGTCGCGACGGGTTGGTGGAGATAGGTCAGCAGCACCGCCAGCGCCCGTAAACCGTACAAGGCCAGCGCCCAGGGCCACAGGGTCGTAAACAACAGCACGAAGCCACTTAGGTAGAATACCCCATGACTGGCCCCGATGGCGGCTAGGAGCAGTTTGTGCTTCATGCGGTAGTAGAGCCCTACCGACTGGTGGCGGGCTTTCTGGTAGACGTAGCTTTCCCAGTCGGCGGTCGGCGCCGAAAGCGTCCAGGCCATGGGGTCGGTGACGCGGGTGGTGCGGCTCGCCTGGGCATTGGCGTTGACAATCAGATCATCATCGCCGCCGGCAACGTCGGCGTGCGACTCCAGTCCCCCGGATCGCTCAAAAAAGTCCCGCGTATAGGCCAGGTTCCGCCCGGTCCCCATGTACGGCATCCCAAGCCGCGCCAGGCCCTGGTACTGCAGCAGCACACTGGTCGATTCAAAGCGCTGCCAGTAGTTGAGCACGCCCGGTACGCGGCGGTACGGCGAGCAACCCAGTACGAGTTCGGGGTCGCCGGCCAGGGGGGCACTCATCTGCCGCAGCCACTGGGGCGAGGCGGGCACACAATCAGCATCGGTAAGTACCATCAACGGATGGCGGGCCGCGGCAATGCCGGCGGAGAGGGCGTCTTTCTTCCCGGGGCGGGTAGGATCGGGGCGGACGGCGCGCAGGTGCGGGGCTTGCTCCCGGAGACGCTCGACGATGGCCGCGGAGTCGTCTTCCGACCCGTCATCTACGGCCACCACCTCGAAGGTCGGATGGTCCTGCGCCAGGATGCCCCGCAGGCAGTCTTCCAGGTGGTCGGCCTCGTCGCGGTAGCAGACGATGACGGATACGGGTTGGTCGGCACCGATTGCCACGGGCGGCACCGGCTCACGTAGGGCGGGGCGGAAAACGAAGAGCCACACCACCAGTTGCACGGCCGTAGCCACTAAGAGGAGAAGGAGCACCTACGGCTCGGTTACCACATCATTCCATTCGGGGTGGCGCTGCACGTAGGCGGCCACGAAGGGGCAGGAGGGGATGGCCTGGTAGCCGTTGTCCTTGGCGTACTGTAGCGCGGCCACGACGAGGGCGGAGCCGATGCCCTGGCCGGCCAGATCCTCGGGCACTTCCGTATGCACCAGGTCGATATCGTCGCCCCGCATTTCGTAGACGAGCTTGGAGACCTGGGAGCCGTTGACGACTTCGAAGCGGCTCTTGGCTTGATTATTGACTACGGACTCGGAAGAATTACGCATGGAAGGTTATTAGCGATCAGAAGGATATAGTACAGCCGGCAGCGTAAGATGTTTGCTCCCGCCTAAAGCTCCTTGCGCAGGCGGGCGACGGGCAGGCCGAGCTGCTCGCGGTACTTGGCCACCGTTCGGCGGGCGATGTCGTAGCCCGCTTTCTTGAGGGCCGCCTGCAGCTTGCTGTCGTTGAGCGGCTTGCGCTTGTTCTCCGCGGCGATGATCTCGCCGAGCACCTTCTTGACCTGGGTGGTACTGACTTCCTCCCCCTCCTCATTGGTCATGCCCTCGCTGAAGAACTGCCGCAGGGAGAAGGTGCCGAAATCGGTCTGCACGAACTTTGAGTTCACCACTCGGCTCACGGTGCTGATGTCGAGCTCGGTTGGCCCGGCGATGTCCTTGAGAATCATAGGCCGCAGGGTCTTCAGGTCGCCGGTACGGAAGAAGCGCTCCTGGTAGCGCACGATGGCGTGCATGACGCTGTAGAGGGTTTGCTGCCGCTGCTGAATGGCCTCGATGAACCAGCTGGCGGAGTCGATATTCTGGCGGATGAAGCCGGCGGCCTGTTTTTGGGCGGTGGTGAGCTTACCGGACTCCTTCTGCTTGCGGCGGTATTCGGCCAGCTGCTCCTGGTAGTAGTCGTTGATCTTGAGGTCCGGAGCGTTGCGGGCGGTCAGGCTGAGTTTGAGTTCGCCGTCGTGGACGGTGACCAGGAAGTCCGGCACCACTACCCGGGCCACGCGGCCGCCGGCTCGGCCACCGAGGGCGGAGGCGGGCTTGGGGTTAAGTTTGAGAATTTCGCCGAGGGCGTCGCGGAGCTCATCCTCGTCGACCTCCAGTTGTTCCCGCAGCTTGTCGTAGTGCTTCTTACTGAATAAGTCGAAGTGGTCGCGAATGACGGTCTGGGCCAGCACCAGATCGGCGAAGGTGTGGGCGTCGTAGATCTCCCCGGCGTCTACCTTGGCGTTGAGCTGCAGCAGCAGACATTCCCGAAGGTTGCGCGCCGCCAGGCCGGCGGGTTCGAGGGATTGCACGATGCGCAGTACCCGCTTGATGTGGCGGACGTCTACCTCGATGTTATAGTTAATCAGCAGGTCGTCGGAGATGGCGCTGGGGAGGCGCTGCAGGTAGCCATCGTCGTCGATGTTACCGATGATTTGCAGGGCGATGGTCCGGTCAAGCGGGGTGGCGAATTCGAGGTTGGCGAGTTGGGCCTCCAGGTACTCGAAGAAGGAGCTTTCATCGGCGGTGTAGCTGCCGGGAGCGTCGTAAACCTCCTCATTGTTGCCGTTCTGCTGGTAGTTGGTGGGGTCGTCGTCCACGTACTGCTGGAAGAGTTCCTCCATTTCGAAGGGGTCGCTCTCTCCATCGCTGCGCTCGGCCTCCTGGGCGTCGCGGTCAGCCAGGCCGTCGGGTTCGGGGGTGGCCTCTTCCAGGGTGGGATTGCGTTCCAGTTCCTCCTTCACCCGCTGCTCGAGCTCGTACAGCGGCAGCTGCATCAGCTGCATGAGCTGAATCTGCCGGGGGCTGAGTTTCTGGAGCTGGGATTGCTTTAAGGTCTGTCCGAGCATATCGGGAAAATGGGCGGCGTAAAGTAAGGTTCAATTTCGGCGGGCAGCAACCCCTAGGTAGCGTATCGCCCGTAATATTTATTGCGGCGGGCGCACCCCCGCTCGTTCGTTGGGTCATTTTTGGCGAGGAGCTGTCGGTCGTCGGCTCGCCCCGCCCGGGCCACCAGCCTAGCTCGACCGCCCCTAGTGCCACGGCTTACACTTTCCTTTCCCTCCCTTCGTCGGGCGACTTGGACTGCCGGCAAAACCCGCCAATCTGGTCCTGAAAAGGTAGACGGATCGGCCTTGGCGCCTAGACCGGTGCAGGGGTCACCAGGAAGCGGGCGAAAGCATACCTCGGCGCGCTGACGCTACGGTACAATTTGCCCGAACTGCCCGTTGCCTGGCTACCCAGGAAAGAGGAAACGCAGGGCCTATGATAGGAACGGGGGGTAAAACAAGAGTAAGTGGCAGGGATAATGCAGGTCCCCGCTTCCGGATAGCGTAACAGATAGGCTAGGAAACTAAGGGCTTTAGGTTTGGATTAGATACCAAAAGATCGGTGTGTCCTCTAATTTAGCCGCTTTAACCAATATTTCCTAATTTTCAATCCACCGGCCGACCGTGCTTGCTGGAAAGCTCTTTTCACCTGCGCACCCGCCCCAAACCTCTCCTGCCCCCCGCTTGTCTATAGGACATGTCGCAACTCACCTTCCCCGAATTTACCTACGAGCGCCCGGACCTCGACCGTTTGGAAACCGCCTTTACGGCCGTGCTGGAAGAACTCAGGGCCGCCGTCACCCTCAACGATGCCATTGCCGCCGTGGAGCAGATCGACAGCATCCGGGCCAGCGTGGCCACGGCCTACAACATTGGTTACATTCGCTACAGCATCAACACCAAGGACGCATTTTACCGGGAGGAGAAAGACTGGTTCGACGAGCACCTGCCCCGCACCGAGCAGTGGCGGGTCGACTATTACCGTGCCCTGCTCGCTACCCCCCATCGGGAGGCACTGGAAGCGCACTTCGGCAGCCAGCTCTTCGACTCGGCGGAGGTCAGCATCCGCACTTTTCGCCCGGAAATTCTGGAGGATATGCAGGCCGTCAACAAACTGAGCAGCGAGTTCACCCAGCTGCGCGGCGGCGCGGAGATCGAGGTGGACGGCAAGACGTATAACCTCTCCAGCATCGCTCCTCTGGAGCAGGTGGGCGACCGTGAAAAGCGCAAGACGGCCAGCAGCGCCAAGTGGCAGTGGTTTGCCGATCACCGGCCCCGGCTCGAGGACATCTACGGGGAGATGGTGGGCCTGCGAACCGACATGGCCAAAAAGCTGGGCTACGCCAACTACGTCGGCCTCGGCTACGCTAACATGAACCGTACCGACTACGGGCCGGAGCAGGTGGCCAACTTCCGCCGCCAGATCCAGGAATTTATCGTGCCCATCGCCCAGGAGCTTTACGCACGGCAGCGGGAGCGGATCGGCGTCAACCGCCTCCACTACTACGACCTGGCCTTCCGCTTCCCCGACGGTAACCCCACCCCGATGGGCAAGCCGGCGCAGATCGTCGCCCACGCCGACAAGATGTACCACGCCCTGAGTAAAGAAACCGGAGCGTTCTTCCAGTTGCTGCAGGACCAGCAGCTCATGGACCTGGAGGCCAAAGACGGGAAGGCCCCCGGTGGCTACTGCACCTTCATCAACGATTACCAGACGCCCTACATCTTCAGCAACTTCAATGGCACCAGCCACGACATTGACGTACTGACCCACGAGTTCGGCCACGCCTTCCAGGTCTACAGCAGCCGCGAGCAGCGCCCGATGGAGTACACCTGGCCGACCTTCGATGCCGCCGAGATCCACTCCATGAGCATGGAGTTCTTCACCTACCCCTGGATGGAGGGCTTCTTCGGCGAGGACACGGAGAAGTACTACTTCAGCCACATCGCCGGGGCCTTCCGGTTCCTACCCTACGGCTGCGCGGTGGATGAGTTCCAGCACCGGGTCTACGAAGACCCCGCCCTCGACAACGCCGGCCGCAACGCCCTCTGGAAGGAGCTGGAGGCCAAGTACCTGCCTCACCTCGACTATAGCGACAACGATCACCTCCATGCCGGCACCTTCTGGCAGAGCCAGGGCCACATTTTCAGCGTACCTTTTTACTACATCGACTACTGCCTGGCCCAGATTTGTGCCTTCCAATTCTTCCTGAAGGACGAAAAGGACCACGCCGGGGCCTGGGCCGACTACGTCAAGCTGTGTCGGGCCGGGGGCTCGCTGTCCTTCCTGAAGCTCGTCGAGCTAGCCGACTTGGAGAATCCCTTTGAGGATGGGGTAGTGGAAAAGATTGCGAATCGGATGCGGGAGCGGTTGTCCTACGGGGAGGGGATCGGGGGGTGAGGACAAAACTTTCCCTCCTCCTCTTCCTCCAGTTTGCCGTGTGGTCGAGCTGGCTAATTAACCTGGGCACCTACCTGCTGGAGAGCCTCCACTTTACTGGTTTGCAGGTAGGGATGATCTACGCGACCAACGCCATTGCCGCTACCGTTGCCCCCCCGCTCATGGGCTGGCTGGCCGACCGCAGCTACGCCTCCGAGCGGCTGATGGGCGTGTTGAATACGGGGGGGGGACTGGCCCTCATCGCCTGTTACTTCACGGTTTCCTTTCCGTGGTTTTACGGCTGGATGCTGCTGTTCAACTGCTGCTTCATTCCCACCTTCAGCCTGGCCGCGGCGATGTGCTTTCACCACCTGGAGCGGCCGGCGGACCAGTACCCCCTGGTCCGGGTGTGGGGTACGGTGTCCTTTATGCTGGTCGGGGTAGCGCTGAGCGTATTCCGGGTAGAGAACTCCGCCCTGCCCGTCCTGGCCGGAGGCTTGACGGCCTTGCTGCTGGCTGGCTATTCCTTTTTCCTGCCCCACACGCCCCCGGCACCGGGTTTCGACTGGCGGGAGCTTAGGGGAGAAACGGTGAGTAACCTCTTCCGACAGCGGGGAATGGTGGTGCTCCTGATCGCGCTGCTGGCCAGTTGCATCCCGTCGGCCTTCTACTACAGCTTCCTGAATCCCTTTCTGAATGAGATCGGGTGGGAGGCCGCCGCGGCCAAGATGGCGCTGGGCCAGTTGCTGGAGATCGCCGTGGTGCTCGCCATGCCGCTAATCTTCCGCCGCTTTCGCTTCCGAAATATCATCTTCTGGGGGTTACTGGCCTGGGGCCTGCGCTACCTGGCCTTCGGCATCGGCCGGCCGGGGTACTACGAATGGCTGCTCTACGCCGGTATCCTGGTGCAGGGGGTGGCCTTCGCCTGGATCATCATCGCATCCCAGATCTACGTCAACAACCGCGTGCCAGCCAACCTGCGCAACACCGCCCAGGGCTTGATTTCCTTCGCTAACCTGGGACTGGGGGCCTTCCTCGGCAGCTGGATCGCGGGGGAGGTCGTTAGCGCCAACCTCCTGGCCGACGGCACCCACGACTGGTGGGCCATCTGGCGGGTACCGGCGGGTGTTGGGGTAACCGCGGGACTCCTCTTCCTGCTTGCCTTCCCGCGGGCCGAGAAACTTTAGTAGGTAGCAACTAAAATTCGCCACCGCCCGGGTAGGACGGTGGCGAGGGAATTAAATAGGAACACTATGAACACACTTAAGCTAGGGCAGAGGCGTGGCGTTTGCGGTACGTGGCGGGGCTCATGCCAGCCACCTCCCGGAACGTCCGGTAAAAGGTGCCCGAGGAATTGAAGCCGGACTGCCGCGCGATGTGGACAATGCTGAGGTGGCGCAGCCTGCCGTCACGCAGCAGGCGCAGGGCCTCCTCCAGCCGATAGGCGTTAATAAAGGTGCAGAAGTTGTGATCGGTCCGTTCGCTCAGTAAGCGGCTGAGCGTTCTAGTACTCAGCGTGAGTCGGTCAGCGACGTCCTCCTGCATCAGGAAAGGGTCGAGGTAGGGTTGTTCCCGCTCCATCAGGTAGAGCAAGAGGTTCCAGTTATCCTGCGGTGCGGAAGTGTTCTGGTCGGTTGAGAAAGGCATGGGTTGAGGCGAAACATTCACGGGTGGTACAAACTTCCCCCTCCTAACCCGCCATCGTGCCCACATTGGAGTAAGCCTACGGCATTTGGCGTGTTTTCAACCCGATTGGCGGATATGTGTACACCTTCTTGCTTACCCTGACGCGGGCCCGCCCCCCCGCTGCCGACGGAATACCGCCGGGCTCACCGTATTTTCCCGTCTGAAGGCCTGGTAGAAGGTAGCCTTCGTGTTGAAGCCCGCCTCGTTAGCAATACCCGCCATGGTGTAGCGATCGTAGTCGGGGTCGGCCAGCATTTGTTGAGCGGCGGCGATTCGGTATTGGTTGACGTACGCATTGAAGTTCTGCCCGCTGCCCGCGTTAATGATGCGACTCAAGTTCCGCTCGCTTTGGCGCACTTGCCTGCCCAAGTGCCCCAGGGTCAGGTGTGGATCCAGGTAAACCCTGCTGTGGCGCATGTACTCTTCCAGCTCCCGGAAGGCCGGTTCGTGATCGGTTGACGATTCGGGCTCCGGATCGGATGGCTGGCGCTTCACGCTTAACTGACGGATGCCGTAAAAGGCGACGTAATAAATGATGGCAGTATTCCCCATAGCTCCGAAGGGAATCCGGACCTCGGGGGAAGCGGGCAGGGGGCCATAGACCAGTAGGGTGTACAATACGGCAAACCCAATCATCGCGAAGAAGGCGTTACGTATCCAGAGCAGGTCCCGGTCCGTAAGGTTGGAGTAGTAGGACAGG
Source organism: Lewinellaceae bacterium (assembly GCA_963710195.1). Classification (GTDB taxonomy): domain Bacteria; phylum Bacteroidota; class Bacteroidia; order Chitinophagales; family Saprospiraceae; genus Neolewinella. The sequence continues at coordinate 156,724 of CAVPZF010000003.1, forward strand.
AGGTAGTCGCAGTGCCCCTGCAAAAACTGGACCGTGCGGTACATATAATAGGCGGCCGGCACGATGGACACAATTGTGCAGGTGCCGATAATGCCGCGCTGCACCTCCGGCGGGAAGAGTGGCCCCTCCACGCTTATATCAACTAGGTAGAGCGTACCCAGCGCTAAAAACTCCACGAGGCCGGGTACGAGGTGAATATAATCCGTCCTCCAGTCGAGCATCCCGGCCAGGTCACGGCAGTAGAGGTACACCAGTGGAATGCACGGCAGCCAGAAGTATAGGGGGAGGAACAGAACGCTGGGGTGGGCCGCCCCGTAGGGAGTGCGGAGCAATAAGAAGGGAATGATGCGCAGCGAGAGGGTTAGGACGAACAAGCCCAGCAAGTAGGTCGGCCGATCCCTACGGTGCGCCAGTACGATGACCGCACCCAGAAGGACGCCCTGAGAAAGGCCCAGCAAACTGACGATATTAGCAAAGGTCACGGCCTAAGCAAGATAACAAAATAAGCCGGCCCCGCCGCCCATAGAGCGGCGGAACTGGCTACAATATCGAAAGAAGCCTGGCCCGGTGGGCGGGCCCTTTCAACGCATAAAAGAGACACTATGAACACACACAGTGTACAAGTTAGGTCGGAAAGCAGCGCACTCCCTAGTGGTTGGCGGAAAATGAGACACGAACTTCGTTTGCGGAAATCAGGCCACTAAAACTCCACTTTCACCCGCAGGTTGATCCGTCTCCCGGTCAGGCGGTTAGGCACTGCGTACTGCTGTTCGAAGATGGTCTTGATCCAGGTGTTGCCCGCCTGGTTACTCACGTTCATCAAGTTGAAAACCTCCAGGCTGAGGTAGGTGGAACGGGTGAAGCGCAGGGGAGAGGTCGCGCGCTTGCGGGAGGTTTCGCGGTCGTAGAGCCGCCAACTGAAGCCGATGTCGATGCGGTGGTAAGTATCGAAGCGCAGGGCGTTGCGGTACACGGTGTTGTTGTCGAGGATACCAAAGGGCAGTCCGCCGCCAACCGTCAGGTTGACGTGGGTACGGAAGTTGGGGTTGTTGCGCAGGTAATCCTGAAAGAACAGCGAGAGTTGGAACACCTGGTCCGTCGGCCGTGGCGCATACTCCACCTCCTCGTCGATCACGCTGCCGTCGTCGGCCCGGCCCAGCACCTTGCGGTGCTGCACGCTCTTCAGTTGCTCGCGGGCCCGGAGCAGACTCAGGTTAAGCCAGCTGTCGGCTCCCGGTACGAACTCGCCGTTCAGGCGAAAATCGAGGCCCGCCACGTAGCCGCTGGCGTCGTTGAGCCCGGAGTACTGGATGCGGACGTTCTCGATCTCGTAGCTCACCAGGTCCCACAGCGACTTATAGTACGCCTCGGTGATGAGCCGGAATTTTTTGGGGTTGCGCTTGCCGTAGTAGAAGTCGCTGGTCAGTCCCCCGACCAGGTGGAAACTCTTCTGGCTCCGCAAATCGGTGTTGACTTGTCCGTCGGGCGCCCGCATCTCCCGGTAGAAGGGTTGCTGTTGGTAGAGGCCGCCCGCTAGCTTGTAGGTGATGTCCTTACTACCGCCGAGGGGCTTGTAGAGCAATTGGGCTCGCGGGCTCACATTGACTTCACCGTTGAGGTCCCAGGCTACGGCCCGTACCCCCGCGCTCAACCGGATGTCGGCCTTATCGTCCTGCCGCCAGGTGTAGGTGTCCTGAAAGAACGCGCTGAAGCGGGTGCTGACCAGTTCGTTCTCCGACTTCAGTACGCTGAACAGTTGCACGCCCTCCTCGTCGAAGGGCAGGCTGTAACCGGCCGAATCGAGCCGTTCCCACTCGTTGATGTAGTCGTTGATGCGCTCGTGCTGCACCTTTGTGCTCCACTGCAGGAAGTGGGACCGGGTAGTGGTGGCGTTACCCCCGTTGAGCTCCAGCCCGCCGCGCAGCTCGGCGTTGTATACCTGGATATTAAGGAAGTTACGCACGTAGTCCTGCTGCAGCCCGGTGCCGATGACGCTCGTGAGCTCGCCAAAGGTTTCGGAGCCGAGGTCGGTATCCAGCTGGCCGAGGGTGTAGCGGCCGCCGATGGACACGCCCTCGTCTTCATCGCTCCGAAAGGCCGAGGTGAGGAACTTCAGAAAGAGCGGATTGGCCGGTCGTTCCGGAATGAAGGTGAGGGAAAGGCCGCCCATCTGGGTAAGGAAATCGTCCTGCTCGCTCCCTTCGAAGTTGGTGAACAGCTGCAGCGTCTCGAAGAAGCCGCCGAAGGCCGTGGAGCGCTGTACCGGGTTGAAGTTGTAGATGCTGCGGTTGTAGTTGCCGAGGAGGCCGAGCTGCAGGGTCTTGCTGAAGTCGTAGGTGAGGTAGCCCTGGAAGTCCACGAAATTAGGCAGGTATTCCCCCGTCGTCTCTAGGGTACCGAGCAGGTAGCGGGTCGTCTTGTAGCGGGCACCCGCCAGGAAGCGCAGGCGCTGGTAGGGGGTCTTGCCCAGTTGCTTGCTCCCCTCCACGTGGGCGGAGCCGCCCAGGAAGCTGGCGTCGAGGGAGGCGCGCAGGCTGTCGGGTCGCTTGTACTTGATGTCGAGCACGGAGGAGAGCTTATCCCCGTACCGCGCCTCGAAGCCTCCCGAACTGAAGCTCAGGCTGCGCATCAGGTTGGGGTTGGCGAAGGTGAGCCCCTCCTGCTGCCCCTGCCGGATCAGCTGCGGCCGGTAGATCTCGAAGTCGTTGACGTACACCAGGTTTTCGTCGTAATTGCCGCCGCGTACGTTGTACTGACTGGTCAGTTCGCCCCCCGACCCGCTGCTCACGCCCAGGGCAATACTGGGTAGGATACTTTCGAGGTTGCCGGTCACCGAGGGCAGCAAGCGCAGTTGGGCGGGGTCTTCGCGGATCATGCCGCCCTCCTCGATCTTACTTTCGCGCACGATCACCTCCAGGTCGCTCTCGAGGGGGGCCAGGGCCACGTCAATCTGTTGGCGGCCCCCGGCGGGGAGTTCGCGTACGGCTACTTCCGTCTCCCCGTAGCCGAGGCGGCTGAACACCAGCACAAAGGCTTCCCCGGCGGGCACGGTCGTCACGTAGCGCCCCTTCTCCCCGGTTTCGGCGGCACTGGTGGCTCCCTTCACGTACACGGTCACGAAATCCACGGGCAGTTCACTCACCAGATCGGTCACCCGCCCGCTGATCGTTGCCGTTTCCACCTGGGCGCGGACGCAGGTGCCGAGAAATACTAGAAATAAAAACAGGGAGGTCCGTAAGTGCATAGGTGGCAGGGAGTGCAAAGTGCCAACGCCAAAGGTAAGCGGAATCGTGCCCCCAGCCCACCCCGGTACAATGCGGTCTATGACCGCGACTGTGCCGCGCAGGCTACGGCTGCGATGTACCTAAGGCAAGGCCGGGACTGCAAGTCCCGGAGCACGGGCGCGGTCGGAGATCACCCCGGTACAATGCGGTCTACGACCGCGACTGTGCCGCGCAGGCTACGGCTGCGCCACACCTAAAACCAGCCCGGGATTACAATTCCCGGGGCACGGGCGCGGTCGGAGATCACCCCGGTACAATGCGGTCTACGACCGCGACTGTGCCGCGCAGGCTACGGCTGCGCCACACCTAAGGCAAGGCCGGGACTGCAAGTCCCGGAGCACGGGCGCGGTCGGAGACCGCATCGTACTGGGCTGTATAGAGAGCGACTGTGCCGCGCAGGCTACGGCTGCGACGTACCTAAGGCGAGGGCGGGACTGCAAGTCCCGGAGCACGAGCGCGGTCGGAGACCACCCCGGTACAATGCGGTCTACGACCGCGACTGTGCCGCGCAGGCTACGGCTGCGCCATACCTAAGGCAAGGCCGGGACTGCAAGTCCCGCGGCACGGGCGCGGTCGGAGATCACCCCGGTACAATGCGGTCTATGACCGCGACTGTGCCGCGCAGGCTACGGCTGCGCCATACCTAAGGCAAGGCCGGGACTGCAAGTCCCGGAGCACGGGCGCGGTCGGAAACCACCCCGGTACAATGCGGTCTACGACCGCGACTGTGCCGCGCAGGCTACGGCTGCGACGTACCTAAGGCGAGGCCGGGACTGCAAGTCCCGGGGCACGGGCGCGGGCGGAGATCACCCCGGTACAATGCGGTCTATGACCGCGACTGTACCGCGCAGGCTACGGCTGCGCCGTACCTAAGGCAAGGCCGGGACTGCAAGTCCCGGAGCACGGGCGCGGTCGGAGACCGCATCGTACCGGGCTGTATAGAAAGCGACTGTGCCGCGCAGGCTACGGCTGCGACGTACCTAAGGCGAGGCCGGGACTGCAAGTCCCGGAGCACGGGCGTGGTCGGAGACCGCATCGTACTGGACGGGGAGCGTGTCAGTAATTATTGACTACCTTCGCCCGTCCAACAAGCCTACTGCATGGCAACTGTATTATCCTTACTGAACCACAAAGGCGGCGTCGGCAAAACGACCAGCGCCATCAACATCGGCGCCGGACTCGTAGAGCTCGGCAAACGGGTACTGCTGGTGGACCTAGACCCCCAGGCCAACCTCACCCTCAGCCTGGGCATCCCCCGGCAGGCGGTCACGATCTACGAGAGCATGATGGGCGAATCCGACCTTGCCCCCTTCGAGGTGAAGGAGGGCTTCCACGTCATCACCTCCAGCCTCGACCTGTCGAGCGCCGAGATGGAACTGGTGAACGAAGCCGGCCGGGAATTCATCCTGCGCGAGCTCTTCGCGGGGGTGGATGAAGATTACGACTTCATTATTATCGACTGCCCCCCCAGCCTCGGCCTGCTGACCCTCAACGCGCTGACCAGCAGCCAGCAGGTGATCATCCCGCTGCAGACCGAGTTCCTCGCCATGCAGGGACTGGCCAAAATCAAGCAAGTCATCCAGAAGGTGAAGTTGCGCCTTAACAAAGAACTCCACATCAGCGGCGTACTCGCCACGATGTATGACCAGCGTAAGGTGCTGAACCGCGACGTCGTCGAGACGATCAAAAAGTACTTCGGCCCCCTGCTCTTCGAAACTTATATCCGCGATAACGTTTCCCTGGCGGAGGCTCCGGCTAATCGCCAGGACATCTTTAGCTACAGCCGCTCCAGCCACGGAGCCAAGGATTACCTGAAGGTGTGTAAGGAAATCATCGCCCGCACCGAAAATCCCATGCACCTGCGTCCCCGCAAAAAGGACGTGCCCGCCTAACCACGCATCGGGTTGCCGCAGTGACCGGGACCGCTACATGAATTGAAGATGGCTAAGAAACGCTTTACCGACGATTTATCCGGACTCTTTGAGGACAACTACCTCATTGGTGACGACCCCATGGCCGTAGACGAGGAAGTGGTGGAGGTGAGCGTGCCGGTTAAAACCAAGCGGGCCCAGAAGAAGATCTCGAGTAAAAACTTCACCCAGAACCTCGACGTGTTCCTGGGCGACGATACCCGCCGGGCTACCGCCGCCCCCCGCACTAGCCGACGCCGGACCGGCCTTGACTACCTCATCCGCAGCACCGTTCAAGACGACCCCGACCAGGAGCCGGCTGAGCCCGCCAAGCCCGACACCAAGCGCGTCACGCTGGTATTCAATAAGGAGCACCTCGTGACCCTGAAGGAAGAGGCCAAAGACCGCAAGATGTACCTTAAAGATGTCGTTCAGGAGATGGTAGCGCAGTACCTCGAGAAGTAGGATAACCTATCGGGGCCTTTATCGTTATCTTCCGACTAGATAATGCCTATGTCCTCGTCGATGCGAATTCTCCTAACTCTTCTTGCCTGTAGTGCCCTGACGAGCGTATTTGCCCAAACTTCCCGCGTGGAGTTCGGTAAGAACCGCGTGCAGTACCACCGGGATTTCGAGGAGTGGGAGAAGTACGAATCGGATAACTTCATTACCTACTGGTACGGTAATAACCAGGGCGTCGGTCAGGCTGTGGTGCAGTTGGCGGAATACGACTTCGCCTACATCCAAAAAATGCTGGAAAGCCGGATGAACGAGAAGGTGCAGCTGATCACCTACCGCGACATCACCGACGTCAAGCAGAGCAACATCGGTAGCGAGGAGGTCTTCGAGCTGACGGGCAACCAGTCGCTGAATGCCAATACCAGTTACGTATCGGGCACCCAGGCCAAATTCCTGGGCAACAAGGCCTTTGTTTACTTCAATGGCGACCACACCGACCTCCGCCGGCAGGTGCGCGAGGCCATGGCCAGCGTGTACATCGAACAACTGCTGTACGGCTCTTCGGTGCAGGAGGTGGTGCAAAATGCCGTCCTGCTCAACCTCCCCGCCTGGTTCAAGCCCGGGCTGGTCGGCTACCTAGGGGAAGATTGGAACACCACCCTCGACGACCAATTGCGGGACTTGATGGCCTCGGGGGAATACGAGGACTTCAACGACCTCGCTGCCGATTACCCCAGACTGGCGGGCCACTCCTTTTGGTACTACGTAGCGGAGAACCTCGGCAAGTCGACCGTTTCCAACTTGCTTTACCTCACCCGCATCAACCGGTCCGTGGAGAACGGCTTCCTTTACGTATTGGGCAGTAATTACGAGACGGTCCTCTTCAACTGGCAGGAATTTTACCGCACCCGCTACACCGAAGACACCCGCAATCGCAGCACCCCCCAGGATGGCCTGCTAACCATCAAGAACAAGCGGCAGCTGCCGATCACCCAGCTGAAGGTGAGCCCCGACGGGCAGCGTGTTGCTTACGTGCTCAACGAGATCGGGAAGTACAAGGTGTACCTACAGGACGTCAATACCGGCGAGCGCGAGCTGCTGCTCAAAGGGGGGCAGCGCAACCTCCTTCAGGCCACGGACTACGCCTACCCGATCATCGACTTCTCGCCCACCAACCAGGAGGTGGCGATCATGTATGAATTCCGCGACCAGCCGAAACTGCTCCTGTACGACCTGAATACCGGCAAGAAGACCACCGACATCCTGGGCATTCGCCTCGACCGGGTGCTGAGCCTATCCTACTACGACCCCAATACCTTCCTGATTTCCGCGATGGCCGACGGCTTCAGCGATGTTTACACTTACTACCCCGCCTCCCGGCAGGCGGTGAAGATCACCAATGACTTTTGGGACGACCTCGACCCTACTCCCGTCAGCGTCCGGGGTCGCCGCGGCGTGGTGTTTGCGAGCAACCGGCCCGACACCTCCCTGCTGGCGCAACGGCTGGACACCTTGCTTCCCATCGGTCATTACGACCTGTTCTACTACGACCTGGAGAACAAGCCCGGAGAACTGGTGCGCGTAACCCATACCCCACTGGCCGACGAACGGCAGCCTGCCGCCATCGATGAGGAGCACTTTGCCTACCTCAGTGACGCGAATGGCATCTACAACCGCTACCAGGCCTACCTGGAAGATTACCTCGACCATTACGAGCAGACGATCTACCTCAACGACGGCACCGAGATAACCCTGCACGGGGACTCGACCCTGGAGAGCCTGGATACGGCGCTGATCGACTCTATTGCCATCTTCCCGGTCATCAAGGAACGGGCCGTCACGGAAGCCGTCACCGACCTCAGCACCAACTTGCTTACCCTCGACGGCAGCGGCAAAATGCCGGTCGCCGTGGAAAGCTTCCTCGACGGGGGGACGACCTACGTTCGCCGGTTTTCGTTCGATACGACGGTCACGGTCAGCCTTACCCCCACCGCCTTCCGCCGCCGGAGTTACCGGGCGGCGGGTCAGGTGGTGCCCCAGTTCACTACCACCGCCCGCCGCTCGGAAGACCGCATTATGCGGCCGAATCGGATTAATCCGGAAATTAGCGAGAATGAGCAAGGCTTACTCTTTCAGACACGCTTCCAGGATACGGCCACCGCTCCGCCCGTACCGGAACGGCCGGTCGAGGACATTTTATCCGGCGACCCCGTAACCACCACCGTTCCCTCTCCCGGTGCCCGACCGGACAGTACCGGCACCCGGCCACCCCTCACCGTGGTGGGCGGCGAGCCAAGGCCCCCGCGGCCTCCGGCCTCCTTGAACCCCCGGGCCCGGAGTGAGCGGCCCGTACCCGAGCTGAACCGGATTTACCGCTTCCGCCCGGGCCGCGTGACCTCCTACCGCACGACCTTCCGCGTCAACTACGTAAAGACCACGGCCGATAACGAGCCCCTCTTCAACGGCCTGAATACCTTTGCCGCTAACCCCGACGGCTACACCCAGCAGCCGGTTGGCATCCTGTTCAAGGGCAACCTCGTCGACCTGATGGAAGACTACGTGATCGAGGGAGGAGTACGCATTCCTACCAGCTTCAACGGGACGGAATACTTCCTGACGGGTTCGGACGTCAAGCACCGCCTCGACCGCATCTACAGCGTCTACCGCCGCAACCGGCGCTACCAGGAGGGCAGCTACAACAACTCCGCCTTCCTTGACCGCCCCCGCCTGGTGGAGGAGAATACGCTGATGGCGCAATACGGCGTACGCTATCCCCTGGACATCTTCCGCAGCCTCCGCGCGACGGCTACAATCCGCCGCGACCGGGTACAAACTCTTCCCACCGAACTGGCGGCCCTGCAGAGCGAGCCCCTGAGCACCGAGCGTATCGGCCTGCGGCTGGAGTACGTCTTCGACAACACCATCAACCTGGGGACCAACCTGCGGATGGGTACTCGGTATAAGCTGTACAACGATGTATTTAAGAGCTTCAACATTTCCTTTGACGAAGGAGTGAATTCCCAATTCGAGCCGGGTATCCTGGGGATCGTGGGTTTCGACGCCCGGCACTATCAACGCATACTGAAGCGGAGCATCATTGCCCTAAGGATGGCGGCCGCTACCAACTACGGCCAGCAGAAGATCCTCTACTACCTGGGGGGCGCGGACAACAGCGTGATCAACAACTTCAACGAGAGCATCCCCACCCCACAAACCGGGGACTTCGTCTTTCAGGACCTCGCCAACCCCCTGCGGGGCTTTGACATCAACATCCGCAACGGGGGTACTTACACCCTGGGCAACGCAGAACTGCGGGTGCCGGTCTTCCTGTACCTCTTCAACAACCTCCGCTCTTCCTTCCTGCGGGACTTCCAGCTCGTCGGCTTCTTCGACGTCGGCACTGCCTGGGCCGGGCGGGATCCCTTCGACGAGGATAACCCCGTCAACATCACCGAGTACCCCGACCAGAACACCGATGGCTACAGCCCCGTACGGGTGCGCGTACGTCGGTTTCGGGAACCCATCGTCTACGGCTACGGCGGCGGCGTACGTACCACGTTGTTCGGCTACTTCATCCGCGCCGACTACGCCTGGGGCGTCGAGACGAGCGTGCGGCAGCCGGGTAAGCTGCATATATCGCTGGGCCTGGATTTTTAGCCGGGCGCGCGCCCTGGGGTGGATTGACTTAGGTTCCGTTTATTGCGGGGGTGAAGGAAGCTAAGTTAGCACATTGGGGATTTGCCGACCTACGAGCGGCAGTAGTGCTGGTTTGCTTTTGGGCAATTGGAATTCTTATTGTTGGAGTGGAGGGAGATTTTCCCTTGAACGACGATTGGTCGTACGCCAGGGGGGTGAAGAGCCTGGTGGAGGCCGGCAGGCTCGAACTGGATACCTGGCCGGCCATGACGCTGATTTCCCAGGTTGGGGTAGGGTTTGTGTACGGCAAGCTGTTTGGGTTCTCCTTCGAGGTGCTGCGCTGGGCCACGCTGATTAACGCCTGGCTGGGTCTATGGCTCAGCTACCGCCTGCTGCTGCGCTTTACCGGCCCCGGGGTTGCCCTCTTTGCGGCGCTCCTCCTCTGGTTCAACCCCTGGTACTTTTCCCTTTCGTTCACGTTCATGACCGAGGTCCACTTCACCTTATTCCTGCTGGCGGTCTTCCTCAGTTTTTTTAAGTACCTCGAGACGCGGCATTCTGCCTACCTAGCGCTCGCTACCCTGTTTTCGGTGCTGGTCACACTGCTGCGGCAGCCCGGTCTGATCGCTCCGCTGGCCTGTGGCCTGGCCTTGGTGGCGCACGAACGGAGGTGGAAGTTCGCCCTGCTGGTAGCCTTGCCCTTCACCATCAGTTTCGTGGCCCTACAGGGCTATTACAGCTACCTGGACATCAACCACCCCCAGCTAAACCGGGTGGGCAGCTTCGGCGACCTGATCGACTCGTTGCAAAACAAGGGTTCGGTCGACTTTCTCCGGTCCGGGCTGAACCTAGTCCTAACCCCCGCCGTATCCCTGCTTCCGCTGGTGCTGCTGCTGATTCCTACGGTGGGTCGCCTCCGTAAATTGTGGGTGGTGTTGGGGCTGGCGTTAACGGGTATGGCAGCCTATTGCTTACTGCAAACCACCTGGCTGTGGCCGCTGGGCAATGTGTTCTATAACCTGGGGCTCGGCCCCCGCCCCCTCCGGGGCTCCTTTCAGCTGGTCACCGATTACCATTTGAGCGACTTCTGGTGGGAGGCCCTCGATTATCTGGCCCTGGGGGCTACGCTAGGCGTCGTGCTGCTGGGGCTGCGTACGTTGCCCGAGCTTAGGCGGTCATTTTATAAAGATCACCCCCTGGCCGACCGGGGTACGAAACGCTGGATGTTGCTGCTTTTCTGCGGGGGCTACTTCGTCATCTCTCTGCTGGTGCTCTGGCCCTTTGATCGGCACACCGTGCCGCTGTTTCCCCTCCTGGCGGCTCTGGTGGTGTGCCGCCGGGATGGTTTCTCTCGCCTGACCTCCCTACCGGCCGTAGGCTGTCTGCTGGGCTTTGCTTTATTCAGTACCGCGGCAACCCATGATTACCTTTCCTGGAACCGGGCCCGGAAGGAGGCGGATGATTACCTCAGCGGGGCTGCCGGCGTGCCCCCTTACTTCATCGATGCCGGGGTAGAGATTAACGGCTGGAAGAAGGCCGGGCCGGAAGAGTCTTATATGGAGGGAAAAATGTTTTTTGTCTCCGACGACGATTATGTACTAGCCCTGCGGGACATTGAAGAATACGACCGCCTAAAATCCTTTCCCTTTTCCACCTGGCTCCCCCCCGGCAGGGATGAGCTTTATATCCTGAGGAAAACCCTAGCGCGGCCGCTCGTTGCGGCCGACTTTCCCCTGCGCAGCGACTTCGAAGCGGAAGGTCAGGACGGTCACCTCCAGTACCCAGCGACCGGCCGGTCAACGGAGCGGGCGTACTCGGGCAAATTTGCTTACCGCTTGAGCCCGGCGGAGGGAAGCCACCGACTCGCTACCAAGCTATGGGATCCACTTCCCGGCGGCCGCTATACCGTATCCGCATGGTGTAGCCCGGCCGGTGCATCGGTGACCGTCGTGGGCAGCCTAGATTACGGAGGTTCGCTGGTCGGGCAACCGCAGAGCGTTACGGCCACCGATCCGGATGGGTGGGAGCGTATCACGGCGCACTTCACCGTGCCTGACTACCCGGGCGCCAACCGGCTTACCCTAGGCATTGAACTTACCGATACGTTGGACGTCTGGCTGGACGACCTCCGTATCGATCTCCTGACAAATTAGACCACCAGCATGGCGTCCCCGTAGGCAAAGAACTTGTACTTCTCCTTCTGGGCCTGGGCGTAGGCTTCGAGAATGAGGTCGATGCCGCCGAAGGCGCAGGTGGTGATGAAGAGGCTGCTCTTGGGCAGGTGGAAGTTCGTGAGCAAGTGGTCGGGGATGTGGAAGTCGTAGGGGGGGAAGATGAATTTGTTCGTCCAGCCCTCATTGGTGGCCAGGAGGCGCTCGGCGCTCACGCTGTTTTCGACGGCGCGCAGGGTGGTGGTGCCTACGGCGCAGACCAGGCCGCCGTCCTTCTTAGTCGCGTTGACGGTATTGACGGCGGGCTGCTTAATGCGGAAATACTCGGCGTCCATCTTGTGCTTGGAGAGGTCTTCGACCTCGATGTCGCGGAAGGTGCCCAGGCCCAGGTGAAGGGTGACCTCGGCCTTTTTGATGCCGGCCAGCTCCATGCGCATGAGGGTTTCGCGGCTGAAGTGGAGACCGGCGGTGGGGGCGGCTACGGCACCGACCTCGGAGGCGAAGACGGTCTGGTAGCGCTCGGCGTCGCGGCTGTCGGCTTCCCGTTCCAGCAGCTTGGGCAGGGGGGTGTTGCCGAGGGCGTGGAGCTCCTTGGTGAACTCGTCGTTGGGCCCGTCGTAGAGGAAGCGGATGGTGCGGCCGCGGCTGGTGGTGTTGTCGACCACCTCGGCGACCAGGCGGTTGTTGCCGCGCTTGTCGTTGAAGTAAAGCTTGTTGCCGACGCGGATCTTACGGGCGGGGTCGACGAGCACGTCCCACAGCCGCGCCTGGCTGTTGAGCTCGCGCAGTAAAAAGACCTCGATGCGGGCCTGGGTCTTTTCCTTGAGGCCGTAGAGGCGGGCGGGAAAAACCTTTGTGTTGTTGAAAACTAGGGTGTCGCCTTCGCTGTAGAAGTCGAGTAGGTCGGTAAACTGCTTGTGCTCGATGGCGCCGGTGTCGCGGTGCACGACCATAAGCCGGCTGTCGTCGCGCCGCTTACTTGGGGTACGGGCGACTAGTTTATCGTTGAGCTCAAATTTAAATTGCGACAATTTCGTCCTCATCCCTGCTATCGGTTTAATGCATCGTACTTGCGAAACAGCCGGCGAAAGTACGGGTAATTTAATTAACATTTGGGTGGCCACCCCGCCTAGATAATGCGGCGGGCCCGGGGAAAGTTGATTCGCCCTTACCGACGCGGCATTCGTCGAAAACCCGGCACCCGCGGCCCCGCCCCGCCGTACTTTCACCGCCTAATTCAGCGACTCATGATCTTATCGAAGGTATTGGCGGAAAGCCTGCGGCAGGCCTGGCAACAGCTGGTCGGCAACAAGCTGCGCACCTTCCTGTCGCTGCTCGGCATCTCGATCGGCATCTTCTGCATCATCGGGGTGCTCTCCGCCGTGCAGTCGCTGCAGGACAACATCTCGGGCAGCCTGGCCAAACTCGGCGACGACGTGGTCTACATCGATAAATGGCCCTGGAAGGACAACAGCGACGACTGGTGGGAGTACGCCCAGCGCCCCTACCCCGATCACGACGACTACGAGGCCCTGCGCGAAAACCTGGCGACGGCCAGCATCGTCAGCTACTGGACCGTCCCCGGCGAACGCGTGCTGAAGTACAACAGCAAGTCGGTGGAGGGGGGGTACCTCTTCGTGACCAGCTACGAGCTCGACCGCATCTTCAACATCGAGGTCAACCGGGGGCGCTACTGGTCGACCGCCGAGTACCGCACCGGCACCGACAAGATTATTCTGGGAAACACCCTGGTGCAGGAACTCTTCGGCCCGATCAACCCGATCGGCAAAACCATCCGCATGCAGGGCCGCAAGTACGAGATCATCGGCACCCTGGCGCCGGCCGGCGACGACCTGATCAACCCCCTCGACTTCGACGACGCCATCCTGGTGACCTACAACAATGCCGCCCGCTTCATCAACCTCAAGAACCGCAACCAGTACGGCGGCACCGTGGCCGTCAAGGCCAAGCCGGGGGTGGAGATGGACCGGTTACAGGACGATATTCGCGGCGTGGTGCGTGCCCAGCGGCAGCTGCGTCCCCGGGAGCGGGACAACTTCGCCCTCAACGAGCTCAGCATGACGGCCGATGCGCTCGGCAACATCTTCAGCGTGCTCAACATTATCGGCTTCGTGATCGGCGGCTTTTCCATCATCGTAGGGGCCATTAGTGTAGCCAACATCATGTTCGTGAGCGTGAAGGAGCGCACCGGATTGATCGGGGTAAAAAAGGCACTCGGGGCCCGGCAGTACGTGATCCTGATCGAGTTTCTCACCGAGTCGATCATTCTCTGCATCATTGGCGGACTCATCGGGCTGGTGATGGTGGTGGGCATCACCTCCATCATTAACCTGTTCCTGCCCGGATTCCAGATCTCCCTAAGCGTGATTTACGCCATCATTGGGGTGGTACTTTCGGCGACCGTCGGCATTTTCGCGGGCCTGGTGCCGGCCCTGCTCGCCGCGCGCATGGATCCGGTGGAAGCTATGCGCAGTTAGTCGAACACAGGCCGGGGTCGCGGCGGTTGCTGCGGGTATGCAACAGTTTGTCCTCCTTGCCGCGGCCTTTGCCGTGGGTGCCCTGGTCACTACCTATCTGACCATCAACTCCTTGCTCGCCGAGCGGGTGGGCTCGCCTGCCCAGGCCAATCTGGTCTACTTTCTGCTGGCCTTTTCGGTCACGGCGGTGGTGTTCTTGGTGCGGGATTCCCCGGCCAACCTGAGTAAGTTCTCGGAGGTGCCCTGGTGGGCCCTGCTGACGGGACTGGGCGGTGCGCTGGCGGTGTTCGGCTCCACCACCTTGATCGAGCAAATCGGGCCGGACCGCTACTTCGTGGCGGGACTGGCCGGTCAGGTCATCGTATCGGTGCTCCTGGCCCACTTCGCCTGGCTGGGCGTGGAGGAAAACGCGATTAATTGGCAGAAGGTACTGGGTGTGGTGCTCTCCCTGGCGGGCATCCTGCTGGTTTCGTTTGGCAACGCTGCTTCGGCGGCGGAGTAGCTACTGTACCCGGCGGACGCTGGCGTCGCGGAAGCCGGCCTCGCGAATGCGGAGTTTCAACTCCTCGGCTTCATCCTGGAAGTACAGTTTGCCGGTGAAGACGCGGTGGACCTTGCCGACCTTGGCGGTCCATACGTCTCCGTAGCCGAGGTCGGTCAGCTTGGCCGCGAGGCGCTCGGCATTGGCCGGTTTACCGAAGGCGCCGACCTGCACCCCGAAGAGCATGACGTCGGGAGCAAACGTGCGGGTGACTTCCGGGCCCTTGGCCTGCAGCGTCGGTGGCTGGGGGTTGGTAGGGACAGGGGGCGCGGGCGCCGGTGCAAAGACGACCTGGGGCTCCGTTGCCGTGGCTGCGCGTTGGGCGGCTTCCCGCTGGGCGGCGGCCCAGGCGCTACGTTCGCAGGTGGGGCCCAGCTCGCCTAATTCGACGACCCGCAGGCGGACCCGGGAAGTGCCGTTGCGCAGCAGGCCGATGCGCTGGGCGGCGGCGCGACTGAGGTCGATGATGCGGTCGGGGTGGTGGGGGCCACAGTCGTTCACCCGGACCTCGACTTTACGGCCGCTGACGACCTCGGTGACCTCCAGGAGGGTACCGTAGGGATATTCCTTACTGGCCGCGGTGAGGGCGTGCTTGTCGTACTCCTCCCCGGTGCTGGTCGGCTTGGCGTGGAAGCGGTCGGCGTAGTAGCTGGCCATCCCTTCCGTCTGCTGGGCCACGGCGGGCAGGGTGAGAAAAAGGAAGACAGCAAAGCCGGTCAGGCGGCGCAGGGGATGGGACGTGAGGAGCATAGTGTGATGTGTTGGTGAGGCCAGCAGTGCAAACAATGGGGCGGGTGCCTAAAAGTTGAAATCCAGAAAATACTTTAGCGATGTAGTAACACTTTTGGAATCCGGTGAATATAAAGATAAACCCCACGCACCGTGGGGATTAGCTCATTAAAACACTACATTTGGCGCATAACTCCCTTTTCATGGAACGCCCACCGCTGCAGGAGCAAAGCGAAGACACTCCCCTCTTCGAGGCGATCAGGGGCGGAAATCACCAGCTGATCGACCGCCTGTACCTGGACCACCGCACGGCCTTTGTTACCTATGCGTGCCGCCAGCTGTACGCGACGGAAGAAGACGCCGCCGATTGTTTCCAGGACGCCGTCATTGCCTTCTATAAGAACGTCGTGAGTGGACGCCTGCAGGAACTCACCTGCTCGATCCGCACCTACCTCTTCAGTATCGGCAAGCGGCTCGTGTACCGCCGCAACCAGAAGCGGCGGCGCGAGCAGCCCACCGACCACGAGGCGGGCCTCCAACCGGCCGACGAGCTCGACTGGAGCCTGATCGACCGCTTCGAGCACGAACACCAACGCACCGTGCTGCAGGCCGCCATGAATAAGCTGGGAGAACCCTGCCGAGAAATACTAACCCTCTACTATTACCACCACTACCCGATCGGCAGTATTGCCGAGGCCGTCGGCCTGTCGTCCGCCGGGGCCACGCGCATCAAAAAAATGCGCTGCCTCAAAACGCTTAAAAGCATACTCCAACCCCAAGCCAAATGAATACCGAAAACCAACAAGACCGCATCGACGACTACCTCCGGGGGCGCGCCAGCGACCCGGCGGCGTTTGAGCGCGAACTGCAGGAAAATCCACAACTGACCGAAGACATGAACGCTACCCGCCTCGCCCTCGATGCCCTCCACGTCGCCGAAGACGCGCACCTCAAGGATCGGCTCCGGCGCCTGGAGGTCGGGCTGGCGACCGCCCCGGCTCCCTCCGCTCGGGTAGTTCCCCTGCACCCGCGGCCGCGCCGGCAGTGGTTAAACTACGCCGCGGCAGCCGCTCTCCTCCTGTTTGTTGCGGGCTACTTTATGCTGCGGCCCGTACCGACGGACAATGCCCTAGCGGCACTGGACGGCGTGGAGCCCTTCCCCAACCTCAGCTACGTCATCACCAAGGGCGGCAGCGGTACCGCACCGAACCGGGCCGCGGCCTACACCGCCTATGAGTCCGGCAACTACCCCGAAGCGGAAGCCGCCTTCTATGCCCTGGGCGACGAAGACCCGGTCGACCGCTTCTACCTGGCCCAGAGCCTGCTGGCCCAGGATAAGTACGGCCCCGCCCGCGACCTCTTCCGCGAACTGGCAACCGCTACCGATTTCAACCTGACTCAGGAATCGGCTTACTACGAGGCCGTCGCCCAACTTGGACTCGGCGACCGCGCCGGGGCTACTGGCACCCTGGCAGGGATCGCCGCCCAGAACGATCACCCCATGCAGGCAGAAGCCGCTACCTTGCTGGCCGAACTCGACTAGCCCGCCCCCATGACCGCAACCATTGGATTGGAAGACGTACGCTTCCACGCCCCCCACGGCTTCTTCGAGGAGGAGCACCGGATGGGCAACGAATTCAGTATCGACGTGGAGGTGGACGCGGAAGTGGGCCTAGCCGCGGAGGCGGATGATCTGGGCGGGACCGTTAACTACGCCACCATCTACTACCTGCTGCAGGCCGAAATGAAAAAGCCCACCCAGTTGCTGGAGGCCCTGGCTTTTCGGATGGGCAGCCGCATCCTCAACCAGTTCGACGCGGTGACGGCCGTGCGGCTGAAGCTGCGCAAACTGAGTCCGCCCCTCGGGGGCCGCGTGGGGGCCGCCTTCGTGGAAGTGAAGCTGGGCGCCGGGGGCATGGCACCCGCCCCCTCCTTCGGCGGAGGGCAGCAAACCTTCGAAGATCCCGAAGAGTACGAGGACGACGATGACTTCGGGGGAGCAGGGGGAGATTTCGACTTCAGCAAGTTCAATTTTTAGGGGCTTAACAAGGTGCTGGCAAACTAATGGCCGATAATCGGGCTTATAGCAAGGCCTTTTCTTGTCAAATCCCCCCTTATGCGCCGCCTTCCCCTGCTGTTCCTGTTGCCCTTCTTCCTATTCGGGTGTACCAGCCAGCAGATCAACCAGACGCTCAACAGCGTGCTCAATGGCGGCCTCACCTCCACGGACATCGGCAACGGACTGAAGGAAGCCCTGCGGATCGGGGCCTCCGAGGGCGCTACCGAGTTGTCCCAGGCCGGCGGCTACTTTGACGACCTGACCTACCGCATCCTCCTGCCCGAGGAAGTGCGTAAGGTAACCGACCGCCTACAGGGGGTGCCGGGCTTCAGCGACCTCGAGGGGGTCATCCTGAAAAAAATCAATCAGGGGGCCGAGGACGCCGCTTCCAGGGCCGCGCCCATCTTCGTGGACGCCATCCGCAGCATGAGCATCCAGGACGCCGTCGGTATCCTGAAGGGCGACAACACCGCCGCCACCCAGTACCTGCGGCAGTCGACCACCGAACGGCTGACGGCCGAGTTCTCGCCGGTCATCAATACCAGTCTCGACAAATACGACGCCAATAAAGTATGGCTCGACGCGGCCAACGCCTACAACAACTTCCCCCTCACCCGCCAGCCGGTAAACACCGACCTGGGCGCCTACGTGACCGAACGGGCACTGGAGGGACTGTTCAAGAAAGTGGCCCTCAAAGAAGTGGACATCCGGGCAAACGTCTCGGCCCGCACCACGGACCTCCTGCGCCGGGTCTTTGCCCAGCAGGATGCCGTCAACTAACCAATATCAACTACAACAAGCAAGTACTATGAAACTTCAGGGAAGAAAAGGCAGCAGCAACATCGACGACCGCCGGGGCCGCGGGGGCGGTAGCTTCATTGGCGGCGGCGGCGGGGGCCGGGCCGGCAGCTTCGGCATCGGCACGATCATCATCATGATCGTCGTCTTTTTCCTGGGCGGTAACCCGCTCGAATACCTCGGCATCGGGGGCGGTGGCGGCGCAACCCCTACCCAAACAACGACCAATCCCCAGGCCGACATTCAGGAAGACGACACCAACGCCCGCATCGTCAGCGTCACCCTGCAGGAGACAGAGAATGCCTGGAATCAGATCTTTACCCAGGAGTATAACCGCCCATATAAGGAGCCCGTCCTGGTGCTCTTCAGCGGGCAGGACCGCTCCGCCTGCGGTTTTGCCAGCGCGGCGACCGGCCCGTTCTACTGTCCGGCGGACCAGCAGGTGTACATCGACCTTTCCTTCGCCGACCAGTTGCGCCGGCGCTTCGGGGCACCGGGTGACTTCGCCCTCGCCTACGTAGTGGCCCACGAGGTCGGCCACCACATACAGAACCAGCTCGGCTACAGCCAGCGGGTGTCCCAGGCCCGTGGACGCGTAAGCGAGACCGAGGCCAACGCCCTTTCCGTCCGCCTGGAACTGCAGGCCGATTACCTCGCCGGCGTCTGGGCCCATTACGCCAAGACCAACACCGACCTGCTCGAGCAGGGGGACATCCAGGAGGCCATTGCGGCGGCCACCGCCATCGGCGACGATACCCTGCAGAAGGAAGCCCAGGGCTACGTGGTACCGGAAAGCTTCACCCACGGTACTTCCGAGCAGCGGGTAAAGTCCTTTACGGCCGGCTACCAAAGCGGTGATGCGAGTAAGGAGGCACTGGACGTCTTCTTCTCGGCGCGGACGCTGTAGCGTCGACTTCAGGCGACCGGCTGCCTGTCAGACGGCGACATTTCCGTACACTTCCTCGATCTTCCTGAGGGTACCGAAAAGCGTAGCGGGGGCGAACTCGCTCACCAGGATCTTGCGGTAGTGCTTGATGTTGGGGAGTCCACGAAAATAATTCGTGTAATGGCGGCGCATCTCAAGGATACCGAGGGTTTCGCCCTTCCAATCGATGCTCCGCTCTAGGTGCTCACGGGCGGCGGCGACGCGTTCCTTCACGGTTGGGGGATCGAGCAGTTGGCCGGTGGCGAAGTAGTGCTTGATTTCCCGAAAGATCCAGGGGTAGCCAATGGCCGCCCGGCCGATCATGATGCCGTCGACGCCGTAGCGGTCGCGGTAAGCGGCGGCCTTTTCGGGACTGTCGATGTCGCCGTTGCCGAAGATGGGGATTTTGATGCGGGGGTTGTCCTTGATCTTGCCGATCAGCGACCAGTCGGCCTCGCCCTTGTACATCTGCTTGCGGGTACGCCCGTGGATGCTGAGGGCTTGGATGCCGATGTCCTGCAGGCGTTCGGCGACCTCTTCGATGAACTTACTGTTGTCGTCCCAGCCGAGGCGGGTCTTGACGGTCACGGGTAGATGAGTACGGTCGACGATGGCCTTGGTGAGCTCCACCATTTTGGGGATGTCCTGAAGAATGCCCGCACCCGCCCCCTTGCACACGACCTTCTTGACCGGGCAGCCGAAGTTGATGTCGAGCACCTCGGGCTTGGCCTCCGTGACGATGTCGGCGGCCTGCACCATGCTGTCGAGGTTGGCCCCAAAGATCTGGATGCCGACGGGGCGTTCGTAGTCGTAAATATCGAGCTTGGCGACACTCTTGGTGGCGTCGCGGATCAGTCCTTCCACGCTAATGAACTCGGTGTACATCATGTCGCAGCCCTGCGCCTTACAGAGGGCGCGGAAGGGGGGATCGCTTACGTCCTCCATGGGGGCGAGCAGGAGGGGGAACGCCCCGAGTTCGATGTCGGCAATCTTGACCATAGTAGTTCGATCTACAGCTAGGGGCTGGGCGAAGTTCAAAAGCGGGCGGGGCCGCGGGTGCCGGGTGCCATCCTGTCAGACCTCCGAGGTCTGACAGGATGGCAGTTTCGGGACTCCCGTGCATTTTACGGGCCTTTACGTGTGAGCAACTCTTCGGGCAGGCACTCTACACGCGGGGCGGGGGCGAGTCGGCGAGCGCGGGTTCGATGTTTGGGACATGGCTTAATTTGCGACCATGAATCAATCGGGTACCATCACCACCGATCACCGTATGGGGTTTGCGCGGATCGTGTTTTCCCACCCCGCCCATAACAGCATGCCCTCGGCCCTGCTCGCTGAACTCGTGCGCCACATCGACGCCGCGGCTGGCGACGATAGCGTCCGCGCCCTGCTCCTGCGCAGTGGAGGGGAAGGCACCTTCTGCGCCGGGGCCAACCTCGACGAGCTGCTGGCCATCGAGGAGGAGGAGACGGGCAAGGACTTCTTCCAGGGCTTCGCCAACGTCATCCTCGCCATGCGCCGCTGCCCGAAGCCCGTGGTGGTAGCGGTGCAGGGCAAGGCCATCGGGGGGGGCGTCGGCATCGCGGCGGCGGCGGACTACTGCCTCGGCTGCCGGGGCGCCCAGGTGAAACTGAGCGAACTGGCCATCGCGATCGGCCCCTTCGTCATCCTGCCGGCCCTCATCCGAAAAATGGGGGTGGCCGCCGCCGGCGAGCTCTGTCTCGACACCCAGTGGCACGACGCCAAGTGGGCCCGGGAAAAGGGGCTCTACCAGCACGTCTACGCCGGGCCGGAAGAGCTGTTCCGCGAAGCCCGCCTCGTAGCCAAGCGCCTGGCCGAGCACAGCCCGAAAGCCTCCGCCCGCCTCAAGCAAAGCCTGTGGGAGGGCACCGAGCACTGGCCGGAACTCCTCGCCGAGCGGGCCGCCGTCACCGGCAAGCTCGTCCTGACCGACGAGGCCAAAGCCGCCCTGACCAAGTTCAAGACAAAGTGACGCCGCACGTCGTCGTCCTCTCCGGGGCGGGGGTGAGCGCTGAATCGGGCCTGAAGACCTTCCGCGACAGCAACGGCCTCTGGGAAAATCACCGCGTAGAAGACGTAGCCACCCCCGAGGCCTTCACCCGCGACCCCGAACTGGTGATGCGCTTCTACAACCTGCGGCGCGCCCAGCTGAAGACGGCCAAGCCTAACGTAGGACATAAGCTCATCGCGGCCCTGGAGGCCGATTACCGCGTCACCGTCATCACCCAGAACGTGGACGACCTCCACGAACGGGCCGGCTCCACGGAGGTCGTTCATCTGCACGGGGAACTGACGAAGGTGCGCCCGGTCAGCGGCGGCGGCGGCGTGCGCGGGTGGGAAGGGGATCTCGAGCTGGGCGACCTCGACGCAACCGGCGTGCAGTTGCGGCCCCACATCGTCTGGTTCGGCGAAGAAGTACCGCTCATTGAAAAGGCGGCGCTGACGGTACAAACGGCGGATGCGGTGATCATCGTCGGGACGTCCCTGCAGGTGTACCCGGCCGCCGGGCTGGTGCGCTTTGCACCCGCGTCCGCGCCCGTATTGTACATCGATCCGGCGCCGGCAGTGAGCTATGAATTGCGGGAGAGGGCAAACTTGCACCTGCTGGAGATGGGCGGAAGCGAGGGCATGGAACGGGCCCGGGAACTGCTGAAGACCTTACTGTAGGCTATCTTCACGCCTCAAATACCGACGTATGAAATTCGGAGTGATCGTTTTCCCGGGCAGCAACTGCGACGATGATATGGTGCACGTGCTCGGCACCGTACTCGGGCGCGAGACCGTCAAGCTGTGGCACAAGGAAGAAAGCCTCGGCGACCTGACCACCGACGACTGCCTCATCGTGCCCGGCGGCTTTAGCTACGGCGACTACGTGCGGGCCGGAGCCGTAGCGCGCTTCTCCCCCATCATGAAGTCCGTCATCGACTTTGCCAACCGCGGGGGCTACGTGTTCGGTATCTGCAATGGCTTTCAAATTCTTTGCGAGGCGCACCTGCTGCCCGGTGCCCTGCTGCGCAACCAGGAACAGAAGTTCATCGCCAAGAACGTGTACATCCGCTCCGAGACCGGCAACGCCGCGACCAACCGCCGCCTCTCCGCTGGCCAGGTCCTCCGCCTCCCTATCGCCCACGCCGAAGGCCGCTACTACGCCGACGAGGCTACCCTGGCCGAGCTCCGGGACAACGACCGGGTCCTGTTTCGCTACTGCGACGGGGCCGGGGAGGTCACTCCCGCGAGCAACCACAACGGCTCGGTCGACCACATTGCCGGCATCTGCAACGCCGGCCGTAACGTGTTCGGCATGATGCCCCATCCCGAGCGCGCCAGCGAGATGATCCTGGGCAATGAAGACGGCTACTCGATCTTTCAGGGGCTGGCGGAGGCGGTGGCTTTGGAAGGGATTTAACGGGCTGATTTAAATTGTCACCCCCCGAGCGGCCAACTCTCCGCTTAGCTGCTCCGGATTTTCGAAGCGGATGGTGTCCAGTCCTTCCTTACGGGCCGCTTCGACGTTGCGGAGGCTGTCGTCGATGAAGACGCAGTCGGCGTAGCCCTTCAGGTCATACGTATCGTGCAAGAGGCGGTAAATGGCGGGGTCGGGCTTCTGGAGGCCTACGTCGCCGGAGACGAGGATGTCTTCGAAGAGCGACAGGAAGGAGAAAGTCTCGCGGGCCCAGGGAAAGAGTTCGTGCGACCAGTTGGTGAGGCCCAAAAGGCGGTACTTTCCGGAACCGTGCAGGGCTTTGAGGATTTCGACGGTGCCGGGAATGGGGCCGGTGATGGTTTCCGTCCAGCGGTCGTAGTAGATACGGATCTCGCGCTCGAAGTCGGGGTGTTCGGCGATGAGTTCGGTGGTACCCTCGGCGATGGTCCGGCCGGCGTCCTGCTTTTCGTTCCACTCCAGGGTCGCAACGTTTTGCAGAAAGTAGTCCACCTCTTCCTTGGTGTCGAATACCTGCTCAAAAAGGGCGCGGGGCTGCCAACCGATAAGGACGTTGCCAAGGTCAAAGATGATGGTGTGAAGCATGGAAGGGTGGGATTTAAAATTTGGAATGTCAAATTTAAAATTTGTGGGGGATTGCCCCTTGCTTCGCTCGGGTTTGCTAGGTTGCTGGTTGCTGGTTTTCACTTCTGGCTGTTGCCCCTTGCTGCGCTCGGGTGGGAAGAGTTGTTGGGTTAGTGAATTGTTGAGTTAAACCGACAGTTGCCCCTTGCTGCGCTCGGGTGTGTTCGTTCATCGGGATGGGAGCATCAGTGGCGCGAGCAAATGGTACTTGGTACTTCGTAAATGGTAATTTGTAAACTTCCCCCGGCATCAGCGGTGCGGGCACATTTGAAATTTTAAATCCTAAATTTCAAATTTTCGACTCTCTTCCCCTTGCTTCGCTCGGGTGTGTCCGCTCATCGAGATGGGAGCACCAGTGGCGTGGGCAAATTTTAAATGGCACATTTTAAATTTTAAATCCCCTTCACGGCAGTATCCACTTCCGGCCGACTCTGGCTGTAGATGGCGAGGGCGATGCCGAAAATGACGCACGGAACGCTGAGCCACTGGCCGGTGGTGAGGGCCTGGCCAAAGCCCCCCTGGTCGCTCTTGAAGTACTCCCAGACGAAGCGGAAGCCAAAGATGAGCGCGAACCACAGGCCGGTGAGCAGGCCGGGCTTGCGGGGCGCGTCGGTCTTCCAGTAAAGGAACAGCAGGAGGGCGAAGGTGGTGAGGTAGCTGACGGACTCGTAGAGCTGCACGGGGTGGCGGGGCACGTCGGCCAGGCTGCGGGGCAGCGCATTGACGAAGTGGAAGGCCCAGGGCTGATCGCTGGGGATGCCGACGATCTCGCTATTCATCAAGTTACCGAAGCGGATCATGGCGCCGACCAGGGCGATGGGGGCGGTCACCTTATCGCTGATCCAGAAGAAGGACTGCTTGCTCACGAACTTACTGAACAGCCAGAGGGCCGTGACCACACCGATGACGCCGCCGTGGCTGGCCAGCCCGCCCTCCCAGATCTTGAGGATATCGCCGGGGTGCTGGCTGTAGTAATCCCACTGGTAAAACAAGATGTGACCGAAGCGCGCGCCCAGAATGGTACCCGCGATGAGGAAGTAGAAACAGTAATCGAGCCAGGCTTCGGGCGCCCCGTCGCGCAGGAACATCCGGCGGACCATAATGAAGCCCAACAGGAAGCCGATCGCGAACATCATGCCGTACCACCGTAGGGTGAGGGGACCGAGGGAGAAGATTTCGGGGGAGGCGTCCCAGGTGACGTAGAGGAGCATTCTTGGTTCGTTAGTTCTTTAGATCGTTAGTTTTTTAGTTCTTTAGTTCTTTAGGGGCACGCGGTCCGCTGGCTCCGAAAGAACTAACGAACTAAAACTCTACAAAAACTACTTCTCGGGTTTCATCTGGGGGAAGAAGAGGACTTCCTGGATGGACTTCTGCCCGGTCAGCAGCATCACCAGGCGGTCGATGCCGATGCCGATGCCGGCGGTGGGGGGCATGCCGTATTCGAGGGCGCGGAGGAAGTCTTCGTCGGTGGCCATGGCCTCGTCGTCGCCACGTTCGGCCAGGGCGAGTTGATCGGCGAAGCGGGCCCGCTGGTCGATGGGGTCATTGAGCTCGGAGTAAGCGTTGGCGATCTCCTTGCCGTTGACCATGAGCTCGAAACGCTCCACGAGGCCCTCCTTGCTGCGGTGCTTCTTGGTGAGGGGCGACATCTCGACCGGGTAGTCGATGATGAAGGTGGGCTGGATCAGTTTTCCCTCCACGTGTTCGCCGAAGATTTCGTCGACCAGCTTCCCGCGGCCCATGGTGTTGTCGACGTGTACGTGCAGGCGCTTGGCGATGGCGCGGAGCTCGTCCTCGTCGGCCCCGTCGATGTCCTCCCCGGTGTACTCGCGGATGGCGTCGGCCATGGTGAGGCGGCGGTAGGGACCGGTGAAGTCGATCTCATTTTCCCCGGCTTTGACCTGGGCGCTGCCGTTGACGGCCGTGACGGCGTGCTCCAGCAATTGCTCGCAGGTCTCCATCATCCAGTGGTAGTCCTTGTAGGCGACGTAGAACTCAACGGCGGTGAACTCGGGATTGTGGGTGCGGTCCATGCCCTCGTTGCGAAACATTTTGGCGAATTCGTAGACCCCGTCGAAGCCGGCCACGATGAGCCGCTTGAGGTAGAGCTCGTTGGCGATCCGGAGGTACATGGGGACGTCCAGGCTGTTGTGGTGGGTCTTGAAGGGACGGGCCGCCGCGCCGCCGTGGATGGGCTGCAGGATGGGCGTTTCCACCTCCAGCAGGCCGCGCTCGTCGAGGAAGCGGCGCATCGAGGTGATCAGCTTGCTGCGCTTGCGGAAAATCTCCCGGTACTGGGGATTGACGGTGAGGTCGACGTAGCGCATGCGGTAACGCAGCTCGGGGTCCTTAAATTCGTCGTAAACGTGGCCCTCGTCGTCGCGCTTGGGCGTGGGCAGGGGGCGCAGGGACTTGCCGAGGAAGGTCAGCTCCTTTACGTGCACCGAGGTCTCGCCGGTCTTGGTCTTGAAGACGAAGCCCTTGATGCCGATGAAGTCGCCCAGGTCGAGCAGTTTTTTGAACAGGGTGTTGTACATCGACTTGTCCTCGCCGGGGGCAATGTCGTCACGGCTCACGTAGAGCTGGATGCGGCCGCTGCTGTCCTGGAGGTTAGCGAAGGCGGCCTTGCCCATGATGCGCTGCGACATGATGCGGCCGGCCAGGGTGACGTCCTGGAGGTTGGTGACCTGGCCTTGATCATCGAGTTCCACCTGCCGGAGCACGTCGGCGGCCAGGTGGGTGACCGGGAAGAGGGCGGCGGGAAAGGGGTCGATGCCCAGTTCGCGGATTTTGGCGAGGTTGTCGCGCCGGGTGATTTCCTGGTCGGTGAGTTCCATGGGGGGCGTAAGCTTCATTTGCGGAGGGCGAAGGTACGGTTTCGTTGGTCGATTTCGTGGCACCCGCGGCCCCGCCCGTCCTTACCTTTCGCTAAAACTCCCTATGTACCGCTGCTGCCTTAGCCTGTTGTCCGTGCTGACCGCACTCTTCCCCCTCTACGCACAGGAGAGCGTCGCGCTGGTCGATGCCCAGGATACGACGCGGATCGACGCGGCCCAACGGGAACTGCTGTACGCGCTGCTGCACGACTACCCGGAGGGGGGCGAAGCGGGAGTAGCCCTGATCTCCGGCGATTCCACCACCTACTACGGCGTGCGGCGCACGGAGGGCAGGCTGGAGACCGTCGATAATGCCGACGGGGGATTCGGGATCGGCTCGGTCTCCAAGGTATTCACGGCTACCCTGCTGGCACGGCTGGTCGAAGCCGAACGTTTGCAGCTGGACGACCGGGTGAACGTCGTTTATCCTTATGCCTTTGCGGACAGCATCGCGTTTACCTACCGGCAACTGGCCAGTCATACCTCCGGACTGCCCCGGCTGCCGAACAACATGCCGGAGCTCTTCCTCAATCCGGGCAATCCCTACGGCGCCTACACGCCCGAGCGGCTGGAGGAGTACCTGCGTGACGGACTGACGGTCGCGCCCGACGGGAACGGCGGCTACTCCAACCTGGGTTTCGGGCTGCTGGGCTACACCCTGGGGGCGAAGGTAGATACGGAGGGCTATACGGCGAGTCTGCACGCGCGGGTGCTCGATCCCCTGGGCATGACGGCCACTTCGGTGGGACCGGATAGTTTGCGGGCCCCGCGGGTGCCGGGGTGGAACACCGATGGGAGCCGGGCTTCCTACTGGGGGTTTACGGAGGCGATGGCGGGGGCCGGGGCGATCGTGTCTACCCCGCGGGATATGGTGAAGTTCCTCCGCGCGCAACTGGATCCCGGATTCACGGCCGGCACCCTGACCCGCGAGCCGGTCAGCAGGACGGACGAGCGGCGGGCGGTCGGACTCGGCTGGCAGCTGCTGACGCGGGAAAACCGCCGGCAGATCTACTGGCACAACGGCGGCGTGGGCGGCTACCGCGCGTTCGTGGCCGTGGACGTGGCGGGCCGGCGGGGCGTGGTGCTGCTGACGAATGCGTTGCTGACGACGGATGTGGTCGACCGCACGGGCTTCCAATTGCTGAATAGCCTGGACTAGGCGGGGACCCGGACGCTCGCAGGAGCCCGTCGCTACGCTTGGTCACACTGCGAGGTCCTGGTGATCTTCCGTAGCAGGATGGAGGACGCTCGGAGTGTGCCTAAGCACCTCCGAGCGTCCGGCCGGCGTGGTACCCCACCAAAACAAAAAAGCTCCTTCACCCCGCAGGACAAAGAAGCTTTTCCGACCAGCAACCCGGAGGTTCTACTGAGCGTTATCGCGGGTAATAAAGGACTCTTCGCGTTGGCGACGGGCCTCGCGCTCGCGCAGTTCGCGCAATTCGCGGGCGTCTTTTTCGCGCTGTTCTTCTTCCTTCATTCCGTCCTTGAGTTCCTGTTCGAGGGAGCCCTTGGCGGTATTGAACTCCCGGATGCCCTTACCGATGCCGCGCATGAGCTCGGGGATTTTCTTGCCTCCAAAGAGCAACAGGATGGCAAAGAAGACGAGGATCATCTCCGGGCCGATGGCGTTGAGGAAAAGCAGCGTTGTAGTCATCTCGATGTAGTTGAAAGCGGTTTCAAAGATAGCGCTTATTCGACAGTAACGTACGGGGGTGGGCTTGAGTTGTTTTGGGGCCAGGGATATGTGCGGTCCTGTCCGCCGAAGCTGAGCGTATCTTGTCGCGGAACGTATGACGCTAGCAGTAACCCACCTTCACCGATACGTTGACCCCGGCTACCTGGGATTCTACAGCGCCGCCATTTTTACCGCTTCCGTACCGGGGCCGACGCTGGCTAGCCTGCTGCAGGCAGACGTACTGCGGGACGGAAATCTCACCCCCCCGGAGTACGTAGGCGACCGTAAAACTGCCTGGCACGGACCGCTGCTGCCCGGCGGGCTTCGGGAAGCTGATTTTTACCGGGGTGACTATCCGGGCTTCCAGGCGGTCATGCAGCAGTACGTACGCGACGAGCACTGGGGGGAGGACCTGCCCGTATTCAAGCAAAATCTGGCTACCTGTCTGAACTACCTCGACCCATCCTTCCGGGAGGGGGCGACCTACGCAATATTGACGATGGAGGGGCTGCGTCCGGAACTGCTCTCTCCGGAGCACTTCTTTGCCTACTACGTGTGGATCATCGTTTCTCATCCGGAGGAATTGGAGGTGCATGCCTTCCAGCTGGGGGAAGACTAGGGACAGGGGAGTCATAGCTTTGCGCCAGCGTATGGGACACCTCACCACCTACCTCAGCCTGGAAACCAGCCGAGCGCCCCACCTCGGGGCATCGTACTGCCGGGTCACGGAGGAGGCCGGGGTGAGCGAAATCGAATACTCCCTCGCCGCCCGCGACGGCCGCTTCGACGTGGCCGAAACGAACTACCGGATCCGCTTTCGCGTGGAGCCGGCATATTTTGCCCGCTTCGGGGAGGCATTGCACCTGCCGCCGGGCCAACGAACGGTTTGTTGTAAAGTACATCCGCCTCACCGCCTCCATGGGCAAGTGCGAGCGCATCAAGAACACCATCTTCCCCACCAACTACCGCAAGGGACTGCACGCGGCCATCTACCTCTTCGTGATCTTCCTGATCCTGTTGGTGCCGCTGCAGCTCAGCATCGTGCTCGAGGTCGCCATCGTGCTGCTCATCGCCATGGTCTTCTTCCTCGAAAAGGCCGCCTACCTCCTGCAGGACCCCTTCGAGAATTAGCCTACCGATACGCCCACCACCGCCATTAGTCGCACCATTGAGATTAACCTGCGGCAGCTGCTGGAGGAGACGGAGCTGCCGGCTAAGGTGGAGGCTGAGGATTTTTATTTGATGTAAGTACGCTACTGCCTCCAACCGCGCCAGTACAGAGCTGCCTCCGACCGCGCTAGTAAAATGCTGCCTCCGGCAGCGGAAGTAAAATGCGGTCTCCGACCGCGCCAAGAGCGGGGCGGGAACGCAGGTGCAAAGGTTCCCCCGATTCCGCTATCTTCCCTGGCATCCACTTACTCCACCATTCACTGGATCATGCGCTACACCTTCGTCCTTGCCCTACTCTGCCTACTCCTCACCGCCTGCAGCAGCCGCCCACCCGCGGAGGCAACCCCCGAGCAGCCGGCGCTCGGCTACCGCAGCGCAAGCCTGCTAGCCGAGGACGGCCTACAATTCAAGGACCTCAACGGCAACGGTACCCTCGATCCCTACGAAGACTGGCGGCTCCCCGCCGAAGAACGCAGCAGCGACCTGACGGACCGGCTTAGTCTCGAAGAAAAAGTCGGGCTGATGCTGATCAGCACCACGCGGATGGAGAACGACGCCGGCTTCGGGCCGGGCAACGGGCAGCCCATCGCCAGCGGCTTCAACGAGGAGGACGCCGTGACCGAGACCAACATCTTCACCCGCAAGCCGCTGGACGCGCCGATGATGAGCTCGGCGGGTACCACGAAGGCGGTTACGGAGTTTCACGGCCGCCACTTCATCCTGCGGGCCAATCCGGCCCCCGCGATCATCGCGGAGTGGGCCAACAACCTGCAAGAGCTGTGCGAGCGGACGGGACACGGCATCCCGGCGATCGTGGCCTCCAATCCGCGCAACCACATCGCGGTGGACGTAGCCGCGGGACTCAACGTGGGCGATACCCCCTTCTCCACCTGGCCCGGCGAACTGGGGCTGGCCGCGATGCGCGACACCGCCCTAGTGCGGGAGTTTGCCGACGTCGCCCGGCGGGAATGGACGGCCGTCGGCATCCGCAAGGGCTACATGTACATGGCGGACCTGGCCACCGATCCGCGCTGGCAGCGCACCGAGGGAACCTTCGGCGAGGATCCGGAGCTGGCGGCGCAGACCATACGAGCCATCGTCCTCGGATTTCAGGGGGAGGCCCTGCACACTCCCGATGGCTATCAGGGCGTCGCCCTGACCACCAAGCACTTCCCCGGCGGCGGCGCTACGGAGGGCGGGCAGGACCCCCACTTCGACTGGGGCAAGCGGGAGGTCTTTCCCGGCGGGCGGCTGGAGAACAACCTGATCCCCTTCCGGGCAGCGATCGAGGCGGGCACCTCGGCCATCATGCCGTACTACTCCTACCCCGTGGGTACCGACTACCCGGAGCTGGCCTACGCCTTCAACAAGCGGATGCTGCAGGAGGTACTGCGCGGCGAGCTGGGCTTCGAGGGGATCATCAACTCGCATACCGGTCCGATCGAGATGATGCCCTGGGGCGTGGAGGAACTGTCCATCCCCGAGCGCTACAAAATGGCCCTCGAGGCGGGCGTCAACCTCTTCTCCGGCACCGCCGACCCCGGCCTGCTGCTGGAGGCGCTTCGCACCTACTCCGAACTGACGGAGCAGGTAGACCGCTCGGTGTACCTGCTGCTGCTCGAGAAGTTCCGGCTGGGCCTCTTCGAAGATCCCTACGTGGACGTGTCCGCCGCCACTGCTACTGTGGGGCAGGCACGCTTCCAGGAGCGGGCCGATGTGGCGATGCGCAAATCGATCGTGCTGCTGCGTAACGGCGCGGTGGACGGCGAGAAAGTACTCCCATTGCCAGCCCGGACCAAGGTCTACTTCACCACCTACGTACCCTGGCGGGGCGGTGACTCCCTGGTCGTGTACCGTCCGGAGCCCGGCAGCGACTGGCCGGTCGACTTCGTCGACGCGCCCGAAGCCGCGGACCGTACCGTACTGTGGGTACTCCCCCGGGGCAAGTCGCTGTTCCAGTCGGACGGCAGCCCCCTCCACGTCAACCTCTCCGCCAACGGCATCGACGTCGACCGCCTGCGTAAGCTGGTCTCCAAAAAGCCGGCCGTGCTGGTCGTCAACTACAGCAACCCCTGCTCCATCGACGAGCTTTATACCGACGGCGACCCGCAGATCCCCGCCGTGCTCGCCACCTTCGGCACCACCCCCGAGGCGGTGCTCGACGTGGTGACCGGGCGCTTCTCACCCTCGGGGAAGATGCCCTTCACCACCCCCCGTTTCCGACCAGGAGGCGCAAGAGCAGCTTTCGGACGTGCCGGGGTATGATGAAGGGGTGGGGTATGGGTTGTTTGGGTTTAGGGAGGGGGTGAAGGGATACTGAGGAAGAGAGACCACACCGGTAGTAAACGCGCGTGCGGGCCGGCTGGTGGGGGCGTGGAGAACTGCTAGAGATAGTAAGAACTGAAGGTTTCTCTGACTATGATAGGAGTGATGACGCGGTTGATGATTAACCAGAGTAACTAGCATTGCTGGTTCCAGTCCTACGGTTCAAAATGTTACTGATGGGGCACCGAATTGTGGTGACGAAGTTTCTATATCACAACCTGATTATTGGACTAAGAGCTCCGGTGAATTCTAGGCCAAGGTTATTAAAGGATTAATTTTGATACTTTTCACGGGAAGCGAGTCATTCTGTAAATAGAATTTATTGAAGTGCGGCAGTAGACAGCTGATGCAACGACGATAATTTGCAAATTCTGCTATTTTCGAAAATCCGGGCCATGGTGTAACTTACCGTCTCCCGATGCTGCCTCATGATTGATAACCAGTCGACAACCTTACATAGCTTCCTAGCGGAAAACCTAGTCCCCAACAGTACGCTCTCGATTCAGTGTGGCAGGATAAGCTTTTACGCGCTTCACCAGCTTTTGAAGCTGCTCCCCCCTTCCGCGTCGGTACGCATCCTGAGTTCCAATCAGCAAGGCGATGTCACTAGTTTAGTGGCGCACCCCTCTGATGTGGGTCGACGCATGGAGCTGGACTTAAAATCCGCTACCCGCTTTGTGCGCAGCGGAGCCCACTGCCCGTTTACTGTGAAGACCGGCAACTGTGGAATAAACATGGTACTACTTGAAGCCGGTGAAAAAGCGGTGGCGGCAAATTTTACCAAATCTGACTTCGACCTTCAACTCCTCGGTCTGTACCCGTCCGAACAGCCGGTGATTCTTGTGCCACAGGATGCAGCGGTCAGTACGTCATTCAAAATACTTTTCGAGCAGAGCTGGGTAAGCGCCAAGAACCAAACTGCCTTGCTTGCCGACCGGTTGGAAGAATTGCTAGACCTCACCGATCCCAAGCACCAGTACCTTTTTACGCTCAGTCACCTCTTCTCGGATTACGATCGTCTAGCCGAGCAGGAGAAAATAAAGCGTAGCGGGTTTTACAGCTCTAAGATTTGGAGTCTGCTCTACAATTTTCAAAAGGACGCCGTTCTCGGTGCCATCAATAAAATTGAGAAATATGGGGGTTGCATCATCGCTGACAGCGTAGGACTGGGTAAGACCTTTGAGGCACTGGGGGTCATAAAATATTACCAGCAGCGCAACTACAACGTGCTGGTGCTTTGCCCTAAACGACTCTATGAGAACTGGGTCGTTTACCGAAACCAGGACCGCAGAAATATCCTTATTGATGATCGTTTTAACTACCGGGTGCTCTACCATACTGACCTTAGCCGGTATACGGGGAATAGCAACGAGATTGACCTGGAGCACTTCACGTGGGAGAACTTCGATCTTATCGTCATCGACGAAAGTCACAACTTTCGAAATAACGTGCCCAAGCGCGGGCATAAGACCCGCTACGAGCGCCTCATGGAGGACGTGCTTAAAAAAGGAGTAAAGACCAAGGTGCTCATGCTCAGCGCTACGCCGGTAAATAATAAGCTCCGCGATCTCCGTAATCAGGTGTACTTTATCACGGAGGACGACGACCAAGGGCTCGAGCGTAACGGTATTCACAGCATCAATGAAGTGATGCGACAAGCTCAGAAGCAATTCAACACCTGGATGGATAAGCCAGCCCAGAACCGCGATGAATTGATCAACACCCTGGATGGGCGTTACTTTAAAATTCTCGATCTGCTGACTATCGCGCGTTCACGTAAGCACATTGAGAAGTACTACGACATCAGCGATATCGGAAAATTTCCGGAAAAACTAAAGCCCATAAATGTTTATGCCGAAGTAGACGCCGAAAAAGCGTTTCCGGACATTGGCACGATCAATACTCAGCTGCTAAAACTGAATTTGGCCAATTATCAACCCATGAAGTATATCCGGGCCGACCGGAAAAGCTTCTACGAGGATAAGTACGACTACCAGCTCATTACCGGTAGTACTTTCCGTCAGGAATCACGTGAGGAAAGCCTCATCAACTTAATGCGCGTCAACTTCCTGAAGCGTCTTGAAAGTAGCATTTCCAGCTTTCAGATCACGATGGGCCGAATGCTTCAGAACATTAACGGGCTGATTGACAAGATCGAGCATTGGCAAAACCATCAGCAGGACTTGTACCTGGAGCCATCCACCCTAGAAGACTTTGCGGAAGATGACCTGAATCCAGAGTTGCTAATCGGCGATAATGTGCAGGTACTGATCCAGGATCTAGACCTCATCCGTTTTAAGGACGAACTACAGCGAGATCAGGCGGCAATCGGGCACATCCTGAACCTCGCACACCAAGTCGAACCACACCGCGACGCTAAGTTGCTTAAGCTAAAGGAGGAGATTGCCGATAAAATTAACAACCCCATCAATCCGGAGAACCGTAAAGTTCTGGTCTTTACTGCCTTCGCGGATACGGCGAATTACCTGTACCGGCACCTTGCGGATTGGGCCAAGTCAGAGTTTGGTCTCTACTCAGGGCTGGTCACGGGCGGCACAGGAAAAAACCGTACCAATCTCCCGGACAGCGGCAACCAGTTCGGGGAGATCATCCTGAATTTCTCTCCGAGGTCCAAGGGGCGCAATCAGTTCCGGCCGGCGGGCGGTAGCGAAATTGATCTGCTGATCGGTACGGATTGTATCAGCGAGGGGCAAAACCTACAGGACTGCGACTACCTGGTCAACTACGACATACACTGGAACCCCGTACGCATCGTTCAGCGTTTCGGCCGAATCGACCGGATCGGCTCGACTAATGCCCAAATTCAGCTCGTTAACTTTTGGCCCAACATTGACCTGAATGCCTACATCAACCTGATCAATCGGGTAAAGGGACGTATGGTCATCCTGGACATTTGCGCCACCGGTGACGAAAACGTGATCGAAACGGACCAAATGGAGGGTGAACTGGACTACCGCACCCGGCAACTCAAGGAGCTGAAGGAGCGGGTAATCGATCTGGAGGACCTCCAGGGAGGCATAACCATCACCGACCTGACCTTCAATGATTTCAAAGTAAACCTAGATCACCTTACTCCCACCGAAGTAGACGAGGTAAGAGCTATAACCCCCGGCTTTCACACTCGGGTCCGTCGCCGTATGGAAGACACCCCTCCGGGCATCATCTTCTGCTTGCGTCACCGCGCTAAGGTATCCGAAGGTGCGGCTACCAATCCCCTCTATCCTTACTACCTGGTGTACGTCAGTGAGGATGGAAACGTGGTTTTTGGGCCTCGCCAGCCAAAGCGAACGCTTGATGTCCTCCGCAATCTATGCCTCGGATTGACCGTGCAGGATCTGGCGGGGACGCAGGTGCAGGGCCCACTGGCAAACAGCAATCAAGCGCTGGCCCATAACCAAAAGCTGCTCGGCGAAGCTATGAATAGTATCCAGGGGGTGACGGACCTTTCGGCTATTGATAGTTTAGCCAACCCCCTTGGCACGTTAGGAGGTTCATCCAGCGTACGGCTCACGGACTACGAGCTAATAAATTATTTTGTCGTTCAGTGACGATGACAAACCTATCCTTACAAAACCCCCTCGAAAGTGAATATTGATCACTCGCCAGTTGAAGATGTTGAAGACGAAGCCTTAAATCAGGAGGATGATCACCTTGACCTTTCATCCGCTGAAGATGACCGCAAGATCATCTGGCAAGCCAAGGATTGGAGCATCCGAGAGTTTAAGACAATGGAAGAGGACGGCGACTTAGTCCTGCAACCCGACTACCAGCGGAACTACGTAATGGACGCGACCAAGGCCAGCAGGTTGATTGAGTCAATTATGATGGAGGTTCCCATTCCGGTAGTTTACCTGGCGGAAGAGCCGGATGGTACGTATAGCGTGATTGACGGGCAGCAGCGGTTGACTTCCTTCATCAGCTTCATGAAGGGCTACTTTCCCGACGGGAAATCTTTTGAGTTGCGCGGCCTCAAGGTCCTGGATCACCTCAACCGAAAGACCTTCTCTGATTTAGAGCGCTTGCAGCAGTCCAAGATTAAGACGACTACAATTCACACCATCATCATCAAACGAGAGTCCGAAGAGGATATCAAGTTTGAAATTTTTGAACGGCTGAATACCGGTTCCATCAAGCTTAACGAAGATGAGCTGCGCAACTCGGTGTACCGGGGTGGTTACATCAAGTTGCTTGCGGAATTGGAAGACCATCCACTGCTGGATCTGCTTATTGACAAAGACAACTACAAAAAGCGAATGCGCTACCGGGGCATGCTACTCCGGTATTTTGCTCTGGCCGACAAGACCTACCTGAATTACAAACCCTCCATGAAGCAGTTCCTGAATAAGGAATTGCGGGACAATCGAAACATCACCCCCGAAAAGGCGCAAGAATACCGTGACCGATTGGATCACTTGCTTGAACTGGTGAGGACGGTTTTCGGGAAGGAAGCGTTCCGCAAGTACACCCTCTTCGAGACCGGCGATGTGAACGGACAGTGGAGCAAAGGAGTAAATACGGCCCTTTTCGAAGTACAAATGTGTGGCTTCAACCGCTACCAGAAGCACGAAATAGTGCCACGCGCTGACGAGATCCGCAACGCCATGATCGAGCTTTTAATAGACCCAAGCTATAACGAAACCATATCCATTCGGACCAACGATCGAAGTCAACTTACCGAAAGGCACCGGCGCTGGTTCGACCGACTGGAAGAAATCGTGGGAAAGCGGCAGAGGCAAGCCCGAACTTTTCCCATCAGCGTAAAGAAAGAGCTATATAATCAAAGTACCGCCTGCGCGATTTGTGGGCAGGAAATTCAGATGTTGGATGACGCAGAGGTCGATCACATCACTCCCTTTTCAAAGGGGGGATACACGATGGTCGACAATGCCCAGCTGACCCACCGGTACTGTAACCGGGCGAAGAATAATCGCGAGTAAACTTATTGACGGTTTGAAGTTTTTCACCGACCTATTATCCTTACCGGAACCTGCAAGGTCAAGCAAGCCCTTCCCCAAGGCCTTCTTCACCCGCCACGGGTTTTCCTTGTCTACCGCAGAGAAGCGGTTGATCAGTGCACCTTTCGTGCCCCTGGAAAGCGAGTGGATAGGTAGCCTTAAACCCACCGCAGGAAACGTGCCTGCCTATGAGCAGGACGGTGAACGCTACAGTGAAATTCAGTATTTCAGGATCAAATTTCGCGAGGAAGACTTTCTCAAGAGGGCGGAGGCGGTCGCCAGTCTGTACCATACCTACGTGCCGTACCCCCTTTTGCTGCTGCTACACACGGAAGCGAGTTACCGGGTGGAAGCCGCTGCCAAAAGCATCCCTGCCAAAACTGGTGTAGCCTGTACGCACATCAAAACCTACCGAAGCCCGGCAGTTGACTTCCTACACTTAACAGAGGCAGCATGCGCCTTTAAAAATGCGATGGCGTTTTCTCAACTTGCTACGCAAGACCTCAAGACTACCTACAACAGCTACCTTACGGCCATCACCCACTTTGCGTGGACAATGTCTACCGGGGCGGTTACCGAAGTTGCGGACCCGGAAGCGCACTACGTAACGCTGGAGCAGATCCAAAAACTAGAACGCCACCGGGAATCGCTGACCTCACAGCTACGGAAAAGCAAACGGATGACGGAAAGGGTGGAGTTGCAAATCGAACTCAGTAGCCTAATTCAACAATTAAAAGACCTTAAAGCCCAATTTTATTATGAGCGATAGTATCACACGCATCACCGGTGACCACGAGCTTTCCGCCAGTAAGGATTTGGTGGCGGAAAACATTGAAAAATTACGGGCACTATTTCCAAGTATCGTCTCCGAGGATAAAGTGGATTTTTCCGCACTTCGGCAACTGCTCGGCGATGAGGTAACTGAAAGCGAAGAATATTTTCGCTTTGTGTGGCCCGGTAAGCGGAAAGCGCGGGCTGAAGCGTTGAAGCCTAGTACGGGTACGTTGAGGCCTGCACCCGAAGAAAGTGTTGATTGGGAAACAACTCAAAATCTTTACATCGAGGGCGATAACCTAGAGGTGCTCAAGTTGCTCCAGCGGAGCTACGCTGGGAAGATAAAAATGATCTACATCGATCCACCTTATAATACCGGCAAGGACTTCGTATATAAGGACAATTACCGGGATAACCTCAAAAAATACCGGGAGGCTTACGGCCAAAGGGATGAAGAAGGGAATATTGTCAGTTCACAGGCCGAGCGCAACTCGGAGTCGGACGGGAAGTACCACTCAAATTGGTTGAATATGATGTATCCGCGCTTGCAATTGGCGCGAAATTTATTGCGTGAAGATGGAGTGTCGTTCCTGTCAATTGATGATACCGAGGTGTACAACTTACAAAAAGTTGGTGACGAAGTATTTGGAGAACAAAACTTAGTTGGCACAATTGCCAGGAAAACAAAGTTAACAAGCAACAAAGGAAAGCATTTCGCCTCTTCCCATGAATATATACTTGTGTATGCAAGAGACATAACTAATCTTCCAGGCTTTAACGATAGCGAAGCCCAGCAAGATAAAAAGTATTTAAAGCTATTTAAATATGAAGATGACTACAGCAAATACAATATTGTAGGTTTATATCAACCTTCATTAGATTCAAGACCTAACCAAAGGTATTTCATTGAGTGCCCTGATGGTAGCTTTGTTATACCTCCTGGCAATACAATGCCGAAGGCAGTCCAAGATGGGTCTTCCGTTAAACCAAAAGGTAATTCAGACAAGGTTTGGCGCTGGTCATACATGTCGTACTTAGAATACGACAAAAGCAACCTTGTTTTCAAGAAGACTTCAACTTCACCTTTAATCGACGAGCATGGCAACCAAGCCAAATGGAATGTATACACAAAAATTTATTTAAAAGACAGGTTGAAAGACGGTGCGAGACCTGTCACGTTACTAACTAAATATCCAAACTCAGAAGCATCGAAAGAATTAATAAAACTGAACGTACCGTTTCCTTTTTCCAAACCACAAAGACTGATACAATATTTGTATAAAATAATTCAAAAAAACGAAGACTATCGGCATGATATAATTCTCGATTTCTTCTCCGGCTCCGCCACCACCGCCCACGCCGTCATGAACCTCAATAAAGAGGACGGCGGCAAGAGAAAATTTATCTTGGTCCAACTCCCAGAGCCTACCGATGAGAAGAGCGAGGCTCATAAAGCCGGCTACACCACCATCGCCGAAATTGGCAAGGAACGTATTCGCCGGGTAGCCAAAAAGATACAGGAAGAGGAGCCGGAAAAGGCCGAACAAATGGATTTGGGTTTCCGCGTTCTCAAGCTCGATAGTAGCAACATCGAGGCGTGGGACCCGGCCCCCGATAACCTGGAGGCAAACCTCTTCGCCGACAACATCAAAGAAGACCGAACGGAACAGGACCTGGTCTTCGAAATCCTACTGAAGTACGGCCTCGATCTTTCCCTCCCCATTGCCGAACGCGAGGGGGAAGACCATACCTTCTACAGCGTAGGATCGGGGGCGCTCATGCTGTGTTTAGGCAAGCGTATCACCCGGCGTTCAGCGCAGACCATTCTGGACTGGGCAAAAGAGCTAAATGCAGTCAATCCCAAAGTCGTATTTCGGGATACCGGGTTCACCTCCAGCGTGGAAAAGACGAATGCCTATGAGCTCCTGCGGAGTGGGGGGATTGAGGATGTAAAGTCCGTGTAGTATCCTAAATGGACTATACGTGCTGTGCCGCGACAAAATTTTACTAGCAATGACTGCCAAAGAGCTACTTACTCTGCTAAATACTACGGATGAACTGGAGCACGTAGAGGCAAAGCGGGCTTCCAAAATGGGAAAGTCTATTGCGGAGACGATCTGTGCCTATACCAATACCAGTGGAATCAAGGAAGGTTACATTATGGCGGGGGTGGCACGTGAGGAAGGCAGTTTATTTCCCAGTTACACGGTGGTCGGCGTACCCGACCCCGACCAGTTTCAAATGGACGTAGCTAGTCAGTGTGCCAGCGTATTCAACCGACCTATACACCCGCGGATTTCGGTAGAGCGTATCAACGACAAGTCGGTGGTACTCATCACCGTTGCGGAGGCGGACCCCTCCCGTAAACCACTCTTCTTTCAAAAGGAGGGCCTCGAAAACGGCGCCTGGATCCGGGTCGGAAGTACCGATCAGCGCTGCTCCATGGAGGACCTGGAAGAGTTTATCGGAGAGCGCGAACACTTCGATGGCTCACCAGTGGATCGTACGAGCATTGCGGATGTCGACGAGCGAGCGGTTAAGACCTACCGCCAGTTGCGGGCGCGGGTTAATCCGGACGCCATTGAACTTGGTGACAATGATGAGGAACTTTTGCTGTCGCTGAACTGCATTGCCGACGACGGCAGCGGACGGCTCACCGTGGCCGGCTTACTCCTGTTTGGCAGTGCACGGGTACTGCGCAGAAAATTTCCTATGCAGCGGGTAGACTACATCCGCGTGAACGGCAGCCGCTGGGAACCCGACCCTTACGATCGTTTCCGAACTTTGGACATGCGAGAGCCCCTTATCACGTTGGCCTTTCGCGCGGTAAACGCCATTACGGATGACCTGCCAAAGCAGTTCCGGATGGAAGAGGGGGAAATGCAGGCTAAGGCGCTAACTATTCCAAACTTAGCGCTTCGGGAAGCCGTGGTCAATGCGCTGATGCACCGCAACTATCGTATAAACGGGGCAACCCAGATCATTCGGTACGATAATCGGGTAGAGATTATCAATCCTGGCTACAGTCTAAAGCCGGAAGCCCATCTCGGTGAACGGGGCAGTAAAACCCGCAACCCGCGAATTGCGGCAGTGTTTCATGAGTGCAACCTGGCAGAGGCGAAAGGGTCTGGTATCTACGTGATGCGTAAGCTTCTGCAGGAAGCCGGCTTTTCCGTCCCAACCTTTAACTCTGACCGGGCGCGCGACGAGTTCACCGCCCGATTTTTGTTACACCACTTTCTAGACCAGCAGGACCTTTCTTGGCTACGGCGTTTCGATAAACACAACCTGAGTCAGAACCAGAAGATGGCGCTGATCTTCATGCGCGAAACCGGAGCAATCAACCATTCCACCTATCGTCAGCTGGTGGATGGCGAAACTATGGTGGTCAGCCAGGATCTTAGACAGTTGCGCGATTACGGACTGATTGAGAAAAAGGGGCGGACTAGAGGTACCTACTATATTCCCACTTTCCCATCGGCCAACGAAGATGCGGGTGATACTCAATCCAGTTTGGAAAAACAGCCTGCTGTACCGCAAGCTCCGATGCGTTCGGAAGAAATGTTGGGAGACACATCTGAAATGTTGGGAGCTCAGCCCGAAATGTTGGGAGGCCAACCCAAAGTGTTGGGAGCTACGGGAGAAGTATTAGGAGCAGGTGAGAGTAACCTACCAGAGGGGATACGCGACCGGATTGATAACATTGGTTCGCGTGCACCCAACCGACTTTTGCTAGAAGATTTGCTAGTAGATATCTGTAGGCTGCGGGCGATGAGCCTCGATGAGCTCGCGAAACTTCTCGGTCGGAACAAAACAGCACTGCAGCAGCAGTATCTGAATCCTTTAGTAGCGAGTGGCCGGTTGCAGTACACCATACCAGACATGATCAATCACCCCAAACAAGCCTACCGAGCGGAAGGTGAGTAGCATCGCCATTCACCCAGTTCCCCTGCACCTGCGCCCCGCTGCAAAAAAACAGCTATGAAATTAAAATTCCAGTCTGACCTAGCCTACCAGCAGCGTGGCATTGAAGCAGTTACGGGTCTATTCGATGGCCAGAATGTATACCAGAGCCGGTTTACCGTCAACAAGCCCAGCCAGCAAACGAAGATTGGCGTCGGGGGCGAGGGCGGTATTGGCTACGGCAATAAGCTGGAGCTGACGACGGACGAACTGATCTATAATACCCGGCGCATACAGCGTCAAAACCACCTACCGGTGAGCACGCCGGAGGAAGTTATGGAGCGCGAGTTTTGCATAGAGATGGAAACCGGTACAGGAAAGACTTACGTCTACCTGCGGACGATGCTCGAGCTCAACCAACAGTATGGGTTTACAAAATTCATCATTGTGGTGCCCAATGTGGCCATTCGGGAAGGGGTGTTCAAGTCCCTACAGATAACGGAAGCGCATCTGCGGGGACTTTACGATAATGCTCCTTACAACTACTACGTCTACAATAGTAAGGAACTGAACCAAGTGTACAGTTTTGCAACCAGCTCGCAGCTGGAAATCATGGTCATCAACATTCAGTCCTTTAACTCGGAAAAGAACCTCATCCGCCAGGCGAACGATAAGACCAGTTTGTCCCCCTTGCAGCTGATCCAGGAGACTAATCCCATTGTCATTGTTGATGAGCCGCAGAGCGCCAACAACTCCGCCAACGCGCGGGAGTCGATCCGCAAGCTGAACCCCCTGGCCATTATCAACTACTCGGCCACCCATCGCCGGGAGATAAACTTACTGTACCGACTGGATGCGGTAGAGGCCTACCAGCAAAAACTGGTGAAGCAGATTGAGGTAGCCTCGGTGGTGCCGGAAGGCTTTGATACGGAGCCCTACGTAAAGTTGGTAAAGGTGTCCGGCCGAACAAATCTTAAGGCCCGGGTAGAGGTGTTCGTACGCGATAAAGGTGCCATTCGTAAAAAGGAGATCGACATCAAGTACGGAGATAACTTGGAGTTGCTGACCTCAAACGATGTCTACCGCAACAACTGGCACGTTAACGATATATCACCCAATAGCGGGGAAGAGTCGGTGGAATTTATGAACGGCCGAGCGGCAACAATTCACCAGCCGATCAGCAGCTTCCCGGTGGAGGATATTCGGCGCTTTCAAATTCGACAAACTATCCAGGAGCATTTAGACAAAGAAAAGCGGCTCAACAAGCGGGAGCTGAAGGTGCTGAGTCTATTCTTCGTAGATCGGGTAGACAATTACCGCCAGTACGACGAAGAAGGAAACGCGAGCCTGGGACCGTTCGCCCGTATGTTTGAAGAGGAATATCAGAAGCTGATAAATAGCCAGCGATACCGCGATTTTTTTGCGGATGAACTGCAGGACATCGATCGACACGTCAGCGAAGTCCACGATGGGTACTTCAGTAAGGACCGCCGATCCAAAGCGAGCAATAAGAAGGACAAGTTTGAGGCATTCGCCGACACCAGCGGTACGATAAAGGCGGACAACGATACGTACGAACTAATCATGAAGGACAAGGAGCGGTTACTTGATATGAAAGAGCCGCTGCGCTTCATCTTCAGCCACTCCGCCCTAAAGGAGGGGTGGGACAACCCTAACGTCTTCCAGATCTGTACGCTCAAGGACGCAGGCTCCAGCAACATACGTAGGCGGCAGGAGATTGGTCGGGGGTTGCGCCTCGCCGTTAACCAGAATGGGGAGCGTATATACGGTCACGACGTCAATACCCTTACGGTGATGGCTAGTGAAAGCTACGAAGGATTCGTTGCAGGCTTACAAACGGAAATGGAGCAGGACAGCAGCCGTAAATTTGGCGTAGTGGATAAGACGGACTTTGCGGTTATTACCTTTCCCACCCCTGATGGTGAGCTGGAAAATATAACTAAGAAGGAGTCTGTCGAACTGTGGTCCGCACTGCGCGAAAAGGGGTACGTGAGCGGAACGGGCAAGGTCACCGATAGCTTGCGCAAGGCGCTAAAGGAAGAAAACGTAGAACTACCGGAGCGCTACCAGCAGGAAGAATTAAAGGAGCAGGTTTACGCCATTCTGCTTAGGAAAGCGGGGTCGCTGGAAATCAAGAACCGCGATAATCGAGAAACGGTTACGGTGAATAAAGAGGTCTTGCTGAGTCCCGAATTCAAAGAGCTCTGGGACAGGATCAAGTTTAAAAGTCGCTACTCCGTTGACTACGATGAAGTCGCGCTGGTGCGAAAATGTGTTGAGGTGATTCAGCGGGACGTACACGTTACCAGCGGCGTTCTACAGTACGATAAGGTAAGCGTGGGCGTCACCGAAGCGGGCTTGTCCACATTCAATGAGGATGAGCAAAGGTTTACGCCGCAGCAACAGGCCACCTTTATCCCCGATATCATTGGTTACTTACAGAACGAGGTGAACCTCACCCGGAGCACCATCGTCGATATCATAAAGGATAGTGAGACGACTCACTTGATTTTGCGTAATCCCCAGCGCTACGTCCAGCAAGTTGCGAAGATCATAAAAGACACCATGGTGAGCTTCATCGTGGATGGTATCAAATACGAGCGCATTGGCGAAAACTACTACTGGCAACAAGAACTATTTGAAGACAAGGAAGTGAATGGTTTCCTGGAAAGCAATCTGGCGGAGAGTAGTAAGAGCCCCTACGAATACGTTGTCTACGACAGCAAAATTGAGGAGCAGTTGGTCCGCGACTTTGAACTTAGCCGGGATGTGAAATTATATGCTAAGCTACCCGACTGGTTCAAAATCGATACGCCCTTGGGCACCTACAATCCGGACTGGGCGGTTCTGATGGAGCGACTAGGAGAGGAGCGGCTTTACTTCGTTTGCGAGAGCAAGGGAAGTCTAAGTGAACTTGATCTGCGGGATCGGGAGAAATTTAAAATTGAGTGCGGGCGGCGGCACTTTGCGGCGGTGGGGACGGGCATTCGCTTTGAGCAGGTCATTTCGTTGGCGGACATACATGTCCGATCCTGATTTACAATCATAAAACGTAAATTTGCTATAGATGGATAACAGAGCCCACATTGCTGCGATTGCGGTCTTTTTAAGAACCCATGATAAGATCATGTCAGCAGAAGAATTGGCCGAACACCTAAATCGAAACGGTCTGCGAACTACTTATGACACGCCCTACGAGGGCGGGAGGGGTGTTTACCGTTTGATTCACGCAACCTACAACTGGCTGTCTGATGTGTATTCCGGTTTCATTGACCCCCCCATTCCGGAAAGTACTGACCCCCCCATTCCGGTCCACTGACCCCCCGGGTGTGGAAATCATTCCGGTCCACTGACCCCCCTCCTAGGTCCGTGGTGACTCACGCTTGATCATCCCCAACTTCATCGCTCACCAGCGTATCGAAGATGGGCAAACACAAGCGTATGGATCAGATCATAAAAATTCTTCAGACCTACCAGCAGACTGAAGTGCCCCCAATTGTTAAACCACGAACCCGGAGAGGTTAAGACAACGTATGGTTAATAACTATATATGTTTGGCCCTTCCTGAGCCGCTTTTCTTTTCCTTGCCCGCCCGGTACCAATCGGCCGGATAATCATCCCCGATGGAGGAGTGCCGTCGGGCGGTATTGTAGTAGATCAGGTAGCACTCGAGCATCCGGTAGAGCTGCTTTCCGCTCTCGTATTCGTGAAGATAGAGCCGCTCATACTTAATACTGCGCCAGAGTCGCTCGATGAAGGCATTGTCCGTGGCTCGGCCTTTACCATCCATACTCAACC
This sequence comes from Lewinellaceae bacterium, assembly GCA_963710195.1. Taxonomy (GTDB): domain Bacteria; phylum Bacteroidota; class Bacteroidia; order Chitinophagales; family Saprospiraceae; genus Neolewinella. The sequence continues at coordinate 201,339 of CAVPZF010000003.1, forward strand.
GCATTCCCTGACTCAGGATGAACTCGGTAAACACGCGGCTGGTGTACTGCGCGCCCTGGTCGGTGTTGAAGATCTCCGGAGCCACCTGGTGGATCTCCAAGGCTTCGGCCACCAGATCACGGCACCAGCTGGCCTCCATGGAGTTGCAAAGCTTCCAGTGGACCACGTAGCGGCTGTACAGGTCGATGATGGCCGTCAGGTACAAAAAGCCCCTTCGCATAGGCACGTATGTAATGTCCGTGGCCCACACCTGATCGCTCCGGTCGATCTTCAGATCGCGGAGCAAGTAGGGGAAAACGGCGTGGTCTTTGCACCGTTTAGACGTGTGTGGGCCAGGTAAAAGGGACTGCAGGCCTAGGATCTTGTAGTACAAACGGTCGATGCGGTTACGACTCACGCGGTAGCCTCGATCCCGGGTCAACCAGACGTGCATGCGTCGGGCACCCTTGTACGCGTGATCCAGGTAGTGCTCGTCCATCAGGCGCAATAACTGGAGGTTCAGTGGGCTCTCTCCGCGCGGTTCGTAGTAGAGGGCAGCACGGGATACGGCGAGCAGGTCGCACTGTCGCCGCACGCTGAGTTGGGCATGGCCGGGCTCGATCAGGCTGCGGCGCACCTCGGTCGAGAGGCTCACTTCAGCGTTTTTTTTAGAAAACTGTTCTCCACCTGCAGTTGACCGATAATGCGCAAGAGCTCGTCCTCGCGCACCTGCGGATCGGGAGCGATCGTCTTTGCGGGCTTTTGAAAAACCTGGACTCCGTGGCTCAGCAACTCTCTTTTCCAGGTACTGATCTGGGCCGGGGCCAGCTGGTGTTTTTTAGCGAGTTCCGGTAAGCTGAACTGCTCCGAAATGGCCGCCACGGCGACCTTAAACTTGAACTCGGGCGTGAACTTGCGACGCTTCATCTTTCATATGGTGATTATAACGATGTCTCTTTTACTGGTCTAAATTATTGGGGATACATCACCCTCCTCGACGGCCCGGACATCTTCCTGGGCACCTGCGACTTCGACCCCATCGGCTAACTCAACTCACGCTCAGGCCCGCCCAGAAGTGGGGATGCCGCCAACGGCGGTAGTCGCCCCCCGGGGAGACGAACAGCCGCTGCGCGCCGGCCAGAGCTTCCTGCGGTGTGTTCCGGTCGAATAGGCGGGCGTAGAACTGGGCGATGAGCACTTCCGTCGTCCGGGCGGGAATATCGAACTGGGAGGCCACCACGTCGGGCATTCCCGCCAGGTGGAAGCTGCGCCGCAGGCTGTAGGTCCCTTCCCGCCGCTCGCTCAGCCCCCGGGCCGTGGAGCAGGCGGCCAGGACCACCAGCCGGGCGCGGAGGTGCAGTGCCCCGATCTGGATGCCATTGATACTGTCGTGCTCGCTGATGTAGAGGTAGTTTTCGTTGAGCTGGCGCGTGTTGCCGCGGGCGTGCACCGACAGGTGCAGGAGGTCGTAGTCCGGTGCCTTCTCCAGCAGGCTGGACTTGCGTGGCCGTAGCGCCGGTAAAGTGGTGACCGGCTACGGACTGCCCGACCAGCAGCTTGTCGGCCAATCCTCCCAGGTAGTTCACGAGGCCGGGGTGCGTCCAGATGCCGGCATTGGCGAAGGGGCGTTCGGCAAAACCGCTGCGTTGCTTCCGGTAGATGCACTCGGTCCGCCAGCTGTCGATGTACCGGAGCGTGTGGCGCTGGATCAGGTACCGGCTGCTGTCCCCGTCGCTGAAGCTGAGGGCCGCTACGGGCAGCGCCTGCAGGGAAGGACTGAGCGACAGGATCAGGTCCACCCGCCGCTCCAGCGAGCCCGCCACCGGACCGAACAGCCGGGTAAACAGCGCGCAACCCGCGCCGCCCAGCCGGGTGAGGTCGCTTCCCGGATCCTGCACGAGGGCCTGAAACGCAGCCGCCTCGGAGATGACCGAGCTGTCTACCGTGTAGGTGATGATGGTGTCGCGATCCACGTACAGTCCGTATACCGCATCCTCGGTTTCCAGCAGCTCCAGCAGGGCTTCCTGTTCCTCCAGTTGCTGTTGCACAACGGCGACCGGCGGCGGCGTGCCGAAGGGCGTTTCCCCGGCGCGCTGCTCTACGGCGAATGCCGCCTCGGAGATCGCGGTGAGCGGGCGGCGTTTTCGCATGAGCTCGGTAAAGGTTGCCAGTTCTTGCCCGGATAACTCGCCGTCGCGGACCGCCTTCGCCTTCAATAAGTCGATTTCTCCCTTTACTTCATTCAGCTCGAGGTAGTGCTCCAGGTTCACCCCGTCGGCCCGCTGCCGGGCGAGTTGGCTCAGTTCCAGCGCCAGGGAGTGGGCCTTGCCAAATTCAATGGCCTGAAATGCGGCCGCCCGCAGGGAATCCGGGTGCAGCAGGGCCGCTTGCTGCATGCCGTAGATGGTGCGCATGGCGGTGGTGATGATCAGGTCGCCGTGATCGACGGTCTGGTGGTAGGTCCCCTCGTCGCTGATGCGGGAGAGGGCCTTCTGGTAGCCCGCTACGGCACCCATGATGAGCCGGTAAGCTTCGCGCAAATCTTCCGGGTCGCCCTCGCAGGCGAAGCGCTGCCGCAGGATCTCCGCGTGGTCAGCCAGGACGAAGACGCACTCGGTTTTCCGCGGACACGGCCCCGCCGATGCCTGACTTGGACAGCAACTGTAGTACGCCATGATTGCATCGCTCACCGTCAGCGCCTCGGCAAAGCGCTGCGCCTGCCGCAGCAGGTCGAGCAGGTAGTACTGACCCTCCAGCAGGTATCCGCCAGCGAAGTGGTCGGTATCCACCAGCTGTTGGTAGTATACGGCCGCACTATCGATCATCTTCCGTTTGCGGAAGGAATAGGCGAGCAACCGCGATAAGTGTACCCGGTCCGCCTCCCCTGCATCGCGCAACTCGCGCACAATGGCGTCCACTTCTTCCTGTCGTTCGGGCATCCGGGTCAGCAGAACCCCCAGCTCCTCCAGCGTATGGTAGTAGCGGGGCAGCCGGGCGGAGTGGAGAACGCCCAGAGCTTCCCGAAAGGAGGCTTCGCTCTTCGCGTACACTGCTACCCGACTCTCTTCTTCGTTGATCCGGTCGCCCAGTTGTTTGAGCGCGTGCGCCCGGGCGGTGAGCAGCAGTCCGCGCAGGTGTGGATCGGGCTCCGCCACGGCGTGCAACTGCTCCAGTCCCCGGGCCGTGTACAACTCCATCTCCCGCATGGCCCAGTCGTGGTAGCTGACGTAGGCCCAGCAGAGAGACTGCCTGGCCGACAAGGCCACCGGCATGGCCGGGGTGATCAGCGAGTCCGCCGCGGTTGCGAAGTAGCGGATGGAATCCAGCCAGTGCTCGCGTTCGAAGTGCAACATGGCCAGGTACTGGTATACCTACGCCCGCAGGTCCCCGCCCAGTGAATCCGGCACGGCTTCCATTTCCGCGCGTAGCCTGCGTCCCCGCGCCAGGGCTTCCCCGGGCCACGACGCGTCGTAGTCCGCACGCAACAGCGCCAGGCTGTCGCGCAGCCGCAATTCCGTCCTGGTAGGTACTTTGGTCCGGTTCCCGATCGGGACTACACGAGCACAGGATTACGGCCACGAAGACGATGCATAGGTGGGTGAATTTCATAGTGCTGTTGGGAAGAATTCCAAGATAGCCCGCTTGTCGGATTCGGGCAAGGCAACTACCGGATTCCCTTGCACCCGCGCGCCGCCGCCCAAAACTCCGCCTCGCAATTCGGTACTGCGTTGGCCCCTGTTGCACAACTGATCAATTTCCTCACACCGGGGAAGCCTTCCGGCAGCGGTTAAATTTCATGCCTATGTGGGTGGCGGTGCCCGTGGAGGCGGGGATCCGGTTGGGCGACGGGGAAGACGGAGAGTGAGGATAAAACTCCCTGGATAAATAGTTTTGGATCAACCTACTCCGATTATCTTAGTCGGGCCAGACCGATAAATCCCCCGGTCGCCCCTCCTACATGAATGCACCTCTCTCCGGGCTGCTCGCAGTTGCCTGTCTACTGAGCTCCCTTTCCGGACAGGCCCAACAGCGCATTGCACCCGTCGTCAACCTCGATAAGGAACGGATCAATGAGTATTCCGACCACACGCGGTTTGCTACCGTTATCGACAGCATCCTCTACTTCGGCTTTACGGAGTCTAACCCGCAAGCGGTCTACGGCAGCGATGGTTCGGCGCCGGGGACGCGGGTGCTGAGTATGCCAGGCAATCCCGGCGCGGAAGTCGTCTTCGGATTCGCACACCGCGGCGATTATTACTACGTCACGCGGCACTACCTCGACCCGACCGAGCTGAGGCGGGCGAACTTCGCGGAAGGGAGCGACGAACGCGTGGCCTTCCTGGATGAGGATGAGTTCAACCACTACTTCAACAGTTATGCCATCGGAAGCGGCCGGACCATTCTTTCGTCCGTCAGTTCCGACTCTATTTCCGTGCACCTGCTGGATGAGCAGAATCAATTTTCGACCCTGTTTTCGGCCTCGATCCAGGGCCAAAGCGGTACCCTTTCCCTCGCCAACCTGATCCCGCTCGGGCCGGATTCCCTGCTGCTCCAGTTTTACCGGTCCTACTCGGCGGATACGCTCACCCTGGTGACGCTAGCTATAGCGAGCGGAAACCTGGATACCCTGTCCACGGCACCGGCGTACCTCAGCAGTTCCCCCCTCCAGGTACTGAATGGCCGCATTTATTCCAGCGCCACCGTCGATCAGGAGTTGATCCTCACCATCACTACTACCCGGGGAGTTCCGGTAGACACCCTGAACTTCGGGGCGGAGGGGAACCCCACCTTTGCGGATCCGGCAACCGGGGTGGATGGAGATGTTTACCTGAGTATTCGGCGCAACCAGGGGACCGAGATCTACTACTACCGCCAAGGGGAGACACCGGTGCGGGTCGGTACGACCCCGATCGGCAGCTTCCCCCGGCTGGCGCGGGCGCCCGGACCGCTGGGCGACTCTACGCTTTACCTGGTCACCAAGCTGACCGAAGATGCGGTGAGTATATTCCTGGTCGAGGACGGAATATTATCCGACGAGGTAGTTTCCGTGCCTACCACCGGCTTCGGCGATCCAAGAATAGTCGGAATGACGAGCCAGGGACTCCTGCTCAGCATCGGCGGACCGAGCGATACGGAGGAGCTGTACTTCACCGACGGCACGCCCGGCGGCAGTGGTTTCCTGAGTGCGTTAAACGAGGGTGGGATCACGTCCTGGCTGGGCGAGTTAACCGTATCGGGAGATCAGCTGTACTTCACCGCGCTCACGTCGGATGACCGGATCGGGCTGTTCCGTACCGAAGCGGATGCTACCGGACTTACTCTACTGACCGAGCCGTACAGTGGTTACGAGAGGCGGCAGTACCTCTTCGGCCTGATGCCCTTCCGCGGGGGGATCGTCTTCCGCGCCGCCGGGCCGGAGGACAACACGGAATGGTGGATCGTCCCGGAGAACGGACCGACGGCGCGGAAGCTGATCGAGCTCGATGACGACAGCGAGAGTACCGATCTCCGGCTGCTGGGTCCGTCTCCCTCCGGTGAGCTGCTCTTTACCGCGTATGTCTTCGATGCCCCCAGCGGGCTCTTCCGCACCGCGGGAACACCGGAAACCACCGAACTGCTGCTGGAAGATGTATTTATCGTACCCTACCGAACGAGTGTTCAATTGGGGGAACTTTTGATCTTTCCCGGCGGCATCACCCGCAACGGCGAGGGTCGCTACGGCCTGGTGGCTACCGACGGGACGGCGGACGGGACGCAGGTGCTCTACGAGGGAGAAATCGTGGAAGTTGTGGTCAGCCAGGACCGGGTCTTTTTTTCCTCCGGCACCCAACTGTACGTCACCGACGGCACGGTCGGGGGCACCCAGCTGGTCCTCACCCTGAATCCGGTGGTGAATACCCCGACCCCCCTCTGGTTGGCGGCCTATAAGGACGGCGTACTCTTCGAGGGACTGGATGACGCGCTCGGCTACGGCGTCTGGTTCAGCGACGGGACCGCGGAAGGCACGCGGCTGGTGAAAGCGTTCAGGCGCGGCGATTCCTACCTGGCGGCCTTCGCGGCTACGGAGGAGTACGGATTCTTCGTGGAGACCCATTCCCTCAACAACACGGTGTGGCGGACCGACGGCACCCCGGAGGGAACCGTACCGATAAAGACCCTGGATGGTCGCATAGACTACGGCCAGAACCTGCTGTCCGTCACCCACAACGGCCTGTTTTACTTCAACGGGGCCACCGAGGCCGCAGGGCGTCAGTTGTGGGTCACCGACGGAACGGAAGAGAATACCCGGAGGCTGCCGAACGTAGGTCCGGCGGGCGAGGAATACTACGTCATTGAGTACCTGCCCTATGAAGACTACGTCTTGTACAGCGTCAATCACGGGCTGTACCGCACGGACGGCACTTCGGGTGGCACGGTGCGCATCTTCGACGGACTTATTCGGTCGATGACCATCCACGACGGCCTGGTTTACTTCAGCGGGGAGACCGAAAAATACGGTTCCGAGTTGTACCAGACGGACGGCACCCCGGACGGTACCCGGCTGGTAGAAGACTATAATCCCGGCACTGCCTCCGCCTTCCCCAGCGAGCTCACCTCCGTTGGTTCCGAACTGTACTTCGTGGCTACGCATCCCCGGATCGGCTCCGAGCTCCATCACCTGGTAGCCTGTACGCAGGAAGACGAGTTACTGCCGGTGGCTAGTGTCGCCTGTAGCCCCATCCTGGTGGTCGCCCTGAGCGCCACGCTGGGTGAACGTTCCGCAACCCTGCTCGAATCGGATGGGCTGGTGGACGTCACCTACTACGCCGACTACCTGGAGTTTTTGGGCGCGCCGGGTACTACGTTTACCGCCGAGCTTTCGCTTAGTACCCCGACCGCCTGTGGCAGCCTGACCCGCACCGTTTCGGCTACGCTACCGGGCACCGAGTCCGCTTGCCTCACGTCCGTCGCCCCGACCGCTCGGGCGCCCATTTCCCTGCATATCTACCCCAACCCAACCACGGGTCGGGCTATGCTGGAGCTACCGGATAATGTTTCGGGCGGCCTGTGGCAGGTATTCGACCTGAACGGACGATCCGTGGCCCAGGGCCAGTGCACGGATAATTTGACCCCCGTCGACCTGAGCATGCACGCCCGGGGCGTCTACTTCGTGCGGGTCGTCACCGGGCAAGGCGAAGCCGTTCGACGCCTCGTGGTCCAGTAGGAATGGGGCGGCGGGACTCCGTTGCACCCGCGCCCCGCCGCCCAAAACCCAAGTCCCCCACCCGCAGTTACCTCCCCGTGACGGCCCCAGACATCCTCCGCCAGCGCACGCGCGCCCTGACTCCCCACCCGGTCGACGGGAACAAGGACTACGTCCTCTGCTGGCTCATGCAGGCCCTGCGGGCCGAGGAGAATCCGGCCCTGGACGTGGCCATCCTGCTGGGCAACGAGCGTAACCTGCCGGTCGTCGTCGTCCACGCGCTGGAAAATCGCTATCCCTACGCCTCCCACCGGCTGCACCGCTTCATTCTGGAGGCAAGTCTGGACTTACAGACCGGGGTGGAGGCGCGGGGCCTCCGCTTCGTCCGCTGGGTACGGCGGGCGGGGGAGGGGGAAGTAGACGCGGTAGCCCGCCTGGCCGCCCGGGCCGCGGCCGTGGTGGTCGACGACGTACCCACCTTCGTGACGCGCAGCTACGCCGATGCGCTGGCCGGCCGACTGTCCGCCGCGGTCTGGGGCGTGGACGCCTGCTGCGCCGTGCCGATGAACGCCCTGCCCGATCACCTCGATACGACCAAGAAGTTCCGCGCGGCCCACAAGGTGCTGCGGGAGGTGCACCTGACCACGGAGCTGCGCCAGCAACCCAGGGTGCCTACTTATACCGGCGACCTACAACTCGGCGAGGCCGAAGCGCGGGGCCTGACGGTCGCTACGCTCGACGCCCTGATTGCGAGTTGTGGGGTGGATATGTCCCTGCCGCCGGTCGCCAATTACCCGGGCTTCCGCACGGTGGCCCTGGAGCGGCTGACCGACGCGGTCGAGGCCGTCGTGCCCCGCTACAAGTGGACGCGCAATAATCCCGCCCTGGCCGGGGACACCACCCACCTGTCCCCCTACCTGCACTTCGGCGTCCTCTCCCCGCGGGAGGTAGCCAGGGCCGTGCTGGTCGCGGAACAAGAAGGGGAGGTCCACCCCGCCGCCCGCTACAAGTACTTCGACGAGCTGCTCACCTGGCGGGAGTACTACCACCACCGCTGCCGCCACGTGCCCGACTTCACCCGCTGGGCCGGCCTGCCCGCCTGGGCCCGGGAGAGCCTGATCGCGCACGCCGACGATCCGCGGGAACACCGCTACGACCTGCGTACCCTCCTTCGCGGCGAGACCCACGACGAGACCTGGAATGCCGCCCAGAAGGGCTTCACCCTCGACGGCTGGCTCAACAACAACCTGCGCATGTACTGGGTCAAGCAACTCCACCAGTGGCGCCCCGACCCCCGCGAGGCCTTCGCCGTGGCCTGCTACCTCAACGACCGCTGTAGCCTGGACGGCCGCGACGCGTCCACCTACGGGGGTATCCGGTGGGGCTTTGGAGAGGCCCGCAAGGGCTACCGGGAAATACCTATTTACGGCTGGGTGCCCGGGCGGAGCGATGCGGCGTTGCGGCGGCGCGCGGGTGTACCGGAATGGCTCGCCGAGCAGGCTGGTCGGCCGGTGGGGGAGGTGGCGGTCCCCGAGGATCTGACGGGGATTATGGCGCGGTATGTGGAGTAGTTCGGGTACCACAGATAGGACGTGGATTATGTCGCTGCGCGACGAGGGTATTCACCGCAGATTGCGCGGAGTTGCGCGGAATTTTTGGGGCTGATGCGGTTGCTGCGCGACGGGGGGTTCACCAAAGATGGGGTATAGATCAAACCGCCGGAAGTATTCACCAAGGACGGCTTCCTCCCCCCTAGGGGGCCGGGGGCAAAAGCCGGCAGAAGGAAGATGTTTAGCGGTTTGGGCACGGATTAGCTACGCTGCTGCCTCTGGCGGTGTACACGGATTGCTTGTGGTACCGATACAATTTGGTTTGGTTGCGTCGTCCCTCCGGCAGCACCGCTAACGCTGTGCGCACCCCAGCGACATCGGCCGGGCCAATTCCTGGAGAACCCCTAGTTTACGTGCTTAATCCTCAATTCATGCCGCACCACGACCGCCGCCGCTTCCTCCGCCACTTGTCTACCGGCCTGCTGGCCGCGCCCCTCCTGTCCATGCGGGCCGTGGGGCCGAACGATCGCATCAACCTGGCGTGTATCGGGCTGGGCATCCAGGGCTTCAGTGACCTGGCCGCGGCCCTCCAGAATCCGGCGATCCAGCTGGTGGCCGCCTGTGACCTGTACACGGGCCACCTGGAGCGCATCCGGGAGGTCTACGGCAATGACCTGTTCCTGACCCGCGACTACCGCGAGCTCCTCGCGCGGCCGGACGTAGATGCCGTCATCGTAGCGACCCCCGATCACTGGCACGACACCATTACCATCGCGGCCCTTAACGCCGGTAAGCACGTGTACTGCGAAAAGCCCATGGTGCAGCAGCTCGACGAGGGGCGGGCGGTGCTGGAAGCGGAAAAGCGCAGCGCGGGCATCCTGACCGTCGGCAGCCAGCGCGTCAGCTCTATCCTCACGGAGCAGGCACGGGAGATCTACCGGCGCGGGGACCTCGGACAACTCGTGCTCGTAGAAACCTTCCTCGACCGCTTCGATGCGCTGGGGGCCTGGCAGTATTCCATCCCCCGCGACGCCTCTCCCGAGACTGTAGACTGGAAGACCTTCCTCAAGGACACCCCTGAATTACCGTTTGACGCCACCCGCTTTTTCCGCTGGCGCAACTACCGGGATTACGGCACGGGGGTGGCGGGCGACCTCTTCGTCCACCTTTTCTCCGCCAGCCACCGCATCCTGGATTCCGTGGGCCCCGAGCGCATTTTCTCCACCGGCGGCCTCCGGTACTGGAAGGATGGCCGGGACGTTCCCGACGTGTTCATCGCCAGTTGCGACTACGGCGAGCAGGCCGGGCATCCGGCCTTCAACATGCAGTTGCGGGTCAACTTCGTCGACGGCGGCGGCGGCGGCTCCCGTACCCGCTTTGTCGGTACCGAGGGGAGCCTGGACCTCATGGACAATTCCCTCACCCTGCGGCGCAAAACCCTGCCCGCCGCCCCCGGCTACGGCGGTTGGGACACCTACAACACCTTCCCAAAGGCGGGGCAGGAGGAATTTGAAGCTTGGTACAACAACGCCTATCCCCCGGCCCCACCATCCGTGGTCGGCCCGGAGGAGTGGACTTACACCAACCCCCGCGGCTACTCCGATCACGTCCACCACTTCGCCAACTGGTTTGAAGCCATCCGGGAAGGGGGGCAGGTGGTCGAGGATGGCGCCTTCGGCTTCCGCGCCGCCGCCCCCTCGCTGGCCGCCAACCTCAGCTACTTCGAGCGGCGGGTGGTGGAGTGGGATCCGGTGAAGATGAGCTTGTAAGACTTTGAGTTCCCCACCGATCGACTGCGTCGGACACGGAGGCGCTGCGCTACTCATACCGCAGCGCTCTAACAATCTGTGTTACCACCAAAAGCAGCAGCGAAGCTCATCTTTGTTGCCCCCCCTTACCTAACGCTGCGCTCCTCCGCGTCCTCTGCGGTGCACTCTTCATCCACGCCGACCGCAGGTCGCCCCAAAAAAAAAGGGCCGACACCCGAAGATGCCGACCCTTATTCAGGTACTATTCGCGCCGCTACTGCTTCACGAAGCGCTCGATCCGGTGGGAATCGCCCTCCCACACTTGCAGGTAGTAGATGCCGGGGGGCAGGTCCGCTACGGAAAGCTCGGTCCGCAGGGCGCGGTCTTCCTTAGGTAGGCGCACCTGGCGCACCCGCCGTCCGAGGCCGTCCACTACGCGGACGTCTACTTCTCCGGTATAGGGATCGTTCACTTCCAGGGTGAGGCGGTTCGTCACCGGATTGGGGTAGAGGGAAAGCGTAGCCTCGTCCACTTCCGCATACGGCTGGGTGGGCCGGGCTTCCGCTTGCGCCGTTTCATTCAGCATCACCGAAGGGTACTCCGTACAGTTCTGGGCGGGGACGCCGGTGCCCTGGGGAAGCCCTTCCGAGGGAGATAGGAACAGCTTGTCTAAGCTCGTGCCCGACTCGCGGGGAGCTACCGTGATGGTGTGGTTGCCCGGCATCAGGGAGAAGGAAACCGGCTGGGCATCGTCGTTGACGCGGCGCCATTCGAATCCTTGGGTCAGGAGTTGACGGCCATCCGATTCCCGCCACATCTTGATCCAGTCGCCGTCGTCCACGCGCACCCAGAGGGAATTGCGGCCCACGTCGGGGGCGTCGAGGCGGAGGAAGAGATAGTAGGTGTCGGACATGGTGGTGTTGAAGTCCACGTACAGGTTACGGTCCTCCTGCCCGGGGGTCGGTTCATCCAGTCCGCGCGGACCGGTAAAGTCGACGAACTGGCCACCACTGGCCCCGGTGTTGGCCCTGCTCACCCAGTGTGGGCCGCGGGCGCTACACTCGGCCTCGAAGGAGAAGGGTGGGGAGCTCGGCACGTCGTCGGGTTCGACTACCCGCAGGTCAATACTGGTCGTGTTGCTGGCGCCCTCGTTATCGGTGACCTTCAGTTCGACGGTGTAGACGCCGGCCGCGAAGGTTGCCATGGGGCTAGGCCCGCTGGCGGTACCTCCCTGCCAGCTCCAGGCGTAGTCGGCAATGGTCCCGTCGTAGTCAAAACTCGCGCTGCCGTCGAGCTGCACCATCAGGGGGGCTACCCCCCGGGTCACGGAAGCGGAGGCAATGGCCGTGGGCGGTTGGTTAGCCAGCGTCGAGCAGTTGGTCGCCAGTTCACCGAAGCCGGTGGGTTGGGTGTCGACCTGGGCGAGGTAGAGCTTATCGAGCTGGGTCTTGCCTTCCCGGAAGGCCACGTCCAGGGTATTGTTACCGGCGTTCAGCTCCAGATTGACGGGCAAGGTCGCCCAACTGAACTTACGTTGGCTGCTGATCTCGTTCCACCGGATCCAGTTCCCGTCGTTAGCCCGCACCCAGAAGGAGTCTTCGGAAGAATTGCGGGCGTAGGCCCGAATGTGCAGGAAGTAGGTACCGGCCACCGCCCGGTCCACGGTAAAGCGGATGCGGTTGGCGGGTACGTCCGGTGGGGGGCTCGCGGTGAAGCGCTGCCGGGGTGCCGACACGAAGGCCGTGTTAGACGCGTTGACGTCCGCACCGATCTGCCAGTTGCTACCTACCGTACCGCACTCCGCTTCCAGCCACCATTGCGTGAGGGTATTGTCCGTCGTTTCGCAAGCATCCCCTACGCCGTTGCCATCGCTATCGGCCTGACTGGGGTTGGCGGTAGCGGGGCAGTTGTCGGTAGTTAAGGATGTCAGTTCCTCCTCAACGAAACCATCCGCGGGTCGCGCACAGGCGGTGACCGAACCTTCCGGATAACCGTCGCCGTCGCGGTCGAGGTACCAGCGCTGGCCGGGGAAAGCCAGGGGATCGTTGTCGTCGCAGTCTTCGGCATTGCTCACGAAACCGTCCGGCAGCACGCAGCCCTCGGTGGTGTCGGTCGAGTCACCAAAGCCATCGCCGTCGGCATCCGCGTAGAAGGTAGCGTCCGTAGTCCCGTCGTCGATACTGCCGTTGCAGTCGTTGTCGAGGTTATCGCAAAGTTCGGGTGCGCCGGGGTAGACCGTATCGTTCGTGTCGTCGCAGTCGCCGGACAGGGCTACGAAGCCCGTGGGGGCGGTACACGCGGTGGTGGTAATATTTGCGTCCCCGTAACCGTCGTCATCAGCATCGGCGTAGAAGGTGGATTCGGCACCGATGGCGGCATCGCTATCGTCGCAGTCGTTAGCGTTGTTGACGTAGCCGTCCGGTAGGGTACAGCTCTCTACGGAATCGTTGGGGTTACCCAGCCCATCACCATCGGCGTCCGCGTAGAAGGTAGCGTCCGTAGTCCCGTCGTCGGTGCTGCCGTTGCAGTCGTTGTCGAGGTTATCGCAAAGTTCGGGTGCGCCGGGGTAGACGGTGTCGTCCATATCATTGCAGTCACCGGCTACCGCTACGTAACCCGTGGGAGCGGTACAGGCGGAAGTGGTAGTATTTACGTCGCCAAAGCCGTCCCTATCTCTATCGGAGTAGAAAGTGGTAGCCGCACCGACGGCGGGGTCACTATCTTCACAGTCGTTGGCATTGGTGACGTAATTATCCGGCAGGGTACAGCTCTCGATGGAGTCATTGGGGTCACCCAGCCCGTCGCCGTCATCATCAGCGTAGTAAGTGGTGGTGGTAGTGCCCTCGTCCGTGGTGCCGTCGCAGTCGTTGTCGAGGCCGTCGCAGATTTCGGGCGCGCCGGGGTAGACCGTATCGTTCGTGTCGTCGCAGTCGCCGAACAGGGCTACGTAGCCCGTGGGAGCGGCGCAGGCGGTGGTAGAATTGTTCGTATCCCCGTAGCCATCGTCATCAGCATCGGCGTAAAAGGTGGATTCGGTACCGATGGCGGCATTGCTATCGTCACAGTCCCGATCGTTAATGACGTAGCCAGTCGGTGGGGTACAGCTCTCGACGGAATCGTTAGGGTCACCCAGCCCGTCGCCGTCATCATCAGCGTAGTAAGTGGTGGAGGTAGTGCCCTCGTCCGTGGTGCCGTCGCAGTCGTTGTCGAGGCCGTCGCAGAGCTCGGGCGCGCCGGGGTAGACGAATCGGTTCGCGTCGTTACAGTCCCCGGACTGGGCTACGAAGCCCACCGGGACGGTACAGGCGGTAGTGGTGTTATTAGCATCTCCGAAACCGTCGCTATCCCGGTCGGCGTAGAAGGTGGTTTCCCCCGTGATGGAACCATCGAAGGGATCGCAATCATCGGCATCCGCGATTCCGTCGTTGTCGTCGTCAGGGTCACAGACATCGCCGATACCGTCCTGATCGAAGTCCTCCTGATTAGGATTAAAGTCAGCGGGGCAGTTATCTACGGCATCGTCGATACCGTCGCCGTCGCTAGTGAACTCGTCGGCACCTATACTGGGGGGGTCCTGGCGGTCCTGTCCGTCAATGTCCGTACTTACCGCGGCCAGGGCCACCCCGGCGTCCGAGAGCGCTACGTTCTGAGCGTGCAGGTCCGTGTCCGAAACGAACTGGGGGTCGAAGCTCAGCGAGTTGGTGTCTTGGCCGGACGTGCTTTGCCAGGCAGCCAGGTCCGCAACAAAAGTGTTTTTCCACCGGGCCAGGTTGGTACCCTCGCTGAACAGGTCGTTATAGTCCATATCCAGGTCCGTGACGTTGTCCACCCAGACCGCCACGCCCGTCCCGGCCCGGAAGATGTTGTTCTTCACCTCCGCGTTCTGTCCGCTGGGCAGATAGAAGGCCGTACCGCCGCTGCCGGCCGCGTTGACGCTGTTGTACACGAACTGCAGGTGGTCGGAACCGGCCAGGTAGATCGCCTGCGTGGTGTTAGCCAGGCTGACGAAGTTATTGGCCACCAGTACCGGGGCGGAGGACGTACCGTCCCATTGCGAAATGTACAGCCCGTAGTAACCCGCACCGGAGCGCCGGCTGATCACCCGGTTGCCCGTCAGCGAGCCGCCGTTTGCATTCCCGATGAAGATGCCGAAGTAGTGAACGTCCTGCACGACGTTGTCGGTAATCTCCGTGTCCGTGGGCCGGGCATTGGTCGCCCCGAGCAGGTAGATGCCGTAGGCTCCGCCCGTTATCTCATTGCCGCGCAGGCGCAGGTCACCGCCCAGCGAGGGATCGAGGAAGACCACCGTTTGGTTGACGCTAAAGGCGCTCTTGACCGGCGATTGCAGCCGATTGCCCTCGATCAGCAGGTCATTCGCCCGGTCGAGTACGCTGATGACCCGCGCAAAGGAAGTGCCGGTGGCCTCCAACGTCAGATCGAGCAACCGTACGTTAGAGGCATTCTCCAGCAGGATCACGTAGTTGTCCGCCGCCGAAGTAGCCGCGTGGGTGATGGTCACGTCCGCCGCATCGCCCGTGGCCGAGGTGAAGGTGATCGTATTGGTGGCCGAGCCGCCGGAAATGTCCGGAACGACTACCTGCTCCGTGTAGTTGCCCGCCGCGATCTCGAAGCGCACTGCCCCGGCGACCCCGTTAACCCGCATGGCATCTACGGCCGCGTTCAGGCTGGCGAAGTCTGCTTCCGTTCCGCCGATGGAGTAAGTGCCCGCCAGGGGCATAAGCCCCGCCGCGGAGTACTCGTCCGCCCCAATGCTCGGCGTGGCGTCGCGGGCCTCCCCGTCGATGTCTACGGTCACCGCGGCCAATGCTAGCCCGGCGTCGGCCAGCGCCGGTGCCGTGGCGTGCAGGTCCGTGTCCGAAACAAACTGGGGGTCGAAGCTCAGCGAGTTGGTGTCTTGGCCGGACGTGCTTTGCCAGGCAGCCAGGTCCGCAACAAAAGTGTTTTTCCACCGGGCCAGGTTGGTACCCTCGCTGAACAGGTCGTTATAGTCCATATCCAGGTCCGTGACGTTGTCCACCCAGACCGCCACGCCCGTCCCGGCCCGGAAGATGTTGTTCTTCACCTCCGCGTTCTGTCCGCTGGGCAGATAGAAGGCCGTACCGCCGCTGCCGGCCGCGTTGACGCTGTTGTACACGAACTGCAGGTGGTCGGAACCGGCCAGGTAGATCGCCTGCGTCGTGTTAGCCAGGCTGACGAAGTTATTGGCCACCAGTACCGGGGCGGAGGACGTACCGTCCCACTGCGAAATGTACAGCCCGTAGTAACCCGCACCGGAGCGCCGGCTGATCACCCGGTTGCCCGTCAGCGAGCCGCCGTTTGCATTCCCGATGAAGATGCCGAAGTAGTGAACGTCCTGCACGACGTTGTCGGTAATCTCCGTGTCCGTGGGCCGGGCATTGGTCGCCCCGAGCAGGTAGATGCCGTAGGCTCCGCCCGTTATCTCATTGCCGCGCAGGCGCAGGTCACCGCCCAGCGAGGGATCGAGGAAGACCACCGTTTGGTTGACGCTAAAGGCGCTCTTGACCGGCGACTGCAGCCGATTGCCCTCGATCAGCAGGTCATTCGCCCGGTCGAGTACGCTGATGACCCGCGCAAAGGAAGTGCCGGTGGCCTCCAACGTCAGATCGAGCAACCGTACGTTAGAGGCATTCTCCAGCAGGATCACGTAGTTGTCCGCCGCCGAAGTAGCCGCGTGGGTGATGGTCACGTCCGCCGCATCGCCCGTGGCCGAGGTGAAGGTGATCGTATTGGTGGCCGAGCCGCCGGAAATGTCCGGAACGACTACCTGCTCCGTGTAGTTGCCCGCCGCGATCTCGAAGCGCACCGCCCCGGCGACCCCGTTAACCCGCATGGCATCTACGGCCGCGTTCAGGCTGGCGAAGTCCGCTCCCGTTCCGCCGATGGAGTAAGTGCCCGCCAGGGGCATAAGCCCCGCCGCGGAGTACTCGTCCGCCCCAATGCTCGGCGTGGCGTCGCGGGCCTCCCCGTCGATGTCTACGGTCACCGCGGCCAATGCTAGCCCGGCGTCGGCCAGCGCCGGTGCCGTGGCGTGCAGGTCCGTGTCCGAGACGAACTGGGGGTCGAAGCTCAGCGAGTTGGTGTCTTGGCCGGACGTGCTTTGCCAGGCAGCCAGGTCCGCAACAAAAGTGCTTTCCCACCGACTTACATAAGTGCCCTCGCTGAACAGGTCGTTATAGTCCATATCCAGGTCCGTGACGTTGTTCACCCAGACCGCCACGCCCGTCCCGGCCCGGAAGATGTTGTTCTTCACCTCCGCGTTCTGTCCGCTGGGCAGATAGAAGGCCGTACCGCCGCCGCCGGCCGCGTTGACGCTGTTGTACACGAACTGCAGGTGGTCGGAACCGGCCAGGTAGATCGCCTGCGTGGTGTTAGCCAGGCTGACGAAGTTATTGGCCACCAGTACCGGGGCGGAGGACGTACCGTCCCACTGCGAAATGTACAGCCCGTAGTAACCCGCACCGGAGCGCCGGCTGATCACCCGGTTGCCCGTCAGCGAGCCGCCGCTTGCATTCCCGATGAAGATGCCGAAGTAGTGAACGTCCTGCACGACGTTGTCGGTAATCTCCGTGTCCGTGGGCCGGGCATTGGTCGCCCCGAGCAAGTAGATGCCGTAGGCTCCGCCCATTATCTCATTGCCGCGCAGGCGCAGGTCACCGCCCAGCGAGGGATCGAGGAAGACCACCGTTTGGTTGACGCTAAAGGCGCTCTTGACCGGCGATTGCAGCCGATTGCCCTCGATCAGCAGGTCCTCCGCTTCGTCAACAACACTAATGACCTGGGCAAAGGAGGTTCCCGAGGCGCGTAGGGTGAGGTTCTGGATTCGGTAGTGACGCGCATCCCTGAATTGAAAGACGTAATTGTCGGTCGTACCCGTGGCCCCATGGCTTACCGTCACGTCTTCCGCCTTACCGGTAGCCGACCGGAAGGTAATGGTGTTCGTCGCGGAAGCTCCGGTGATAGCACCCAATTCCACTTGTTCGTCGTACGCGCCGCTACGCAGCTCGAATACGACCGCCCCGGAAACCCCCTGGGTGGTCAGATCCGCCGCCGCCGCGCTGAGGGTACCGTAGTCCGGTGAGCTTCCCCCGATGGTGTACGCCCCCTGCAATTGCGCGTACACGGGAGAAAAGCAAATGAGCAGGGCGAGGACCGCGTATATCCTTACGAATGTAGGTCTCCGGTTGAGTAGGTAGAAAAAAGTCATAGTGCTAAGAATTAGTGTTAGATAGTTAGACCGGCACACAGCCGAGGCAGCAGGCAATAGCTGCAAATTGGAGTGTTGCGACAGGAGAATTAGGCTCACCAGCGTAGCGATAGAAGTTCCGGAACGCGTGCAGCATCCATTACCTGACGACTACGGCGAGATATCCTACCCCTTCTACCTAAATATGATAAAATAGGGAAGGAGTGGTATATCCCGTCATACAGACCTATGCAGCAGCATTTGAACTCGTTACACGTTAGTGCAACTAACATAGGAATTCAAAGCAATAATTCGGGGGGACCGGGCAGCAAATTTATTTTATGAGCGTACGCTGCCCGCCCCGCGGGCCCTAGTGGTTCACGATTGAATTTCGCAATAGCTTGACGCCGGCAGGGGGGTGCTGAACGATTAGGGGGAGGCCGCGCCTGGTCCTAGCTAAGCAAGGTTCTCGCCCGGGACGTGCAGTGCCGCCCTGGCAAGTCAGGGTGCAGCGAAATTTGATCGCTAACCGCTAGGTCCCTCTGCGGTCGGGGCACGGGCAAACCGACAAAAATTAACCGATCTTAGCCCACTCGCTTACTCAACTACCTCCTCCGCCCGTGCAATTTCTACTTCCCCTCCTACTGGCTACCTTAGGACTCTCCGCCCAGGAGTCGCCCAACTGGCTGCGGCATTCGGCCATCTCCCCCGACGGCTCCCGCATCGCCTTCACCTACCGGGGTGACCTCTACAGCGTGCCCGCCGGTGGGGGCGACGCCACCCGCCTGACCTACCACGAGGCCCACGACTATATGGCCACCTGGAGCGCCGACGGCCAGCAACTCGCCTTCGCCTCCAACCGCTACGGGAATTTCGACGTCTTCGTGATGCCCGCCGGCGGGGGCACGGCAACCCGCCTCACCTACCACAGCAACGACGAGCTTCCCTTCTCCTTCGGCGCGAACGACTCCACCGTCGTCTTCGGCACCCACCGGCAGGATGCCGCCGCCCACCGGCAGTACCCGACCGGCTCCCAACCCGAGCTCTATACCGTGCCCACCGAGGGCGGGCGCGTCGCGCAGCTCCTCACCGTACCGGCGGAATACGCCCGGCTCAGTCCCGACGGCACCACCCTGCTCTACCACGATAAGAAGGGCGGCGAGAACGAATACCGCAAACACCACGTCTCCTCCATCACCCGCGACATCTGGGCCTATGACCTGGCCACTAAGACCCACCGGAAACTGACGGACAGTCCCGCCGAAGACCGGCAACCCGTTTTTGCCGCCGACGGTCAGGGCTTCTACTACCTCAGCGAGCGCAGCGGCAGTTTTAACGTGCACAAGCGGGGAATGGACGCCACCTCGGCCGACGAGCAACTGACGCAGATGGGCCCCCAGCCCGTCCGCTTCCTCAGCCGCGGCGGGGACTTACTCAGCTTCGGCTACGACGGTGAACTCTACACGATGCGGGAAGGCGAGCAACCAAGGAAAGTAGCGGTCAACATCGTGACCCAGGATGGCACCAATAACGACGGTTTTATTTCCGTCGATGGCGACATCGAGGAGATGGCCGTCTCGCCCAACGGCAAGGAGATCGCCTTCGTCGCCCGCGGAGAGGTGTTCGTGACCTCCGTCGAAGAATCCTTCACCAAGCGGCTCACCAACACCCCCGAGCGGGAACGCTTCGTGACCTGGGGCCCGGAAGGGAAGTCCGTCGTCTACGCCAGCGAGCGCGACGGCAAGTGGAGCACCTATAAAACCGAAAAAGTCCGCAAGGAAGAGCCCTTCTTCTACGCCGCCACCCTGCTCAAGGAAAGCCCCGTACTGGAAAACGGCAAGGACAACTACCTCGTCCAGTACGCCCCCGACGGCCAGCGGATGGCCTGGATCGAAGACCGCCGGACACTGAAAGTGCGCAACCTCGCCACCGACACCGATACCACCCTGTTAGCAGCCACGGAAATGTTCCACATGCGCGACGGCGACAAGTACTTCACCTGGAGCCCCGACAGCAAATGGCTGCTGGTCGAGCACGACGTGCTGCTCAACAACAGCGAGGCACTGCTGATGAAAGCCGATGGCTCCAAGCGGGTCAACCTGACCCAGAGTGGGTACTACGACAGCCAGCCCAAGTGGATCGATAAAGGCAAGGCCATGATCTGGTTCAGTAACCGCGACGGACTCAAATCCTACGCCACCAGCGGGCAGTCCGAGCAGGACGTCTACGCCCTCTTCTTTACCCAGGAAGCCTGGGATGAGTTCAGTCTCGACGAGGAAGATTACAAGCTGCAGCAAGCCATCGAAAAGGCCAAGAAGGAAGCAGACGAAAAAGATAAGGACAAGGACAAGAAAGAGACCAAAAAAGACAGCACGAAAGTGGAGGACCTCACCTTCGACTGGGACGGCATCCACGACCGCACCAAGCGGCTGACCATCCACTCCTCTCGCCTCGGCGACGCGGTGCTCTCCAAAGACGGCGAGAGCCTCTACTACCTGAGCCGCTTCGAGGACAAGCTCAACCTCTGGGTCACCAAACTGCGCACCCGCGAGACTAAAATGGAACTCGAACTGGACGCCAGCAACGGCTCGCTGGAGTGGGACCGGGAACAGAAAAACCTCTACCTGCTCAGCAGCGGCAAGATCACCAAGCTCGACCTCGAGAAGGACAAGAAGACCCCCGTGAAGCTGCAGGGCGAGATGACCTTCGACCAGGCGGCCGAGCGGCGGGCCATCTTCGACCACGTATGGCAGCGTACCGATGCGATCTTTTACCGCTCCGATTTCCACGGCATCGACTGGGATTCCCTGCGCGTCGTATACCAGAAGTACCTGCCCTCCATCGGCAATGCCTTCGAACTGACAGAAATGCTCTCCGAGATGCTCGGCGAACTGAACGTTTCCCACGCGGGGGCGCGTTACAATGGTCCGAAAATGGAGAACCCCGACGAGACGGCCAGCCTCGGCATCCTGATGGACTACGATTACGCGGGCAACGGCATCCGCATCGCGGAAGTGATCGACGGAGGGCCGCTGGACCGTGCCGCCTTTGATGTCGCCCCCGGCATGCTCATCGAGCGGATCAACGGGGAGGTCATCTCCGCGGATCGGGATGTAGCCGCTTACCTGAATCGGCTGGAGGATGACTTCACGCTGCTGGAACTGGTGGACTCCACCGGGAAGAAGCGCTCCACCATCACCGTCAAACCGGTAAGCCAGTCGGACGAAAACCGGCTGCTCTACCGCCGGTGGGTGAAGCAGAACGAAGCGGAAGTGGAGCGGGAAAGCCAGGGGCAACTCGGCTACGTGCACATCCCCGGCATGAGCGACGAGCCCTACCGGAGCATGTACCAGGACATGATGGGCAAGTACTTCGAGCGGGAGGGTATGATCGTCGATACCCGCTTCAACGGCGGCGGCGACCTGGTGGCTGACCTGGCGATGTTCTTCACCGGCGTCCCCTTCATCAGCTACGCCACCGAGGCCAAAGTGGTCGGCGGGGAGCCCACCTCGCGCTGGACCAAGCCCACGCTGGCCTTAATCAACGAGGCCCAGTATAGCGACGGCCACTGCTTCGCCGCCGGCTACACTGACCTCCAGATCGGCAAGACGGTGGGCATGCCCACCCCGGGCACCTGCAGCTTCGCCGGTTGGGAGCGGCTGCCGAACGGCATCGTCTGGGGCGTGGTGCCCGTAAGTGCCCGCGACATCGACGGCGACTGGATGGAAAATAATCAGACCAATCCCCAAATTGAAGTGAAAAATATGCCCGACGTGATTGCTGCCGGCCGCGACCAGCAACTGGAACGCGCCATCGCGGAGATGGTAAAGGACCTCGGCAGCCGGTAGGTTACACTACCTAACGGCGCCGTCGTGCGTTCACCGGGTACCAACATCCTACTAGCATTCCCCCCACGGCCCCCGCTTATCTCCGGCTGACCGAGGTGCTGGATCTCCAGACCCTCACCCTCATCAAGCTGTCGCTCGACCGCGCCGCGCTGCGCTACCGTGTGCTGTTCGAGCACAGCCTCTACGTGGGGGCCTACCTGCTCGGTAACCGCGGGGCCATCGTACAGGTAGCCGAGAGCGACTACGCCGCGGCCCGGGAACTGCTGAAAACAGAGGGCCTGCCCTGCGATGCGCCCGGGCGGGGCGAAGCGTTCAGTTCCCTTCACGAACTGGAATTGCTCACCGAAAGCCTGCCACTGCTGGGGCGGCTACCCTTCACCCTGCGCCTCCTCCTGCTGGCGCTTTTATTAGCCGGGGTGCTGGCGGTGGGGATCTACTGGGTGGTCCTGGGCTGAGCGGACGGGATCAAACCGCCAGACATTTTTACCAAGGACGGCTTCCTCCTCCTCTGGGGGCCGGGGCGCAAAAGCCGGCAGGTCCTAGTTGTCTTGCGGGGTGGGATGGGGTAACCCCTTACACTCCGCGCGCCGCCGCCCGGATGCGTACTATTGAGTTTTGCAAACTTCCCCCACATATGCTCTTCGACCTGACCGCCGACCAACGGCGGCAACTCTTTTCGGGCCTCCTGCCGCAGCTCGAGGATTACTACGCCCGGACCCGGGAACTGCGCGTTGCCCCAGAGCTAGACCCAGAAAAGATCCGGGGGATCGTAGCCCGTTTCGACTTCTCAGAGCCCCTGGAGGCGGGCGCGGCCGTAGATGTAGTGATTAGCAACCTGCTCGCGGGGCAGGTGCACGTGCCCCACCCGCGGTACTTTGGGCTGTATAATCCGCGGACGAATTTTCCCTCCATCCTCGCTGACCTGATCGCGGCCTACTTCAATCCCCAGTTGGCGGCCTGGAGCCACTCCCCCTTCGCGGTGGAGGTCGAAAATCACCTGCTGCGGGCGTACGGCAAGAAATTCGGGTACGATGAGGGGAGCATGGACGGCACCTTCACCAGCGGCGGGGCGGAAGCTAACCTGACGGGGGTGCTCTGCGCGCTCCACCACCGCTTCCCGGAGTATGCGGAGCGGGGCTACCGGGCCTTCGGAGGCGGGGAGTTGGTGGTGTACTGCTCCGACGAGGCCCACCACTCGGTCGTAAAGGCGGCTCGGGTGGCCGGGCTTGCGGCCCTCTGCCAGCAGTTCGGGGTGTGGCTGCACGTCGACGCCGCCTTCGGCGGGGCCGCCGTACTGAACGACCGGTACCGCGACTGGCTGCGCGGTATCGAGGTGGCCGATTCCATCACCACCGACATCCATAAGTGGCTTTCCGTACCGATGGGTACGGGCTTGTTCCTGACCCGCCACCCGGATATCCTGGACAAGACCTTCCGCACCACGGCCGCCTACATGCCCCGGGAGGGGGAGGAGCTGGCGCCCGTCAATCCGTATAGCCATACTCTCCAGTGGTCGCGGCGTTTTCTGGGCCTGCGGATGTACCTCTCCCTGCTGGTCTTCGGTTGGGAGGGCTACGCGGAGACCATCCGCCACCACGTGGAGCTGGGCGACTACCTCCGTGGCCGCCTGACCGAAGCTGGCTGGACCATCGAGAACGACACCCCCCTACCGGTGGTCTGCTTCTCGCGCCCCGGTACGGATGCCCTCGCCGTGTGCGGTCGCGTGGTGGCCTCCGGGCAGGCCTGGCTGTCGGTCTATCCCATTCACGGCGTCGATGTGCTGCGGGCCGGCATCACGAACTATGCCACCACCCGCGCAGACATCGACCGATTAGTGGAATTGCTAGGGTAGGTTTATCCTCCCTACCGGCCCCGGAGGAAACGTCCACTTACCAGGTGAGGGCGAAATGGACCGTAGGCCGGTCGTCCTCAGCTGGATTCTATCTCACCGTAGCGCTTAGTGAGTGGAGATTGGTGGGGATTCACTTTCGTCAAACACCAGGAGGGTCAACCTTTGGAGGATACAGCGCAGCTAAGCCGTTGCTACAATGCCGGTCCCTGCGGCCAGGGCAAGTCTGCTTTCTTGCCCCGCCCTTGCTGCCGGTGAAGAACGCCCGCTACGCCGCCGGCGAGGTCGACTACGCCAGCCGGACCCCGTGGATCAACCGGGCCATAGGCCACCTGCAGCAGGTGCGTTTTAACGTACGGCCGGAGGTCATAGAGTTTACCATGAGCGACCGCCTAGTTTTGAATGCCGCGATATTACCTCCCCAAGCTTATCTCCCGTGCGCCAGTTGATCGTTTGCCTAGTCTTGATGGTGCTGGCCTGCCAGGAGCCGGCTACGGAAAAGGGGCACACGTTTGCTTTGTCCGAGCTCACCATCGCCGACATCCACGCCGCCTACGCGGCCGGGGAGTACACCAGCGAAGACTCGGTCACCGCCTACTTCGCTCGCATGGCCAGCCTCAACGGCGAGCTCAACGCCCTCACCTACCGCAATCCAGCAGCCCTGGAAGTTGCCCGAAGGCTGGACGCGGAGTTTGCCAGGACCGGCAAGCTTCGTCCCCTACACGGCATTCCCCTACTGGTCAGGGACGACATCAATACCACCGGCATGCCCACGACGGCTGGGCCCTGGCGCTCAGAGATTGCGTGCCGGACGCCGAGCCCACCCTCATCAGGCTCTGCTATGCCTACGAACAGGGCACTTTGCGCCGGCGCGCGCCGGTCATCCCCTAACCCCGTCCGACCGCTTAAGCCGTTGGACGGCCCTACCCCGTCCAACCGTTATCCGTTGGACGGGGTCACCCCGTCCAACGGGGTTCGGGCATTTTAAATTAGAAACTGTCACTTCTTCAGCCCAATCTCCCGCAGCCGCTCGTCCAAATACGCCCCGGCGGTGATCGGAGCATAGGCCTGGGCCCGGGAAGTGGTGACCGTGCTCGGGAGCACGTTCAGGGCCATCTCCGGGCGGGGGTGGAGGAAGAAGGGGATGCTGAGGCGGGGCTTATCCCACTCCGAGCGAGGTGGATTGACGACGCGGTGGGTCGTGGACTTCAGGTAGTTGTTGGTGAGACGCTGGAGCATGTCGCCGACGTTGATCACGATCTCGTCGTTTTCGGGCACAATCTCCTGCCACTCCCCCTGGGCGTTCTGCAGTTCCAGTCCGCCGGCACTCGCGCCGACGAGGAGGGTGATGAGGTTGATGTCCTCGTGTTGCTCGGCCCGAATGGCGCTCCGGGGCTCCTGGGTGATGGGCGGGTAATGGATGGCCCGCAGGATGCTCATCCCGTCGTTGGTGTACTGGTCGAAGTATTTTTCGTCGAGGCCCAGGTAAAGGGCAATGGCGCGCAGCAGCACCCCGCCGCTCGTTTCGAAAGAGCGGTAGAGCTGGCGGCCCAGCTGCATGAAGGCCGGGACTTCGGCGACGTCGGGGTTCTTGGTGTACTGGGCGGAGGAGGTGTCGGCCAGCTCCTGTCCGATTTGGAAAAACTCCTTGAGGTCGGCGACCTGCGACTGCTTGGCGTGCTCCTTGCCGAAGGAGGTGTAGCCCCGCTGGCCGGCCGCCCCCGCTACCTCGTACTTGCGCTTGGCCTCGACGGGCAGCGCGAAGAATTGCTTGGCGGCCACGTAGAAGTCGTCGATCAGGTCCTTAGGAATGCCGTGCCCGGTCACGCCGACAAAGCCGATGTGGTGAAAGGCACTGCCGAGCTGGTCGATGAAGGCCCGGCGTTGTGCCTCATCCCCCTTTTCGAATTGGGAGAGATCAACGAGGGGGATGGTACGGGGGGCGGTAACGGGCATGGAGGCAGATTTTTCGATGCTAACACCGCCACCCCTACCGCGGTTTGTAGCGGGCGCGGCGTAAAATCTCCTGTCCGTCGGCGATGGCCATCAGTTCAGGGACCGTCACCTCCGGGTGGGCGGCCATGAAGGCGGCCACGATCTGCCGGCCGAGGTAGTTCACGGAGCCCCCGGGCGATTCCACCGGCATGCCCGGGGAGTAGGGCGCCGGGCCGGTGTACTTCTTGATTTTGGCGACATCCGTGGCGTAGAGCTCGTCCTCCCGCTGGAGATAGGCGTAGATGGCCGTCTCATTGTCGTGGAGCCAGTCCATTTCCTCGGGGGTCACCTCGTACACCAAGTGTTCCGGCGTGGTGGGTTGGACGAGCTGGAGGAGGTAAAGTTTCTTGCCTTCGTAAATCAGGTAATCAATTAGCCGACCACTGCGGGGGGCGGGAAACTGGTCTTCAATCAGCACCCGCATCAGCTTGCCGGCGAAGTTGGCGGGGGTGTAGCTCTGGGCGAGGTAATCCGAAAAGATGGGCTCCTCGGGATTGACCTGCTGGTAATCAAAGTCCGGGCCGAGGAAAAAGTCAAGTCCCGCCGCTAGTTGTCCGTGGCCGTAGAGGAAAGCGGCCAGCTCGAAGTGGGTATCGAAGGTCACCAGCGTATCCGGCACGGGGGCTGTGGGCAGGTAGTGGCGGTAATAACGGAGCGCGCTTTTTACCTCGTCCGCTAACTGTTGCACCTGCGGCCCCGCCCCGCCCTGCTCTCCCGGGGGGAAGCGGCTCAGGACCACGGAATCCACGCGGTGGGTCAGGGGGAAATCGAGGTAGGCCCGCAGCACGTCTACGCCCTCCTTCGGGCTGAAATCGCTCCGCCGCACGGGCACCAAGTGGGTGAAAAAGGCGTCGGTGAAACTGCCGTATCGGGCATCGAGGCGGGCCAGTTCGGCAAGTGCGCGGGTGGTGTCGAGGGCCTGCAGATCGCGGTCGAAGCGCAGCACGGTCAGGGGCACCTCCAGGTGGCGCACGTCGGGCGGCGGGGGGGGGTCGTCGCCGCAAGCCACGAGGAGCAACGAATAAATAAATGGGAGGAAACGCATGTGTCGGCTTTCTTTCATCGTTGGGCTAAACACCGCCGGGGCGGGCTCGTTTGACAACGACTTATAAACCCAGATAGTACCGCATGAAACCGACCATTTACCTGACCCTCGCGCTTGTTCTCGGCGCGCTCCCCCTCTCCGCCCAGGTGCTCAACCCCATCCAGTTCGGTGTGCAGCTTAGCCCCACCTTCAACTACCTGAACACCAACAACAACCTGATCGAAAGTGACGGCACCAACCTCGGCCTCAAACTGGGCCTGATGGCGGAGTACTACTTTCAGGACAACTACAGTTTTCACAGCGGCATCAACATTCACTTTGGATCCGGTGGTGCCTTGCGCTACGACGAGCAGTTTACGGAGGTGAACATCTGGAGTGAGTCGCTCGGTGAAACCCTCGTGACCGCGCCCTCCCCGGCCCAGCTGAGCGGTAAGGTATTTGACTACAACATCCAGTACGTGGAAATTCCCCTGGGCCTGACGCTGCGCACCCGCGAGTTTGGTTACCTGCGCTACTTCGTGCGCCCGATGTTGGCGCTCGGCATCGTGACCAGCTCCAAGGGCAGCATTGACAACGCCAACTTCATTGCCTCCGACGAGAACTTCGATATTGGCAAGGAAACCAACGCCCTGAACCTCTCGTGGGGCTTCGGTGGGGGCATCGAGTACAGCATCTCCACCCAGACCTCCCTGATCGGCGGCATCGGCTTCCAGTCGGGTTTCGTAGACGTCACCAAGGACAACGGCACCAGCCTCACCCGCACCGGCCGCGTCAATCCCGCCGAAGACGACAGCAAGGCCCGGCAAAACTCCATCGTGATCACGCTGGGCGTGATGTTCTAACAGCCGACAATTCAAGCTATGGCGGAACCGCGGGTGCAATGAATCGGCGCGCCCGGTCGTTCGGTCCCAGTTACCCCCGCACGACTACTCCCGGCGGTAAGCCTTTACCGTGCTTATGAACATCACACGTATGCGTATCCGTTTTCTGACTACCGCATTGACTTTATATTTACTGACCGTTGGGGGGGCGTGCGGGCTTTTCGCGCAGCTTTCCTCTATCCAGCCGATGTCTTCGTCGAGTGTAGTAGGCAAAGCACGGCTGGGTGCCAAGCTTGCCTGCCCGAACGATGCAGGAGAGATCGCCGGATTCATTGACATCAGTGCGCAAAGCAACAGCTTTAACGGCGCCACGCCCGGTGGTTCGTTACCGTATAATTCTTTTTCTACGGACACGTTCTTCCTCTGTCGGGGAGACGAGTTTACCATCGATTTTGACGAAGGCAGCGAAGACCTAAGTGGGGACCCCGACCCATCTACCCTACCCGGTATCGGTTGGGCTTTTTACCGCGATCGACCTACCCTGCCTGGTACTTCTTTAGCAGAACTGAATGGCGATCCCGCCAATCCAGCTGACGGTAATCCGCCCTTCCAAAGCGGAAACTTACTCGTTGACGAGCCACTGGGATATTTTACTGGGAACTACGGTATACGATTAGAAAACGTCGACGCTCCATTTATACCAGGGTTTTTTCCCGGTCCCGACGGGCGCCCCTCCCCGGTAGTGTTGTTTACCGCACCTATCACCGTAGATTCTTTAGATATCTCAAGTGGTAATGGCGTAGCAAGGGCAGAATTTGTGAGGGATTCAGATGGAACCCTCTTAACAGAGCAATGCATCAACGTCCGGACTGATCAGGTCGTCGCTGTAGGCTATCTGAATCCTGTTGAGGCCGCCAACCAAACCCAGAGCGCTACCGGCTGCACCGGCAGCTTCACCGTGCGGGGGGGCATCAGCGAGCTGCGTGAATCGGCCGAGTACACCATCACCATCCGCAACACGGTAACCAATGAATTGGCCGACCTGGATCGCCCGACGGGGGAGTACCTTGATGATGATGTGGTTAATTATACGGTTCCCACTCCGGGCAACTACATCGTGTCCATCGAAGATGGTATGAGCTGTAGCTACACCAGCGACCCCATTACCTTTGCTGCGGGAGCCTGCTCCACCATTGCCCTGAACCTGACGGTGACGTCGACTGCTATTGCCTGTAGTGGTGATACCGACGGAGCTCTTACCGTATCGGCCACCGGGGGCGTGCCTAATTACTCCTTCTCCTTCACCCGTACCAGCCCTACTACGCCCCCCCGCGGCGGCGTAGGGGAAGCCACGGCCGACGATGAGCTGGTCACCTTCAGCAACCTTCCCGGCGGCCAGTATAGCGTGACGGTGACCGATGCTACGGGTACGTCGACCACGCAAAGCGTGGAGGTCTTCGAACCCAACATCACCGTCGGGATTCAGACCGTGCAGGACATCCAGTGCTTCGACGATGACAATGGAGCACTACGGGCCACCATCTTTGATGGCAGCAATGAAGTGAGTGCGGCGAGCTACACCTTCCTGTGGAGCAATGGCGCCACTACCCAAGACCTTTCCGACCTGGGCCCCGGCAGCTACTCCGTGACGGCCACCAACAACACCACGGGCTGTGTATCGAGCGACGCCAAAATTCTGCGGGCCCCCAACCGGCTGCTCATCGAGAACAGCGCCCGCACCAGCGACCCCGCCACCTGTTCGGGCGTCAGCGACGGCACGGTGGACGTCCCGGTCTCCGGCGGTACCCGCGACCCCGGAGGGAATTACACCATTTCCTGGTCCGACAGCGTCCAGACCATCGCTAACCGCATCACGCGCACCGACCTGCTGCCGGGGGAATACACCGTGGTAGTCACCGACGCCAACGGCTGTGAGGCTTCTACCACCTTTGTCATAGCCGCCGAGAAAACCCTCATCCTAAATGCCGACTCCACCAACGTTAGCTGTTTCGGAGACGGGGACGGCAGCATCACCGTCACCGCCGCCTCCGTGGGCGCGCCCGCTGACCTGCCCTTCCAGGCCAGCTTGCTCTTCGCCGATGGCACCTTGGCCCGGCCCTTTACGACGATTCCCGACGCAGGAGCCACCCCGGTATCCTTCGATAACCTGGCACCCGGTGCCTACATCATTGTC
Organism: Lewinellaceae bacterium; assembly: GCA_963710195.1. Classification (GTDB taxonomy): domain Bacteria; phylum Bacteroidota; class Bacteroidia; order Chitinophagales; family Saprospiraceae; genus Neolewinella. The sequence continues at coordinate 230,776 of CAVPZF010000003.1, forward strand.
CTGAAAGACCAGGATACCGAAGGCTGTGAGGTGCGGCAGTCCATCACCATCGCGGAGCCCGACTTGCTGGAGATTGCCGATGAGATTAACACCACCGACGTCGGCTGCCCGGACATTGCCGGCTCGGCTACGGTCGACGTCACCGGCGGCACCCAGCCCTACACCTACCGCTTCGTCAACGACAGTTTGCCCTCGCCGGTCGACACCTCGCTGACCTTTGACTCCACTACCCTGGTTGGTATTAATACCATCGGCGATCTACAGCCCGACACGAACTACCTCGTTATTGTAACCGACGCGAACGGCTGCGTGGATACGGCCAGTTTCGTGATCTTATCGCCCCCCCAGGCCCAGGTGAGCATCCCGAGCGACGCCGTGCTGTGTCCCGGAGACGAAAACGGCCAATTGACGGCAACGATCATCCCCCCCGACACCGTCGACGTAGTCAGCAACCGCTGGTTCCGCATCAACCCGGACGGCAGCCGGGGAGCCCTGGTGTCTACCGAAGCCAGCACCGGTAATAACCTAGCGGTAGGATTCTACGAGTTTGAGCTTACGCTTTCCAACGACTGTGTGTCCTCCTACCTGGGAGAGGTCCGCAGCCCCGGACTGGTAGTTCTCGACTCCTTCAACCTGGTCGTGCCCGAGTGCCGGGGCGAGTCGAGCGGAGGCATCTTCCTGTTCCCCTCGGGCGGTACGCCCGGGGGAGACGGCAACTATAATTACGTCTGGTCCGGTCCGTCGATCGATACGGCCGACACCCGCTCCAGTTTTCAGGTCGGCCTGCTGGCGGGCAGCTACCGCGTAATCATTACCGACGCCAACGGTTGTCAACCCCCCTTTGACACCACCTTTACCCTGGAGGATCCCGTGGGCATCACCGGCACCTTCACGATCGACGACGTCAGCTGCCCGGACGACACCACCGCCGACGGCGTGGCCATCTTCGCGGCACAGCTCTCCGACAGTACCGCTACCGGCACGAATACCTTTGACTTCTTCTGGTCGACCGGCGATACCATCCGTAACCTAGCCTCGTCCACCGTCCGTAACCTGACCCGCGGGCCCATTTCGGTGACGGTCACCGACGGCCGCTGCCCCCAGATCTTCACCGACACCGTCGGTAGCCCCGAAGACTTCGCCTTCAGCCCCAACATCATCGACGCCAGTTGTAGTGGGCAGGCTACCGGATCAGTCACTGTGGACGTGACGGGCGGTACGCCCGGCTACTCCTTCAGCTGGGTAGACCGCCCGGAAGTGACCAACACCCTACGGGACCTACCGGCCGGGACCTACGAACTGGTCGTGGCTGATTCCCGGGCCTGCGTATCCGACACGGCCAGTTTTACCGTGGATGAACCGGACGCGTTACGCCTGGCCACCACCGGTGCGACCACTCCTCTCGTGACCTGTTTCGGGGACGAAGACGGCGTCATCTCCGTCTTTGTCAGCAGCACGAACAATAATCCCCTGCCGGACAACCCTTACACTTGGTCCCCCAATGTTGAGGATCGGGACGACGGGACGGCCACCGACCTCCGTCCCGGCGACTACAGTGTGACCGTGACGGACGTCAACGGCTGTATCGACAGCCTGGAGTACACGATCCTGGAACCCTCCCGTATCGGGTTTACCGTGCAGGATATCCTACCACCGGCGTGTTTCGGGGAACAGACGACCTTCAGCCTGGATACCGCCTTTGGAGGGCAAGCGTCCGAGTTCATAGATTATTCGTTCGTACTGAATGAGGACGGCTTCCTCTTTCCCGCCGGTCAGCCCGGCCCCACCTTCGCCGGCGACGTTATCGTCACGGTATTTGACTCGGTGGGCTGTTCGGTGCAGGACACCTTCAATGTGCAACAGCCTCCGGAAATCGTCATCGACCTCCCGGAAAAAATTGTGATCGAACTTGGCGACAGCATGACGCGGCTCAATCCCCTCATCAGCCCCGCTACGGACCAGTATATTTACAAGTGGACTCCCCCCGACTACCTGTCGTCCGACAGTGTGCGGGCCCCCACCATTTTCCCCCTCACCAGCGAGGAATACACCCTGACGGCTACGAATCAGAACGGCTGTGAGGCCCTGGCGGACATCTTCGTCGAGGTCGACGCCAATCGCAACGTTTACATTCCGAATAGCTTTAGCCCCAATGAGGACGGTCGCAACGACGACTTCCGGGTCTATGCCTGTCGGGGGGTGACGGTGGTCAAGAGCGTCAGCATTTACAACCGCTGGGGCGGGCTAGTCAGCCGCGGGGAGAACTTACCCGCCAGCTGCCTCGACGGTACTTTACTCTGGGACGGCACCGTGGGCGGCCTCATGGTGGGTACGGGCGTATACGTCTACGTCATCGAAGTAACTTTTTTGGACAACTTTTCGCTAACCTACCGGGGAGACATCTCCGTTCTGCGCTAGGCGACGGGCCGCCTGCTTCGGCCAGTTTTCGGCTCCGGATACAGCTTGGTGCCCCGCCTGGAAGAGTATGGCTTCAATTTCCGTCGCGGGCGTGGCTGCCAGGTCAGTAAGGGTGTGAAGCCCGGCGTCGTGGAGTACCGTGGCCACTTCTTCGTCGATCTCGTCTAGCTCCGTCAGCTTTTCCGGTACCGCCTGCACCTCGGCGAGTTGCCGGGCCTGTCCGACCCAGTCCTGTATCCGCATCAGTTCCGCGACGTAGCCAATCCGGGCGGCGTACTCCTCGAGGTCGGTGTCGCTCCAGGCCGCGATCTGCGCAAAAGTGCTTATCCCGGCCGCCATAAGCTTTTGGCGATTGAAGGGGCCGATGGATTTGATTTGGGTCAGGTCATCTCCTCCTCCTTCCGAAGCCAGGTTTCCCGTCTCGGTAGCCGGGAGGGGTTCCCCGATCCGTACTTGGTGGGTAGAGCGGCCGAGGTTAAGCGCCGGGGCCGGTGATCGAGGAGAAGGTTGTCGCAAGTCGGCCAGCGCATCCTCCACGGCCCGCAAGCGCTGCTCTAGTCCGGTCCTCTCGGCACCCGCGGGCGCGCCCGGCCCTTCCCCGCCGAGCAATTGGGCATTGCGGGTCTTGAGCCCGATGACCTGGTCGTTCAGGTCCTCGATGGTATTGGAAAAACTCTGATTGGTGGCGGTGAGCCGTTCGTTGTCCGCCCGTTGCCCGGCCAGTTGGGTCATGAGGGACTCATTGGTTGTCTGGGTGTTGCGTACCTGCACCAGGAGCTCGTCTTTCTCCGCGGTCAATTGGATCAGTTCGCGGGCGAGAGACTTCTGCTCGTCGTCGGCCGCAGCCAGGCGGGTCCGGTATTCTTCCTTTTCGCGCTGAGCAATGACCGTTTGCTTGCGGTAAACGCGGGTGCTGCGCTTTTGGAGCAGCCAGCCGAGCAGCAGTCCCAGCGTGAACAGCAGGAGGCTGATGATGGCGAGCAGGAGGACCGTCTCGGCCGGGAGGGTAGCCAGGAAGTCGGTAAAATCGTAGTAAGTCTGCATGGCCGGGAGGGATGGTGTCCCGACAAGATAAGGCAAGGACTAAAAGGGGATATCGTCGTCGGTATTCATCTTGCTGGGTAGGGTGCCGCCACCGTAGGGCTGGGCGGGCGGTCCGCTCGTGATGGCCCCGGAGGGCAGCAGGTCGAAATCCGGGTCGTCGAGGTCACTGAAGCGGGCGTAGTCACTGTCGAAGCGCAGCCGAATGTCGCGGGCTTCCCCGTGGCGGTTCTTGCCCACGATGATTTCGGCGACGCCGGCCAGGCTGTTGCCCTGCTCGTCTTCGGTGATCTTGTAGTACTCGGGCCGGTAGAGGAACATGACCATATCGGCGTCCTGCTCGATGCTGCCCGATTCCCGCAAATCACTAAGCTGCGGGCGTTTATCACCGCCCCGCGTCTCTACGGCCCGGCTGAGCTGGGACAGCGCGATCACGGGCACCTCGAGCTCCTTGGCCAGTCCCTTAAGGGCGCGGCTGATGGCCGATACTTCCTGTTCGCGGTTGCCGCCCTTGTTGGCCTCGCCGGTGCCGGACATCAACTGCAGGTAATCAATGATGACCATACTGATGTTCTTTTCGAGCTTCAGGCGACGGCACTTGGCGCGCAGCTCGAAGACGTTGATGCCGGCCGTGTCGTCGATGTAGATCGGGGCCTCACCCACGCGGTTCATGGCCTCGACCAGGCGCACCCACTCATCGTCGGTGAACTTACCGTTGCGCATCTTTTGTCCGTTGACCTCGGCATCCTGGCTGAAGATCCGGCCGGCCAGCTGGGCGGCGCTCATCTCCAGGCTGAAGATGGCTACGCCCCGGCCGTGCTCGGCGGCGGCGTTGCGGGCCATGGAGAGCACGAAACTCGTCTTGCCCATCGCCGGGCGGGCCGCCACGATGATGAGGTCGGAGGGTTGGAAACCGGAGGTCAGCCGGTCTAGCTCGATGAAGCCGGTGGGGACGCCCGTCAGGCCGTCCTCCTTCTCGCGCAGCATGGTGAGCTGGTCCATGAGCTGATTGGCCAGGGTGCCCATGTCGGCCACCTGCTTGCCCATGTTGCGCTCGGTGATCTCGAAAACGAAGTTGCCCGCCTTGTCGAGGAGGTCGAGCACGTCGGTGCTGTCTTCGTAGGCATCCTTGATGATCTCGGAGCTCGTGCGGATGAGCTCGCGCTGGATGAATTTCTCGGTGACGATCCGCGCGTGGTACTCAATATTGGCCGAGCTAGTTACTTTACTCGTCAGCTGGGCGAGGTAGGCGGCGCCACCCACGACCTCCAGTTCCTCGTTTTTACGCAGGTCCTCCATCACCATCAGCAGGTCGATGGGCTGGCTCCGCTCGAACAGGCGGCGCATGCTGCGGTAAATGGCCTGGTGGGCGGGCTTGTAGAAGGAGTCGGCGGAGATGATGTCCAGCACCTTGGTCATGGCCTCCCGCTCGATCAGGATGGCCGACAGGATGGCCTCCTCCAGGTCCGGCGCCTGGGGCGGCAGCTTGCTGAAGGCGGGCAAATTAGCCTCTTCCAGGCGGCTGCGGTTGGAGTAAGCCAGGGCCGTGCTGCCGTTGCCGTTGTTCCTGCGTTCGTACTGTTTGTCCTTCGCCATCTTACCCCAAAGGTAAGTGGTATTTCTAACAATTTGTTGTTGAAAATACTGTGGAGAACCTGTTTGTCGTGTGGAGAACTGGCTGGTTCTCCACACTGCCTAAGGTAGACTTTCAGGGCTTTTTGCCGTACTCCCCGGGAGCCACGCCGCTCACGTCCATCATCTCGAAGGGCTCCCAGTTGGCGTCCGGCACCAGGGCCTTGCGGTAGGCGAGGTGGACCCGGTGAATATCCGTATTCATCTGCCGGCAGGTGTCGACCATGAGTTTGTTGTGGCCGCGAATGGTGGCCATGTCGACGTGCCGGTACGTGCGGCTATTGTATTGTTGGCCGCTCTGGAACATCGCGTCCACCATGAGGGGGTACACGCCCTGCCGCTGGTAGTCCTGGGCGATGCCGAAGGCGATGCCCTTGCAGTTGCGGGGCTGCCGCTGGAACTTGAGCCGGTAGAGAAATGTAGGAAGCCCCCACCAGTTGAGTTTGCCGTGGAGGCCCCCGAGAAAGCAGTTGATGTCGGGGATGAGCCCGGCCAGCCCGATCGGTCGCCCCTCGCGGCTGTAGGCGATGCAGGTCAGGTGGGGGTCCATAATGGGCTTCATCTGCTGAAAGATGGGGTAGATGTCGTCGCCCGACAGCGGCCGGAAGTAGGGCCAGTGATTGAAGGCGGCGTTGTAGGCCTCGGCGAAGTCGTCGGCCCCCTTGCGGAGCTTACTGGGGTGGATCTGTTCGGTGTACAGGCCGTAACGTTCGCGCACCCGGGCGGCCAGTTTGCCGAGCCGCTCACCGGGAAATTCGGAAACCACGCCGCGCATCGTCAGGCACTGCTCGTGGGGTACGTAGCCCTGCTGTTCGAAATAGCCTTGGTAGTAGGGTGGGTTGTAGGTTTCCTGGTATATGGGGCGGTACCAGCCGCGCACGAGTAAGCCCCAAAACTTGTCGCGTTCACCGAAGTTGACCGGCCCATCCACGGCCTGCATACCCCGGGCGCGGAGCCAAGTTTCGGCGGTTTCAAAGAGTAGCGCGGCTACGGCCGGATCTTCAATGGTCTCGAAGAATCCGATCCCGCCGGCGGGCAGGGCCAAGTCCTGGTTGCGTACCTCATCGACGAAAGCGGCAATCCGGCCTACGGCACGGGACCCGTCCCGCACTACCCACCGCCTAAGGTTAGCCCCCGTATGGGCGGCGTTCTTCTCGCTGAGGATGCCCTCGATGTCGCTGCGTAGGGGGTGGACGTACTGGGGGTTTCCCGCGTAGACGACGTCGAGTACTCCGTGCCACTCCTTCCATTCGGTGTTCTCCTCGATCCGGTACTCCGCCATGCCGCAAAGGTAGCACGGAGGGGTGGCTTAGCGTTTGACGCCCTCCAGCAGGATATCTTCGAGCCGTTCGTCGCCCGATTGGTGCAGCACCGAGATGTCTCCCGTGGTCTCAAACACTACGGCCTCGATCTCACTCAGCCGGAGTACGTTGGCCTCCCGCAACTTAGCGATCAAGTCGGCGCGGCTTACGCCTACCCGCTGCATGTTATCCTCTAAGAAGTGGGTGCCCTCCATGAGCAGGACGGGGCTATTTTCCGACAACTCCTCGAAGCCTGGGGAGAGGAACTTCAGCTTCGCAAAGACCTGCTGGAAGGTTACGATCGTAGCCAGGGCCACGGCCCCCTTGAGGATGGAGGTGGTGCCGTTGATGACCACACTGGCCAGCACCGAGCCCATGGCGATGGTGGACGCAAAATCGATGCTCGACATTTTGGCGAAAGTGCGCAGCCCCGCCACCCGTACAATCAGGAGGATGATGGTAAAAATGACCAGGGCGGAGACTACGGTCTCAAAAATCGAGCTCCAGGGAGCGGTCAGCCAGTTTTCCATACTTCGAATAGTTTACCTGTTAGCGCCCCAGTCCGCCCGGATGTTTAGCTTACTGCCCCTTCCAGGCGGTGTATCCCCCGGCCAGGTTGTACACTTTCCCAAAGCCGGCGGCGGACATCAGCTCGCAGGCCCCGCCGCTGCGGCCGCCGACGGCGCAGTAGACCAGGTAGGTTTTTTCCTTATCCAGCTCCGCTACTTTGGCGGGGAAGCCAGGGTCACGGTAATCCATCTCCACGGCCCCCGCGATGGTCCCGCCGGCGGTTTCTCCGGGGGTGCGCACATCCAGGATCACCACGTCGGGGTCGTCCATCAGCGCGCTGAACTCCTTCGGGGAGACGTTGGCAAAGGTCGGCGCGGCCGCGGGTGTTGCGGCAGCGGGGTCGGCGGATGAGGACTGCCCGCAGGCCACTACGGAGCCCAGGCAGAGGAACAGAAGGAGGCGGGTAATCATTCGTAGGCGTTTAGGCCACCGGCGGTCTGACCTAGTGGACGTACTTTGGTGCATCAGGTAAAGGTAACGAGTGAAGCGCTGGACTACACTTTTCGCGATTTTTTTTGGGCTGCTGGCGGCCTGCGGCGGCGATCCGGAACCCGAAGGATGGCAGCTTACCACTACCCCCGAGCTGGTAAGCGTGCGCCTCGACGGCGCCCCGGTGCTGGAGTACGCCCTGGCCCCCCAGCTCCCTTACGACACCCTGCCGGCCTACTACGCCCGCAGTGGCTTCCTGACGGACGTGCGCAGCCCCGCCGGCCGCCTCCTCACCGACGCCTTCCCGGTCGGCCACCCCCACCAGCACGGCATCTTTATGGCCTGGACGAGCACCACCTTCCGGGGGGAGCCCATCGACTTCTGGAACCAGCACAAACAAACGGGCACCGTTCGCCACCGCGAACTATTGGAAGTAAAGGACTCCGGCGAAGTGATCGGTTTCCACGCACGCCTAGAACAGGTGAGCCTGCTGCACGGGCCAGTGCTGGAGGAGGACTGGCATATACGGGTGTACGCGGACCGCCGCCCCTACGTCTGGGACCTACGCAGCGAGCAACGGAATGTTACCGACGATACCCTCTTCTTAGAGCGTTACGACTACGGCGGACTGGGGATCCGCGGCAGCGCCGAGTGGAACCGGGCCGATAGCATGTCCTTCGTCACCGACGCGCAATTTCTTACCAGTGCGGGGCTTACCCGCGGCGCCGCCAATCACAGCCGGCCGGAGTGGGTGGCCCTCTACGGACCGATCGACGGTAAGGACGGGGGCGGCACTGCGGGCATCGCCGTGTTTCCCCACCCCGAGAACTTCGGGGCACCACAATTTGTCCGCGTACACCCGGAGATGCCCTACCTGTCGGTAACGCCGGTGGTAAATGCTGGCTTTCCCATCGCGCCGGGGGAAACGTACCTGTCCCGCTACCGCTTCGTCGCTTTCGACGGGCTGCCCAACCCGGAGTGGCTGGCGGGACTGGCCTGGGGCAAGCGGTAGCCCGGCCGTGCACCAGTAGCGGTACTAGTGCGTTATTTAGGGTATGCAAATCAACGTACTGCGGCGGGTGATCATGCTGGGTGTCGTAGCCATCCTCGGCATCGTGGGGATGCAGACGTACTGGGTTGCCACGACCTGGAACCTGAACGATACCGAGTTTAGCCAGAAGGCGCAACTGGCCCTTTACGGGGTGGCCCGGCAGTTGGCGGCGGAGAATCAGGCGGACCTGCCCAAGCGCGACATCGTACGTCAGCGGAGCAGCAACTACTTCATCGTGAATACCGAAAGCGAGATCAACGCCGCCCGCCTGGAGTACCTCATGCAGCAGGAACTGGAGCGCTTGCACCTGGATATCGACTTCGAGTACGCCGTTTTCGACTGCTCCACCAACGAGATGGCCTACGGGGGCTACTGTTATGCGACCACCCCCCAATTGCCCGACGGCGTGTCGGTAGCCGGCAGTAGCCTGCCCCCCGATGCCGGACTGCTGTACTACTTCGGAGTAAAGTTTCCGACCCGCATCGGCTACATCTGGCGCAAGATGCAACTGGTGGTCTTCCTTTCGGTGATCCTGATCCTGACCGTGGCCTTCTTTGCGTATTCCGTGGTGGTGATTCTACGGCAGCGGCGTCTGGCCACCATGCAAAAGGAATTCATCAACAACATGACCCACGAATTCAAGACGCCGCTCGCTACCCTGCGCATCGCCGCTGGGGTATTTCAGCGCGATCCCCACGTGGCCGGCGACCCCCGGCTTTCCCGGTACGCGCGGCTGATCCACGACCAGTACGCGCGGCTGAACGAGCAGGTGGAAAAGGTGTTGCAGATCGCCCACATCGAAAAGGGGAGCTACGACATCAAGCGCGAGCGCATTGACCTGCAGGAATTATTGCCCCCGCTACTTGACAGCGCCCGCGCCCGCACCGAGGAGCTCGACGGCCGGCTCACCTGGCAGCTGCCCGCCCGCCCCGTGCCGCTCTTCGCCGACCCCCTGCACCTGACCAACATCCTGCACAACTTATTGGACAACGCCATCAAATACGGCGGCCCCTCCCCCGACATTGCCGTAATCGGCCGCATCGCCAACAACGCCCTCCACCTGGCCATCAGCGACCGGGGGCCGGGCATCGCGCCGGAACACCAAGAACGGCTGTTCGAAAAGTTCTACCGGGTGCCGACGGGTGACGTGCATGACGTGAAGGGCTTCGGGCTCGGTCTGTATTACGTAGCCCAAATCTGCCGCGCCCACCACTGGGACATTCGCGTGGAGAGCAAGCCCGGCCGCGGCGCTGCCCTACACCTGCGGCTCCCGCTGTCGCACCTGCCAAAAGCCGTTCCCGCATGAGTAAGGCCCGCATCCTTTTTGTGGAAGATGACGAGAGCCTCGGCTTTGTCACCCGCGACAACCTGGAACTGAGCGGTTTCCTGGTTACTCACCTGGAGCAGGGCACCCAGGCGGCCCAACTGATTGAAGGGGGGAGCTTAGACTTCGACCTGTGTTTGCTGGATGTGATGCTGCCGGGGGTGGACGGCTTTGCACTAGCCCGCCGCATTCGGGAGCGGGACCAAGACATCCCCATCCTCTTTCTTACCGCCAAAAGCCTCAAGGACGATCGCCTGCACGGCCTGCGCTTGGGAGCCGATGATTACATTACCAAACCCTTCAGCATCGAGGAACTGATCCTGAAGATCGAAGTATTTCTCCGCCGCAACCGGGTTCGCCCGGCGGCCCCGGACTTCGACCCGGGCCGCATCGGCGGTTACCGCTTTGAAGCTGCCCAGTTGCGGTTGTTTTACGGCAGGGAGGCGGAGGGCCGACGACTCACCCGGCGGGAGGCCGAATTGCTGCAATTACTGCTTCATCACCGCAACCAAGTGCTCGAGCGCGGCCTCATTCTTGAGCGCATCTGGGGCGAGAATGATTATTTCCTTGGGCGGAGTCTCGACGTCTTTATAAGCCGGTTACGGAAATACCTCCGTAAAGACCCCCGCATCAAGATCGAGAACATCCACGGGGTAGGTTTCTCCCTGACGCTAGCTGCGGTACCACATCAGGATGGCGCCGAAACAAGTGATGAGTAAGAGCAGCACGGTACCCATTTGAATGGTGTAGCGGAGGTTGTTGCCAAAATCCCTAATTGCCTGCGCCTGAGCCGGATAGGCCGGTATAATCTCCTCCTCCATCCGCTGGCGGTTGAGGATTTGCCCGGCCGAAAAATCTACTTCGCTCCGGACAAGGATACGGTAGGCACGCATCACCTTAGCCCGAAAATACAGGTTGACGAACAGCATCGCAAGAAAGAGGGCGATGACGATGGAGATCAGGAGTATGAACATGGTAATGACCGCCAGGTGGCAAAGTTACGGGTAAGGTCAGGCAAACACCGGTCTCCGGAGGGTAGTTTGGGTAGGAGGGAGGGGTGGACAAAAGTTAATTGTTCGGGACATGAGAAACTTTCTCTTTTCAGACTTCGTACAATAGAAATATGGGCCAGCCGGTTTTAGTATCGGTTGGTGACTTGTGTTGCTAATTTCTTCCGCATTCATTTTTGCGACTAGGCGTCGCTCGTGTCTCTCAGTGCTTACTAAAAGAACTGACAAACGACCATAATGGTTATCCGTATTCTTTTCCTGTCCGTACTGTGCTGGACGGCCACTCGCGTCCACGCACAATCCACGCTGCAGCTCGACCCGGGCTACTCGGCGGAGCGGTTGGTTAAGGAGGTCTTTGCTACCGACCGCTGTGAGACCATCTTCAACGTGCGCCAGATCGGGGATACCCCCGATGGCATCGGCTACTTTGAGGGCCCGGAAAACATCGTGGGGTTCTCCCGCGGCATCATCATCTCGACTGGAAAGATCGTTGACGCGGTTGGCCCTAACAACCAAACCAACACGGGTTCCCGGCTCGCCGGCGCTACGCCCGATCCCGACCTCGACCTGGTTACCAACGGCGGCATCTTCGACCGCAGCGGGGTGGAGTTTGACTTCGTCCCCCTGGAATCAACCATCACGTTTCGCTACGTCTTTGCTTCGGAAGAATACTGTGAATACGTGGGATCCTCCTACAACGACATCTTTGGCTTCTTCGTGAGTGGACCCGGCTTCGAGGGTCCCTACGACCAGGGGGCGGTCAATATCGCCCAGGTGCCGGGCACTTCCCAACCGGTGAACATTAACAACATCAGCTACCGGAACAACAAGAGTTACTACCTCGACAACGAGTTTCTCTCCGTCCGCACCTCAGCCAATTGCAGTGGGGAACAGGGCGACGGCAGCCGCTTCCAGACCATCGAGTACGACGGGCAGACCGTCACCCTCACCGCCACCATCAACGTACAAGCCTGCCAAACCTACCACATCCGCCTGCTGGTAGCCGACGTGTCGGATTCCGACCGCGACTCCGCCGTGTTCCTGGAGGCCGGCAGTTTCGACTTAGGGGCCAGCGTTACGCTGCAGGGCGCGGGGGATGCGGACTCGCCCGTGATCGCCTACGAGGGCTGTTCTCCCGGCCTGCTTCGCGTCGTTCGGGGGGAGGATAGCCCACTAGACCGCGAGCAAACCATCAACTACCGCGTAAGCCGCAACTCGCAGGCGACCGATAGCCTAGACTTCGACGCGGGTAGTGGCACGGTTGTGATTCCCGTGGGGGCGGCCTTCGCCGAAGTGCCCATTCGGGCGCTAGCGGACACCACCCTGGAGGGGGAAGAAACCGCCTGGCTGATCTTGGATGCCCCCTGTGCCTGCTTTACTGATTCCGTAAAGCTAATCATCCGGGAAGCTCAGCCCATGAAGATCGGGGACGAGCGTCCCTTCTACTACTGCCCGGGTGGCGGCTCAAGGCTCTCCGCGGGCGTAGAGGGTGGGGTACCCCCCTTCGCATACAACTGGAACTTTGGCAGCACCGAAGCCGAGCCCGTGGTGACGGGAACGCTGCCCGATACGGTATCCCTGACCGTTACGGACGCTTGCGGACAGTTGCTGAGGTGGCGGGCCGCTACGGAAAGTAGCGATCCGCCGACCATGGTGTTCCCGGAGCAGAACCTGGCCGCCTGCTGGGGAGAAGAGCAAAGCATACTCACGGACCTAACCGGAAAGGGCCCCTTTACCCTCACCTACCAGGTCGACGCGGGCCCTCCGAGTATGATTACGTTTCCTACGGATGGCCTGGTGGAGTGGCCTGTGGACCGCAGTGGAGTATACCGGGTCATTTCAGTACGCGACCGAGCCTGCGGTACCCGGACGAACGAGAGCGTGAAAGTAGATTTCTTCAGGCCCGTGATCAATTCCGCCTTCACCAATCCGCACTGCGCGGGAGAAACGAACGGCAGCATCTCCGCCGGCCACCTCCCGACGGTAAACCCGTACCTGTACCGCGTCAATGGGGAGCCCTCCGATGGACTGGAACTGGACGAATTGGCGCCGGGCAGCTACTCCCTGGAGGTCATCGATGCCCTGGGTTGCCGCGATTCTATTGCTGTAGTACTGACCGAGCCGGAGTACATCCAGCCCATAGAGGTAAATTGCGACCAGCTACGCCGCCCGCCAATCGCCCTCAGTGCCACCGGTGGAGTACCTCCTTATGAATACAGTACCGACGGGCAAACTTTCTACAACGAGCGCGACTTCTGGAAGGAGTTACGCGCCGGCAACTACTACGAAGTGACCATCCGGGACGTCTCGGGTTGCGCAATTTCCCAGTCGGAATTTTTCTTCCCCCGCGCGGCAACCCGTCCGATCGCCCTGCCCAGCTTTATTCCGCAGCTTTCGGGAGAACCGACGGACGTGCAGCTTATCTATCGGGTGCCGACCAATCAGATCTTCAGTTACAGCTGGCAACCCGCCGAATTGTTTGATTGCCCCACCTGCCCGAATCCGGAGCTCCTGGCTCCCTTTGCCCAAAACGTTAACCTGGTCATTGAGGACATTTACGGATGTACCGATAGCCTGAGCACGTATGTGGCCGTGGACGGTCGTACGGCTATTTTCGTCCCCAACACGTTCACCCCCGATGGGGATGGGAATAACGACTTCCTCTCCATTTTTGCCAATGCCGGCCTGGTAGAGCGGGTGATGACCTTCCGCGTGTTTACCCGTTGGGGCGAGGAGGTATGGACGGATGTCGACTTCCCCCCCAATTCCGCCCAGCGGGGCTGGAACGGTTTGCTGGGGGGCCGACCGGCCAATCCGGGGACCTACGTTTGGGTAGCGGAGGTGAGGATGTTCAACGGAGATGTACGTAAGCGAAGCGGCTCGGTTACGTTGTTGCCGAAATAAGGTATTCCAGCTCCGTCCGGGTAGCCGCGCCGAGGTACGTGCGGGCCACCCGGTTTAGGTCATTGACCGTAAGGGCCTGGTACTGCTCGATCTCCGTATTGATCAGGTCGGGCTCGCCGAGCAGCGCATAGAAGATCAGCTCGTTGGCCCGGTTGCTGATATTTGCCTCGCGGTAGTGGTTGCGCTGCTCGAGTTGGTTGATCACTTTGTCCAGTTCCTCCTGACTGATTCCCTCCCTCACCATTTCTGCAATCGCGGCGTGTAGGGCATCCCGGGCAGTCGAGTAGTTCACATCCTCACTGGGTCGGGCCTCTACGATGATGCCCCCCGCTTCCAGGTTATCGTTGATGCCGGCGCTAACTTCCGCAAAAAGGTCGCTGTCGCGCACCAGCTTGCGGTATAAGCACGAAGAGCGGCCGCCGCCCAGCAGAAAGCTGAGTACGTCCGTAGCGGCAAAGTCGGGGTGCAGTCGATCGACGGTGCGGAAGTGGAGGTAAATAATGGGGCTGGGAACCTCCCCCTCCACGCGTAGGTGGCGCGGTTCGACCTGCTCCGGCTCGGGAGTAATCAGCGGGCGCGGCAGTGCCCCGTCCGAGCTGGGAATACTGCTAAAGTAGTGGGTGATGCGGTCGCGGATACTAGCGGGATCGTAGTTGCCGGCAACGCAGAGAATGGCATTGTCCGGTCGGTAATACCGGTAGTAAAATTCTTTCACCTCGTCCAGGGTAGCTTCCTGAATGTGGCGGATCTCCTGGCCGATGACCGGCCAGCGATAGGGGTGTTCCCGATAGATCAAAGCGTTCAAGTGGTGGTAGAGATCCCCGTAGGGCTGGTCGAGGCAAGTTTCCTTGAACTCCTCGATGACCACCTTCTTCTCCTTTTCGAGCGAGCGGGGGCTGAAGTGCAACTTCCGCATGCGATCGCTCTCCAGCCACAAGGCTGTGTCGAGATTTTCGGAGGGGAGGGTATCGTAATATAGGGTGTAGTCGCTGCTCGTCACGGCGTTGTTCTCTCCGCCGGCCAGTTGCAGGGCATCATCAAAATTGGGGACGTGCTCGGAGCCGGCAAACATCAGGTGCTCGAAGAGGTGAGCGAAACCGGTGCGGTGGGGCGGATCGTTTCGGCTACCGACCTTGTACAACACATTAACGGTGGAAACGGTACGCTGCGGGTCGTGGTGGAGCAGTACGGCCAGGCCGTTATCCAGGGTGTAGCTTTCAAACTTAATCATACGCCAAAAAGAAACCGCCGCGCATCGGTATAGTTGCTATGCGTACGGCCCTCCACCAGTTCACCCCCCTGCTCTTCCTTTTGCTCCACTGCACCTGCGGCCCCCCGGACGGCCCCGCGCTAGTTTCTCCGCTGGATTACGCGGAACTGCGGGGCAACGATGGCTGGCGGCTCCGCGTGCACGGCGATGGGAGCGGCACCCTCAGCCACCGGCAACACCCCCGCCACCACCTGAGTTACCCCTCCCGCACCTTTGAGCTGGCGGGTATGGTGCGGCTTGCCGCCCGGTGCGGGGTAGACCGACAAGCCGGTGGCACCTTTAGCCTCACGGCCTACCACGCTAAGCGTGACCAGAGCCGCCACTGCCGCAGGATCGCCGCACCTCCCCTGGACGCCGCCATGGCAACCGCCATTGCCGACATGCAGCTGGCCGTAGATGACGTACGTAGCGCGCGCGCCTGCCGCGTGCTCCGCCGGGCATGGCTGGCCGCCAACTAAGCGTCTACCACTCGATTCCATACTGCTCCTTAAGCTCCTGTACGCGCCGGTACCCGACGTTAGTCTTCAACCGAAAGCTGCGGGTACCCCCGTGAAACTCGCGAAAGGCCACCCGGCGGGCGTAGAGAAAATCTACAAGTTGCAGGAACCGTCCCCGGCTCATGGCCAGCCGGTAGTCCCAAAGTTGGGGCACCCCCGCAGGCAACCGAAGCCTGGCGAAGAAGCCCGCCTGGGTACCATCGCGGAAAACGGCCTGCTCCTGAAGGAGGGTGGTGTAGTCTAGCCGAAAGGAGCGTACTTCCTCATAGGGGTAATGTACGGGCTCACCCGCCGGCCGCTCGACGGTGATGCCGGACTCCGTAAAACCGACCCGCGGACGTGCGGCTACCTCTGGATGACGGTGAGGGCCGTGCGAACGGGCAAGGGCGTAGAGCAGATCCTGAAAGAGGTTGACGTAGGCATCCCCCCGGAGGAAGGCCAGCCACCGCACTTCGGCCAGCGGATTGCGGACCGGCAGGGCAAGGGCGAGCCGGGAAGCCGGAATCTCCTGGAAAACCATACCCTCCATGCGCTTTTAGTTTGTCTAGTTCAGCCGCCAGAAATAGGGCGTGAAGAGGACCAGCACCGTAAAGATCTCCAGCCGCCCTACGATCATCAGAAAGCTCAGGAATACCTTGACGGGCCCCGACAGCCAGGCGAAATTGTCGACCGGCCCTACTCCCCCGATGCCCGGACCCACATTGCTCAGGCTGGTGGCCGTGGCGCCGATCGCCGTCAGAAAGTCAAGGCCGAGGACGCTGAGCACGATGGAGCCCACCACAAAGATGATCAGGTACAGCAACAGGAAATTGAAGATGTGGGTGATGATCCGACCCGGTACGATCTGCTGGTTGAGCCGTAAGGGAATGATCGCCTGTGGGTGCACGATTCGTTTAAATTCAAGGTAGCTGTTCTTGAGAAAGACCAGGTTCCGAATGATTTTGATCCCCCCCGATGTCGAACCCGCGCACGCACCGAGAAAGAGCAAAATGAAGCAGATCATCGTTAGGCTGGGTGCCCAACTGGTGTAATCGGCCGATACATAGCCCGTCGTGGTTACGAGGCTGATCACCTGAAAGATGCTGTCGCGGAAGCTTTGCTCCAGGGTATTACCGGTTAGGTACCACACGCGCGCGGTGAAGAAAAGCGATACGCATAGGATCAGGCCGATGTAGGCCTTGAGCTCATCACTTCGCCACACTTCCGACCACCGTCGTTTCAGGCTCAGGTAGAGCACGGTGTAGTTGACCCCCGCCAGAAACATAAAGACCACAAAGATGTACTGAATGAGTGGGGAAAAGGCGGCCGCACTCGCGTTGCGGGTACTGAAACCTCCGGTGGCCATGGTGGTCAGGGCATGGTTGACGGCCTCGAAGGGCGTCATGCCGGCCAGGAAGAGTAGCACCCCCTCCGTGACCGTCAGCCCGACGTAAATGAGCCACAGGCGCTTGGCTGTCTCGCTGATGCGCGGGTGCAGCTTATCGGAGGTCGGCCCGGGTGCCTCGGCGGCAAACAACTCTATCCCCCCGATACCTAAGAGCGGGAAGATCGCCACCGTGAGTACAATAATGCCCATCCCCCCGATCCATTGGGTAAGGCTGCGCCAGTAGAGCAATCCCCGGGGCTGGATCTCAATGTCGGTGAGTACGGAAGCCCCCGTGGTGGTCATACCGGAAACGGTTTCAAACAGGGCATCCGGCACGAAGGGCAGCATCCCGCTATAGAGATAGGGCAACATCCCGAAGGACACCATGGCTACCCAGCTCAGCGCCACGATGAGGTAGCCCTCCCGCTTCCGAATCGTAATGTCCGCCGACCGGGGTAAGATGTCGTCCTTGCGATGACGGGGTACCAACCAGAGGAGGCCGGCCGCCCCGATCGTGGTCAGACCGGCGTACAATAAGGGCAGCGTACTCTCCCCGTAGTAGGCACTGAAGGGAATACCCGTCCACATCATCAGGCCGATAATCAGCAACAGCACGCTCACTACCCGCGCGATGGGACGGAAGTTGATCAGCCTCGCCATGAGCTAGCGAAAGAGTTCTTCTAAGCGGCGGATGGCCTGGGGCTTGGCAAATACGATGACCCGGTCGCCAAGTTGCAGCTGGGAGGAACCGTTCGGAATCACCGTTTCCTCCCCCCGAATGATTCCGCCAATGATGGCCGTATCGGGAAAGTACAGGTCCTTGAGCGGCTTCTTGGTCAGCTGGTTCGTTTTGGAAATGACGTACTCGATCACCTCCGCATCCACTCCCTGCAGGCTGGTGATGGCCTCCACGTTGCCCTTGCGTACATAGCGGAAAATGTCGTTAGCCGCCAACAGTTTTTTGTTGATCAACGTATCCACGCCGATGTTCTGGCTGATGTGGATGTACTCTTTGTTCTCTACCTGGGCGATCGTCTTGTACACCCCGTGGTTGTGGGCCGTGAGGCACGCGATGATATTGGTCTCGCTGTTTTCCGTCAGCGCCATGAAGGCATCCATCTTAGACAGCCCCTCCTCCTCTAGTAAATCAAAGTTGGTGTAGTCTCCTTTAACGACCAGTACGTTTGTGAGAACCTCGTTGATGTGCTGACAGCGGCGCTTGTCGTTCTCCACAATCGTTACGCTGTAGTCGTTTTGCAGCAGGCGAGCCGTGGCGATGGCCAAGTCCGTACCCCCCATGATCATGGCGTTGGTGACCTTACGTGCCTTCTTTCCCACGAACTGCTCGACCATGCGGGTATGCTCCGGCCGCGTAATGAAGTAAATGTGGTCGTTGCGCTTCAGCTCGGTATAGCCCCGGGGGATAAGCGTTTGGTGACCGCGCAGGATGGCGATCAACTGCATTTCCTTCCGCCGGTTCAGCCCCTCGATCTCGCTCAGTTGCTTCCCGATGAGGGGAGAATCCGAGGCCAGCGTGATGCCTACCAATGACAGCTTACCATCTTCAAATTCGTAGATGTCGGTGAATGAGCATTTCTTGATCAGCCGCTCGATCTCCACGGCGGCCAGTTGGCGGGGACTGATCAGCTGATCGATCCCCAGCGAGCAGATGGTCTGGGTGCCGTCGCAGTCGAGGTATTCCTCGTTATCCACGCGGGCGATGACGCGGCCGGCCCCCATCTTCTTCGATAGGATAGCCGACATCATGTTCGTCTGCTCGCTGGTCGTGACGGCCAGCATCAGATCGGCGTCGCCCACGCGGGCACTCTGTAAGGTGGCCAAACTGGTCGCGTCGCCCTTTACGGTGAGCACGTCCAGGTGCGAGCCCGCGAAGTCAAGCACATCTTGGTCGTTATCGATCAGCACGATGTTCTGGTTCTCCGTGACGAGCAGTTCGGCGAGGTGAAATCCCACGTCCCCGGCACCGGCGATAACTATATTCATCGTTCCACATTAAGGGTTAGCGACCACAAAGTTCGTCAATCGTTTACACATGGGGCGGGGCCGCGGGTACCATGAAATGAACGGGATATAATATGGACCAGACCGCTAGGCATTTTCATCCAGGACGGCTTCCTCCTCCCTTAGGGGGCGGGGGGGCAAAATCCGGCAGCAGCGAAGTGTCTAGCGGTCCGGGACCGGATACCTATTCATCCACAAAGCCCCAACCTACGCAGTAAGTTGGGGCTTTGTGGAGGTTCAAGGGCTTAGCGCTTGTTTGGGATTCCGCTCACCGCCGCAAACGTGCTCCTTTGCGCCTACTCCTGCCCTCAAAAAGCGTCACCTAGCCCGCTAGGCTCCTCTTTTGGAGGCTCGAATAGTCCCAAATTAGCGGCGTTTTCGTCAGGCTCGGAAAACCCAAATAAGCACTTAGCTTCCGAAGTCGTCAAAGGCGATGTTCTCTTCGGGTACGCCGAGCTCGTCAAGCATGTTCTGTACCGCCTGCAGCATCAGGGGAGGGCCGCAGAGGTAGTACTCGATCTCCTCGGGCTCGGGGTGGTCCTTCAGGTAGTTATCCAGCACCGCTTGGTGGATAAAACCGGTCATACCGTCCCAGTTATCCTCGGGCAGGGCGTCGCTCAGGGCGATGTGGTACTTGAAGTTCGGAAAGTCCTTTTCGATCGCTTCAAACTCCTCCGTATAGAAAAGCTCGGCTTTCGAGCGACCGCCGTACCAGTAGCTGACCTTCCGGTCCGTCTTCATAGTGTGGAAAAGGTGGAAGATGTGGCTCCGCAGGGGCGCCATGCCGGCTCCACCGCCGATGTAGATCATCTCCTTGTCGGTGGGCTTAATAAAGAACTCCCCGTAAGGACCCGAAATGACGACTTTATCGCCGGGCTGCTGGTTAAATACGTAACTCGAGCAGACGCCGGGGTTCACATCCATGTAAGCGCCCTTTTGCCGATCGAAGGGCGGGGGGGCAATCCGGATGTTGAGCATGATGATATCGCCCTCTCCGGGGTGGTTAGCCATGGAGTAAGCACGGAACTGCTCTTCGTCGTTCTTCATCTTGAAGTCCCACATGCCAAACTTATCCCAATCGGGCTTAAACTTGTCAGCGGAGGCTCCCTTGTGAAAAACGGGGTGGGGAGTGATGTCAAAATTCTTAAAGTCGACCTCGATCTTGGGAACGTCTACCTGGATGTAGCCGCCGGATTCGAAGTCGAGGCTCTCCCCTTCGGGCAGCCGCACAACGAATTCCTTGATGAAGGTGGCCACGTTGTAGTTTCTGTCGACGGTGCACTCCCACTTCTTGATCCCGAAGATTTCTTCGGGAATGTGAATTTCCATGTCTTCGCGCACCTTCACCTGGCAGGCGAGGCGCTTGTGCTCGGCGACTTCGCGCCGGGTGAGGTGGTTCAGCTCGGTGGGTAAGACGTCGCCACCGCCCTTGGTAATTTCACACTCGCACATGGCGCAGGTTCCACCGCCCCCGCAGGCGGAGGGAAGGAAGACGCTTTTGTCCGACAGGGCGGAGAGCAGGGAGCTCCCGGGCTGCACGAGGAGGGGGTTCTCGCTATCGCCGTTGACGATGATCTTGACCTCGCCCTGGGGGACGAGCCGGCGGCGCGCCACCAGCAGCATGGTGATAAGTGCAAGCACGATAAGCGTAAAGACAACGACCGCTGCTCCGATAGTAACCATGACGGGGTGTTTTAGAGGTAAGCCGGATTGAGCACCGGCGGTTTAAGGTTTGGCGCTAAATATTACTCGGCCGTGCCACTCCAGCCGGCAAAGACGGAGGGGTCGATACCGGTAAGGCTTAGAAAGGCAATCCCCATTAGGCCAGTGATGAGGAAAGCCATCCCCAGCCCACGCAGGGCGGGGGGAACGTTGCTGTAACGAATGCGCTCGCGAATCGCGGCCAGGGCAATGATGGCCAGAAACCAGCCGAAGCCACCACCGAGGCCGAAGGCTATCGACTCGGAAAGGTTATAATCCCGGCTCACCATAAAGAGGCTGCCGCCCAGAATGGCGCAGTTCACCGTGATCAGCGGAAGAAAAATGCCCAGGGCCGCGTAGAGACCCGGGCTGAATTTCTCCAGTACCATCTCCACCAACTGCACCGTAGAGGCAATGACCGCGATGAAAAGAATGAAGCGCAAGAATTCCAGGTCCGCTGGGATCAGGATGTATTCGTTAATTACCCAGTTGATGGGCATCGTAACGCCGAGCACAAAGATGACCGCCATGCCCAGGCCGGTCGCGGTGGAAAGCGTCTTGGATACGGCCAGGAAGGAGCACATCCCGAGAAAGTAGGCCAGGACCATGTTCTCGATGAAGGCCGATTTGATGAAGATATTCAGAAATTCTCCCATGGGGGTATAAATTGAAGGATCGAAGGAGTGAGGGGGGGCGCAAGGCGAAGGTCCTACGATACGTCGACCAGCTTGGTGTTGTAGCTGCGTTGGACCCAGATGAACACGGCGATCACGAACATGGCGGCCGCGGGCAGTACCATCAGGTTATTGTTGGCATACCAGCCGAAGAAGCTGCCGATGCCGCTATCGGCGGCGGTATTGATCCAGTAACGGGTCGTGTCGTTGCTAGGGCCGATGATGTACATCGCAATCCCGGATCCGGCAAAAAGGCTGCCCTTCCCGAATATTTCCCGCACTACGCCTACCGCGACCAGGATCAGCCCGTAGCCCAGGCCGTTGCCGAGTCCGTCGATGAAGGAGCGCCAGGGCTTATTCGCCATCGCGTAGGCCTCCAGGCGGCCCATGACAATGCAGTTGGTAATGATCAGGCCGATGTAGACCGACAATTGCTTATACACCGGGAAAGCCAGCACCTTGAGGGCTTCGTTGACCAGGGTCACTAGAGTGGCAATAATCACCAGCTGCACGATCAGGCGGACGGCCTTCGGGATGATGTTGCGCATCAGGGAGGTGGCCAGACTGGAGAAAGCACATACGGCCGTCACGGCCACGGCCATGACCAGCGAGGGATACACCAGGGAGGTAACGGCCAGCGCACTACAAACACCCAGTACCTGGATGGTGATGGGGTTGTTATCCAGCAGGGGGTCGGTGAGCAGGACACGCTCCTTCTTACCAAAAAGCGGATCTTTCTCCTTAGGGGCATCCGTGACTACGCCAGTTCTTAATTCGGTTGATTCTGCCATGGGTGGAAAATGGTATAGGTATCCGGTGCCCCTTGGGACAGCGGTAGGGTATTTACTTAAGATTCATGCTGGTAGCACCGGCATCCGACCGTTGCTCCTCGATGTAGGGCTGGTAGGCCTTTAAGCCCTTATAAAGCATTTTAGTAACGCCGTCACCGGTAATCGTAGCTCCGCTGAGTCCGTCAACCTCGTGCTGTTGATCGATGGCCCCCCCCTTACGGACGAGAATGCTGACAAAGTCGTCGCCGTTGTAGATCTTTTTGCCTTTGAACTGCGACTTCCAGCCGGCATTGTCTTTGATCTCCGCCCCGAGTCCCGGGGTTTCCCCGGCGTGGTCAAAGCTGGCACCGGTCACGGTGTTCAGGTCATCGGCCAGGGCAATGTTGCCCCAAATAGCGTCCCACAGACCGTTACCACGGACACTGAAGACGTAGTACTTGTCCGCCTCATCACCGATCGTAAAGATATTAATGGGGTAAACCCGCTGGGCCTCCGGCAGCTTGTACTCGGCAGCCAGATCGATCGAGGCGAAATCGCGGTCGGAAATGATCGTACCGGCATCATTTACGACTACCTGTTCGACGCCGTTCTCGAAGAGATCCAGGACCTCCTGGTCGGTGAGGGAGGCAATCGGCTTTCCGGCCTCGGCAAGTGGGTCGGCTACGGTTGCCAGAATCTCCCGCTTGTTGAAAACGTCTTCGTTTTTGGCGGCGGCGTCGGCCGTCAGGGTACGGAAGCCGGCCAGCATGAGGGCAACGAGGACCGTCATGATGGTGCCGAAGGTATAGATGTATTTCGTGCTCATGGTTAGGGGTTGATTAGGGAAGGGCCGACTTAGCGTACTCCGGTGCTGCCTACGTCAGGGTAGTTGGCAGTTTGGGGAGTCAGGATCTCCACATCCCCCCGGCGGGTAATAAGTTGATCCCGCTGCTTAGCCATAGCCGTGGTCCGCTTGGCGCGGCGCTTGATGTTAGCCTGGTAGACGTAGTGGTCGATGAGGGGGGCGAAGGTGTTGAGGAGCAGAATCGAAAGCATCCACCCTTCGGGGTAGGCCGGGTTCAGTACCCGAATGATCAAACCAATGAAGGCGATCAGAAAGCCGTAGATCCACTTGCCGGTGGGCGTATCGGCACTACTGACCGGATCGGTAGCCATGAAGGTGATCGCGAACAAGAAACTGCCCATAATCATCTGCCGCAGCGGGTGAATAGCCATAAATTTGAAGATACCGGGGGTATCGTCGGTCAGCACGGATGGCGCGATGGCATTCAGCAGCAAGCCCCCGACGAGAAAGCCGATCAGGCCACCCACGATGACGCGGTAGTCGGCAATCCGGGTAAACATGAGGAAGAACATGCCCAATATGATCAGGGGAGCACTCGACTCCCCAATGGATCCGGGGATGGTGCCCCAGAAGATCGAAGACTGATCGTATACGGCGGAGACGCCTTCCCAACCCTCTTTCGCGGCGATGCCCAGGGGGGTAGCGCCCGTCCAGCCGTCGGCGACCAACATGCCGCCCTCTCCGAAGGTAGACCAGCCCAAACCAGCAAAGAGCCAATCGAAGCCATGGTGTACGAAGTTGTACGCCTCGCTAGCGTACACGCCGGCATCGACCTTTTCAATACCGCTCACCCACACCTCGTCACCGGAAATGGTGGTTGGGTAGGCGAAGAAGATGAAGACGCGGGACAGCAGCGCGATGTTCCAAATGTTCATGCCGGTGCCGCCAAAGGCTTCCTTCCCCAGGATCACGGCAAAGGCAACGGCAATCGCCAGAATCCACAGGGGCAGGTCCGGCGGCATAATCAGGGGAATCAGCGCGCCCGATACCAGAAAGCCCTCCTCGACGGAGTGGCCCTTCTTGGCCGCGTAAAGAAATTCGATTCCAAGTCCGACCACGTGGGTCACCACAAAGATCGGGATGATCTGGATCAGGCCGTACACCAGCTTCAGGTGGATGCCCTCCAGTAGCCCGGTGTACTGGCCGAGCGCGGTGAAGTGCTGGTGGCCGATGTTCCACGTACCGAAGATATAAAGCACCTGCAGGGCGAGTACTACCTGCACCATGAGACGCTTGAGGTCCATCCCGTCGCGCACGTGCACGCCACCCTGGGTCACGGTGGGGGGCTGGAAAAGAAAGGTATAGAAAGCGTCGTAAGTCGTGTGCAGGAAAGGGGACTTTCCGTGCTCCGGCTCGAACTTGGTGACAAAATCGTGAAGTGCTTTCATGTCAAGCTTTGATTCGGACTAAGAGGTGAATTATAACAGTCCGGGTGTACGATAGTTAACCCTGTGAGATCATGGTGTCGTGCCCCTGACGCAGGAGTTGCTGCAGCGGCTGCTTCGAAACACAGGCGAATTCCGCCAGGGCTACGTCCTCGGGAACCAGCTCGTAAATGCCGAGTCCCTCCATACTTTCCAGATCATTGACGATGATGGACTTCATCAACTGCGTCAGGTAGATATCCATGGGCATGACCTGCTCGTAATCGTTATTCACCACGAAAGCCCGCTTTTCGCCGTGGGTATTGGTGGTGATTTCCAGGTGATCGGTCAGGACCGGAATAGTGGGGGAAATAGACGCCCGTGGCTTTAAGGGTAACAGCCAGCCGAAGATTTCGGCCTCGTTGCCCTCGGGGATGGCGGTAATTTGATTGTCAAAGAAGTTAACGAAGCCATCCGTGGTTTTCTGCGTGCCGGAAAGCACATCCCCACTGATGAGGCGGGCGTTGTCCACTACGGTCTCGCCGGCAAGCAGTTCGCCGATGTTTGCTCCAGTCTGGGTGCGCACGTAGCAGGGTTCGCTGAAGGAACCTCCGGTGAGGGCCACCAGGCGGGTCGTGTCGTAGCGGCCGTGGCGGAAGAGCTCCCCAAGCAAAAGCACGTCCTCTACGCCGACGGTCCAGACGGTGTTATCGCCGGCCCCGCAGGGGTGGATGTGGTGAATCTGTACGCCGACGTTACCGGCCGGGTGAGCGCCGCGGAAGTACCGCTTTTCGGTACCGGTGACGGTGGCAAAGGGGGAGTCCTCCTCCCCACGTCCGTCGAGCCCCAGATAGACTAAGCCGTTAGTCAGGCGACGCAGCACGTCGATGCCGCCCTGAAATTCGTTCATGCGACCACGTACGGTCAGTGTCAGGTCGGGACCAACGGGGGAGGTGTCGAAGGTGGACACGAAGATGTCGCGGGGAACCACGTCGGGATCCGCAACGACATTGTAGGGGCGCTGCCGTAAGACAGGCCACGCGCCGCTTTCGAGTAGGAAGTCCACCAGTTCTTCCCGCGAAGCCGTGGTGGCAGGTAGGGTATATGTACGACTGACCTGCTCCTTGTCGGCTAGAATCACGATTTCGGCAATCGAACGCTTCAGACCCCGGTTGATGGCGATGATCTCTCCGCTAACGGGAGCCGCAAATTTTATGCGGGCAAGCTTCTTGTCGTAGAAGACCGGGTCGCCGGCCTTCACTACGTCCCCCTCCTCGACCAGCACCTTCGGGATCGGCATCAGGCCAAAGAAGTCGGGCGGGGTGAGGGCAAAACGGGTCACCTTAGGTGTACGGATAGTCTCGGTTGGCGCACCATCCATGGGGATGTCGTAGCCCTTCGTGAGGGTATACACATGAGCCTCCTTTAAGTAGTCGGGCTTGCGGCTGGCAAAGAGTTGGCGGAAGGCGGGAAAGAGACCGGCGGTCTGCTCATCCTCTAGGCCAATAGCCTTCGACTCAATCACCATAAAATTATCGGCGACGCTCACCACGATGGCAAAAAACAGGATAAGGGCCAGGGCAGCAATGCTGTAGAACACCAGGTTGCTACCACCTACCGAAGCTTGCGATTGCAGCAAAAGGGCGGCCAGCAGCAAAATGGAGGGGCCAGCCGATCTCGTTAAGGTTTTCATACGCGGGGGCGTGCGTTAGTACAGTTGACTCGGCCTAGGGGAACCGAAATTGGAGAAAAGGCAAGTAATTTACCCGTCTTTCAAAGAATTGCGGCAAAGTTACGACTTGGGTAACATAGAAGCCAACGGTGCTTTAGGTAGTTAGGCCAATGGCCTTATTTAGATTTGGTCTACTTTATCTACTCCCACTTCCACCTGCGCCCGCGCCCAGCGTGAGTGCACTGTAACTTTGCGGGTTCTGTGGACGTTGTCCAGGACCGAAGAATAAAATTATGTTTCCTACCTACGACGTAATTGTGGTTGGTGCCGGCCACGCAGGCTGTGAGGCGGCCGTTGCGGCGGCTAACCTTGGCGCGCGGGTGCTGCTGGCTACGATGAATATGCAGACCATCGCCCAGATGAGCTGTAACCCCGCCATGGGGGGCGTTGGTAAGGGGCAGATCGTGCGCGAAATCGATGCGCTCGGCGGCTATTCCGGCATCGTGACCGACGAGACCATGGTCCAGTTTCGCCTCCTCAATCTCAGCAAGGGGCCGGCCATGTGGAGCCCCCGCGCGCAGAGCGACCGCATGGCCTTTGCCCTCAACTGGCGCGAAAAGCTGGAGGCCCACCCCAATATCGATTTCTGGCAGGAGATGGTCACGGGGATCACCGTCAGGGACGGGCGCGTCTACGGCGTACACACCGGCCTGGGCATGGAGATCCCCGGCAAATCCGTCGTCCTCACCAACGGCACCTTCCTCAACGGCACCATTCACATCGGAGAAAAACAAGTCGGCGGCGGGCGCGCGGGTGAACGGGCCGCCACCGGCCTAACGGCGCAACTGCAGTCCCTCGGCTTCGAAGCCGGCCGCATGAAGACCGGTACCCCGGCACGCCTGGACGGACGCACCCTCGACTACAGCGCCATGACCGTGCAGGACGGCGATGAGGTCCCCGGCCGCTTCAGCTATACGGATACGCCGCCCCTGACCGACCAGCTGCCCTGCCACATCACCTACACCAGCCCGGAGGTGCACGAGACCCTCCGGGAGGGCTTCGACCGCAGTCCGATGTTCAATGGCCGTATCCGGGGACTCGGCCCCCGCTACTGCCCGAGCATCGAGGACAAGATCGACCGCTTCGCCGGCCGCGACCAGCACCAGCTCTTCGTCGAGCCCGAGGGCCGCCACACCTGTGAGATTTACGTCAACGGATTCAGCTCCAGCCTGCCCGAGGAGGTCCAGTATAAGGCGCTGCGCAAGGTGCGTGGCTTCGAGAACATGAAGATGTTCCGCCCCGGCTACGCCATCGAGTACGACTTCTTCCCCCCCACCCAGCTTGGTCCTACGCTGGAGACGCGCCTCATTGACGGCCTGTTCTTTGCCGGACAGATCAACGGCACCACGGGCTACGAGGAAGCCGGCTGCCAGGGCCTCATCGCCGGCATGAACGCCGCCCTGGGGGTACAGGAACGCGACCCCTTCATCCTCAAGCGCAGCGATGCCTATATCGGTGTACTCATCGACGACCTCATCAACAAGGGCACCGAGGAGCCCTACCGCATGTTCACCAGCCGGGCCGAGTACCGCATTCTGCTGCGCCAGGACGACGCCGACCTGCGCCTCACGCCCATGGCCGCCGCGCTCGGGGTACGGGATATGGAGGGGCGCATGGCGCGGGTGCAAGGAAAACGCGAGGCCGTCGCGGCGATTGCCACTGAGCTGCGCCACCACAGCATCACCCCCGACCAGCTCAACCCCTACCTGGAGCGCATGGGCACCGCCGCCCTGCGGCAGGGCGTCAAGCTCGACTCCGTGCTGGCCCGCCCCGCCGTAAGCCTGCTGGGCATGGCCGCCGCCGTCCCCGCCCTGGCCGCCTTCCTCGCTCCCTACGACGCCGAGAGCATCAATCTCGCGGAGGTCACCCTCAAGTACGAAGGCTACATCGAGCGCGAGCGGCAGGCCGTCGAGAAAATGAGCCGCCTCGAAGGCATCAAGCTCGGCAAGGCCTTTGATTACGAGCAACTGACCTCGCTCTCCAAAGAGGCCCGGCAGAAGCTCAATCAACTCAAGCCGGTCACGATAGGGCAGGCCAGCCGCATTAGTGGCGTAAGCCCGGCGGACGTAAGCGTACTACTGGTGCATTTGGGGCGGTAGGGCGATGCTAGCTCCGGCAGCGTCCGTATAACCGTATTTCCTGTCGCGCTAGAACCTTACGGCGTTCACCCGAAGTATCCATACAGCTGATAAATAAATAGCCCCACCCCCGCGATGCAGAGGTAGCTATTCACCGCCCGGTAGAACGCATCGTAGCTCGCCCGGCCCCGCCACCGCGTAATCACCAGCACGATCGGGATCAGCGCCAGCACCTGCCCCAACTCTACGCCTACATTAAACGAGACGATCTTAGCCAGGAACTGCTCGGCGCCGATGTCAAAAGATTGCAGGCGGGTAGCCAGGCCGAAGCCATGGATGAGGCCGAAGATGCCTACCATGACGAGCAGATCGGGGGTCGAGATACCGAACCATTTTTTGAAGCCGTCCAGGTTTTCAATGCCTTTGTACAGTACGCTCAGCGCGATCACGGCATCGACGAGGTGCTCGTCCGCCCGAATTCCGAGGTACGTAGCTCCGACAAGGGTAATGCTATGGCCGATGGTGAAGACCGTGACAAAGCGGACGATGTCCCGCAGGTCTTTTAAATAGAAGATGACCCCGACCAGAAACAGCAAATGATCGTAGCCCGTGACCATATGCTTGGCCCCGACGTAGAGGTACGCTAATAAGCCGCCCCCGCTCAGGGTAGCCTGATCGCCGGCGCTCACCCCGTGGGCGGCCAGCCATAGCGGGAAGAGTAATAGCGCGGCAGTAACTACGTTACGGGATTCCCCAGCGACCATCTACGAACGCCGACTGAAGTAAACAAACAGGCCACCCACGAGCGCCAAGCTGCCCAACCACCAGACGTAGCTAGGAATGCCCCCTTCGTGATCGTGGGTATGATCGTGTGCGTGATCGCCGCCACCGGCGTGGCTGTGGTCGTGGTTCACGGCAAAGGTCAGGGTGGCCCAATTGGATTCGTGAGTCAGTCCTTCCTCCTGCGGATTAGTCATGTGTATTGTGCGGACAAACCAGGTACCCTCCTGGCTTACCGTAAATTGGAAGACGCCCGCTTCGTCCGTACGCAACTGGGACATCCCTGCGTGGGTGTGCTCCGGGGTATCCTCATCGTGGGTATGATCGGCGCCTGCGCCGTGCGTATGCCCGCTGGCTTCCGTATCTACGATCACGAGCTGGTTGGCCAGGGGTTCTCCCCGCCACAGCAGGCGTATGTCCACGGGATCGCCCGGATGCAGAGCATAGGGGTTCTGCAGCGGAACGAACTCGATGGGGTAGCCCAGAGGCGTTTGCCAGTCGTCCGTCCGCTCCGCGCCGACCTGCACGATGGTTTTGACGTGCTTGCTGTACCGTTCTACCGCATTCGAACCCAGGGTGCCGTCGGCGCGCCGCCGCTCGAGCTCGTCGACCACGCCATCGTGCTCTAAATAGTTGTTGAAAGCTTCGGCTTCCATGGCCAGACTGCGCGTTCGGGTGCTCACGCCGGCAACGTAGGTACCGGACTTACCGGTGGTGAAGTCGAGCACGGTCACCATGCCCTCCTCCCGCCACTGGGTGGTGTCCATCCGCGTGCGTGCGCCGTGGGCCAGTACGCTGACGTCCAGCATCCGGTCCCGGTCGATGGTGTTATCACTGTTGGCGAAGGTCCCGTTAAACAGCTGGATGGAGGCTTTACTGTCGGGCTGGAGGAAGTAATCGTCCAGCTTTAGGTACATATCGTGGCTACAGAGCACGACGAGGGCGAAGAGAATAAAGGGTAGTTTTTTCACGAAATAGAAGATGAGCTGTTTAGGGTAATGGTGCCGGAAAAGGTACGACGGGCTTAGGGATGTGGATTACCTTCGCCCCCATGATTGCCATTATTGACTACAACGCCGGCAACATCCGCTCGGTCCTGTACGCCCTGGAGCGCATCGGGGTAGCCCACGAGCTGACCGCCGACCCCGCCAGGATCCGGGCGGCCGACAAGGTCATCTTCCCGGGCGTAGGGGCCGCGGCATCCACCATGGCCTATCTCAACGCAACGGGGCTCTCCGACGTGATCCGTACCCTTACCCAACCCGTGTTCGGGGTCTGCGTGGGCATGCAACTGCTCTGCAGCCACAGCGAGGAGGGGGACGTGGACTGCCTCGGCATCTTCCCCGAACGGGTGCGGCAATTCAAACCGGTGAACGGGGAGAAGGTGCCCCACATGGGCTGGAACGACGTACGGGTGCGCGCCAACAACGACTGGCTTAGTCCCGAAGTCGACGGCGGCTACTGCTATTACGTGCACAGCTACTTCGTGGAGCCGGGGCCAGACATGGTTGCCACCACCACCTACTGCGGAACCGACTTCGCGGCCATGATGCGCAGGGATAACTTTTATGCCGCCCAGTTCCACCCCGAGAAGTCGGCCCTCGTGGGGGAGCGGATCATCCGCGATTTCTTGGCGGTCTAAAATTCCTCCTCGACCGCATCATTTACCCCAAAGCTTGTGGTGAAACTGAGCCGGACGCCGAAGTCCTCGTAGCCCCCGTCGCGAAAGCTGGTCACGAATTCCAGCCGCAGCACCCGCAAAATATTATCCAGGGAGTAGCCGACTTCGGTGTAGTGATCGGAGGTGGGGGTGTAGAGGTAATTGACGAAAAGATCCTCCTTAAGCCCCATGAGGTGCAGTTGCCAGATCTGGGTGAGGAGAAATTTGCGGAACTGGTAGTGGGCGTAGACCTCGGCGTACTCCTCGCCCGTGCTGTTGCGGTAGTAGGGCAGCAGGCGGTAGCTGCCGATGGGATCGAGGCGGGTGAGGATGATCTCGGAAGTGGCGAAGTGCTTGAAGTCGGGAAAGTCCACGTAGTCCTGATTCAGGAATGCCCCGGCGCGGACCAGCAGGTTCACGTCCCCCTTCCGGCCGGTGGGAAAGCGGTGACGGTAGCTGCCCTCCAGGAGGGTAAAGGACGACTCGCTCTGTCCGATTCCCCGTAAACCCGTCAGGCTGCGTACCCCCAGCGTAGGCGCGGAGTCGTCAACGACATGGCGATTGCCGTTGCGGATCACGTATTTGAGGCCCGGCCGCCACGCCGCCTGTAGTTCGAGCAGGAAGGCATTTTCGACCCGGTCGATCAGGCCACGCTCTGCGTTGAAGGGGCTGTTGGGTCGGTAGGCAAAATCATCCTCGCCCCCCCACCGGTGGTCGGTGTTGTTCGTCACCGCGCGGCGGTCTTCGTAGGTGACCGAGCCCCCCAATTTCAGGGCGTCGCTGAAGCGTTTGCTGTAGCCGCCGCTGGCGTAAGCCCGCTCGTACAGTCGGACGTAACTATTGCCGCGCAATAAGGAAGTGTAGCTGTTCAGGAGGGGATCGATAGCCGGTGTTGGGTCAAATTGGCGGAGGTAGCGCCCGCCCCGCAAATAGTATTTGCCGGCGCTGTCCTTATTCGACCAACTGCGGTAGGCCAGCTCCCAGCTCGCCCGCTTCCACGCGAAGCCGTAGCGGGCGCGCAGGCTAAGGTCGCCAAACTTTTTCTTCACGGTCGTGGTGTCTTGCACCACCTGGTAGCGCAGGTTCCTGGTCAGCTTAGCGCCCACGGCGTAGCCCTCTATGGGGTTAAAGACGAAGTCGGGAGCCACGTCAAAGCGCAGGGCTGCCGGCAGCGGCTTGCGGGTTTTGCCGGACTTCCCTTTTCCACCCGGTTGCTCTCCCAGCGATTCGGCAATGGAATCCATCCGGGCTACCTCCGCCAGGCTATCCTGGAAGCGGTACCCTACAATCTCCTCGGCCGTTAGTGGGATAGGCCGGATGGCTTTCCACTGGGAGGAATCCCGGATGGTTTTTACGCTGTCGTCCTTGAAGGTGTAGTTGCCTACTACCTCCGGAGCCTCCGACTGCTTTTCCTCTTCCTTTTCGTAGGAACGCAGCAGCTTACGGAGTTCCTTGCCGGTAAGCTCCCCCCCTCCTCGAGGGTGTTTTCGTAGCCCTCCACCCGGTTCTCCTTGCGGACCGTCTGGGCTACCTCGGGCTGGGTCTTCTCGTCAATTACCTCGACGTAGCCCCCCAAGTCAGGGTTGACGGCAATGTCGTAGTTGCTCGTGGAGGCGATGTAGCTGGCGCTGATCTTGATGCCGATGAAGCCGCCCTGACCTTCAATGGTGGTAGTGGTGGGCATCCAGACGTGGTCCAACACCTCGTTGTAGTTGATGCGTACGTCGACGGTAAAGCCAGTCTTGTAGGTGCGCAGGTCTAGGCTATGCAGCGACCAGTCGTCCTGAACGATATAGACGTAACCCTCGAAGACGTCCTCGCCCCGGCTGCGCGGTACGACTTTGATCTTATTGATGAGCTTGTCCTGATCTACGAAGACGCCCTCGTGCTCAAACTTGTAGTAAGCAAAGGATTTGGGGGAGAGGGGACTCACCACACCGGCGACCTCCGGCTGATAGAAAGAAGCAAAGACGTAGCCGTTGACGTTGAAATTATCTTGCCCTACTAGGTAGCGGGAGATGACCTCCTCGGAAAAGGTGTTCGGACGGGTATAGCTGATGCGGCTGGTCGTCTCGCTGGTGAAGTTTCGGCCGACTACTTCTTCAATTTCCTCGCGGTCCTCTTTGGACGCCATTTTTTGGAAGAGCTTCGGAATTTTGTCCACCTTGCCCTTCCCCTTAAGGTAGACGTCGGCCGTGTAGCGGTCAATTTGGTTGCGGTGGTAGTCAGCCTTGGCGATGGCCCGCCGGATAACGCTGTAGCTTAGGTCTTCCGCCCCGCTGACCACCTCCACCTGATCGAGATCCAGCGCCTCGGTGCGCAACTGGACGTCCATCGAGCCCCGGCTGCTCGACACTTCCACTACTTGCGTCTGGTAGCCCAGGAACTGAAAGACAAGGGTGTTGGTGCCCGGCTTGAGCTGCAGTTCGTAGCGCCCCTCCGTGTTGGTGGTTGCCCCGCTGCCGGTCTGCTGTACGTAGATGGAAGCATAGGGAAGGGCCTCGCCGGTCGCCTCGTCGGTGACACGGCCGCTGAGGGTTTGGGCTCCGGCCGTGAGCGGCAGAAGCAAGCTAAAAAGCAGCAGGAGATAGTAGGGGGTGGGCATGTCAGTAAGTTGCAGGGTGTCCTAGCAAAACTACGCCTTCGTGCCGACCCCCGGTTTGTGCGATCTTTTCCTTTCGAAGAACGGCTACTTCCGACCGACTAATGCTAGGCCGTCCTACGTCAGTCGCTTACCGCCTGATTATTAGTTGATGCGTCAGTCGGTCCGCTCCGCGTTGCAGCTGTACTAAGTACACGCCCGTGGGTAGGGAATTTACCTCCAGGTTTAGCGCATTTTCGCCCGGGTATGCAGTCGTGCGCACTTCCAGCAGCGCCTGGCCCAACGCAGCTCCGAACACCCGTACCGTTACCGGGCCGGTCTCCGTTGTCCCCAAAAAGCGTAGCGTGACCGTCTCCGTAGCGGGGTTCGGAAATAGCGATAGTTCAGCTCCCGCGCTTGCTCTAACTGCGGATACGGAAGGTGAAGCAAGGCTTGCTGCGCTCCCCTGATTCACCCGTAGGTGATCGACGTTCGCTCCGCTGCTACCGGTGGCCCGTAGGCGCACGGTATTCGTCCCGGTAGCCAGCGCTACATTGGTCGTGACGGTTCGCCAGGTGGACCAGCCCCCACTCGCGGGAAAGCTTAAGCTAGCCACCGTTGTCGACCCATTCACTGCTACCGAAAGCGGACGGTCTCCCGACGCTAAGGCGTAGCGGAAGGTCAACTGGTAGGCGCCTGCCGTCGGCACAGAAAACTGCCACTCGACGAAGTCGTTATTGGGGTTCCGGTAGTCGACGAAACCGGTACCCGTATAGCCACTGTGGTTCGTTGCCGTTTGCCCGCCGACGATGGTCGCGTCCTCCGCTTCCAACTCCAGGGGCCTAAAGGACTGGGGCTGGGTAACTTTTACCTGATCGAAGCCTGATTCGTTCAGCGCTCCGTCATTGTGCGACGTGACGGCCATACCAATATAGGCCGGGCCCTGCAGCGTCACCGTGGTGGTACCGACGGTCTGCCAGGCACTGCCGGTGGCGGACTGATACGCCGTAACTACGTCTCCCTTTCGAATTAAGCGCAACCAGACGGGAGCCTGCCCCGGAGTACCGGTGTGCTGAGTAAGGTTCCCGGCGCCGGTACGCCACTGCAGGGCCACTCCCCGTTCCGAAGTGACATATACGGAGGCGTGCGCCGCATTATCTGCCAGGGAACTTCGGATCATGAGTCCGGTTTTCGCCCACACATTCGTGTTAGTCAGGTCTCGCACCCGGGCGACGATCTCACCGTCCCCCTCCAGGGGCTGATAGACGTAGCGGAATTCGTCGGCACGGTTCCAGATATCACTTCCCGATCCGGTGATGGTGAAGACATCACTGGTAAACATAGCCGATCCCGGAGCAGCGACCCCACCGATATCTTGCGTTACCCAGGGGCTGGGAAGGGCGTTGCTGGCCTCCTTGTATACCGCTGTGTACGTCACATCGCTCTGCGGAGTGGAAATAGTTTGGGTAGTTGGCCCGCCCTGCAACCAGCGGTCGAAGACGTAGGTCACCCCGCCGAGGGTCTGGGGAGATACGACTCCGAGTAGGCGCTCGATCCCCTCTACACTCACCGCAGTCCTAGGGGTGGTGACGGTCTGCCCGTCGAGCGTGACCTTCAACCCCGCCGGCTGGGTAGCCAGGATAATGGTCGACTTGAAGGGGTAGATGTCGCGGTAGGTTTCACTGGTCAATCCACCGGCATCGGTGACGGTGAGGAACAGGCGGTACCATACGTTATCCGAAGTCTCCCCGGAAGTGGGTGGGGTAAAGGTGCCACTCTGAGTACCGCTGGCGATGGGCGGCCCGTCGTGGGTATGCATATCGTGGTGAAAGTCGACCCGCCAGCTAAAGGAGGAAGCGGGAAGGGATCCGTCTTCGGTGTCCGTAGCCGAACCCGAGAAGGCAACGGGCTGGCCCGCCCGGTAGCGGGTACCTTCCGTAGGCGTAGCAATGGTTGCTACGGGGGGGGTGTTGAAGTCGGTGACGGTCAGTACGGCGGTCTCACTCGTCACGCTACCTGCGCCATTGGAAACGATGACCCGGTAGTTGCCAGCGGCGGCCGGTGTGGCACTGCTGATGGTTAAAGATGAGCCGCTACCTCCCGCGACGTCGCTGCTGTTCTTCTGCCACCGGTAAGAGAGCGGTGCGGTACCCGTAGCGCTTACGGAGAAGGTTACGGACTGGCCGGCGGCGACACTGGCGGACTCGGGCTGATCGGTGATCTCCGGCACTTCGTTGCGGGTATGAATAATACGGTACAAGGAGCTATTGCTCCGGTTGAGGTAGTAGAGGTTACCATCAGGGCCCGTGGTGAGGCCGAGGAGCCTGCCGCTCAGGTTGGTAGCGAAGGGTTGACGGCTACCGCTAGCGTCCAGGTAGTTGATCCAGTTGTTGCAGTAGTCCTGGTAGAAGTACCCGCCCCGGTACTTACTCGGGTAGGTAGTAGTGGAGGGGCTAAAGAAGGTCCCCCCCGTAATGGCACAGCCCTTCCCGTCACCGCTGCCGTGCGGATAGGCGAATTCCGGATTGACGTAGCTAGAATTACTGCTCGTGCCCTCGACCGCCGGCCAGCCGAAGTTGCGGCCCGCCGCGGTAGCGTCGTTGATCTCCTCCCAGCTACTTTGCCCCACTTCATTAACGAAGATGCGGCCCGTACCGGGCTCCACGTCGAAGGTGAAGGGATTGCGGAGGCCCCAACTCCAGATGCTACGCTTCTGCAGCGATCCACTCGTAAAGGGGTTACCGGCGGGGACACTACCGTCAGGGTTGATCCGTAGAATCTTTCCGTGGTAGGTATCCAGATCCTGGGAATAGGGGCGGTTGGCATTTTCTCCGATGGCGATGTACAGTTTGCCCTCCTTGAATAGCATGGCCCCGCCGTTGTGATTGGTGGCCGAGCTCAGGGGGTCGAGGTTGCGCAGGATGGTCTCGCTACCCGCGTCGATCAAGTCGCCCTGCATGGTGAAGCGACTGACGCGGTTACGGCTGCCGTCCGAGAGGGTATAGAAGAGGTACACGTAGCCGTTACTCGCGAACTGCGGGTCCAGGGTTAGTCCGATCAGCCCCCGCTCCCCCCGCGCGTCCACATTCAGGGAGAGGACTGGCGTATTGAGTAGGGTACCGTTCTCGATGACGCGCAGCTGTCCGGCCTGCTGGGTCACAAATGTCCGGCCGTCGGGCGCGAAGGCCATAGCCGTCGGGTTGGCTAGGCCATCGGTCACGCGCACCTGACTGAAGTCAGATGGATAGTTTTGGCCGGTGGCGGGAAGGGTGAGTAGAACCAGCAAGCAGGTTGCCACCCAGCAGCTAATGATAGGGTTAAGGTAATTACGCATTGTAGGATCTTTATTGAGTCAGTGAAGCAGATAAGACATAAACAAGTCCTGCCAGTGGCCCCTTGTCGGGGTCATCTGGTGTGGTACGCTTTATAACTGAGGGATAAACAGGGCCCCGCCGCAGGTGCGGGTACTAAAACGCGTCAACCAGGGCCCGCCGCGCCCCGTAGGGCGAAGTGGCTCTCTACCGGGTTTCCCGGCCGTACTTCTCTTCCAACTTGCGGTACCGCTCCGATTGCTTGTTGTCGAAATTCACATTCTGCCCGTCAATATAGACTTTTCCTGCATCACCTTGCCCCATGTCGAGCAGGTTGCCATCGACGATCACAAACGTGGCTGATGTTCTTGCGGTTAGGCGCAGGTAGCTGGCGCTAATATCAGTACCGATGATCCCACCCCGGCTTTCGGTGGTCGTAGAGGTCGGCATCCACATGTGGTCCAACACCTCGTTATAGTTCATCCAGACTTCTGCGGTGCATCCGGTCTTGTGCGTACCCAGGTACAGGCTGTGCAACGACCAGCCACAGCGACCCTCGGTGTTGGCAGGGGCGCCGCTGCCTGTTTACTGCACGCAATTGGAAGCGTACGGAAGGGCTTGACCGGTGGTTTGGTCAGTAATGCGGGCGCTTAGCGTCTGAGCGTGATTCTTGGCAAATAGGCAGAGTAGGTGAAAGCAAGCGAAGTACAGATGGCTCAGCAGTGCGGATTAGTGGAGGTGGGCAAGGAAGGTAGGTTCGGGCCCCAGCTGACGGAGTCAATTCAGTGACCTTCAGCAATATGGCCGCGAAAGCACGACTTCCAGCGCGCGGGTCCGCACCCTATACATGTTTAAACTGGCAAAATTTTTGTCTGGGAAGGGGGTAAAATTTACGCCAGGGCATATCTTTCAGCACTGGTGAACCCCGAAAAGCCGCAAACGAGTAGGGAGGCGAAGCCGAAAACCTGATTAGAGTAGGCACCTTTGTAACGAATACATTATGTTGAAAAAGATTACGTTATCCCTCTTCATCTGCTTGCTCGCAGCGCTGGGCATGTCCGTCGCCGTCACGCCCCCCACTACTCCCCCGGCCGAAAATAGCCCCCAGGCTGCCCTGGCCGAGGCCGGCCTATCCCTGGAGGCCATGGGCAGCGTCGAAGATTTGCTGAGCCTGACGCCGAAAGAATACCGCCGGATCACTGGCAAAAAGCTTTCATTGAAGGAAACCATCGCACTAAAAATCGCGCAGAAAAAAATCAAGAAGGAGCTCAAAAAGGGACAGAGCCGCGACAGCATTCCGGTCTCCAAGGGGCTCTTTATCGTGCTGGCCATTTTCGTGCCTATTGCCGCGGTCATTATGATGGGCATTGCCGACGAGTGGTCCGGTAACCGCTGGTGGATCGCCCTCATCCTGTACGCACTCTGCTACATTCCGGGCCTGATCTATACCCTGACAAAACTCAATGACTTCTCTTACAATGAATAAGCCCGCTGGGTGGAAGCATAGCATAAGCGTAGAGATTGAAGTGGTTTGGGACACCTCCCAAACCACTTCACGTTTATGCCTACCTAAGCTTATTATTTGAGTCACTTTCTATGCAACGAACCATTCACTGGCTCTGGCTTGCCGCCCTCGTACTCGGTCCACTTGTCCTCTGGGCACTACCCGTCGATTTCTTCAATCACGGCAACGGGCTCAGCTGCCCCTCGAAAACATTGCTGGATCTCGAGTGCCTGGGTTGCGGAATGACGCGGGCGGTCATGCACGTCCATCACTTAGAACTGATGGAGGGCTTTTTCTATAACGCGGGCGTCGTAGTGGTTTATCCATTCCTAATATGGCTGTGGCAACACTGGCTGAGGGCGGAACTGCGCTTCCTCAACGGGTTAAAAAAAGCGTGACCCACCCCCAAGATTGGGAGCGGGCCACTAACGTAAGGTTATTAAAATTGCTGGGTAGGAAGTTCGTTACCGGCTTATCCGGCTGTATTTCTCCTCAAACTTACGGTAAAGCTCCGCTTGCTTGTTGTCTAGATTCACATCTCGGCCATCAATGTACGCTTTTTCTACCATACTGCTGCGCATATCTAGTAGGTCGCCGCTTACGAGCAGAAAGGTTGCTGATTTGCCGGCGGCAATGCTGCCGTACGCATCGCTGATGCCAATAATGCGGGCCGGGGCCAGGGTGACCGCCTCTACGGCCTTCTCGTAGTCGAGTCCGAAACCCACCGCCTGGCCGGCCACGAAGGGCAGGTTGCGCTCCTGCCAGGTGCCCTCGTGGCTAATGGCGAAGTCCACCCCCGCCTCGGCCAGCAGCGCCGGATTGCGGTAGGGCTGGTCGATGGCGTCGTCCTGGGAGTTTGGCAGGGCCTGGGTGCTGCTCAGGATTACGGGCACCTCCTCCCGCTTCAGGAAATCAGCTATGAGGTAAGCCTGGTAGCCACCTACAATCACGGGCTTGGCACCCATCCGCTTCATCAGCAGTACGCCAGCTTGGATATCCCGCGCCTCATCCGCGTGGAGGTAGGCGTTTGCGTTGCCGCCAATGGCCTCGCAGAAAGCTTCCAGTTTAAGGAGGCGGTTACCGGCATCGGCGGGCCGACCGCAGTAGCCGATGGCCTGTTCCAGGAAGGCTTCGAGTTCGCGTACCTGTTCGGGGTAGTCCTCGTTGGGTTTCAGGTCGCCGGTCTGCCAGTTATAGCTGCTGCGGTTGGGCCAGTTGACGTGCACCCCGTCATCGGCCAGGACGGCGGCGTCCTCATAGTTCCACCCATCGAGTTGCATGACGCTGCTGCGTCCACCAACCAGCGCCCCTTCGGGGGTCGCCTGGGTAAGCAGCACGCCGCGGCTCCGCACGGTTGGGATGATCTGGGAGTCAGTATTGAAGGCGATGAGCGCCCGTGCGTTCGCGTTGAAGGCTCCCACCTCGCGCTGGTCGTTGGTGGCCCGCACGGCGTTGATCTCCACCAGGCCGAGTTGACTATTGAGCGCAATGAGGCCGGGGTAAATTTGCCTGCCCGCCCCATCGATGGTCGTGTAGCCGGCCGGGACGGTCAGTCCGCTGCCGACTTGCTCGATTTTACCGCCGCTGACCAGCAGGGTGGCGTTTTCGATCACGGTCCCATCGCCCACGTGGACGGTCGCGCCAGTCACGGCCATTGGCCCCTGCGGCGCGGGGGCCGGGGTGGGGTTCTGGGCGCGGACGCCGGGGCAAAGGAAAAGCCCGCAGAGCAGGAGAAGTTGGTACTTGATGTGGTAGTTCATGGGGACTTAGTTGGATTGGTGAAGGCTGTCGCAGTGCAGGAGGCGGCGGCTGTTGCCGCGGGGTGCCTGGGTTTTGCCGCCGTCCTTTTTATCGTCGAGACTGGCCTGGATAAGGGCGTTGCGCTCCCTCAGCAATTCCTTGCGGCGCGCTTCGTTGGCTTCGCGGTTGAAGTATTCCTTGCCGTCGATGTACGTGCGCTCCGCCCGGGCGTAGATACTCAGGGGGTTATCGTTCCAGAGGACTAGGTCGGCGTCCTTACCGGCCTTTACGCTGCCGACGCGATCGTCGATGTGCAGCATCTTAGCCGGGTTGAGGGTCACGAATTTCCAGGCCTCTTCCTCGCTCACGCCACCGAAGAGGACGGCCTTGGCGGCTTCCTGATTAAGGCGGCGGGCCATCTCGGCGTCGTCGGAGTTGAAGGCGGTGACGACCCCCTGCTCGTGCATGATGGCGCCGTTGTAGGGGATGGCTTCGTTGACCTCGTACTTATAGGCCCACCAGTCGGAGAAGGTAGAGCCCGCGGCCCCGTGCTCGGCCATCTTATCGGCCACCTTATAGCCTTCCAGGATGTGGGTGAAGGTGTTTACCCGGAAGTCGTGGCGTTCGGCCAGCTCCATCAGCATATTGATCTCTCCCTGCTGGTAGCTGTGGCAGGTAATGAAGCGTTTGCCGTTAAGGATTTCGAGGAGGGTTTCCAGTTCGAGATCACGGCGCGTGTTCTTGTCCTCCTTTATGGTGCGCTCGTATTCCTTGGCGCGGCTGAAGTAGTTTTCAAAGATCTGCTCGACGCCCATGCGGGTCTGGGGGTAGCGCACGCGGTTGGCATCGCCCCAGTTGCTCTGCTTGACGTTCTCGCCGAGGGCAAACTTGATGAAGGGGTCGGCGCCCTCAAACATCATTTCCTGTGGCGTAGCGCCCCAGCGGAGCTTGACTAGGGCGGACTGTCCGCCGATCGGGTTAGCCGAGCCGTGCAACAGTTGGCTGGTTGTAACCCCGCCGGCCAGTTGACGGTAGATGTTTTCGTCGACGGCATCGACGACGTCCTCCATGCGCACTTCGGCGGTGCTCGACTCACTGCTTTCGTTGACGGCGCTCAGGGCGATGTGGCTGTGCTCGTCGATGATGCCGCTAGTCAGGTGCATGCCGGTGGCGTCGACCTCGGTGGCGTTGCGAGCCGAGAGCCCCTTACCCACCCCGGTGATCTTTCCGTCGGTGATGAGCACGTCGGTTTCTTCGAGGATGCCGTCGGCCTCGTTGGTCCAGACCGTAGCGTTGCGGAACAGGACGGTGCCCGCCTCCGGCATTTCGGTAAGCCCATAGGCGATGTTGGGGTAAGTCAGGCGGCTTTTGTAGGCGGCCATTTCTTCATCGTCTTCCTCGTCGTCTTTCTTCTGCTCGTCGGCATCGCCTTCGGTAGGGGTCGCGGTAAAGGAGACGATCTTGCCGTCGGGGTCGCGGCCGGTACCCGTGTAGCCCTCGCCGTCGCGGGTGGCGTTGACGCGGTAGAAGTTAGTGCTGTCGGAGGTGCGGAAGCGCAGGGTAAGTACGCCGCCGCTTTCGCTGTAAGTCACGTCGGTGCCGGTGGTATCGCCCTCAACCATCATTTTCATCTTCTGCTCACTTGGTGCTCCGCTTACCTTGGCAGTAAAGGGAGTACCATCGACGGTAATGTCGTAGCCGCTCGCCAGCGCGACCGACTGTAGAGGCTTGAGCTCGAAGGCTTCGCCACGGACCCAGTTTTGGTATACGGTGGCCTTTTCTTTGAAGGGGTCTTTGTCCGTGACGATGAAGCTGGCCAGCTTGCCCTTCTCCAGCGTGCCGACCATGTCGTCAATGCCGAGCAGCTTGGCGGGGCCGGTGGTGAGGGCGGCAAACACCGTAGCGGCATCGGCCCCGGCGTCGATAGCCTTACGCAGAGCCTCGTGGAGGTCGGTGGGCTTTTCGAGTCCGTCGGCCGTGAGCACAAAAGGAATACCCGCGCCCGCTACGGCCGCTACGTTACCGGGCGCACGCTCCCAGTGCCGCAGTTGGGCCAGGCTCACGAGGTCGGCCGCAAAGGGGTCACTTACGTCGTAGGTCTTGGGAAAGGTGAGGGGCAGGATGAAGATTGCTCCGGAAGCCTTGAGCGATGCGAGCCGCTGGTACTCATCGCCCCCGCCGCGGATGACGTACTGCTTACCGAACTCATCGCCCACCTTATCGGCGCGCAAAGCGTCTTGCCAGTTATCAACTTCGAAGATCTGGGGTACGTCCTGTAGCTCGGCCCAGGCCTCCAGGCTAAGGTTACTCTCTTCGCCCCGTTGCTTGCCGTACCAGTCGGCATCGAGGTAGGTCTGCCGCAGCAGTGCCATGGTGCCCATACGGGAGCTGGGGTAGTTCTGCTGCGACGACCCCTTGCTGAAGCTCAGGTGGTGGGCCGCCCCCCGCTTGAGCAGCACGGTATTATCGTTGGCCTCGCCCAGGCTGACGACGGCGGCCGACCCACGGCTGATGCCATCGTGGTGGTGGGTGCTGACCGTGCCGTAGCCGGCTTCCCGTAGGGCCTTAGCTTGCTTCGGGTTAATGGTGAATAGGGCCGAGGCGTCAGTCTCGGGGCGTATCGCCTGGTTCCACCCGAAGGCCCCCTTGGTTTCGCTTTCGTACTGTGGGGGGTCGTTCCAACTTCCGCGCCTCCGTTCGGCTTCGGGCATGCCGTAATCGCCGTAGGGCTCGACGAAGCTGGGGTAGACATGTTTGCCCTGCAGGTCGACCTTCACCGCACCCGCGTCCACCGCCCCTGCCTTGGTTACGCTGACGATCTTGCCGTTGCGGATGGTAAGGGTCGCGTTTTCAATGGTCTCGGTGGGGCTGACGTGCACCGTAGCGCCCGTGAAGGCATAGTAACCGTCGCGCTGATCGTAAACGCCGTTGTAGGGAAAGGTGGTCTGGGCCAGTAGGGGGCCGGCACCGATGAGTAGGGCCAGCAACAGGGCGGGCCAGGGACGTAGAAGCATGTTGGGGTAGTCGAATGAGCGATACTGCGGGGGGAAATTACATACTTCATCGGGAAGTATTCCCACAGCGCCGGGGGAAACACCCGTTTTCAGGGGGCGGGGACGCGGGTGCAGGGGCCCCAATTGGCAGCAACCCTACTTGGTAACTCCCACTTTATGCATCCGGTAAATAAATAAGCACCTCG
Organism: Lewinellaceae bacterium; assembly: GCA_963710195.1. GTDB lineage: Bacteria > Bacteroidota > Bacteroidia > Chitinophagales > Saprospiraceae > Neolewinella. The sequence goes on from CAVPZF010000003.1 coordinate 273,570, forward strand.
CCCAAATAACGTGCCGGTGGCCGTGTACTTTTACTGCTTCATTTCCTCCCTTAGTTAATCCATGAAAGCAAACATTTACCTAGTAGTTTTCTTCGTCGCTCTCGCCGCTTCCCTGAGCGGTCAGCAGTTGGTCGCTAACCTCAACCAGGGTAATGCGAGCAGCGACCCCAGCGGCTTGACGAGTGACGGCCGGTACGCTCTGTTTGTTGCCAGGGCCACCGATGGGACATCGCAGTTGTACTTCCTGGACGGCCCGGACGGGAAGCCTATGATACTGAACGATGCGATTGGCCGACCGATCGGGAACGCCTATGGCACCGTCCTTATCAATGGTTCGCTATACTTCTATACTCATGCGGAAGCTTCGACGACGTACTACCGGATGACACTGGCTGACCGGGTAGTGACCGATCTGGGTACCCTTCCCTCGCCGGGGGCAAACGGGGGGGAGCCGGGCTTCACCCAGGTGGCCGGGGGAGTGATCTTCTTCCACGTAGACCCCGATTACCAGCGGCATGTGTACGTCACGGACGGTACGGCGGCGAGCGCCCGCTTACTCCTCTTACTGCCCCAGCAGTATTCTCCGCAACGGATCATCAAGTTCGGCGATTACGCCTTTATTGAGTTTGGGTACGACCCCGACACCGAATCGGTATACGGCGTATCGGACGGCACTGAGGCGGGTAGTAGGGTCATGTTTCCTACAGATGGATCAACCGGGGTCTTTGCTCGCTCAGCGCTAGGATCCGAACTGATTGTGTATACGGCAACGGGCCGGGAAACGACAAAATACGTGCTGAATGGGGCAACGGCTACACTAACGCCCCTTAGAGAACGGGTACCGACGCTACCGGCAGGCAATATTACGACCTACGCCAACGGACAGGGATACACCTACTTCATTAGTTCGATGCTACGGACTGATGATCAATTGGGCCGCATCGACCCCGCCACTTATGTGGCAGAGTCGGTGGTGAGTCTGAATCCGCTGGGCGACAGCACTTTTGCCGTCTCCCTACAGGTGTTTGACGATCTGATTTTTTACCGGCGCTACGACCCGGTAACCAGGTTAAACAGCCTATACCGCACCGACGGCACCCAGGCGGGTACGCTGCGGTTATTGACGGATATAACCGCTAGTTCTCTCAATGGCTTCAGCCTGGGGGAGGTGGTCCCCACGGCCAGCGGCATCTATTACTTCTTAGCCGACCGCCCCGCCTCCGGCACCGAGCTGTGGCGCACCGACGGTACGCGAGCGGGGACTTACTTACTCAAGGATGTGTACCCCGGGCCCGGGAGTGCCGAGATCGATCAACTGGTGGCATTCGGTAACGGAGTACTCTTCGTGGGGGAGAGCGCCGAGTTTGGGCGGGAGCTATTTTACTCCGACGGAACTGCCGGGGGGACTTCGGTGCTGGCCGACCTCAACGAGCGCGAATCCAGCTCCTTTCCTAACGATTTTTTCACCTTTAATGATACGCTTTACTTCAGTGCTACGACCGGGTGTACGGGCTACGAGTTATTTAAGACCGGAGGTACCGCCGCCAGTACCTCACTGCTTGCTGATTTTGAGCCCGGTCGTGAATCTAGCTTTACCGGGGCGTTCACCTCGCTCGACGGAAAGTTGTACTTCGGAGTGAGTGCGAGCGGCTTTAGTGTCGACCGGGTGTTCCGCACCGACGGCTCGGTCACCGAAGACCTTGGGTTGGCCGCTCGCCTAGGAAGTACTAGCGTTTCGTTGTCCGGGCCGGGTAGCATCAATGGCTTATTGGTCATTCGCGGCTATTTCGGGGGCATCGGCCAGTCGCTTTACGCGTATGACCCGGCGACGGACAGCCTCTCCCTTCTTAAAGTGTTTTCCAGGGGCGGAGGGAATTTCTTTGGTGGAAACCCTTTTATAGCACTGAATGATAGTGTACTCCTATTTCAGGAGGCCACCCTCGAATCTGGTGTAGAACTGTGGCGAACCGACGGCACCGCCGCGGGCACCTACCTGGTGAAAGACATTCGCCAGGTAAACGAACAGAGTACCTACTACCACATTGGAGAGCTCACCGTGATTGAAGATATTGCTTATTTTTCTGCCGACGACGGTTTTGGAAGCCGGCCTTATCGCTCAGACGGAACGGAAGCCGGTACCTATGACCTACAAGGTGGTGGTTTTCTCAATCGCCCGAGTGGCTTTACTGCCTACGCGGGGCGGATATACTTTACGGCTGGCTTTGCTAACGACTACCGCGTTTACTCTACTGCGGGGGGGCAACAGGAAGTCGAGGAGTCGGCCCTCACCAGTGGGGGAGGAACGAGCTTTGCATTTATCGATGACCTCACGGTGCTCGGCGAGCGGTTGGTGTTTACGGCCAGTACCGATGCTACGGGCTACGAGCTCTGGGCGGCGGTCTCCCCCGATAGCCCGGCCGTGTTGCTGGGTGATCTTAATGCCGGGCCCGCCGACAGCTACCCCCGCGACCTGACTGTGTGGGGTGACCTCGTGTACTTCAGCGCGGATATTCCGGAGCTGGGTCGTGAATTATGGTCTACCGACGGCAGCCCTGAGGGTACCGTCTCGGTAGCTGACGTCAACCCCGGCGCCGCCTCCAGCGAGACCGAGCAACTGTATGTATACCGAGACTACCTTTATTTTCGGGCCAACGACGGGCTAGTGGGCGCAGAGCTGTGGCGCTACGCTCCAGATGGGCAATACGACGAACAGGGCGACCCGAACGTCGTCACCATCAGCTGTTCGCTTCCGACCGACACCACCAGCACCTCGGTAGGTAACTGGCTCGATGCTGCAGTCGCGGTCTTTCCCAACCCGGCAAGCGATCGGGTAACGGTGACCCTATCGGAGCACGACGAGCCGGTCGTTGCGGACCTTTACGATGGTAACGGTCGACGGATTTATGGTTCGGGCACCCCCCAATTGAGGCACGATCTCCCCCTGGCCCATCTCCCGGCCGGTATTTACCATATCCGCTTGATGGATCCAACGTCCGGAAGAGTAGCAAGTAAACCACTAATGGTAGTGCATTGAGAAATCGCACGAAGGGAGCCCTAATTCAACCTAACCAGCCGCCCCGCGTTTACCCCAACACGACAAAGAGATAGTGCGTTTGCTACTCTTGTACCCCGTTTAACCTATCTTTGCGTCGCAGGTTGGATCGTGTACCGACAGCAATCCCCTCACGTGACAACGGGCGACGTAGGGAATCCGGCTTTTTAGGGCAGTTCTAAACGGCCCCGCGGCAGCACTCCGCGGTAAATTAATGACGTGCTTAAGAGATCGAATGAGTAAACGACTAATCAAAGTAGCGAAGGAATTGAACGTGGCCACCTCGACCATCGTCGAGTTCCTGACGGGGAAGGGCTTCGAGATCGAAAATAAGCCGATCGCGCAGGTCAACTCCGACATGGAATCGGCCGTGCGTCAAGAGTTCGCTAAGGCCATCTCCGACAAGGAAAAAGCCAGCAAGCTGGAGTTCGGTACCCGCCCCACGGCACCCCCGCCACCGCCGCCCCCACCAGTACGGTCGGCTCCACCACCGCCGCCGATGCCCCGCCCCACCGGCGTACCGGCACCCCCACCCGTGCAGCGCCCACAACCGGTAACCGCCAAGGCCCCTCCGGCACCGACGCCCGCTGCGCCGCCCCCCGCCGCTGCCCCACGCCCTGCCGCTACCACGCCGCCAACGGCTCCGGCGAAGCCCCCCACCAACACGCCAGTTGAGCCGCCCAAGCGTGAGGTGCCCGGTCTCAAGGTGATGGGTAAGATCGATCTTGACGCCAACAAGCGCCGGCCCACCGCCAAGAAGCCCGCGCCGAAGCCGGCCCCCCGGCCCGCCGCTAAGCCCACCCCCACCGCCAAGACCCCGGCACCCGCCGCTAGGCCAGCAGCGACACCCGCCAAGCCCGCCGCAACGGCCCCAACCCCACCCGTCACCGAGGTGAAGGCCACCGATACGCCCGATATGCACGTCACCGCCGAGCCTAAGCTCCGTGGCCTCAAGGTGCTCGGAAAAATCGAGATCAAGAAGCCCGAAAAGCGGGGTTCCACCACTTCGTCTACCGACGACAGCCGGAAGAAGCGCAAGCGCAAGAAAATTACTACCGGACCTCCGCAAACCGGCGGTGCCCGCACTGGCGGCGGCGGAGGCAATCGTGACCGCGGACGTACTACCGGCCGCAACGACGAGCCCCGCGAGGTCTCCGCAAAGGACATCGAGGACAAGATCAAGGCCACCATGGCCCGCCTCCAGGGCGGGGGCGGCAAGAAGAAGCGCCAACGCCAGCGTCGCGATAACCGCGACCGCATCCGCGAAAAGCAGGAAGCCCTCTACGACGAGCAAAACAATGATAAGCTCCAGCTTACGGAGTTCGTGACGGCCCAGGAACTGGCCAACATGATGGACGTCGGTATCGGGGAGGTAATTACCGCCTGTATGAACGCCGGCGTGATCGTCTCAATCAACCAGCGCCTCGACGCCGAGATCATCGAGTTGGTCGCCGAGGAGTTTAACCACGAAGTCGAGTTCATCAGCGTCGACGAAACCGATGATGAAGAAGAAGAATACCTGGACGAGCCCGAGGACCTCAAGCCACGGCCACCCATCGTTACCGTTATGGGCCACGTCGACCACGGTAAGACCTCGCTGCTGGACCGCATCCGCGACTCCAACGTCATTGCCGGAGAAGCCGGAGGAATCACCCAGCACATCGGGGCCTACGAGGTGACCCTCGAGAACGGCAAGGAAATCACCTTCCTGGATACGCCCGGTCACGAAGCCTTTACGGCCATGCGTGCCCGTGGTGCCAAGGTCACCGATATCGCGATCATCATCATCGCCGCCGACGACAACGTGATGCCCCAGACCAAGGAGGCCATCAGCCACGCCGAGGCCGCCAACGTACCGATGATTTTCGCGATCAACAAGATCGACCGCCCCGGGGCTAATCCCGACCGCATCAAGACCGAGCTCGCCGGGATGGGCTACCAGGTCGAAGAATGGGGCGGTAAGTACCAGTCGCAGGAAATCAGCGCCCTCAACGGCGTCGGTATCGAAGACCTACTCGAAAAAGTCCTGCTCGAAGCCGAAATGCTCGAGCTCAGCGCCAACCCCGACCGCCCCGCCGTGGCTACCGTACTGGAAGCTTCGCTGGAGAAGGGCCGGGGATACGTGACCAAGATACTCGTACAGCACGGTACGCTGCGCGTCCAGGACATCCTCGTGGCCGGGGAAGCCAGTGGACGCGTCCGCGCCATGTTCAACGAGCGCAACAAGCGCGTCAAGGAAGTAGGCCCCGGTTCACCGGTCCTGCTGCTTGGACTAGACGGTGCCCCGCAGGCCGGAGAGATCCTCAAGGTCATGGGCAGCGAACAGGAAGCTCGCCAGTTGGCCAGCCGCCGCGCCCAAATCAGCCGCGAACAAGCTAACCGGGCCGCCAAGCGCGTCTCGCTCGACGAGATTGGCCGCCGCCTCGCCCTGGGCACCTTCAAGGAACTCAACCTCATCGTCAAGGGCGACGTGGATGGTTCCGTAGAGGCCCTGTCAGATTCGCTCATCAAGCTCTCCCAGGAGACCGTCCAGGTCAACGTGATCCACAAGGCCGTCGGCCAGATCATCGACTCGGATATCTTGCTCGCTACCGCTTCCGACGCCATCATCGTAGGCTTCCAGGTACGACCCAGCTCCTCAGCCCGCAAATTGGCCGAACGCGAAGGCGTCGAGATCAAGACCTACTCGATCATCTACGAAGCCATCGATGAAGTTAGCAGCGCCATCGAGGGCATGCTGGAGCCGACCCGGGAGGAGAAAACAACCTGTCAGGTGTCCGTCCGCGAGGTCTTCAAGATCTCCAAGGTAGGTACCATTGCCGGCTGTTTCGTGGAAGAAGGCAAAATTACCCGCAACACCCTCATCCGCGTCATTCGCGACGGTATCGTGGTCTTCCCCCTCAAAGAAGGCCAGCAGGGCGAACTCGCCAGCCTCAAGCGCTTTAAAGACGACGTTAAGGAAGTCCGCAACGGCATGGAGTGTGGTCTCAACATCAAGAACTTCAACGACATCAAGGAAGGTGACGTAATCGAAGGCTACGAGATCATCGAGATCAAGCAGAAGATGCAGTCCAACTAGTAAAGGATTGAAGGGGTGAGGGAGCGAAGATTGAATACTTCCCCCCCACCCAAAAGGATCGAAAGGGTCGAAGCCGCTGGTTTCGGCCCTTTTTGTTTGCTTGTCCCTCCGGTCCCCCACCCACTTTTCCGGCTGCTATTCAGGAACAAAGTCCGATTACGTTGTTCTTTACCTGCGTGACCGGGATGCCCCCCCTTCAATCCTCTCCCCCTTCAATCCCTCAATTTCTACCCCCCATGTGTGGCCGCTATTCCGTAGTAATCGACGAAGCCAAACTCCGAAAGCAGTTTACCCAGGAGTTGCTGGTACCCGCTGGAGGCCTACAGCCCAACTACAACATGGCCCCCACCCAGCAGGGCCTGGTAATCACTGACACCTCGCCGGGTGAGCTTTCGGCGTTCCGCTGGGGACTCGTGCCCTTCTGGGCCAAAGACCTCAGCGTCGGCGCCCGCATGATCAACGCCCGCAGTGAGGGCATCGAGGATAAGCCTAGTTTTCGTAAACCCATCCGGGAACGCCGCTGCCTGGTCATCGGCGACAGCTTCTATGAGTGGCAGCGTAAGGAGGGAGGGAAGGTTCCCTTTCGCATTCAACCCACCGACGGCAGCCTGCTGGTGATGGCCGGCATCTACGAGCAGTGGCAACCGAAGGAGGGAGGCGATCCCGTATTTACCTATTCCATCATTACCGGTGCCCCGAACGCGGAAATGATGCCCATTCACGACCGGATGCCGATGCTGCTGACCGATGCCGAGCAGCAGGGCGATTGGCTGGATCCTGAGCTGGGTCTGCCGGACATCCTTAGCCTTTTACAGACGCCGCCCGATGGCACCTTAGCCCCCTACCCGGTATCGGCCAAGGTGGGCAACGTGCGCAACAACGGCCCGGAACTTCACGCCCCTGCCTGATGCTTGCCCCCCGGATCGTTGCCGCGACCCCCAATGACTTTGCCGCCATCGAGCGCATCGCCCGACTGACCTGGCCGGATACCTTCAGCAGCATCCTATCCGCCCAGCAAATCGAGTACATGCTCGACCGGATGTACCGGCCGGAAGCACTCGCCAATCAACTGGCACAAGGACACGTCTATCACCTCCTGCTGGATGCCGACCGTTCTCCGGAAACGCCCTATACCCGGGAAGCGGCCACCCGCTACCGGCCGGCGGGCTACGTCAGTCACCAAATCGACTACCTGCCTGACACTACGAAAATTCACAAACTGTACGTGCTGCCCGGTGCCCAGGGCCGGGGCTTTGGTAAGGCGCTGGTCAAAAAGGTAGCGGGCCTAGCACGTCGGGCCGGACAGTCGGCCCTCCGCCTAGACGTGAACTACCAGAACCCGGCCGTCGATTTCTACCAGCGCCTCGGCTTCGCTAAATTGGATCGCTTTGATACGGCCATCGGCAACGGATTCCTAATGGAAGACTGGCGCATGGAAAAGCCGCTGCACTGAGCTGCTATACTCGCTCGTACCTGGCCCGGATAAACATAAAAATACCGTAGGCCAACAGGCCGAGTCCTACAATGGCTAGCATGGCGGCCCCGTAGCTCTGGTCTTCAATGTATTCCAGCGACCCCCCTATCCCCCTAAACTCGCTGGCGTCGTCGAGCGTAGCGGCGCGGTAAAGGAAGTAGGCTATGATGCCGTAGACCACAAAGCGGGCGGTCAGCCCCAGTTCGCCGGCTACTTTAAACGTCTCGCGGGTGTGGTGGTCGAGGCCCTGCCCGTCGATCCCCTCCATGTGCTTATTCTGGATGGCGCGGTAGAGCTGGAAGATGGCGACGCCGGCCATGATGGCGGCCAGTAATCCGACGATGTAGGGGCCCCAGCTTTCTGACAGCAAGCGGGCAATGATGTCCTGCTTCTTGTCGCCGCCGCTACCACCACCACCGGTAAAGGCCAGTTTAAAGGCATGGGCACTCAGGACGCCGTAAGCCATACCACTCACGGCATAAGCGATGCGCTTGACGATTCCCTCCTTGTCGCTTCCCTCGTTCTTTTTATCCTGTACGGCCGTGTACCAACGCCAACTGCAGTAGGCAAGCAGTCCCAGCCCGATGAGGATCAAAAGGACCTGGCCAAAGGGGTTGGTGCCAATCCACGAAATGACGGCTTTAGGCCCGCCCCCCGAACCGCCGGCTCCCCCGATGACACCGGCAATAGCGAAAATGCCAATTAGGCTATAAACGATGCCTTTCGCCGTGTATCCGGTGACGAACAGTTTGTTTTCGGTAGACTTACTTAGTGCCACGTGGATTGTTTACTAATCTAAGAGCAGGGCTATGGGGCAATGTTCGTTGGGTAGGGCGGAAACGCAGGGGTAAGGGGGAAAACCAGGAGGACCAAGCGTAGTGCGTAGGCCCCGACCATAAAAGGTTTACCTTTGCTCACGTTTTGAAACGGGTGCCCCACAAAGCCGTGCGGCGCGCCCCAAAAGCCAATTTGTAATGGCCGTTGACGTACTGCTCGGACTCCAGTGGGGAGACGAAGGAAAGGGGAAGATCGTAGATGTTCTGGCTCCCGAATATGACATCATCGCCCGTTTTCAGGGGGGGCCCAACGCTGGGCACACCCTCATCTTCGACGGAAAGAAGTTCGTACTACACACCGTTCCCTCCGGCATCTTTCGTAAGCGCCAGCTCAACCTGATTGGCAACGGGGTAGTCATCGACCCCATTACCCTCACCCGGGAATTGGACGAACTTGACGCGGCCGGAATCGACTACCGCGACCGCCTGTTCGTCGCCCGCAAGGCCCACCTTATCCTACCCAGTCATCGCCTCCTCGACGCGGCCCGCGAAAATGCCAAGGGGGAACGCAAGATCGGCTCTACACTCAAGGGCATCGGACCGACGTACATGGACAAGACTGGTCGCAATGGCATCCGCGTCGGCAATTTAGAGGCGCCGGACTTCACCGACCGCTATCAGCGCCTAAGGGAGAAGCACCTGCAGCTGGTGGGGCTCTATCCCTATATCGAGTTCGACCTAGCTGGAGAAGAAAGGGCCTGGTTCGAAGCCGTAGAACGCCTCAAGTCACTGCCCTTCGTAGACGGAGAGTACTACATTAACCAAGCCATAGCCGAAGGCAAAAAGGTCCTGGCCGAAGGCGCCCAGGGCAGCATGCTCGACATCGACTTCGGTACTTACCCCTACGTTACCTCCTCCAATACCATTACCGCCGGCGTTTGTACCGGTCTCGGCATTGCGCCCCAGCAAATCGGTGAAGTCATCGGCATAACAAAGGCTTACTGCACCCGCGTAGGCGGCGGCCCCTTCCCCACCGAACTGCACGACGCAACCGGTGCATTCCTGCGCAAGGAAGGGGCCGAGTTCGGTGCCACCACTGGCCGGCCGCGCCGTTGTGGGTGGATCGACCTCGTGCAACTCCGCTACACCATCATGCTCAGCGGCGTCACCCAATTGGTCGTCACCAAAGTCGATGTACTTAACCAGTTTGAGACCATCAAGGCCGCGGATGCCTACCGTATCGATGGACAACTTAGCCGGGAATTGCCCTTTGATCTCGTACACGAAAACTATGAGCCCGTGTACACCGAGGTCAACGGCTGGAACAGCAACCTTTCCGGCGTCAAGGAAGAGAGCGCCCTGCCCGAGGCTTGCATGAATTTTATCAAGTTCATAGAGAACAAGCTGGAAACCCCCGTCACCATGGTGTCTACCGGACCCGATCGGGAAGAACTGGTCATTCGCTAGCGGTCCATTCCCCCGTCAACGGAGCACCCCCTGGTGTCGTTTAGAGTGTCCAATACTCCCTCCATGTATTACCGCTATCCGTTCCTGCTGCTGCTCTGTTTTACCCTTACCAGCACCGCGCTCTACCGCGCCGGTGCCTACACCATCGCGGATGATTACGTAATTGCCTTCGACGGCAGCGGGGCGGAGGGCACCTTCCGCGGCCTGAGCGGAGAGATCTTCTTCGACCCCGCCGACTTACCCGCTGCCCGGATGGCAGTGAGCGTCGACGCGGCTACCATCCAAACGGGAAATTCAACTAAGGATACGCACGCCCGCGGCGACGCCTGGTTCGACGTGGAGCGCTACCCCCAGATTACCTACGTCGCCTCCGAGTTTAGCCGCACCGATCAGGGCTACTTGGCCAACGGTACGCTGACCCTGCATGGCGTCAGTAAGCCCATACCACTACCCTTCACCTTCGTGCCGACGGCGGAGACAGCCCTCTTCGTAGGACGAATGACGGTCGACCGCGAAGCCTTCGGTATCAAAGGACCCTGGTTGGCCTTCACGGTAGGAGATGAATTTGAAATAGCGCTAAGGGTGCCGGTAAAGTAGTCTCTATCCTGTAGGTGGCATCCCCAAGTAGGCTACCCACCCAAGCGCAGCAAGGGGCCTACCCCCACGCGCGCCATGCAATGATTTAGAGCTTGTTTGGGATTCCGCTCACCGCCGTAACCTTGCTCCTTTGCGTCTATTCTTCGCATCAAACAAGGTCACTTAACCCGCTAGGCTCCATTTTTCGAGGCTCGAATAGACCCAAATTAGTGGCGTTTTCGTCAGGCTCGGAAAACCCAAACAAGCTCTTACCAATTCAATCATCCCCCCTCACCGATTAACCCGCAAAGTGGTTCCATCCCTGCGCCTTAATCGGATGAATGTTCCCCCCCTTGGTATGCAGTTTGACGCCATCTGCTTTCGCCACAATTTCGCCGGCGATGTAGAGGTCGGGGAGGAAGCGGATCTTTTCGGTGTCCTTAGGGTCAATGGTAAAGAGTAACTCGTAGTCCTCCCCGCCGGAAAGCGCACAAGTGATGGGGTCCAAGTTAAACTCCAGCGCCTGCAACTGGGCATCATGGTGAATGGGAACCCCGCTCTCCTCAATGATCGCTCCGACGTTGGAAGCCTTGCAAAGGTGGAAGATCTCGCTCGCCAGCCCGTCGCTGATGTCGATCATGGAGGTAGGCACGATGTTCTCCTTCGCGAAGGTGTCGACCATATCGGTGCGCGCTTCCGGACGCAACTGCCGCTGAATGAGGTAAGGGGCGTATTCCCCCATATCGGGTTGCATGTCCGGGTTGTCCAAAAACACCTGCTTCTCCCGTTCCAGTAGCTGCAGGCCCAAATAAGCGGCTCCCAGATTGCCGGTAATGCAAATCAAGTCGCCCACCTTGGCCCCGCTGCGTCGGGTAATGCGACCGGCAGGTGCCCGCCCGATGGCCGTCACGCTGATGATCAGCCCGCGGGTAGAACTGGTCGTGTCACCACCAACCAGGTCCACCCCGTAGCGATCACAGGCCGCCCGTATGCCCGCGTAGAATTCGTCTAACGCTTCTATGGAGAAGCGATTACTGAGCGCAATACTCACCGTAATTTGCTGTGGCCGGGCGTTCATGGCGCAGATATCAGACAGGTTCACCACCACCGATTTATATCCCAGGTGCTTAAGGGGTGTATAGCTGAAATCAAAGTGGATCCCCTCCACCAGCATGTCCGTACTCACGACCAGCTGTTCGCTCCCCCCCTCAATGATGGCAGCATCATCCCCAATACCCAGTAGCGTCGAGGTATGGCGAATGGAAAAATCCTTCGTCAGGTGATCGATCAGGCCAAATTCACCCAGGGTATTTACGTCCGTCCGTTCCATAAGTAGCTGTTAGGGATGAGAACCCCCATACGCCCCGGTAGTTGAGGACTGCCTCACCCGAGCAAAGCAAGGGACACCTCCCTACAAACCCAACAACCCAACAACCCAACAACTAATACTCAAACTCCAACTTCTCACTAGGATACCCAAACAAACAATCCGCTTTCACCAGCTTGGCCACTCGTTCCGGTACCATCTGCTCCCACCCGTCCTCACCATCCCGGATCATATCCAGGACCTGCCGGGAATAGATGTGGAGATTTTCGGCCTTGTAACTCTCGATGTCCACAATCTGCCCGCTGTCCAGCAGGTGGCGGTAGAGGAACTTGACGCCTTCCGGGATGGGCACGTTCTCGGCGGTCATCAAATCGGCGCTGCCCTCCTGCTGGGCGGGATAGACGTACAGCTTGACGTTGCGAGTAAAAATCTCTCCGAAGGCGGCAAGCAGGCGCCCATCTTGATTGGCGTAATATTTATCACTAATGAGCTGGAGGAGATCGTTCACCCCGACTACGATACCCAGGGGCGACACTTTGTACAGAGACAGGTATTCAATGAGGTCCCCGTAGCGGTGGTAGTTGCTGATGATCACGGTCTGCCCGAGGGCATTGAGCAAGGTAGCCCGGTGAAGGTAGTCGCGCTCATTCAGCTCGGAACTAGATTGAAGATTGTCGAGGGTCAGTTCGGTCAGCAGGAAGCTTTTCGCCGGGTCGATGTGCTCCTCGGAACGGAACTGCTTGTAGCCCGCCTCCAGCATGTCTGCGTTCACCAGGGTAGTCGGTCGGAAGCTGCCCCGGACGACCATCACGGCCTTCTTGTACAGGAACTCGCTGGGGTGAATGCTGCGGCCGCGGGGGTCGAACATGGTGATGTCGGTCAGGGCATGTTTCACCATCCAGAGACTCAGCAGGCGGTTGTCCACGGCAAAATCCGGCCCACTGAGCACCATCATGTCAATGGCGATACGCCCCTTGAGTCCGTCGAGCAGGCTCTCCACCAGCATTTCCGGATCGTTGTAGAGGTGGTAGGCGCCGTAGATCATATTCACGCCGAGCACCCCAATGGCCTGCTGCTGCAGTTGGTTGTCGTTATCGAGCATCCGGGCGTGGAGCAGCAGGTCGTTGGCCCCACCGTTGGGGGTAAGCTGGAAGCGCAAACCGAGCCAGCCGTTACCACGGATGGTGCGGGTATAGTTGATCGCCGCCACGGTATCCGCAAACACGAAAAAGTTGGTTTCCGGCCGGTCGTGCCGCAGGCGGTCCATCATTAGGTCGTACTCGTGGTCGACCATCTTGTGGATCCGGCTCTCACAGACGTAGCGGCCGCTGGGTTCCACGCCGTAAATCTGGTCGGAATACACCTTGTCGTAAGCGCTCATCGTCTTGGCAATCGTGCCGGCCGCCGCGCCCACCTGAAAGAAATGACGGGCCACTTCCTGCCCCGCCCCAATCTCGGCGAAGGTGCCGTAGATCTTGGGGTTTAGGTTGATCTCAAGGGCTTTCTGTTCGGTTTCGAGGAGCTGGCGGGCCATGGAAATTACAATTTGCGAGCTACAATGTACCAATTACAATTGGGTGCCCCGATCGCCTTGGGGGCCGCGGTGTTCGCATTTCCCGCCCTCTTTAATTCACCGTCAGCATCTCCAGCACGGCCTGGGCCGCCCAGGTGCGATTGTTGGCCTGCTGCAGGACGAGCGACCGGTCGCTGTCAAGCACGGCATCAGTTACCACCACGTTTCGGCGCACCGGCAGGCAGTGCATGAAGTACGCCTGGTTGGTAAGCGCCATCCGTTCGGCGGTGACCGTCCAGTCTGGCAAGCTGGCGGTTTTTCCGTAGTTTTCGTAAGCCGACCAGTTCTTGGCGTAAACGAAGTCCGCCCCATCCAGGGCTACCGCCTGGTCGTGCACGACCTCGGCCCCCCGCCTAAACTCGGGAGCCAAGTCGAAACCCTCGGGATTGGCGATGACAAGGTCCACCGCTCCCCAGTGCACCATCCACTCGGCAAAGCTGTTGCTGACGGCCTGCGGCAACGGACGCGGGTGCGGGGCCCAGGTCAGCACCACCCGCGGCCGCGCCATAGTCGCCCGCTCCGCAATCGTGAGGCAGTCCGCCAGGCTCTGCAGCGGGTGGCGGATGGCCGATTCCAGGCTCACCACGGGAACGGACGCGTACTGGCGAAATGCGTTGATGATGCGGTCCTCGTAGTCGGTCACCCGATCCTCCAGGCCGGGAAAGGAGCGCACCGCAAGGATGTCACAGTATTGGCTCAACACCCCGGCGGCCTCCCGCACGTGCTCGGCGCGGTCGAGGTTCATCACCGCCCCGTCCTCGAATTCCAGTTTCCAACCACCGGCCATGTCCATCGTGATCACCTGAAAGCCCAGGTGGTGACCGGCCTTCTCCGTACTGAGTCGGGTGCGCAGACTTGGATTGAAAAACAGGTTGATGAGTGTCTTCTGGTGGCCCGTTTCATTGGCCCCAAACGGGTGACGCTTGTGGTGCTGTCCGCGCCGGATGAGGGAGTCGATCGAGTCCACGTCGTGGACGGAGAGAAAGTTTTTCATGGCAAGCGGTCGATTAATGTGCCGTATTTGCTTGCAGGGCTGTAGCGAAGGCCGCCAGCAGCTCGTCGCATTCTTCCCGCGTTACATTCAGTGGGGGAAGCAAGCGGATGGTGTTGGCGCTCTTGGCCGAGCCGGTAAAAACGTGGTGTCGGAAGAGCAGTTCTTTGCGCAGCTCCCCAATCGACTCATCCATATCCAGACCGATCATCAGACCCGCACCCCGCACTTCCCGAAATAGACCAGTGTCCGCCAGTGCCTGCTTCAAGTAATCACCCAGCTCCGTGGCGTTTTCCAGCAGTCGCTCCCGCTCGATGACGTCAAGTACGGCGATGCCCGCGGCGCAGGCGAGGTGGCTGCCCCCAAAGGTCGTCCCCAGCATTCCTTTTTTGGCGGGGATCTCGGGTGCAATGAGTACCCCCCCGATGGGGAAGCCGTTCCCCATGCCCTTGGCCATGGTCACGATGTCTGGTCGTACCTCGGTGTGCTGGAACGCAAAGAATTTACCGCTGCGCCCGTAACCCGACTGCACCTCATCCAGGATCAGCAACGCCCCGTTAGCGTGACAAAGCTCAGGCAGCGCCTCCAGGTAGTCGGCGTCGGGAATGTGGATGCCGCCGATGCCCTGAATGCCTTCGATGATGACTGCCGCCACGTCTCCCCGCTCCAGTTCCCGCCGCAGCCTGTCCAGGTCGTTGAGGTCAAGAAAGGTGACCGGGTAGTTGCGGTTGATCGGTGCCTTAATGCCTTCGTTGTCGGTCGCGTTCACCGCAGCGGAGGTACGCCCGTGAAAGCCGCCCCGGAAGGCGATGACGCGGCTACGTCCGGTCTCGAAGCTCGCCAGCTTAAGGGCATTTTCATTGGCCTCGGCTCCACTGCTGACGAGGAACAGTTGGTAATCATTCATGCCCGACAGCCGACCCAGCTTCTCGGCCAACTCCAGCTGTAGGGAACTCTCCACGCTGTTGCTGTAGAAGCCCAGTTTGCCCACCTGCTCGGAGATCATCTGCACATAATGCGGGTGTGCGTGCCCAATACTGATAACCGCGTGTCCGCCGTAGAAGTCCAGGTACCGCTCCCCCTCCTCCGTAAAAACGTTAGCACCCAATCCGCGGACCGGCTCGATTTGGTAGAGGGAGTAGACGTCAAAAAGTTGCATGGGGGAAAGATTGAGGGGGGGGGAAGGACAGAGGGATTGACGTCTTGGGCCGACAAGCGAAGCTGCGCAACGCTCGGCGGACGAGAACGCCTAGAACATCGAGGCCTTAAGCCTGAGCCCCATCGCCTCCGGCAGACCCAGCGCTAAATTCATGTTTTGCACCGCCTGCCCGCTGGCCCCCTTAAGTAGGTTGTCGATGGCAGTAGTAACCAGCACCTTGTCGCCATGCTTTTCTACGTGGACCAGCCCCTTGTTGGTATTGATCACCTGCTTGAGGTGGATAGGCTCGTCGGTGAGAAGCGTGAAGGCAGCCCCCTGATAAAATTCCCGAAAAACGGCCCGCAGTTCTTCCTGAGAAGCGGTCGTGTCGAGGTAGCAGGTAACGAGTATGCCCCGCGTAAAGGGACCACGGACGGGCAGGAAATTGAGCCCCCCGCTCGCCATCCGACCAACCATTTTGGCGCTGCGACCGATCTCGGCCAAGTGCTGGTGGTCGAAGGCCTTGTATACGCTTACATTGGCATTGCGCCAGCTAAAGTGGGTAGTGGGAGAAGGGCTTTGGCCCGCTCCGGTACTGCCCGTGATGCCATTGATGTGGACTTCACCCTCCGCCAGACCAGCCGAGGCCAGCGGTAATAGGGCCAGCTGAATGGCCGTAGCGAAGCAGCCGGGATTGGCAATGCGTTTCGCCCCCCGGATAGCCTCGCGGTTAATCTCGGGCAGGCCGTACACCCACGATGCGTCCATCCGGTAGTCGGTGCTGAGGTCGACCACCAGGGTACTTTGCTTGGGCCGGTGACTGTCCACCCAGCCTGAAGCGATGCCGTGGCCCATGCAGAGGAATACCGCATCGAGTCCGTCCAACTTTGCACCTGCGGCCCCGACAAATCGGAGGTCCGTATCGCCGACAAGGTCATCATGAACTTCGGAAATGGCTTTGCCGGCCTGGCTGCCGCTCTCCACAATAACGACCTCCACCTCGGGGTGGTGAACCAACAGCCGCAGCAACTCGCCCGCCGTGTAGCCCCCGCCCCCGATAATGCCTACCTGTTTCATGACTGATGCTTAGCTACGGAGTTGCGGATGCGGCCCGGGACGCTGAGGATTCTAGTGAAGCCGCGCACGTCGTCGCCCGTCCAGCCCTTGTTCATCTCCCCGTAGGAGCCAAAGCCGGCGCCAAGCAGGTCGTCGGGCGAGGTAATGCCGTCAAGGGTATACCGGTAGGGGTGCAGCGTGCAGTGTACCGTGCCGTTGACCGTACCCTGGCTGCTCTCGAGAAAGGCCTCAACGTCGCGCATAACGGGATCGAGGAACTGCCCCTCGTGCAGCATCATGCCGTACCAGTTGCTGAGCTGCTCCTTCCAGAAGAGCTGCCACTTGCCGAGGGTGTGCTTCTCGAGCAAGTGGTGAGCCTTGATGATGAGCACGGCGGCCGCGGCGGCAAAACCCACCCGACCCTTGATGCCGATAATGGTATCGCCTACGTGTACGTCGCGGCCCACGCCGAAGGGGGCGGCGAGTTGTTCGAGTGCCTGAATAGCGGCCACCGGGTCGTTGAATCGCTGGTCGTCGAAACCGGTGAACTCCCCGGCGGTAAAATGAAGATTAACCTGACGGGTTTCCGTCTCCGTAACGGGTACGGGCCAGGCGCCTTCGGGCAGCGGCTGGTCACTGGTGAGGGTTTCGCGGCCGCCTACCGAGGTGCCCCAGAGCCCCGCGTTGATGCTGTAGGTGCCCTTCCTTTCGGGCCACCGCAGGCCATGTTTGGCGAGGTAATCCACCTCCTGCTGCCGCGTCAGTTGGAGGTCGCGGATGGGGGTGATGATCTCGAGTTCCTTGCCGCTCAACGCGAACGCCAGGTCGAAGCGCACCTGGTCGTTGCCCGCGCCCGTGCTGCCGTGGGCCACGCCGTCGGCCTGCATGTCCACGGCGTAACGGGCGGTGGTCAGCGCCTGGAACATCCGCTCGGCACTGACCGACATGGGGTAAGTCTGGTAGCGCAGGCAGTTGCCGTACACGAGGTAGCGCAGGCACTCGGTGTAGTACTCGCCGGTAACGTCGATCCGCTTATAGGAGGCCGCGCCGAGGGCCAGCGCCCGCTGCTCCATTTCTTGTACTTCGGTTACGGAAAATCCCCCCGTATCTACGGTTAGGGCATGTACCTCGTAATTCTTTTCTTCGGTAAGGTACTTAACGCAAAAGCTGGTATCGAGGCCTCCGCTGTAGGCAAGGACGATCTTCTTCACGGGACGGGGAGTTAAGTGGCTTGGAATTAATCGGCTGAAGTCACCCTCCCACGATCATGTCGGAGAGATCGACGGCCATTTTACGTGCCGCTACGGCACTCGGGGCCATCATGGCGGTGCAGAGGCACAGGCGCCGGTCGTTGCGGGTCAGGATGTCGTGGTTGGGGCAGGTCCGGCAACCGTTCCAAAAGGCATCGTCCTGGGTTAGCTCCGAAAAGGTGACGGGACGGTAGCCCAAATCGTGGTTGATTTTCATCACCGGCAGGCTAGTGGTGATGCCGAAGATGCGCGCCTCGGGATACTTCACCCGCGAGAGGTCGAAGACGGCCGCCTTAATGCGCCGTGCCAGGCCGTGGCGGCGAAACTGAGGATTAACAATGAGTCCCGAGTTCGCCACGTACTTGCCGTGCTCCCAGGTTTCGATGTAGCTGAATCCGCCAATCTCTCCGTTTACCAGGGCGATGATCGCCTTGCCGGTGAGCATTTTTTCCTCGACATAGGCCGGTTCCCGCTTCGCGATGCCGGTACCCCGGGCCTTGGCGGATTCTTCGATGAGGTCGCAAATGGCCCGGGCAAACACCGTATGTTCCGGCTGGGCCACCAGTATCTTGATCTGCATAACTAAGGAAAATCGACCGCCCCGGGGGCGTGGTCTGATGGGAAGATGGGGACAGGTATGGCGGAATTCAGCGGCAGCAGGGGCCGGGGCTTCCGGGCCGCAGCGGGAAGCGTATCAGATCCTTCGCCTAAGCAGGCGGGGGTAGATGCGGGAGGGGAATACCTGGTTCATGGCGCCAAGTTACGGCACTTTGCGTAAAGGTTACCCCCTTGCCCTTCGATTGGGGCGGGGACGCCGGTGTCAAGGAAGTTCCTTAGCCACCGTAAAAAAGTGCCTAAACGCCGGAAGCCGGACCACCACAATGGCGGCCCGGCTTCCCGGTTCAGTCTGGTATCGGCAGATTACTGCTTTACCACCTGCTGGCTGTAGGTCTTGTTGTTGATCAACAGCGAGAGGTTGTATATGCCCTTGGGCAGTGCGGTCAGGTCGAGGGCATTCTGGGCGGCGTCAAACTGACGGCCCATTAGGAAGCGTCCCTGCATATCGGAAACCAGTACCGTGAAGCGATTGATCTTCGCGTCGCTGTTGACGATGTTGATCACGTCTACGGTGGGATTCGGGAAGAAGCTCAGCTCGAGGCCGCTATTCGCAATCGGCTCGGCAACGTCCACCCGCAGGCCATTGTACTCGATGGCTCCGATGTCGGGTAGGCTGTCCCGGGGCTGGTTGAAGAAGTCTACCTCGGGGACGAGCTCCCCGGTGGTTCCGGCGTTGATCAGCGGGTTAGTACCGTCGCCAATAAGGTCGAGGTTGGGGAACTCCGTATCGCGATCATTCAGCAGCGGATCCAGGAAAATATCGGTGTCTAGAATATTGACGTCGGTAGTATCCTTACCGCTAACCAAAGTGGTTGGGAAGTTGGGCTGGCTACTGCTGTTGAAGAAGTTACCCCCCAGGGAGATAACCTCGAACGCGCCATCAGCACCCGTTTGCTCGATGCCCAAAGCTTCTTCCGTTGCTTTGGTTTGAAAGAATACGTTGTTCTGTATCGTCAGGATTACGGCGTTGGTGTCCGCCCCCGTGCCTCCGGGCTGGAAGAGCGCAATCGCATTACCGGCGGCCCCTAACAGCGAGTCCGTGCCTTCCCGGCCACCATCGGTATTCCCGTAAAAGGTGTTGTTGACAAAGGTGTTCTGGAGCCGGATCGGCGCGTTGTCCGTGCCGTTGATGATGATTGCACCGCCGCTCCCTTCTTTGTCCTCGACAGCATTTTGAATGAAGAGGCTATTGGTTGCGGACATCTGACCGGTCTGAAGGTCGGCTACTCCGCCCTGGGAACCGGATTGGTTGTTCACAAACAAACTGCGGGTTACCAGAAATTCGGGCGTATTGTCCTCGGGGAAAAAGGTGATGGTGGTCGTATCGCCGGTCAGCGTATCAATCTCCTCCATATCTTGGGTGAATTGCAGGGCAAAAAAAGCACCGCCGCCACCACTTGAATTGTTGCTGCGGAAATCACTGTCGGCGATGTCAACGATCGACCCATCAACTAGGTAAATAGCTGCTCCGCTAGCTCCCTCTAGTGCGGAGTTACCCTCGAAACTGGAGTTAGTGATACCTACGTAGGGACGGGGGCCGAAGTCACCGGATACGTAGATGGCTCCTCCACTTACGAAGCCTGGTTCGATGGTGGTCACGTTGCTGGTGAAGGTGCAACTGTCAATCATCATACTGTCCGGAACTGTGCCTCCAACAAGAAACATATAGATTGCGGAGCCTACGTTATACGGGCTATCCTGGCCATTATCGGTGAACGTGCAGTTGGCGAAGGAGTACTTATCGGCGGCCGACCCGAACATACCTACGGTTCCGGCATTGCCGGAATTGTCAGAGAACGAGCAGTCAGTGAACTCAAAGCGCTCATCCTGGATGTACACGGCACCCCCGGTGCGCGCGGCGGTATTGCCTAGGAACTGACAGTTACGGAACACCGTAGATGAATCGTTGACTTCTGCATCACCGAACATGAGGATGGCGCCACCGAAATTGGCGCTACAGTCTTCAAAGGTGGTGTTGGTGATCGTCTGATTCTGATTACCCGTGGTGTACAGGGCCGATCCGTTGCTGGCGGGGGTAGTGATGCCCCTAAAGGTGCAACTATCGATGACGAAGTTTCCGGCCTGTTGAACAAACAACATCCGGTCGGCGGCCGGGATGCCTTCCCCGTCAAAGATGCAGTTGGTGAAGCTTACGTCATCAGGAAAAACGATCACGTACTGGCCTAGGTTATTGGCGTAGTTTCCTCGGGTAATGATATTATTAAAGGTAGAGCCCGAGGCATTACCCCCAATCATGTAAGTAACCGACCCGCGCCGGGCCCGGTTGGCGGTAAACATAATGCGGTTGAGATTCACCTGAGCCGTGGTATACATTGCACCACCCAGCGAATTGGGTCCGTCATCAGCAATCGCACCGTCGCGGATGGTGAATCCGTCCAGGATAACGGTCAGGCTGCTTCCCGTTGACGCGGTATCCAGGATCAACAACACCCGGTTATTATCGACCATCTTTAGGCTATCGTAAGCGATGGAGTCGTTGCCCATGACGTCGCCACTCAGAATGGTTTGGTTGGCCATCGGGTCGGCGGCGCTGGCTTCGGTTTCCGTGCCGGCGAAACCGCCGTAGAGGGAGAGTTCCCGGTCTATTACGAAGGAAGAGGAGTCCGGAGTAACGTACGTACCCGCAGCTACCCAAAGGGAACTGCCGGTAGCCGCACTGTCAATAGCCACGGTCAGGTCGGTAAAGGCATCATCCCAGGAACTGCCGTTTCCGGCACCGGTCGCCGCAGCGTCCACGTAGACTACCTGGGCCGAGCCCGCGGTAGTCATAAGGATTAAACCAAAAAGAAGTAGAAATTGCTTCATGAAGTTGTGATTTGTGATAGGTCTCGTTAATAGAAAGTGGAAAAGGTTGATATCCCACACTAAAATTCCGCTGCAACGGTAAGGAGGAAAACTTTTCTTGGCGGTAGTTGGGCGGACAAATATAGCAAGAAGGCTAACAAAAAAAAGCCCGCCTCCATTCGGAGACGGGCTTTGGAGTAGACCTACAAGGACTCGAACCTTGAACGACAGAACCAAAATCTGTTGTGTTGCCAATTACACCATAGGTCTGAGTACCGTTAGCGGCCGCAAATATACGGTGGGAGGAATACTCCCACAAGCTGGGCGGCAAATTTGTAACTCCCCCGGGTGACGGGAAGTTTCCTGCCGCCTAGGCCAATTTCCCGGAGGCGGCGTAGACCGTATAGCGAAAATCACCCTGCTCCGTCCATTCCATCAGCTGGCACCCCGGGGCGCGGGGGTCGAGCTCGAACTCGGAGGCGGAAGGATTAATGAAAAAGCTGGTAGGCGGGCACAGCAGCACGTCCAAATTTTTGTGGCTCACCAGGCGGTTGGCGTGGTAGTGACCGCAAAAGATGCGGCGGCGGCGGCCGTCGGCCGTAAGCAACTCCAGGAGGCGGTCCGTCTCCTGCAGAGGATACTTGGTATCCATAAATTCGATGCCCATGGGGAGCGGCGGATGGTGCATAACAATGGCTGCCTGGGGCAAAGCGGCCAGTTGCCGCCCCAACCAGTCCAACTGCTCCGGGTCGACGTAACCCGGACTCGAATCAAGGAACAAGAAACTACGCCCTTTGAGGTGGACTACTTGGTTGATACGGGAATCTCCGCTGCCCGGTAGGGGAAAGGCGGCCCGCAGCATTTTGCGGTCGTCGTGGTTACCGGGGGTCAGGAAATAGGGTACGCCCAACCGATCCAGCCGCCCCCGTAGGCGGTAATAGACGGCCTGCACGGGTTCGCGCGCGCAGAAGTCGCCGGTCAGGAAAAGCGCATCGGGGCGCAGCCGGAGGGCCAACTTCAGCACGGTTTCTAGGCGGGCACCTACATCCAGGCCCATCAGCTCCTCTCCAGGAGCTAACAGGTGGGGGTCGGTAAGTTGTACGATGCGCAGGGACACGGGGTAAAACTGACAATTGGTTAGGATGCTAACCAAAACGACCCCCCCACTAGTGCGGGGAGGTCGCTAATTTGTGATAACCAAAGGGTCAGGCCAGTTTCCGGTAGGCGAACAGGAGGATAAGCGCACCGAGTACGGCGATAAGCACCGACCCAATGTTGAAGCCATCGACCGTTCCAAACCCGAGGGCCGTACTGACAAAGCCGCCAATAACCGCACCGACGATTCCAATAAGGATGGTAACAATCCAGCCACCGGGATCGGGGCCAGGCATGATCCATTTTGCAAGCGCGCCGGCGACGAGGCCGAGAATGATCCAGGAAAGAATACCCATAAGGCGTGTGTTTTTTGTTTATGATGAAGTACGTCTGTATAGCTGTCAATCAAGCCCTTTTGTTCGCTAGCTGCCAAATTTAACCTTCCCCGCCCTCACCTGTTTTCCTCCCTGATGGACGATTCGTACCCTATTCTCTTCTTCGATGGCCACTGCAACCTATGCAACGGCGCCATCCAAACCATCCTGCTGAACGACCGCCGGGGCCTGCTGCGCTTCGCGAGTCTACAGTCCCCCCTCGCTGCCGAACTCCTTCCCCCCCTTGGCGTGACGCCCGCCGACCTAGATTCGCTGGTGCTCTACCACAACGGCCGCATCTACACCCACAGCGAAGGCGCCCTGCGCGCCGCCCGTCTCATGGGGGGGGCCTTTGCCGTGCTGTACTACCTTCGCGTCGTCCCCCGTCGCCTGCGCGATGGAGTCTACGCCTTCATCGGCCGCAACCGCTACCGCTGGTTCGGCAAACGAGAAGCCTGCCTCCTCCCCCGTCCGGAATGGAAAACCCGCTTTGTTTCCGCTTAGTCCGCCCTGCCCATGCGCCCGCTGCTTGTTATCGCCCTTCTTTTTCCCCTGGCTAATTTCGCCCAGACCACCCTGGGGCTTACCGCCAACTATCTCTTTGAGAGCAACCTCGGCGATGGTAGCGGCGATGCCTCCAATCTTGGCCTCGCCCAGGGGGTGATCGACTACGACTGCGGCGTCACCGGAGAGGCGCTCCTTTTAACGCGTGCCGGCGATTTTGTCCGCATCCCCGGAGGCGCTACCAACAACGTGAACCGGGAATTCGACGACGAAGATTTCACCGTTAGCCTCTACTTTAAACCACTTGACGCTACGGGCACGCAGTACCTGATTTCTAAGCGCGATACGGTCTGCGACAACCCCGCCCAGTTTTCCGTCCGCTACCGCGCGGATACCCGTACCCTCACCGCTACGCTAGCGCAGGAAGGCGCCGTCACCACCCTGGAGCACTCGATAACTAACTCCTTTTGCTGGCAGCACCTCGCGCTGGTGCGCGACAATACCCGCCTACGACTCTTCGTGAACGGCCAGCCCGTCGGCTCCGCCACGGCAGCCGACCGCATTAATGTGGATAATCCCGGCGATCTACTGCTGGGATCCTCTCCCTGCCTGAGCGGAGACGAGCAAACCTTTACGGGGCTGCTGGATGAGGTGCGGATCTACGGCCGCGCACTCTCTACGGAGGAAGTGAGCGCTCTTTTCTCATTCCCCGACCGGATCGTGACCACTCCCGCTCCCCTCTTTCTGGGGCAGAGCATAGCCCTCACCCTCAACAGCAACTGCGGCACGGATTTCCGCTGGACTCCCACCGCCGGAGTGGATGATCCTACTAGCGCGGAGCCGACCATTACGCCTACCTCTGCCGGCAGAAAGACGTACTTCGTCGACATCGATGCCGGACAGGGCAGTTGCCGGGCCCGCGATACGCTCGTGTTGGAGGTTGTGGATCCCGCCTCCCTGGACTGCCGGGACGTCTTCGTACCTAAGGCCTTCACCCCCAATGGCATCGGTCCGGAAGCCAACGAAACCTTTGGCATTGCTAATCCTTTCGCCGTGAGTGAGTTGGTCACCTTTGAGGTGTACGATCGCTTTGGGGGGCAGGTATTCAAAACCTCTAGCCCCCTGGAGCGGTGGGACGGGACGTTCCAGGGCCAGGCCGTCAATCCTGGCGTGATGCTTTGGCGAGTGGTCTACCGCTGTAACGACGAGGAACTACGCCAGGCGGGCAGCGTCACGATTCTGCGCTAGCAAAGTCAGCCGCCCGGTCCATCCACCGCCCACGGGTGAAGTCGGGAAAGGATTGCAGGCTGCCGCCCCCGGCGATACTTTGCTCGGACAGGGGCGTGACCGCCAGCCAGGTCGCCGCGTCGTAAACGTCGAGGGGGGGAGCGATCCCCGCCTTTGCCACCCGCACAAAATCCCTGATGAGAAAATAATCCATCCCCCCGTGGCCGGCCCCCGCCGCCAGCTCCCCGTCCCGTTTCCAGTACGGGTGGTCATACTTTTCGAGCCAAGCAGCAGCGGGTTCCCAGCCATGCTCCGGTGATTTTCCCTCGATGTGAATGGAATCGTTGACGTCCATCCAGATGCCCCGCGTCCCCTGCACCCGAAAGCCCAGGCTGTAGGGGCGGGGCAGGTTAGTATCGTGGTGGAGCACGACCACTTCCCCGTTTTGGGTAGAGAGCATACTGGTCACCACGTCGCCGAGTTTCCATTCCACCCCCGCGTTGGGGTGCTCGGGGCTCGCCTGGTCTACGATGTACTGGTGCAGACCGCGGGCCTTGGTGGCCATCGAGCTGATGCTCACAAAGCGATTGCCCCGGTTGATGTTGATCAGGTTGGCCGCCGGGCCAAGGCCGTGGGTCGGGTAGAGGTCGCCGTTGCGGTACTGGGAGTGCTGGGTACGCCACCGGGCCTCGTGAAAGGCTTGAGGGCCGTATTCCACGCCCCCGCCGTAGGCTTGCTTGCCGTCGTTAAACTTCACGGCCCGCAGGTCGTGCTGATAGCCGCCCTCCAGGTGCAGCAGTTCGCCGAAGACGCTCTGACGGGCCATATTCAATACGGCCATGACGTCGCGCCGGTAGCACACGTTCTCCAGGAAGAAAAGGGGAGTGCCGGTGGCTTCGTGGGCGCGTACCAGCTCCCAGCATTCGTCAAGGCTGAAGGCGCCGCCCACTTCCAGGCCGGTATACTTGCCGGCGTGCAGGGCGGCCACGGCCATCACGGTGTGCCAGCGCCAGGGGGTGGCAATAATCACCGCGTCGACCTCCGCGTCGGCCAGTAGCCGCTGGTAATCTTCCGGGCCGCGATCGTAGATCACGGGATAGGGCTGCACCGCCTTTTCGAAGATCAGTTTCGTGCGCGCCACCATCTCGGCGTCGATGTCCGCAATGGCCGTGACCCGTACCCCCGGCTGGCCGAGCAGTTCGTGGATGTGGCTCTGGCCCCGGAGGCCGCTGCCGAGGATACCGACCCGCAGGTCTCCGTCCTGGGTATTCCCCACACCCGCGACCCCGCCCAAAGGAAGCGCGGCCGCCGTTAAAGTAGCGAGGGAATTGTGGACGAATTGGCGGCGATTGATGGGCATACGGAAGGAGATTTATACGCCATAATGTAAGGCATCTCAGACGTTCTCCTCCGCCCGCAGCAGGCGCCGCCCCCACAGCAGCACCTGGAAGCCGTATACCGTTAACCACAGCAACAGCACAGTGTAGGAGAGCGACTGCATGCCCGCGTACCATTCTCGGCTACGCATATCCACCAACAGGTAGTTGTAGCTCACGAAATCGCTGATGGCCAGGATGGCGTAGGCAATCACGAAGAGCATACTGCCCTTGAGCAACTTGCGGAGGTACCACAGGAGGCGCGGCAACGTACGCCGCCTTAGCTGCGCCCGCCGCCGCCGTAGGTACTGGTAGGCAAAGATGATGTAGGCGGGCCAGATGATGAGGTAGAGCGCCTGCTCCAGCCCCCCGTAGAACGGACTGTAGAAGTAGCGCCCCTCCGGCCGGCGGAATGAGGGGATCAGCCAGAGGGAGATAAAGAAAAGCAACTGGGCCACCGGAAAAATAAAGTGCTTGAGGTCTCCGATGCGCAGGCGGTACCCGGGGTAGAGGCTGATCTTGACGTGGAGGAAGAGCAGCACGGGCAACCAGAGCGTTAGGTAGATCGGTAGGAATTCCAGCCCGGGATGCTTCCCCGTAGCGCCGGAAAACAGCAGGAGAAAATGCAACTGGGTCAGTCCGCCCGCGATCAGCAGGGCGCCATAGAGGCAATTGGCCCGCATCTCTCCGCTGCGTTTAAGGAAGAACAGGCCACCAATACCGATGGCCGCCAGTAGGCTGACGGCCATGAGCCCGCTGGGCAGGTAAAAGGTGAGGAGACGGGCGGCGTTCATGCCACGAAGGTAAGCCCCCTAGCGGCCGACCCGCTTATACTTCAATTCGCGAAAGAAGCTCTTCAGGTACTTCGTGATGTCGCGGCGGCTGCCTGCTTCCAACTGATCGAAGTCGGCCACTTGCTGCAGCAGCTCGCCCTGTAGAAACAGAAACTCGGCGGCGGCGGCGGCGGACAGATCCAGCGGCTCCTCAAACTTCCACACCAGGGTACGTCCGACCAGGCGTTGCTTGGCGTAGCTGGGGTTCACCAGGGTGCTGTAGTCAAAGTCGTAGGGCACGGCGGTTAGGCGGCCGGTGGTATCGCGCATCACCTTCAGGTTGCGGACGAGCTGGGTGCTGTAGTCGCTGTTGCCGATCATGTACTGGAAGAGGGTCAGGCGCTCAACGTTGGCGTAGCTGTCCAGCGGAGCGTTGTAGCAGTCTTTGCAGTAGTCGGCGTCGAGTCGTCCCTTCAA
Organism: Lewinellaceae bacterium; assembly: GCA_963710195.1. Classification (GTDB taxonomy): domain Bacteria; phylum Bacteroidota; class Bacteroidia; order Chitinophagales; family Saprospiraceae; genus Neolewinella. The sequence continues at coordinate 300,578 of CAVPZF010000003.1, forward strand.
TTCGTCGGTGTCTTCGATCAGGATAGCGTAGCTGGTCGTGACGCTGCCGTCGGCGGTGTTAACGTAGTCAACGGTCAGCAGCTGAGTGCGGAAGCTGGCGTTGGGGTCAACCGTCCGGTACAACGCGTAAGCGAGTTGCTCGCGCAGAACGGCCTCCTGTCCGGCGGGGTCGCAGGTGCAGTGGGTCACGAGTTTGTAGTCGTTGTGGGTATTCAGGCCGGCGAGGCGGAGGCCGGCTTTGTTGATCTGCAGCATCAGGGGCGGCAGGGCGCAGGTGCGGCGGCGGTAGCGGCCCCGGACGCTGATGTCCACCCCCAGGGTCAGGCCGCTGTCGATGATGGTCCCTTCAATCTCGTCCAAACTGTTGCGATTAGCCAGGAGGCTGTCGAGGTTAAAGCGGAGGGTGATCCGCTGCTGGCCGCCCCCACTCCAGCGGTCGAAGATGCTCTCTCCCTTCTTGGCGGATAGGCTCGCGGAGCATCCGATAAACAAAGCGATGAGGAGGAAAGATTGGCGGATCATGATCGGGAGGCGTGACTAAGATTTGAAAGAAGGACGGGAGAGCCTCCGGGGGGTTGCACCCCGGAGAACCAGCGTTTTAGCCGCTTTCCCGTTTTGATATTTCAAATGTCGTCGCTCCCCGCTCCGCCGCCAACTTAGTTCGAGCGCTCCTTGGTTTACATCGACGAATGCGAGGAATCGTCGATGGACGCCTTTTAATCCTGCCGGCTTTTGCCCCCCCGACCCCCAGAGGGGTAGGAAGCCGGCAGGGACAGGATAGCTGGTGATGTGCCCTGACTTACAACTTAATGACCTCGGCCTCCAAGGTCTTGCGGCCGAGGTCGATCGCGATCTTGGTGCCTACCGGGTGGTAGCCGGTCTTGACGTAGCCCATACCGATCGGATAATCCAGGCTGGGGGCGTGGGTTCCGCTGGTGACTTCCCCAATCACTTCCCCCTCTACGCTTAGAACGGGGTAACCGTGGCGGGGTGCCCGGCGGTCGTGGACGCGGAAGGCCACCAGGCGGCGGGGGATACCTGTCTTCTGTTGCCGCAGGAGAAAGTCTTTGCCAATAAAGTCGTCCCCGTTCAGCTTGGTGATCCACCCCAGCCCCGCCTCGAGAGGCGAGGTGGTGTCGTCGATGTCGTTGCCGTACAGGCAGTATCCCTTTTCCAGGCGCAGGGTGTCGCGGGCCCCGAGGCCGGCGGGGATCAGCCCGTGCGCCTTCCCCGCCGCTAGGATGGCCTCCCAGGCCTTCTCCGCCTGATCGGCGTCGAGGTACAGCTCAAACCCACCCGAACCGGTGTAGCCGGTGGCGGAGATGAGGACGTTATCCACTCCCGCCAGATTGCCGCGCACGAAGCTGTAGTATGGGATGCCCCCCAGGTCCACGTCGGTCAGCGGCTCCAGGATCTCTACGGCCTTGGGGCCCTGTACGGCCAGGAGGGCCGTCCGGTCACTGATGTCGAGGAGTTCAGCGTTGGTGGCGTTGTGGGCCTGGATCCAGTCCCAGTCCTTCTGAATATTCCCGGCGTTAACGACGAGCATGTAGGCGGGATGATCGGTGGTGGTGCCCATACGGGGATTGGCCGGCAGGCGGTACACGAGCAGGTCGTCCACGATCCCCCCTTCCGGGCGGGGAAAGCAACTGTACTGGGCCTGCCCTTCCTGGAGCTTGGTCACATCGTTGCTCGTGATGCGTTGCACCAGCGCCCGCGCCCCCGCTCCCCGCACGATGAATTCCCCCATGTGGGAGACGTCGAAGATGCCCGCCGCTTCGCGTACCGCCTGGTGCTCTTCCTTAAGGGAAGTGTAAGTCAGGGGCATCTCGAAACCCGCAAAATCGACGAGTTTCGCGCCGAGGCGTCGGTGTGTTTCGGTGAGGGGGGTGGTCTGCATAAATCTCTGGTCAGGGTAAGTTTAAAGTTAGCGCACCGGCAAGTAAACCCGGAACACGGTACCCCGGGGCTGGTTGTCCGACAGCTCAATCTGCCCGCCGTGTTTATCGATGATCTGCTTGACGATAAAGAGGCCCAGCCCGGTCCCCTTGGTACTGCGGGTATCCTCGTTGCCCACCCGGTAGAACTTGCTCCACACCCGCCGTTTCTCCCTGTCCGGAATACCGAGGCCGTTGTCTTCTACCGTCCAGACGATCTCGCTCTCTCCCCCCCGCTGTAGGCTGGTGTGGATGACCGGTTCGGGTTGGCTGTACTTGGCGGCGTTCTCGAGCAGGTTGACGACTACGCTGGTCAGTCCCGGCCGGTCGCCGGAAATGCAGGGGATATCAGGCTCGATGTCGACGTGGAGGTTGGTGCCCCGGTACTTCATGACCACGCGGTCGGCAGCATCCTGCACCAACTCTCCAAAGTCGATGGCTTCCCGGTTGAGCTGGTATACGTTCTCCAGCTTGGCACTGAGCAGGAGGTCATTGACCAGGGCGGTAAGGCGGTCGGTCTCGGCCAGGGCGTTCGTGCTAAGCTTTTGCTGGATCTCCGGCTGCAGCTCGCGCCGCTTCTGAAACGTCTCGAGGATAAGGCGAATGCCCGCCAGCGGCGATTTCAGCTCGTGGGTGATGCTGAGCAGGAAGTTACTCTGCTGCTCCGCGGCGCTGATCTCCTTACCCAAGTGGCGAAAAAGCAGGTAGACGCCACCAACGAGGCTCAGCACCAGCAACAGGGCCTCCCCGAGGATCATGCGCTGTTGTGCCTCGAAGCGCTCAGTGAGCAGCTGGTAGTTCTCCGTCCGGCGAAAGTCACTGGCCCGCTCGATGCGCTTCTGCACGGCCAGTTCGATGGCCAGTTTGTCTACGCGGGCGTTGTGGGCTTCCTCGTTCTTGCGCAGCAACAGGATAGACCACCAGCCGAAGGCCAGCAGCATATAGAGGATGATGGCGTAGCTGATTGGGGGAAGCCGCCGCAAGGTCAGTTGAAAAAGGAGTCGTACTGATTGGAACTGCCCGCCTGCCGCTGCCGTTCGGGCACCGGGGCGTCGAGGTCGAGCACGTCACTGTCGTTGTTGGCCTGCAGCAAGAGGTTGGACTTCTCCTCACCGAGCAGCAGGCTGTTCGATTCCTTCTCCCATTGCTCGAGCATATTGAGGCCTTCTTCCTCGAATACCCCGTTTTGGAGGTCGACGGAGTCCATAAAATTAGCGGAGACCTCCATAAAGCGCTCCATCTCCCCCACCTTGTTGGCCACGTCCTCGGTGATGTTTTCCATGGCCATATCAAACATGGCCCGCTGGTCGGGGTCGCCCTGGATGACGCTCATGGCCGACTGCATCGCACCGTGGCTCGCGTGGATGGCCTTACGTTCCTGTTCCTTAACGGACACCTGGTCCTGGATATCCTCCGCCAGGATGGCGCTGTTTTCGTACATCTTAGTGAGTACGCGGTAGAGCACCTCCATCTTTTTGTACAGCTCCTCGAGCTTAATGTTGCTGTCCTTCAGGCGGCCGGCGCGGCGGCTCTTTAGGATCATCACGTTGCGCTTGTTGGTCTCCTTGGCCTTCCCGGCGATCTTCAGGTTGCTGCTGATCTCGCGTTCGTTGTTGACAATGACCTCCTTGAGCTTATGCATTTGCGCGCGCAGTTGGCTGATCTGCTTGTTCATCTTGCGCAGGTTGCCCTGCAGTTCGTCGACGTAGGTCTTGAGGATGCCAATGGGGTCGATCTGCACGAACATGCCCGTGATGGCCCGCATCACGCTCTTGTACATATAAAAAACCAAGTTGCGCGTTTTGGGGTCGGCGATCATGTAGATCAGTCCGAGTACGAGGAGTCCCGCTACGACCAATCCAATCGTCGTGCCGATGAAGCTCAGGATGGCCGCGCCAAAGGTGACGGCCACGAACCCCAGGACGCCGACCAGGGCTACGAGAAAGAGCAGGCCAGTCACGCCTTCGGGGCGCTGCCAGAAAGACTTTGGTTTCATCTGTGGTGCTTGCATATACTTATCAATTTGGGGGCCGTGGTCAAAGATAACGAACTGGCTTGCGTATATAAAGGTGCAATACGGCCGCCGGGTTGGGCGTGCTCGACCAGTATCCGCAAATTATCGACTAGCCCCGGTATTTCCGGCGGGAACGCGGGTGCAACGAAAGCCCACAGGGAGTCGGGCCGGCACGGTGTGCGCAGGCCAAGCTACGCCTTTCCTGTTGGCTTGCCCCTAAACACACAGGCCCACCCGACTACGTCGGGCGGGCCTGTGCTGGTAGCGAGGGCGGATCTAGAACCGCAGGGTCACGGTTTCTCCGATGCCGCAGCCGACGCTGACGCGGTCGCCTTCCTTCATGCTCCGGGAGAAAGCCTCCGAGCGGATGGGCATGGAACCGCGGTAGTTCCCGATCCGCCGGTTGGCGTCACCGGCAACCTCGCCGTCGATGCTTTTGGCGTAGTTGTACTTGTCGATGGCGGCCAGGACGGCGAGGCGCTGGTCCCAGGCGTCGCCGCAGTTGCTGCTCATTCGGCCGTAGATGTCGCCGATCAGGATGTAGGGCTTGCCCCAGCCGGGGTTCAGCTCCGCGGCGCGGTTGGCACTCTGGCGGGCTGAGCTGTACTGGCCGAGTTTGGCGAGCTGGATCTGGGCGATCTGGTAGTGGGCCTGCGCCTTCTTCTCGTTATCGTCACTGGCATCGATCCCTCGTTGGTAAGCCTCTACGGCTTCGGAGAATTTGCCTTCGTTGTAGAGCTCACTGCCCTCGTAGAGGGGGTTGAGGCGACGACGCTCGGCTTCATATTCCTCGGCCTTCTCGGCGTAGAGCTCGTCGTACATATTTTGTACACGCACGACATCCGTGTCGGTCGAGTCACAGCCCTGGGCCTTCAGTTTAGTAACGATATACTTCAGGATATTGATGCTGTCCTTGTTCTCTTCTACCTTAGGAAGCAGGAGACCCTTGAAGTAAGCACAGTCGAAAATCTCGTCGGCAAATTCCAGGATGTCAGCTTCGAGGTTATCCTTACCGGCTTGGTAGTAGACGGCATAGGTTTCGTTGTTCTCGATGTTGTAGTCGGCGACCTTGGCGGCCTTGTCGTAAAGCTCCCGGACGCGGCCGTTATCGATGGTTTTTTCCTTGAAGTAGTAGTTGAGCAACTTGCCGAGGGGGGCAAGGACCACGTACTCCGTTTCGTTTCCACCCTCGTCGAGGGCCTGCTCGATAACGCCGATGGCCTCCTCGCTGTAGCCGTTCAGGTAAAACATATCCGATCCTTTACGGCCGAGCAGATAGGCTTGGTACTTGGGGTAACACTCGAGCTCCTGATCGTAAAGAGCAAAGATCATGTTGGTGTATTCCTTCTTCTTGGCGTCATCCGTAGCCTTCTGAGCCATGGCCTTATAGAACATCCGGCCGTCCCGGTAGTGGAACGGACGGTTACCATCGGCCGCGGGGGCGATGTCGTATGCTTTTTTCCAGCTCTTAAAGGCGTCGTTGAATTCGCCTTCGGGTAGGGCGGCGAGTTCCACCTCGGTCTTTCCCTTGATAAAGTTACGGTAAGCGACGTGGGCGTTCTCCGCCTGATCCTTTTTAGGAGAATCTACCCAAGTCACGCACTGGGCGGTAGCCAGGGTGGAGGAACCGTAAAAGATCAGCGCGAGCGCCAGGGTGCGAATAATGGTTTGCATATTGGTTTAGTTGAGTTTGCGTTTAAAGAACCAGGAGTTGTCGTTCAGTGAAAACCCTAGGGTAAATTGTACATAGGTCTCGTCTAATACGTCGGGGACGCCAAACTTGCCGTACTCGACCGCCAGATCGAGGAAGGAAATCTGTTGCCGGGGGAGGCGGATGGGCAATCCCACGCCTAAAGTTACCGCATTTCGCCGAGCCTGCACTCCATTGATGACCCGTGGATCGTCTTCCAGGCGGGCACCCGCCCGGTAGCGGACCCGCTGCCAATAACGGTTGAAGGAGCCGGCATTCGGGATGTACTGGACACCGGCGGCAAAGCGCGCAGCGTCCGACAGGCTTTCCGGCTGGGCGTCGTTGCGGTAGTTGCCGTAGGCCGAGCGACCGTACTCCACCCCCACGTAGAGGCGGTCGATTTCTTCGTACGCCACCCCGAAGGCGTAGCTGGCCGGCAACTTGACGTTTCCCAGCACCCCTTCCTCGAAGCGGACGGTATCGCGGACCGAGACTTGACTGTTCGGGCTGAACTTTCGAAAAAGCAGGCTCGCCTCGGAAGTTACCTCGTTTCCTAGCGCGCCGTTGGCACCTAGAATGATGCGCTTGCCGTTGGGCTGTTTAAGGCCATCTTCATCCAGCTCGGTAAAATTCAGGGCGTATTGTATACCGTATCCGAAGTTGAACCCCCGAATGCTGAACTCCTCTAGGAACTCCGTAGCCAGGGCCGTCGGGATACTATCAAAAACCAGGATGCGGCTATTGGAGATCTTACCGAAGTTGTAGTTGACGTTTACGCCGCCCGAGAGGCCGCGGTACCGCAGGGCGGTGGACCAAGTAAAGCGGTAGGCGCCCCCGTTTCCCTTGAGGCGATTGGAAGTAGGGCCGGTTACTGCATTGTTTTCCGTCAGCTCCAAATCGTATCCCACCAGCGTTGTAGGAGCTAGGGAGAAGGCCATGCCACCGTTCCAGGAGTTCAGCTGCCGCTCCAAACTCAGATTGATGGGATTGCGCAGCGGGAAACCAAGGGCCAGGTAGTTGAGGTTGCCCTGCCAAGTAGTGGCCGATCCACTGCCATCGCTGAGGTCCGCATTGCGGGCGTACAGGCCTATCTCGAAACTGGTAGCCTGCAGACTGGCCAGGCTGGCGGGGTTGAGCAGGTTAAGGTGGTAGGCATCCTGATAAGTAGTCTGCAGGGCCCCCATGCCGGCGGCGGCGGCGTGCACCTGGTCGATCGGATCCCCGAGGCCAAAGCGACTGAGGGGACTGTTCTGTTTGGGGCGAATGTCAACGAAGTCCGTACCTGCGGGCGTCTGGGCGGCTAACTCGGTACCGAGCATCATCAGGCCGAACAGCAGCGCAAGGCAGAGCAGACTTGTATTAAGAAAACGTGTTGACATAGGTTGACAATATTTGATTGAGTCCACGCAGGACCAAGTTGGGGTAGCTTAAAATCTTGATGGAAAAGTAGGGAAGCAGGTGAGGGGCATCGCCCCCGGTAAGTACGACCTGTAGGTCCGGGAAGCCCGCCAGGAGGCGGTCGTAAAGCCCTTCGATCTCGTAGACCACGCCGAGTTGACCGCCGTGGAGGAGGGCTTCCCGGGTTGCGTCACCGACCGGCCCGCCGGGCTCGCCCGGTTCCACCAGGGGGAGCCGGGCCGTAAAGGCGTGCATGCTGCGTAGGCGCATGGCAACCCCGGGGCTGATGTTGCCCCCCAAGTAGTGGTCGTGGGCGTCCACCAGATCCAGGGTCACGCAGCTTCCGGCGTCGACGATGAGGCGAGAAGTGGTGATCCTCCCGAGGGTACCGGCGACGGCCGCGATGCGGTCCTGCCCCAGCGTCTTTGTGGTCCGGTAGGCGGACGAGAAGGGCAGCGGCAGGCTTCGGTCGAGGGTATATACCCCGATTCCCGAACGTTTCCATTTATCGATCCACCGGTCGGATGGCACGTTTGCCACGGTGGAATAGATGATGTTAATCACCCCAAGGTTGGTTACCAGTGCATCGATCGATTCCCAGTCGCCCGCCGGATGGCGGTAAACGGGAAGCAACAATTCATCGTCCACAAAGCAAGCTGCCTTGGTGCCGGAATTTCCGACGTCGACGACGAGATGACGATCTGGTGTGCCCATCTTAAAGTCGGCTATAAGACGCAGGAAGCCTGGCCGGGGGTTCTTAAGCGGAAGTTAAATTTCGGAGTTATTAATTCGGGTTAGTGCTTGAAGTGCCGAACACCCGTCATGACCATAGCCACTTTCCCCACATTTGCTGCGGCCACGGAATCCTTGTCTTTAATGCTTCCACCGGGCTGCACCACGGCGGTAATGCCGGCCTCGGCGGCGATCTCTACGCAGTCGGAGAAGGGGAAAAAAGCATCGGAGGCCATGACGCAGCCCTCCAGCTTAAACCCGAAGTTAGTCGCCTTGGTGATGGCCTGCCGGAGCGCATCGACCCGGCTGGTCTGTCCGCAGCCCATGCCGATGAGTTGGTTATCGCGTACTAGGGCAATGGTATTCGACTTGAGGTGCTTAGCGCATTTGTTAGCGAATACGAGGTCGGCCGTCTCGCGCCCGGTCGGCTGGCGGTCGGTGACGATCTCAAATTGATCGGCACTTTCGGTCTGCAGGTCGGTATCCTGCACGATCACGCCGTTGAGCAGGCTCTTAAAGGTCTCGGGCTGCTGCTGCAGGTGGTGGTACTGTAGGAGTACGCGGTTCTTCTTTTTGCTGAGGAGCTCGAGGGCGGAGTCGGTGAAGTCCGGCGCAATGAGCACCTCGTAGAAGAGCTTGTCGATCTCCTGGGCAACGGAGAGTTCTAGCGGCCGGTTGGTAATCAGAATACCCCCAAAGGCGGAAACGGGATCGCCGGCCAGGGCGGCCTTCCAGGCTTCCAGTTGGGTGGAACGCACGGCCACGCCACAGGCGTTGGTGTGCTTCAGGATGATGAAGGTAGGATCGGCTTCCTCAAACTCTTTCATCAGCGCCACGGCCGCGTCAATATCTACCAGGTTGTTGTAGCTCAGTTCTTTGCCGTTGAGCTTGGTGAACATCTCGTTGAGCCGGCCAAAGAAGGTAGCCTCCTGGTGGGGGTTCTCGCCGTAACGCAGGCCAACGGCCTTCATCTCACTCCGCTTGAAGACGGGCAGTTCACCACTCTCGTTGAAGTAAGTGAAGATGGCGGTATCGTAGTGGCTGCTGACGGCGAAGGCCCGGCGGGCGAGTTTACGGCGATCCTCGAACTGGGACACGCCCTGCTGCTCGTCCAGGATGACCTGCAAGCTTGCGTAGTCTTCCCGGCTGGGTACGATCAGGACGTCGCGGTAGTTCTTGGCGGCCGCGCGAATTAGAGCAATGCCGCCAATATCGATTTTCTCGATAATGGCTTCTTCTTCCTCAGTGTTGGCTACGGTTTCCTCAAAGGGGTAGAGATCCACGATGACCAGGTCAATCTCGGGAATTTCCAATTGCGCGAGCTGCTGCAGGTGATCCTCCTGCCGCCGCGCCAGGATACCGCCGTGCACCTTGGGGTGCAGGGTCTTCACCCGGCCGTCCAGGATGGAGGGGTAGCCCGTCAGTTCCTCCACCGGCGTAACGTCGGCCCCGCGATCGCGTATAAAGCTCTCGGTGCCGCCGGTGCTGTAGATAGTGACACCCAGTTTCTTCAGTCCGTCCACGATGGGCCCAAGGCCTTCCTTGTGGTATACGGAGATGAGGGCGGATTTGATCTTGCGTTCTGTCATAGAACTCGTTTATGGCGTTCTTCCCGGCCGGAAAGAACAAGCTAAGGGGTGCCCGGGAAGCTCCCGGAACCGGTTGGTTTAAGGCCGCGAAGATACAAAGAATGCTTTTAGTCTTTTCGGTTCGCCCGATCAAGAAGCGGACCGGAGGTCGGAAGTCAGGAGGTCCGCAGCGAGGAGGCCTACCACCCAACCCTCGTGGCGGGTGACCCGCTTGTGCAGCTTTTCGCCCGGGCCCCAGGGGCGGTCGAGGAGGGGCGTGAGGGTATCCTCCCGTTGGTGGGCCTGCAGCCAGGCGACGTAGGCCCGGACCTGCTCCTGATCTAGGATGCTGCCAGACCGGCGGGGTAGGGTCAGAAGGCCCGGGTAAATCTCGGCGTGCACGATCCCTGCACCCGCGTCCGCGCCCGGCTCTTCGAAGGGCCAGACGTGGGAGTTTTCCCGTAGCTTTTCGTGGTCGCGCAGGGCCCGGACGTAGGGGATGCCGAGGAGCGACTGGCTGCCCACGCTGCCGGTATAGGCCAATTTCCAGGCCGGCTGCATCCGCAGGTTCAGCTTTTCTACGGCGCGGCGTTCCTGCAGTGGGCCCTTGCGGGTGGGCACGGGGTAGTCGAAGTCGCGCTTAGAGCCCAGGAAGATACCGCTCTGTCCTACCGGTACTCCCCAGAACGGACCACTCGGAGCCAGGATGCGTTCGTTGAGCATGGCGCCCACACTAAAGCGGTTGTTGCGGTTGTTGGCATCGTCCTCTACGAGCTCGCTCAGGTGATCCCAGATGGCACGCCAGGCAGGCTTGTCGGGCAGGTGGAGGGCCTTGGCCAGGCCCTTGGGGTAGCCGAAGGAGAAGTCCCAGCCCACAAAAACGCGCTTGCGGCGCAGGCGGAGAAGTTTCTGTTCCAGGTAGGCGGCACAGGCGTGACGGGTGCGGAAGTACGTGGTGGAAGTGCGGCCCCGGGCCGAGGCTTCCCCCACCCATATGGCGTCTTTGGAGGGCTTGACCGGACTGGGGCGGTTGCGGGCGCTCCAGTCGACAGCGAAAAAGTAATCGAAGGGTATCATCACCGACAGGGGAGATTTTTCGCGGCGAGTGACCAGTTTAGCCGCGGGGGGCGGTTGACTTAAGCGACCATATCGTAGATCTCCTCTCGCTTCTTGTCGATCTCGGAGGACTCCACAAAGTCGTCGTAGGTCATCAGCGAGTCGATCATACCACCGGGGCCGATCTCGAGGATGCGGTTGGCTACGGTGTTGACCAACTCGTGGTCGTGGCTGCTCATGATCAGGTTTCCCTTGAAGTCGCGTAGGGCGTTATTCAAAGCGGTGATGCTCTCCAGGTCGAGGTGGTTGGTGGGCTCGTCGAGCAGCAGGAAGTTGGGGTGGTTAAGCATGGCCTTCGACATCATGCAACGCACCTTCTCGCCCCCGCTTAGGACGCTCACGTTCTTGTGCACTTCCTCCCCGCCGAAGAGCATGCGGCCGAGGAAGCCGCGGATGAATTGCTCGTCCTTGTTCTGACTAAACTGCCGCAGCCACTCCACGAGATCCAGCTGGCCGACCTCCTCGGTGAAGAAATCGTTGTTCTCGTTGGGCAGGTACTGGGGGGTGATGGTCTGTCCCCACTCGATGGTGCCGCTGTCGGGCTTGGCGATGCCGGCGAGCACCTCGTAAAAGGCGGTGAGGGCGGCGGAGTCGAGGCTCACCAGGGCGATCTTGTCGGGGCCGTTCATGGTGAAACTGACACCGGAGAAGAGCACGCTGCCGTCGGGGGATTTCTTGCTGAGGTTGGTGACCTTGAGGATCTGATCGCCGGGCTCGCGTTCGGGCTGGAAGGCGATGAAGGGGTACTTGCGGCTGCTGGGCTTGATCTCCTCCAGATTGAGTTTCTCGAGGGCCTTCTTGCGGCTGGTAGCCTGCTTGGACTTGGAGGCGTTGGCGCTGAAGCGCTGGATGAATTCCATCATTTCGGCGCGCTTGGTTTCCATCTTCTTATTCTTGTTCTGCGCCTGCTGCATGGCGAGCTGGCTCGACTGGTACCAAAAGCTGTAGTTGCCGGTGTAGATGGTTGCCTGCTGGCGGTCGATGTCGACGATGTGGGTGCAGACCATATCCAGGAAGTAGCGGTCGTGGCTCACGACAATTACCGTGTTGGGGAAGTCGGCCAGGAAGTCGGCGAGCCAGTGGACCGTGTGGGCGTCGAGGTCGTTCGTCGGCTCATCCAGCAGCAGGATATCGGGGTTGCCGAAGAGCGCCTGGGCCAGCAGCACCTTTACTTTCTCGGGGCCGGTGAGTTCCTCCATCAATTTATAGTGGAGATCCTCCTTGATGCCCATGTTGGACAACAATTCGGCGGCGTCGGAGTCGGCCGTCCAGCCCCCCATTTCGCCGTAGGTGTTCTCGAGTTCGGCGGCGCGCATGCCATCGGCGTCGGTGGCTTCGGGGTTCATGTAGATGGCGTTCTTTTCCTGCTCCATGGCGTAGAGCTCTTCGTAGCCCATCTTTACGACTTCCAACACCACCTTATCCTCGTAGCCGAAGTGGTTCTGGCTCAGCACGGCCATGCGGTTGCCCGGCTCCATGCTGGCCCGTCCGCGATTGGGGGCCAACTCGCCGGAGAGCACCTTCAGGAAGGTCGACTTTCCGGCGCCGTTGGCCCCGATGATGCCGTAGCAGTTGCCCCGTACAAAGTTCAGGTTCACCTCATTAAAGAGGACGCGTTTGCCAAACTGTACGGTGAGATCCTGGACGGAGAGCATAAATTTTTGATTTTAGAACCGCAAAGGTACGCCGCGCAAAGGTGATTTTAGGACGTACGTGATTGTCGTGCCTTCCGGTCTGTATTGCCCCTGGAAGGACACGGGCGGTGAAAATTCTCAATCTCACTTACCTTTGTGGAGTCGGTATTCATTCCGTGAGGTGCATCAGCTTTCTTATGCCCTCCTTGTCCGCCGACGACTACCCCCGGCTTTTGCCTGCCTCCCTGGAAGACGCTCACTAATGAAAACCTTTACCCGCTACCTCTTTGCCTTGATCGGACTACTCGGTCCGATCCCCGTACAGGCGCAACCGGTGGGCGACACCCTATGGTGGGAGGGTGAGTACGAACTCGGTGACTTTGGCGGGAAGGCGGAATACGCGTTTTGGCTAAGGGGGGTAGACACCGTTCGGGACGGGCACTTCCACTTCCGGGGCGCCGATCCGCAGGCGCTGTTGCGGGGCGGCGACAGCTACCTGGGGGTCAGTGGCACCTACGCAGACGGTAAATTGAGCGGCCCCTGGCGCTATGAACTGGGCGTCTATACCGTCAGCGGTACGGCCGAGGTGATCGATTACCAGTATCACCTGGATGTCGACGGGGAGCAGCGCCTGGCCTGGGGCCAGCTGACGGATGGGCGGCCCGACGGCAGCTGGACCGTGGAGAGCCGCCGCATCGAAGGCTCCGCACCCACGGCTACGACCTTCCGGAGTGCCTTCACCTTCGCCGCGGGGGTGCCCCAGCAGTCGTTCCGCCTGGAGCGGCCGGGTGCCGCCCTGCTCGGCCGCTTTAAACGCGACGGGGTAGCGCACGATACCTGGACGCTGTACGCCGATTTTACCGCGCGGCAGAATTGGAATTTCCGCGACGGGCTGCTGACCGGTATCGAAGTTTTCCAGAACAACGACACGATCAACCTACCCGTATTTGCCGCCGGTGCGTACCCGATGTCCCCCACCACCCTGGACGGGGCTTACCTCCGTCTCGTGGACGCCTGGCAGCGCATGCAGGGAATTGAACCGGGAGACCTGGGCGGGCCGGCCCCTGAACTACTAGAGGCCAACGCCGCGCGCTACCGGGAGATCGGGGAGGTGATGGCCGAGCTCGGGGCGCCCGCCTTTACGCCCGCCTTCCGGGTCATGGTCCCGGACTTCCCCCTGGCAGCAGGCGAAGCGGACCAACTAGATTCCCTGACGATTTACATGCAGGAAATTGACACCCTCAGTCAGAGCCTCCTGGCCAATACGGCTTACCGGATCGTGGAAAACTCCGATCCGGCGGTAGGCTATCTGCGCGATGTCATCGCCCTGATCGTTGCGGAGTGGACACCCCACCTGCGCGCCGCCGCCCAAGCCCATCGGGAGGGGATCCTGGCCCACCTGCCCCGCGGACGCTACTTTGCTGCTCTCTGGCCGTCCCGGACCGATCGGGGGAGAATTGCGCGTAGCCATCACCCGAGCGGACAGTACCACCTACCGGGCCTTTGCCGGGGTGCCCCCGCTCACCTTCGACGCGAAAGACGGTACCGGAGCCATACTACAATTCGCCCGGTATACGCTCGACAATCTCCAGGCGGTGAGTGCCAACCTCAACGAGCGCGTCAATACCGAAGAGCGCCGGGAAGCCCTGGCCGTGCTCGAGAATGAATTATTGCGTGACTTTGCCCTGTTGGATAGTCTGGTGCGGGCCCATAAGGGCACAGCCCCCGGCGGAGAAGCCCTGGAAAGCGTACGTGCCTTTGCCGATCGTGAAATCCAGTCGTACGCCGCCGAAGCGGACGTGACCCGCAAGCAAGCCATCGCCCGAAACCTAATCGACTGTATGGAGGGCCTCGATGCCCTGGCCCTCACCCTGGCTGAACTACCGGAAACCCTAGCCGAAATCGAAGACCTCTATACCGACGAGGTGTGGAACAACTTCACCGCCACCGTCATGGAAGAAAAATTAAAAAAGCGGCTCACCCGCGCCTACCGCGAACTGGCGATCCCTCACCTGCTCCGGCGGCTACAAGCCACGCTGAGCTGTGATTCGGCCAACTCCCTGAACCGGGAAGTGGAAAGTATTCACCAACGGATGCGCAGTTTGCGGGAGGAGGACACGGACCGGCTGGAAGACGCCCTGCGGTCCGTAGAACAGCCCGCTGCCGCCTATCGACTCATCAGCACCCCCGTGCAGTAACGTGGCCCGTATGACCCCCACCCCCTCCCGGAAGCAGTCATTGCTGCTGCTGCTGCTGCTGGCCGCCCTGTTAGTCTGGACTGCCCCCGTCGCGGGACAGGCAGACGGCCAGGCGGAACTCAGTAAGTTTAAGGAGCCCCTGACGCTCACCTGGTTCAACACCTACGGCAACATCCGGCTGACCGACCGCTTTTTCTGGATCGCCCAGACCCATTTTCGCTTTCAGGAATCCCGGTCCACGCCCCACATCGGTCAGATCGCCCAGATTTACAACCGCCACGCCATCAGCTATTTGTATTCTAAATACTTTCGGGTCAGCCTCGGGGGGGTGCTGCGGATCAACTTCAACACGTACGAGGTGCCGCCCGACGAGCAACGGGCAGTACCCGAATGGCGGATCTGGCACCAGTACCAGTTCGCCCAACCGCTGTCGCGGCTGATGCTTTACCACCGCATTCGCCTGGAACACCGGTGGACGCGGGGGTTCGGCAAGGAGAGCGAGTGGACCTTCCGTAACCGCTGGCGCTATATGCTGCGCATGAAAATCCCGCTGAACAAGCATAAACTTTCCCCCGGCACGATCTACGTCGCCCCGGAATCCGAGATCATCATGCAGAGCGGCCGCTCGGTGGTCGACAGTCCCCTGGAGGACCTGCGCCTGACGACCACGGTCGGCTACATCGTCAACCCGCGCCTGACCTTCGCTTCCGGGCTCATGTACTCGCTCGGCCAGGAGTTGACGGACGGCGGTATCTACAAGCAGAAGTGGACGCTCCGTTTTCACATGTACTTCACCCCCGACCTGCGTAAGATCAAGAACAAACTCCCGGAAATTCACCGCGACGAGTGACTACCCCTATCGTATAAGCAACCGGTATGCTGACTTCCAAACGCTTTATCCTCCCCGCCCTCCTGCTGCTGGTCGCCATCGGCTTTGGGGTGTACCAGGCTAAGCGAGCCTCCGAGCTCGACGCCATGCTGACTACGGTAATTGCCGAGCGCGAGACCACCCTGGATTCGCTGGGCCGCTTCGAAAGGCTGCTGGCGGCTGACTCCCTCCTCTACGTGGGGGAATACCGCACCGCCATAGGGGCCTACGAGGAGCTCGCCGCGGATACCGGAAACCACCTGCTCGCGTCCCGCTTGCCGGAGCGTATCGATCATGCCCGACGGCTAATTCAGTTAGGCCGGGCAATGGACACCCTCCAGCTGGTGGCGTCCCGCAGCCAGCAGTCGAGTATCCGTCCGCTGGAGGCCGTGTCGACCCAGCCGGTGGAGCGGATTGCGCTGGAGCGGTCCAATCCGAACCAGTACGACTCCCTGGCCTTTGCCCTGCGCAAGGCCGATATGCGCATCCGCAACCTCGAAGGCCGGCTGGAGAACACGACGGGCAGCCACTACCTCACCTTTTCGAGCCAGGCGGGCAACACCGTCTGGTACGTCGGGGACATCAACAACGGGGAGGCTAACGGACACGGGGTAGCCCTATTCAGCTCCGGCAGCCGCTACGTCGGCGCGTGGCAAGACAACCGCCGCCACGGCGTCGGGGAGTTCCACTGGACGGACGGCGCCTACTACGAAGGAGAATACGTAGACGACCGCCGCAGCGGCGAGGGGACCTACCACTTCGCCGACGGCCAGACCTTCGTCGGTACCTGGGAGAACGACCTGCGTAATGGAGCCGGGGTCTTCTACGAAAAAAGTGGCAAAGTCGTAGCCCGGGGTATTTGGGCCGAGGATGAGTTGGTGGAGGAGATGTAAGGGGCACGCAGGACTTGGCGGACACTATCCGTTACCGACGCGGTGGCGGCGGCGGTGCGCGGGTGCCATACGTTAAAAGACCCCGCCACACACCATTTGCCGCTGCCGCGCCCGTTAGTCTTCCGAAGGGCCGTTCCCCCCGGCCGTACGTTCACCGCACCTGCGACCGCGCATGGCTAGCCCTTTGGCTACATACCACCGGCGGGTACTCATCAGGATAGCTCACTCCCCGTTTGTCATGACCGGAATTTTTCGTTTCGCAGCCGGCGCGCTGCTCCTCCTCCCCCTCGCCCTCCCCGCCCAATTGCTCGTAGACGATGCACAGGCCGAAGCTCAAGCCTGGGAGGCGGCCTACCAGGCGGAGCGCGACAGCCTGGAGCAAACACTGGTCTTCTACGCGGACACGACGGTAACCCTCGGCGACGGCCTGGCCGAACTCGTCGTGCCCCCCGGCTACCGGTACCTCTCCGGAGCGGACGCGGCGACGGTGCTGGTGGACATGTGGGGGAATCCCCCCGCCAGCGGCAAGGAATCGCTCGGTATGCTCTTTCCCGATAAGTACGGCCCCGCTGACCTGGCAGGCTACGGCATCGAGATCAGCTACGTCGAGGATGGCTATATCGAGGACGACGATGCCGCCGATATGGATTACGACGAACTGCTCGCCCAGCTACAGGAGGAAACCAGGAACGGCAACGCGGAGCGGGAAGCCGCGGGCTACGCATCCATGCACCTACAGGGCTGGGCCAAGCCGCCCCACTACGACGCGGCCAACAAGCGCCTGCACTGGGCCAAGGAACTCTACTTCGAGGGCGAGGAGGTTAATACCCTTAATTACAACATCCTGTTCCTGGGTCGCCGCGGCTTCCTGACGATGAATGTGATCGGGGGCATGAAGGACCTGGAGGAAGTGAATGGCGACCTAGAGGACTTCTTAGGCAGCGTCGCTTACACCGAGGGCAACCGCTACGCCGACTTCGACGCCAGTTCCGACAACATCGCCGGCTACGGGCTGGCCGCTCTCCTCGGGGCGAAGGTGCTGGCGAAAACGGGCCTATTCGCTACCATCGGTATCTTTCTGCTGAAGGGCTGGAAGCTGATTGCCCTGGCCTGCGTGGCGGCTACTGCGGGACTGAAGCGATTTTTGGGAAAGTAGCGAACGCACTTCCGGATGTTGCCGGCGCAGTATGTGGAAGGGATTAAGAGCTTGTTTGAGTGCTTCTTCGTCTTCGGTATGTCCGCGGCAAGCCTGAAAAAGGGTAAAATGCCTCTCTTTTCCCGGCACGATCTTGTGAGCCGGGCGGCCATTAGAATAGTAGTACAGCGCTTGTGCTCCAAGATTGGATAGGGGAATAGCTCTGCGCCGACAGTGTGGTGCTGAACGAGGGGGCGAAAATTCAGCACACCAAGCCCTACGGGGCCTTACCCGTAAGACCGTTTAGCTACGGTGGAGTTTCGGCTGCGAAGCGCAGCGTCGCGATGGCCAGTCAAGGTGCAGCTTAGTTTGGTCTTGAAGCACAAGGCTACTACTGCTTCACCACCCGTGCGGAATACGTGCGCCGCTGATGGTCGGTAATACGGAGGTAGTAGACGCCGGCAGGCAGTTCCTGCATATCGACTTCGGTACCGGGGTTGATGTGCCTAGCGACCCGGCGTCCAAAGCCGTCATGGATATCCACGCGCCGGGCGGTGATGCCGTCAATCGTAACCCGGTCAGCGGTCGGGTTGGGGTAGATTCCCACCACCGTCCGGTAGATCGGGGTGATCGCCGTGGAGCTGACCCGGGTAAATTCCAGTGCGTACTCTCCGGAAGCGGCGGATTCTCCGTCGACCATCAGGGTGTACGCCACGCCTTCCTCCGTACTCACCTCCATCCATAGATTGGCGGCCTCGGCTGACTCCTCGTCATTGCACGCCACGTAGGTCATTGCCCCACAAGCTCCGGAGAAGAGCACGCCCCGGGTGTCGCCGTTGACTAAAGGCTTGGCAGACGCTCCGGCGGCGGTGCGCAGGTGGTAAGTGTTTCCGTCGCCCGTAAAGCGGTAGTAAACTGGGTGATAAAGACTATCGCCCGCGCTCAGGCAAGTACCCCAGTCACCCGCTCCGGCCAATGCGGCGAAGTAGCGGCCGTTGTCCGTCGGCAGCGAAGTGCGGGTGGTGCCGATCGCTCCGCCTAAAAGAGCGTCTACGTCAAGTGGATTATTGCAGTGATCTCCGGCCACGGCCAGCCGTACCCTAAGCGTAGCATTCGCGGTACATCCAGCAGCATCCGTCACCGTCACTTGGTAAACCCCTACGGCCAGGTCGACGGCGGTGGCCGTAGTCTGTATCGGTTCGGTATTCCAGGTATAGCTATACGGAGCCGCCCCGCCGGAGACTGCCGCCGTGAGCTTACCGTCACCTACGCCGGAATCTCCCTCCCCCTGGCCGGTGATGCGCAGGGGGGGATTTTGCTTAAGCACGACTGAGGACGTCGCGGAGCAGCCGCTCTGATCGGTAACCGTAAGGACATAGGTGCCGGCGGTCAGGTCAGTAAGCCTGGCCGTCGTCGCTCCGTTGGACCAAGAGTAGGTATACGGCGCCATGCCGCCGCTGGGTATAGCGGACGCCGCACCATTGGCGGAACCGAAGCAGCTTACCTGCGCGTTGGCGGTAGCCGCGGCCAAGAAAGGCTCGGGCTCCGTCAGGGTGTTGCTGCTGGTGGCCGTACAGCCGTTGGCATCCGTCACGGTGACGGTGTAGGCGCCCGCCACGAGGCCCGCCAGGCTGGCCGTGGTGGCGCCGTTGGACCAAATGAATGAGTAGGGTGGCAGGCCACCGCTCACTGCAGCGGTGGTGCCGCCATCAGCGGCGGCATTGCAGGACACGGTAGCGTCCAGTTGAACAGTGGTCACCAGTACCTCCGGTTCGGCAATCACCAACTGGGTGGACACCGAGCAGTCGCCGGCATCCGTGACCGTCACGGCGTAGCTCCCCGCCGGCGCACCAACGATACCGGGACTGGTCGCCCCGTTCGACCAGGCGTACCGGTAGGGCGCCGTGCCCCCGCTGGCGGTCGCCGAAGCGGCTCCATCGGTACCCGCAAAGCAGTTCACCTGGGCATCCACTCCGGCCGTTAGGCGCAGCGGGCCGGGTTCAGCAAGCGTCACCGCTGCGGTAGCCGTGCATCCGCGGAAATCCGTAACGGTGACGCTATGCGGTCCCGCTACCAGGTTAGTAACGGTAGCGGTATTGGCCCCGTTTGACCAGGCGTAGGCATATTCGGAAGTACCGCCGGTGACGGTCACCGTGGCCGCTCCCGTATTTGCCCCGTGGCAAGCGGGATCGGACTGCCGGAGGAGAGCGGCCTCCAGTACGTCCGGTTCGCCTACCTCGATCTGACCCTCGACCGTGTCGTTGCCGTCCGTAATGGTCACAGAGTAGCTGCCCGAAGCCAGATTTCTCAGGCGGCTCAACTGCTGGGTGGACGCTCCAGTGGCAGTTCCGTCAGACCAACTGAACGCATAGGTGCCCGTTCCTCCGCTGGCACCGGCCTGTACGCTGGCATCGGTGGCTCCCTTACAGGATACGGGGCTGAACTCCCGCAGGCTCATGACCAGGGGAGTTCCTACCTCCGAAAAAGCAACTAACTGCCAACCGGCCTTGAGGTTATTCCACTTGCCCGCCGCCAGGCTGGGGGGAGCGGGCGTGTCGACGTTGGTGTTGG
The DNA here is from genome assembly GCA_963710195.1 of Lewinellaceae bacterium. Taxonomy (GTDB): domain Bacteria; phylum Bacteroidota; class Bacteroidia; order Chitinophagales; family Saprospiraceae; genus Neolewinella. Next base: position 320,332 of record CAVPZF010000003.1, read on the forward strand.
CCTGAAAATAGATATTGGGATAGTCATCAACGGATATAGTCCAGTTCTTGCCGTCCCAGAAAAGCCCCATCCCGCGAATGGGAAAAAAATCGTAAAACGTATGTCCATTATCTTTTCCTGCCGCCTTGAACTCTCCGCGGTATACCTGTCCCGCAGGGTCGTGAATCTCGGCGGATATGCTGGCCACCTGGCCGGAAAGCGTATTTAGAGCAATAAAACAGAGTAGGGTGAGCAAGGAGTGAAATCGATTCATATGCCTTAATTTCAATAATGGGAGGGGCGAATCCGTGGTAGATAGCGGGGTACTTGTAATACCCGAAAAACCGGCACGAATTCCTGAAGAATCCGTGCCGGCCGGGCCTGACTGGGTAAAGGGATTACTGCCGGACTACCCGGGCGGAGTAGACGTCCTGCCGCTCGTCCGTAATGCGGAGGTAGTACACGCCAGTGGGCAGTTGTTGGAGATCCAACTCGGTACCGGGCTGCGCGTAAGTGGCCACGCGGCGTCCGAAGCCATCAAAGACGTCCACCTGCCGAACAGTTACCCCGGCAAGCGTGATCCACCCGGAGGTCGGATTAGGGTAAAGCGCGATCGCCGTCTGCTGGATGGGGGTAATCGAAGTAGTCGTAATCTGGGTGACTTCCACGGCATACTCGACCCCGACGGCACTTGCGCCGTCGACCAGCAGGGTGTAAGTCACCCCAACTTCCGTGGACAGTTCCACCATTAGGTTTGTGTTGCCGTCGGCCTCATCTTCGTTGCACACGAGTCGGGTAAACTCCCCGCAGCTGCCGGACAGGACGGCTCCACGGGTGTCAGCTACACCCGTGGTACGGATGCGGTACGTTTCTCCGTCGCCGGTGAACTGAAAGTACACGGGGTGGTAGAGCGTGTCGCCCTCGGAAAAGCAAAGGGGCTGGTCGTCCATAAACACCGTATCGCTGGCGTATTCGGCGTTCGCGAGGGTATCGCTTGATAGGGCCAAGTCGCGCACGCCACCAAACAGGCTGTCGATGTTAATGGCCTCGGCGCAGGCTTCGCCCGGCAATACGCGGCGGCTCACCGTGACCGCAGCACTCACGGTACAACCGTCGGCATCCGTGACGAATACTTCATACTGACCGGCGGACAAGTCCGTAATCGTATCGGTGGTTGGTGCATCCGGCGTACTCCACACGTAGGTGTAGGGAGCAACTCCACCGGCGGCGGCTACCGTAGCCATCCCATCCCCCGCACCCGAGTCTTCGGAGGAAGCAGCGGTAAGTGCAATCTCCGGGGCTTCCGTAATGCTCACCGTAGTAAGGGCGGTACATCCATTCGCGTCGGTAGCGGTCAGTGCGTAAGTGCCGGCGATAAGACCGGTCATACCGCTGGTAGTAGCTCCGTTGGACCAGGCGTAGCTATAAGGGGCCAGGCCGCCGGATACCGCGGCCGTAGCCGCACCTTCCGCGCTGCCGTAGCAACCGGCGTTGGCATCCACGGTTCCGGTGGCCGTCAGGGCCGTAGGTTCGGTCAGCGTAGCGGAAGCGAAGTCGGTGCAGCCATTAGCATCGGTGACGGTGACGGTGTAATCTCCGGCTTCCAGGTCGGTCGCGGTGGCCGCAGTGGCGCCATTAGACCAGAGGTAGGTATAGGGAGCCGTACCGTTCGTGGCCCTTACGGTGGCGGTGCCGGTATTGTTTCCGTTACAGGTAATGTTGGTCTGAGCAGCTAGGGTCACTGATAGGGCAACCGGTTCGGTGACGGTGACGGAAGCCTGCTCCGTGCAGCCATTGCCGTCGGTAATCGTTACGGCATAACTCCCCGCCGCCAACTCGCTGATTGATGCCGTAGTGGCTCCATTAGACCACAGGTAGGCATAGGGGGCCGTACCGCCCGTGACGCGGGCGGAAGCTACGCCATCCGCAGCGCCGTTGCAGCCGACCTTGGCGTCGAGCTGTCCGGCAACCGTTAAAACCGTCGGCTCAGTAATGGTAAAGTCCGTCGTGCCGGTACAGCCGTTGGCGTCCGTAACCGTGACCGTATAGTCCCCGGCCTGAATGCCCGTGATGCCGGACGTGGTAGCCATGTTCGACCACAAATACGTGTAGGGAGCCGTGCCGCCCGCAGCCGTCACCGCAGCCGCCCCGGTGCTGTTGCCGTTGCAGGCAATGTTCGTCTGCTCGGCGGCAGAGACGATTAGTAGGGTGGGCTCAGTAATAGTAGCCGTAGTCGTAGCGACGCAGTCATTGGCGTCGGTGACGGTAACCCTGTACGTGCCGGCGGTAAGGTCCGCGATGCTGGCCGTGGTAGCCGAATTGTCCCATCGGTAGGTGTACGGGGCTGTTCCGCCACTTCCGCGGGCTGTAAGCGAGCCGTCCGCGCCGCCGTTGCAGCTTACGTTAGCACCTACCCCCGCGGTGGCGGAGAGGACCGTAGGTTCGGTGAGGAGGAAGTCCGCCGTATTGGAGCAGCCGTTGGCGTCCGTGACCGTTATGACGTAGCTACCCGCAGCAACCGCGGAGATGTCGGTGGTCGTCGCGCCATTCGACCACAGGTAGGTGTAAGGAGTTACGCCTCCCGAAGCCGTCACGGCAGCCGCGCCCGTACTGTTGCCATTACAGGCAATGTTCGTCTGGCTGACGGGAGAAACCACCAGGGCGGGGGGTTCTATGACCGTTGCGGAAGCCGTCGAGGTACAGCCCTTAGCATCCATAATGGTGAGTATATAGGCGCCCGCGCTTAGTCCAATCATTTCAGCGGTAGTAACCGAGTTACTCCATTCGTAGGTGTAGGGGGGGGTGCCACCCGACGCCAGGGCCGTAACGGCTCCGTCGGTACCGCCGTTGCAGGTGACATTGGCGTCCACCCGGCTCGCAGCCACCAGTAGGGGCGGTTCGGTTACGGTGGCGGAGGTCACCCCGGTACAGCCATGAGAGTCCGTCACCGTAACGGTATAGGTACCCGCCGATAAGTTGGAAGCTGTACGGGTGGTGGCCCCGTTGGACCAAGCGTAGCTGTAGCTGGGCGTACCGCCCGTCCCACTAGCCGCCGCCGCACCCGAAGAGCCGCCAAAGCAGGCCACGTTGGTGAGGCTCGTAATCCTGGCTGACAGCAACACGGGCTGGGAGATTGCGGCCGAAGTGGTGGCCGTCGTCCCGGCCGCGTCCGTGACGGTAACGCTGTAGGTGCCCGCCGACAGGTCAAAAATAGTGTTGGACACATCCGATGTCGTGGAAGTGCTCTCGCCATTCGACCAGGCGTAGGAGTACGGCGTCCTGCCTCCGGTGACCGAAGCGGTCATCGAGCCGTTAGCGGCGGAGTGGCAGCCTACCTCGGAGAGGGCCGTTATTTCAATTTCCAGGGGAATCGGAGTAAACTTCGTACCCGGTCCGTCGAAGCGGGTGAGGGTATAGCCGGTTTTGACGGCCTGCCAGCTGGCGGACGCTAGGTCGGGGGGGTTGGTCCCCGTAGCCGCGAAGCTTTCAAAGTAATCTTCTCCGGTGTAAAGATTCTCAATGGTCCACCTGCCCGGCGAGCCGTGCCAGTACACATATACCCCCGCACTATTATCCGTGTAATAGTAGGTCGAGTTTCCGGCATCTCCCCCAAACTCGAGGTTGCCGATGAGGGGTCGTCCGACCTCATCCTCATATTCCAGCTGGATGCTTGTGCCCGCCTGCCCGTATAAAGACCCCAAGCCGGCGAATGCGCACAGATAAATTAGTAAGTAAAGTTGTTTCATGAGAGTGGTTAAGCTCGACCCACGAAGCGACTTCCCCGACCAGCTAAGGACAGGGTAAAGCCATTGCGTAATCGATGTGATGTAAAGGGCGGGAGTAGCAGCTAGGTCCTGCCGGAATACAGAAAGGATGTTGTTTCGCGGCAGAAACCACAAAAGGGTGAATAATCAACGACAAGTCAGCAACCTACTAAGGGGCTCCTTGCTAGGTAATTACGTTGAGGGACCGCCGTAGATTGTATCCGCCCGAAAATTTGAGCCCGACTGATGGCCCTATTCGGGGGCGGCCAAGCGTGGATCGGTTAGCAGCGACTCGTCCGTTAGTGTACCTAGAAAGGCCAGCAATGCTTTTTTCTGCCGCTCCGTGAGGGGAAAACCGGTGATGTTGGGATCCTCGTTCTCCAGGTTGTGGCCACCGCTGGCGTAGTGGTCGAGCACCTCCTCCAGGGTCCGGAAACGTCCGTCGTGCATATAGGGCGCCGTCAGTGCGATGTTACGCAGGGTAGTGCTGCGGAATTTTCCGTTATCGAAGCGGTTGCCGGTCACGCCCCCACGCCCCTTATCGACGAAATCGTCCAGGGAGGCAACGTCCTGAATGCCATTGTTGCGGAACCGGTTGTCTCCGAACTGAGGCGCATTATGGCAGTGCCCGCAGCCGGGGTGCAGGGTACCGGGGGGCACGTTCTCGACGAAGAAAAGGCTATCGGCCCCCAGTTGTTCCTCCTCGGTAAAGAACTCGGTGTTCTGGTAGACCACCCGGTCGTACTTGCTGTCGGCCGAGATGATCGTCATCTCGAACTGGGCCAGGGCCTTGATGGTTAGCTCCTGGGTGATCTCCTCCGGCGTATCGATGCCGAAGGCGGCCCGGAAGCGGGCGGGGTAGCCGTCATCCTCCCGCAGTTTACGGAGCACTTCCTGCCAGTCGTTGTCGAGTTCGAGCATATCCTCGACGGGGTGAATGGCCTGCTCCCACAGGGTGGGGGCATCACCGTCCCAGTTAAAGCCGTTGGGGTTGAAGGCTAGGTTGACCAGGGACATCGAACTGCGGCTACCCTGCAATTGCCGGATGCCCGCCGATACGTTCAGGCCATCGGTAAAGGCCAGCCGCTGTTGGTGGCAACTCTCGCAAGACATGGTGCCGTCGGAGCTCAGGATGTCCTTGTCGTAAAAGAGCCGCCGGCCCAATTCAATGCCCTCAACCGACAGGGGGTTTTCGGGGTCTGCGATGGGTGCGGGGAAGTAGCTCGGCACCTCCAGGGCGTAGGGAGTAGGGGTATTGGGCCCGGTGATGCGGTCCAGCTCGATCGCGGGCGCACCGCCCGGCTCCTCCTTACAGCCGCCCGCCGCAAGGAACATGACCAACCCGAGAAGTAACATCGATTTTGCCATGTGTCATCGTGTTTGGGAGAATTTCTCCCTACCCGCGGGCGCGCCGCTGTTTATTTTGCCCCGTACCGCTGAACAAACGAAGTGTCGGTTAGGGTGTGCAGAAAGGCGACTAAAGCGGCCCGTTGGTCGGCGTCCAGTCCCAGGGGGTGCACGTTAGGGCTGCGGTTCTCGGCATAGTGGCCGCCGGAATTGTAGTGGTCGATGACGGCCTCCAGGGTAGCAAAACGCCCGTCGTGCATGTAGGGCGCGGTAAGGGCGACGTTGCGGAGGCCCGGATTGCGGAAGCGGCCGTTGTCGTAGACCTGCCCCGAGATTGCGCCCCGCCCCGGATCGCGGAAGTCGGTTAGGGCGGCGGCGGCGTCCAGTCCGTTGTTCTCGAAGCGCTGGTTAGTGAAGTGGGGAGGGGTATGGCAGTGCGCGCACTCCCCCGTAGGCAGGCCGGCGTAGGGACCCTCGGGATCGTCCCCCAGATCAAAGAAGAGGGCGTGGCCCAGTACCTCCTGCTCGGTGTAGGTCGCCGTGCCCGCCTGCACCCGATCGTACTTGCTGTCGGTGGATACCAGGGTGCGTTGGTACTGTGCCAGGGCCCAACCAAGGCGGGTCGAGTCGATCCCGCTGTCCCCAAAGGCCATGCGAAAAGCCGCCACGTAGGTAGGCTCCCGGCGCAGCCGGTGGATGAGGGCTGGCCAACTGCCCCCCATCTCGTGGGCACTGCCCACGGGGTGCAGGGCCTGGGCCTCCAGATTGGCGGCGCGGCCATCCCAGAAGAGCGGGTGGTGGAAGTAGCCGATGTTAGTCAGGCCGGGCGTGTTACGGGTGCCCAACCGGCCGTGCACGCCGACGCTGATCGGCAGCCCATCCCCGAAGCCCAGTTCCGGCCGGTGACAGCTGGCACAACTAAGGGTAGAGTCCTCAGATAGGAGGGGATCGAAGAAAAGCCGTTCCCCGAGGGCAATACCCGCTTCGGTGGAGGGATTATCTGCTGGATAAAGTATCGCTGCGTAGGGCGGTGCTGCTCGGGGCTCCTCCCCGCAGGCGAATACGACCAACAGGGCGGTATAGCACAGCGCCCGCCGCACTTACTCGGTGACTTCGAGGGTGAACTGGCCGACCAGGCGGTTCCAGATGTCCTGGGCCACGGCCTGGTTGCCCCCGTGCACGGCTTGCTGGCTGGGCGCGCCGATGTCGAAGGTTTCGCCGTTACCGGACAGCGCCTCCAGAACATCGGCGACGACGGTCAGGTCGGGGCTTCCGTCTGCCGACACGGTGAAGTTACTTGCAAGGGTCACGGTCGTGTAGGCCGCGTCGCTGCCCATATGGTAGGTCAATCCAGTATCGAAGGTACCGTCGTTTTCCAAGTCGGCATTGGCTTCGATCTTAGCAAAGACGTAGCGGGTGGCGGGCCCCCAGAACTCCGCCTCGTTAAGTACGTAATCGGCGGCAAAGGCGCTGGGGTCCATGGCGTTCAGCGCGGGCTTCACCCCGAGGCCAAAGCGCAGCCCCCGGTAGGCCCCGACGGGTGCACGGTAGGTCCGCTCAGTGGTGGCATCCTCGCTCGCCGACATCCAGCGGATCAGGTCGATGTCCGCCAGTTTAACGGGCGCGCGGCCGTCGGCGGGCAGCAGTTCGAGGTTAGAAATATAGTACTGGAACAACAGGACCTTCAGGGCGGCACCAGTCGGGTAAGCGTAGGTTTCCGACTGGATGGCGAGGGGCTCCCCGCCGTATGCCCCCCTGAAATCTATCGATATGTTGGTTTCGAGCGAGATGCCATTAATGTCGTCATCGTATAGGCAGCCCCAGAGGGTCAGGCACAGTAATAGGGGGAGGAAGTACTTCATGGCGGGCGGGTACGCGGGTGCTAGGGAAACGCCGGTACCACCTTAGAACGCACGAGACTCCCCATTGACGTATGATAAACCCCCGGATAATCGGTGAGTGCGCAGACAAACCGCCTGAACATTCGCGAAAAGCCGCCCGTTGCACCTCCACTATACACCGTTAAATTATTATCCCCCAGCCATGGCAGACCAAACCAAGCCCTCCACCCTAGACCAGGCCCTGAAACAACTTTCCTACGGATACTACATCGTCGCCACCCGCGCCGACGGCCAAGAGCTCACTACCCGCAGCGAAGACTGGGTCAGTGCCGCAACCGTGAGCTGGGCGATGCAGTCCAGCTTCGACCCCCCCCTGATCACGATCGCCGTGGAGAAAGACAGCGACCTCAACGAGACCATCCAGAAGGCCCAATCTTTTTCCCTGACCGTTCTCGGTAAGCACGACGAGGAGCTGATCAAGACGTTTGCTACCCAGAAGGAGGTGGACTACAGCAACCAGTCCGTGAACGGCGTGAAGTACACCGAAGGGAAGAGCGGCGCTCCCCTGCTGGATTGCGGCATCGCTACCCTCGAATGTACCCTCGAGGACGCCCTGACCACCCCCGGCGATCACCTGCTGTTCGTAGGTCGTATCGTTGCGGCAACTAAGGCCGACGGACAGCCCATTACCGAACAGGACACCCGCAAGCACTACGAGGGCGTCAACCCCCGGAGCTAGTCGCCGGGTGGTCAATCCCAAAATTCTGGCCCACCTGCGTCAGCACCCGCCGCTCGGCGCACTGGTCGACCGGCACGAAATAAAGCCGCGCGACGATCATGGGGGCGACGTCTACTTCGGTCTGCTGCGATCCATCACCTACCAACAGCTCAGCGGGCGGGCGGCGGGTACGATCTTCGGCCGCTTCCTCGACCTGTTTCCCGACGGCTATCCCCACCCCGAACCCCTGCTCGAGCTTACGAAAGATGATTTGCGTGCGGTAGGCATGAGCCGTCCCAAGGCCGGTTACCTCCACGGGGTCGCCGAATTCTGGCTAGAGCACAAACTCATTAATCACGATTGGAGCCCGTACTCCGACCAAGAGATCGTCGATCTCCTAACCCAGATCAGGGGCGTCGGCCAGTGGACGGTGGAGATGGTCCTCATGTTTGTCCTCCAGCGTCCCGACCTTCTCCCCCTCGATGACCTCATCGTCCGCCGCAACCTCATTGCCCTGTTCGACCTCCATCACCTCAGGGGCAAAGCCCTGATCGCCGCCATGACGGAAGCCGCCGAGCCGTGGCGCCCGTACCGGAGTTTTGCTAGTCGCTTTCTTTGGGAAGCTGGGTAGCTGGTTTATCAGCCCCCCAGAATACCTTAATTTCGCCCCCGAAACCTCCCCCCATGCCCAATGACCTTGCCCTCTACAACAGCCTCAGCCGTGAAAAGGAAGTGTTCCGACCCCTGCACACGGGCTACGTAGGCCTGTACGTCTGTGGGCCAACAGTATACAACCCCGTGCACCTGGGCAATTGCCGCACGTTCGTGAGCTTCGACATCATCTACCGCTACTTGCTAGCCAAGGGGTACCAGGTCCGCTACGTCCGCAACATCACCGACGTGGGGCACCTCACCGACGACGGCGAGGACCGCATGAGCCGGGGCGCCCGCCTGGAGCAACTAGAGCCGATGGAGGTCGCCCAAAAGTTCAGCAACCAGTTCCATGACATGCTGCGCACCCTCAATGCGCTGTCTCCCAGCATCGAGCCCCGCGCCACCGGCCACCTCATCGAGCAGATCGAGATGGTTAAAGAGATCCTGAATAACGGTTATGCCTACGAGGTCAATGGCTCCGTTTACTTCGACGTGGAGGCCTACAACGCCGCCAACGACGACCGCTACGGGGAACTCTCCGGCCGGCGTATCGACGAGCTGATGGCCGAAAGCCGCGAACTCCGCGCCCAGGGGGAAAAGCGCAGTGCCTCGGATTTCGCCATCTGGATGAAGGCCCACGAGGGGCACATTTTGCGCTGGAACAGCCCGTGGGGCGAAGGGTTTCCCGGCTGGCACCTCGAGTGCTCGGCGATGAGCACCAAGTACCTCGGCGCGACATTCGACATTCACGGCGGCGGCAATGACCTCAAATTTCCCCACCACGAAAACGAGATCGCCCAGAACGTCGGTGCCTGCCGCCACGGGGGTGCCCGCTACTGGCTGCACACGAACATGCTGCTGATGAATGGCAAGAAGATGTCCAAATCCGACGGCAACACGATCTCCCCCGAGGAGCTCTTCTCCGGCGACAGCCCCCACGTCTCCGAGGGCTACGCCCCGATGGTCGTCCGTTTCTTTATGCTCCAGAGCCACTACCGGAGCACGATGGACCTCAGCGACGAAGCCCTGCAGGCCGCCAAGAAAGGCCATACCCGCCTACTCGAAGCCTGGACCATTCTCGGCGAACTGGAGGCAACCGGTACGGATGACGGTCCGGTAGCCCAAGACCTGCGGGCCGGGCTGGAAGCAGCCTACACGGAAATGGACGATGACTTCAACACCCCCCGGGCACTGGCCCGCATCTTCGAGCTCGTGTCCAAAATCAATGCCTTGCGGGGCGGACAACTGTCGCTCGCCGAGGTGCGCCCGCAGACGCTGCAGGCGTTTCGGGAGGGCCTAGCCACCCTACTCTTCGACGTACTTGGCCTTCAGGAGGCGGCGGCGGCGGCGAGCGCGGGTGCCGGGCAGGAGGCCCTGGATAAAGTGATGCAAATCATCCTCAATCTCCGCCAACAGGCGCGGGCCGATAAGGATTGGGGACTGTCCGACAAGCTGCGCGACGCCCTCACGGAAGCCGGCGTCACGGTGAAGGACGGAAAGGAAGGGACTAGCTGGACGATCGGCTAGATCGTGGCCGACTTGCGCATGTGCCGCTGGTAGGCGTACATCGCCGCGCCTACGGTGCCGGCTGTATTGCGCATTTCGGCGGGCTTAACCTCGCAGCTCACCTTGAGGTACTTTTTGTAATCGCTGAAGTACTTACTCCCTCCCCCCCCGAGAACGATTAGGTCGGGATTAAGAATGGAGTTAACGAAGACCAGGTATTTGTTGAGCCGCTTACCGAATGTCTTCCAGTCCATATTGTTGTCTTTGCGGACCTTATTAGAGATGAACTTCTCAGCAACGATATCCATGCCCTTGAGGTACAGCTGCCCGAGCTCGAAATTGGGGATGAGCTCGCCGTCCAGGAACATGGCGCCGCCCAGCCCCGTACCGATGGTGATCATCACCACGGTTCCGTCTTCCTTGTGGGAACGGCCGGTACCGAAGTTCATGGTGGCGATCCCGGCGGCGTCCGCGTCATTGAGGGCATAAATGGACACATCCCGGGAACGGCCGAAAGTCTCGGAGATGGAGGTACCGATCCATCCCTTATCGATATTGGAGGCACTGCCCGCCACGTTGCGGTGCACGATGGCCGGGAAGCCGACGCCGACTACGCCGCTGTATTCGAAGTGGTCGACGAGGCTACGGAAGGTATAGGCCATGGCGGAAGGAGTAGCCGGCTGGGGGGTATCGAAGCGGAAGCGTTCCGTGAGCATGGTGCCCGTCTTTACATCTACGAGCCCGCCCTTAAAACCGGTAGCGCCTACGTCGACGCCTAAAATCGTAGTATCCTTCATTCCGCTGTTTTGTCCTGAGGCGGTGAATATAGCAAGTTTGGCGTGGATGCCCGGCGCCGTCTTAGCGGACCAGCGTGACCTTCATCGTCACGTCCTCCTTGGGGCGGTCTCCGGCGCCGGTGGCGGTCGCGGCGATCTTATCGATCACGTCTAGGCCCTCAATGACCTGGCCGAAGACGGTGTAATTCTGGTCTAAGAAGGGGACTCCGCCGTGCTGGAGGTATTTCTCCCGGACCTCACTGGGGTAACGAACTCCGGATTGGCCTTCCTGCCGGTTCAACTCGGTTTCGGTGACGGGCCGTCCGTGTACGATGTAAAATTGGGAACCGCTGCTGAGCTTTTGGGGGTTGTTAGTGCGGGCCGCCGCGATGGCGCCCTTCACGTGGGCCAGCGAGGGGTCGAATTCGGCGGGAACCTGGTAGCCGGGACCGCCACTGCCCAACCGGGCACTGGGGGTAGCATTCTTGCTGTCGGGATCACCGCCCTGAATCATGAAGCCGTCAATCACGCGGTGGAAGAGAAGGCTGTCGTAAAAGCTTTCTTCCACTAGTTTGATGAAGTTGTCCTGGTGCTGGGGGGTCAGGTCGGAAAGGCGCGCGAGCATATCTCCCTGGGGAGTCTCGATGCGGATAAGGCATTCTTTGGGTGGAGTCACGTTGATAATTTGGGTGATGGATCTTGATTTACCCTTCTCGTTGGTAGCGGTCAGCAGTACGGGGTAATCGCCTGATTTGTAGTAGCGGATTGTAGGATTAGGGTCCGTGCTGGTCTGCCCATTACCAAAATCCCAGGCGTAGCTTACGGCCTTTTCCGATTGGTTCTCGAAGCGAACCGTATCGGCGGCCTCCACGGTCCGGGAAGCGGCGGTAAAGCCGGCCACCGGGCGGGCGCAGTAGGAGAGTAGAAAGAGGGGTAGAAGCAGCAGGAGAGAGGGGCGCATGAGCAACGTTTGGTGGAAGTAACGCGGGGCCGGGCCGATTATTTGCCGAGGAAGTACTGCAGCAGGACGTCCCGTTCCTGGCGGAGCCCGTACTTCGGCTTGTCGCGCCCGGCCCGCTGATACCAGTAGTTGGCATTGGCGTCATCGCCCTCGATGCGGTGCAGGTAAGCGTGCACCCAGGCGCGGTCGGGGCCGGCGGAATTATCAATCAGAACGTGAGCGCGTTCCCACTGGTTATTGCTGATCCACCAGAGCGAGGTCAGCTCCAGGCCCAGGTGGTGGGGAGGTTGGGCTTCCGCGAGTGAAGCATCGAATTCCGGGCGGGTCAATGGTGTCTCTTTTATATCTGTAAGGGCCGCGAAGATAGCAACAGCCAGCGGGCCCGTTACAAATTTTGTTTGGAATGGCCGGGTTGCCGTCGGTTTTGGGGGCCGGGATGGGACGGGTTAAACAACTGCCGACCCCGAACGATTTACTTCCATGTACGAAATCGGAGGCCTGATCATCATCGGCGTTGTCGCCCAGTGGATCGCCTGGCGGCTACGCGTTCCCGCCATTTTACCCCTCATTCTGGCGGGTATTCTCATCGGTCCCGGTTGGGAGTGGTACAGCGGACACCGCCTGCTCAACCCCCGCTTCGACAGCGAGGCCGGCACGGGGCTCTTTCCCGGCAACCTGCTCTACAGCTTCATCTCGCTCTCCATCGGACTTATCCTCTTCGAAGGTGGGCTGACGCTGAGGATCAAAGAAATCCGGGGGCTGGCCGACAGCATTCTACGTCTGACAACCATTGGTGCTTTCACCACTACGGTGGTAGCGGGCCTGGCCGCCCACTTCGTAATGGGGCTCAACTGGCAGATTGCCTTTCTCTTTTCTACCCTGATCGTAGTCACCGGGCCCACGGTCATCGCGCCCATCATGCGGCAGATCAACGTCAAGCGGCAGGTGGCTACCGTACTGAAGTGGGAGAGCATCGTCATTGACCCCGTCGGGGCGTTCCTGGCCGTGTTGTTTTACAACTTCATCGTGGCTTACTATGACCCGGAGGCAACCGTCTACAAGGCCTTGATCAAGTTTTTCCAGTCTGGCCTGGTGGGTATTGGACTCGGTTTCGTGGTGGGCCACTTGCTCTTCCTGCTCATTTCCCGGCGCTACGTGCCCAAGTTCCTGCTTAACATCGTCACGTTGGGGAGCGTCGTGGCGGCCTTCCTGCTCTCCGATTCGATTGCCCACGAGAGCGGGCTGCTCACGACCGTTGTGATGGGAGCCTACCTCGCCTACCGGGAGGTGCCCTTTCTCCACGACATTCTTGACTTCAAAGAGAGCCTTACCCTCCTGCTTATCTCACTGCTGTTTATCCTGCTTTCCGCTAATATGACGGTCGACCAGATCACCCTGGTCCTGACCAAGGAAAGCCTACTTGTTTTCCTGGTCGTAGTTTTCCTGGCCCGGCCCCTCGGCGTATTCTGGAGTTTGGCGGGCTCGGACATGAGCTGGCGCGACAAAGCGTTCATCAGTTGGGTGGGCCCCCGGGGCATCGTCGCGGCCGGGGTGGCCTCTCTTTTCGGCATCGAACTAGCGAAGGAGGGCATTGCGGACGCGGAGTACATCACGCCGCTCGTCTTTCTCATCGTGTTAGGTACCGTGTTGCTTAATGCTACCCTAGCCGGCTTCATCGCCCGTAAGCTCCAGGTTAGTTTGCCCAAGGGAAGTGGGGTACTCATTTTCGGCGCATCTGAGGGCGCCCGACAGCTTGGCCTTTCCCTACAGGAGAGCGGGCGCGACGTCACGCTGGTCACCGCCAACCGCGCCGAGTCCGACATTGCGGAGGAAACCGGCCTGATCTCGGTGGTCGTCCCGTTGGACACCGAGGAGCTCGACAGTCACATGGACCTCACCGAGATCGGTTACATCCTTGCCCTGACCGGCAACGACGAGGATAATTTCTACTTACTCAACAGCTACCGCAGCCGCGAAGGTATTCGTGGAGCTTTCCGCCTCGTGACCCGTAAGGAGATTAAGGTGCAACGCTATGGCCGCGACGGCCTCTTTGGTCACTATGCCAGTTACCTGCTGTTCAATCGGGCCGCCCGCAACTACCAATCAGTTAGCAGCGTCGAGATCCTCCACCCTGACTGGCTACCCAAGATTCTGGGAGAACTACGGGAGGAGAAGGCCATCCCCCTTTACTTGCGCTGTACGGAATACGGAGACGTTACCTTCATTACGGCCGACAATACGGAGTTCTCGGTATCGGTGGGAGACACACTATACTATTTCGGTGATCCTATGGTGGACGGTTTCCTTGAAAAGAACGTTGAAAAATCCAAAGAATTAGCGGTTTAGCGCAGCAGTTTTTCGAGCCGGTTTCCCCTACTGCCCTTTACGAATACCCGTTTCCCAGTCCAGTCCTGCCCCCAAAACCACTCCGCCAGTTCCTCACTGTCAAGAAAATAGGGGCGATCAAATTCCCGGGCTACCGGGGCCATTTCTTCCCCTACCAGCACGACGGTGCGGGCTACCTGCCCCGCCCGCAGGGCTACCTGACGGTGGGCCTGTGCGCCATAGTCGCCTAATTCCAGCATTTCGCCGAGAATAACCACGGCATCCTGGGGATCCACATCGGAGGCAAACCCCTCCAGCGCGGCTGCCATACTGCTCGGATTGGCGTTGTAGGCATCCCAGTAAAACTCCACCTCCCGGTGGTGTAGCCACTGGCTCCGGTGATTAGCTGGGCGGTAGTGTTGGAGGGCCCGGGCAATGTTGGTTCCCGGCACCTTGAAGTATTTGCCGACCGCCACGGCGGATTTGATATTTTGCAGGTTGTGCTGGCCCGCGAGTTGGGCATCGGCGGTGATGAGCTCCCGGGATTCGCTGAGGAAAGACACCCGTACGGTAGGATTTAGGGCATCCGTCCTTATTTCCATGCCAGCGACGAGTGGGGAGGGCTCCAGGCTGGTGAAGTAAGGCACCACGCGCTCTACCTGGCTGGAGAGGTCTACCAGATCGTCCTCGTCCGTATTCACGAAGGCTACTCCCCGGTTTTCTGCCAGGTAGTCATAGAGTTCCCCCTTTCCCTTGCGCACTCCCGCCCGCCCACCAAACCCCTCCAGGTGGGCATCACCGATGTTGGTCACCATGCCGTGGGTCGGGCGACCGATCTGGCACAGGGCGGCGATCTCCCGCTGATGATTAGCGCCCATCTCCAAGATTAGGAATTCCGTGCCCTTAGGCATGGATAGGATGGTGAGGGGGAGCCCGATGTGGTTGTTGTAATTGCCCGGAGTGGCGTGCACGCTATATTCCCGCGTCATGACCTCCGTCACTAGCTCTTTAGTGGTGGTTTTGCCGTTACTCCCCGTGATGGCCAGTACCGGCATGCGGAACTCCCGGCGGTGGCGGGCGGCCAGCTGCTGTAGCGCTTCTAGGGAGTCTTCGACCAAGAGGTAGCGTTCGTCCCCTTCCGGAATTACCTGCGCGTCATCAACGATGGCGTAGGCGGCACCGGCCTCCAGGGCGGAGGCGGCGTACCGGTTGCCGTCGGTCGTCCCCCGTAAAGCAAAGAAGAGGCCGTTTCGGCTCACCTTGCGGCTGTCGATGGCGACGGCGGAATGCTGCAGGTAGATGGGGTATATTTCTGCGGTGCTCCGGAGTGATGGCTTCATCCGGTAAAGCTAAGAGCTTGTTTGGGATTCCGCTCACCGCCGCAAACTTGCTCTTTTGCGCCTACTCTTCCTCTCAAAAAGCGTCACCTAGCCCGCTAGGTTCCCCTTCTGGAGGCTCGAATAGACCCAAATTAGCGGCGTTTTCCTCAGGCTCGGAAAACCCAAACAAGCTCTAAGGGGGAGATAGTAAAACAGAATGCCCCGACCAGTAAATTAGGTCGGGGCATCGTCGATCAAAGGTGTTTAAGCCTAGCGGCGCGAGCGCCGGCGATTTTTCTTTTGCTTCTCGGGCTTCATGTCGAAGCGGTTGACCGCAGCGTCGTCCACTCCTGCACTGTTGCCTACGCGGGCGACAACGCAGCGGAAGCCGATGGTCCGGGTAGCGCGGTCCTGGTCGAGGTAGCGACGGGTGCCCGGGCTGAGCCAGTAAGCCCGGTCGGCCCAGCTGCCGCCCTTGTATACGCGCGACTTATCGCTAATCAGCGTGTAAGTGTTAGTGGCGTACTCGGCACCGCTGTCCTCGTCACCGTCTAGGTAGTCGTATACCCGGCCCCGGTTGTAGTTGTCGCGGTCGGCCACATCGGCGTCCTCTACGGGAACGTAGACAAGGCGTCCAAGGCTGTCTTTCTCGGTGGCCCGACCGTCCTGATCGCGCTTAATGTTCTGGAAGTCGTTGCCCCGGAAACTGTTCAGGTCGTGGTTATCCGCATCGACCAGCGTCTGCGTGGTGAGCGGGCGGTAGAGGTCCAGCACCCATTCGTTCACGTTACCGGCCATGTTGTACAGGCCGAAGTCGTTAGGGAAGTTGTCGAAAACGTTGCTGGTGATCATGTTTTCATCGTTCGGCTTGCCGGCGATGCCGCTGTAGTCACCCGCACCCCGCTTGTAGTTGGCGTACATCTTGCCCTGGTTCTTGTCGTGCCGCTGGTAGCGCAGGCTCGTTCCGCTCCAGGGATAGATGCGGCGGTCGGTGTAGTTTTCGTCCTTTTCGTTAGCCTGCAGGCCCATGAGCGCCAGGGCGGCATACTCCCACTCGGCCTCGGTAGGCAGGCGAAAATCGGGCTGCAGGATACCGTCGGCCAAGCGGACCGGGCGGGTACCGCCGGTCTTCATGTCTTTCTTTCCTTTGCGCTCCACGCCTTCGTACTGTCCGGCGAGGTAGGCGTCGGTCACAAACACGTCGGAGCCACTCTGGTCGGGGCGCTGCTCCTGGATACCTTTGTCAATGAGGATGGCCTCGTTGACCCGGTCAGTCCGCCAGCGGCTGTACTCCCGGGCCTGTACCCAGGATACACCTACCACTGGGTGCTGGGCGTAAGCGGGGTGCCGCAGGTAGCCGGTCACGAAAGGCTCATTAAAGGAAAGTTCGTCGCGCCAGACCAGCGTATCGGGCAGGGCGGCCAGCAGGACTTCGGGGTATTCGCTGTAGACGTCTTCCGTCCAGTCGAGATACAGCATGTAGTCTTCGTTGGCGATCTCGGTTTGGTCCATGTAGAAACTGCCGACGGTTACCCGGCGGGGGATATTATCCCAATCGTAGGGGACATCTTCTTCGGTGTAGCCCATCACGAAGGTGCCACCCGGAACAAACACCATGTTGGGGGGCGTCTCCTGTCCGGCAAAATCGTCGCTTTTTTCGTAGCCCCCCCACTTCTCGTCATTCATCTTCCAGTTGGTGGTACGGGAGCGGTCGTTGTTGCGGTTGCAACTCGCGACCAGAAGTACCAGGCAGAGGTAAGGCAGCGTCTTTAGCAAAATCTTCATGGGGCGTTGGTCGTCCAGTTAATTAGGGTGCAAGTAAAGGCGCCCGCCTGTAACACGGCGGGAGTACTCACCTACGGCTAGTTAAACCGAATTGCCGGAATAACTATTGTGTACGGGTTCTTAAAATTAGCGCGATGTTTCAACCTGACGGGTACCCGACGGAGCTATTCGCGCGCAGAGCGGCGGTTGATCTCATCCTGCAACTGTCGGCGGAGGTCCTGCTCGACCGTCAGGCGGCTCTTACGGCTCTGTTCGAGATCTTCGGCGAACTTGTCGCGTTCTCGTTTCAGGCTGGTATTGTTGCTGGCGGCAATGCGGGTACTAGCCAGGGCTACGAGCAAAGCAACCAGTAATCCGACCACGAGCGACCACATAAGGAGGCTGTAGGTCCCCTTATCCAGTTGCAGGCCCAGCAAGCTCACGCTATCGCGCTCGGCGTTGAGGTCCCTAATGGTGGCATCCCGGGTCTCCACCTCGGAGGAGGTGGCCTCAATGCGTTCTTGCAGGTCAGTGAGTTCCCCCTCGAGCCGGCCGATACGGGTCGTGTAGCCAGAGATCGAGTCATTGATGTTGGTCATGAAGGCGTCCAGGTAGTCCCGGCGTATGACCTTAAACGCTCGGTTACCCTCCCGGTACCGGTTGGAGACGTCCAGCATGTTGTTGTACTGGCTTTCCAGGGGCGTGTCCGTTGCCGTGGCGGGGTTGCCCTCCTGGGCGTAGGCCGGAGTCCACAGACCGAGCAGAAGTAAATACAAAAAACAACGCATATCAAGTCAGTTATTAAGGGAGTGTAGTTATGACAAGACGGGCAAAGTTAGACTATACCTTTGGCAAATGCCGGATCACCTCGTTTACCCCGTCCCCGATTTGAGCGCTGCCGCCGCCCGATTTATTGCGCTGGGCCTCCCCCCCAGCCCCGGCGGCCGCCACCTTTCCCGCGGCACCCACAACCTCCTGCTTCGTCTCGGCCCCCGCAGCTACCTGGAACTACTGGCGGTCGATCCCCGTACCGCCGTGCCGCCGCCCCGCTGGATGGGCGTGGATGCCAACGCCACTCCCCGCATTAGCCGGTGGGCGCTGTCCGCGGGTGCCGCGATTACGGAACGGGCGGCCGGCCTCACGGCTTTTCCCGCTTCCAATACCGAGGTGCAGCAGGGTGAGCGCCAGCTTACCGACGGCCGGATACTCCACTGGCAGCTCACCGATCCGGGCACCGAAGCCGCCACCTCCTCGGTCCCCTTCCTGATCGACTGGGGCGGTCCCACCGGTCCGCATCCCGCCGACGACCTGCCCGACCTCGGCCTCAGCCTGCGTGAGTTGCGGCTGTTCCACCCCGCGGCGCAGACCCTACGGGCTTTCCTACGGGCGGCCGGCAGCGACCTACCCGTGTCCGAGGCGCCGGAACAACGCATCGCCGCGGTATTTACCACGCCCCGGGGGGAGTTGGTTCTCTGACTTTCTCCGCACCCGCGTGCCCGCCACGTAAACGAAAAAAGCCGGCACCCACGAATGAATCGTGGATGCCGGCCCGGTGATCGAAGCGGCAAACGTGGCTACAGCTGCTTGAGCGAGCGATCGATGAAGGCCTTCAGTTCGGCCCCGCTCAGCAATTGCTGACTGAGTTGCGCCAGTTGGTAGAGGTACTTGGCGTTGGCGGTACGGGCGTTCTCGTCGGTCTCCGCCAGGATACGTTCCTTGACGATCGGATTGTTGGCGTTTACCACCACCTGGTAAGAATCGGGGAACATGCCGGGGTCCATCCCCTGCATCATCTGCATCTCCTTCATGCGGCGCATAAATTCGTTGCGCACGATCTGCACGGGGGCGTCCTGCACGTCCAGGGGCTTGAGTTCTACGGTACCGGCGCTGCCGACGACGCCGCCGAAAAGCGTGGTGATGGTCTCGCTCTCCTCCTCGCTAAGCAGGTTCTCCTTCTCCTCATCCTTCTGGACGAGCTGGTCGGGCGTGGCCGAGTCTACGCGAACGAAAGTGATTTTATCTTCCTTTTGCTCCAGCGACTGGATGGTGGGTGCGTCGATGGCGTGCTCGAGTTTCAGCACGTCGTACCCCCGGTCGCGGGCCGCCTCCACGAGGGTATGCTGGCGGTCGGCATCGGCGGTGTATATCGCCACGAGGCGGTCGTACTTGTCCGTCTGGTGTTCCTTGATTCGCTCGCGGTATTCCTCGGTCGTAAAGAACTTACCCTCCGTGTTCTCCAGTAGGGCGAACTTGGCCGCCCGGTCGTAGAACTTGTCGTCAGAGACCATTCCGTACTTGACGAAAACGCCCAGATCGGGCCACTTGTCCTCGTAGCTCTGGCGGTCCTCCTTGAACAGGCTGTTGAGCTTTTCGGCCACTTTTTTGGTAATGTAGCCGGTGATCTTTTTCACGTTGGTATCCGCCTGCAGGTAGCTGCGCGATACGTTGAGGGGAATGTCGGGGGAGTCGATCACCCCGTGCAAGAGCGTCAGAAACTCAGGGACGATCTCCGACACGTTGTCCGTCACGTACACCTGATTGCTGTAGAGCTGGATCTTGTTGCGTTGCAGCTCCAGTTTGCCGGACACCTTCGGGAAGTAGAGGATGCCGGTCAGGTGGAAGGGATAGTCGATGTTCAGGTGGATCCAGAACATGGGGGGCTCGCCCATCGGATACAGCTCGCGGTAGAAGGCCTTATAGTCCTCATCCGTCAGTTCGGCGGGCGATTTCTTCCACAGCGGGTCGGTGTTGTTGATGACGTTGTCGACCTCCGTCTCAATCTTTTCGGGGGCGGGCTTTTCCTCGCCCTCGGCTACTTCGCCTTCGAATTCCCTGTACTCGGTTTCGGTCTTGGTGCCGAAGCGGATGGGATAGGGCAGGAAGCGGCAGTACTTCAGCAACAGGCCTTCGACCTCGTCTTCTTCGAGGTACTGCTTGCTGTCTTCGCTGATGTAGAGGATCACGTCGGTGCCCTGCATATCGCGATCGGCTTCGCCGATCTCGTAGCTGGGGTCGCCCTCACAAATCCACCGCACGGCGGGGGAATCGTCCTGGTAGCTCTTCGTTACGACCTCCACCTTGTCGGCCACCATAAAGGCGGAGTAAAACCCTAGTCCGAAGTGACCGATGATCGAGGCGTCATCCTGGTACTTATCGACAAAATCCTGGGCGGAGGAGAGCGCCACCTGGTTTAAATATTTCATCACCTCTTCTTCCGTCATGCCGATTCCGCGATCACGGATAGTCAGCGTGCCGGCCTCCTTGTCGACCAAAATATCGATCGTCTTATCGGTATAGTCGCCCGTCGCCTCTCCCTTCCGGGCCAGGGTCGCCAGCTTGCTGGTCGCGTCGGTGGCGTTGGAGACCAGTTCGCGTAGAAAGATTTCCTGATCGGAATACAGGAATTTCTTGATGATCGGGAAGATGTTTTCCGTCTGTACGGATATGTTGCCTTTTTGCATAGTAGTAGGTTTAGAGGAGCATGGTCCCGGCCCGTAAGGGACAACATCCGTACCAGCCGATTTGTACTGTCAAATTGTCGGTGAGCCGTCACCCGTCCGGGAGGAGTGTTAGCTGCGGTACATTCCCGATTTAGCGAGTTCCTCGGCCACGGCGTCGGGCACCAGGTAGCGGATACTGTTTCCGGCCCGGAGGCAGGTGCGGATGTAAGTCGCGGAGAGGTGCATGAGTGGGACGTCGTAGACGGTCACCCCCGGGTGCTCGGCGAGCTCCCCGCCGGGGTAGCCCGGCCGCTGGTACACGTGGATGGGGTAGTCGCGCAGGATGATCTCCGCGTTCTTCCATTTGTGCAGGGAGGCGAGGTTATCGCTACCCATAATGAGGGCGAAGTCGTAATTGCGGTGCTTGTCTCGCAGTACCGCCAGGGTATCGATGGTGTACGAGGGCTTGGGAAGGTCGAATTCAACGCGACTGGCCTTCAGGTGGGGCGTATCCCCGATAGCCAACTCGACCAGGTGCAGGCGGTCGTGGTCGCGCGCCAGGCTGCTGGCCTTTTTGAAGGGGTTCTGGGGGCTCACAACGAGCCACACTTCGTCCAGTTCGGTCTGCGTAGCCATATAGTTGGCCAGGATCATGTGTCCGGTGTGCACCGGATTGAAGGAACCAAAGAAGAGGCCGATCTGTCGCCGGGTCATAGGTGGGAGCTAGTAAGCGTAGGAAGCGCGGAAGCGTTCCACGATGAAAAAGCCTTCGTCGCCCTGCTCCTGATAGAGCGGCATCAGCATGTAGCCGTCGCAGGGGGCGGCGATGGGACCGTTGCGATCGTCCGCGACCAGGGTGCCCGCCGTGATCTCCTGGAAGTTGGCAAAGCCCGGCCGCATGGTGAACCCATTCCGCTCCGGTTGCTCGAGCCGATGTACGTATACCAGTTCCAGCAGGGGGGGAGCACCGGCGCTGGCCTGACGCAGGGTTTCGTCGTGGTGGGTGCTCACGTCCTCCTTACTTACGCAGCCGACGGAACGCAACAGGTTGACGGTGGCGGCCAGCGCGCGCTCCACCGAGGCCGGATCGTTGTGGGACCCCGCCTCGAAGGTGATGGCCCGACTGGGCCGGTCGAAGTCGAAGCTGCCGTTGCGAAAGTAGCTGAGGGTGGTGCCCTGGAGGTTGCTCAGCATGCCCTTAATCACCGGCACCCCCAGTTCCGCGGCGAGCATCAGGCTGGGGGTATCGTCGCCGGTAATGGCAAACACCCCGCCGGTGGCGGTCGTGGTGTGCAGGTCAAGCATCACCAACTCGCTGGCGGGCGCTTCTTCGAGCGCATGCTCGATGGCGGCAAGGAGGCCGTCGAGTTCCCGCGCCTCAGTGGTGGGGTAAGGATCGTCAACCCCCCGGATCACGGGCTTCCAGATGCGGTTGAGGTCGGTGTCGATATACCGTTCGCCGGTCCGCAGCGCCTCCAGGTTCCCGCGTAGGGCCAGCAGTTCCCCGCGAAAGGTGAAGCCGGGATTGATCAGTGGCTCCTCCTGCAGCAGGTCGAACAACTGTTCCAGGGCAGACACGCCCGCCGGCTCATTTCCGTGAATGCCGCCAATGACCACCACCAGCGGGCCCCTTTCCTGGCCAACGTAGTGGCCGATCACCCGGGGCGATTCACCGAGGGGGTCAGGGGAGGAATGGTCGGAATGGGGTAGCATTAGAAGTAGAATTTCAGGGCCACGAACTGCGTGGCGAAGCCAAGCAGGTAGCCGGCGTACAGCTGCGTTCGGTCGTGGGCCCCCAGCGAGAGCCGGGCCACGCCCACCAGGCCGGCCAGCAAAATAGTAAGGATCAGGACAAGCGGCAAGCCGATGGTCCAGCTGCCGATCCCCACCCCGTTGGAGCCGAACAACCGCAGGCTGATCACGGCTGCGGCAACCAGGCCGCCCATGCCCGTGGCGTGCAGACTGATCTTTTCCACCAGGTTAATCACGAAAGCGGCTACCAGGGCCAGTACCACGCCGAGCAGAAAGGAGGTGAAGATGGTGGGGGTCTGGTTGCTCTGGCTAAAGTTCCAGAAGATCCAGAAGTACAGCACCATGACCAGCAGCAGCGGACCGATGCGCTCCGATTTCTCGTGCATCATTATGCTATCGATCATCTTCAGGCGGGCCATGATGAAGACGGCCACCACCGGAATCACGAAGGTGTCGAGAAAAATGAGAATGAGGTTGCTCATTGCCCGGGGCTCCCCCAGATCGGTGGTGCCGAAGAGGTAGGGATTCACGCCCACCAGCAGGAGGAAAATGTAGGTGGGCATCAGAAGGGGATGAAACAGCCCGCTAATCACCAGGGCGGGCAGCTTGGGGGCGGGGGCGGGACCCGCCGTCCGGATCGTTCCATCATCGGGCATCCCGCAAAAGTAGCGACTAAAACAGCAACCGGAAGGTTGTGCGGCGGTTACGCGCCCGGCCCTCCTCGCTTGCGTTGGGCCCGATCGGTCGGCTCTCGCCGTAGCCGACGGCCCTAATGCGCTCCGCAACAATGCCTTGCTCCTCGAGGTAGGCCTTAACCGAGGCGGCCCGGCGCTCACTTAGGTCCTTGTTGGCTTCCGTGGAGCCCACGTCGTCGGTATGGCCGGCAATCTCTACTCCCACGCCTTCCTGTTCCCGCAGGAGGGTCACTAGGCGATCCAGTTCCTCGGTAGACAGGGGCAGCAGGTCGGCGCTGGCCGTCTCAAAGAATACGTTCCGCAGAACGATGGCCCCGTCCTCCTCGGCGGCTTCCGCAACAGCCCCTTCCTCCACTGGCTGCAGGCGAATGAGCAAATGGTACGGATCACTGGCGGAATATTCCCCCGCAAGCACGAACCGATTAGAATAGAAGACGTAGCCCGACTTGTCCACCGAGAAGCCATAATCCACGCCCGCAGGCAGCACGGTCACGTACTGGCCGAAGCGGTCCGTCTGGTTGACGGTCACCCGCCCCCCGGCCTGCTGGGGCTGCAGGCGCACCGTGGCCGCTAAGGGACGGCCCGTTTTGTCGTCCAACACCGTAATCCGGACGTACGTAGCCGGAGCCGGGCGCAAGCGCTCGGGCAGTTCAAAGGTGTAGATGTCCACGTCGCTGCCTACCCCCTTGCTGAAGAAGGAAGTCTTGCCGTCCAGCGCGACGAAAAGGTTGGTCTCCTCTCCGGGAGTATTGATGGGGTACCCCAGATTTACGGGCGTTCCCCATTGGTTGGTGGAATCCACGGAGGTCCGGAAGAGGTCGGCCCCACCCATTCCGGCTCGGCCGGTGGAGGTGAAGTACAGGGTTTTGTTGTCCGCGGCCCAGAAGGGGTAGCGGTCGTTTCCGCTGGTATTTACGGCGGGCCCGAGGTTGACGGGGCGGCTCCAGTTGCCGTCGGGCTGACGACCGGCGACGTAGAGGTCGTCGTTGCCCAAACCCCCTTCCCGATTGCTGGCGAAAAAGAGCAGTTGGCCATCATTAGACAGGCTCGGCTGGCTTTCCGAGGCACGGGTGTTAATGTTCTCCCCGAGGTTTCGGGCATCGGACCAGCGCTTGCCGGTCCGCTCGCTAAAGTAAAGGTCGCAGGAGCCCAATCCGCCCGGGCGGCCACAGCCGGTAAAGATCAGGTAGTTGCCATCGGCCGTGATCGTTTGGGCGCCTTCGTTCTGGGGGGTGTTCACTCCCCAGAGCGGCAGAGCCATGCCCCAGTTGCCGTCCGGCTGCCGCTCACTCTGGTAGAAGTCCTCCTGGCGGCGGTCGACCCGTCGCGTGAACAACATACGGTTACCATCAATACTGAGGCTGGGAAAGTATTCCAGGCTCTCGGCGGTGTTGATGCCTGGCCCGAGGGGCTTAGGGGTGAAGGGATAGGGATTGGCTGCCAGTTCCGCTACGGTCTTAGCCTGGGCGACCAGTTCCTCGGCCTGGGCTATCGCTGATGCCCGCCCGGCGGATTGCAGGGCCTGGAGGTAGCGTTGGTAGTTCTCCAGTGCTTCGGGGTAATTTCCGGCCAGGGTATGCACCTCTCCAAGCATACGGAAGGCACGGTTGCTGCGTCCGATGTCGAGTTGAATGCCCCGGTCCAGGGAGGCGATGGCGGCGGGGTAATCGTGCTGGTACTGCTTAATCTCGCCACTGAGGTAGTACAGCTCCGCTACGTCCGGGTACTTCTTCAGTAATTTTTCGAGGCTTACCGCTGCTTCTTCCAACTGTTGCAGGGCGACCAGCGACTGCACGGACGCAAGCTCGCGCCGATCCCGCTCCTTCAACTTTGCCTGGCCAGCGACCGGGAGGGCCAGGACCACGGCAAATAGGCACAGGAGGAATCGCGATAGAGCATTAGGCATTGCACGTAGCTTGACGTAGGATGTCTAAAACGCCGGCTACCCGGAAAAAGTACGTTGTAAGATCCTAGTTCAGGCGGGCACGAGCCTGGTCCAAGACCTCGCGAATTTTGCTTTCATCCGGTGCCTTATGATCGGGTGCAGAGGCTAGGGCAAGGTCCAGCGCCGCCACTGCGTCCCGTAGGCGATCGGCCTGGAGGTAGAGTTTCCCCAGCTGGAAGGCCACCCGTCGGTCGTAGCGGTCCAGGCTGGCGATCTTCTGCTTGCGCTTGGTAAACATCCCGAATATGCGCTGGGCATCGGCCGGGCGCCCGAGTTCGAGGAAGGCATCTCCTAAGGCCACCTGGGCCATCCAGTAGATGGACTGGTGGGGAATACTGTTCTTGGTTACGGCCTCGAAGTCGTCGGCGGCGGCCTGCAGGTTGTTCTGCCGGATGTTTACCAGGCCCCGTCCGTAGTAACTCTCGGGCATGAGCGGGTTGATCGAGATGCTCTTGCTGTAGTCGTAGTGGGCATCCTTATCGTTGCCCAGCCGGTAGTTGATGAACCCCCGGCGCTCGTAGGCCTGGGCATGCCGTTCAAAGCGGCTCACGACCTTGGTCATCATCTGGAGGGCTTCCTGCTCGTTGTCGCGCTGGTCGACCAGTTCGCGGCCGTGGTTGAAGAGTTGGACCGTCGTGCGGTCGCTCTTCGGTTCGAGTTGGAAGTGGTCGATCATTATACCTGCGTCCAACCGCCAAAGGTTCAGGCTGCCGGCGATGCTGAAGGTGACCACCCGTTCCAACAGATTAAGGGTATTAAGCCAGAGCCGCTCCGTACTCGGCAACACCGTACGGGGAACGTCCAGGGTCATTTCTTCTTCTTTGAAGATACTTTCTGGCTTAAGGAGGATATCGTTCTTGTAGTAATTCTCCATGCGGTGGGCGTACTGCTCCATCACCTGGCTGAACGCCCGTTGGGAGCCGAATTCCAACTGTCCCGCAATTATGACTTTGTACTCAGACATTTCCCGTAATGCTTTTGGACCCTTCCCCTGCGGGTTGCGCAACCGTGCTGTCGGCTGCTTCATCTAATGTACCGTTTTTATCGCCCACGCACTGGTACGGCGACCCATGCAGAGCGGAGTAGGAACAAAGGTGCTCAATTTATAAATAAAAGAGGGTGCTTCCGCACTTGGAAGCACCCTCTTTCAGGTTTCCGGAGAAGATGTGTTAGTTCCTCAGGTCGATCATGCGGGTGGGCTCGGTGGCGACCGGGATCACCACGCGGTTTTCGCGGAGCGTAGCACCTACGGGCTGGTTCTCACCGAATCCGATGGCGCTTAGGTTAGCCGCGTTGGCACCCTGACGCTCGGAGTACTCGCTGGCGGAGGTGGCCCGACGCTCGGAGAGGCGCTGGTTGTACTCGTCCGAAGCCCGGCGGTCGGCGTGACCTTCGTAACGGATCTTGAATTCGGTGGCACCCTCGAGGCTCAGGAAGCGGTCGATTTCTTCGATAATGATGCGGTCGGGGCGGTTGAGGCTCGCTACATCAGTGGGGAAGAAGATGCGGTCGATCATAATCGTTCCGTTGATGGAATCAATCCGGATGTGCTGGAAGTCCTGTCCTTCGAGAAGCTGGCCGTAGCGGGCGATGCGCTCCTGTAGGTTCTCGGGGCGGTTGTTGGGCAGCGGGCAACCGTTGCGCTCGGCTACCCCGGCTTCATCGGGGCACTCGTCGTCTTTGTCGGCGATGCCGTCCCCATCACGGTCGGGGCAGCCATTGGTGGAGGCGGGACCGGCTTCTGCGGGACACTCGTCGTCCTTGTCGGCGATGCCGTCACCGTCTCCGTCGGGGCAGCCGTTCAGGCTGGCAAGACCGGCCTCATCGGGGCACTCGTCATCCTTATCGGCAATGCCGTCGCCATCGCCATCGGGGCAACCCTGGGTGGCGGCAGTACCGGGTTCGGTGGGGCAGAGGTCATCTTTGTCGGCAATGCCGTCGCCATCTCCATCGGGGCATCCGCGGAGGTTGGCCAGACCGGGCTCATCGGGGCAGTCATCGTCCTTGTCGGCAACCCCGTCCCCGTCGCGGTCGGGGCAGCCATTGGTAGTGGCGGGGCCTACTTCGGTGGGGCACTCGTCGTCGGCATCCTTAATTCCGTCACGGTCGGCATCCCGCGATCCGAATCCGACGGAGTAGCTCAGGGTGGTGATGGCGTAGCTGTCGTCGGTGTCGGGATCGACGGCCTGGGAAACGCCGTCAATCAGGTCGCTATTGGTGATGCGGTAGTTTACCTCGAGCCCCAGGCTGGACTTAGCGGACAGGTGGTAACGCAGACCGGCACCGAGGGGGAATACGATTCCGCCGGCGTCGTCCGCTTCCTCGGCGATGTCCTGGGTGATCCCGGGACTGGTGGCGCCGTTAAAATCAGTGGTCACGTCACCCCAGACGCCGTAGCCGACACCGGCCGTCAGGTAAGGGGAGAGGCCACCCTTAAAGGTGAAGTCATCCGCGAAACGCGACATGAAGAAGGGCTCCCATTCGAGGCTTAGGCTAGGCTCGATAACGGTAGACTCGGAGCTGTAGCCGCGGTCGGGATTCTCCTTTCCGTCCGCTTCATTCCAGTGGAGCGATCCATACATCACTTCCCCGCGCAGGGCAAAGGCGGAGGCACCCAGGCGGCGGCGCAGAAAAAGGCCTCCCGCGAAGTGAGACTGGCCGAAGATGTTAAATTGATTGTCTACAAGGTCTCCACCGAGGGCGGCCACACCGGCCTTGAGGCCGAATTCCCAGGGATAGGGGCTCTCGGGGCTCTCCTGCCCGTAGGCACTGATACTAGTGAGTACCGCTAAGACGAATAGTAGTTGCTTAAGCATATTTGCGGGTTTGACGTGGGTTGGTTCTGTCTAAAAAAAGGGTGGCGCGGATGTAGTTCCGCCTCACCTACCGATCTATCGCTTATCCGCCCTTTTTGTTCAGGGCGGTAGGTTTCCGGCTGCAATTTTAGGGCTTTAAACCATTACGGAGTGAGTAAAATTGCAAAAGCGGTGCGTATGTACCCCTTTATTTATCCTTTACGCCCGTGGAAACGCAACAAGTGGCCGGCGGAAGTTTCGTCGTACACCTGCAGCAGCAGGGCACCCCGCTTGCCCCCGGGTGGAGGAAAAAGGATGCGGACGGGATTGTGCACGTAGCCGTCGTCCTCAAAGAGCGTAAGCTGCTGCCGCAGTCGGGAAGGCAGGCGGAAGGCCCGCAACTCGTCCGCGTCAGCCGGCAAGGGAATATCCCCGTAGCCCTGTTCGGAAAGAAATTCACTCACCATCGCGTAGGTCCGGTCCAACCGGCCAGCAGCAAATGTGATGCGGAAGCAGTAGCCATCGGAGGTCCCACCGTGCCGCTCTTCGCCCCCTTTGGGAAAGGCGCGCCGTAGTGGTAGGTCCTCCGCCGTATGTTGCGTGCCCGCAGGGGCCGCCGCTTCCCGCGGAGGGAGGGGGCGTACCGTTCCCGCCTCAAAGGAGGCGATGAAAACCGGCCGCAACGTAGCCCTTACTGCCATACTTCTTGTTTTGAGTTGTTCAAAATTAAACAATAAGTTTCTTATTATCCGCTCAATCCACTCCGTGCTTTCCGAAAACCCCCTCCTCGAACGCATCAGCTCCCGTATTCTGGCTTCCGCGGTTGGCCCCCACGGCCTGCTCACCTTGCCCCACCTCATCCGCTTATTCCAGGAGGCGGCCATGCAGAACACCCAGCGGCTCCAGATTTCCACGCCGGACCTAATGGAGCGCTACGGCCTCACCTGGGTGCTGCACCGACAATTGGTCACCGCCACGGCCTGGCCCCGGCTCGGCGACCCCGTTACCGTGATCACCGCGCCCACCCGCGTCGACCGCCGCCTGGTGACCATCCGCGACTTCCAGCTGCTCGACGCTTCGGGTACGCCCCTGATCAGGTCCTGCTCCGCCTGGTCGGTGATGGACTTTGCCGCCCGCCGGATCCGGCACCTCCCGGAAGAGGTACTACGCCTCCTTCCCGACCTGCCCCCGCCCGCCGGACCGCCCTGGCCGGGCGATAAACTGAGCGTGCCGGACCGCACCGACCACCACCGGGAGTTCCCCGTAGCCTTTGCTCACCTCGATTTCAACAACCACCTGACCAACCCCGCCTTCGCCGAGCTCATGGTGGAGCCCCTCGGCCTGGAGTACCTGAGCACTCACCTACCCCGGCGGGCTGACATCACCTACCACCGCGAGGCCCGCTACGCCGATACCCTCGTGGCCGGTACCACCCGGGCGGGGGGCACCGTCCGCCACACCCTGCGGCGGGGCAGCGATCTCCTTGCGCTTATGGAGAGCGAGTGGACGCCGCTGTAGTAATTTCACCGGATGCGTACCCTGCTCCCCCTACTGCTCCTCCTGGCCGTTCCCCTGGGCGCCCAGGAATCCCTGGCCGATTCCATCCGTAGTATCCTGGATGAGGGCATCCGCGGTGGGGCCTTCCCCGGCGCCCAGGTACTGGTCTGGCAACACGGGGAACCCCTCGTCCACGTGACGGCCGGCTACCACACCTACGATTCCCTCCGGGCCACGCGGCCCGACGACGTGTATGACCTGGCCTCCGTCACCAAGACCAGTTCCGCCCTGCTTGTCCTTATGGAGCAGTACGGGGCGGGCAATCTCGATCTGGATACCCCCCTCGGCGCCCTCTTCCCCCAACTCCTGCGGACCGACAAGCGCGACATCCCCCTCCGCTCCGCCCTGGCGCACCGGGCCGGCCTGCTGCCCTGGGTACCCTACTGGCAGACCACCCTGCGCGGCGAGGCCCGCTACCCCTGGAAGAAGCGCTGGAACGCCACCCGCACCAACGACTACCGCTTCCGCAACCGTACAATTAAGCGCGACAGCTCGCGCCGTTTCCCGATCCGGCTCACCGACGACCTCTGGCTGCACCGGAAGTATCGCGAGCGCCGCATCTACCGGGCCATCCAACAATCGCCGGTGAAGCCTCCCGGCGACTACGTCTATTCCGGTCTACTCTTTTACCTGCTGCCCGACTACGTGGAGCGGACCACCGGCACCGACTACCGCAGCTACCTGCGGAAGCACTTCTACGACCCCCTCGGCGCAACCACCCTCGGGTACCGTCCCCTGGACCGCGGCATCCCCCTGGATCGCATCGTCCCCACCGAAGTGGACACCTTTTTCCGGATGGACACCCTCCACGGCGTAGTTCACGATGAGGGGGCCGCGATGATGGATGGCGTGAGCGGCAACGCCGGCTTGTTCTCTACGGCCGAGGACCTCGCCAAACTTTACCAGATGTACCTCAACGGTGGTACCTATAAAGGACATCAGTACCTTACGGAAGCGGCCGTAGCGGAGTTTACCCGCTATCAGTACCCCGAAGAGGGGAGTCGCCGCGGGCTCGGCTTCGACAAGCCCCTGTTGGTTTACGAGGCGGCGGCCAGCTCGGTGGCCGAGGCCACGCCCCCGGTGAGTTTCGGACACAGTGGGTACACCGGTACCTTCGTGTGGGCCGACCCCGCCAACGACCTGCTCTACATCTTCCTGAGCAACCGGGTGCACCCCAGCCGCGACCGGCGGGCCATTTATGAGCTTTCGATCCGGCCGCGCGTCCAGGCCCAGATCTACTCCTTCATAAACCGGAACGAGCGCACCCCGGAACCCCGCCGCAACCGCAGGTAGTAGCTGCCGGCCGGCAGGCGGGAAACATCCACCGTAGGCCCCCGACCGGTGGCCAGCAGCCGGCCGTCGCTGTGGTAGAGCTGCGACTGTTCGTCCTCCCCCACTTCCCCCGTCAGGTGTAGTCTGCGGGTTACTGGATTGGGATACAGGCGAATCACCCCGCTGTCCAACCGGACCGACACCGGCCCGTACAGGGTCTCCGTCCCGTCGAAGTCCCTTTGCCGCAGGCGGTAGAAGTTCTGCCCGGGGAAGGGGTCCGCGTCCATAAAGGCATAGGTAACCGCCCCCGCCGGCACCTGCCCCAGCTTAGTGAAGTCGAGGCCAGCCTTACTGCGCTCGACAATGAACTGTTCGTTATCGACTTCCCACGCGGTGGCCCAGTCCAGACGCACCGCTCCCTCCATGGCGAGCGCGGTAAAGTGCAGCAGCTCTACCGGCAGGCTGCGCGCGCTACAGGGGGAAGCGGTCACATTAGGTTGGACGTCGGAGTGCACCCGGTAGCCTCCGGCCAGGTTGCCGTCCGGGGAGAGCACCAGGGACTCTCCCGCCGGGGCGGACGGGTAGCTGGCCTGGGCCACGATCCGGCCGGTGGGGTCCCGCAGGCTGACGGTTTCCGCGGACTTGTCGTTGAGGCCCAGGAAGCCGCTGGCCACGCCGTGCAGGCAGTCATCCGGTACGGTACCGGCGCCGGCAAAGATCACGAAGTGCGCGCCCGGTTCCATCTGTGCGCCTTCGAAAAAGGTAAAGCGGGCTCCCGAGTTGGAGGCATCGTGCAACGTAAAGCCCCCTACGTCCTGCGTTACCTCCGAGGTGTTGAAGAGCTCGACGAACTCATCGCCGGAAGATACTTCCCCATCGCCATTGTGGTCATCGGTCGGCGCCGCCATGATCTCGTTGATGACGATGGAACTTGGCGCACACTGATCGGCGGGGTACTCTAAGGTGCGCTCGATGGCGCAGTCTCCTCCGCTTACCTCCAGCTGGTAGGCCGTTCCCTCCCGCAGTCCGGTCAATTCGATCACCCCGTCCTGTTGGGTGGCGGGGTCGTCTCCGCCCACGGTGGCGCCATCCAGGTGCACCGCAGCTCCGGTTTCCGCTCCGGTGTAGGGAATACGTAGCTTGAGCAAGTCAGCCGCTCCGGTAAAGCCCTGACAGTTTATCGTCTCTTCCCCGAGCCGAATTCCGCAGACGGGTAGGCAGTTGCCGGCGTCCCCCGTCGCCACGAGCTGTACGTTGTCTACCCCCGCCACGTCGTCGCCGTTCTGGTCGAAGAAGAGTACGAGTTTAGCGGTCTGCGCCGTACCGGGAATATCTACCGCATGGCTGACCCAGCCGGAGGTAGAGGTACCCCCGCCGTTGGCCCCATCGACCAGCACCACCGTTTCGTAAAGGAAATCGTCGAGGTAAAGCGCGTAGCCGAAATCATCCCCCCCATCGTAACCGACCACGTAATAATCAAACCGAAACTGGGCACTGGTCAGGTTACAAATATTGCCGGCATCGAAAACGAGTTCGCTCACGGGAGTGCCGGTGATGGCATTTTCCACGTCGCGGGCAGCCCAGAAGCGCTGCCCCTCGGAGGCCCCCTCAATCGAGCCGATCTGTTCCACGCTGTTCCAGGTGGGTACGCTGCCGGCGCCGTAGGCTTCCGTCGAGGGCGTATAATAAAAGGTCTCTTCCGTACTGCCCTCAAAGCCCTGGTAGCGGAAAAGCTCCTGGGCGGAGACGCGGGTGGAAAGGTTTAGCCCGAGGAGAACCGCGAGAAAAAGTGGGTAGATAATCGTTCGCATACTTTTTTCCACATAGGTAGAGGGCCCCACTCCACTATGGGTGGAGTGGGGTTAAATCTTATCTTCGCCCCCCGTATGATATTTCAGATCCGCGAAGACGAGCGCAAGATTTTCGAGGTGATTGGCCAGGCGGCCGGCCAACTGGGGTTTCCTACCTACGTCGTCGGGGGGTTCGTGCGTGATCGCCTGCTGGCCCGGCCAAGCCAGGACCTGGACATCGTCTGCGTAGGCAGCGGCATCGACCTGGCCCGCCGGGTGGGGGACAGCCTGCACCCCCGCAGCCGGGTCACCGTCTATAAAAGGTTTGGTACCGCCGCCCTCCGCCACCGGGACCTGGAGATCGAATTCGTCGGTGCCCGTAAGGAGAGCTACCGCTCCGACAGTCGGAAACCCACCGTGGAGTCGGGCAGCCTCGCCGACGACCAGAACCGCCGCGATTTCACCATCAACGCCCTAGCGATCAGCCTCAACGAGCACGACTACGGGACGATCATCGACCCCTTTAATGGACTGGAGGACCTGGAGGCCCGGCGCATCGTTACCCCCCTCGAGCCCGGCAAGACCTTCAGCGACGACCCCCTGCGTATGCTGCGGGCCATTCGCTTTGCCACCCAACTAGGCTTCGACATCGACCCGGTCACTTTCCGGGCCATCGGGGAGCACCGCGACCGCCTCAAGATCATCAGCTGGGAACGCATCGCCACCGAGCTCAACAAGATCCTGCTAGCCGCCCAGCCCAGCGTGGGCCTGCGCCTGCTCGACCGCTCCGGCCTGCTCGATTACCTCCTGCCGGAACTAGCCGCCCTCCGCGGCGTGGAGAGTCGCAACGGCCGCAAGCACAAAGACAACTTCATCCATACTACCAAGGTCGTGGACAACCTGGCCGACCGCAGTCCGGACCTCTGGCTCCGTTGGGCTGCCATGCTGCACGACATCGGCAAAGCCAAGACCAAGCGCTGGGAAGCGGAAGCCGGATGGACCTTCCACGCCCACGATGCCGTCGGCGAGCGGATGGTACCCAAGATTTTTCGCCGCCTGCGGCTGCCAAACGATAAGCTGAAGTACGTCCAGAAGTTAGTAGCCCTGCACCAACGCCCCATCTCCCTCACGCAGGAAGAGATCAGCGACTCGGCCGTCCGCCGCATCCTCTTCGACGCCGGGGAGGACATCGACGACCTGATGACGCTCTGCGAAAGTGACATCACCAGCAAGAACCCGCAGAAGGTGAGGCGCTACCGCACCAACTACGAGGCACTACGGCAACGCATGCGGGAAATCGAAGAGCAGGACCACCTCCGCAACTGGCAACCCCCGATCACCGGGGAACTCATCATGGAGACCTTCGGCATTCCCCCCAGTCGCCAGGTCGGCCTCATTAAGGACGGCGTTCGGGAAGCCATCCTCGACGGGGATATCCCCAACGCATTTGAGCCCGCCTTCCAAAAAATGCTGGAAGTGGCAGAAAGTATGTCCCTCGCCCCCTTACCGGGACAAACCCCGCAGACTAGGGGCCAAAATCCTCACTAGGGGACACCGTAAAGTCTGTCATAGCAAAATTTTAACTAAATATTCATTTATACCCCACGATCGTGGGGTGTGGTCCCCCCTCCCCCTGCCCCTATCTTTGACTTATCGAAGGGGAGGTGCAACTTCCCAACGTGTTTTTCCAAAAAGCGTATTCATTTGATTCGGCGGTCGGGATTGTTGGTTTTCCCTCCGCTAGATTTTGAAGGTTTGTAATATGATCCCTGCGCTTAGCGCACTAAATTCCAGTTATTTTGGTAGTTAGAAAGCTACAATTTAAGGCCCGTGCGTAACCCGCACGGGTCTTTGTTTTTTAAGAGCTTGTTTGGGATTCCGCTCACCGCCGCAAACTTGCTCCTTTACGGTAATCGTAGGCGGTACCACTCGTAGAGAAAGATGCCGGCGACGGCCAGGTACTCCGCGCCCACTAGCCACAGATTTTCTCGGTAGGGTTCCTCTAGGTATGTCGTATAGGTAAGCATAATGAAGAAAGACCACCACAGCGGAAATCGCCAGGGCGTGAAGCACCCCAGCACCAGCGGCACCGCCAGGTACCAGGGGTGCACGGTCGTGGCGCAAAGCAAGTACAGCACGAAGGCCCCAAACCACCGCCCGGGCAGCGAGCGCCAGTCGGTACGCTCGTCCAGATAAGCCAGGATCAGAATAGCCGCCGCGGCCAATTTAGCCAGCTGAGGACCGAAGCGGGCAATCTGGTTCCACCCGATCTCGTAGTAGCCGTAGGCCCGGAGCACGTAGTAAAGGCTGGCATTGAACTCAAACTTACGGAAGTAGAGGTCGAGGCTGTCGCCAAAACCATCCACCACCCCCGCCCCCGCGAGCAGGGGGAGAAAAAGCAGCAGGGTCACCGCCCCAAAGGTCAGAAAGAACACCCGATAGGGTTTACCCCATAACCGCCACAGCAGGAAGGGCAACAGCATGAGGGGCAACAGCTTGGTGGCGACGGACAGTGCCATGGCACCCGCGGCCCCGCCGTATTGCCCCCGCGTCAGCAAGTAGAGCGCCAGCAACAGAAAACAGATCATGACCCCTTCAAAGTGCAGGTTACCGATCAACTCCACGAGGATAAGCGGATTGAGCCAGTAGTACAGGGCGCGGCCGGCGGGTAGGGAGAAGGTGCGCAACAACTGGAGGAGCAGAAACAGCGTACCCAACTCCGCGGCAAGGAGAAAGACTTTCATAACCACCGCCGCCCCGTACCAGCTTCCCGGACTCAGCCAGGCCGCCACCGTAAAGACCACCTGGGCCACGGGAGGATAGATGGAGTAGTATGCCGGTGAGTTGAGGTGATCGTAAAGTTCGGGACTAAGCCCCCGGACCGCCTGCCCTGCCTCTAGGTAATAGGCCGGCAGGTGAGCGAAGGGGTTTTCGCCGGAGGCGACTAACTGCCCATCCCAGATGAAACGGTAAACGTCGTCGCTCAGGCGGGGGAAGGCGAAGATCAGTACCAGCCGCAACAGAATGCCAAGCGCCAGCCAGTAGCGTATGCCCTCCGTGCCGACCCGCCAGACCAGCAGCAGGTAGCCGGCAAAGGCGATGACGAAGGCCGGAAAGAGAGAAGCGAAGGCCGTGCGGTCGACGCCGAAGCCTAAGTAGAGAACGCCGGTGGTGAGCAAGAGCGCGCCCAGCGTCCGCGTCCGGATGCTCACTTTCCAAGCACCTTGACGGCCACGGCCCGGGCGACGTTCTGCCCGTCCATCGCCGCACTCAGAATGCCCCCGGCGTAGCCCGCCCCCTCGCCGCAGGGGAAGAGGGAAGCAGCTTGCGGGTGCTGGTACGTATGCCGGTCGCGCGGGATGCGCACGGGCGAGGAGGTGCGGCTCTCGGTGCCGATCACGTTGGCCTCCGCGGTGTAGTAGCCCTTCATCTTGCGCCCGAAGGCGGTGACGCCCTGGCGGAGTTTGTCGTAAATGCCCGGGGGCAGGAGGGAATGAAGCGGGGCGGCGTGCAGTCCGGGGATGTAGCTGGTCGCGGGCAGGTGGGGGGATACGTTGCCCCGCACAAAATCGGGCAAGCGCTGAGCGGGCGCGCGCTGACTGCCGTCGCCGCTGGCAAACATGGCCTGCTCCACCGACTGCTGAAAGGCCAGGCCGGCAAACACACCGTGGGCGGCAAAGGGCTGTAAATCTTCCAGTTCCACGGCCACCACGGTACCGGAGTTGGCGTAGGGGCTGTCGCGGCGGCTGAGGCTCATGCCATTGACCACGATCTCTCCGGGGGCGGTGGCGGCGGGGACTACCAATCCACCCGGACACATGCAGAAGCTGAATACGCCCCGGTCTCCTACCTGAGTCACCAATTTGTAGCTGCTAGCCGGCAAGTTCTCTTCCCGCTCGGTTCGCCCGTATTGAATGCGATCAATCAGGGGCTGGGGGTGCTCGATGCGTACACCGAGCGCGAAGGGCTTGGCTTCCAGCCGGATGCCCCGTTTATCGAGGAGGTAGTAAATGTCGCGGGCGGAGTGACCCGTAGCCAGGATGTAGGCGGTCGCCGTGAAGCGGTACTGTTCCCCCGCGGCATCCACTACGAAGAGGGCGGTGAGGTCCTCGCCGTACGCGACATCCACCACCCGCTGCCCGAAACGGATCTCGCCCCCTTTGGCCAGGATGGTCTCCCGCAGGTTGGCCACCACGCCCGGCAGCTTATTGGAGCCAATGTGGGGGTGGGCGTCGATGAGGATGTCAGACTGGGCACCGTGGTCGACGAGGGTCTGCAGGGCCTTCAGGTAGTTGCCCCGCTTGAGGCTGCGCGTATACAATTTTCCGTCGCTGTAGGTGCCGGCCCCCCCTTCACCGAAGCAGTAGTTGGAGTCCGGATCGACCGTTCCGAATTGCTGGATAGCCCGCAGGCTGCGGCGACGCGCGCGCACGTCCTGGCCCCGCTCCAGAATCACGGGCTTAAGTCCCCGTTCAATCAATTCAAGGGCGGCAAACATGCCGGCGGGGCCGCAGCCCACTACGGCGACTACGGGGGCGTCGGCAACGTCCTGTAAATGGAAGGAGGGAGGAACTTGGCCCGTTTCGTCTCCGTCCGGGGCACTCACTTCGACACGGAGGCGAAAGACGGGTCTCGAACCCCGCGCATCGATGCTGCGGCGGCTGACGGTCACCTCTCCGAGCTCCGTTTCCGGTACCCGCGCTGCCCGGCTGACGGCCCGCCGCAGGGCAGCGGGGTCGTGCAGGTCCGCGGGCGGCAACTTGATTTCTACGGTGGTGGAGGACATGGGGCAAAGGTACGCACTCCCGGTGGCCTGCCTTTATTTGCCTACTCGCGTATACTGCCCGTCTCCGGCCGAAGTAAAGGCCTCGGGCAGGTAGACCATGATGTGGACGCTCTCGAAGGCGTTACCCTCCGTTCCCTTCACCGTGCGGCGGTTCTTGTCGAAGCTGACGAGTTGCATGGCATCGCCGGACACCTCGGGTTGTAGGACATAGCGGTTCTGCCGCATGTAGAAGTCGAGAATGTCCTGCTTGACGTTCTTGATTTCCACGCTGGTCTCGATGAGGACGTCGTCGCCCGGCCAGGTGCGGTACTGTATCTGATCCTTCGGATAGATGTCAAAGGAGATCCGGTTAACGTGGTCGACGTCTACGGTTTTGTGGAAAATGTCTGCGGGGTCCTGTGCAAGGGATACGACAGCATAGCCCAGGAGGGCCAGAGTTAACAAATAACGCATAGGGTAAAGGCTCCAGTTATTCGATGAACGGCCGGGGGGGTTGGTTTGGTGTCCTTACCGGCGGTGGTAACAAATAGATTGGTAAAGGTAGCCCCTCAGGCGCTTTCCCGGGCTTCGGCCACTCCCTTTCCGCTCTTGGCTCCCGGCAGTTGAACGCCCAGATAGACGAGTTGGTAGCCCCCCTCCTCTACACTGACGGTAGAAATATCGTGGGGGATCATCTGCAGGGTACCGTCGGGGGATTTGAGGAAGAGCGGTACGGAGTAGTTCTCCCGCTTGGCTTCCTGGAGCAGTCCCGCGAGCTCCGCCTGCCCGGAGAGCGGAAGTTCGTGGACCACGGCGGATTCGCGGTGAGCCTCGCTAAGGTTGATGAAGTCGTCGGCGAAACTGAAAATGTGCTCCCGG
The DNA here is from genome assembly GCA_963710195.1 of Lewinellaceae bacterium. Classification (GTDB taxonomy): domain Bacteria; phylum Bacteroidota; class Bacteroidia; order Chitinophagales; family Saprospiraceae; genus Neolewinella. The sequence goes on from CAVPZF010000003.1 coordinate 358,176, forward strand.
TCCTCGGGCGGCGTGCTTGCCTTAAGCTCGTCGGAGGTGATGAGGCGGTAGGCCCCCCGCTCCCCGAACATATCTTCGTATCGGCGAATGGCGTATTCGTTGACATCGTTACTGCCGGTCAGCGCCAGCAGGTAACCGACGTCGAGCAGATCAAACTCGTCGCTGAGGTCGGAGGTGTAGATGTTCACCTCGATCCCCTTCAGGTCCTTTTCCCGGGCCCGGCGGATGTTACTGGGGTTACTGTCGACGAGGAATACTTCCCGCCCCTCGTCCATCAGGTACTTTCCGATTTCGATGGCGAAGTCGTTGGCCCCCAGGATGAGCACTCCGTTAGAGCTATCCTGAATTACGCCGAGCAGCCGCGCCACTAGCCGGGCGGTCGTCGCGTTGATCAGCACGGTACCCAGCACCACCATAAACACCAGGGGGGTGATGTACTCGGCCCCCGGCACGCCATCGGCCGCCAGCTTCAGGCCGAAGAGAGAGGCGATGCCCGCCGCGACGATGCCCCGCGGCCCCACCCAGCTGATGAAGAGCTTTTCGTTGAAGTCGAGGTTGCCGCGGGCGGTGCTGACGAAGACGCTTAGGGGGCGCAGCACCAGGATCACGAAGCCGAAGAGCGCGATCGGCCGCCAATCCTCGGTGAGCAGCCGCAGCTCGTCCATGTTCATATTGGCCGCCAGGAGGATAAACAGGATGGAGATCAGCAGTACGCTGAGCGATTCCTTAAAGGAGAGGATCTCCTTGATGCGGGGCACGTCCTTGTTCGCCAGCACCAGCCCCATAACCACCACGGCCAGCAGGCCGGATTCGTGGGCCAGCTGGTCGCTCACCACGAAGATGAACAGCACGTAGGCCAGGATGAAGACGTTGAGCAGGTAGTGGGGCACCAGCTCCCGCTTGATGATGTGGAAAAGCGCGTAGCCCATGAGGAAGCCCAGCGTCCCCCCGTAGATGATGATCTGGATAAAGGTGCGCACCGCCTCCCCCGTAAAGCCGAGTCCGTGGTCGGTCGAGCGAATAAACTCGAATACGAGCACCGCCACCAACGCGCCCAGCGGATCGATCAGGATGCCCTCCCACTTCAGTACCGTGCTGACGTTGCGGTTGAGGGGGATGTTCTGCAGGATGGGGGCAATGACGGTCGGCCCGGTCACGATAATCAGGGCCGCGAAGAGAAAACTGACGCTCCAGCCTAGCCCGATGATGAAGTGGGTAGCCAGGCCGGCCCCCACGAAGGTGATCAGGCTGCCGATGGAAATCAGCCGTAGGATGGACCGTTGAGTCTCCTGCACCTCGCGGAAACGCAGCGTAAGTCCGCCCTCAAAGAGGATGACGCCGATGGACAGACTCACGAAGTAAAAAAGTGATTCCCCCGGAAAGAGGCCCTTACCCAGGTTATCCTCCCCAATGACGTGAAAGATCGGACTGATGAGCTTCTCCCCGTCCGCCGTAAAGAGCGTAGAGACCGGCCCGACGAGCAGGCCGATGACAATCAGGGGAAGGATCGCCGGCACCCGGATCCGCCAGGCGAACCACTGGGCAAAGATGCCGAGGACAATGATTCCCGCTAATTCTTCCATGTACGCCTAAATTAGCAATTATCCCCCGAGGAGGCTCCCGAGCCCGCCGGGCAGCATATTATCCATCATCCCCCCGGCCTGCTGGGCCTCGTAGGCGGCGGCCTTCTCCAGGGCGCGGTTGGTGGCCACGACGAGGAGGTCTTCCAGGGCCTCCAGGTCGGAGGGATCCACCTGATCGGCGTCGATGCTTACGTTCTGAATGCTGCGCGTACCGTCGCAGGTGACCTTCACGGCCCCGCCGCCGGCGTCGGCCTCAAAGGACTGCTGGGCCAATTGCTCCTGCATCTTGGCCTGCATTTCTTCCATCTGCTTCATCATATCTCCGAACATGCCTTTATCGTTTGGTGAGCTCTTTAAAGGCCGGGGGCCGCGCATTAGTTTGCCGATCCTGGCCATTCTTTGCCGGCACCCTACCTTTGGCGGCCACTAGAACAAGGATTTACATGGGATTACTGGACGGAAAGGTCGCGCTCATCACCGGAGGCTCCCGGGGCATCGGCACCGCACTCGTACGCGCCTTTGCCGGGGCCGGAGCTAAAGTGGCCTTTACCTACCGCAGCTCGGCCGGCCCGGCGGAGGCCCTGGTCAAGGAACTCGGGGAAAACGTGCACGCCTACCAGAGCGACGCCAGCGATTACGGCGCGGCCGAGGCCCTCATCAAATCCGTCGTCGCCGATCTCGGGGGCCTCCACGTACTCATCAACAACGCCGGCGTGACCCGCGACACCCTGATGCTGCGCATGAACGAAGAGCAGTGGGACACGGTAATGGACAACAACCTCAAGTCCGTCTTCAACCTCACCAAGCATGCCCTGCGCACCATGATGCGCGGCGGGGGCAGCATCATCAACATGTCGAGCATCGTCGGCATCCAGGGCAACGCCGGCCAGGCCAATTATGCGGCCAGCAAGGCGGGCATCATCGGCTTCAGCAAGTCGATCGCCAAGGAAATGGGCAGCCGCAACGTCCGCTGCAACGTCATCGCCCCGGGCTTCATCGAAACGGACATGACCGACGAGCTCCCTGAGCAAGTCCGCGAGAGCTACCTCGCCAACATCCCCCTCAAGCGGTTCGGTAAGCCCGAGGAGATCGCCAACGCCTGCATCTTCCTGGCGTCCGACATGGGCAGCTACCTTAGCGGCCAGGTCATCAGCGTAGACGGCGGGCTATCGTAGTGGTGATCGACGTCATCATCCCGGCCTACAATGAGGAAGCCAGCATCGGACTCGTTGTCGCCGAACTACCGCACGCGCTGCTCCGGGAGGTCATCGTTTGTAACAACAACAGCCGGGACCGGACGGCGGAAGTAGCCGCGGCCGCGGGTGCAACGGTCGTCCACGAAGCACGGGCGGGCTACGGGTCGGCCTGTCTGCGGGGGATGCAGCACATCGCCGCCCGCCCGGCATCCGAACACCCCGACATCGTCGTATTTATTGACGGCGACCACAGCGACTACCCCGAGCAACTGCCGGAGCTGGTGGCCCCCATTCTAAACGCAGGTTACGATCTCGTCATCGGCTCCCGGGCCCGGGGAGAGGCGGAGGCCGGCAGCATGACCCTTCCTCAGGTGTTCGGCAACTGGCTGGCCACGAATCTTATTCGGTGGTTATACGGTTACGAATTTACCGACCTGGGCCCTTTCCGCGCCATCCGGTATTCGTCCTTGGTCGCCCTACGGATGCGGGACCCCGACTTCGGCTGGACGGTGGAGATGCAAGTGCGGGCAGCCAAAGCCGGGATGAAGTGTACCGAGGTGCCCGTCGGGTACCGCCGGCGCATCGGCGTTTCTAAAATTTCCGGCACGGTGCGCGGCACGGTGCTGGCGGGCCACAAGATTTTGTGGACCATCTTCAAACTGATCTGAGCATGACCGTGCTGGCATTCGTGGTACTGGCCGTTTACACCCTCAGCCTGCTGTACATCACGGTCTACTGCCTGCTGCAGTTCAACTTGCTCTACCACTACAAGAACAGTCCCGACCCCACCGACCATCCGGTGTCCTTCGCCCAACTGGCCGAGGCAAATGGGCGGAAAGTCAAGCGGGTGTACGTGCCCTCCGAATCTGCCGAAGCCGGCACTTCCGTGACCCTCCTCGCACCTGCGTCCGCGCCCGCCTATCCCTTCGTGACCGTACAGTTGCCGATCTTCAACGAGCTCTATGTGATTGCCCGGCTGATTGATGCCGTAGCGGCCTTCGACTACCCGCGCGACCGCCTGGAGATCCACATCCTGGACGATAGCACCGACGAAACCGTGGAATTGGTCGCCGCCAAAGTGGAGAAGTATCGGGCCCAGGGATTCCAGATCGAGCAACTCATACGAAAAGATCGGACGGGCTTCAAGGCCGGGGCCCTGCGTGACGCGACCCGGGCTGCAAGGGGGGAATTCATCGCCATTTTCGACGCGGATTTCGTGCCGGAGCCCGACTTTCTGCGGCGGACCATCCCCCACTTTGCCGATCCGAAGGTGGGCGTGGTACAAACGCGCTGGGAGCACCTCAACGAGGGGTACAGCATCATCACCCGCCTGCAGGCCCTGCAGCTCAACGTCCACTTTACCGTGGAGCAGGTAGGGCGCATGAACGGCGGTCACCTGCTGCAGTTCAACGGGACGGCGGGCGTATGGCGGCGCGCGGCCATCGAAGCGGGCGGGGGTTGGCAGCCGGATACCCTGACGGAGGACCTCGACCTGAGCATCCGCGCCCAACTGGCGGGCTACCGCATTCACTTCCTGGAGCGGGTGGGGAGCCCCGCGGAGTTGCCCGTGGAGATGAACGGCTTCAAGAGCCAGCAGCACCGCTGGATGAAGGGCGGCGCGGAGACGGCCCGTAAGATGCTGCCCGACGTGTGGCGCAGCGAGCTCGCCTTCGGCCACAAGGTGCAGGCGACGGCCCACCTGCTGGGCTCCTCCATTTTCCTGTTCGTCTTTGTGTGCGGAACATTCAGCGTGCCCCTGCTCTTCCTGTTCGGGGAGCTGGTGAACTACGGCTTCAGCAAGAACTTCTTCGCGGCCTTTTTGGCGGGACTGCTGTCGGTGATCGCGATCTACTACGTGGCCAACGTGCAGAGCGTGGCGAATAAGGACAGCAGCTTCTTGCGGTCCGTCTTCAAGTTCCTCTTCCTGTTTCCTCTGTTCCTGGCGCTGAGTATGGGGCTGTCGCTGCACAACTCCGTGGCCGTGCTGCAGGGCTACCGGGGCAAGAAGAGTCCCTTCGTGCGCACGCCCAAGTTCAATATCAACTCCGTGACCGACAAGCTGACCGCCAAGCGTTACCTCTCGGGGGGACTGGACTGGATCACGGTGGGCGAGGGCGTGCTCAGTCTGTACTTTCTGTTTGCGGTCGCGGGGGGCGTGTACCTGCAAAATACGACCTTCATCGTCTTTCACGCCCTGCTGGCCCTGGGCTACGGGACCATCTTCTTCTTCAGCGTGAAGCACCTCGGCCTCGTCCGCTAGCATGGAGAAAAAACAGAAAATACTCAACGACCCCGTTTACGGCTTTATCAGCATCCCCTACGGCATCCTGTTTGACCTCGTGGAGCACCCCTATTTCCAGCGGCTGCGGAACATCAAACAGGTAAGCCTGACGCACTATGTGTATCCGGGCGCCCTCCACACCCGTTTTCACCACGCGCTGGGGGCCTTGCACCTCATGCAGCAGGCCATCACTAGCCTCAAGGGCAAGGGGGTGAAGATTAACCAGCGGGAGGCCGAGGCCGTGATGATTGCCATCCTGCTGCACGACATCGGCCACGGGCCCTTCTCCCACACCCTGGAGAGTACGCTGATTGAGGCCAGTCACGAAGACCTGGGCGTGCTCTTCATGCAGCGCCTCAACGACCAGTTTGGGGGCCGGCTGGACCTGGCCATTCGCGTCTTTCGGGGTACCTACAAAAAACACTTCCTCCACCAGCTGGTGAGCGGGCAGCTCGACATGGACCGCCTGGACTACCTCAACCGCGACAGCTACTTCACCGGGGTGGCCGAGGGGGTGATCGGCTACGACCGCATCATCAAGATGCTCAGCGTGGTGGACGATCGGCTCGTCGTGGAGCAGAAGGGCATCTACAGCGTCGAGCGTTTCCTGACCAGCCGCCGCATCATGTACTGGCAGGTCTACCTTCACAAGACGGTGGTGGCCGCCGAGCAGATGCTGCGCCTGGTGTTGCGCCGCGCCCACGAGCTTGCCGACCGGGGACAAACCCTCTGGGCCCCGCCCGCCCTCCACTACTTCCTGCAGCACCGCATTACGGCCGCCGACTTCCGGGCCCGCCGCAACGAACTGCTCGACTGCTTCGCCGCCCTCGACGACACGGACATCAGCAGCGCCGTCAAGGCCTGGCAGCAGCACCCCGACCCCCTGCTCAGTTACCTCAGCTACGGGCTGGTCAACCGCCGCCTCTTCCGCCTCGAATTCAGCAACGCCCCCTTTGACCCCGACTACGTGGAAGGGATTCGTGCCGCGATTCGCGCGCACCGCCAATTGCCCACCGAAAGTGGCGATCAACTGGTAATAATGGGTATTGAAACGAATAGTGCTTACACCCTGACGAAGGAGGAGATTATGGTCTGCACGAAGAACGACGAGGTGGTGCCGATGTCGAGTATCAGTGATTTTGGCATTTCTCCGCAGACGTTTACGAAGTATTTTATCTGTTATCCTAAGGAGGTGAGTTAGTTCTTTAGATTTTTAGTTCTTTAGTTCTTTAGTTCTTTAGAAGTGGTGACTTCACTGGCGAGGATAATCGTTCTGTTTCGATTGGCTGATCGGGGGGGGGTAGTTCTTTAGAGCTTTAGTTCCTTAGTGGGGAGATCTTTGCTGGCGAGGGGGATCGTTCTGTTTCGATTAACGGTTTTCCGCGTAGAGAATCGACGCTTTGCCCTCTTCGTTAGCTTCGTTTTTGTCTATAGGGCTCTCCTCTTCCTTGATTACGCTCGGTATTGCTCGCAACGGAATGTCCGCTGTCGTAATCAACTAATCTATATAGCAACAGAAATCGCTAGGCATTTTCATCCAGGATGGCTTTCTCCCTGTCTGCTTCGCATCTATCTCCGGTGGTGGGGGGCTGGGGGGCAACAGCGGGCAGGATCCACTGTTCAGCGGGTTGATCACGACCACTGGTGACCAACGATCTACTACAACCGTATCAGTTCTTACAGGCGGATGTGCATCGAGAAAGCGAGCTCCCCATCGCAAATAAGGGCTTGATTGAAATTCCGCTCACCGCCGCAAACTTGCCCTTTTGCGCCTATTCTTCGTCTCAAAAAGCGTCACTTAACCCGCTAGGCTCCCCTGTATGAGGCTCGAATAGACCCAAAATAGCGGCGTTTTCGTCAGGCTCGGAAAACCCAAACAAGCTCTAACGTACACCCACTTAACGATCTAACGATCTACCCGCCATCAGCTCAAATAGTCGCTACACCTATGGTCTCACCTGCGCGTGCTAGCCTATCGAGAAAGAGTCATCTCCATCGCCGAAAACCCACACCCACCTAAAGAACTCCCCCCCGGACTCAAGTTTATCGAAAAAGAAAGATCCCAATCGCCGAAAACCCACACCCACCTAAAGAACTAAAGAACTAACCTCCTAAAAGAACTCCCCCCCGGACTCAAGTTTATCGAAAAAGAAAGATCCCATTCGCCGAGAACCCACACCCACCTAAAGAACTAACGACCTAAAGAACTACCCCCTAACCTCTCCATAATATTATACCCCTCCGCCAGTCGCGCCAGCGTTTCCGCCTGCCCCACGGCCGCGAGAATGGCGAAGGCATCCGGGCCGTTGGTGGTGCCGCTGACGGCGAGGCGCAGGATGGGCAGCACGGCCCCGAAGCCCAGTCCTTCGGCTTCCATAAAGGCGAGGGTAGCGACTTTGATCTCCGGGGCGGTCCAGTCGGAGACGCTGGCGAGGCGCTCGCGCAGGCGTTCGAAAGCAGGGCGCAGGGCCGGTTTCCACTTCTTGCGGGCCATTTTTTCGTCGGGGACGCCCACGCGGGTGGCGAAGTAGCTACCCTGGGTGTAGAACTCGGGGATGGTGTGCACGCGCTCCTTCAGGAGACCGGCGATCGTTGTGGCTTGCTCGAGGCTCACGGGGGTACGGTGATCGGCAAAGAGCTCAAAGACCCGGGGGGCCAGCTCCGCATCTTCGGCCGCGATCAGGTACTGCTGGTTGTACCACTTGGCCTTCTCGAAGTCGTACTGGGCGCCGCTCTTGTTGATGCGGTCGAGGTCGAAGGCCTTCACCAACTCGGGAAGCGAGAAGATCTCCTGCTCGGTGCCGGGATTCCAGCCCAGGAAGGCCAGGAAGTTGATCGTCGCCGCGGGCAGGAAGCCGGCCTCGCGAAAGCCCTCCAGTTTTTCTTCGGTGCCTTCGCCCGTCCAGTCGAGGGGGAAGACGGGGAAGCCCAGGGCCTGGCCGTCGCGCTTGCTGAGCTTGCCCTTGCCCGTCGGCTTGAGCAGTAAAGGCAGATGAGCAAAGCGGGGCATCGACTTCTCCCAGCCAAAGGCCCGGTACAGCAGCACGTGCAGGGCCGTGCTCGGCAGCCACTCTTCGCCCCGGATCACGTGGGTGATCTCCATCAGGTGATCGTCGACCACGTTGGCCAGGTGATAGGTGGGCAGCCCGTCGGCCTTCATGAGTACCTTGTCGTCGACCTCCTCGCTCTGGAAGGCCACGTCGCCACGCACAATGTCGTCGATGTGGACCATTTGACCGGGATCGACCCGCAGGCGCACCACATAGGGGGTAGCGGCGTCGATCAGGGCTTCCGTTTCTTCCTGCTCCAGACTCAGGCTATTGCGCATCTCCCCGCGGGTGGAAGCGTCGTAGCGGAAGTTATGGTTGCCGGCGGCCTTTTCTTGCTCGCGGCGGGCGTCGAGCTCCGCTTCGGTATCGAAGGCGTAATAAGCGTGGCCTGAATCGACCAAGTGCTGGGTGTACTTGCGGTAGATGTCCCGGCGCTCACTCTGTCGGTAGGGACCGTAATTCCCGCCAATTTCCGGGCCCTCATCGGGGGTAATGCCGGCCCAGTCCAGCGCCTCGCGGATGTAGGCCTCCGCGCCCGGGACGTAGCGTTTTTGATCCGTATCCTCGATCCGCAAAACAAAGGTGCCGCCCTCCCCGCGGGCAAACAAATAATTGTATAGGGCGGTGCGCAGCCCCCCGATATGCAGGGCGCCGGTGGGCGACGGCGCGAAGCGTACACGAACGGTATTCATGATATTGTAATTAGGCGGACAGCGGAATAGAAAATTTAATTATGTGAGCAGCACTTAGAACCACCAAAACGTTTAATTCGTAGCTACATCTTTCGCGGTGGGGGTAGGCTCCTCTTCGGCGCAAAGGTAGCGAAGCCCGCGGAAGGGTTTTCCCGCTGGCGCTCCCAGCAGCTATTCCCCCCAAAGATCCAAGCCATGTACCTGATCAAGACACCGCGGTTCATCCAGAAGCTCTTCCCCAATTACCACTGGCGGGTGGATCAAACGACCGATCAACCCACCCTCTACCTGACCTTCGACGACGGTCCCATCCCCCAGCTTACCCCCTGGGTGCTGGAGCAACTCGCCCAGTACGACGCTAAGGCCACTTTCTTCTGCGTTGGCAACAACGTGCGTCGCTACCCCGCCGTCCTCCAGCAGACCCTGGACGCCGGCCACACCGTCGGCAACCACACCATGCACCACCTCGACGGCTGGAAGACCGACAACGTCCCCTACTTCCACGACGCCCGCCACTGCGCCGTCCAGCTCAAGACCTCCCTCTTCCGCCCGCCCTACGGCCGGCTCAAGCCCAGCCAGGCCCAGTTCCTTCAGCGCCACTACAACGTCGTGATGTGGGACGTCCTGAGCGGCGACTTCGACCCCGAGCTGACCCCCGAGGACTGCTACGACAACGTCGTCGACAACGCCCGCCCCGGCAGCATCGTCGTGATGCACGATAGCCTCAAGGCCGAGGAGAACGTCCGCGAGATCCTCCCCCGTCTCCTGCAGTACTACACCGAACGCGGCTACGCCTTCGCCAGCCTGACTCCCGAACTGCTGCTCGACCGCGCCCAGGTCGGTGACGCCCGCCTCAAAACGGCTTAGCGCGCCAGCCGGTCCAGGCCCGCCTTCGCCATCAGGTGCAGGCCCGCGCGGTACTCTGCGGGGTCGATATCCAGACAGGTCTCAAAGTACTTCCTGGCCGCCGCCGTATTTGCTCGCTCCTCTTCCAGCAGACCGGCCTGTAGCGCCGCGTTGCAGGCGTAGTAGGCCGGATTGTCCCGTCCCAGCGCAATGGTGCGCACGTAGAACGACAGGGCTCCGGTATAGTCTTTCAGCCCCCCCAGCACCCGCCCCGTCCGGTAGCGGTGCTCCAGCACTTCTTCGGGGGTGAGCCCAGACTGGTCGATGCCATCCAGTTCCACCCGCGCCCGCGCAAAGTAGCCCCCGTCGAACAGGAGCCGCGCGCGCAGTAGCCCAGGGTGGGGCGCCCGCTCGCCCGCCGCTTCCCGCACGGCATTTTCGTCCCCGCCGTCGCGACTGCCGCCGCTCGCGATGCCGGCCATGGTGCGGTAGTACTGCTTAGTATTCCCCTCCAGCAGGTATGACCAGGCGATCTTCTGGCGGGCCTCCTCGCGGAAGTGGCGGCCGGGGTAGCGCAGCAGGAAGGACTGATAATACACCCGCGCCTGAGGCTCGAGGTGGTGCAGCTTCGTCTGGCCGAGGAGGAAATCTAGGTAGGGGAAGTCCGCCGTGGATCCCCCCCGCACCTGCTGTTCCAGCAAACCCATTGCCTCCGCGTTCCGCCCCGTGCGCATGGCCACCGAGGCCAGCACGAAGCAGTGCAGTTTGTTCTTCCCCGGATCGAGCCGCAGTTTCCGCAACTGCTGATAAGCTACCTCCGGCCGGCCGGCGAGGTGCAACTCGAAGAGGGCGTAGAGCACGGCCGTTTCCAGGTGGAACGGACTGTCGGTCGCGCCGACGGCCCGCTGCAGTTCCTTACGGCCCTGCCCGATGGTCCCGCTCAGGGAGGTGAACAGCTCTACGCCCCACTTGAACTGCGGCGGAATGGCCCCAATCGTGGCGTGTACCAGGCCAAGGTCTTTGTAGGTAGGCAGAAAGGCCGGAAAGGCGGCCGCGTTCTCCTTCAGCTCCTTGTGCGCCCGGTTGAGGTGGCGAAAGGAGGTCAGGTAGCGCTCGAAACGCAGGTCGACGAGGCTGCGGTGCAGGCGGACCTCCGCCAGGGCGTGGCGGTAGTAGGGGGAGGAGGAGTCGCCGCGCTCCAGCATAGCGACGCGGTGGTCGAAGCGCGCCTCCAGTTCGGCGTCCAGCCGCTCGTCGCCACTCAGGTACAGGCGAAAGAAATCGAGGTAGCTCTCGAGGTGGTAGGCGGCCAGGTTACCCGGCTCGTGGCGGAGCAGGTTTTGGATGCCCGTGGCGGCACGGTCCAGCTCCAGCGAGAGGACGTCCTGGTACACGGATTCCGCCGCCGGGGTGAGCGCGTAGTGGTACTCGGCCGCGGTCAGGGACCAGCTGCACCACATCAAAGCCACCCCAAAAAACAGCTTACGCATAGCGGGCGAAGATACCGTCTATCTGTCCGGCCAGTTTGCGGTCGCGGTCGGTGACGGTATGGCCGGCGTCGTGGGTATTCAGCTTGATGTGCACGCGGTTGTAGACGTTCGACCAGTCGGGGTGGTGGTCCATTTTCTCGGCGGCAAAGGCTACCTCGGTCATGAAGGCAAAAGCCTGCCGGAAATCGGCGAATTGGAAGTCGTGGTGGAGGGCGTTGGCTTTTTCGGTCCAGGGCATGGGGGGAGGTTGCTGGTGGTGGATTGGGCACAAGGTACGGCGGGCGGCGGGGCGCGGGTGTGGGTGTGGGGGGGGTTATCCCGGGATCGCCGATCGTTCCGCTTCCGCGCGGATGTGGTGCAGGACCCGCAGGTGGATGCGGTGGACGATTGCGTCACTCCACCAGCGCCAGTAGAATGCGGGCTTGAGGGTGTGGGAATACCAGGTCGTGCCCTCGAGCACGGTCGTCCCGTCCGGCTGGGCGATCAACCGGAATTGGCCGCGCTTGGAGACGAAGTAGTCGTGCAGGTGGGGCGCATCGACGTCCCAAAAGCTTATTTCTCGCATGGGCACCGGCTGCTCGAGCACGTCGAACCGCAGCAGGTGGGGGGCGTCCCAGGTCGTGATGGGCTCTACGAAGCTCCCGGTGTTGAAGTTGCAGTGGCGCACCGCCCCGACGCCCGCTCCGTCGATCGTCGCATTGATGGGGTAGGCGATGCCGAGCCGGAAGAGCCATTCCGTGGGTTCGTCCAGCACGGGGAAGGCTACCACTTGCTCCCACACCGCTTCCGGCGGCGCATTGATGACGACCCGCGTCACCACGGGGTCCACCTCCGGTTCAACCCGGTGCTCCGCGGCTGACAGTAAGGGAATTGCCACGATGAGCAGGAGGGCGGAAAGCAGCGACTGCCCCGGCCCCCGCCGCACACGGGAGTAGCCGAACAGCACACCCAGGTAAGTGAACAACACACCGAAGGGCGCGGCCATCGCGATGCAGATCAGCCCCTCCCACGCGAACACGATCAGCCCCAACGTGAATAACCCCAGCGTGGCGAAGCCTAGCTTTGTGCACTCATTTAGCTTGACCGGCCGACCGTGCCCATACAGCACCGCCGGCAAGAAGCCCAGCAAAATGGGTGTCAGGGCAAACAGTGCTACCCCGTATTCCCCGATGCCGTGTATTCCCCAGGCCGTCAGGGCCGTCGCTACCACCAGGGTAATGGCCATCGCTGCCCACTTACGTGGATGACTATTTTCTGGAAGTGCTAGGGGCATGGGGGGAGGGGTGATTCCGGGAGGAATTAATAAATTTTGGCCTGCTCGTTTGCCCCCTTGTCCTCCAGAGGGGGGGAGGCGAGCGATTCTACTTTGAAGATAACCAGCTTTCTTATCTCCCTATTGGACCAAATCTGCATTTATGCGGATAACCTACGCAGCGCTAGCAAACCACGGATGCCCAGAGGGATGCACAGCGCATGGCGCAAAACCTCCGTGCATCCCTCCGTGAAAAAGCGCAGCGCCTCCGTACCCGCCGCGGGTGATCCGTGTTAAAATCCACCCCTCACACCACCGTAGTCTTCCTCCCCTCACCCCCATTCAAATGCCGCGTCAACGCAATCTGCGCCCGCGCCCGCCCGTGTAATAACCGGTAATCGATCTGCGCCCGACTGGCCGTCAGCGTATCCCCCAGCACGTTGGCCTCCGGCTGGATGACGACCGCATTAAAGTACTTGAGCTTGTTTCCCCGCCCGCCGGTCTCGGTATCGTAGTCGTAAAGCTCTCCGTCGGGGAGCTGGTCGAGAAACTGCTTGAGGATGTAGTTCTTATCCAAGAATTCCCGGATGTCGTTGTTGAAAATCTCGGTGATGGCGATGTCGACCAGGGCGCGCAGGGCGATCTGCACGATGTTCTTATCGGAGAAGTCCTCCGCGTCGATCTTGCCGGAGCTGCAGTTGATGATGATGATGGTGTAGTCCTCGGGCGAGTCGTCCCTAATGATCTCGTCGATGACGTCGCCGAGGGGGGAGACGTCGCGGATGCCGCCGTCCACGACGCTGCCGAAGGTGCCCGCCGCGGTGGCGATCCCCTCCACCGGTTCCCACACGATGGGCATGGCCGTGGAGGCCAGTACGCCCTTGGCGAAGTCGGCGTCGCTCTTGAAGCCGTCCTGGCTGATGGAGTAATACTTACCGTCGTTCAGCGACACGAAGCCACACTTGTAGGTGGTAGCCCCAATTTCGTCGCGCTTGGCCAGCCGGTCGAGCTTGCGCCGCAGGGGGGTGTTGTCGGCGAAGGAGCGGAAGTTCCGGAAGTCCTCCGCGAAGGACCGCAGCAGGGCCTTGCGGCTGAAGAGGGCCCGCAGGAAGACGTTCTTGGTCGTGGCGGGGAAGCGCCGCTTGATCGCATCCCAGCTCAGGTTGAGTTTGAGGGGTGGGGCGGCGTTGTTGCGGTCGGCCGTGGTGTCGATGAAGTCCGAGGTATAGATCTCCCCTACCCCGTTCTCAGCCACGTCGTTCCAGAGTTGCTGCAGCTCGTCGAAGCGCCCCAGTGCGACCAGCAACCCGTTGAGGGAACCCACCGACACCCCGGCCACGATGTCGAAGGAGAGCGGGGGCCGGTCGGGGGCGATTTGGTCCCAGTTTTCGCGGAGGTAATCCAGCGCCCCCACCTGGAAGGCGCCCTTGAATCCACCACCGGAGAGGACGAGGGCTGTTTTTTTCATGGGCTTGGGTTGTGGGGGGTTTGGGTTAGGTTGAATGTACGGTAAGTGGGGGGCTTGGGGGCGGGGCGCTGGGGTATTGCTGGGTAATTGAAGTAGGTGGGGGTGGTGTTCCTGGTGGCGGTGTACGGCCAGCGGCATCGTCACGGTACGCACGTACTGGGGAGTGGTTTGGCCTTTTCATTCACCTTTCGTTTGCGGCATCCCGGCGGATCAGTCGTCTGCGGGATGACCGGTACCCACCCGGACACTAAGCCGGGAAGTTGCGGGTGTGCGGCTTACCGGGGGCGCACACCCGTCAGTTGGGGCACACCCGTCAATTGCCTGGGGTGCTTGTCAACTACTTGCGTACTTTGGGGGGGATGGTGGTGCACACCCGAAAGTTATGGCTAAGCCATTGCGTGCGTATGCGACATGCGTATGCGTTAGTGTTGGGCGAAACAAGAGACCATAGTACACCGAAAGCCCCTAGATTGAGAGAGAAAGCAAACACTTTGGTTGTTACGCTGTACTAAAAAACAGAAATCACCGTCCTTTTATCAGGTTTGCTTGGTTAGATCAGCAGCATAACACATCTTTACCTTAATGGCAAATAAAACAACAAAAAGATGGAAATAAATCCGAACTCCTTCAGTATTGTTGTGTCAGGCAGATGGAACAAAGCAATACTAACTCCCACATGGACTGCCGAAAATATCTTCGGTTTAGAATCAATGAAGGTTGAGTTTACCATCGATAACAATATATCATCAAGGTATTTATCTGACAATAACATTTTCATAGTTGACTCTAAACGAGTAACCTTGATCGCTAAAGATAATCAAGATGAAATTTTGAGAAATTCTGAAGCAATCGTTAGAACACTTACTCAAACCTTAACTCATACACCTGTTTCAGGCCTTGGATTTAATTTTGAGTACATTGTAGATACAGAAGAAGAGAAGGAAAAACTGTTTAAGCTCGTAGAGTTTTCTGATATTGATGATCTTGCTAAAGCAAATTATGAAATTGGCATACGCCAAGTGAGTAGGGAATTATTATATGAAGGTAATAAGATTAATTTTGTAATAATGCTAAGCAAGGATAACAATTTTACAATTAGTTTTAATTTTCATAACGATGCCGAATCTTGTGAACAAATCTCAGAACTGCTAACTCAAGATCGATTCATAAAATCTAGAGATATTTCTATAAACCTCTTGACGGAAATTTACAATATATCACTCGACCAAAATGAAGAAGTTCATGCGTAAAACAACCGCTCCGAAACGCGACAGGTTAATGAAGTCCGTGTCCGAAGATGTAACTCAAATAAATTATAGCGCATCTGTCCCCAAAGGAAGCAGAACTGAATTCGAGAGAAATCACGGTCAGTTCATAACTGTAAATTCTAAACAGAGGACAGTGACGATCAGGATCAATCCAGGAAAGCTTCGCCGTGAAAAAGCTATAAGAAAATTAAATGCTCGTTTTTGAATTAAATGGGGCATTTCACTTATAAGGACGAAGTTAAAAATGACCAGTTGTCACAAGGTGATATTCTGGCTAAGACAGATGACTTAATGAAAGTCATTGAAGAAGTTCATCCCTATTTTGCTAGGGACGAATATCTTTACTTTTTAGTTCTGACTCAAAGTTGCGACTTGGTAAAAAGGTCTAGTGAAGCTAGTTGTAAAGCACCATATATTTCAATCGCAGCAGTTAGAAGTTTAGAATCGATTTTGGCCAGAGAATATGGAGAATTTGGATCCTCTCACCTTGAAAAAACATTAGGTGTCTTTTCCAAACCCATGGAAAATAAAATGTCAGATTTTTTGGGTAGGCTATTAAACAATAATATCGCTGAATATTTCTACCTACATAATGACTTACAGTTAGGACTGCAAGACAATTGCGTAGCAACGCTTAGAGTAAGCATAGCCCTTAAAGCCGATAAGCATTATGAGCAGTGCGCAAAATCAAAGGTAGCAGAATTGAACGAAAATTTTCAAGCGAAGCTAGGTTGGCTCGTTGGGAATCTTTATAGCAGGGTTGGCACCGTTGACTGGGTTCCCCACGCTACCAATAAAAGGGAGTTTAAAGAACTGGTCAAAGACATTTTAAATCGCCAGTTTGTTTTTTTAGACCGGCCTAGTGATTACGAAAAGGTTATTAAAGGTAAATTAGGTCCAGAAAAATACACTCAGCTTGGAAGGGATCAATTACAAAAAGAAATAGAGCAAGTTATCTTACCAGAGAAAATAGATACAGTACTCTCTCGTGTACTAGATATAATAAATACAAGAAACGTACTTAAAGAAGACGTTAATGTCCAAGATTTAAGCAAAGTTTTATCTAGCGACGCTAGGCTAAAGTCATTAATTAAATAATGCGCCGAACACCGCGCCATCGTCAAGCCGGCGGTGATGCTTTTGGGTGCCGAAGATGCTTCATTATCTAGGAAAGAAATTCGCTAATCCGAAAGTTGGTAGGTGGAGCCGGCCTGCGTTGGCGCCCCCGTTCGCTGACATCCAAGCCCGCAGAACTCTGGAGACGCTACCGCGTGAAAACAGCGCGCAGGAACAAACGCCGTTATGGCGCAGGATTAGATCACAAGGGGCTACCGCACAGATGCAAAAGTAGGCTGACTGACGCCCCGCCATCGAGTGAAAATAGAGCGCGCTATCGCGCAGCGAATGAGTAGTATCTGACGCCGCTACCGCGTAGAAACAGTCCCACCCGCTAAAGAAACGCTACCGCGTAGAAACAGCCCGCAAAAACGGAAGCCGCTACCGCGTAGAAACAGCATGACAGGTCTGACGCCGCTCCCGCGTAGAAACAGTCGCACCCGCTCCGGAAACGCTACCGCGTAAAAGCAACCCGAAGAAACGGAAGCCGCTATCGCGTAGAAATAGCATGGCAGGTCTGACGCCGCTACCGCGTACAAACAGTCGCACCCGCTCCGGAAACGCTACCGCGTAGAAACAGCCCGCAGAAACGGAAGCCGCTACCGCGTAGAAACAGTCGCATCCGCTCCTAATATAAAAAGGACGTCAGCGAACACCGCGGCCACGTCCATGCCTGGGCTGGCCGGTGGGGTAGGGCTGGTGGGCACCGAGAGTGTATCTTGGAAAAGGGATTAGGCCTTAAATTAGATCCATTCCGGCACGGCGCGGCCGCACTCGTTAGCGGCAATTTGATAAAAATCACCCAGATGAAATAAATAAGACTCGGGTCGTAGAAAGAACAATTAGTATAGCCACCTATTTGAGTAGAATTGGATAAAAAGCTGTAGATAGGCTTTACTAAAATGAAAAATGGATCATGATTTATGTCTGCAAGACGTACCAATGATATTAATTTTGAAGAATTGTGCATATCTTAGGATGCATCAGATTTTACAATCTATCTTAGTTCGAGAAAGCGCCCGCGTTGATAAAAAGACTTTGAGCGAAGTGGAACCTAACAAAGTTTATCTTTAAGCAAAAAAACAGATGGCAGATAAAATTCGGCTTCCTAGAAATAGCTATGAGGAACTTAGAAAAATGATTTTAGGTTACCATTCTGTTGGAAAACCTACGGGACTTACCGATTTAGCACAGACTACTGGAATGGCTCGAACCACTATAAGTGGGAATAATGCTTTCCTTTCGTTCATTGGAGTTTTAGAAGGTGCAAATAAGAAATCGTTGACTGAAGTTGGTGGTCGCTTAGCTCGAGCTGTTGAACACGACATCATCTTGGAAGTGCAGAAAGTTTGGTCCGAAATCATATCGGAAAACGAATTTTTGACCAAGATGATTCAAGCTGTCAAGATTCGCAGAGGTATGGAATATTCTCAGTTAGAGAACCACATAGCTTTCAGTTCGGGAGAATCAAAAAGCGCCTCTGTAATGACTGGATCACGTGCGGTTATAGATATATTCTTATCAGCTGGTGCTTTAATACAGGAAGGGGAAAAGTTGGTTGTAAATGAGCACATTCCGGGTATATCAGATCATGCATCGCCAGAATTAATCAAAGATAAAGATGATATTGCGATTGATCCGGTATTTCATGAGCCTTCAAATGATGTTCCACATGATGCTGAGCGTAAGACAATTTATGATAACAGCCAAATCAAAATAGAATTGACTATCTCGGCAAAGCCTGATGAATTAGATGGTCTGGGGAAGAAAATCAGGGCAATTATTGATGATATAAATCAGTAATGGCATATTCTATTCCACAAACTACCGCAGAGGAAATTGTTGGTGCTACAGATGCTGTTATCTTGGCAAATGGTCTGGCGACCGTTCAAATCATAAGTGACTTCCTAGGGACAAGTCAAATTAATGGAACAAATGCTGTACAACTAGCTCAAGAACTTGGGCTGGTTAAATATGATGCTAATTCACAAACTTACAAAAAGCTAAGTATTCTAGGTGACTATTTAGTAACGTCATCTTTGGATAAGCGAGCCAGTATTTTGAGGCTAGCGTTAGAAGAATATATCCCTTACGCTCTATTTAAGTCAAGACTATCTATTGACCCAACTTTTCATGATGCTGCCAATCATATCAAAGCAGTACTAACGATTCCAGAACACAGAAATGAAATTGCTAATACGCTTATAAGTTTGGGAACGTATACAAATAGTCTACAGGCTCAAGGGGGAGGTCAGTATCAAACCAGTTCTCAACCCTTAAGCGATCAGGATGTAAAAAATATCCAAAGTTTAACTGGTGATCGCCAAAGCATAGAACAAACCCTAGTTCAGCGATTATCTGAAGAGCTTTATCAAAGGCTTAACCGGCCTGATGTTTTTGTTCCGCTCGTCGATGCGATATCGTTAATACAAAATGCGCATAATGATCCCCGAGCTCCAATTGTGCACGCTGGAAATGCAGTTGAAACATATTTGAGTGAAATTGCAAATCACTATGGCGTCAATATAGTTGGTGCAAATGGCATCAATGCAAAGATTGATCGAATATGTGCGGCACAACATCTATCTGTAAAACACAAAAACATGATAAAATATCTCGGCCACGTTAGAAATGCTTGTGACCATGGGATTGATGCAGACATAGGTTCAGCTTGGCAAATCTCCACTTCGACTTCAAAAGAGTACGTACACGTAGCGATCTCCAGTATCAAAGCGATACACGAAGCAGTACAAGGAAGATATGTGTTATAAAATGCCGCTAACACCGCCTACCACGCACAGCCGCCAGTTAAGTTTCTGGATGCTATCGTTGGTTTAAAATCGGACTAAATAAAAGTCAATATTCACAGGGTTTACTAGTGTAGGCGGCCGTCGGGTAGGCACACGTTGGGCGAAATGCCGGCATTAGGCCGGCATCCAAATATTAATATTTGCAATTAATGCAGACTGAAATTGGGTAACTGGCGTTTCTCAAATATAAGGATCTATTCGCCTTAAATGTACCGTGACTCAACACATAAATCACTAGAAACAGGCATATGGATAAAGACCATGAAATAAATAAGTCAT
This sequence comes from Lewinellaceae bacterium, assembly GCA_963710195.1. Classification (GTDB taxonomy): domain Bacteria; phylum Bacteroidota; class Bacteroidia; order Chitinophagales; family Saprospiraceae; genus Neolewinella. The sequence continues at coordinate 377,507 of CAVPZF010000003.1, forward strand.
CAAAAATGGGTGTGATGAATAGAGTTGCTAAGACGAGGTACTACGCATTTATCTTCATATATTTTATTAGCTTGACTACATACGGACAGTCAGTTAAAAACCCACTATATCATATATTGAACCAAAATATTTTGCCAATTGATACATCAACCAACCATTACATTGATGGTGCCCAATTATATGAAATTTTGGTTTCTTTAGATACAATAGAAACTCAACATTACGACGTTGACCATATACAGTTGTTCGACTTAGTAGCACATGGTTATGAGCTCTATAGAGTCATCAATGAACCTTCAACCACAATAAGAGATACAATTTCTAACCTCACACATTATTTCAAACAAAACTCAGATGTAGATAATGACGGTGAATATTTATTTTCTATCCCTAATTACATTACCGTAGAAACTGAAAAAATTTACGACTGGAACAACCGGACTTGGGGAAGATTCAAAATGGTTAGTATTGAGACTTCTCAGACTGACAATTTGCTACCTGGTTGCTTCAGTAACCAAACTCTTATTTTATTCGAAGACGGGCACTATACCAGTTATTATGGTTCTGTTTTTGAAAGCTGTACGGCTGAACATCAAGAGGGATATGAGAAAGTTTATGATTATGTTCCCTCGGACATTATCAAGCACGACCCAATAGGTATCGGAAAATACTTTATTGTAAAAGATAAAATATATTTCTTCAATTCAGAAAACGAGATTATTCAACGTGTAGAAGCCAGTTTCAGGAATCAACATATTCTTCTCCTCCAAAATGAACGGGGTACATCGTTTAGCCTGACCTGGATGAAGGATTAATAAATTCGCCCAACACCGCCTACCACGCACAGCCGCCGATTGAGCTATTTGGTAGCTTCATTCCTTTAGAAACGGCCGGATCGATTGTGATCACCCACAGTGTTTGTTGGAATGGCGGCCGTCGGGTAGGCCCCCGTTGGGCGACATGGCCCTTAGGGGCCACGGAAAAAATCACTTCTTCCGGAGCATGACCACTACGCGAGGAATCGTGTCAAAATCGGATAAATGCGTATCAAATCGTATCACTTAGCCACGGTTTTGCTACCTTTCCGCTATGGAAAACACAATGACGCTCTACAACTTCAGAGGAGACCTCGACTGGAACTTAGTCAACCTAATCAGTGAGATTGATCGGTTTGATGCTTCGTGGGCCATAATCAAACGTCGCGAAGGAGCCACGCTTAATCAACTAAGAACCATGGCTACCATCCAGAGTGTGGGTGCCTCAACCAGGATTGAAGGTTCGAAGATGACCAATTCCGATGTGAAACGTTTTCTATCGGAATTAGATATTAGTAAACTGGAGAATAGAGATAAGCAAGAGGTAGCAGGATACTACGCGGTATTAGAAATTATTATCGAGAATAATGATACAATTAGAGTAGAGAAGAGAGATATTCTCGGGCTACATAAGATATTAATGCAGTATAGCAGAAAAGATGAATGGCACCGGGGGAATTATAAGCAGCATAGCAATGCGGTTGAGGCAAAGCTACCGGATGGGAGTCGGCACATAATTTTTGAGACGACACCGCCGGGTCACTTAACGGAGGATAAAATGAATGAGATTATCCGGTGGTACAATACACCGAATGAAGTTCACCCTCTAGTTAGAACCGCTGTACTGGTGTACGAATTTTTGACGATCCATCCCTTTCAGGATGGCAACGGAAGAATGAGTAGACTGCTGACTACCTTAAGTTTATTACAGCAGGGTTATGATTGGGTGCAGTACGTAAGTTTTGAGCATCAAATAGAATCAACGAAGAAAAGCTACTACCAAGTACTGCGTCACTGTCAGGCTCAAAGACCAAATGAAGATATCACCGAGTGGATACAGTACTTTATGAATTCGCTATTAACAATTAAAAGAAAGATTGAGAATAAGATCGACCGGACGAATATCAAATTTAAGATGTCACCCAGAGAAAAAACGATCTACGAATTTATAAATAATAATGCCGGGTGTCAGTCCGGACAGATAGCAGAGCAATTAGAAATTCCTAATCCTACGGTGAAGAGAATACTGTCTAACATGGTAGAAAGATCAATTGTCAGGAAGCATGGCCAAGGACGGTCTACGAACTATACGGTAGGAACATAAATCGCCCAACACAGCGCCAAACGTCAACCGGGGCTGGTGGGGGAGTGCTGGTTGGGTTTTGTTGGTGCCAGGTGCCAGCCCGTCGGCAATGGGCCAAAAGCTCGCTCCGCTCGGTTTTGGCCCATGCCACCGCGCCGTCCCCTCAAGGATGAAATTAGAGTTACTACCTTCGACCTATTGAAACCCCGGTTGCGTTGGCGCATTCGTTCGGCGAAACCCGCCATCAAAGACGGGCCGGGAAAATAAAATCGACGACCCTAACCATCATCTTAAGTCCAGTCAAAAGGATAGATTGTAGACTAGAGGATACGCTAAAGGCCAATCAAGGGCTAAAAAACACGTGGAAGCAAGTTGTCTTAGAGCTTGTTTAGGTGTTCCGAGCCTGACGAAAATGCCGCTATTTTTGGTCTATTCGAGCTTTGAAAAAGGAGGTGCACTTCGTGGCTGCTTCGCGCTGACGGGCTAAGTGACCTTTTTCGAGGCGAAGCGTAGGCACAAAAGAGCAAGTTTGCGGCGGCGAGTGGAATCCCAACAAACGCTAAACTACTCCACCACCTCCACGAACACCCGAAATCCGATCCCCGGACCGCTGCCCTCCGCCGGGATCACCCTCTTGGCCTCCGCCGGCGACTCATTCCAGCCGCCGCCCGTCCGACTGCCCGCGCCGTTGAACTCGGAGACGTTGCCGAGGACGGAGGTAGCGCGCTGGCGGTTCTGGCGAAAGGCGCGGACGGGCGCGGTGTAGGATGCGCCGTCGATGTCGGGATAGTCCGTCCCGTCAGGGGAGTACGTGAGGTTGGCGAAGGACGCCCGCCACTGTCCGCCTTCGCGGACCGGCTGTAGCGACACGGTGTCCAGCCGGGCGAGCAGGCCCCGTTGTTCCGCCAGGGTGGGGAGGCGGTAAAGAAGCTTAGACGGTGCGGACGCGTTCAACCACCGGCAGTACCGCCCGGCCGCGTCGGCGGTGATGTTGACGATGGGGTAATCCGCGTACGCCGGGTGGGTGTGGTACACGCGCTCCAGAGCGTGGTTCGCCTCTCCGGGCTTCGCGGTCCAGCCGGTGGAGTCGTACCGCCACGTTTTCCAGACCGCGGAGTCCTCCCGCGCCATCGCGTCCAGGAACACCCGGTACTCGCCGTTGGTCACTTCGTGGCGGGCGTAGTATACCCGTCCCGGCGCGGCGCGGGCGTTCCTTGCACCTTGCGTCCCCGCCGCTGATGGTATAGAATCTTCCAGCAGCTGCCCGGCGTCCCCCGACCGCTTGACCGCACATGACGCCACCAGAGCAGTTGGCGAGGCTTCAAAAGAAAGGTCATCGTAGCGGTCGTAGCACGCAAATTGGTGGGGATTATTTTATCCGACTCTTCAGCGGAGAGGGGCTGGGGAGTAGCTTGGGATATTCTCCCCCCTTACGCCAGCCCCCCCAGCTCCCGCTCCCGCAACTTATCCGCAATCAGTCGCTCCAGTTCTCCAAAATCGACCTTCAGGGTACTGGAGATAATGCCGATCGGGGAGCCATAGAGCTTGTTGTTCATCCACATCGACCGCTGAAAGAGCTTGCTCGTGACCCGCTGGATGTACTTTTCGGGACTGCGGGTCATGATGAGCAGGATTTTGGAGGAGTACGACTGAGCGATCTGGAATCCAGTAATGTCTTCCCACTCGATCAGGCCGACGCCGTTGGCGCTGGAGTTGTCGGTGATGCCCGCACCGTCGATGGTGAGGCCCATCTGATCGTCCGTCAGCTTCTGCCCGATGAAGTAGGCGCACAGGGCAAAGTAGCCGGCCGAGACTATCCCCACCGCCCGCACCAAGCCGGCGGGGAACAGGCCCGGAATGGCCCAGCCCCCAGGATGGACGGTGAAGAGCAGGCCGACGATCACGAAGGCCAGGGCGCCCACGAAGAGTAAGCCAATCTTGATCTTGCTGAGGGGAATTTCGATGATTTCCTGCATAATTATATCCGGTTGGAGGACAAGCTGCGCTAAGCGCGAAGAGCTATAACCCCCGCACCGCCCGTCCGGTTTAGCGGGGTAAGAACGGGTTTAGGTACGCTGGGTTACGCGGCACTCGTGTATCCAGCAAGAAGCCCCCAGCTGCCGTTGCAGGCTGGGGGCTTCGTCATCGTACAAGGTCAACGGCAGGTATCTCAGCGGAGGACGGCTTTCCCCCCCTTTGGGGGCCGGTGGCAAAAGCCGTCAGCAGCAACCGATCTAGCGTTATCAAGACCAAGTCAGGTTGACTAGTCGATCAACGCCACCGCAAACGGCACCTTGAGCTTCTCCCACCGCAGGTAGGCCTCGGTGGAGTTCGGGGTGATCGCGTCGAAGCCGTAGGTCAGCCACTCCTCCATGGGCGCTTCCTCGGGTGAGACCATTACGCGGAGGGCGTCCTGGGTCTCGTCGTATTGGTAGCTGCCCCAGATGTCGGAGACCTGGTTAAAGATGATGGTCCACTCGCCCTCCTCGGCGGGGATCATGTGCAGGCCGTAGGTGCCCGCCGCCAGGCGTTCGCCCTCGACCATCACGTCGGTGCTGAAGGTGACGGTGGTGTTCTCGTTGGCCCCGGCCCGCCAGGGGTAGGGCTTGTCGTCGGAGTACTTGTTGCCCTCGGCCATGCCGTAGGGGACGATGCCGCCCCAGACGACGCGGTCCTTCACCGCGGGACGGCTGTACTCGACGGTGATCTCGGTGCCGGCGCCAATGGTCTGGGTGACGGTAGCGAGGGGACTGGGCCTTACCTCATCCGCCTGCGCCCGCACGAAGCCGGAAAAGCTGAGGGTCAGGAGGAACAGGAAGCAGGTAGGAAAGAAAGTATTAGGGCGCATAGCACGGGTGTGTTGTAAGTGATCGGAAGAAAGCTCCGGTAAGGTACGCCTTCCTGCCCGGGAAAAACCTTGCACCGGCGCGCCGCCGCCCGACAAAGGAGAATTCGCTTTACCGGCCCGATCGGGGATGGATTACCTTAGCCAACCCCTATTCATAAGTTTTGCCCCGTCGACATGCGTTTTTCTGAATTTCTCCTGCTGCTGCTGTTCTTCCTGAGTGCCCCCCTGTGCGGCCAGGACGAGTGTACCGGCAATTTGGGGGAGAACATCTTTACGGACGGTGATTTCGGGAGCGGGTCCGCCAACATCCTGCTGCCCGATCCCGGCATCGCGCCCGGCTTTCTGTACCAGACGCAGCCGCCGCCCAACGACGGGTTCTATACCATCACCAACGATATGGGGGCCTGGGGATTCCGTTACGACACCTGGTTGCCCCTGCGCGACAACAGCCCCGACCCACAGGGCTACATGATGGTGGTCAACGCCAGCTTTGACCCCGGGCTGTTCTACGAGCAGGAAGTGAGCGGGCTGTGCGAAAACACCCTGTATCAGTTTACGGCCGACGTGATCAACGTGATTCGCCGCGGCAACAACAGCCTCCTGCCCAACGTATCCTTTCTCCTGGATGGGCAGGTATTTGAAACCACCGGCCCCCTGCCCGAGAACGAGCAGTGGAAGACTTACGGCTTCACCTTCACCACGGTGCCCGGCCAGAATACCGTCACCCTCGCCCTACGCAACAACGCCCCCGGCGGCTTCGGCAACGACCTGGCGATCGACAACATCAGCTTTCGCGCCTGTGGCCCCGAGGCCCTTATTCTCCCCGTCGAGGTAGCTAACATCTGCGAGGACGGTGACCCCATTACGCTGACGGCGACCATCAACGGCGACCAGTTTCCGAGTCCGGCCGTGCAGTGGCAGCGGAGTCCCGACGGCGGCGTCAGCTGGGAAGACATTCCCGGAGAGAATAGGACCAGCTATGTCCATAATGAACTGGCCGTCGGGCCCTACGCATACCGTTACCTGCTAGCCAACAGCCCGGCAAACCTCAACAGCACCAAGTGCCGAGTCGTCTCCAACCAAAAGACGGTGAACGTGGTGCCGAAGCGGTATACGGTGACGGATACGATCTGTACCGGACTCACTTACCCGGTTGGTACGTCCACCTACGACACCAGCGGTACTTACCTCGATACCCTCATCTCCTCCATCGGCTGCGACAGCATCGTAACGTTGCAGCTCACGGTGGTCCCCGATTCCGGCCTCAATCCGGAGCTGACTATCACCGACCCGAGTTGCGACTACCTCATCGACGGGCGCGTCCTGCTGACCGGGGTGCAGGGTGGCGCGGGGCCGTACCGCTTTACTTTCGCCGACGCCCCCGCGAGCCTGGGCACCCCAATCGATAGCCTGGGCGAAGGCGACTATTCTTACCGGGTCGAGGACCGTTACGGCTGTGCTGCCGGCGATACGCTGCGCCTGCGCAGTCCCTTCCCCTTCGATGTGGAGCTGGGGGAGGACCGCGACATCATCCTCGGGGAATCCGTGCAACTGGACATCGGCAGTACCCAGCCGGTGGCCGATTACGCCTGGTTGCCGGAGGGCCTGATCGACTGCGACTCAGTCTGCCCGATCGTCCAACTGCTGCCGCCCCGCACACTGACGTTGACGCTCCGTGCAACCTCCGTGGATGGTTGCATCGCAACCGACTCGGTGGGCATCAACGTGCAGGCGGACCGGCTCGTATACCTCCCCTCGGCCATCTCGCCCAACGGCGATGGGGTCAATGATTACTTCACGGTGTACGCCTCGGTACCGAATGTCGTGTCTATTCCCAGCCTGCGCGTCTACAACCGCTGGGGCGGCGAGGTCTACGCCGCTACCGACCTGCCCCCCAACGACGAGCCACTCGGCTGGGACGGCACCCAGGGCGGGCGTACGGTGCCGGCGGGAACCTACGTGTACGTGGCGGAGGTGGCCTTTTTGGATGGGGCGGTCTTGCAGTATACGGGGAGCCTCTCAATAATCGAGTAGCGACGGCTTTAGCCGTCCTGCTGCCTCCAAAGTTTAGTCCTCCTGCTGCCCGCTCCCTTAGCCGTCCTGCTGCCGCCTCCGCAGTTTATCGTCCTCCTGCTGGCCCGCTACCTTAGCCGTCCTGCTGCCTCCAAAGTTTAGTCCTGCTGCTGCCCGCTACCTTAGCCGTCCTGCTGCCTCCGCAGTTTAGTCCTCCTGTTGCCCGCTAGCTTAGCCCTAACCCTGCCTCCAAAATTGTAGATCTTCCACGGTAGGGGTTAAGATCCAGCTGAGGACTACGGGCCTGCGGCCCGCTTCGCCTTCAGCTGGGGAGGGGACGTCACCTTCGGGTCCGGTAGGATAATGATGGGGTAGCTGCGTTGCCGTTCATAGTTAGCCTGTAACCAGCAACCAAGGGTATATAACGGGCAGCATGTCCACTGAAGTGGACGCTACTGAGGTGAACGCTACGCGTACATCTCCCCCACATCCAGCGCCGCCAACTCCACGAAGAGGTCGGCGAACTTGGCCGTCACGGCGCGGAAGAAGCGCTCGCCCTTCTCGGCAGTAGATTGGTGGGGATTGCCAATGCCCGTATCGGCGGTGACCTGCGACCAGCGCCGCTCGTGGGCCACCCAGCCCTCGCGGAAGGCCGTGATCTTATGCTTTTTCTCGGCGCCGGCACCGGCCTCCTCCAGGGGGAGCACCAGCTCGGGGCGCAGGTACAGGACCAGGCTGGTCTCCATCTCATCGGCGTGGTCGCCGGGCTCCTCGAAGTACTGAGATTTGTCTACGGACTGAAACCAATTGGAGGTACACAGAAACATTCCCGGGAACTCCAGGCCCAGCTCCTTGAGCAGGACTTTGAAGCTGTTGCCGCCGTGGCTGTTGAAGACGAGCAGTTTCTTCACGCCCTGGCGATCGAGGGTACGGATCACGTCGCGCAGAATGGCCAGCTGGGTGGTGGGATTGAGGTTGATGTCGAGGAAGATGTCCGTCTGCCCCGTATTGACGCCGAAGGGGATCGTGGGCAGCACCATCACCCGGGCGCCCCGCTCCCAGGCCAGGCGGGCGGCTTCCTCGGCCAGGCCCCTGGCCTCGATGTTGTCGGTGCCGTAGGGCAGGTGGTAGTTGTGGGCTTCGGTCGCCCCCCAGGGTAGGATGGCCAGGTCAACGGTCGCATCCTTGAGGTGCTTCCAATTGGTTTCGGTGAGGATGTAGGGGCGGATCACGGGCGGAGGGAGTTTGGGGATGGCTTAGTATTTCACTTGCTTCGCTCCAGCAAGGTTGCAGGATCGAAGTGAACGGCAATGGCGGGAACTCCATCCGTACCCGTACCCGGCAGGTGATGGCGCTCGTGGCGCCCGGGCTTTCCTCCCATTCGCTCGTAAAAGGCCCGGGCGGAGGTGTTACTTTCCAGCACCCAGAGGTAGAGCTTCCCCACCGGATCGTGGCACTGCACGGCCCCGGCCACTTCGTGCAGCAGGCGCTTGCCCACGCCGTGGCCCTGGTAGTCCGCCCGCACGTGCAGGTTATCGAGCAGGGTGCCATCGGTCGCGTCGTGGTTAAAGAAGAGGCAGGAGAAGCCCACCAGCTCATTGCCTACCTCGGCCAGCACGACCCGCATGGTATCCGGGGTATCGGTGAACCGGCCGGTCCACAGGGCCAGGCGCTCGGTGGGGGCTTCTCCCTCCAGGTAGGCGGCGGACATGGCCTCCGTATAGTGCTCGCGCCAGCTGCGGGCGTGCAGGGCGGCAATGCGCGGGGCGTCAAAGGGGGTCGCGGAACGGAACGTGATCGCGGATGGTGGCATAGGGCGGCAGTAAGGCCCTAAAGTAGTGCCCCTTAGGTTACCGCCGGACCACACGCCGGACCGACGCCCGGCCGCTTGCCGGATTCTCCACCCGCAGCAGGTAGATGCCGGCCGGGTAGGCGGTGAGAGACAGCGCTTGCCGTCCCTGGAACACCCGTTGCAGCAGTTTACGTCCGGTACCGTCCAGCAGGCTTACGCGCAGCGCGTCGGTGGTGGAATACTCAAGCCACAACGTACCGTCGGTCGGGCTGGGGTAGACGCTCAGGTCACCCACCAAAGTAGTCTCGGCAACCGCCACGCTGGCCTGCAGGGGTAGATCTTCCCCATCGCAGTCCTCGTCAATCCCGTTGCCGGCAATCTCCGCCGACGCAGGATGAATGCTGGCGTCCCGGTCGTCGCAGTCCTCAAAGAAAAAGTAAGTGTCGCCGTCGGCGTCCAGTTCCGCTACCAGGGTAGAGATCACGGTATTGGTAACGATCGGCCGGTTCCGGTCGAAGATGATGCTGGCGCTATTGGAGACGACGGTAAAGTCCTCCAGGTCGGGATAGGTCCTGATCTCGAAGGCGACGTAGCCCTCGCTGCCGGCGGGGTTGGTGATGCTATCGACCAGCTCGATGTCCGTGAACTCCATGGTCAGCAGCCCGTCGTTGGAAATGTGCGCCGTGTAGGGATGGCTTTGGCCCAGGGCCTGGAAAGTGGTCGGGTCCAGGTATTCCGAGAGTTGGTCCTCGATGCGGACCGCGAAGGCGGTGTCGTTGCCGAGGTTCTGGAAGCGGATCGTGTACATCAGGGTTTCGTCCGTGCGGGTGTAGTTGTTGTTGCCGGGGTCGGCGCGGAAGGGACTCACTTGCTTGTCGTTGGGGTCGATGGCGCAGCGCAGGGGCTTGGAGAAGGTGAGGGTATCGGTCACCGCGGTCCCGGTATTCGACGCCGCACCCGCGCCCACGCCGATGACGATGTCTTCGCCGGTCGCGTCTTCGTTGGGCATGTTGAAGTGCAGGAGGTTGTAGTAGCTCTGCCCGGGCTGTAGGCTATCGAAGGCGAAGGTGTACACGCTATCCACCACCGAGCTGTACTCCGGGGACGCCGAGGCAAAGGTGACGCCCGCCGGCAGGGTGATGGTCGCCGTCCCCGCCAGCGGCAGGCAACCGTCGTTGCTGACCGTGAGCCAGAAGGGCACCTTCTCGTTGCAGCGCACGCGGCCCGCGCTCAGCAAGGTGCGCAGGACGGCCGCCCCCGGCTCCGCCTGGAAGCCGAAGTTCACGTCGGGCACCGTGGCGTAGGGATAGCTCACCACGTAGCTGTCGGCGGTCGTGGAGGTGTAGCAGGCCTGGGGGTCGGTGGTTACGCTGTAGGTCTTGCCATCCTCTACGAGGAAGGTGTAGTTGCCGGACTCGTCGGTGTAGTAGCGGTCCACGGTTTCCCCTTCGCTCACGACTACGGGTACGTAGGCCAGACCGTCTTCCCCCACATCCTGCGTACCGTTTCCGTTAAGGTCGCGGAAAACCGCGCCGCTTAGTGTCCGCTGCTGATCGATGATGAGGTAGTGAATTTCTTCCCCGAGGGTGGGGTCATGGGCGGCGAAGTAGAGGCGGTTGCCCACGATAGCTAGGGGAGGCGTTGCCCCGGGCAGGTTGAAATCGGCCGCTACCTCCACCAGGTTCTCCGTGCGGGGATCGAGCAGGTAGACGGGCTTGCCCTCGGAGTAAAAGGCCACGTAGTCGCCAAAACGCAGGAGTTGTTCGGGTCCATCAGCGCTGATCTCGGGTATGGCCAGCACGTCGCGGGTACCGGCGGGGGTGCCGTCGGTGCGGGCAAGCATCCAGGTGCCGGCGCTGGTTTTACGGAAGAAAAGGGCGTCGTCGCCGTCCAGGGCCAGCAGTTTGGGCCTTTCAGTATCATTTACGCCGGTCTGAGCAAGCAGGGTGGCGCTGCCGCTGGTGTGATGGATAGCATAGACGCCGCCGGTCTCCCCGATGCCCAGCAAGTTGGAGGGGAGAGCTACGGACAAGTCTTCGTGCAGATTCACGGCGTGGGCCGGACCGACGCCGGCGGGCGATACGAAATAGGTGGTCACAGACTCATCGGTGGCCGTATGCCGCAGCAGCAGTTGCCCGTTTAGCTGCTCGTAGGTGATGTTGGCCGTGGCGGGCAGTGCCCCGCCGTCCGTCACTACCTCGGTCGCCACTTCGTAGGTAGCCGGCCCGAATCCGCCGGCCTGGGCGCGGCTGAAGTAGATCCGGTCGCCGTCGGTCACGAGGCCGGTGTTGTAGGGATTCACCTGGGTGGCCAGGGTATCGGCAAATACGATTCGTTGCTGACGCGTGACGGGGTCCGCCTCGATCAGTTGCACGAGGTGTTCACCGGTGGCGGAGGGCTTCGCTTCCCGCAGGGCGTAGAGCTTGCCGTCCGCCATGACGGGGGCCACGTGGTGGTAGCCCTTCGCCTCCAGCAGGGGGAAACTGAGCAGGTAGGGCACGGGCACCATTCCGTCGACCACGATGTTGTAGCCCTTCCCCTTGGAGGTATAGTGGAAGTAGTAGGTCTCTCCGGTTTGTCCGAGGGGTACGACGCCCTCGCGCAGGCCCGACGCCCCGTGGAAGCTGATGGTGGAGGCCACCGATCCGTTGGAGACGTAATTCAGGTCTCCCGCCACGCCCCAGTACAGCTTACTGCCGAGGGAGGCGATGTCGAGGATCTGTTTATCCTCTCCATCGGGCTGGAGATCAAGGACGTCAATTTGGTACGTGAGGGCCTGGGCAGCGACCAAAAAGGGCAGCAGCAAAGCCAAAGGCAACAGGTAAACTTTCATCAATCAATTGGGGTCAAATGTAGGGAGGGCGGGCCCGCGGGTGCCGGGACCACTAAACAAATCGCATCAAGGAAAGCGGCAGCCCCGACAGATCAACTGCCCGGTGCTCCGGGAGCGCGGTGCTTTGGGATAAAAGTCCGGAAGCTGCGCTGTGGAGGGAAACGTGTTCTCTGCCTCGTATATTCTATCGTTGCATCCGCGGGGGCATTTTGTGTCGGTTGGCGTGCAGTACAATGCTGCCTCCGGCGCCGGTACAATGCTGCCTCCGGCAGCGATCGTACAAGGCAGCCTCTGGCTGCGCGGGTATGTGGTAAAAGCCAACCTCATCTCCGAAAAATCATATTCAGTATCGCTATTTCAATCTTTTCCGCCGTAGCCCGCACGGCGGCCACGCTTTTCGGGGACTATTTGTGCGGGCAGTAGGTCGCCCGGCGCTGCCGGAGGCCGCGCGGCACGGGCGCTGCCGGAGGCAGCCTTATACGGGCAGCCGACCCGGGGCCCGGACAAAACGTTGGGCCTACCGCTACCGGTTGTCCGTAAGCGGCCGCCTCCGCCTGCGGTACAATGCTGCCTCCGGCAGCGATCGTACAAGGCAGCCTCTGGCTGCGCGGGTATGTAGTACAAGCCAACCTCATCTCCGAAAATCATATTCAGTATCGCTATTTCAATCTTTTCCGCCGTAGCCTGCACGGCGGCCACGCTTTTCGGGGACTATTTGTGCGGGCAGTAGGTCGCCCGGCGCTGCCGGAGGCCGCGCGGCACGGGCGCTGCCGGAGGCAGCATTGTACGGGGCGATAGCTACCGGGAGAGACTGCTTCCTAAAGAGTACCTTCCCGGAGGTAGCCGAGGTCGATAAGCTCCTGGGCGTCGGTCAGCTTACGGATGCGCTGGTCGGCAATGAGGTAGAGGTTGTCGGTGACGGGCAGGACGGTGCGGTACTGGTGGTCGGACAGGAGGATGGCCTTGCGAGACTTTACGCGCTGAAGCACCTCCAGCAGCAGCTCGTTGTGTACCGGCATCACGTTAGAAAAGGGCTCGTCCAGCACCGTATAGCGGGTGTCCGCCTCCAGGACGAGAAGGGTCACGAAGAGCCGCGCGGTCCCGTGGGAGAGGTCCCTCAGCGGGTGCTGTTGCCATTCGGTGAAGAGGGGGTAGCGCGCCAGAAAGGCGGTTAGCGCTAATCCGTAATGCCCGACCAGCTCCGCCACCCGCATCCGGGGGGGATGGCCCAGTTCCTGCGGGAGGTAGTTGATCAGGCCGGGACGCAGCCAGGGCCGTTGCACCCGCGCGCCGCCGACACTAATGAGTAAGTTCCGGTCTTTGTACAGGCCATAGAGCGCCCGGAATACACTGCTCTTGCCCGTCCCGTTGCGCCCCAACAGAGCGGTTACCCGACCCGGTTGGAGGTGCAGGGTAGAGGATTCGAGCACCCGGTGCCCCCCGTAAACGATGGTGATGTTTTCCAGGATCATCTAGCGCAGGGCAAGGAGGAGCCAGGCGGCCAGGAGGAAGCAAAGGGTATCGAGCAGCAAGTAGAGGACCAGCAGGTTCCGGACTTCCACGTTCATGTTCAGGAAGAAGACGGCGTTGTTGCGGGGACGCCGGTGCCACAGGCCGATCAGTATCGCCGTGAGGAACACCTTCGCCAGCACTTGAGTGGGCAGTGCCCCCAGGCCATAAATGTATACGGGCACGAGCAATAAGCAGGTGACCAGCAGGCTGATCGCCCACAGCCGATCGTGGTAGAGGAGGGTGTAGCGGAGGTACCTCAGCATGCTTGGGGCCGATTACGCAAGGGAGATACGCCATCCTCGATAAACGTGGCTGCTACAAACCGCGTCACACGGTGGCCCCATAGCAAGTGGGAGAGACCGAATCGCACTTGCGGACCCCGGTCCTGCTTTTCCCATCGAATCGTATCTTTGCCCCCGCTAAACGCAACCCCGACGCATGAAAGACCTCTTCGATAAGTTCCGCGACTTCAAGGGCCCACTAGGCCAGTACCAGGATATAGCTCATGGCTACTTCTCCTTTCCCAAGCTGGAGGGCGAACTCGGTCCCCGCATGACCTTCCGGGGCAAGGAGTGCATCATCTGGAGCATCAATTCCTACCTGGGCATCACCAACCACCCCGACGTGCGCAGGGCAGACGCCGAGTCCGCCGCCGAGTACGGCCTGGCCTACCCCATGGGGGCGCGCATCATGAGCGGCGAGACCGACGCCCACATCCAGCTCGAAGAAGAGCTCGCGGACTTCACCCAGAAGGAGGGCGCGCTGCTGCTCAATTTCGGCTACCAGGGCATCATGTCCATCGTCGACGCCCTGCTGACCCGCCACGACGTGGTGGTGTACGACCGCGACGACCACGCCTGCATTATGGACGGCATTCGCATGCACCAGGGCCCCAAGTACGCTTTCACCCACAACGACATCGACCACTTCCTCGTCCGCATGGAGCAGGCCAAGGCCGAAGCCGAAAAGCGCAACTCCGGCATCCTCGTCATCACCGAGGGCGTCTTCGGCATGCGCGGCGAACAGGGCATCCTCAAGGAGATCTGCGCGTACAAGGAGCAGTACGGCTTCCGCCTGCTGGTCGACGACGCCCACGGCTTCGGTACGATGGGGGCTACCGGCGCCGGCGCCGGCGAGGAGCAGGGCGTGCAGGACCAGATCGACGTTTACTTCAGCACCTTTGCCAAGGCCATGTCCGGCTTCGGTGCCTTCGTAAGTGCCGACAAGGACATCATCGAGTTCATGCGCTACAACCTGCGCAGTCAGGTCTTCGCCAAGAGCCTCTGCATGCCGATGGTGAAGGGCGCGCTGGTCCGCCTCAAGCTTCTCCGCGAGCAGCCCGAGCTGCGCGAGAAGCTCTGGAAGAACGTCCACCACCTCCAGAACGGCCTGCGGGAAGCCGGCTTCGACATCGGCAACACCGGCGCCTGCGTCACGCCCGTCTTCATGAAGGGCAGCACCTACGAGGCCGGCGCCCTGATCTACGACCTGCGCGAGACCTACGGCATCTTCTGCTCGGTCGTCCTGCCGCCCGTCATTCCGAAGGGCCAGCTGATCCTCCGCCTGATTCCCACCGCCGAGCACACCGCGGCCGACATTCAGGAAACCCTCGATGCGTTCAAGGCCGTCCGCTCGAAGCTGGAGGACGGCACCTACGAAAAGATGGGCGAGATGTTCCGGGCCGGGGAAATTAATGTGGTTTAGTAAGGGGGTTCACCACGGAGCGCCCTTGCGGACTACCCAGAGGGTTTCACAGAGGGTATAGCTACTTGCGCCTTCGGCGGTCACGTAGGAATGCACAAGGCCAGATTTTCTGAAGACTGTCCGCGGCAGGGAGAAGTGATTGCTTCGCGTGGTAGAATGAACCGGAAAGGCCGATTCGGATGTTGGGGCAAACATGGAACGACTCTACTACTGTTACGATGCCCTGTGTGGGTGGTGCTATGGCTTTAGCCCGGTGATGACTGAATTTGCCGCGCGGCATCCCCAGGTGCCCATTCAGGTGGTGTCCGGGGGCATGATCACGGGGGAGCGGATCGGCCCGATCGGAGAGGTGGCCGGCTACATCAAGCAAGCCTACAAGGTCGTCGAGGACCGCTGCGGCGTGGAATTCGGCCAGGCCTTCCTGCAAAATATCCTGGAGGAGGGGAGTGCCGTATTCACCTCCATTCCCGCCGCCATCGCCATGGCCGTGTTTCAGGAAGCCCACCCCGAGCGCGCCCTGGATTATGCCGCCGCGCTCCAACGGGCGATCTACCACGACGGCATCCAGCCCGGCGACTACGGCGCCTATGCCGACCGGGCCGCTACGCTCGGTGCCGACCGCGACGCCTTCCTCGCCCGCATGCACGACCCGGCTTCCCTACCCCGTGCCGAGGCCGACTTCGAGCTGTCCCAGCGCTTCGGCGTGACGGGCTTCCCTACCCTGGTCTATCAATCCGCGAGCGGGGAGCTCTATGCCCTCGGCCGGGGCTACCTACCGTTGCCGGACCTGGAGGCCAACTGGCAGTCGCTACAGCAAGCGCTGGCGGGACCGCAGGGTGACACGAAGGTAAACGCAGCATAGCGCAGGCTTGAAGGGGCCCCGCTCCGCTACTGCTGTGCGAGACTTACTCTGCGCAATACCCCGTACTCCGCGGTGAATCTCAGTATTGCCAGGACCCCAAATCCGCCCCCGCAGGCGCCAACTCCCGCACCTTTTCCGACCACTTGGGAATAAACATCTGGTGGTAGCGCAGACGGCTGATGGCATTGGGTTGGTCGGGGTCGCCATTCCAGCAGTGCTCGGCCCGGTCGCCGTAGGTGACCTCGCCGCCGAAGTCGTTGGCCCGCAGGAATTTCTCGGTAAAGTAGACGGCGTTATTGAGGTAATAATTGTCCATGTCGCCCACGTAGATGTTGACCTTGCCCCGCAGCTTGGGGCCGAGGGTGGCCCAGTCCCGCTCCATGATGTGGCGGAGGTCGTAGTTCTCCTTCCAGTAGGCGGCCACGGCGGGGTCGATGCGGCCGCTGACTTTGTCCCAAATGGGCTGGGGGTAGCCGTCGTCACCCACGGGACTGTACACCGCCTCCCAAATATCAAACTGCTGGCCGCTGCGGCTGTGGTCGCCGAGCACGAGTTCGCGTAGGTTCATCTCTTCCAGCGTGCTGGAAACGTGGCCCAGGCTATCGCGGTGGCCGGGCCGCGGCGTCTCCTTGAAGCGGCTGTCGAGGTGGTAAGCATTGGCGTCTTTATAGAGGTCCACGGTCACGTAGGCGCGAAAGTCAATGGGGTCCGGACAGGCGGCGTAACACGTGCCGTACTCGTCGGGGTATTTGACCTGCACGGCCAGGGCCTCCCAGCCGCCGGTGCTGCCGCCGTAGACGAAGCGGGCCCAGCCCTCCCCGATGCCGCGGAAGCGTTGCTCGATCTCGGGGATCAGCTCGTAGGTGATGGCGTCTCCGTAAGGGCCCAGGTTCTCGGAGTTGACGGCGTAGCTGTCGTCGTAGTAAGGGTTAGCGTGCTGGATCTCGATGGCCAGGACGCGGGGGAAGTCGGGGCCGGTCCACTGCCGGTAAAACTCGTAGGCCTCCTGGTCGACCACCCGGTTGTAGCAGTCAATGCCGAAGCGGGCGCTGTACTCGCAGGGCACGGACTCATCCGGCGGGGTGGTACGCCAGCCGCCGAAATCGTCGGGGAAGTGGCCGTGCATGATGGCCAGGGGGTACTTCACGTCGGGGTGCTCGGCCCAGCCTTCCGGCAGCAGCACGTGGGCGCCGAGGTACATATCGCGGCCCCAGAAGTCGCTCAATAACTTTGAGCGGATTTTAATGTGCTTGACGTACTTGGTGTCCTCCGGCGCGTCGATTTCCGGGATGGCCTGATCGAAAGCCAACGCAATCGGGCCGCTCCGGGCGGCTGTAATCGTGATCTCCACCGGGGTCGAGAGCAGGTTCCCGGGCGCCCGGTTCCACTGCTGGCCCTCGCCGCGGTCCATGGGCAACTGCACGGTGTGGCCGTCGCTGCGGGTGAAGGTCTCGTATTTGTGCAGCAGCACTTGCGCCCGGTAGGTACCGGCGGGCAGGTCTTCGGTGGAGGCCAGGGGGTAGCCGCGGTCGCCGGCGTCGATGGTTATCGTGGTGCCGGGTTGCCAGCCGGTGACGTTCTTTCCCCACGCCAGCTGGGATTCCGGCCCATCGCTGAGCTGGAAGCGTGGCTCGGTATCCGTGGTATCGGCCGAGAGCAGCAGGAGCAGGCGGCCGTCCAGGGCGCTGTCCGTCAGGGTCTCCGGCAGGGTAATGGAAAAGGAAGTCTGGGCGCGGACGCAGGTGCCGAGCAACAAACCGAGGAAGCAGTGAAGTAGGGTGCGCATCCCGAAAGATAGCGCAGCCGGCGGCTACAGCAGCACCTCGCGGTAGAGGATGGGCTCTTTGTATTCTTTCCGGAGCGTATACCGGATCACGTCGAAGGCCGTCACGACCCCCTTGAGCTGTCCGTCGATGTTGACGACGGGGAGGGTCTTAAAACGGCGGTCCATGAAGAGCTCGGCGGCGGTGCCGACCTTGTCCTTCGGGGCCAGTTTCACGACGTGGGTATTCATGACCTCCGCGATGGGGCGGGACTCGCTGTCGCGGTTGCGGCGACAGTCGCGCCACATGTCGTAGGAGGTGATCAGGCCCAGCAGGCGACCGGTCCCGTCGATAACGGGAATTTGCTGGAGTTGGTTACGGAGCATAAGCTTCGCGATTTCGCCGACGGACTGGAAGGGGTAGGCGGTAACAACATCCGTCGACATGATGGTCCGCACTGCTTCATTCATCATAAGATAATGGGTTGGCGGCTTTTCGGGGGTTTCCTAAGGTACGCATTTGTCGGCGATTCGTGCGTAAAACATATTTGCCCTCCGCAGCGTACCACCCGCAAAGCCTTCGTCCATGGATCCCCTCCGTGCCATCTACCTCGCCGCCGCCTGCCTGATCCTCCTCGGCGCGGTACTGACGTGGCAGACCAACGAGACGTATACCTGGCTCATGCTGCTGCCGGCCGTGGCGGCCGCGGGGGCCTACTCCGTTGCGCCCCAGCTGCGGTGGGCCTACTGGAAGAAAAATCCGCCCGACCTGCCCGGCGCGATGGCCCCCATCGTCGACCGATTCCCCCTCTACCGGGCCCTGGACCTAGCGGGCAAGCGGGAGTTTCGCCGCCGCGCCTTCCTGATCCGCGAGAACACCGAGGTCACGGGCATGGCCATCGAGAAGATTCCCCCCGACGTACGGCTGATGGTTGCCGCCTCGGCCGCCACGGTGACCTTTTACCGGGAGGAATTTTTGATCCCCGGCTTTGAGAACGTCGTGTTCTACCAGCACCTCTTTCCCACGCCCGTGCACGAACGGCTGCATGCTTCGGAACTGTATCCCGAAGACGGGGTAGCAATCTTTACCCTGAACTACTTCATCCGCTCGGTAGTCGAGCCCGATAAGTACCTGCAACTCGGCATCTACGAATACACCCGCGCGCTGTTCTACACGGCTCCCCACGTGCGCGAAGCCCTCCTCCCCCACACCCTCACCTACGAACAAGTCCACCAGCTCACCGATTTTTCGGAAGCCGCCCTGAAGGACTTCATCGGGTTGGAGGGACTGGACCTGGCCGCCATTACCGTCACCGTCTTCCACACCCACGCCCCGGCCTTCGCGACCCGCTTCCCGGAGCAACTGGCGGGCGTGCTGCGGGTTTTTCCGCTTCCCGCTGTCGTCTGATATTCTTTCGTTACTTCACCCCTCGCTATGGAAGACCCCTACACCCGCGACCCCGCCCCTGAACGCTTGCCGGAAGACCGCCAGCGCCTCGAGGACCTGCGTGCCGCGGCCGACCGCATCCGACGGGAAGTGGGCCGGCTAATCGTCGGGCAGCGGGAGCTCATCGACCTGCTCATCGTCTCCCTGCTCGCCGGTGGCCACGTGCTGGTGGAAGGCGTGCCGGGCATTGCCAAGACCCTCACGGCCCGCCTGCTCGCCAAGACGATCGACGCCGACTACCGCCGCATCCAGTTTACGCCCGATCTGATGCCGAGCGACGTGACGGGCACCACCGTGTTCAACACTTCCGATGGCCGCTTCACCTTCCATCCCGGGCCGATCTTCGGCAACCTCATCCTCATCGACGAGATCAACCGGGCACCGGCCAAAACCCAGGCTGCCCTCTTCGAAGTGATGGCCGAACAGCAGGTCACCGTCGACGGCATCACCCACCGGCTGCCCGATCCCTTTTTCGTCATCGCCACCCAGAATCCCATCGAGCAGGAAGGCACCTACCGCCTGCCGGAGGCCCAACTGGACCGCTTCCTCGTTCGCCTAGTCGTCAACTATCCCGACCTGGAGGACGAGCGCAGCATCCTCCACCGCTTCCGCAACGACTTCCGCCAGCGGCAGCAGGAGGACGTACAGGCCGTCCTGACCCGCGCCGACATTGCTAGCTACCGTGAGGTGGTGGAGCGGCTCTACATCCGCGACGAACTGCTCGATTACATTGCCGCCGTGGTGCACCGCACCCGCACCCACCCCGATCTGTACCTGGGCGCCAGTCCGCGCGCTTCCCTGTCCATCCTCCGCCTTTCCAAGGCCGTGGCTGCCCTCGCCGGTCGCGACTTCGTTACGCCCGATGATATCCGGCAGGTCTGCTTCTCCGCCCTCAACCACCGCCTTGTCCTCACTCCCGAGCGGGAAATGGAGGGCTTGGGGACGCGGGAGGTGATCGAAGAGATTATGCGGGGGGTGGAGATCCCTAGATAGGTATTACCGGGGAGGTGTTAGGGCTTCTTAACCACGGAGGCACGGAGGGATGCACAGCGGGCGGCCAGGGCGGGCTACATTTCAAATAAGTAACAATTTGATTGTATTAACTCGAGGGATTACATGAGCTACAATCTTAGAGAAAATAAACGAATTGAATGAACTGACGTACCGCATTCGCGGAGCCGCGTTTAGGGTACATAGTACACTTGGACCAGGACTGCTAGAATCAATATATGAGCTCTGTCTGGCGCATGAATTGAGAAAGGAGGGATTGATGGTTGAGGTGCAGAAAGCGCTCTCCGTGCTCTACGACGGACTCGAACCGGGCACCGGCTACCGGATGGATATCCTGGTTGAAAATAGAATCGTCTTGGAGTTGAAGGCCGTTAAGGAAACCACGCCCGTAGATATGGCGCAATTATTAACCTATATGCGGTTGAGTGAAGTACGTAGTCGGACATATTTATCGTGCCATTTCCAACTGGTGGATCGTGTGGCTCACCGAGGTGAAAAACGCAGACAACACCTGAGTGTTGGCGAGGCTTTTTAACGAAGGAGAGCCGCAGGAGGCGGCGAGGGAAATTGTATAGATAATTGTGCCCGACTACTTAAAGGTGGGGCTACTGGTGAACTTCCACCTTGCTCGTATGAAGGACGGTATACAGCGATTTGTGTTGTAAGTAATACCCTGTATACGGGATGAAACTCAGTGCACACGGAAAGCTTACAGGCGCTGTCGCCAAATGGCTACCCTATGTTACCGCTGTGCATCCCTCCGTGTCTCTGTGGTTTTTTAATCCCCATGCTCATGAGTAAATAACTAAGCCGTGATCAGGCGACCCAAGCGTACAGCGGCAGGAATCACTCCCCCCTAAACGCCGCCACCACCTTAGCCATCCGCCTACCATTCACTCCGAGATCACTGTGGCCCACCCGGCTGGCACTGCGGTAGTGGATGACTTTTTCCTCCGCATCGACGATGAACTCGACGTCGTCGATGTAGGGGATCGGCCAGGTCTTGAAGGTGTAGTGCAGGTAGTTGCCCTCCTCTTGCTGCAGCTCCGTACGTGCCATTTCTCCGATCACCCGCTTCAGCTTGGCTTTCGCGTCTTCCGCGGAGCCGATGAAGGCGATGGGATCGCGTTGCTTCTTGGGGTCCGTGCTCTGGGTACTTACGCAGTTGGGCGATTTAGGGCAGGGTTTGAGCGTCATGGCAGTAGCGGCTTTAGGGGGCACAAGCGCGCTTGGGCCTGCATTGTTCGTCCGGCCAGCGGACAGGGTGAGGGCGGCCATCACGGCGTCGTCGTCAAGGGCGTGTACCTCGGCCCGGACTTCCAGGCCGTCCGGGGTTTCCACGAAGTGCAGCAGGCCGAAATTTCGCTCCGGCACCAGGGGGCCGAGGCGTTTGTCATTTTTCTCCTCCGCCCCGGTAAAGGAGTGAGTGAGGCCGCTGGAGGTCATCTCGTATACGGTGTAGCCATCCAGGGTGTCCGCGCTGAACTCGGCCAGGTGGCGGTCGCCGCTCAACAGCAGCGGCAGGGCCGGGCGGGTAGCGCGCAGAAGGCGCAGCAGCCGGGTGCGGGCCTGCGGAAACAGACTCCATTTTTCGTAGCCGTGGTCGGTCGGCAACACCTGAATGCTGCTGGTAATGAGGTGCGCCCGGGCGTCGCTGCCGCGCAGTTCCTGCTCAAGCCAGGCCCATTGTTCCTCGCCCAGGATATCCCCCTCCGGGTTCACTCCGTACCGCGAGCCCGCCCGGTCGGAAGGGTAAAAGGCATCCCGGAAGTAGCGGGTATCGAGGATGATCACCTGGACGTCGCCGATGCGGTAGGATTGGTAGGTGCCCGGATGGTCCCGCACCGCCGCGTCGTCGGGGACCCGCAGGAAGGTGAGCAGCTCTTCCTTGGCCCCGTCTTTGGCCGCCCATTCCTTGCCGCCGTCATTGAGGCCGTAGTCGTGGTCGTCCCACCCGCCGTAGATCAGGGGGGTAAAGGCCACGAAGGCGGCGTACTCCGGTGTTTGGGAGAGGGTACGGTAGTCATCCCGCATCCGCTCCATGTCGTCGGTATCCGAGTAGACGTTGTCGCCGAGCCACAGCCAGGCATCCGGATAGTGACTGGCGATGGTCCTCCAGTAGCCCTGGGGATCGTTCTGGTGGTTGCAGCTTCCGAAGGCGATCGTCAGCACACTATCCGGTACAACCAGCGGCGCAAGGGTTTCCAGCGGAGCGGCGGCCGAGCGCTGTGCTTGTAGGTAGAAGTAGCCAAGCGCAACGAGCGCGATGACTAGTAAGATTATTCCCGCCTTACGCATACCGTCGGCGGACCAGATCAATAAATTCCCGGGCGGTTTCCTGGCGATCCTCGTCGGCCCAGTGGTGCAGTTGAGCCAGGTCGATGAGTTGCGACTTAGCATTGGCGAAGCTGCCTTTGAGGTTAAGTTCCTTCAGTGCGGCGTTGAGTTCGTCGTTAGACGCGAACAGCTTGTTTGAGAACAGCACCCGGTTGTTGATGCTGAGTGCGCGGGTCAGGTCGCTCACCTTCTGCTGGATGCGGCGGCTGAGTCCCGCATTCTCGTTTTCCTTGAACAGGGCCTCTACTTCCGGACTAGCGTTGGGCCGGGGCGCCGGCTGGGGGGGGTTGGGGGCGGGGCGGGTGTACTCCGGGTTAATCCGAGCGGTGCGGGCGGCGTAGGCGGGTGCGGCCGGCGGGGGCACGGGCGCGGCGGGCACTTCCGGTACATAGGTCGGCTCGGGGGCGCGGGGCGCGGGTGCGGGGGAAGGGGGGGGCGTGGGCTCCTTCACCGGCTCGGGCTTGGGGACGGGGGGGGGCACGGGGGCGGGCGGCGGCTCGGGCGTAGAGGTATCCTGCTTCATTTCCTGCTCCGCCGTAGCGTTTCCGATGTTGAGGTACAGGTCGTATACCTCGCGCAGGTAGCCGAGCATCAGGTCGCGTTCAAGGCGGGAGGGGCCGGCTTCATCCTTGTCGAGCTGCAGGCTGTGGTGCAGCGCGGTGATGCGGCTGATGAGGCGATCTGCTTTCGATGGGGACATAGGCTAGTGTTGTGTTTGGTACCTTCGGCCGCCAAAATACGGCGGTGCTTATGTTTTTAGAACCTCACTTTAGCGGTCAACGCAGTGGCTGGTTGGAAGTTATCTGCGGCTCGATGTTTTCGGGCAAGACCGAGGAGCTCATCCGCCGGCTCAAGCGCGCACGCATCGCCGGCCAGCGCGTCGAGGTTTTTAAACCTAGTCTGGATACCCGCTACGCTGTCGACAACGTCGTTTCTCACGACAGCAACTCCTTCGTCGCCCGCCCCGTCACTCGCTCGGCTACCCTCCTGGAGGTTCCCGACGAGGTTACGGTCATTGGCCTCGACGAAGTCCAATTCTTTGATGCCGACGTGGTCAAGCACGTTCAGGACCTCGCCCACCGCGGCAAACGCGTCATCATCGCCGGCCTTGACATGGACTTCCGCGGCAAGCCCTTCGGCCCCATGTCCGACCTTCTCGCCGTGGCCGAGTACATCACCAAGGTGCACGCCATCTGCTCGCACTGCGGCAACCTGGCCACCCACTCCTACCGCCTTACACCGGATACCGATACCGTCGTATTAGGTGAAAAGGACCTATACGAAGCGCGGTGCCGGAAGTGTTTCCGGATGGGGATTATGTTGGATTTGCGGTAGTTGGGTTGGTGAATTGTTGGGTTGTTGGGTTACCCTTCTCGCATTTTTCCCTCGCTGCGCTCGGGTGGGAGCGTTACACACCCAAGCGTAGCGAGGGGTAAGTATCCTACCCGAAACCCAACAACCCAACAACCCAATAACCCACCAACTTCCCCCTTCCGAGCAAAGCGAGGAAAACTACTCAAAGTAAGTCCGGTAGTAAGGCCACCACTCCCGCAGGTAGCGTACGAGCAGGGCGATGCCCACCACGGCCAGGCCCAGCAGCACGAAGCGCACGGCCCGGGCGGTAGCGCGGTTCTTCTGTCCGCGGGTCTTGTAGCGGTGGCGGGTGGATTGCTTTCCCATACGGCGAAGGTAAGTAGCCTCAGAAATCCAGTTCGATGGTATCGCCGGGTTTGAGCTCGCTCTTATCACCCTTGCCATTCGTGGCGGCCTTGCTGGTAGCCTTCACGGCTGCTTTTTCGCGGGGAACGAAGGGCTCGTTCAGCTCTTTCACCGATAGTAGTTTGCCGTCGTGGAGGCGGTTTCCCAGCGACTTCCAGCCCTTGACGTCGATGAACTGGTCGAGGCGGACCGTCTTCTCCACCTTCTCCCGCTTTTCCCGCCAGGCGTAGGAAATCTCCGGCTGGGGATGGACGCTGGCGACGTAGAGCTTGCTCTGCTTATGGTCGGTGAGGAAGTTGAAGGCCTGCCCGGGGGAGGAAGTCTCGATGTGGAAGCGTTTGACGAGGGTGACGCCGCGCTCGCCTTCGTAGTAGACGGCACTGACGACCATGTCTTCTTCGTACTTGCCCACGAAGTAGAGGTTGTTGGGGTCATAGCGGCGGGTGAGGTCGAGTTCCTCGCGCTCGTAGCTGCCGTCCTGGTAGAGGGCCAGGAGGTAGTCGCCGGTATCGAAGCCTCCGAGGAATTGACCGCGCTCGTCCAGGTTGAGTCGGCCGCTGACGGTGTCCATCCACACCTTCATGGCGCCGAGGGTGCTCTTGCCTACTTCCTTGAGGGTCACCTTGCGGATCGGGTAGCGGGTCATGATGTTGCCGGCCGCCCCCCGGCTCTTGATCGCCAGATCCGCGAAATCGTAGTCGAAGTTTTTCTGCCGCGCCTTGGCCGACTGGCTGATCTGGGCGGTGACGATCTCCGCCTCGCCGTTGGGGTTGGCGCTGAAGTACAGCAGCTTCGAGCCCTTGTTCCCCTTGGTGAGGTCGTACTCCCGGTCGCGGGTGATGGCCGTCACGTTGAAGCGCTTGGCCATCGAGCGGCCGGTCTTGCCGTCGAGGTAAACCAGGTTATAGGTGGTGCGCTCGTCGCCCTTCTTCCAGACGTTGACGTGGATGATGTCCTTACCCACGAAGGTCTTGTCGGCAAGGCGGGTCACCACCAGGGTCCCGTCCCGGCGGAACACAATGATGTCGTCGACGTCAGAGCAGTCGCAGACGAACTCTTCCTTCTTCAGTGCCTGCCCCACGAAGCCCTCCTTCCGGTCGACGTACAGCTTGGTGTTGTTGGCGGCTACGGCGGCGACTTCGACCTTCTCGAAGGTGGAGATGGTGGTGTTGCGTTCCCGCCCCTTACCGTACTTGCTGAGTAGCCCGGTATACCAAGCGATGGCGTATTCCGTCAGGTGCTCGAGGTCGTGGCGCACCTGCTTCAGTTCCTCCTCCAGCTTGAGCATGAGCTCGTCGGCCTTGAAGCTGTTGTACTTGGAGATGCGCTTGATCCGGATCTCCGTGAGGCGGGTGATGTCCTCCTCGCTGATGTCGCGGAGCAATAGTAAGCGCTTGTCGCTTTTGGTGGCCTGGTCGTTGGGTTCGCGGACGTACTTCTTCAGGCCCGCAAAGATGAGGTCGATGACTTCCTCGAAGCTTTCGGCCTCCTCAATGTCGCGGTAGATGCGCTTTTCGATGAAGATCTTCTCCAGGTTTGCGAAGTGGATCTTCTCCTCGAGCTCCCGCTGGCGGATGAGGAGCTCCTGCCGGAGCAGCTCCTTCGTCTGCTCGGTATTCACTTGCAGGATGTCCTCCACCCCGATGAAGTGCGGCTTGTCGCCGTTGATAATCACGCAGGCGTTGGGGGAGACCGAGAGCTCGCAGTTGGTGAAGGCGTAGAGCGCGTCGATGGTGACATCGGGGCTCACCCCCGGGGCCAGCTCGATCAGCAGTTCGACCTCGGCGGCGGTGTTGTCGACCACCTTCTTGATCTTGATCTTGCCCTTGTCGTTGGCCTTGATGATGCTGTCAATGAGCGTTTGCGTGGTCATGCCATAGGGGATCTCCCGGATGACGATGAACTTGCTGTCGATCTTCTCGATGGTCGCCCGGATCTTGATGCGCCCGCCGCGCCGGCCACTCTGGTAGTCGCTCACGTCGACGGTGCCGCCGGTCGGGAAATCGGGGTAGATCTTCACCTTCTTGCCCTCCAGCACCTTGATGCTGGCCTTGCAGAGCTCGATGAAGTTGTGGGGCATGATCTTGGTGCTCAGCCCTACGGCGATGCCCTCGGCGCCCTGGGTGAGGAGCATGGGGAACTTCATCGGCAGGTTCACCGGCTCCTTCTTGCGGCCGTCGTAGCTCAGCTGCCAGTCGGTGGTCTGGGGATTGAACACCACGTCCAACGCAAACTTCGTCAGTCGCGCCTCGATGTAGCGGCTGGCGGCGGCGGAGTCGCCGGTCAGGGTATTGCCCCAGTTGCCCTGGGGATCGATGAGTAGGTCCTTCTGGCCAAGGTTCACCAGCGCATCCCCGATGGCGGCGTCGCCGTGGGGGTGGTACTGCATGGTCTGCCCGATCACGTTGGCCACCTTGTGGTAGCGGCCGTCGTCCATCTCCTTTAGGGCATGCAGAATGCGGCGCTGCACGGGTTTGAGGCCGTCCTCGATGGCGGGTACGGCCCGCTCCAGGATGACGTAGCTGGCGTAGTCGAGGAAGTAGTCCTCGTACATCCCCTTCAGGCCGGTGATCTCCCCGTTGGTTTCTACTCCGTGTTGGTTTTCCATCTGCTGTCTTATCCGAATTACATGACACCTGCGGCCCCGCCCATTTTCCCTCAACCTCTACCATAGTGCAAGGAACCGCGCGCGAAGATACGCATCTCCGGACTACTAACAAAATGTTTGAAATGTTCTTCCCCACTTCTCGGCGGACGAGCCTGCGCTTCGCTCGGTCGGCCGACGAGAAGTTGTGGGGGTCATCCCTATTACCGGACACTCGTGGTCGCCTCCGCTTCGCTCACCCACGCTCCGAGGTCCTGGCTTTAATTCTACGGGATGAGCCAGGACCTCGGAGTGTGCCCTAAGCACCTCCGAGTGTCCGGTACTCGTTTCGTTAGCTTTTCACCTGCGAATACGCTCTTTCTTCCCCCCTTCGTTTGTTTTCCTCACCTGCCTCATTATGACCCTTCCCCGCCGTCCCGCGCTGCTCATTCTCCTGCCCCTCTTGCTGTTGTCCCTCCCCGTAGCAGCCCAGCAGTCGCCAACCGACGACATGACGGTAGAACGCATGCCCGTCATGCGCACCGACTGCCCTCCGGATGAAGCGTACAAGGAATGCGTAAGCCGGACTTTTCTGGAGTACGTATACAGCCGGCTTCAGTATCCGAAACGCGCCCGGAAACTCGGCCGTGAGGGCATGGTCGTAGTGTCGTACGTAGTGGAAAGGAACGGTACGCTGAGCAGTTTCCAGATTATCCGCGACCCCGGGTACGGGATGGGGCAGGAGGTCGTGCAGGTCCTGGTTTGACCGGACACTCGTAGGTGGCCGCCGCTTGGCTTGGCCACGCTACGAGGTCCTGGATTTATCCCCTGCCCTCGTCGGCCGACCGAGCGGAGCGCAGGCTCGTCCGCCGAGGGCGTACGGCACCCGAATGCCAGATGAATCCCACCCCGCTCGGCGGACGAAGGAAGCTCCGCAATCTTCGGCCGACGAGCGAGGGATCAATTCCCGATCGGCGAGCCATCCGGTAGGTCGGGCACCACCACCGGCTCGTAGGTGCTGGGATTGGCCAGGTAACTGCGCACCAAGTGGTCCACGTATTCCTCGTTCGCGGTCAGGACGGTACCGGGCGTGCGCCGCAGGTAAAGCAGGGCGTTGTGGGCAGAGGCATTAACCGCCCCACTGATCTTCTTATTGGCAGCCAGTTGGATCAGGTGGTGGGCTAGGCGGCGCTCGTTGAGCTCGGCGATGCGAAGGGCGTAGGGATCCCGGCGGTACTCGCGGTCCTGCTCGCCGAGGTATTCGCGGATCTTGGTGAGGTAAGCGTCAAGATCGGGAAGGGCGGTGTTGCTGTATAGGGCGTGCTGCTCGGCGATGCGGGCCAGCCGGTCGGGATGCAATAAAAAGGTCAGTGTATTGTCCGTAGCCGACTGCGCCATGGCCAGGGGATCCAGGCCGCCGCCATTCTGGGTGGTGAACAGCTCCCGGTTGCGGGCGTAGCCCATGGCCGGCGGGGGAATGAGGGTGCGCACGTTAGGGGGCAGCATCAGCATCCGGGGGCTCAGGGTGGCCAACAGGGTAGTTACTGCGCGTCGCTGTTTCACGGGGTCGGTGGGCGCGTACTTCGGCGTCTCCCCCGCCTCCCGCACGCCATAATCGTATTCGTACCCACCAATGACCTTGGCCACCGCTTCCACCTGGTAGCGGTGCATGAGGTAGACGGGTACCAGCACGCTCTCTAGCTCGGAGAGGGGCATGCCGATGGGGATGTTCCGCTCGCTGAAGCGCTCGAGGGCCACCTTGCGGAGCTGGAGCAGGCGGTTCATCTCGGCCACGGGGTCACTCCCATTATCCCAGAGGTGCGCCTCGGGCTGACTGCTGCCCTGCGGACGGGCATCGGAATCGCTGATGTAGCGCAGGCCCAGTTCCCGGTTTTCCCGCAGGATCTCCTGCAGGGCTTTGGTTTCGTCGGTGCCGGGAGCGAAGTCGGTGTAGCCGTACTTGATGGTCTGCTTGTCCCACTCGCCGATATTAGTGCCGTAGGCCTGGCTAAAGTCCATCTCGCCGTCGTCGCCGAGCGTGACGTAGGGGCTGGGGTAATCCATCACCGAGGACCGGTCGTTCGTGGAGGCCGCGAAGTTGTGGGCCAAGCCCAGGGTATGGCCGACCTCGTGGGCGCTCAGCTGGCGCAGGCGGGCCAGGGCGAGCTCCTCCAGGCGGGGGTCGGGGGTCGTACCGTCCTGGCCGTAGGCGGCGATGAGGCCCTGGGCGATCAGGAAATCCTGGCGTACCCGCAGGCTCCCCAGCAGTACGTGCCCCTTGATGATTTCGCCGGTACGGGGATCGGTGACCGAGCTGCCGTAGCTCCAGCCCCGGGTGCTGCGGTGCACCCAGTTGATGACGTTGTAGCGCACGTCGAGGGGGTCGGCGCCCTCGGGCAGCACCTCCACGCGGAAGGCATTGGTGTAGCCGGCCGCCTCGAAGGCCTGGTTCCACCAGCGGGCGCCTTCGAGCAGGGCACTGCGGATGGGCTCGGGCGCGCCGCGGTCGAGGTAGTAGGTGATGGGCTTTACGGGTTCGCTGACGGCCGCGCCGGGGTCCTGCTTCGCCAGCCGGTGGCGGGTGATGAAGCGCTTGACGAGCGGCTGGTCGATCGGGGTGGCGTAGTCGGCGTAGGAGGTGGCGTAGTAACCCGAGCGCGGGTCGAAGGCGCGGGGGGTGTAGTTGTCGTCCGGCAGCTCCACGAAGCTGTGGTGCATGCGCAGGGTGAAGCGCTCGCCGTTGGGCGTCACGCTGCCCACGTTGCGGCCACTGGGCTCGCCGGTAAAGGTGATGGTGGCCTCGAATTCGGTGTTCTTCGGAAAGTTCTTCGTGTTTTCCGGGTAGACCGCGCTGCGGTCGGCGTCGACCTTATACGTGCCCTCCTTACGCTGCTTGAGCCGGGCGGCCACGCCGTGTACGTCGGTCATGAGCAGGGGAGTCAGGTCGATCAGCACCCTGTCGCCGTCCTTCGCGATTACCTTAAAGCCTTCCACCACCGACTGCGCAAAGGCCTCGGAGACGCTCTTGGCCTCGTCGGGGTTGTCGGAGACGGCCCGGTAGTCCAGGTTACGCTGCTCCAGGAACACTTTCGGCCCCACCCGCCGGAAGAACACCACCCGGGTGTCGCCTAACTGGTTGCGGTCCAGCCCGATGTCGTTGCTGCCCAGTCCGGCGGCCAGGCTGTTTACGTAGAGGAAGTCTTCGTTCCAGCGCTCGATCTCCAGGTAGACCTTACCCTCCTCGTCGCTCCAGTAGTAGGTGAAGTAGCCTTCCTGCACCACCATATCCTTCGTTTTTTCGGTAAGGGTGGGGGTCTTCTTGTCGTCTTTCTCCTGGGCGTGCAGTAGCGGCGGACAGGCAAATAGAAGCAGGGTGAGCAGCGCTAGCGTTTGTTTCATCGGTCGGTAGTGGGTAGTTGACCCCGTAAAATACGGAGCGCACGCAGAAGCTGGGGGCGGCGGCGCGCGGGTGTCAAGCAAAATTCCGGGGGGCCTTACCTTGAGCTACCCATTGCCTTCATCCCGGCCGTCTTGCCATGCCCACCCTCGTTCTACGTCCCACGGCCGACCGGCTCCACTTCAGCGACCAACTGTCCCTGCCCTGGTCGGCGACCAACCTGGAAGCCGGGTCCTTCCGGTTGCGGGAGCGGGAAGCCTTCTACTGGGAAGCGGAAATGGTCGGATATGGCCGCGCCGACGGGGTTCTGCGACTCCGGGTCACGGACTTCTGCGCGGAGCCGGAAGATTATCAACCCGCGCGCCGGGCCCGGGCCGAGGTGCACCGGGTCGTCTTCGAACCACTTGACCGGACAGCCTTCTGCGCTCAGCTCAGCTACTACCGGCCGGGCGCCCTACCCCTCACCGATCCGGCCCCGCCCGAAGCGGAAACGCCTACCGCCTCACTCCCCGAAGTCACTGGCCCGGCCCAGGAGCCGATTACCCGCGAGCTTCACTTCAGTGTCCCCCTGGAGGAGTTGACGATTGCCGACGGCTACGTAAGCGGCACCTACGACGAATTGGCGTGGCCCGCCCTGCCCTTTCGCATTCCCAATTCTCACCTGGTCAAGGAATTTAACGCCATCCGCGGCTACTTCGCCCGCCAGCTACGCCGGAAGCACGTCGATGTATCCGCTGAGTTGCACTTTTCTGCCGCAGACGAGCCGGCCCTCCGTCACGCCCGCTCCCCCCAGATTGCCCGCATCGACGCGCGGATGTTGGACGTCCTTCGCACCCGCGCCCTCCGCCAGTTTATCCGGCAGGATGACCCCGATAAGACCCTCTTCACGCCCGAAGCCCTCTGGGAACGCACCGCCGTAGATGACCCGGTGCGCGCCCTACTGCCGGCGCCGGGAATAGAACTGCTCGAACACCTGCTCCGCGAAGGCACCGTGCGCAACGCCCGCCAACTCGCCCACCTCGCTACCCGCCACGACGGGGGGCAGCAACTTCGCTTTGTGCTCACCCCGAACTTCGGGTTCTTTTTCTTCATCCGCGGGGAGGGCATGCACCATTTCGTACTGGAACTGCTCGACAGCAATGCTACCTACGTCTGGAGCCTGCCCCGGGAGACCGGTAGCCTGTCCGATCATTTCGACCTGGTCAAACAGGAGGTAGAACAGCTCACCGCCACGGGCCGTCAGGCGTACCGCCGCGCGAGCACGTTCGCCTATACCTTCTGGTCAGTCCGCCACGAGCAGATCGGTTCCGACTTCGTGGACGGCTTCCCGCGCTGGCGCGCGCGCCTGGAGGAAGGTCTGGTGTGAAAAGTTGCTAATTGCTTCGCAGCGGTACCCGCAACAACTCGCTTTCGGCATAACCATAACGAACGGCCTTCGCCTGCAGGGAGTCGCCCTGCGGCAGCGGGACGGGGTGGGTATAGGGCTCCCAGCGCCCCGCCGTGGTCCGGTAGGCGATGCTGGCGCCAACCGTTGCGCTCGCCAGGCTCAGGGTGCCGTTCTCCACCTTTGCCGTGGGTGGGCGGGTGAGGGGCTGCTTCAGGCCGGGCCACATGGCTTCGGCCTGTACTCCCTCGTCCATCGTCCCGTAGTCGCCATAGGTCGACTGCCATTCGTCGAGCGCCTCTCGAAAGCGAATCATCTCCTCGGCGTAGGCTGGGTCCGCCGCCAGGTTATTGATCTCGTAGGGATCGGCCTCGGTGTCGTAAAACTCCTCCGCCGGTTTGGCGTGATCGAGCCAGTAGGATTGCCCGGGGGGCAGGGCACCGGCGGCATTCAGGCGGTCGATCTCGGCCATCAGCGGCATCTGGTGCAGGAAGGTGGTGTACTGGCTATAGTGTACCTCCGGCCGTAGGTTCTTGATGTACTTGTAGCGGTGGTCGCGGACGGCCCGCCGGGTGTCGTAGCGGTTATCGATGCGGTCGCGACCGGCAAACACGTAGTCGCGGGGGGAATCACCGAAAATCGAGCGGCCCTGGACCCAGTCGGGCACGGGCACCCCGGCCAGTTCCAGCACGGTGGGCGCCAGGTCGACCCCGCTGACGAGCCGGTCCGTCCGGGTGCCCGACGCCGGCATGTTCGCGTTGCGGTAGGCTGCGGGAATGTGGACGATGAGGGGGATGTGCAGGCCACTGTCGTAGATCCACCGCTTGGCCCGCGGCAGGCAGTCGCCGTGATCGCTCAGGAAAATAACGATGGTAGATTCCAGGAGGCCATCGGCTTCCAGCTCCGCCATGATCTGGCCGATCTGCCGGTCCATCCGGCTGGCGTTGTCGTAGAGCCGGGCAATGTGCTGGCGGGTCACGGGCAGGTCGGGCAGGTAGGGGGGCACGGTGACGTCGGCCGGATCTACGGCGTAGCGCGCGTCGAAGGGGGGCCGCTGGAGGACGTCCGGGGCCAGTTTGCTCGTATCCGGAATGAAGTCGCGGAAGAAGCGCTGCTTGGTACTGTCCGGCCAGATGTTGATCTCGTGGGTGATCTCGAAGGTGTTGTAAATGAAGAAGGGCCGGTCCCGATCAGCCGCCGCCCGCTGCCGCCAGCTGGGGTAATCGTTGACGGTGTCCCACACCGTAAAGGGGGTACCGAACTGGTAGTCCGTCTTGCGGTACGAGGCCGTCCAGTAGCCCCCCGCCCGCAGCAATTCGGGGAAGGCCTTAATCTCCGGCGGCGGCACGGCATTGTACTGCGGCGGGCCGGGCATGGGAATGACGCTGGGCTGCTGCCGCATGTGCTGGGTACCGATACTGGTGGCGTAGCAGCCGGTGATGAGGGCGGCCCGGCTCGGCGCGCAGACCCCCGAGGTAGTGAACGCCCGGTCGTAGGTGATGCCCCGCCGGGCCAGGGCGTTGATGTGGGGGGTGTGCGCGAGCGAATCCCCGTAGGGCGCGAAGCGGGGACTGATGTCCTCCGCCACCAGCCAGATGATGTTGGGCGGCGGCAGACCGGCCGTTACCGTCGGCACCCCTCTTTCCGGCTCTGGGGTCGCACAGGAGTCGAGCAGCCAGCCGGCGCAGAGCATGAGTAAAACGGCACGGTAGGAAGGGAAAGTCATGGCGGTAGGAACTGCGTTCGGGATTAAGCGTGGGCGACCATCACGGGGTGGCGGTGAGCTGCGTGATCGACGTGGGGGGCAGGGTGATCTTCCCTCCGGAAATGTAGGTGGTCGTAGTGTCCACGTCGGTCCACCCCACAATCGTGCGGTCGAGCGGCGCGCAGTAGGTATACGCCAGGGCAACGGCCAGCGTGGGGGGAACGTCCACCGTAACGGCTTCTAAACCATAATTGATCAGCATCCCGCGTTCGACCGCCCCGCTAAAGTGCAGGCCGCGGACGCTGGAGAATACCTGCTTCCGATCGTCTTCCAGCAGGGGAGCACCCGGGTAGTTCAGGGGGGTACAGCCGGTAGCGGCCCCGGTGGCTTGGGCAAAAATATTCGTGACCACCCCCGCTGCCGTCAGGGCATACGGGACGACCGCCCGGGGGCGGTCGACCAAATAGTCGGTTTCCGTAGCATTCGTGTAGACCAGCCCAAAGAGGTCGCCGACGAAGTTGTGGATCGTCATCAGCCGGACCGGCGCGCGGTAGAATTCGCCGTAGTAAACGGACAGCAGGAGCGCCTGCGCCCAACTGCCCCGGACGATCGACCGGTCATCACGCATGTTGAACTCCGTCGCCCAGATCTCCATGCCCTCGGGAATGCCGGCCGCATGCCACTCCCGGGCCCCGGTCTCCGCCGTCGTCAGCAGGTTGGTGTAGGCCGCCGGGTCATCCAGCTGCTCCCGCTCCCACCGTTGCCGGGCCCTGACTTCGTCCGGTGCCGTCCGCGTGGCCGTATGGGGGTTGCCAATGCCCTCCTCGCCCGGCATGAGGTCGCGGCCGGTCCTGCGCCCGTCCAGTCCGCTGGGGCTGTAGGTGTGGTAGGTCACGGCATCGGCGCTGGGGCACAGTGCGAGAATGCGCTTGGTCCAATCCTTCTGCCGCGCGTGGACCTCCAGGTGGCTACCCACGATCGCAAAGCGCGCCTCGGGAAATTCCGCCCGGAGTGCCGTGATCCACCGTTCGCAGGTGCGCGCGTAGTCTTCCGGTTGGGGGTAGCGCTGGAGCGGGTAGGGAATGTTAAAGTAGAGTTCGTTGCCCATCTCGATGTACCGGACGGGGATGCCCAGATCGGCCGCCCGCCGGAGGTTACGCAGGCTGTGATCCAGATCTTTACTCAGCATATTCAACACGAAAATGGGTACTGCCCCCGTCGCGTGCGTCAGCTTCGCTAGGTTCTCTAGCGGGTAGCGGAAGGAACTCTCCCGCAGGCGATTTTCGGTCACCCACCGGATCATGAGGGAATCGGGGATGCTCTGATCGATCCAGCCCTCGTCCCAGTCCCAGTAGTTGCCGAGCGTGCCGGCCGGATAGCGAATATGCCGGACGCCTACGCGCTGAAAGGCATCCAGTAGTTTAGGTTGATCCCAGGGGCGATCAAAGCCCGTCAGGTTCCCGTTGGCCCCCAGCGCATACGCATCCAGGGGGCGGGTCGCACCGGGTATCATCGCTAGGCTTCCCCCGAAACAGCCCGAGAGGAAAAGTAGGAGGAGGCCCGGCAAGACCGGACCTACTCCTATCCTAGAATAAACACTAAAATCGATCATACACGTTTTATTACTTCAGTTGTCGCGCGGGGGGTGGCGCAGTGCGCGGGTGCCGGGGGGTTCCCCGAGGAAGGGCTCAGGGCGCGGGCGCGGGAGGTACGGAACAGACCAGAGTCGTATTCCAGGCGGACTGGTGGTGGTGGCGGCCGTCGTGATCTTTAAGGCCTATGTCCAGCCGGTAGTCGTCGAGAACGGTATCCACCCGGATCGTTAGGGTGTTTTCCCCGGCGCAGAGCACCATTTCCGCCACGTGGCTGGCCGGCCACCGCCGCCGGAGCTCACGAACGTGCAGGATGCGTTCGCCATTCAGCCAGGCCGTGACGTAACCACTACACCCCAAGCAGAGCCAGAGGCGCCGGGCGTTCGATGTTTGAATTTGGGTGGTGAGGTAGAGGGTACGTTCTCCCCGCCCCCGGAAGTAGGTGCCGAGGTCCACGGTCATGGAAGCAGGCCGCACCGGGGCCACGCCGTAGGGTTGGCGGTCCCTGTCCCCTCCGTCGAGCAACGACTGGATGGTGGCATGGTCGACGAACTCGGCCGCCTCATCGTTGATCCGGTCGTGGTTCATGTAGCGGACCGAGGGGAGGCTGCTCATCCCGTGATCCGGATAGTCCGGGTCGAGGGGGGCCAGCGACCGGTCATCGCGGATAAAGGGACCCAGCAACAGCCACTCGCCGTAATTAGGGACCCCCCGTTCGTAGCGGTACACGCCCCCGGCCGCGGCCACGGCTACCGTGTAGCGGTAGGCTGGTTCCGCCTGACCGGCCGGGAAAGGGGACAACTGCTGGCTCAGGGGAAGGTGCGCGATCTCTGCCGAAGCAAGCTCCAATGGGTGCACCGCTTCCGGAAAATGCGGGGACGTAACGGTCACCGTAGCTTCCACGTCCTGCTCGGTCAGGTTCTCGAAGACCAGCGTCACCGCTAGTGGGCCATCGTCCGATGGGCCGGGAAAGCGGTCCACCTTTGCCCGGAAGGCAATGGGGTTTTCCGGCACCGGCCATCCGTGGGCGATCTTGCTGCCGACTTCGCAGGTCCAGTCGGCCAGTTCGGTCAGCGTAGCGGGGCAGCGAATGCCGCTGACCTCGGGGCTGATCAGCAATTCATTGCCCACCCGCCGCTTCCATTCCTCCGGCAGGTTCGCGTTGCCGTTGATGGTGCCCAGCAATGCACCTGCGGTCGCGACCACGCAGTCGCTGTCGTGCCCTAAGTGTAGGGATTCGATGATGCGGTCGAAGTCCTCCGCGGCGTGCAGGAGCGACAGGACGGTGAACCCGATGTTCATGGGGGCCGACGTGAAGTCCGCATCCCCATAGTAGCTCTTGATCTTGGCGGCGGTGAGGGCGAAGCCGTGGTCCGCGTGCCAGCCCATGACCCGCCGGACCAGCGCGTGACAATCTCCCGCGGGGGGCACGAATTCAAGGGCGCGTTGCAGAATGGCCCGCACATCCGTTTCCACGAAGGCCAGGGCGGCGCAGGCGCTGAAGAATTGTTCGGCGGCTACCGAGAATCCCGTGTGGTCCAGTTCGCTGTCCAACTTGGCGTAGGCGGCGGCGCGTTCCGGCTGCCCGGGAAACAGCATGCCCCAGATCTCGCTGCGGATCGGGGAGCCCATACTTTCGTGCCAGTACCAGTTGTTGTGGTGCCCCGTATCCGGGTTGTCCAGGCCCAGGGCAATGTTGCGGCTGGCAATGCCGTACTCGTTCCAGGGGAAGGCTACGTGGCGCGACCAGTGTTCGGTGAAGTCCGCCGCCCGCACGTACGGTCCTTTCTTAGACACCATATCCAGCCACAGTACCTGCAGGTCGAGGTCGTCGTTGGCGAAGTTGTTCTTGAATAGATCGTCGCTCAGGGCGATGTCATTAAACACTTTGTAACCTTCGATCGGCGCACCGAGAATGCCCCCCGCACATTTGCCTACCCAACCTCCGAGAACCTTGTCCCGGTAGGTAGCAGCGGAGAAGGGCCATGCATCCTTATTCGTTTGGGGTGTCATGCGCGACTGTATGGTGGGCGGATGCCGTAGCTCCGCCGGTAAGCCCCAGATCGCAAGGTTAATCTTGGGGATATTCTGGAGCCAGGGAGGGCATCTAGCCGCAGGAAAGGGAAACAACTATGAACAAGCTGGACTGAAATTCCTGTCAAAGTACTTTCAGCAGCGGCATTACATCTACGCATGCCGCCAAGATGCAGCTACATATTTCACGGTAAGTACTTTTTGTGGTGCATTTACCTCCTGATTCTTAATTCCCAAGCAATTATTTGGCGGGTGGGTCCATCGTTCACATTATTGACAATGCCTTCCTGGAGTAGAAATTTGCCTAAGTAATTGTGCATCCTTCCCGTAATTCGGCCAGAATTCGCCGAATTCGGACTCTTTTGTATTCGGATTAGGAAATCAGTAGACTAATTTGGTGGTCTGGGAGAAATATTGAAGAGCATAAAGCACGATCTGCAAAATTAAATTCTCGCCAGTTGAAACACATGCTCTCCCACCGTTGGTTTCTTGCCACCTTTTTGTCGCTTGTCGGCACCTTAGCCATACATGCGCAGTCGGTCACGGGTACCGTTTTTGACGTGGACGGTCTGCCCCTCACTGGTGCGACCATCCAGGAAGTCGGCACTACAAATGGCACCCTGACCGATATTGACGGGACCTTTACCCTAGACGTGACCACCGAGTCCCCCACTATCCGCGTGAGCTACCTCGGCTACCTGAGCCAGGATGTTCCCCTCAACGGCCGCGACCGCCTGACGCTCACGCTTGACGAAGACCAGCAGACGCTGGATGAAGTCGTAGTGATCGGCTACGGTACGCAAACTAAGAACAACGTATCGGGCGCACTGAGCACGATCGGCTCGGAGGGCATCGAAGGACGCCCCGTCGCCAGTTTTCAGAGCGCGCTGCAGGGGCAGGTCGCGGGTCTTCAGATCACGAGTAACTCCGGGGCGCCGGGGGGGGCCTCGAACGTAACCATACGGGGTACGGGAAGCATTACCGGGGGCAGTAGTCCACTCTACGTGGTCGACGGCGTCATCATCCAGACCGGCAGCGGGATCGCCGGTGACCCCTTTGCGACCATCAATCCTTCGGACATCGCTTCGGTCACCGTACTAAAGGACGCCTCGGCCGCCGCGATTTACGGGGCCCGGGCGGCGAACGGGGTGATCATCATCACCACCAAACGCGGGAAGATCGGTAAGCCACAGATCAGCTTCAATGCCTACGCCGGTACGCAGCAGGTGACCAACAAGCTCGACCTGCTCAACGCCGAGCAGTACCGGACGGTACGCAACACGGTGGCGGAAAACAGCGGCGAGGCCCCCATCACCAACCTGCTACCGGGCACCGCCCTGGCCGCCGATACCGACTGGCAGGACGCCATCTTCCAGAGCGGGGTGATCCAGAACTACGAACTCAACGCCAGTGGCGGCTCCGAAAACTTCAGCTACTACGCCTCGGTCGGGCACTACGACGAGGAGGGTACCATCGTCGGTACGGGACTGCAACGGACCAACCTGCGCATCAACACCGACACGCGCTTGGGCCGCTTCAAGTTTGGCAACTCCCTCACCGTCAGCCGCACCCAGACCGAACAGGAGTATACCGGCCTCGGCAACAGCATCCTGGCCTGGACCCTGCTGAGCCCACCCACCGTGCCCATCTATAATTCCGACAACCTCGGTGGCTTCCAGGGATCGACCAACGACGACGGAGACCCCCGCATCCTCAATCCCCTGGCCGCCCAGACGCTGGTGGAGCGCGGCGGAACGTCAAACCGCATCCTGGGCAACGTCTTTGCGGAGTACGAACTGATCGATGGCCTGAATTTCCGGGTCAACGCCGGGGCCGACCAGTCGTCCTTCCGGAACCGCACCTTCGCTCCCTTCTTCGACCTGGGGACGGGTGAGGCAGTCGTTACCCTGGAAGAAGGCGCGCAAGTAGCCGAGAATCTGGGGGAGAATATCTCCCT
Source organism: Lewinellaceae bacterium (assembly GCA_963710195.1). Taxonomy (GTDB): domain Bacteria; phylum Bacteroidota; class Bacteroidia; order Chitinophagales; family Saprospiraceae; genus Neolewinella. The sequence goes on from CAVPZF010000003.1 coordinate 416,118, forward strand.
GCTGCTGGAAACCACCCTGAACTTTCAGCGCAACTTCAACGGACACAGCCTCGACCTGCTCGGAGGCTATACGGTGCAGAATACCGAAGTAAGCGGCATCAACCTGCGCACCGTCGGTCAGAACATCAGTCCGGGCCTGCCCGTGATCAGCGGCTCGGCCATCATGCCGTCGCCCGCCGGCGGGTTCGAGCAGGGCGTGCGCACGGTCAGCTACATCGGGCGGCTAATGTACGATTACCAGGATCGCTACCTCGCGACCTTCAACTTCCGCCGGGACGGATCCTCCATCTTTACCGCGGAGAATTACTTTGACAACTTCTACTCCGGATCCGTGGGCTGGGTAGTCAGCAACGAGGCCTTTATGGCAGACGGTCCTTTCAGTACCCTCAAGTTGCGCGGGAGCTACGGCTTCCTGGGCAACGACCAGATCAACGCCAGTGCCACCCTGGCCCTGCTCAACAGCAATGCCCGCTACATCCTGGGGGTCAACCAGGGCATCGCGCCCAGCCTGGCCCCCGGGGGGCTCGTAGCTAACCCGAATCTCGTTTGGGAAAAACAGCGTCAACTGGACATCGGCGTAGACCTTGGTTTCCTGGACGATCGGCTGGCCTTCAGCTTCGACTATTTCGTCAAGACCTCCGACGACCTGCTCCTCTCCTTTCCCCTGCCCTCGGCCACCGGCTTCAACAACATCTTCCTGAACGCCGCCGAGGTCGAGAACCGGGGGGTTGAGATGAGCCTACAGTACGGAAATAGACTGGGGGAGATGACGTACAGCTTCAACGCTAACCTCACCCTGCTCGACAACGAAGTGATCGGCTTGACCGAAGGCCTGGAGAGCATCGACCGCAACGGCACCAACAACTTCACGGCCCGCAACCGAATCCAGCCCGGGCAGTCGCTCTTCGCCTTCTATGGCTACCAGACGGACGGCATCTACCAGAGCCAGGCCGAGATCGACGGCGGACCGACCCCGCTGGGCGGCACCGCTCCGGGCGACCTCCGCTTCGTGGACGTTAATAACGACGGGGCCATCACGGAAGACGACCGCACTTTCATCGGGGACGCCAACCAGGACGTACAGTACGGCTTCGGCTTGCAATTGGGGTACGCGGGGATCGACTTCTCCCTACAGTTTCAGGGCGTCAGCGGCAACCAGGTCTGGAACGACACGAAGTACCTGACCCAATCCTACTTCCGAGTGAGCAACCTGTCCACCGAGGTCCTCGACGCCTGGTCGCCGACCAACCCGTCCACCACCCAGCCGCGCGCCGTGTCTCCCAACATCGCCAACAACGACATTGGGTCCGACTTCTTCGTCGAGGACGGGGCGTACTTGCGCCTAAAGAACCTGCAGCTGGGTTACACCCTATCCGATAACGTGATCGGTGGTCTTTCCGCTCTGAGCCGTGCGCGGATCTACCTCGCGGCGCAGAACCTCCTCACCTTCACCAATTATAGTGGCTACGATCCGGAAATCGGCTCGAACGGCGGCTTCGGCTTTGACAATGTGGGCTACCCGCAGTCGCGCCGCGTCACCCTGGGAATTCAACTTGGCTTTTAATCCGTCGATCAATGAGAAACAAAATTAGCATGCAACCGATCTATACCTTCCTGGCCCTCTGCGGCCTTAGCCTGCTGTCGGCGTGTGGCAGCGAATACCTGGACGGGGCGGAAGTCTTCCGCGACCTGGAAGCCAGCACCTTCTACCAGACGCAGGACGACGCCGTCCTGGCCGTCACCGCTGCCTATACGCCCCTGCAGTACCAGGGGGGCTTCCGGCGCTACCCCTACCTGCTCGACTACATGAGCGGGGACCTGAGCATCACGAGCGGCGGACGGCAGCTGACGGCCTACCCTGGCTTTCAGTTCAACGCGTCCTCCGACCACCTGGTCCCGAAAAAGTGGGAGGCCATGTTTACCGGCATCAGCCGGGCCAACGTGGTACTGGACCGCATACCCGACATTGAATTCACTGATGAGGACCTAAAGGACCGCATCCTAGGCGAAGCCTACTTCCTGCGGGGATTCTACTACAACGAACTGGTCAAGCACTACGGCGGCGTTCCCCTCTACGAACGGCCCTTTGACGGAGACATTACCGGAGAGCTGTTCCGCCCCGGCCGGGCGAGCCGGGAGGAGGTGTACGCCCTGATCGAAGCCGACCTGACCCGAGCCCGTGATTTGCTTCCCGTGGCCTACGGCGACGACGACATTGGGCGGGCCACCGCGGGTGCCGCGCAGACCTACCTGGGAGAGGCTCTGCTGTACCAGGAGAAATATCCGGCCGCGGCGGCCGCGCTGAAGCAAGTGATCGACGGCAACTTCGGCGACTACGAGCTGGTCGACTTTGCCGACAACTTTAGCGACGCTAACGAAAACAATGCGGAATCCGTCTTTGAAATCCAGTACGCCACCGGCATCGGGGCGGGCTTTTCGGACCTGGATGGGGACAATACGGCCGAATCCAACTGGATGGCGACCGCCCTCAACCCGGGCCGCCAGCGCGCCTTTGCTAACGGCTTACCGTCGGTAGCCGTAGACAACTTCTTTCGCCAGTACCCGGAGGAGGATTCCGTCCGGCGCCTCCTGACCATCGCCCGCCCCGGCGACACCTGGGGACCGTGGGATCCCATCGCCGAAGACCCCATCGCCGCCAACCAGTGGCGCGACCGGACCGGGGACGTTGCCGGTGCTCCCTTCCTCGGCGTCCGCAAGGGCACCGAGGGGGCCTTCCCCATCGGCTTCGTGCAGTCGCCGATCAACTTCCGGGCCATGCGGTTCGCGGAAGTGTTGCTGCTCTACGCCGAGGCCGAGAACGAGGCGAACGGCCCGAGCGACGCGGCGCTGGCCGCCATCAATCGCGTCCGGGAACGCGCGGCCGTCGATCCCCTGCCGGCGGGCCTGAGTAAGGACGACTTCTTCGCCCGCCTGGCCGCCGAGCGCCGCCTCGAACTCACGTTTGAGTTCAAGCGCTTCTTCGACATCATCCGCTGGACCCGCCGCAGCGGCCCGGTGCCCGACTTCGCCCAGCCCTCCGCCATGCCCGGTTTTCAGGCCAATAAGAACGAAGTCCTGCCGATCCCCGAGGGGGAACTGGTCGCCAATCCCAACCTGGTGCAAAATGTAGGCTATTAGCCGCTTACGCATATTGTTTGCGTTAACACAAAAGCTTTCCCTTGGTCAAGGGAAAGCTTTTGCTTATTTTAGGCCCCCCCTCGTGTTGTTTTAAAAGCAGCTTTATCCGTTCGATCATGAAAAGCAGGTCCCGTGGCCTGACCCCTTGTATGACAGTAGCCATCTTTTACTGGGCATTTATTCAGAACTTTATTCTTGGCGCAGCGATCGCGTTATTTCGCCGCGACGGACACAACGTGTTACTGGCCAGCGTCTTTGCGCTGACGGGGGCCAACATCCTGGCGCAGTACTATTTCCAGTACACCAACATCAAGTTTACCCTAGCGGAGATCATCTTCCTTCCCGACATCATTAACTACGTGGTGCCGGCGCTGCTGTACCTCTACCTGGTGCGCGTCCTGGACCAGAAGTTGACGGTACGGCCCTGGGTCTACTTTCTCCCTGCCGGGGTGACCTTTTGCATACTGACGACTAACGTGCTGCTGACCGAAAACTACCATTTTTTCAGCTACATCAGGTCCGACCTGCACCGGGCGGTCCTCCTGTCCCTGGTGGTCTGGAAGGGGTTTATCCTTTACCGAAGCGTGGTGCTGGTGAGCGATAACCGGGAAGCCCTCAAGGCCCGCGGCGAGGCCCGGTACTGGTGGCCTAAACTGCTGTGCTTCTTCCTGCTGGGCACCGCCCTGCTCGCCGCGCTGAACCTCTACCACATGACGTGGCTGGCCCCTTACTATCCCCCCGATCAACTGGCGGACGTTCGCGGAATCATCCAGTTCATCTTCGTCACCTTTAACAGCAGCATCGTACTGGCGGTCATTTACTTCTTGATCGGGCACCCTACGCTGCTGTCCGGCCGGCCGATCCTCAAGGCGGTGAGTGAGCCCGAGATCGAGGAACGCGACAAGAACCGCGAACAGCTCATTCACGCCATTGAAGTCGCTAACATTCACCTCGACAATGAGCTGAATGAAAAGAAACTAGCGGAACACCTGGGCATCGCCTCCTATGCCCTCTCGCGCCTGCTGAACGAGGAGATCGGCAAGTCCTTTAGCACCTTTATCAACGAATACCGGGTGCAGGCGGCCCAACGGGTGCTGGAGGCGGATGTGGATAAGGAGAAAACGAACTACGCCATCGCCCTAGAGAGTGGCTTTCGCTCGGAGTCCGTCTTCTACGTCAACTTTAAGAAAATCACCGGAACGACGCCCTCGAAATACCGCAAGACGTTCACCCAGGGTTCCAAGCCCGCCCTTCCCCTAGTGTAGTGGCCCTACTACTTCGGCACGGGCAGCACCGCTCCGCTCTCCTGGCGCCATTCCTGGAGGCGGATCTGAAGGGAAGTGGCTAGCGCCTGTTTCTCACCAGTGAGGTTAGTTTCCTCCCCAGGATCCGTCACTACGTCGTACAGTTCCAGACTCCCGTCCTCCAGGTTTTCGATAAGCTTGTACGCGCCACTCCGGATGGCCGAACGGGGCCGCCCCCCTTGGTTACTGAAGTGCGGGTAATGCCAGTAGTCCTCCCGCTCGTCTGTAGCAGGCTTGTTCCCTAGAAACGCCAGGCCCATGTCCCGCCCGTCGAGCACGCGCTCGGATTGGAAGCCGGGGTCTACGATCCCCAGCAGGGTGGGAAAAAGATCGACGGTATTCACCACGGCGTCGTTCACGCCGGCCCCCTCGAAGTGGCCCGGCCAGTAAGCGATCAGCGGCACCCGGATGCCCCCCTCGTACATGGTTCCCTTGCCGGCCCGTAGCGGATCGTTGACGGTCGGTTTGTCCCCCGCTTCCCCGATGGCCAGCCCCCCGTTGTCGGAAACGAAAAGCACCAGCGTATTCTCGTCGAGGTCATTGATCTCCAGGCTGGCCAGGATGCGCCCCACGGAGGCGTCCATCGCCTCGATCATGGCGGCGTAGACCGGGTGGTAGTCGTCGGGTCGCGGATTTTCTTTGGCCCGGAACCTAGCTACGCGGGCCGCATCCCCCTGCAGGGGCAGGTGCACGGCGTAGTGGGTCACCATCAGGAAGAAGGGGTCGTTACGATTGTCGCGCCGGTCGCGCAAGAAGGCTTCGGCGCCGACGGTGATTTCTTCCGTTAGGGCCGGCAAGCGGAAGGCTTCTACGGAATCACCCGTGTGGTACCATTCGTAGGAGTCGCCCACGGGCAGCAAGCCGTAGTCCCAACTTTCCGTGACGTCAAAGCCGTGGAAGCGGGGGTCCGACTCCCCCAGGGAGGTGTTCTCCCCCAGGTGCCATTTGCCGACCAGCCCGGTGAGGTAGCCCTCCTCGCGCAGTACTTCGGCCAGCGTGAGCTCGTCGAGGGGTAGGCGGTCCACGAAGGGGGCCGGCAGGACCGGGGAGTCGTCCACCGTTTTGGTGCCATAGAGGTAGTTGGTCAGGCCTACCCGGGCCGGATAGCGCCCGGTGAGGATGCTGGCGCGGGTGGGCGAACAGACGTGGCCGGCGGCGTAGGCGGAGGTGAATCGAATACCTCGGGCCGCCAGGGCATCCAGGTGGGGGCTCTCGAAGAAGGGGTTTCCGTAGCACCCCAGGTCGGCCCAGCCGAGGTCGTCGGCTACGATCAGGACGATGTTTGGGCGGGGAGCAGGCAGTGCGGGCTCGCGGGTGTCGGGGGCCGTTCCCCCGCAGGCGAAAACAAAAAGGAACGGCAACAGGCGGGCGATTAACTTCATGGTCACCAAAATCCCCTTTTCGGGACAGTAAATCCTTTCACTTTACGATTCCATAGAAATATTCGGTGGCCTTTTAGGACATTCAGCACCCAGTCATTCACCGCGTATCATGCACGAAATCCCCCCACCGGAAGCCCGGGTCGACCCCGCCAACGCCGCCTCCCTCACTGCCCAGCTGGCGCAGATCAACGAGTACGAACGCGAGCCCGTTCCCCCCAAGCAGGTCAAGGGCTTCAAGAGCTTCGTCGGCATGGTAGCGGGCGAGCACATTGCCGGCACGGAATTCGTGATCGGCCCCCTGTTCGTCCTGCACGGAGCCAGCGCCTCCGACCTGATGCTGGGCCTGTTATTCGGCAACATCCTGGCGACGCTCAGCTGGGTGCTGATCTGCGCCCCAGTGGCGGTGCGGACGCGGCTAACCATCTTCTACCAGCTGGAAAAGATCAGCGGCATCACCCTGGTCACTATTTACAATTTCGTGAACGGGCTGCTGTTCTGCGTAACGGCCGCCGCCATGATTGGGGTGTCGGCCTCCGCCGTGGGCCTGTTACTCAACGTGCCGGGTCCGGGATTGACGGACCTGTATCCGACCTCCGTCACCTACCTCCTCATCATTTTCCTGATTGGGGCGGTAATTGCCATCGTGGCGACCTTTGGCTTCGACCGGGTCTCCAAATTTGCCAACGTTTTTGCTCCCTGGATGCCGCTGGTGTTTCTTGCTTCCGGGATCGCCATGCTGCCCGAACTCGGCGTCACTTCGGTCGGCGACTTTTGGGAGGCGGCTGAAACCAAGATTTGGACCGGTGTGCCGGTGGAGGGCCAGTCCAAGTATACCTTCTGGCACATCCTCATCTTCGCCTGGCTGTGCAACAGCTCGATGCACCTCGGGCTCTCGGATATGACCATCTACCGCTACGCCCGCAAATCGTCCTACGGCCTGGCCTCCGCCTTTGGGATGTTCATCGGGCACGGCATGGCCTGGATCGCCTCGGGGATTCTCTGCGCCGTGGCCCTGCAGATGGGCGACGCCAATCCTTCCCCGGGGCAGATCGCCTTTATGGGGGCCGGTCTGGCCGGGGCGATCTGCGTGGTGGTCGCTGGTTGGACGACGGCCAATCCGACCCTCTACCGCTCGGGGCTCGCCGTGCAGGGCATTTTCCCGCGCCAGCAACGCTGGAAGATCACCCTGGGGGTCGGCGCCGTCGCGACGCTCCTGGCCTGCTCGCCGGCCATCGTCTCTAAGCTGGACCAGTTCCTCGGCCTGTACGCGCTCCTGGCCACCCCCGTCGGCGCGGTGGTTCTGGCGGACGTTTTTCTCTTCCCCCGCCTGGGGCTGCAACGCAACCTCGCCGTCGCGCAGGGATTGCGGCTGAACTGGTCGGTCTTGCTCAGCTGGGTACTTACCGTCAGTATTTGCTACGGCCTGTACGTATACTTCGAGGCGGACTTCTATTTCTTCATGGCGCTGCCGGGTTGGTTTATCGGGGGCATCACTTACGTCCTGTTCGCCCTGCTCCAGCAGCGCGGGACGCGCGACCGCTACTTCCTAGATGATAACCTCCCCAAAGACCCGACCCGATGACCGCGAACAGCCCCCTGCTAAAACTCCTCTCCTATCTCGGGCTGGCGCTCACGCTGGTGCCTAGTTTATTGGTTTTCTACGGCGTCATCGAGCTCACCGCCTATAAGTGGCTTATACTGGCCGGCACACTGCTGTGGTTCGCTACCGCTCCGTTCTGGATCAACGAAGATGCCGACGGTGAGGGATGAGCGGAGTAAAATAGGGCTGTGCCACCTTGGCCGCTGGCTTACTGGGGTAAGCCTGATGGCCCTGATGGTGGGCTGCGGGTACCCACCGACTGGGTCAACGGGCGGTTTCCCCACACCCGCGCTCCGCCGCCCCAATGTGCTGTTCGTGCTGACCGACGACCAGGGGATCGGCGACCTGAGCCTGCACGGCAACGATAGCATACGCACGCCCAATATGGACGCGCTTTTGCGGAGCAGTGCCCGGTTTGACCGTTTTTACGTGGACCCGGTCTGTGCCCCTACCCGGGCCAGTTTCCTGAGTGGCCTGTATGCCCCCCGCACCGGGTCGATCTACGTGACGCGCCGCCGGGAAACGATGGCCACCGAGATCAAGACCCTCGCCGAATACCTGGGGGAGGCGGGCTACCGGACGGGGCTCTTCGGCAAGTGGCACAACGGCGCCACCTTCCCCGTCGACCCGGTGGGGCAGGGTTTCGACCGCTTCCTGGGCTTCACGATGGGGCACTTCAACGACTACTTTAGTGGGGAACTAAGCAATGAAACCGGGGAGGCGGTGCCCTTTCACCGGGAGATGACGGACGTGCTGACGGATACGGCTATCCATTTCATGGAGACGGAGGAACCGTTCTTCGCAATGGTGGCCTACCAGGGTCCGCACACCCCGGTGCAGGTGGCCGATGACCACTGGGAGGCCGTGGCGGAACGCGGCCTGACGCCCTACAACACCGGCATCTACGCCATGGTCGAGAGCATCGACGAGCAGCTGGGCCGCCTACTGGATGCCCTGGAGCAACACGGGAAACTCGAGAATACCATCGTCGTGTTTGCCACCGACAACGGCCCGAACGGGGACCGCTACCGGATGGGACTACGGGGCTGGAAGACCATGATCGACGAAGGGGGTACCCGGGTGCCCTTTGCCCTACGCCTGCCCGGCGCGCACCCGGCGAACGGGCAGGTATTTACGACCCCGGCGGCGCACGTGGACCTGCTGCCGACCCTGCTGGATTACCTGGACCTGCCGGTACCGTCGGGCCTGGACGGCGTGAGTTTACGTCCCTTGCTTTCGGGCGATACGCTCCCCCACCGCTACCTGTACACCTTCCGGCAGGCTTTCGTCTTCGACCCCGAACACGGTAGTATGCGCGACCGCGACTATATCTACGTGCGCCGCACCGCCGGGGTCCACGAACTCTACGACCTGCGGGCGGATCCCGGGCAGATACGCGATGTATTTCTCGATCTGCCAAGCGTAGGCCAGCGGATGGCCGCCGCTTACGATACGATGGCGCGCGGGCTGCACCGGACCGACCGCGTAGCCCCTCCCATCCAGCTGTACGGGGGCAGCGGCACCGTCCGCCTACTGGCGCACGAGGGGGAGCCGCAGCAGAACAATCAATTCTCCGCGCGCGGGGGCTTTGCCAACGACTGGATCGAGGACCTCCGCGGCCCCGGCCTCACCTGGCCCGTGGCGATCGATTCGGCGGCGACCTATGAGGTCACGGTCCACTACCACCTGGAGGCCGGCACTAATCGAACGCTCGGTGTGGGTACCGAGCGAGGAGAACTCGGAACGGTAAGTCTGCCACCCCGGCGCAGCGTCCGCCTGCCCGTGGCCGACCGCGTGGATCGGGGCGACATCTACCCGCGGCGTTGGCCCACCGCCGTCCTGCCGGCGGTGACGATCCCCCGGGGTACCCAAACCCTGACGCTGCGTGGTAATGGGGAACCGGGGCTCTGGATCAAGGAAATTTCGCTGCGGCGTGTCCCTTAAACGACTGTAGTCAACCCGCCCGCCGTCCCGCCACCAAAATGTATAAGGTTGGTGCTGCGCAATTTCTCCTTACTCGGCTCCCTACTGCTGGCTGCCAATGAGCTCGACGACCGCTGCGCCATCGCCTACCTCCAGGAGGAGGGCATCGCCCGGGTGGGCCTCAACTCCGCCTAGTGGACTCCTCAGCTCTCGAGCGACAGCACCATGGGTATGCCCTGGGGTGTTTATCAACCACAAGACAGCCAGGCGGCACCGTTCATTATCCAGCAATCCGGGGCGGCGGGCGCGGGTGCCAAGAAAATCACGGTGCTGTGCATCGGGGCGAGTACCAATCTCGCTTCGGCGACTGCGTTGGCTCCGGACATTATCACTCACCTCGGGGCGTACGTCCTGGTCTTCCGTTATGATACGACGGGCCGCTTCTGGGACAAGAACGAGTTCAATATCCGCCGCGAAGCTGCAGGCCTTCCTGCATCCGGAACAGTCCACCCAAATCGAAGTGGTGACGCCCCCCGAGAACGCCCATCGCATCGTGTGGATGTACACCGACATTGACAAAGCGGTTATGGCGGAGGACTGCTGGCGGCGGCTGATGCGCTACGAATGAGGTCACGACAGCTGGAGAACGGTGCACCCATCTAGCCGCGCGCGCCAACTAGCTGCGTGAAGCGTTCCGTACGGCCGGGGTGGCGCCGGCGACACGGTTGGATTTGCAGAAAAATGAGGCTAAGAGGCGTCTACTTGGACTGCCGGGTTCGTCCTGTAGGCAGACACTCGCGCGACCGCCCCGGCGACCGCGAACTTCGCCATCTCTATGCTGCCAGAAACCCAAGCGGTACTTCCCCCCATCAGCGACTCCGAGCTCACCCAATTGCTTGCCGCCTGCAGCCGGGAGGAAGAGGCGGCGCAACGCAAACTGTACCGACAATACTACGCCTTCGCGATCTCGGTGGCCCTGCACTACGCCTCCGGCCGCGCCGAGGCGGAGGAGATCGTACACGACGGCTACCTGAAGCTGTTCCGCGCGCTGGCCGGACAGCCCTTTTCGGGGAACCTCTCGCGCTACTTCCGGCGCATCCTGGTGAACACGGGCATCGATCACTACCGGGCGCGCCGCCGCCGCGCCGGCATCTTCCGGAAAATCCTCCCTGCCCGGGAAGGCGCGGTGGAGAACGAGGCGCTGCGGGAACTGGGCATGCAGGACGTACTCCTGGTGCTGCAACGGCTCAGCCCGGGTTATCGCCTGGTCTTTAACCTACATGTGGTGGAGGGCCTTAGCCACTCCGAGATCGCCGAGCGCCTGGGCATCAGCATCTGCACTTCCAAGAGCAATTTAGCCAAGGCCCGGCTGGCCCTCCAGCGGATCGCCGGACAGTACTTTCCATACGACAACCCCTCGCCCAATGAGTAACCTAGACGACCGCATCCGGGACAGCCACCAGCAGATACTTAACGTACCGCCCTCCGAGACCGGTTGGGAGCGCCTGCGGCAGGAGCTGGGCAAGACCCCCGCTCGCCCTAGTTCTCCCCTAGGTTTTCTGTGGGGCGTCGCCCTGGGTTTCCTGGCCGGCGCGGGCTGCATCTTTGGCAGTAATGCCCTGATCGAGCAGGCCGGAGCAGCTCCCCCCCCCTGCCCGCAGATTATCGCGGCCGCAACTCCGGCAGAAAGTACCGTACCGCAGATAGCCGCGCCGGTTATAGCGAGTGTCCACCTAGTCTCCCCTACCGATGACATTTCGCGGGTAGCAGATCTCATTTCGGCGTCGCCTCCTTCCCGGCAACTTACTGTCGCGGCCACGCCCCGGGAGGCGCTGACTACCCCGGATGAACCTAAACGGGCCGCTACGATCCCCACGGCAGTCGCTCTGCTGACTCCTGGTACCTCGTTCCCCCCGCAGCGCGTCCATTCCCGGCGGATCAACCGCTTGGGCATCTTTGACCCGTTCGCCTTCGAAGTGGATGCCGTGCTGCCTTCTCCAGAACACAAGCAATCCTTCTGGGGCATCCCCTCCGAGCAGCAGCCCGCGCCCCGCTGGGAAATTGGGGGTAGCGTGTTCGCCCTGCCAACGAAGCAGCGGTACCTCGCTAAGGCGATCAGCACGACGCCCCAGCCGGGCGATCAGGCCGGTTTTCTGGCTTCGATAGACGGGCAGGTGGATACCTTTTACCAGGGGAGCGTCACGGGCATGTTGCGCGACCGGCAGTTGGCCGGTTTTCGGTCCGCTTACCTGGAAGTCGCCCACCAGTTCCCCAACGGCATTCGGCTCAGCGGGGGGCTCCTAGGTATCCTGCACGAAAGCAGCAACTACAGCCGGAAAGCGGACGTCTTCGCCGCGCTGGGACGGGATAATGAATTTACCGAGGTGTATACTTCCTCCGCGCGGGAACTGTACACTGGCCTCGCCATTCAGTACACTTTTTTCCGGCGCAGACGATTCCGGGTATCTCCGGGAATCAGTTTACTTGGCAACTGGATGTCGACCAATATCTCCACTCGCTTTCAGTACCGGGGGGAGGGCCCCGTAACGGGCAGTCAATCTACCCTGAGTCACGATAACGCGCTCTGGTCGGACGTGGAACTGCTCCCCTCCCTACAACTCCAGTATCAAGTCGGCCGGCACCTTTCGTTGACGGCGGACTGCCTGCCGGGACTGGGTGTCGGCCTGCGGTACGGCATCAGACAGCCTTCCGTAGATCGGTAGCCCATCGGTGAGTTCCCCTCCGTGAGGACCTGCCATGAAAGCCACCGCGGGGCTAACTTGCGGCACTGCCTGCCTTTCTACGCATGAACCTTTTCCGTACCAACCCCGCTCATCCTGAATACCAGCGCCTGATCCGCCGCCTCGATCGCGACCTGGCCGTTACCGATGGAGAAGACCACGCCTTCTACGCCCAGTTCAATAAGTCGGACGCCATTCGCTACGCCGTTCTGCTACTTGACGGGGAAACCGCCCTCGCCTGCGGGGCCCTTAAAGCTTACGACAACCGTAGTCTGGAGGTCAAGCGCATGTACACCACCGACGCCGCCCGGGGTCGGGGGCTAGCCGGCCAAGTCCTGCAGGAGTTAGAGACCTGGGCCAGCGAGCTCGGCTACCGCCACCTCCTGTTGGAAACCGGCAGGCGGCAAGCTGCGGCCATCCGATTGTATGAGAAACACGGCTATCGGCGAATGGAGGAGAATTATGGTCCTTACACCGGCGCGGAGAATAGCGTATGCTTTGAGAAGGAGGTGGGGTAGAGATTCCCCGTAGGGTACCCGAGGGTGGGGTGCGCTATAAATGGGTACAGATCAACACAGATTACGAGCGGTCGAGGACGTGCTTGAAGTAGGTAGTGCTGTCGCCCGGGAGTCGCCCGCGCTCCTTTTGCCGGGGACCGGAGGGCATCCGGCTTCGGGTTGTGGTGGTAGTGCTTGGTGGTGTACTTGCCGGTCGTGGAAAGGGCGATTGCCGCAGGGTAGGGAGCGGATTTCTCCCCGACGCCCCGGATGCTTGCCTTTCCATTCACCAAAAATTTTCCAGGCGCTGGAAAAATACGCTCATTTTAAGTATACTAACCCGCTTGCAATCAGGTAGTTACTTAAATGGCACGTTGCTTGTAACCGTACGACCAGCAAACTATACCTTTTTTATGAAGCATAGATTACTCTTTGTTGTTTTTTTCCTGGTGGTCAGTCTACGCAGTCTTTTGGCTGGTGGCGAACCTAGCACCTACTTCAACATCTACGTTCCCCCGAATAACGATGCCGTAAAGCGCAACGTCGCGCTGATTGTCACCGCCATTCGGGACAGCACCCAATTCTCCATCACGGACGACGGGATGGACGGCGATACCGACGACACGGTGTCCGGGATGCTCATGGCCGGCCAGTCCTACATCCTGTACATAAAGGACAATGGCATCAACGACGACGCCAAGTACGCGTCGGGCGGCACCCTGAAGGCCGACGGAGATTACTTTATCATCGAAAGCGACAAGTTGGTGTACGCCTCGATGTCAACCGATAGCGATTGGCAGCACGATTTCGTAGCTTCGGTCAATAAGAAGTCGGTGGGGTCTAAATTCATTATTTACTCGCCCAAGACGTCTTACTCCAACCGCGACCTGAACGTCTTCGCCTACCAGGACGACACCCGGGTGACCATCTCCAAGATCTCGCGTTCGACAACCAACCAGACCGGTTACACCGACGTGGACATGGGCAGCCCCCGCATCATCGCGCAGGCTACGCTGGACATCGGGCAGGACATCATTCACTACTCTACGGAGGGCCGGGACATTATGGCCTCGGGGGAAACCTTCCTGATCGAAGCCAATAAGGACATCAGCGTGCAGTACGGCGCCCTGTGGGGCAACGCCCGTGACGGCGGCGGTTACGTGCCGAGTGCCAATGGCAGTTCCTCCGGGGAGTTATTCTACTTCGCCGTGCCCTACCAGGCCAACGGGGAGCAGGAAATCCGCATCGTCTCCTGGGATGATGCCAATCCCGTCAACCTGGAGCGTTACCACCAGGGCAATTGGGTGAGCATGCGCAATTGGAATTTGGATACCCACGACCCGGCCGACTGGGTCGGCAAGCAGAACGGCAACGCCACCTACCCCACCGTCTTCCGCGTAAGCTGCGCCGCCGGAAAGAAAGTCTCGGTGTTCGAGGCCAACTGGATGGAGACCGGCTCGATCGGCACCTCCGACATGGCCACCATGCTCTCGTCTGCCGACGGTACGACCTCCGGCCAGGAATTTCTGGCCTACATCGCCCCGCCCGGCAACGAGCACAACGCCGTTGACCCCTTCACCGGCAACAAGATCGGAGCGAGCCTGAGTCATCTCTACCTCTTCGCCAGCGACCAGGACGTGAACGTTACGGTAACCGACGCGGCCACGGGAGGCACGGTGTACAACAAGTCGTTCACCATCGCCGCGGGCCGGTACGCCGACGCCCAGGTGAGCCGGGCGGAGTGGAACAGCATCTACAACGGTACGGGAAGCAACTCCGGGCCCGACCGCCCCTACCTCTTCGTCACGGCCGACCAAAAGATCTCCGTGCTCAACACGAACTTCAACGACAACTGGATGACCTACTTCGGGTCGTCCCTGGCCCATGCCTTCGCCCTGTCGGTCGATGGTGGCCAAACTTCGGCGATCCCCGGCGATACCCTCTCCCTAACTTCTTCGCTGAAATTGGAGGGCACCGCGACGCTCGAAAATTCGGAAGTATCCATGAAGCTGGGATCGGGTGTCATACCCGTGAGCAGCCAACTCCGCAACGGAAGGAACGGCTCGTCGATCGACGGATCAATAGTTACCGACGAAGAGGAATCCACCATCACCTTTAACGGGGTACCCGACATCACCCCCTCCGACGACTATGAGATAGAAACCAGCATCCTCCTGAGCCCCTCCTTCAACAATGGCGAATCCATCGAGGACAACACCGTGATCAGCGTGGAAACCGTGGTCTCGGGAGAGGTCAACGGTCAGCGCCAGGAAAGCATGATCGTACAGGGCATCCAGAACAACGCGACCAATACCAGCCTGCTGCTGATGAACAACTGCTCGTCCGCTGCCATCGACGCCGAATACACCGACAGCTGGAACGCGGTGTGGTTGGATTATGATAACGACGGCTGGGACGACCTCTTCGTCACCGATAAGGACGAGACCCGCCCCAATATTCTCTACCGGAACGTGAACGGCACCCTGACCAAGGTGACCAGCGGTCAGAACGCCCTGCTGAATCCCCGGGGCCGGACGGTAGCGGCTATTGCCGCGGACGTCAACAACGATGGTTTCACCGATCTCCTGGTAGTCAACGCTACCCAGCAGCCGACGATGCTGTACCTCAACGACAACGGCACCTTCCAGAAGGGCGCCAACAGCGGCATCACCATTCACCCGGAGTACTTCCACGGGGCGAGCTTCGCCGACTTCGATAATGATGGCCTGCTTGACATCCTGATCACTAACTTCTTCGTGACCCGCTTCCACCGGCTGTACAAAAACACCGGCAACAACACCTTCCGCCTGGAAACGGAAAACGCCATTGCCGCCACCAGTGCCCGCGGGATGGCGCCCATCCTGGCCGACTACAACAACGACGGACTGGTCGACGTCTTCGTCCCCAACGGAAACGACAGCCCCAACAGCTTCTTTAAGAACCTCGGTAACTTCCGCTTCGAGGAAGTAGCCGGCGGCGACATCACCTCCGACGCGCGCAACTCGGTCAGCGCGGCCTGGGGCGACTACGACAACGATGGCGATCAGGACCTCTTCGTCGGCAACTCCTCCGGCCAGCGCAACGACTTCTACGTCAACAACGGCGACGGCTCCTTCACGGCCGTAGATACCACCCTGCTGACCGCCGACGGGGGACACAGCCACGGCGCCAAGTGGATCGACATCGACAACGACACTTACCTGGATCTCTTGGTGAACAACGACGTGGGCCGCAACTTCCTGTACATCAACAACGGCCAGGGCTCCTTCCGTAGCAAAACCGACGAGCTCGTCAGCGCCGACTTCGGCAACGCCTACGGTCAGGCCTGGGCAGATTATAACCGCGACGGTGCCCAGGACGTCTTCATCGCTACCCACGGCATGGAAACCAATAAGCTCTTCTGCGGAAACAGCACCAGTAACCACTGGGTCGGCATCCGCCTCGGCGGCACCAGCAGCAACCGGGACGCCATCGGTGCCCGCGTAAGCGTAAAGAGCGGCGGAAAATGGACCCACCGCAGCGTTCTGCCCGTAAGCGGCATCGGCAGCCAGAACAGCCTCACCCAGCACTTCGGCCTCGGCGGGGAGACCACCGTCGACTCCGTGACCGTCCGCTGGCCCTCGGGCACCGTCCAGCACGTCACCACCGGTATTACCGTCGACGTGATTAACCACATCGAGGAGACGCCCGGCGTAGAGACCACCTTCCTCTGCTTCGACGACGCCAACGGCAACGGACTGCAGGACGCGAACGAACGGGGAATCGAGAACATCAGGCTAAACATCACCAACTATTCCAGCTACGTCGTTTCCGGTAGTGGTGGGGTGGTCCTGGTCAACCTTGAGGCCGGCTCCTACACCGTAGACGTTAGGTCCAACGACTACTGGGACCTGGCCACGGCCATCAACCTGACGATCGCGGGCTCCGAAGAAAATCTGACCGTAGCCGTCCCCCTGCGCGCCAAGCAGGCCGACTACGACGTTTCCATCATCGTGGTACATACGCCCTGGAGAAGGGGCTTCACCAACCAATCCGTCGTGCAGGTCGCCAACGAAGGTACCCGGATGGCTTACCCCGACGACATCACCCTCCTCTACCCCGACTACGTGTTCGCCGTACAATCCGAACGTCCCTATACCCGCAACGGACAGCAGTACCGCTGGCTGGTCGACTCCCTCGCCCCGGGAGAGGTCCTGAGCTTTACCGTAAAGGATAGCGTAGGCCTCCAGCCCAGAACCGGCGACATCCTCCCCTTCCAGGCCACGGTAAACCTGCCGGAGAGTGACCTTGACCCCGGCAACAATACCTACTCCGACCAGCTCGAGATCGTCGGTGCCATCGACCCCAACGACATCCTCGTCAGCCCCCGCGGAGACGGAGAGGACGGATGGATCAGGGGCGATCAGTGGCTCACCTACACCGTACGCTTCCAGAACGTAGGTACGTTCTACGCGACCAACGTACACATCACGAACCCGCTCAGCCCCTTCCTGGATACGGAATCCCTGGAGATCCTCAGCACCAGCCACCAGGGCTCGGTTAAGTTGGACGGCGATATCCTACGGGCGGATTTCTTTAACATCCTCCTTCCCGACAGCACCACCAACGAGGAGGGCAGCCACGGCTACCTGCAGTATCGCATCCGGGCCAAGCAGTCCTACGACGGGGGGGAACGCATCACCAACCGGGCCGGGATCGTCTTTGACTTCGAGGACGCCATCGTTACCAACGAGGTGCTCAATACCCTCAAGTACGACGAGGACCAGGGTGCGGAGAAGCTCAACATCTTCCCCAACCCGGCCTCCGGTTCCTGCCAGGTCAATACAAACATGGACTTCCACCAGTTTACGGACGGACCCCTGCTGGTCAGCTACACGATCCGCAACGTACTCGGAGAAGTGATAAGCCATGGCCATCTCGGCGGTACCCACCAGGCCCGCATCGACCTGACCGACCTGCCGACGGGCATGTGCTTCATCGACGCCCTCGACCAGCAGGGCAAACGCTACGTGGGCAAGGTGATGATCCGCTAGCCGGGCCTCGGTATCCCACCCCTTACCCAGCCGGGCCGTATTCCTTCGGGAGTGCGGCCCGGCGGTCGTTAGGGGCGGAGGCCAAATCTGGCGGAGGATAGGCACTATATTAGGCGCCGGGGGTCAGGTAATACCACGGCTCCCCCACAAAAGTCCCCCATGAGCGCCGTCCGAATTTTCTTCCGCTACCTCGTCATTCTCGTCTCTATTCTGGTCGTGCTGCTGAGTTTGGGTTCCCTGATTTACGACGTATCGTACTGGTACGCTAAGGTGCTGGATTTTCCGCGGATGCAGTACCTGATCGTAGCCCTCGTCTGCCTGCCCCTCTTCGCCCTATCCAACCGGCAATGGAAACTGCCCGCTATCGCCCTGACGCTGGGCCTACTCTCGGCGATCCTAATCCAATCACTGCTGGTGCTGCCCTACCTGATCGGGAGAGAAGCAGGTGCCGGATGCAGTAATTACCGACATGAAGAACGACGATACCCTCGGCATTCTCCTCGCCAACGTGCTGATTACTAACCGACAGTCGGCAGCACTGCTCACGATCGTCCGCGACCGCGATCCGGACATGCTGCTGGTCATGGAGGTCGACGATTGGTGGATGGAGCAGCTCATTCCCCTCGATACCCCATACCCCTATACGGTCAAGCAGCCCAACGACGGTCGCCTACGGTATGGCGCTGTACTCCAAGTTCCCCCTGAGCGACACCGAGATTAAGCACTTTAATGAGCAGGACGTACCCTCCATTCATACCCGGGTGGAGCTTCCGTCGGGGAAGACCATTCTAGTTCACGCCATGCATCCGGTAGCGCCCGTACCCAGCAAAAAGTATCCCGACAACCGGGGGGAAAAAGAGATCGCCTTTGAAAAGCTTGCCGCCATGCTTGCCGAGGAGTCCCTGCCCATCATCGTAGCCGGCGACTACAACGACGTTTCCTGGTCCCACACTGCCCGCTTGTTCCAGAACCGAGGCAACTTAAGGAACGTGCGCCTCGGACGCGGACTTTACGCTTCCTTTGACGCTACCTCGGCCTTCTTGCGCTGGCCGCTCGACCACTACTTCGTGAGCGAGGAGTTTTCTTTGCTCAATTTGGAGCGGTTGCCGGACTTCGGATCCGATCACTTCCCGATGTACGCCCGATTTCTATTACGCTAAACCGCCCCCAGTTACGCCTGGCCGCAGTCGAAATTTTGTCTAAAACCCATTTGTCTACGTAGAAAATTAGACCACCAGGTAAATTAGTTGTTTAAACAACTGCGAACTACTTGCACCTTAAGCGCAGTTCTCTACGTGTCATGAAAGCCGGCCCCACTCATTTATCGTCCTACTACGAGTCCATTTTCATGGCTGCCCCCTGCATGTACCTGCTGTTGCAGCCGGACGCGCCGCGGTTTACCATCGTCACGGCTAATGAGGCCTACCTGAAGCATACCTCCCGGGATAGGGATCAGTTAGTCGGTCGGGGCCTCTTCGAGGCCTTTCCCCCGAATCCGGATGATCCTGAAGCCAAGGAGGAACACGGCTTACGCGACTCGCTGCAGCAGGTGATCGATACAAAACTCCCCCACGAGATGGGTCTGCTGCGGTACGACATCGCGCGTCCCGAGGAAGCGGGTGGAGGCTTCGTGGAAAAGCACTGGAAGGCCCTGACCATGCCCGTCTTCGACGAGCGCGGGGCGATCCGCTTCCTCATCCACCGGGTGGAGGAAAAAACGGACCAGGTCCGGGCGGAGCGCGACCGGGATCGTTTCCTGGGGGTAGCTACCGATCTGATGGTTAAGGTGGGCTTCGATGGCTACTTTAAGGAGGTGAACGCGGCCTGCCTTCCTATCCTGGGCTGGACGCCCGAAGAGATGATGGCCCGGCCGTATCGGGAGTTCCTCCACCCCGAAGACGTCAAGCAAGATCCCCAGCGGTTCCGCGAGGCTGTAGACGGGACGGACTTGCAGCAAATGGAGAATCGCTACCGCTGCAAGGACGGTAACTACCGCTGGCTCAGCTGGAATACCTTCACCGTGGCCGACGAAGGAGTGATCTACTGCGCCGGGGATGACATCACGCACGCCCGCCGCCTGCGGGAAGTCACGGAGGGACAAAAGCAAGCCCTGGAGATGTCCGTCAACGGCGAGCAGCTACCCGATGTCCTCGATTGTCTGCTGCTGAGCCTGGAGGCAAATACCGGCCTGGGGATGTATACGTCCATCCTGTTGCTCAACGAAGCGGGTGACCGGCTGTACCTCGGCGCCGCGCCCAGCCTGCCGGACAACTACAACCAACTCACCAGCGGGTTCGAGATCGGGGAGGGGGCCGGCTCCTGCGGCCACGCCGCCTGGTCGGGCCAGCCCTATGGTGCCCGCGACATTGCCACCGATCCCGCCTGGAAAACCTATCGCGAGGAGGCCCTCCGCCACGGGTTACGGGCATGCTGGTCCACCCCCATCTTTTCTACCGGTGGGCACCTGCTAGGAACCTTCGCCCTGTACTACGACGAACCCGCCGTGCCCGACCGGGACAGTATTCAACTCGTCGACATCATTTCGCGGACGGCAGGCATTGTCATCGAACGGGAGCTTGGACAGGTCACCCGGGCAGTAGCGGAGCAACAGCTCATCCAGGCGCGCAACGATGCCGAGGCCGCCAACGTTGCTAAGTCCGAGTTTCTGGCCAACATGAGTCACGAAATCCGTACCCCCATGAACGTGGTGCTCGGCATTTCCGACCTCTTCATGCGGCACGAGGAACTGACGGCCCCGCAGGCCGACTTGATGCGTACCCTACAGCGGTCCGCGCATTCCCTGCTCGAGCTCATCGACGACCTGCTCGACCTCTCTAAGATTGAGGCCCAGCACATCGGACTAGACCTCGTGCCCTTCAACCTGAGCGGGTTGCTGCGGGAGGTCAGCGACATGATGAACATCCGGGCCAACGAAAAGGGACTGACCTTTTCCGCCACCGGCCTCGACGCGTATCCGCAGGCCTTCATCGGCGACCCTGGCCGCCTGCGGCAGGTGATCCTGAATCTCTGCAGCAACGCCCTCAAATTTACCCACGAGGGAGAGGTGACCCTGCACCTTTCCGGTACGCCTGGCCCCGACGATTCCACGGTAGAGGTTTCCATTTCCGTTACGGATACTGGCATCGGGATCGCCGAGCAGAAGCAGCAGACGATCTTTCAGAAATTTACCCAGGCCGACAGCAGCATCAACCGCAAGTTTGGCGGCACCGGTCTGGGCCTGTCCATTACCAAGAAATTGGTCGAGGTCATGCATGGCAGCATCGAAGTGGAAAGCCACCCGGGCCGGGGTTCCACCTTCACCGTGCGGATACCCTTGGAAGTGGCCCCCGTCGCGAGCATAGCACCCGCCCCGCCACCCGCCGTTGCACCCGCGGCCCCGGCTCCTACCCCACCCCGGCGATTGCTGTTGGTGGATGATTTCGAGCCCAATGCCATCATTACGGGCCGCTACCTGCGCATTTTCGGTTACGTCTACGACATCGCGATCAACGGGCTGGAAGCCGTAGAGAAGGCCACGACGGGAGAATACGCTGCCGTCCTGATGGACATTCAGATGCCCGAGCTCAACGGCTTCGACGCCACCCGCCGCATCCGAGAGCACGAAGCCGTTGCCGGTCGTGGGCATGTCCCCATTATCGCCATGACCGCCCACGTGATGGCTGGCGACCGCGAGCGCTGCCTCGATGCGGGGATGGATGACTACCTCCCCAAACCCTTCAACGCGTTGGACCTGAAGGAGAAATTGCTGGAACTGGTGGGCTAGGTCTTATGTTTATGGCCCACCCCATACCGCTAGCGCCGTAAGTAGTCCGCGTACACGCGCGCGGGTTTTGGTGTCGATATACTGTTCCAGGCCATTGGGGCCTTGCTTGGTCGGCCCACATAAAGTACACCTCGCACTCGCCGGTGTAGGTGTACAGGGGATGCCGTAGCCGCAGGAGGTTTGTCTGAGGTCGATGTCGGGTACGATCAGTTGGTGGGTGCTGCTTCCAATCTCGATTAGCTGCGCTGCGCGATGGATTGTTCACCGCGGAATTGAGGGGATTGAGGGAGGGAAGGATTGAGGGATTAAAGGATAAAGCGGTCGGTCTGGTCTTCATACGTGATCACGCAAAAGTCGTCGCTGATGGTCACCAGTCCCTTCTTTTCGGTTTCGGTGAGGTGATAGCAGGCCGCGGGGGTAGGGTAAGTGAGGGCAGTCCAATCATTGGGTATTGGCCGCAGATGGTGCAGTGGTAGGGGATGGTGGTGGCTTCGCTAGCACATCCAGGTGATTTTTGTTCTTAAGAGCTTGTTCGGGTTTCCCGAGCCTGACGAAAACGCCGCTATTTTGGGTCTAGTCTAAGTCTCGAAAAGGGGAGCCTAGCGGGCTAAGTGACGCTTTTCGAGGCGAAGGATAGGCACACAAGAGCAAGTTTGCGGCGGTGAGCGGAATCCCAAACAAGCTCGAAAATCTAAGCTGGCAGGGCTATTCGTGAACCGCCATTGTTATTAGTTCCTAGTTACCCTTGCTTCTGGCAAGCCGGAACGCCATAAGCAACGCGCCCCCCATTAAGATAAAGGGCCAGATATTGCTCAGGCCGATAAAGAACCAGATCAGGTTGTTCCAGCCGTTTCTAAACCCATCCTGAAACCTTTGTCCGAAGGCCGTTTCGTTTGGCACACGCTGGTAAAAGGTTAGGGTCAGGGTCGAAAGAGAAACCTGATCGCTCAGGTAATTTAGGCGCCCTTCTATCGATTCGATTTCTGACCGGAGTTGTCCGATCTGTTTTTCGATTTCCAAGAGCTCGGTTACGTTCTTCGCGGCTTGGAGGAGGTCGATGAATCGCTGTTCCAGTTCTTTTTTTGTCTTCAGTCGGGCCTGCACGTCGAGGAACTCTTCGGTGATGTCCAGGACGTTGATCTCCTTGCGCTCGAAATGATCTACGCCCCGGGTAGCTTCTCGCAGCAAGTTATTAAAGTCATCCGCGGGAACACGAATAACAACCGTGTTGCTGGTGCGGCCGGGGGAATTATATTCCTGATCCGACGACACGTACCCCCCGTGTTTGGCGACCGATTCGAGCATATTGCGCCTGGTCACCTCCAGGTTAAAGGTTTCAAATTCTACGTGTCCCTCTTTGATCAGCTTTCTTGTTAGGGGTTCCAACGTTTCCTGCTGCGGCGCGGGGGTGGCCGTTGCCTCGGCGGCGCGTTGTAGGTCTGCCGATTCCGGGCTTTGGGTGCAGCTAGCGGAAATCAGTACGAGGATTAGACTCAAGTACTTAATGCAGTAGCTCATGGATCTCTTTGGGTTGGGTTTGACGGAGTAATGGCGGTGGCCGCCGGTGAGATGCTCAAGGCTAGCTTAATGGTGGGTCTACTCGATCTGGGCAGTCAAGTAGCCAGCGTTGACGCAAATCCCTACTTATCCTAACCGCAGTCGGCACAAACCCGCTGCCCATCCTTACACCTGCTACCCTGCCAAAGGATTCACCTCCGACTAAAAAGGGCGCAAACCAAATTGTCGTCCCGCTTTTGTGTCCCCTTGCCCCACCGCCATGCGCAGCTGCGAAGCAAAAAGGGGGGAGGCCAGCGGGCCTGTGACAATTCGGTTTGCGCCCGATCAGAAAGATATTACTGCTTATGGAATTTAAGCGACCAGGAGCGCGTGGCATCCTCTACCAGCAGTAGGTAAAGTCCACGGGGAAGATCAGCTAGCGGTAGGTCGATCGTCGTCGCGCTTTCCTCCGTAATGGACCGTTGAAGCACGCGGCGCCCTTGTACGTCGACCACCCTTAGGCGGCCGTGGGTGGTGGGCGGCACCACGACCGTGATCCGATCGCGTGCCGGGTTGGGGTACAAGCGCACCTCCCCTTCCGTGGCCACCGAAGCGACTTTTGGCGTGCCGGATCTTAGGGCTGCATTCCTCGTAGTGATGCCCGATACTTCAATGTCGTCAATCCGGTACCGGGTATTCCCATCGGCGGTGAACCGTACGCCGACGTTTCCTCCCGCAGGTGTTGGGAAGGCCACGCGAACGGGATGCCAAACGTCCCTGGAGGTCTCCTCCGTTGGTAGCGTGATGGGCAGTCGGGTCCAGCTCGTGCCCCCATCGGTGGTGACTTCTACCCTTAGCAGACTCCCGTCGGCAGCACTTTGGTTCTTACGTACCGCAAAATCTAAGGACATGTCGGTGAACGCACTCCCGTCTGCGCCCGTGATCGCGTAAAATTGCCCCTGCGAACGGAGGAACGCGTGCTTGCCCCGGGAAGCGCCCGGGTAGGTGCCGTCCGATTGACTCCCGTTGATGATACCGGTACCGTCGTGGTCTAACCCCGGGGCACTGTAACAGGTGTAATTGTCAATAATGGACGAGCCGTCGGCGCAGCCTTCCCGGTCGTGTTCCTCCCGGAACAGCGTCGCCGTACCCGGTACCGTCGTCGTGAAGGACCCCGTCACCCAGTCGGAGCGGGTATCCCCCTCACAGCGGGAGCGCACCCGCCACGCGTATTCGGTGCCCTCCTGCAGGTCGGTAAAGGCGTACTCCGTACCCATTAGCGGAATGACATCTCCGTAGCTGCCTCCAAGCGGCTGGAGGGCGAGCTCGAAACCGCCGGTAGCGGTAGGTACGCTGCCCCAACTGATGGTGGCCCCGGTAGCCCCGACGGACAGGGTCTGCGGACTCTGGGGTGCGTTACAGGTAATGTCGTCCCCCTGCTGCCCCGCGATGCGGATGTCGTCAATCTTCCACTTGGTATTTCCGGTGGTGGTAAAGCGCAGGCCGAGCTGATCGGTGGCGGGAATGGATAGACTCGCTGGACTGCTGATCAGGTACCAGACCCCGTTGGAGGTATCCGCGGTCGGTACTACTACGGGTAAGGTCGCTACGACCGCCTCGCCGTCGAGCAGCTCAACGGTCAGACTCGCCCCGTTATCGTTGCGGCTGTTCTTTCTCACGCCAAAACTGAGCTCGAGGTTGGCGAAGTTGGTCGTGTTGATCCCTTCTACCCGCAGCTGGTCTCCGGCAATCGTAAGGAAAGCCTGCTGGTTACCGGACGCCCCCCCGTAGCCCGTACTGGCGAATTGATCCGAGAAGGTAAGCTGACCGCTGTAGGTCACCCCCTGTTCCCGGTAGCAAGGGTAGTCCGCTACCGGCGCGTTAGTGGGGTTGCAGCCTGCCAGATCGAAGGTTTCGTAATACAGGTCCTGCCGCTCGAGCGGGGCCGGGGTCGTAAAGGCGGGCCCGTCAGCCCAGCCAGAAACCTCACCCGGACAGTTTCTGCGTATCCGCCATTCGTAGGTTGTTTCCGGGCTAAGATTAGCGATGGTGAGCGTGTTTTCGTTACTCACCGTGACTACGTTGAACGTATCGGTTCCTAACTGGCGGTAGCCCACCTCAAAGAGCGCCAGCCCATTCAAACTGGCCGTCCAGGTCAGATCCACGCTGTTCTCGTTGACGGCCGCCACGCTCGGGGAGGTAGGGGCCGGACAGTTGGTTGCTTCCCCGAAGTCCACCAGCACGTTCTCGAAGTAGTAGGCGGTGCCTCCAGCATTGTTGAAGGCGCGGACGACGAGTTGGATGGTTTGCCCCGCCAGTCCGTTGGTCTGGAGGCGGGTCCGTGTTTCGTCCTCCGGAGTATCCCCCTCCAGGGCCAGGATCAATTCCTCAGGGCCGCCGTCGAGCTTGGCGTACACCCGCAGGTAGTTGCCCGCGTTGCCGCCGACCTCGAATACGTCGAGCCCGACCTTTACGAATTCCGCCGTGGAGATATCAATGACCTCCGAGAACCACGCGGCCTCGACGCGTAACTTGCGGGCCTCGAAGCGGGTACCCTTACTGGAGCGCTCTACCGCGAAAACCCCGGTGGGGTCGATGCCGGTAGCGTCGATGGTCCAGGCGGTGGGTCCATCATCTTCGGTCACCCCACTCACAAACTGAAAATCCTCGAACCAGGGGAGATCGGAGCCGGTCAGCTCGGCGGTTCCCCAATTGACGGGCAGGTTAGTGGCCAGGTCACTGCCGGCGTAAAATTGACTGACGTGCTCGATGGTTGTGGTGTCCCCCGTCTGGTCATCGCTCACCTTCAGGTCTACCCCCAGGGTAGTCCCCGCGTAGGGAATAACGTCCAGGTCGTCCCAGTCTACCGCAAATTCGTAGAGGTAGCCATCGCTTACCTGCCGGGCGGCGGCGCGTACGCGGCTTACCGTTTCGGGATTGGAGGAGGTGACCTTGCCCGAGGGATCCAGGTGAAAAAAGAGGTCCTCCTTGCGGACGCTGGTTCCCTTCGTGTTACCTATGTCCAGGCCGACCAGCAAAGAATCACCGGCCAGGGGGGTAGAATCGAACACCTGTACGAGTGCGAAAAGGCTATTTCGGTTATAGGCAAACTTCACGCGATCCAGGCGGTCGGTAGTCGAACCGACGATGGTCTGGCGCAGGTTATTCCAGGCTACCCCGTTCCAGGCGCTTTCCTCGAATCCATTAACGACGAAGGCTCCGCTGCTAAAGCCTACCTGGGCGGGCCGGCCCTCCTGGGTGAGGGTAAGTTCGATTGTCTTGCCGCCCGCTGCGATGCGTACCCGGGCACTACGCGTGTAGGGCAGCGGATTGTTTCGCGTAGTCGTAAACGTGAGGGTAGTATCCCCACTTCCACTCGCCGCCGACTGCTCGATCCAGTTGGGTAGCGAATTGGTGATGCTCCAGTTGCCGCTCGCCGTGAGGGCCACCGTTCGGGCGGTGCCGCCCTGCTGGGGAAAACGCAGCCCGCTCCGGTCGACGGCAATGGCCGACTGCGACGTATCGGTCCCTACGTACCGCCACCATACCCCCGTGCCGAAGGTCGGTAACGTATAGTACAGTTTTCCGTCCTGCTGCTTGATGATCTTGGCGTCCGCCGTCCCGTCCCGGGTATAGTACAGGTCGTTGCCGGTCTCGTCCTCGCTATAGGACTGCCAATCCACGGTGGTATTCGCACCGGTACCGGAGATGGTCCCTTCGAAGATGCCGAGTCCCTTTTTGAAGACCGAAACTACCGTAGTCGCGATGATCTTATTGCCGTAGCCGGCCAGCCCTTCGATACTAATGCGTTCGCGGAGGATAGGATCCAACCAGGGCTCGGGCCGGAGTTGCAGACTCTCGGTGGGGGTGAGTCCGACGGCCTTCGTCCCACTGATGCCGCGGGTGGTGGGATCGGTGAGCACGTGGAGTTGTTGGGGTCCGCCGTTAAGTTCAGCGACGAAGCCGACCACCGTGGTGCCGTTGTTGTCCCAGACGTAGAGATCCCCGATGGAAAAGGCGGACTTGGCCCAGCTCCACGTGTAGGCAGCCGTCCGCGTACCCTTATACAGGTGGTTCCCCGCGGCCCAGAGTACATCCGAGTCGTTAGGGTCCACGAACAGGTCGTTAAAGGCAGACTGCCGCCGCATCTCCGCATTACTGATCTCCCGCCAGCGCGCGTTTCCGGCGTACACCTCTTCGATCTCTTCGGTAGCGTAGATACCTCCAATCTGGTAGGCTACCCCGAGACCAGCGTACACCCGACTCGGGTGGCAGTCATCGAGGGCAAAGTCCTTGATGATCCGGTTGGGTAGGCCGGCGACCGCCTCACCATTGGAGCCATTTCCACCCAACTGCCGCCATACTTCATCGGCCACTTGTTCGCCGGGATTAGTTAGCAGGCGGGCACGCAGGTTCAGCACGTCGGTGCGGGGAACACCAAAGCTCTGCCGGGAGTCGGCCAGGACGATCGGCGGTTCCGTCTTGGTGATGATGACCGACTGGCTGTTGGAGGTCTTAACCCCACCGGCTTCCTTGGTCCAACTTACGCCCCCGTCGAAGCTTTCCAGGATGCCGTGGTCCGCGTTCCCCTGGATGGCGTAGTCGCCGTAAGCATCCAGGTCGTAGCTGACCGTGTTGACCATTCCCCGATGGGTGTACGTATCGTGCAGGGGCCCGCTACTGACCTTTCGGGTATAGATCGCCAACCAGCTGTCCGCAGTGTAGGGCCAGCCGGGGGCCGCCGGATCGGTACTGAGGTAGAAGGTGTTGCCCCCACCGGCAATGATGCGCCGTTCTCCCCAACTTACCGGCGTGTAGTCGTAGGCGCGGGTGATGAAGGATGGATCTTCCCAGCCATCGTCGAATTTCCAAATGAGGGTATCCTTGGGGTTTCTGTTGTACATGATTTGCTGCCACGACTTGGTGGTCACTTCCCCGTTGTTCAATGCCAGCGTGCCCTCGTAGAGCCCCCGGCGGTTGCGCCCCTCCAGGAAGGTTACCCCGGCCAGCAGTTTGACGGAGGTGCTGCTGCTACGGGGGTCCACTCGGAGGTTGTACCACATCACGTCGGTACGCAGCAGGGTATCCAGTCCCGTGCCGCTTCCGGTGGTGCTGAGGGATTCCCAGCCCGGATCCGCAGTTCCGAGCTGCGCCGTCGGCGTGGTGAAGACCTGCCATCCCCGGTCGGACGTCTGGTAGGAAGCAAAGGCCTGCGATCCGTCGGGGGTAAAGCCGATGCCCAGACAGGCGCTGCTCCAGCGGTAGCCATTCTGATCGAGGTCGCCCTCGGCATCAAACACCGGAATAGAGTTGATGCCACCCCTGGCTCCCGCCCGGGCACTAGTCGGATTATCGACCCGCTCGTACTGGGTGCCCGCCGCGTTGGTCGACCGGTAGAAGCCCGCCGCCGAACCCAGGTAGATCACGCCCGTCGTGGGGTGTACGAAGGCGCCGAAGACTTGTCGATACCCGTCCACCGCTTCGTACTGCGCTGCGGTAAAGTTGGCTCCCCCGTCGCGGGAAACGTAGACGGTCCGCGGACCGGTGAGGTCCTGTAGGGGCAGGGTTTGCGATGGCGATTGTTTCTGGTTGTCCTTCGTGTGCCAGCTGGGGGCCAGTACGACCGTTTGTCCGTCGGGGCTGAGCGCAATGGTCGCGATGGCATCGGCACGGGTGGCTTCCACGAACGTCCAGGTGGTGCCCCCATCGGTAGATTTATGTGCTCCGTAGAGGCCGCCCTGCCAGAGGGTGCTCCCGGCAAAGGGGGCGCGGCGCACCTTGAAACTCATGCCGTGGAGGAGGGTGCGGCTCACGAATTCCCAGCTTTCCCCGTAGTCGCTACTGCGGTACGTGCCGTCCACGTCACTGGAAAGCCAGATCGTTTCGTCCTCGGTGGGGTCGAAGTACACGTCCTGTATCTGGCCGCCCGCTCCCGGGGCCAGTTGCAGCCACTCGCTCACTTGGGCGGGGACGCAGGTGCTGTAAAACGCAATGAGCAGGAAAGCCAGTAGGTAGGGACCGGGCACAAGGTCCCCGCCCCGGAATTTGTATTCCAGAAATTTCATGGGTAAAGGTGTTGTGGCAGTGCTAACTACCGGATTGGAAAAGGCTGTATACTATCGCATTGATTGAGTACGACACACGGTCTGCTCCTTCGCTAGTGGTTCAATCCCCCGGGGAGTGAATGAGTCCCCCTTGATACGGGCACTCGCTTCCCAGAAGTAGATTAAGCGGTAGAGCTTCATATCCTCAAGATGCAGAACTAGCTTTCACAAACACGAGTCCAGACGAACGAATTGACTGTTGATTTTTGAATTCAAAAGCAAATAATTGGTGACAAGACTCCAAAGAGTGGGTTTAAATCATCCTTTACCGGTCCGGACTTGGGCCCTGATAGCGTAATACTGCACGAAGGAGACAAAGAGTGCCCCTATGGCTAGCCGCACAGAGGTTTTGCTGGGTCCGCCATAAAACGCAGTAGAGCAAGACAAAAGCGAATTAGGTGGCTACGGATCGGCAGCTTAGGGCACTCGCCTCCCATCGTCCACGGTGACTTCACGGCGCTATCTCTTCGATACTGCCGGTAACCCGGCCGCTTTTATCCTGATTACGAAATCAAAAGACTTTACCGTACGCCCTGAGCGGCGAAAGGCGTATCATGATCGCATGTGACCGCCCAAAGCCACAGCAACGGTGCCTTTGCGGCCAGCTTTCTTTCACGTTGGGGTACGGATTGGCCCCCTACCAGTTGAGTGTCCGTAGGCTCACTCAAGATTAATCAGTACGTTTGACCATGCGCTACTTTTCCTTGCTTCTTCTGTGCTGCAGCACCCTCTGCGCTCAACCCCGCTTTATCCTCGATGCCGATACCGCCAACGAGATCGACGACCTTTATGCCATTGCTTACATGCTGGACGAGGCGGGGGTAGACTGGGTCGGCCTCAACAGCGCCCAGTGGTTCAATTATCGATCGGGCGACAGCACCGTGTACCGAAGCCAGGAACTCAATGAGGAGATGCTCACGCTCGGCGACCGCATGGACCTGCCCCACCCCCTCGGTGCCGACACCATCATGGGCGAACCCTGGGGGAACTACAAACCACGCGACAGTCCGGCGGCCCAGTTTATTATTGAACAGGCCCGGGCCACGGCAGCGCGGGCGGATACCTCCGGTATGGGCCCGGGTACGGACAAGTTGGTCGTGATGTGCATCGGCGCGAGTACGAATCTGGCCTCGGCGATCGCGCTGGCTCCCGACATCAAAGCACACGTCGCGGCCTACGTACTGGGCTTTCGCTACGACACGACCAATCAGGTCTGGAACAAGGATGAATTCAACATCCGCCGCGACCTCAACGCCGCCAACTATTTGCTGAACGCCGAAGGATTGGAACTGCACGTCATGCCCCTAAACACGGCCGTCAGTTACACCTGGCAGCGCGATACCACCTTCGCCCGCCTCGACCGCAGTGGACCCATCGGCGACTACCTCAAGCAGCGCTGGATCAATTTCACCGAAGCCCAGCGCTGGACGATGTGGGACGCCGCCTGCCTCCAGGCTTTCCTACGGCCCGATCAAGCCACCGAGGTCGAGGTCATGACGCCCCCCGAAAATACCCCCCGAAAAGTGTGGATGTTCATCGACATCGATCCGGTCGCCATGGAGCGCGACTTCTGGGACCGACTGAATAGCTACCGCTGATTCCCCTCCCGGACTACCCCCGGCTACTGGAACGGCCTGCTCTACGGTTTAGAGGACGTTCCGTAAGGTGATGCCGGGTGAGTAGTGCGATTTCCCGGTCGTATGGGAGCGGGCCCGCCTGTAGTTAAGTCACCAGAAGTTCTAGTGCTTCAGGGTTGAACTAAGCCATAGCTTGACGCCGACCGCGTGGTGCTGAACGAGCGGACGAAAGTTCAGCAAACTAAGTCTTACGGTGCCCTACCCGTAAGACCGGGTAGCTACGGTGGATTTTTGGCTGGGAAGTGCAGCGCCGCGATGGCAAGTCAAGGTGCAGC
>CAVPZF010000004.1:0-321984 GCA_963710195.1 Lewinellaceae bacterium
GCAGCGTGACGGCTAAAGCCGTCGCTACGCGTAGCGGCCACTTCAGTGGCCCTGCTGCCCGTCATTGATGCAGTTGGCGATGGGTGCGCCGGGCGTGTCCAGTTGGATACCCCGCTCGGTCAGGCGGGCTTCTGTATCGTAGGCGTATAGGCTCGACGTGCGGAGGACAGGCGAGGGGGCGGGGCCGCAGGTGCAGAAGAAAATCACGGAGAGGGCCAGTACGTAGAGTCGGTGCCTGTGGCTAAGCTAAGTAGGTAGCGGCAGATTTACCGCAGCGTGACGGCTAAAGCCGTCGCTACGCGTAGCGGCCACTTCAGTGGCCCTGCTGCCCGTCAAACTTAGGTAGGTCAAGGTGTCTCCTTATTCTTGCAATACACTTCCACTTACAATAGGTCAAGCGGCAGCCGGGTAGCTACCAGCGGATAACCCGCGATGCGCCATGTCGGCAGAAATCTGCCTCTTGCTGCCGGGGGCAGCGGCGAGCTGGGCGGTCGGAGACCGCCCCGTACGGGGTGCCCAAGCGCTGGCCTTGTAAATGGTACTTCCGTACTGGTGGGTGATTGGTAAATCAACCGCACTACCACGGCCGCAGCAAGCGCCGGTACGTGTCCACCATCTCTTGCTGGGGGGCCCCGCGCTTGTACATCCGTACGATGCGGAGGTTGGCCAGCTGGACGGTAAGCCAGCTGTTGTTGGCGTACTTGCGGGCCGATACCGTCACTGCCCGCGGGACGATCCGGAAGGGGTGGCGTACTCGGGCCCGTTGGATGATATCGTAGTCCTCCATGATTTCCATATCCCCATTGAAACCAGCGAGCTCCTCCCACACCACGCGGGTGAGGTAGAGCGATTGGTCGCCCCCCCGGCAGAAGGTGAAGTCGAAGCGGGTGAACCAGGAGTTGATCGCCAGCAGCGGGTGGCGGGAGTCGAAGCGAAAGCGGTAGCAGCCCACCGGATAGCCCTCCGCAAGGCTCGTTTGGATGTCGTCGTAGAAGCCGCGGGGGGGACGCGTATCGGCGTGGACGAAGTACAACACATCGTATTCGTCAGTACCCAGGGCGGCCGCCTCGTTCATTTGCCTGGCGCGGCCCCGCTGTTGACAGGCTAAATATTGCACCTGCGTTAAGCGCCCGACCACTTCCTCGGTACCATCGGTACTGCCCCCGTCGGCGACGGTGATGCTCCCACGGCCGGCGAGTTCACCCACCAGGAAAGGCAGCAGGGAGCGGAGATTCTCCATTTCATTAACGACGGGAATGATCAGGTGTACTTTCATGGAATGGAGGATAGCAGCGGGCAAAATTACGAAAGCCGCTGACGCAACGGTTTTAATCGATGCGGTAATACACCGTTTTCAGGTAGGCCCCCTCCGCAAACTCAATGGGGTGGTCGACGTCGTGGTAAGACTTGTCGAGTACGCTGTACCCCCGGCCACTGCGCTTCATCACCTTCTCGACGGTAGCAAAAAAATCATCAGCGCTGACGCGGGCAGAACAGGAAGCCGCCAACAGTATGCCACCGGCCTTCACCAACGGGACGGCCAGGCTATTGATGCGGCGGTAGGCGTCGAGGGCACCCGGAACTTCCTTTTCCCGCTTGGCGAAACTGGGAGGATCCACGATGACCAAGCCGAACTCCTCGCCGCGTTTGGCGAGCTGTCCGAGTTCCTGAAAGGCGTCTCCCGGTAGGGTTTCGTGGCGGGGGTCTTCACCGAAGTTGAGGGCCACGTTGCGCCGGGCGGTTTCCAGGGCGGGGGCGCTGATGTCGAGGCTCACCACCCGGTAGGCCCCGCCGTGCAGGGCATGGACGCTGAAGCCGCCGGCGTAGCTGAAGACGTCGAGTACGTCCTGCCCCTCCGATAGCTCCCCCACCCGCTTGCGGTTGTGGCGGTGGTCGAGGAAAAAGCCCGTTTTGTGACCGCTCACTACATTGGCCAAAAATTCTACGTGGTGCTCGCGAAAAGTGACCTCCGGGTCGGGCAAGTTGCCCAGAAGAACAGCACCGTCAGTATACGCGTAGACCGGCTTCACTACGCGGGCCAGGCGCAGGACGACTGCCTCGGCCTTCGCCGCACGCTGGATCAAGGGCAGCAATTCGGCGAGGTAGGGGAACCAAATGGGGGCGTAGAGCTTTACCACGGCCACCGTGGCGTAAACGTCTACCACCAGTCCCGGCAGTCCGTCGTTCTCGCCGTGGATCAGGCGGTAACCGTTGGTGTTTTTCTTCAGCAGGGGCAGGCGGAGCTTGCGGGCCGCCTGGATGCGCGCGTTGAACCAGGCGGTGTCGATCTTCACCGGACTGCCCTGATGAAGCACGCGAATGCGAATGGGCGATTCCGGGTCGTAGAGCCCGGCACCAATAAACTTATCCTTCTTCCGGTCGAAGATGATGGCCAGGTCACCGGGTTTCCCCTCCCCCTTGACGGCCGCCACGGCACCGTCGAAGAGCCAGGGGTGACCGGAGCGGAGGATGCGCTCGCCCTGGGGCGTAAGCATGATGGCGAGGCGTTGGGGAGGGAGCACATTGGGAATTTAAAGTTGAGCATTTAAAACTTACCCGCGTCTCTCCCCAGGGTTGAAGGGCGTGGGGTTGGCCTCCGGGCTCACGCAGACGGCTGCCTTTCCGGTCTCGGTGGGGCAGGTACTGAAGGCGAAACCGACGCTTCGGCTACCCACCCCCGCAAATTTCCCGGGCCTTTCTTTTAGGCCGGCGAATATAGGGGTAATTTGGACGCAACATGCGCGCCTCCCTGCACAACCTCTACCGCTCGTTTCCCGTGCAGTTGCTGCTGCTGCACCTCCGGACCAACTACCTGCTCCTGGGGATGTGGCTGCTTCTGTTGCTGATGATGGGTGGACTCCTCGGTGCTCAACTGGGCCTGCAGTACCTCTTTCTCGATCCGGAGTACCTCGGGGAGACCGGCTACTATTCCTTCCTGATGGTCGGCCTGGCCTTCGGTTTCTTCACCATGAGCTGGAACCTGACCACTTACCTGCTCCTGGGCGGCTACTTCAATTTTCTGGCGAGCCTATCGCGGCCCTTCTTCAAGTTCTGCATCAACAACGCGCTGTTACCACTGGCCGTTTTCCTGACCTACTGCCTGCTGCTGATGCGTTTTCATGCCTCGGCGGTGGCGCGGGGGATCGCGGGTGCCTCGGCCGTGCAGGACCTCTCCGGCCTGGTGCTGGGGCTGGTCATCAGTCTGTTTCTCTACTCCATCTACTTCAACCTGACCAACCGCGACATCACCTACTACACGGGTGGCCGCGAATTGCCCCCGAACCGGGGTCCGAGCCAGCGGGGCGGCCTGGGCTACCGCCCTTACCGGGCCACGGCCCTGGGGCCACAGTTGGTAAACCAGTACGACAATCCCTACCAGGTACGCTTTTACCTCAACGCCCGGCTGAAGAGCAAACGCGTCCGCTCCGTGGCCCACTACGAGACCGGCCTGCTCCGCAATATTTTCCGGCAGAACCACGTCAACGCGCTCCTCCTGCAGTTCGTTACCCTGCTGATGCTGGTGGTGCTGGGCCTGCTGATCGAGCAGCCGACTTTTCAGATTCCGGCCGGGGCCAGCTTCCTGATTCTTTTCAGCCTTTTCGTGAGCATCATTGGGGCAGTAAGCTACTGGTTTACCGAGTGGCGGCTTACGCTGCTGGTGTTGCTGCTCTTCCTGATCAACTGGCTGACGAGCACCCCCTTCTTCGACCACGGCAACCAGGCTTACGGCCTTTCGTACGGGGAGCCAGCTACCTATTCTCTGGACACCCTCCAGTCCCTGTACCAGCCCCAATATGTGCGCGAGGACCTAGCCCACACCACGGATATTTTGGAACGGTGGAAGGCAAAGCAGCCCAGCGCGAAACCAAAACTGGTGGTCCTCTGCGCCAGCGGCGGGGGCCTGACGGCCGCCCTCTGGGCTACTCATCTGGCACAGAGCATCGAGGCCTGTAGTAATGGCCGCCTCCTGCAATCCACTGCTCTCATTACCGGCGCCAGCGGCGGCATGCTGGGATTAGCCTACCTACGGGAAGCGTACCTTAATTCGCCGACTTTCCGCTCCGATGGCATCGAGCGGTTGGACCGCGTGAGTACCGACCTGCTCAACCCCGTGGCTTTCTCCATCGTCAGTAACGATATTTTCCTCCCCTTCCGGCGGGTCGGGATCGGCGACGAGACCTACCGCCGCGACCGGGGCTACGCCTTCGAGCGGGCCTACAACATCGCCACCGACCAAGCCCTGGCCCGGCCGCTGGCCGACTACCGCGCCGCGGAGAACGCCGCCGCCGTCCCTCTCCTCTTCGTGACGCCCAGCATCGTGGAGGACGGCCGCCGCATGGTCATCTCCCCGCAGGGGGTCAGCTACATGATGGTGCCGCCGGTGAGCCAACCCGGCGCCGTACCCCTGGTCGCGGATATGGTCGACTTTGGCCGCTTCCTCCACCGACAGGACGCCGACAGCATGTTGCTCAGCACCGCCCTGCGGGCCAACGCCTCCTACCCCTACGTGCTGCCCCAGGTCAGCCTGCCCACCGAGCCGCTTATCCGCCTCATGGATGCCGGGTACCGCGACAACTACGGCATTGCCTCGGCCTCCCGCTTCCTCCACGTCTTTCAGGACTGGATCGAGGAGAATACCTCCGGCGTGGTTTTAGTCCAGATTAGTGCCTTCCGCGATCAGGAGATCCCCGATTACGGTCCCCGTGGCGTCATCAACGGCCTCTTCAGTCCTCTGGGCGTAGCAGGCAATATCCTCAGCCTACAGATCCTGGATCAGGAGGAGCTCCTGGCGGGCCTCTACCGCTCCTTCGGCCCCGGCCACTTCGACGTCTTCCGCTTCAACTACCAACCCAAAGCCGACGACCCCCTGCGCACCTCCGTCTCCCTCCACATGACCGACTCCGAAAAAGTCCAAGTCCTCCGTGCCCTAGACGAGCCCCACCAGCAGCGCCAAATCGACGCCCTCCTCCAACTCCTGGACTAATCCCCCCCTCCCCCCTTCCATCCCTTTCCCATCTCACTCCCTCCCCCCCTTTCTATATTTACCCCATGGCCCAACCCCTCACCCGCATCAACCGCCTGGAGCGCGAACTTCACCTGCGCCAGTTGCAGGTCAGGCGCTTGCTGCAGATGACGCAGGCCATCAACAACAACGTGTCGGCCGAGGACCTCTTCCACATGTACCACGCCTTTCTCCGCAGCGAACTGGGCGTCAAGCAAATGGCCCTGTTCGTCCGGCAGAGCGAGCGCGACGAGCGCTGGGAACTCGCTACCTCCATTGGATTGAGCGAGGATGAGCTGGACTCCGGGGAAGACTACAGCGCCGAGCTGATGCAGCTGAAGCGGGCGGGCATCGTCGACCAGCCGGACCACCCTCTTTTCCGCCACTTCGAGCACGTAGTGCCCGTGCTGCACAAGGAGCGACCGATCGCCTTCATCCTCATCGGCACCTTCACTGACGAGGACGACATGTTCGAGCGGGTGCAGATCATCACGACCATCACCAACGTGATCGCCGTGGCCATTGAGAACAAACGCCTATTTCGCCGGCAGATCGAGCAGGAGCGGCTGGAGGCCGACCTGGATCTGGGGGCTAAGGTGCAGGGCATGCTGATTCCCAAGGAGCTGCCCGCCAACGACTTCTATGAACTCAGCGCCATCTACCGGCCCAAGCTCGGTGTGGGCGGCGACTACTTCGACTACCGGGAGTTCGTAGATGGTAAACTGGTCTTCTGCATCGGCGACTTCACGGGTAAGGGCGTAAGTGCCGCCCTCCTGATGGCCAACTTCCAGGCGAACTTCCATACCCTGATCCGCAAGCGGACCGACCTGCGCGACTTCGTCAACGAGATCAACGAGAGCGTCTACCGAATTACGAACGGCGACCGCTTCGTGACCTTCTTCGTCGCGGAGTACGACCGCGAGGCCCACCGCCTCACCTACGTCAATGCCGGTCACCCGCCGGCCTTGCTGGTGGCTGAAGACACCTTCCAGTTGCTCGACAAGGGCACCACCGTGCTGGGCTCCATCGACTTTCTGCCGGTGGTGGAAGTGGGCACGGTGGACCTCCCGCCCCAGGCCCTGATCGTGACCTACACCGACGGCCTCACCGACCTCCAGAGCGCCGCCGGGGAAACGTTTGAGGAGGAGATTCTCTACGAGTTCGCCCGGCGGCAGTTTTCCCGCTCGGCGGCCGCCTTCAACAGCAACCTGCTCACTAAGCTCGAAGAGTTTCGTCAGGACCAGTCCTACCCCGACGACCTCACGATTCTGACCTGTCGGATATTCGGCGAATAAGTACGGGCCGTAGGATTTGGCCTCTGGCTGCACGCGGACAAAAGTACCCCGCCGGAAGAACGAAAACTGGCCCGCAACCGTTCCTCTTACTGAGATGAAGGACAAAACGATCGCGGCAATTTTAGCTTTTTTCGGGGGCATCATCGGCCTCCAGCGTTTCTATCTGGGGCAGAAGGGGCTCGGAATGGCCCACCTCTTTTTCTTCGTGCTGGCGATGTCCGCCGGGCCGAGTCCGTTTACCGTGCTGCTCATTTCTCTGGCCATGATCTTCGGCATTATCGACGCCATGTCCTACCTTTCGATGGATCCCCGCGAGTTTGACCTGAAGTACAACCAGTCGCTCGCCCCCACGTCCACTGGAATGAGCCGTTATCCCCCCTCCCAGCAAAAACAGGGTACCATGACCGACCGCGAGCGCCGCTTCCAGGAGCGGCAAAGACAACGTGCCGAACGTGAACGGGAGCGGGAACGTCAGGATCGCGCCCGGTTTAACCAACGCCCGCCGGAACCCACCCCGACGACCGTCGTCCATCAGGACCCGGGCCGGGCCGACCGCGAACGCGGCGTACAGTACTTCCGCGAGTACGAATATGAGGCGGCCATTAGCGCCTTTCGCCGGGCCCTCGAGCTCAACTCCCGCGACGTTGCCACCCACTTCAACATCGCCTGCGCCTATTCCGTCGAAGAAGAGGCCGACCGCGCCTTTTATCACCTTGATCGGGCCGTGGCACTGGGTTTCGATGACTTCACCCGCATTCGCACCCACGACAGCCTGGCCCACCTCCGGGTACAGCGCGCCTACCCCGGCTTCGCCAGCAATCAGTTTCGGCTGGCCACGGTGTCCGAACAGCCCCTCGAGAATCAAGCGGACCCCATCGCCGCGACCGATGCCCCGCCCCTCGATACCACCTCCCCCATTCACGACGAGCTGCTTGAGCAACTGCAACGGCTGGCTGCCCTGCGCGAAAAGGGCCTGCTGACCGAGCTCGAATTCTCCGCACAGAAACGTCGCCTTCTGGGTTAGCCCCCCTTACTTTACCTACTCTTCCCCAGATGACCGCTGACTTCCTCCTTACCGACGCCCTCGTCCCCCTGCGTCCTTCCGACACCGGAGAGGAAGCCCTGGAAATCATGAACGAGTTCTACATCCGCCACCTGCCCGTAGTGGACGAACACAAACTCGTGGCCGTCATCTCCGAAAGCGACGTCCTCGACGCCGACCCCATGGAGACCGTGGACAGCTACCGGACGGCCCAGCTGCCCCCCTCGGTCTTCCCCGACGACCACCTCTACGACGTCATGCGCCAGCTCGTGGACAACAACCTGACGGTCGTGCCCGTCATCAATCGGGAAGGCGAGTACGTAGGCATGGTGACCGGGGAGGACCTGCTGCGCTTCTTCGCCCAATCCAGCACCTTTAGCGACCCCGGCTCCATCGTCGTACTGGAACTCGGCCGCCACGATTACAGTCTTGCGGAGATCGCCCGCATCGTAGAGAGCGACAGCGCCATCATTCTGAGTTCCTTCGTCCGTAGCGTACCCGATTCCAATCTCGTCGAGGTCACCCTCAAGCTCAACAGCCAGAGCATCGCCGGCACCATCGCCACCTTCGAGCGCTTTAAGTATACCGTCAAGGCCAGCTTTAACGAGAAGCAGCTCCAGGATACGCTGCGCGAGCGATTCGATAGCCTGATCAACTACCTGAATGTTTAGCGCTTGTTTGGGGTTTCGCTCACCGCCGCAAACTTGCTCCTTTGCGCCCACTCTTCCCCTTAAAAAGCGTCAATTAGCCCGCTAGGCTCCCCGTTTGGAAGGTCGAATAGACCCAAACTAGCGGAGTTTTCGTGAGGCTCGGAAAACCCAAACAAGCGCTTAAAAACTCCCGCTGAAGAGCAGGCGAAACCGCAGGTCGTTGTTATCCGAAGAGAAGAGATCCTGCGTGAGGCGGTAGGCCATCTCGACCCCCAACGTAATGTCCGTACTGTTCAGCCAGGTATTGTCGAAATAGAACTGCCCTCCCACACTATTCTCGTCAAAATCCAGCCCCTCGAAGGCGTCTATGCTGAACCGGCTGTAGTCGTAAAAAGCATTCAGCCGCACCCGCTTGAAGTAAGTCATGCCGAAAATCCCGAAGTCGGGGTACAGCAGCGGCAACTGGTAGTTGAGGCCCACCCGGAAGACCCGGTCGTTGAGCGGCGCCTCGAAGCCGCGGGCGTAACGAAAGGCATCGGGATACTGGTATAGGTTCTCCCCCTGCTCCTGCTGGTAGTCAAAGTCCAACCGCAGGCCGTGGGTCGGGAAGGCCCCCGGCAGGTAGGCCGAGGTACGGAGCAGGAACCGTTGTCCTAAACCCGCCTCCGCCAGGGCCCGGTCGTACTGCAGCACGGCGGTAGCCCCCAGCCGGCTCTGCACCTGCCGCAGGGCCGTCCGCCGCAGGCTCCGAAAACTCACGCCCAGCGAGAGGTTGCCAAAGTGGTCCGGCAGCTGGCTCTCCCCCCTGTTCTGTAGCAGGTAGTACTGGTAGCCCACCGTGGGCACCACGCTCGTGTACTGATTCCCCGTCACCCACTGCAGGGGTACGGCTACGGTAGGCCCGAAGGTCCACTGGCTAAACTCCTGTTGGAAGAAAACCAGGCTGTCGGCTACCTGAGAGACGGCATTGCGGTCGCGGTACAGCCCCTCCAGGGTAATGATGGGGAAGAGGCCGCCGTAGGTAAGGCGCCCGCCGCCGCCGAACCGGTCCTCGTTGAAGTTATAGACGCCCTCCAGCGTGAGCTCGAAGGTGTTAAGGGCGTTGCCGAACTCAGCCGCGATGCCGGGATTGATGTAGCTCCCATTGTAGGACCAGCTGTGGAATTTGATCCCCCCCAACGTGTTGGAAAAGTTACGCACCGGGTAGTCATGCAGCTCCACGTCGGCGGGCAGATCAGCAGCCTCTTCTGCGTAGGCGGCCGGGCGCTCGAAGAAACTGGGGGCGGCGGGCGCGGGTGTCAGGGATTCCCCCCACACCAGCTGTTGGAGCCGGTTGCCCCGTGGCGTGGGACTGCTGTAGTAGAGGGTGTCTCCCCGGAGCAGGGGGTAGTAAGCCCCAATGGCGACCTCCGTGAGCGGTTCGGCTGCACCCCCCGTGGGCTTGAGGCGGTACACATTGTCGGTACCGCTGCGTCCACTGCTGAATACGAGGCTGCCGTCGGGACTGACCGACAGCATATCCAGCGGCGCCGTAGACCGCTCCAAGACAGTTGAAAGTACATCACTACCGGTAGACCAGGCCCGGATGGCCACGCCACCCACCGCCTGGTCGAAGAAGTAGACGGTCGCGCCATCCGGGGAAAAGCGGGGCCAGGCTACGTTGGCCGCGGCCACGGGCTTACGGGCGGTGACGGCCCCCGTAGCCACGTCGAGGAGGTGCAGTTCCGGATTATCGGCCAGGGGATCGAACCACACCGCGACGAGTTGCCGCTCGTCGGGACTCAGCGAAGCGGAGAGGTAGCGCCCCCCGCTGGTCAGCTGCCGG
Source organism: Lewinellaceae bacterium (assembly GCA_963710195.1). GTDB lineage: Bacteria > Bacteroidota > Bacteroidia > Chitinophagales > Saprospiraceae > Neolewinella. The sequence goes on from CAVPZF010000004.1 coordinate 9,815, forward strand.
CGATCGCCGCTACGCAGGTCGTAGACGACGAGTTCGGAGTAATTCTGGTTGGTGTAGCGGGGATCTTGGCGGTACTCCGTCCACACGGCCAGGTTCTTGCCGCCGTCGAGCCAGGGTTCCCGCTGCACGCCGGTACGCGTGAGCACGCGGTCGGGCTGGCCCACCTCGACCAGGGCCGGCAGGGAGGTGTAACTGCTGCGGAGGGCCAGCAGCCGGCCCCGGCCGTCCACGAAGGGAAAGCGGTAGTTGCGGATGTCGCGGGTTTCCTCGCCGATGGCCACGCCTTCCACCAGGGGGGCACGGGTGGCGAGTACGCTGTCCTGGGTGTGCTCCAGATCGGCCATGGTGGTGTAGTAGAGCTCCGGGGTGGTCAGTCCGGTTCGGCGCTTCAGCGCCCGGCTGAAGGGGTAGAACAGGCTGCGGTAGGCGGCGCCCTCCTGCAGCACCGGCTTCCAAACGTCGTTGCCGAAGCGCTCGCGGGCGTAGGTCAGCAGGGCATAGCCGTAGCGGTAGTGGTCGGGCACGAAGTCGCGAAAGCTTCCGTTGCGGGCCTTGGCGTACTTGTAGATCACCTTAGCGGCGAGCAGGGCCCGCAGATCGCTGCTGAAGGCAGGGGTGCGCCCACGGCCCGAGCTGCTCAGGGCCGTCTCCATGATCACCGCGTCCCCCTCGCTGAACCAGTTGGGGGTGGCCAGGTTGGAGAACACCGCCCAGCCGAGCTGACCCTGCAGCAGCCCAAACAGGCGGGTAAGCCCCCGGCGCTCATTGCTCGCCTGCTGTACGTGCCGGAATTCGTGTAGGGTGAGGAGGTCCACCCACGGCGTGGTGCTGAGGGAATTGAAAGACTGCGGCGGCGTCACGTAGTATTCCGACCGGAAGGGGGCCAGGCCCACGTAGCCGTTCACGGTCATGTTGGGCGTCTGGAGCACGAGATCGAAGTCGTACAGTTGCTCGCCAACGCTGCGCTGGTAGTCGGTGGCCAGCAGATCAATCAAGCTGGCGGCCCTGCGGGCCCGGGCCTCGTAGCCGGCGGGAAAGATCACGCGCACGTGGTCGGCCCGCAATTGCTGCCAGTTGACCTCCGGCGGATGCAGGCCGATGTCCTGGGCGGCGGCCCACCCGGAAAAAAGGATAAAACAAGTGAGGAGGAGGAGGGATTTCATGGGGGCGGGGCTTTGCCGCGAAATATACCAATACCCCCGGAGCGGGGCGCAGATAAGCGGCCACTCGAAGGTCTTGCAGACAGTGCGCGGTCCGGCAGAACGACAATCGTACCTTGCGCCCCACCTTTCGCCCACACCCGCGTTCCCGCATAAATCCTCTACCCGCACTTGACCAACCCGCCTGTCTCCTCCGTCTCCCCCGGCTCCTTCCGCGCCGAGGCCCACTGGTACCCCAAGGCCCTGAACGCCACCATCCACCCGATGGTCAGCTTCTTTCTGAATCTAGACCGGGAGCGCATCGTTTCCCGCTACACCCACCTCAACCCCCAGGTAGACGCCGAGGGCCTGCGTAAAATCCTGTCCTACCGCTGCAAATCCTTCCTCTGGGGGGGTGCCGACCTCATCAATGCCACCACCGCCCAGGGGCGCCGCCGGATGGTCGTCATCGAGAACAACTCCTGCCCCTCCGGCCAGAAGTCGATGCCGTTGCTCGACGACCACAAGGAAGAAGGGACCTACCGGCTGCTCATCGAGCGCACCTTCAAGCCCCTGGTGGACAAGCGCCTGACCAAGGCCGACGGACGCCTGGCCGTGGTGTACGACAAGAACCCCATGGAGGCCAGCGGCTACGCGGCGACCATCGCCGACGTGTTCCAGGAAGACGTGCTCTACATCACCGATTACTACGGGGCCCCCGAGCGGCAACTCAAGGTAGAGGACGACTACCTCTACGCGCTGCACGCCGGCGAGTGGGTGAGGCTGCGTGCCGTGTTCCGCTACCTCACCCAACGACCCTGGACCCGCATCCCCATCAACTGTAAGACGCGCATCCTCAACCCCATCATCACCTGCCTGGCCGGGGGGCGCAACAAAATGGTGGCCGCCAAGGCCTACGACCTGTTTAACGGGGAGATCGAAAAGTACGGGCTGCGCATCCATACCCCCGAGACCATCTGGGACGTGCACCGCGCCGAGATCCCGCTGTGGGTGGAAAAACTTGGCGGCCAGGCCGTCGTCAAGGTCCCCTACAGCAATGCCGGCCAGGGCGTCTATACCATCACCAGCCCCGACGAACTCGCCGCCTTTATGGCCGAGCCCATCGACTACGAGCGCTTCATCGTGCAGAGCCTCATCGGTAACTTCGGCTGGAGCAGTACCAGCGGCGGGGGCAAGTTCTTTCACGTCGGCACCATCCCCGACAAGAAGGGCCGCACCTTCGTCAGCGACGTCCGCCTTATGGTCAGCAGCACCGTAGACGGCATCCGCCCCCTCTGCTGCTACAGCCGCCGCGCACCCGACGCCCTGACCGACACCCTGGCCAGTGGGGCGGACTCCTGGTCGATGCTCGGGACCAACCTTTCGGCCAGCCTCGGCGACAACGCCTGGACCTCCGACACCAACCGCTTGCTGCTGATGGACCGCCGCGACTTCAACAAGCTCGGTATCGGCCTCGACGACCTCATTGAGGCCTACATCCAGACCGTCCTCAGCACCATTGCCATCGACCGCATGGCCGACCGCCTGCTCAACAGCAGGGGCAAGTTCAGCCTGCGCATGTTCACCAGCCTGAACAACGACCCTGTCCTGCTCTCCGAACTCCTAGTATGACGCCCCTTTCCTTCCTCGTCCTGACCGATCACCGCGGCCACTCGGCACAAAACTCTGTGTACAGCCTTGTCAATACCCTACGCCAGGATCCACGCTGCAAGTACCTAGCCATCGCCAGTCGCGGTAGTGAGCAGAACCGCTCTTTTTTTAGTGGGGCGGGCACGCAGGTGCAGGGGTTTTTAGTGAACGAGAAGCTCGCTTACCGGGAAGACGGTAGCCAGTTTGCCCGGGAAACGCATCCCCTAGATTGGTTGGACTACGACGTCATCTGGCTCCGCCTGCCTCATCCAGTGGAGGAAGCCTTCTTCGCCCACTTGATGACGCATGCGCCTACCGTCCCCCCGCTTATCGTAAATGATCCGGACGGCATTACCACGACGAGTACCAAGGCGTTCCTGCTGCATTTCCCGAGCCTGACTGCCCCCTCCCGCCTGGTCTACACCGCCCAACAAACCAGGGGTTTTGCCGCGCAGTTCCCCCTAGTCCTCAAGCCCCTCCGCGCCTACGGAGGTCAGGGCATTCGCCGGATCGACCGACCGGAAGACGCGGATGCGGTTGACTTCACGGAACCCTACCTGGCCATGAAATTCCTGAAGAACGTGAGCCAGGGGGATAAACGCATTTTGGTCGTCAACGGGAAAATATTGGCCGCCTCCCTACGCATCCCCGCCCCCGGCCAGTGGCTGTGCAACGTGGCCCAGGGCGGTAAGTCCGTCGGAGCCGAGATCGAACCCGAGGAGCACGCCATGGTGGAGACCTTGGCCCCCGAGCTGCTGCGCCGGGGCATTTGTTTTGCCGGCATCGATACCCTAGTGGGCGACGATGGCCAGCGCGTGCTCTCAGAGATCAACACCCTCAGCATCGGGGGCTTTCCCCAGGCCGAAGCCCAGACCGGCCGCCCCATTCTCCAACAGACCATTGACGAACTTTTTTCCTACTGCTATGACCACGCTTAACGCCGACATCCCCACCATCCTGAGCCTGGACGAGATTGACCAGGCCCCCTCCACCATCCGCCGCTACTGGCTGCGCATCATCAGCGACGGCCTCGGGGAGCCCGTCCGCGTTCCCATCCTCGTGGCGAAGGGCAAAGACGAGGGGCCCGTCCTTGGCGTCACGGCGGCCGTCCACGGCGACGAGCTCAACGGCATTCGGGTGATCCAGCGGCTGTTCTCCGACCTGGAGGTAGAGGAGTTAAAGGGCACAATCATCGGCGTGCTGGTGGTCAACATCCCGGCCTTTCTTCGCCAGACGCGAGTCTATACCGATGGCTTTGACCTCAACCACGTCATGCCGGGCAAGGAAAACGGGCGGGCGAGCGAAGTGTACGCCTTCCGCCTCATGGACCGCATCATTCGTCACTTCAACTACCTCCTCGACCTGCATACCGCCAGTCGTGGCCGCATCAACAGCTACTACGTCCGGGCCGATATGTCGCACGAGGATACCCGTCAGCTGGCCATCCTGCAGAACCCCCAGTTGATCGTACATAATCCGCCCAGCGACGGCACCCTACGCGGCGCGGCGGATACGCTTGATATCCCCGCCGTCACCCTTGAAGTAGGCAATCCCGGCGTCTACCAGCGGCGGCTGATCCGGTCCGGTATCGAAGGCGTCCATAATGTGCTTTCTCACCTGGGCATGACCCGCGATAAGATCATCCAGTCGGCCAGTCCGCCGATCATCTGTAAGCGCAGTTTTTGGATCTACACCCACACCGGCGGGCTCCTCACGGTAGAGGTCGACCTGCTACAGGAAATCAAAGCCGGTGACTTGATCGCCACCCAGCGCGACGTCTTCGGCAGCCTTAAGGAGCAATACCTGGCCCCCGAAGACGGCATCGTCATCGGCAAGAGCACCATGCCCGTGAACCGGAGCGGCGGGCGAATTTTGCACCTGGGCATTATTTAACGGCTCGTGACCTCCGGTCGGGGTGAACCACCTAACGGCTAGCCCCAAACACCCCGACCCCGCCCGGGAGAGGACGAGGTCGGAAGGGGCTTGCAGCAAAATAACTGCCGCACGAGGGTGGCCTACCGGAGTAGGGTAATGTAGCCAGTCTTGGCGATGACGCCCTGTTCGTTGGGCATACCGGTCCAGTTGCGTTCGTTCGTGAAGCGGGCACGGTGGACGCGCCAGACGTAGGTGCCTGGCTTAGCCGGTTGTCCCTTGAAGGTGCCGTCCCACGCTTCGACGGGGGAGCCTTCTTCATCCAGGGCGTCGGATTCCCAGACCAGCTGGCCCGTGCGGGAGTAGACGCCGATGTAGAAGTCCTCGAGCCCGATGCCCTTAGGCTTGAAGATGTTCTGCTCCGCAACGGTGTTATCATCCGGGGTAAAGATGTTGTGGATAAACAGCCCCACGAGCAGGTCAAGTTCGATGGGCTTCGCCAGGGTGTCCATACACCCGTAGGCGTTCTCTACCCAGTGGTGAACCGTCTTATCGAAGCTAGACAGGTAGCGGTGCATCGGATCCTGGGCATCGCTGCTGTGGCCGTCGCCGAAGTCCCAGCCAAAGCGGATGGCGTCCGTACTGGACTGGTCTTCAAACTGAATCGTGTTCATGATCTCGCCCTCGGCGTTGTCGAAGGTGAAGTCGGCAAATGGACGTGGGTAGATCTCCACGAAGTTGTTGGCCACCAGGGTATCGGCACAGCCGCTGGCGTTACCCGCGATCACGGTGACGTCGTAGCTGCCCGGCTCGTCAAAGCCGCGGGCGAAGTTGGCTTCCTCACTTGTGTAGCCGTCGGAGAAGGACCAGTGGATGAAGTCGGTATGCGAGCTCACGCTGGTGAAGGGCATATCACCGGCCGCACAGCCCGTCGTATCGGGAATACTGAACTCCGCTACCGGAGTCCCATAGATCGCTACCGGAGCAGTGGCCTCGGCGGTACAGCCCAAGTCGCTGGTGGCGGTCAGGCGGACGTTGTACGTGCCCGCTTCGGTGTAGGTGTTGCAGGGGGCGTTGATGGCCGAAGCCATTCCGTTGCCGAAGTCCCAGGCAAAGCCCGTAGCCCCGGTAGTGGTGTTGGTAAAGCAAACCTGTTGCGGTAAGCCGCAGGCCTTATCCGCCTTGGCGGTAAAGGCCGTCTCGGGCAGGGCGTGCACGACCACGGGGGCCAGGGCGGTATCGCGGCTACAGCCGTAGTCATCCCGCACCGTCAGGCGCACCTGGTACTCCCCGGGCAGGGAGTAGGTATGCGGACCGGGCTGTGGGCCTACGGTAGTGTTGCCGTCTCCGAAGTCCCATACGTGGGTGCCGGCGCCGGTAGTCAGGCTGGTTGCCCGCACATCGAGGGGGGCACAGCCGGCGGATTCATCCAGCGTAAAGGCAGCCTCGGGCAACTCCCGCACGGTTATGGTCTGGGTATAGCTGTTCGCGCAGTCCGTACCGGGAACACTCGCCGTGAGGGTGATGGTATAGGTGCCCGGGCCGGGGAAGACATGCTGCGGATCCTGCGTGCCCTTCTCGGTGTGGCCGTCGCCAAAGTCCCAGCGCAGGCCGTTTACCTCACCGGACGTATTCTCGAAGGAGACCGCTTCACCCGCACAGGCCATGGGAGCCGCCGTGAAGGACACGTCGGGTTCCGGGTAGACCGTGACCGACCGGGTAAGCTGTTCCCGGGCGCAGCCGTTATCGGCCGTCAGGGTGACGGTGTAGGTGCGGGCCTCCCCGGTGTTGTTGCGGAAGGTATGTACGGGCTCCTGGTCGGTAGAGACCGCTCCGTCGCCGAAGTCCCAGCTGTAGTTCACCCCGCTGGTCGGGGCGGTCGCGTTGTCGAAGCTGACCTCCAGCGGCGTACAACCGCGGGAGACCACCGGGGTAAAGCGAACGTCCAGTTGGCGCGGCTTCACCGTTATTCTCCGGTGCAGGGTGTTGGTTCCACAGGTGTTGGTTACGACCAGCGTAACATTGTACACCCGGTTATCGCTGCCCTCCGCCCGGAAGGTGCGTGCGGGAGGCTCTGCTTCGGTAGAGAATTGCTCACCGTCGACGTACCAGCTGTAACGTAAGCCTGCCCCCCGCGACTGATTGGCAAAGTCCACGCGCAGGTCGGAACAGCCTAGGGTATCGGACAGGGTAAAGGCAGCAACCGGGGCAGTGGTCACGGGGACGAGCATGGTGTAGCTGTCGGTGCCGCAGGTGTTGGTGACCGCCAGGGTCACGCGGTAGGTAGTATCCGAACGGCCCGCAGCGAAGCGTACCGGAAGCGGATTCTCCAGCTTACTGCTTTCTCCGTTTCCGAAGTCCCACAGGTAACTGGTTTCAATATGAGCCGAACTGCTGCGGTTGACGAATTGGTAGGGTTCGTCGTCACAGGCCTGTGCGCCCTGGCCGGTGAAGCCTGCCGCCGGTGGCGCCGAGACGCGCACCTGCTGGATCACCGTTTCGGTACAGCCGGTACTGTTCGTGGCCGTTACCCGCACCGCCTGGAGCCCCGGCGTGGCGAAGGTGAATTCTGCGGCCTGCCCCCGCACGGGGGGGTCATCGGCGAAGCGCCACACGTAATCCAGGGGCCCACCACCGGAGGCGGCAAAGGCGACCGTTTCGCCCAGACAGACTTCAGCGGGACCAATGAGCTGGACCACCGGCTGCGCCCGTACTTGTACCGTAAAGTTGATGGAGTCGGCGCAGGTCATTCCGTTAGGCCGGTAATGGTAGGTCAGGGTATAGGCCCCTACCCCCAGGCTGTTGGGGTTCATGATGCCCCCGGGATCGGTGACACCGGGGCCGGCGTACCAGCCACCCGAGGGCCGACCGTTGTCCAGCACGAAGTACGTCTCGGTCTCACAAACTTCCAGCACGTTCGAGCTTAGGCGTAATTCCGGCCGCTCAATGACCACCACTTCCTGATAGGCGGTGACCGAACAGCCCCCATCCGCGTAAGTGTACGCCAGCACCGTAGTTCCGGTGCCCGCCGCGACGGGGTCAAAGTAGCCGTCGGGTGATACGACGCCGGGGCGGGCCGAGGCATCTTCCCAGTAGCCGCCCGCGGGCGTTGGTACGTCGAGGACGTAAAGCCCGTCGAGGATACAGACGGTATCCCGGCCGGCCATCACTACTTCCGGCTGGGTATTGACCGTGAAGGTTTCCGTAGCCGTATCCGTTCCACACTTGCCGTAGCCCACCAGGTTGATGGTAAAGGTGCCCGTGCTCGGGTAGAACACCTCCCCGGGATTGCGGTCGGTGGAGGTCCTGACTACGGCACCGGCGAAGGACCAGCGTACGGAGTCGTACTCCGCCACCTGGGTGAAGATCGCCTTGGGGATGAAGCGGGCTTCCCCGCAGTAGTCCTCAACGGGGAGGATGCGAAGCGTCGGGGTAGGTCGTACCTGGATCAGTGTATCGCGGGTGCCGATACCACAGGGTCCGTTATCCACATCAAGCCGGAGGGTATACAAGCCCGCCGCCTGGTCGTCCGCGAAGCGGAAGGTTGCCGGCGTTCCCGAGCGGCTGGCCAGCAGGCTGCCGTCGGGGCGGAAGAGGGAGAAGGTCACGCTGCCGGGATCATTCCCCCCACCGTCGCTGGCCGTAAAGGCCTCTCCGGGGCATACCGCGTCGGTGTTGACCAGTACGTCGGGGATCGGGGGATCATTGACCATGAAGGTATCCCGAGCCACAAACCCTACTGGCGCGCACCGGCTGTAGGCGGCGGCGGTGAAGACGTAAGTAGCCGGTCCGATGAGATCAATCGGAGCAGACCGGTGGCCGCCCGTGTAGAGCACTGCACCTGCGTTCTCGCCCGCAATTACCGTGAGGGTCCACCGGATGGAGTCGTAGCGCAGGGTATCACCGCCGTAAGTCACCTCGGGGGTAACCGACGTAATGCCACACCCATCCGGGAGCTCGGCAATCGTGGCGGTCGGTTCCCCGTCCACAATAACCCGGTAAGCCAGCGTATCGTTGGTACACAGGCTGTCGGTGACCACCACCGTGACGTCGTAGCTACCCGCGGCCCCGCCAAAGCGGAATTCGGGAGCTCCGGCGGCGGTATCGCTAACGCTTACTCCTGCCGCCGGCGTTACCTCCCAGTCATAGGTGAGGCCCATGGAGGAGTTATTGATCACCTGGATTGCTCCGCCGGTACAAACCGTAGTATCCGAGAGCATCAGGGAGACGGTCGGGGGTGCCGGGCGGTCAAAACGTTCCGTAAGGGTAAATTCGCCGCAGATTCCGTATACCCGGAGGCTTACGGCCAGGTTGCTGCCGTAGCCCGCCAGGGTGACCCACCCGGGGTTGAGTTCGGTGGACGTAGCCGGGGTGCTACCGGCAGGGAATACCCAGCGTACCGAGTCGATGCTGGCGTAGGACGTATAGGTAGCTTCGGGATCAAATCCGTCGACGTCGCAGCTGACCTCAATTGGGCGGACCTCCACCGAGGGGGCGGGTGCCAGGGTGATGAGCGTATCCCAGGCGATATCGCCACAGGCGGGGGTACTGAGTACGGCCTGCAGGGTATAGTCACCGGTAGCGGCGTCGTTGTCCAGGGTGAACACCGGTGCGGCCTCCTCCGAGGTAGCGTAGACGTTCCCGGCCGAATCGATCAGGCTCCATTGGTAGTGATCCGCGGCGCCGGGGAGGCGGTTGATGACCGGCACTTCGGTCAGGCCGTCGTGGCAGTACACCGTAGTGGCCACGGAGAGGTCATAGGCCCCGCCATCATAGACGGTGAAGGTGCGGGTAGCGTCGGTACTGCCACACTCATTTTCTGCAATCAGGGTAAGGGCGTAGGTACCCGGATAGTCGACGGAGATGATTCCGGGATCAGGCGAAGTGGACACTACGGTACTCGTGATGCCATCACTCAGTTCCCAGCGCACGGCCGTTATGGGCGTGGTGCCCAGGTCGTACATCGGGATGAAGTTCATCCGGTCACAGCCGTCGGCCAGGGGGCTCAGGCTTACCTGGGGGGCCTGCTTCACCTCCACGGCAAGCGTCTGTTCGGCGGATGGACAAGCGTTTCCGTACGCCACAATGGTCAGGTTGTACGTGCCTGCGGGGACGCCGGTGAAGCGTACCTCCGGAAGCATGGCGGTAGTATCGCTGAAGGTGATGCGGGGATCGGAGGCCGTCCAGCGGTAGCGCAGGTCCTCGCCCGTCACCGTCCCGCCAATGGTAAGATTTTCGTCCGTACAGACGCTGGGCTGGGGCAGCGAGACCGCAATCGCGGGCGGGCGGGAAACCACGAGTTCTTCGGTGACGGTCGTGGATCCACATGCCGTAAAGGCCGTCAGGCTAACGGTATGCGTACCGGGCTCGTAGTAGATTGAAGGGGGCGTGGGCCCGGTGTAGGTCGACGGCGGGGAGGCGGTCGCGAAACTCCAGACGTAGGTCGTTACGGGAGAACTACACGAGGCCCGGGTAGCGGTAAAGTCTACCGACTGGGCCCCACACAGGGTATCCACGGGGACAATGGCCACGTCGGGCTTGCCGAGCACCATGACCCGTTCGCTGTGCACGCTGTTGCTCGTATCGCCGCAGCTGCTGATAACCTCCAACCTGAGGGTGTAGGCATCGGTGCGACTGAGCTCGATGACGGGCTCACGACTGCTGGCCGACGTCCCCTCGATGAAGGCGTAGCCGGGAGATCCGCACTCAGTAGAGTCAGGCGTGACGGTCCAGAGCACCTCCGCGGGCGAGCAGGCGTCCAGGTTGTTCGTCAGGTTGCGGGGGCGTAGCACGAGGCCGGTGGCCTCACAGGCGTCGGTGGGATCGACCGTGAAATTCGCGACCGGCTCTTCGCGGACGCAAACGGTGGTCTCGTCACTGGCGGAGCAGCCCCCCTTGGTGGCGTAGGTGTAGGTGAGGGTGTAGGTGCCGGGCGTATCGGCAAGGAAGGTGCCGTCGGGGCTTACGTAATCCCCGCTCCACGTTCCGCGGTTCTTCTTGGGGGTGGGCTTGCCTACCAGTTCGATCGGCTGATTTACACAAGCGTCCCGGGCGGGACCGGCGTCCACCTTCGGCAGGGCAAACACTTCGACGTAGACCGTATCCGACGCATCACAGCGCCCGGCCGGGTCCGTTCCGTATACGATGATGGGATAGGTGCCGGGCTGGATGGTGGAGAAGGTGACTTCCGGGCCGGACGTGCCGGACAGGTGGTCACCCGTCCAGGTGTAGGCGGCACCGCCGGTGGCGCGCAGGACGACCGATTCCCCAATACAGAGATCAGCACCTTCGGCTACTACCTCGATCGGAGCCTGGGCTTCGACGAATACGGAATGGGTGGCCGTCACCGAACAACCGAGGCTGTTGGTGGCCGTCACGATATAGTCGCCACTCATGTCGGGCGTGGCGTGGGCGCGTGTCCAGGTCGCGGTGTGCGCCTCAAAACCGTCCGGCCCCGTCCAGTGGAAGGTCATTCCGATCCCGGCAGCCTTCATCTGGGCGGCGATCGTGGAGGAGGCGCAAGTTTCGGGGGTGACCTGGATCGTAGGCATGGTGGGCTCTCCGAAGACCTCAAAAGTCTCCGAGGTCGTGGCCAGGCCACAGCTGTTGGAAACGGTCACGGAGATGGTATAGGTTCCGGGCTTATCGTAAGTGACCATACCGGGGTCGGCACTGCTAGGGTTGCCCCCTTTGCCGCCGTCAAAGTCCCAGGAATAGGTGGGTGGATCCGAGCAGTCGATGTTCATATCCAGCACCGGCTGGAGGCTGATTGGCCCCTGCATACAGGTATCAGGAATCTCCTGGATCGCCAGGCGGGGGGATTCCGCCACCGTCACGTCCTGGTAGCTGGTGTCGCTGCCACAGGCGTTCGTGGAGACCAGGGCCAGCCGGTAAATCCCGGCGGAGTCGAAGCGAACCCGGATATCCCGGTCGGTAAAGGCGGCGCTCCCACCCAGTAGGGTGTAGGAGGACGTGGCCTCGCCGCATTCGGCCGGTAGGTAGTCGACCAGCCATTCGTAGGTCATTCCCCCCGCGCACTCGACCGGGGTGTGGGAGGTGTTTTGGGTGGCGATGGTGACCGGGGTACAGCTTTCCGGGTCCTGGTTGGCGACGTTGAAGGCGCTTACGGGAGGCGAGACCACGCAAATGTTTTTGGTCATCGGAGGGGCGGTACACGCATTCGAGTACTTCGGCGTGTAGTATAGCGTAATGGTAAATTCGCCGGCGTCCAGAAAGCGGATGTCGACGCCGTCCTCGTCCGAGAGCGAGCCCGAGACGATCTCGTACTGCGAGGGGTGGGCCGATACCACCCACTGGGTCAGCATGTCGAAGCTACAGCCGTTACCGACCGCGTAGAGGGCGGGCTCGGATTCGTTGCGGATGCTGATTACCCCTCCCTCACAGGTGGTTTCGTCGGCGGTGAAGTCTACCTCGGGCACCTTATTGGCCCGAATGATGGTACCCCCTGACTGGGTAAAACAGGGGTTGGTCGCCTCGAAGAAGATGTTAAAGTAATTGTTGGTGGTCTCCGCACTCTCACACGGGCTTTTGGTGAGGTGGTAGACGTACTCGCTGGGGGGCGGGTGGTTGAAGTAGGTAGTGTCCCCCAGGCCGTCATTGACCCAGACTTTGTAGGTGGTCCCCGGCGGGTTCTGCTCGGTCCCGGAAATGGTAAAGCGTATGTCCTCCGGAACGCAGGCGATCTGGTTGCTCACCGGTACGATGTTACCACCCGGGTTGCTGCCGTAGAAGAAGGGAAACACCTTCTGCGCCCAGCAGCCGTTAGCCCCACGTACCGAAACGAAGATGTGGTAAAGCCCTACTTCATTATAAACGTGAGAGGTCCCGTCGGGCAGGTCCGCACCGGAATAGTTGGGGCTCCCGTCGCCCCAGTCGATGGTGTATTCCGTATTCTCCGCCCGGGTAGCCGAGGTATTGTTGATGATGAGTTCGTAGTTGCGATCGTTGGTGGGCGCACAGTTTACGAAATTGTAAATGCCGACGCTCTCGATGGAGACATCGGGCAAATCGTTGGGATCCACCGTTACCCACTGGGTGAGGGTATCCGGTACGCAACTGCCCCCGGTGATGAGGGTGACGGGGAAGGTTCGGGAGCCGGAAGTCCCGACATCAAAGATGTGGGTCGGAGAGACTTCACGGGAAGTCTGTCCGTCACCGAAATACCAGCGCAAGGTGGCGCCCGCCGACTTAACTGGGCGGAACTTAATCTGATTGCAGGAGACCGTCTGGTAGGTGAAGTCGGCCGGACAGATCTGGCCGTACACGCCGGCGGTGGTGAGAGAGAGCAAGAGAAGGGTAAAAATCCGCATAGTCAGTTGGTGGCTGGTCCAGAAAAAAAGGGAGGCAGGTAGGTTAGAAACTGACGGGGCACTTAGCCCCTGGGTAGAGTTCGTTCTTGCTGACCTGGCGGCAGCGGGACTTGAGGTCGGCCAGCATGATCCGGCAGTTGACCTCCACGGTACCGAGGGAGGCGGTGGCGTTGACGCCGCTGACGGGCACGTCGTAGGAGAAGCCTACGATCCAGCCGGTCGCCCGGTCGCGCCAACGGCGGCCGACGTCGAGCAGGGTACGGGCGTCGAGGCCCCACGAAAAAATTAAGGCGTTACTGTTTCTGCCCCCGATGTGGCTTCCGCCGATGATGGCCGGCCGGGTAAGGGCGTTAAACTGATAGAAGGCCCCGAAGTAATACCCCTTGCCAAACATGTAGGTGCCCAGGGTATATAGGTTCATCTTGCCGCCTTGCTGGGTGTCCCAGCGAAACTGGGGGGCAATGGACGTCGGCGTGTAGTGCTTGGTGCCCCGCATCGAACTGATGCTGCGCGTGAAGCCCAGGTGCATGGTAGTGCGCCGGGGCAGGGAGGCATCGTTGCGCTCGGGGTCGAAGGCGATGACCGGTTCGTTTACGTTCGACACGCTGGCGCCCACCGTGAAGATGGTGTAATCGTGGAGGCCATGCTTCCAGGCGCCGCGTACTAAACCGCCGAGATTAACATTCGTGTAGGGCCCGTTGCTAAGGTCGATGATCTGCGGCGCGCTCGTCACCCCGACCACCGGATCCACTTGGTAGGCGAAGAAGTAATGCCCGCTGACCAGGGTGCTCTGCATGAGACTCACCTGGGTGCCTAGCCGAAAGTCAAGCCGCGTCAGGCCGTTTTTGGCGCGCCGGTTCGGATCCATTAGCGCATACTCGAAGGCCGCGGCCAGTCCACCCCCCGTGGTGCGCAGCGGAGCTACGCCCGTCTCGTCCTGAAACAGCGAGCCCGCCACGCCAATGTTGACGCGCTCCATGTCCCCCAAGCAGGGGATGCGCTGGTTCAGGGTAACGTTGTAGGTCCGGAAGCCCCCCTGGAAGGGCCTACTGCTCGCGTCCGGTAGCCCAAACCACTGGTCGCGGTAATTAAGGATGAGCTGCGTACCCGCCTCCAGACCCGCGTAGGCCGGATTGAGGTACACCCGATTGGCGTAAAATTGGGAAAAGAAGGGGTCCTGTGCCGAAACCAGCACGGAAACACACAGGAAAGCGCCCAGAAGAAAAGTGCGTAGAGGTGGAATCATAAGCAGACGGTTGCTCCAAACCCACACCCTCAGTCCATTCACAATAATGAATGCAAACACGAGGTAGCCCCCCGCGTGGAAGGGCCGTGAAGTTCAGATAATCAGGTGTGCGTGTCTACGGGTAATAACCCAGCCTCAGCGCAGCCCAGCACCCAATCCGGCATAAACCGAAATACGCGCTGTCAGCTGCTCCATTATACAAGGTTTTCCCCCGTATTCACCTTTCAAACGGTAACTGTCGTACGGAGATTGTTGCCTTAACGTCTTGACCCGCCCTTTCCGCGGTATGCGCTACGAAAAGGCACCGCCTTTCCCCCCCCCGCCCCCGTAGCGTAAAACCAGCCGTCGCAGGAGTACTAAGCGGTCTATGACCGCGATGAGACCCGGGACTTGCAGTCCCGGCGTCTCATCAGGCCCCCTACTCCCCCCCACCCCCCTCAAACGGTATTTCCCACCGCTTTAGGTAGTGCGCCAGCGAGTCCAGCCCCACAGACCGCCGCCGCGCGTCCACCCCTTTTGGATCTGCTAAATCGTAGAGCATCCACTCCCCCGACACCGGGTCCTTGATGACCTGCGAGCCGTAGCGCTGCGGCAACCCATCATCCAGCAAATTACGATCGGTGATCAGGGCCACGGTTTGCCAGCCCAAATCTCCGCGCTCCGCGGCCGCCTCCAGCATGGGGAGGTACCGCTTGCGGTAAGTCTTGGGGGAGTGCTGCAACACCGCCCACACGGCAGTCATGCCGACATCCCCTACCTGCGCGCGGGTGGGCATGCCGCACTTGTCCAGCAGGCTCACCAGGAGCTCCAGGTTCTCGTGGTCTACCCGCCGGTCGTAGGACGCTCCGCCCCGGATGGCCTGATCGCGGTCGAACACCCCTTGAAGAATACGGGCCTGCTCCGCGCAGTCGATATCGACGTTTACAAGTTCGGGACCGCTGTTCATCGCCTCCACAAGTTGCCGCTGGAACGCCCGGTCAGCCGCTGTAGATTGGACCACCACGATTTCGACGATGTGGCCCGTGCTGTCCTGGTAGTAGCGCGGAACGTACTGCTCGGGGTCCGGCATACGCCATAGGGAATCCGGATTAATCAGCCGTCCCATCTCGTTTTTAAAGGTGAGGCCCGCATCATCCGGTAAGGTGAAGTTATAGGCTCGCCTCAGCAGCTCTTCGTTGGGTACGCGCGCCAGGTGATCCGGCGTGTACGCGGCGGGCTCCCCACACGACCAAAGCAGGCAGAGCAACGTTACACAGACCGTTCGGGCGGTGGTGCCGAGTAGGTTTTCCATAGCAGTTGACGAAAAGGTACGGAACCAGTACAAAGCGGTCTATCCCCATCGCTATTGGGACGCAGTTGCCCACGGCTTGCAGTCCCAGCAGGTCTAACAAGTCGATCCACTCACGCGGATCAGGATCTACGGGTAGCCGTCGAGGCTGTACCGGTCACACCGGAAGCCTCCCAACTAAACCCGCCCCCAGGCGTCTACCCCAAAACGTCCAAGATGAAGCACCTCCTACTCCCCTTCCTGCTCCTCGGCCTGCTCGGCTGCGCTCCAGATTCCGCAGAGACGCCAGCGGAGGAGGAGGAGTCGGTGCAAAGTCCCCCTACCCCCCACGCCGCCCGGATCGCAGCCGCTACGGAACGCCTCGGCACCAGCGTTCCCGCCCAACGGGTGCTGCGGGCCATCAACGCGATGGGCGGACTAGAAGCCTGGTACGGCAACGGCCCCCTGTACTACCACTTCAATTACCAGCCCGTGGATGGCGGCACGGCGCGCAATACCCTGATCACCAACGATTACCTCCGCAGCCGCGCCGTCCATCAACTAGTCGCAGATACCACCCAGCGCTTTGGCTTCGACGGGGAACAGGCTTGGTCCCTGAGCGGAGACCGGGTGACCGGCATGAGTCCGCGCTTCTGGTCGCTGACGCCCTACTACTTCGTGGGTCTGCCCTTCGTACTGGCGGATGAGGGCATCAATTTTGAGTCCCTGCCCGCCGCGAAGCTGGACGGTACGCCCTACGATATGGTCAAGGTGACTTACGCGCAGGGCACGGGGGATGCCTCCGACGACTACTACGTGCTCTACCTCCATCCGGACACCGGACAACTGGACGCTTTGCGCTACATCGTCTCCTACCCCGGCTACTTCCCCAGCGGCGGCCACAATCCGGAAAAACTGATGAAAATCACCGGCCAGACGAAGGTGGACGGAATAACTCTACCGACGGGCTATGCCACCTACGTGTGGAACGACGGTGACCCCGGGCCGGAGGTCACGACCATTACGGTATCGGATTACGCGTTTCTTCCCGCTTTAGCGGATGCGTTCTTCGCGATGCCCGATTCCGCCCAGATCTACAACGACCTCCCACAGGAGTAGGGCGGCGCCCGGGAAGCCCCCTCTCCTTCGGAGAGGGCGGGGGGTGAGGAAAGCGGGGGGGTGAGGAAAGCGGGGGGCAAGCCTAGATAGCAGCGGGACGGCTGAAGCCGTCGCTACTCGTGGCTAGCGCACCCCAAACCGATAAACCGTAGTAGAACGATACGTGTCCCCAGGCGCCAGTATGGTGGAAGGAAAAGCGGGCTGGTTCGGCGAATCCGGAAAGTGCTGGGTCTCCAGGCAGAAGCCCGTGCGGTAGTCGATGGGCCGCCCCCCCTTGCCGGTGAGGGTGCCGTCGAGGAAGTTGCCGCAGTAGAACTGCACCCCCGGCTCGGTAGTCTCCACCTCAAGGGTACGACCGCTGGTGGGGTCGAAGACGGTAGCGGCGTAGTGGAGGCCCGGGCCGCTGTCCTTCAGCACGAAGTTGTGGTCGTACCCTATCCCGAAGGCTAACTGGGGATCGGCTCCGTTGACCCGGGCACCGATGGAGGTAGGCGTAGTAAAGTCAAAGGGGGTGCCGGCGACCCGGGCGAGCTCGCCCGTGGGGATGAAGGTCTCATCTATGGGCGTGTACTGTTCGGCGTCGATCTGCAACACGTGGTCGAGGATGGTCCCGCTGCCGGCCCCGGCCAGGTTGAAATAGGTGTGGTTGGTGAGGTTGACCGGGGTGGCCTGGTCGGTGGTTGGCCCGGTAGTCGAGCGTCAGGGCGTTGTCGTTGTCGAGCCAGTAGTCGAGGGTTACTTCGAGATTGCCGGGGTAGCCCATGTCGCCGTCGGCACTCACGCCCGTCAGCCGCACGCCCACGCGCCCGTCTTCTTCCAGCGGGGAGAGCGTCCACACCTGGTGATTAAAACCCCGATCGCCGCCGTGGAGGCTGTTGGGCCCGTTGTTGGTGGGAAGCGTGTACTCCGTACCATCGATGCTAAATTTCCCCCCGGCGATGCGGTTGCCGTAGCGGCCGATAAAGGCGCCGAAATAAGGATTGTCTATCGTGTAGCCGGCCAGGCTGTCAAAGCCCAGCACCACATCGGCTAGTTTGCCGTCCTTATCCGGAGCCAGGATCTTAGTAATGATGCCACCGTAGTTGATGATGCTCACCGACATCCCGTTTTCGTTCGCCAGCTTGTACTCGGTGACGCTCTCCCCTCCGGTCGTCCCGAAAGGAGCCTCGGTGATGGTCAGGCCGAAGTCGGTATCGGAAGCGGAATCCGTGGTGGCATCGGGCCCCGGTGCTTCGCTACAGGCCACGTACAGCAAGAAAAAGAAGGTCAGGAGGGACAAACGGTACATGATGAGTCGGTTGTTAACGGCGGGGGATGCAGGGTCGATAATCGTCAAAGTTACCCACACCGCCGGCTAATCCGTGTACGCGCGGACCAGATCACCTACGCGCTGCATGTACCGGGCCACGACGGGCACGTCAGGGAAGTCGCCGTGCCATTCCAGGTAGTCGTCGCCCTCGTCAGCGCGCACGACACCGAGGTAAGGACAGCCCCCGTCGGACGCCAGGGCAGGGCAGTCCAGCCGCTCGTCGATCCGCCGCAGGGCGGTCAGGGGAAGTTCGCCTACAGCGGCAGGACGTCGGAGGGAGCGGGGCCCACCAGGGTCCAGTTGGCCTCGTCGGTGGCCAGGGCGTCGCGATTCAGCTGGTTCTCCGGGTCATTGGTACGCAGCCCGGCGTATGCGTTGCGGTAGAGCTGACCGTCGTGGTAGCGCACGTAGGACTCACTGCCCCACCCGCCCCGGTAACCGAAGACCACCGTCGACAGCGCAGCCGACTCCCCCTCGGTGTCCAGTACGGCCACGGCTTCCTCCGGGGTGGAACAGGTCATCAATACAAGCAGCAGGGGCAGGATCAGGTAGCGCATAGCGGGTAATTTTCTGCTGCATAGAACGCAGGGCGGGGCCGCGGGTGCAGGGAGACTGCCGCTATTGCACGACGAATTCCTTGATCCAACGCGCTTCGGAAGCTCCGTTCTCGTAAAGCTCAATACGAATTTTGGGAAGCGGGCCCGGGTCTACCGGCTCCGGCACGGCGGGCGGTGGCGGGAACAGGGTGTCCTGGCCGATCAGGCAGGGATAAGGCGGGGGTTGTTGGATGGTGTCCATGGCCGGATCCTCATTGCCCTGGTCGCTGTAGCACGGTCCCAAAGGACCCGAAGGCCATACCGGGGGTGTCGGCGGTGTCGGCGGATGGTAGGTCCGTACCAACTGCAAGCCAAAGTCCACCTCCCCTACACGGGTGGTCGTAAAGGTTCGGGAAGTGTTGGGGCCGAGGTCGCCATACTTCCAGCCGGTATCGAACTGGTTGGAATTAAAGTACCAGCCCGGGCCACTAATTTCTACCCGGAGGCTCTGTTGGGTGGCCGGAAGGTTGGCGGCCAGGGAATAATTTGCCATCGTGTACACGGTATCTCCGGCGACCAACAGGTTTCTTCCGGTGGCGCCGTTGGCGGGATACTCGATATGATTACTAAACTCAAAATCCGTCTGGGCGAGGAAATTGGCGATGTACGGCTCAAAGGCGGGAATGGTCACCGGGATGCCCATGGCTTCGTACCGGGCCACCAAATTAGCCCGGATCTCGTCCGGCCGCAGCGCCGCGGCGTTGTTGACCAGCGTGGATCCGAGGGTCCGGCTGTCGAGTACCCCGTCCGCGCGGATGTCGGTACTCAGGTTAGCCAGCAGCTCGGAAAAGTCCGCTACCTCCAGGTAGCCCTGCAGCATGACCGACACCGCCAGCAGTATGCCGTTCTCTTTGCCGTCGGCAGAAATATCCAACAGCTCGGAGGAGGCTATGTCCTGCGCGTCGATCTCGAAAATAGCCAGGATCTCCCGTTGAGCCTGCCGCTTGGCTGCGGCAAAGTCGCTACCGGCACCCATGAGGTACTCGATGCGGCCCTTTTCCAGGCTCGACAGCACGTTTACGTTCACCCCGTGCTTGTCGCTGAGGTCCGATAGGGCGAAGAGCGTCAGCTGGGCCGAGGAGTTGGTGTTGGTGACTTCGTTGAAGTAAAAACCGGCTGAGTACAGCTGCACATACTGTGACTGCAGTTCTACGTTGCGTACCGCAAAGCTGCCGCGGTTATCGCTCAGTTGGGTGGTGTAGGTTTTCCCGGTGGGTACGAGCGCCGAATCAAGTTCCGAAATCATCATGGCCGTCCCGTTGAGGAAGGGGCCCTTCTGCACGTAGCCCCCTACCGTGTCGTAGGTGATGGTGGATGGGGGCGGGGGCGCGGGTGTAGGGGGGACCTCCCTGCCTATTGCCCCTTAAGCGCTTGTTTGGGATTCCGCTCACGGCCGCAAACTTGCTCTTTTGCGTCAATTCTTCGCCTCAAAAAGCGTCACCTAGCCCGCTAGGCTTCCCTTCTGGAGGCTCGAATAGACCCAAATTAGCGACATTTTCGTTAGGCTCGGAAAACCCAAACAAGCGCTAAAGAATAGCCACTACCCCCATTCCGACATAGTTACCTCGCTCGATGGCGCCGACGCCCCCCTGCTGGAAGAAGTTGTTGATGAGGGTCACCGGATCGCCGTCCCCGGCCGAACCCTGGCGCCGGACGTAAAAGAGCAAGAGCTTGAGGTCGGGGTTGAAGTAGAGGTTGGCCCCGAGGTCCAGGCCGCTGTCCCGACCCGAGAACGCACCGATGCGGGTGGCGAAGGCCGATTCGGCGGTGCCGGTGTGGCCCCGGAAGAACCAGTAGCTCACGACGGGCTCGAGGACCAGCTGGCGGGGCAAGGGAAAATTCCTGCCGGCGCGGAGGTAGCCGGTGGCACCGGTAGTCGTGCCCGACTGGGCCGTGCGCTGCAGGACGTAGACATCTCCGTCTACGTGAATGGCCGGGTAATTAGCCAGCAGTTCGAAGCCAGCGGCGAGGTTCTCGCGGAAGAGGTCGGTACGCCCCTGCCGGGCGGCGGCTACACTGAGGGTGATGCCTTGGCGTTTGCCGAAGTAATTAACCCGGTGGATCAGGGAGTACGCCTCGTTCTCGGGGTCGCCTAAACTCAGCGACAGCCGGCTGCTGACCAGCGGATTCGCCTGCCGCCCCGCTGAGTTCCCCCCGAGGAGGTTAAAGGAGGGGTGCTGCTGGCTCACCTCGTAGGTGAGATGACCCTGGTCGTCGTCGGCGTGCCACTGCCCGCCGAAGAGGAGCCCAGTCGCCCGCCCCTGCCCGACCCCGGTCAGGTGACGGCGCAGGTAGTTCTGCGACCAGGCCTTTTCGAAGGTGGTACTGCGCAGGGCCGCCGTACCGCTCTCCCGCCCGAGGGGCGGCAGGAAGTAACCGGCCGCGAGGTAGGCCGCATCGCTGTCCGGTACCACCCTCCACTTCAGGAAGAGGTTCCAGAGTCGGAGGGCCGGAGTGGTTGGCGCGGCGGACCCAGCGTCGGTGGAGGAGAGCACGTCCCGGCCTACGGCATCCAGGGCGGTGATGAGCTGAAAGTCAATTGTCTTATAGGGTTGCCCGCTGATGGTGTAGCGGCTGCGTCGTAAACTCGTATTCAAACGGTTATCGACGGGCGTGTAGGCGCCCCGCTCGGCATCGTAGACGGCCATGCCCGTGGAGAAGGTCGTCCACACTTGCAGGCCTACCGTTGCCCTGAGGTGGTATCGCAGCATACGGCTGAGGGCGGTGGTGTCTTGCTGGGCACCCAACGTGCCGCCGAGCAAGCAACACAGGAGCAGGGCAAGCAGCCGCCACGGGGCAACCTTTCGCACCTGCGCGCCGCCGCCCGCCCGAAATAAAGTAGTTGGGGTATGCCTCATAGGTAGTCTCCTTAACTGCCGGCCACCGCGCTTGTTTGCTCCCGTCTTTTCCCGTACCTTAAGTGACCACGGGCGCCCCACCGGTCCGTACACTCTTTTGCGGATCGCCGTGTACTTCATCACCCTTCAATGCGAAGCCATGTATACGCCCTTCCCTACCCTGCTCCCCTGCCTTGCGCTTTGCCTTGTCGTGCCGCTGGCCCTATCCGCCCAGTCGGGCGTGGCCGACCCGGAAACGCCGCCGCTGCTTCGGGAGGGTATGCAACTAAGTTTTTATTTCTTCCCCGAGAATGCGTCTTTCGCCGAGGCAGGCGCCCCCCTGACCGCCGATCCCGTCTACGTCCTGGCCGGCGAGCGGGGCCTCCACGAGGGGCGGGAGGCCGTGCTCTGGGTCTCCCCCGATACCGGGAGGCACGCCCCCCAGCCCGACGCGGAAACCCGGTACGACCAGGCGCTGAGTGCTGACTACGTCATCCTGGAAGCCGGCAAGCCCATCACCCGCCACTGGATGACGCAAGGGGCTATCCTCGGGGTGCACCACCTCACGCTTAAGCCGGGTACGGAGGCCGCCGACTTTGAACGCTTCGTGCAGGACATTTGGGCGCCCACCCGCTCCGACGCCCTGCCGGACTCCAAGATCATTTTCCTAAAGGGCCTACGCGGGGACCGGGCGGGCGAGTACAGCTACCTGTGGTTTATCGACTCCCAGGAGACCCGCGATTATTACTTCCCGCAGTCCGAAACGCCCTCCCGGATGTACACCGACTTCGAGAGGGGCTGGAGCTGGCTCAACGACGCCGATAACCTGGGCAAGTACTTGGCGGCCCCGGAGGACGACGCCTTTACGGACTACGTGGTGATCAAATAAGTCACGTGCCCGCCCGGGCGGCGGCAATCAGTGAGGCAAGCGCTCCCGGAACACCCCGTAGGCAAAGGTGCCCACCACCGAGCTGGCGATGACAATCAGGATCGTCCACAGCCCCTGACCCAGGAGGGTGAACATGGGCCCAGGACAGGCGCCGGTCAGCGCCCAGCCCAAGCCGAAAAGTATACCCCCAAACAGGTAGCGCGGGATAGTCATTTCCTTGGGCTTCAAGCGCAGCTCCTGCCCGTCGTACGCCTTTACGCCATTGCGCTTGGCCAGGGCCACGCCGATGGCACCCACCACTACGGCCGTACCCATGACGCCGTACATGTGGAAGCTCTCAAAGCGAAACATTTCCTGGATGCGGAACCAGGAAATGGCCTCCGACTTGGTCATCACGAAGCCGAAGAATACGCCGATGGTTAAATAGACTAGGTAGCGCACGGCTTAAAGTTGGAGGATGAAGGGAAGCAGCAGGCTGCTCATGAGCAGGCCGCCGAGGAAGAACCCTACGACCGCAAGCAGGGACGGCAACTGGAGATTGGACAGCCCGCTTATAGCGTGGCCACTCGTGCAGCCCCCCGCCCAACGCGCGCCGAAGCCGATCAGGAAGCCGCCGATCACCAGGACCACGAAGCTGCGTAGCCTGAAAAATTCTTCCACCGCGAAGAGCTCCGCGGGTACGTAGGACGAAAAGCCCGCCGTTCCGCCCGGGGCGCTGATGCCAATCGACTGCAGGTAAGTGACGGTCTCCGGGGAGATATCCACCGGCGCGCTGCTCGGAAATACGTGAAAGGCCAGGTAGCCCCCGATGACGGAACCCGCCACGAAGACCAGGTTCCAGCGCTGGGCCCGCCAGTCAATGGCGAAGAAGCGGTAGCGCTCCCCCGCCCCAGCAATGGTACACATCGTCCGCAGGTTTGACGACACCCCGAATTCCTTACCGGCGTAGAGCAGTAAAAACATGACGGCGGCGATGGCCAGCCCACTAACCGACCAGTGCCACGGCCCGGAAATTAAATCAAGCATGCGAGTAGTTCCATTTCGTTGCTGGGACTACAAAGGTCGTAACTAGAATGTTGGGCTTAGGTGATGTGGATCACAGTAGGGGGCTACTTTAACACAGATGGCCTGCGGCGGTAGGATGGCTGATGCCAACTTGGAATTGAAACCAGCCTGGCTTCGGCCTATGGGCAGTTCAGCGAGTGGGCCCCGCCCCTGGGGCTAGTGCTTCAGCACGCGGCGGCTCAGGCTTCCCCCTTCCGCGTCGGTGAGGTGGAGCAGGTGGATGCCGGCGGGCAGGTAGGTCTATGTCCGTTTCCGTGCGGAACTGCGCTTGTACCACCTGCTGGCCCCGCATCCGCCAGCCGGAGCTGCACTCCGGACCTTATCGGCAAAACCAGGGGCACCTGCACCCGCGATTCCGCCGCCACCTACGTCCCCGCCTTCTCCAACTCCTTCTCGCTATTCACCTCCCCTACCCGCTTGGCCAGGGCCTCCAGGGCATCCTGGGCCTGGGTCAGGTTGAAGACGCGCTCCTTGATGAGGCTCAGGCGCCGGGGGGTCTGCTTCAGCTGCAGGCCCCGCAGTTTCCCCTCGTTGGCAATGACGCCGCTAAGGGCCCGAAAGATGCCGGAGTCGTAGTACAGGGACTGAGCGTCTTCGACGAAGTAGCACGTCAGCTTATCGTTCTTGAGGATGACGCGGTCGAAACCCAGTTGCCGACAGAGCCAGCGCAGCCGCAGGCCATCGAAGAGCTCTTCTACCTGGGTGGGCAGGGGACCGAAGCGATCCTTAAGACCCTTGGCGTAGGCCTGTAGGCGCTCCTCGTCCTCAATGCGGTCGAGGTCCTGGTAGAGGCGCAGCCGCTCCTGGGTCGACTCTACGTAGTCGGTCGGAATGTGCATCTCGGTGTCCGTCTCGATGGTCACGTCGCGCACGAAATCGGCCCCCTCGGTCATGGTATCGGCGAAGACGTCGCGGAAGTCGGTCTGCTTCAGTTCCCGCACGGCTTCCTCCAGGATGCGCTGGTAAGTTTCGTAGCCGATGTCGGCGATGAAGCCCGATTGCTCGCCGCCCAACAGGTTGCCGGCGCCGCGAATGTCAAGGTCCTTCATGGCGATGTTAAAGCCGCTGCCCAGTTCGCTAAACTCCTCCAGCGTACGCAGGCGCTTGCGGGCGTCGGGGGTCAGGACGCTGAGCGCGGGTGCAATGAGGTAACAGTACGCCTTCTTATTCGAGCGCCCTACCCGACCCCGCAGCTGGTGGAGGTCGGACAGCCCGAACTGGTGGGCGTTATTGATGACGATGGTGTTGGCGTTGGCAATGTCGAGGCCCGTCTCGATGATGTTCGTACAGACCAGCACGTCGTAGCGGCGGTCGATGAACTCGATGAGGGTCTCCTCCAGTTCCTTGGGGTCCATCTGCCCGTGGGCGGTGGCGAACTGGACGTCGGGGCACAGTTTACGGAGCATGGTGACCATGTCCACCAGGGACTTCACCCGGTTGTGGACGAAAAATACCTGGCCGCCCCGGTTCACCTCCTGCTCGATGGCCTCTTTGATTACCTCCTCATTGAATTGCCGCACTTCGGTGTGGATCGGCTGGCGGTTCGGCGGCGGGGTACGGATGACGGAGAGGTCGCGGGCGTTCATGAGGCTGAACTGCATGGTGCGCGGGATGGGCGTGGCGGTGAGCGTGAGGGTATCCACGTTGACCTGGATGGCGCGCAGTTTTTCCTTGGCCTTCACGCCGAACTTTTGTTCCTCGTCAATAATGAGTAAGCCCAGATCCTTGAACTCCGCCCGCTTCGAGAGGATGGCGTGGGTGCCGATGAGCAGGTCAAGTTTTCCTGCCTTCAGCCGCTTGAAGATTTCCGTTTTCTGCTTGGCGGTACGGAAGCGATTGATGTAGTCGACGGTGATGCCGAACTCCCCCAGGCGTTCGCTGAAGGTGCGGTAGTGTTGTAGGGCCAGTATGGTGGTGGGCACGAGTACGGCTACCTGCTTGCTGTCGGCGGCGGCCTTGAAGGCGGCCCGCAGGGCGATCTCCGTCTTGCCGAAGCCCACGTCGCCGCAGATCAGCCGGTCCATGGGGTGGGGCTTCATCATGTCGCCCTTTACGTCGTTGGTGGCCTTCAGCTGATCGGGGGTATCCTCGTAGATGAAGCTGGCTTCCAGCTCGTTCTGCAGGTAGCCGTCGGGGGGGAAGGCGTGGCCCGGACTGGCCTGCCGTTTGGCGTAGAGCTTGATGAGCTCGCCGGCCATGTCCTTCATCTTCTTCTTAGTCCGCGCCTTTAGGTTCTTCCAGTGGTCACCGCCAATCTTATCGAGGCGGGGCAGCTGTCCGTCCTTACCACTGTACTTAGAGAGCTTGTGCAGGGAGTTGATGCCCACGTAAAGGATGTCGTTGTTTTTGTACACCAGCCGCACCGACTCTTGCACCCGACCGCTAATCTCCAGCTTCTCCAGCCCCGAGAAACGGCCGACGCCGTGGTCGATGTGCACCACCATATCGCCCGGCGTCAGGTCGCGCAGCAGGCGGAGGTTAAGCGCCTGGTCGCGGGTGAAGCCCCGCCGCAGCTTGTAGCGGTGGAAGCGCTCGAAGATCTGGTGGTCGGTGTAGCATGCCGCCTGCATCTCCGTGTCGATAAAGCCCGCATGAATCGATACCGGTAGCGGCTCGAAACGCACGTCGGCGTTCAGGTCGGTGAAGATCGAGTAGAAGCGCTCGATCTGCTTGGCGTTGTCGGTGAAAATGTAGTTCGTCAGTCCCGTGGACGTATTCTCCAGCAGGTTGCGGATGAGTAGTTCGAAGTTCTTGTTAAAACTGGGCTGCGGCTGGGCGCGGCAGTCGATGGTATGGTCGATCTTCACCGGCTGCTTGTAGTCGCTGAAGAAGACCACGGGTAGGCCCGACACGTCCTCGATCACTTCTCCCGGACGGATGAAGGCCCGGTCCCGGAAAATTTGCGCTAATTCGGCGTCGTCTACCAGGGTAAGGCTCTTTCCAAACTCCTCCGCCTTCTTGTAGGCTTCTCCGAGTCGGTCGAGCAGGAGTTGAAAATCTTTGAGCCAGACCGTGGTGTTTTCCGGCAGCACGTTGAAGATACTGGTCTTTTCGTCGCGCTGGAACTTCGTGTTGATGTTGGGGACGATGCTGACGTAGCTCACCGTCTCCACCGACAACTGGTTCATCGGATCGAAGGTGCGGATGCTCTCCACCTCGTCGTCGAAAAGCTCGATGCGGTAAGGATACTCGTTGCCGTAACTGTAGATGTCAACGATGCCCCCGCGGATGCTGAACTGCCCTGGCTCATAGACAAATTCCTCTCGCTTAAAGCCGTACTCCACCAGCACCTCGATGATGGTGTCGACGTCGATGTCCTCCCCCTTCGTGATCTCGATGCGGCTACTCGTCAGGACCGCCGGCGACACCACCTGCTCAAACAGGGCTTCGGGGTAGGTCACTACAAGCTCCCCCTTCGAATGACTGTGCGTCAGGTAGTTGATGGTTTCCGTGCGCATCAGCACGTTGGTGGGATCGAGTACTTCAAAATACAGCGGCCGTCGGAAGCTGTCGGGAAGTAGCCGGACCTGCTTTTTTGGCAGCAGCGCCGCAATCGTGTTTTGGATGTACGCCGCCTCCTCCTTATCGGTAGCCACCACCAAGAAGTGCCCCCCAGATTTGCGGTAGCAGCCCGCGAGCAGAAAGCTCTCCAAGGAACCGGCCAGCCCGCGCAACTGGATCCGGGGAGCCGACGGGCCCTGCTGCCCGGTAAACTCGGTAATCTTCGCTACGCGCTCACTCTCGGCATAACGCACTACTAACTGCTCGGTAGAATCCAACGGGCTGGGGTTTTAAATAGTAACCGCCGGTTCGGGGATGGGGTTGTTTTTAAATCGTTAGTTCTTTAGTTCGTTAGGGGCTAAACGTGGGAGGCGTGATAGGGTCTTACCTATCACGCCTCCAACATGTGCTCTAACGAACTAACGTTCTAACAATCTACCTAGTAACTCCAAAGATCCTGCTCGTAGTTGAAGATCTCCTGCTTCAGCCGCTCCGATTCGAGGAGCTGTTCGCGGCCACTCCGTTCGGGACGGTCGACACGTTCATCGAGGACGTTGCTGGCCTTGGTGATGTAGCTGTTGAAGTAGCGGTACTCGAACACGTCTTCCCAACTCCGGTTGGCGGCGTCGTTGCCGAAGGCGTAGGCGCTTTCGTTGGCCAGCAGCTGGCGGGCTTCGGGGTAGTACACCCAGAACATCGGACGCTCGATCGTACGGCCGGCGTTCTCCGTGGTTTCCATGATCATCGGGGCGATACCCAGAATACGGACCTTCATGGTGCTGCTCTCCTTGTCGAAGAACCACATTTCCTGAATGCGGTAGCGCATGACCGTGCTGGGGTCGAAGATGCGCTCCTCGTAGACGGGTACCTGCTCGTAAGTGATGGGGTCGGTAACCAGTACCGTATCTATACCACCCGCCATTTCCTGGAGGGTGGCCTGGTCCATCAGCATGGAGAAGTTGTCGCCGCCAATCGGGTCAAACACCCGGAGGTCACCGCTCTGAGCGGCTTCCAGTAGGATACTGATGAGGGGTCGCTTAGGATTGATGAAGGGCAGGTTGATCTTCTCGTTGACGTCAAGGAGCCGCCAGATGCGCCGCTTCCACATGATGTCGGCTTCCCGTAGGTCTTCGTACTGGAGTACGCGGCGTTCGCGCAGGGAGACGTTCTCGATGATGTCGTTGAGGGGCGGGACGAAGTCACCGTCCTGCATCAGCGGATTGTCATCTGCCACTCCCGGCAGGGTAAAGGTGCTGGGCTGCTCCTCGGGATTGGTGGGTGTCTGGGCCGATACCGGGGCGGAAGCCGCGAGTAGGAACAGGGCAACAAAGCTATATACTGCCTTCATCTGAAAGGGGATAGGGGGAGATTGATTCATGCGAACAGCTTAACAACGCAAGCCACGCGTAATGTGGTATGTAGTAGGCCCGGGATCGTTGGTCGGCTACAAGCTGATTATTTGATGGTGAAGGCCATCGTACCGAGGTCGCGGGCCGCGGCATCGCCGGGGCACTTTGCCTTGATGTTCTTAAAAGTGTAGTTGTCGCCTGGCTTAGCGCGACCGATGAGTGCGGCCGCCTGACCGCTGAACGAGCCTCCGCCGTTGGTAGCCAGCAAGGGGTCTTCCCGGGCGGGAACGTACAGAATTTGGAATCCGGCGATCTCGCAACGGGCGTCAAAGTCGAAGTTCCTTAGCTCAGCAATTACCCCCCGCTGGGCGCGGAAACTGGAGTTAGCAATGTCGCCTCCCTGCTGGCCACCCATAACCGGGACCGGATCGGGGATGGGCTTCACCCGGAAGGGGAAAGTACCCAGGGTTTGTCCGTTAGCGGTCACCGTGACGTTGGTCGTACCAATACCGGTGGGGCGTACACCCTTCACCATGTAGCTGTTGCCGGATCCGCTGCCGGTAATGGCATTACCGAAGCTCACGCGCACGTCATTGGAAGCTACCCCGGCCGCAGCTACGGTCAAAGGATTGTCCACGCCCATGTAAAAGACGTTCATCTTGTCGGCCGAGACCGCGACGGAACGGGTACCGATCTCGTAAGTGAAGGTACCGGTCTCGCGGGTTACCTCCCCGGTGAGGGGGTTGGTGACCGCTACGCTCGTTTGAATGGTCTTAGGCCCGGGGGAGCCACTGGCGAGCAGACTGAAGTCCGCTTCACCGTTAGCCCCAATGTTGAGGCGCTGTCCGTTCACCCGCAAGTCGATGTTCTCGGGCTGTAGGGATGAGGAGTAGCTACCCACGGAGACCTTGGCATTAAGGCGCTCGCCACCGATAACGTAGCTCTTATCGGCCTGAAAGACGGGGAAGAACTTATCGAAGACGATCTGCTTACCGCCGGCCATCTGCACGATGTCGTTGACTAGGTTAGATTCGGAAACCTTGAGGTCGGATTGGATCTGCGACATCAGGGGCAGCACCGCGGCTAGGGGCATGTGGCCGAACTTAAAGTCCGCCCAGCTAACCTTTTTATTGTTGGAGGCCCGCCACGCCTGGTCATCGACGTCAAAGGGCATGTTCTGGGCGACACTCTGAATCCGGGCTTCGATTTCGGCTTCGTTGAGGTCGAGGTCCTGGCCGTGCTCGTTGAGCAGGTTGGAGTAGATCTCCACCAGGCGTTCGCGGGTATCCAGGATACGCTGCTTGAGCGCTTCGCCTTCGCCCTCGCCTTCCGCTACAGTGCCCTTAGGGCCCTGCACGAGCAGGCGGGTGGTGATGTCTTTATTCTTCTTTCCAGTGGGCGCAACCACTCCGTGGCTCTCGGCGTAGTCCAGGGAGTCGTGTACCCCGTCCTTATTGCCGCCGGCGTCGATCAGGGTATCCCGCAGTCCTTCCATGTAGATGTTAAAGGATTCTACCTCCTGCCGAATGGAAGTGATGGCGGGCTGAAGTACGCGAAATTTTTCTTTCGACTTGTCCTCCAGCAGCTTATCCAGGCCGGTGACCGTTTCGGTGATTTGCTCGTCGACGGTGGCGATACTGTTCCGGTTGCCCTTATCGAGAGTCTGGAAGGCGTCCATCACCTCCGCGGAGACGTTGAGGGCCAGCAGGGCCATCAATACCAAGTACATGATATTGATCATTAACTGCCGGGGTTCCTTAGGAATTGACATAAATCTTGTTGGTTTAGACCGGCGGGTTCGCCCGGGTCAGGGAGTTTTAGAATGGGATTATACTAGGCGGTGGGCACGCGCATGGCGCTGATCATGTTACCGTACACGTTGTTGAGGGTACCGAGGTTGACATTCAGCTGCTGCATGTTCTTTTTGTAGACTTTGGTCTCGTCACTGGTGGCGGCGAGATCGGCCATTGCTTCGTTGAGCTTGGCGTAGAAGTTGCCCATCTGCTTGATCTGGGCGGAGGTGCCGCTAAAGTCAGCTTCCTGTAGGGCTTTGAGGCTGCTCATGCTCTTGGACATGTTCTGCAGCTCGGAAAGCATACCACCGAGTTGCTCTTCGACTACCTCGCCGTTGAGGGCGGCAGTGGCGGGAGCGGCAATGGCGCCTCCGGTGGTAAGGGGCTGAACGTCTCCGTCGTACTGGGCAAGACCGGGGTACAGCTTATCCCAGTAATAATCCGGGTCGGGCCCGACCAGAGCAATCAGCACGAAGAGGAAAGCTTCCACGCCCAGACCAATGGTCAGCAGGTCGAAGGTTTGGCCACCGATAGTGGGCATTTCCCAGGACTGGATTTTGTACAACGCACCCAGCATGACGATCGCCGCGCCAATACCGATGATGAAGTTCTTGGCGTACTTAACACCGGGGGATTTAAGAAAGGACATATGGGAACAAGGTTTGTAACGGGTAAAATGTGAGGTATAAGAAGCATCGAAGCGGGGCGTCGTACTTCGCTAGTTGGAATAACGGGGTTTTAACCGTTCGATCGGGGCCGTTATTGCTTATTTTTTAAAAAAAGCTCCGGCCGATTTGCCCGCAGGCGGTCCAGTCTGGGCGTGATGTACCGTCGACAAAACGGACGATCTGGGTCCGCACGGTAGTAGTCGCGGTACTCGGGCAAAGCAGACCGGAAGGAAACAAAGGGCAACGCTCGCGTCACTACCTTATTCCCGCCCGCTTGCGTAAGTTCCCGGTGGTAGATATCCCCGTCCTGCGGCGAAAACGCGTACACTGCCGAGCGGTACCGGTGACGCAAGGCATGATCCGCTCCGGAAGCATGGGTCTCCAAATGGACCTGGATCAAGGCTGCGCTCCCGATCACGGCCGGGTCGTAATGTATGATGACGGCCTCCGAAAATGCCCCATCGGGAGCCACGGAGGAAATCCAGCCCTGCTCAACGCGCTCGACACCCCGCAGGGAGACGAATATTCCCTCGGTGCACCAGTGGCAGCCACCCCCCAAGCCAATGCGTTTGCGTTCAGACACCTAGGATAAACACGCTGTTCGCTACTTTAGATCAATGTCTAGCCGCTTTCGTCTGCTGGCTGTCCCAGATGAGCCGCTTGCCCTCTTCCTGCACCGCCGCCGCCGAACGACCAAAAACGGAAGCGAGCTTTTCCGGGTCATTGGTATAGCACATGGCTTCGATAAGCAGGGCCCGCTCCTCCCGTGTCCAGGGTTCGAAGGAACGGGGCAGGTGGGTGCGTGCCTTGGCCATGTAAGCCGGCAATCGATCGGTTTGCTTGCGAAGGCCCAGGGCAACTACTTCCCGATACAATTCGGTGGCTTTGGCCTCCGTCAGCTTGTCGAATCCTCCGGAAGTAAAGAAGTCCAACTCCCGCCAGGGACGATCCTTTTTATTTCGGGGGGAGGGATTACTCGCCGCGGTTGCTACTCGCAGGTGCTCGCCGCCACGGAGCCGCTCCAGAATGGCCCGCCGGGTGAGCACGCCCCGGTAACGGCGGTAAGCCGGCAAGCCCCGTAGCTGGGGGTCGACAATCCTGCGGCTGCCGATAAAGACGTTCGCGAGTTGCTCGGCCGTAGGTTTGTAGCCCAGTGCCCGGAGGTCCATGCGGAGGGCGGCGATCGCCGTCTCGTCCAGAGAGGGCTCAACTTCCTGTCGGGATACGCGCCGTTCCAAAAGGCTGAGCTTTTCCTGAATACCAGGGTCATCCAGGCAACTGTTTGAGGCACCCGTCTCCCCGGTCAGGGGGTTAGTACCCTGAAGGAGCTGGCGGAGAAGAGAGAGAAAGTCGGTAGTATTCACAAAAATAAAATTGGTGGGTGAAGAATTGTGATGTCAACCACAAACCTCTACCCACCAATGCCGATTACTCGTAGCTTAAACGTATACTTGCGAATATAGACATTTACAAACGCTTACCCTAAAGCTTGAGCTTCCCGTCCACGCTGTCGTCCATGGTCTTGCCGATCACCATCGAGGCCGCCATTTTGGCGAAGGCCACCACTTTTCCGTGCTGGGTATCCCAGTAATACCCATCGCTTGGCTTGAAATGGATTAGGCTCAGGTTGGGGTCGGTCGGCCCCTCCTGAAACCAGGTTTTGATGAACGGACTCCACAGTTCTTTGGCCTTGTTCAGGTCGTACACGATGGTCGATTCTCCGTACAGGCTCAGGTATTCCTGATTGCTGGTACTGCTGTACAGGATCTGAGTGGCGGCCGACTTTTTGATCTCCGCATTCCGGTCGCTGTCCTTAGCGCTGAAGAACCAGAGTGACCCGTCTTCCTCCACTTGCTGGGTAGACATCGGGCTGGCGCTGAAGGGACGACCGTCCAGGTTCACGCAGAACATGCAAATGTCCTCGTCCTTGGCAATCTTCTTGATTTTCTCGACGGCTTCGCGGCTAATTAAATTTTCGGTCTTTGGCATGGTATTTTTTATGTTGCAACGTAGGGACCGACAGCCGGGTTCGGGCGGCGGTGCGCGGAGTGGAAGGGGCTGGTACAGGGACTACTCCAGAAAGCTTTTCACGCGCGTCCCCGCATTCTCCCGCACGTTCATCCAAAAGAAGTTGTAGTCGGCGATGTGATAATTTTTGGAGTTAAAGAATAGGTCGCCGAAGAAGCTCGGCTTGTTAGTATACAACCCAGCCCCGCGGATCTCCGCCCACACCAGTTCGGGCATAATTCCTCCTGCGAAGTTGTAGAGTACGCCGCCACGATTGAGGGTGGCGGGCGCGCGGGTGCGGTCGGTGGTCCAGGTCAAGGGATTCACGACGGCCACCTCCGGATCGTCTTGGTCCGGCCCGGGCTTGAAGTCTTCCCGGTAAGTCCGCCAACTCACGAAACAACCGGTCTGCTTCGGACTCGTGCAGACGGGGATGTCACTAAATTCCGCTCGGCGAATGGGCATTCCCACGAGGTAGGCAGCAACCAGTCGGTCGCCCAGGGGCTGTCCGTCAAAGCGGTCGGCCAACAAGCGTTTGGCGTGGAGGGTACCCTGACTGTGGGCGGCTAGGAGGATGGGGCGCCCGTTGTTATAATGGGTGAGGAAGTAGTCAAAGGCCGCCAGCACATCGGTGTAGGCCGTATCCAACGCCTGCGCCTTTACCGAAGCCCCTGCCTCGTAAAAAACCTCGAGGTTGGCCTGTCGGTACCGCGGGGCATACACCTTACCGGCGGCATTAAAAACGGTAGCCTGGTTGAGCATGGTCGAGGCGTCGACCGCCTCGTTGAGCTTATCGTCCGCCAAATTGGCGTTCCAGAGGCGATTATTCTTCCGGGTAGCGCGGTAGATGGTGGGGTGCACGAAGAAGACATCGGCCGCTGCGCTGCGTTGTCGCTCCCGCAGGGTATCGCCCGGGGTGCGGTCGGCCGCATCGTTGGTGGTGGGTAGCGCAGCCCAGTTCTGCGACTGGCCGTAATCCGGCGGCGGGGGCACGGGGAAGTTATCCCCAATTGGTAAATCGGGCCGGGAGGCACAGGCCATCGATAGAAGCAAGAGCAATAATAGCGTGGTCCGCGGCAGCGAAACTATTGGGGTAAAGCGGTATCGCCGGACAGGTAAACGCCAATCAGCGCCAGCACGGCTAGGAGAAGAATGGTCATGGTTTTGTTCATAGGGTTGAAAGTACAACCCAAACTTTTCGTATTTGGTTCCCATTTGTAGCAGGATTTGTTTATAACACCCGGGCGAGGAGATCCGGAATCTGGTTCACTTCCTCCAGGCTGTTATACAGTGGGGCCGGGGCCAGGCGCAATACGCCGCCGCCGGTACCATCGAGATTGTCCTGGCGATAATCGCAGATCAGCCCTACGGCCGACAGTTGCTTCTCGAGTTCCGGCCGGTGGCCGGGCAGGTAAGCCGAGAGCTGCGCCCCACGCTGCTCGGGGTCGCTGCCGGTGAGCAGGCGCAGGGCGGGGAGGGAAGACAGTCCCGCGTACAGGGCCCTGGTGAGGATCACACTTTTCTCCCGCAGGGCCCCCATGCCGCCAGCTTCCACAAACAGGGGAAGGCTGGCCACCAGGGGGGCCAGGGCCAGCACGGGAGCCGTCGATACCTGCCACCCGGCGGCCCCGTATTCCGGACGAAAGGCGGATTTCATGGCGAAGCGGTCGCTCTCCCGGTGGCCCCACCAGCCGGCAAAGCGGGGTAGGCTTTCGTCCTCCGCGTGCCGTTCGTGCACGAAGAGCCCGCCCGGGGCCCCGGGTCCGCCGTTGAGGTATTTGTAGTTGCACCAGACCGCGAAATCGCAGTCCCAGTCGTGCAACTCCAGCAATACGTTGCCCGCCGCGTGCGCCAGGTCGAAACCGATCGTTGCCCCCACGGCCCGCCCCGCCGCGGCGATGCGGCCAAGATCAAAGAACTGACCGGTGTAATACTGCACCCCGCTCCAGAGGACGAGGGCCAGGGTATCCCCCGCCTCCGCGATGGCGTCAAGGATGTCTTCCATCAGCAGCATAGATTCTCCCTGCCGCGGATGCACCTCAATCAAATCGGTGGTGGGATCGAGACCGTGAAAGCGCAACTGGGCGTGTACCGCGTGCTGGTCGCTAGGGAAGGCCCCGCTTTCCATGATCACTTTGCACCTGCGCCCCGCCGGCCGGAAGAAGGAAACCATCAGTAGGTGCAGGTTGACGGTTAGGGCGTTGGCGGCAATGACCTCGGCCGGACGGGCACCTACGATGGCCGCGAGCCCGTCCTGGAGTCGGCGGTGGTAGCCTAGCCAGCCGCCCTGCTCTCCCGTCCACCAGCCCTCCACGCCACGCTGTTGCCAACTGCTGAGTTCGGCGTCCAGGCGCGCACGAACCCCTTTAGGTTGCAGGCCCAGGCTGTTGCCGCAGAAATATAGCAGGGGCGCTCCGTCGGTGCCGCGGGGAAGGTGAAATTTTTCGCGGGTCATGGTCAGATACGTAATGCGCCCTCCGCGGCCAGACGACCACTACGCATGGCCGCGTCGAGGGAGCCGTTGAGCTGCTGGTCGCCCGCCAGAAAGACGCGGTCGATCAGGCGGGCCTGGGTGGGGTGATACTGATACGCCACCGCATCCAGGCGCGGCAGGGCTTGTTGAACATCGTAGCGTTTCAGGAAGCGCAGGGCGTCGTTGGGCAGGCGGGTGTGACGCAGGAGATCTTGCTCCGCTTGGGCTAGGCTGTCGGTATCCGGGCACTCCTTGAGCGAGATACTCAGGAGCGAGCCGCCCTGGTTGCGGAGCTTGTAGGTGGGGGCCACCTCGTCGAGCACGCAGAAGGTATTAATGGTACTGGTGGGGTCGGCCACGAGGTTAATCAGGCGGTTCTCCTTGAGGCGCCGACTGCTGTAGAAGTACAGGTTGGTCGTCGACTTCCACTGCGGTTCGTCGCCGGCCAGTTGGGGGAAGAGGGCGTGGGGCGCGCAGGCCACTATGATGGCGCGGCCGGGGACGCGGGTGCCATCGGCCAGCACCAGGGCGTTGTCGTGGACGGCGGTGACGCGGGTGTCCAGGCGAACCTCCGTACGGGAAAGCTGCCCGGCGAGTTGCCGTGGCACGGCCTCAATCCCCCCGGCGGGCAGGACGGCGTTGCCCTGAGCAAACATTTTGAGGAGGAAGCGGAACATCGCCGCCGGGGTCACCAGCTTCTGCTCCAGGAAGATTCCCCCGAAGAAGGGCCGAAAGAAGCGCTCCACGATCTGCTCGCTAAAGCCGTATTCCCACAGGTAGTCGATGGTCGCCTGCTGCCCGTAGCCCCGGAAACATTCCTCCGGACTGATGCGCATCAGGCGAAAGCCCAGCTGGGCCAGGTGGATCTTATCGTTGAGCGTACCCACCGGCGAGAGGGCGGAACGAAACAATTGGGCG
Source organism: Lewinellaceae bacterium (assembly GCA_963710195.1). Taxonomy (GTDB): domain Bacteria; phylum Bacteroidota; class Bacteroidia; order Chitinophagales; family Saprospiraceae; genus Neolewinella. The sequence continues at coordinate 45,843 of CAVPZF010000004.1, forward strand.
GGCTCCCGCAGGGGATCGGCAAAGCGAAAGTGTTGCTGCCGCAGGTGCACGTGGCCCCCCGGGCGAAAAGCCTGTACGTCCAGCGCCTCCAGGTCGAGGTAACGCTTGACCTCCGGGTATTCCGTCAGCAATACCTGAAACCCCCGGTCGAGGAGAAAGCCATCTACCTCGTCGGTCCGCAGCCGCCCGCCCAGTGCATCGGCTGCTTCCAGCAGTAGTGGGGCGTGGCCCGCGGCCTCCAGGGTGCGCGCGGCGATCAGTCCGGCCGCCCCTCCTCCGACAATTACAAATCTTTCTTCGCTCAAAACCGGGTAGTTGACCCCGCAAAGATGATAAACTGCGGGCGGCCCTACTAGGCCTCGCGGGTTAATTCCGGCGATCGGCCAGCAGATAAGCGTAACGCAGGAACACCCCGTAGGCCAATACCATGCTGATGACGAGCCCCTCCCGCCCGTCGCGGAAGCCTCCCTGAATGAGGTAGTGCTTGCAGAAGCGGTAGACCGGCTTCACGTAAAGATGATAGAAACCCACCCGCGGGGTGCGGGCGGCGTGATCTTGAGCACTCCAGCGGGCGTAGCGGCGGGTCTTGTCCAGAAAGTGGTCGAGATCCTTAAAGGTGTAGTGCAGAAGCCGCCCGCGGAGCTTGCCCACCCGCAGCCCGGTGAGCACGATCTCCTCGTGTACCTGCTGAGCAGCGTAGCGCGCCCGGTCCCGGTGGAAAAAGCGTACCACCCGGTCGCCGGCCCAGCCGCTGTGGTAGATGCGGCGGCCCATGAAGTGGTTGTCGCGCCCGACCCAGTAGGCGTCGAGCAGCTCGGGGGCGGCAAGCAGGCCGTCGATCTCCGCCCGCAATGCAGGGGTCACCAGCTCGTCGGCGTCGAGCAGCAGGATCCACTGGTGGCGGGCCCGGGCAATGGCCCAGTTCTTCTGGTCGGCCGGACCCTTATACGCGCGCTGCTGCAGGAGTACCCCGGGCGTGGCCGCCAGCAGCTCGGCGGTCCCGTCGGTGCTGAAGCTGTCAACCACGACCAGGTCATCGCTCCACCCCACCACGCGTTCTAGCGACTGCTCGATGATGTCGCGCTCGTTAAAGGTGGTGTAAATGATCGAGAGGGGCCGCGGGTCCATCAGCAACTTAGCTGCCCCTCGCTCACCGCGCCGTAGGCCACGAACTCCGGGTTGCGCAGGATTTCTTTGTTGTACACCAGCTCCTTTCCGGTCCGGTCATCCACCAAGTGGCCGCCGGCCTCCAGCAGCACGGCGTGGGCGGCGGCGGTGTCCCACTCCATGGTGGGGGCCAGACGGGGATACAGGTGCGCCTCGCCGCGGGCCAGCTCAATGATTTTGAGCGAGCTCCCCCGGCTGACGATTTCGGGGGCGTTCAGTCTGTCCATAAAGGCCTGGGTGGCCTCATTGAGGTGGCTGCGGCTGGCCACCACCTTCAAATTGGGGTCCTGCATCGTAAAGGCGGCGGCGGCCACCCGGCCCTTCCCCTGTTGCCAGGCTCCGGCGTTCTGCGCTGCGTAAAATAGTTCGTCGGTCACGGGCACGTACACCGCCCCGAGCACCGGCCGGCCGTTCTCGATGAGGGCGACGTTGACGGTGAACTCCCCGTTACGCTTGATGAATTCCTTGGTGCCGTCCAGGGGGTCCACTAGCCAAAACCGGGTGTACTGGACCCGTTCGGCGTAGGGTACTTCCTTCCCTTCCTCGGACACGATGGGGGCCTGCAGCTCCAACTCCTTCAGTCCCGCTACAATCACGTCGTTAGCCGCCCGATCGGCCCGCGTCAGCGGACTATCATCCGATTTCTGTTCTACGCCAAAGTCGTCGCTCTGGTACACCTCCAGGATCTCGGCCCCGGCCCGGCGGGTAATTTCACCGACTGCTTCGGCCAGTTTTAGGTAGTCTATTCTCATGCCGCAAAGGTAAATCTCCCCCACCAGCAGCGCCGCTAATTTTAAATTGCACATTTTAACCCAGCGTCCAGAGCAAAAACTCCCCCACCACCGTGCCCCAGGTTTCCGGGTCGTGAGTGCCGCCTTCTACCTCCACGTACTGTAAATCGGTGTCGGAGTCCAGTCCACGTTGCTGGAGTAGGCCCAGGAGCTGAAGCGTATCGTCGATCGAGTCGATGACGCCATTCTGGTTGCGATCGGCGGTTTCGTCGGCGGTGCCGGCCATGAACCAGAAGCGGTTGGTGACTTTACGGTGGGCGCGGGCGACGTAGTCGTGCACAATGCGGTGGGCGTCGGGCCGCTTGGGGTTAAAGGGCCGGCTGCGGTACCACAGGGACCCGCTGAAGACCCCGGCCGTCCGGAACTGCCGGGGACGCCGCCAGGCGATGTCGAAGGCGCTGAGGCCGCCCAGGCTAAAACCGGCGATGGCCCGCCGGTCGGGGCCCCGAAACAGGTTGTTGCGCGCTTCCAGCCAGGGCACGAGCTCCTCCACGATAAACCTTTCGTAGGCCATGGCCTGGGCTCCCCGTCCCTGGTCGTCCAGTCGGCCGGCCGTACCGTATTCCTGGAGGCGGTCATTCGCGTACACCCCGACGATCAGGGCGGGCGGCAGCTGCTCGTCGCGGTAAAGCTGGCGGAGGCGGGCGGGGAAGTCCATCCGCTCGAGGTCCTGCCCGTCGTTGAAGATCACCAGCGAGAGCAGCCGCCAGGGCGGGACGGCCGGGCGGTAGACTTCCACCAATACCTGGCGCTTTAGGTGAGTACTCGTCAGCGAGTAGGTGCGCTGGAGTACGCCCTTGCGACGCGAAAGCACGCTGCCCGCGAGCTGCTTGAGGTAGGTGATGGGTTTCACGGTGCCAAGGTAGCGGTATTGCGGCGGTTTGCTACCTTGACCGCCTATAGCGCACACCCGCGGAGCCATCCGCCACTCATTCTTTTCCATGCAGGAATCCTTCACCGAATTCTACAGCCACCACCTGGGCCACGCCGTCAAGGTCCTTACCTTCGGCACTCACGGCTACCCCGTCGTCATTTTCCCGACCACCCTGGGCAGCTACTTTGAGGCTAAGGACCGGGGCATGATTGAGGCCATCCGCTGGTTTGTGGAGCGCGGCTTCGTGCAAGTCTTCTGCCCGGACAGCATCAATAATGCCAGTTGGTACGCCAATATTCACCCGCGGCACCGCATTGAGCGCCACATCCAGTACGATAAGTTCCTGTACGACGAGTTCGTCCCGCAAATCCGGTGGAACACCCCCAGTGGCCGCATCGCCTGCGCCGGCATCAGTTTCGGCGGGTACAGCGCCACCAACTTCGCCTTTCGCCACCCCGATATGGTCAGCCATCTGTTCAACATGAGCGGCGCCTTCGACATCAAGCCCTTCCTCCGGGGTTACTACGATGACAACGCCTACTTCAACAATCCCGCCGACTTCATTGAGGGGGCCAACGACCCCCACCTCTGGAACATGAAGATCGTCCTTGGCACCAGCAACTGGGACATCTGCCTCGACGCCAACCTCAAGTTCTCCAACAAGCTTCGCCGCAAGGGCATCGACCACTGGCTCGACGTCCGCGGCAACGTGGAACACGACTGGCCGCTCTGGCTGGACATGTTTCCGCATTACGTTAGCCTTATCTAGGGGGTGAGGGAGTGAAGGCACCCAGCACAAACCGGCTTCCGACCGCGACGTAGCTCACGGAGGAAAGCGAGCATCCCTACTCACTTACCAACCCACCCATGTCCCTTCTAGCTACTGACCTACTCACCAGCTACCGCAAGCAGTTCGCCTATTACCGCAAGCTGGGAGCCGGGGCGATACAGCAACTCAACTTCGCCGAACTGACGCAGGAGGACCTGGCCCGCTCCAACAGCATCGCCGTAATCGTTAAGCACCTGGCGGGCAACATGCGCAGCCGGTGGACGGATTTCCTGACGAGCGACGGGGAGAAGCCCTGGCGAAAGCGGGAGACGGAATTTATCGATGACTTCCCGGACCGTCCCGCCCTGGAAGCGGCGTGGGATGACGGATGGGACCTGCTGGAGCAGACACTGAGCGGTCTTACTCCGGAGCACCTGCCGGCCATCGTGTACATCCGCAACGAAGGCCACACGGTTGCGGAGGCGCTGAACCGGCAACTGGCCCACTACAGCTACCACGTGGGTCAAATCGTGCTGCTCGCCAAGCAGCTTCGCGGGGCGGAGTGGAAAACGTTGTCCATCCCACGGGGGGACTCGGAGGCCTACAATGCGGCCAAATTCTCGCGGGAAAGGGGCCGGCGTCACTTTACGGACGAGGCGACTTAGGGAAGCGAAAAGAACTCGATCTGCACCGTATCCTCCACCTGGATGCCCAGTAGGGGAGCGGCACGGCCCAGATTTACGGCCACCTCCAGAAAGCCGTCGGAATCAAACCGACAGAGGGGCTCGCCCTCCGGCACGTCGTGGTAGCGAAAACTGAGCCCGTCCAATGGGGCCATGCGCTTGACGAGCAGCTGGAAGCCCCTCCCCTGCCCCACCTGTTCGAAGATCTCGCGCGAGATGTTGGTAGTCACGTTGTCGTAGCGGTCAATGAAGACGGCAGAGCCCCTAACGTAGTTGGGCCCGATGACGGGTTGGAACGCCAGGCGTTCGGTGTAGCGGGTGGCCGGTAGCCCGATCTCGTGGAAGGGCTTCTGCCGTGCCACGTGCGTCACCGCCCGGGCGTAGATCTCGCTCAGGGGAGTATCCGGGTCGTAGTCGTCGAGCACGTAAGTTTCTTCCGGAACGCTGCCGAAGATGAGGGAAAAGATTCCGTTGTCGGGCGCGATGAAGTGGTGTCCTGCATGGCGGCACGCCAGGAAGCGTCCCCGGGGCTGGTAGTAGTCGTACACGCTGAGCAGGTGCACGCTGCCCGGGGGAAAGCGCGACCACACTTTCGTGAAGATGAAGGCCGCCCGTACGATATCGTAGGTCGGTACTTCGTGGCTGATGTCGACGATGCGCAGGGCGGGGGTAGCGGTCAGCAGGGCCGCCTTGAGCCGCGGCAGGTGGAAGTCGTCGCGGCCGAAGTCGGTGGTTAGCGTAAGGAGGGGAGCAGGGGAAGCGGCCACGTCGAGTTGGTTTGCCACAAAGAAAGAGCACCCCGGCCAATCGCCGGTCTCGCGAACACCGCGTGGGCAGCTCGTGGTTGTATTTTCATGCGCCCAACCGCCCTTGCCCCTACGCTGCTCACCCTGCTCCTGATGGCTTGCTCCACACCCGCGACCGCGCAAATTGAGCTCGAACAGGGAAATCTGGAAGTACTCACCGACGATCACCCCGTGTTTTCCCGCCCGGGCGTACGCTACCGGAGCCAGAGCCGGGGCGTGGCCATCCGCTACGAGACCCAGCCTAATTTCACCTGGGACGGCGGAACGGCCATCGCGGGTGGTCAGCAGCAGGTCACTCACCTGGAGCAGTTTACCTTCAAGTTCAAGGTGCCGCTGCTGAATAAACCTCGGACAAAGGTGCTGCTCGGCTACGAGTGGGATACCGAAAAGTATTTCTTCGACAATCCGTATACGGGCTATGAGGATCAGCAAACGCTCTTTCAGCTCCTCGATGAACGTCGCCTGAAGGCCAACAAGCTCTCAGCCTACCTGACCCACAGCTGGAATGAGCGCTTTTACTCGTCGGCCCGCTTCCGCATGTCCCTCAACGGCGACTACCAGGGGCTAATCGATTTCGCTAATATTTACCGGACCTATAGCGCGGCGGCCGTTTACGGCAAGAAGGTCGACGACGACACCGAATGGGGGGTAGGCATCACGTTCAGCCACAATAAGGCGCGCAGTATTGCGCTCCCCTTCCTGGTGTATAACCGCACCTTTAACGAACGCTGGGGGGTACAGACCGCCCTCCCCGGACAGGCCTACCTGCGCCGCAACGTCGGCCGCCGCCTCGTCAACACCCTGCTGTTGGGCGCCACCTTCGACAGTCGGTACTACGCCATCAACACCGACGACCGGCCCGGCTTTGATGAGCTCGGACGATTCTTCCTGCGCAACAACGGCATCCGGGCCATGCTGCAGTACGAGCACAATTTTTCAAAGTGGGTGTGGGCCTTCGTCCAGGGCGGCTACTTCCTGCCCGTGCAGACGCGCTTTAATCCGGCGGACGACATTGAGTTGGACCTGGAAACCACCACGGGTGCACGGCCCTTTTTGCGGGCGGGGATATTCCTGGCGCCCCCAAAGGATCTCATTCGGTAGGGGAAGGGAAATGGAAAGAGCCCCGGCAGCTGATGCTACCGGGGCTCTTTCTACAAGCCAGGAAGGTGAGCTAACCTTACTGGAAGCTTACCATACGCGCGGTGACGCCATCATCTACCCGTAAGCGAACAATGTACTGGCCGCGGGGCAGCAAGCCCCGGTCAATGAAGCGGCTCGACGTATTGATGTCCCTGACCTGCAGCACGTGCCGGCCACTAATGTCGTAGAGGTCCACTTGACGGACAAGGTGCTGTTGTGCAACCTGAACCGTGAATCCATTGACAGCGGGGTTTGGAAACAGCTCTAAGCCCACGGTAGCGGGAGCCACGAAGCGGGTGCTGGTGATGTCTAAGCCAAAGGCAACAAACGCCCGTGGCAGGAAGAAGGCAATCATGGTATCGATCGTCCGCTTGGCGGCCTCCGGGTTGTTGTAATTGGGGTTGAGTACCTTTTCGGTGCCGATAATCAGGTCGGCATTCAAATTGGCCACGCCGCTTGCGTTAATGGCGTTGATGGTGGCGCGGTCAATCGTTTCGTTCGACCAGTTCCAGTGTCCGCCATCGCCCGGGAAGGGGAGCAGGTTGTCATAACTGAGGGGCATGTCGGTCGTGTCCAGGTTCATGTCCTTGTACTGCGCGTTGAGGGCATTGAGGTCCTGGGACAATTGGGAAAACCTATTGCTGAGCGTTGCGCCATTGACTACGTCAAACTCGTCATTGATGCCCTCGCGGTTGGCGATTCGTGCTACGGCGTAGGCTCCACCGACATTGCTGATGACGGTACTGTTGGTCGTGGGGACGATGACCGCCCCGATGTTGAAGGGCGCAAAGGGGTCCTCTACCCGGTGAAATCCAACAAAGCCATCCGTGTTATTCGGGCCACTTTCGATCCAGGTAGTGTCACCAATAGCGCCGCCGGCGTTGACGGTGAGGGCTACATCGTCGGAGTAATCTGCGTTATTGACCAAGTTTAGCGTACCCGCCGTGGTTCCCTGCGGATTGCCATCGCGAGCCTCCTGGATGAGGAGATTTGGATCCGCCTCACGGTCATAAAATTGGAGGTTCAACTCAATTTCAGCGATTGAGTCCAAGAAGGCGTGGGTAAGGGTTACGTAGCCACCCGTGCCAAAACCCCAAAAAGCAATCTTGTCTTCGTCAATGCCGTAGGGATTTTCATCTTCGGCAATGCTCTTACGTAAGTAGCGGGCCAGTGCCTTGGCGTCCTGCCCACCCCGGTAGGCGGCTCTCAGCAGCGTTTCAGTCTGGGTAATCTGGTCTTGCGCGGTAGGAAGCCAACCCTGACGGTATTCGGCTACCATGGCTACGAATCCCCGGGCGGCTAGCTGGCGCGCCAGGTAGACGTTTGCCGAATCCCGCTTGGTACCGTATACACCCTGGTTGATGTAGGCAGGCAAAAAGTTACCCGTCGGGAAAATAGCTACCACGGCCCGGTCAGTGGCCGTATCACCCATGGGCATGTAAACGTCCACCGTAAGGCCCTTCTCCATGGGGGAACCGGTGAGGATGGAAATATTCTTGGCGAACGTATCGACGGTTACAGCCATAACGTCGAATTGAGCTTCGAGATAGCGACTGTCATCCTCCGTCTGCGCGCGGATACCGGTCAGCGTGACCAGCACCAGTAGAAAAAGTAGAGTAGTATTTTTACGCATGTCATTTGATTTAGAGCGAATAAAATTTATTAACGTCGGTCCAGGCTATAAGTAGCGGACACGTAGGCTAGTCGCCCGATTCGGGGACCGCCGTACACTTGAAATACAGAGTTGTCTAGTAGGTTCGAGGCCCCAACCTTAATTGTTGTGTTAATTCGGGGGATACCGAAGTTGACCTGAGCATCCAGCAGGCCGTAAGCCTCAATCAGTCCGGTAAACTGGGGGGAGCCTTCAAACAGGAAGCCATCCACCCACTTATAGGTGACATTAAACCCAAAGGATGGGACCCCGTCCCCGAAAATGCGCAACGGCACGTCACGCCCGGCTACCCCGATGTTGTACTTATGTTCGGGGGTGTTAAAGGCGGGAATGATGGGATCGTCGGTGACGCTGTTGAGCCGGTTGAAGCTGTAATTGCCATTGATGGTAAAGTAATTGCCGAAGTAGTAGTTGCCGCCGATGCTGAAGCCCTGGGTAGTCACCTGGTCGCGGGCGTTTGCACTGACTCGATAGGCCTGTGCCCCCGTTAGCGTGGCCCCGGAGTAGGACGCATCTACCCCGATGTTGAAGCCGATGAAGTCGGTGTAGAAACTGTAGTAGTAAGTGGCATCCAGGTAAAGCTTCTCCCAGAGGGTAGTGCGCAGCCCCGCCTCCAGGGTACGGACCCGCTCGGGCCGGATGGGGTCAACGTCAAAGAATTGAAGCGTGTCCTGGTTACCTGTATTGGTGAAATCTACTAGGCTTTCTACCGTGACCAGATTCTGCACCCCGTCGATATTGCCGAGCAGGATTGCCCGACCGACGTTGTAATTCAAGAATTGATCGTTAAGGGTGGGGTTGCGCAGGGCGGAGGAAAAGCTAACCCTTGCCGTGGTGATGTCGGAAGGAGTATAGACGAGGCTAGCAGCGGGGCTTAGGTTGAGACTAAAGTTTTGGTGGCGGTCGGCGCGTAAGCTGGCACTAATTTTAAAGCGGTTGTCCAGGTTCAACGTTCCTCCACCATAAGCACCAACTTCCCAGGTATCGATATTGCGCCCGGCGGTATCCAGCAGGATGGTTCCATTGGAATTGGGGGTGTAAAATCGTCCGTTTCCGCCGAAAGTCAGGTCGAGCCGGGTCTGCTCGTTCGGCTCCCAGATACCGGGCAATTGTTTTTCGCCGTGCAGGTGGTAGAGTGCGCTCCGGTCGAAGAATTGCGTGCCGCCCTCGTTTACGGGGGTGCTGACAATGCTATCGAAAAGTTGATTGAACCGATCGGTACCCACCTGGTAAAAATCTTGGGTACCTACCGCCCGCGCTTGCTGAGCCGCGGTGCGGGCATCGCCATGGTACTGTTCCAGTAAGGCTTGTCCTTCGGTGGTAGTGAAGAATTCCGCCCGGCGGCGATCCTGCTCGCCTAGGGTGCATTCTCGGGGGAAGCAGTTAGCAAAATCCTCATTTGCAGTTAGTTGTGGCACAACGGTCGCCTGCCAATAATTTCGGTAATCATTGGCCCAAGTTCTGTCATCCTTGTGCGCATCCTGCAGGCGAATTGCGGTGAAGTAGGGATCATAGCTGTCCCCGGCGTCTTCGTGGGTTGCGTAGAAGCGCACGAAAAAGTCATCCCGGTTACGCAACTCCAGACGGTGCTGAAAGAATTGAATGTTGCGAAGACTAAAGCGGTTATCCCCCTGATAAACGGTCGTGCCGGTGCTGTAGTTAGTTGCCACGAGGAGCTCGGTACTTTCCAGCGTCTTTGCGGGGCTCAACCGGAAGTGAACGGCCGCCCCGGCTTTCAGGTTTTCGCTATCGTAATCAACTAAGTCTAGTTCCTGATACCCCTGCCGGTAGACGCGGCCTAAGCCCGGAAACAACCGGCTGGAGGAGAAGTTGAACAGCCGGTTACCTTCATCTCCATAAATATTTACGGCGTCGTACCCGCCGGGATTATCCCGCCCCGCATCCGTATCAAACACCGGATCGTAATTATCCGCCACCCAATCATCTGCCCGGAAGCCGAATAGGTTGAGCTTATAGGCCATCCACTCCTGGCCATCCTTATTCTGTAGGGCATCGGCCCAGCGGACACCACCCTCAAAGAGGTTGCGCTCCGCCGCTTTGATCTGGGCGCTAAAGCCTTTCTGCAGGAAAGGGTCCTTGGTTTCCAGGGCAATCACCCCGTTAAAGGCATTCGGCCCGTAAAAAGCCGAGGATGCACCCACCACCAGGTTGACGCGGTTCACGTCGAGCTCTGATGCCCCCAGAAAGTTGCCGAGGGAGAAATTGAGGCCGGGCGACTGGTTATCCACCCCGTCAATGATCTGCAGGGAGCGCACCGGGTTGGTGCTGTTGAACCCCCGGGTATTAATAATTTTAAAACCCAGGCTGGCCGAAGTCAGGTCCACGTCTTTGAGGCTGCCCAGCCCGTCGTAGAAGTTGGCGGCGGCCGTTTCCTTGATGGCAATGGCGTCGAGGGTTTCCACGGTAAGCGCCGCTTGTTGTTGCTTTTCACTAATCCGGCGTCCCCGCACCTCTACCACATCGGTGGTAATCGCGTTATCGCCGAGGCGGACGGTCAGGTCTTGGTCCACACCGGTGACCTCCAATTCGGTAGGCGCAAACCCGATGTAAGAAAACTGGAGGATGGTCGGCAGGCCGGATACGGTAAGTTCCCAACTGCCGTCAAGCTCGGTCACGGTGCCGGTGGTCGTCCCCTTAACTAATACACTGGCCCCGATGAGCGGGTCCCCACTACTTGCTTCTAGAATAGTTCCCGAAAGGGTCGTTTGCGCAGACAAGCAGCCGCAAAGTACCACCCAAGCGGTAGTAAGAAATAGTGATAGCCTCATTTGTTGCTGCGATTGATTCGCTACATGATCGTACTCTGGGGCCCAGCAAACGGCTCGGCCGGCGTGCAATATAGCGATAATCCGCAGCCGCCTTTCGCTATAACGCTTTTGGTCGGCAGTGCGCGGGTGGGGGGAGTCTCCGGCGGCCCGGCTTCTTGCTACCTTACTTGCGATTTCCCTACCTTTGCCCGTCCTTACCAATGCAGGAGCTGGAACAACAAATCGACAAGCAACGCCTCCCCGACCACATCGGAGTTATCATGGACGGCAACGGCCGCTGGGCGCAGGGCCGGGGGAAGCCCCGCGTCTACGGCCACCACAGCGCCGTCGAGGCCGTGCGCGCCACCGTGGAGGCCTGCGCCGAGCTGGGCGTGCGTTACCTGACTTTGTACGCCTTCAGTACCGAAAACTGGGACCGGCCCGAACTCGAGGTCGGTGCGCTCATGGAATTGCTGGTCAATACCATTGGTAGTGAAATGAAGATGATGCTCGACAACGGCATCCGCCTGGCCACCATCGGCAATACCGAGGGGCTCCCCCCGGCTACCCGCGAAGCCCTTGCGCACGGCATCGCCCACACCAGCACGGGCACGGGCATGACGCTCATCCTGGCCCTCAACTACAGCGGCAAGTGGGATCTCACGCGGGCCGCCCGGCAATTGGCCGAAGAGGCTGCCGGCGGACGCCTCGATCCCGCTACTCTCGACGAGGCCGCCCTGGGCGCCCGCCTCAGCACCCATGCTTATCCCGACCCCGAACTGATCATCCGGACGAGCGGCGAGCACCGCCTCAGTAATTTTTTCCTGTGGCAGGCCGCCTACGCCGAGTTTTATTTTAGTCCCGTCTTCTGGCCCGAATTCCGTAAACCGGACCTCTACGCCGCCGTTGTCGATTTTCAGCACCGGGAACGGCGCTTTGGCAAAACGAGCGAACAACTTAAGCAGGCAACCAACCCCTGAGTGGCCCCTCCCCATCCTTACCCCCGGACGGCCGGCCCGCATGCCGGCAAATTGTACTAGTATGAGATTAAGCTTTATCCTGTTCTGCCTCCTTGGTCTGCTTTCGCTGTCGCCCCTCGGTGCCCAGGCCGACTCGCTCAACCAAACGGATTCGCTCAACCTGCCGGTTTTCGACTACTCGGAAGCCCAGACCTTTGAAATCGGCGGCATCAAGATCGAAGGCGCGTTCTTCGCGGAGGCCAACGCCATCATTGGGGTGACCGGCCTGTCCGTCGGCCAGGAGGTCCGCATTCCGGGTCCCGACATTCCCCGGGCCATTCAGAACCTGTGGCGCCTGCGGCTCTTTACGAATGTTTCCATCGAGAAGGAAAAGACCATCGGGGATGTGATCTTCCTGATCGTCCGGGTCGAGGAACGGCCGCGTTTCCTCCGTCACAGCTTCACCGGCGCGAAGCAGAGTCGCCACGACGACCTAAACGAGGAGGTGAATAAGTACATCGTCCGCGGAGGCATCGTCACCGAAGACGCCAAGGTCAACGCCGCAGAGGGCATCCGGGGCTACTACGTGGAGAAGGGTTACCTCGACGCCGAGATCACCGTGGAGGAAATACAGGACACGAGCCGCGCCAACTCCGTTCGCCTGGTCTTTGACGTACAACGCAACGAACGCATCAAGATCGCCGAGATCAACTTCCGTGGCAACGAGGCCGTCAAGGATAAAAAGCTGAAAAAGCAGATGAAGGAGACGAGCGAGAAGAGCCGCCTCTTCAAGTCCTCGAAGTTTCAACCCACCGAATTCGACACGGACAAGGACGCCCTGGTGGCCTACTATAACACCCTGGGCTACCGCGACGCCCGCGTACTGAGCGACAGCCTGTACCGCAACGGGAAAGGTGACCTCGTCATCGACATCAGCCTCACTGAGGGCAATCAGTACTACTTCCGCAACATCACCTGGAAGGGCAACTCGATCTACGACGACGAAACCCTCGCCCGTGTGCTGGGCCTGGAGAAGGGAGACATCTACAACGAGCAGGAGCTGCAGGAGCGCCTGAGCTTTAGTCAGGATAACGCCGACGTCTCCTCCCTCTACATGGACAACGGGTACCTCTTCTTCAACGTAGACCCCATTGAGGTAGCCATCGACGGCGACTCCATCGACCTGGAGATGCGCATTTTTGAAGGTCCCCAGGCTTCCATTGATAAGGTGGTCATTAATGGGAACGACCGCACCCACGAGCACGTGATCCGCCGCGAGATCTTCACCCGTCCCGGTGAGAAATTTAGCCGCTCCGACATCATCCGCTCCCAGCGGCAGATCATCAGCCTGGGCTACTTCAACCAGGAAACCCTGGGCATCGAGACCCCCGTCAACCCCGACCGCGGAACCGTGGACATCATCTATACTGTCGAGGAGAAGCCCAGCGATCAGCTTGAGCTCAGCGCCGGATGGGGCGGACGCCGCGGCGTGATCGGCACCCTCGGGGTGACCTTCAACAACTTCAGCCTCCGCAACCTCTTCAACCGCGAGGCCTGGCACCCGCTTCCGCAGGGCGACGGGCAGCGCCTGAGCCTCCGCGCCCAGACCAACGGCCGCTTTTTCCAGAGCTACAACGCCAGCATCACCGAGCCGTGGCTCGGTGGTAAGCGCCCCACGTCATTGTCCGTCTCGGCTTTTTACAATAAGTACGACTTCGGAACCGCCAACGTCGCCCGTAAGCTCATCATTCAGCAGGCTGCCGTAAGCCTTGGCACCCGCCTGCGGTGGCCCGACGACAACTTCGTTTTCCGTGCCGGCATCAACCTGCAGACCCTCACCCTCGACAACTGGGGCGAGCTCTTTACCACCGACCGGAACGAGCGGGTCACCACGGGCAACTACAACAACTTCAGCTTCCAGTTCTCGCTCTCGCGCAACACCGCCACCGACCCCATCTTCCCCAAGCAGGGGTCCAACATCGAGTTGTCGCTGCAGGCTACCCCCCCCTACCGCAGCCTCGGCATCCGCAATAATCTGGAGAATCTGGAAACCGTGGAGGAACGCTTCCGCTACGTCGAGTACCACAAGTGGCGCCTCAACGCCGAGTGGTATACGCCCATCACCGGTAAGCTGATCCTCAAAACCCAGGCCAAGATTGGCTACCTCGGCGCTTACGACGATGCGGTTGGCGTAAGTCCCTTCGAACGCTTCCAGTTGGGGGGCGACGGCGTCAACAACCAGCAATTCGCCTTCGCCGGCGTCGATATTGTCAGCCTGCGCGGCTACGAAATCGAGGACCTCCCCAACAACTTCGTCTACGACGGTACCACTCAAACCAATCGCAAGATCGCCACGCCCATCTTCAGTAAGTACACCGTTGAGCTCCGCTACCCGCTGTCCCTGAATCCCTCGAGCACCATCTTCGTCCTCGCCTTCGCCCAGGGCGGCAACGCCTGGCGTACGGCCCGGGACTTCAACCCCTTTGACCTCCGCCGCAGCGTCGGCCTTGGTGCCCGCGTCTTTCTCCCCATGTTCGGCACCCTCGGCTTCGACTGGGGCTACGGCTTCGACAAGGATGAAATCAACCCCAATACCGGCGAGGCCAATAAGATGAGCACGTTTAATATCATTCTCGGTTTCGAACCCGAGTAAAGCGGGCGTGACGCTAGCTTTCCTAGACGCTTCGCTGGGGTACACTACCTCCGGCGTAGACGTCTACTGCCAGCGCGCAGCGCGAGCCTCTACCGCCACCAGCGGGAGCTCTACCCGTCTAAGCGGTCTATAAAGTTCCCCGCAACTCCTGCTCCCGCTCAATAGCTTCAAAGAGGGCCTTAAAATTACCCTTGCCGAAGCTCGTGGCGCCCTTGCGCTGAATGATCTCGAAGAACACCGTGGGCCGGCTGCCGATGGGGCGGGTGAAAATCTGGAGGAGGTAGCCCTCGTCGTCGCGGTCGACCAGAATGCCAAGTTCGCGCAGGGGGGGGAGGGTCTCGTCAATCTGACCGACGCGGTCAAGGAGGTCGTCGTAGTAGGTATTGGGTACCCGCAGGAACTCAATGCCGCGATCGCGGAGAGCGGTGACGGTCTTGACGATGTCGTCGGTGGCGACCGCAATGTGCTGGATGCCGGGGCCGCCGTGGAACTCGAGATACTCCTCGATCTGGGATTTCTTGAGACCGGGAGCCGGCTCGTTGATCGGGAACTTGATGCGGCCGTTGCCGTTCGACATCACTTTACTCATCAGGGCGGTATACTTCGTACTGATGTCCTTGTCGTCGAAGCTGACGAGTTGGCGGAATCCCAGCACGTCGGCGTACCAGCTCACCCACTTGTTCATCTGCCCTTCCGCAACGTTAGCAACCATGTGGTCAATAAACTTCAGGCCGACCGGCTCGGCGCGGTACTCGGGGGACCAGGCTTCGTAGCCAGGAAGGAACACGCCCCGGTAGGCGGAGCGCTCCACAAATACGTGAATGGTATTGCCGTAGCTCTTGACCGCGGCACGGATCGTTCGCCCGCTGCTGTCCGTTTCTTCCTTAGGTGGGTAGTGCATCTCCGCCCCGCGGGCCGTGGCGGTTTCGAAGGCGACCGTGGCGTCGTCAACCCACAGGGCTACGGCACGCACGGTATCGCCGTGCCGATCGATCAGTCGGCCAATATCGGTGCCCGGGACGAGCGGCGTGGTCAGGACGATACGGATCTTATCCTGTATAAGTACGTAGGATTCCCGGTCCCGCAGACCGGTAGACAGCCCCGCATAGGCCAGCGGCTGAAACCCCATAGCCGACATGTAAAAGAGCGCCGACTGCCGCGCATTCCCAACGAGCAGTTCGATATAGTCCGTCCCGTTTATGGGAAAAGCGTCGGTGTTAGGAGCGGTAGTGGGAGTCGGAGCAGACTGGAACATCATCGGTTTATTTATTGCTATGACAACTATTGACACGGCAAAGTTATGCATTGCTTGGCGAAATAAGCTATCCCTTCAACCAGCAACCACCCGACGGAGTTTTCAACCACCCGTCCCCCAGCGAAGCGTCTACCGCGAGCGTAGCGAGTTCTACCGTAGAAGCCCTCTCCCCCAGCGAAGCGTCTATGTCCCTATGCTCTTAAAAACCCGCGGCATCATCTTTCGCTCCACGAAGTACGGAGACTCCTCCCTCATCCTGGAGGTGTACACCGAGCAGCGGGGGATTCGGAAGTACATCGTCAGCGGCGTCCGCAAGGTCCGCAGCAGCACGCCGGCCAGCAAACTGCAGTTGATGAACTTAGTGGACCTCGTGGCGTACGAGCGGCCCGGCAAGGACCTGACCCGCCTCAAGGAAGTGCAGCCGGCCTACATCTACACCCGCATCCCCTTTGCGGTGGAACGGGGGACCATCGGCCTGTTCATGCTCGAGGTAGCGCGCAATAGCATCCGGGAGGCGGAGGAGAATCCTACCCTCTTCGACTTCCTCTTCGAATCCTTTGCCTTCCTGGACGCGACCACCGGGCCCATCAACAATATTCACCTGCATTTCCTACTTGAACTGACGGCGCACCTCGGCTTCCTGCCGGCGGGCGACTACGGGGCGGACACGCCACTCTTCGACCTGCGGGAGGGCAGTTTCATCGCGGGCTTCCCCGGGCACACCGACTACCTGGCCGCCGAACGGGCGTCCTTCATGGACCGCCTGTTGCACGCCGACCGGGAGGCCCTGGACACCATCACGGTGACGCGGGACGAGCGCTCGGGCCTGCTTAACGACCTGCTCCGCTACTACCGCTACCACATTGAGGGAATGAAGGAGATCAACTCCCTTCCCATCCTACGGGCGGTGATGAAGTAGCATGCCAGTATCTTCGTCGTATGTCTTCCAGGACCCGCCAGTACCTTTCCCTCTTTCTCACCGCGCTGGCCGGTATCGTCGCCTACGTGATGTACGTCCGCGCCGGACAGCAGGAACTCTGGAACTACCTGCCGCTTGCCCTTTACCTCTTCGGGTGGGGAGCGGCGACCCAGTTCCTACAACGCAAGGCCTCGCCCGAAGCGCACGCACGCTTGTATCAATCCAGCGCTACCGGGGTACTGCTCGGGCTCGGCTTCCCGGGCTTCCTGCCCCTGCCCTTTCTCCTGCTGGTCGCTTGGGTACCGTTATTCCTGCTGCAGCGCCAGGCCCTTAGTGCGGGCGCTGTTTTCCGCCACGGCCTCAACGCCTTCCTCCTCTATAACATCCTGGCGACCTTCTGGGTCACCAATACGGCCTTTGCCGCCGGCCTCTTCGCCGTAGGGGTAAACAGCCTGCTCATGTGCATCCCCTGGGTGCTGTTTCACTGGACCAGCCGCGTCTCACCACGCGTAGCTTATCTATCCCTACTCGCTTTCTGGCTAAGTTTCGAGTACCTCCACTACCACTGGTCGCTCAACTGGCCCTGGCTTACGTTGGGTAACGGGTTTGCCCAGTACCCCTCTCTGGTGCAGTGGTACGAGCTGACGGGGGTACTGGGGGGCAGCGCCTGGATTTTGGCGGTCAACTGGCTAATCCTCCGCTTCTACGTGCCCGCGCGCCCGCGCAGGTTCCCTTACCTGTTAGTAGCCCTGGCGCTGCTGCCCATGGCGGGTTCACTGCTGCGCTACTTTACGTACACCGCACCGGCCGGAGTGGAAGTCACCATCAGCGCCATTCAACCCAATTTCGAGCCCCACTACGAAAAGTTTAGCGGGGGGGCACAGCAACAACTTGCGACCTTTACCGACTTGAGTCGGCAGGCCCTGGCCGAGCAGGCCGGCACGGTTGATTACCTACTGCTCCCCGAGACAAGCTTTTCGCAGATCGACGAGTCCACGGCCGGCACCGCACCCGCGCTCCGCGCCCTCCTGGACGGACTGCCCCCGGAGAAGGTACGCTATCTGGTGACCGGTTACCAGGGTTACTACCGCTTCTTAGCGGACGAGTCAGTTACGGATGCCGTACGCTATTACCCCTCCTCGGGCGGCGGCGAGATTGCCCTGGAAGCCCTGAACGGAGCCGTGCAAATCGACGTGGACACCCGCGACTTTCAGACCTACCGCAAGGGCATTTTCGTGCCCGGGGCCGAAAGTTTTCCCTTTCGTAGGGTCCTATTTTTCCTGGAGCCCCTGGTCAACAGCCTCGGCGGCACGGTCGCGGGTTTGGGCAGCCAAACCGAGCGGGCGCCCCTAATCGGCGAGAGGGCCCGGATCGCGCCGGTCATCTGCTACGAAAGCGTCTTTGGCGACTACTTTACCGGCTACGTACGGGAGGGGGCCCAGGCCGCCTTCGTAATGACCAACGACGGCTGGTGGGACAATACCGCCGGCCACCGCCAGCACCTCTACTTTTCCAGTCTCCGTGCCATCGAGACGCGCCGCGAAGTAGTGCGCTCCGCCAACTTGGGTGCCTGCGCCTTCATCGACCAGCGGGGGCACATCACAAGCCGCACTTACTACAACGAGCGCGGCTACCTCAACGGGGCCGTGCAACTCAATGACGCGATCACGCCTTACGTACGCTATGGCGACCTGGTCTCGCGAGTGGCCCTGCTGCTGGCCGCGATGGTACTCCTCTCCAACGTGGCGCATACGCTAAGGCGGCGGGCGGGTGCGTTGGAGGAGCAGTAACCCCACCCCATGCGCCACCCCCTCCTTTGCTGCCTACTGCTGTTCGCTCCGGGGGCGCAGGCGCAGGTGTCAGGGACGTGGACGCTGGAGCCAGTGGCCACAGACTTTACCTGGACGAAGCGGATGCCCAAGAATTTCCCCGACTCTCAGGCCATAGTGAGATACCTCGCCGACTGGCGGGAAAAAGCGCTGGAGGAGGCCCAATGGGAAGCCTCCGTGGACAGCCTCTACCCCTCCGCCCCGGGCCGCCTCACCGCCGTCTTGCACCGGGGGCCGGAGTACGTCTGGTCTTCGCTGTCCCTGACCGACGATCCGGATGTAGTCCGCTGGGCACGGCGCGCGGGCTACCGGGAGCGGCGTTTCGGCAACGGCCGGCGCCTGACTCCCGCGGCCTGGACGGGGGTCCGGGATAGCCTGATTTCCCGGGCGGCCACCGACGGCTACCCCTTCGCCTCCATTGCGCTGACGGACATTGACTGGGTCGCGCCCGGACAGTTAGCCGCCAAGGTGGACGTCCGCAAGGGTCCGTACATCCGGGTGGGTGAAGTACGGGTGCCGGAGGGGGTGCGGGTGCGCAACATTTTCCTGGAGCGCTACCTCGGACTCGTGCCGGGGGAGGCATACTCCCAGCGGCGGGTACGGCGGATGAGCGATCGCCTGGCCCAGTTGCCCTACCTGCGCATGGCGGGCCCGCCGATCATCAGTTTTCGGGATAGCCTGGCTTATTTGGATTTGCCCCTGGAACGCCGGCCCGCCAGTCGCTTCGATTTCGTCATCGGGGTACTGCCCAACAGCAACCAAACCGGCCGCCTGCTCCTCACCGGGGAGCTGAACGGGGAATTGTATAATGGCTTCGGACAGGGGGAGCGGATCGCCGCCCGCTTCGAGCAGCTCAAGCCCCAGACGCAGGAACTACAACTGGGATTGGATTATCCCTTCCTCTTCGGCTTGCCCTTCGGCTTCGAGGGCGAGCTCGAGCTGTATCGCCGCGACACCTCCTTCCTTAACCTGAACTGGCGGCTGGCCGGAACCTACCTGCGGGAGGGCAACGACCGGCTGTCCGCCTTCTGGGAACAGCGCCGGACCATCGTTCCCGGCCTGGACAGTACCCAGCTCGTCAACGGCCAACTGCCGGATACTTTGGGCGTGGCTCGCTCTTTCTTCGGGCTGCAGCTTCGGCGGACGCGCACCGACCGGCGATTCAGCCCGCGGAACGGGTATACGGTAGACCTGAGTGCCGCGGCGGGTTTTCGGCGGCTGCGCAACCTTGGGTTTACCGGGGAGGCTGCCGATAGCCTAACCCAACGGAACACCCAGTTCCAACTGGCGGCAGCGTTGGATTTCTACTTCGACCCCCTGGTGGGCACCGTGATCTATTTAGGGTTTCGGACCCAAGCCCTACTCACCGAGCGCACCGCACTGGCTAATGAGCAGTATAGGATCGGAGGTGCCCGACTACTACGGGGGTTCGACGAGCAGCAATTCTTCGCAACGGATTACCAACTGCTTACGGCGGAATTTCGCCTCTTGCTCGGGGAACGGGCCTTCCTCTACGCTTTTGCGGACGCGGCGCGGCTAAACCAGCGCAGCAGTGCGCGCCCCCGACGGCCGATCAACTATCCCATAGGTTTTGGCGCGGGCGTGAACTTTGAGACGCGGGCCGGCATTTTTGCCCTTAGTCTGGCGCTGGGCACCCAGAATGGGGAGCCAGTGGACCTGGGGGCGCCCAAAGTCCACCTCGGCTACGTCAGTGTGTTTTAGAACTTGACCACCAGCGGCAGGCGGGCCTGGGGCCCTTGGGCTCTGGTCATGTCCCGCAGGAGCTCAAAGTGCTCGTAGGTTTTTGCGCCGAGTTGACTCTTCAGGGCTTTAGTGACTACCTGGTTATCGTCGGATTCCCCCATGAGTTCTGCCAGGAAAATTTCCCATGCCGGCTTCACCTTGGGGTAGTAGGCTACGGAGTGGTCCTCTTCTCCTTCAATACCGGCGAGGCGGGCGGCGGAAGCGATGGCGGCGTCGAGGTCGCCGAATTGGTCGATAAGGCCGAGGTTCTTGGCTTCGATCCCCGAATACACGCGGCCCCCGGCGATTTGCCGCACCCGGTCCATGGGCAGCTGGCGCCCGTCGGCCACGCGGGTCAGAAAGGTGCCGTAGATGGCCTGGGTACGCTGGTTCAGCAACTGCTTTTCCTCTTCACTCATGTCGCGAAAGGGGCTAAAGGCATTTGCGTTGCGGGCGGTATTGACGGTGTCGAACTTGATGCCGATTTTATCCTCCATCAGTTCCTTCACAATAGGGAAGGTGAGGAAAACTCCGATCGAACCGGTGATGGTGGTCGGCTCGGCGAAGATGCTATCGGCTGCCGCAGCAATGTAGTAGCCGCCGCTGGCTGCGTAGTCGCCCATACTTACCACGACGGGCTTGCCGGTTTCTTTAAGGCGCTCAATAGCGTACCAGATGTTTTCGGAACTGCTGGCGCTGCCGCCGCCGCTGTTGACGCGCAGGACCACGGCTTTGACGTCGTCGTCTTCGGCAAGTTTTTCGATCTCGTTTACGTACTTCTTGTCACCGATGCTGCCCAGTCCGCCGGCACCGTCCACGATGCTGCCTTCGGCCACGAGTACCGCTACTTGATCCTCCCCGCCGGTGAGCCGGTCGAGGCGGGCAGCGAAGTAACCGGCGATGTCGATGGTGACGAGCTTTTCGTCCTGGTCCAGTCCCACCTTTTCGTGGAGCAACTGATCGATCTCACTGCGGTGGCGAATGCCATCTATAAGCCCGGCGTCCACCGCCTGCTGATCTTTCCAACCGGTCATATTTCCGGCGGCGGTCCGGAGCCGGGCGGTATCGATTTGGCGACTGGCGCTGATGTCGGAGAGCATCACTCCGAAGAGGTCGCCCAGGAATTTCTTGGTCTGCTCGCGGTTCTCGGGGCTGATGTCGGTGCGGCGCAGCGGCTCGGTGGCACTCTTATAGTCGCCGGCGTAAAAGATCTCAAACCGGATACCGGCTTGGTCCAGGGCATTCTTCAGGAAGGGGATCTCGGCGCCGAGCCCGCGGAAGTCGATCACGCCGAGGGGACCTACGTAAATCTCATCGGCTACACTACCGAGATAGTAAGCACTTTGTGAATAGTAGGGGGAGTACGACACCACGAACTTGCCCGCCGCCCGGAATTCCGCGACGGCCTCCCGCAGCGTGCGTAGGGTGGTGAAGGGTACGCCCGCGATGGCGTCGTTGAGGTAAATGCCCTTGATATTGTCGTCGGTAGCCGCCCGGCGAATGGCCCTTACGGCGTCGTGGAGGCCCGGGGCTACCTCTCCGTCAAAGGCGGGAAAGGGGGAAGCGTCCGTGGTGTTGCCGGTGAGCTCAGGAAGGGCTTGCAGGTTTAGGGTTAGGATGGAGTTGGCCTCCACGCTGGGCTCTTCAGTGCCGGATGCCGCCAGCCCGCTCACGATGGAGATGCCGATGACGACAAGCAGGGCGAGGGCTAAAACGGTACCAAGGCACGAACCGAGCAGGATCTTGAGAAAGTTGGGCATGCTAAAGCTTTGAGAGTCGAACGAGAAAGTATGCAAAGAACGAAAGGCAGCCGCAAAGGTTAGGTGGCTTTTCGATCAACGGCCGGATATGCCAGACGGCCGGAGTAGCCCTGCGGGCATCCAGCCCCCCATCCTATCTTTGCCCATCCCCAAACCGAACGCATGCCCCCCCAAGCTCGTGACCTGCGCATCACGGATTACGATTATCCCCTCCCCGACGAACGCATCGCCCGCTATCCGCTGGCCGACCGCTCTGGTTCCCGGTTGCTGCAGTATAAGGAAGGTACGCTTACGGATCACCGCTTTGTGGGCATTCCATCGCTTATTCCTGCGGGTAGTCTGCTGATTGGCAACCAGACGCGGGTGATCCACGCGCGCCTTTATTTCCCGCTAGACAACGGCCGGGCAATCGAGGTCTTCTGCCTCGAACCGCTGGAGCCACCGGATTACGCCCGCTCGTTGGCCAGCACCGGTACGGTAAGCTGGAAATGCCTGGTGGGTGGCAATCGCCGTTGGAAATCGGGAATGGCCGCGCGCTCCCTAGTGGTCGGGGAACACCCGATAGCCCTGAGCGTCCGCCGGGGCGAGCGAATGGAGAACACCTTCGCGATCACCTTCAGCTGGTCAGCGCCCACCCCCCTCAGTTTCGGGGAAATACTGGAAGTGGCCGGTACCATTCCCCTACCTCCTTACCTCAACCGGGAGGCCGAACACGAGGACCGCGACCGCTATCAGACCGTCTTCGCGCGGCAGGAAGGCTCCGTAGCCGCCCCTACGGCCGGCCTGCACTTTACGCCCGCCGTGTTGGCAACACTTGGGGAGCACGGAGTGGATTGTCGGACCCTCACCCTGCACGTGGGCGCGGGCACGTTTAAACCCGTTACGGCCGACACCCTCGGGGGGCACGTTATGCACCGGGAATACTTCAGCGTGACTTTGGATCTGCTGCGTGCCTTGCGCCAGCAACTGCTTGCCGGCCGGCCGGTCGTGGCCATTGGCACGACCAGTATGCGCTGTCTGGAGAGCCTATTTTACTCCGGCGCGCGCCTGCTTACCAACGGCGGCCGGGAAGCCCTACTAGATCAGTGGGTAGCCACCGACGCCCGTTTCTCTGGGGTGGACGCCGCACCTGCGTTTAGCGCCCTAATTGATTGGCTGGCCGAGGCGGGGCAGACAGAATTTAGCGGATATACTCACCTATTACTGACGCCGGCCGCCCGGATACGGGTGGTGGATGGCTTGATCACCAACTTTCACCAACCGCGCTCTACGCTCTTGCTACTAGTGGCAGCTATGGTGGGGCCGGACTGGCGCAGGATTTACGAGCATGCGCTAGCCCATGACTATCGTTTTCTTAGTTACGGAGACAGCAGCTTACTGTGGCGAAGCGGGGGCCAGGGGGCGGGTGCGGAGTAAGACCACGTAGCGCTCGGCCGTATCGGCTTGCATGCGCAGGACCAAACTGTCGACGGTCAGCAACTCAACGGCGACCACGCGCTCCGGGTTGGCGGGCTGGGTCGTGTCGCGCGCAAAGAGATAGCCACTGTCGTAGCGCCAGGTACCTGCCTCGTGGTAGCGCAGGGTAGAGGTAAACTCGTAGCGGTTGTCACTCCGAAAATCGAAGGTGATTTCCCGGGGATCGAGCCTGAGGCTGTCCCCGTCTTCCAGCACTTGGGAACCCTGCCACTGCCCCAGCAGCAATTGATCTTCCCGCTCGCAGTGAAGCAACAGGAGGAGGGGGAGCAGGAGGAAGAGGAGAACGCGGGTGCGCAAGGTGGACAGGAGCTAGTGGCCGATGTTGAAGGTCGACTCGATGATGAGGAACGTCACCGCACCGGCGGCGAAGCCCACGAAGGCCAGCCAGGCAATCTTTTTGAAGTACCAGATGAAGTCGATCCGCTCCATGCCCATGGCGGCTACGCCCGCAGCGGAACCAATGATGAGCATGCTGCCCCCCGTTCCGGCGCTGTAGGCGATGAAGTGCCAGAGGCGGGCGTCGATGGGGTGAGTAATCAGATCATACATACCCATGGAAGCGGCCACCAGCGGTACGTTATCGATAATGGCCGATAGAAAGCCTAGGACAATGATCACAATGTCCTCATTGGGAATAATGGACCGCAGGCTTTCTGCCACTGCCCGGAGGGAGCCCACGCCGTTGACGACCATGGTTTCGAGGGCCGCCACGGACATCAGGATGCCGAGGAAGAAGAGGATGGAAGACATCTCGATGCGGCTCAGCGCCTTGTGGGCCGAGTACTGCGCCTTGCGCTCCTCGCTGAAGTCTTCTTCAGGGTGAATGTACTCGGACACGAGCCAGACCACGCCGAGGCTCAGCATCATGCCCAGGTAAGGAGGCAGGTGGGTGAGGGTCTTGAATACCGGCACGAATACAATCATTCCAAGACCCAGAAACAGCATGGTCTTGCTGGAGAGCAGGCGACCCTGATCTTCCTCCTCTTCGGCGGTAAGTTCCACGATAGCCATTTCTCCCTGAAACGGTTTCATGAAGCTGGCGATCAGGAAGGGGACCACAAAGCAAACCAGGGAGGGAACGATGAGGTATTCCATGAGTCCGGCGGTACTTACGCGCTTACCGATCCAGAGCATCGTGGTCGTTACGTCGCCGATGGGCGACCAGGCTCCGCCGGCATTGGCCGCAATTACGATGAGGGCTACGTACCAGATGCGCTGATCGCGATCGGGTACCAGTTTACGCAGAAGGGTAACCAGGACGATGGTGGCGGTCAGGTTGTCGATGATGGCCGAGAGGATGAAGCCAAGGACGCCGACGATCCAGAGCAACTTGCGCTTGTTGCGGGTGCGTACCCAGCCCTTGAGCACGTCAAAGCCCCGGTGAAGATCAATGATCTCCACGATGGTCATGGCGCCGATGAGGAAGATGAGGATCTCGGCCGTTTTGCCCAAGTGGTGCAGCAGCGTACCGACGAACCCTTCCTCGGCTAGTTCGTGCGCGCCGGCGTGGCCGACCTCCATGGCCTCCCCACTGAGGCTGTTGAACATGTTATAAACTTCCCCTTCGGTGTTGACGATTTCGAGCGTACCGGAATTAAATCCTAAGCTGAGTAGGGCCCAGCAGATGGCACCCATGAGGAGGGCGGGGACGGTTTTGTCTAGGCGAAGGGGGTGCTCAAATACGATTACGATGTAACCGATGACAAAACAGGCTACTACGGCTGCGATCATGGTGCGGGAGGATTATCTTGGGCGGTGTGCCCGCCTAACTGGCTGGCAATTATACGAATTGTACGCAACTACCGCCCACTTAAAACAGTTTCTTAGGCATGAAACCGGAACAAGGACCCGACTTGACGCGTGTACTCATGATTGGTGGCCTGATCCTCCTCAGTCTGCTGTTGCTGCTGCGTATCTATCCCCCGATGGCCTTCATGGCCTTTGCGCTCGGCTGCGTGCTGGGCTTTTTTCTGTTGGGCGACCAGCTCACTAAGTGGATCAGTGGGGAGCGGCCGTTCAACAAGCAGAAGGCCCCCCAAGCAAGTGAGTTTTCAACGCGGGTAGCCGATCGGCTGGCCGACTGCCGCCGGCGGGAGGAACGCTTCCGGGACGAGGGCGAGCGCATCCTGAAAAGCATCAGTACGCTGCGCGACGACCTTGAACGCAACAAATCCGCCGATGCTCAGGAGACCGGTAAGGCCGAAACCGTTATCAAGGAGCTGGAGGCCGAGTTTAGCCTGCGCCACGCTAAGGCCAGTTTCTTTGCGGATTGTGCCGCTCGCCTACGGGAGCTGCTTGACCGGAACCGATTAGTAGAAAGCATCGCCGCCCGCCGCCGCGAACTCCGGGACATGCGCCAGAACAACTTTGACGACGAAGCCGCCGTGGAAGAAACCCGTTTCAGCATCGAGCAGGACAGCATTGAGCTAGACACCATCGTTGAGCTCAGCAACTCCGCTGCCAGCACGCATAAAGCCGCGCAGGCCGAAGACCTGCGCGCCCGCCTGGAACGTCTCCGCAGCTCCCTCGGCAAGCAGGGAAGCCAGGAGAAGAACCCCTCCTGAGGTTTTTTTCCGCAATCTCTTGGGATTTTCCCTCCCGCACCTATCTTTGCACTCGCTTAGGCCAGAATGCTGGCAAGTCAATTTAAAAGTCAACATTTTAAATTTGAAACTTCCGGCCCGTTCGTCTATCGGTTAGGACGCCAGGTTTTCATCCTGGTAAGAGGGGTTCGATTCCCCTACGGGCTACTGTGGTAGTGGGTTAGTTCTTTAGATGCGCGAAAACCTTACGCGCCTAAAGCACTAAAATTCTAAAAAATTACCCCCCCGGCCCGTTCGTCTATCGGTTAGGACGCCAGGTTTTCATCCTGGTAAGAGGGGTTCGATTCCCCTACGGGCTACTGTGGTAGTGGGTTAGTTCTTTAGATGCGCGAAAACCTTACGCGCCTAAAGCACTAAAAGACTAAAGTTCTAACGAACTACTCCCCCCTCTGATAATAAAGTAGTTCTTGAGCTACCCGCGTACGCCCTGCTAGTCTAAAAAACTAAAAGACTAAAGTTCTAACGAACTACTCCCCCCTCCCCCCCCTAATGGTAATTGTTACACTAAGTGGTGTAGTTTTGAACTTTCAGCAGGACAATCCTTTATCTTAGCGCCCTCCAGACAGCACCCTGCACCCGCGGTTCCGACCGCCGGCGTAAGCGCTATTTAGAAGAGCACCTTCAAAATCAAGCACACTTATGGCAAGAATTGCAATTAACGGCTTCGGCCGCATCGGACGTATAACCCTGCGCAACCTCCTAGAGAAAGGACTCGACGTGGTTGCGATCAATGACCTTACCGATAACGCTACCCTGGCCCACCTCTTCAAGTACGACAGCGTACAGGGCAACTTTCCGGGCGAAGTGACCTCCGATGACGACAACATTTACATCGACGGGAAGAAGATTGATGCCCTGAGCCAGCCCGATCCGAGTAAACTTCCCTGGGGCGATATGAACATTGACGTCGTGCTGGAGTGTACCGGCCGCTTCGTAGAGCGCACAAAGGCCGATCTGCATATCCAGGCCGGTGCCAAGAAGGTGCTCATCTCCGCTCCCGCTAAGGGCGACGTAACGACCGTTGTACTCGGGGTCAACGACGAGGTCATTACGCCGGAAATTAAGGTGTACAGCAACGCCAGTTGCACCACCAACTGCCTGGCTCCAATGGTAAAAGTGCTGGACGACGCCTTCGGCGTGGAAAAGGGTTTCATCACCACGGTGCACGCCTACACCGCTGACCAGAATTTGCAGGATGGCCCCCATAAAGATCTCCGCCGCGCCCGGGCCGCCGCCTTGAACATCGTGCCCACCACGACCGGTGCTGCCAAGGCGGTAGGTCTGGTCCTTCCCCACCTCGACGGCAAGCTCGACGGTGGTGCCATGCGCGTACCCGTTCCCACCGGCTCCCTCACCGATTTAACCGCCATCGTCAAGCGTGACGTTACGCTCGAAGAGGTAGACCAAGCCTTTAAAAAAGCCTCCGGAAGCGGTAGCCTGCAGGGCATACTCGCCTACGTCGACGCGCCCATCGTGAGCAGTGACATTGTGGGGAGCAAGTACAGCAGCCTATATGATAAGGATATGACCATCGTCTCGGGCACCCTCGTGAAAGTGGTCGCTTGGTACGACAACGAGGCCGGTTACAGTGCCCGCCTCGCCGACCTTTGCGAGCGCATCGCACAACTGTAAACCTTTTTAACTTTAGGGAGGGGCGTGGCGTAAGGCCGCGCCCCTTTTTACTTCCTCAGTACCCCACCACACCCCACTATGAACATTAAGGACCTCGACCTAAAAGATAAAACCGTACTGGTACGGGTAGACTTCAACGTGCCCATCAATGAGGAGCGCAAGATTACCGACGATACCCGGATCGAGAAGGCCGCCCCCACCATTCGCTACCTACTGGAAGAAGGCGCCGCAGTTGTCCTAATGTCCCACCTGGGCCGGCCCCAGCAGGAAAAGCTCGAGGACGGTACCGTAGATAAAGAAGCCTTTACCCTGGAGCCCGTC
Organism: Lewinellaceae bacterium; assembly: GCA_963710195.1. GTDB lineage: Bacteria > Bacteroidota > Bacteroidia > Chitinophagales > Saprospiraceae > Neolewinella. The sequence goes on from CAVPZF010000004.1 coordinate 73,663, forward strand.
GTATCCACGCTGGAGGACCATATCGGCTGTCAGGTTTCCTTCGTGGAAGACACCATTGGGGTGGACGCTCAGGAGGCGGTCAAAGCCCTGCAGCCCGGCCACGTGCTGCTACTCGAGAACACCCGTTTCTACGCCGGGGAGGAGAAGGGCGACGAGGATCTGGCTAAGGCCATGGCCGCCCTCGGCGAGGTGTACGTTAACGACGCCTTCGGGGCCGCCCACCGCGAGCACGCCTCCACCGCCACCGTGGCTAAATTTTTCGACTCCAGTCACAAGGCCTTCGGCTTTCTCATGGGTGCCGAGCTGGAGGGGGCCGAAAAGCTGCTCAATCACCCGGCCCACCCCGTAACCGCCATCGTAGGCGGCGCCAAAGTAAGCGACAAGATTAAGCTACTGGACAAACTGCTCAACTTCGCCGACAACATCATCATCGGTGGAGCCATGGCTTATACCTTTAGCCTGGCCCAGGGCGGGAAGGTCGGCAACTCCCTAGTGGAGCGCGACAAGACCGGATTGGCCCTGGCTCTACTAAAAAAGGCGGAGGCACAGGGGACTAAAATCTACCTGCCCGTCGACACCGTCGTAGGTAAAGAGTTTAGTAATGAAACCGTATCCGACGTCGTCCCCACCGGCGAGATCGGAGATGATTGGGAGGGCCTCGACATCGGACCGGCCTCCATTGCCTCCTTCGAAAGCGTGATCGCGAAGAGCAAGTCCATCCTCTGGAACGGTCCCATGGGCGTTTTTGAGATGAAGAACTTTGCAAAAGGCACGAACGCTATTGCCCAGGCAGTGGCCGATGCTACTTCCGAGAACGGAGCCTATAGTCTCATCGGGGGCGGCGACTCGGTTTCGGCCATCAACCAGGCGGGGCTGGCCGATAAGGTAAGTTTCGTGTCTACCGGCGGCGGTGCCATGCTCGAACTTTTGGAGGGCAAAGAACTCCCCGGCATCAGGGCCGTACGCACCTAATAAACTCTTTGCCCCCGCCGGAACGTTTTCCCGGTATGGAATTGGAGCTACTAGTCGACGACCACCGTGCAATGCTGGGCGTCCCCGTCACTTTTCCGGGGCGCATTGAGGATGATGCCTCCTTCGACCCCCTGGATATGCCCTATCCCAACGTCTTATGCTTCGACGTGGCCTTCCGGCGGGTGAGGGAGCTCCTGAAAACGGGGGATTCGGGTACCCGCTTTTTAGCCGGTGAACTTCTGCGTCGGGTCGAGGAGAACCCGGGTTTGTGCGGCCCGATTGAGGACCTTGACTTGCTGCGCAGTCACGCGGACATCTTCGATCTCCTGCTGTTGTTTTTGCTCCCGCCACTGGACCGCAGTACGCAACTTTTTAAGTTTTCCCGCCCCTTCCAGTTTGCTCCCCTCTACGTGAGCAAAGCCTTACAGGAGCTCCTGGCGCGGAAGGACGTGTGTTACTCCTTCGAGGTGGATGCCGTGGAAGTGTGGCAAACCCAGCAGATCATTCTGGGATGTACTATCCTGCAGCAGTGCTACGGGGTTGAAGTAAGCTTGAGCAATTCACCCATGCTTACGGTCCCAAATTCGGAGACCGGCCTGCAGCGCTTCTACCGGGCGGCCCTCAATCATGATTTTGTGGAAGTAGTGGTGCACGGCGAGCTCCCGCCCCTGAGCGAAGCGAGCATCCAACGCTTGCTCCACAACATCCACGACACCGCCCTGTGGCGTAAGCTGCTTCCCCCCGAAACCTTTGCCTTCCACGGTTTTCACATCGCCCAGTTGCAGGATGTGACCGAGGAAGAAAGCCTGAGCCGCCTCAAGCACCGCCTCATCAGCCGCGATGCCGTGCTGGACGTCGAGCGGGTCAAGGAACTGGCCGACTTGGTCCGCCTGCACTTTCAACGTCCGCAGCTGCAACTGGGGCTGACCGCCGTAGACTATCCACTCGAGCGGGCGGTGGATCACGAGTACCGCATCCGCTACAATCTGCTGGCCGACGAGGTAGACCGGCTGGTGAGTCCCAACTACGCGGGCAGCGTCTATGATCAGGTCTTCCAGTCGGGAGAAATGCTGGTCATTGAAGACCTCCGTGAGCTTTCCTCTCCCACCGTGCTGGAAGCCAAATTGATCGATCTGGGCTACCGCAGCATGCTCCTCGCTCCGCTCCTGAGCCAGGAGAAACACATTATCGGCATCGTAGAACTTGCCAGTCCGGAACCCTACTCCCTAAACGCTTTTCTAACGTCCAAATTCCAGGAGATCCGGGGCCTCTTCCGTACGGCCGTGGAACGCAGCCGGGAATACATCGATAACCGCATCGAGATCATCATGCGGGAGCAATACACGAGCCTGCACCCGACCATCGAATGGCGGTTCACCGAGGCAGCCTTCAATATTCTAAAGCGCCAGGAAGAGGGTTTGCCACAAGTTACGGAGGAGATTCGCTTCAAGAAAGTCTACCCGCTCTACGGGCAGGCCGACATCGTGGGCAGCAGTAACCTACGCAACGCGGCGATTTACCAGGACCTTGTTGACAACCTCCGCGCCGGCCGGTTCTTTTTGCTACGCGCGCTGGAATTAGTGGACTTCCCGATCGTCAACCAGGTGCTCATGTCGCTCGACGCTCACCTCGCCACCACCCTGGAGGAGTTTGACAACAGCCACGAGATTCGCTTTGGTGACTTCATCCACAAACAACTTACTCCGCTGGTGAAGCAACTCGGCGGTCAACTTAGCGAACTCCGCGCGGGCTCAACGGCCTACCTGAAGGACCTCGACCCGGAATTGGGCCTGTTCTACCGCGTGCGGCGCGATTACGAGCTCAGTGTTACCACCCTAAACCGCACGATCAGCGATTTCCTCACGGAACGGGATCAGGCCGCCCAGCGCGTGCTTCCCCACTACTTCGAGAAATACAAGACGGACGGGGTAGAATACGAAATCTACGCCGGCCAGAGCTTGCTCAAGCGCCAGGAATTCTCGCGGATCCACCTGCGCAACCTGCGCCTGTCCCAATTGGTCGACATGTGCGAACTCACCCGCCGGGTAGAGGCGCTGCTGGGAACACTGCCCATGCCCCTGCGCACGGCTCAGCTGATCTTTGCCTATACGACTCCACTCAACATCCGTTTCCGGATGGACGAGAAGCGCTTCGACGTCGATGGCGACTATAACGTCCGCTACGAAATTCTGAAAAAGCGAATCGATAAGGCGACGATCCGGCAGGGGGAAGAGCGCCTGACCCAATCGGGCATGGTCAGCATCGTGTACCTCCAAGACCGCGATGTGGAGGAATACGAGGACTACTTAAACTACCTGCACCAAGCAGGCTACATTGCCGGTGAGGTGGAATATCTATCTTTAGATCCCCTGCAATCCGTCAGCGGATTGCGGGCGCTGCGCTTCCGGGTGCGGGTCTAGCGGGGCGCGGCCGCGGGTGTAGTGGGGGGAATAAGCCGGGAACCCGCACCCTATTCCCTCAACTTTGCGCTGTTTGCCTGGGTTTACTAGCCAGTAACCACGGCACCTTCTTCGTGGTTAAAACGGACACGTTTGAGCGAAATCGTAATGACCATTAGCGGGGTCGACCCCGTGGAACTTCTCGGCGAGAACAATAAGAAACTGAATTTACTGCGTGCTTCTTATCCGGAAGCGACGATTACCCAGCGGGGAACGAACGTCAAGATTAAGGCAGAAAAGCAGGACGCCCAGAAAATAAAGCACCATCTGGAATTGATGATGCGCCTACTTCAGGACAACCGGGAGCTCAGCAACCAAACGGTGGAAGACCTCCTGGCCGGAGAAAATCCCTTCCAGACCCGGCTAGGGAATGGGGATAAGAACAAGACCATCGTTTTCGGTCGGAACGGCAAGCCGATCAAGGCCCGTACGCCCAATCAGGCGATCATGATCGAGGCCGCGGAGACCAACGACATCGTGTTTGCCGTCGGTCCCGCCGGCACCGGTAAGACCTATACCGCCGTTGCCCTGGCGATCCGGGCGTTGAAGAATAAGTTGGTCAAGAAAATCATACTTACCCGGCCGGCAGTAGAAGCCGGGGAAAGCCTGGGCTTTCTGCCCGGCGACCTGCAGGACAAGATCGATCCCTATTTGCGGCCGCTTTACGATGCCCTGGACGATATGCTGCCCCGCGAACGCCTGGACAAATTCCGGGAAGACGGGACCATCGAGATCGCTCCCCTAGCATACATGCGGGGACGCACGCTGGATAATGCTTTCGTGATCATGGACGAAGCCCAAAACACGACCACTTCCCAGATCAAGATGTTTCTGACCCGCCTGGGCCCCTCGGCTAAGTGTATCGTCACGGGTGACCTAAGCCAGGTGGACCTGCCCCGCAATCAAGTTTCCGGACTCCGGCGGGCCATCAAGCTGCTGGCGCCGATCAAGGGGATTTCCGTTATTCGCCTAAGTGCCGACGATGTCGTTCGCCACCGCTTAGTAAAGTCCATCATAAAAGCCTACGATGCAGCAGACGAAGCGGAGGGTCGTGGCCGTTTTGGCCCTCCACACGAGAGCACGTTTGAACGTCTAGGCCCTCCAGGTCGTAGCAGAAGGGACGACTACGACGATTCCGGGCCACTGGAAGAAGGCGTGTAACGCACTCCACATGTTACAGATACCTGGAAAGCCAATGGTGTAAATCATTGGCTTTCTGCTGTTTATGCAATATATACCTGTTTAGTCACCCATATTTGGGTTACAAACCTCCGGAAAGTGCCGGTAGTCTAGCCGCTTTGGGGGTGCATCTTTGGAACACAAGCAGCAACAGCGATTCAATCTTCTCTCATGAAACTGACTTTACTCACTTCCTCATCCAGCCCCATTGGGACTGCCAAGTTCTGCGGAGCACGGCATTCTGACCCGGCTAAAACCCATCAGCATCATGGTCGAAGATATCATTATGTAAGCGCGGCCTAACGGCCCTAACTCTCCTAGCGCCCTCCCGGGCCCTAAATTTTCTCTTCCCCCCTCAATTCCTTATCATGTCCTTCTTTACCGAACTCCTCTCCCCCGACACCCTCCACGCCGCCCAGTCCTTCGTTGACTACCTCGGCACCATCACCCCCCATATTGTTGTCGAAGACATCATTATGCGCGGCCAGGAACTGGCGAGCTCCAACATCGTCGTCGAGGACATCATCATGCGCGGACAGGAACTGGCGAGCTCCAACATCGTCGTCGAAGACATCATCATGCGCGGCGGAAATATCGTCGTGGAAGACATCATCATGTAGTCGCCCCCGACAATTTGCCTTTAATCCTTATCTGTTACGGAAACCTTTTACTCAATCCTCAATCACCCCTTCATGTCCTTCTTTACCGAACTTCTCTCCCCCGACACCCTCCACGCCGCCCAGTCCTTCGTTGACTACCTCGGTACCATTACCCCCCATATCGTTGTCGAGGACATCATCATGCGCGGCCAGGAACTAGCAAGCTCTAACATCGTTGTCGAGGACATCATCATGCGCGGCCAGGAACTAGCGAGCTCTAACATCGTTGTCGAGGACATCATCATGCGCGGCCAGGAACTAGCGAGCTCCAACATCGTCGTCGAAGACATCATCATGCGCAGCAGCAGCATCGTAGTAGAGGATATCATCATGTAACACCACCGGAGCAGCATTCCCGCGCTTTGGGGTATTGAATACAGGAGCATCCCTTACTACCCGGCTTCGGAACTCTAATCCCAATCATTTCTTGGTTCTCCGAGTTGGGACATCAGAAAATCTCCAGTATCAGCATATTGAAGCGGTGACTCCCTTTGATTGCTACCACCGAAAATTCCAGGTCCCATGTTTGAAGACATCATTATGTAGGAGGGGATAATTCCCTTGCTTATCCGTCTACAGTGGCCTTACGGCAGGGTTCACGCTTCCCGTACGGTCAACTGGCTCGGTCTCAGAGTTCCTTCACGCGGGTACGTAGCTTGCGACCGTCGGGAGAGGCTGTTTCCAGGTTGTCCAAGACGATCTCCCACAGTGTTTCGTAGGGAATGATCTCGCTACTGTTGGCCCGACCTAACTTTCTGGCCTGTGGACTGATCATTTTCAGGTAAGTCTTATTTGAGTCGCGCACCGTAGCCGCCCGGTGAAAATTGCACTTCTCAACCGTCAGCAGCAGTTTAAAGAAGCAGTTGTTGCGCAAGTTCTCATTGTTCATGAGGTAACGGCTGCCGTACCGGATCAAGGCATCCGTGCGATCGATAATCTTTCCGTACTGCCCGTTGATGATCAGGAAAATCACCTGGAGTATGAGTATCTGAATATTCATTCCCTGCTTATCCTTTGAGTAGGACGGTACGTTATTCACGAATTTATAGAGCTTGAAGTCTGACAGCGTTCCGCTCGTATGCTTAGGCTCAATCTTCCCCGCTAGGACCAGGAGGTTGATGTAGGCCTCCAGGATCAGCCAGTACTCGACGTGCTGGAGGGTGAGCAGCCGATTGAGCACCTTTCGGTCCACCCTGGCGAGTTGCTCGTACGCATAGTCGAAATTTCCGGTCTGCAGGCCGAGCGTGATGGCGTACTCCGAGAGTTTGATGTGGTTGATCGACCCTTCCGGGATCATTTCCTGAGCCCGCTTGACCTGCAGGTAGCCTTCCGTGAAGTCGCGGAGTTTGACCGAACACTCCACCCGCGTCAGCGCCATCAGGCTCAGCGATTGTTTACCCGCTCCCTTACACTTCCGGAGTACTTCCTCAGCCTCATTGGCCACGCGGATCGCCCCCAGATAGTTGCCCTGTAGGGTTAGGCCGTGAACCTTCATGATGAAGAACATCGCCTGCAGGGCAGACACCTGGGGGTACTTGACCACCAAGTGTTCACAATCGGCAATCGATTCGCCCACCCGCACGCCAATTTCGTTGGGCAGGAGCTTATGCGCATAAATCATCCGCCGCATTTCGCGGTAGTGGCTCGAGACCCTATTCAATACGCGTTCTGCCTCCGCGTAATAATCAGCCATGCCCTGATACTTGACAAACTGTTTCTCGTCAAAGCCCACCCCCAGGTAAAGACTGGCCAGGATGGACGCCAGGCGGTGGTTGATGGGCAGGATTTCAAACTCCCTCACGCGGCGGAGGGTCAGGTGAGACAAGTACTTAGCGCTCTGCCAGGCCCGCCGCAAGAGCAGTAAGTTGATGAGGTTGAGCTGACGGTAGCCGTTGATCTGGGCGTTATCGTAGTCGTGATAGTTGGCCGAGTAGACATCTTCATCCATGATGGCCGTAGTGACCAGATCGCGTAGTCTTCCCTTTAGGGCACGGTAGGCGGCGTGACGGGACGTGTGTCCCGCCCCGTAGAGCGCAACCACGATTTCCTCTTCGGTGAGCTCTTCTTTAATGGCCAGGCGGTAGAATTGGCCAATCATGGACGTTTTTCCTTTCGGCTGGCTAATTTTCAACAGCTTAGCCACCTTTTTTGGGGAAGCAATCGCCAGAAGTTCTCTTATATCTTCCATGAGGATGTTCCGAATTGAAGGCTTTATTTATCAATTCGTTACCTCCAAAGTACACTAAATCAACGAATTACCAAATATATGGCTTCAAAATACCTACATTTCACGGCTGCAAATTAGCGCAAGTTGCTTGTTTTTGCCTGGCCTCGCCCGCTATATTTGTATCATCAACGAAGGGGAAAGCACCTAAACCCACCCCCTAAAAGATCTTAATCTTGAGTTTTATGAAATTGTGTTTGTTCATAGTGTCTCTTTAGTTATAATTCGCAACCCTTGAATGTGGGGTTTAATAGCATCAAAGGAGTGGTTGACATAACTAGCCTCGTGTCAGCTAACCGGTTTAGCGAACTTATAACGACAGCGCCAACCGCATTTCGGTTGGCGCTATTTTTTTGCGCCATTGCGGTATTACGGCAAAGTTAAGGAATTTAGTCAAGGGACCTCTAGAAAAAGGTCTGCTAGCGGAACATTCCGAGACAATCGTTCCACCGGTCGGCGTGTCGCCGGCGCTGTACTTCCTTACTATCTCCAAAATCTACGGCAAAACTGAATTCCAGGGTGGGCCCTAGCCCGTCGGGAACGTCCCGTAGTCCGGAGATAACGGCGTCATAGCTCAGCCCGATCCGGTAGACGTCCTGGCGAAAGGTGACCGAGGCGATGAACCCGTCGGGATTCGCGAAGGCGTGCCGGTACCAACTACCAATTGCCAGGGCGCCGAAGCCTAAATATGCGCCCACATTGAGCTGCTGCAAGCTCGCCTGGGCCGTGTAGAGGAAGTTCGGCGTGACATAAAGGGCACTTCGTGCCTTCCCTACCTGTTTGAGGTCGATTTGCGCCCCGGCGTGCAGACTAAACCGTTGGGGCCGGCCGGCATACAGGTTATTGTCCAGGGATAGGAGGGTTTCATCGGGCCGATTCAGGTGCTCGATACTAAAGCCGCCGTATAAGTTCTTTGCGTAGAGCAGAATACCGGTGCCTAAATCCACCGACGTTTGTGAGAGCCCTGCTAGTTGTTCTTCCGTTACTCCGCCCCCTCCGGAGACCGGGTCGATCATGTCACCAAACACGAGCCCCCCGAAATCGAGGCGGCTAGACAACACCCCGGCGCTCAAGCCAATGCGAGCATGCAGTTGCCGGGTCAATTGTATATCGTAGGCGTAAACAAAGGCAAGTTGGGTGTTTTTGTACAGCCCCTCCAGTTGGCTGTCCGTGAGCAGACGAAAACCGAAGCTAGACGGGCTGCCGTAAACGGGCAGTTCCAGGCTGGCGGCAAAGGTCTTGAATGCGCTCGGATAGCTGGTGTGCTGACTCCGGTAGTTCACGGTGATGCGTGGGGCGACGCTGACGCCGGCGAACGCCGGGTTAAGCTGCATCGGTGCGGCGTAGAACTGGGAAAACACCGCATCCTGCGCCCGCGCCGCCGTACCTAGGCACAAAAACCAAAGCGTGAGTACCAGGAGGGGATTGCGCATGCCTAAAGCTAATCTTCCAGGCGTGGCTTTCCAAACGGCAGCCGGCCCCCGTCGGCTCTCCGACAGCCGCTCCCTAGTCGCTAGTAATCTCCGGGGCAGGAACAACGTTTACCGCCGGGTGGTGTATCTTAATCTTGTGCCCTAATGCCACTCTATGTTGAAGTACACGCTCTTTTTGTTCGCCTGTCTCCCCTGCCTCTTGCTCACTGCCCAGCAGGACATCAGGCAACGGCTGCGGTGGCAGCCAACCGAGACCATTGAATGGGAGGGCGATCGTCGCGTAGTCCTCACTTATTTGCTGGAATCGGTGGACGGAACCCCCGGGGAGGAAAAAGAAAGAACCGGAGAACTACCGGCCTTCATCTACACCTTCACTGCGCCCTCCGGTAGCCCGCTTGCGGTAGAGATCGCCGGTTTGGAAAGTGAACCCTTCACCCCACCCCCGGGCTTCCGCGCCGAAGCAGCCAAGGCTTTTGCCTTCACTTATGGCGTAAGCGCCCAACCCGAAGGATGGTTGGGCAAAGTAAGTGGACCCTCCATCATTCAGACGCCTACCGGCTATGAGCGGCTTATCGCTGTTGAACTACGCCTCCTTCCCGGAACGGGCGGCACCGCGCGCGGGCGTTCCACCTTCGCCTCCAATTCGGTCTTGCGGGAGGGAGCACTCTACCGGTTCACCGTTCCTGCGACGGGCGTTTACAAGCTTACGCGTGCCTTCCTGACCGATCAGCTTCGGGTTACGGGCCTGGACGGGGTGGACCCCCGCGACATCAAGATCTACGGACAGCGCGGCGGCATGCTGCCCGAAACCACCAACGATTTCCCCCCGGATGACCTCCTGGAGCAAGCGATCGCCATTGAGGGCGAGGAGGACGGCTCCTTCGATGGCAATGACTTTATCCTGCTACATGCCGAGGGGCCGGACGAACGAAGGTACGATAAGGTGACTAATCGCTTTACCCTATCCAAAAACGTATACACCACTTCGAACAGTTATTTTCTGCAGATCGGTACCCCGGGTCGGGGACGTCGGGTGTCCCCCCTCGCTTCGGCGGTGGAAGGTAGCGCTACGGACGCCTACGATGCTCTCTACCATTTCGAGGAGGACCGCTACAACATCCTGCACGAAGTGGGCGGGAACAGCCACGGGAGTGGTCAAAGCTGGTTTGGAGAGTTTTTTAAGGTAGCACGGGAGAAAAGCTTCCCCGGGCTCTTTACCATCCCCGGCATCGTTACCGAGGAGCCCGCACAGGTACGTGCCCGCATGGCACTGCGGTCCTCAACCAGCAGCCGCTTCTTCGTGGAGATCAACGGTCAGGAGCTGGGTAGCCTGAATGTGGGTTCCGTAGTCATTGGGCGGGAGGAACAGAGCCCCGCCGTGGTGTTGGGTGAACTGGTCGGCTCAGTTGCCCTGTCCGGGGAACAAGTCAGTGCCAAGGTCATTTATCCCTTTCCTGCGGGGGCAGATCGCAGTGAGGGATGGCTGGACTGGTTGGAGTTGCGCGTCCGCCGCCGCCTCACGCTGGGCGGGCAGGAACAGTTTAGTTTCCGGGACACCCGCACCGCCGACCAGGCTACGGTCACTTACCGGTTTACCGGAGCACCGGCCAATTTACGGGTATGGCGGGTAGACGGGCCAGACGTTCGCCAGCCTACGCTGAGCGGGGGCAGTTTCTCCGCGCCCGCGGGCGGCACGCTCTACGAATATGTGGCTTTCCGGCCGGATGCGGGCCTCCTGACGCCTGCTGCCGTCGGTCCCGTCGAGAACCAAAATCTACACGCGATCGCTGGTGCAGACATGGTGATCGTCACCCACCGCGATTTCCTGAGTCAGGCCGAAACCTTAGCCGCCCACCGGCGGGAGCACAACGGATTTACCGTGCAGGTGGTGACGACCCAGCAAATCTACAACGAGTTCAGTAGTGGCCGGGACGACGCGGCGGCGATCCGTAACTTCGTGCGGATGGTTTACGAGCGGGACCCTTCCCTACGTTACCTCTTACTGTTTGGGGACGGCAGCTTCGACCATCGCAATATCTACAAGCTCGGCACCAATTTCATTCCCGTCTACCAACATCAGGGAGCCTTCACCCAGGTGAAGAGCTTCCCGGCGGATGATTTTTTCGGCATTATTGACACCGCTTTTGCCGGACAGCCCCTCGGGCCCGACCTAAGCATTGCGGTCGGCCGCCTGCCCGTGAAGTCCGCCGACGAAGCCGGCCCTACCGTCGATAAGTTGGTGCGCTACGACGTGGACCCCGCTTCGCTGGGGGACTGGCGTACCCGGATGGTCTTCGTGGGTGACGACGAAGACATCGGTAAGCACACCACCGATGTAAACCGCGTGGCGAATGCCGTAGCTTCCCGTAAGCCCGACCTGAACTTCGATAAGCTTTACTTTGATTTGTTCCCCCAGCAAAGCTTGTCGGCTGGCGACCGCTTTCCCGACATCACGGAGGGGCTCGACCGCGCCGTCTTTCGCGGTGCCCTGGCGGTGACCTACCTGGGCCACGGCGGTCCGCGCGGGTGGGCGCAAGAACGGGTGTTAACCATCCCACAGATCCGCAACTGGACCCGTCCGGTGAACTCCCCCGACCCGATCCAGCCGCCGCTCTTCATTACGGCCACTTGCACCTTCAGCAACTACGATGACGCCGCCTTCGTGAGCGCGGGGGAGGAGGCGCTCCTTACACCCCGCGGCGGCGTGATCGCGCTCATGACGACCACCCGGCCCGTGTTTGCTACCCGGAATTATCAGCTTACGAACAACACCGTGCAGGCCATGCTGGACCGACCCAATGGCGAGTGGCGCAGTTTGGGGGACATTATACGGATTGCCAAAAACGAGACCACCCCTGATGATCGCAGCGCATCGCTTAATGGGGACACCGAAAATGCGCGCAAATTTACGCTACTTGGCGACCCGGCTACCGTCATCGCGCTACCTACCTTTGGAGTACGTACCACTATGATTGACAGCTTTGCGGTAGACTCGGTGCGTACCGACACCGTGCGGGCCCTCCAGAAAATGCGCATCAGCGGAGAGATCGTTGACGTGAGTGGTAATCTCTTGAGCAACTTCAACGGCCAGGTGTTCCCAACCATCTACGATAAAGCACAGACCATCCCGACCCTGCAGCAGGACCCCGGAAGTCCGCTGATTGAGGTGGAGGTACAGCGCAACATCGTTTTCCGCGGCCGGGCAACGGTGACTGACGGCCGGTTCTCCTTTGAATTCGTGGTACCCAACGACATCAACTATTCCTTCGGGCCGGGTAAGGTCAGCTACTACGCGGCAGACAGGACGCAGTTTATCGACGCGGCGGGCTTCTACGATCGGCTCATCATTGGCGGTACTGGGGATAACGCTGCCGGTAATGATCAAGGACCCGAAGTAGAAGTTTACCTCAACGATACCGAATTCGTATCCGGCGGCCAGGTGGAGGACGATCCGGTGCTCCTGGTGCATCTATCGGATGACCTGGGCATCAACGTGACCGGTAACAGTATTGGCCATGACCTGGAGGCCGTGATCGATGAGGACACTCGAAATGCCATCGTGCTCAACGACTACTACGAGGCCGATGTGGATGACTTTCGCAGCGGTAAGGTGCGCTACCCCCTCTTCGACTTGGAACCCGGACTACATAAACTTACGGTCCGCGCCTGGGACGTAGCCAACAACAGCACGGTAGCCACTACGGAGTTCATCGTGGCCAACGATCTAGGAGATGCCCTCACCCACGTGCTCAACTATCCTAATCCTTTCACCACCAACACTTGCTTTCAGTTTGACCATACGCTCGTCGGACAGAACGTGGAGGCCCTCGTGCAGATCTTCACCGTAAGCGGCAAACTGGTGAAGACGATCGAGCGCCCCTTTGAATTCAGCGACGGCTCCATTCGCCAGGATGACTGCATTCCCTGGGATGGCCTGGACGATTACGGCGATCATCTCGCCCGCGGCGTTTACCTCTACCAGATCCGCCTGCGGGGGGACGGCGTTAATGTGGTGAATGGGGAGTTGGAGAAGTTGGTTATTCTGCGGTAGTTGCTACGCGGATGGGGCTCTGCTCCAGGTCCGCCGTAAAGGTTATCATGGGCAATGAAGGAGTGATCGATCCGCTTTCCTGACAATACAAGAGGCGACCAAGCATTGCTTGGTCGCCTCTTGTAAGACAACTGGTAGACTGGACCAACCCCCGCTAGTAGCCGGTATTCTGCGGCAGTATATCAGTACCCTGCAGGTCGATCTGGCCCTGGGGGATCGGGTAGTAGAGGTCGCGGGGACTATCGAACTGAGCGCCACTAAACTGAACGGGTAAGAACTGCCGCTCGTAGCTGATGTAGCCGTTTACAAAGCTCTCCGCGACGCCCCAACGGACCAAGTCCATGAATCGGAGGCCTTCCATCGCGAATTCTAGCTTCCGCTCCGTGTAAAGGGCGTCAAGCGCTGCTTGCTTGCCGGCAAAGGCATTCCCGTATGGGCGTACGTCGTAGTTGGCCACTGTGTTACCGTTATCCGTCTTGAGGAAGGTAAGCGTAGCATCACTAGCGGCGCGCATACGGACCATGTTGATCAGTTCGCGACCGCGGTCCAGGTTATCGAGCTGGATTTCAGCTTCTGCGAGTAAAAGGATGACCTCAGAAAAGCGGAGCAGATTGAAGTTAACGGCGGAGTAGCCGCGCGTCCAGCCGCCTTCGTGGCTGAAATTACCCTCCTGACTGGCGTAGTACACGTGCTTCTTGGGGCTGTAGGGGCCACCGTAAGATTGGTCCCGAATCCAGGCCTTGCCGGGGTGTGGTCCCCAACCTAAGTAAGGGATACCCCGCCGGCCGACACTGTGATCAAGCCGCGGATCCACGGGCTTACTGTCCACTTCAAAGTCATCCGAGGACTCCAGGCCAAAATCGTTGTTTAGGGCGTTACCTTCATCCCGGTAAGAAGTACCGGACAGGGGAAGTCCGCCTGCCGTACGGTAGCTATTAGCCAGGTCAAAGCTAGGTTGAAAGAAGCCGCAGCATCCGCCGGGGCCGGTCGAGCCGGTGTTGTGTGGATAGGCAAGTACCAGGTCGGCATTCGAGGTGTTTGTCGATTCGGTGTTGACCGCAGCCTGCACCGCGAAAATGCTTTCGCTGCTGTTGTCGTTCTCGGCGTTGAAAATAGCCCCGTAATCGTCGAGCAAGGCATACGCCTGCCCCCCCGAGGTTTGACCGTTAGCGAAGACATCGTCGAGCACCGTCTTGGCGTCTCCCCATTTCTGCTGAAAAACGAGCGCCTTTCCAAGGTAAGTACCGGCGGCCCACTTATTCACTCGGCCTACTTGTGACTGCGTCTCAGGTAGGTTCTCGTAGCCGAAGCGGAAGTCCGCCTCGATTAGGGGCCAGAGATCGGTAGTGGAAGCAACGGCGACCACCTCATCTATGGGCAGTCCTGCCTCGAGGAAGGGGGCCTGGTCGTACAGGGTCTTTAGCTGAAAGTAGTAGTGGGCGCGAAGGAAGCGCGCCTCTCCTTCTAGACGACCGGCCTGAGTCACGATAGCGGGTACCTCTTGTTCTACGCCAATTCGAATCACATTAAGGGCGGCGTTGGATCGGCTGACGCCCTCCAGGGAGGCCCGCCACTTTTCGGCAATGGGGCCATTGGTGGGATTCGCCTGGTAACGAATGATGTCGTTCAGTACCGCCTGGTCTCCGTCGGTAGTGCCTTTGTTGGCATCGCCGCCGCGGATCGATCCGTGCACCCAGTTAGCGGAACCGGAATACCAGCCGCCCCGGCCGTTTAGTTGTGCGTACGCACCTACCAGTAGCAGATCGACACCATCTAGCGAAGCGAGTACTTGCTGGTTGAGTGATCCGGTCGGGTCCACCTCTAAGAACTCATCGCTACACGCCCAGAGGGTGAGGAGACCACCAACCGCCACGAGCGGCAGCAGTAAAAATCTAATGAATAGTTTCATGATGTAGTTATTGTCTTGATTAGAAACCGGCGGTCAGGCGGAGGTTAAAGGACCGGGTGACGGGATAGTTGCCCACATCGATGCCGAAGTCGACGTCCGCATCCCCACCTACGGCCGGGTCGAGACCCTCATAATCCGAGATAGTGAAGAGATTATTAGCGGCCACCGCTATGCGCAGGTTGCTCAGTACCTCGCCAAAGGCTCCATTAGGTAAGGTGTAACCGACACTAAGGTTCACCATCCGGAGGTAGGAGCCATCCTCAACGTAGTAACTGAGTGATTCCTGATTGGTACTCAGGTTAGATGCCGATTCCCAGATAGGCAGCGAACCGTTCGGGTTGTCGGGCGACCAGCTGTCTAGGGCACGCTCAGAAATGGCGGCACCCCGGAACGAGCCCCCGAAGTCGGTGAACCACTTGGAGTTGTTGTAGATCTCGTTGCCAATGGAGGCGTAAATGAAGGTGTTGAGGTCAAACTGTCCGTAATTGAGGCTGATGTTTACCCCACCGGTAAAGTCGGGAACGGCCGTGCCCAGGTAGGTACGGTCGGCCTCATCGATGATTCCATCGGGCTGCCCCGTAAGTTCACCATCGTCGCCCCGGCCGTTGTTATCTTCCAGGCGGAAACGTCCTGGAGCGGCGCCGGCCTGGGTGGGAGCGTTCGTGACCTCTTCATTCGTTTGGAAGAGCCCCAGTACCCGGTAGCCGAAGAAGGATGCCAGGGGTAGCCCGACCTGGTTGCGTACTACCGGTCCGGCGATCCGGGAGCCGAAGTTGTCGAAGAAGTCGATGCCCTCGGCGTACGACAGGATTTCGTTGTCCAGGATCGAACCGTTCAGCGACACCTCATACTTAAACTTACTGCCGACGCCGCCGCGGTAAGCAAGTAGGAAGTCGATGCCCTGGTTGCGCATACTACCGATATTGCGCGTGGGTGAGGCGGCCTGACCGGCTACGTTGGGCAGCGGAACGGCGACGAGAAGGCCTTCGGTGGTTTTGCGCCACAGGTCAACCACTAGATCTACTTTTCCGTTGGCCAGCGTGGCATCGAGACCTACGTTTACCGTCTCTGCGGCTTCCCAACGGGCATCTTCCGTTCCGATCCGGCTAGGGAAAATACCAGCTACTGCACCGCTATTGGAACCGGTGATGTCGTAGCCAGCCGCTCCGACACCGGAGTTAAATAGGGAGAAGCGGTTATCCCCACTTACGTTACGCGAGTTGCCCATCTGGCCCCAGCCACCACGAATCTTAATGTCCGTGAACAGGTTCTGGTTGGCCATAAAAGGTTCGGCCGATAGGCGCCAGGCCGCACTAAAGGCGGGGAAGGTGCCGTAGCGGTCATTGGCCCCGAAACTGCTGGAGCCGTCGCGCCGCACTACCCCAGTCAAGTAGTAGCGGTCGTTGTAGTTGTAGTCCACCTTAGTGAATAGGCTGTAGAAGCGCGAGCCGTTGCCAAAACCACCAAAGGTCTGCCGGTTATTGACGTTGTTGAGGTTCACGAAGTTGTTGTCCTGACTGAAGGGGTTGGTGCCGTTGGAACTGCTACTCCGGCCCCGGCCATTCTCCAGCGCTTCCACCCCGGCTAAGATGTTGAAGTTGTTGAGTCCGAAACTCGGATCGTAGCGGACGGTGTTCGTCCAGACCCAGTTTGTCCCGTAGCCCTGGAACTCGCTGTAGCTAAAGCTGCTGTTGTTCTCGGAGTTTTCGTAGGTAACGCGGTCATAGTTCCGGCCAGTGAAGTTAAAGAACGAACCCCCGAAGCTCGACCGAACGGTCACGTCGGCAATGGGATCTACCTCGAGGTACACATTACCGAAGGCGTTATTGGAGAAACTGCGGTTGTTGGCTAGGCCCTCCCGGCCCGCTACGGGGTTACGGGGATTGTTGAAGCCCGAGGCCCGGGTACCGGCGTAGCCTCCAAACTCATCGTAGATCGGGATGAGCGGGTGCATGCGGTAGGCCAGGTTGAAATCGTTCTCGTCGTCCGCCAAACCGGCACCACCGCCACCACCGACCTGACCGGGGGTCCGGCGGTGGGTGAACTGCAGATTTTCTCCCAGGCGTACGCGCGACCCAAGTTTGAATTCCGTGTTGACGCGCAGGCCGTAGCGCTCAAACGGATTATTGAGCAGAATGCCCTCCTGAATCTGTCCGTGGCCGCTAATGTAATAGCGAACTTGATCGGTACTACCGGAAAAGCCCAGCGTGTGGCGTTGGATCGTACCCGTCTGGGTAATGGCATCGTACCAGTCCGTCCCCTCCTTGTTCGCGCGCATGACTTGGTAGAGCGCTCCGGCATTGGGATCGATGTTGTACAGGGGCCGTTGAGCCTCAAGGTCTACTTCACCCGATACGCCAAGATTATCACCGACCAAGATGTAATCAGGAATAACGGGACTGGCCCCGTCCCCGTACTGATCGTGGCCAAAACCGTCTTCGCCGGGCAGCAGATTGTCGTTGTACAATCCTTCCCATACCTTGGCCGCATCCTGCTGGGGATTGAGGGGTTGGCGGCCGCTACCCGGGCTGGTAAACCCGATCAGGCCGTCGTACGTGACCTTGAGCGGCTGGGGAGTGTTCTTACCCCGCCGGGTCTGCACCACGATCACGCCGTTAGCGGCGCGGGCGCCGTAGATACTGGCCGAGGCGGCATCCTTCAGGATACTGGTGGCCTCGATGTCTTCGGGGTTGACGAAGTCGATGTTATCGGTCGGTACGCCGTCCACTACATACAGGGGGCGGTTGTCCCCGAAGGAGCCAAAACCCCGGACCCGCACGATGGAGCTGGTACCGGGCTGTCCGTTGGTGATGACCGTTACGCCGGGGGCCCGACCCTGCAGTTGCTGCTCGACGTTTCCGCTGGGCACCAGGGCCAGGTCCTCGGTGCTGACCGTGGATACGGCGCCCGTAGTCTGGCGCTTAGTCGTCGTGGAGTACCCCGTCACGACGATCTCGTCGAGGGCTACCCCCTCGCTCATCACGACGTCTACTAAGGTCTGATCCGTGAGAATAACGATTTGAGTTTCGTAACCCGTAAAGGAAAATTCCAGTTCCACAATCTCTGCGGGGACGGTGAGTTCGTACTTCCCGTCGAAGTCGGCTACGGTACCTACCGAGGTGCCTCGCGCAAGTACCGTCGCCCCCACCAGCGGGAAGCCGTCGGGGTCAGTAATGGTTCCACTTACGGTGGTCTGCCCGTACAGGGCCACCGAGCACAGCAGCGCCATCAGAAGGCTTAGTTGTTGTTTCATGATCGAAATTAGATTAGTGAGTCGTTGATTTTACCGGTCGGAACTAGCCTTTTGCCTAGTAAGGCGTACCGAAGCGCTAACATACTGAATTTTGTGTGAACTCTAGATTAGCAAATTATAAGTTTTATCCGCTAGCATACTGTTAAGTGCATTTGGAATCCTGCGTAGGCGATCGATTTATCCCAAGACCGGATGTTTACCTAACTTACCCGCCCTTTTATCCTGCCTATGGAACGGTCTTGTTTTCCCCTTTTTTTCTTTCTGCTACTCACGTTTTTAGGGTGTCAGGAGCCGACGGCGACCCGCTTTCAGCGCGTGGATGCGGAGGATAGCGGGCTGACGTTCGCTAATCGCATTAGCGAAGACGATACCTTTAACATCCTCGATTTCGAGTACGTCTACAATGGGGGCGGCGTAGCGGCGGCGGACTTTAACGGCGACGGCCTCACGGACCTGTACTTCACGGGCAATACGACCGAGAACCGGCTCTTTCTTAACCTGGGCGATCTCCGCTTTCGGGACGTCAGCGAGGCGGCCGGGGTGCTCGGGCGCGGACGCTGGTGTGGAGGGGTCACCGTGGCCGACGTGAATGCCGACGGGAAACCCGATCTCTACGTTAGCGCGACCATCTACGCGCCCGGCAGCCGCCGGGCAAACCTCCTTTACCTCAACACGGGCAACGAAACTTCCGCCGATGGCACGCCGATACCCCGCTTCACCGAAGTCGCCGGCACCTGCGGCATCGCCGATACCTCCCACACTACCCAGTCCGCTTTCCTGGATTACGACGGAGACGGAGACCTCGATCTTTACCTGCTGGTGAATGAGATGGACGACCGGGCGATCCCCAATCGGTACCTAGCCAAAACGACCGACGGCAGCGGCCGAAAGAACGATAAGCTGTTGCGCAACGACGGCCCCGGCTCCGATGGCCTGCCGCGCTTCAGCGACGTAACCCGGGCCGCCGGCATCCTGAAGGAGGGTTTTGGGCTCGGCGTCAGTGTTTGCGACCTTAATCAAGACGGCTGGCCCGACCTGTACATCTCCAACGACTACGTCAGCAACGACCTGTTGTGGATCAACAACCGAGACGGCACCTTCACCGACCGGGCGGAAGTTTACCTCAAGCACACCAGCTACTCGGCCATGGGTAACGACGTTTCCGACATCAACGGCGACGGCCTGGAGGACATAATCACCGTGGATATGTTCCCCGAGAATAACCTGCGGCGCAAGGCCATGATGGCCCCCAACAACTACAGCACCTACCTCAACAACGCCCGCTTCGGGTACCAACCGCAATTCACCCGCAATGCCCTGCAGCTCAACCGCCGGCTGTCGGATTCTACCTTCATCCTCAGTGACGTGGGCATGATGGCCGGGGTATCCGCCACCGACTGGAGCTGGAGCCCATTGGCCGCGGACGTCGACAACGATGGTGATCGGGACCTCCTCATCACCAATGGTTTTCCCCGCGACGTCACGGACCGCGACTTTATGGACTACAACGTCCAGGTAAGTAAGATTGCCAGCCGGAACCTCCGCCTGACCCAGATCCCCTCCGTGAAGATCGCCAACTACGCCTACGAGAACGACGGCGGGCGGGTGCCAAGCTTCACCAAACGTACCCGGGATTGGGGCTTCGACTATCCCTCCTTCAGCAACGGGGCGGTGTACGCGGATCTCGACAACGACGGTGACCTCGATTACGTCGTCAATAACATCAACGACAGTTGCTTTCTCTTCCGCAACGACCTCATCCGCGGAGACCGGCGGCCCGACACCCACTGGCTTGGCGTACGGCTGGTCGGGGAGGGCGCGAATACGCAGGCTATCGGAGCCCGGGTCACCGTAGATGCCGGCCATCGGAGCATGACCGCCTACAACCACCCTACCCGGGGGTTTTTGTCCAGCGTGGCCGACGTGCTTCACTTCGGATTCGGTCCGGGGGATACGCTCGTTTCGGTTGCCGTTGCTTGGCCCGACGGCACTCAGCGTATATATAAGGACGTCGTCTGGGATCAAAAGGTCGTCCTAGAGCCCTGGGGGGGAGTCGCGCCCTCCCCTACTCCGCCGCCCCGTCCGCTGCCGCTAGCCGGACTAACACCGGCCCCCGACCTGCTGCAGCAGCTGCCGGTGCACCGCGACTGCCTCTTCATCGACTTTAACGTGCAGCCCCTCCTACCCCACAAGCTTTCGGAATACGGGCCCGGCCTGGCGGTAGGGGATGTAAATGGGGACGGCCTGGATGACCTGTACCGCTCCGGCTCCCACTTCTACCCCGGATACTTGCTGCTACAGCGTTTAGATGCTGCGGGTACGTCGTCCTTTGCCCCTGCGGCCTCGGGACAGGCGGACCCGGCACCTGAGGAACTGGGGTCGCTGTTCTTTGATGCGGACGGGGACGGCGACCAGGATCTTTACCTCGTGAGCGGGGGTAGTGAGTACGGGCTGGACAGTCCCGAACTCCTGGACCGACTGCTGTTGAACGATGGCAGCGGGCAATTCACTGCGGCCCCCGGGGCACTGCCGGCCCTGCAATCCAGCGGGTCCTGCGTGCGGGCCGCGGACGTGGATCGGGATGGGGACCTCGACCTTTTCGTCGGCGGACGCCTGAGCCCCGGACGTTTTCCCGAAGCGGTGGACAGCTACGTGCTCCTCAATGACGGCCGGGGCAACTTTACACCCGCGTCCCCGCCCGAATTTACGAAACTGGGACTGGTATGCGACGCCCTCTGGACCGACGTGGATAACGACGGATGGACGGATTTACTCGTTGCCGGCCAGGGCATGCCCCTGCGGCTATTCAGCAACCGCCAGGGGACCCTCACCGAAGCAAGGCCGCCTTCCCTGGAAGATCACGTGGGGTGGTGGAACGGCCTGAACGCCGCGGATCTCGATCAGGATGGGGATATCGACTACGTGATTGGGAACTTCGGGATTAACAACCTTTACGGACAAAGCGGAGTGGATTACGTCGGGCTGTACGGCGCCGACTTCGACGGCAACGGGGGCTATGACCTGCTCGTGGGCGACTACGCCCTTGCCGAGGACGGAACGTACCGGGAGTACCCCCATAGCCAGCGGACGGACACCGAAAAACAGCTGATTAGCGTCAAGCGCCGGTACCCGCGCCACGATGAGTTTGGGCGGGCCACCATTCAGGAAGTGGTGGACAACTATCCTGGCGTAGAGCTGACGGTGCTGCGCGCCAACTACCTGCGGTCGGCCTGGGTAGAGAACCTGGGTGACGGCAGTTTCGCCTGGCACGAATTGCCGCGGGAGGCGCAGGTGGCCCCCATCTTTGGGACGCAGTTGCTGGATGTAAACGGGGACGGGTATCAAGACCTGATTGCCATCGGCAATGACTACGGGGCCGAAACGGGGATGGGAACCCTGGACGCCCTCAATGGGCTGGTACTAACTTTCAACCCGCTTGCGGGAGAATATGAATACGCGGCGGAGCGCTGGCGGGACTTTTACGTACCCGGTAACGGCAGAAGTCTGACCGTAGTGGATGCCGGCGGTAAAGCGGTGGTGGTAGCATCGGAGAACCAGGGGCCCACCCGCGCCTACCGGATCACGGGCACGAAGGCCCGGGCCTACCGCGTACCGCCCGACGCCCAGCGGGTAAGCTACACCCTGGAGGGGCGCCGCACGGCAGTGGAGGTGTACTACGGGAGCGGCTACCTGAGCCAGCGCAGCCGAACCGTCTGGTTACCGGCCGGCGCCGAGGACGTACGGGTGGTCACCTTTACGGGCGAGGCACAGGAAGTGAGCCGTTAGTTCATCGGCACTTCCATCGCGAGGATCCGGGCCCCTTCCGGACCGGCGGTCAGGCGAAACGCCTCGGCTTCCGTGATGCCCAGGCCATCGCGCCGTTGCAACTGTTGGCCATCTAGCTCGGCGCTGCCTTCCAGTACGAACAGGTAGACGCCGTGACCGGCCTGGCGAAGCGTATAGGCGGCATCGCTGCCGGCGTCGAAATTTCCGATGCTGAAATAAGCATCCTGGTTGATCCAGACGGCCCCCTGGGTGGGTTCGGGGCTGAGTACCTGGTGCCAGGCGTTGTGCTCACGGCCAAGGTCCATACTGATCTGGTCGTACCGGGGAGTCAAGTTGCGCTCGCGGGGGAAGACCCAGATCTGGAGGAATTTGACGTCGCGGTCCGGGTTTTTGTTCTTTTCGGAGTGGACCACCCCGGTACCGGCGCTCATCACCTGGATGTCGCCCTCCCTGATGATGGTGGTGTTGCCCATACTGTCTCGGTGCTCCAGATCACCCTGAAGGGGAATGGAGACGATCTCCATATTATCGTGGGGGTGACCGCCGAAGCCCCGACCGGCGACCACCTCGTCGTCGTTGAGTACCCGCAGTACGCCGAAGTGGGTACGCTCGGGATGGTAGTAGCTGGCGAAGCTAAAGGTGTGGTGGGTATTGAGCCATCCGTGATTAGCGTGTCCACGGGAGGCGGCGGGATGATATACGGTGTGCATAGTAAATTAATGTATGTACATTAATATAACCGAGGAGCCGCCAAATAGTTGCCCGGCGCGCCGGCCCCGCTCCCGGCGACGTGCTACCTTTGTCGCATGGATCAACTCATCGTTCACCACCTCATCGTCCACGAACTCAAAAAGCAGCCGGAGATGGCCGAGGCTGACCTGCTGCTGAGTAGTCAGACCCTGGCGATCACGGAGCAATCCACCGACCTCATTGGCCGTCTGGATCAGACCTTCGAGCGGAAGTCCGACCTCCTGCAGGGCTTCCTCGTGGGGCCCGACGAGGGACTGTTCCCCGCCTATTACCAGAACTGGTTGGAGGAAGGCCGTAACCGTCCGGCCTTCGTGACCTTTAGTCGGGAGGCCATGGCGGTGCTTAAGGACAAGCTTCAGGGAGTAGTGGGGGCAAAGGGGGGGTACCTCTTATTCGCGGATTACAGCATGGAGGAGCAGCGTATGCTCGGCATTTACCTCATGCGCAATTCGGAGGGCATGATCTTCGTGGACGACGAAGAGACCGATGCCCTCCGCCTGCAGACCACCGCCTACTTAAATATCCAGGACATGGCCATGGCTGCCCGGCTGCTGGCGGGGCCGGGGCGCAACGTACAGATGATCCGCCACGCCCGTACGCAAAGTAGCATCAGCCAGTACTTTACCGACTGGGTGGGCTTGGACCAGGCGGAGACCAGCTCCGAACTCACCCACTCCTTTCTCGAGATGGTGCAGGAACTGCCGGTGCCAAAGGACCGGGAGACGGGCTTCGCCATGAATGAGGGAGACTTTGAAAAGGCCCTGGTGAAGTACGCGGCCAGGGCGCCGCAGCAGACGATCCGGGCCCAGGACTTCGATGCTCACTTCTACGGCAACGACAAACCCCTGCAGGATATGCTCGCCGAGCAGGATAGCCCCATAACCGATGGCTTCCGCGTAGACCGCAAGGCGCTGAGGAACCAATTTTACCTCCGCGCTGGAGTGGGGGGCATTAGTCTGACCTGCACGAAGGACCACTTTCGCAACGGACTGATCGACATCGACGAGGCCAGCGGTAAAATCACCATCAACAGTGAGGAGTTAGCCTCCCTGTTGCTCGATCAATACGGGGAATAAGGCGGGCTATTCCGGGTAGATAACGAACATTTGCCGTGTTCGACCCGGTTATATTAGGTACAAACCTAAACTTAACCGCACCATGGCAACTACCGAGCAAACCACCAACACCCCTACTGTCGACAACGGCAACACCGAAAACCTTCCCGCCAAGACGAATTTGCAGAACAAGGACGAACAGGCCAACGCAATCATCCGCCGCTACTCCCTCTACGGAACGGGTACCGCCCTCATCCCCATGTTCGGATTGGATGTAGCCGCCCTCACTGCCGTTCAGGTCCGCATGATCAAAGAACTGGCGGAACTCTACGAATACGACGTCAACGACCAGATGATTCGCATGACGATCACTACGGGCGTTACTTCACTCGCCGGCCGTCTGCTGACGGGCATTGCCACCAGCATCACCAAGGCCTTTTCCCCCCTGAAGTTCCTCGTCGGCGGTGCCACCCAGGCTGCTCTGAGCGGATTCATGACGGCCGAAACCGGCAAGATCTACCAGGCTCGCCTGTCGAGTGGTCAAAACCCCTCCGATATTACCGTGAGCGAGATCGTCAACCACGTGGTTGCCCAGGTTCAGCAGGGCAAGTGGAACCCCACCAAGGTGGCTGGTTTCCGGAGCAACTTCGGCTACTTGCTGAATGACCGGAAGTAATGCTCAGACCACCTAACTAACAAAGCCCCGGTTCGCGTTGCGAGCCGGGGCTTTTCCGTGCTAGAAGTTGAAGTTCAGGCCCGTGCGCAGCTCGTAGGGCGCATCATTGATGTATTCCCGCGAGCTCAGCCGAAACAGAACCAGTATCTCGAATCCGGTCGCCCCAACCCCTCCCCCCTGGTTGAGCCCGGCTCCTAGGAAGGGAATCGGCCGAGTGCGGCGTTCGGCAACCGGGGCTCCGGTCTGTTGGTCGACCACGAATTGCTTTTCGCTCAGCAGGCTATACTCCGCGTGTACGAAGAAGCCCCGGTATATTTTGGCCCGGCCGAATGCCCCCGCTGACCAGGTTATGGAGTTGTCGGTAATCTCGGGGTTGAAGCGCGTCTCGTCGTAGTGAAAGCGGTTGTAGATGAGGCTGGCCCGGGGGCCGACACTCAGGAAGTTATTCAATTTGTAGCCCACGATCGGGGAGATGCCGATGCGAAAAAAGCTGGAAAAGCTGGTTGCGGTAAAACCGAGGGTAGCGCCGGCTCCGTACCAAATGCCACCTGCTTCGTTCTCCACTGCCGCCCGTCGTTGGGACCCGTAGCCGAGATCATCCCGCGCCTGCTGCTCCCGAATTTGGGCGTAGGAAAGCGTGGATGTCAGGAGAATGGCGAGCAGGAGAAGATAGCGGTTCATAGGGCTTGATTTACGGTACAAAGATAACGGCCCTCCCTACCCTATATGTTTGTCCCGTATGACGGGCGGCAGCCAATACCCCCGAATCCCCTTACTTTGTCCGGCATGACCGACCGGAAGAAGACGGGCAACCGGGGGGAAGCCCTGGCTAGAGACTACCTGGAACGAAAAGGGTACACGATCGAGGCGACCAACTACCGCCACCGCCGCACCGAAATCGACCTCATCGCCCGCCACGCGGATATCCTGGTTTTCGTAGAGGTCAAGACCCGCACCTCGCTGGCCTACGGCCATGTTAGTACCTTTTTTAAACGCGCCCAGCAGGGCCGGATGAGTCGGGCCGCCGCCAGCTACATGGAGCAGACCGGCTACGACTGGGAGATCCGCTTTGACCTCATCGCTATTCACCTGCGCTCCGCCGCCGACTTTAAGCTGGACCATTACGAGGACATGTTCTTCCCCGGCCTGCACTAGATGCCGCCCCGCCCGCGCAGTTCGAGGTAGCGGGAGATGAGCGCACTGGTGAGTGCTTCGGGAGCCACTAGCAGGACCTTGATCCCGTTCTGTCGGAGCCGGGCGGCCATCAGCTGTCGCTCCTGCAGGTAGCGGCGCGCGGTCCCCTTGAGGTAGACTGTTCTTACATCCGGGGTAGGCGCGGTCAGCAGACCTGCCACCTCGGTATTCTCGAACAGCACCACGAGCAGCGTATGGTGGCGGGCGATCCGGCGCAGCGCGGGCAGCACCCGGTCGAGGGTGTGATTGCTCTCGAAATTGGTGAAGAGCATCAGCAGGCTACGTCCCGGTATCCAACGGCGGGTAGCGTGGTACAACAGGTCGTAGTCGCTTTCGCCCGCTCGCTCCCGCTGGTGGTAGAGGGTTTCGAGGATTCGCCGCAGTTGGTCCGCTTTGCCGTCGGCGACCACCACGTCTCCCAGTTTGTCGGAAAAAGTGAGCAGACCGGCGCGGTCCTGTTGCTGCAGGACAACCTTAGACACGGCCAGCGTAGCGTTGATGGCGTGGTCGAGTAGGCTAAGACCAGCAAAGGGCATCCGCATGGTGCGCCCCTTGTCGAGGAGGCAGTAGATCCGTTGCGCCCGCTCGACTTGATACTGGTTGACCATTACTTCTCCCCGCCGGGCCGTCGCCTTCCAGTTGACGCTACGCAGTTCGTCTCCGCGGACGTACGCTCTGATTTGATCGAAGGCATAACTCTTGGCGACGGGCCGGCCCCGCTGATTGCCAGCGTGGGGCACCGCCCCGCGGGTCGGCCCGCTGAAGCGCTCCATCTGCAGGAGGCTGGGGTAAACGGCTACCTCCTCGGCATGCTCGATGACCAGTCGCCGCTCGGCCAGGCGCCAGCTCGTTTGTAGGAATACATTGAGCGCACCGAAGGCGTAGCGGCCACGGGTAAGGGGGCGCACCGTATAGACTACGGTTCTCCGCGCCTGGGAGCCGAGCGTTAACCCTATCCGGTGGTCACGCAACTGGAGTTGAGCCGGCAGTTCATCCATGATGCTTAGGTGAAGATCAGCGGAGGACAGATTTTCCACCACGACCCGTACCGGCATTTCATCGCCGAGTGAGAATACCCGGGGCGGGTGGCGTACCGCTGTTATACTTGACGCCGCCCGGTAGAGACGGTAGCTATCGGCGAGGGTGAGCACGAGCAAGGCTAGCAATCCGCTGACCGCTGCCCAGAACAGGGGGGCAAACCAGTGGCCGGCGGCGGCCGCCATGATTGCGCCCCCGAGTCCCACGAAAAACCGGTCGCCCAGATAGAGGTACGTTAAGTGTATCACAAAGGCGGGGGTTCGGTAGGCCACGGCACGAAAACTAAACTAAATTTACCGGAGCTGTCGTTCTCGCCCCACAATTGATTCGCTTGAAACTCCCCTTTGCACTCGGCCTTTTGCTGGCCGTCCTTCTGACCGCTTGTAGTTCCTTCCGTCCGGTGTCGACCGTCCGCAACCCTTCGCGTGCCCCCCGGACCAATCCTACCGTACAGCACCGCGCCCCACGCGAGCGCGCCCCGGCTCCGCCACCCCGCGTACGTTCCCGACCCACCCCCCCCGACCTGCGGCCGGCACCCCGGGCGAGTGGCCCCACTGCGGTAGTGCGGAATCAATTGGTGAGCGAGGCGGAGGGACTGCTCGGCATCCGCTACAAGTACGGGGGCAACACCCCCCGGGAAGGATTTGATTGTTCGGGCTTTGTAAAGTACCTCTATAACGACCAGGGGCTGGACATCCACCGCGTGTCCCGCGATCAGGCCAAGCAGGGCCAGCAGATCGACCCCGCCCGCGCCAAGCCCGGCGACCTCGTCTTTTACCGACGTGGGGCCAACCAACCCGTATTTCATGTTTCCATGATTGTGGACGCCCGCCCCGGAGAGATATGGGTGATCCACCCGACCAGTAGCCGGGGGGTGATTCGGGAAAACATTCTAGCGTCCTCCTACTGGAAGCCTAAGATTTACACAGTTAAGGACTTGATCCGCTAAGCGTACTAGTTGCCGCCGTTCCGGGCTTCGTTTGCTTGATTACGGTGAATTTGGCTGTCGTTGCCGTAGCCCTGAATGATCTCGCGCCGCCGCATGGGCATGTCGTCGATTAGCGTCAGCAGGACGGAAACGGGCGTGACCGTGTTTTTCGCCCGGAACTTCTCGGTCCCGTCCAGGCCCACGAGGATCATCTCCAGCTGGAAAGGTCTCTACACTAAAGTAGTCGTAGTAATAGTCTGAATTGCTCTCGGTGAGAAAAATCCCCGTATTGTTCCGTTCCCCGTTCGGCGTGACCAGCATGATCTTGAGTCGTCGGTATTCGAGTTCATTCGCGGCTTCCCGTAGCAGATTATACTGCTCGACAAATAGAGGATCGTCGATGGAGGGCGTAAAGACGAACAGTAGGCGCGACTGCCAGCGGTAGTCGTCGAGGCTTTGCGCGGTCGACGTGAGGGGCAGCAAGGAAAGGAGAGCGAGCGATAAAAGCAGTTTCATAGTATTGAAACACAAGCCCTTTAGTCGGATGTTCCGGCCAGGGCAACCATCAGGGAGCGGAAACTTTCGGGGGTATTGTACAGGGCATCCTGATAGGTCGTGGCCCGCAGGCGGAGGTTCCAGGGCAGGTCATCCCGCAGCTCCAGTTCAACGGTGATGTTACCAAACTTCTGGTCCAGCCCACCCCGCTCCAGCCGGGCCGCCTGCCGCTGCCGCCGGGTACGCGGCTTGAGGTAATGCCGCTCTTGCGTCTCCACCCACTGCGGGCGGCTGAATACGCGCCGGTCGCTGATTTGAGTACGGTAGTTCAGTTCCAGTACGCGCTCCTTGAGGTAATGGAAGAAGTGGTTGATCTCGCTGCGGGTGTAGTGGGTGCCCTGAAAATGCACGACAAACCCCTTACTACTCGGCGTATCGAGAAAGTCCAGGCTGCGGTCCGTTTGCCCGTTCGACTTATGGAGCGCGTACTGATCCATGATCCAAGCAAACAGCCGACGCCGGGCCTGGGTCTTCTTCCATCGCTCGTAATCCGCCAGCTCCTCGGCGTCGCGCTCAATCATTTCGTGTACGGCGGGGGCCGCGGGCGTGCTTTGCTCCGCCGCCTCAAAGAGGGCCGTCACGCGTTGCCAGAAGGTAGACATGGGAGATCATTTAAAGCGGGTCAGTTCCCCCCGGTAGCGCAGTTCACGCTCTTCCGTGTAGCCAAATTCGGCGTGGGGCAGCAGGCGGTTTAGGGTCTTGGTCACCAGCAACAGTTGCCTCGCCGGGAGGCTAAAATCGTGCACCGTTCCGTTCGCTTCAATCAGATACAGCGTCGCCGAGCGCATGAGGTTAAGTCCGAAGGGCATCCGCTCCGTGACTAGGCCATACACCCACACGAAGCGCTCGGGATGCGTACGCAGTTCCTCCCGCCAGGCGGCTACTGGTTGCACCCGCAGCAACCGGAAGAGCCAGTACATGCCGAGACAGGCCACCAAAGAGCCCACAAACGGCCCCGTGGCGGAGGTACGCAGGGTTAGGAAACAGAGGAACAGGCCCGCTGCCACGAGGATAAGGGCCGTGACCTGTTTGGTCCGGTGCTCCCGCTCCAGACTGTCCCACAGGGGGCCCAAGCCGGGGTGCCGCAGTATGCGCGCAGGTGACTCCATACGGGTATAAGCACATACGGCAGCCGCGGTTTATCGCAGGCTCGCTTTTTACGTACAGGGGACAAACATGATCCTAAATCCTACGCTATATAGGCCCCATGCCTGCCGACAACCACATACAACCCTACGCTTTCGTAGTCGTGCTTCAAACACCCGCGCTGGAGATACAGGCAGCAAGCCAGAATCTGCTGGATTACTTGGGCGAGGACGCAGGTGCAGTGATCGGCAAACCGGCAACCGTCCTGTTTTCCGAAACTTTGCTCCAGACCGTGGTGCGAAACCAGCACCACCGGGTTCCCGTTCCCCAGCCGATATCCGATGACACCTCCCCCGTGGCGTGGGGCCGGCGTCAGGTAATCGCCTTCTTCGTCAACGAGCAAATCGTACTCGAACTCGAACCCGTAGAGGCCACACCCGTCACGTTCGACCGGGAGGTCGCCCTGCACGCCATCACGACCGGCTTTAGCGAAAGCCAACGGATAAATAAGCTGCTGGACTACCTCTGCGCCGCCGTAGCGGAGTACATCGAGCTTGATCGGGTCCTGGTCTACCAGTTTGAAGAGAAAGGGCAGGGGGTGGTTCGTAATGAATACAACAATGGGAAGTTTCCTTCCCTGCTGGGTATAATGTTCCGACCGGACGACTACCCCCCTGAAGGCTTTCGCTTACACGCCGAGGAGTCCGTGCTCGCCTTCTGCGCAGACCACGCAGCCGATACGGCCATGATGGGGGAGGTAGGAGCCGCCGCTAATATTATCAACTACCGCCTGGGGTGCCGTACGCCTTACCCCGTCCTACGCCAGTTTGCCGAGGAGTCCGGAATCCAAACCCTGGTCAGCGTGGCCATCTTCGTGGACGGCAAGCCCTGGGGCGTGCTCTTCGGCCATTCCCGCAACACCATTACGCTTAACTATCAGCTACGCACCTTTCTCCACCTCGTCGGTACGCTAGCTAGTCAGACCATTGCTTTCCGGATCGTCGATAAGGTACGACAGCGGGTGCTGCAATCAGACGTTTTCCGCTCCCGCCTGCGGGAGGTGATCGCCAGTGCTCCCAACCTTATCGAGGGACTCACCGGTACCGAGCATTCCGTCATGCACTACATTAATGACGCGACCGGTGCGGCGGTGCTGGTAGAAGACCGGCTAATCCCCATGGGTGTTACCCCACCCGAAGCAGAGATCCGAAAGCTACTTCTATGGGCACGGGATCTGGAGGACGGGCAATCCGTCTGGTCTACCCATCATCTCGAAGCCGTCTACGCCACCGACGGTCGGCTACGCAAAAGCGCCTCGGGGCTGATCCTGGTCCCGCTCAACCTCAGCCGAACGGAATGGATCGCGTGGTTTCGTCCCGAAAAAATTGAGGAAATCACCTTTGGTAGCCTGGAGGATTCCATGATCGTCAACCTCTCCCAATTCCGGTTTAATCAAAACATAGAGGTCAGACGCGGATATTCCCTCCACTGGTCTACCAATCAATTAAAGGCGGCCGCTGAACTGCAATCCTTTATCCGCGACGTCATCATGGAGCGGTATAGTCAATTGCGCCGGATCAACCAGCAACTCAGCACGGCCTACAGCGAGAT
Organism: Lewinellaceae bacterium; assembly: GCA_963710195.1. Classification (GTDB taxonomy): domain Bacteria; phylum Bacteroidota; class Bacteroidia; order Chitinophagales; family Saprospiraceae; genus Neolewinella. Next base: position 104,481 of record CAVPZF010000004.1, read on the forward strand.
GGAGGACTTCAGTTATATGGTAAGCCACGACCTGCGAGCGCCGCTGCGCGGGATCGACGGATTCGCCGAGATTTTGTTGGAAGAGTATGGCAAAGGGATCGACGAGGACGGGCGTGAACTAATCCAGGTGATTCAGCATAATGCGGCGCGTATGAATCAATTTATCGCCGACATCCTGGAGCTGAGTCGGGTCGGGCGGGCTAAGATCTTCGTCAACCAACTGGATGTTGCGACAATAGTCAGAGAAGTCGTCGAGGAGATCAGCAGTAAGACCGGCGAGAAGGTAGAGGTACGGGTACTACCCGATCTTCCTCCCCTGATCGGCGACGCGATTCAGATGCGTGTGGTGTTCAATCACCTCATTTCTAACGCGGTAAAGTTTAGCCGCCTCCGGGAACGGCCCGAAGTGAGCATCGGTTTCAGACCTACCCCCCAAGGCAAAGACGGAGAATTCTACATTTCCGATAACGGCATCGGTATTTCGACCCAACACCAACAGCGCGTGTTCGGGATGTTCAACCGCCTCGTCACGCCGGAGGAGTACCCGGGCAACGGCGTAGGATTAGCCATCGTACGGCGCATCATCAGCCGGCATCATGGCGACATTCGGATCGAGAGCAGCGCCGGAAAGGGGGCTACTTTTTTATTTTACACGAACCTACCTTTTCCGGGAATACAACGAACTAAATCCACCATAAGCGGTTCTTCGCAATAATGTCCCCTCGTTTCCGTCGGTAGGCGCAGCCGACTATTCTCCCATGACTTTTCGCAAGTAATTCCCCCTCCCCTCATGTACGCTAATCAAATTTTGCTTGCCGAAGACGACACCACCGACGCGGATTTCTTTCGCCGCGCCGTCAACCGGCTAGACTCACCGCCCGATCTGGTCTGGTGTAAAAATGGAACCGAGGCCTTTGCCGGCCTGACCGACCGCAGCAAGAGCGACAACCTACCCCGTTTGGCCATTTTGGACATCAAAATGCCGGGCATGAGCGGGCTGGAACTGCTGCAGAAAATTAAGACCGACGAACGGATGAAAAATCTCCCCGTCCTCATCATGTCAAGCAGTGATGAGCCGCAGGATATTGCCCGGGCCTACGACTCCGGGGCCAACGGATATTTGGTAAAACCGAATCGGTTTCAGGATCTAAAAGAACTCGTGAGTTCTATTCACTACTTTTGGATTAAGACCAACCGCTTACGCCCGCTTCCCAAGTCCGCTGCTTAGCAATCCCCGAGCCATTGCTTAGCGATCATAGATCGAGTCGGATTGATTGATTCAACCGATGCGCCCTTGGCTTTGTATAATTGCAGATCGACCTTGCAATAGAAATTATCGAATGACATTTACCGACGACCCGGTCGCGCGGTCCATCCGGGAGGTCTATCCCTACCAGGTAGATCTCGAAAACTGTGCCAAGGAGCCTATCCATCACATTCAGGTAGTGCAGGGGCACGCATGTTTGGTTGCCGTGGATCTGGAGACGTTCTTAGTGCGTTACGTCAGCGACAATCTGTACGATTTTGTGGGTATCCGCTGGGAGTCCATTATGGACAAACACCTTTCCACCGTTTTTGGGGTGGAGGTTACGGGGCAGATTCCGCTGGGCCTCGCCCGCGAAGACGGCTTTGAGGGGGTCAATCCCGTGCAGGCTTTTTTCACGGTTAACGGGGAGATGATGTTGCGCAACGTCATCATCCACCGCAGCGCCGACTGCCTGATCCTGGAGGTAGAAAAGGCTTCCCAATTACTTCAGACGGCAACCTACCAGCAAACGCTGGCCCGCGCAATACGACGCATCCAAAATATCACCAGTTGGGATAGGCTGTTTTCCGAAACCGCCGGTATCATCAAGCAGCTGACCGGTTACGACCGGGTGATGGTGTATAAATTCGATCGCGATTACCACGGGACGGTCATTGCCGAAGCCCGCAATGCACATTTGGAATCCTTCGAGGGACTGCGGTACCCACACACTGATATACCGCGACAGGCCCGCGAGCTTTACCTCACTAATCGGGTCCGATTGATTAGCGGAGTCAGTGACGTTCCGTCCCGTATCCAAATCAGTGAATCGGTCGACGGGGGCACGTTTTTGGACCTGACGCACGCCACCGGTCGGGGGGTATCCCCCGTCCATTTGGAGTACTTGGGCTACATGGGGGTGAATAACTCCCTTAGTGTGGCTATTATCATGGAAGGAAAGTTGTGGGGACTCTTCGCCCTACACCACTATTCTCCCCGCACCATTGATTACGGGACCCGGAACGTGCTGCAGTTCATTGGCCAGATATTCAGTGGCCACCTCGCCCTGCACGCCGCTAGCCGCTACCAGGAGCAGGTGTTGGAACGTAATCTCGTCCGCCTCTCCATTGGTGAGCACATCACCAACACCCACGACATTTTCGAGGGGCTCACTACCGGCGAAGATAATCTGCTAAACCTCTTCGGCGGTGTCGTGGGCGCTGCGATATGTTTTGAGGGTCGCTTTGAGCTGTATGGCGATTGCCCACCCAAGGAAGATGTAACGGAACTGATGGATAACGTCAATAAGCAGGCCCACCACGAGCACCAGCTGCATTTTGCCTCCGATTCCATTGCCAAATCATTTCCCCAATTCGAGCAACACTGCGACAACGCCGCGGGGGTCCTGGCAATCTACCTGAACCCCTCCTATCAGGACTGGATCTGCTGGTTCAGGCCCGGCATCAGTAAAGAAATAAGCTGGGGAGGAGATCCGCAGCGGACGATGGTGGTCTCGGGGCCGGACACCCGTCGCATGGGCCCCCGCCAGAGTTTTGCCCGCTATATAGAGACCGTCGAAGGGTGTAGCGCCGAGTGGGCCGATAACGATATCGAGACCGCCCTGGCCCTCCGCATTACGGTCATCAACAGCATGCTGCAGCGTTACGTGGAGGTGCGCGAGATCAACGAGCGCCTGCAGAAAGCCTACGAGGATCTCGAGACCTTTAGCTACACCGTTTCCCACGACCTTCGGGCCCCCTTGCGGGCCATCAACGGCTATGCTGAAATTCTGGAAGAAGATTATCAAGACCAACTGGACGAGGAAGCCGGTGAGCTGATCGCGGGTATCCAACGGGGAGTTACCCAGATGAATAACTTTATTACCGATATCCTGGAACTCAGCCGGGTAGGCAGTAAAGGGTTGGAGACTACGCTCGTAGAATTAAACCCCCTCCTGAAGGAAATTCTACACGAGGTAAGGGGCGGTAGCCCGGGGAAAAGCGAAATATCCATAACGGTAGATCCCAACCTACCGTCCCTGCAGGGTGATACGCGCCTACTGCGCCAACTCTACGTCAACCTCCTGCATAATGCGGTTAAGTATGCTCAACCCGACGATGAGGGTCAAGTGAGCATCGAAGTGGGCGCCCGGCAAGAGCCCCGCATGAATAAGATCGTCTACACCGTGAGCAACACCGGGCCAGCCATTCCGGATGAGTACAAAAGGACGGTCTTCGAGATGTTTACTCGCCTTTCATCCTCTCATGATCAGGAGGAGGGCAGCGGCGTGGGCCTTGCGATCGTGGAACGTATCGTGCACCGACACAACGGCAAAATTTGGATCACCGATGACCTAAAGGGAGTGACCTTCAACTTTTTCTTTGACGTGGAGAATTCATGATTCATGAGTACACCTCCTTCTCCTGCGCGTACTAGTGATAGCAGTACCACCGCCCCCTATCTCCTGTATGCCGAGGATAACCCCACCGATTATCTCTTCTTCCGGCGGGCGTTCTCTACTTTCAACGATTCGCTACGGGTGGTGCACCGGGCCGATGGTAGCCTCCTGAAAAACTACCTCGTGGAGGCGGTCGAGCGCAATGCTCCCCTCCCCCTCCTGGTCGTACTGGACATCAAAATGCCGGGCATGACGGGGCTGGAGGTGTTGGAGTTTATCCGCGAGCATCCGCGACTCCGACTACTGCCCGTCGTAGTGCTTAGCGCTTCCGATCAGGAACGCGACATCATCCGGGCCTACGATAATGAAGTCAATGCTTACCTCGTCAAACCGGATCGCTACCACCAACTCAAAGACTTGGTCTGCTCCCTTGATCGGTTTTGGATTCGTCATAACCAAGTCGCGGCATGAGTGACTATGCTTGCCGCCCTGCGGTCCGCCACTTCCTTGGCACATACCCAGTTAGAGTCCGCTACACTGGGGGAAAAAATAATGGACGGAAGCCTGAGCCCGGAGGAGTACACCCGGATTATCGACTGGCAGCGGCGGGCGCACCTGGCGCTTGAACCGGCCCTAGCGGGGTTTGTCGGGGGGCAGTACCAGTACCGGCCCCGCTTTTCGCTCACGGCACCCGCGGCTCCCGCCCCCGCGCTGGACCGCGCTACCGCAATCGGCCGGCTGTACGTGCTGGAGGGTTCCAGTTTGGGCGGGACCATGATCTACCGACAACTGCAGCAACTGCCGGCGCTACAGCCCTTCGCGCCCTTTGATTTTTACCGCGCGCAGTCTGAGTGGGGACTCAAGCAGTGGAAAAGCTTTGTTGGTTTCCTTAAAGAGACCACGTTTACCGAAGAAGATATTCGCCACGCTACGACCAGTGCCCTTGCCACCTTCGCGGAATTCGAACGGCTATGGCGGGAGGCGGCCGCCGACTGATTACCTTTGCTCTATGGTAAAAATGTACCAACTGGACAGTTGCAGCACCTGCGCACGCATTCGTAAGGAACTGGGACACCAGGCCGCATGGGAGATGACCAACATCAAGGAAGAGCCCCTAACTCCGGAGGCGCTCGATCACCTCGCTAAATGCGCCGGCAGCTACGAGGCGCTCTTTAGCCGGCGGGCGATGAAGTATCGTACTATGGGGCTGGCCACCCGGCAGCTAAGCGAGGCGGACTTTCGCCAACTGTTGCTGGAGGAGTATACCTTCCTGAAGCGGCCCGTAATTTTGGTAGGAGACGAGGTCTTCGTCGGTAGCTCCAGGAAGACCGTAGCCGCCGCCAAAGCCTGCCTCGGTGCCTGAAGCCCCTAGCCTACGGGAGATTACCGCTTACTTCCGCGACCTCCAGGATCGGATCTGCGACAGCCTGTCCGCAGCCGACGGTAATTCCTTCATTGAGGACAGCTGGGAGCGGCCGGGAGGCGGGGGCGGACGCGCGCGGGTGCTGCAGGGGGGTCCCATAGAAAAGGGCGGCGTTAATTTTAGCCTGGTGCACGGAGAACTTCCGCCAGCCGCCGCCGCCAGCCTCCACGTAGGGGCGGGTGAAACCGGCTTTCACGCCACCGGCGTCAGTATCGTGCTGCATCCCCGCAATGTTCACGCCCCCATCATCCACATGAACATCCGCTACTTCGAACTCGACAGCGGGCGGTACTGGTTCGGCGGGGGGATCGACCTGACGCCGCACTACGTCGACCGGGAGCAGGCCGCCTGGTTCCACCGTCAGCTGCGGGATACCTGCAAGCGCTTCGACGATTCTTATTACCCCCGCTTTAAGAAGTGGGCCGACGACTACTTCTACATTCCCCACCGGGAGGAGACCCGCGGCGTGGGGGGCATCTTCTTCGATCGGCTCGAACCCGTGGCGGAGCAGAAGGCAAAGCGCGAGTTATTCGACTTCACGGCGGCCGTAGGTGAAACCTTTGTACCTACCTATCTCCCCTTGTTGGAAAGAAGCAAGGATCGACCGGTCACCCCCAACGAGGCCCGCTGGCAGGAGCTGCGGCGGGGCCGCTACGTAGAATTCAACCTCGTGTGGGACCGGGGCACCAAGTTCGGCCTGACCACTAACGGGCGTACCGAAAGTATCCTGATGAGCCTACCCCCTTTGGCCGGTTGGACGTATGACTATCAGCCTACGCCCGGCAGCGCCGAGTCGGACACGCTAAGTTTACTCAGAAAAGGCATCGACTGGTGAGCGACTTTGAAGCCTTCCGGAATCGCCTGCGCAAGATGGCCCGTCACTACGACAAGTGGGCCAGGCGCCAACAACTGGAGGCCTACCGCATCTACGACACCGACCTGGAAGAGTATCCCCTCACGATCGACCGCTACGGCGACCGGCTATACGTCGCGTCGTACACCGGCAATGCTGCGGAAGATAACACAAGTATTTACCGGGAGCAGATTGCGCAGGCTCTCGGAGCGGCGCCCGCACACATCCACTTCAAGGTACGCCAACGGCAGTCGGGCAAGCAGCAGTACGAGCGGCTGGACACCGTCCGGCAAGAGTTCGCCGTGATGGAGTACGGGCACCACTTCCTCATCAACCTGACGGACTACCTGGATACGGGGCTCTTCCTCGACCACCGGGCCACCCGCAGGTTGATTGGCGAGCGGGCGGACGGCAAACGTGTCCTAAACCTCTTTGCCTATACCTGCTCCTTCGGTGTGTACGCCGCCACCGGGGGGGCCGAGCGGGTGGACAACGTGGACCTAAGTAATACCTACCTGGACTGGGGCCGGCGCAACTTCCGGGCCAATCAACTTTCGCCGGAGCAACATGGCTTCCTGCGCGCGGATGCCCTCCAGTGGTTGGCAGCAGCCAGCGGGAAGACCTACGACCTGATCGTCCTCGATCCCCCCACCTTCTCCAATTCTAAGATGATGGCTGACGTGCTGGACACCCAGCGTGACCACGTGCAGCTGATCAATCAGTGCATCGAGCTGCTCACGCCCGGAGGCGAACTGTACTTCAGCACGAACTACCGCCGCTTCAAGCTGGCGGAGGACGAGATCCAGGGCCGTGCTACTGAGATCACTAAACAGACGCAGTCCCCGGACTTTCGCAAGAAAAACCTGCATCGCTGCTGGCGGATCGTGGCTTAAGCGCTGGGATTCGGCGCGCTAATAGTTCGTCCGGAACCACTCGTCGTAGCCCTCGAAAGTACGCGCCTTGAGGATCTCGCGGTAATTGGACTGGGAGACGGGGTAGACCTTAAAGGCAAGATCGGTCTCCGGGAGAAACTCACTGGCGTTTTGCTGGGTAGACTGGTAGTAGTCACTGGCCTCCCGACCACTCTTGAAGCGGCGCATCACGAGCACGGGTGTCTCGTTGTCGCGACCAATGAAGATGGGTGTGGACCGCAGCCGGTCTAGTTTATGGTACTTCTGGTTGTACGTCTCCAGTTCAACCTTCAGGTCATTGAGGCGGGCCTGGGCGTCGTCGAATACGATGAGTACGTAGTGTATTTCGTCCATGCTGGCCCGGAAGCCCGTAGCCCCCGCGGTGGGTGAAGTCTGGCCGGGTACGCGGGCTCCGCCCTCCCCTAGTAAGCGCAGGATTTCCCGGGCGCGGCTTTGTTCCGGGCTGCCGTTGTACTGAGTGACCACTTGCTGCAGCGCGCTAACGTAAGCCGCACGTCCCTCCAGTTTGCCGGTCACCATCGCCTGTAGTAAATCATAACGTGGTTTAAGCGGGTGGTTGGCGGAGAGTGGCTGGCTGCCAGTCGTGATCAGGCGGCGCGCGCCCTCAAAATCCTGCTGGGTGAAGGCGGTGTATGCCTGTTCGTAGGCCCGGTTGCGCGCGCCTTCTTGTCCGACCAGTTCCTTGGCGTAGTTAGGGTCGTTGGCTAGTCGCGCAAATTTGCTGTCCCCATAGGTCCGGTTCAGCTGGCTGGCGTAGCGGCCCGCCTCGGCCATATTACCGGCATCCCGGTGGAGCAGGTAGAGGTAGTACCAGCTCTCCGCTTCGTAATCGGAGCCGGGATAACGTTCGTTTAGTTGGTTGAAGGCCTCGATGGCCCGGGGGGCATCCTCGATGCGGTCCCGGTACTCCCGCCCCAGCGTGAAGTAAGCTTTGGCGAGTTGTCCGCGCATGATGGTTTGGGTCTGTTCATCCAGGGGGATGTCGGCGAGGATGGCACTGATCTCATCTTCGGTCACCATCTGGATTTCCTGACGGCTGGGATCGCCCGGCGCGATGCCATCCCCGGCGTCGGTAAAGAGCCCCGCGTCGGTGCGGTTGCTGCGGCGCCAGTTGTCTTCCAGCCCGCGGTCGCCCCACTGCCGCTGGAAGTCGCGGCCACCCCGGCGGATGGCTTGACTGTTGTAGCCCCAGAAGGCGCTATTATTTCCCGCGGAGGCGAAGGCCGCCGAATTATTGACGGGAATACTTCCCTGCACGGCGGGGGTGCTGAAATTGGCGGCGGAATTGGTCGCGCGTCGTAGCTCGAATACATTCTCGGCCCAGGTACGGCGGTCGGCTTCGGGCATGACGCCGACGCGCAGTAGGCTATCCTTGAGGGTGATGTCCTGCAGGCTAGTGGCTACCTCGGTGAGCCGGTCGCGGCGCCCGGACGTCTGGGTAAAGCGGGCGTCGGTCTGCCCCATCACCTGGAGGGTGCTGTCGTAGTACAGCTTGGAACTCAGGTAATCGCCTTCCGTGTAGGCCAGGTCGCCCAACAGCTGGTAGGCTTCGACACGGGTGGTGGAGCCTCCGTAGGGGCTGTCGAGGGCGCGGCGTAAGTACCCCGCCCCGCCCGTTTCGTCGCCGCTCCGCATGGCGATACCCGCCATGGAGTAGAGGATCTGGCTTTCGTACTGCAGATTTTTCTCCTCTTTGGCCATCCGCTCCAGTTCCCGCAGCGCTTCATCGGGGCTACCGCCTCCACTGAGGTAAGCGTTTTGGGCGGTGTTGATGCGGGCCCCCAACTCCAGCTCATACGCGGGTTTGCTGGCAACCACGTGGCGGAAGTTTTCCAGGGCGGCGGCGGGTTGGTTCAGCTCCTGGTTCAGTTGACCGGCGATGTAGTAATACCGGGCGCGCTCGTTGCGCTCCTCCGCCACCTCCGCGGCAGCTTCCAGGTATGGGATGGCCTCCTCCAACCGCTCCTGCTCGAGGTAGAGGTAGGCCTGCACGGCAATCGCCTTACGGCGCACCTCGGCGTAGGTACCGCGGTCGTTTCTCAGGTCTTCCAGAATAATTTGGGCGCGGTCGAAGTTGTCGCGTTTGACGAGGGTCCAGGCCAGCCAGAGTCGGCTTTCCTGGTAGGCGGGCCGGTGCTTCAGGATATAGGAACCAGACTTCTTGCCGTATTCCCCCCCCGCGGCGTCGCCGGCATCCCGGTTACTGAAGATGGAGATCATTCCGATAGGCCCCTCTTCCAGCTCGGTGGCTGCTTCCTCGATTTCGGGCTCATTCTCTAGGCCGACGCTAGCTGAGGTGTCGGCGGGTGTAGCCTTTGTGGGAAGACGAATGCCTTTTTTGCGCGCGCGGATTTTGGCTTGCCGCTCCTTATCGCGGGCTTTGGCTTCGGCCTTTCGCTCCTTCTGCCGCTGCTTGGTGGTGCGCTCCCGCTCGCGCTGCGCGTCGCGCCGGGCCCGGAGCCGATCGCGGCGGCTTTGGGTCTGGGTGGTGCCTACCTCGCGGCGACTTTCAAAATCGTCCCCGTCGTTTGCGGCCGGCTCTCCTTTTTTGGCCTTCTTCCGTTCGGGGCGTGGCCGGAACTCGGTGACGGTGAAGTCCAGGGTTCGTTCGGCACCCTCGTAGTCCTGCTTGAGGAGTTGGGCCTGACCGACCAGGAGGTAGCTGTCGTCGGTCCAGTTGCTGTAGGGGTGCTTCTTGACGACGATGGCCACCTTCTCGATGGCGCGATCCAGCTCCTCGGCCACGATACTGGGGTTGTCTACGGCGAGGAAGGGGAACATCTCGAGCCGCTGGTTGTAGTTGTCGACGTGCACTTCATTGAGCGCCAGGAGACTTTCGTCCATGATCTCCCGAGCGTTGAAATAGCCATTGTAGTGCGCGTTGGTATTGTGCCAAGCTTTGGCAACGACGCCCTGCTCTTCGCGACTTTTAGTCGACGAGCAGCTTACCACCAGTAGGTGAAAGGCCAATAGAAGCAACAACAACTGCGTTAGGGTTTTCAAATCCGGAGTTAGTTTTTTGTGTCTACCGCGGAAAGGGGCTTAAATCTTAGTAGTCCCGTCCGGCGTATCTTTGCCTTACACCAACGCGCCGCGCGGCCGTGAAAGTACCCCGCGCGTGGGCTTAATTGTACGTCCGCCGCACCCGCGACCCCGCCTAACCCACCCAATGTAATGGAGGAACCGACCGCAAAGGAAAGCCGCTGGAAGCGATTTAGGGAACAAAGCCGCAGCGAATACCAGTTGGTGGTACGCAACACCCATGACTACGATGCCGTAGGGAGCTATACGCTCACGCCCCTCGACGTGTACCTGGCCGTTTCGACGGTGCTCCTACTGGTTGCGCTGCTGGTGTACCTGCTCATCGCCTTCACGCCCCTACGGCAGTACATCCCCGGTTACGGCGACGTGGTGCAGCGCGAACAGTTGAACGCACTGCATACTAACCTGGCGCAGCTCACCTCCCGCGTGGAGGCCCAGGATCTCTACATCGACAACCTAAAGCGTACGGTGCTGGGCGAAGCCATCACGGCGGACAGCGTGGAGGCCCGGGAAGAGCTACTGCCCGGCGACAAGGTGGTGCCCCTGCCGCCTTCAGCGTCCGAGATCAAGCTGCGCCGGGAGATGGAGGTAGTACGTCAGGACAGCCGCGCCCGCACCGCCGCCGCGCCCCTCCCCTCCGCCGGTGACGGGGCCGTCCCCCTGGCCCAGGTTTACCTGGTGGCCCCCGTGAATGGAGAGATCAGTGCCTCCTTCAACCTACCCTCCGCCCACACCGGCGTTGACATCCTTGCCCCCCAGCATACCGCCATCAAGGCTACCCGCGCGGGCATCGTGTTTATGTCAGAGTTCACCAGCGCCAACGGCAACGTCATCGGCATCCAGCACGACCATAACCTCATCAGTTTCTACAAGCACAACTCCAAACTCCTCAAGCAGGTCGGCGACCGCGTCCAGGCCGGCGAGGCCATCGCTATCATCGGCAACACCGGCACCCAGAGTACGGGCCCCCACCTGCACTTTGAGCTGTGGCACGAAGGATTGGTGGTAGACCCTCGGGAGTATATTAGTTTTTAGGGGGCTCGCTGCGCTCGGGATGTTGGGTTGCTGAATTGTTGGGATGCCGGCGGTACCCTTGCCCCTCGCTGCGCTCGGGTTGGTGCGTCAGGGCCGTAACCTACCCGAGCGAAGCGAGGGGTAAGGGTAAGGGTAAGAAGAGTAACCCGACAACCCGACAACCCAACCACTAACTCAGCAGACTATACAACAACTGCACCGCCAGAATCTTCCCAATCAGCACCACCGGCAGCATGCGGGTGTAGCCAATCGTGGGGTACTTGTTGCCGGCCTGTTCGACGGCGAAATCCAGCACGGCGGGTTGGGAGCCGACCATGCCGCCCAGGAAGCTGAAGGGGATGCGCAATAGGCGGTAGCCGATAATCAGTGTAGCGACCGTCGTAAGGAGGGCGATGATGCCGCCGGCGAGGAAGAGCTTGAGGCCGAGGTCGGTCTGAAGGGTTTGGTAAAAGGTCTGGCCGGAACGGATGCCGATACCGGCGAGGAGGAAGATGAGCCCGAGTTGGCGCAGGGTGAGGTTGGCGCCGTAGGGCAGCGTCCAGACGATCGGGCCGGAGCGCCGCAGGTGGCCGAGCAGGAGGGCGACGATGAGGGGACCGCCCGCAAAGCCCAGGCTGAAGGTGTAGCCGCCGGGCAGGGCAAAGGTGACCATGCCGAGCAGCAAGCCGAGCGTCATGCCCAGGCCGAAAGAAAATAAGTTGATGCGGGACAGGGCCTCGTAGCTGTTGCCAAACACGCGGAAAACTTCGGAGAGGTCATCGCGGTGCGCCACCAGGAGGATGCGGTCGCCCAGCTCCAGTACCGTATCGCCGCTGGCGAGGAGGTCCATGTCCCCCCGCTGCACCCGGGTGATGAGCACGTTGAACTTCTCCTGCAGGTTAAGGGAGGCGATGGACTTGCCGGCGATCGCGTCGTTGGAGACAAAAATGCGGCGCACGTCGAAGATGGAGCGGTCGTGATTCAGTTGTCCTTCCACGGCGGGCCCAACGAAGGTAGCGGCCTCGGCGATGGCGTCTTCGGAGCCGACCAGGACGATGAGGTCCCCGCGCTCGGGCTGGCTGTCCCAGGTAGTGAGGGTGGTCTGCCCCGCGTGCAACATCCGCCCGAAGGCGACGCCCACCGGGTGTTCGCGGCGAAACTCCCGGATGGTACGGCCGGCCAGGTCGGGGTGCTCGACCCGGAAGGTACGGCTGAGCAGCTTTTCCCCCATCGGATAGGCTTTCTGCAGGCGGAGGGACTCGGCGGCGTAGTCGATCTTGTAGAGGCGTTGCAGGAGGAACAGGCCCAGCATCACACCGAGTACCCCGAGGGGATAGGCCAGGGAGTAGCCCACTACCGCCTGCTGGCTCATGGCGTCCTGCCCGTCGAAGGGCGCGTTCTTCTGGATGGCGTCGAGCAGTCCGGCCAGGGCCGGAGTATTGGTACTCGCACCGGCGTAGAGTCCGCTGGTGGTCGCCGGATCGAAGTCGAACCACGTGCCGATGCCGTAGGCCAGGAGGGCGGAGAGCACCACGGTGCCCGTGGCGAAGTAGATATCCCGGAAGCCATTGTGCCGGAAACTGGCGAAGAAGGCGGGCGCCGAGCTGAGCCCAATGGTATAGACGAAGATCGCCAGCCCCATAAAGGTGATGAACTGCGGTACCTCCAGGGCGGGGTCGAGGGCACCGAAGGCCAGGCCGACGAAGAGCACGGCGGCTACGCCCAGCTTAAAGCCGCGGATACGGACTTCCCCCAGTCCGTAACCCATAGCCATCACGGTGAAGAGCAGCAGCAGTGGGTTGGTGGTGAACAGCTCGATCATGGGGCGTTTATCTCGGGGGCAGCAGCGCGGTGTAGGCCGCCCCGACCCGCTTGGCCAGTTTACGGAACACGTCGATGACCCAGTTTTCCAGGTAATAGTCGGCGCGCAGCAGTTGGGGAGTCTGGAGCAAAAGGTCTTTGCTCATAACGGCCAGTCCCAGGAGGAGTTGCGCGGCGGCGGAGCGGATGCCCGGCGGGGTCTGTCCCCCCAGCACGGCATCGCGCCCCGCCGCGAAGTAGGACTGGAAGAACCAGTCCACCGAAAGCTTCTCGGCCATCACCACGTGGTAGATGATGAGTTCGGGGTCGTAGGCCACCGCGATGCCCCGCGCCCGGGCCTTCGCCTGCAGGTAGGTTTCCTCCCCGTAGGCGATCCGGGTACCCACCATCCCCACGCGCGGATCAAACCCGCCCAGGTCGACGAGCAGTTGCCGCTCCCAGAGCATGACTCCGCCCGTAGCCACGTAGTTGCCGCGGGGGACGGTCAGCGAAGGGTGGGCGAGCGCGTTGCTGCCGTAGCGGTCCTGCCACCAGCGCGGCCGCCCGAAGTGGTACCAGGGGTAATATACGCCGCCTACAATGCGGTAGCCACCCTCGGCGATGAGCCAGGCCGTCCGCCGCAGAAAGTTAGCCTCCGCCTTGGCGTCGTCGTCGAGGTACACCACCCAGTCGGCCCGGGCCTCGCGGTAGCCGCGGTTGCGGGCGTGGCTGAGGCCTTGTTGGGTCTCGGTGAGGCAGCGGCCCGTGATTTCCGGGTGTTGGCGGAAGAAGGTTTCGGTGAGTGCCCGGGTGTGGTCCGGGCTGTTGTTGTCGATGACGAGGAGCTCCCAGGCGTGGGGGGCGGCCTCCTGGGCCAGGAGGGATTCGAGGCAGTGGGTGAGGAGGTCGGCCCGGTTGTAGGTGCAGATGATTACTGAAAACTTAGGGGGCAAGTCACTCCGAGGCAAAGCGGCATAGATTTAAATTTTAAGAATATTTTCATTACTTTTACGCGCTTACACGAAATATAATCTAGTTATGTCGAGATAGTTTATTACACTATCTTTTCGTTATCACCCGAATTATCAATTTTCTTTTTACCATTTCGTTTAGGAAAATTGAAGACCGCTGGCTTTTATGGCCCCTCAACCTTCTGGTTCTATGGACTATTATTTGTCGCTTGTAATGGCGTTATTTACTTTACAAGTCAACGCACAAGACCAAGCATCCCTTACATTATATCTACCACTCGACGGTCCGGCGGTAGATGCAAGTCAATACCAACACGTATTAATCAGGGATGGGGGAACCGCCGCATCCGACCGTAAAGGTAAGCCGAGCGGTGCCCTACGCCTGGATGGCTTCTCCGAAAGCATAGTCATCAGTGACGATAATATTATACCGGCTAATGACTTTACGATTGCGGGGTGGATCAACTTCACGGGCACCCGGACCTCGCAACAGACTAGTCAGGTGATCAACAAGTACCGCTGGGATGACGGTGAGCGCAATTTTCGGGTCGCCTGCGAAGTGGGTTTACTGAAGATGCGAGTTTGGTACGCAACCGGACTGTCGGACGCAAAAGAAGTAGCCACTCCTCTACCCGAGAATGAGTGGGTACACTTCGCTACTACCCTGTCGAGCACCAATATGCTCCGGCTATTTTTAAACGGATGCTTAGTAAGTAGTAAACAGCTGCCTGGCCCGATGGCGCTGGGTCGGGAACCTATTCGTATTGGAAACGCTACCAACTATGGATCTTTACTCCCGGGTGATAATCACCACTTTAATGGATTATTAGACGAAATTCGTGTCTATTCCGTAGAGATGGAGGCCACGGAAATCGAAAAGCTGGCCGAACAACAGCCATTAACCGAACTTCCCTCCGCAGAGTTGCGGCTTACGTTCAACGGAAGCCTTACGGATTCAAGCGAACAAGCACACATTTTTGTAGGCGAGGAAGTATCTTTTGGCCAAGGCCTACTAGACTCGGTTGCGGGTGGAGCACTGGCGTTTGATGGCAGCACTACCGAGTTGGTGCTGGCAAATCACAACTTAATTCAGGAGAACGATTTCTCCGTTGCAGGCTGGTTCAATTTTGGTGGAGTACGATCCTCTCAGCAAACAGCCACGATCCTATCTAAGTACACCTGGGACGACGGCGAGCGCAACTTCCGACTGGAGTGCTTCGAAAACCACCTCACCTTGTACGTTTGGTACGGCTTCACCCTGGAAGAAAGGATGGAAATCTCCGCCCCCATCACCCTGAACGAGTGGCACCACTTCGTCTTTACCCTGTCTGCCGGCAATTTTTTAACGCTGTACCTAAATGGATGCCTGATGGGTGCCCGACAGTTGCCCGCGCCAATGCGATTGGGAAGTCAGCCCTTGATAATCGGTAATTCCGACAAACTGGGTGAAACGCTACCGGGAGACAACCACCATTTCAATGGCTTGCTTGACGAGCTACAAATCTACGCCCGCGCACTTACGCCTTGCGAGTTATCCGGCCTGGCTCCCAGTCCACTCATCAACGACATAAATACATCACTACGGACATTTTCCGACCTTGATCTGGAAGTATTCCCCAATCCAACCAGCTCGTTGCTGTACGTCGGTTCCATGCGCCAGGACCTCCACTTCGATCTGTTCGACCTACAGGGAAGAAGGCTTACCTTAATTCGTACGGCGAACAGTATCGATCTGTCCGCTTTAGCCAGGGGCACCTACTTACTCCGTGTAATCTCGTCCGATGGGGACAGCGGTATAACGCGGATCGTCAGACAGTAGAAGCTGCATCATCGCCTAGCCAAGCACTCACGCGCGCACGGATCGCCCGGGCCAGCGGCAGGTGCAGCTCCTTGTTGACCGGAGGGTTAGTGAAATCGATGCTTAGCGGTTTGACCGGAAAGAGTCGGTGCAGCCTGAGCAACCGAGCCAGCTTAAATAATGGCTTGCGACTGGCAAGCGGAAAGTGACTGGCATCGACGGTATGGAACAGTTGGATCAGGCCATCGAATCTCTCGCGATCGTGGGGATTACGGTCATAGCCTGTGTTGATGAATTGCACCGGGGTGCCAAAGGCCAGGCAGGGAAGAGCGACGTGTATACGGCTGGTGATGACCAGGGAAGCCCGGGCGTAGCGATCGAGTAACGTCTGAGCCAGGGCGATCTTCTCCTCTTCCGTGTAGCTGCGGTCATAAGGTAACCGGTGGGTAAGCTCTACGACCCGCTCCCGGTGCTCCACCGGCACGATCGCATGCCGGAGGTGCTTGCGGTAGTCCGCGTTCTGAAATTTGTAGAACGGGTCGGCAAGGATAATCTCCTCGTTGCGCGCTTCGGCGGGAAATGGGTTTTGCAGCGTTAGCGTCACACAACCCGAAAAATAGGCGTCCACGCCCATGGCCTCAAAGCGCTGCTGCGTGCCCCGGTCGCGGCAGCCGATGGGCCCGTAGCGCTGGTAATAAGCCTTGAGCTCCGGTAGCAGCAGGTGACGGTCGGCGCCAGTTTCGGTAGATACGTGAAAGGAAACGAACAGCGGCTCGATCCGTTCGTCCGGCGGCCAGCGCTCGGGCCGGTGCATGAAAAAGCCATTGCAGAGCAAACGCACGTGGTCGACCTCGGGGTCGAGTGTATCCAACCGTTCCCGGGGGATGCGCATATCCACCCGTGGCAGCAGATGGGCCGCTGCGATGCTCTGCACCTCATCCCCGAGGTTATAACTGTCCGGATAGCCGATGATTGCGTATTGGTTAGCGGTCATAGTTGCGGGCTTAGCGGTTAAAGGGCCACTCCCAGTCGGTCAAAAATTTGCGCAGCAGGGGAACGCCGTTCGTGAACCGAAGGTAAAGGAAGAAAACCAGGACCACCAGGCTCCCCCTTACAACAATATTCAGTAGGGGAACCTCAAACTCGGGCAGGAGAGTTGCCAGCAACCAAGCGCCCACGGTGGTAGCGAGGGTTGCCAGCATGCCACGGTCTAGGGGGTGTAATTCCATGCGAAAGTACACGAAGATCGTCTTCACGAGGTTGTACAACAGGAGCGAGAGCGCGGTAGCCATCGCCGCCCCGGTTATCCCGTAACCCAGCATGACAATAAATAGGTAGTTCAGGCCGATATTCGTGAACCCAAGCAGCAGAACAAATACGACGTTCCACCGGAAGTAGTCCGTATTCCCAATCAGGTTTGCGTTGATGGAGGTCATCAGGTCGAAGAGGGTACCCGCGCCCAGGTAAACAAACACCCAGTAGCTCAGCGCAAGGTCCTCCGTGCGCTCCGCCAGCTGATAAACAAAGGGAAGGCACACCAGCGCCCCAACGTAGATCACACTGCCGGCCGCCAGTAGTACACTCGCGGAGTCCCGGTATAGTTTACCCAAAACCTCCAGGTTGCCCTCCTTCCACGCCTGAGCGATGATCGGGCTGGTGATTGAGTGCACGGCCTTATTGGGTAGCTGGATGACCGTCGTGGCGAAAATCGCGAAGGAATAGATCGCCGTATTTATATCCCCCAGGTAGGTGTTCACGAAGACGGTATCAATGTGGGTAGCAATTACGGAACCGAAGGCCCCCAGCGTACTGTAACCACCCAGCGCGTACAACTGACGGCGTGATTTTCGGTCGAGATTCAGGGAGTTAAGGGAAAATGAGCCGGCCCCACGCGATTTTGCGAACCACCAGAGGAAGACAACGGAAATTCCGTAAATCACGATCAGCCCGAAACCGAGACCGTCCCGCTGGATCAAATTGTAAACGGTCAGCAGAATCAGCCCTATCATCCCGACCTTCGGAATAATGCTGCTCGCAATCACGGGCACCGCGACGCTGTGGGCATTAGTCAGGTGGGTAGTCAGTATACTAATCAGTCCGAAGACAGAGACCAGGGCAAGGATCAGGTAGGGGTGGGTGCCCAGGTAGCCGATCTCTGCCCCCCCGGCGACGGCGGAGGCCAGGTAATCGGCACCCCCTAAGATCAGGACCACTCCAACGGTACATACGGTAACTAACAGAACCATCAGGGCCCGGCCAAACAGGCGGGAGGCACCGCTTTGCCGCGATCCAGGAACGTAGGGTAGCATGCGCACCATCACACTGGTTGTGCCGAGCATAAAGAAGGGAGCCAGCAGCTGGGCCCACTTCATCAGGGCATCGGCATACCCCTTCACCTCTAGGTCGAGGGTATAGATATAGAGCTGCGCTACCGCACCAATCCCCACTCCCACCAGGGCTAGTAGGTTATTGCTGATGACCTGTCGCTGGACGATTCCCATCCGCCGGTTATTTAGGGGGCGGCTGCTCCCACACCACGGGGCGGGCGTGCAGGATGCCCTCGGCCAGGGCATCGAGCCCCGGTAGTTTGCCGGGTCGCAGGTCCTCGTAACTTTCTACGGTTACCTCTTTGATGGAGTACCCATCCATTTTCAGTGGTTCAAAGGGGATGGCTTCGCGGTAAAAGCGGTAGTAGACGTAGCGCAGCAGCTGTTCCCGGTCGGGCACAAAGTCCGAAGTACCCCTGACCAGGCGCGACAGGTGGTCGAAATACTCGGATTTGTCCGTGGGTGAGATCGTAAATCCCCGCTTGTCGTAATGGCCACCGGCCCCGCTGGTGAGCACGGGAATTCCAAGAAAAGCCATCTCGACGGCTACGGTGGATATATTGATCAGCCCGAAATCCAAGTACTTGTAAAAAGTAAATGGCTTCACCTTGTCTTCCTCAGTGAGTAGCAGCACGTTGCTGGGAATCTCGGCAAGGTGGTTTCTTATTCTGTAGTCCTCTGGGATGTTCCAGTAGCTCTCTGCGGGATGCACCTTTAAAATTAGCCGTAACTCCGGGTGTTGGCGGGCGAACTCTAACGTCTGGTTGGTCCACTCGACCATGCCGGCGAAGGGACCGTCTCCACTGAAGGCGTAGGCATCCCACGACATATTCGTGAAGAGGGCAGCAAGTGGTTTGCCTTTCGCTTTGGCCTCCCTAATAAAGGTGTTTAGGGCCTCGGGAAAGCTCTCTTGCCCAAAGACATCATGCCCTTCGTCCTTGAGTTCTGAGCGACTGGCAAGGTAATTTTCGGTCCACTTGTGCTCCTCCACAGTGAGCGGTTGATCGGAGTAGGTGGGCCATTCCGCTTCCGGGAAGGGGGCATTGGGTACGTTGAGGTACATCCGCAACGTATCGCGCCGGTAACTGCCGTTGTAGACCAGCACCGGCAACCTGAGTTGCCGGGCCACCCGAAGGGCAATTCCCCAGCTGAGGTAGATGCCGTGCGACATCACCACCCGGTCGGGCGCAAAGTCTTCGTACGCTCGAAAAAAGGTATCCACCAGCGCAATTCCCGTGTGTAGCAGGTCAGCGACCAGTTTACGGTAAGCTGAATTGCCCCACTCCGGCCCCATACTGAGCTGTACCCTGATGGAACTCGCAATCACCAAGTCGCCAATTGGAATTTGCCGGTACTCGTAACCGGCGATGGCCTCCGGAGACGCGGTGTACGGGTCAAGCTTATGCGGCCCTGCTTCGTCACTAAAGGATCGGTAATATTGACTTAGGGGAAGACCATCCTGGTGCAGGTGTTTAAGTAACTGTTTGCCGCCGGAAAAGACCGGGTGCGACAGTCCAAATTTATCCGCTAAATAACCTCGCTCGGTGGGCGCGACAGGCTGATCGGCGTAAAGCAAACTCGTGTAACATCCCCTCCACTCAAGTGCTTTAGCCATAAGAGTTTCCCGAGCAAAGAAGAGGGGATCCGTGTAAAAAGGCACAAAGAGTACGCGCGCTTCATTCCGCTCTCGACGCATGACTCCCTGTTGGGGGGCAAATTTCTGCCGAAGCTCCCGTTGAGCGTACTTTGATGAGGCGCGGCGCAACACCTTATCCAACTTATCGATCATGCGGCAAAGCTACCAATTGTAGACTTGACCCCATCCGTGTCATTTCCGGGCGCGGACGCGGGTGCGGAGTCAGCGGCTCAGTGGAGTCCCCCGGGTAAATGCACGGTGGGCAGGCGTACCCAGAAGCTCGTCGTAGCACTTGGGCTCCAGTCCGTCCCCCGGCCGGATGACCCGCAGGTTATCGCGCGTAAAGGGCTCCCCCTCCGCGATGTCCTTTGTAACGTAGATCGACCGCTTAAACTGGCGGCTCTTCTCTTCTGCCTTCTGGGTGTCCAGTTGCACTCCGCCCAGCGCCTGCCACGCCCGCTCGGATTCCGTAACCAGAGCGGTAAGCTCGGCCGGCTCGAGGCTGAAGGCACTGTCTACGCCCCCATCAGCGCGCCGCAGGCTAAAGTGTTTTTCAATGATTGAAGCACCCAGCGCGACCGCCGCGACCGACACGCCAATGCCCATCGTGTGATCGGACAGGCCAATCGTACAATCGGGAAACACGGACTGAAATACCGGAATGGTTCGCAGATTGGTGTTGGCCGCCGTAGCCGGATAGGTGCTGGTGCACTTGAGCACGCAGATATGCCGCGCCCCGGCTTCCCGCAGTACGCGGACGGATTCGTAGATCTCCTCCAGCCGTGAGGTGCCCGAACTGATAATGATGGGCTTGCCGGTAGCGGCCACCTTACGGAGCAGCGGGTGGTGATTGGATTCGAAAGAGGCGATCTTGTAGGCAGGGACGTCCAGTTCTTCCAGAAAGTCTACCGCCGTTTCGTCAAAGGGGGAAGAGAAGGCGACCATTCCCAGTTTGTTGGCCCGTTCAAAGATGGGCGCATGCCACTCCCAGGGAGTATGTGCCTCAGCATAAAGCTCGTAGAGATTACGGCCGGCCCACGGGCTGTGCTCATCGTTTATGTCGAAGAGTCCGCCCCGCTGATCGATCGTGATCGTGTCTGCCGTGTAGGTCTGTAGCTTAAGGGCATGGGCACCCGCGCCAGCCGCCGCATCGACCAACTCCAGCGCGCGCGCCAGCGATTGGTTATGGTTTCCCGACATTTCCGCAATTACGAAGGGGGGGTGATCCGCGCCGATGTTGAAGTGCCCGATCTTAAAATTCATGGAGAACAAATTTTACCGCGCCCGGGTAGTCGAGCGTGGGGAGCTCCCGGTAGCCCAGTCGACGAAAAGTGAGCAGTGAGGCTACATTGTCCACCTTAACGTAGCCGATCAGGGTTCGGATCGCCGGGCGGTATTTCCTTAGGTAATTACCGGCATAGTGGAGCATGGCCAGCCCCAGTCCTTGTCCCCGCGCGCCGGCAGCGATTGAGTAGCTGAGGGTTGCCGTATCCGCATCCAGTTGAAGCCTTACCTGGCCGACCGGCTCACCCCGACGCTCACAGACCAACAACTCGCATGCAGGATCTGCCAATTTTCTCACAAACCACGCTTCGTGGTCGACCAACAAAAGCGCCTGGGTATTGAAGGACTGTGACCTAACCGACGGGTTATTCGCCCACTCGAAGTACATGGACAGGTCATCCTCCCGCGCCGCGCGCAGGTTCAGATCGAGGGCAGCAAATAGCTTACGGAACCGTATATCCTGGGCCCCGTCCATCAGCCCGCCCCGCTCGGACAGCAGCAGCTCGGAGGCCGCAAATGTCAGGTCGGAAAATTCCCGTGCTAAGCCCAGCTCCAGGAGTGAGTGGAGCACGTCCGCCTGATTGGCGGCGATCTGACGCAAGTACAACTGACCGTTAACGTTGAGGTATTCCAGCGCGACCGTGCTCGGACTGGTGATCCCGAGGGTAGAGCGACCCATCAAAAGCGCCATTTCAGCTGCCGAAACTTGCTCATGGACGGTGATCCGTTGCGGACCCGCGGCCAGGTAAGCGTTAAGCTCCCGGTGATGCCTATACGCCGAACCGATCACCAGATCAATGGGTAAATCGACCTTTTTCTCTGCTAATTCCCGGAGTACGTCCAGGGTATCGTTGTTTGGATCGGCACCCCCCAAACAAATGAATATCCTGGTCGGGGTCGGAGTGGCTGAATGCGCTGCAGCCAGCGCTCGAAATGGTTTGCGCAGCAGTGCAAACCGCAGCCCGAGCGCGAAGTGGGTACGATCGGCTCCCTGGTAGTCGGCAATGGTTGCCCCCGGTGCGTGGTTGATGACGAGGTGGGCCAGAAATTTCTCCCGGTGCAGGTCATCGATGCACACTAGTTGCAGTCCGGCCGCAATGACCTGCCGTTGGTATTCGGTGTTGAACTGGTATCCGTCCAGTACCACGATGGCCGTTTCACCACCGGCGGCAAGTGCGCGTCTTGCCAGGTACAGCGACTCAGCTTCCGGGGATACGGTCGTATCGATGCGGGTGACGGAGGCGCAGATATCATTCCACTGACGGAGAAGGTCGTCGGGACAGTGGCGGTAAACCAGGTGACAATCGTAGCCGGGTGCAAGCATCTCCGCCAGCGCGGACGAGCGAACGAGGTGACCGAGGCCGATGGATTGGTCCCCGTCGGCCCGAAAAATGACGGACCGCCTAGCCACGGGTCGAGAACTGGTATTTTAGTTCGGCCATCTTCCAGTCGGTGGCACTGTCGATGTCGTGCGCCCGAAGCTCGCTCACCTCGATGCAGCCGGTATTATCCGTCCACAACGCTTTGGACTGGCGAATGCGGACCGGATCGAACCAGTAAAACATACCGGCATCGTGGTAGGTAGGCGCTAAGTCCTGCGACCGCGCAGTAACGTACTCGGGGAAGCTTAGGGTCATACGGCCGGATTCATCCAGTCGTACCGAGCGTTGAACGGGGAAGCCGTAACGAATCACCGGAAACACGCAGTCAAAATCCCCTTCCGTAAATAACGTGTGGGCATCGGTTAGCAGTTTCGTATCGATAAAGGGGCTAGTAGGGTAAATACAGCACGCCTCGTTGATGTCCGTCCGGCCATCCCCGTAAGTAGCCAGGACCTCTAACAGCACCTCGACGGTAGTGGCCGTATCGGTGCTCGTTACCGAACTACGAAGGAAGGGTACGGAGGCACCGTATTTCTTGGCCACGTCGGCGATCTCCTCGTCATCGGTCGATACCATAACCGTGTCGAATAACCCGCTTTCCAGTGCCGTCTCGATCGAGTAAGCGATGATCGGCCGACCCAGAAAGGGTTTTATATTCTTGCGTGGAATACGCTTGCTCCCACCGCGCGCCGGTATGATGGCGAGCCGGCTCAACCACAAAATTCCTTTACCCGCTCGATCACGAAGTCCTGTTCTTCCCGGCTGAGCGTAGGATACATGGGCAGGCTGAGACCATGGACATAGTATTCTTCCGAGATGCTGAGATCCGCCTCTTCGTAACCGATGTCCGCGTAGTATGGCATGGTGTGCACCGGAATGTAGTGTACCTGTGCGTAGATGTTGTGCGTGCGCAAGTAATCGTAGAGGCCGTGTCGGTCGGCTACTTCGATTACGTAAAGGTGAAAGGCGTGGCGGATACGGGCCGGTGGCACGCCGTGGACCTTCACCGCACCTGCGTCCGCGCCCGAAAATGCCTCATCGTAGCGCCCTGCGATCTCCTGACGACGGGCCATGCCTTCCTCCGCCCGGGAAAGCTGACTGATGCCGAGGGCGCAGAGAATATCGGGTATGCGGTAATTGTACCCGAGTTGCTGCATTTCCATGTACCAGCCGCCGTGGTCGGGATGCCGCAACTTGGCGGGGTCGCGCGTAATGCCGTGAGTGCGCAGTTCCCTGAGCCGTTCGTAGAGGGCTTCATCGTTGGTGGTGATCATTCCTCCCTCGCCGCTGGCGATATGCTTGACGGGGTGAAAGCTGAAGATGGCCAGGTCGGCATACTTGCCGTTGCCGCACCATTGGGCCTGTCCGTTGCTGTCGGTAAACCAGCCCCCGGGGGCGTGGCAGGCGTCTTCAATGATCCAGAGACCGTGCTCGTCGGCCAGGGCACGGAATGCTTCCAGGTCGACGGGGTAACCGGCAAAATCGACCGGTACGAGTCCGTGGAAAAAGCCCGGGGGACGCGACTCGATGAGTGCACGCACCTTGTCGATATCGAGCGTGAGGGTAACGGGGTCGATGTCAGCGAACCAAACCTCCCCACCGCAGTAGCGCACGCAGTTGGCGCTGGCGGCAAAGGTGATGGGGGTGGTAATCACCCGGGTGCCCGGCTGCACGTCGAGGGCCAGTGCACAGAGGTGAAGGGCGGCCGTGCCGTTGGCTACGGCTACGGCATACCGCACGCCGATGTAGGCCGCAAATTTTTCTTCGAATTCGTCGACGCGGGGGCCGGTGGTGAGGTAATCCGCCTTCAGCGCCTCGGTGACCGCCGCAATGTCGGCCTCGGTGATGTTTTGCCGGCCGTAGGGAATGGAGAAGGTGGTCTCAGAGGTCATGCGACGAAACTTGAGTCGACGTGAGCGGTAATGAAGCGCCGGATTTCTTCTACGGTGACCCACTCGGAGTTGGTACCGGAGTTGTAGCTGAACCCGCCCTCAACCAACTTGGCGTCGAACTCCTTGCGGAAATTATCCAGGTTCCAGTTGGGTACCGAGGGAAGGATGGCGTAGTACTTGCCCATATCGTAGGTATAGAAGGAGTCGGAGGGGGTGATCATCTCCTCGTGGATCTTTTCGCCGGGCCGAATACCCACCACGCGCTGCTCCTGCCCCGGGGCAATGGCCGTTGCTACGTCGGTGATGCGGTAGCTCGGAATTTTGGGGATGAAAATCTCACCGCCCCAGGCATTGGCTAGTGCGTGGAAGACCATGTCCACTCCCGCATCGAGACTGATGTTGAAACGCGTCATGCGCGGGTCGGTGATGGGGATAAATTCCGCGTCCTTCTTTTTAATGAAAAACGGGATCACCGATCCGTTCGATCCCATTACGTTACCGTAACGTACCACAGAAAAGCGGATCGGGTTGCGGCCCTTGATGTTGTTGGCCGCGATGAAGAGCTTATCGCTGGTCAGTTTGGTGGCGCCGTAGAGATTGATGGGTGCGCAGGCCTTGTCCGTACTCAGGGCAACGACGCGCTCGACGCGGGTTTCGAGGCTGGCGTAGATCACGTTCTCGGCCCCCCCTACGTTGGTCTTGATGCACTCGGAGGGATTGTACTCGGCCAGGTGAACGTGCTTCATCGCCGCCGCGTGGATGACAAAGTCGATATCCTGCATGGCCCGGACGAGCCGCTCCCGGTCCCGCACGTCCCCGATAAAAAAGCGAACGGCGGGATAGTCGGCAGCCGGATATTCCTGTGCCATGACGTACTGTTTCTGCTCGTCGCGACTGAAAATAACCAGTCTGCGGATCGCGGGCCACGCAGCGAATATACGCCGGGTGAGCGCTTTGCCGAGGGAGCCGGTGCCGCCGGTAATGAGCAGGGATTTACCGTTTAAATTCAGTGCTTCCACGGCCCCAAAGGTAATACACGGCGCCCATCGGCAGGATCAGCTGCGGGAGGGGAATCCTGGGGCAAGCAGGATGACAGGTAAATACCCACCAGCACCCACAACCCCCGAAAATTCATCACGTCCTTAAAAACGCTGGCGATTAGGAAGAGGAGGAGGAGGACCCCGAATACCCCGAGGTGCTCCGGTCGGTAGTGGAAGAGCACGGCGACGAGGGCTAGGAGGCTGAGCAATCCGAGGAGGCCGGTTTCGGCGAAGGCACCGGTCCAGGCGGAGTGGGGATCGAAGGGGCCGAAGTTTTCGGGGAGTTCGCCGGGCCGCGCCGCAGAGGTGGAATACCGCACGAGTTGTCCTGGGCCCACGCCAAGCCACGGATGATTCCGCGCAACCCGTACGGTAATTCGTTTGATGGGAAGGTACACGGTCTCTACCATCTCCCAGTTTCCGGTTTTGACGAGCACGCGGTCACCGACGTAATTATCCGGACGGGCACCGGCACGGGTGGAAACCACCACATAATGCGTTGCCAACAACAGAACAACGGTCAGCCCAACGGCAGCGGCATACTTGCGATGCGAGGGCCAACCCGACAGCAGGGCGAGTCCAACCGCGGCCAGCAGGGTCTCCTTACTGAGGGCAGGAAGCAAGGCCACCGCGATTAAGCCGAACTGCCAGCGGGGAGCGGTCCCCCTCCGGTACCGGTCGTAGGCCAGGATGAGTCCCGGCAACAGCAGCATGACCCACATGCCATACGTGTGGGCCGTGGCGCGGAGCCGGTAGACGCTACCGAAGTAGGGGTACTGGTCGAAGTAGCTCAGGCCGCCGAAGTAATCCGGCATTCCCGCCCAGAAGAGCAGGTAATAAAGGAGCGCAGCGGCGGCCACCCCCCCGGTAGCCAAAATCCAGGTAGAAATGATGCGCGCATCGCCAAACAGACGGAGGTGCGCCCCAACGAGGAAGGGAAGCAGACCCAGGTACCCGCGCGCTCCGGCTTCTACCATTGCACCTGCGGTGCCCGCCCAGAATCCAGCGGTAAGGTTAGCCAGTACATAGGCTCCCACCGCAATTGAAAAGGCGGGGTAGCGCCTTACTTCCGCGGCCAAGTCCCGCCCGAAGAGCGGCAGCAACACGAGGAATAGCAGCTCCGTCACCTGTACCCCGGCCGGTAAGCCGGGCAGGTGGAGCAGCCGGGGAAACAGCGTAGCCGCCGTGTAGGCCGGAACGAGCCAGGGTTTAATCCACACGTTCGCTCTCAATTAGTGTGACCCGCCCCACCTATCGTGATTTATGCTCTGATCCACTCGGCGTATCTTCCTGGCCCAGCGGCGGGGGTTGCAGATAAGCGGTCAGGACCCCTCGATCTACGCTCCATGCGAAGCGTTTGCCGTTTTCCCACCACTGCTGATAGCAATGGAGCAGCCAGGGGCCGGGAGACTCTCCCGAAGCAAATACCCTACCGGCCTGGGCTCCCTCGATAATCTCCTTTAACTCCGGATCGCCGGGGCCATTCACCAGGGCCAGGATGGGCCGACCGGTGGCCAGGTACTCGTAGAGCTTGGCGGTCAGCACGCCGTAATAGTCGTCGGCGGACCAGTTCAGCAGCAGCAGCACCTGGGCGTTTTCCTGCAGCGTTTGCGCGGTCGCGGGTGTTACGAAGGTCCCGGTAGCCCGGTGGATAGCCGGATGGAGCGGGGCTACCCACTGGGTCCAGAGGCCATCGTCTTTGCCCCGGTAAAGGAGCTCGATGGTTTCGGCCGGCATCTCTCCCGCCGCGACCAGTTGGTTCAGGGCGGTTATGAGGGGATCGATTGTTTGTAGGTGCGCGTAGAGGCTACCGGTGTAGACGATGGTGAAGCGCTCGCTCACCGCTGCCGTCGTGGGAGGGGGGAGTTTAGTGAGCCGGTTGCGCCGCACGCTGGCTCCGGAATAGAGCTGCTGAAGGTGCTGCACCTGTCCCCGGGAAACGCCCCACACTTCATCGGCGGTAGCCAGGACCCGTTGGGCCCACCACCGCTGGAGGGCGGGCCACCACACGTCGCGGCGCACCGGATCGGCGTGCAAATCGCGAAAGTCGGCAATCCAGTACAGGTGGGGGAAGCGCCGCTTGAGCCGGCGCGCGACGAGGTGATCGGACCAGGGGCGGAAGGAGGAGAGGACGGTAGTGATCCCCTCCCGCTCGACGAGCCGTACGGCCGTGCGGTAGGCGTGGTAGCGGTAGTGGGAGCCGCCGTCGTCGGTGAGATAGAGGAGGGGAAAGGACTGGCGGAGGCGCAGCGGCAGCCGATACGCCTTCGCCCCTGGGGGGAGGGTGCCGGCCGGTCCTACGCCGCCCAGCAGTTGGCGTAGGTCACGTAGGGGGATGGGGAACGTCACCACCCCTTCCACTTCCTCCCCGGCGTAGCCCGCACGGTGGCCCCGGATGGCGAACACCCGGTCGAATTGCGCCCTCCCCCACTCGGCCAGGTGCCGCAGCCGCCGGGCGGCCACGGCGGGCCGCGGGTGGGCGGACTGGGTTAGGAGGAGGAGGTTGTTGCGCATGAACGGCTGACGGTCCGGCAGCTGCCGACAGCCCGGGCCTGGTGAGGGTATCTAGCGAGCTGCCAATTGGTGTACTACCTCAAGGTACTGCGCTGCTACGTGCGCAGCACTATACTCACGGGTCACCAGCGTTCTTCCGTTCTTACCCATTTCTCGCCAGTTAGGTGCCGTGATTTGGGTAGCGGCCAACAAGGCATCAGCCAGCGGCTGCACACTACGGGCGGGCAGTACCCAGCCCGTATCCTGCACCAACTGCCGGCAGCCCGGGACGGAAGTAGTGATAATGGGCGTCTCAGTTGCCAGGGCTTCCAGCAAGGTCCGGGAGAGCCCTTCGCGGTAACTAGGGAGCACGACAAAGTGACTGGCCTCCAGAAAGGGGCGAATGTCGCGTTGGGTAGGATAGAAGGTGATGCGGGGCAAGGCCAAGCCCTTTCTCCAAATACTTTCCGGAACCACCCGCGGATGTGCGCTCGGCCGCTCACCCACCAGCGTAAGTTTACCAGTCATGCCGGCCTGACAGGCGAGTTCCCAGGCGGCAAACAGCTCCTCGATTCCCTTATCAATGAGCATGCGCCCGAGGTAGAGAAAGCGCTTTTCGGTAGGCCAGGAAGTTGCCGTACGCGGGCCAAAGTGTTGTAAGTCTACTCCTGACCCGGGGATATGCCGCCAACCTGCTACTACCCCGGCCGCTGTCAGACTGTCCCGGTCGTCTTCGTTCTGGGTGATGACCAGATCGGCTTTCGGGAGGGTATGGCGGTACAGCAAGCTTACGAACCACCGCGACACGGCCGACCGCAGCCAAGTGGAGCCCAGGCCCGTAATGGTAGCCGCGGAGGGTATACCTAAGTGAGAAGCCGCTAGGGAGCCCACGGTATTCGCTTGAATCGTGAAGTGCAGAATGACCGCCGGTCGCAGTTCTCGGTACGCGCGCTTTAACTGCCGGTAGGTGCGCAGGACACTAGCGGGGTTGGAGCGGTAGTTGCTGAGTCCGGGAAGGGGGTGGAAACCGACGCCGACGGCCTTCAGTTCCTCTGCGTAAGCATCGGGTGCGGCTAGCGCGGTGACCTTATATCCCTGGCACAGCAACTCCTCCCATATCGTCCGTCGATAGTGGAGAATGTTATAGGCGGTGTTGCTTACGATTAAGACCGTACTCAATAAGGGTTAGCTTCCTCTGCCAGTACACTTTCTATAATATCTAACATACTTTGGGCAAGCTGCTTCCGATCGAAGGCCAGCGCCAGCTTTCGGCACCCCTCCTGCATGCTTGCGTAGCCGGCCGTATCGCGGCAAAGCTGCTCCGTACGGGCCAGGAATTCCCCTTCGTTCTCCGGCTCAAAAGCCAGTCCGGCCCCGTAGTGCTCGATGATCCCTTTGCTCTCGCCGGCCACACCCAGCAAAATAGGCTTAAGCAGTGCAGCATTCTCAAAGATCTTCGAGGGGATGACCGTCTTGAAGGTATCGGAACGCTTTAGATTGACCAGGGCAACATCCAGCACGGAGATGTAGCGCTTCACTTCGGTCTTCGATACAAAGGGAAGCATCGTCACATTCGTCAGCTGAAGGGCGGCGTGCAGGGCCAGCAGCTTTTCCTTTTCCGCCCCATCCCCCAGTAATAAAATGTGAACATTTTCATCCTCTAGATAGACGGCGGAACGTAAGATAAAATCTAGTGCGTGCGCCATCCCGTGAGTACCGATGTATCCGAGGACGAATTTTCCGTTCAGGGAAAGTTCATCCAGCAAGGCCTGGTCCTTGGGACGCGGGCGAAACTGCGAAAGGTCCACGCCATTCTTCACGACGTGAATTTTCCGCTCCGGCACGCCGCGGTCCACCAGGTTTTTTTTGAAGGCATCCGTGACCACCACGATGCCCCCGGCCTGCCGGTAGAGCCACAGCTCCAGCCGCTCGAGGTTGCGGTAGGTCGGCGTATCGCCCGATAGCGCACCCACTGCTTTGATGGACTCGGGCCACAGGTCCCGGACTTCCATGATCCAGGGCAGTCGCTTCATCTTGCTCAGGATGCCCCCGGCCACGGCGGTAAAGAACTGCGGCGAAGTAGCGATGATGATGTCCGCCTTGACGAATAATCCCGCCCAGAACGCCATGAAGGCGTAACTCATAAAGTCCAGTGTCCGCTTGAGGAAACCTTGGTTAGCGGAAATGTAGCTCCACACCCGGATGACGTGGATGCCGTCGACCTGCTCCCGCTGCAGAAACCGGTTCCGATGACCCGGAAAGATCTCTCCCTTCGGGAAATTGGGCTGGCAGGTGATCACCGTTACGTCGGCACCCGCCCGCACCCACTCCCGACAGTGTTCGTAAGTGCGGGTGGCCGGAGCATTTACCTCTGGGGGAAAATTGTCGCTTAGAAAGAGGATTTTGATAACGTAAGGTGTGTTAGAAGGTTATTGTTAAAAGAAACCACTGCCCTCCGGGCCGGCTCGTGTAGATTGAAGCCGGCGGCGTAGGCGTAGGTTTCCAATTCCCAGTTCGTCGCTCCCTCAAAGGTCAGGTCGGCCGTACCGGCGCGGATGCCCGTGGTGGTCTGTTCTACCAATACATTAGGGGGGAAATGAAAAAAGGCCTGCGCGGGGCCATCTACCTCATCCTGGATCAGAAGTCCATCAGCTGCCGTGATTCGCAGATCCCGTCGGTGCCAGTGGTTAGCCGGCGCGTAACGTAGTTCTGCGCTTAGACGATCCGTGGTATCGTGGCGCAAAATAGGCTTTCGGCGGCGTCCCAGTCTAAAACTGGACCAAATTTCCGCCTGCTCCTGCCCGGCAACGCTCACTGTATTGTGAGCTGAAGTGCTGCGCTCTTCGTACCGTTGAGCATTGGCCTCGTAGGTAGATACGCCCCGGTCCACCAGGAATTTTTCCCCGTCAATACGTATCAGGAGACTTAAGGCATCGCAGTGCGCATGGCCGGGGATGTAATCCGGTCCCGGAGGACCCGCATCGAACAGGATCTCCAGCCGCGGGGTAGTTCGTTTCCGGTAACCGGAGGCCCCCAGTGGAAGATCCGCTTGCGGATGCAGGGATAAGCGCTCCGCATAGGCCAGCAGGGTATTAGTAGAGGGGTTGACACCGGGTGCAGCGTCGTTCAGCAGGGGAATGTCCCCGTCGGCAAAGCTGATGTGCCGCAGCCAGCTCAGCATGCACCGGGCAGTCGACTGCAGCTTAGGCAGGAGCTCGGACCAGGTACCCGAATTATGCTCGATCAGGTTGCAACAATCCAGCACGCGCCACAGCATCAACTGGTGATACATGGGGCTCAACTCAAAATGAGCACCATCCGGCAGGATTTGTTCCCGCAGCTGCGGCTCTAGAATTTGCGAAGCGGCCCGGTAGTAGTCCTGATCACTGAAGTAGCAGGCGGCAAACAGCAGGGCGAAGCCGTTTTCCAACAGGTGGTTCCCGAGTAAATGGTATTCCCGCTGATCAACCAGGGCATCGGCCTGCGCACGTAGACTGTCGCTAAGCAGCTGATCCCGCAGTTGGTGGCGGCTGATGAATTTGATCCAGTGAATGATCCGGAGCGACAAGGGATAAGGCTCCCAGGCATTTTGCAGGGCAGGAGCTGCAGCGATAAATTCCTTCATCAGGGACAAGCCCTGCTCCTTGCTTATGTCGTCCTGTAGCAGGAATTCGAAGTAGTTGAGGTTGTACGTCCAGAGCTTGCCGTAGCCGGGGTAGTCCCAGTCGATTCCGGTTTCGAAATCCTTGGTCAGATTAAGAAAGCGGAATTTATTTTCCCCCAGGAAGCTATGACCGGCGGGTGCGATTCCTACGCTCATCTGAGGAGGGATAGGAAGTGCGCCCGGTCGACTGCTCAGGCGCTGAATGCCTAAGCTCCTGCGCCACCGTGCTCTGCCCCAATAAAAAAGCCGATAATAAATCTGTATCGGCTTTAAGTATTTTAGGGTATGGTAATAGCGCTGAAGGTTAGCCCACATCGATCCACTGTCCTTTGCGTAGCGACTCAACCGCGGCGATGGCTGCCCGCGACGTGTTCCGGATCTCGGCAAACGGAATGATGGCCGGGCCCCCACTCTTCACCCCCTCTACGAAACGCCGGAATTGCTCTCCGTGGCCCTTATCCTGCCGGCGGCTCATCCCCGATCCCTTGAACCCGTAGTACTTTGATTTCCGGAAATTATCGACGACGATGGTGCGATTCTGGGAATATATCTCGACGCGCTCCTTGGAGTAGGCCTTACTTCCGTTGCTGAAGTAGTTGATCACTCCCTGTGAACCGTTAGCGTACTGCAGGAGGATGCTGGCGTTGTCCGTATTCCTGGCCGGGTTGGGGCCCAGGGCGTTCATCACTACCCGCTCCACCAGGCTTCCGGACAGGAAGGTCATCAGGTCGATCAGGTGACAGGCCTCACCGATGATCCGACCCCCTCCCACCTGCATGTCCTGCACCCAGACCTCCGGTGGAATGTAGCCGGCATTCATGGTGCAGATCATACTGATGGGGGCGTCAGTGCTACCCAGCTGCTGTTTGGCATCCTGGACGAAAGGGGAAAAGCGGCGGTTGAATCCGACCGTCAGGGTCGTATTCCCCTTCTCGTAAGCTTGTTCTACCGCATCCAATTCTTCGTAGGTGAGCGCAAGCGGCTTCTCTACAAACACATGCTTGCCCGCTTCCAGGGAGGCGATCACCTGCTGGGCGTGCGCATCGTGGCGGGTAGTGATCAGCACGGCGTCGACTTCCGGATCCTCTAAAATGTCGTGGTAGTTGGTGGTGGAGTGCGCGATGCCGAACTGCTTGGCCGTGGTTGTCCCCGATAGCCCGCGGGCGCTCGCGATGTACTTTACGTCGGCTCCGAGCTTCTGCAGGCTGGGCGCAATGACGGCCTTGGTAAAATTACCGGCCCCGATGATGCCCAGTACCCCGGGCTGCCCGGTAGCGCGTCGCTCCTGCAACTGCACGGTGGTGGCCACTACATCCACGTCCCCGCTATACTGCAGAATGGAAGCTATGGACCCCCCGGAGCCCATGTCTCCATAGATTTGTTGGTAATCCTTCAGCGGCACCTCCTCGGTGATCAAGCTGCGCACGTCCAGCTGACCGGCGGAAAGGGCCTGCAGAATGGCCTCAAAGTTGCGCTGCTCCGTCCAGCGCACGAAAGAGATGGGATAATCCTGACCCTTGAGCTCGTAGTTGTCGTCGTAGCGGCCGGGACCGTAAGAGCAGGACACCTGGAAGCTAAGTTCCTTTTCGTAAAAATCACTGCGCTTGATGTCCAAACCGATCACGCCGACCAGCACCAGGCGTCCGCGTTTGCGGCTCATCTGGGCGGCCTGGGCGATCACGTCGTTGCTCTTCGTGGAAGCGGTGATCAGCACGGCGTCGGCACCGATACCGCCCGTTTTTTGCTGCACGACCTGTACGGGGTCCGCTCCCCCTCCTACCTGAACGGCCTGTATACCCCACTGTCGCGCTAATTCGACCTTGCGGGCGTCGAAATCCAGGCCGATGACCTGGCAGCCATTGGCCTTCAAGAGTTGGGCTGCCATCAGACCGATCAGCCCCAGGCCGGTCACCACCACGGTCTCCCCGAAAGTGGGAGCGATGAGCCGAATGCCCTGCAGGGCGATCGCGCCGATCACGGTGAAGGAAGCCTCGTCGTAGGATACCCCATCCGGAATCTTAGCCGCCAGATTCTTGGGTACGCAAACGACCTCGGCGTGGTGTCCGTTGGAGACTACCCGGTCTCCGATCTTAAAGTCCAGCACACCAGCACCTACGGCAATCACTTCGCCGGCGTTGCAGTACCCCAGGGGAAGGGGTTCGCCCAGCTTGCGGAAGACCGCTTCCAGGGTGGGCTGCAGTCCGTCGGTCTTGACCTTGTCCAGCACTTGCATGACCTTATCGGGCTGCTGCCGGGCCTTGTCGATGAAGTTAGCTTTCCCAAAATCCACCAACATTTTCTCCGTTCCCAAAGAAACCAGCGAACGGTGCGTCTTTACAAGAATCTGACCGGCACGCACCTGAGGGGCAGGTACTTCGGCTAAAATGGTATCGCCGGATTTGAGGTCCTGAATAATTTGTTTCATGGTGATTTAGGGGTCTATACTATAAGCCGGGTTCGCGCTAGGACTTGGCTAGGCTAAGCCCTGTAAAACTTCAACGATCCGTCGGCCGGTCCGGCCATCCCACAACTCCGGAATGTCTCCCTTTTTCCACTGGCCGTCAAATAGGCGCGCTAATGCGGGTGGAATGCTGGCGGGGTCCGTACCCACCAATTCGTTGGTGCCTACGGTGATGGTCTCGGGGCGTTCGGTATTTTCGCGCAAAGTAAGACAGGGGATCCCCATCACGGTAGTCTCCTCCGTGATTCCGCCCGAATCGGTCAGTACCGCCTTACTGTGTTCGACCAGGTAATTGAACTCCAGGTAAGGCAGGGGACCGATGAGGTGCAGGTGATCCGCTTCGATTCCCAGCTGATCTAGCATCTTTGCCGTACGGGGATGGACGGGAAAGACGACGGGCAGACCGTTCACGTTGTCCAGCACGGCATCCATGAATTCCTTCAGTTTCTGTTCTTCGTCGACGTTGGCTGGCCGGTGCATGGTCATGACGAGGTATTCCCCTTTTTCCAGCCCGGCCTGGCGCCAAATCGGGGGCGGGGTGAAGTTCGCCCGGTGCTTCAGGAGGGTATCGATCATGGTGTTCCCCACGAAAAAGATGCGGTTGTCCGGGATGCCTGCCTTCCGCAGGTTGGTATTGGCCACTTCGGAAGTGGTGAAGAAGTAGTCCGTGATGCTGTCCGTTACCATGCGGTTGATCTCCTCCGGCATACTTAGGTCATAGGAGCGGATACCCGCTTCTACGTGCGCCACCCGCATCTGCTGTTTTTTGGCCACGATGGAGCAGGCCATGGTGGAGGTCACGTCGCCCACGACCAGGCAAAGTTCCGCCGGGGATTCCATCAACAGCTTCTCGTAGCGGGTCATAATGCGGGCCGTCTGCTCCGCCTGGGTTCCCGAGCGCGCGTCCAGGTTCACGTCCGGTTCGGGGATGCCGAGCTGCTCGAAGAAGTCGGCACTCATCTTTTTATCGTAGTGCTGCCCGGTGTGGATGAGGCGGTAGGTCAAGGGGGAGGGGGCGGGGCCGCGGGTGGAAGCCTTTATAGCGTCGATGATCGGCGCGATCTTCATGAAGTTGGGGCGGGCACCGGCTATGATGTCTATTTTCATGGGGGGGAATAGATGGGGATAAATAACTAAAGCTTGTTTGGGTTTTCCGAGCCTGACGAAAACGCCGCTAATTTGGGTCTAGTCGAGCCTCCAAAAGGGGAGCCTAGCGGGCTAGGTGACGCTTTTTGAGGGGAAGCGTAGGCGCAAAGGAGCAAGTTTGCGGTGGTGAGCGGAATCCCAAACAAGCGCTAAGCGGACTTAGCGCACGCTAGGGGATGATGTATGATAATCATGGCGGCAGGTCACCTGCCGGATGAGTGCCGTTATGCAAGCTTAGGCGGGCAAACTTAGTTGCTCGGCTTGCGGACCGCTGCTGAGTTGTTTAGTCTCCTTATCCCTGCGCCGCTTACCCGTTTGCCCCGCGAAGAATTCGAAATTGTAACAGAGCCCGAACATCATCCAGACGAAAAAACCAATTCCTCCTAAGGAGTAAAAGACCGCTTCGCCAACATTAATGAACAGCGCCGCCGTAAAAATCCACATGGTAAGGAAAGAGGAGCTTTTCCTCAGCTTTTGGATAATCACCCACAGAATGATTACCGTGAAAATCATGCCGATCAATCCCATTTCCTCCAAGATCGCGGAAGGTAGAAATCCCTTTTCTATCGATGCGCCCACGGGAATACCCCCTAAGTATTTGATGTTGGTGATCTCCTCGCCCGTCACCGCTATGGAGGGCACTCCTAACCCAATGCCAAAGACCGGATGGTGGTAGAAATTACCCATAGAGGAGGTGGCAAGCTCGCCCCGTGACTGATTAAAGAGCTCGCCAAAATCGGTAGTTGCTGCCTCCCTCTTTTGAACAAATGGCAGTATTACCTCAGTGAGTACCGAAGGATTAACTAAGACAAAGACTAAAGCGGCTAAGCTAACAGCGATAACAACGTTTCTGATGCGTCCGACTAAGCGACCCGTCGCGCGCGATTTTTGGCTCAGTAAGTAAGCAAAAGCCCCCCCGGCTCCGAGAGCTATTACTCCGGTCCTAGCCTGAGATAGAAAGATAAAGACAAGCCCGGTCGATGCCAGTAAGAGGGCTCGTCTACGTAGCTTATTGTCCGCGACCCATAATCCTATGAACCAGGCCGTGACCACACCCAGGGTTGGACCAAACGTCTGGGGGTGGTTCATGATGCCCTGAAACCCGCGTCCGTTAAGTTCGTAGCCAAATCCCACCAGTAGAAACAGGAAGCTGCTGCCGATGATGAATACGAAAAACGTATTGACCACCTTGAACCAATAATTTCTTAAGTGACGCGTCTGGGCAAAACCTTCTACTATGACATAGGTGCCCAGAAAAAAGCTGATGGCCTTTAGTACGGATATGGTAGGCAGATAGCTCGCAAAAAAGCTGACGGAGGTAGTCGTTAGGAAGAAGGCCCACAGTACCTTCCGCAAAGAATTCTTTCTCGATCCACGCCTGAAAAAAAGAGTTAAAAAGCCTACGAATAATATTAAGTACCTGAGGTTGGCGGCCTGCCCGTCCACAAAGGTGCGATTGCCCATCAGATAAAACGCCAGGACAAATAGCGCTTCCATCGTGCCCTTAGCGCCGCGCAGTGCCCATAAGGCGGCTACCACAAGAACGATTGCCTCAATCTGCGGAAGGACCAATCCCCCCACCAGCAGCCCACTCCAGAGAGCTATCCACCGCGGGCTGATAACGAACTCCGGCATCCGTAGAGGAACCGCGCGAGCAGTAGCTGACTTATTACTTGCTGTGGCCAAATTGCCGTAACTCAAAGACCTTTGCATTAATGTTCAACTCATGCATGGCCCGCAGCTTACAGAAATAATACCCGGCCCGCCCATCCAGGAACCCTTGCTTGATCCAGTAAAGGTAGATGAACATCAGGGTCGGTTTGAAGGGGAGGCGAATGAACACAGCCTTAAGGAAGCGCCGGGTCTTACCCGGATCTCCGGACCAAAGGTGACTTGCCGGTGGTACCCCCTCTTCCAGTTGCGCGACGCGTCGTTTGGCGTTCCAGTCTGAGAACTCATTTTGCTTTTTGATCCAAAAGCTCAGGTTCTCCTGGGAGTCGTGGTCTAGTAGCCCTAATAAGCGCCCACACTTGCCGTCTACTACCACGTTCTCGTGTACCTCCGCATCCCATCCGCCTTCCCGCCGCATGCCCAGGTCTTCGTACTCACCTCTCCCGTAGCGAATCAGCCGTAGCATCCAGCCGTGGCTCCAACTGTGCTTCATCCAGCGGCCGAGAAACATGAACTTCCACTTCAGATAGAAGCCGTTATACTCGTGTTGCTGCAAGGCCCACTCGATATCTCGTTTGAGTTCGGGCGTGACGCGTTCGTCGGCGTCCAGTAGCAGCACCCACTCGTTGCGGATGGGTAACTTTCGGAGTGCCCAATTGCGTTTCTTCGGCCAGCCGCCGTCGTAGTGGAACTGTACGATCTCACGGCCGGCGGCGGCTACCAGTTCTTCCGTACGGTCGGTACTCTGGGAATCCAACACATACACCTGATCTGCCCAAACGACGCTGTTAAGGCAGGCCTCTATGTTCTTTTCTTCATTCTTGGCGGGAACCAAGACAGTGAGCGGAAGGGTATTAGTCATTAATGATCCAATTAGGCTTTTCCTGGTTGGTGAGCATCCAGTAATAGGTTCTTAACATCTTTTCACCGATTTCCTGCCAGGAGAACGAATGAGTAACCAACTCATGCCCCTTATTCCCCATGGTGGCCCGCTCCTCTCGCGGCAGGCTCATCGCATGGTGTAGGGTCCGCCGGAGTTCTTCGACCGAGTTCTTGATCCACCACCCACACTCAGCGGAATTGAGCACTTTCCAGGGGGCACCGTCAGTGACCACAGCTGGGGTTCGCTGGTATAGGGCCTCGGCAACTGTGATTCCAAAGTTCTCGCTGTGGGTAGGCAGCACGAATAATTCTGCCTCAGCGTACAACCGCCCCTTATCGTCTCCAAACACCGGATCCGCAAATCGGATATTCTGCAAGCCATCATCGGCTATCTTCTGCTGTAGACTGTTTTTATATCCAGGTTTATCTTCCGGGCCAACAATGACCAGTTCCCACTGCCCAAAGTGCTGATATAGGTCCCGCCAGGCTGTCAGTAGGTTGTCCAGCCCCTTTATAGGATGAAGTCGACCTAGAAACAGTAGCCTGTAAGGCTTCTTCTCTGCCGCCAAGGGAGGCATAATTTCCGGGAACTCTACCCCATTGGGAATTACCGCCACCGGCTGTCGGTAGCCTAGCTTGCGGATGTCTTCGTATTCGGATTCGGCCGTTGCGTGGAAGCAGTGCGCAACCTCAAACGCCTTCCTTTGGCCAAGCTGCCAAAGGAGCCGCTTCCTCGCCCCTGAATTGTTCAGCGCCCAGCTGCTGAGCGTACCGTGGGGAGAAACAATTAATTTTGTTTGGGGATAGCGGGCAGCCAGTTGCCCACTGTATACGTTGGGCATCATCCACAGGCTGTGGTTATGCAGGATGCAGTTTTGCGCGGCAAGGGCTCGCGACAAGGCTTTTTTCATTGCCGGCGAGTAACCGATACGTTCGAGCCCGGGCCAGAATCTATGCACATGCAGGGGGTAGCGATATTCCTGCTGGGCCGCCCGAATGACGTGCAGGTGCACGTCCACCCCAAGGTGGTGCAGGCTGTCGCATAGCTTAGGTACCACATAGGTAGTCCCACTGGATTCACTATGGATCCGGGGAACGATCTGATGCACGCTGACGCCTAGTTCCACCTGAGATTGTTTATGACCGTATCCGCCCAAATATCAGGAGTATACTGACCCGACAAGGCCAAGCTGTTTTCCCCAAACCGCGCTAGATCAGCAGGCGATAGCTGGGTCAAGCCCTGCATCCGCTCCGCCAGTTGGCCGCTGTTGTCGGGCGCGCAGGTGAATCCATTGAACCCGTCCCGGAGCAAATGCACCGCCGCACCACAGGCTTGTGAGGCGAGTAGGGGTAGTCCGGCCGCGGCAGCCTCGTGGAGGGCTACCCCCCAGGGTTCGTAGAGACTCGGTAATACGAAAGCAGATGCGCGCTGCATCAGGTGAGGAAGGTCTTCGGGTTGTACGAATCCCCAATCCTTGGCCCCCTCCGTCCGTTGAATCCTTTCCGCCCAGGTACCGGTGCCTACCGTCCACAGCGCCCAGGGGTCCGAAGCTTGCTGCCTGTAAATGCGGTAAGCAGCAAGCAGGCAGTTCAAGCCCTTGCGATCAATGTACCGACCGGTGTAAACGAAAGCTTTTTCTCTGACGGCCGCAGGTGCCTGGGCAAACAGCTTCCAGTCACAGGAGTAAAAGCCGGTCCAACAGCGGTTTCCAGTGTACCCTAGTTTCTCGGCCATTACCCGTTGCCGTTCACCACTGACCCAGAGGATATCAATGGCGGAGTGGAGGTACCAGGGCGCTAGCCACCGGGCGGTCTGCTGCCTTAGGTCACCCGTCCACTGGGTATCGGACCCGGCTACGACCGTTATCCCCTTCTTTCGTTGATCTCTGGCCGCGGTGAGATAGGCCTTATCCATCCAACCGGAAATTAAGAGCACATCAGGGGAAAAATCATCTAGTAGGCGAATGATCCCCTCGGCGTCGTACTGGTCCCTACTGTAGCGATGGTCGATATGGCCGTAAACTCGTTCATTAAAGGGGGCCTCCGCGTCCACTGGCCAGTGAACAACCAGTAATTCCGCCCCGGAGCGCTTCTTGAGCGCACGCTGACAGGCAGCCGTATAGCCAGAGAGGTTTGAATAAAGGATAGCAATTTTCCTCACGCCATCAACTCTTGGTAGAGGGAGATACAGATTCGTGCGTTTACATCCCACGAATGATCGTGGCGGTAGCGCTGGAAGTCCGCCGGGGTAATTGCCCGTTTTTTCTCGTACATGGCGGCTATTCCTTCGCTTAGCGCGGTAGGCTGGTCGTCCGAACAAATGTAGCCGATGCCACTGTGTTCTATGGTTTCCTTTAGTACCGGGGCATTACTCACCAGTATTGGCCGGTCGAACTGGGCGGCGATGTTTAGCACGCCGCTCTGTGAGGTGAACGACTCCCGGTACGGGAGCGCGACCCAGTCAGCCGCTACAAAGAATTTACCCACCTCCTCATCCGGAACGTGACCGAAATAGAAGTGTACCCGGTCCTGGATCCCTAGGTGTTTACAAAGTGTTCGGTAGTGGTCCGCCGTCTGGTGCCGCCCGCCGGGCTGCCCCGCCACGATAAGGTGGGTATCTACTCCAGTGGTAGAAAGAGCTTCGAGAAAAGCTTCTAGATTTTTGTCATCCCTGATCTGGCCGAAGAACAAAGCGGTGTCGACTCCCTGCGGTATACCGAGTGTTGTCCGGATCTCCTCCCGGGTGGCGGTCGGCGTCGGATAGACGTAAGGCCCGTGGGGCACCAGGCGTATCCTGTCCGGCAAAACCCCTGCGAAAGCAATCAGCTCTTGCTTTTGGTAGTTGGAATGCACGAGAATGGCGTCCGCAAAACGGTAAGCGGCTTTCAGCTGCTCGTCTTCCCACCCCTTATTGAGGACCGCCACGTCCCGCTTGATGTCGTGGGCGGAAATAACCCATTTGAGTCCAGATGCCGCCGCTGCCCGCCTCCACTGGGCAAACGAGAGGTGGTGAAAGCTCTGTAGGTGGATGATGTCCAGTTGTTCTTTCCTGGCCGCGGCTAGTAGCCGGTGGGGGTTGCGCCACTGGGCGGTCAGGAAGCGGGCTTTGCGCAGCAGGGGCACGGGATGAGCGAGGGGTTGCAAGACCGGTAGCGTGCGCACCCCGGGGATCTCCTGCCACTCGAAGTTGGGCGAGCAGATGAGGAAGGGTCTTACCA
This sequence comes from Lewinellaceae bacterium, assembly GCA_963710195.1. Classification (GTDB taxonomy): domain Bacteria; phylum Bacteroidota; class Bacteroidia; order Chitinophagales; family Saprospiraceae; genus Neolewinella. The sequence goes on from CAVPZF010000004.1 coordinate 145,054, forward strand.
CCCCGCGTTCCCGCACCGCATCCAACACCTCCCTAGTGTACCTACCGATCCCGCCGCCCTGGAAGTAGGCACTGTGTGCCACCCGTAGCTCGCTGTTATTCACCTTACTGAAGTTGCTGGTATAGTCGGATCAACTGCTCAATGTGGTGAGCGGGCGTAAATTGCTCTTTGACGAGAGCTATCCCCGCCTGACCGGCTTCGCTCAAAGATGAGGGCGTAGCGCTCAATTCCAAAACTGCCTGTGCAATAGCTAGGGCATCCGCAGGGGGTACTGCGCGCCCGCAGTTCTGCGGTTGCAGCCAATGTCCGACACCCACGATATCGGTGGCGACCACCGGTACACCCCGTGACAGGGCTTCAAGCGCTACGATTCCGAGGGTTTCCTGCCACAGGGAAGGAAACACAAATATGGTGCTTTGGTCCATAATCTCCAGTACTTCCTGCCGCGTGGCCCAGGGCCGGAGTTCGAGTCGGTCCGCACAGTTCTGTTGCCGGGCTTCTTCCCGGAGGTGATCGGCTTTAGCCGCGTCGATGTCTCCGGCCATGATGCCCCGCCACTCCGCCGGCAAGGCCCCCAGTGCCCGAATGAAGTAGAGTTGCCCCTTGTTGGGCGCGATACGCCCGATGAAGGAGATCGTCGGGCGGGAGGGGAGCGAGCGGGGCTGCGGCAGGACTTCGAGGGGACAAAAATACGGCAGTACGGTGATGTCGCGCTCCTCCCAGCCTGCCCGCACCAAACGTTCGGCGGCGACTGGGCTCGGAGCGATGGTGTGGCGCAGTTGGTGATGTCCCGCTCGCATCTGGCGGATGCGTCGGTAGAAGGGGAGAGCGTAATTTGGCCGCGGGGTGAGGCAGTGTTGGCGCAGCGTGGTGGCGAAACAGCCCAGGTCACCGCATTTTTTCTGACAAACTGACTGGCTATTCTTGAAAAAGAAAGTATTAGCGGGGCAGATCCAACGGTAATCATGATTAGTGATAATCGTAGGTCTTACGGCAGCGCTCGCCTGTAGGAGGTCGGCATTCTGTATGTTGTGGACGTGCACAATGTCGGCCTTAGACGCTTCAATGTAGTGCTGCAGTGCCCGTTGTTCGTCATCGCTAGCTTTCAGTTTTCCGAGGGCCGGGAAGTGCCGGCTATCGCTCCAAAGGGTAGCATCTCCCTCGGCGTACAACCACGTAGATTCAACTCCTCGCTGCTGGAGTAAAGGGAGGGCCGCCAAGAGGTACGTTTCTACCCCTCCTTTGGACGCTAGGTGCTGGTTGAGGTGTAAAACTCTCACTGCCGGGTGAACTTGTCCCATCCTATACTCCGCAGGTAGCGCCGAAAAGCTTCTCCATCCCGTTGCGAGGAAAGCAATCGAGGTACTTCCTGCAGTAAGTCACGGTAGGCGGAGGCAACCACCCCGTAAGGTTGGGAAGAGGGGGTGTGAAGCAGCCCACGGAGGAAGCGGCGGGGGAAATCTAGGAAGAATAAGGCCGCCACCTTTTTCAGGCGCGTACCCTGGCCGTGACGAATCCAATAAATTCCCCGGTTACGGATGATCTGCCGCATCCTTTTCAGTCGACGGGCTTGGTTGTTCGTTGCCGACCCGGAATAGTGCTGGATGCGAGCGCGCCCACAAAAGCCGATGGCGTAACCGGCCTTCCGGATGCGCGCGCAGAGGTCGTAGTCTTCGTAATAGCTGCCGTAAATGGGGTCAAATGGTCCTACTTTGGCGAGCACTGATTTTCTGATGATTAAGGAGGGGGCGGGGACGTGATCTGTGTAGATGACTTCCGGAGGGTGACCTTCCTGGAGCAGCAAGATTTGCTTTTCGCTTAGGCAGTCGAGAAAGCTGGGATCCCATTTTGTGTCGTCGTAGTTCCGAATAAGGGGGGAGAGGGCACCAATCTCAGGGTGGTTTTCTAGCAGAGAAATGCATTGGTCGATCCAACGTGGCTGACTGATAGTGTCCTGGTTGAGAAACACCACGTATTCTCCGACATCCTTACTGGCAACGAGGGCGTCGTTGTTGGCCTCGGCAAAGCCTTTGGGGCCATTCAACCTTATCAACTCGTACCGAAATTGACCTAACTCTAATGCGTGCAGTAATTCATTCCCATGATTATCGGCCAGCAACAGATGTAGCTTGGGGGTGCTCGCACGGGGTAAGTCGAACAAGCAGTTTTCCAGCCACTCGTCACCGTAATACGCAACCAGCACAATCGTTCGCTCAATCATACAATGGTCTCTAGACATTTAAGCGGCCTGCTTCTCCAGTTTTTTGATATCGAGTAGGAGCTTACGAATTATTGGCCGGTCCGGCCATAGCCCACACCCATAACTAAGACGCTAGTGCTTCAGGACCGAAATAAGCTGCACCTTGACTTGCCATCGCGGCGCTGCACTTCCCAGCCAAAAATCCACCGTAGCTACACGGTCTTACGGGTAGGGCACCGTAAGACTTAGTTTGCTGAACTTTTGTCCGCTCGTTCAGCACCACGCTGTCGGCGTCAAGCTATTGCTTAGTTCAATCCTGAAGCACTAGGCGAGGCACTTGTAGACGTACTCGGTTCTGATGTCGCCCGTATTAATCGGTTGTTCGTGGGCCCGCCAAGGAGCAAAATCTAGATGAACCATTGTCATAAAGATCGTTCAATGATAAGTATGATGCGTTGTTGGTAGACTTCGGCTGTATAAAATTGCTTGACGTCAGCATAAGCTTGCTCAACTATTTTATCAGCCAATCCTCTATTGTTTAGCAAATCCCGTGCCGCGCTTTGTAGCTGTTCGTTATCCTTATAACTAATAAGTATACCATTTCTACCATCCGTGATGATCTCCCGTATGCCTCCTACACCCGTAGCTACTACCGGGACCCGATTAGCAAAAGCCTCGATAATAACACGACCAAAGGGCTCAGCGCGAGATGGAACTACAACTATATTACAGGACTGGTAGAAATGTCGCATATCATCGACGCGCCCGAGGAACTTTACTTGATCGGCTATGCGCAACGAGTTGACCAAGCGGTGTAGTCCAAGCACGTAGCTCTCACTACCGTCACCGCTGACGATCACCATCCAATCTCTATTTGCTATTAGCAAAGGAGCGATAGCGCGGAAAAAGAAGGGGTGCCCCTTCATGGGCCGGAGGGTACCCGGCACACCAAGTATAACAGTGGCCTCCGGCAGTTTAAAATACCGTCGCGAGGTAGTAGTATTCCCATCGTGGTCAAAATGACTTTGCCCAACCGCATTAGGGACAATATGTACCCGGACATTTCGTCCGACGACATTTTTCGCAACAGCTTGGGAGTTAACTACGATCTGATTAGCCAGATTCCGTATAAGGCGTGGCACTAAACCTTTTAAGTAGGGATGAACATACATTTCACCTCCTACATCCGCAAACAGTTCGCGGATGTGCCAGACCACCTGCACACCAGTTCGCCGAGCAGCTACGACCGCGGACAAACTGACCAATGAGTTTGCATACACTACGTCCGGATTAATTTCCCTTAGAAAGGGCATAAATTTTCGATGCCCTATTACCTCCATTACAATATCCTTGGCGGAACGGACAAAGCCTGCTCGACGCAACCAATTCTTGTGATAAATCACCTCAACCCTAGCGGACAATTTCTCGAAATGGCCTTTGGCGGGGCCCTGAAATCCTAAAACCACGGCCACCTCCCATCCATGCTTTAGTAATCCCTCGACTAGGAGTAGCCCGCTGATGGTTGACCCGTCCATATTAGCACTATGCTGCACGATTAGGATTTTGGGTCTAACCATCTAGCTTTAATTTGTGGAATCTCATCGTTGTAAAAATGACGCACGTACTTAGTGTCCAAAATTTTATCTAGTACATTCTCTGGTATCAAAAAATTTGTTTTCACTTTCGTCAAGTCATCGGCATACCACTTTCTCGATCCAATGTTAGCTGACCTAACGGTGCTTGCCTCCATGGGCATTCCAAATCCTTCCATCAGGGCAGTGGGTAGGATACTATTTAGGTCCTCCATTCGCAGTACTAAGCAACTCAAATTATTAGATTCGATTAGCTGGTACTTTTTATCAAGGTCGAACGGCATGGAAAAAACATCGATGTCAAATCCTGCTTTTAATTCTTGGTCAAACCATTTGGTAGGATCCGCGATTCCGTCATTTTGCAGTAACTTATTGTGAAGTGCCTCGATCAGCTTATGACTGTTTATTTTGTGTAGCCCTTCGAGTGCATCGGGTGCCTGCTTAACTAAGTCTTCAAACATAAATGAGAGAGCTCTTTCTATAGGAGATCTAGTAAGCGTTATAAATCTGACTTTGCGCTTTTTGAAGTTCACTTTCTTAAGAAGTAACTTCGATACCATCAAATGCTCTGGTATTTTGTTTTTGGCAAAAGAATTAGTTTTATCAAATGCCCGTTGTAAATGCTTGGGGGATAGCGTGTGTACATGCTCAACACTGATTGATAGTCCCTGTGAGTTAAGAGTCTTTACTACCGTACTCGAACCAACTTTACCCATTTGGTAAACAATTATCAAATCTTTTTTATCCCATTGTCGTGAGCGCCAGATTACTTTGCATGCGGTGAGCGCGGATTTACACCAGGTTGCCAGAGTATGGATTAGTTTAATCATATCCGCCGTTTTTACCGGACCTATACTGGTGATTTGAAGCGTCATCTATACAGGCCGGCCACCTCATTTAGGTCTTACCGAACGCAGGGAGTCGCCTAACCGGGAAATCTGTCGCAACAAGGCCAAATCAGTCACGCCCTGGCCCTGAGCACCGCGTTCGAAACTTGTCAATTTATCGTAACCAGCCTTCCACTGATGGCGCCATTTCTAGATGGCCAACACTTTTGTGTTCTACTGCTTAGCCGAACGCTCGTCACTTAGGCCATCGGCGCCATTAATAATGACCCGGCAACGAAAGGCCTCCTGCTCCGCATCCGTGTTCTCGCGCACGTGTTAAACAGGAAGGTGCGCTGACGATCAGTAAAGGGCAAGGCGGGGATCGCGGGGTTAAGCCATGCGGGCTAAATTGAGTGACCCGGCAAAGCCACCTCTATATTAAATCTTAAACCACTAATGCTTCAGGATTGAACTAAGCAATAGCTTGACGCCGACAGCGTGGGGCTGAACGAGCGGACGAAAGTTCAGCAAACTAAGTCTTACGGTGCCCTACCCGTAAGACCGTGTAGCTACGGTGGATTTTTGGCTGGGAAGTGCAGCGCCGCGATGGCAAGTCAAGGTGCAGCTTATTTCGGTCCTGAAGCACTAGTACTGATCTGTGGATAGGTCACGGTTCCCCGCTATTCGCTGTTTTAGCCGGTGCTGTATCCGTTGCTTTAGATAATCTAATTGTATAAATTTTGGACGTTTCACAGGCAGATCATTTCTGTTCCGCAAAGATATTTCCTTTTCTATGGGCAAATAGAATCTATAGAAACCTGGTGTACCTAGGTGGTACACGACGGCATCTTCGTGGCTCTCTCCTATCATTGCATACCGATGACCGTGATCGGGCATCAAGGAATGGGATAATTGCTCCTTGCTACAGGCCATAGAGAAGGCGTCCAATTCCGCGAACCGGCTGGGTGAATTGCCTTTCACTTTATTCGCCAAGATCTTGTCGATGAATGCTGGCCAGGATTCGCTTAGTCTTTTGTGGGAATGATTTTGAAAAATCATGTAACCCGGACTGTATTTGGGATAATCGGGGAGATCCAAATTATTAAGTATATCTTTCCAAGCCTGTTCATTGTAGTGCTTACCCATGTAATATGCGACAACGTACCTGGCAATTAGATCCGAGTTGATCCCTTCGTATATTTGATCAATGGGGCGCAAGACCATAACGTCTACATCTAAATAAATTACTCGTTCAGCTGATGACTTGCAAAGATGACATTTATTGGTTCCCCAATACGCTGTATTTAAATTGTCGACTAACTCTATCGATACTCTTGGATCGGAGAACTTCCAGCCTGGGTATTGATCGCCAGTAACATAAATCCGGATACTATCGAAGTGGGTACCACTGGTGTAAAGCGTCCGCATTGATAAAAACAGGTAACGCCAGTAATTAGAGGATAGAACGTAAACAACTTCAGTCATAATGTTTCAATTGGGATTTGCACCCGAAAGGTAGTCTGTGCTTCACGCGGCTACTGGAAGTGAAATCTGACGTGCCCTTCTTGCGTCTGTCTGCGTCGCGACTTACGAGTGGGTCTACGTTACCGCGTAAAGTTTGACTCGCGTTTCAGTGCACTGACCTTGCGCATGCCAATTTTCGATTGTTTTCCTCCAGTTTCGGTAGCGACAGTTGATAACATGGCTTTTAGCTTTAAGTTTCCCTTACCAATTTTGACCTTGAGCCTGTCCAGTTTGATATGCGCCATTACTGAGGTGAAAAAATGATCGGTCTGCGTTTCGGCGTAGGATTCCCCAACGGCGCTCCCATTTTTTAGTAAAGTGATTTAATCTACCTCACCTTCCCCCTAAAACATGAACCATGAAGAGAAGAAGATTATCCGATAAACAACGCCTGGAAGTGCTTGCCAAGCACGGAGCCGGCATTTGCGTGGCCGATCTTTACCTCAAGCACCAGACCAGCGCTGTGTCCCTACGCCAATGAAAAAAAGAGAAGGTGACCGAAGCAAAGGAGGCCCAACGCCGCCTTAGAGAGCTGGAGGCTGAGAATAAGAAACTCAATAAGATGTACGGTGAGCTCAGCATCGACCATGATATTGTCATGAGTGACTTTGGTATGCTAAAAAGTGGCAGGCCAAGGACGAAAAAAGCAAATAGCCGATTCAACTAAACCAGCACACCGACGCAGCATGCGCCGTTGTTGTCGCGCACTGGGGTTACTACCAGTACTGCGAGGGCACATGTCAGCTGGGGTTTCTGGAAGATCTTCGATTACCACAGGATCACAATGTGAGCCGGGATGCCCGTGAGCGGGTGGGCCGGCTGCGGTGCCAGGCGAAGCTCAGCCTCCGCCCCAACCCTAAGCGTCGACGGATCTACCACGAGTACCGAGCGCTGCTCAGCCCCGATGGCATCAACGAGGGATGGGCCATGGACTTTATTAGTGACTGGGTGATTGGACCGAGCCCTAAACGGGTCAGCATCATCATCGTAATGGACGAGAGAAACCGACGCGCGCTGTGAACTGAAGCTCATCAGGGTATCTCGGCCAAAAAGCTTCCCGAGGAGCTTAACCACATTGTGGTATCCCGCGGCCGGCCGGCCTCTATACGGTGTGATAGCGGACCGGATATTATTACCCATCACCTACGGAAGTGGGCTGGCAAACAGGAAATAGCCCTGCGCTTTATTCAGCTGGGTAAACCCTCCCCGCATGAGCTCATTGAACGACTGACCCAGACACTCCGCCGCGAATACTTAAATTTGACCTGGTGCCAGACCATGGACCTACTGAACGAAGAGCTACGAGCCTGGTCGCAGACTTACAACTACCGCAAACCGCATCAGACCCTGGGCAAAGTTCCCCCTAAACAGTATGAGCTTATTCAACATAAATCCTGTTATAAACCGGTAGCGGCTTAGGGGAAGTCTACAAGTGGGGATATGCTGGATTAGGTCTCAAATGCAAGGTTACGGTGTTAAAATAACTATCCTCGTGCATTTGTCTATAGCCGATGGAACTATCGAAGAGATAAATACTAGTATTGCTGGAGGTAGGAAGTTGCTGAGTAAACCTAAGTAATGAAAGTATAAATTGATTGTTGAATTTAATTTATAGCGTTAGTTACGTCACCCTTTTATAAGGGAAATTTGTTGCTCTCAATTTTCATCCCCATCGTTACACCATATCCTCATTTATTTGCAGGTAATCTCTTCATAAATTGTGCTAAGTTGCCTTTTATGCCTAGAGGGTTCATGGTATTCTTTTATACGTTTCATTGCCATTTTACTTTTTTTGGCAATATCTGACGGACTTGCTATGATTTGCTCAATGATTTCGGTTAGTCCCGACTCGATTTTGTTCGAAATTTTCTGTATGCCAACTTGACTATCTATATCGTAGTCATCGCTTATTTTTATTTGCCAACCACAGTTCAGGGGGTTTATCTCCGTAAAAGCATTTATATCCGTTGTAATCACGGGGCAACCACAAGCCTGGGCCTCGAGAACTGAATTCCCGTAAGTTTCGGAAAAACTGGGCAACAAGCCAACATGAGTTCGTTTAAGAATTTCCAGGACATCATTATTTGTGATATCAGAGTATAATGTTATCCCATCGCTACCTTCTATAATTTCCTTGGCCTGTTTTTGTTGTAATTCACTGCGGCCAAAGACTCCGTCCAGCTGAAAGTTACTGACAACATTTAACCTGATTCGAGTACCGAGGTTAATTAACCGGGCGAAAACACGCAGCACCTCAAGCCCACCTTTGAAGAAAATAGGATTACCAACAATTGAAAAGGTAATGATCTCATTGTCCACATAGGTTAACTTCTCCCGAAAATTCTTAACTACGAGTTGTTGAGGTGGAGGAAGAAACAACATTTTTGACAATATGGCTTGCTCATACTCTTGCCATTCATTAGCCTTAATGACTTGCTTATCATAAGCAAATATACTAGAACAAATTATTCGTTTACACGCATCTGAGGCAAGTAGCTCCATATGGCGCTTTTGCTCGTTAGTACCGTTTCCCCGCCCAAATCCAATGGAGGTGGTTACAATCCACGGAGTATTTCCTTCGGCAACACAATTGAACAAGTGCAATAGATCGACCTTAGGAAACCTAGGTGGGACTCTTCTGATGGAATAATTATTTAAATTATAAATTGACAAAGGGAGCATGCCTCCCACCCTCTGGATGACTTGGCTGAAGTCTATAACACTATGGAAGGTGTGAAATTCGTGATCATGAGAATAGATTTGCCTCTTAGTATTGTAGTTTTTCCCGACTATACCTATTCGTGCCATCTTTTCTTACAAGATTTAAGGTGTACGCTATAAATCTTCAAAACTGTATCCAAACCGGTTAATCCGCTTTTCAAATTTCTTCTCTATACTGTAAGTTTCCAAAATATTACGGATTTTTTTCATCGGTTTTTTCCAGTTAGAGACTTTTAAATGAAAGTCTCCTGACCGATATCGAGCCATATATTTATCATTCATGCCCGCCCTGATTGTTGACCAATCCAATTCCGGGGCGAAACCAAGCAAATCTTCGAAATCAGAAAAATAAGATTCTGGGGAAACAGTGAAATCCTCGTATTTAAGGATTAAAGAGTTATTCAAGTATGGTAAATCATCAAATAGAGTTTCGTGTGTCTTAACCCAATTTTCAATTAACGTTGTCATATATGCCCCAGTCCATTTTGTCGTGGCCATGGTACTCGCTACGGGGTGGCGCGTTATGAACACGAAACTGCTATTGGGAAAAATGGCCTGTAAAAATCGGGCTTTGAGCAGATTTGAAGGCGTTTTTTCAGCCAGGACAGGTTTAGTGGTATCCCAATATTGGGACCACTCATCGAACAATTGTCTCTTAGCAGAATCTATCATTGGACTATTTTCAGTTAAGTGAGCTGCTGAATTTAACCCAAAGATTCCAACACCGCCGTAAAATTTATCCACCGGATAGACGGACTGAAGAAATTGTCCTTCGTCTTCTATAACCCCGGTGTTCTGAAAGGTGCTAATTCGACCGTCGCTGCCAAGCAATTGATAAAGTGCAGATGTACCACTGCGATGTAGGCCACCCACAAAAAGGTATTTATGCTCTTCTTTCATTCATATCATCATTTCGCCTGTAGGTAAGATTATTCTATTAGTAGTTGCTACCAATAGCATCCGCCTTCAACTTTTTGAGCATCTCTTGGGGTTTCATTCTCTCCAGGACGGACCCAATGTTCATTAAAGAAATGGCTGTAGTTTTTTTCCCAACGCTTACCTCTAATTCCAAACAGCATTTGACTTACCCCACCCATATGCACGGCCTTTTTCCCTAAGCTTTTTACAAAGGCTGCAAGCGGAAGTCCGTAAGCCCCCGCTCCAATAAGTGCGACATCGAAGTCTTTTTGCTCTATCTCCCCTTTCATGTAATTCAAGGCAGCAAACCAATCTCTAAACTGGGTCGGGCTGCCCGCAGCTGACTGGATTGCTGTCACGAGATCGAGACTTTTAAACTCCGGTAGGGTTCTTTGGTTGGTGAAGAGATCGGATCTTTTCTGGTACTGATTCTTGATTGTAGTCGTAAATGGATGAACCACTAATACTCGTTTCCCCTCTAAAGATGAAGTCCAAGGATTTTCGTACTTGTAGAAGTTCAAGGCGTCAATATCTATCAGTTTGGTTTGTTCGTCACCAAACTGAAATACCCGCTGTTCTTCTTTCCACAAGCCATGTCTGTAATTCCAGGCAGCAAAACAATCGATTTTTTTCGTCGCTTCCGTGTAGGTCTCAACAAATCTACTTACTAAGGACTCTTCGTATGGAAAGAATCCGGCATTGTTGCAAAGGTTGAAGAATGCTTGATTAACTAACTCATTATTCTCCATCAAATATCCCCCCACTACCCGTAATTCATAGAGGCCGTAACGCGCAATCATTAGCGGTTTTGAACCATTCAACAAATCACGTAACAGCGTGTTTCCCTCGCCAGGATTATGGTACTTTGCCGTTTTTCCGTGATGAGTGTAGCCTCCCTGTATAGCCATCCGGGTCTCCCCGTAAGACTTCTGCAAACTAGCAATTGACTGAATATAAAAGGCTTTCAGCGGTGCTCTTAACTCTTTCATAGTACGGTATAATCACTTTTTAGCTATAGCTGATAAATTAGGCTTGTAAAACAAGCCGAGTATTGCATTGAGATAATTTACTTATTTCTATTTTCGCACCCATTAAACTTCCAAAGTATAGTGCTGCACCAATTCACTCAAAACAATTGAGCCGAATAAACATCTAAAAAGCTAAAAAACCCCACTTTGAACTTGAACAACTGTAAACACTGCTGTTCAATTCAAAAATAAATATCTCGAGAGAGTCATCGTTGTAACGACTAAATTTTTACTGAAAATTTATTGATAAAGGGATGAACAAATATGCTTCTTCCATAATAGGGCTTGGATCATTCGCCACATATACCTCGGACGAGCAATTTTTCTTATCCTGCAAAAGAATATTTGAATAAATCAACATCTTTCTCGTAAAATTTTTTAATGAGAGCAATCGTACTACTATCATAGTATTTTACGTAATCCTTCGATTTTATTTTGTCACTAGAAAGGTGTAACAAAAGGTACGGGTATTTGTACATTCGTCGATAGAAGACCTTCTTGGAGTAGGCCATTCCCTTTTTCTTAGGACTCTCGTTCCTAAATGGGAACGTTCCTAAGGGAATGTTTAAGGTGTCACAAACAATTTGGAAATCATTCTTCATATTTTCAAATCACCTATGAAATCTATCTTTGATTCTCCTACATCAAAAATGAATTGATGCTGTGGTCCAAAAAACCAATATTTATGCTCTATCAAATCAGGTAGTACTATATTGGCAAATTTATTGAAAGACATATGGAGATCATAATTTCCGTATTTATAAAAGGAAACAGCACGAGACCAAGGGTTCCTAACGAAAGTGAATTTAAAGTACTGGTCAAAAAGCTCGTCTGAAATGTAGTTGTATAGAGAATACTCCTGCAGTTTAAGGTGGGCAAGTCTAGGCGGACCAATCTTAGGTTGGTTATTTGCCCTTAGTAAAAGCGGAGCCCGAGTTTCCCAAGTCAGATTAAGCTGATTCAAAAAGAAAAGTTCCATACTCTGACCAGCAACTTTCGGAATGTGTACAAATATGCATTTATGGTGATGAGAAATCATATATCCTATTATTAGCAGTCTTCACCAAGGCAGGTTAAGCTCAAATTTAGTATTTGACATTTCAGTCCTTAACTATGCTCTGGATGAATCCTGAGGTAGTTTTCATTGCAAATTCCAACTTTCCATTTATGGCTTCACTCCACAGACTTTCTTTGGAATAAAACTCATTAAATAGATCCTTCAACTCTTCGAAATTCAATTTAGACTTCGGCAAGACAAATTCGGATAACTCGAATTGCCTCATCAAATTAATAATCTTAGAGTCATTATCCTTTTTAGTTTCATTTATATCGATAGCGACGAAAGGGAGACCATTCTTGAGGCAAAAGATGGCTCCATGCATCCTTTCCGTTACGCAAAAGTCAAATAAGCTGAAAATGACTGACCATTCTACTGGGGTAATGTATTTATCATATAGGTTAACTTCTGAAAAGTCATTCTGAGTACTTAAACTTACCGTTTGATAGCCCTTGCCTATCACATACTTTGAAAAGGTTTCCAACACGGGATGATCCTTTGAGAGAAAGCAGCAAATGGGTTTATCAAAATCAACTCCCCAAGATTGCAACTTAATTTTTAACGCTTCAATTCCAGAGTAATCCAAGTCAATTCCGAAAGTAGGGTCTGGAACGATCACTACGTCTTTCGCTAAGACAGGGTCGATGAATTCCACGAACCTGTGAGTTCGCTCGTCTCGTACGCTTATCCTAGAGAATTGCCTCAAACTGGCTTGCATCCTTTTTTGATCGGCGCGTGGAATTTGGTCATATTCTAAAGTACCAATTGCTGCTGCATAAGCGTATACAGGCACTTTCAATGCTCTATCCGGCCAGTATAAATTCGGAAAAGGTGTATAGAAAGGGATAGATTGACTTGGTAGTATTCCCTTCCCCAAAAGGCGGCGAAAGCGCCTCTTATATTTAAGGTTCCAAACCACATCACTACCTACGATCAGCTTGTCGTAAGTACTATTAATATACTCATATACTGAGCTCAAGTCTTCGTTCTGGCGAAATTTCTTTTCAGATAGGGGTAACCACTCGTTCACTGCGTCTAGCAGTGCAACCTTGCGATCGTTATCAGGCCTACCATAAACTTCTACTTTTGCTGGATACCGTTGATCAATTATCTCCCCCCGGATACCTGCCATGTTTTTCAACACTTGTGTAGTCGCATAGGCTTGGAGTAGAGCACCCTCATTGTAGCTATAGTGATAGGTGGCTACGCCGACCTTTTTAGCTTCGTTTTTCATGCTTACTTAATGATAGCTGATTATTTCCTCGATGGGCGAACGATACGACCATGGGATATACAATTCATCTGGCAAACACCCTACCGCAATCAGCATAATAATATTTTCTTGTTCTGGGATATCTGCAATCTTGCGAAGTGCCAGGTCGTCTTCCATTTCTTTGCTCCAATTCAGGCAACAGGTTCCAAGGCCTAAAGAATGCAATGCGTAAATTAAGGTCATTGCAAACAGCCCCCCATCCACCCACGTTTGGTTTCGCTCGCCAACCGCAAGAAAAGAAGAAAGATTGCTGGTTACAACTAATATTTTATTTGCAGTATGTCCAAACCCTTTGTTACCATTCTGAAGTTTTAGGATTTCTTTAGCATTCTCGCCATTTTTGAAAACATGAACCCGGCTTGACTGTCGATTACAAACTGACGGTGATTTTTGAGCAATGAGCACTGCCTCGGTAATCAGCTCGATCGGGATATTTTCGTCGGTAAAGCTTCGAATTGAATGCCGATTGAATACAAAAGATTTAAAATCAATAGATTGTAACCTTGCCAGGTCTTCCTTGCGTACCAACTTTCGCCCACCACCAGCTTGCTGATTTGGTACAAGGTGGCGTGTTCGATATTCACCTAACAGATTATGTACTTCTTTTTTTATGTCTGGTAGCAGTACTCCAAGTTCTTCGTTGAAGGAGGTATATGCTGCCAGTACATGGAGAGCTGATTCAATTTGGGTATTCGTACAATTCAAACCGAGCAGCGTACGAACTTGAGTGAGAATTTCATTCGCTTTCTCCTGGCCGTAGCCTGGTTTAGGTTCGGGCATTGACATTCCTTTTTCCAAGCTGTGGTATAACATAACCAAGTAAGCGACTCGATTTGCTTCACTCTTAAAATCGCGTACGGGAGAGGCGTACTGACGGAATCTCTCTTTGTCATATTGATAGTTCGCGTTTATCAGGCCTTCGCCTAATGAGGCCTTTTTCTTATCACGTAAGGAATTCCATAGCTTGGTAGGCAAAAGCTGTTTAACGATTTCTTTCAATGCTTCTCTTTCTAAGGTTATAAATTCTGTAATTCAACCATTTTGGCAAACTTTGAACTATCACTGGATACAAGGTCTTCATAGTTGCCAGCCTCCACTACTCTTCCTTTATCCAGTACATATATGTGGTCTACATCCCTGATTGTGGACAGACGGTGGGCAATAATTACTACCGTGATTTTACCCCTCAATTGATCAATACTGTCCTTTATGGATTGCTCCGATTCCGAGTCAAGTGCACTGGTGGCTTCATCTAAAATCAGTAGCTCCGGATTTTTATAAAGCTCTCGGGCAATAAACAGTCTTTGTTTCTGGCCACCGGATAACCTCACTCCCTTATCACCAATACGAGTCTGGTAGCCCTGGGGTAACGCCTGTATAAACTGATGGGCAGAAGCCTTTTTTGCTGCCTCAATGATAGCTGGCATTGTAGCGGCTTCCTGGAACAAACAAATATTATTTCCTACACTATCATCGAAGACTGTAAGATCCTGCGCTACATAACCGATTGTAGACCGCCATTCATTCAATCGAGTCTCGCGCAAAAGTTGACTACCAATTCTAATCTGCCCTGCTTGCGGTAGGAGCAGTCCGGTAAGGAGGTCAACAATAGTAGTCTTCCCTGCGCCGGATGGGCCAACCAAGGCAACCGTTGTATTGGGGGCGATCGTAAATGACAGGTTTTTAATTACGGGCTGCTGGGAATCCTCAAAAGAAAAGCTCAAATTGGAAAACTCGATTTCTTCTTGGTTAATGGTAGCGGACATACTTTTTGGTCCTTCCACTACTTGGTTAGCCATTAAGGCGTCAAGTTCTTCGTCCACTGATACTACATAGCCATGATAGGCTATTAGTTCTTGCCAGTTGGTAATGACCGCTAGCATCTGATTCACCCCTCGATAGAATAGAAGTAAAATTACAAATACTGCTCCGATTGGGTATCCCAGAATTACGACCTCTATAACAATCATAGCAATTAACAAGGTTACCGACAATAATTCTTGGATAGAGGCGGTAAAGGCATTTGCTAATTTTGTTTTAAATTGAAGGTGAGTTATGCTCTTGATACTTTTCTCATACTGTAGCTGGATGGGTCTGAAAGATGCTGTAGAAACAATGTACTTGAATGCATGTAGCGCTTGCACTGCTATTTGATTCATATGTTTCTCCTCAGCAGCGATGCGGGTGGATAGCTTTCTCACAAATCGATTTACCACGGAAAGCAAACCAAAAATTAGCACTCCTAACAGAACGGCCATCACCGAAACCTCCCATGAAATCAAAGCAGCAATCACTAAATAAGAGACTGCCATCACCGTACCCGTCACCAATGTTACAAAGAGGTCAAACGATCGAACTGTACGGTTGACATGCGTCTCCATAATCGTAATAAAGTGTCCGGTATTTTTTTTAGTAAAGTACTGATAGTTTACATTCAGAACTGCATCGTAAAATTTAATCTTTAAGTAGCGGTACAATTCCTTAAAGAGACTGCTCCTGTAATATCCCGCCCAAAATTTCAATAATGCCTTCCCGAGAAAAATTACGAACATGAATGTTAGAATCCGAGTTAATGAGTCGGAAATACCCAATGTGTCTACAATCTTATTGAGAATGTTTGCATCTTTTGTTTGATCGCTTATATCTAGAGATTGAAGTAAAGGTAGGAGCATCGATATACCCAAACCATCCGCAAACGCGACTAAAATAGTTAAGGTGAGCAGCAACCATACCCCTTTATCCAGGTATTTTGTGTAAACTCGATAAAAATATAGTAGGTGTTTCATATCTATTTACCAGTAAGTCGATGCCAGAGGCTAAACTGTTCTTCATCATCATAGTATCCTTGACCGTACCCACCATATCCATAGCCGTATCCATATCCGTAACTGTATCCATAGCCGTACCCACGCGTGGCCTGGACTCCGTTGAACACAACTGCGGGATGGGGTAATTTACCGGCTCGCTTGAGGTCAGATATCAATTCTAAAGAGCGAGTCGTAGAGTAGTTAAAGCGAATCACGAAGAGAGTTAGCTCCGCCAGTCGACCGAGCGATAGCGCATCAGATACTAGTCCTACCGGTGGAGCATCAATGACGATGTAATCGTATTCTTTCTGTAAGCGTTCAAAAAGCTGGTCTAGTTTTGGACTTAGTAGAAGTTCTCCGGGATTTGGAGGTAGAGGGCCTGATGGAATAAAGTAAAGGTTTTCATTACCTTCCCATTGCTGCATCAACTGATTATACTCCGTTTCTCCGATCAGGTAACTCGATAGGCCATTTTGGTTCTCGTTTATTCCCAGATAGTTGCCTAGACGGGGTTTTCTTAAATCTAAATTAACCAGACAGACCCGTTTGTTGCTGATGGCCAAACTTAAACCAAGGTTAATAGTGATAAAAGTCTTCCCCTCGCCCGACACCGTAGAGGTGATCAGCATACGCTGTGGAATGTTTCCATCCCGGCCTACATAGTTAAGATTAGTCCTTAACATCCGGAACATCTCCACAATACCCGAGCGACGCTGTGGTGTAACGACGATTACATCTTTATCCCTACTGGCTGCAATTGAACCTACGAGGGGGGCATCCGTCAATTTCTTAATTTGTTCAGGCGTCTTGACAGTATTATCGAATACCTCCCTCACTGTGATCAATGCTGCCGGTAGCAATAGACCAACTAAAGCCAATAGCGCGTAAATACGTGGTTCGTCAGGGCTGACCTTCGCACTCAGCGAAGGATCCTTTAAAATCTTCAATTCGGAAAGGGCCGCAGCACGCGATAGGGTATTTTCTTCCTTCTTTTTTAGCAACTCCACATAAAGTTGTTCCTTGATGTCTAGTACGCGCTCTAATCCCTCAACTTCTCTCTGGTACCTGGGTATAGCACGCATAGCGCGGAATAGGGAGTCGGTCCGGGTTTGTAAGCGTTCCCGCGTACGGTCCAGTTCTCGTCGGGCGGTACTCAATTCCTGGTTTAGGTACTGCTGGAGCGCGCCAATTCTCTCTTGTAAGGGTCCCAGTACTGGGTGTTTACCGGTAGCGCCTAGCTCCAATTCTTCCCGCTGGAGCAGCAGTTCGGCGTACTGACTAATTAAACTGGAGTAATCTGTACCATTTACGTTGACGACGTAGGGAGAATAATCAAACGCTGCCAGCTTGTCCAAGGCCTGAGGATTGTTAAGCAATTGCCGTAGGGAATCCAAGTTCTCTAGTTGAATCGCGACGACTGCTAGTTGCTGATCGTACTCTCGGAGGGTCTCCACCTGGTAAGCCAATTTGTTCTCTACCCCTTCAATTAGGTCGTTCTTTACTATATAATCCTCCGAATTGGCAGCTGACAGATCCAACTCTTCCTCGAGGTAAGCCAGGCGTTGGTCCAGAAAAGTGATGGTCTTCTCCGCGATCTGTCCCTTCTCCGCTACAATCGACTGGTCGTAGAAGGCAACCATCTGACGCAAAAAATCGACGCCCCGTCGGGGCACGGTTTCCAGTAGCGCAATGTTCAGTGCATTGGTCTCTCTGCCTGCTTTGGCTACCGTTAAGTCACGGCCATATTCTTCGGCGCGGGAGGTTGCACTTTTAATATTGAACTGTACCTCGGCCAAACTTTCTTCGGCAAGTGGGTTGCGGTTGATGACCATACTTCCCTGATGCGTGCTGATTAGTTGTCCGAATGTGCCTTGGTACACGCGCTCCTTCTCTTCTAACTGATATGTTTCATCGCCCGTGAAAGTGAGCACGAAGTCTGGCGCTCTTTTTGCCTCCTCGAACGGCCAAACCGGTTCGACCAGTATGGGACTACGTTTAATATAGGGATAAAGGTCGAAATCCTGGACCCGCCCCCGGGAGAAATACTGCACCTCAAGTTGAAGCGTTTTAACTACTTCCTCCAAAAGGTTACGCGATTTAAGCACTTGGATCTCGTCTTCTACCAGATTCTGCGTTATAGCCGTGGTAGCAGCGAGTTCGCCAAATAGAGAAGAGGAAATTTGCTCTTCTGCCGTAGCGCGATTCAGAATATCGGTTTCAACGAGGAATACCGGATGGGTATACCGCAAGTACAGAAATGCAATAGACAGCGTCAGAAAGAGGCAGAGTGGAAATAAATACCAGTTACGCAAAGTGCGGAACAGTAGACTACGTACGTCCACCTGAAGCAGTGGCCGCTCCTCTCTTCCCTCCATATCATCCCCGTATTGATCCACGCTGTTTATTTCTGTACGTAGGTGAGAACCGCCTTAGCGTGTGA
Organism: Lewinellaceae bacterium; assembly: GCA_963710195.1. Taxonomy (GTDB): domain Bacteria; phylum Bacteroidota; class Bacteroidia; order Chitinophagales; family Saprospiraceae; genus Neolewinella. Next base: position 163,441 of record CAVPZF010000004.1, read on the forward strand.
GGGCAAAGATGAGGGTGATGAGCGAGAGGCCGGCACCGGCGTAGCTGATGATCCGCTGGGCGGGATCGGCCACGGTGGCCACGCGGGCCTGGTTGGGCTCCACATAAATGACATCGTTCTGCTGAAGGTAGAAATAGGGCGAACTAAAGATATCGTCAGACTGCAGGTCCAGGTAAACACGGTCCCTCTGACCATTCTCCTCCCGCGTGATCATGATATTATTCCGGTTGGCGTAGGCGGTAAGATCGCCCGCCATGCCAAGCGCCTCCAGTAGCGTCACTCGCTTATTAGATAGCCGTTGTACCCCCGGAAAGTTGACTTCTCCTAAAACCGTCACCTTCAGGTTGAGAAAGCGCATACTGACTACGGGATCTTTTAGGTATTCGTTGAGTTGTCGGGTAATGTTGCTTTTGGCTTCTTCCAGCGTAAGTCCCGCCACCAGCACCCGGCCTAGCACCGGTAATTCAATGAAGCCTTCCTGGTCAACTAAATAGCCCATGAACAGCTCCAACGTATAATTACCGCCCTGCCCACCACCCTGGCCCATCTGCTGATTTCCCTGACCGGTTGTTGGCGGGTTGAACACCTCCCCCGCAACCTCGCTTAAGGAATTGATGTCGATGCGCAGGAGGTCCTCCGGTTGTATGGTCAGGTTGGTCGCATTCTCAATCTTTACCGAGGAATCGTTAGGGGCTTGGTCCGCCTGTCTGAAGTTGATCAATTCGGCCTGGGAGATGCACGAGGAAAAACCCAGTAACAAGGGAAATACCCCTATTAGGCAGAGCCCGAGACTAGTGAGGGAACGGGAGCAAACCGATTTATCGGCCCGCTCTTTCCGCCCCTTAGCCTCCAGAGGAGGGAGGCGAGCGGTTCCGTGACAATCTGGTTTGCGCCCGAGGGAAGTGAAGCGTGAGATATGCCTAATGTTATTTGAAGTAATAACGCCCGTGGCGTTTCCTGGTAAGTTAATGTACCCCACGACTTCAGCGTCGCTGCAGGTCAGTGCGGCTTATTCCACACTATTGCTGATAATAATCAAGGTACCAGTCCACAAAATGACCGATTCCTTCCGTCAGTGAGGTATTAGGCTGGTAGCCGGTAGTACGCATCAATGCCGAACTATCGGCGTAAGTGCTTTCCACGTCGCCAGGTTGAAGCGGCAGAAAAATCTTTTCCGCCACTTTGCCCAGCTTCTGTTCGATCGTCTCAATAAATTGTGAGAGGGAGACGGGGGCGTTGTTCCCGATATTGTAGATGCGGTAGGGAGCACTGGAACTGTCCGACAAGGGCTGCTTGGCCGACCACGTCGGATCTTTTTCAGGCGGCTTTTGTAAGGTAAGCACGACGCCCTCCACGATGTCGTCGACATACGTAAAGTCCCGGCTCATGTGGCCGTGGTTGAACACGTTGATAGGGTTACCCTCCAGAATTGCCTGAGTAAACAGGAAGTAGGCCATGTCGGGCCGACCCCATGGCCCGTACACCGTAAAGAAGCGCAGCCCCGTGGTAGGCAGACCGTACAGATGGCTATAGCTATGCGCCAGGAGCTCATTGGTCTTTTTGGTCGCTGCATACAGGGAAACCGGATGATCAACACTGTCCGTTGTCCGGAACGGCACGTGTTCGTTTAGCCCGTAGACGCTCGAACTGCTTGCGTATACTAAATGTGCCACCTCATTCATTCGGCAACACTCGAGCAGATTCATGTAGCCCACTACGTTGCTCTGAATGTAAGCCGTCGGATTTCGCAGGCTGTAACGCACTCCCGCCTGGGCGGCTAAATTCACTACGTGGGTGAACCCCTGTTCTCTAAACAAGGACTGCAGGTTAGCGGCGTCCTCTAGCTTAAGCTGGATAAAGTGGTAGTTTTCGTGCCTCTCGCTCTGCACGAATTCTCGGTAGGCAATCCGGTTGCGGGGAACCCCCGCGGCCTCCAGGCGGGCAATTTTGAGACTGACATCATAGTAGTTATTGATGCTATCGAGGCCCACGACTTGATGCCCGTCGGCGACTAGCCGATTGACCAGGTGAAATCCGATAAAGCCGGCGGTTCCGGTGACCAGAATCTTCATCGGCGAGTCGGTCAACTCTCTGGAAGCTTCTCACTTGGTTGAATCCTTAATTCCTTATTTTTCAAGTTTGCCGCGTATTTTGCCAGCAGGCGGCTACTTTTTCTATCCGCTACCACCTGGGTGATTTTGTCTGCGTGCGCCAGGTGGTGCATATCCGTACCTAGGTAGTCTACCATACCGGCTTCCAGAAGACGCAGGGCGTTTTCGTAAGTGCCCGAACTGTAGTAGCGGGCTAAGGACAGCAAATTCACCTGAAATTCCACGCCGCGCGTGTGCAGGCGTTCGTAGGCCTGGAAGTCGTTCCGGTAGTAGAGGTACCGCTCCGGATGGGCTAGGATCACCTTGTACCCTTTGGTCTGAAGCTGAAAGATGTGCTGATCGAGTTGGGGCGTGGCCGAAACGAAGGACATCTCCACCAACACGCGCTTTCCGGGTAGGGTGAGCAGCTCCTGCCGATCGATCTTTTCTCCAAAGGCCTCATCCAGCAAGTACTCCGCCGCTGCGTGGATCTGTATAGGAAGACCAGCTTTACGAATGGCATGTCGGACCTCCTCGAGTCTAGCCTGGATGATCTCCGGCGTGTTGGGGTACAAATCCGCCATCACGTGGGGGGTCGTCCACAGTTCGGTGAACCCCAGATCGATCATTCTTCGGACCAGCGCAAGGCTATCCGCCATGGTACCTGCGCCATCGTCGATTCCCGGTAGTAAGTGGGAGTGCATATCCACCCCCAGCGGGGCCAGCGAAGCCAGCTTTGGGGCACTTTTGAAGAGATCGAACAATTTCATGAGGGACAATAGACCAAGCGAGCGGCCGGTAACCGCTACAACCGCCAGTAGGTGAGGTTCTCCTCCTTGGCAGGGTACTCGTACAGCGACTTCAGATCGAACAGAATGGGCTCTCCCTTCATCATTTTCCGGTAATCATCAAAGCTGAGTTGACGGTACTCCCGGTGGGCCACCGTTACGATCACGGCGTCGTAATCGTTAGAAGGTTTGTCGACCAAGTTCAGCTTGTACTCGTGGGCCAGCTCGTTCGGAGAAGCGCAGGGGTCGGACAGGTGGACGTGAATGGAGTAGTCCATCAGTTCCCGGGCAAGATCAATCACTTTCGAGTTGCGGATGTCCGCTACGTCTTCCTTGAAGGTGATGCCCATGATAAGCACCTTGGCGTTTTTTGGATTCTTCCCTTTATGGATCAGGAGCTGCACCAGCTTTTTAGCGATGAAGCCGGGCATGGCGTCGTTGACGCGCCGGCCGCTCAGGATTACCTGAGGGTCGTACCCTAACTCCTTGCTCTTGTGCAGCAGGTAGTAGGGGTCGACGCTAATGCAGTGACCACCGACCAGTCCCGGAGAAAAGCGCAGGAAGTTCCACTTCGTTCCCGCGGCTTCCAACACCTCCTTCGTATCGATATTCATGCGGTCGAAGATCATCGACAGCTCATTCACGAAACTAATGTTTACATCCCGCTGGCTGTTCTCGATCACCTTAGCGGCCTCGGCTACCTTGATGCTGGTGGCCTCGTATACGCCGGCGGTGATGATGTCTCCGTAGATACCAGCTACTACCTGTAGGGTTGCTTTGTCACTTCCAGAAACAACTTTTAGGATCTTGTCTACGGTGTGTTCCTTGTCTCCCGGATTGATGCGCTCGGGCGAATATCCAACGGTAAAATCCTCGCCAAAGGTGAGTCCACTTTCTTCTTCTAAAATTGGTACGCAGTCCTCTTCGGTACAGCCGGGGTAGACCGTGGACTCAAAAACCACGATATCCCCCTGCTTCAACACCTTACCAACCGAGCGAGACGCTCCCAGCAGGGGGCGGAGGTTAGGCGTCCGGCTGTCATCCACCGGCGTTGGAACGGCCACAATATGAAAGGACGCTTCGCTCAGCCCTTCTCCCTCGGAAGTAAAGGTGATGTCCTTTCCGTCGAAGGCGGTGGCTTCCAACTCCTCGCTCGGATCCTCGCGATTCCGCATCATCTCCACCCGGGAGTCGCTGATGTCGAATCCGATCACGCGAAATTTCTTAGCCAGTTCCAGGGCGAGGGGGAGCCCTACGTACCCCAGGCCAATCACGGAGATTGCCATTTTTTTGCTCCGGTAAGCCGCCAGTTGTTGCTCGGCACTCAAACGGGCAGTGCCATTCAAACTTGACATACGAAGATTTTTCTTATTAAGCCAAAGAGGTCCTTGATGATCACCTCCCTACACAAGGTTTTCTAAATACTTCCCGTACCCGCTCTTGACTAGGGGGGCGGCCACTTTCTGCAGTTGCTCCCTGCCAATGTAGTGCATCCGGTAAGCTACTTCTTCGATACAGCCGATCTTCTGGTCCTGTCGCTTCTCGATCACGCGCACAAATTCGGCCGCGTCATGCAGGCTCTCAAAGGTGCCGGTATCCAGCCAGGCGGTACCGCGCTGCATGATGCCGACTTCAAGTTCTCCCCGCTCGAGGTACCACTGGTTGACGGTGGTGATTTCATACTCGCCGCGGGCGCTCGGTTTTACGTTCTTAGCTACCTCGACTACGCGCTCATCGTAAAAGTACAGGCCGGGCACCGCGTAGCGGCTCTTGGGTACTTCCGGCTTTTCTTCAATGCTGATGGCCTTTCGGTTGTCGTCGAATTCGACCACTCCGTAGCGTTCCGGATCCTGCACGGGATAGGCAAACACCCGCGCCCCCGCAGCCAGTTGGGCACTTTCCTGCAGCAGTTGACTCAGTCCGGCCCCGTGAAAAATGTTATCCCCCAGCACGAGCGCGCACTTGTCTCCCGCGATGAAGTCTTCTCCGATGACGAAGGCTTGCGCCAGTCCGTTAGGTTTTTCCTGCACGGCATAGTGAAAACTACAGCCTAGTTCGCTTCCGTCGCCTAGCAGGTTTTTAAAGGCCACCTTGTCCTCCGGGGTGGTAATAATGAGCACCTCCCGGATGCCCGCTAACATGAGGATGCTCAGCGGATAGTAGATCATGGGCTTGTCGTACACCGGCATCAACTGCTTGCATACGCCCTTGGTGATCGGGTAAAGTCGCGTACCGGAGCCGCCGGCGAGGATGATTCCTTTCATCGGTGCTGGCTTAGCGGTTCTGGTACATGGTGGTATAATACTCTTGGTAAGCGCCACTGGTCACGCCCTGCATCCAGCTCTCGTGATTGAGGTACCAGTCGATTGTCTTGGCGATCCCTTTCTCAAACTGGAGACTCGGCGTCCAGCCCAGTTCTTCCTGTAGCTTGGTGGCGTCGATGGCATAGCGCATGTCGTGTCCGGCGCGGTCGGTCACGTAGGTAATGAGGCGTTCACTTGCACCTGCTTCCCTGCCCAACTTCTCGTCCATCGTGCGGCAGATGACCTTGATGAGGTCGATGTTTTTCCACTCGTTGTGGCCCCCGATGTTGTAGGTCTCCCCGTGTTTGCCCCCGTGGAGAATGAGGTCGATGGCCCGGGCGTGATCCTCTACGTAGAGCCAGTCGCGCACATTCACGCCCTTACCGTATACCGGCAGCGGCTTTTCCTGGCGGATGTTGTTGATGAATAAGGGGATCAGTTTCTCGGGAAACTGGTAGGGACCGTAGTTATTCGAGCAGTTGCTGAGCACCACCGGCAGGCCGTAAGTGTGTCCCCAGGCGCGTACCAAGTGGTCACTGCCCGCCTTGCTGGAGGAGTACGGACTGCGGGGATCGTAGGTGGTTGTTTCGGTAAAGAAGCCCGTCTCTCCGAGGGAGCCGTACACCTCGTCCGTCGATACGTGGTAGAACAGCTTGCCGTCGAAACTGCCCTTCCAGGCTTCCCGCGCCGCCTGCAGCATAGTGGCCGTGCCCACCAGGTTGGTTCGCACGAAAATGAGGGGGTCCTCGATGCTGCGGTCGACGTGGCTTTCCGCGGCGAGGTGCACCACCGTGTCAATCGGATAGACCGCAAAGACCTTGCGGATGGCGTCCAGATCGGTGATGTCCGCCTTCACAAAGCTGTAGTTATCGTGGTCGGCAATGTCCTCCACGTTCGCGAGGTTACCGGCGTAGGTCAGCTTGTCGAGGTTGATGATGCTGTAGTCCGGATATTTTTTGACCAACAGGCGGACTAGATGGGAACCGATGAATCCGGCCCCCCCGGTAACTAAAATGGTTCTAATTTTCATGCTGCGATGGAGTTCAGGTAGTCCGCCGGATGTTTGGTCCTTCTGGAGATGGCGGAGAGCCAGGTACTCGAAGAGTTTACCCGGCAGGCGGTCAGCAGTAGCCCCCGAAGAGGACACGGTTCACGGCTTCGCCCTCCATGTGTCGAAAGCACTTGGTCCGATCCGCGCCTGCGGTGCATCATCCGTCTTGGAAAGCGGGCTTACCAAAGTTTCTTGCGGTCCTGGTTTTGGGGTTCTTGAACTACGTCCATGCCCTGGAGGGGGATGACGTCCTCCGGGGAAACTTCACAAGTCATCAGGCGGGCATCGAGCCCCCCGAAAGAGATGATGAATTTCTTTTTGCTTTTCGCGTGGAGGTAGTAACCGCGAACGCCGGCTAGTGGGCCGCGCGCGATTTCGACTACCGTTCCGCTCTCCATTTCCTGCAGCTTGTCTTCGACAACCCACTTGATTGTATTGTCGACAGACAACCGCCGCAGCAGGTCGATCTCGTCCTGAGTGACCTGGCGGCGCTCCTTTCCGATCTTGATGAACCCGAAGACAAAGCTCAGTCGCTGGACCTGTAATTGTTGACCGGCCACGATGCGGACGAAGATGTAACCTCCCAACAAAGGGATCTGACGTACACCGGTCTTCGACTTGTACTTGAAGGGGCGTTCGCGCAGGGGGAGGAAGTACTCAACGCCTTCGATGTCCAGCAACTTGGCGACTACCTTTTCCTTCCGGTGCCCTACTCGGACGGCAAACCACCTCGCTTGGTCGGGGTGCAGGTCATCGTGAACGGTAGCCGTTCGGAAATGGGTGTAGCTAGAAGGGACAGTTATCGGCACTAAACGAACGATTTGCTAGGCGCTGTTTCAGTAAGAGACGGCAAAGATAACCCATTAATCCGATTGCTTTCCGCTACGCCCTTGCATTCCAGCTTTAATAATCACCCGGACGGCCGGGACACAATCTTCCGCTAGCGATGCGGAAATTCTCCCAAATTATCGCTTACAAAAAAATGCCCCGGCCTGATTACGGGCCGGGGCAAGGATGTTTAAGCAGGGAAGTTCCTGCCATGCGCTAAAATTTATACCTCTGCCGGCTTGGCCCCCCGGCCCCCAGAGGGGGGAGGACGCCGGCCTATGGCAGAAACGATTCGCGTTATAGAGCTACCTACCGTACGATCACGAAACGGACCGTTTGGGTCTCTTCTCCGTTGATCACCTGCAGGGTGTAGGCACCCGGCGCGAACTCACCGAGTTCGAGTCGGTAGTTGGTAGCGTCGGAAGCCAGGAGTTGACGAACGCGGCCCTCGGGGCTGATGATGCGAAGTGTCACCTCCCCGGCAAAGTGCGCGGGCATGGTCACCTTCATAAAGTCATTCGTCACCGGATTAGGATAGGCCTGCACCCGATCTAGTGGCTGCACACTGGCCTTTGCGGCCGCCAGAGCCGGCTGTACGGCCGGACCACAGAAGGACTGCTTCTCAAAGGAACCAATGTCCCGGATATCGCCGAAGACCGACTGTCCGATTTGGTCGGGGGTGTTGTCATCGGGGTCACCGGCGTTCACGACCGGGCTGGAGCACTTGGGCGCGTGCGTCATGGTCGTTCCTCCGTTGTCGGCCAGGGCCATCAGCATGGCGCTCATTCCTTCCATGTCGGTGGGCTGGGCGGGAAACTGGTCGTAGGTATCGTCACCGATCAGGTTGTAGCCGTTGCTGGTCACCATACCTTTCAGGGTGCCGAAGTCAGGAGAGATCTGAGCCATGTTGTCCGCCACGATCGTACCCATGATGGTCAGCTTTGCCACGGAACGTGCCTGAGCGAAACCACCGCCTCCGGGGGCCATGTTGGCCGTGATGGTGGAGTTGATGATCTCCATCGTGCCATCGTTTCCGATTCCGCCACCTGCCAGGCCGGCCGCGTTATTGGATACGGTGGAGCGCATCAGGGTGATGGTACCGCCGGTGTTGTTGGCGATGCCGCCGCCACCGGTAAGCTTTCCACCGGTCGCCGTATTGTAGGCGATGGTGGAGGCGTCGATGTCCAGGATGCCGCCGTTGTTAAACACCCCGCCCCCGCCGACGCGGGTCGTGAAGCTCCCCGGATCGGTCACCCGGTTGTACAGGAGGCTCATATTGGTGATTGCCATCATAGTACCCGCCTGGTTCCAGAGGCCACCGCCTTCGTTGGCGGCGACGTTACTGGTCGCGGATCCCCCCATAAAGTCGATCGTGCTGGCCATACCGGTCACGTGGAAGGCTCCCCCGTTGCCGGGTGCGCTGCCGGCGTCGTTCTTCGTATAGTTTACGTTAGTAGAGGAGAAACTGCCGTCGACAATCTCTACCCCGCCGCCGGCGCGGTTGGCGGAATTGCTGTCGAACAGGCCACCGCTGACCGTAATCATGCCGTCTAGGCTCAGCAGACCGCCGCCGGAACCGGAGGTCCCCGTAGCGCGGTTGCTGCTGACCGTGACGTCCTCGAGGACTAGGTTTCCCCTCACATTAAAGAGACCGCCGCCGCCGTGGTTGCTGGCGTTTCCGGCTGCCGAATTGTCGGTCACTACGACTCCGGAGAGCTCCATGGTACCCGAACCGTTCCAGAGGCCACCGCCTTCCCGGCCGGCCTGGTTGCCGGATACGATACCGCCGGTGACGGTTGTGTTGCCATCTCCCCCGACGTGCACACCGCCCCCATTACCCGGGGCGTTATTCACGCGGTTGTTGGTGATCATGGTGTTCGTGAGCGTAAAGGCCGAGGCGCTGCCCGAGGCATCTTCGATGCCGCCGCCGGCCCGGTTGGCCACGTTGTTGTCGATGCGGCTGTCCGCGATCGTTAAGGTAGCATCGGTGTTGTTGAGAATTCCGCCGCCGCTGCCGGAGGTGCCGGTGGCCTGGTTGCCGGAGATCTCCGTTCCCTCAGTGATGGCGATGGTCCCTCCGCCGTTGTTGTACAGGCCGCCGCCGCCCTGATCGGGATCATGGCCGGCTGCGCTGTTGTTGCGGATTTGGGTACCCATTACGGTAAGGGTGCCGCTGTTATTCCAGATGCCGCCGCCCTCGGATCCGGCCCGGTTGGTGTTAACGGTACCGCCCGTGATGGTGAGGTTGCCATCGCCACCGATGTGGATGCCGCCGCCGTTGCCGGGGGCGTTGTTGACCTTATTCTTATCCACCTTTGAGTTGGTGATGGTAAAGGCCGAGGCACTGCCCGACACGTCCTCGATGCCGCCGCCGGCCCGGTTGGCCTCGTTGGTTTCGATGCGGCTGTCGGTGATGGTCAGGGTGGCCCCTTCGTTATTGAGGATACCGCCGCCGCTACCGGAGGTGCCGGTAGCCTGGTTGTCCTTGACCATGGCGCCGCCACTAAGGGCGATCGTGCCGCCGCCGTTGTTGTACAGTCCACCGCCGCCCTGATCGGGGTCGTTGCCGGCCGCGGAGTTGTCGCGGACCACCGTACCCATAACGCGGAGGGTACCCATGCCGTTCCAGATGCCGCCGCCTTCGGCGCCGGCGCGGTTACGGCTGACCATACCACCGCTGATGGTGAGGTCACCGTCGCTGCCGATGTGAATGCCGCCGCCGTTGCCGGGGGCGTTGTTGACCTGGTTGTCTTCGATGCGGCTGTCCGTGATGGTGAAGCTGGTAGCAGCTCCCGACACGTCCTCGATGCCGCCGCCGGCCCGGTTGGCTACGTTGCCCTTGACCCGGGAGTTGGCGATGGTCAGCGTAGAGCCGACGTTGTTGAGTATACCGCCGCCGCTACCGGAGGTACCCGTCGCGCGGTTGTCTAGTATCTGAGTGCCGTCCTGCAGCAGGATCGTACCGCTGCCATTATTGTAGAGGCCACCGCCGCCCTGGTCGGCCTCGTCGCCGGCCGCGGTGTTGCGCTGAATAATGGTTTGGCCGACCGTCAGGGTGCCAGCGCCGTTCCAGATGCCGCCGCCCTCGGCACCGGCCTGATTGCGATTGACCTTACTGCCGGTAATGGTCAGGTTACCGTCGCCACCGATGTGAATACCCCCACCGTTTCCGGGGGCATCGTTCACCCGGTTTTCGTTGATCGTCGCGTCAGTAATGGTGAAGGTCGAGGCCCTGCCGGAGGCATCTTCGATGCCGCCACCGGCCCGGTTGGCTACGTTCTTCTCGACCCGGCTGTTCATGACCATCAGGGTCGCGCCGGTGTTATTGAGGATACCGCCGCCGCTGCCGGAGGTACCGGTGGCTTGGTTGCCCGAGATGCGGGCGCCGCCGCTCACGGCAATGGTGCCGCCCCCGTTATTGTACAGGCCGCCGCCGCCCTGGTCGGCGTCGTTGCCAGCCGCGGTGTTGCTGCGGACTTCGGTACCGACGACCGTCAGCGTACCCGTGCCGTTCCAGATGCCGCCGCCTTCGGCACCGGCGCGGTTGTCGTTGACCGTACCTCCGGTGATGGTCAGGCTACCGTCGCCGCCGATGTGGATGCCACCACCGTTACCGGGGGCATCGTACACCGTGTTTTTATCGATTTTGGAGTTCATGATGGTAAAGGCAGACCCGCTACCCGAGGCATCTTCGATGCCGCCGCCGGCCCGATTGGCCTCGTTACTGGTGATTTGACTGCTCATAATGGACAGAGCTCCTCCCGGACCATTCAGGATTCCTCCTCCGGAACCCATCCCGCGCAGCGCAGTGTTTTCGGTAACCATGCAATCCATCAGCGAGAGCACGCCCTGGTTGAAGATGCCCCCACCGCCCTGGCCGGAGCGCACCCCGTTGGACCGATTGTTGTCAATGCGAACCCGTTCCAGTACCAGCGTGCTTCCCGCCCGTACCCGGAGACCGCCGCCGATCTGCATCACGCCGTTGAAGACCCGCAGATCCTTGGCCGTAACGCTTGCGCCCTTACGCACGGAAAAGGCCCGGTTGGTACCGCTGCCGTTGAGCATGGTGCTACGCATCCCGTTACCCAGGATAACCAGGTCCTTCTCAATGTAAACGACCGACCGCAGCGTAATGGAACGCCCATTGGTTCCCGGCGCGAAGACGATCGTATCGCCCGACCGGGCGGCCATAACGGCTCCCCGGAAGGTGCCCGAGCCGTTGTCTGCGGTGGAAGTGACGGTAATTTTTGCCGCAAAAAGGGAAGTGAAGGCGCCAAACCCGAGTACCAGGGTCAGTACTGCCCTGCCAAAGTAAAATTGTCGCATGGTAGCTTGTTTGTAGTTGTATAGTGTTATGAAAATTCTGAACTCCCTAGGAAGCTGCAGAATAATACCTCTCTATACCGTACAAAGTCCCTATATGGTTTTGATTGGCTGAACTGAAATTCACGCACATTCTACGAACACGACCCCGCGCTTTCCGTTCCCGAAGCCCTACATTTTGGTGGTTACCCGCTTTTTTCTCTTAATCACCTCGCAAAGCGCCTTCGTCATCGGCCGGAGAATTGCGCTGCAGAATCACCTCCCAAAAAATAGTGAGAATTATTTTCGTTAAGTCGCAATATTTCTCGGTCGGCTAGTAGGTGCCGGACCACCTTCGCAACACCCACTCCCCCGCAAACAGGGCCAGCAGGAGGAAAAACACCCCCTTCAGGTTGACGATCGACCGGGTGGTAATGGTCTCAAACAAGACGGGCTTGACGCCCCCACTCGCCACTAAGCGATCCGGTAGCGTAGCCAGCTGATCGGGAAAGAGTAGGTCCCCACCGTAGCGCCCACTCAGTTGGCGCAGTAGGGCGTGGTCCGCCTCCAAGGCGAAGCGCTCTAGCTCTACGGCCTGTACACTGAATTTACCCGCGTTGGTGAGCGTCTCTTCCCCGTCGTTGACCACGGCTTGGTAGGCGTAGTTGCCTACCGGCAGCCTTCCAGCATTCAGGGAGTAGGCGTTAGCCGTGCGGGTAAAGGTGTAATCGTATTCCCTGCCCGCCGGACCGGTGATGACTACCCTTGCTTCGGGGTCATTGACGAGCTCGTAGCTGCTGTTGTAGAGTTCGGCGTCCAGCTGCACGGCTTTGTTCTCATCGAAAATATTCTCCGCCAGGCTGACGCGAAATCTCCGCTTGTCTTCCTGCACCGTCAGGTACTGGGTGAGCTGGCTGATCAGCTCATCGAAGCGGGCGTGGTCGCCGTACTCCAGGTAGTCAAACAGCCGCCACTGCCAGAGGCCGGACCCCAACCACACCCCCGTGCGCACCCCCCGGCTTTCCCCGACGGTTAGCAGGGGAAAGTCGGTGTCCACCCGCCCGATGCGCTGCTGCAACAACTGGACGGCCCCCGGGCCCGGAGCAAAATTTCCGAAGGGGACGCTCAGCGGCGGAAAGCGCGGCAGGGCCAGCCGCAGCTCCTCGCTTAGCGTGAAGGCATTAAAACCTGGGACCAGCTTTGCCGTGGCTTCGTTGCCCTGCACCTGCGCTCCCCCGCCCGCTACAGTTACGATATCCTGAGCCGCATTGAGGAGGGGGGCGGGCAGGGACGCCCCGGTGATGTACAGTACCGGCACCGCGGCCCGCTGCATAGCCTCAAGCAGTCCGCTGGCCCGTTGGGTAGCCGAGGGCAGTTCGTGCAGGATAAGCAGGTCGTAGTCGCGCGGATTGCCGGTAAAGCGATCGACATAGGCGACCTCGACCTCATTGTTTTGTCCGGTACGCAGTGACTGCCGCAGCGCGGACAGATCGGGGTGGGGCGCCGCGGCGAGGAGGAGAATACGTTGCCGGGCATCGAGGACGTCGACGAAGATGTCCCGTTGATTGTTGGCGGTGCTTACCTCGTCCCCGATCCCCGTCACCGCAATGCGGTAGCGCTGCACGCCGGCCCGGTCGGCGGCCAGGGTGATCTCACGGGTGGTGAAGAAGTCGTCTCCTTCCAGGACAACCGCCTCCGTATGCAGTACGGCACTGCCCCCTTCCCCGACCCGGCTAACGGTCAGCGACGTGGCCTCCCCGGCGGCGTTGCGGGCGCTCAGGTCGACCTGAACGGAAAACCGATCGCCCAGGTAAGCGATGCGGTTATGAAAAACGCGGCTGACCAGCAGATCGCGGCGGCGGGTGGTATCGCCCAGCCCAACGGTGTAGACGGGCGCGCGAAGGGCGTAGTCTCGGTACGCCGGATTGGTCCCCGCATTATAGATGCCGTCGGTAGCCAGCACGACGGCCCCCAGGTTCTGGTTGCCGTAGAGGTCGGCCACCTCGGTGAGTACGGCGTCCAGGTTGGTTTGCTTATCCGTGAAGCTCAGGTCACCGGCCTCGCGCACCTCGCTGCCAAAAGTGTAGTCTACCACGCGGTAGCTGCGGCTTAATTCTTCCCGCAGCCGGCGCCACTCCGCCGCGTAGGCAGTGGTATCCGTTTCCAGGGCTACGGATTCGCTAACGTCCTGTGCGAGGACCACAATTGGTTCCTGCCGGTCGGTATCCACGAAGCGCAGGAGGGGGGAGAGCAAAAGTGCCGCCAGCAAACTATAGCCCAGAAAGCGCAGGACCGCCATGCTCCAGAGCACGGGCCGGGGGGCCGGATGGGGCGTCCGAAAGTACAGCAACAGGGCCACACCCAGGCCGGCCAGCGCACAGAGAGCGAGGTACCAAACGGGGTATGCGAAAGTCAGGTCTTGCATGCGGGGGCGGGGGCGCGGGTGCGGGGCTTATTCTACAAACTTGTACCCAACGCCGCGTACGCTGAGGAAGTGTGCGGGATTTTTGGGATCCTGCTCAAAGTACTTACGAAAGGACAAAATAAAGTTATCGATGGTACGGGTGCTGGGGTACACGTCATACCCCCACACCGACTGCAGGATCTGCTGGCGGCTGACCACCTCCCCGCGGCGCTCGGTGAGCAGCTTGAGGAGCATAGCCTCCTTTTTGGTCAACGTGAAGGTCCCCTGATTGCCGGTGGCTTCGTAGGTGGCAAAGTTTACCTTATTGGTGCCGAAGCGAAAGAGGTCGGGCTGGACTTCGGGCGACTTGCTGGTCCGCTCGATGAGGCGGTTGACACGCAGGAGCAATTCCTCGAAGACGAAGGGCTTGGTTAGGTAGTCGTCGGCGCCCTTCTTGAGTCCCTGGATGCGGTCCTGGGCCTGGTCCTTGGCCGTCAGGAAGATGATGGGGGTATCGCGGTTGGTCAGCCGCACCTGCTCCACGACCTGGAAGCCGTTGACCTCGGGCAGCATCACGTCGACGATCATGATATCGAAATACTGCTCGCCAGCGTGCTTGAGGGCCTTGCGGCCATTTTCGGCGGTCACCACCTCAAAATTTTCCATTTCGAAATTGAGTTTCACGGTGTCGCGAATGTTCTCTTCGTCTTCAACCAACAGGATACGGAGCATGGGAGGGGCTTTGTTGTTGGGTACAACCATAGATTGTCAATGGTTGCGGCCGAAGCCCCTGCCCGGCGGGGTCTGCGGGCAGGAATAACTATTTAATGCCGTTCTTTGCCGACCGACGACCACGCTTTTCTATGAACAACTGGACCTTCTTCCGGGAAGCCGTAAAAAACTTTCGCTCCACGGGAGCCATTGCCCGGGCCTCTCCCGCGCTGGTCAAGCGACTCATCGAAGCCATCCCGTCGGCTACTCCCCTAAACGTGGTGGAACTGGGCCCGGGGGAGGGCTGCATTACGCGTGCCCTGTTGGCCAGGCTCCATCCGGAGAGCCAGCTAACCGCTTTTGAAATCAACCCGGCCTTCGTGCACCGCCTGGGTACCATCCGGGACGCCCGCCTCCAGGTGCTGTCCGTAGGGGCGGAGCGATTGACGGGTCACCTCGCCCCGGGAAGCGTGGACTTCGTGGTCTCCAGCCTACCCCTGAGCATGATTGACCAGCCCGTGAAGGAGACCATTATCCGGCAGGCGCAGGGCATACTAAAGCCGGAGGGACATTTCCTGCAGTACCAGTACGCCCTACAGGATTACGGCCTGCTCAAGGATAACTTCAACAACGTATCGGTGGGCTTCACGTTGGCCAACCTGCCGCCGGCCTTCGTGTACAGCTGCTCGCTGAGCCTTATCTGATCACTTGATGGTGACGCGCTCGATCACGACGTCTTCTTGGGGACGGTTAGCTCCGCCGGTCTCCCGCTCGGCGATCGCCTCGACGACGTCCATGCCCCGTACTACCTCCCCGAAGACGGTGTAGTCCTGATCGAGATTGGGGCGACCGCCCTGCTCCTTATACGCCTGCCGCTGGGCGTCGCTATACTTGATGTCCTTCATCCGCTCGATCTGGTCGAGTGCGTTATCGGACTGCAGCTCGCCGGTCACGATGTAAAACTGCGAGCCGCTGCTCGCCTTTGCGGGATTCGGCGTACGGGCGGCGGCCAGGGCGCCGCGCAGGTGGGGGGCACCGATCTCTTCCTCGAGCTCGTAGCCGGGCCCACCCATCCCCAGCATGGTTCCCGGGGCCGCTCCCTTGCTCGTCGGGTCACCGCCCTGGATCATGAAGCCGGGGATGACGCGGTGAAAAAGGGTACCGGTGTAGAAGCCCTCCTCCGCCAACTTGATGAAGTTTTCGGTGTGGCGTACGGTTTCGGGGTACAGTTCGATTTCAATTTCACCTAAGTTGGTGATGATGAGGGCGTGGGTGGGGCCGGTGTTGCAGGCGGCGAGGGCTAAGAGGAAGGGTAGGAAGAGGAGTAAGATGCGCATAGAACGAAGTTACGGCACGTTCTCCAGGGTCAAACCTGATCGATACGCCCCTCGGTGGTTTCCAGCTCCTCAAAATACCCGATGATTTTCTCCTTCAACAAGCGCTCCTGCCCCCCCAAATCCGTCGGCGGGATCTTGCTGGTCAGCTCGTAGTGCGGCCAGCCATCGGCGTCGCGCCCTACGAAGCTGTAGTGTCCGTCCTCGGAGAGTAGGCGGCACACGGCTACGTGCATTAGGTCGCGCTTTTCCTCTTTGGTAAAATCTTCCTGCCAGCGACCAAGCTCCTGGACGCCGATCAGAAAGAGCAGGGCGTTTAGATCAGGCAGCGCCGGGCGATGGAAACGCTCCTGGATGAGGTGGCGGACGCGCTGGTAGGCGAAGTCTTGTTCCCAGTCTGGCTTTTTCAAGGGGTTAGAGATTGAGGGATGGAAGGATTGAGGAGGGGGGGTGCCGGAACAGTTCAAGTGTCTACCTTGCACTTCAGTTCGCCCCCCGCCCGTTAACACGATCAGCCGGGACTTCGGTTGAAATTTGTTTGGACGATTCACTCACCTCCTATGCCATTTACCACTACGCCCATTGATGGATTGCTGCTCTTTGAGCCGCGCATATTTAAGGACTCCCGGGGTTACTTTTTTGAGTCCTACAACACCGAGACTTTCCATGAGGCCGGTATTGATGCAAATTTCGTGCAAGACAACCAGGCGGCCAGTACCCACGGCGTACTGCGGGGGCTACACCTGCAGCTGGGCGAGGACGTACAGGCGAAGCTGGTCCGAGTCATCAGCGGAGAGGTCTACGACGTAGCCGTTGACCTACGCCCCGACTCGCCCACCCGCTACCAGTGGTATGGAGTCTATCTGAGTGGGGAGAATAACCTGCAGTTGTTCGTCCCGCGCGGCTTCGCCCACGGCTACCTCGTCACCTCCGAAGATGCCGTTTTCGCCTACAAGTGCGACAACTTCTACGCCCCCCAGGCCGAACAGGGGTTTCGGTACGACGACCCGGCCTTCGGCATCGAATGGCCGGAAGTGGAGGGCGAGTACACCATCGCCGAGCGCGACCTCAGCTACGACTTCCTAACCTAAGCGGTGAAATGGCTGTTGGGTGGCTATGGACACCTCCCACCCTATTCTGTTCTTCGACGGCATGTGTAAGCTGTGCGTCGGGTCCGTCAATTTTATTTTGCGCGCGGACCGCCGGGGGGTGTTGCGCTTCGCGAGCCTGCAGTCTGAAACGGCGCTGGAGCTGCTGCACCCCCTTGGGATCAACCCCAAGGAGCTCAACTCCGTCGTCCTCTACGACCGGGGAAAGCTCTACACCCGCAGCGACAGCGTCCTGCATACTTTCCAACTGATGGGGAGTCCCTGGACCTACCTCACCGCCCTGGATATCGTGCCGCGGTCCTTCCGCGATTTGGTCTACAACTTCATTAGCCGCAACCGCTACCGATGGTTCGGGGAGCAGGACCGGCGGATGGTGCCGCCCCCGGAGTATGCCGATCGGTTCCTGGGCGTGTAATTGGATTTTCTACACACCCGCGACCGCGCCCCCGGGCTTAGAGATTGGTGTTGGGCCTACCGCTTACCTTTAGCGCATGACCTTACAATTCTGCGGAGCCGACCGCGAAGTTACCGGATCGGCCCACCTGCTTACCCTGGATGACGGCTACCGCATCTTACTCGACTGCGGCCTGTATCAGGGGCGAAATAAGGAGATGGAAGACTTCAACCAGCACTTCCCCTTCGATCCGGCGAGCGTCGATGCCCTCATCCTTTCCCACGCGCACATCGACCACAGCGGGCGGGTGCCCAAGCTGGTCCGGGACGGCTTCGGCGGCAAAATTTTCGCCACCCACGCCACGCGGAGCCTGTGTGCCATCCTGCTGCTGGACTCCGCCTTTATTCAGGAGAAGGACGCCGAATATTACAATCGTAAAAACGACGACCGCCGCGAGCCCCTCTACGTGAGGGCCGACGTGAAACCCACCATGGAACGCTTCATCGGCCACCCCTACAACGAATGGCTGGAGCTGCGCCCCGGGGTAGAACTGCAGTTTCGCGACGCCGGCCACATCCTCGGCAGTGCCAGCGTGACCCTACGGATACAGCGGGAGGATGGGTCGACCACCACCGTAGGCTTCACCGGGGATGTCGGCCGTCCCGACCGGCCCATTCTGCGCGACCCCCAGCGGATGCCGGACTGCGACTACCTCATCTCCGAATCGACTTACGGCGACCGAGAGCATGACCTGCCGCCCAATGAGCTACGCCGCTTCCTGGACATTATTAAGGACACCTGCGTAAAGAAGCGGGGCAAGCTGCTCATACCCGCCTTCAGCGTAGGCCGTACCCAGGAGATCGTTTACCTGCTCGACCAGCTGGAGAGCAGTGGCCAACTGCCGCGCATTCCGGTGTTCGTCGATAGTCCGTTGGCGGTCAACGCCACGAGCGTCTTCGGCTCCCACCCCGAGTGCTACGACCTCGATCTGCAGACGTACATGCTCACCGACGAGAACCCCTTCGGCTTTAACGACCTGACCTACATCCAGAGCGTGGACGAAAGCAAGGCCCTCAACTTCCTGGACGGGGCGGCCATCATCATCAGCGCCAGCGGGATGATGAACGCGGGCCGCAGCAAGCACCACCTGGCCAACACCATGAGCGACCCGAAGAACACCATTTTTATCGTCGGCTACTGCGCCCCCGGCACCCCGGGCGGCAAGCTGCTCGAAGGCGTCGACGGCATGAAGCTTTATGGGAAGTACCACGAGCTGCGCGCCGAGGTGGTCAGCATGGACTCCTTTAGCGCCCACGCCGACCGCTCCGAGCTCATCACTTTCCTCAACGGGCAGCAGGATACCTGCAAAAAACTCTTCCTGGTACACGGCACGCTGGACCGGATGCAAGTCTTCGGAGAGCGTCTGGACCGGGCGGGTTTCCGGGAGGTGGTGATGCCGCAGTTGGGGGATGTGGTGGAGCTGTGATTTTACAGAATGGGTGCGGCTTTGCTCGCTGCGCACGTGGGGGCGGGGGGGGGGGCACCACGGATGGGGCACGGATTACTTCGCTGCGCGCTGGTTGGGTTCACCGCGGAGTACGGGGAGTTGCACGGAGTTGCACGCGCAGCGCTCGGGGGGGAGGGGGCACCACGGATGGGGCACGGATTATTTCGCTGCGCGCTGGTTGGGTGCACCGCGGAGTACGGGGAGTTGGGCGGAGTTTCACGCGCTGCGCTCGGGGGGGAGGGGGCACCACGGATGGGGCACGGATCATTTCGCTGCGCGCTATTTGGGTGCACCGCGGAGTACGGGGAGTTGCGCGGAGTTGCACGCGCAGCGCTTGGGGGGAGGGGGCACCACGGATGGGGCACGGATCATTTCGCTGCGCGCTGGTTGGGTGCACCGCGGAGTACGGGGAGTTGCGCGGAGTTGCACGCGCTGCGCTCGGGGGGGGGAGGGGGCACCACGGATGGGGCACGGATTATTGCAAATACGAACGGCTAATGGAGAGTAAATCTGTGCCCCATCCGTGTCCCATCTGTGGTGAGTTAAAAACCGCGCAGCGGCTAAAACTCCGCGCAACTCCGCGCCCTCTGCGGTTCAAAACCCATCGCCGAGCGACAAAAGACTATTTGATCTCTGGTACATTTTTCCTGCGCGGCAGATTGTTAGTGTTGCTTCTTGTGCTGACCGCCGCTAGTTGCCAAGAGGAGGCACCGCCGCCCAAGGTAGCCTTCTATCACTGGGAAACGCAGCTCGACCCCCATCCCGACTTACTCGCGCAGTATGCCGCCGACCGGCTGTATATAAAGATCTTCGACGTCAGCTGGAACAACGGGCGGGCGGAACCCGCGGCGATACTGCAGGCCGGTGATACGCTCTGCCGTCGCAGGCAGTACCCGTCATTTTCCTCACCAACGAAGTATTCACTCACCCAACCGACGGCCTCGCACGGTCGGTGACGGACCTGCTCGCGGAGGCTTTTCCCTTTCCCTTCGCTGAACTACAAATCGACTGCGACTGGACGGCGGGGACGCGGGAGGCATACTTCGATTTTCTTACTACTCTGCGTAGTCAGTGGCCGGGTAAGCAGATCAGCTGTACCGTGCGCCTACACCAGTACCGCGACCGCGAGGTACAGGGTATTCCGCCCGTTGACCGCGGAGTGCTAATGGCCTACAATACGGGCGACCTGGGAAAGTGGGAGACCGAGAACTCCATCGTGGATACGTTGGCTATCTCCCGCTACGTAGACGGACAGCCCCCCTACCCCCTCCCCCTGGATCTGGCGGTGGCCGTGTACGACTGGGCGGCCGTCTACCGCCGCGACGCCCTGGTTTACCTCCTCAATGAGCCTGATCTGCGGGAGCTAAAGGATAGTAGCCGCTTCACGCCCCTTGCTCCCCTGCGCTACCGGGTGGCGGGCTCGACTTATTACGGAGGGCTTTACCTGTACGCAGGAGACCTGATCCGCCGCGAGATCGCCGAGCGGGACGGTGCCCTATACTTGGCGGACGTCCTCTGGCCGAAGATGGCCGGTGCGCGGAGCCGTCACCTTATTTTCTACCGCATCGGGAGCCGGCAGTGGGAGTGGGCTGACTAGGGCTGCCGCCGTTTGATCCTCCGCGCGATGGCGTGGGTGCGCAGACGTGTAGCCTCGGCCCCTACGTAGAGGTAGCGATCGTCGTACACCGCCACGGCCTCGTGCTGGGTGGGGATGGCCCAGGAGATATTTCTGCGCCGGAGTTTGCCGCGGAAGAATCGGTCCTCCGGGTAGTCCGTAAGGGCAATCAGGGAGGCGGAGCTGGTCGGTAGTTTCCCGAGTAGCATGCGAAAGTTATAAGCGACTAGGTAGAGGGTACCGGACTCCCGGTCGAGGGCCGCGCCGGTCACTACCCGTCGGGGCAGGTAAAGACTGTCGACGAGTTCGGCCACGTAGTTCCCGGGGGCGGCGGGTAGGCGAAAGTGCTTCACGTAGAAGGGACGGTCGCCGAAGAGGAGATCCTTCGTAAAGAGGTGTAAACTTCCGTGCAGCTCGACGATCGCCTCACAGTTGTAGTTGCCGGGAGTGAGGCGCCCGCCGCCGTCCTGGCCGGGATAGGTGTAGGTGATCGAGTCGGTTATGCCGGACGTGCGGTCGTAGGTGTAGATCACCGCACCCGCCCGCTGGCCCCGGTTGTTTCCGAAATCTCCCACGTAGAGGAGGCCGGACGGGTCAGCACAAATGTCTTCGTAGTCGCTCGCGCGCGCGTTCAGGGTATCGATGCGGAGGAGCCTGCCGTGGAGATCGGTGGTATAGAGGTAGGGCCCGTCGCCGCTGTCGTTGTGCCAGATCATTTCGTCGCCGTCGATCACCAGTCCGGAAGCCTCCTTCAGCACCGGGGGGAGGGAAAACTTTCGGGGGGCGCGCCCCGGGGCACAGGAGGTGAGCAGCAACAGGGCGGGGACGCAGGTGTAACACAAGCACAAAAGCAGGCGGGGGGACATGAGCGCGCGGTTGACCGGCGAAGGTACGGCCGGCAGAGAACGAAGCGGTCGCTGTTGGCGTTTCTCCCGGGAGTTCCTTGTATTCCCCACGCAACGCCCCGTTTCCCCTTATGCCCAAGCGTACCCTAAAGCTGATCACTGCCACCGACGATGACCGGCCCGTATACATCGCGGGCACGTTCAACGACTGGGCGGCCGGGGACGAGGCGTACCGCATGCAGGCCGACAGCCGGCCGGGCACTTACCGCCGCAGCTTTCAGTTTGCGGACGATAACCTACGCGTAGAGTATAAGTACACCCGTGGCGGTTGGGAGGGCGTGGAACTGGGCCACCACGGCGAAAGCGCCGACAACCGCGTTCGGAATACCGAGGACCATTGGCTGGTCGCCGACCGGGTCGAAAATTGGGCCAGTCCGGGCCTGCAGTACTGCGAAGAATTACTGCCCGTTATCGAGGTCATCCACGAAAACTTCGAGATCCCGGAGCTGATCCGCACGCGGCGGGTGGCCGCCCTGCTGCCCCACGATTACTATACTTCCGACAAGCATTACCCGGTACTTTACCTACAGGACGGGCAGAACCTCTTTGATGACTACGCGCCCTACGGCAGCTGGGGGGTAAACAAGCGCCTGGCGGCCCTGGCCGAACGGGACATGGGCGACCTCATCGTCATCGCCATCGACCACGCCGAATCCGAACGGATGAGTGAATTCACCCCCTCCTTCCGGACCAAGCTCGGCAGGGGAGACGGGAGGAAATACGTACGCTTCCTGGCCGAACGGCTCAAACCCTATATTGATGGGCACTTCCGCACGAAGCCCGCACCGGAGCACACCGGCATCGGGGGGAGTTCCCTGGGCGGACTCATTAGCATCTACGCCGGCATCCTGTATCCCCAGGTGTACGAACGCCTGTTGGTGTTCAGTCCGAGCCTGTGGGTAACCCCCGAGATCCCCTTCAACCTGATGCGCCTCACCCACCAGTACCGGGGGCGGCTCTACCTCTACGGGGGGGAGGCGGAGAGCCGAACCATGGTCCCCAACCTGGAGCGCTTCCGGCAGCAGCTGCTGGAGCAGACCGGGAGCAACCGGCTGGACATTCGGCTGGCCACCGATCCGCTGGGGCAACACAACGAGGCCCGCTGGGGCAAGGAATTTCCTAAAGCGGTCGAATGGTTGTTTTTTCAATAAATTCCGACTCTCCCGGATATGATTACCTTTGGTTTCAACGCTATAGTAACCACACCTCACCACACTTGACTTCCTTACACCACCTATTTATTCTGTTCGGTTTTTGCTTACCCGTCATCGTGAGAGCGGCATCCCCGGTAGCGCTGGAAGACCAGGCCCGTCAGATCATGGACCTGAGCCGGGAAGACGTGGAGCAGCGGCTGGCGGCTTTCGACCAGTCGTTACTTGACTACCAGGTGGACGATGCGGTGTACCGGCGTATCGTGAACTACCTCGAGAACTGGCCCATCTCCAGCGGCCGGATGCTGGCGCGTTCCGCCCGCTTTTTTCCCATTTTTGAGGAGCAACTCGCCGCGGCGGGTATGCCCCTCGAGTTAAAGAACCTCAGCATCGTGGAGAGTGCCCTGCGCTCGTGGGCGGTGAGTCCGGTAGGCGCGGGTGGTCTGTGGCAGCTCATGCCCGGCACGGCGCGGGAGCTCGGGCTGCGGGTGAACGAGGTCGTGGACGAACGCTTCGATCCTACCCTCGGCTGCGCCGCCGGGTTGGACTACCTGAAGATGCAGCACGAGCGCTACGGCGATTGGGCGCTGGCGCTGGCCGCTTACAACTCGGGGCCCGGCAACGTCAACCGCGCGAAGCGGCGGTCGGGCAGTAACAATTACTGGAAACTGCGCCGGTTTCTCCCGCGGGAAACGCGCGACTACGTGCCCAACTTCATCGCGGCCCTCTTTCTGACCAGCTACCACCACCACTACGGCCTGCCGGCTTCCCAGATTCCCCTCGACGATCAACTCACCGAGCGCGTTCAGGTCTACCGCAAGCTGAGCCTGCACCGCGTAGCCCAGGTGACCGGTTTGCGGCCCGAGGTGGTCATCGAGCTCAACCCCCAGTACCTGCGGGGTTACCTGCCGGGCCTGCGCGGCGGTCATCCCCTCCAGCTGCCCAAGCGGGTCATGCCGGCCATGCTGCACTACCTGCAGGAGTATCCCCGCGACACCCCCGAGAGCGAGATCGTACTGCCCTGGGCCAGCCCGCTGGTGAGCGATGGCGAAGTGAATGGCGACCGCTATTACCTACGCTACGAAGTGCTGGCGGAAGGCAATGAATCCACCGCCCGGCAGATCGCCGCGCGGTATGACCTGGCGGTAGACCGCCTCCTCATCTGGAGCGAACGGGGCGAAGTGGATACGGTCCGGACCGGCGACGCCTTTTTTTACTATGATGTAGACTACTACCAGCCTTTCGACCGCCGCGCGCGGGAGTTGCCCGACCCGACGCCCCAGTTGTTGGCCGCCGAACTGCCGCGGGTGGACCAATCGGTACATCACTACTTCGAGCCCCTGCCGCCGCCCACGATGCGGGTGGAAGAAGCTCCCCTACGCAAGTGGTGGCAGTTGTGGGGGAAGTAATTTTTTACCCCTGCGTCCCCGCATTTTGTTGGACCGCTACCTGACAGGGAAAAGGTGGGCGGTGAACTCTATTGCCGCTACATTATTGCTATTTTACCGCCCCTAAAGGGGGATCATAAAATCGATCATATGAAATTCAATTCTCAGGGTGACGCGGAAGTCACTTACGACGCCATCGTCGTCGGCACCGGCATCAGCGGAGGCTGGGCGGCCAAAGAACTGTGTGAGAAGGGGCTGAAGACACTCGTCCTCGAAAAGGGGCGGATGGTGCAGCACGGGGACTACCCCACCGCCAACCTGGATACCTGGGACCTGGAACTGAACAACAACGTGCCCGCCGAGGAGGTCCGGGAGCACTACATGAAGCAGAACCGGACCGGGTACACGGTGCGCCCCCAGAGCAAGCACTGGTTCGTGAAGGACGACGAGCATCCCTACGGGGAAAAAGAACGCTTCGACTGGATGCGCGGCTACCACGTCGGCGGCCGGTCGATCATGTGGGGACGGCACAGCTACCGCTGGAGCGAGATGGATTTCCAGGCGAATGCCAAGGATGGAATCGCTACGGCGTGGCCCGTGGGCTACACCGATATTGCCCCCTGGTACGACTACGTGGAATCCTTCGCGGGCATCAGTGGGGAACTGCTGGGCCTGTCGCAACTGCCCGACGGCAAGTTCCTGCCCATGATGCCGCTGAACTGCGTGGAGGACAAGTTCCGCAAGGGCGTGGCCGAGAACATGAACGGCCGCGTCGTCACGGCGGGTCGGGTCGCTCACCTCACCGCTTACGACCCCGCCATCCACAAGGGGACTCGCGGCGCGTGTCAATTCCGCAACCGCTGTATCCGGGGTTGTCCTTATGGCGGCTACTTCAGCAGCGTGTCTTCCACGATTCCGGTGGCCACGGAGACCGGCAACATGACGTTGCGCCCTAACAGTTCCGTCTACTCCCTGATCTACGACAAGGAGAACAAGCGCGCCAAGGGCGTCCGCTTTCGAGACAGCGAGACCGGGGAGGACCACGAGGCCTACGCCAAGGTGGTCTTCCTGTGTGCTTCGGCTATCCCGAGCTCCTACATCGTGATGAATACGGAGCACGAGGAGGGCGTCACGATGGACACCAGCGGTGAGTTGGGCGGTAACATTATGGATCACCACTTTCGGGTGGGAGCCAATGGCACCACCGACGAGTTTGGCGACCGGATCGAGAAGGGCCGCAAGCCCAACGGCGTCTACATTCCCCGCTACCAAAACCTCGGCGATCGGGCCAGCAAGAAGGATTACCTGCGCGGCTGGGGCTACCAGGGCGGCGCCGGACGGGGCGGCTGGGGGCAGACCGTACGGGAAATGAACGTCAAGATCGGCCCGGAAATGAAGGACATCCTGCTGCGTCCGGGCGAATGGTCCATGGGCCTCACCGCCTTTGCCGAAACCCTGCCCGACACCAATAACCGCATGACCATCGACCGCGATACCCTCGATAAGGACGGTCTGCCGACCCTCACCTTCGACGCGAAATGGGGAGAGAACGAATACGCCATGGTCGAGGATATGATGAACGATGCGGCCGAAATGATGGAAGCCGCCGGCATGAAGGACGTGAAGACCTACAACGCCCACTCCTACCCCGGCCTGGGCATCCACGAGATGGGCATGGCCCGCATGGGCAGCAGTGCCAAAAACAGCGTAGTCGACAAGCACAACCGCCTGTGGGCCGCCCCGAACGTATACCTGACGGATGGTGCCTTTATGACCTCCGCCGCCTGCGTGAACCCCTCCCTGACGTACATGGCCTTCACGGCCCGGGCGGCGGACCATGCCGTCAACGAACTCAAAAAAATGAACATCTGATCCGATGAAAAGAAGAGAATTACTGCGGTACACCGCCTACATCACCGGCGTCGCCATCAGCGGTCCGGTCGCCTCCGCCCTCCTCGCCGGCTGTAAGCGCGACGAGGCCGTCGCCGCCGGGGAAGCCGTCTACGCGCCCTCTTTCTTCTCGAAGGAGGAGTACGAGTACATCAGCAAACTGGCCGATACCATGCTGCCCACCACCGACACCCCCGGTGCCCTCGACGTAGGTGCCCCGGAGATGGTGGACAAGATGGTCGGTCAGGTCTACTCCGAAGAGGCCCGCGACAAGTTCCGCACCGGCCTGAAGGAGTTGATGCGCAGAATGGACGCCGACAACACCGAAGGTGGCTTCCGAGGACTGGACAGCGAAAAAACACTCGTCTACCTCCAGGACCAGGACCTCCACTACAAAGATCCCGACACCCCCTGGGATACCGTTCCCGAAGCGGAAGGTACCGCGCGCAGTACCTATTTCGACCTCAAGTCGCAGCTCGTCGGTGCCTGGTTCAACAGCGAGGAGATCGGCACCGAAGTGCTGGCCTACCTGCCCGTTCCCGGGGAGTACATTCCGTGTGGAGACCTGCAGGAGCTGACGGGTGGCGTGGCCTGGGCAATTTAGGATAGATGCGCTATGCGCGGTAGACCAGCTGGACTAAAGCCCCCTACCGGCGTAGCCCGCTACCGCCCTCAGGCTTCTACTAACCCGTTCTAATCAAATCGAATGAATATTAATTCTCAGGGTAAAGACGAGGTGTCTTACGACGCCATCGTCGTTGGGTCCGGCATCAGCGGGGGCTACGCAGCGATGGAACTGTGTAATAAAGGCTATAAGGTGCTGATGCTCGAGCGAGGCCGGATGATTAAGCACGGGGAGTACCCGACGGCGAACCTGGACACCTGGGACCTGGAGTTTCAGAATAAGGTGCCGCGGGAGGAAATTGCCGCCCACTATTCTAAGCAAAATCGGCTTTCGTGGTGGGTGAAGCAGGACAACAAGCACTGGATCAACAAGGACGACGAGTACGGCTACGAGGAAAAGCAACGCTTTGACTGGATCCGGGGGCATCACGTGGGCGGCCGCTCGATCATGTGGGGCCGGCACTGCTACCGCTGGAGCGACCTGGACTTCGAGGCCAACCTGAAGGAAGGTATTGCCATCGACTGGCCGATCCGCTACGCCGACATCGCGCCCTGGTATTCCTACGCGGAAAAATTCGTGGGCATCCAGGGCAAAAAGGAGGGGTTGGCCCACCTACCCGATGGCGAATTTCTCCCGCCCTTCGACCTCAACTGCGCCGAGGATCATTTTAAGCAGGCGGTAGAAAAAGCCTTCCCCGAGCGTCGAATTACCCCGGGCCGCACGGCTAACCTCACCAAATACATTCCGGAACTACACCACGGTACCCGGGGGCAGTGCCAGGCCCGCGACCGCTGCTGGCGGGGTTGTCCCTTCGGCGGCTACTTCAGCAGTCTCTCCTCTACCATTCCTGTAGCTAACGATACGGGTAACTTCACCCTGCTGGCCAACAGCATCGTCCACTCCATCATCTTCGACGACGCGACCCAGCGGGCGACCGGGGTGCGCGTGATCGACTCCGAAACCAAGGAAACAAAGGAGTACTTCAGTCGGGTGGTCTTCTGCAATGCCAGTACGATCGGTTCGACGGCTATCCTGCTCAACAGCAAATCCGAACGCTTTCCCGAAGGTCTCGGCAATGACAGTGGCGAGTTGGGCCACAACATGATGGACCACCACTACGGCATGGGGGGGTCCGCCACCTTCGAGGGCATGGAGGATAAGTACTATAAAGGACGCAAGCCCAACGGCGGGTTCTATATTCCCCGTTTCCGCAACATCGATCAGGCCACCAAGCAGCCCGATTACCTGCGCGGCTTCGGCTACCAGGGTGGGATAGCGCGGTTCAACAACTTAGATGCCCCCCTCGGAATCGAACTGAAGCAGTCGGCCATGACGCCCGGCCCGTGGAAGATGTACGCTACCTGCTTCGGGGAACTCCTCCCCTACCACGAAAACAGGATGGAGTTAAGCGCTGACCAGGTGGACCAGTACGGTATTCCTACCCTAGTGTTCGACGCCGGACTAAAAGAGAACGAGACCAAACTGCGGGAAGACGGGGTGAATTGCCTCGCGGAAATGATGGAAGCGGCCGGGTTTACGGACATCCAAACCCACAACGAGCCCACCGCCGTTGGGGCCGCCATTCACGAGATGGGCACCGCCCGCATGGGGCGTGACCCGAAGACCAGTGTCCTGAATAAGTGGAACCAGGTACACGCCGTACCCAATGTCTTCGTCACCGATGGCAGTTTCATGACCAGTTCCGGCACCCAGAACCCCTCGATCACTTACATGGCCATGACCGCCCGGGCGGTAGACTACATGGACAAGATGATGAAGCGGGACGGAGTCCTGTAGTAAGTTTCGTCGTCCGCCGAGGTAAACTGCGCTACCCTCGGCGGACGACACTAGCTCGACAGCGTGCGGTGCACATCCGTGTTCGCAGCCCGCAGGGCGGGAATGGCCGCCGCCAGGGCACCTACGATTATGGCCCCGAATAGCAACCAGGCCTCCTGCGGCAAAAAAACCAACCCCCGAAAGTCGTACCGGTAGGCATCGGAAAAATAACGGGCGATCAGCAGCATACCGCCGTGACTGATCAGCAACCCAAGTACCGCGCCGGCCACCGCCGTAAGCGTGCCCTCCAGTAAGAGCAGACTGAACAACTTCGCCGGTCCGGCCCCGAGACTGCGCAGCAACGCCAGCTCCCCCCGGCGCCGGTCGAGCGAACCATAGAGCCCGATAAAAATACTGAGGATACTCACCCCGACCACCACGTAGCCCAGTTGCCGGAGAACGGCCTCTCCCTGTCCGACCGTAGCGTAGAGCTCCGCGAGCTGAATGGACGGCGTAACCGCCTGCATTTCCGTGTTCTCGTTAATGCTTCTTTGCATGTTCAGCGCGGTAATGCTGTTGCCCTTGAAGTGGATCAGCACCGAGGTGATGGACTGATCGGAATACTGGCTGAGGGGGGCATGCACATCGTAGGAAGTATGGATTTCCCCCGCTTCGTGCTCGTGGGTATCGTGGACCGCCCAGAGGCTTTCCGTGGGGGTGAGTAAAACCAGATCGGCTACCGTACCGGTGGGCGCCAGAATGCCCACTACGCGAAACTCCGGGGCCTCGCGGTGGGTCAGGTCATCGTCTTCGATCAGGCCGTGACTGCTGCGAAAAGTATCGCCCAACTGGAGCTTGAGTTCCCGGGCGGCGGTGGCCCCGGCGACTACTTCCATCACCTCCTCCCACATGACGCCTTGGGCCAATTCCGCCTCATATAGTCTTAAAAAATTAGCCCGCGTACCGACGATGCGCCGCCCCCGATAGCTGTCGCCCAGCGAGAGAGGGACGCCCAGCTCGATGTAGGGATGCTGGGGATTGAGGAAGGGAAGGACGCCCTCCAGGGGTACGTTGCCGGTGGGAGAACTGATGTGGTACATGCTCGACATCATCAGCTGCAGGGGGCTCCCCTTGGCCCCCACTACGAGGTCGATACCGGCTAGGTTGCGGTCAAACTGCTGTTCCAATTGCCAATTTAGCAGGAGGATCAGGCTGATCAGCCCGGCACCGAGGGCGGCCAGCACTAGGCTAAGCGCGGTCGCCCAGGGGCGGTAGAACAGGTTGCGGAGTGCGAGGGAGATGATGGACACCGGCTATTAGGTTGCTTGAGTGGCGAGTGCTACGATGGCGGGGAAGTCACCGCGGAGCCGTTCGTCGTGAGTCACTACCACCAGGGCGGCCCCCAACTCGGCGGCCCGTTGCCGCAGCAGTTCACTCACCCGGGCGGCGTTGCGGTTATCGAGGGCGCTGGTCGGCTCGTCGGCCAGTATGAGCTGCGGGCGGTTAACGAGGGCGCGGGCGATCGTGACCCGCTGCTGCTCGCCTACGCTCAATCGATGGGGACGTTCATCTCCGTATTGGGCAATCCCCAAATTTTCCAGGGTGCTCCGGAGCAGATCCTCATCCGCCGGCAGTCCGGCCGTGTGGCGCGCAATGGCCAGGTTCTCCCGCACGGTGAGGGCCTCCAGGAAATAGGCCCGCTGTAGGATCAGTCCGATATTCCTCCCGCGGAAGCGATCGAGCGCGCCCCCCCTAAGGTAGGCGTAGTCCGTCCCTGCTAACGAGGTTTCACCCCCAGTAGGGGTCAGGATACCTGCCAGCAGGTGTAGCCAGGTCGATTTACCAGACCCGCTGGGTCCTAACAGCAGCGTCGGTGCATCCGCGGCCACCGCCAGATCGGGGAAGTGGAACTCCGGCCCGGCGTCCGGGTACCGGTAGCAAAGGTTACGGGTGACGAGCATGGGGGTGAAAGTACGGACTTTGTTGGCGGGGACCTTCCGCCTAACCAAACCTCGGCCCCGCGCGTTTACCCGCCAGAGCCATGGTAGACAAGACAGTACTCATAACCGGAGCCAACGACGGCATTGGCCGGGCGACGGCCGAGCGCCTCGCCCGCAAGGGAGCTCATCTGGTCCTGGCCTGCCGCAACGAAACCAAGGCGCAACGCACCGCCGACTACCTCGTCCAGGCTACCGGCAACGAGCGCATCGACACCATCCCCCTCGACCTCGCCGATCTGGGTAGCGTACGCGCCGCCTCCGAACTCTTCCTGGCCGAGCACCCACGCCTCGACGTGCTCATCAACAACGCCGGGGTGTACTGTGAGACCCTGGAACTTACTCCAGACGGCTACGAACTGCAATTTGGGGTCAATCATTTAGGGCACTTCCTGCTCACCCTCAACCTGCTGCCCGCCATGCAGTGCTCCAAACTCTGCGGTCGGGTAATCAACGTGGCCAGCGCCATGCACACGAAGGGCGGCATCGACTTCGGCAACCTGCGCGGCGAACGCGGTGCTAAGGCATATGACG
The DNA here is from genome assembly GCA_963710195.1 of Lewinellaceae bacterium. Classification (GTDB taxonomy): domain Bacteria; phylum Bacteroidota; class Bacteroidia; order Chitinophagales; family Saprospiraceae; genus Neolewinella. The sequence goes on from CAVPZF010000004.1 coordinate 194,143, forward strand.
GTACGAGCGCTTACAGCCAGAGCAAATTGGCGAATATCCTCTTCACTAAGGAGCTCGACCGGCGCCACGGGGCGGAGCTTACGACCAACTGCCTCCACCCCGGCGTCGTCGGCACCTCCCTGGCCAACAAGAAAGGCAAGCTCTTCACCAAGACGATCTGGTCGTTGTACAAGCCCTTTGCCCGCAGTCCGGAGTCTGGGGCCGACACCAGCGTGTACCTCGCCAGCAGCCCCGAGGTGCGGGAGGTATCGGGCCGCTACTTCAACCCCACCCAGTGCCTCGTCAAGCCCTCCCCCACGGCCAACAACGAGCAACTCGCCCGCCGGCTCTGGGAGTACAGCGAGGCGGCCGTTCGTGATTTCCTTCTCTAAAATCCACTAGGTACCTTCGCGCCATGCCACTCGATCAACAGGACGTAGACAGCTGGGAGTACGACGACCAAGGCAAACCCGTGCCCGCCGCCGAAAAGGAAATGTCGTTCATCGACCACCTGGAAGAGCTGCGCTGGCACGTCATGCGGGCTTTGATCGCCATTGTTGTGGCCGGCGTCCTCCTCTTTATTTTTAATGACTGGTACTTCACTTACATCCTCTACGGACCGCTGCGGGAGGACTTCGCCAGCTACACCGTTTTTTGTCGCATTTCCGACTACTTGGGTACCGGAGGCGCGCTCTGCTTCCATCCACCCCACGTGCTGGTGCAGGCCACGGAGTTCGGCGAGCAGTTCATCACCTCGGTTAAGATGGCCTTCGTCGGCGGCTTCGTGGTGGCTTTCCCCTACGTCTTTTACGAGATCTGGTCTTTCGTCCGGCCCGGTCTCTACCCCGCCGAGCAGAAGGCTACCCGTTGGGTTATTTTGATCTGCTCCATCCTCTTCTTTACCGGCGTGGCCTTTGGTTTCTTTGTCGTCGCCCCCTTCGGCACCAACTTCCTCATGGGCTTCGAGGTGGGCGGCACCGTTAACCAGCCGAAAATGGACTCCGTGATCAGCTACATGATCATGTTCACCCTGCCGGCGGCCCTCATCTTCGAGCTGCCCGTACTCGTCTACTTCCTGGCCAAGTTCGGCTTGGTGACGGCCGAAGCCATGCGGCAGTACCGGCGGCACAGCCTGATCGGGATCTTGGTGTTGTCTGCCCTACTTACCCCTCCTGACGTGGTCACCCAAATCCTCATCGCGGTGCCTCTCTACACCCTCTACGAAATATCAATCTTTGTGGCCAAGCGCGCCCAGAAGCAGTACGAAGCTTCTCTTCTCTAAGCTGGCTTAGGCGGGCCCGCGGGTGCAAGGTCAATAAACTACTTACCATGTTCATCATACCTCCTTACCTCCGTTTCGCGCTGATTGCCGCTGGCATCCTTGGGGGCATTGCCCTCTGGGTCGCCTTCGGGTTCTGGTACGGATTCCCCTTCCTCCTGGCCGGCATCGTCCTGCTGGTCGGATTTATCTTCCTCGGTACCGTCGGGCCCGCCGCCAAGGCCGTCCAGGTCCAGGATTTCGACCGCGGCGAGCAACTCCTCAACCTCACCCTCAAGCCCGAGTGGCTGTACAGTGCCAACCGCGCCTTTTATTACATGATGCGCGGCACCATTGCCCTGAGCCGCAAGGACCTCAACACCGCCGAAGGCTGGCTCAAGAAAGCCGACGCGATCGACGTGCCCACGGCCAACGAAAAGGCCATGCTCAAGCTGCAACTCGCCCAAATCGAGGCCAACCGCCGCAATTTCCCCGCCGCCAAGAAGTACCTCAAGGCCGCCAAGGAAACGAATGTCAAGCTCCCCCAGATCGTCGAACAGATCGCCATGCTCGACAACGCCCTCAAGAATTCCGGCCAAGTCAAGGCCGCCCAGCGCATGGGCAAGGAAGGCCACCAGATGATGGCGCGGGGCGGCAAGCGGCGGCGGCCGAAAGGCCGGTAGCGGTCAATTTACAATTGACCATTTACGAAGTACCAATTACCATTTGCGGGGATGCTCGTCCCGATAGCTATCCGGACTCGTCGCATATGCCCCTTGCCGCTCGCTTCGCTCGCGTGGGCGCGGGACAGGATCCCTTTTTCTCTGAGATTCATCGCACCTGCGCACCGACGCCGCTTGGTTTTCCTCCTCCCCCCGTCGTCGGACGAACGTCAGTGAACAGAGTCGCAAATTGTACTTGGTAAATGGTACATGGTAATTTGTAAATCTCTCCCCCTCCCGTCGGCGGACGAATCTCCGCTACCACTCCGCTCGGCCGACGACGGGCCCACGAGCGAAGCGAGTAAAGCCGCAAGACGAACATCAGTGAGCAGAGCCGCAAATTGTAAATTGTACATGGTCAATTGTAAATTGTAAATCTCCCCTTGCTCTACCTCCACATCCCCTACTGCAAGCAGGCCTGCAGCTACTGCAACTTCCACTTCAGTACCAACCTGAAGGGGCGAGGGGAAATGGTGGATGCCTTGGTGCGGGAACTGCGGGTGCGGCGGGGGGAGCTACCGGCGGGAAGCGTGCCGTCCATCTACTTTGGCGGGGGGACGCCCTCGCTGCTGACGGGGGAAGAATTGGAGCGACTCTTTACCGCGCTGCAGGAGAACGGCTACTGGCGGGGGGAGCTTGAAACGGAGATCACCCTGGAGGCAAATCCCGACGACCTGAGTCCGGAGACGATTGCGGTGCTGGCGGCGAGCCCCGTGAACCGGCTGAGTATTGGCATTCAGAGCTTTGACGAAGAGGACCTACGCTTTATGCACCGGGCCCACAATGCGGAGGAGGCGCTGACGGCCGTACGCAAGGTGGTCGCGGCGGGCTTTCGGGACCTCAGCATCGACCTCATTTACGGGGCCCAAACTACCAGCGATGCCACCTGGCAACGGAACCTGGACATCGCCACCGACCTGGGCGTGAACCACGTCGCCGCCTACGCCCTGACCGTAGAACCAAGGACCGCCCTGGGCCACCGGGTAGCCAGCGGGGCCGTACCGGATACCAGCGACGCAACGTTTGCCCGCCAGTTCGAGCGCCTGATCGATCACCTGACCGGGGCCGGCTACGAGCACTACGAGATTTCCAACTTCGCGCGGCCGGGGCACCGGAGCCGCCACAACAGCGGCTACTGGACGGGGCAGCCATACCTGGGTGTCGGCCCCGGCGCGCACAGCTTCGATGGGGTCAGCCGCCGCCGCTGGAACGTCGCCAACAATGCCCGCTACGCGAAGGGGTGGGCCGAAACCGAGGACTACGCCGGCTTCGCAGCGGCCGGCCCGCTCCTGTTCGAAGAAGAGGTGCTGACCCCAGACGAACGCTACAATGAATACGTCATGACCGGCCTGCGCCGCAGCGAGGGCGTGGACCCTAGCGCGGTGGAAGAGCGGTTTGGACCGGAAAAGCGCGCGCACTTCCTGGCGATGATGCGCCCTCACCTGCTGGCGGGCAATCTCCGCCAACCGGAGTCGAACGGCCGCTACCGCCTGAGCCGGCGGGGATTGGCGGTGGCGGACGGCGTGGCGGCCGATGCGTTTGTCTAATCCAGGAGGTAGCGCACCGCCAGGCCGCCGTAGCCGGGCCCGAAGCGATTGAAGCGACTGATCCGGTGGCTCCCGATGAAGACGGTGGGTACCCAGTCGAGCGAAAGCGAAATTGGAAAATCAGGGATGAGGTATTCCAGGCCGAGATAGCCGGATAAACTGAAGGTCGACGAGCCGCGGTCGAAGTTGCGGTAGCTCCAGAGTTGCACGCCCGCTCCACCTCCGTAGTACCACTTCAGACCCTCCACCACGGGCAGGTCGGCGTGGATCTGGTAGGCCCCATTGACGCTGAAGCTCCCGTAGCTGCGGTAGGGACGCAGGCCGATGTACACCTCCACGGCGTCGGTGGAAGAGAGGAAGGTCTTGTAGGAAAGGGACAAGGGCGCGCCGATGCGGGCACCGACGGCATTGGTGTACTCCTGAGCGGTAAGCGAAACTGTGGCTAGCAAGACGGCACTGCAAAGAACTAGAGATCGGAAGGCCTGCATATGGGGAGACGGTTTAATGGGCAAAGGTATTCCGGAAGCGGCTTCCGACCCCTAATAGGGGGAAGGATTTCGCGCCAGCACCTCCGCCCAAAAGGCAGCGAAGGGCCTGCGCGGCTGACTGTAGCGGTAGATGGTCGTACCCCGCTCCCGGGCGGCGGGGTTTTCGATGGCACCGATGATTTCTACCGCGGCAAACACTTGGGCTACGTCTTCCCCCGGCTCGTCGTTGATGTAGTAAAAGACCTGAACCGGCGGATCGAAGTTCCGCGGCACCCAGGCATTGAAGGCATCGCTGAAGGAAACGGGCGCAGGCAGACCGGCCGCTTCCCCAATAACGCGCAGGGCGGCGGCCTGACCGTAATTCTCGCAGTAGATTAGGACGGCGGCGGGATCCGGTTCCCTCCTGTAGCCGGCGGCAACCTTGGCCGTCAGTTCCTCCCAACCGAGCTGGTCGGCGTAGTCCTGGGGCAACTCGTGCAACTCGCCATCCTCCCAGCGGCGGCCGGGGGTAAGGCCGTAATCCTCCTCCAGGCTACGGAAGTAGCGGACTATTCCCACCTCCTCCAGAACGGGCAGGCCGAGGGGTAGCAGTAGGAGGTTGAGGCCCGCGATCAGGACAGCCGCCGCGACGCGGACCGCTCCCCCCTTTAGCAGTTTTTCCCACCAGACGGCACCGGCCGCGATCAGGGGCGGAAACAGTCCCACGGTATAGTAACTCTTTCCCCGCAGCAGCAACAGCACCAGCAGACTAAAGACCACCGCCACGCCCAGGTAGCCGTGCCGCCGGAACAACAAGTAGCCTCCAGGAATCAGCAGCACGGAGCCGGCAAAGCCCATGAGCACCTGGTCGGCCAGGAAATTCAGGCGGCTCACGTGCACCAACTGGCTTTCATGCAGGGCCCCGAGGTGCCGGAAGACCGGAAAGTCATGTGCGATCTGCCAGCCCAGGTTAGGAAAAAATATTACGAGGGCGAGTAATCCCGCGAAATACAAATACGCTTGCCGGAAGATCGCCGGCCGGTAAAGGAGCAGGCCCAGCAGCAGGCCGACGGCGTAGATCAGGATAAGGTATTTGGTGAGCAGCGCCAGTCCAAGTGCCACTCCGAGATATAGCAAATAGCTCCGCCTGTCGGTGTTCACGTAGCGAAGGGTCAGCCAGGCCATGATCGTCCACCACAGCACGTCGAGGGGTACCGGCTGGTACAGGTGGAAGATGCGCAGCATGACCGGCATCGTCAGCAGCGTGAGGGCGGTCAGCACCACGGCGTAAGTCCCGCCGCGAAGTTCGCGGGCGATCGCCGCGCCGAGCAGGACGAGCACGCCGCTCAGCAGGGCCGGCACCAACTTGACCGCGAGTACGGACGTGCCGGCCACTTCTCGGATGCCCAGGGCCAGCCAGCCGATGAGGGGCGGTACGGAGGCGTAGCCCGCGGCGGGGTGGTAGCCCAGGGCGAAGTAGAGCAGCTCGTCCCGGTGGTATTCCAGTTGGTCCGCCGCATACAGGTGAAGGCCGATATTGAGGAAGGCCAGCAACCAGATCACCACCGGCATACGCTGCGACTGGCTCATCCCCACCAAGGGTAAGCCAGTAAAACAAGGGCGGCAATGACCCCCGCCGCCAGCCCGATGCGGGAACGCATGCGGTCGCGGCGCAGGGCCTCCCGGAACTCCAGTTCCAGCCGCCGGTGCACCGGCTCGCTGGCCGTTTGCTTTATAGGTGGGGTAGTATTCCGTCCCCAGCCACCGGGAATGGAGTGCAAAAAGGACCGTCCACCCCGCAGGGCGGCGTTGTTACTGATGGCGGTATTGGCTCCTCCGGATCCCATGGTCAAGCGGTATTTATGAGGTAGAAAACTAGGCCGAAATGCTAGCGGACACCCAATTTATTCGACAAAGACTATGCAATCGGGGCTTCAGTTGCATCCATTAGGCAAACGCACTCCCGACCTTGGCCTACACCCCCCTACAAGTTTCGATCCCCACGCCCTGCTCCGAAGACTGGAACCGCATGACACCGGTCGGCAACCACCAGCGCCACTGCGGCAGTTGCGCCAAGCACGTAACCGACTTCAGCTGGATGACCGACCGGGAGATCCAGCAGTACCTGGCCGTCGCCACGGACAAGCTGTGTGGCCGCTTCCGGGCCGATCAGCTCGACCGTCCCATCCGCGCCTACGTGAAGCCGGCTACCGGCTGGCGGTCGCTGGCCGCGGCGGGGAGCCGCTCATCCGCCAAAGCAGCGCGTTTATCTGCGCAGCCGGGAATCGCTATCTTCCGAGCTACAATCGTCGATCGTGAAACTGCTAACCGCTACCCTCCTCCTCTCCCTCCTGGTCTTTAGTTGCACGCAGGAGCGTAAAGCAGGGCTGCTCCGCGTAGAGGGCGGCGACCACATCGTCTTCGTCGGCAATAACCTCTGTAGCCGGATGAGCTACTTCGGGCACTTCGAGACGGCTATCTACCAGTCCCGCCCCGATGCCCGACTGACCGTCCGTAACCTCTGCGACCCCGGCAATACCGCCGGTTTTCGGCCCCACGCCAGCCGCAACTCCCCCTGGGCCTTTCCGGGGGCGGAGGCCTATAATCCCGATCTGAGCCGCAACAGCGGGAGCCAGGGCGACTTCCCCACCGAAGACCAGTGGCTCGACACCCTGCACGCCGACGTCCTCCTCGCCTTCTTCGGCCTCAACGAGAGCTACGGCGGCCCGGCCGGATTAACCAACTTCGCCCTGGAGCTCGACTCTTTCCTCCGCTACGCTCAGCGCCAGCGGTACAACGGTTCCACCGCCCCGCAACTGGTGTTGATCTCCCCCCTCGCTTACGAGAACTCCACCGAGTTGGGTCTCCCCGACGGCACCGCCGAAAACAAAAACATTGCACTGTACACCGAGGCGATGCGCGACATGGCGGCCGACAACGGCGTCCCCTTCATCGACCTGTACACCCCTAGCAAAAACTGGCTAGCGGAGGGCGAGCGCCTCACCACCGACGGCATCTCGCTCAACGACGCCGGCTATCGCAAGCTGGCCGGCTACCTCAGCGAGCAGCTCTTCGGCCAAGCCCCCCCGCGAGCGGACGCCGAGCTCCTGGCCCGGGTCAAGGACAAAAATTACTTCTGGCTGCTCGACTTCAAGATGCCCAACGGGGTGCACGCTTACGGGCGGCGGTACAATCCCTACGGCCCCGACAACTACCCCTACGAAAAAGAAAAAGTGCGGCAACTGACCGCCAACCGCGACTCCGCCCTCCTGGCCTACCTCGCCGGCGAAGCCTACGACCTGGCCGCAGCCGACGCGGCGACCCGCGCCCTACCGCCGGTACAGACCAACTACGCGGTCCAACCCGCCGACTCCGTCCGCTACCTCTACCGGGACGAGGCCCTGGCGGCCTTCACGATGGCCCCGGGCTTTTCGATCGAGCTATTTGCTTCCGAAGAGGACTTCCCGGAACTGGCCAATCCCACCCAAATGAATTGGGACGACCGGGGGCGCCTCTGGGTCAGTCTAATGCCCAGTTACCCGCACTACAAGCCCGGCGACGCCCTGCCCAACGACAAGCTCGTCATTCTCGAAGACACCGACCACGACGGGCGGGCCGATCGGCTTCAAGTTTGGGCCGACAGCCTGCACCTCCCCGTCGGCTTTGAGTTTGCCAACGGCGGGGTGTACGTATCCCAGGGCACTAACCTGCTATTTTTGCGCGATACCGACGGCGACGACCGGGCCGATACCCGGGAGATCATCATGAGTGGCTTCGACGACCACGATACCCACCACAACATCAGCGCCTACGAGGCCGATCCCGGCGGAGGCATCTACATGGGCGAAGGGGTCTTCCTGCACACCAACGTTGAAACCCCCTATGGTCCGGTACGGGCGACCAACGGTGGTTTTTACCGCTTCAATCCGGCCCGTCGCCACCTGGAGCGCACCGCCCAAATCGCCATTCCGAACCCGTGGGGCATCCTCTTCGACGACTGGGGGCAGCCCATCTTCGCCTACACCAGCGGCCCGGAGGTGAAGTGGATGCTCCCCTCGACCATCAAGGACCTTTACGGGGACCAGAACCCGATGGCCGAGGACCTCATCGAGCCCGACCACCGGGTACGGCCCACTTCCGGACTCGAGATCGTCTCCAGCCGCCACTTTCCCGCCGAGATGCAGGGCGACCTACTCCTCAACAACACCATCGGCTTTCTCGGCACCAAGCAGCACCGCGTGTTTGACCGGGATGACGGCGGCTTCGGCACCCGCTGGCGGCAGGACCTGCTCACGAGCACCGACCCCAACTTCCGGCCGGTGGATATGGAGTTTGCGCCCGACGGCAGCCTCTACCTCGTGGACTGGCACAACGTACTGGTCGGCCACATGCAGCACAACGCCCGCGACCCCCTGCGCGACCATGTGCACGGCCGCATCTACCGCATCACCTACCCTGCCCTGCCGCTGGTAGAGAAGCCCCGGGTGGCGGACGCTTCCATTGCTCAACTCCTGGATAACCTAAAGCTTCCCGAGTACCGGGCGCGTTATAGGAGTCGGCGCGTGCTGCGGGGACGTGACCGCGACGAAGTCATGGCGGCGGTGCGCGGGTGGGTAGCTGCGCTCGAGGAGACGGACCCAAATTACACGGCGTACTTACGCGAAGCGCTCTTCGTGACCTGGGGGGCCAATACCGTTGACCCTACTATTCTGGACGCGGCGAGTACCTCCGGTGATTTTCGCCTGCGGGCGGCGGCAGCCCGCGTGGTACGCTACTTGGCCTACCAGATGGAGGATGCCGCCGACCGGCTGGCCGTGTTTGCCGCCGACGCTCACCCCCGGGTGCGCATGGAGGCCATCACCGCCGCCAGCTGGTTGCCCGAAGCGGAAGGCGAGCGGGTGCTGGCCAGCGTAGACGAAGGCAAACTCGGTGAGCTGGGCCGGGAGGTGCTCGTCAATGCTCAAGCTCATCTGCACCGCCAGGCGTACGTGCCGCCGGCCGGGGCGGTGGCGGAGGCGCCGGACAGTCCCCTCGGCCGGGCCTACGCCCTCGGCGCCGAGATCTTTCAGCGGGATGGTTACTGCGCCACCTGCCACCAGCAGGACGGCCGGGGCCTGGCCGCCACCGGTTACCCGCCCCTGGCCGGCTCCGCCTGGGTGACGGGCGACAAGCAGCGGCTGATCAAGTTGGTGATGCACGGCTTGTACGGCCCGCTCGAGGTGAACGGAAAAGCCTACGACGGGCAGGTGCCCATGACCGCCTACGGCGGCCTGCTGAGCGACGAGGAAATGGCAGCGGTACTCACCTACGTCCGCAACTCCTTCGGGAACGCGGCTCCGATGATTAAGCCGGAAGACGTAGATGCCGTTCGCACCATTACGGCGGGGAAGAAAGATATGTATAGTGCTTCCGACCTTTTGCAGGAGCACCCTATGCAAGAAGACGTAAAGAAGTAATATGAACAGCTATCCGATAACCTGCCTGACCGCCCTGCTGCTGGGGTTCTTCCTTTGCACCTGCGGCCCCGCCCCGGAGGCCGGTGCCGCGACCGTGGACGAACCGCACAAGGGTCCAAAAATTGTATTCGTGACGGGCGACGACGAGTACCGCTCCGAAGAGTCGATGCCCATGCTGGCCGCCATCCTGGAACGAGAGCTCGGCGCGGAAACGGTCGTAGGCTACGCCCTGGACAGCGCCGGCTTCATCAATCCCACCAACCTCTACCACATCAGCCGCCTGGACGAGCTGGCGGACGCCGACCTCATGGTGCTCTTCACCCGCTTTCGGCAACTGCCCGCCGCGCAGGCCAAAATGATCACTGACTACGCCGAAAGCGGCCGGCCAATGGTGGGATTTCGGACAACCACCCACGCCTTTAAGTACGTGGAGGAGAAGGACAGCGCGATGATGGGGCTCAATGACGAGTGGCCGACCGAGGTGTTCGGGCAGCAGTGGATCATCCACCACGGACATTTTGACGATGGCCACGGAAAATTGACGAACGTGACGGTGCAGCCGGGCCAGGAGAACAGTCCCATCCTGCGTGGGATAGCTCCATTCGAGGCCTACAGCTGGCTCTACCACGTGGCCGGCGGGGGGGATGGGCTCTCCGGGGATAGCGCACCCCTACTGACGGGCCATAGTTTGCGGTCCATGATCGAAGCCAAGGGCATGACCGACCGCTACCCCATGGACCAACCCGTGGCCTGGACCAAAACCTACACCGGCACAAGCGGCACCCCGGCCCGGGTCTTCTTCACCACCCTGGGCCACCCCTACGACTTTCGGGAGGAGTCCATGCGCAAGCTGGCCCTGAACGGCATTTACTGGGCCCTCGGACGGGAGGTGGACATCCCGGAGGACGGCGTGGATGCGGAAGTAGTCGGCACCTATACGCCTAACAACTCGGGGATGGGGGACGCCTACAAGCAGGGGAGGCGGCCCGTAGACCAATAAGTGGAGTGTCCGAAATTACCACCTTCTACCGGCGTCTGGAGGCGGCGGGACTCTGGCACCGCGCCATTACGCTGAAGCGCGGTACCGCAGGCTGCTGGAGCGGAGTCCGCGGCTGATCCAGGAGGTACCCGCCAAATACATCGCGAACTCCCTGCGGATGACTCCGAAAACCCTGTCGCGCATCCGGTCCGTGGCGTAATCTCGCGGGGAATCAAAATGCGGGTCCGGAATCGGCCCTAGTTTTGCCTCATGAACCCACGATCCGCCCCCGAACTCCTCGACCGCCTGGACGCCCGCCTCCGGGAGAACATCGCCCTGGCCGAAAAGCTCCGTCAACTACCCGATGCGGAGCTGCAGCGGCGCCCCTCCCCGAAGGCGTGGAGCGCCCTCGAGGCCGTCGAGCACGTCAACATCTGGAACGGCGAGTACCTCCAACGCATTGCGGCGGCCCTAGAGGACCACGGTACCTCGGCCCAGCCCACCTTCACGAGCAGCCGGATCGGTAATTTTTTCGCCGGGGGCATGAAGCCGGGTCCGAAGACCCGCAAGATTCCCACGCTGAAACGGCTCAACCCCATCCGCCGGGACCTCGATCGCTCCGTACTCGACCACTGGCTTGCGATTGCCACGCGTCAGCAGCAACTACTCGGGCAGGCCCGCGGTGCCGACCTTACGGAAATCATCATTAAGACCGCCCTCTCATCGCTCATTCGGGTACGGCTCGGGGACGTGCTGCGCATGATGGTGTACCACGACTGGCGGCACCTGGAACAGGCCGAACGGGCCGTCCACGGGAGTAAATCCAGGGCAGCGCAAGCGTAGGTGATTAGTTACCACCAAGTTTTTATCCGGTAGCCTTGCAAGGTTCGCCGGCTTATCCCTACATTTGCATCCGCTTATCCCGGGAACGTCCGGGCCGACGGCAAATCAGGTGCGGTAGCTCAGTTGGTAGAGCAATGGACTGAAAATCCATGTGTCGGCGGTTCGATTCCGCCCCACACCACATGAACCTTGGAGTATCCCATCATCACGCGACTTTTCCTTGCCCCGTCGGCGAGTAATCGTTTAGTGCGATAACCTGACCACTCCACAAACGTATTGCTCAGAGGCCCGCCGGAAATAACCGGTGGGCCTCTCTGCATTTTAGCCCTTTCTGTATGCCTGCTTCCACGCCCCCCCTCCGCATCGCCGTTCAAAAATCCGGCCGCCTCCTGGACGAGTCTATCGAGTTGCTGAAAGAATGCGGCATCCGCATCGACAACGGCCGCGACCAGCTCAAGGCCCCCGCCCGCAACTTCAATGCCGAGGTGCTTTACCTGCGCAACAGCGACATCCCCCAGTACATTCAGGACGGCGTCGCCGACATCGGTATCATCGGCGAGAATACCCTCATCGAAAAGGAAAAGGAGCACGAGGTCATCCTGAAACTCGGCTTTTCCAAGTGCCGCCTCAGCCTGGCTACTCCCCGTGGTATGGCGTACAACGGCCCCGGCACCCTCGACGGCAAGCGCATCGCCACCAGCTACCCCAACAGCCTCAGCGCTTACCTGAAGGGGAAGCACATCGGCGCCGAGATCCACGAGATCAGCGGCTCGGTCGAGATCGCCCCCAACATCGGGCTGGCCGACGCGATCTGCGACCTCGTATCCACCGGCAGTACCCTGTTCAAAAACGGACTGGAGGAGCAAGACGTTATCCTGCGGTCGGAGGCCGTCATCGCCGCCAGCCCGCACATCGACGCCGGCCGCCGGGAAATTCTCGACCGGCTGGTGTTCCGCGTTAAGTCGGTACTCGCCGCCCGCAACCAGAAGTACGTGCTGATGAACGTGCCCAACGATCGCATACCCGCCGTCACCGAGCTGCTGCCCGGCATGCGCTCCCCGACCGTCCTGCCGCTCGCCGAGCCGGGGTGGTCCAGCGTACACACCGTGATTAGCGAGGACAAATTCTGGGACATTATCGACCAGCTCCGCGCCGCCGGGGCCGAAGGCATCCTCATCGTTCCCATCGCCAAAATGATCCTGTAATGCGCATCTACGAATCTCCCAACCCCGGCGAGTGGGAAGCCCTCACCCGCCGTCCGGCCAGCGACCTCGGTAAGCTGCAGGATTCCGTGCGCGAGCTTATGCAGCGCGTGCAGCGGGAAGGCGACGCCGCCCTGCGGCAATACACCGCCCGCTTCGACGGCGTGGAACTGGACGATTTCGCCGTTGCGGAGGAAGCCGTCGCCGCGGCCGTCGCGCAGGTACCGGAGGAGCTTCAACGAGCGATCGCCGTAGCCAAGGCCAACATCGAGACCTTCCACCGCAGTCAAATCACGAGCCCCCGGGAGGTAGAAACCATGCCCGGCGTCCGCTGCTGGCGGGAGGCCCGGCCCATCGACAAGGTGGGGCTCTACATCCCCGGCGGCACCGCCCCCCTGTTCAGCACGGTGTTGATGCTGGCCGTGCCCGCACAGATCGCGGGTTGCCGGGAGATCGTGCTGTGCTCGCCCCCGAACCGAGAAGGAAACATCCACCCCGCCATCCTCTACGCGGCCCAGCTCTGCGGCGTTCGTCAAATCTTCCGCCTCGGGGGTTCCCAGGCCATTGCGGCCATGACCTACGGGACGGAAACGGTGCCTAAAGTCTACAAACTCTTCGGTCCGGGAAATGCCTACGTCACGGTCGCCAAGCAACTCGCTTTGCTGCAGGGCCTAGCGATTGACATGCCCGCCGGGCCCAGTGAAGTACTGGTATGCGCGGACGCGGGTGCTAGGTCCTCCCACGTAGCCGCCGACCTCCTCAGTCAGGCTGAACACGGACACGACAGCCAGGTTGTACTCGTCACCGAAACCACCGAAAAGGCAAAGGACGTCTGGCTCCAGGTGGATGCCCAACTCGCCCAGCTCCCCCGTAAGGAACTCGCCGCCCAGAGTATCGCCAACAGCCTATCGCTCGTCTTTCCCGATCGGGCTGACGCCGCCGCTTATATCAACCTTTACGCCCCCGAGCACCTCATCCTGAGTATGGAGAATGCCCGCGACTTTGCCCAACACATCCGCAACGCCGGCTCCATCTTCCTCGGCTACCACACCCCAGAAAGCGTGGGCGACTACGCCAGCGGCACCAACCACACGCTGCCCACCTACGGCTACGCCTTGCAGTACAGTGGCGTGAGCCTCGACAGCTTCGTCAAGCAAATGACCTTCCAGGAACTGACCGCCGAGGGGCTGAAGAACCTGGGGCCCACCGTGGAGATCATGGCCGAGGCGGAGGAGCTGCGGGCGCACCGGAATGCGGTTAGTTTCCGTTTAGCTGATCTCGATTAGAGGGATTGTTGGATTGTCGGGTTGTTGCGTTGCGCGCACCCGACAACTCAACAACCCCACAACTCAACAACATGACACCAACCACCACCGACATTAAATCCCTGGTCCGTCCCAACATCCTCACCCTGACGCCCTACTCCAGTGCCCGCTCGGAGTTTAAGGGGAAGGCGGAGGTCCTGCTGGATGCCAATGAAAGCCCCTTTGACAACGGCCATAATCGGTACCCGGAACCGCTTTCAACGGACATCCGCAAGGCCCTGGCGGAAATCAAGGGCATCGGGGCCGACAAGATCTTCATCGGCAACGGGTCGGACGAGATCGTGGATCAGATCACGCGGGTGTTCTGTAATCCGGGGGTGGATTCGGTGGTCGCCCTACCGCCTACCTTCGGGATGTACAAGGTGGCCGCCGGCATCAACGACGCGGAATTTCGCGGGGTAAACCTGCTGCCGGACTTCAGCATTCCCGTCGATGCGCTCAAAGCGAGTTGGGACGAGACGAGCAAGGTACTCTGGCTGTGCAGCCCCAACAACCCCAGCGGTAACCTCATGGACGCCGGGGTCATCGAAGACCTGATCCGCACCTTTCCCGGCATTGTGGTGCTGGACGAGGCCTACATCGACTTCGTACCGGAGGCCAGCTTCCTCCCCCGCCTCGCCGCGTTCCCTAACCTCATCATCACCCAGACGCTCTCCAAGGGCTGGGGCATGGCCGGCATCCGGCTGGGGGCGGCCTATGCGAGTGAGTTTATCGTCACGATGCTCCGGACCATCAAGATGCCGTACAACATCAACGTGCTGACCCAGGCCGTCGCGCTGGAAGCGCTCCAGCAGCCGGACCGCATGCGGGAGCGCGTCGACCTGCTCATCACCGAGCGCCGGCGGCTCGAGCGCGAGCTGCCCACCTTCTACTGCGTGGACTATATCTTTCCTTCGGTGACGAACTTCCTGCTCGTTCGCTTCGACGACTCCGACGCGGTGTATAAGTATCTTTTGGGGAAGGGCATCGTCGTCCGCAACCAGAGCTACCAGCCCAACGCGGAGAACTGTCTGCGGATCACCGCCGGACTGCCGGAGGAGAATGATCGCTTGCTTCAGGCGCTGCACGCTTATTAAACATTAACCACAGAGGAAGCGGAGGGCTTCACGGAGGGAAGCTTCTCTGTGCTACCTCCGTGAAACCTCCTTTACCTCTGTGGTGAACTAACGACCCAATGGCACAAAAACTACTCTTCCTAGACCGCGACGGCACCCTGATCCTCGAACCCGCGGATTACCAAGTCGATGCGGTAGAGAAGCTCGACTTCTACCCCGGCGTCTTCCGCTGGCTCAGCCGCATCGTGCGGGAGCTGGACTATAAGTTGGTGATGATCACCAACCAGGACGGGCTCGGCACCGAGGAGTTTCCCGAAGCCACCTTCTGGCCTACCCACGAAGCCATGCGGCGCGCGCTGGCGGCCGCGGACATCGAGTTCGAGGAAGAACTCATCGACCGCACCTACGCAAAGGACGATGCCCCCACCCGCAAGCCGAACACTGGCCTGGTGGAAAAATACCTGCGGGACGCGGCTTACGACATCGCGGGCAGCTACGTCGTCGGCGACCGCCTGACCGATATGCAATTAGCGAAAAACATGGGCGCAAAGGGTTTGTGGCTGGCCAATGATCCGGAACTGGGGAACCACGAACTCTCCGACCGGCAGCTGAAGGACCTCAGCGACACCATTGCCCTGCGGACCACCGACTGGGAAGACATCTACCGCCACCTCCGCCTCGCCAGCCGGACCGCCAGCGTGCGCCGGACCACCAAGGAAACCGATATCCTGATCGAACTGGACCTCGACGGGACCGGGCAGACGGACA
Organism: Lewinellaceae bacterium; assembly: GCA_963710195.1. GTDB lineage: Bacteria > Bacteroidota > Bacteroidia > Chitinophagales > Saprospiraceae > Neolewinella. The sequence continues at coordinate 209,744 of CAVPZF010000004.1, forward strand.
TCCACACCGGCCTCGGCTTCTTCGACCACATGCTGGATCAGCTGGGCCGACACTCGGGCTGTGACCTGACCGTCACTGTGCAAGGGGACCTCCACATCGACGAGCACCACACCATCGAGGATACCGCCATCGCCCTCGGGGAAGCCTTTGCCCGGGCCCTCGGCGACAAACTCGGCATCGAACGCTACGGCTTCTACCTTCCGATGGACGACGCCCTGGCCCAGGTGGGCATCGACTTCGGTGGCCGGCCCTGGCTGGTCTGGGAGTGCGAGTACACCCGCGAAAAGATCGGCGACATGCCCACCGAGATGTTCTTCCACTTCTTTAAGTCCTTCACCGACGGCGCCCGCTGCAACCTCCACATCCGCGTAGCGGGCGACAACGAGCACCACCAGATCGAAGCAACCTTCAAGGCGTTCGCGAAGAGCATCAAGATGGCCAAGCGGCGGGACGTGGATAATATGCGGCTGCCTAGTACTAAGGGGGTGTTGTAGTTTTTAGAATTTTAGAGTTTTAGTTCTTTAGTTCTTTAGTTCTTTAGGGGGGGTGATCATCGGGTGCTGGGTTGTTCTTTGGTATTGAGTTGGTGAATTTACCGGCCGTGGCGCTGTTGATTTCCGTTTGCATGCTGTTGATTTGATTACTTGGAATCGAGCTAATATGATGAGCAGGATCGCCGTGGTAGTGGCGTTGACGGCCTTCCTTATTTTATCTTGCGGACATCCAGGGGAGTTCAATGCCGCTGCCTGGAAAGAGGTGACCGGAGTAGAGCTCGGAAGCTGGAGTACGTCCTGCGGGAGCAATACAGCTACACCAGTATTGAACCGGCTACACGCTTCGGTTGGTGAGCCGGTTGGCCGCAAATCAGGTAGCGACTAATGGCGCGCTGGAGAACATTAGTGGTTGGCGATTGAATTTCGCAATAGCTTGTTACCGACAGGGTGGTGCTGAACGACTAGGGGAAGGCCGCGCCTAGCCCTGGCTAAGCAAGGTTTTCGCCTGGAACGTGCAGTGCCGCCCTGGCATGTCAGGGTGCAGCGCAAATTAATCGCTAACCACTAGGTAGCCGGAGAACAATGCTTGGGTCGTGAGCTTTTGCGCCACATGTGAAGAATTATTGTAGGCGTGACGAGGTATGAGGACTTGTCCGGTATCCCGGCCAGGACGTCTCGTATCTTACCGGGCACCCGCCCGCTAGATAGTCAGACTACGAGCCGGCGCACTAACGTTACCCACTCGTGATCCCAAAACCGTTGTGGCTGGTCCTTTGCCTGCTCGGGACCGGTATGCTGCTGGGTCAGGAAACGGACTTGTCGAACCTGCGGGAGAAAACGGTGGCGGTCAACCCGGCGGGCCAGCTGGTGGATACGCTGACGGTGGCGGCGGGGAGCCTGGAGATCACTACCCTAGACGGTGCTCGAATCCCGGAGCGTGACTACCTACTCAGCGGGCGTTTCGTGCGCTGGCTTAACCCCGATTTACCGGATTCTTTACACCTGCGCTACCGCGCCCTCCCCTTTGCGCTGGACGAACGGATGCGCTTGATCGACTCCACTCAACTGCGGCAGGAGGAGGCGGGACTGGTCATCGGTGCCTACGACCCCTACGTGCGCTCGGGCCTGCTGGACAACGACACGAAGGTGCAGACGCGGGGAAGTTTCAGCCGGGCCATCAGCTTCGGTAACCGCCAGGACCTGGTGCTCAACTCGGCCTTTAACTTGCAACTCAATGGCGAGCTCGGCAACGGCATCGAGGTGGCCGCCGCCATCACCGACGAGAACCTGCCCGTCCAACCCGAGGGCACGACCCAGCAACTGCGGGAATTCGATCGCATCTTTATCCAGCTGCGCAAAGACCGCAGCCAACTCACCGCCGGCGACTACGAGCTGCGCAACCCCGAGGGCTACTTCATGCGCTACTACAAAAAGCTGGAAGGCGCCACCTTCACCACCGTCACCGGAGAGGGCGCGGACGCGGGTGCCGGGGAATGGGCCAACTCCGCCAGCATTGCCGTAGCTCGCGGCCAGTTCATCCGCCAGAACATTACCCCGGGCGAGGGCAACCAGGGCCCCTACCAGCTGACGGGCGACGGGGGGCAGCGCTTTCTGATCATTCTGGCGGGAACCGAAAGGATCTACCTCGACGGCATCCTGCTGCAGCGGGGGCTGGACGCCGACTACGTCATCGACTACAACCTGGCGGAACTGACCTTCACCACCCGGCGGCTCATCACCCGCGACGTACGCATTACGGCCGAGTACGAATACGCCGACCAGCGCTACCTGCGTACCCTCACGGCGGGCAGTAGCCGCTACGAGCGAGGACGCATGACGGCCTTCGTGAACCTCTACTCCCAGCAAGACAGCAAGAACGCCACCGGCGACCTGGAACTCACCACCGGGCAGCGCGAGGCCCTGAGTCTGACGGGCGATGCCCCGGGGGGCGTGCCGGTCTCCAGTATCGACACGCTCGACGGCCGGGAAGAGCTGCGGGCAACCTACGAGCTGCGGGATACCAGCATCGGCTGCGCGGTCGACCCCACGTACCTCCTGCTCAGCAACGACCCGGAACGGGCCCGCTACGTGGCCACCTTCACCAACCGGGGAGCGGGGGGCGGAGCGTACCGCCTCGACCCCAACCGGCCGGCCAACGAACGAGTGTACGTTTTTGTCGGCTACGACGAGGACTGTCGGCCGCTAGGGCAGTATGCCCCGGAGATCGACCTCGTGGCTCCGCAGCAACAACAGCTCATCAGCGCCGGCGGGGAGTACCGCTTTCGGGGGGAAGGAGGCATCCGGGTGGAGGGCAGCCGCAGCAAGCTGGACCTGAACCGCTTCAGTCGCCTCAACGCCAGCGACGACGTGGGCCATGCCCTGCGGGTGGAGATGGACCGGACCCTGGCGATCGGCCAAGACAGCAGTGGCTGGGCAGTGGCGGGACGTGGGCGCTACGAACTGGTGGAGCAGACCTTTACCTTCATCAATCCCTACCGTTCGCCGGAATTCTACCGCAACTGGAACCTGAGCAACCGCCTGAGTACGATCCGCCCCGAGGCCGCCACCGAACGGCTGGCGGGCGGCGGGCTCGGCCTGGTGCGGCGGGGGATCGGGCGCATCGACTACGACTACGAGGAATTCGTACGGGGCGAAGACTACCTGGGGCGGCGGCACGAGGCCATCCTTCAGCTCGAGGTGGCCGACTGGCGGGCGGCTGGGGCCTTTAGTCAGCTCCAGAGCCGGGATACCCTCAGCACCGGCAGCTTCCGGCGTCCCAGCCTGCGGGTGAGTAAGCGCTTCCCCGCCCTCGGCAATTGGGAGGTGAGCGCCGCCTACGCCGGGGAAGAAAGCCGGCGCCAGGGCTTGACGAGCGACACCCTCTCTCCCCTCTCCTTCCAGTACGATAAGTACGTGCTCGGGGTGTCTACCCCCGGCAATGAGCGCTATGCCTTCAGTCTGTCCGCCACCCAGCGCGACGACAAACTGCCCGCCGCCACCGAGCTGCGGCAGAGTACCTCCGCCCGCGAAGTCGCCGCCGAGGGCAAGTTTCAGGCCGGCCGCAACCTGCAGCTGGGGGGCAATTTTACCTACCGGGCGTTGGAAGTGCCGGGGCAGGACCTGGTCGAAGACCGGCCCAGCAGCACCTTTCTCGGCCGCTTCGACGTACGTGCCGAGGCGTTAAAGCGCTCCTTCACCAGCCAGACGACCTACCAGGTGGGCAGCGGACAGGAGCCACGGGTCGACTTTCAGTACCTCTACGTGGGCCCGGGCCTCGGCCAGTACATCTGGCAGGACAGCCTGTATAATAATGACGGCCGCATCCAGCCCAACGAGGTCGAGCTCTCGCCCTTCCCCGACATCGCCGACTACATTCGCGTGAGCGTCTTCAACAACACCTTCATTCGCACCGACAATGCCGGCATCAACCAGCGCTTCAACTGGGACCCGGACCGGCTCTGGCGTGGCACCACCGGGGTGCGCAAATTCCTGAGCCGCATCGCCCTTAACACGGCCATCAACATCGACCGCAAGACCCGGCAGGACGACGCCATTCAATCCTGGAACCCTTTCCAATTGGCCGTGGCCGATACGAACCTGGTGGCCCTGTCCGTCCGCCGCCGCCACGGCTTGTTCTTCAACCGCGCCAATCCGAAGTACGACATCCAGCTTTCCAACGACGAGCAGCGCAACCGCCGGGTACTTACCACGGGCTACGAGAGCAGCCGCCGCGAAGAGTGGGAGCTGCGCTTTCGCTTTCGGCCCAACGACCAGCTCAGCCTCGAGGCCGCGGGCATGACCGGCCGGCGGGAGTCCGACTCCGAACGCTTCAACGAAAAAGATTATAAGATCATCTTCAACCGCCTCGAACCCAGCATCAACTGGCAGCCGGGGGAGTTCAGCCTCACCACCACCCTCGTAGTAGGCCGTGAGGAGAACGTGCTGCCCGAGCTCGACGGCGAGTTCACCCTCCGCCGTGAAGCCAAGCTGGAAAGCAACTACCGCAACTGGATCAACGCCGGCTTCCAGTGGATTGAAATCGACTACGAGAATGGCCGCCCCAGCAGTCCCGTCGGCTTCGCCCTCCTCCAGGGCCTCCAACCCGGCCGCAACCTCCTCTGGAACGTCAGCCTCACCCAGAACCTCGGCGAGTATCTCCAACTCAACCTCCTCTACGACGGTCGGCAGACGGGGGAAGCGGCCGTGGTGCACGTGGGGCGGGCGCAGGTGACGGCTCAGTTTTAGTTGTTGGGTTGTGGAGTTGTTGGGTTGTGGAGTTGTTGCGGGAGTTTTCCCCTCGCTGCGCTCGGGTGGGTGCGGTACTGACGTCCCCACCCGAGCGCAGCGAGGGGCAATACGGTATGCGTAACCCAACAACCCGACAACCCGACAACCCGACAACTCCACAATCACCGCAAAGGAAACCCTCGATCCCCAAAAATCTCCCCCTCCCCAATGCGAAAGCGGGTATAGGTGATGGTCTTCCCCAGATCCCGGTGCATTTGCTCGTAGTAGGTGCGGGTGGCGAGCTCGGGCGTCACGTAGGGCTGGGCGTCGATGTCGGGGGTACGGTAGAGGACGTCGATGGCGGGTTGTTCGGCGAAGGTGGCGTGGGTCCAGTCGTAGAGGTCGCGGCTGTCGGTTTTTAGGTGGACGAGGCCGTCGGGCTGCAGGATCTGCCGGTACTGGCGCAAGAACTGGGCGGCGGTGAGGCGGCGGTTCTCCTTGCCCTTTTTCAGAAAGGGGTCGGGAAAGGTGATCCAGATTTCGCTGACTTCTCCGGGAGCGAAAAAACGACTGATGACCTCGATGCGGGTGCGCAGGAAGGCGGTGTTGTCCAGTCCTTCGGCCAGGGCGGTCTTGGCTCCTTTCCAGATGCGGGCACCCTTGATGTCGACGCCGATGAAGTTGCGGTCGGGGTACTGCCGGGCGAGGTCGAGGGTGTATTCCCCCCGGCCACAGGCGAGCTCCAGCGTGATCGGGTGGTCGTTGCCGAAGTGTTTGGCGGCCCAGTGGCCGGCCAGGTCGACCTTCTTGCCGCCCTGCCCGGTAAGCTCGGGTTTGGTCGGTTCGAAGCTCTCGTAGACGTTAGGCATCTGGAGCACCTCGGCGAATTTCTGCAGCTTGTTGCGGCCGGACATAGGGATTTATTGCATTCGCCGCAAAGGTAACCAGCAGGCCAGCCCCTGGAACCGATCTTACCGAATGCGGGAACCAGACAGTACTACGTCGGCCGTCGCCCAGGCCTCCTCGGCACGGGCGGATACGCTTGACACCTGCGCCCCGTCGCCCAGTGCCCGGTAAGCTGCCTGCAGTCCGTGGAGGGCCCAGCCGTTTTTCGGAAAAGTCTGGAGATCCTGCTCGTATACCCCGATGGCCTCGTGATGACGACCGGCGTCCACCAGTACGGCACCCAGGTGATGACGCACGGAGAAGAACCAGTCGGGCGGCTCCATGTAACTTAAAGCATCTTCCATCTCCACGGCCTCGCGCAGGGCGGCGATCGCGGCCTCCGGATGACCGGCCCCCGCCTCGATCTCTCCCGCCAGTACCCGTTCGGCGATGGTGGCCACGGATCGTGCCGGGTTCACGCCGATGATCATACTGTCGATAAACGGATGAGGAAGCAAGCCCTGCAGTGCGGCCAGTTCCTTCCGCGCGGCACCGATGTCGGCCTTTCCCAGGTAGGCCATCCCCCGGGCGTAGTGCCGGATCAACTGCGGGTAGACAAGGCCCCGCCGCACGTCGAGAGCGCTTAGAATAGCGTCCCAGTGTCCGAATTTGACCAGGACGAAGTCGGGAATGCTGTAAAAGTGTTGCAGTAGGCCGAGTTGGGGTACGGTGATCAGGTCATTATCCGCGTGCCGGGCCGCTCGTTTGGCCGCGTCGATGGCCCACGCGCTGTTCCCCTCCAGGGTGGCCGTGGCCGCCAAAAAGTGGTAATTGTGGGGGTGATAGATCAGCGGGTAGGCACCCTGGGCACGACAGGCGGTGATGTAGCTGCTGTCGACCTGCACGGCCCTTCGGTTCACGATCGATCCTTCGTGGTAGTTGCCGGTCCGGATGTAGATGTGGGAGGGCATGTGCACCAGATGACCGGCCCCGGGCACCAGTCCCGCCCCCAGGCGACGGGCACTACTCAGTCCCTTTTCCGGCGTCCGGGAGGCCTCGATCGCGTGAATGTAGAGGTGATTGGCCCCCGGGTGATCGGGCCTAGTCGCGAGTACCCTTTCTAGTACACTCAGGATCTCGGGGGTCCAGGGTTCCGGCTTACCCGCTTGATCCCAGAGCTGCCAGGGGTGGAGGTCCATGATCGATTCGGCGTACAGCGTACCTACGTCGGCATCGTCGGGGAAGTCGGTCCAGACCTTCCGCATGGCTTCCGCGTAGGCCGCATCGAGCGCACTGCGGTCCGCGGGTGCATCGGCGCTGTACCGGTGGGCCAGCGCACCGACCAAAGCCTTCTCTTGGGGGCTGCCCTGCGTGGCCACAAGCGCACGGGCGCGCTCTATGGCCTCGTAAGCGCGGGGGTAGTTATCCACCTCCATCCCGGCATTGTAATTGGGGCCCAGTACGTAGGCATAGCCCCAGTGGGCCATCGGGGAGTCGGGTTCCAGGCGGGCAGCGTGGTAAAAGGAGCGGGCCGCTTCGGCGTGATTAAATCCGTAAGCGAGTACCAGCCCCTGGTTGATGTACCGCCGGACCTCCTCGGTTTCGGCGGTGATCGACAACCCCAGGTCGGTGAGGTCTGCAAACAGGGGAGCCGGCCGGTCCTCATCGTACCACGACCGATCGCTGGCTTGGGGAGCGCAGAATACGGGCTCGCTGGCCGCAAGGCCGTAGGCCGGCGGTTGGGAGGTGCGATCCGCGCAGGAGAACAGAAGGAGCAGCAAGCAACAGGTGATCCGCTGCGGAAGGTGAAAGTGGGTGTTCATAGTCTTGAATTTGCGGACACGCCTCCTCGTAAGGTTACGGACCCTTCCCATAAGTTAGCGCTTTTATAGTTGCCGGTCCTGGTATATTCGGCCTACAACGCCCAACACCCCTGCGTTCAGCACCTTATACCATATTTATAGCTTGCGCGTGAAGTATAGACCCCCTTCTACAAATTCCTTCCCGGGTAATAGTATCAGATTTCGCGCCTCCCGTAGCCTTATTTAGCGCGTGGCCGCCCCCCTATCCCTCCTTGCTGGCGCGGCCGCGGGTGCCCAGGGAAGTGTAACAAGCACGGCCGTACCCGTATATTATTGATAAATGCAGCACGAAATGACCGCCCACGACTTTGAACAAGCCGTTTTTGATATTCTAAAGGACCTGGAAGACTACCGCGCGGCCCACGCGGAACGCTTCCGTTTCACGGACATTTTCGATGCCGAAGGCCACCAGTACGTAAACCTAGTTCAGGAAGGCGGCGGGGTGCTCGGCATCGCGCTAGTCGGCTTTACTTACGTCCTGGAGAAAATGGGTATCCGCTTCCTTAGCCTGGGCGGGACCAGCGCGGGGTCGATCAACACGCTCCTGCTGGCTGATGCAGGCAGACCTGCCGAAGAGAAGAGCGTGCGCGTGCTCGACCACATAGCCGCCAAGGACTTCATGGACTTCGTAGATGGCGGGACGGATGCCCGTATGCTAACCCAGGGCATTCAGACTGGCTCCAAGGCCCTGATCTACCCTAGCCTCCTCGTGAATTACGGTGAGCTCAGCGATGGATTCGGCATCAATCCCGGAGACCACTTCGAAGCCTGGCTTTCGAGCCTGTTGCAGCACGATACTTGGGAGAAACTTCGCGCTAATCTCCACGACCTTCCCGAGGAGATGTATCACCTCTCCACCTACTCCAAGCGCAAACGCCCCGTGACGGCAGCGGAGTTGGCGCCCCGCCTTGCGATCGTAGCCGCCGACATCACTACCCAAACCAAGGCCGATCTGCCCCGCATGGCCGAGCTCTACTATCAGGATCCGGAGCAGGTCAATCCGGCTAGCTTCGTGCGCGCATCCATGTCCATTCCCTTCTTCTTTACGCCACACCGCGCGTCCCTTGCCTGGGTGCAGGGTCGGGAGGAGGAGGTACGCTGCCGGTGGCGCGAATTGGCCGGCTTCTCCGGGATCCTGCCGCAAGAAATTCTGTTTGTCGACGGCGGCATCATGTCCAACTTTCCCATCGACCTCTTTCTCCATTCCGACGTCATTCCTAAACGGCCCACGATTGGCGTCAAACTGGGCGTAGACCGCAATCGGGCGCGCACGATAAACAACCTCGGTGCCTTTCTCGGAAGCATGACGGAGGGCGTCCGAAACCTACGCGACTTCGAGTTTATTCGCAGCAACCCGGAATACCGCAGTCTGGTGGAATACATCGACATCGAGGGCTTCGATTGGATGGACTTCTCGATTTCTAACGCAGATAAAATCCGCCTGTTCCGCAAGGGGGCCGAAGCGGCCAGCGCCTTCCTCCGCCGTTTTAACTGGCCCGAGTACAAGGACCACGTCAAGGCCAGCCTACTCCACCGCATCAAGCCGCTAATGTGGGAGCTGACTGACCTGAAGAATCTCGATGAAGTGCTCGAAGTACTCGGCATCCGTGATAACCAGTCCGTTACCGATAAACTAGCGGTGCTGCGAAAGCGCGAGTCTCCTTATAATATTCTCTGGATCGACGACGCGTTTACCTACGCCCTTCCCCTGGCTATCCTGGACCGCCTCCATACCGCATGCCATACCGTACAGAGCAGCGACGCCGCCCTAAAGTACCTGCTCCGCTGCAACCGGGATAGTGATGATCCCGAGCGCTGCGTGGACTTAATCATATCCGATATCACCCGCCGGGAAGCCGGTGCGGACGACCGCATGATCGGCCTCGACTTCAGTGCCCTGCTGGCCAATCACCCCGCGCTGAGGGAAATTCCCCTGCTCTTCTACGCCCACTCCCGGGAGGAACTGGTGGACCGCTACGGAAAGTCCCTTCCCCCAAATGTCATCAACCGGGATGGCTACAACTCCATTATTCACCGCCACTTCATCGAGGAGGTCGTAGATGCCCTGTACGCTAAGCGCTTGTTTGGGTTTTCCGAGCCTCCAAAGGGGAGCCTAGCGGGCTAGGTGACGCTTTTTGAGGGGAAGAGTAGGCGCAAGGGAGCAAGTTTGCGGCGGTGAGCGGAATCCCACCCACGCGCTAAGCAGCAGGCCATTGTTGACGAAGCACTTACCGCACGACGATCCGGCGGATCGCTCCTTGCATCCTAAGTAGGTAGAGTCCGCTGGGCAGGCCATCCGTAGATAGGGTAGCCGCACCGGCGTTGAGGTCAGTGGCTTGCTCCCGGATCCTCCGCCCGTGCGCGTCGTATAGCTCGATGGTTACCGCCTGGCTGTTCGTGGCCTTCCAGCGCAGGTTTACGTCCCCCGCCGTCGGATTGGGGAAGACGCTCAGACTGGCCTCGACGGCGCCGAGGGGGCCGGTGGCGTTGATGGCGTCGGCGGTCAGGATAATATCGTGAGCGGTTACCGGCAGGTAGCCTCCGTCTACGGTGTTGACCACGAAGCCAAAATCGTCCGTCATCAGGCTAGTGTCTACGCTTTCGTAGACCACCCGCTGACGATTGATGTCGTCCTGGCTAAAGGAATCACCCAGCATCAGCGTAGTGCCGCCCAGCTCCAGCAATCCCCGCGCGGGGAGGCGCGTCAGGAGAAAGAAGGTTTCGTTGGCCTCATCCGTGGTGCTGAAGATTTCCAGCTCGGAGCGTAAGATGGCATTGCGGCCCAGCGGCATGACCTCCGTTGGTTCATTCACGACGGTCTGGGGTTTTGCGGCCGTGGCGTCGGCACAAAATTCCACGCTCCAACCGGCGATCTGACCGGCCGCGCCGTTGGTTTCGCTGACGGATATCGTAAGTATCCATTCACCGAAGGTATCTTCTCCATTAAAGGCAGAGAGGTCGCCTTCCGCTTGAAACACCCGCTTATCGTCGGGTGGACAGGCCACGGCAATCGGGGCGTCGTCGTCAAAGCCCAGGTTGATGGTGTTCGTACTGAAACACTTTTCGGTATAAAGTTTTACGGCCGTACCGGCTGGGCTGGTCAGCGTGAGGGAAACCTTGGAGGCAAACTGGTAATTAACCGTGACGTTCGGCACATTCAAATCGTTGATGTTGCCCCGGCGATCAACGAAGAGCTTGGACTCCCGGGTAAAGGCGCCTCCGGAGCCGGGCAGCCCCACGGGGGTATCCGTACTGCTGAGCACGTCGCAACGGCTGCTAACGGTGCGGAAAGATGCGGTTTCCGTCCAGGGGCCCGGGCCGCAAGCGTTCACGGGGCGGACGCGCCAAAAGTACAGGTCATTGGGGGCAAAGAAATCCACCGGTTCAAACTCCGTCTCGGTCAGGCCGGTCGCGGATTCAACCACGGTGCCCGGCGCGAAGGAGGGGGAGGTAGCCACCTGAATTTCATACTCGGCCGCGTTAATGGAGGGCGTCCAGTCGAAGGTGGTGGTCAGGCCGATGCCTTCCGTACCCTCCGCCGGTCCGCCCAGCGTCAGGTCAGAAAAATCGTTGGCAATCAGGTCGAGGACGATCTCGCGCCGGCTGGTTTCGAGGCCAGGGGCGGTAATGACCACCGGTACCACGATGCGCCCGCTAGCGGTTACCCCGGATAAATCAATAGTTAGCGTAGTGGTTTGGCCGGGAAGCAATTGCGTCCGCTCCAGCCTCAGCCCTAGATTGTCCGCCAGGGCGGCGGAATCAAAAGAGAGGGTAACCGGCTGATCGTACCCGAGTACACTCCCTACCGTGAGGTTGGCGGTGAGCACTTCGGGCAGGCAGACGTCCTCGTAGCGCAGGTCGGATTCCAGGGTGTAGGTAGCCTGGGTGGCCGCCGCGATCCGGAAATCCCGCGCGTTCATGTTGTAAAATATGTTTTCGGCCGCCTCCACGATGATCCGCATCGATTCGCCCAAGCTATCGGGCACGGTGATGAAGGCGCTACCGGTATTGGCGACGTTGCTGGCCAGTACTTGGTCGAAGGTGAGTCCGCCGTCGCCGGAGAGCAAGACGTTGACGCGCCGGGCGAAGACCGGGGCGCCATCCGTTCCCGCCACGTCCCAGGTCACTTCGCGGTACTCGCCTACCCGCCAGGGGGCATTTTCCTCCAGTGCGGGGTCATTGACCAGAAAGGGGCCCACCTCGGCGGTCTCGAAGTTGACGGTGGCCCAGCCCACGGCCCCGGCCTGGGGATTATTGTCGCGGGCGGTGAGGCGGAAGGTCATCTCCCGGGCGTAGTCGGGCAGGACCTCGTCATTGCTGCTGATGTTGTTAGCCACCCGGCTGACGCGGGGGAAGTAACGGGTGAACCCGTCCTGGCTCGGCGGGACCGAGCGGAAGGTGGGGGCGGTGCCTTTGGGATCGTCGATGTCCGCGATCGGCCCCAGGTCGTACTGCTCCCAGGTGTACGTAAGTGCGCTTGCGGGATCGTTGGCGTCGGTAGCGGTACCCGTGAGTCGGAAGGGTGTGCTTTTGGGGATGAAGAAGCCGTCTTCGTAATCGAGGATCACGTCCGGCGTCACGTTGTCGGTTTCGATCACGGTGGCGCACTCGCTGGCTCCGCCCTCGCGGGTGTAAAACAGAAATTGCTCGAGGCTGCCGACGTGGTAATACGCGTCTTCACCCCCGATGTTTTGATCGCCACAGGCGCCGGCGTACGACATAATGGTCGTGCCCGACCCCGGCTCAAACGCTGTATTACCGGCCCGTTGCTCCTGACTGGAGGGACAGTTGTTCCAGCTGTGGGAAACCGTAAACTGGTGAGCGATCTCGTGGGCCAGTACGCGCTCGGCCGTACGGGCAATGTTGTTGCCCTGCAGACAGGTCACGCCGCGCGTCTTACTGCCGCTGCAGGCCAGTCCGCTGACCACTCCGCCCACGTCGACGCAGCGGGAGGTAAAGATGTGGCCCAGGTCATAAACCGTAGCGGGAATTTCGGCGATCTGGAAGGCGGTAACGACCTGATCCAGCAGCCCCCTGCCCTCATCTGCATCGCTGAAGGGGTCGGTGGCGCCGTCTAGGTAGATCAGTTGCTCGGACAGCGCCAGCAGGTTCATGCGTACACCCACTTCCCGTTCGAAGATGGCGTTGATGGTACTTACCGCGGTATTGAAGGCCGCCAGTACGTCCTCCTTCGTACCGCCCACCAGTTTGGCGAATTCGCCGGTATTCGTGAACGCTAAGTCGTACTGCCGCAGCTCCCGGGCTTCCCCAAAGCTCTTCTGGGTGATCTTGGCACCTGCGCCCGCGCCCGTCTTGTGCTCCAAGTCCAGGCCGGAGAGGTTGAGGGGGTCGGCGGGATCGTAGCCGCAACCCAGGGGCAGCACGTCGTCCTCCCCGGTGTAATCGCGGGAGTAAAAAACGAGGTGGCTCAGGCCGTCCTCCGCCGGCTGAATGGCGTAGGTGCCCCCGGGGCCGCGCAGCAAGGCATCCACCCCCTTGTGGGAAATGGCCACCCGGCCCTCGCCCCAGGGGCCCCGCACCCGGTAGCTGCCGATCCGCGGGTAACGGGCGGCCAGGGCGGGCGCCAAAACGGGACTGTTCTCAGCCAAAAACTGCGCAAAGGTGCCATCGGGCAGGGGAAGTTCGAGGTGCGCCCGCTTGGCGGACAGGGCGGTGCGAAACCGCTCCATATCGAGCCGCAGGGTGGCGTGGGGACCGTCAATGCCCTCCCCGGCGACCCGGGTGGTGGCCTGGAGGGTGAAAGCGGACTGGCCGTGCAGGCCGACCGTGGACAAGAGAAAAAGACAGAGTAGAGCTCGCAACATGTGGGGGATTTGGGTAAGCGAAGATAAGGTAGCGGGGGAGCGAAAATTGTCGGGAGCTAGTAGCGGGCCGGTTTTTTGCCGGGAAGCGCGTTACCGATGAACACGCGCAAATCTTCGTTGGCGGTTTCCAGGTCGGCGCGGCGCAGGTACATCATGTGTCCGCTGAAGTAACCCCGGAAGCTGAGGCGGTCCCGCATCCGCCCGCTGGGGTCGAGGTGCCAGAGGCTGTACTTGGCGTCATAGTAGTTTGTGGCCCCGTCGAAGTAGCCCGACTGGATCATCACGTTGAGGTAGGGGTTTTGGGCCATCGCCTGACGCAGGTTGGGTCCGGTGCGGTCGCCGGAGCGGTCCCAGGGGTAGACGGGCCCGAACATATTGTACTGCAGGTCGGTGCGAAAGCCCAGCTCCTCACGCAGGTAGTAGTTAATGGCCGGGGTGAAGGAGTGGAGCCAGCTGGTGAGCTCGCTGTTGTAATCGGGAGAATCGCCGCCGGCCATGGCGTCGATGCCCTTGTAGCGGCTGTCGAGGCGGCCGACCGTGAAGTCGCCACCTACCTCGCCGCGCAGCAGGTGTTTCCAGAAGTAGGTCGTGGTGGGCATCAGGTTGTTGTCCAGCCACTCCTGGGCGTCGAGGCCGGAGTAACGGGCGGCGGCGTCCGCTACTTCGCGGCGGCGGTCGTCGGTGAGGTCCATGCCGGAAGCCAGGGCGGGTAGCAGTTCCTCGCGGGTGTAGGCTTCCACCTCGGCGAGCAATTCCTCCAGTTCCCGATTTTGCAGCTCGGGAGCCAGTTGTTTGTGGTACCAGGCCGCGGCGGTGAAGTAGGGCAGCTGGTTGGCGGATTCCACGATGCCGGCCCGCTCCAGGCCGATCTCGGTGGGGGAAACGAGGATGACGCCGTTGAGGTACATCCACCGTTCCTCCTGCAGCTCCAGGGCCAGGCCGGAGACGCGGGTGGTGCCGTAGCTCTCGCCGATCAGGAACTTCGGCGAGCGCCAGCGGCCGTGGCGGCTGACCCAGTTGCTCACCCAGTCGGCCAGGTACTGGATGTCCGGGTTCACCCCGAAGAACTGCTCGCGGTCGGCGCCTTCGACCATCCGGCTGAAGCCGGTGTTGACGGGATTGACGAACACGATATCGGTCACATCCAGCACCGAATAGGGGTTGTCGCTGATGCCGTAGGGCTGCACGGGGTAGCCCTCGTCATCGATGTTGAGCACCTTGGGGCCGGTGTAGGCCAGGTGCATCCACACCGAGGCCGAGCCGGGCCCGCCGTTGAAACTGATGAGGAGGGGCCGGTTGGGGTCCTCCCGGTCGGTACGCGCGTAGTAGGTATACTGCAGGGAGGCGGTGGCCTTACCGGCTTCACCGTAGACGGGCTGCATGCCGGCTTCCACGCGGTAGGCCACGTTTTGTCCCTTAATCGTTACCCGATTTTCGGAAACCATCACTGTATCTAGCGGGAGCTGGCGGCTCTGCTTTTGGCCAACAAGGGATAGATTGCAGGTCAGCGTAAACACAAAGAGTAGAAATCGTGACATTTCAGGGGCAGTTGAGCGTTTGCGTAAGGGGCCGCGTATGGGGTAGAAGAATTCCCTCCCGTACGCGGTTTACCCCAGCTAAAGTATCCAAAAATTGAACGGGACCCTTCGCCAGTGGCGGGAATTCTTCTCCAGCAATCCCTACCGGCACTTGCTCGTCACCTCCTGGCGGTACGCGCGGGGCATGCGGGGGCGCTACGTCTTGATCTACGGGATGTTCCTGTGCGTCAACCTGATCGTCTCCGTACAGCCCATCATCTTTGGGTACTTCATCAACTACCTGCAGGCGGGAGAGGGCGACCTCGTCACCGCCGCCTGGATCTATGGAGGGGCGTATCTGGCGACCATTCTCGGGTTCTGGGCGTTCCAGTGGCCGGCCCGCCTGATGGAGCGTCGCCTGGCGTACGACATCAGCCGGCGGCTGCTGCTGGAGACCTACGACCGGGTCGTTCACCTGCCCCTCGAGTGGCACCGGCGGCACCACAGCGGCGACACCATCAACCGTACGCGCAAGGCCTACGAGGCACTCAAGACCTTTTTCGATGACGGCTTCGTGTACTTCCAGACGCTGGTGCGCATGTTCCTGTCCATCGTCGCCATCATCTGGTTCAGTGTGCTCTTTGGCGGGGTCGCGGGTGCCACGGGTGTCCTGGTGGTGCTGGCCGTCCTGGCGTTCGACCGGCCCCTCATTGCCGCCACCAAGGAGACCAACGAGCGGGAGAACGACCTCCTGGCCGGGCTGTCCGACAACCTCGGCAACATCATTACCGTCACTACCCTCCGGCTGGGCAAGCAAACCGCGAAGCAGATCGACCGGCGGGTCTCGGCGGTGTGGCCGCCGTTCCTGCGGATCACCCAACTCAACGAGCAAAAGTGGTTTACCACCGGCGTGCTGATCGGCTTGATGTACGTGGTCATCACCGTAGGCTACGTTTACCAGCACTACGTGCCCGGACAGGTCTTCCTGGTGGGCGGACTCGTCACCCTGATCGGCTACGTCACCCAATTCGCCAACATGTTCAACGCCCTGACGGGGCAGTACAATACCATCATCCGGCTCCGCGCGGACCTGTCCGCCATCGACCCGATTACCGCGGCGTACCGGGAGCGGTCCCGCCCCGACCTCCTCCCCGGCAGCAAGGTGCGGAAAGACTGGCGGGAACTGGGCATCGACCACCTGAGCTTTACCTACGATCGCACGAGCGGGGAGGCCCCCGGTCTATCGGACATCCGTTTGCGCCTGGGCCGCGGCAAGCGCATCGCCTTCATCGGGCCCAGCGGCAGCGGCAAGACCACCCTACTCTACAATTTGCGGGGCCTCTACCCCCCCGATACCCTTTCCGTGACCTTCGACGGACGGCCCGTCGACTCCCCGGCCCAACTCTTCGAGCAGACGACCCTCATTCCCCAGACCCCCGAGATCTTCGAAGAAACCATCCTACAGAACCTCACCATGGGCCTACCCCGCAAGTCGGCGGCCATCGACCGGGCCATCCACCTGGCCGCCATGGAGGACGTGATCACCAAGTCCGAAAATGGCCTAAATACCTGGCTCTCCGAGGGCGGCGCCAACCTCAGCGGCGGTCAACGCCAGCGCCTCAGCATCGCCCGTGGTCTGCTGGCGGCCGATTCCTCCACCCTACTGCTGCTCGACGAGCCCACCAGTAGCCTGGACCCCCAGTCGGAAAAATTGGTCTACGCCCGCCTCTTCGCCGCCTTCCCCGACAAAACCATCGTCTCGACCCTGCACCGGCTCCACCTCCTGCGCGACTTCGACTACATCTACTACCTCGAGAACGGCCGGATCGCTAGTGAAGGCACCCTGGAGGACCTGCTGGCGGGCAGCGTGGCGTTTCGGGGGCTTTGGGAGGGAGTCAGGGAGTGAGGGGTTGGGGGTTAAGGTCCTCTACCCGCTTGACAAATGCTACCTTTTGTCCGATTCTGTATGTGTCGAAGGGTTGCTGGCTACTCAGGTGGACCCCCTTCAATTACTGCCCTCCTTCAATCCTTAGCTATGAACCCACGCCCCTGGTACGCCAGCATCCCCCCGCCCCTCATTATGCTCTTTGGGATTATCGTGCTCGTGACGGTGCTGACCTACCTGCTCCCCGCCGGCCTGTACGCGCGGACCGAGGTCGACGGGCACCTACAGGTCGTACCGGACAGTTTTGCGGAGGTACCCCCTACCCCGGTCGGTTTCTTTGGGATGTTTCGGGCCTTTCCCGAGGGGTACCGGCTGGCGACCCCGGTGATCTTTATTTGCCTGGCCAGTGCCCTGATGTTTTCGGTGCTGGAGGCGACCCGGACGATGGAGAACGCCGTTGGCCGGCTGGTGTACCGGATGGGAATGCAGCGGGCGGAGTTGTTGTTGGTGCTGCTGACCTTTGTCTACGGGATGCTCGGGGTCTTGGTGGGCTACGAGAACAACATTGCTACGGTGCCCATCGCGGTGGTCGTCGTACTGGCCCTCGGGGGCGACCTCGTGCTGGCAGCGGCGGTAAGCCTGGGAGGCATGACGGTAGCTTTTGGGCTTTCGCCGATCAACCCCTACACGGTGGGGATCGGCCACGACATTGCGGGCCTGCCGCTGTTCAGCGGGTGGTGGTTGCGGGCGATCCTCTGTTTCGGGGCGCTGGGGATCACCGCGGCCTACAACGTCCGCTACTACCGGCGGTTACTGGCGGATCCGGAATCCGGTATCGGCCGGGGGCTGGACACTACCGGGCTTGCCCTCTCCCGCCCCCTAGAGGAGTACCGCGTGAGTGGCCGCAACTGGTGGTTGCTTGGCGTCTTCCTAGCCGGGCTGGCGGTGGTGCTTATTGGGGTATTCACCCTAGACTTCGGCATCAACGAGATCTCGGCGGTCTTCCTGATCGTCATGACGGTCTGCGCCGCGACGAGCGGCCTGAGCGCCCGCGCCCTAACCGACGCGGCCATGCGGGCGGTGGCCGAGATGGCACCGGCCACCTTCATCATCGGTATGGCGGCCACCGTGAAGGTGATCCTGGAGCAGGGGCAAATCCAGGACACGATCAGCTACGGACTGGCGCTGGCACTGGATGGCCTACCGACCTACGCTTCGGCCGTCGGGATGTCGGTTGGGCAGAGCGGCATCAACCTCCTCATCCCGAGCGGCAGCGGGCAGGCATTGGCTACCCTACCCGTCATGATCCCGCTGGGGCGGGCCCTGGAGCTGAGTCCGCAGATCTCCATCCTCGCCTTTCAGATTGGGGATGGGGTGACTAACCTGTTCAACCCCTCCCTGGGGGGATTGGTCGCCATGCTGGGCGTGTGTCGGGTGCCCTTCGACCGCTGGCTACGGTTCATTCTCCCGCTTACCGGCATGCTGTTGGTGTGGGCGTGGGCGGGGCTGTTGCTGGCCGTGGCGGTGGGCTACCAGTAAAGTACTGGCCACGGGGGGCGCGTTATCGAGTCCGTTCGACCAACTTTCGACCTACCCCCGGGGAATAGAGGATGATAACCTGAACCGCCAGTGCTAGAATCACCAGCGCCCCGATTTCGAGCTGGGTAAATAGGTTCGCCACGCTGAGGGCCTGCTTCCCGACGTGCAGTTGCCGACGGCCTTCCTTCATCTGGATGTCGGATAGGTCAACTAACGCCTCCTTTACCCTATCCGTGGCGTAGCGTACATCTTGGCGGGACGACCCCCCGCGGGCGAACGCCTTCTCTTGCCCCTGCAACTCCCCGAGGGTGGTAGCGGCAAAGCGATCCATTTCCTCTGCAAACCCGTCGATTCCTGCGGCGAGTCGGGCGGTTTGGGGCGGGCGGGCCTCACGCTCACTTGCCATATACTCGCGCTCCGCCGCCCAAATGTGCCTGGTGATACTCAGGATGATGTCCTGAGCGACGAGCCGGTCCGCGTAGATGGTCTCGATGGAGTCCTAGATTTTCCGGAAATGCTGCCGGTCAACGAGGTTGGTCGTGAGCACGAGTAGAAAGACCACTACGATGCCCAGGACCCACTTTACTTTATCTATGGTAGTCATTGACGTGAGGATTAGCAATCTAAAATCCGCCAGATTTAGCGCCCCGGTTTTTATAATGCGGACCCATCAGGCGCGGACGCAGGGTGCGGAGTGGCGTGGCGGAATTCACCGGAACGAATACGACCTTCCGATTTTTAAAGGCGGGGCCGGAGGGGCTCACTTCAGCGTAGGTGGTAGGAAGGGGGGGAACTGCCCGATTGATCGTGCGGACCCGTCCGGCGGCGTTCCGGTTTTTGTAGTGGGGGCCTAATTTTGTATGCGCGTCCATCCGTTGGAGCGCTTGCTTCAGGGCCTGGCGCGGACCTACAGAATCCATAGAGATCTCGTGGGCTTGCGCCCGACTAGCGTGACTAACCAAGAAAAGTAAGGCCAGCACGAATAAGAACGGCAGGGGGTTATCACGACGCATGATCGGGTAAGTTTGGTTTACAACGAAGTAAAATTAGCAAAGTTGATAGTAACACTATTGTTTTTAGTAAAAGTACTATTCACCAATTCATCCATTTTTTATCTCGCGGGAGGATGGGGATGTATCACGCCTTCAGGATACCTCCGCTCCGGGAGATACGCGTTCACGCGTGCGCCGAATCCAGTAAGCGATGACGCCGCCCCCCACGGCCAGCGGGGCAAACCAGTTCCATAGGCCGGGCAGCGACTCATTGACGACCAAAAAGGCCGTGACGGCAGCGGTGTATGCAGCGGTCATTTTGGCCAAGTGCAACCTCAGCCACTTTTCCCGCAAGCCAACTGGATCGCGGAAGTGGGACAAATCCCGCAGCCCGAGAAATACGGCAATCGATCCGAAAGTGAGTAGGACCGGCTCGAACCCGCCGGCCAGCACGGGGGGGGCCAGGACCATTGCCAGCCCGACCAGCACAATGAAATACGCTAATGCCCGGTCGCGCACCAGGAGGACGGTGGCCTGTTTGTACCGCAGGCTTCTGTATCCACTCACTAATAAGTAAGCAGTGAAGATCCCGATGGAGAAAAGGAAAGGACTGTAGTGGCCGGGCAGCACCGCGATCACCAGTGAGAGCAGCGCCGAACCCAGCATGGCATAGTAGAATACCCTGCCCGCCCGCCGGTGCGCTCCCCCACCCTTGTGTACGAGGAGGGACACGCCACCCGCCGCCAGCGCTACGCCGCCCGCCGCTGCGTGTACATAAATTAAAGCGGTAATCGGATCCATGAGAAGTAAGGCTGCGTAGTGAGTAACATGGGGCTGACCGGCTTACCGGACAACTAGCGGGAATATAGCCCAAATGTGGGGCAGCACACATGAACACATCATCCGCTTATCTCGCCGGATTAAGGAAGCTTCCTGTATAGTAGGGTTTTTCTTTTGCGGGTACACGGGTGCGGTGTAATAGTAAATAGTCGCGCCGCCCCCCAGCAAGCGGCCTCCACCAGACTGCTTATCTTGCCCCCATGCCCAATCCCGCCACCGACAAACGCCTCTTTCTGCTCGACGGCCACGCCCTGGTCTACCGCGCGCACTTCGCCTTCATCAACCGGCCGCTCATCAACTCGAAGGGAGTGAATACCTCGGCGATGCACGGCTTCACGCGCACGTTGTGGGACCTAATGAAAAACCAGGAGCCCACCCACCTGGCGGTCGTCTTCGACCCCGACGGGCCCACCTTCCGGCACGCACTGGCCCCGGACTACAAGGCCAACCGCGAGGAACAGCCCGAGGATATCGGCATCGCTTTTCCTTACATCCATCAGATCCTGCAGGCCTTCAAGATCCCGATCATCATCGTCCCCAATTTTGAGGCGGACGACGTGATCGGTACGCTCTCCAAACAGGCGGCCCGGGCGGGCTACGAAGTGTGGATGGTGACGCCCGACAAGGATTACGGTCAGCTGGTGGAAGAGAAAATTTATATGTACAAGCCCAGCCGCATGGGCAACGGCATTGAGATTCTCGGGGTGAAGGAGATCACCGAGAAGTGGGGGATCGTGCACCCCCTGCAGGTAATCGATATGCTGGGCCTGATGGGCGACTCGGTGGATAACATCCCGGGCGTGCCCGGCATCGGTCCCAAGACCGCCCAGAAATATATCGAGCAATTTGGCAGCGTCGAGGAGCTCCTCGCTAACACCGACAAGATCCGCGGCAAGAACCAGGAACGGCTGCGGGAATTCCGCGAGCAGGCCCTTTTGAGTAAGAAACTGGCCACTATCGATCTCGAGGTGCCCATCCAGTTCAATCCGGAGGCCTACATCATCGAGGATTTCGACCGCGACTACCTCACGGACGTTTTCCGCGAACTGGAGTTTCGCAGCATCGCCAACGAGATCCTAGGGAGGGAGGAGGAAGCCCCCCGGTCCGCCTCGGCTCAGGGAGATCTCTTCGCACCCGCTACGTCCTCCGCACCCGCGGGCGCGCCCCGAAAATCTTATAAGGAACCAGCGGCCCACGCCATTGCCGACGACAATATGGGCAATACCGAGCAGGCGTACCACAAGGCCGAAAGCCCCGGGGAACGCGCCGCCCTACTGACTCGCTTGCGGCAACAAAAACTGATCTCCTTCGACACCGAAACCACCAGCGTGGACCCGACCACGGCCGAGTTGGTGGGGATGTCCTTCTCCTGGAAAAGCGGGGAGGCCTACTACGTGCCCGTGCCCGCCGAACGCGCCCAGGCCGAAGCAATCGTAGCGGAATTCGCGCCCGTACTCGCCGATGCGGGTATTGACAAGGTCGGTCAGAACGTGAAGTACGACATGATCGTGCTGCAACGCTACGGGGCCGAGGTAAAGGGCAAACTGCTCGACACCATGGTCATGCACTACCTATTGCACCCCGACAAGCGGCACAAAATGGACCTCCTCAGCGAGGAATACCTCAACTACAAGCCCGTGCCCATCGAGGCGCTGATCGGCAAGGGGAAAAAGCAGCTTACCATGCGCGACGTGCCGGTGGAAAAAGTCGTGGACTACGCCTGCGAGGACGCCGACATTACCTTGCGCCTCTACCACGCCCTGTGGCCGGAACTGGAGGAGGAAGAATTGGTGGAACTGTACGAGACCGTGGAGGCACCCCTCATCCCCGTACTTAGGGACATCGAGCTTGCCGGCATTAACCTCGACGGCGAGTTCCTCACCAAGTACAGCAAAGTACTGACCGAGGAGCTGCGCGCGATAGAGCTGGAGATCTACCAAATGGCCGGTTCCGAGTTCAACATCGGCTCCCCGAAGCAGATCGGCGAGATCTTGTTCGGCCGCCTGGGCGTGCCGTACAAGGGGAGCAAGACCAAGACCGGACAGTACAAAACGGACGAGGCGACCCTGGCGGAAGTAAGCGTGGACTTCCCGATTGTCAAGCTCATCCTGCGCCACCGCAGCCTCAGCAAACTGCTCGGTACCTACGTCGACGCCCTGCCCCTGTTGATGAACGCGGACGGCCGCGTCCACTCCAGCTTCAACCAGACCATCGCTGCCACCGGCCGCCTGAGCAGCAACAACCCGAACCTGCAGAACATCCCGGTCCGTACTCCCGAGGGCGCCGAGATTCGCAAGGCCTTTATTCCCCGCAATGCCGACCACGTGCTGCTTGCCTCCGACTACTCCCAGATCGAACTGCGCTTGGTGGCCGCCCTGAGTCAGGACGAGGGCATGCTCGACGCCTTTCAGACCGGCAAGGACATCCACACCGCCACTGCGGCCCTCATCTTCAACGTGCCTTACGAGGAGGTGACCCGCCTGCAGCGCTACCAGGCCAAGACCATCAACTTTGCCATCCTCTACGGCGCCGGCGCCCAGCGCCTCACCCAGGAACTGGAGATCAGCCGGGCCGAGGCCAGCGAGCTGATCGCCAACTATTACGAGCGCTTTACCGGCTTACGGAAATTCATGAGTGGCACGGTGGAACAGGCCAAGGAGGAAGGCTACGTCACTACCCTACTCGGCCGCAAGCGCAGTCTGCGGGACATCAACAGCCGCAGCCACCTGGCCCGCTCCAACGCCGAGCGGATGGCCATGAATACCCCCATTCAGGGTACGGCCGCCGACATGATCAAGCTGGCCATGATCCGCATCCACCGCGCCCTGCGCGAACAGGGCTTCGAAACCCGGATGGTGCTGCAGGTCCACGACGAACTCGTCTTCGACGCCCCCCGCAGCGAAGTCGAGCGCGTCACCCCCCTCATCGAGCAGCTGATGCGCGAAGCCATTCCCAATCTAGACGTACCCATCGTGGTGGAGACTGGAATTGGGGAGAATTGGCTGGAAGCGCATTGATAGATAGCTGACGCCGGTAGAGGGGCCGACGCCCGGTAGATGCTGCGCTGGGGTAGATGGATGTTTGTTGGGGGCAATGAGCACTATCGCCTTTCGGTTAGCGCCTCTACCGCGAGCGTAGCGAGGTCTAGCGGCATCAGCCGTCTACCGCGACCAACGAGAGCTTCTACGCCGGCGCACCTATTCTTTTGCAAAGCCAAAAAAAGGCGAGCCGGCTACGCCAGCTCACCCGAACATTAACCAAAAACCCAGCAAAATGACATGACCTTAGGTCTTGCGGTCGAAGCTTCCCGGGGGAAGCAACCGCGATAAATAGTAATGTCAACCAGGAAGTCGCCGCTACGCTGAGCCGCGATCCCGAAATTAGTAGGGAATGGCAAGTTCAGCGGAATTTCGATGGGTCTTCCGGCGGGTTATGGGCAGGCACCGGTGCGTGATGCAAATAAGTGCACTGTTTGTTAGTGAAAGTTGTTTGGCTGCGAAATGTTCATAATTCCGTATTCTACCGGCCGAATTTTTGTGGGGCAAACAAGCTTCGTGCCTTTCCGTTGGAGTACCTACAATACCAAAAAACAAGGTACCATGCAAGAACTCACCGATGCCCAAACCCAGGAGAAGAAAGCCGTAGCCGCCCAACTCCTCACGATCAAGGAAAACTCCTATAAAAATATGATGGCGATGCAGACCTCCGATATGGAGGAAGCGGAAACCACCAACGACAACGTCCATAACATGTTTGAGGATGGCAAGGTCGATCAGTCGATGAATCGGGTGGAGGCCCGGGCCTCGGTCGTGGAAGCCCTGCAGCACGACATCAACGTCCTGTCCAACCTAGACGACATCGAACCAACCGAAGAGATCCAGCTCGGCGACATCGTGAACACCGACCAAGGCACCTTCTTCGTAGGGGCCGCCAGCGATGCCTTCGAAGTAGACGGCAAGACGTACCGAGGAATTTCCCTAAATAGCCCCCTCTACCTCGCCCTGCGCGGCAAACACGACGGCGACTCCGTGGACGTCAACGGGACGACCTTTACCCTCCAGTCTTCCTACTGAGGCCGGATTTCCACATAACTAATCTACGCGGAGGCGCTGGGTACGCTCAGCGCCTCCTCTATGTACTGCTATGACCCTCCGCGAAGCACAGGCTACCGTCGATCAGTGGATCACCACTACGGGAATCCGCTACTACGACCCCCTTACAAACACCGCCATCCTGATGGAGGAAACCGGGGAGGTCGCTCGCCTCATGGCCCGACTCTACGGCGAGCAGTCCTTCAAACAACCGGAGGATGCCGCGGCCGCCCCCGCCCAACTGGCCGACGAGCTCGCGGACCTGCTCTTCATCGTACTCTGCCTGGCCAACCAGACGGGGACCGACCTGACGGAAGCCCTGCGCGGTAACCTGGAGAAGAAGACCCGACGCGATGGCGAACGCCACCGGAACAATCCCAAACTGCGCTCAGAAGAGGGGTAGTTTCTTCCCGTACACCCGTCCTCCGACCTCCAGACTGACGATGTACACCCCAGGTACGTACCGGCCGTCTAGCAGCACTTCCTGGGGGCCACCCGTCTGCTCTCCGGTGTAGGCCGTGCGCAGGCGGCGACCGAGTGCATCGTAGAGGTGGACCCCGACTCGCGACGTGGCCGCCAGCGTATACGTTACGATCACCTCGTTGCCGCGGCGGCGTAGGGTAAGTCCGGGATCGAACGGCTGCCGGGGCGCGGCTACCGCCGTAGCGGGGCTGCAGTTCAACCCGAGCCCCGCAAGACGCGGATGCGTGGCTCCGAGTACGGCATCCACTACCGCATGGTCGAGGCACAGCCACCGGCTCAGCACGGTGGCATAGACCGACCTGAAATCCGTATCGGCGATGAGGTTCCCGTAGCGGTCGGGACGGGTGAGATCGGGTAAGGCGCCGAGGGTACCGTTGCCCTCCAGTCCGGGGCCGAAGAGAAACAGGGGGGCTGCGGCCCCGTGGTCCGTCCCCGCCGATCCATTCTCCGCGATGCGCCGCCCGAACTCGCTGAAGGTCATGGTCAGTACCCGGTCGGCGGTTCCGTCCCGCCCCAGGTCGGCGTAAAACTGCCGGACGTTCTGGGCAACGGAGTCGAGGAGGGCCGCGTGATCTTCGACCTGGTTCGCGTGGGTATCGAAGCCATCCAGTTCGACCACGAAGAGGCGGGTGCCCAGGCCGCCGCGCAGCAAGCGGGCTACCAGCGCGAGTTGGCGGCCGAGGGGGTCATCCAGGTATTCCGCGTCGTTGCGTCCCGCCGCGTAGGTATCGGCCAGTACGCCGGCATAGGTGAAGGTCGTGTTGGCCACCGCCCGGAGGTAGCCCAGCTGTTCCCCGTAGCCGCAGTCGGGCAGATCGTCCAGGCCGTACAGCCGGCCGGTGCGGGCGATCTCGTAGAGCTTTTCCGGGTCGTTCGTGGATACCGCGTAGTTGAAGTCGCTCGGCCCGTTGAAGAGGAGGTTGCCGGCCCCGCCGATCTGAATGGCCGGGGGCGTGGCGGGTGGATTGTCGAGGTAATCGGGATACTCCCGCGCGAGGTAGCGGCCCAGCACCCCGCTCGTGACGACTTCGTCGGCGCCCGAGCCCGTTGCCCAGATGTCGGAGGATCGAAAATGGCTGAGGCTCTGGTTGGGGTAACCGACACTGCGGATCACGCGCATGGCCCCCGCTTCCCACAGGCGGGCCAGTGGGGCGAGTTGCGGGTGCAGCCCCAGTTCCGGCGTCAGTCGCACGGCCTCGGCTTCCGGGAGATGCAGGGTGGGACGGGCCGCCCGGTAGGCGGACAGGTCGTGGAGGGGAAGACAGGTGTTCAGGCCGTCGTTGCCGCCCTTGAGGCGCAACATGACCAACACCCGCTCCTCGGGGGAAGCGGATAGGGCAGCCAGCAGGGGGGAAGCCGCCAGGGCGTGTACCGGGAGGTTACCGAGCACTAGCGCCCCCGCCCCTACGCCGAGTACCTCACGCAGGAAGCGCCGCCGCGAATGCTCGTGGCGCCGGGGACAAGGGGAGGCGGGAGAGTAGGCCATGGATTAGGTGAGCTGAAATTCGGGTTGGCGGGCGAGGTGACGGAGTAGCAGCGTGATTTGCCAGGATGCCGAGTCCCAGTCGAGCGACCACTGCTGATTCACGTAGTAGTTTTCGGGTACTTCCCACTTGAGGACGGTTGTGGCCCGGGCGTAGGCGGCGGGATCCGGCAGGCCACGGGGCAGGAAAAAATCGGCAATGGCCCGGGTGATAACCGCTGGATCCCGGCTATCACCGACTAAGGTGCGGACCCAAGCGGGGTACGTGCGCTGGTCATGGTTGTGGATGGCCCAGGTGAAGCCGTCCATAAACTCCCATCGCAGAGTCAAGCGGTTGGAATCGATCCAGGCCCGGTTACCCGGCCAGCCGGCTACGTCGGGGGGTTCGCCCGGTTGCTGGCCCATGGTCGAGATGCCCCAGTAGCCCCAGCGCCGGCGGTTCTCGAAGTCCCCGAAGCTCCCCTGCCGCAGAAAGGAGGTCATCAGGTCCAGGGGCGCCTTTACCCGTACGCCGTAGTGTGCCGCGTCAAAGAAGTGAGCACTCCGGAATAGCTGCCGCAGCACGGGCAGCAGTTCGAAGTCGTGATTGCGCAGCGTAACGGCCAGCTGATCGACGATGGCCTCATCGGCCTGCGGATTGACGTAGTAGCGGTAGAGCTTCCGGCAAATGAAGCGGCTGATCTCCTCCCCGCGTTCGGCAAAGAGCAGGTCGAGCAAGCCGTCCACCCCGTAGTTGCCCGTTTTGCCGAAGATGGTCTTCGGCTCCGCGTCAAAACTCTCCGCCGCGAAGGTGAGCGGGGCGCAGTAGGCCGTCCAGCGGTTCCAGCCGGTGAGAGCGCGGCTGGCTTCGGTCACGTCCTGCTGCGTGTAGCCGTTGTTCTCCCCTAGGGTAAAGAGTTCGAAGAGCTCGCGGGCGTAGTTTTCGTTGGGACTGTCCCGGCGGTTGTCCAGCCCGTTGAGAAACACGAGCATGGCGGGGGTACGGGTGATCTCGCCGACAAAGGCGCGCAGGTTACCGAAGGCGTTGCGGGTTAGCGTGTCGAAGTAACGGTAGTGGTAGGCCGGACAGGAATGGCTCTCGTACTGGGTCACGAAGTGATTGTGCCAAAAGAGGACCAGCTTCTCCCGTACGCCGTTGGTGATGCCCCCATCGATGAAATCGTCCATCAGTTCCAGGGCGGCCTCGAAGGGTTCGCGTTCGGCAGCCTGGAATTCGGCGTAGTCCCAGTCGGCCCACTCGGGCGCGGGGGGCAGCGGGCGGGTGGCAGCTTGGTCGAGCAGCTCGTCGACCAGTTCGGAGGGGGAAAGGGTCAGCGCCCTAGTCATCTCCGGCACCGTAGATCCGTAACCCAAGCGGCGGTAGAGGTGTTGGATACGCGGTATATTCCACGCGCTTTCGGCAGTGGGAACGAATGGATCTAGTCCTGCGGTACTGCAGTTCACAGTTAAGGAACGTCAAGATTGCATCAGCCCGTGTTCCCAAGCCTCGGTTTAACCGATCAGCGGGCGGCGGCGCGCAGGTGCAAAGCAAATCCCACAAAAGGCAGGCAAGTGTAACCGGGACACTTTTCAAACAATTTATATAATCATATTACTTACATTATCGTATTTATCGTTAAAAAGCGAATTTTTATTCCCGGATTTATACGTTTTTGCTTGCGGGACACCCACAACATGTTTATATTTGTAGCGTCGCAAAACAAAAGCAGTATTAAACAAACAGGATAATGGCAGATAATCACAAAGACACCGCCGCTAAGTTAAAGGCCCTCCAGATGACCATCGATCGGCTGGACAAGGCCTACGGCAAGGGCACCATCATGCGCCTCGGCGAGAGCCAGGCCGCGAATGTAGAGGCCATCCCCACCGGCTCGCTCGGCCTGGACGTCGCCGTCGGTATTGGTGGCTTCCCTAAGGGGCGCATCATCGAAATTTACGGGCCGGAGAGTTCGGGTAAGACCACGCTGGCCATTCACGCCATCGCCGAGTGCCAGAAGCGCGGCGGTATTGCCGCCATCGTGGACGCGGAGCATGCCTTCGACCGGTTCTACGCCCAGAGCCTGGGCGTCGATACCGATAACCTCCTCATCTCCCAGCCCGACAATGGTGAGCAGGCCCTCGAGATCGCCGAGAACCTGATCCGCTCGGGTGCCGTGGACATTCTGGTGGTGGACTCCGTGGCGGCCCTCGTGCCCCGCGCCGAAATTGAAGGCGAGATGGGCGACAGCAAGATGGGCCTCCAGGCCCGGCTGATGTCCCAGGCCATGCGCAAGCTGACCGGCACGATCGGCAAGACTGGTTGCTGCTGTATTTTCATCAACCAGCTGCGCGAGAAGATCGGCGTTATGTTCGGCAACCCCGAGACGACCACGGGCGGTAATGCCCTGAAGTTCTACGCCTCGATGCGCATCGACATCCGCCGTACCGGTGCCGCGATCAAGGACAAGGAGGGTAACGTAGTGGGCAACCACGTGAAGGTCAAGGTGGCCAAGAACAAGCTGGCTCCCCCCTTCCGGATCGCCGAATTCGACATCATGTACGGAGAGGGCATCTCCAAATCGGGTGAGATCGTTGACCTGGGCGTTGACCAGGACATCATTCAGAAATCCGGCGCCTGGTATGCCTACGATGATGCCAAGATCGCGCAGGGCCGGGAAGCCGCCAAACAGTTCATGCTCGATAACCCCGAGGTCGCCGACGAGGTGGAGGCCAAGATCAAGGCCAAGCTCATGGGTATCCAGGAAGAAGCCCGTGCCAGCCGCAATGGTAAAGGCAAGACGGCCGATGCCGAGGCTGTTTCCTAAGCGCTTGTTTGGGATTCCGCTCCCCGCCGCAAACTTGCTCTAAGATTTTATTTGAGACACTGAACACTTTTACCGCCCGTTCCGATTTCCGGAGCGGGCGGTTTTTGTGAAAGCGGTACCTTCGTCTCTCCGCAAACTCCCCCGACATGAACCGTGACTCCGCCGTATTCAACCGCATCGACCGTGAATTGGAGCGGCAACGCAATGGAATCGAACTCATCGCTTCCGAGAACTTCACCAGCGCCGCCGTACTGGAGGCGGTAGGGAGCTGCCTGACGAACAAGTACGCCGAGGGCTACCCGGGCAAGCGCTACTACGGCGGCTGCGAGGTCGTCGATGAGATCGAGCAACTGGCCATCGACCGCGTGCGCGAACTCTTCGGTGCGGACTACGCCAACGTCCAGCCCCACTCCGGTGCCCAGGCTAATGCCGCCGTCTTCCTAGCCTGCCTGAAGCCCGGGGACAAAACACTCGGTTTTTCGCTCAGTCACGGCGGTCACCTCAGCCACGGCCATCCCGCCAACTTTAGCGGTAAGCACTTCCGGGCCAATTTTTACGGCGTGGAGGAAGCGACCGGCCGGATCGACATGGAAAAGGTGGCCGACAAAGCCCGGGAGGTGCAACCCAAAATGATTATTTGCGGTGCCTCCGCCTACAGCCGCGACTGGGACTACGTCCGTTTCCGGGAAATCGCCGACGAAGTGGGTGCCCTGCTCCTGGCGGACATTGCCCACCCCGCTGGACTGATCGCCGCCGGCCTGCTCAACGATCCGCTGCCCCACTGTCACATCGTGACCAGCACTACCCACAAGACCCTCCGCGGACCCCGCGGCGGCATCATCCTGATGGGTACGGATTTTGACAACCCCTGGGGACGCACGACCAAAAAGGGTACAACCATCAAGATGAGCAGCCTGCTCAACAGCGCCGTGTTTCCCGGTATGCAGGGCGGTCCGCTGGAGCACGTCATCGCCGGTAAAGCGGTCGCCTTTGGAGAGTGCCTTTCTGCAGACTGGAAGGCCTACGGCATGCAGGTTATTGCCAACGCGCGCGCCATGGCCGAGGCCCTGACCGAGCGCGGGTACCACATCATTAGTGGCGGCACGGACAACCACAGCATGCTCATCGACCTGAGTAACAAACAAATCACCGGCCGGGATGCGGAATTCGCCCTGGGCAAGGCGGAGATCACCCTGAATAAAAACATGGTGCCGTTTGACAAAAAGTCGGCCATGGTGACCAGCGGAATACGCATCGGCACCGCCGCCATCACCACCCGGGGATTCAAGGAGCAGGACTGCCGGAAGACGGTGGAATGGTTGGATGCGGTCATCAGCAATCCTACGGACGAAGCCCGCTTAGGACGGATACGCGGTGAGGTACACGTGTTCATGGAACGTTTTCCCCTCTATTCCGGGCAGCTCGTAAGCGAATACGCCTCCTTCGATCGGGACTTTAACAAAGATTAGCAAGCTAATCACAATATTCTCAAACTTTTAACCCATTCGTCGTACCGGACACGTACATTAATGCCGTTGTATATAGGTACACGTAGATCGTGTCACTATTTTCTGCTGCATACAGCTTACTACTCCCCGGACACATGAAACTTTCCTTTCACCATTTTTGGTTTTCGCTTTGCTGTCTAATTGTCCCTCCCGCCCTCTCCGCGCAACAAGTTTACCGCGGTGACCTCGCGCAAGTGAACCCTGCAGAACAACGCTGGGTAGACTCGGTATACGCCTCCTTTACCCTGGATGAGCGCATCGGACAGCTGTTCATGATTAGAGCCCACAGCGATTTGGGGGCGGACCACATTGCTAACGTAACGAAGCAGATTCAAGATTACCACGTGGGGGGCCTGTGCTTTTTCCAGGGCACCCCCGAGAAACAACTCGAACTAACTAATCAGTACCAGTCCCTAAGCAACCTCCCCCTCATGGTGAGCATGGACGCTGAGTGGGGACTCGGGATGCGCTTACCGGACCAGACCATTGGCTATCCCAAGCAACTAGCCCTGGGTGCCATCCGCAACAACCAACTGATCTATGACATGGGGGCGGAGATCGCCCGGCAGATGCACCGCCTCGGGGTGAACGTGAGCTTCAGTCCGGTACTCGACGTCAACAACAATCCCGATAACCCCGTCATTGCTACTCGCTCCTTCGGGGAGGATCGCTACAACGTGACCGCCAAGGGCTATATGTACATGAAGGGCCTACAGGACAACGGCATCCTGGCCAGTGCCAAGCATTTTCCTGGCCACGGCGATACGGATGTAGATTCCCACCTGGATCTTCCGGTGATCCCCCACGACCGGGCCCGCCTCGACAGCATCGAGCTCTACCCCTTTCGGGCGCTGATTCGGTATGGCATCGGCAGCATGATGGCCGCCCACTTGCAAATCCCCGCGCTGGACCCCCGCCCCAACCGCCCCTCCTCCCTAAGTAAGCCTATCGTCACCGATTTACTGCGTAAAGAACTTGGCTTTACGGGCCTCGTCTTTACCGACGGCCTGGAGATGAAGGGCGTGACCAAGCACTACGGACAGGGAGAAGTGGAGGCCGAAGCCATTGCTGCAGGCTCCGATATTCTGTTGCTGCCCGAAGACATCGCCGCCGCCTTCACCGCGATCAAGCGGTATATGGAAGAAGGAAAGATCACCCCGGCGGGGCTGGAGGAGAAAGTGCGTCGCATCCTACTCTCGAAGTACCGGCTAGGGCTCACCCGTCCCACCTTCCCCCCAATGGCTGGCCTGCGCGCCGACCTCAACTCCCCCGGGGCAAGGTCGCTCAAGCAAGAACTCTTCGAAGCGTCCATGACCCTGGTGCGGGACGAAGCTCGCCTGGTCCCTATTCAACCTACCGAAAAAGGAAAGATTGTATCCCTCCGTATTGGCAGCACAAAGGCTACGGCCTTCACCGATCGCCTGGATGACTACGGGCAGATTACCCACCTGACGACCGCCGTCGCGCCAACGGCAACGGAGAAGCAGCAGATCCTGGATCGAATCCGGAGCAACGATCTGGTCGTCGTCAGCCTATACAGCGACGGGAGCCGGTTCATTGAAAAGGTCGCCATCGGAGCGCCGCTTTTATCCCTGCTGCGGGCCATCGATGCCAAGACGGAGCTGATCATTTCAGTTTTTGGCAATCCTTACAGCTTAGCCGCCCTGGATGAGTTTGGTACCATACTGGAAGCCTACACCCGCGACGAGGTGGCTCAGGACGCGGCGGCCCAGGCCCTCTTCGGCGCCATTCGCATCACTGGCCGCCTGCCCATCACCGCCAGCCGCCGGTCGCCTTATAATGCCGGCTTGGAAACTACCGCTAACTTCCGCATGGGTTACGCCGACCCCGAGAGCGTAGACATTGACGGGGAAAAGTTAGCTGCCCGGGTAGACGTACTGGCCAACGAAGCCATCCGCCTTCACGCTACTCCTGGCCTGGTCGTCCTCGTAGCGCGCCACGGCAAGATCGTCTTCGAAAAGGCCTACGGCCACCATACGTACAGTAAAGACAGCCGCCGCGTCACCCCCAATGACGTGTATGATCTGGCCTCGGTGACTAAGGTCGCAGCTACTACGCTTTGTCTCATGAAGCTGGTCGACGAAGGCCTGATCGACCTAGATAAGCCCCTGAGCCATTACCTGCCGGAGCTGCTAGGGACCAATAAAGAGTCCATAACTATTCGCCCCGTTCTGGCCCACCGGGCGGGTCTGCACTCCTGGATTCCCTTCTACCGCTACACACTAGGGCCGGGCAAAAATGCCAAACCGAGCTCTCAGTTTTACCGCACCGTACAGACTGGCGACTTCGTTATTCCGGTGACGGATAAATTGTACATGAATAAATCCTACGTGGACTCGGTCTGGCAGCAAATTTACGACAGCCCCCTACCCAATGCCGGGAGGTACCGCTACAGCGATCTGGGCTTCTATTTAATGGCCCGGCTGGTCGACGGCGTGAGTGGCCTCACTGTCGATGAGTTCGCTGCCCGGTATTTCTATCGCCCCATGGGCCTGGAGTCGCTTACGTTCAATCCGCTGCGCACGGTCTCCCGGGATCGCATCCCGCCTACCGAGGTCGATAAGTACTTCCGTATGACCACCATTCAGGGTTACGTCCATGACATGGGAGCTGGAATGATGGGCGGCGTCAGCGGGCACGCGGGGCTTTTCGGCTCCGCACACGACGTGGCGGCGCTCTTCCAGATGCTGCTCCAGGAGGGATCTTACGGCGGTAAGCAGTACCTGAGTCCGGAAGTAATCGGGGAGTTCACTAGCCGCTTTGCGGGTGACCGGCGGCGGGGGCTGGGCTTCGACATGAAGCAGTTGGACACCCACCTTAAGCTTAACCTTTCGGTCAAGGCCTCTTCCCGTACCTTCGGCCACCTGGGTTTTACGGGGACGGCCGTGTGGGCAGACCCCGAAGAGGAGCTAGTATATGTCTTCCTTTCCAACCGGACGTTTCCCGATATGGAAAACAATAAGCTCAGTAAGCTTGACACCCGCAAAACTGTCCAGACCGCAGTCTACGAATCCTTGAAACCTACCCAACGCTACACCCCCACGACGGTGAAACTAGGTAAACTTCCCTAGCGGGGAAGATTACCGGACCCTCCGCTCAGCGCTTTGATGAGGGAGCCGGCGGGCAGTTGAGCATTCAATTCCATACCGTTCAGGATGGCCATTTCGGTAAGGCGGTCCTGGGGAACGCGGGCGTCCACCAGCGCTTGTTGTAGTGTCTTAGCACCATTCAAGGTCACGATCTTGATCCGTTCGGGCTTACGATTGAGCTTACTCTGGTCGGTTAGCTTGCTGAAACTGTTGATACTCCCCTGAATCGCATTTCCGTAGCTGTTAAAGGTCTGCGCCAGGGACAGACCAGCCATCATGTACACATTGCCACCGTAAGAAATGAAGCTAGTCATCGTACGCAATGTTTGCGATTGTCCACTTTGCTGATCCGTCTGCACGATGTCACCTACGATAGTGGTTGCAGGCAGCCCGTTGATGGCCTGATCACTGGAATTGGTTACTTGTATATTATTCTGCTGGACGAATTGCTGGGCGGCAGCCTGGGGGTCATTGCCTTCTGCGAGTCGCATCTGCATAAAAGCCTTTTGATCGGCACTCACCATCTGTACCATGGTGGGTGCGTTGATGAGCCGCCAACCCGAGGGGATACCGAACTGAAATTTCAGGGCAGGATGGTAAAAGGCGTTGCCCTCCACGTAGCCCTGATTGGGGTCTTCCCCGTACAGCAACCCATCGATCCGCTGGAGATAGCCATTGCGATCCACTTCGAAAGACGTCTTAGGGGAGGTATTCTGCGCTTTTTTTGCCAGCGCCTGCACGTTGGCCTCCCGATTGAGGGGGTCAGGGTGCGTACTTAAGAAGTTGGGGGCCCGGTTTTCGGCGCCGCCGCTAAGTTTATCCAGGGTTCCGAAGAAGCCGGCCATTTCGCGGGCATCATATCCAATGGCTGTAGAATATTTTACGCCGAGCCGGTCGGACTGGCTCTCCGCATCCCGGCCAAACTTGAGAAAGAGGAGCTGCATGCCCTGCATCAGCGACTGTCCCTGGCTCGCCAGTTCGGGAGAAAGAATCATTCCGCCAATCAATCCGATCTGGGCGATTTGCTGCTTACTCTGCTGGGCAACGGTATGGCGGGCCGTAACGTGTCCGATCTCGTGGCCGAGCACCCCGGCAAACTGCGCCTCGTTATTGAAGTGGGCCATGATACCCCGGGTGAAGTAGACAAATCCCCCCGGGACGGCGAAGGCGTTCACAACGTCGGAGTCTACCAGCCGGAAGGTCCAGGGAAGATTGGGGCGTTCCGAGATGGCGGCCATGGCTTTCCCTTTTTCGCTCAGGAAGTTTTGGAGGTTAGCGTCGTCGTAAATGCCGAATTCAGCCACTACCTGTGGATCGTACTGCTGCCCCATCTGAATCTCGCTTTCCTCCGAGATCAGGGAGAGCTGCCGCTTACCCGTTACCGGATTAGTCGCGCAGGTCGACAAGAGCAGGCCGAGCGTCAGGGCTAGAACGGCAGAAGTTAATCGGGAGAGCGATACGTACATGTGTTGTTGAGGACTGATTTACCCTGGTAGAAGTCGCCTTAGCCCCCATAAGTTTGGTCTTTAAGTTATGCTTAAGTCCGCAGGCGGGCACCCGTCCCCGCCAGGGGCGGATATATGGCCAGTCCCGTCTTCGCGTCGAAGGTTACCCCGATTGCCGGATCGTCCGCGATCAACATCGCGCCGTCCAGATCGGCGTAGTCGAGTTCCGGCAGCAGCTGGGCGATCGCACTGATGCCGACGCTGCTTTCCGTCATGCAACCCGCCATCACGCGCAATCCCAACCCGCGCGCCCGCGCAATCATCCGGCGAGCCGGCAGGAGGCCGCCGCACTTCACCACCTTGATGTTAATGCCCGAGAAATAGTCCGCACAGCGCTCCACGTCCGACTCGGTCTGGCAGCTTTCATCTGCCAGTACGGGCAAGAGTGCGTGCTGCCGTACCTCCCGCATACCTTCCAGGTCATCGGGCCTCAGCGGCTGTTCGATGAACACTACCCCAAGATCCCGCAGGGGGCCGGAGAGATCGATGGCCTGCCGGGCGGTCCAGCCAGTGTTTGCATCCACGTAGAAGGGGGCATCCGTATGCGTTCGCAGGGCCCGGATGAGCGCCAGGTCATCGTCTCCTCCCCCCAATTTGATCTTATACACCGGCCACGGGAAGGCCCGTAGTTTCCGCACCATCTCCTTTGGGGGGGCCAGGCCGATCGTGTAGCAGGTGGGGATTTGCCGGCTCCGGTCCTGTTCCCAGAGTAAACCCAGCCGCTTCCCCTCTGCCCTCGCCCAGAGGTCGTGCAGTGCCACGTCGATCGCGCACCGAAGAAACGGGCTTAACCCGGCGGGCAGCACCCGCAACACCTCCTCCAATCCCGCTATTCCGCTATCCTTCAATCCCTGCACAGAAAAGGGCGCGAACGCAGGTGCCAGGGCCTTCAGTTCCGCGATGCACCGCTGGCTGTCGAGGCCGTAGTATCGGGTCATCGGGGCTTCTCCCAATCCGCTTAGTCCGCCGTCGGTCAGTTCGACAATGAGGGTAGCTTGCTCCGTGCGGCTCTCGTGGGCGATGCGGAAGGGGTCGCGTAGGGGGAGGGTTTTTTGGTGAATGGTTAGGAGCATTAGTTCTTTAGTTCTTTAGTTCTTTAGTTCTTTAGTTCTTTAGAGAGGAGGTTTTTGAGGATTTTGAGGTTGCCATGCTGTGTTTACTTTAGGGAGAGTGGGTAGTCTTTTAGTTCTTTAGTTCTTTAGTTCTTTAGAGGGGGAGCTCGTTCGAGGATTCGAGGATTCTCGCGCTGTTAGGGAGGGCCTGGCACCTGGGACCGCGCATCAGCAACTCCAGTCACAGTGGCGGTTCTAACGAAGTGCTAGTAGGTTTTTAGAATTTTAGTTCTTTAGAGGGGAGCTCGTTCAAGGATTCAGGGATTCTCACGCTGTTAGGGAGGGCCTGGCACCTGGGACCGCGCATCAGCAACTTCAGTCACAGTGGCGGTTCTAACGAAGTGCTAGTAGGTTTTTAGAATTTTAGTTCTTTAGAGGGGAGCTCGTTCAAGGATTCAGGGATTCTCACGCTGTTAGGGAGGGCCTGGCACCTGGGACCGCGCATCAGCAACTCCAGTCACAGTGGCGGTTCTAACGAAGTGCTAGTAGGTTTTTAGAATTTTAGATCTTTAGAGGAGGAGCTCGTTCAAGGATTTCAGGAGTTTTGCGCTATTGGGAGGGCCTGGCACCTGCGACCGCGCATCAGCAACTCCAGTCACAGCGGCAGCCCCTAAAGAACTAAAAGACTAAAGAACTAAAAGACTAAGAACTAACATCCTATTTCTGTCGGAAAAAGATCGTGATCGGGACGCCCGTGAAGTCAAAGTTTTCTCGCAACTGATTTTCGAGGTAATTCTTGTAGCTGTCCTTGACGTGCTGGGGGTGGTTGCAGAAGAAGGCGAAGGCGGGGTAGGCCAGGGGCAGCTGGGAGACGAACTTGATGGAAATGACGCGGCCACGGGAGCTGGGGGGCGCGTACTTCTCGATGGCGGGCAGCATGACGTCGTTGAGCTGGGAGGTGGGGATGCGGCGGGTGCGGTTGGCGTAGACCTGCTCGGCGGCCTCGATGGTTTGCATGATGCGCTGCTTCTCGGTGACGCTCATGAAAACGATGGGCAGATCGTTGAAGGGGGCGAAGCGGCGGCGGATCTCGGCCTCCAGGTCGCGGATGGTGTTGGTTTCCTTATTTTGGACGAGGTCCCACTTGTTGATGGCGATGACGATGCCCTTGTTGTTCTTCTGGGCGAGGCGGAAGATGGCGAGGTCCTGCGATTCGACGAGGTCGGTGGCGTCGATCATCAGGATACAGACGTCGGCCTTCTCGATGGCGCGGATGGCGCGCATGACGGAGTAGTACTCGAGGTTCTCGTGCACTTTGGCCTTCTTGCGGATGCCGGCGGTGTCGATGAGGGTGAATTCCTTGCCAAACTTCTTGTAGTGGCTGTTGATCGAATCGCGGGTCGTGCCGGCGATGTCGGTGACGATGTTGCGCTCCTCCCCCAGCAGGGCGTTGATGAAGCTCGACTTCCCGGCGTTGGGTTGCCCGACGATGGCCAACTGCATCAGCTCCGTTTCCTCCTCTGCGTACTGGGTGATGTACTCGACGGTGGCGTCCAGCAATTCACCGGTACCGCTGCCGGTGACGGAGGAGAGGAAGAAGGTTTCCTCAAAGCCGAGCGACCAGAATTCGTTCGCCTCCAGTTGCCGGCGGTTGTTGTCGACTTTATTAACGGCCAGGATGACCGGCTTGGGCGAGCGGCGGAGCATCTGGGTGATCTCCTCGTCAAGGTCGGTGATGCCGGTGGTCACGTCGACCATGAAGATGATGACCGTAGCCTCCTCGATGGCGATGATGACCTGCTCGCGGATGGCGGCCTCGAAGACGTCATCGCTGTTGCGCACGAAGCCTCCGGTGTCGACTACGGCGAAGTCCTTGCCGTTCCAGACGCTGTTGCCGTACTGGCGGTCGCGGGTGACGCCGCTCTGATCGTCAACGATGCTCTGCCGGATGCCGATCAGGCGGTTGAAGAGGGTGGATTTGCCCACGTTGGGGCGGCCTACTATTGCTACGATGTCCATATCGCGCAAAGGTAGTCGGCTCAGGGGAAGAGCTTGTACTGCTTTCCACCCGCCAGCAGCGTGAAACTCTTCCGGTGGTGCAGGGTGGCCCCATGGGCCTCAATAGCCGCGCGGTGAGCCCGGGTAGGGTAGCCCCGGTTGGTGTGCCAGCTGAACTGGGGGTAGTCCGCGTGCAGCCGTAGCATATGCGCGTCGCGGTGGGTTTTGGCCAGGATGCCAGCGGCGGCAATGGATTGATACTTCCCATCACCCTTGATCACGCAGAGGTGATCGACGCCCGGGTAGTCGATGAAAAACTTGCCGTCGATCAGCAGGAAGTCGGGCCGCGGGGTGAGCCGGTCGAGGGCACGGTGCATGGCGTGGTAGCTGGACTGAAAGATGTTGTGGCGGTCGATCTCGGCCACGCTGTAGCTGGCTACGGCCCAGGCCAGCGCGTCGGCCTCGATCTCGGCGCGTAGGGCCTCGCGGGTGGCCGCGTCAAGCTGTTTGCTGTCGTTGAGCCGTGGATTGTTGTAGTCCGGGGGCAGGATCACCGCCGCCGCGAAGACGGGGCCGGCCAGGCAGCCGCGGCCGGCTTCGTCGCAGCCGGCTTCCAGGCGACCTTGTTGGTGGTGAGGGAGGAGCACGGGGGTGAATTTACTACTTACTCGCGGCGGACCCCGTTGGACGGGGTGACCCCGTCCATGCAAAACCCGTTGGACGGGGTGACCCCGTCCAACGGCTTAGCGGTCGGACGGGGTCACCTATACCCTATTCCTTCAACGCCCCAAACTCCTTTAACACCTTGCGCCAACTTTCGGAAAGCGTGATCTGAATCACGGCGGCATCCAGCCGGTCGTGGAGGGGGCTATCCTTCTCCACGGCGATGGCCAGCGCCTGGGGGCGCTTGTGGGACCTTTGTACGTCAGCCGCGAGGGCATCCTTTCGATCTAGAGCGAAGGTGAGGGCCGTGTGGGTGTCGACGTAGTAGTCGAGCTCGCCCTCATTCAGTTTTTTTAGGCCGGCCGCGGGTTTATCGAAGGTTTCAAAAGCGATGCTCTGATCCTCCAGGTACTCCGCCGCCTGGGAGTGCGCTGTAGCCCCTACTCGCTGCTGCTGCAAGTCGTCGGGAAAACTGACGGTGCTCCCCTTATCGAGTGCACTGACCACCGCCGCGGTCAGGCTTGCCGTGAGCGCCAGCGCGGTCAGCATCCAGAGCATGGCCACAATACGCCCACCCAGCGTTTGGGGGGCCTTATCGCCGTAACCGATCGTAGTCAGGGTTACGCCGGCCCACCAGAATCCGGAACCGATGCCCTCCACCAGACTGCGATCACCTCCGAACTGGTCTTCGTTCTGCTTTCGTTCCAGAAAGTATATCGCCGTACCGATAATCATCAGTAAGCCCGACAAGTACAGGACAATCCACAAAAATTGCAGGGAAAACACATTCTTGGCCACCTGCCAGATGCTGGTCCGCTTTGGCTTGGCCACCGCCAGGGCGGTGTCGTGGTAGGGCTGGAGGTAGTCCACTTCCCTGGTTCCGTTGGCCGTCACCGGCGCCTGGAGCAGCACGTCGACTTGCCGCCCCACCAGGGGAAGGAGGCTGTCCTGAGCCTCCAGCGGCACCAGTTCGTAGGTCAACTGTTCCCGTTCGGCTACTTGCCGCCAGAGTTGTATGGCGATGCCCGTCCAATTGCCTCGCTCATCCCGCATGGCGTGGGGCGCGCGTTCGACTATGCCTACGCGGAGGTGCATACTGTCGGTCTGGGCATGGAGCGGCAGCGTGAGGATAATTAGCAAGAGCAGAGTGAGTAAACGGCGCATACCGGTGATAGCATATTTAGCCGGGCGGGTGTTCGCCACCCTTCCGGAAACTACTCTCCACCGCTGGGCTCACTTCCAGGGCAAAGTGACTTAGGATAACAACCCCCGCAATTGCCCAACGTATCAGTCCTCCCGGCGACTTTGGCTGCCTCTACCCCTCGCTTGGACCGGGCGGTGCATGTCTTCGCTATAAGCGGCCTGCGGGGCAGTACCTTCCACTTACACGCCCTGAGTTTGGACAATTTTGGGGGTCTATGCAGCAGTTCACACCAGGCTGAGGAGGCGGCGCGGGCGCGGGTGGAAGGAAAGTACCGTGGCTTGGTCGTGCGATCAGCCAGCACACGTCCCCGCTAGTCCGGCACTGGTCGAATGACGCCGCTCGTTGCACCAGCGATACCGATTTGGGGTAGGTGCCCATCGGTTGCAGGTGGTCTTGCCGGTGGGATCAGCTAGGCCCGGTGGTTTAAGAGCAAGCCCGCAATCAAGGCGATTTACCGCATAATGTAGTGTCCAATCAGTAGATTTAGGGGGAGCTACCTTTTTCCGAATGATCCTGGTCATAGTGACCTTCACGGTATCTTTCGGGATTGTCCCGTAGCGACCTCTCATAAAATAGACTCAATGAAAACATTCCTACCAACTCTCCCGCTACTGCTGTTTAGCCTACTGGTCAGCGCCCAGAGCAACATAAAATGGGAAGCGCTCAACGAGCCGGGCTCTGGGGGCCGGATGACCGGAATTGAGATTAGCCCGCACGATGCGAACCACGTCATCGTCACCGGGGATATGCTAGGCGTAGGCGTGAGCTTCGATGGCGCGGACAGCTGGGAGCTTACTTACGGCTTAAAGTCCTACGAGTGCGGCAAACCCACCTTTCATCCTACGGAACCGGACATCGTGTGGCTGGCTACCCTGAGCGGCCCCTACGTGAGCTACGACCGGGGGGTGAACTGGGAAGCTAAGCGCGACGGCATGGGGGATGTATTAGGGTACGATTATTCGGCCCCGATCGAGCGCATCCTCATCAGCCCTCACGATCCCTCCCAACTGTGGGCCTTCGGGGGTAGTCAGCGCCACTGGGGGGGAGCCCGCGATGGCACCGAGCACTGGGGGGCCGTATGGAAGAGCGACGACGCCGGAGCATCTTGGCGTAAACTCAGCACGGTAGGGAATGCGGGGCAAAACCGCTACGGCGTGATGGCGGCTACCTTCGGGGGCGCATCCACCGACACGCTCTACGCCGCCCTTTACGAAAAGGGGGTATACGGCAGCTTCGATGGGGGCGAGAGCTGGCAAAACCTCCTGGAGGGCCGAGCCAACCAAAATGCGATGTACGTGGCCTCCCACCCGAGCCGGAGTGAGGTATTCTACTGTAGCCCTGGGTAACACCTTGGACGTGGTGACGGGAACCTACCTGCCCGGAGCCATTCTAGCTTCCGAAACTGCGGGTAGGAGTTGGGAAGCGCGGGTCAATGGATTACCCCAGAATGTCAGCAGCAGTACCAATCAGACGGCGAAGTATGAGGTAGTGCGCGTATCGCCATCCAATCCTAATGTCCTTTTTACGAGCAACACCTCCTGGACGGACGCTGGCCTGTTCATCAGCACCGACGGCGGAAAACGCTGGCAAAGGACCGCCAATCAGGGATTGGATAAAGCCTACCCGGCGGGTAGCAGCATGGAAGTAGCTACCATCGCCCCCCAGGATGAGAACATTATCCTGGCGGCGGGCGCCTCCTATATCCTCCGGACTACGGACGGCGGGGCGAATTGGGATGACGCCACCTCCGTTCGCCCAACTCCCGGGGCGGCCACGTGGCGCGGAAGGGGCTATTCCGGACTGGTCACCAAGGACTTCGCCTTTCACCCCACCCGTAGCAACGTATCGGCTTTCGCCGCCATGGATGCCGGCAACTGCTGGGTAAGTACCGATGATCGCTTCAGCTGGCACGAAAGATCGGGAGATCTGCCTACCTGGGGAGGAGGCAACGGCCTGAGCTTCACCGGCAGTACTTCCCTATTCGTTACGCTGGGGCAGAACAATTTTGGTGGGATCGCCAGAAGCTCCGACCTCGGTAAATCTTGGACGATACTACACGGCAGTGCGCGCGGACTACCCGACAAGGGATTCAGTGGAAAGGCGTACAAAATACACGCCGCCCCCCAGGACTCCAGCCAGGTATGGACGGTCGTGAACGGCAAGCTCTACCATTCAGATAATTACGGAGACGATTGGACCGTCGTGTTCCAGGAGGCTGAGGTGAACCACTTCGACGTGGTTGGCGAGGAGCTCTTCATCGCGACCAATCAGGGCGTATATCGGGGGACGGACCGCACCTTCGAACTCTTCGCCGATCCCGGCTTTGAAGTCACCTTTTGCCTGTTCGACGCGAGTAGTGGATCGCTTTACACCTGCGGATGGCGCCGCAATGGGGGAGGACTATGGCGCTGGGACGGGGAAAGCTGGAGCCTGCTGATCGACGACCAGTACGTCAGTTCATTTGCCATTCATCCGCTTGATCCGGAGGAGATCGTAGCCCTTACGGGCGACGATCCCTACCACGACGAGACCTTCGCAACCGGTGTCTACTTCACCGAGGATGGGGGACAGAACTGGACCCGGGAGAACAGTGGGCTGGCCATGCTGCGCGGTGGAGTGATCAAGTATAACCCACACAATCCCAATGAACTGGTGCTGGGCACTGGCGGCCGGGGATTCTTTGCGGGCACTAAGAGTAGTACGACCCGTACCGTAAACGATGGGACGATCTTGCAGGCCGAGGACTATGACAGGGGAGGGCAAAACGTAGGCTACTACGACCGTACCCCTGACCAGAATAGGGGCGGTGCCTACCGTGACGAGGGAGTGGATATCAAGGAGTTCGCACCCGGGGAATACTACGTCGGCTGGATCCAATCGGGGGAATGGCTGGCGTACACCCTGGAGGTGACGGCGGGGAAGTACGATATAGCGGTGCGCATGGCCAGCCCGAATGACGATCGGACCTTGCGGCTGATGCTGGACGGACAAACCTGGGGGACGGTGGACTGTCCTAACAGCAGCACGTCCTTCAATGACTTTAAGACAGCTACCCTCTCCGGTGTAGACCTACCGGCCGGAAGGCATAAGCTACGTTTGGAGATGGTAGACGGAAGTTTCAATGTGGACAAGCTGGCCTTTTCCCTTACCCCCATCGATCCTACCGAGACCATACCAGTGGACCAGGTGATCTCCCTCCGTTCCCTATCTACCGGCCGGTTCGTCACCGCTAACCACAACGAGGTCGAGGGACCCCTGACGGCCGCCTGGGCTACGGAAGTCCAAAGTTGGGAACGTTTTGAGCTTACCCTAGCCCAGGACGGACGCGTGGCCCTCCGCAGCACCGCCAACGGTGCGTTCGTGGCGACCGAAAACAACCTGACGAACAAGATGCTCCGGGCCAATCGCGGTGCGGTCGGTAGCTGGGAGCAGTACGACTGGATCAACAACGACGACGACGGCACCATCTCCCTAAAGGCGTACGCTAACGGTCAATACGTCACAGTAACGGCCGGCGGCGCCCTGCAGGCCACCGCCAGTACCATAAGTACCGCGACCAAGTTTAACTGGGCCTCCCTCGAAGACCTAGTCGCCACCCGCGCGCAGGACAACCAATCCATCGCCCGCGAGCAAACCTGGGAAATTGACCCTTTCGAGGTGTATCCCAATCCGGCCTCCGAGGAGTTAGTGGTGAGGGGTGCCGAGGACTACCGGGTCATCATTTACGATGCGGCCGGGCGTCAACTGCTGGAGCGCGCCCACCTGAACGGAACGGTACGCCTGGGTATCGGTGCCCTACCGCCGAGCATTTACCTGATTAAGCTGAGCGACCGTCTTCATGAACGGGTCCTGCGTATCGTGATTGAGTGATCGCTGCTGCTAAAAGAAGAAGAAGAAACCACGACGGTGTGCGAAACTTTATGGTCTACTTAGACAAATTTGGGGTGTTGTACCCAATGGGGGCCGAAAGGTCACCGGGGTGCGACGCCGCTATCCCAACATAGTAGCTGTTTTCTATTCTACATTTGGTGCCGGCGTTTCCACCACCCACGCCGGCCCGTCACCGAAGCCCACGACTACCCTACCCCCAGCCACCTCCGCCATCCCCCGCACCTCCCCCCGCAGGCCCAAGTCGTAGCGGTAGGCCAAGCGCCCCGCCGCCCCTAGGTGATATACCTGGACGTGATTGGCGCTCACTTCTCCGATCCGCACCCGGGTGCGCGTCAGGTTACCCCCGAGGAGGATCGTCTGCTGCCCATCTAGGCCTA
The DNA here is from genome assembly GCA_963710195.1 of Lewinellaceae bacterium. Classification (GTDB taxonomy): domain Bacteria; phylum Bacteroidota; class Bacteroidia; order Chitinophagales; family Saprospiraceae; genus Neolewinella. The sequence goes on from CAVPZF010000004.1 coordinate 253,979, forward strand.
TGGTCGCCACTGCGAACACCGGTGCCCGCTGTGCCTCCGCCGGCAGGGGTTCCCAGCGGGGAGTTGAGGAGAGATGAAGCCCCATGGAACGGAGCTCTGCCGCCGCCAGCCGCTCCCCATCCCCGTAGGCCTCGCCTAAAACATCCTTGACGGTAGCGGTACTGTAGCGGAGGTAATCCGGAAACCGCTTCTTTAGCCCCGGCAACACCTCCATGAGCTCGTCGCGGGCGGCGAGCGGGTACTCCTTCCCGTCCTGGGTGAAGGCCAGCAGGGGGATGCGCTGCCCCGCCCCAAAGAAACGGCCGTGGTACAGGGCCAGTTCCCCCTCCCCCACGGCGCTGAATTGATTGTTCGTGCCCAGATTACCGGCGATTATCTCTTCCCGGCCGTCCCCGTCGAGATCGGTGGCGTAGAGGGTGTTCCAGAGCCCGGTGGGTGAGAGGTCCAGCGATCGGGCCAGACCGAAGGCCCCTCCCTCGTTCAGTAATGCCGTCACCGTACCGAAGTGGCGACTGACCACCAGGTCCTCGTCCCCGTCCGCATCGACGTCCAGGGCCAGGGCATCGGTAACCATACCCAGCTCCAGGGCGGTAGCGGTTGGAAACCGGCCGGTCCCGTCGTTCAGCAGCAGGTAGGAACTGCCCCCCAGCGGATACTCCCCCGGCAGCACGCGCGAACCGAAAAACAGATCCTGGTCGCCGTCGTCGTCCGCATCCCAGGCCAGCACCACGGCGGCGGACAGGGACAGCTCCGCAGGCAGCACCCCGTCGACTAAGCGGAAGGCACCCCCCGTATTGCGGTATATCCGGGGGTGCAGCCGCGCATCCCCGGGCTCCAGTTCGTAACCGGCACTCGCTACGACCAGGTCTTCTTCGCCATCGCCGTCGAGATCAGTGAAGGCGGCGGCGGTGTCCTCGAAGTCGGCGGCCGCGGAGAAGGTGCTGCCACCAACTTCAACGTACTCGCCCTGCTCCAGTCGGAACAACTCCGACACCTGCGCCCGCGCACCCCCGAAGAACAGGTAGTCGCCCGCCGCCGAAGCGGCTAGTGCCGGCCCCTCGTACGCCAGCATGAAGGGCAGCAGCCGCTGGAGATCGAAGTCGCTGCGCGCGTCCTCGAGGTGTACGAAGGGGAAAACCGTAGTTTGCAACTCCGGCGGATTGGGTTGCCGATTGCGGGTCCCCTCAGGCGCAGTAGCAGCGGGCCCCGTTAATCGGAGCACCTCCCCCACGGCCAGCTGATCATACACCTCCTGCCTACCATTAGTCCACTCCACCTGTACTTGCACTTCACCCGCGGCCCCGCCCAGTCCGAACGTCAGGGGTACATAAGCACACGACTGGAAGCCCCGCGTGGGGTAAAATTCCTGCACCTGCCGTAAGGAATCAATCGTCACGGTCACCCGCGCCCCGATCGCCAGGGCCGGCGGGGCGGCCGTAAGGTCGACGGTGAGGATCCGGGGCCCGGTGGTGCCGTTGCGGTACAGGTCAGCGGGGGCATTGACGTTACTGACGACCACGTCGAGGTCGCCGTCCAGGTCCAGATCGGCTAGGACCGCCCCATTCGAGAGCGAGCTTTCGGTGAAGCCCCAGGCCGCCGATCGGTCCACGAAGCCGCTGTCCGCCCGGCCGGCAAAGGCGTAGTTGGCCACGTCAATGGAGGGCATGTTGGCGATTACTTCCAGCTGGTTGACGGCCGTTCCGTCGGTACGCGATTGGGTCTGCACGGCCATGGTGTAGTTGAGGAACTCCATGTTGGTGTAGTCGCGGGCGTAGCCGTTGGTGATGTAGAGGTCCTTGCGGCCGTCGAGATCCAGATCGCCGGCCAGCACCGACCACGACCAGTCGGTATTCGATACCCCCCACTGCTGGCCGACCTCAGCGAACAGGCCATTGCCCTGATTGAGTTGCAGCATGTTGCGGGAGTACTGCCGGTAAAAACCGCGGTCAAGCAGCGCGCGAAACTTCTGGTAGTTATCGGCCCCGGAGGTCAGCTTGATGCGCTCGTTGCCGGGGGGGAGCATGTCGAGGGTGACCAGGTCGGTCAGGCCATCGTTGTTCAGGTCGGCGGCGTCGGAGCCCATGGAGAAGAGGGACACGTAGTCGAAGGCAGCCGACAACTCGGAGCTGAAGGTGCCATCGCCCAGGTTGCGGTAGTAGTAGTCCTGCTCGTGGTAGTCGTTGGCGACGTAGAGGTCGGGCCAGCCGTCGCCGTCGAAGTCACTTACGGCCACGGAAAGACCGAAGCCCAGCACGTTGTCGTGCAGGCCCGCCTCCCGGGACACATTGATGTAGCCCGCCGCGCCGTCGTTGCGGAGCAACTTGGACGCATACTGCGGGCCCGGGGTCTTTTTCTGTTGGCCGTTAGCCGCGCTGAAACCCGCGTACTGCTGCACCGAGTGGTTGAGCACGAAGCAGTCCACGTCGCCATCGCGGTCGTAATCGAAAAAGACGGCCTGGGTCGAGTAGGCCGGGTCGTCCAGGCCGTAGTCGCCCGCCCGTTCGGTGAAGGTTTCGTCGCCGTTGTTGACGAACAGGAGGTTCTTGCGCAGCCGGGGGGAGGCGGCGGCCGAGCGGCACTGGTAGATGTCGAGGTAGCCGTCGTTGTTGATGTCGATCAGGCTCACCCCCGTGTTCCAGCCGTCGGCGGCGCTGATGCCGGCGGTTTCCGGAGCCAGGCGGTAAGTCATGTCCCCCTCACCGAAGTACAGTTGGTTGGGCACCAGGTTGCCGCTGAAGTACAGATCGGGGAGGCCGTCGTTGTTCAGGTCACCGGCCGCCACGCCGCCCCCATTGTAGAAGTAGCCGTACTTGAGTACGTTGAAGTCCGCCGACTCCTCCAGCTTATTGACGAATTGCACCCCGGTCTGGTCCGGCGACAGGTGCGTGAAGCGCGTTACCTCCGACCGCTCGCAGTGCAGCGAACACACAATCGCAACCAGCCAGATGTAACGAAGTAGGAAGGGCATACGGGAAAGCCAGCAAGGTACCGCGATCCTTTCATACATTGAAGGCCGATTCATACGTAAGCGCATGCAGATACCGCGGTGGAGGGGCTTAGGCTGGCAGTTGCTACTCGCTGCAGTACTTATTGGGGCGGGCACGCAGGTGCAAGGTCAATCGAGAAGCGCGGACTATGACGTCGCCATCATCGGCGCTGGCGCCAGTGGTACCACATCCGCCCTACAGGCCGCGCGCACGGGGGCCAGCGTCCTCCTGGTAGAAGAAGGCCCCTGGGTGGGCGGCATGCTCACCGCCGCGGGCGTGACGGCCATCGACGGCAATCACCGGCTGGCCGGTGGCCTGTGGGGAGAGTTTCGCGACCGCCTCCACGCCCACTACGGCGGTCCGGAGGCCGTGGCCACCGGCTGGGTCAGCAATACCCTGTTCGAGCCGGAGGTCGCCCAGCGCATCCTACGCCATATGCTAGACCACGAGCCGAACATCGACCTGCAACTGAACACCCCCACGCAACGGATCGGGCGCACGGCCGACAGCAGCTGGACGGTGGTGCTACGTCCCGGTAGCGATTCGGTGGTGTATACGGCCAGAATATTGGTCGACGCCACCGAACTGGGCGACGTAGCCGCCGCCCTCGGCGTCCCCTATGACCTGGGCATGGACGCCCGCGCCGAAAGTGGCGAGGCCTACGCCCCGGAGCGGGCTAATGACATCATCCAGGACCTCACCTACGTGCTGACCCTACGCGACTACGGGCCGGGTACCGACCGGACCATCGCCCGGCCGCCCGGCTACGACCCGGCTCCCTTCGCCTGCGTCTGCCACACCCGCGACCCCGCCGCTAACGAAGACGACCCCCGCATCGACTGCGACAAGATGCTCGCCTACGGCCGCCTACCCCACGACCGCTACATGATCAACTGGCCGAACTGCGGCAACGACTACTATCTAAACCTGGTGGAGCAATCGCCCGCCGGGCGCGCCACGCTACTAGAGGAGGCCAAACTGCACAGCCTGCGCTTCCTGTACTACCTCCAGACCGAGCTGGGCTACCGCAACCTGGGCCTCGACGCCACTTACCCCACCGCCGATCGCCTGCCGCTCCTCCCCTACCACCGCGAGAGTCGGCGGATCCGCGGGGAGGTGCGCTTCGACCTCAACCACCTCACGGAGCCCTTCCTACAGCCAGACCCGCTCTACCGCACCGCCGTGGCCGTCGGGGACTACCCCATCGATCACCACCATAAAATGCGGCCCGACGCGCCGGAGATTGACTTTATCAGGATCAAGGCGCCGGCCTACGGTATTCCGCTGGGGGCGCTTATTCCGCGGGGGCACACTGGACTAATCGTAGCCGAGAAAAGCATCAGCGTCAGCAACATCGTCAACGGCGCCACGCGACTGCAACCCGTGGTGCTGGGCATCGGTCAGGCGGCGGGTGCCCTGGCTGCGCTGGCCGCACAAGGTGGGGTGAGCCCTGCCGAAGTGCCGGTGCGGGAGGTACAACGGGCCCTGCTAAAGTCCGGTGCCTTCCTACAGCCTTACCTGGACGTGCCGCCGGGCGATCCAGACTTTGCCGCGGTACAGCGCATCGGGTCTACCGGCATCCTGCGCGGCGTAGGTATCCCCTTCAAGTGGGCGAATCAGCGCTGGTTCTACCCCGAGTGGCCGCTGAGTGCGTTCGAGTTGCTGGCCGGACTACAGAGCTTCTACCCCGAACTGACCACCCGCAACGACGGTTCCGGAGAGCCGCTACGCAAGGCCTATTTCAGCGAATTGCTGCTCGCCCTGGGGGCAGACGAGGGCGAGGTATCCTCGGCCCTCGCTCCTCTGACTGACGACCACGATTTGACGCGCCGGGAAGCGGCGCGCCTGCTCGATACCCTGCTGAACCCCTTTGCCAGCGCGATCGACCTGCGCGGCCACCTGGTAACTCCCGCCCGCCCGTGAGCCTCAGTACCCTCGATCTCGGGATTCTAATCTTTTACGTGGTAGCCGTGCTGGCCGCGGGCTTCTATGTATCGCGGCACGCCAACCAGGACCTGGAGTCTTATTTCCTCGGCGGCAAGACCATGAAGTGGTACGTACTGGGACTGAGCAACGCCTCGGGCATGTTTGACATCTCGGGGGCCATGTGGACGGTCAGCATTCTGTTCATTTACGGGCTCAAGAGTGCCTTCATCCCCTGGCTCTGGCCGGTGTGGAACCAGGTGTTCGTGTTCGTGTACCTCGCGATCTGGATGCGGCGCTCGAACGTGATGACGGGGGCCGAGTGGATCACCTTCCGCTTCGGCGACGGGCGGGGCGCGCGATTGAGCCACCTGATCATCGTGGCGTTCGCGGTAATCAGCGTGCTGGGCTTCATGGCCTACTTCTTCGAGGGCATCGGTAAGTTCTGCGTGCTGGTGCTGCCCTGGGACTTGGCGCTGAACGGGGGCCCGATCGACCTGAGCTCGGCCAACTCTTACGCCCTGCTGATCTGCGGACTGACGGCCCTGTACACCATCAAGGGGGGCATGTACTCGGTGGTGTTTACCGAAGTGCTGCAGTTCGCGATCATGACGGTATCCTGCTTCGCCATTGGCTACATCGCCTACACCTCGCTGACCCACGAGCAGGTGATGGCCGTGGTGCCGGCCGGCTGGAACGACCTGCGCTTCGGGTGGCGGCTGGGCCTGGACTGGTCGGACACCCCCTACGCCGCCGTCAATGAGCGCATTGCTGCTGACGGTTTTGACCTCTTTGGCGCGCTGATTATGCTGATGGTCTTCAAGGGCATTTTCGCCTCGGTGGCCGGTCCGGTGCCGAGCTACGACATGCAGCGGATCCTGGCGGCAGGTACGCCGGCGGAGGCGGCGAAGATGGGCTTCATGACGACGGCGGTGCTGTTTATTCCGCGCTACCTGATGGTGGCTTCCTTTGGGGCGTTGGCCTTAGTCTACCTCGGGCCCGAGATCGCGGCGATGGGCAGCGAGCTGGACTTCGAGCAGGTGCTGCCGCTGGCCATCCAAAAGTTCTTACCGACGGGCTTGAAGGGCTTACTGCTGGCGGGCCTGCTGGCGGCCTTCATGGGTACGTTCTCGGCGGTGGTCAATTCCGCGCCGGCCTACCTGGTCAACGATGTGTACAAGAAGTACATCGACCCCGATGCGCCGCAGTCGCGCTACATCCAGCTTAGCATGTGGTCGTCCCTGCTGCTGGTAATCGTGGGCATTGGTTTTGGCTTCTACGCCACCTCCCTCAATCAGCTCACGCTCTGGATCACGGCCGCCCTCTACGGGGGCTACGCGGCGGCTAATGCGTTGAAGTGGGTTTGGTGGCGCTTCAACGGCTACGGCTACTTCTACGGCATGCTGTTCGGGCTGCTTGCTTCGACGGTGAAGCTCTTCGTGTTTCCGGAGTACACCGACATCTACATCTTCCCCATCATCCTGGCCTTTTCGCTGGCCGGGTGCTTGTTCGGCACCTTCGCTTACCCCCTCGGCGACCGGGAGGCGATCAAACAGTTTTACCGGCAGACGCGGCCCTGGGGCTTCTGGGGGCCAATCCGGGAAGAGGTGATGGCGGAGGATCCCCGCTTTGTCCCCAACCAGGACTTCGGGCGGGACGTATCGAATATTCTGATCGGCATCGTGTGGCAGATGGCGCAGGTAGTCATTCCGATCTACTTCATCATCAAGGATAATGAGCGCATGCTCCTGTGGTCGGCCGTGCTGGTGTTGACTACGGCTTTACTTAAAAAGCTCTGGTGGGATCGCCTGGAGGGGTAGGGGCGTCTGCGGCGCTGTTCTTTCCCTACAGATGTTGCGCGGTTTGAGTACAGATCAGGCCGCTTCGCGGCTCACTATGGCGTGCGCAGCAAGCGGAGGGTGCAAAATCTGTGTTCAATCTGTGGTGACAATCATATACCGCATAGCACGCAGTGCCACCACGCAACCAAAATCAGTGTCAACTCTCCCCATGCAAATCACCGGCACCTTCCTAGACGAGATCTCCCACGACATTCCCCACCAAAACTGGGGGCCCGCTCAGTGGGAAGCCGACTTCCGGCACATGCAGGCTGCCGGCATCGATACCGTCATCCTCATTCGCGGAGGCTACCGGCGCTTCCTGACCTGGCCTTCTGACTACCTGATCAACCAGCGGGGCTGCTACCGCCCGGGCCAAGACCTCGTCGAACTATATCTTACCCTCGCCGGCCGCTACGATATGACTTTCTACTTCGGGCTCTACGACAGCGGGACGTACTGGGACACCGGCGATATGCAACACGAAGTAGACGCCAACCGCCACGTGATCGACGAGGTATGGGCGAAATACGGCCACCACCCCGCCTTCGGGGGCTGGTACCTGAGCATGGAGATTAGCCGCCAGACGCGCGGCGCCATCGAATCCTTCCGTACGCTGGGGCAGCAGTGCAAGGACGTCAGCGGCGGGCTGCCCACCCTCATCTCTCCCTGGATCGATGGCAAAAAGGCCGTGGCCGCCGCCGGGGCCGCCATCACTAAGGAAGACGCGATCAGCCTTCGGGAACATGAAGCGGAGTGGGATGAGATCTTTTCCGGCATCCACGAAGTCGTCGACGCCGTGGCCTTTCAGGACGGGCACATCGAATACCACGAGCTCGACGCTTTCTTCGCGGTAAATAAGCAACTAGCCGACCGCTACGGCCTCGCCTGCTGGACCAACGCCGAGACCTTCGACCGCGACATGCCCATCAAGTTCCTGCCCATCAAGTTCGAAAAGCTCCGCCTCAAGCTGGAGGCCGCCGCCCGGGCCGGCTACGACAAGGCCATCACCTTCGAGTTTTCTCACTTCTTGAGTCCGCAATCCATGTACCCCTCGGCGGGACATCTCCTGGACCGGTACCGGGAGTGGAAGGACCTACCCGGCCGCTAATTTTTCCAGTTCCCACCAGCATTGCACCAGCGCCCGCGGCACGTGGTAGCAGCCCTTCCACTTGCCGCCCTTCAGGTCGAGCAACACCTCTCCGCGCCGATCGAGGTAGCCAAACCACTCGCCGCCGTGCTGCCGGTCGCGGAAATGCTCCCAGGTGTACTCATGCACGCGGTGGAACCACTCGAGGCAGCGCGCATCGCCCGTATGGCGGTAACCCTTCAGCAGCGCAATGAGGGTTTCCAGGTGCACCCACCAGAGCTTTTGGTCCCACTCCAGTTGCTGCGGCGGCTGGTCCAGGCGGTCGAGGAAGTAGAAGATACCGCCGTTCTCCACATCCCAGCCATACGCTAAGGTGCGTAGGGTAAGCTCCTTTGCCCGTTCGATAAGCTCAGTATCCCCCCGCCGCTCGGCCAGGTCCATCACGAACCACATGGCTTCGATGGCGTGACCGGGATTAAGCAAGCGGCCTTCGAAGCTGTCGGATAAGGTGCCGTCCGGATGTACGTTCTCAAGGAGTAGCCCGGTGTGCTCGTCCAGAAACACGGCCATTACCTCGTGCAGGCACTCCTCCATCAGTTGCTCCACCAACGCCGGCTCCAGCAAAGGCTCGATCTCCAGCGCCAGGTTGCACAGGATCATCGGCAGGGCAAAGTTCTTCAGGGGGCGGGTGCCGGCCAGGGCCTTCGACCACTGTCCCTTGGGATTGTCCCGGCGCGCCAGAATGCTGTGGAAGGTGGCTCGGGCTAGTTCCGCATACCGCTCCTCCCGCGTCACCTGGTAGAGCTGCCCGAAGGCCTGGGTGGCAAAGCAGTCCGAAAAGATGTTGTAGGGCGCGACCAACGGTTCCCCCGTTTGGGTCAGACTAAAGTACCAGCCCCCCGCCGGTGCCCGTCCGTATTGCTCCAAAAAGGCAGCCCCGTGCCGGGCCACCTCCAGCCAGCCCCGCCCGTCATCCACCCGCCGGTGTAGCATGGCGAAGGTCCACACCTGCCGCGCTTGCAGCCAGACAAATTTATCGGTATCGAAGACCCGCCCGTCCGGGCGTAGGCAAGTAAAGTAGCCCCCGTGATCGCGGTCGATGGAGTGCCTTTCCCAGAAGGGGATCACCTCCTCCAGCAATTCAAGGCGGTAATGATCGGCGAGCGCGGCAAAGGACTTCGGCATGGGGTGTAGTAGCTTTGGGGCTCAAACTAGGGTATGCGCTGCGGTCCGTTGCTATTTTTCTTCTGGTGGTCTGTACTGGCGGCGCAGGCTCCGGTAGACTTTGTCGACCCCTTCATCGGCACGGCCGGCCACGGCCACACCTACCCCGGCGCTACCCGGCCCCACGGCGGCGTGCAGCTCTCTCCCGATACCGGCGATGAGGGCTGGGACTGGTGCAGCGGCTACAACTACGCCGACCGCAGCCTCATGGGCTTCAGCCACACCCACCTGTCGGGCACCGGCATCAGCGACCTGGCCGACGTGCTGCTAATGCCCTACGTCGGGGAAGTAAAGCTTTATCCGGGCACTAAAACGGATCCCGATGCCGGCTTCCGCTCCCGTTTCGAGCACGCTACGGAGGTGGCCGAGCCGGGTTATTACGCCGTGACCCTCGCCGACTACGGCATCCGCGCCGAGCTCACGGCCGACGAGCGGCGGGGCTACCACCGCTACACCTTTCCGGCCAGCGATTCGGCCAGGATCGCCATCGATCTGCTCCATGGCCTCGACCGCCACCGCAGCTGGCTCACCGAGCGCGTGCTGGACGCGGAGCTGCGGGTGGTCGACTCCGTTACCCTGGCCGGTTTTCGTATCTCTTCGGGCTGGGCCAGCGTGCAGCGCGTCTACTTTGAGCTCAAATTCTCCAAACCGTTCCGGGCGGTTGGCCTGGCCACCAACGGCACTTACCGCCCGGATAGCCGCCTAGCCCGCGGGCGCGACGTGCGGGGCATGCTGGGTTTCTCCACCACCGCAGGCGAGCAGATTGAAGTGGTCGCCACCGTGTCCCACGAACCTTTTCCAGACGGGACCAGGGGCGGGGACGCAGGTGAACTGAACTTCCAGCAAGTGCAAGCTGCTGCCCGGCAGGCCTGGTCCACGGCACTGAGCCCCATCACCATCGAGGCGCCGGACTCGGTCAAGACGATCTTCTACACGGCGCTTTACCACACCGCCCTGAGTCCCAACTACTTGATCGGTGCCCGAAGCGATACCGTCCTGACTACCCTGAGCCAGTGGGATACTTACCGCGCCGCCTTCGCCCTCCATTCGCTGATCCGTCCCACCCTCACCGAAGATATTCTGGTCGCCCTCCTCGAAGGCTACCGGCAGAATGGCTACCTGCCCGTTTGGAAGCTCTGGGAAGACGAGGTCAACTGCATGATCGGCACCCCTTCGGTCCCCATCGTAGCCGAGGCGCTGCGCAAGGGTTACGGTGCGTCGCTCGCGGATGAGCTTTACGGTGCCATTCAGTCTTCGCTCACCATCGATAACCCAGTAGCCCCCTGGAGTTTCTTCGACCGTTACGGCTACATACCCAACGACGTGGGGGAGTACTTCGCGACTTCCAAAACCCTGGAGCTCTGCTACGCCAATGCCTGCGCCGCCGAGCTGGCCAACCTACGGGGAGACACGGCCAGCGCCCGTCTGTACCAGCACCGCGCCGGCTACTACCAAAATCTTTTTGATCCCATCACCGGCTTTTTCCGCGGTAAGAATCGCGCCGGCAAAATGAATCCGGACTTCGACCCCACCATCACCAACGAAGCGGAATTCGTCGAAGCCACCCCCTGGCAGTATAATTTTCATCTCCAGCAGGACCCCGCCGCCCTGGCCGACCTCCACGGCGGCCCCGATCACCTATCCGCTAAGCTCGATAAGCTCTTCGCGACCGATGAAGTCACCATCGACCAGCACATTCTCGACATCACCGGCTTGATCGGGCAGTACGCCCACGGCAACGAACCCAGTCACCACGTGGCCTACCTTTACAACAGCGTGGGGGAGCCGCACAAGACCCAGGAGCGCGTCGGGGAGATTTGCCGCCGTTTCTACACCGCCCAGCCCGACGGCCTTTGCGGCAACGAAGACTGCGGGCAGCTCTCGGCTTGGTACGTCTTTTCGGCGCTCGGCTTTTACCCCGTTCACCCGGCTTCCGCTACCTACGAGCTGGGCATTCCGCAGGTCGAGTCGGCTGCCCTGGCGGTGGGAGGGGATCGTAATTTCACGATCACCGCCGCCCCCTACGGCCCCGCCTACCAATACGTGCGGGCCGTGTACCTGAATGGGGAGCGGATGGAGACCTCCACCCTGCCGCACGCAGCTATTTTGGCGGGGGGTACGCTAGACTTCGAGCTCAGTACCACGCCCCAGTCTACCTTCGGCGAGTAAAGAAGCCCGGATAATTACCGATGCCCTCGTAGAAAAAGTACACCTCCCCCTCGAGTCCGTACTGCCGGTTCACCATGACCATGCTATCCAGCAGGCCGGGACTGGGGTTATAATCGTTCACCTGCAGCAGGATACCGGGGAAGACCCGGTCGGTCCGTTCGGGCACGTGCTCGCTGACGATCTTGTATACTTCATTCGTGTAACGTTCCAGGTCGTAGCGGTACACCTGGGGTACGGCGTAGTCGATCCAGCCCGCGTTCAGCCAAGTGGGCCAGTCCTGCAGGTACTCCTCCTTGCTCCAGGGGTAGATGCTGGGGGCCATGGAAATGATCAGGGCGGGGTCGCGGGTGCGCAGTTGATCGGTCAGGGAGCGCAGGTAAGTGTTCAAGCGATTGGCCCGCCACTGCACCCAGTCGGGGTCCTTCCCGTTTCTCGGCGGGGCGACACCGGCGTGGGCGGCTCGGTAAAGGCTGTCGGTGTAGGCATCGTAGCCCGCCAGGCTGGGTTGGGCGGGCAGGCGGTCGTCGCCCTGGATGCCATCAACGGCGTAGTGGTCGACCACTTCCAGGATGAGGTCGGTCACGAACCGCTGCACCTCGGGGTGGAAGGCGTTCATCCACTGGAAGTTGTTCTTGGAGGCGATGTCACCGGCCGTATCGCGGGCCGCCCAGTGGGGGTTGGCGAGGAGGAGGGGACCACCGTCCGCCGGCCGGTTGATGCTGCTGGAGAAGCCGAACTCAAACCAGGCGTGCACCCGCAGGCCCCGGGCGTGGGCGGCGTCGATGACTTCGGCCAGCGGATCGCGCCCCGCAAACTCCGGCTGGATGGCAACTCCGGTGACCGCCCGCACCGTCTCGGAGGGAAAGGTGGTCGTGGCGTCGTTCCAGGTCACGACGTAGATATCGGTGAAGCCCAGGGAGTCGCAGCGGGCGACCGCCGCCTGGATGTTAGCGCGGGAGTGAAGGGCCTCGCTGGCCACGTTGGTTAGCCAAACGCCGCGTAGGTCGGCGGTGGGCACCGGGTCCGCGCTTCCGCGGGGGAGGCCACAGGCCAGCACCGACAGCGCAAGGGCCGTAGCAACTACTCTTATTGTTGGCAAGATTGGGTGACCTGACTTAGTTCACGTCCCACCACAGCCGCGTAGTCACGTCGTCGGGACCGCCGAGCAGATTTACGGCCGCCTCGACGGCATCGCCGTTCGTATTCTTTTCGTAGTCGAGGAAGGGGATGCGGCGGGGGCGCTCACCGTTGGGCAGGGCGCTGTTCTCCGAGTTCACTACGGGGTACAGCTCCGGCAGGTCGCTGCGCCGCTGGTCGGCCCAGGCTTCCATTCCATCAGGGAAAAGGGCGATCCACTTCTGCATGGCGATCTGCTGGCGCTGGGTTGCCCCGTCCGCACCGAACCGAATCGGCGTGTCATTTACAGGAGGGGAGTTGAGAAAGTCCATAGGCGCAACGGGCGCGGCATCCGATTGCTGGTAAGCGGCAATCGCCGCGGCGTCGGCAATTCCCCACTGGTTCATGGAGGCCTCGATGCCTTTATTATACAGTTCTTCCGGTGTGCCGCCCATATTCCAGCCCAGTAGGGCGCCTTCGGCCCGGTTGAAATAGGCTTCGGCGGAGTGCATGATATTCTGTTCGGTAGTGCCCTGCCGTGTCCAGGCCGAGCCGGCACCGGTGACCCAGCGGGTACCGACGTTGGAGTTGGCGTTGGCCAGATTGACGGCATCGCCCAGTTGGGCGGGGTCGAGTCCGTTGCGCAATCCGTTAAACTCCCCGGACTCGGAGGCCGGCTGAAAATAGATGCCAATCCGGGGGTCGTTGTAGCCCTTCAGGCTCGACTCCATGGCGGCACTCATCCGAAACTCGTTCCACACCGAGATGCCCGACAGGCCGTTGAGGTCATCGCCGGCAGGGGATTTGATCATGTAGGCATCATCGGCCGCATTCTCCAGCACGCCACTGGCAACGGCAGCTTCCGCTTCGGCCCGGGCGCGGGCGGGGTCGACGTCCGAGATGCGTAGGGCCAGCCGCAGCCGCAGGCTGTTGGTCAGCAGCAACCACTGGTCGACGTTGCCCCCGTAGATGAGGTCGAAAGAACCGTAGGGCGCCTCGCCGGTGTAGTTGCTCAGCACTTGCTCGGCCGCGTCTAGCCGGTCGAAGAAGTCGTAGTAGATGTCTTTCTGGGCATCGTAGGGTACCGAGCGCAGGGGCTCGCCCACCTGGAAGTAGGGAATGGGCCCGTAGTAATCGGTCAGCCGGTGGAAGGCGTACACCCACGTCACGCTGGCCAGGGCATACTCCGCGCTGGTCGGTTCGGTGTTTTCGAGGATGTACTTCAGTTGGGGCACCACGTCGGTGTAGATGGGGCGCCAGTGCCACTGCAGCCAGTCCATGCGGATCACGTTACGGTCCGAAGGGAAGTAGGTGGCGGTGGTCGCGTAGTACTGGGCGTAAAGATCCGCGAAGAGGTTCTGGGCTACCTGATAGCGCCAGAAGGCGTAGGAGGAACTCGATTGTGCCTTACTGAATAAAAAGGGGATTTCGGCCTGCCCGAGTTCCGTCAGCTTGACCGGGTTGATATTAGTCTCCTCAAAATCGTCCGTGCAGCCGGCGAGCAGCGAAACGACCAGAACGGCGGAGAGCAGCTTACGGGCGGAGGGGTAGAAATTGATGTTCATCATGCGTGCATTTCGTTGAAGGACTAAGGGAATACTAAAAGCCCAGTTGAAGGTTCAGGCCGATGGTCCGGGTAGAGGGCAGGTTTCCGTATTCGACCCCCTGAAAGTTGCCCGCGCCGAGTTGAATATCGGGGTCAAAATTCATCCGCCGCTCCGGGAGGCCCGGAATATCCAGCAGGGCCTTACCGCGGTACAGGAAAAAGAGGTTACGTCCCGTAAGGGCTAGGCGAAGGTTCCGTACCCCGAGGCGCTCCGGCAAGGTAAAGTTATAGCCCAGGGAAAGTTCCCGTACCCGCACGTTGGTCGCATCGTAGGCAAAAAATTCACCGAAGGAGTAGCGGCCGCCGGACACCCGCGTCCACAGGGCCTCGGCATTGATGGCCACCGTATTGGGCGTGCCGTCGTCCTGGTTGACCGCGTCCAGCACCAGTCCACCATCGCGGAAGGCCGTCGTGTACTCGCCGGTGCCGTCGAAGGCCAGGTTGGCGTCCGTTCCGGAAACCATTACACCTCCGAAGCGACCGTCGAGGAGGAACTGCAGGTCCACGCCCCGGTAGCTGAACTGATTGTTCCATCCGAGGCTGAAGTCGGGGTTGAAGTTGCCGATGAGCGTTTGCCCGCCGCCGGACCCTACGGGTAGCCCCATATTGTCCACCACGAAGTTGCCGACCTCATCGCGCAACCACCCCTCCGCGTAGAGGTCACCGTACCGGCCTCCTTCCTCGACCACCACCCCGGCAGTGCGCCCAAAGCCTCCACTCAGGAAAACCTGGCCGATGTCATCGGTGAGCTCAATGACCTCGTTGACGTTGCGGGCAAAGTTTATAGTGGTGTTGTACGAAAAGTCGGTGGTCTCGATGGCCCGCCCCCGCACGATGAGTTCTATGCCCCGATTCTCGATGTTGCCCGCGTTGATGTACTGGGAGGAGAAGCCCGTGGGCGCAGGTAGCGGCACTTCCAGCAGTTGGTTGAACGAGTTGGTCCGGTAGTAGGTCAGGTCTAGTCCGATGCGGCCATTCAGTACCCGCACGTCAGCGCCAAACTCGATGGCGCGGGTAATCTCTGGCTTTAGATCGGGGATGTTGCGCACCGGGTCCTGGGCGATGAACCCGTTGGTACCCCCCTGTTGTACCGAGAAGGTATTAAGCAGGCGGTAGGGATCGGCGTCGTTACCTACCTCCGACCAGGTAGCCCGCAGTTTAACGAAGGAGAGGAAGTCGGGTAGGCGGGCCATGTCACTGACGATCCACGACAGGCCCACCGAGGGGTAGAAAAAGGAGTAGTCCGCCGGTAGGGTCGACGACCAATCGTTGCGCACCGAGGCGTCGAGCACCAGGAAATCTTTGTAGACCAGCGACATGGTGCCGAAGACCGACTGGTACTCCCGCTCGCTGACGCTGGTAGTGGAGCCGATGACCCGGCCAAAGTCGGCCGAAAAGGTATTCGGAACCAACAAGCCATTAGCATTGATGAACGTGTACTTGCTCTCCCGCCGGTTGCGGGCTACCCCGACGAGAAAGTCGGCGCGCAGGTCCTCGTTGATGTCCTGGTAACCGTTCAGGAACAGATCCAGGTTGTTCTCCTCAAAGAAGCCGTTTCCTTCCTGGTAGCTTCCTCCCGGACCGGCAAACAGCAGGGTACGGTCGAAGAAGCGGAAGGTCAGCTGGTCGTTGCTGCGGTCGAGGTTGGCACGTCCAGTGACGCTGATGCGGTCCGTCAGGTCGTAGGTCAGGCTGGCCAGGAAAATGCGGCGGTCGCGCCGGTCGGTGTTGCGTGTCCGGTTGAGCGTCCAGTAAGGGTTCATGTAAATGGACGAGGTGGTCCAGTAGGTCGGGTTGCCGGTTTCGTCTTCGAAGGTCTCGTACTGCCCCAGGTCGACGGAGCGGGGGATCTTGTACAGGTTCTGCACGATACCACTCTCTTCCCCGGTTTTCACTTTGTTCTGGATCTCCTGGTTCATCAGGGTGGCCTTGACGTCGACGCTCAGCCGGTCGCCGAGCTGTTGGTTCAGGCGCAGGTTGAAGGTGTTGCGGTTGAGGTCGTTGTTGGGGATGATGCCCTGGTTGCGGTTGTTGGTAAAAGAGAAGTAGGCCTGGGTATTCTCCGTGCCGCCCGATAGGCTGACGCTGTTGTCCAGGCTCACCCCGGTGCGGAAGAAATCCTCGATGTTATTTTCAAATGTGGTGGCCTCCCCGCCCCAGCTGCCGGCGGCGGTGGTGTTGGAGGTCCCGCCGTTCCCCTGTCCGTAGGTGTTCTGGAGGGCGGGCAGTAGCATGGGGGTTTCGGCGGCGATGCCGCTCGTGACGTCGACTTTGATCCGGCCGGCCTCGCCCCGCTTCGTGGTGATGAGCATGACGCCGTTGGCGCCACGACTGCCGTACAGCGCCGCCGCGGCTCCCCCCTTGAGGAAGGAAACGCTCTCGATGTCGTTCGGATTGATGTTGGAAACCCCATCGATGCTGTTGTAGCCCCCAAAATCGTTGCCGGTCTGCCCGCGGCTGGAGTTGTCGATCGGCACCCCGTCGACCACCACCAGGGCATTGTTGGAGCCGGAGATCGACCGGTTGCCCCGCAGTACGATACGCGCCGCGCCGCCCGGCCCGCTCGCTCCGGTCGTGACGGTCAGGCCGGCCACCTTGCCGTTCAGGGTGTTCACAAAGTTAGGATCCCGGGTGGCCCGCACTTGGTCGCCATCCAGTTCCTGTACCGAGTAGGTGATGTTCTTCGCCTCGCGTTCGATACCGAGGGCCGTGACTACCACCTCGTTGAGTTGGGCCCCCTGGCTGAGCTGCACATCCGCCCGTGTCTGCCCGGCGGCTACGGCTATCTGCTGGGTACCGTAGCCTACGTAGGTCACGAGGAGGGTCGCCGGCGTCTCGGTTAGGGTGAGTTGGAAACTTCCATCCAAATCGGTGACCGTTCCGCTGGTCGTGCCCTCCTGAATAACAGTAGCTCCGATTAGGGGGGAGCCATCGTCCTGATCAGTAATGGTACCCGTAATGGTCTGTGCCGCCAATCCACCGCTCAAGGCGAGGAAGGCATACACTAGGAAATTACGGAATAGGAAGCCCACCGGGGGGCTCGACAGGGTAATGGGTGTAGCCATGTGAGCTGATTAAGTCCCGTAAACAGAATCAAAAATCAGCTCATTTCCAAACTTTCGTGCTTTTAATTGGTGGTGAACCCGCTTTTTCCGAAATCCTTCCCACCGGCGTCCCCGCCCCCTACCTAGTCCGCAGCCGAATCACCGGACAAACAATCTCCTCCAGGCTAATGCCCCCGTGCTGAAAGGTATCGCGGTAGTAGTTGTTGTAGTAGTTGTAGCTGTTGGGGTAGAGGAAAAACTTGTCCTCTTTGGCGAAGATGAAGCTGCTGCTCAGGTTCGGGCGGGGCAGCTTGGCCTCCTTGGGCTCGCGAACTTCCAGCACGTCCTTGTTCTCGTACTGAAGGTTACGTCCGACCTTGTAGCGCAGGTTGGTGCTCGTGTCGCGGTCGCCCACCACCCGGCTGGGGGTGTTGACGCGGATGGTGCCGTGGTCGGTGGTGACGATAAGGGTGATGTCGCGTTCGGCCAGGCGGCGCAGGGTGGCCCAGAGCGGACTGTTCTCGAACCAGCTGCGGGTCAGGCTGCGGTAGGCCTTCTCGTCGCCGGCCAGTTCCTTGAGTACTTCCATCTCGGTGCGGGCGTGACTCAGCATGTCGATGAAGTTGTAGACGATGACGCTGAAGTCGTTGTTCAGAAAGTCCAGCGCGCGGTCCTGCATCTGGCGGGCGAAGTTGGTGCGGGTGACCTTGGTGTAGTCCCACTTGATGTCGCCGCGGCGCACGATCCGCTCGAACTGCTTGCCGAGCAGGTCGGCCTCGTGGTTGTTCTTGCCGCCCTCGTCGCTGTCGTTGAGCCACCAGTCCTTGTAGTGCTTTTCGATTTCCGATGGCCACATACCGGCAAAGATGGCGTTGCGGCTGTACTGGGTGGCCGTGGGCAGGATGCTGTAAAAGTAGTCCTCCTCCTCCACCCGGTAGAGCTGGGTGAGCATGGGCTCAATCACCTTCCACTGGTCGAACCGCATGTTGTCGAGCAGGATCATGACGGTGGGGCGCTCCTTATTGACGTGGGGGAAGACCTTCTCGCGCATCAGGTTGTGCGACATGATGGGAGCGTCATCCCCGTTGACCCAGTCGAGGTAGTTGCGCTCGACGAACTTCGAAAACTCGGCGTTGGCCTCCCGCTTCTGCACGGACGAGGATCTCGCCCATCTGGTCGCTGTTGCTGTCGTCGAGCTTGAGCTCCCAGTTGATGATCTTTTTGTAGACGTCGACCCACTCCTCTTTATCCAGACCGCTGTTGATCTGCATGAGCAGCTGGCGGAAGTCCTGCTGGTAATCGCTGGTGGTTTTCTCGCGCACCAGCCGCCGCTCGTCCACGATCTTCTTGAGGGTGAGCAGGATCTGGGAGGGGTTGACGGGCTTGATGAGGTAATCGGTGATCTGGCTGCCGATGGCTTCCTCCATCACGTCCTCGGCCTCGTTCTTGGTGATCATGACGACGGGGATGGCCGGCTGTAGCTCCTTGATTCGCGCGAGCGTCTCCAGGCCGGTGAGGCCGGGCATGCTTTCGTCCAGGAAGACGATGTCGATGTCCTTCGTGGTCTCCATCTCTTCCAGGGCATCGTGTCCGTTGGTAACGGTGAGCACCTCGTAGCCTTTTTTGCGCAGGAAAAGGAGTTGCGGCTTGAGGAGGTCGATCTCGTCGTCGGCCCACAGGATTTTAATGCTGTCCATAAGGTGTGTTGTTTTTTAGGGTAGTGTAGTTGCTGGGGTAACGAGGGGCTTGGTGGGGAAGTTGTTGGTTGGTGGTTGGTGGGTTAGTGGGTTGTTGGGTTGTTGGGTTGTTGGGTTGTTGGGTTGCGGGTGTTGGAGGCGTTATAGGTGTTACAGGCGGTGGAGGCGTTATAGGGGTTGGAGGCGTGACGGGGGGCGGGGGCGCGGGTGTAAGGGAGTCGTCCATCTCTTCAGCATCCCGTTGACCATTCTCTTGCAGCAGATCGCAAAGCGCTTGTTTGGGTTTTTCCGAGCCTGATGAAAACGCCGCTATTTTGGGTGTAATCGAGCTTCGGAAAGGGGGGGGTGCACTTCTTGGCTGCTTCGCGGTAGCGGGCTAAGTGACCTATTTCGAGGCGAAGAATAAACGCAAAAGAGCAAGTTTGCGGCGGTGAGCGGAATCCCAAACAAGCTCTAGAGGGACTATCGCCGCCAAATAGTGGCCACTTACTCCTCAGGTGCGCCTTGAGCTTATCGTACTGGCCCGTCGACTTGAGGTGGGCCGCTAGTTTATCCGTATCCTTCATCAATCTAAGTTAGTAGAGACAGTTAATTGAACAGTCTCTTCAACTTGTCAAAATGACGGGGTAGTTCAAATAGGTCGTCAGCCTTATCATTAAGCGCTCATCAGGCTAAGTTTGTGGACACCGTTTGATGAACAGTCTCGACAAACGAGCGAAGCGAGCATCCCCGTAAACCCACCAACCCACCAACCCACCAACCCAACAACCCAACAACCCACCCAATACACCCCTAAACAACACTTGTCAAGACAATCCACTAACTTTAGCCTACCCGCCAACTGATGACCAATGGAAAACTTTAACCTTCTCCGCGCTATTTGCGCTACCCCCGGCGTATCGGGCTTCGAGCGCAGAATCCGCGACCTGATCCTGCAGGAAGTGACCCCACTGGTCGACGAGGTCAGTATCGACAATATGGGCAACGTCATTGCCCTGCGCAAGGGCCGGGAACGTAAGCGGGTGATGGTGGCCGCCCACATGGACGAGATCGGGTTCATCGTCAACCACATCGACGATAAGGGCTTTATCCGTTTCCTTCCCCTGGGGGGCTTCGACCCGAAGACCCTGACGGCCCAGCGGGTCATTGTACACGGGCGCCAGGACGTGATCGGCGTCATGGGCAGCAAACCCATTCACATCATGAAGGCGGAGGAACGGACCAAGGTGGTCCCCATCACCGAATACTTCATTGACCTTGGCCTGCCCAAGGAGGAGGTAGACAAACTCGTGGCCATCGGCGACCCCATTACCCGCGACCGCGAATTGATTATGATCGGCAATTGCGTGACCGGCAAATCTCTCGATAACCGCGTCTCCGTTTTCATTCTACTGGAAGTGCTGCGCCGCCTGCAGGGACAGGAGCTTCCCTACGACCTCTACGCCACCTTCACGGTACAGGAGGAGGTCGGGCTGCGCGGCGCCATGGGCAGTGTAGGCACCATCGACCCCGATTTTGGCTTCGGCCTCGACGTGACGATCGCCTACGACGTGCCCGGCGGCGCCCCGCAGGAGCGCGTCACCGGCCTGGGCGAGGGTGCCGCCATCAAGGTACTCGACGGCTCGGTCATCTCCGACTACCGCATGGTCAACTACCTCAAGCAGGTCGCCACGCGCAACGACGTCCTCACCCAACTTGAGCTCTTACCCGCCGGCGGCACCGATACGGCGGCCCTGCAGCGCTACGGCAAGCGGGCCAGCATTGCCGGGGCGATCTCCATCCCCCTGCGCAACATGCACCAAACCATCGAAATGGCCAGCCAGTCCGACATCACCCACTGCACCGCCCTCCTCGCCGCCGCCCTCCGGGAGCTAGACACCCATGACTGGGGCTTCAGGGATTCCACCAAGTCCTCCGGCCAAGGCTCGGAAGATTGGATGGGCTAACCGCCCCGCTCACTACTTCCAATACCAAATTATATCCGCCCCGCTGCGGTGATCCGCGGAAAGCCTGCACTGGCGCCCGTCCGCAAACCTCACGCTGACGGCCGTCTCCGAAGTATCGTCTACCCCCGACTGCCGACGTATGCCCACCGCCCCTAAATCCCGTAGCCGAGTAAGCAGTACCCCGGCCGGACTAAGCACCCCGTTCTCCCCTACCAACCCCCGGGCCCCGCGATCCTCGAACCACTCGACGGTCGCACATCCCGCCTCCGCCAGTACTAATAGACAACGCAGCACCCATCCGGCGGTAAATACCTCGTGCTGTCCGCGAAAGGGCGGGTGGGCATAGTCGCTGACCGCCGCCCCATCCGTCCGGTTCGGATTAAACCGCGGGTAGTAGGTAAGCGGCGAGACCCACACCGCCAGCCCCGGAAACAGGGCCCGCGCACTCCTCACCGTAGCCCCTTGCCCCGCCGCCGTCTGCACGATGGACCGCCGATCCTCTGCATGCACCAGCGCCGCATTCCCGAAGTACACGAAATCGTAACCCGCCTTTTCCTTAGCCTTCCCCCCTTCCTCAGCCTTCCCCCTATTCAGCTCCGTAAAATAAAACGCACTCCCAAACCCCACCCCGGCTCCCGGAAAGGCATCCCGCAACACCGGCAGCAACTCCCCCAACACCTTCCCGTCAAGCATCTTATCCGCCACCGTCGCTACCGAAACGTAATCCACGGACCATCCACCGGTATCCCGCAACCGTCGCCTGAGCTCCGCTACCGGGTCGGCTCCCAGCAACAACGCCAAGTGAATCGAGCCATCAGGCATTCGTTCAGGTACCGCACTACCCGGTAGCATATCGATCCGGGTAGCCTCAAGTAGCGAAGAAGACCCAACCACCCCGAGCGGCGCACAGGTGTGTAAGGTTGGCAATGGGTAAAAGTGGTCTTCCACCTGCAGCCGCACGCTTTGCTCCACCCAATCACCGGGCTCCACGGTCACCGGGAACGGCAAATCGAGTGGCGTCCCGTAAAGCTTAAAGGAGTCGTCGGTCCAGTTGCGCTGATCCTCCATCTCGAAGGTCTCCCCTTCCAGGGCTAGCGTTACCCGCTGATCACCCCGACTGGCCCATTGCAAGCCCCGCAAGTCGCGCATCGGCTGGTGGGGACTGATCGAAGCCGGAAACATTACCATCGACGTTCGCCCATCCATGTGCCGCAGCGTCGCCTCCCGTCCGACCGTCGTAGCCGGCGGCAACAGCACGTAGCACCCCGTACGGTTCACGAGTTGCGGCGCCAGGTATTCCCCTTCCACCCGGTATTCAATCCCGTCAGCTACGAGCAGCAACGTAATCGTCCACTGCATCAGCCGTAGGTCGCCAACGCTATTCTCGGCGGTCATCCGGATTTCTTCCCCCGCTGCGGTAGTCCGGGTAATTACATCAGTCACCCGCAGTGGTACCGTACCCCAGTTCTGATCACGCAACGCACAGCCTATCTCCCGCACCAATTCCTCCCCGTCACGCCGTAACTCAGTCAACTTATGCCCGTGCAGCCGACAGCTTAGTCTCCCCACCCGCAATTGACCTATCGTATCGTCATTCGTCATCTGTGATTCCTTCCATCCCTCCGTCCTTCAATCCCAACCACTTACAATCCCTCTGTCCCCAGTCCCTCGACCCCTTATCTCCCAAAAGTACAACCCCCCCAAATGTTACCCACCCAATACTACCGGCACGACACATTACCCCCAAACCCCCATGGCGTACTTTCACCCCGGCAATCCCCCATCACCCATTAGCGCACCGGCCCCTTGACCGCCAACCACCCGCCCCCCATCGCCCTAGGCATCAGCAGCTACGCCTACCCCTGGGCCATCGGCGTACCCGGCCACCCACCGGACGCACTGATGACGGCCTTTGATTTGTTGGATATGGCCGTCCAAGCCGACGCCACCAATCTACAGTTGGCTGACAACCTCCCGGTACACACCCTGTCGGACACCCGCTGGCAAGACCTTCTCACGAAAGCCAACGGGCAAGGCATCCAACTCGAACTGGGGATTCGCGGACTTACCGTACCCCAACTGCGCACCTACCTAAAGCTATCACGGCAGTGTAGCGCCTCCTTCCTCCGCGTAGTCATCGATGGGCCCCATTACGAACCTAGCCACGACGAGATCGTCGCCACCATCCGGGAAGTCCTGCCCGCTTTCCGTAAGGTAGGCCTTGTACTGGCGATCGAAAATCATGACCGCTTCCGGGCGACCGACCTGACCGCCATCATCGAAGCGACCGACCCCGAATGGGTGGCCATCTGCCTCGATACCGCTAACTCGCTGGGCGCGGATGAGGGCATCTACGAAGTAGCCACCCACCTGCTCCCCTACACGGTCAACCTGCACGTCAAGGACTACCGCATCGACCGCCTCGACCACGGCATGGGCTTTACCGTCACGGGGGCGGCGGCCGGTACCGGGCAGGCGCCCATCCCCTGGCTATTAACGGAGCTTACCCGCTTCGGGAAGTGCCGCTCCGCCACCCTGGAAACCTGGAGCTTACCCGCCGCGACTACCCGGGAATCGATCGAACGGGAACGCGAATGGTCAGCTACGGGCGCAGCCTACCTACAGTCCGCGTTGAGGGAAGTCAACCTACCTACCTTACCAACCAATCAGCCTACACAATGAAGAAAGTAGCCCTCATCGGGGCCGGCGGTAAAATGGGCCGCCGCTGCACCGAGAACCTACGTGACCACCCCGACTACGATTGCTCTTTCGTGGACGTCTCGCCCCCAGCAATCGCCGGATTGGAGGAGGCAGGGATCACCGTCACCCCCGCAAGCCAGGCCGTACCCGACGCCGATATTGTCGTTATGGCTATCCCCGACGTAGCCATGCGCAAGGGTAGCGCAACTGTCATCCCGCTAATGAAGGCCGGTGCCATGGTCGTCATTCTCGACCCCGCCGCGCCGCTGGCCGGCCACCTCCCCCACCGCGACGACCTCGTCTACTACATTTCCCACCCGTCGCATCCTTCCGTGTTCAACTGGGAGCCTACCGAGGAGGCGCAGCGCGATTACTACGGGGGCATCCTTGCCCGTCAGACCGTCGTTTCGGCGCTCATGCACGGCCCCGACGATGCCTACGCCACCGGAGACGCCCTTAGCCGCGTACTGTTTCAGCCGGTTACGGTCAACCACCGCATTACCCTGGAGCAAATGGCCATCCTCGAGCCGGGCTTTTCGGAGACGCTGTCTTCCACCTGTATCAAGAAGATCCGGGACGGCCTCGACGTGGTAGTTGCGAAGGGCGTACCCCGGGAAGCCGCCCGCGACTTCATTCTAGGTCACATCAACATTCAGCTAGCCGTCCTCTTCGGGGAACTACCCATTCAGTTTTCCGACGCCGCGATCAAGGCGCTTGATCGCGCAGAGTCCATTCTCTTTAAAGAAGGGTGGGAAGAGATCTTTGAGATGGACAACATCCACGAACAAATCGACGCCATCACGCGCCCATGACCGTCGGCATCATCGGCTGTGGTTTCTGGGCGGGCTATCAGGTAGCGGCCTGGCGGGAGGCAGACCCTACCCTGCAGTTCGCCTTCTGCGACCGCAACCCCGACGCCGCCCGGCAATTGGCGCAGCGATTCAATAGCGCGGCCCACTACGGTAGCGCGGAGGTCATGCTGGCAGTGGGAACTCTCGATGCGGTCGATATTATCACCGGCCCCGATACCCACGCCGACCTTACGGCACTGGCCGCCGGCCACGGGCTACCGGTC
Source organism: Lewinellaceae bacterium (assembly GCA_963710195.1). Lineage (GTDB taxonomy): Bacteria > Bacteroidota > Bacteroidia > Chitinophagales > Saprospiraceae > Neolewinella. The sequence goes on from CAVPZF010000004.1 coordinate 278,394, forward strand.
ATCAGTCAGAAGCCCATGGCCCCGGACGAGGAAACCGCCGCCCGTATGGTCGTCGGCTGCCGGGAGCATAACGTACCTCTTTACGTTCACGAGAATTTTCGCTGGCAGGCCCCCATCCGCCACCTTAAGTCTGTACTCAGCGCGGGGACCATCGGCCGGCCCTTCCGTGCTCGCCTGTCCTTTAAGAGCGCGTTTCCCGTATTCGACAACCAGCCCTCCCTGGCCCTGCTGGATCGGTTCATACTAGCGGACCTCGGCGTCCACCTTCTCGACGTTTGCCGCTTCCTATTCGGGGAGGTCGAGCACGTTTACTGCCTCACTAACCGGGTCAACCCCGCTATCCGGGGCGAAGACGTAGCGACCGTACTAATGAAAATGGTGAGTGGGCTAAGTTGTACCCTCGAGCTCAGCTACGCGACGGTCACCGACCTGGAGTGCTTCCCCCAGACGCTAGCCGAGATCGAGGGGGCCGAAGGCTCCGTCCGCCTACTGCCAGGCTATAAACTGGTCACCACGACCCGGAAAGGCACCGAACGTACAACCGTTCAGCTACCGGCCTACGACTGGGTACACCCCCAATACGCCGTCGTCCAGTCCTCCATGGTCGCCATTCACCGGAACTTCCTGGCCGGACTGCGGACCGGGGCAGCCGTAGAAACCAGCGGTGAAGACAACCTCCGTACCCTCGCGCTACTTTACGCCGCTTACCGCTCCGCCGACGAGCAACGACTGGTCCACTTGCCCGACCCTCCGACGACCGCCACCGCCCATGCCCGCTAAGCCGACGACCATCGACTGGGGGGAGCACCTGATCCTGCTCCTGTGCGCCGCCTATTACGTAGTCATGGTTTTCGTAGCCCCCGGCTTTTTTACCGTAGCCAACTCCTGGAACCTCCTGTTCAATCTGCTACCGCTACTACTCGTCAGCATCGGCCAGACCTTCGTAATGCTCACGGCGGGCATCGATCTTAGCGTGACGTCTATCATTGCCCTCAGCAGCGTAGTGGGGGGCTACCTGATGAGCGCGGACACGCCACTGGGGTTGGAGCCGGGGTGGGCTACGACGCTTGGCATTTTTGCCATGCTGGGTGTAGGGCTTGCGGTAGGCTGGCTTAACGGTAAGGCTGTTGCTTCTCTGGGGATGCCGCCATTCATGGTGACCCTCACGACAATGATCTTCTTCAGCGGGGTGGCGGTCTGGCTGACCTCCTCCCAAAATGTGTACAACCTCCCGGAGGCGTTCATTGCCCTGCCCTACGCCCGGTTCCTGGGTATACCGCTGCCCCTCCTGATTTCCCTCGTGGTAGTGGCCGTGGCCTACTTCATTTTAAATGCCACCCTGAGGGGGCAGTGGCTCTATGCCGTAGGCCTCAACCAGCGGGCGTCGGAGATTTCGGGCGTCCCCCTCGCCGCTACCCTGGTTTTTGCCTACGTGTCTAGTGGCCTGTGTACCGCCGTCGCGGCGATCCTGTACACCGCCCGCCTCGAAACGGGTTCCCCCGTAATGGGCCAGCACATCCTGCTCGACGTCATCGGGGCGGTCGTCATCGGCGGCACCTCCCTCTTCGGTGGCAAGGGCAAGCTACAGTGGACGCTCTACGGAGTGGTATTCATTGTCTTGCTCGACAACAGCCTCAACCTCATCGGTCTGTCGTTTTTCCTGATCATGGTGGTGAAGGGGGTCGTCATACTCGCGGCCGCGATCGCTTACCTGCTGCGGCAACGCGCAACCAGCCTATCCTGACCATGCTGCTACGCTTCGAAAATATCCATAAAAGTTTCGGGGAAGTCGAGGTACTTCGGGGCATTGACCTGGAACTCCCGGCCGGTAGTATCCTCGGGCTCATCGGAGAAAATGGCGCCGGCAAGTCAACCCTGATGAACCTGCTCGGCGGGCTGTTCCCCCCGAGTTCCGGTAGCATAGTACTTAACAACGCCGCCTACACCCCCACCACCCCACAGGATGCCCTGGACGCCGGCGTAGCGTTCATCCACCAAGAACTCAACCTGTTCCCCAACCTCACGGTCACGGAAAACCTGTTGCTGTCGTCCTACCCCTCCCGAAAACTGCTCGGCCTACGGGTACTCGACCGCCGCCGCGCCCGGGAACTCGCCTTCCGCTACCTGGAAGAAGTAGGGCTGGACGTTTCCCCCGACCTACCCGTCAGCCGACTTACGACCGCCCAGCGGCAACTGGTAGAGATCGCCAAGGCTCTCAGCGCCGACCCCAGGATCATCATCTTCGACGAACCCACCACTTCCCTGACCCGCCACGAGGTCGCCAGCCTTTTCGTTCTCATCCGTGAGCTTCAGGCGCAGGGCCGAGCCATGATCTACATTTCCCACAACCTGGAGGACGTGACCGCGTTAGCCGACCGGATTGCCGTACTGCGCGATGGGAGGTTAGTGGCTACCGAATCCCGCGACCGGGGCTACACCATACCCGACCTCGTAAGTAAGATGGTGGGCCGAAGCCTGGACCAGTTCTTCCCCGAGCGGCAGAGAAACGTCGGTACCCAATCCCTCCTCCGGGTAGCGGACCTCTCCGCCGGCAAGCGGGTCCGTGGCGTCAGTTTCGCCGTGCGAGAGCGGGAAATCCTGGGCTTCTACGGACTGGTGGGCGCGGGCAGATCCGAAATCGCCCGCCTGATCTACGGCCTCGACGACGCCGAAACCGGCCGGGTAAGCTGGCGGGGCGAACAACTCCACAAATTAAGCCCCCGGGAATGGATTGGTCGCGGCGTAGGCTTTCTCACCGAGTCCCGCCGGGAAGAAGGCTTGCTCCTGGAGCGGGGTATCGTCGACAACATCCAACTAGCTCACCTCTCGGATTACTCCCGCGGCCCTTTTGGCCGCCTCGACTTCTCCGCGGCTTCAACCGACGCCAGAGCTCAGGCCACCGCCACCCGCGTCCGCTACCACAACGAATCCCAGCCGGTGGCAACCCTCAGCGGCGGCAACCAGCAGAAGGTCGTACTCGGCAAGTGGCTGCTCACCGAGCCGGATCTACTCATCCTCGACGAACCCACTAAGGGAATCGATATTGGTGCCAAACACGAGATCTACCGCCTCATCAACGACCTCGTAACTTCGGGTAGCAGCATCCTGCTGATCTCCTCCGAGATCGAAGAACTGATCGGTATGTGCGACCGCATTCTCGTGATCAGCGAAGGCAGCATCCGGGCGGAGTTCGACCACCAACACTTCGATCGTGACGCCCTCCTCGCGGCGGCCCTGCACGGATAAGCGCTGACCCATGAGAACGTTCCTGCTCAACTACGCCACCTGGCTCCTTTTCCTGCTGATCCTGATCGTGTTCAGCGTACTCTCCCCCCAGTTCCTGAGCCTGCAGAACGGGATCAACATCCTCGTACAGGCCGCCTCCCTGGGCATCGTCGCTACCGGTATGACCTTTGTCCTCCTGACGGCCGGAATCGACCTATCGGTGGGGTCCATTATGTTCCTGGCGGGCGTTATCTCGGCGAAATTAGTCCTGATTGGATTACCCCCGTGGCTCGCCGGCGGTCTGGTACTCGGGGTCGGGGTGTTGTTTGGACTGGTCAACGGCCTACTCGTCTACCGCCTCCGCATCATCCCCTTCATCGTCACGCTGGCGACCTTCTACATCGGCCGGGGACTGGGCCTGTCTATCTCCCAAACCCGCGCCATCAACCTGCCGGAAAACTTGCTGCTGCTCGGCTCCACCAAACTACTGGGCATCCCCCTACCGGTATGGATCTTCCTCTCCGTAATCCTCCTGGCCCACCTGCTACTAACGCGCACCCTGTTTGGCCGGCAGATCTACGCCATCGGTAATGACGTCGGCAAGGCCACCAAAGCCGGTCTGCCCGTAGGTCGCGTGTTACTGGTCGTCTACCTGATCTGCGGCGTCTGCGCGGCGCTCGGCGGCCTGGTCGCACTTGCCCAATTGGGCGCAGTCTCCCCGACCTTCGGCTACCAGAGTGAGTTCGTGGCCATCGCGGCGGCGGTGCTGGGTGGGGCTAGCCTGTTCGGTGGGCGGGGTACGGTCTTCCCCGGTACGCTCGTCGGGGTCCTGTTCATCCAGTCGCTACAGAGCGGACTGGTCATCGTCAACGCCGACCCCTACCTCTACCCCCTCATCACCGGGAGCGTCATCTTCCTGATCGTCATGATCGACAGCCTCCGCCACCGCCGGGAGCTCAAACGCAATAAACTCGGCCTGGCATGACCCAACATTTCCCTACACTATTTGCCTGCCTACTCATTGCAGTGCTTAGCGCATCCTGCCAAGCCCCCGACGACGGCCGCCCCACCATCGGCATTTCCTTCGAGACCCTTCAGACCGAATACTGGGTCAGCAGCGTCGATGCCCTCCGGGCCGCCTGTGAAGACCGCGGCTTCCGCTACCTCGAGGCCGTCGCCAACGGGGATGCCAACCGCCAGTTCGAGCAGGTCAATAACTTCATCGCCCGCGGCGTAGACGGCATCATCATCGCCCCCAAAGACGGCCATACCGTCATCCCCATTATCAAAGCCGCCAACCGCGCCGGGATCCCCATTGTCATCTACAACCGCCTGCCGGCCAAGAACACCGGTGACTACATCGCCATCGTCGCCGACAACTTCGAGATCAGCAAACAAACCGTCCGCCACCTCATCCAACTCGCCCGGGCAAGTGGCGAACCCCACCAGGCCATGATCCTCATCGGCGATCTCGGCGACATCAACGCCGTCAACCGCCGCCGGGGCTTCGACGCCGCCGTAGCCGAGCACCCCGATCTCCTCGAAGTCGTCGCCGAAGTACCCACCGAGTGGAATCAGGAAAAAGCCCTCGCCGGCGTCACCAACGCCCTCCAGGCCAACCCCGGCATCAACCTCATCTTCAGCTCCTCCGACTTCCTCTTCCCCTCGGTCGTCTCCGCCCTCAAGAACGCCGAAAAGTACCACCCCATCGGCCACCCCGATCACGTCCTCCTCGGCGGCTTCGACGGCGACGCCACCGCCTACGCCATGCTCCTCGACCGCTACCTCGACGCCGACGGCGTGCAGGACGTCTTTTACGAATGCGAGCAAGCCGTAGATGCCATTGCCCAACGCATGCAAGGCCAGCCCGTCGACACCCTCCTCATCGACCCCGGCTTCGTCATCCACCAGGGCAACCTCACCGAAAAAGCCCCCCAAATGTGGGGCGCCACCCCCACCAACCCCCGCGACTAACCCACCCCCACCCCCACTTTACCGGTTACTCCCGCCCTCCCCCCGCTCCCCTAGTCGTCCCTTCGCACCCGCGACCGCGCCCCTCTACCCCAGACCGCAGGTCGCCTGTCCCTCTGTATCCCCCGCCGCAGGCGTCTACCCGACCGCAGGTCCTCTATCCCCGGCCCAGCCGTCCTCCCCAGCGAAGCGTCTAATAATCCCTAGCTTTGCGGCGTTCGACAATTCTAAGCGCTGAATTATGGGTAAACTACACCGTCTTCATCAACTCACCGGTTGGGTCGTATTCCTGATTACGGCCGTAGTCCTGTTGCTCAGCGTAGAGCGTACGGGCAGCCTCTGGGACGTGGGCGAATTTATCCTCGGTGCCTATAAGCTACAGGTGGTACACCCGCCCGGGGCCCCCCTGTTCCTGCTCATCGGCCGCATGTTTGCCGGTCTGGGGGGTCTACTGAGCGACGATCCGTCGTTCATTGCGGCCTTCGTTAACGCGATGTCGGCCTTGTGTACGGCTTTCGGGGCCACCTTCGTGGCGTGGTCGACCATCCGCTTTGGACTGCTGTCGCTGACCGGGCGCGATGAGCACGCGGAGATCGGCGGCGGGCAGGTCATTGCCGTAGCCGGCGGGGGACTGGTGGCCGGACTCTGCGCCGCCTTCACCACCTCGGTGTGGTTTTCGGCCGTGGAAGGCGAGGTGTACGCCATGTCCTTCTTCTTTACCTGTATGACCGTCTGGGCGGCGGTGCGGTACTACACTACACCCCGCGACCGCGACTACGTGGCCTACCGCTGGCTGATCTTCAGCATCTTCTGTATCGGGCTCTCCTCGGGCGTTCACCTGCTGAGCATCCTGGTACTGCCCTTTATCACCTTGCTGTTCTACCTGCGGGAGCGGGGTGGGCTGTTCATGAATCGCGTGGGCAAGATCGTGGGCTACCTCTTCGCGGCAAGCCTGCTCCTGACGGCGGGGGGCTTCGGTGGCAAGCTGATCGGTATCGTGGCGGTGGCGGGCCTGACCTACTTCCTGGGCGGGCGGAAGCTGCCCCATTGGATGCAGTTCATCGTTGCGGCGGGCTGCGGCGTACTGATGATCGGCATCATTCAGACGCTCGTCATCATTGGGGTCCCCTCGGTGTGGCAGTGGTTCGAGATCGGCATGGTGAACGGGGGCCTGCCGGTGCACATCGGTATTCTCCCTACCCTGATCGCCTATGGGGGACTGGTCTTCCTGGCCTTTCGTTACGCCCACCGCCACAACGACCAGGCCGTGCAGTTGGCGGCTATGGGCATCACTACCATCCTGATTGCCTACAGCGTGATCGCCGTAGTGGTGATCCGGGCCGATGCGAAGACGCCGGTCAACATGAACAATCCGGACAACGTCACCAGCCTTCTGCCCTACCTCAACCGCGAGCAATACGGCGAGCGCAGCCTGATCTACGGGCCCCACTTCGAAGCCCAGATCACGGGTACGCCCCTCACCGACCGCTACGGCCTGGTTGACGGACGCTACGAATACACCAACTTCAAAGTCGACGCGGAGTACGAGAAAAACAAGCAGATGTTCTTCCCCCGCATGTACGACGGCAGCCAGGGGCGCCCGGGGCTGTACAAGCGCTGGATGGGCCTCGACCCCTCCCAACCGCTGCCCTCCGGACGGCCCAACGCGATCGACAACGTCAAATTCTTCTTCAATTACCAGCTGGGCTGGATGTACTGGCGCTACTTCATGTGGAACTTCTCCGGGCGGCAGAACGGGCAGCAGGGCTACTTCAGCTGGGACGAGAGCACCGGCAACTGGATCACCGGTATCGACTTCATCGACGAAATGCGCCTGGGCAACCTGGAAGAGCTGCCCGACGGCTTCCGCGACGATCCCTCGCGTAACACCTACTTCCTGCTCCCCTTCCTGTTCGGTCTCCTGGGACTGTTCTGGCACTCGGGCCGGCGCGGGGAGGAATTTTTGGCCTTGCTGGCGCTCTTTGTCATCACGGGTATCGGCATTACGGTCTACACCAACCAGCCGCCGAACGAACCGCGGGAGCGCGACTACGTGCTCGTGGGCTCCTTCTTCGTCTTCTGCATGTGGATCGGCCTGGCCGTACCGGCGATATACGAACTCCTCAAACAGCAATTCCGGGCCCGGGGGGCCGTGGCGGCGGCGGGGGTATCGGCCCTGGTGCTGGTGGCTCCCATCCTGATGGTCACCCAGAACTGGGACGACCACAACCGCTCCCACCACACCGCCGCGCGGGATTACGCCCACAACTTCCTGGAGTCGGTGGATCAGAACGCCATCATCTTCACCTACGGCGACAACGACACCTACCCCCTCTGGTACGCCCAGGAAGTGGAGGGCATCCGCACCGACGTGCGGGTGGTGAACCTGAGCCTGATTGCGGTGGACTGGTACATCGACCTGCTGCGCTACCAGATGAACGACTCGCCGGTCATCGACCTCCAGCTCACCCAGGACCAGATGCGCGGCAAGCTGCGCAACAACGTGCAGTACTACAACCAGCGCAGTCCGGAAACCCCCTGCAGCTCCGGCCCCGCCATCACCCTGCAGACTTTCATGAACGAGCTGGCTACCGACAAGAACCTGCCCGTACAGGGCGGCCGCATCATCGAGACCGTCTACCCCTCCTGCAACGTGAGTATCAAGGTCGACCCGGGACGCCTGGCCCAGGCCCCCTGGCTGACCCCCGCCGGGGAATCGGTGGTCCAGAGCATTCCGGTCCGGATCAACGAGCGGTCGATCCAGAAGGACGAGATCGCCATCCTGGACATCATCAACTCCAACTTCTACAAGCGGCCGATCTACTTCGCGGTGACCTGCCAGCCCTCTAAGTTCATGGGCCTGGAGGACTACATGCAGCTGGAAGGCCTGGCCCTGCAGCTGACGGCCACCCGGACGCCCTCCCAGACGCAGCGCTACCAAAACGTCGGCGCCGGCGGTATCGACGTCGACAAGAACTACGAGCTGATCATGAATGAGTGGACGTGGGGTCGCTTCGACGAGGTGGATACCTACGTGAACACGAGCTATACCCCGGCGATCCAGTCGATGCGCCAGGTGATGCTGCGCACTATGGACGAGCTGTTGGGTCGCGGCGATACGGAGCGGGCCCTCGCCATTGGGGATAAGTACTTCCAGGCCTTTCCCGACATGAACTTCCCGTTCTACTACGAGGCCTTTATCATGCTCGATCCTTACTTCCGCAGCGGTAATACCGCCCGGGCCGCCGACGTGATCGTGCAACTGGCCGAGAATACGGCGGAGCGCTTGCGCTACTACGACAGTCTTGATCCTCAAGTACGTGATGAGAGCTACCTCTACGAAAACCGCCAGGGGCAGGCCATCGCGCAACAACTGATCATACAATTGAGGAGCAGTGACAACGAAGAACTGCGCAACCGCGTGGAAGGCATCCTGTCTAACTACCTCTACCTAGCGGAAGCGCCGGGGCCGGGATAAGCCCATGGACAAGCAGAAGTTTGGCACCGCGCCGGTATTCTTTACGGCCATCTCCACGATCCTGGGCGCGATCATGTTCCTGCGGTTCGGTTTCGCCGTGGGTATGGTGGGACTGGCGGGCACCATCGGCATCATCCTGATTGGACACGCCGTGACCATCCCGACGGCCATGGCCATTGCCGAGATCGCCACCAACCAGAAGGTGGAGGGCGGCGGCGAATACTACATCATTTCGCGGAGCTTCGGATTGGTAATTGGCTCGACGATCGGTATGGCCTTGTTCATGTCGCAGGCCATTTCGGTCGCCTTTTACATCATGGCCTTTACCGAGGCTTTTAAGCCGCTGCTCGACTGGGCGCGGGAAACCTACGTCCTCCTGCCCTGGGTGGATACCTTGCTGGGTTATCCCCAGACCATCGGAATCCCCGCCCTGTTGCTGCTGACGCTGCTGATTCTGACTAAGGGCGCCGACCTGGGCGTTAAGGTGCTGTACACGGTCGTGGCCACCCTGGCCGTGGCCCTCTTAGCCTTCTTCCTGGGCAGTACGGAGTATGCGGATAACCACTCGGTGGCTTTTTTCAACAGCTACAGCGCGGATGCCGCCGCCACGAACGCCGTACTGGAGGACTTGGTCGCCGACGCGGCAGCCGAATCCGGGGCGGGTCCCGATACAGTATACTACCCCGGTGGGGAAGTAGTGGCCCGCGCGGCGGCCCCCGCCCCCGCGCAGGAGCCGATCCCCAGCCTACCGGCCCTAAGTTTCTTTACGGTCTTTGCCATCATTTTCCCGGCCTTTACGGGTATGACGGCGGGGGTGGGGTTGTCGGGCGACCTGCGGGACCCCGGGAAGTCGATTCCCCGCGGAACCCTGGCGGCCACGATAGGCGGCATGATCGTGTACTTCTTCATGGCCTGGAAACTGGCGGCCTCCGCGCCGCCGGAAGTCCTGGCCGATACGAGTAAGCTCGTCATGGCGGACATCGCCTGGCAGGGCTGGTGGCTGATCCCGCTGGGCCTGGCCGCGGCGACGATTTCCTCCGCCCTGGGGTCCATCCTGGTGGCCCCCCGGACCCTGCAGGCGATCGCGGCCGACAACATCTTCCCGGCAACCGGCATCAATCAGTTCCTGGCCCGCGGCAAGGGGGAGCGCAATGAGCCCTACAACGCCAGCCTGATCACGGTGGTCCTGGCGGCCTTCTTCATCCTGTTGGGTGCCCTGGACAGCGTGGCGGAGATCATCTCCATGTTCTTCATGGTTACTTACGGATCGCTCTGCCTCATCAGCTTTCTCAACCACTTCGCGGCCGACCCGAGCTACCGGCCGACGTTTAAGTCGAAGTGGTACGTTTCCCTCTTTGGGGCTATCGCCTGTTTCGGGCTCATGTTTTTCATGAACTCGACGTACGCCGCGGCGGCCGTGGTATTGATCGGCCTGCTGTACGTATACATCGCGTACAGCAATCCGGATAAGCGCAGCCTCGCCCTCATCTTCCAGGGGGTGATCTTTCAGGTGAGCCGGCGGATTCAGATCTTTTTGCAGAAGGCGGACAAGGAGGAGAAAAAGAGCTGGCGCCCGAGCGTCATCGCGGTGAGCGACGCGACCTTCACCCGGCTGGGCGCTTTCGACCTGCTGCGGTGGCTATCGCAGAAATATGGTTTTGGCACCTACCTGCACTACATCAACGGTTACCTGAGCCATGACACGGGCGAGGCGGCCGCGGTCACCAAGCAGCGCATCATCCGGATGGCGGAGACCACCGAAAGCCGCATCTACGTGGATACGATCGTCTCCCCGTCCTACACCTCGGCCATCGCCCAGATCATCCAGTTTCCGGGCATTGCGGGCACGGACAACAACCTGCTACTGCTCGAGTATTCCAAGCAGAGCGGGGAAGGCCTCGACGACATCATTGACAACTTTAAGCTGATCAAATCGGTGGACTTCAACATCGGTATCCTGGGGCTGTCGGAGCGGGGCTTCGGCCTCAAGCGGACTATCCACGTGTGGATCACCCGCGCCCACTACCAGAGTGCCAACCTGATGATCCTGCTGGCCTACATCATGACGGGCCACAGCGACTGGAAGAACGCCGAGATCCGGCTCTTCGCGGTTTTCGAGGAATCCAAAATGGCCGAAGAGGAGCAGCGCCTGCACGACCTCATCGAAACCGGCCAGCTGCCGATCAGCCGCAACAACATCGACGTGTTCTGCCGCCGGGACGGCGACGATTCCCGCAGCGTGATCGCCCGCAAATCCGGAGAGGCCGACCTGGTCATCCTGGGCTTCCGGGACGAGGCCCTCAAGCGGCTGAAGGGGGAGCTCTTCGCCGGCTACGACGAAATCGGGAACGTGCTGTTCGTGAATGCCTCGGAGGAGGTGAAGATTCGCTAAGCTCGTCGGCCCCTGCTCGTCGGCCGAGCGTTGCGTAGCTTCGCTCGTCCGCCGAGCAGCAACCATAGAGCAGCAACCAACCCCGATTTACATAACACCCCACCTTAGTCGGCGGACGAGCCAAACTCCGTATGGCTCGGCCGACGACTTCGCTCGTCGGCCGAGCGTTGCGTAGCTTCGCTCGTCCGCCGAGCAGCAACCAGATGTACCACTCCACCGTCCTCTACCACGTCTATAACCAATCCAATCAGCACCAGCTGGTATACCGGAGGGAAGAAGACTACTTACGCTTTCTACGCAAGTTGCGCCAAGAGATACGCCCCGTAGCCGATCTCCTCTGTTACTGCCTGATGCCCACCCATTTTCACTTGCTCCTTCTGCCAAAGGAGGTCGGGTGCGCACCGCTTCCCGTAGGTACCGGGAACTCCCCCTCACAACAGCACCTCCACGGTGCCTTCCGTGTCCTGTTGAGCGCTTACACCCGCAGCAGCAATCAAGTGCATGGAGGACGAGGAAGCCTGTTTCGGGCAAAGACCAGCTACAAGCCTGCCTACGCTGACTTTATTCCGGAAGCCTGGGAACTAAAAGAAGACATTCCCTTCACTCAGTTTGTGCCTTATTTGCGGATATGCTTCGATTACATTCACGACAATCCTACCACGGCGGGATTGGTTAAAGAATCTACGGATTGGGCTTACTCCTCCGCGGCAGACTACGCTGGACTTCGTGATGGGACGCTGTGTAACTATGCGTTGACGGAGCGGTTGCTGGGGATTAAGAGAAAGTGATTTGTATGACCGCGAGCTCGTCGGCCGAGCGTTGCGTAGCTTCGCTCGTCCGCCGAGCAGCTAGCCTAGGGAAGTACCTTAGCTGGTTGAGCACCCGGGACACACCGCCCACGCTACCATCATGCACCAAAGAAAGCTGATTATCTCCTTTCAGGAGTACCCCACCCCGGAAGACCTGCAAGTAGAAGACCGCGACCTGCTCACCACCGCCGCCACCGCCCTGCCCCACAGCTACGCGCCCTACTCCAACTTTAAGGTAGCCGCGGCGGCCCGGCTGCAGGACGGCACTGTAGTCACCGGCACCAACATCGAGAATGCCGCCTACCCCATGTGCATCTGCGCCGAGCCGAACACCCTGGCGGCGGCCGCCTCCCGGCGCCCCGGCATGCCGGTGGTAGCCCTGGCGATCACGGTGAAGGCCCCGGGGAGAGTGCTGAGCGTACCGGCGAGTCCGTGCGGTTCGTGCCGGCAGATCCTAAGCGAGCACGAGAGCCGGTTCGGACACCAATTGCGGCTTGTTCTGCGGGCGGAAACGGGACCGGTTTACGTCTTCGAATCGGCCAGCCAGTTGCTGCCCTTCGGTTTTAGCGGGGAGTTGCTGTAGCGTAATTTTACGGCATGCGCCTCTCCCTGCTTCTGCTTTGTTGTTCCGTTTCGCTATTTGCCCAGTCCGACGGCTACTTTCAGCAGGAAACCGACTACGTCATTGCTGTTAGCCTCGACGACCGGGGGCATACCCTGCACGGCCAGCTGGAACTGACCTACACCAACCATGCCCCCCGGGCGCTGGACTCCATCGTGTTCCACCTGTGGCCCCGGGCGTACCGCGGCGATCAGACTGCCTTCGCCCGTCAACAGCTGCTCGGGGGCAGGACGCGTTTCCACTTCTCCGCCGCTAGCCAGCGGGGCGACCTCGACAGCCTGGCCTTTCGGGTCGACGGCACCACCGCGGCATTCCACTACACCCGCGACCCCGACGTTGGCGTGCTTGTACTACCCCAGCCGTTGCTCCCGGAAACTTCCGTGACGATCACCACCCCCTTCCGGGTAAAGCTCCCGGCAAGCTTCAGTCGCCTCGGGCACGTCGGGGAATCCTATCAGATCACGCAGTGGTACCCCAAGCCGGCCGTTTACGACCACGACGGCTGGCACGCCATGCCCTACCTCGACCAGGGGGAGTTTTACAGCGAGTTCGGAGATTTCCGCGTCACCATCACCCTGCCGGACAACTACGTCGTGGCGGCCACCGGGGTGCTGCAGGAAGTCGAGGAGCGGGCGTGGCTCCTCGCCCGGGCCGATAGCAGCCGCAGCCGGCTGGAGGAGGCCAAACCGCTGGATTTGTCGTCGACCTACGTAGACGAACCGCATCCGGCCAGTGCACCCGGTTCCAAGACCCTCACGTATACGGCCCAAAAGGTACACGACTTCGCCTGGTTCGCGGACAAGCGCTTCGCCGTACTCCACGATACGCTACTGGTGGGCGGTGACCCGATTGACGTCTGGTCCTTTTTCACCAAAACGGAGGAAGCCCTCTGGAAAAGCTCCACCGACTACATCAAGCGGGCCACCCGCTTCTATTCCGACCACGTGGGGGCCTACCCCTATCCCCAGGTGACGGGCGTGCAGTCCGCCCTTAGCGCGGGTGGCGGCATGGAGTACCCCATGATTACGGTGATCGGCCTGAGCGGCAGCGGCTATGGCCTCGACGAGGTGCTGGCCCACGAGATTGGCCACAACTGGTTCTACGGTATCCTGGGCAGCGACGAGCGCGACCACCCGTGGATGGACGAGGGCCTCAACAGCTACTACGAGGGGCGCTACACGCATGAGTATTATCCCGAGCGTAGTGGGCGCGTTCAGGTGGTGCCGGGCCGGCGGGTCGATATCGACCAAGTAGGTTACCGCTACCTCGCCCGGCTCGGCCGCGACCAGGCTCCCGACACGCCCAGCGACAGCCTCGGGCAGATCAACTACTGGATGGCGGCCTACAGCAAGCCCGAACTGATCCTGCGGGAGCTGGAGCGGCGCATCGGTCCGGAAGGCGTCGACGCCGCGTTTCGCACTTACTACGAGACCTGGAAATTCCGCCACCCCCAGCCCGAGGATTTTTTTGCGGTCATGGAGCGGGAGACCGGCAGCGGAGCGTACCTGCGCGACGCCCTGACGACCACCGACCGGGGGGCATTCAATCGGTCCGCCCTGCGCCGCGACAGTACCCGGGGTGTCAGCCTGGCCGTGCTCACGGATCAGGAGCGCGGGCGTTCCACGCTCTTCGCCATCCCCCTGATCGGGGTCAACGCCAACGACGGCGTCTTACTCGGCGCGGCGTTGCACAACCGGACGCTGGAGCCCCGCCCCTTCGAATTCATCCTTACGCCACTGTATGGCTTCAGGAGCAAGTCGCTGGCGGGCTTTGCCGGTGCGCGTTATCGATTCACTCGGCCGGCGAAGGGCCTACAACGGGGGGTCCTGAGTGCGGGCGTCCAGCGCTTTAGCGACTTTGAACCCAGCGATCGCGATCCCCTGCGGCCTCGCTTCGCCGGTCTCGACCTGATCTACCACTACACCCGCGCGGCCGCCAAGACGGAACTCTTTTTTGATCACCCGGCCATAGACCTGCGCACGAGCAGCCTGTACGGCCAATTTATCTACCTGGACCAACAGCGGCCCGACTTCACCCCAAGCGGCGAGCTGCTGCCGGAGGCCGAGCACGTGCAAACGTCCTTTTTAAGCGTCGGTTACGGAAGCAGATGGGACCGGGCGATCAATCCGGTCGCCTATTCCCTGCGCCTCGAATACCGCGACGCGGGTGACGAGCAGTCCAGGAGCCCCAATTACCTACGCCTGGAGGGCACCCTGACGGGCGGCTACCAGTACCAGCGGGGTAAGTATGTGCAGTGGCGCTTGTTCGGCGGGTACTTCCTCTACCACGCCGGGCGGGAGGGCAATCCCTCCGCGGCTACCAGCTTTTCCCTGGTCGACAATGCCGCCAGCGACTACCGCTACGACGATCTCTACTTCGGGCGCAACCGGGGCGGGGGCTACGAGCAGCAACTCGAACGGCGGCAGGGGGGCTTTCGCGCGCCGATCTCCTCCGCCTTCCCCTTCGGGCGGTCGAACACCTACCTGACGGCCCTGAACCTCGACGGCGACCTGCCCTTCCCCCTGCCCCTTGGGGTATTTGCAGACGCGGGAGTGTACGGCTTCCGGCCCACGACGAGCGACACCCCAGAAAATAAGCTCACCTACGTAGCCGGTTTGTCCGTCAACATCCTGCGCGAGCAGCTTCACCTCTACGTTCCCCTGCTGGCTGACGCCGAAACGCGTCGTTTACTGGAGGGGCGCGGTAACCTGCTGGAACGCATTTCTATCCGCCTTAACCTCCGCAACCTGCTGCCCTGGCAGTGGCTGGATACCTTGCCTTAGTGTTTTGAGCGCGAAGTACCTTCACGTCATGACGCTCCACGATTTCTTCCGCTTCGCTTCCGACCACCACACCGAGGTAATCTTTTACTTTGCCCTGATCCCCTTCGCGGCCCTGCTGGCGGGATTCATGGAGCGGGAAGCGGGCCACCTGCCCCCGTGGAATTTTCTCTACAGCACCATGCTGTACCTGGTGGCGATTCCGGCCGTGCTGTCGGTGGCCCTCACGGTCTTCCGCTGGCTCTTTGAGCGGGGGAGTATCCTGGAGGCCGACCTGCTGTTGCAGTTCCTGCCCGTGGCGAGCTTCCTGATCACGCTGCTCATTATTCGCGATCAGGTGTCGGTGCGGAGGCTGCCGGGATTTGGTCGGCTGGGTGGCCTGATCGCCATGATAGCGGCCGCTCTGGTGGTGATGTGGATGGTGGATCGCATCCGATTCGTGGTGTTCAGTCGTATGAAAATGCAGTACCTCGTGCTGGTCTTCTTGCTGCTGCTGTACGTCATCCGCAAGGGTTGGCGACGGCTTACGGTGGCTTAGGCGGGGCCGCGGGTGCGAAGTCTCTCCCCCGTCGGGCCGGCGACGCGCATCCCTGCGATTAAGCCGTATTTTACGCCCGTTTAGGCATACCTTCATTTTCCGGCTATGAACCCACTCCGTCCCCTCTTGCTGCTGTGCCTTCTGGGGTCGGCTGCCCTGGGCGCCCAGGAGGTGGAATACGGGCAGGGACAGCTGATCGTACAACTGCGCGGAGAAGTGGACGCCAAGCTTTGGGCCTACCGCCAGCCCGAGCTTTACGCCTGGAAACCCCTCGGTACTAGCCTCAATACCCTGCTGGTCCACTTCGACTGGCAGCAGCACGCCGAGGACAGCCTGCGCCTCCACTACACCCGCGACCCCGCCGTCGTGAACGTGCAGCTCAACCACCGCCTGAGCTTCCGCCGCCGGCCCGACGATCCCCGCTACGCGCAACAGTGGCAACTCAGCAATACCGGGCAGACCGGCGGCCCGCCCGGTGCGGACTACAACCTGGAGTCGGCCTGGAACTTTACGACCGGCGGCGTGACGCCCAACGGCGATACCATCGTGATCGCCTCCATCGACAACGGCATTGACCTCGACCACGATGACCTGCGCGATAACATCTGGATCAACCGCGACGAGATCCCCGACAACGGCATCGACGACGACCGCAACGGGTACGTCGACGACGTGTACGGCTGGAACACCGCCCTGGAATCCAACGACGTCGAGGGCGGCAAGGGTGACCACGGCACCCCGGTGATGGGGCAGATCGGCGCTCGTGGCAACAACGGCCTCGGGGTCACCGGCGTAAACTGGAACATCAAGGTGATGTCCATCACCAACGATTTCGACCCCCTGGAATCAGAGGTCATTCAGGCCTACACCTACGCCCTCGACGCCCGCAAGCGCTACGACGCGACGGGGGGAAAAGAGGGGGCTTACGTAGTAGCCACGAATGCCAGTTGGGGCCGCGACCGGGCCTTCCCCTCCCAGAGTCCCATCTGGTGCGCCATTTACGACAGCCTCGGGCACCACGGCATCCTCAGCATCGCCGCGGTACCCAACCGCAACGTGGACGTGGAGGAGGTGGGGGATTTGCCCTCCCTCTGCGGCTCGGAGTACTTGATGGTGGTCACTAGCCTTGACGACCGCGACCGGAAGGTTACCGCAGCGGCACGTGGAGTTACCTCCGTCGACCTGGGCGCCTACGGAGAAGGTGTCTATACCACCCTACTGGGCAACGGTTACGGAGCGGTGTTCGGCACTTCCTTCGCGACGCCGGCTGTCACCGGTGCTGTGGGGCTGCTCTATTCGGCGCCCTGCCCGGGCTTTGGCGATTTGCTGGGCAGCGACCCGGCCGCGGCCGCCCGTTACGTGCGCGACGCAATCTACGGAAATGTGCGTCCGGTAGATGCCCTGCAGGGTAAGACGGCCACCGGGGGGCGGCTGGACGTCGGCAGCGCCCTGAGCGCCCTGATGGGGAACTGCACAGACTGTCGGCCTCCCACTTCCTTTACCGCCACCCGACTTGACGACCTGACCACCGACCTGGTCCTGGAGTGGAAGGCAGTGGCGGCCATCTCCTCCACGAGCCTCCGCTACCGACCCGTAGGCGCTACCGGATGGTCGGAGCTGCCGGGCGTGACCCCCCCCTTTCGCCTGACCGGGCTGCCGGGCTGCAGCCGCTACGAACTGCAGTTGGTTTCTTCCTGTGGCAATGCGACGGTGCGCACCGATCCGCTCCTGGTGGAAACCCCCGGTTGTTGCCGGCTACCCGATAACTTTAGCGTGGAGGCGCTCCCGGGCGCTCGCCTCCGGACCTCCTGGACGCCCCTGCTTACCGCCATCAGCTATACCCTGCGCTACCGCAGTGCGACGGAAGACTGGACGGAGCTGACGACTACGGATTCCCGGCTGGAACTCACCGGGCTGCGCAACTGCCGCAGCTATACCCTGGAATTGCGCACCAACTGCACGGGCGACAGCTCGGAGTTTCGGGGCAGGCACACGATCAAGACGCTGGGCTGCGGCGTCTGCCTGGATACGGAATACTGCACCCCGTCCGGGAGCGACAACGAGCAGGAGTGGATCGCCCGGGTCGAACTGCCCGGCGTACTCCTCAACACGTCGGAACGCGAGGCCAGTGGCTACGGAAACTTCGGTGACCTCACCCAGGCCGCCGTCGTGCCCGGCGGAGTGTACCCCACGACGCTCTCTTCCGCCTTCCGGGGCAGTGGGTTCACCGAAGACTTCCACGTGTACGTGGATTGGAACCAGGACGGAATTCTGGGAGAGGACGAGTTGGTCCTGCAGAAATCAGCGTCCCGGGGGACCCCGGCTTCCGGGCTGATTACGGTGCCCCCAACCGCTAAATTGGGGCTGACCCGGATGCGCGTTATTATGCAGTTTGGGGCGGTATCCACCGATGCTTGTCCCACAGACAGCGGATCCGCCCGGGGTGGGGAAATCGAGGACTACTGCCTCGACGTGACGCCCGCCCAGGGGTGCCCGCCGCCCCCGGCCGTCCGCGCTACCTACAGCGAGGAGACGAACACCACGACGCTCAGCTGGGGCGCCTCCGCGGCTCCCGGGAACCGCTACCGGCTGCGGTACCGCGAAGGGACCACCCCCAACTACACCGAAATCCAGGTGGAGGGCCTGACGACCGAAGTAGAAGGGCTCAACCTCTGCTCCAGCTACGAAATTCAGCTGGCCAGCCTGTGCGACGATGGGGTGGGGGGCTACCAAACCGTGTTCCTGGGCGACGACTGCGTGTCCGACCGGCCGGTGGCCGTTCCCGATCGGCTTTGGAGCCTGTTCCCCAACCCGGCCGGTATACAGGCTACCCTCAGCTGGGAGCCGGAACTGTCCGTCACCCAACTGTCTATCTACGCCGTAGACGGGCGCCGGGTGTGGGAGGCCACGCCCAACAAAGAGCTCGTACAAGTGACGGTCCCGACGGGCACCCTGTCGCCGGGCGTATACCTGTGCCGGCTGACGGCCGGAGACGGCAGCCGGGGAACGAAGCGGCTGATCGTACGCCGCTAAATTCCCGCAGCCGGGGGCTACCTTTGCGCGCATGAGCGTACATAAGATCATCGACGTGAAGCGGGTGACCACCCTGACCCTCCGGGCCATGAAGGACGCCGGGGAGAAGATTGCCATGCTGACCGCCTACGATTATTCAATGGCCCGCATCCTGGATGCCGGAGGGGCGGACGTACTCCTCGTCGGCGACTCGGCCAGCAACGTCATGGCCGGCCACGAGACTACCCTACCCATCACCCTCGACCAGATGATCTATCACGCCGCCAGCGTGGTGCGGGGCGTGCAGCGGGCGCTGGTGGTGGTCGACCTGCCCTTCGGCACCTACCAGGGCGACAGCAAGATGGCCCTCAAGTCCAGCATCCGCATTATGAAGGAAAGCGGCGCTCATGCCGTCAAGCTGGAGGGCGGACAGGAGGTAGAGGAAAGCATCCGCCGCATCCTCAGTGCCGGCATCCCCGTGATGGGGCACCTGGGCCTTACCCCCCAATCGATCTACAAATTTGGCACCTACACCGTCCGGGCGAAGGAAGAGGCCGAGGCGCGCCGCCTGCTGAAAGACTCCAAGATGATGGAGGAACTCGGCTGCTTCGGTATCGTGCTGGAGAAAATTCCGGCCGAGCTCGCTAAGCGGGTGAGTGAAGGAATCGAAATCCCCACCATCGGCATCGGCGGGGGAGCGGACTGCGACGGGCAGGTGCTGGTGACCCAGGATATGCTGGGCATCACTAAGGATTTTCACCCCCGCTTCCTGCGGCGATACGCCAACCTCTTCGACGTGATCCAGCAGGCTACGGAATCCTACGTGTCGGACGTCAAGGCGCGGCAGTTCCCTAGTGACAAAGAGCAGTACTAGTGAAAAAGATCATCGCCCTCATCGTCCTCCTGGTCCTCCTGCTGGCCGCCTTTGCTTACTACCAGATCATGGTCGTACCGGCCGTACCGGCAGATCGGACCACGCCCGTACCCATTGAGATCCCTACCGGCAGCAGCTACGACCAGGTAATGGATTCGCTTTACGTGCGGGGGGTACGGCCCAACCGGACCTTCTTCGACCCCCTGGCCGAGCAGATGGGTTTCCGGCGCGACCGGATGCGGGCCGGTCGCTTCTTCCTCGACCCCGGTATCAGCAGCATCGGCCTCATCCGCAAGCTCCGCAGCGGTGCCCAGGCTACGGTGGATGTCGTGCTCACCACGGAGCGCGAACCCATGAACGTCGCCGCTAAGGTGGCCCGCTTTCTCGAACCCGACAGCCTAGCCTTCCTCCGCTTGCTGCAGGATGCCCGGTTCGTAGATAGTATCGGCTACACCCCCGAGACCCTGCAGACGCTCTTTATCCCCAATACTTACGAGATGTACTGGAACGCCACGCCACGGGAGTTCGTCGCCCGCATGGTGAAGGAGCACGAGCGCTTCTGGCGGGCCGCGGGGCGCCTGGAGAAGGCCGAAACCCTAGGTATGACACCGGCGGAAGTCTACACCCTGGCCAGCATCGTAGAAAAGGAAAGTCTGCAGGCCAGCGAGCGCCCCCGCATTGCCGGCGTCTACCTCAACCGCCTACGCATCGGTATGCCGCTGCAGGCCGACCCAACCGCCGTATTCGCTACCCGGGAATTCGACGTCGGCCGCGTTCTCAACCGCCACATCGAGTTCGACAGCCCCTACAACACCTACCGCTATCCGGGATTGCCCCCGGGGCCGATCACGATGTCCAGCGTAGGTAGTATCGATGCCGTGCTTACCCCCGAGAAGCACGATTTTCTCTACTTCTGTGCGCGAGGCGACGGCAGCGGAATGCACAACTTCGCCAGCACCCTGGGGGGGCACTCGCGCAACATCGCGATCTACGTAGCCAACCTGAAACTGCGGGGCATTCGCTAACCAACCTACTGACGCAAGACCCGGATGGTCCGTGCCGCAGCCCCGGCCCGCACCCGGACGAAGTAAAGCCCCGTGGGTTGGTCGCCCAGATGGACCTCCGCGTTGAGGCGTCGGTCCCGGCCCAATTCCCGCTGCTCGATCCGCTGGCCACGGGCATCGTACACCTCCAGGCTCAGGGGGAGCGCGTCGGGCAGTTCTACCCGAACCTCCACCCGGCCGGAGGTAGGATTCGGGAATGCCTCCAGACCAGCCAACAGGTCGTTCGCTGCTCCCGTGCTCACTGGGTTCAGGTCGATGTTCACATCACGGGTATCGGTACACCCCAGGGCGTCGGTGACGGTGACCGAGTAGTTCGCTACACTGAGGCTGTCGGCCGACGCTTCCGTATCGCCGTTGCTCCACTGATAGGTATACGGGGCTAAACCCGCCCGTACTTCCAGGTAAGCCACCCCATTGTCGGCGAAGATGCCCGAGGGGGGGACGGTAGTGAGGCGAATATCCAGCGAGGCGGGACAGCGCTTCACCCGGATGTTATCGAAATCCACGTAGTAATCGCCGGATTCCCAGATGACTTCTACCGAAAATGAACCGCTAGAACCAACACCGGGAAAGACAATTCTTTGAGTGCCCGCGCTCAGGGAGATCGGTTCTTCCACTAACAGGCTGTCGTCACAGTCGATATCATAGGTAATGAGTAGGGTGCCGCTAACCTCTTCCCCAGCGGTCAGGGGAGTCAAAGTGACTTCCATTTCGATGGAGTCCCCCGTCTCGTAGCGCCCGTAAGAGGCGGAAGTAAACAGGGCCACCGTATCCTGCGCATTGAGGTTGTCGTACAGGGTCACGGAACTGTTGCCCGGCCGCTGGGCGATTAGCAGGTCGGAATCGAGCGTCCAGTTGGTGGGCCGTCTTCCGTTCTCGAAGTCGACAAGGAAGGGCACCTCCTGCAGGGGGCGGTACACCAGAACCGTGGTATCGTTGTACGCGGCCGTGTCGCCGGCCGCTTTCACCCAGGCTACTACGACGATGGAATCCGGAAGGGTGAGGGTGCTGTAACCAGCATTGAATTGCACCGTCTGCCGACTTCCGAGTACGGCGGGTGCGGCGACGGTTTGCGAGACGACCGCGCCCCCGTCGATGCGGTAGCTGACCGTGGCGCTGTCCACCCGTTCGGTTCCAATGTCCGCGAAGGTGAATTGCAGGGTGTCGCTTCCCTCGCCGCAGCCGTTAAGTCCGAGTAAGTCGGCACTTACGGCGGCCAGGTCCACCCCACCGCGCGCGGTGATGCGGATGTTGTCGATGGCGATCCCCTCGCGCGTGCCGTCGCCATCGCTGCGAAAGACAAAGCGGAGTTGCACCTGACTTTCTCCCGCAAGTCCGGCCAGTTGCTGCCCCGCCAGGGCGTAACCGCCGCCGAAGCCGCCATCGCCCTCCCAGGCCTGGTCCCGGGCGTTATTATACCAGTTGATGCCGGTGGGGTTACGCTGTACGCGTCGCCAGGTCCGTCCGTCGTCCACCGAGGATTCCAGGTAGAACTGGTCGAAACTCACCTCGGTATCCACGTAGAGCAGGAAGGAAAGGAAGGGATCGACGGTCAGTCCGGAGAAATTGAAACAGGGGGAGCGCAGGTAGCTCCGCTCGTCGTTGTTGTAGTCGCCACGGGCGTTGGTGACAAAGGCGAATTCTCCCGAACCCGCCTGATCGATCAGGGTGTTACGGGGGCGGCCGCGCTGCCACGAGGAGGGGCCCCGGCCGCCGCGCTCGCCACGCCAGAAGCCGCTCCCCGCCTCGAAGTTCTCGACGTACGGCAGGTTGCTGATGACGGGGATACTCGCTACGGTGGTGGTCAGGGTGTCGTTCGAGGAATCTTCGTCATCCTCCAGCATCGTGAAGGCCTGAATGGTGTACAAGCCCGGCGTACGGAGGTCCAACTGCGTATCGAAGGTGAAGTATTCGGTACTGTCCACGCCCACTACGCCGGTGTAAATGCCGTCGAAGGGGAAGTTTACGCCCCCGGGCTGTCCGTTGATCAGGAAGTCGACTCGGAAAAACTGCTGGGGCTCGCCCCCGAAGTTGGTGATGCCGATGGTAATGGAATCGGGAGCGGTGGGTGCGCACTGGTCGGTCGGCTTCAGCAGCACGGTAACGCCCACATCCCTTCGTACCTGCGTCATGATGCGGAAGGGGCCACGCCGCACGGTCGTATCCAGGGGCGACTGGCAAATCGTAGACACGTAAAAGGTATAGCTCGTGTCCGACTCCAGGCCACTCACCCGCAGCATCGTGTCCTGGGTCCTCAATTGGGTACCCGCGTCGGTAGCGGGATCAAAATCGCCCGGGCCGTACTCAATCAGGTAGGTGGGCCCGGCGGCGGCGGAGGTGGAACGGAAGCGGATATCCACGGAATTGTAGCGCACACGGTACAGCTCAATGGAGGATAGGGGCGGCGGCGCGCAGGTACGGCAGGCGGCGGTGAAGGTGGTCAGGCTAGCGTTGGTCACCGGCGCCTGCACTTGGTAGACTAGGCTGTCGTTGTTGTCAAGAATAGAGAAGCTAACCTCCTCGGAGAAGGCTCCCGCCAGGTAACCGATCGTGACCATCTCCCCGTCGTTCACCCTAAAAAAGAAGTCGCGCCGACTGCCGTCGTCGTTCGCTGCATCAAGGGTATAGTCGGTGCTGTTGCCGCCCACCGTGACCGTGACGGCCCCTCCGTTGAATCCGTCCCCTGCGCTGTCCTGTAGGCGAAGCTGGTAGAAGCAGGATTGGGCGCCCAGGCCGGTCGCGAGCAGAAGGGAAACGAGGAGTACAAATTGCTGCATAGGAGGAAAATTGGGGTGGCCGCCGGCGTTCATGGCACCGGCGGCCCCGCGAAAAATACCACAAAGGCGGCGAACCTTGCCCCGGAGGCTTCCTGAACCATTATAGGTAAGGTCGCGTTAGTCCCCCGGACATCAAACTTACACCCTTTTACGCTTCGAAATTGGCAGTTTACTCGATCAAGGACGTGGAAAAACTTACCGGAATCCGGGCGCACACCCTGCGCGCCTGGGAGCAACGGTACGACCTGATCACCCCCCGCCGGAGCAAGACCAATATCCGCTTCTATCTAGAGGACGACCTACGCAAACTCTCCACCGTCGCCGTGCTCAACAAGAATGGCCATCGCATCAGCAAGATCGCGGAAATGAGCGAAGAGGAGCGCAGCGAACGCGTCGCCTCCCTGTCCAGCCTCAACGTCAGTCCAGACACCCAGCTCGATGTGCTCACCCTTTCGGTGGTGGAGATGGACGCCTACAAGTTCGGGCTCATTGTAGATACCAACATCGAGCAACGGGGCTTTGAGGAAACCATGATGAAGGTGATCTATCCCTTCATCGACAAGCTGGGCCTGCTGTACTTCACGGGCTCGGTCACGCCCGTCCAGGAATCCTTCGTGGCCGGCATGATCCGCCAGAAAATCCTGGCCGCCACCGATGCATTGCCCGCTACCCCCGGGCACGACCGGCCGGTATTTGCCCTATTCCTGCCCGAGGGCGAGCGGCAGGACCTCAGCATGCTCTTCATTCAGCACCTGATGAAGAAGCGCGGCTTCGCGGCCCTCTACCTGGGCACCGGGATCGCACCGACCGACCTGGGCGATCTCTGTCGCGTCACGCGGGTAGACTACCTGCTTACTCTGCTCTCTAACAGTTTCGTGGAGCGCCCGGTAGACGAGCTGGTGGCGGAAATTTTGGATCAGTGTCCGGAGGTTAAGCTGCTGCTATCCGGCTACCAGGCCAGCCTGCGCGATTTCAACGGCTACCTGCGGGTGGAGAAAGTGGCAGGCCTGCACGATATGTTTCTGTTTCTCGACCGCCTCAGTACGCACGAAGATCTGAGTACTGCTGAAGGGTAATGATTTGCCAATCGTTGAGCACCCGGTCCACCTCCGCGGGGTGCACGGCGGCCAGGGCGATTAGGGTCGTACCCGTTTCGGGCCGCGGCAACAGGTCACTGTAATATTCCGGAAAGGCCCGCCGCTCATCGTCGCTGGCCTTGGCCCGGTCCTGTTGCAAAGCGCGGGTGGCATTGCTCCAGACTTCAAACCCCAGACCGGCATCGTAGCTGAGTTGTTCGAGTTGCTCGATTAGCTCCTCTCCGGAAGTATGGAGCAGGCAGCTGAAGGTCTGGTAGGGCGAGCCCTTGATGCGGTCGACGTGCTGGAAGATCGGCACCCGGCGGCGCCCGATGACGTTGTAGCCCTTTTGTCCGCGGCGGTCGTAGAGAATCAGGTCGCGGTAACGCATGCCGCTGCCGGGGTGTGGGATGCTCACCACCCGGGCGCGGGCGGCGTCGAGGGGCTGCATCCAGAGGATCTCGTAGCCGTCCTGGTGCCGCAATTGCAACCCGAGCGGCTTATCGTGGCGCAGGCGGTCGTAGCCGAACTTGGCCCAGACGGTCTGGGCGGTCCGCATACGCTTGAGGGGGACGGCGGCCAGGCCGAGTTGCCACCAGGCGTCGCGGTCGTCGGCGTCCAGGGCGACGGTTTTGCTCCAGTAGTGAAAGGCGGGCTTCCACTCCTTCCGGCGGGTGTAGATGGTGCCCAAACTGCGGTAGGCGTCGGCCCAGTCGGGCACCAGCCGGCTCACCTTCTTCAGCAGCTTTACGGCGGTGTAGGGATCGCCCACCTTGTCGTAGCGGAGCGCCTGCGCGTAAAGGTCCAGATAATTTGGTGGTAAATCCATGCAGCCGTTTTTCGGATCAGGCCCGGCGCTTAGTAACGCGTCAAGGGACCCGAGGTTGCGCGCAGACAACCAGCCCGCCCGCTGGGGCGTTTGCCAGGAATGTCCGCTACGCTTACCACCACCCAACCCGATATCCGCTCGCTCAGCCTGGAAGAACTCACTTCCGCCCTGATCCTGAGCGGGGAGAAGAAGTTCCGGGCCAAGCAAGTGTACGAATGGTTGTGGCAAAAGGGAGCCCGCAGCTTCGAGGAGATGACCAACCTGTCGCTCGCCTTACGGCAGCGCCTCGCTGTCGAGTACGCCCTGCCCGTCATCACCGAAGACAAGGTGCAGCGCAGCGCCGACGGCACCATTAAAAGCCGCTTCCGCCTGCACGACGGCCATCTGGTCGAATCGGTGCTGATACCCGTGGTGGCCGACGATCGCTTCACCGTCTGCGTGTCGAGCCAGGTGGGCTGCAGCCTGACCTGCACCTTTTGCGCCACCGGCCGGATGAAGCGCGTGCGCAACCTCACCGCCGCCGAGATCTATGACCAGGTCTTTCTGGTCAATCAGCAGTGCCTGGATACCTACGGAAAGCCCCTGACCAATATCGTCTATATGGGCATGGGCGAGCCCCTGCTGGCCTTCCGCGAAGTGATCGGCAGCATCGACCGGATCACCAGCCACACGGGCCTCCACATGGCGCCCCGCCGCCTCACCGTCTCCACCGCCGGCATCGCCAAGATGATCCGTAAGCTCGCCGATGAGGACACCAAGGTCAATCTTGCCCTCAGCCTACACGCCGCCGACGACGCGAAGCGCAACGAAATCATGCCCATCAACGAAACCAACAACCTGGAGACCATCGTGGAGAGCCTCGAATATTTCTACGCCAAGACGAATAAGCGCATCGGTTTCGAGTACATCACCTTCCAAGATTTCAACGATTCCCTCGAAGACGCCGAGCGACTCTACCGCATCTGCCGCCGGGTGCCCAGCATGGTCAATATCATCGAGTACAATCCGATCGACAACGCCCCCTTCCGGAAGTCGAGCGAGCACCGCATTGACGATTTTGCGACCTACCTGCGCGACCGCGGGATCATGGTGACCGTCCGCCGCAGCCGCGGCAAGGACATTGACGCCGCCTGCGGGCAGCTCGCCAACAAGGGCTAGGCTATTGGCGGCCTACGGTGAGAAGAATGTTTTCCAGTTCCACCTGCTTGGCCTCCTCATCCACCAGATAAATGGGCAGTACCACTTCCCGGCCGCCCTGCAGCGTGAGCGATAGCTCCCGCACGGATGGGCGTTCCGCCCGTACTACCGACTTCAGGTCTACGCGCTGCTTCCCCTTAAGCTGGTCGAGCTCCCAGGTCATCACCCCGTTCCGGATCTCGAGGTAGCGGTCGGGTGGCGTTTCCTCCCCGGCTCCGTGGTGGTAGGTGAACCAGGCAATGAGTCCGCTGACGAGCAGGTACACCAGTCCCAGCACGAGGTACCAGAAATGGCCGTCGTCGCCGGCAGACCAGTCGGTGAAGTAAAGATAAAGGCTGTGGATGGCGGCCACCAGCAGCAGCACGGCCCCCAGGTAGAACAGGAGGTGAAGCATCCGCGTGGTACGGGGATCGGCGTGCGCGGTGCGAAAGTCGTAGTTGGGGATCACGCCGGCGAAGATACGGGGTCCGGCGGCACTCCCTCCCCTAGCGAATAAAAACGATCTTGCCCACGGCCGTCTGCGGGTTGTCAGCGGTCACCGTGACGTTGCTGGAGGCGTACACGAGATAGACGCCCGTAGTTACCCGCCGACCGGTGTAATCCTCTCCCGACCAGGTGAACTGCCCGCCGGTGGCCAGCCCTTCGTTGACCAGCTTGCCGCTCAGGTCGGTGATCTTGACGCGGGCGTTGCGGGCCAGGCCGTTGATCGCGATGGGCCCGTCGTAGCCCGGCTCGACCGGATTAGGGAATACAATAAGTTCCTGGGCAAAACTCGCCGAGGCGGCCGTAGCGTCGCCCCGGTAGCTGATCACGCCGAGCTCGGTGCCGAAGTACACCGTGCCCGTGCCGGGGTCGATGGCGATGTCGCGTACCGCGTCGTCGAGTAAGGGGCTGTTACCGCGGTCGAAGAACAGCAGTTGGTCGCGGCCGTCTTCGGAGAGCAGGTAAGCGCCGCCGTTGGTGCCGATCCACTTGCGGTTCCCGCCGTCTACGGTAAGGGCCCGGATCTCTTCGGTTTCCAGCAGGTAGGCCCCGAATCCGTCGTCGGATTCCACCGGCGGCCGGTAGCCCTGGCAGCGGTCGGTTTCAAAGACCTGGTTGCCGCAGTCAAAGGTGACGATACCGGAGGCAGTGCCGATCCAGACGCTGCCCTTCAAGTCTACGGCGACACTGCGGGTCTCGTTGGTGGGCAACTGGCTGTTGCTGGCCGTAAAGGTGCGGCAGCGGTCGTCGCTGGGATCCATTGGCGTACCCATGGGGTCGATGACGGTCACCCCCCCCTCCTGGCCGGCGCGGTGGACAACCCAGATGTAGCCTTCCGGATCGATGGCCAGGGCAATGGCCAGGTTGATCCCGCAGCGCTGCCCGAGGGCGGCCCACTCCCCGTCGGGGCTCCGTACGCTCACGATGCCGTTCTCTGCGGCCTGGCTTACACCAAAGTAGGTGAAGCCCTGGGGATCCGTAACGGCCCCGGCGGCCCGGATACGGCTCGGGCCCGCCCCGGGTGCCGTTTGCAGACTGCTGTTGCTCTCGT
Source organism: Lewinellaceae bacterium (assembly GCA_963710195.1). GTDB lineage: Bacteria > Bacteroidota > Bacteroidia > Chitinophagales > Saprospiraceae > Neolewinella. Next base: position 306,572 of record CAVPZF010000004.1, read on the forward strand.
CGTAATAGCTGGCCTGTCCCTCCGCGTCCAGGCCGATCACCCCCTCGAAAAAAGAACTGAAGTAGTGGATACGGTTGACGGGATCGTAGGCGACGTCGATGATGGTAGGCACGTCATCATCACCTAACCCGCGCATCCCATCACGGCCATAAAAGGCCGGGGTATTGAAGATGCTGTAGGTACGCCAACTGCCATCGGTAAAGCGGTACACCCCGTTGAAGTCGTAGAGCGGAGTGGTGTTCTCGTCAAGCTGCCCGGGGGCCACCCAGAGGGAGGTGCCGTCGTGCAGGAGGCGGTAGTTGAAGTCGTTGGGGGGCCCGGGGTAGGTCAGCCCCTGGCACTCCCCGGTCAGTCCGGTCAGGTAGCGGATCTGGGGAATATCGTCCCCGAACCAGATGCGGCCTGCCTCGTCCTCAATGGCGTAGTTGGTCAGGTTTGCGCACCCGGGCAGTTGTGCAAACTGCCCTTCCGTTTCCTCCAGGGCGATGATATTGCTACTAAAGCAGTTGGTGGTTGTGCAGCGGTAGCCGGCGAGTAGGCGGCTGCGCCCCGCGCTAAGGTACTGGAGGCGGGTTGTCACCGAGGGGCTGGTGTAGAAGGGGCGTGCCCCGGAACTCCCCAATCGCCAGACGTCCTCCCCCACGCCAAAGTACAGCTGCTCCTGCCAGGTGGTCACGGTCGAGGTGGCGTAGTCGCCGGGCAGTCCGTCGGCCGGCCCCATGAGGTCCCAGTTGTTAAAATCGTTGATGTTGACGCCCGTGAGCGGGACGCGGTACATGCCCTCCGGGGTGGCGGCGTACACCCGCCCGGCATGCTCCGCTACGCCATCCACCCGTACGCCGGTAAAGGTAGAGAAGGTGAAGGTGGTGTCGTTGAGGGAAAGCGCCGAAACGCCGTAGCCCGCCGCTAGGTAGATGCGGTTGTCGGCGCCGAAGGCCAAGTCGTAGATGCGCTTGTCGCCGCTGAAATTGAAGTTATCGATCTGCCGCAGGGTCGTAAAACGGCCGTCGCGCAGTAAGTCGATGGTGCTGTTGGCATATACGATGATCAGGGTCGCGGTAGGCGGGTGATACCGGATCAGATCGACGCGGCCGCCGGCCAGGCCGTCGGTGCGGGTCAGGCGGGTGATGCTTAGGTCCGTCTTGTCCAAGTAAAAGAGCGCGTTGCCGGTGGTGTAGACGATCGACTCCGGGGTCTCGGTCACGTAGGTTCCGGTAGAAAAGGACTGCAGGCTGTTCCACTGGCCGAGGCTGTCGGTTTGTCCGGCCAGGGAGAGGGCCAGCAAGAGCCCACTGACCAGGGGAAGAATCTTCGTAAACGCCATGGGGTAAAGGTACAGCGGGGCGGGGCCACGGGTGTAAGGACAAGGGGGGAAAGCTCGTCAACAAGCTTACCTTTACCAGGATGCGCCGCCAGCCCGCAACGTGGCCTGCCGCGCTTCCGCCGAATACATCCCGCTCATGACCACTTCCCCCGGCATCGTCCTGTTCTACCTCATCGAGCGGGGGCAGGGCTACCTCCGGCTGGAGGGGACGCGGGAGGAGTTTCACTTCCGCCGCGCCCACCTGCGAACGGGCCCCGTAAGGAAGGGCGACCGCGTCCGCTTCGTCCTGCGGCAGGGCCGGCAGGGCTACTACGCCGACGAGATTACCGCCGCCGAGCTGGCCTAGCCCTTTTCCCACAATCTGTGGCAAACAGTTGTACCTTTGCCGGGTTACTACCCACCTATGGCTGCCCCAACTACCACCGCACCCGCGGCCCCGCCCCCTTCCCCCCCCGACATCCCCCACACCGAGCGCTTCCTGACCGTCATCGGGGCCAAAGAACACAACCTCCAGGACATCGACGTCGAGCTCCCCCGCAACAAACTCGTCGTGATCACGGGACTCAGCGGCAGCGGCAAATCCAGCCTGGCCTTCGATACGATCTACGCCGAGGGACAGCGCCGGTACATGGAGACCTTCAGCAGCTACGCCCGCCAGTTCATGGGGTCGATGGAGCGGCCCGACGTAGAACAGATCACCGGCCTCAGCCCCGTCATCTCCATCGAGCAGAAGACCACCAACCGGAGTCCCCGCTCGACGGTGGGGACCGTCACCGAGATCTACGACTTTCTGCGCCTGCTCTACGCCCGCGCCGGCACCGCCTACAGCTACCTCAGCGGCAAGCCCATGCTTCGCTACACCGAAGAGCAGATGCTCGACCAGATCGCCGAGACCTACGCCGACCGAAAAATCATCGTGCTTTCCCCCCTCGTGCGCGGCCGCAAGGGCCACTACCGGGAGCTCTTTGATTCCGTGCGCAAACAGGGCTACACCAAGGTGCGGGTCGACGGCGACATCCAGGACCTCTCCGAAGGCATGCAGGTTAGCCGTTACCAGGTGCACGACATCGAGTTGGTCGTCGATCGCATCCGGATGGGTCCCGAGCGGCTCGACCGACTGCGGCAGGCCGTGGCCACGTCCCTGAAGATGGGCGAGGGCCTGGTGCTCGTGCAGGACGCGGAGACCGGAGAAACCTCTCCCTACTCCAAGAACCTGATGGACGCCGAGAACGGCATCAGCTACGAGGAACCCAGCCCCAATACCTTTAGCTTTAACTCCCCCTACGGCTACTGCCCGACCTGCAAGGGACTGGGGCAGGTCAATAGTCCCGACATCACGAAGATCATCCCGGACCGCAGCGTGAGCGTCAATAAGGGGGGGCTGGTGCCCCTGGGCGACAGCCGCGAGAATACGACCTTCAAGCAGATCAAGGCGATCGCTAAGGCCGAGAAATTCAAGCTAAGCGACCCGATCGAGAAGATTCCGGCAGTGGCCCTGAATGTCATCCTCTACGGCCGCAAGGCCAGCGGGAAGAAGAAAAGCAAGTACGACAAGAGCGCTCACGACCTGGTGTGGGACGTAGAGGCCAACGGCCTGGTCAACATGATCGTGCGCTGGTACGAAGAAACCACGAGCGAGCGCATCCGGCAGTGGGCCGAAGAGTTCATGACAATCGACAGCTGTCCGGAATGTGAAGGCGCCCGCCTGCGCAAGGAGGCCCGCAACTTCAAGGTCAAAGACAAGACCATCAGCGACCTGGCCCGCATGGACCTCGGCGAGCTCGGCACCTGGATGGAGAGCGCGGAGGAAGGCATGGACGAGCGCACCACCCTGATCGCCACCGACATTCTGAAGGAGATCCGCTTTCGTCTGCAGTTTCTCCTGCATGTAGGATTGGGCTACCTCAGCCTCGACCGCCCCGGCCGTACCCTCTCCGGCGGGGAAGCCCAGCGGATCCGGCTGGCTACCCAGATTGGCAGCCAGCTGACGGGCATCACCTACATTTTGGATGAGCCGAGCATTGGCCTGCACCAGCGGGACAACCAGCGCCTCATCACCGCCCTGCGCGACCTGACCGACATCGGCAACACCGTGCTGGTCGTCGAGCACGATAAGGACATCATGATGGCGAGCGACTACCTGCTCGACCTCGGCCCCGGCGCCGGCGTCAACGGCGGCCGCGTGGTCACCGCCGGCAAACCCGCCGACTTTCTGCTGGAGGCCAACGCCGGCAGCATCACCAGCGACTACCTGGCCGGGCGCCGGCAAATCGAGATTCCCGAAATACGGCGCAGGGGCAACGGCAAGTTCCTCACCCTCAAGGGAGCGCAGGGCAATAACCTGGCGGGCGTCGACATCAAAATCCCCCTCGGTACCCTGACCTGCGTGACGGGGGTATCGGGCAGTGGCAAGTCAACCCTCATCAATGAGACCCTCTACCCCATCCTGCGGCAGCACTTCTACAGCAGCCTGAAGAAACCCATGGGGTACGGGCGCATCTATGGCCTGCAGAACGTAGATAAGGTCATCGACATCGACCAGTCGCCGATCGGTCGCACCCCGCGCTCCAATCCGGCGACCTATACGGGGGTATTCACCGACATCCGCCAGTTATTCACCAAGTTGCCAGAATCCATGATCCGCGGCTACAAGCCGGGCCGCTTCAGCTTCAACGTGAAGGGGGGGCGCTGCGAGGTCTGCAAGGGCAGCGGCATGCGGACGATCGAGATGAACTTCCTCCCCGACGTCGAGGTACAGTGCGAGAACTGTCAGGGCATGCGCTTCAACCGCGAGACGCTGGAGATCCTCTACAAGGGCAAGTCCATCACCGACGTGCTCAACATGAGCGTAGCGGAGGCCGCGGACTTCTTCCAGCCCATCCCCAAGATCTACCGGCGCATGAAAACGCTGAAGGACGTAGGTCTGGGCTACATCACCCTCGGCCAGCGGGCCACCACCCTCTCCGGGGGCGAGGCGCAGCGGGTGAAGCTCGCCGAAGAACTCTCCAAGCGAGATACCGGACAGACCGTCTATATACTCGACGAACCCACCACCGGCCTGCACTTCGAAGACATCAAGTACCTGCTCAAGGTGCTCCAAAAACTCGTAGACAAGGGAAACACCGTGATCGTGATCGAGCACACCATGGACGTGATCAAGGTAGCCGACTACCTCATCGATATGGGTCCGGAGGGCGGTCGGGGCGGTGGCCAACTGGTGGCCAGCGGCACGCCGGAGGAGGTCGCGGGGGTAGAAGAAAGCCACACGGGACGGTTTTTGCGTGCGGAATTGCAAGCCTGAGCGCTTAGCTTTACGGCAACTGTATCCCCCACTTCATGTCTTCTGCCCTTTGTATTCAACCTTATGCCCTCGTTCTGGTGGCAGATAGAAAAACCTTACGGATCAAAGCGGCCAGCAAGAACGCGTGGGGATTCTGTGGCGCTTCCCCCGCCGAACTTATCGGGCAAACCCTCTACGATATCTTGCCCGAGCCCCTCGTGCGGGAACTCGAAAGCACCATCTCGGAACATTACCCGGGCGTCACGCCCCTGACCGACGCCCCGGGCTGGCCCCAGGGCCATTACCAGGTGATCATGCACGCCTTCGTGGATGAGCTGGTGGTGGAAGTGGAGCCCCGCCGGACCTGGCCGCACTCCGGAGACTACGCCGCCCGCCTGAATGACTTTACCCAGGAACTGGAGGAGACCCCGAACATGGACCTCCTGCTGCAGCGGCTCTGCGACGGGCTCGTCTACCACTTTGGCTACGACCGGTCGTTTGTCATCAAGTTTGACGATCACTTCGAGAGCAGCGTTACCCACGAGGCGCCCGGCAATGTGGAGCCCTGCTTCCTCGACGTCCGTTTCTGTGAAGCAGACCTTCCCGCCCCGGCCCGCTACGACCAGCAGGTGGACGTGGTGCACAACTATACCTTCGACGAGAAGAATTTTGTCCAGATGACCGGCGAGTTGGATGCCGGTTCCAGGGAATTGATCCGCCGCCACATCGCCTGCCGTACGCCGTTTTTTAACTTCACCAGCTTCCTGGAAGATATTAAAATGAGCACCCTCGGTTACCTCGCCCTGATGGTCAACGGCGAGCACTGGGGTACCATATACCTACTCAGCCAGGAGCCCCTGTACCTCGACTACCAGATGCGGGCCTTTTTCAGGATTGTCGGCCGGGTAGCCCAGCAGAAGATGTCGAGCCACCTCGCTTCCCGCAGTCAGCGTTTGCGGCCAGGCCGTCAACTTGGTGCGCGACCGGCTGCAGGAGAACATCGTCCGCTCGGAAAGCCTCACCGAAGGGCTCACCACGGGTAAGACTAACCTGTTGGACCTCATCGACCACACCCACGGCGCGGCCATCTGCTCCGACGAGGTGCTCACCCGCTTTGGCACGACCCCCTCCGAGGCGCGCATCAACGCCATCGTGAAGTGGATGAAGGAGGAATACGGCGACCAACAACTTTGGCACACGGACAATCTCGGTACTGACTTCCCGGCCGCCGCCGACTATCCCGAACTGGCCGCGGGCGTGCTTTTCCTCCCCCTGGATATCGCCGCCAACCAGTGGATTTTATGGTTTTCTCCCGAGGTGATCCAACGCGTGACCTACGGCAGCATTGCCGACGACCGAAAGGGGGCCGCCACCCGCCGCTTTCAGCTCAACGAAATTACCCGCCACGGCCACTCCCTACCCTGGGAAACCGATACGATCGGAGCCGCGGAGGCCCTACAGTCCTTCATCCAGGACACGGTGATGAAGCGCTACGCCCGCACGAAGAAGCGCAACTCCCTCTTACAAGAAGCCTACAAAGACCTCGAGGCCTTCAGCTACACCATCGGCCACGACCTACAGGCCCCCCTGCGGGGCATTTCCAGCTACGCCGAGATCATCGAAGAAGAATTTGCCGATCAACTCGGGCAGCAGGGCACCTCCTACGTAGAAGCCATCCGGCAGAACGCCGAACGCATGCGGGTATTTATGACGGACCTGCTGTCGCTCTCCCGGATCGACCGATCCAGCATCATCATCAACGAACTCTCCGTCCCTAAACTCGTCGAACGCGTACTGCGGGATCAGGCCACCGGCGGCCTCGACCATTTTCAGTGCGTCGTCCAGCCGGATCTGCCGCCTATCTACGGCGACCACAGTCACCTGCTGACGCTGTTCACCAACTTGGTCTCGAACGCCATTAAGTACTCGTCTCGGGAAGCCGCGCCCCGAATCGAGGTGGGCCTACACGGATATTCCAGCAGCGGTTACCCCGTGTTCTTTGTAGCGGACAACGGCATCGGTATACCCGCCGACCAGCATTACCGCGTCTTCGAGCTTTTTGGTCGCTCCACCAACGCCGGGGAATTCGCCGGCACCGGCATCGGATTGGCCCTCGTGCAACGCATCATCAATTTCCACGACGGCGACATCTGGATTGAAAGCGAGCCCGGGAAGGGAACCCGCATCCTTTTTTATACCGGTATGCGGGTGGTTACGGCGCTGGAGGACTGATCACAAGTAGTCAACACGTGCTAGGCAAACTTGAATTTTTGCAGGTACTGGGCCCCCGAGGCCGCTGCCTTTAGGGGCGTAGTGCCTTCGTATTTTTCTTGCTCCAGGATGTAATACTCCATGCCCTGCTCCTCGGCCACCGATAGAATGGCGGGGAAATCAATGGATCCTTGTCCTAGGTTGACCGAGGCTTCCATCTCGGCGGGATCGGCGCCCTTCATCCGGTCCTTGACGTGGCAAAGCGTCCACTTCTCCGGGTACCGGTTGAGCCAGGTGATGGGGTCCTCTGCGGCCGTAACGACCCAGTAGATGTCCATTTCGTACGCGACCGTCTCGTCGGTATTGTCCATCAGGAAGGCCTGGGGTACGATGCCGTCCACTTCCTTGAACGTGTATTCGTGGTTGTGGTAGGCGAAGCGTAAGCCGTTGTCGGCGCAGGTTTTCCCACAGGCGTTGAACTGCTCAACGACCTCTTGCCAGCCGGCCCGGTCGTCGCGGGTACCGATGTACGGGCAAATGAGGTACTCCATACCAATGGAAGCCGCCTGTTGGGCCTTCTCCGCAAAGTTTTCGTTGATGTTGCAGTGGCTGGAAACCATGGTCAGGCCCAGGCCGTCGAGGTAGCCCTTGAATTCCTGCGGTTCCATCCCCCAGAACATCCCCATGTCCCCTTCGTAACCTTCGATCTGGGTGTAGCCCATTTCCGCGATCTTTTGGAGGGTACCCTTTGGATCGTTGGGCATCTCGTCGCGCAGGGTGAAGAGCTGAAGGCCGTAGGCGTCCAGGTCGCCGGTTGGGGCCCGGTCAGCCCGACCGCCGGAGCCGGTAGTAGATGCGGGCTTAGCGTTGTTGCAGGCCCACAGCGGGAGCACGAGGGCCGCCGCCCCCACTTGGGCGGATTGGCGGAGGAATTTTCTACGGTCGGTCATCAGGGTACTGTATTTAGGCCCTTAATGTAGTAAAATTCGGGCGAGCAAATCAGGGCGGCGGCGCGCGGGTGCCGGGGAAAGATCCCGCATCCCTGCGGGATGAACTAATTTTGGCGTACTCAACCGCTCGCCCTTGTTCCGCTACCTCCCGCTCTGCCTGCTCTTCCTGGTTGCTTGCACTTCCACCCGCGCCCCCGCCCCTCCACCAGGACCACTCGCTGCGGCACGAAGTGCCCAGGAAACCCTGAATCAAGAATACCTCGACCCCGAGCGCTCAATCCTGTCGGAGGCCCAACGAACGGCTCTGCAGGAGGGCGGCGGACTGTCCTTTTTCCCTTTAAGCACGGCATACATCGTTTCAGCCCGCCTGGAACGCTACCCCGATCCCGAGGTCATCAGCCTGCCTACCAGTGCTGACGTAGCGGCCGAGTACCATGTCTACGGCCGCCTAAGCTTTGAGCTCCGCGGCCAGCCCCACACCCTCGACGTATTCCGCACCACGCGCACCCAGCTGCCGGAGGAATACCGCAACCTGCTCTTTCTGCCCTTCCGCGACGCGACTTCGGGTGTGGACACCTACGGCGGCGGGCGCTACCTCGATCTCCGTCTACCGGTTACCGAGGAAGTCGTGCTGGACTTCAACAAAGCCTACCATCCCTACTGTGCGTACGTGACCGGTTACGCCTGCCCCGTACCGCCGCCCCAGAACTACCTCGAGCAGCGGGTAGAGGCGGGTGTTAGGAACACCGGTCTGGGGGACTGATCCGTGGCCCCTATCTTGAAGGCAAAAGTTTCCCATGTCCGCTCCGATTTCCGTCGGCCTGATCGGCTTCGGCCTCTCCGGTCGCTACCTGCAGGCCCCCTTTTACCGCGCTAGTCCCCATTTCGCCGTCGAGCGGGTAGTGACCAGCCGTGCGGACGAACTGACGGCTGAGTTTCCGGGTATGGAACCCACCCCGAATCTAGCCACCGTACTGAACGATGACGCCATCGACCTCGTCAGCCTCGCCACCCCCAACGCTACCCATTACCCCTACGCCAAAGCCGCCCTGGAGGCGGGCAAGCACGTGCTTGTCGATAAGCCCGCCTGCGCCACGGCCGCCGAGCTGCGGGAATTGCGCGACCTGGCGGCGAAGAAAAACCTCCATCTCTTCGTCTTCCAGAACCGGCGCTGGGACAGCGACTTCCTGACCGTCCGCCAAGTCATCGAGGGCGGCACCCTCGGCCAACTCGTCAATTACGAAGCCCGTTACGACCGCTGGAAACCGGGCCCCAATGCCAAGCCGTGGAAAGAGGAGCCCGGGGCCGCCGCGGGTATGCTCTACGACCTGGGGGCCCACCTGATCGACCAGGCGATCGCCCTCGTCGGCCGGCCACATGATGTGACTGGCGCCACCTGGACCCAGCGCGACCATAGTGCCATCCCCGATGCCTTCGACCTGCAGTTTACTTACGCCCGCCCGCTGCGCGTGAGCCTGTCCTGCAGCCTCCTCGTGCGCGAACCGACGCCCCGGTACACCCTCCATGGCAGGAGCGGCAGCTTCGTGAAGTACGGCATCGACGTGCAGGAAGATCAATTGCGGGCGGGCATCCAACCCGATCACCCCCACTTCGGGGAGGAACCGGCGGAGCAGCACGGTTTGCTACACACCGAAACCGGGGGCGTTACGGTACGCGGGCCCGTGCTCACGCACACCGGTCGCTGGAAGGCGCTGTTTGACAATATGTACGCGGTGATCACCGACGGGGCCGCGCCGCAGGTACCGCTGGACGATGTGATCCTGCAACTGGAGATCATCGGGGATATTCAGGGCACCGGCGACCCCGCCTAGACGAGCTTTCCCTCCTTGCCCAACTCCTGCCGCAGCACGTCCAGTACCATATCCTGGTCCACGTGGCGGTCGCCGTTCGCGAGCAAGCGGAGGCAAATTTTTTGCACGACGTTGTTGATGGTCGCGCCGGTGATCTCGTAATCGGCCGCCAGCGTGGCCGGGTCACAGCCGCTGGCGAAGGACAACCGTCCGCTGGGCCAGGCGTTCGCCCACAGCCGGCGCCGCTCGTCCTGGGAGGGCGGCAGGAAGGCGATGACCGACTGAAACCGGCGCATGAAGGCCTCGTCGATGTTGCTCTTGAAATTGGAGGCCAGGACGATCAGGCCGTCGTAGGCCTCGACCCGCTGGAGGAGGTAGCTGACCTCCTGGTTGGCGTGGCGGTCGTGGGCGTCCTTGGTGGCGGTGCGCTTGCCGAAGAGGGCGTCGCCCTCGTCGAAGAAGAGGATCCAGTTCTTGTTTTCCGCCTTGGCGAAAAGGGCGGCCAGGTTCTTTTCGGTCTCCCCGATGTACTTGGATACCACCATCGAGAGGTCGACGCGGTAGACGTCGCGGCCGGTCCGCTTTCCCAGCAGGCTGGCGGTGAGGGTCTTTCCCGTACCCGCCGGACCGTGAAAGAGGGTGCGGTACCCGGGTTTGAGGCGCTTGCCCAGGCCCCAGTCACCGAGCAGCGTATCCCCGTGCTCGACCCAGGCCAGGATCTCGTCCAGCTGCTCGTGGGTGCGGGGGGAGAGCACCAGGTCTTCCCACTCCATGCCCGTCGTGAGCCGCTCGGCGGGGAAGCGGGTGCTGAAGTGGGGCTTGGCCTCGTGGCCGCTGAGGATCATCTCGACGGCATCGGGCTCGGGGAGCAATTTCCCGGCCAGCCGCGGCTCGCCCGGTGACACGTCGGCCAGGAGGAGCAGGCGGCGCTCCACCAGGAAATGATCGCCGCTGAAGAGGGTCCGCACTTCCGACCGCCAGTCGGCCCGCTCGCCGGCCAGCAGGAACAATACGGTCTCCCCGGTCGGTAATACCCCCCGGTACTGCTCGCCCTTCGCGCCGCCGAGGCGCGGGAAGTCGCCGGCCTCGGTGAGTTGTTCGCGCAGGAGCCGGTCCAGCAGGTCGGGCGCGGCGTGGGGCAGGAGGGCCAGCAGCCAGGCCACGCGGGCCTCGTCGGTCCAGGGGGCATCAGGTTGGGGGCAGAGTTCTTTTAATTGGGCACTGCGGTGTAGCAGGCCGCGGCGCTCGCGTCCGTCTTCCGAGGCGGAGAGCTGGAAGGTCAGCAGGTCGCGGAGCAGGGTGTAGGTGGCCTGGGTCTGTTCGAAGGTCATGCGTAAGGGGATTTGGTTGGCCTGGCGGTCAAGGCAGCAGCATCAATTCCGCGAAACTGAAATAATTGACCTTGCCGATCTTGTCCTGGTCGATGTTTTTGGACACTTCTTCCAATTGCCCGCTATTGGTCTCGGTCAGCTTCTGGTCCGCGTCGGCCATCGAGTAGCTCGGGTGTCCGCCCCCGCGCCACATGATATTCTCGGGGTTCAGGTTTTGGTAGATCGCCTTGATCGCCGCGCCGATGAGACTCGACTCTTCCCCCTTCTCCATGAGGTGTTTCAGTCCGGCGGTATGACCCACTTCGTGGGGGATGGTGTTACCGTCCGCGTCGGAGATCATCCCCCCGATGTGCTTCTCGTTCAGGTAGACGATGGTGCCGTAAAAAGGTCCGCGGCCGTAGGTGCCGGTCACGCGGGGGTTGGAATCATCGAGGACGACCAGCAAATGCTCCCCGCCGATGGTGAGATCACTCAGCTTACTGATGCTCCGGACCGTTGCCGTGGTCCGGACGTCGTACACCAACTTCATTCCGAGGAACCGTTTCGTGATTTTTCCCCGGTAGCTCTTTTCGATCTGCCGTTTGGCGGCGCCGGCCAGCGCGGTCGTATTCACCGCGGCGTTAGAGCTTTTGTTGAGCACCGCGCCGGCGAATTTCAGCCCTACCTTGATGGTGAGCGCGCCGTCCTGAAAACTTGGCGGGCCATCGGTCTTGCTCCAGTGTCGCTGTACGGCCGGGGTAGCATGGGAGGGGGTCGGCTTGCCCCCGCCCTGCTGCACCGTATGGGTCAGCTCGTGCGCCAGCAACCGCTGTCCGGTGGCGGTATCCGGATTGTATTCCCCCGAGCGGAAGTACACGTCCTGCCCGCGGGCGAAGGCGCGGGCCCCCAGCTCCCGGTTCATTTCGTCGGCGGCGTTGTCGGTGTGGATACTGACGCCGGAAAAATCACGGCCGAACCCGGATTCCATCTTGTTCTTCACTCCGCCGCCCAGCGCTTGCCCCCTGCCCGAGCGCTGCCGGATGCGATTCGCCAGTTGATCGTTGACGGTGCCCTTTCCTCCCGGGCCACGTTTGGCCTGAACGGGTGCTTCTTCTTCCTCCTCATCGCCCATCTGCTGGATCGGCTCCTCTTCCTCTTTTCCCATCTGCTGGATCGGTTCCTCCTCTTCCCCGGGCATTTTCCTTTGCACCTGCGGCCCCGCCCCCCGGTCCGGCTTTTCCTGTACGGCGCGGTCCTCTTCCATGCGGCTGTCCGGCATGGCCTGCACCTTGGAGCTTTCACCCTGGTGGCCGGAGCTTACCACGCGGTTCGCTACGGCGTCGGCCTCGCGCTCGTACTGGTCGTCGGGCGCCCCGACGGTGAGTTTGGCCTGCACGGGCGCGGCCGGCGCGAGCGGCTGAAAGAACGGCTTTTCTTGCTCCTGGCTTTCCGGGCGGGGAATGCGGTGGCGGCGTGACTTGGGGGTGGACTGGAAGGACATGGCGAAGAGAATTTAGCGGTTGATGACTAAGGCCCGTCAGGCCGTTTCGGCATTGACGAAGTGGATCAGGTCGACGAAATCGAAGCGGTGGGGCTCCCGGCCGAGGGTGGGCCGCCAGCGGGGGTAGCGCTTCAGGTAGCTCTCGTCGTCGTGCCGCAGGATGGTCAGGAAGCACTCGCCGAGAAGGGTGCCGCCGACGGGACCGAGGTATTCCCCCTCGTTGCCCAGCTCGGCCGCCTCGTGTAAGATATAGTACCAGAGCGGCGTACCGGGCGTACCCAGTTTTTGGGTAAGCGGCACCGACAGCGGCTCGAATCCGAGGCGCATCGCCACCGTTTCCCCACTGGGTAGTCCGTAGCCGACTCCCCGGCGGATGTTGCGGAAGGGCAGCGACTGCTCGCGCCGGTCGGCGGTCTTGATGAAGGGCAGCCGGTGGAAGGAGCGGCCGATGCGGGTATCGATCCTGCGGGCGTACTGCACGCGGCCGTCGCCGAAGTCGAAGAGGTAGCGCCAGTCGACGAACTCCTTCATGGCGGTGAAGAAGCCCAGCTCCATGAGCTTTTTTTCGGTGGTGTCGTTGATGCGGTTTTCGTCCCGCGTCTGGCTGTGGCCCGTCCGGAAGGCCGCGCCGGTAAATTCCAGCGGCAGCGGGCCCGGCCAGGTGTAGAAGCGGGCCGGCTCGCGCAGCAGGCGGCCGAAGAGGCTGGGGTCGAGCATCTTGCCGAGGAACTCGTAGACGATCAGCCAGTGGTAGTGCCAGATCACCTGGCGGCGGGCGATCGCGAAGGCCTGCTGCGGGCCGCCGGTGGCGCGGACGTGGTCAACCATCCGGTTGTGGAACTCGATGAACAGCACGTGTAGCCGGGAGACGATGATGTTCTCGTCGTTGCGGCTGTCGCCGATGATGGCCTTGTGCTGGGCGTTGCGCTGCAGGTCGTGCCAGCGGTGGGTGCCGTCGCCGTACGGCTCGCCGAGGAGCAGCTTATCGGTGTCTTTGGCGTCGTAGTAAAAGTCCTGGGTCTTCTGGCCGTAGAGGCAGTCGAGGTCGAGATTGATGGTCCGGTCGTTGGCGATGTTGGCCAGGCGGTTGCCGGCGCGGAGGCGGCTGTTGGCGTCCAGGGTAATGTCGTGGGCCAGGAACTGGCTGAAGATAGCGACCCCGTTGGTGACGGTCGTGGAATCGGGGCTCTCCAGTTCACCCCAGTCCATCATCTGCTGGGCGTAGGCCCAGCAGGCGGCGTCGGACAGTTCCAGGGCTTCCAGCTCGGGGAAGAGGCGGGTGAAGTGGTCCTTCTGGTGGGACTGGAAGTGGGGATTTTGCTGGGATTGCATGGGTGTTTGTTTTGGGCGGGTGCGCGGGTGCGGGGGAATCAGGTGGGGCCGGGGGCGATGAGGTGACTAGGGTACCGTTTCCGGTGCGCCCCTTTCGATCCTTCGCTCGACGTCGTAGGCCAGGGAGAGGTGGTCCTCCGCCCCGTGGGCGTGGGGGGCGTGGGCGTAGATATCGAGGCCTGCCTCCTGCACCTCGGCCAGTGCGATGTTGGTGCGGATGGCCGTGGGAAACAGCCAGCCGGGATAGGTTGCCTCCAGTTCCCGCCGCGAGCGGGCGTGCACGTTCTTGCGCGGATCGAAGCGGGAGAGGACGAGCCCCAGCACCCGCAGGTCGGGATTGAGCGCCTGCTGCAGCCGCCGGTGGTGGCGGTAGTAGCTCTCCAATCCCTTGCGGGGCAGGTACTCCGCCTGCAGGGGCAGGATCACGAAGTCGCTGGCTACCAGGGCATTCACCGTCAGCATCCCGATGGCGGGCGGGCAGTCGATGAGCACGTAGTCGTACTCGTCGATCAGGGGCTCCAGCAATCGCTTGACGAGGTGTTCCCTTCCGTAGGTCGCAACCAGTTCCAGTTCGGCATCGGCGAGTTCCAGTCCGGCGGGTACCAGCGCCTGTCCGCCGGCCGTAGTAAGGACGATCCGGCCGAGCTCCGCTTTTTTGCCGTTCATCTCTATCCGCAACAGGTGGTAGATGTTTTCCCGTTCCCCGTCTTCGTCCCGGATGCCCAGGGAGTGGGTCAGGTTGGCCTGGGGGTCGAGGTCGACCAGCAGCACGCTCCGCCCCAGCCGCCGCAGCGCGGCGGCGAGGTTGAGGGCGGTGGTGGTCTTGCCGGAACCGCCTTTCTGGATGGCTAGGGAGATGGTGGGCATGGGGAGTCAGTCTTGTTCTAGGTAATCAGCGTAGACGAATCCATTCTGTACGTGGCGTTGGTCGAGGCTGATGGAGAGCCACTTTGATACCGTGCCGTTACTGTACGCAAACGAGCGGCCGTATACGAGCTGGTCATGCTGGAGTACGCCGTAGATTTCGGTACTGCTGCTCGGTCCACGGCGGATATTGAGCGTCTCTCCGGGCGTGTTGACGCGATAGCGGTGCTGTTCGGATCGGCCCCGACCGGGTACCAAGTTGTAAAAGCTTATCAGGGGAAATGCCGGCCCCGGGTCTACCTTCCGCCCAATGGCGATTTCGTCGTGGCCGACTATATCCGTGATCGTCGGGTAGTTCTCGATGAGTGACTGACAGATCTCGCGACAGGTAGCCACCTGGGTATCCGGGAAGCGTTCCCAGTACCGTTCGGAGCCGCCGTTGGGGTGGTAGCCCCTCACGACCTGATCGGCAGTTAGCGGATCCCCAATGCGCTGCCCAACTTCGTACTCCAGCCAGTAGCGGTTGCCGTACTTATTGACCGACCCGCGATTAGCCATGCTGATCCCGATGGCGTGTGCGTTCACATCCTCGGCAATGTCGCGGTAGTTGCTCTGCCCGGCGTGCCAGGCTTTTTTGTTCAGGGGCACCCCCTGCACCAGGCTGCCGTCGCGGTCGATCAGGAGATGGTAGCTTAAGTTACGGGGCTTTAAGTAACTAAGGGTGCCGGCCAGGCTGGTGCCGGCATCGTAATGGAGGACGATGTAGCGGGGGGTGACGGACTGGCTGCCGTGTCGGAGGGGAAACTGGTGGGCGGGGGTGAGGCGGTGGT
>CAVPZF010000005.1:0-116471 GCA_963710195.1 Lewinellaceae bacterium
AGAACGTCCTCAGTACCGGCTCCCGCCCCACCCCCACCGACAAGACCTACTGGAAGCACGTGGCCGCTCCGATCCGCCTCTTCTCGGACGGCACTATCCGGCGCAAAACGCTGGCGATGCAGGTGGCTACCATGATCGGCCGCTTCTTTACGCGCACGTAGTCCCCCGCGTCAGCCGCGCCTTGCACAGCTAGGCTCGTTCGCCAAGGGAGACGGAAGTAACCTACTCTTTTCCCCCTCATGCAGCCCCTGGTCAGAATCCGCCTTTGCCTACTGGTCGTTATGCTCGGCCTTTTCGTAGCCGGCGTCACGGCCTTCCCCCTGCTGGAGGAGATCAACGTCCTCAGCCGACTCCTCGTGGGCACCGGTGCCTCCCTGGACTCATCTGCCTACTCCGGTATCGTCCGCTGGGTCCTGCAGGTGCGAGCGGGCCTGGAAATCACCTACGCGGCTTACCCCTGGGTTGCCTACGGCACCGACTGGTTGGCCTTCGGGCACTTAATGATCATGCTCTTCTTTATTCTGCCCTACCGCGAGCCGGCGCGTTACGAGGGCGTACTGTGGGTGGGCATCTGGTCGTCGCTGCTCATCTTACCGCTAGCCTTCATCTGCGGTCCTCTACGGAGCATTCCGTGGTACTGGCAGCTGATCGACTATTCGTTTGGGGTAGTGTGCATCGTTCCGCTCATCATCGCCATACAGGAAGTACGCAAACTGGATGCCCAGCGGGGGTAGGGGCGGGGTCGCGGGTGGGGAGGGGAGCCCGCGGAATGCTCGGGGGGAGCGGGTTACCCGTTGCGCTTTTGGTCGGTACGGGGGGCGCACACCCGTCAATTGGGGCACACCCGTCAATTGCTTGGCGTGGTTGTCAACTACTTGCGTACTTTGGGGGGGGTGGTGGTGCACACCCGAAAGTTATGGCTAAGCCATTGCGTGCGTATGCGACATGCGTATGCGTTAGTGTTGGGGGCCATACCCGACAAAAACAACAGGGTTATCACCCCGCCCGCCGGTAGAAATAGGACCAGATCGGAGCCACTAAGGCAAGGCGGTCCCCGGGTAAATCAGGCTGTTGGCTAGCGTTTATCAGAGCGGGACGCTACTGAGAAAGTGCCGAAGCTACGGGCGGGACGGTAAGTGAGCTTAGGTGAACCGCCGGAAGCGCGGCACGTGCCCTGCAGAACTGCAAGAGCAAGCTAGCCAACAGCCTGAAGGAGAAAAAGGTTGGGACCGCCCGACCAAAAAATAGCGGGGCTCCGATCAATCAATGAAGTAGACCGGCGGGCGTGTTTTTGCCGGCGGCGGCGTAGCGGAAGGAGAAAGTTACCACTACGCCGCCGCCGGTGACCGGAATGCGCGCATTAATCACCGATCCAGTATTCATCAGTAAGACATCAATTAATCAGGATCGGCGGCACAAAACATCCGGTCATCGTCAGGACGTGTCTCTCCTAAAAAAGCGACTGCGTTGGTGGTCAACCAACGACAAGGCTTTTTCTTAACGGAGAGGTTTCTATTTTGCTAGCGGAAGCGGAATCCATAAAGATCCCGCACTACGAATGCAAAAAATAGAAACACCACTGTACGGCCCCCAACACCGCATCTGACGTCCATGCTCCTATCGTCGCACGGCGCAGATGCAAACGTTAGCGGCAATATAAAAATCAATGACCACCTAGTGTTAATTATAATCATCCAAGGTTAAAATATAATATTGCCTTTGTATGAATTTCAGATTTTTCAGAACAAAAATGCCCAGCACTCGGAAAGCTGATTACTATTTAGGGTGTCTAAGCGGGGCTGTATTTATAGACTTCAACTTGACAGATGATAGTCTTGTCTACCTTCGAAGAATATCTTTTGATGGATATGGGTGCTGCAATCTTGATGAATACAGCAACTGTTTGAGTCGACATGATTCAGAAGATTTTCTTAGAGAAATGGGGAAAGAGGAATTAAAAGAAGGAATTATAGAAGACTTAGTAATGAAATCAATCAAAAGTAATGAAAAATATATTTGGAAAGATGCTTTGCGTCAATATGATTTAATATGATAAAATCGAGGACATATGAAGTTTCAACTAATAGCTATGTGATTAGCTAAGTCCTCTAACCTAAAAGATCCGATGATAGCTTGCATTTAAAATAATTCTGCTAATATATAAAACATTACGATTAAAATTGAAATGAACTAAATATGCATACTAGTATTTACCAACGAAGAGGCCATGATGCTGACTTTAGGGTCAAGTATAGATTTAGAAAGCCTGAAGAAGGTGGTCGAAATAACATTCCATATCAAGGCTATCATTCTGATTTCTCAATTGACGGCGAGGATAAAGACTATATATGGTTGGCCGAGAGAATAAAGACTAGAGTTTGATGGTATTCTGGCCGTTGTAATAACTTTTGGCAACGTAACGCTGACAGCGTACCAGTACCAATTTCTGGCACGGCCAAAATGTGGATTGTACGTGAAAATATGAGGCCACACCACTACGGAAAAATTAATGTGGGCGTAATAGGCTATTTTCGAGAGGGTCGTCGCAAAGTAGCAGATTGCGAAGTGATTGAAATTTTAGGGTTCGAAGAAATCCAGAGTAAATTGAAATGCCGGCTAACATATCTTGCGCTAGACTCGGTCAAGCTAACGGCGGTCGAAGTTGGTGGGTGTCGATGGTGTTTTATTCTGGATCGCAGGAGTGATATTTTTATTCACAATCCAGTAGAGAATAACAGACTATAGAAATATGGATATGGCCAGAGTTTGAAGATTTTGAGGAAGGTTCGAGCTGGTCAAGGTGGAATAACTGCCATGACATGCGTCCAGCGCCCCCGTTCGCTGACATCCAAGCCCGATAGTTAGGTTTGACTTTGAAAAGGCAAATATACCAATTTCTGGCACGGTCAAAATAGTGGATTAGTACATAGGTGAAAATATGAGAGCCACACTACGGAAAAATTAATGTCAGCAATCTGCATAAGTTACGCGTGGGAACAGCGCGCAATAGCAAATGAAATTGACCTTTATAGGGCTTGCTAACAAATCTGTACGATAAATTGAAATAGTCGCTAACATTGCGCTATTCGTCAAGCCTTCATGATCACGCAGGATTAGAATCACAAGGGGCTAATACCGCAAAAACAGATGCAATAGTAGGCTGACTGAAAGCGCGAGACGGAATACCATCGAGCACAGGATTAATAAGTGCAAATTAGCGCGCTATCGACGCAGCGAATGAGTAGTATCATGACGGAGTTGGTACCTGTCGAGTTACAATTCTACATCTAAAGAAGACCGCGTTGAAACTATACCCGAAATGGAAACCGGTATGGTGTAGTGGAACAGCATGAGCAGCAGTCTGACGCCGTAAAACCAGTCGTATCGCTGAAACGATCCGAGTATTTATGACCATTACCCGCAGAAACTGGAGAACGCTATCGTGAAGAAAGTATCGCGCAGGAACATACGGCCGTTGGGTCAAGTTAACTTCCGAAAGCTTTCATGAAGTAGTTGATGTAAATAGTATAGTAATACCGATTCAGAAGTCATGATTAGAGGATACGTGGCTTAATAGGCAAGCTCTGAAAAAGTATAGAACTTTAATTAAGTAAAAGATATCCGAATGACTGCGCAGGATTACATTTCACAAGGGGATGAACAGATGCAAATAGTATGCCAGCCACTTCTGCTGACGCCGTTGACAAATACATCGAGGGAAATAAATTGGTTGATGAGGGTGATCGCAACGAAGATCGTAGTATACTCTCGGATCGCAGGTCACTACGCAGTTCCCGAATTTGAAAAAGCATTAGCAGCTGCCGAGTTAGGCTTAGAAATTTGTAATACTATTCAGAAAAACAGTCTAATTAATTTAGATGAAAGCTTTATGAACAAACTGGGTAGGAATACTTTAACCCAAGTTAGAGATGACGTGAATGAATTATTTGGACCGAGGGGAATTTTAGTTGATCAAGACCAGTTCGACATAAACGATCAGTATTATCCGCAATCTCAAGATATTCAGTCACAATCTACTTATCCGAATGATTCGCTTTTAAATGAGCCAATTTCACACGAGAAAGCCGTCGAACTGTTTCGAATTCTGACTCTGCCACAAGAAGTAAATGATGTGATTAATAAGGAATCTCATGAAGTATTCATGGTTCAAAACGGATACCTATCAAGTTACTCAGGAGACCAATCCATAGAAAACAGAAAGCTCTATGAAGAATAATGAACAATAGTCCTGTGGATGATATTGATTCCCTACTTTACAGGAAGCTCTCACGCTTTAAAGTGAAAGATTTTTCAGATAGCTTCCGGTATTAATCTCGAGAGGAAGATCTCCTTGTGAGTACTTTGGATAATTTCATAGAGAACATTATGAACAACGATTCGAACTACTACGTGGTATATTGTCAAGGATTTATTGTTGATTTTGAAAACTACTTTTCTAACGCTATCAACCAGGTAAAAAGAAGCGATATTAATTTGTCTTATTATATTGATAAGTCTAAAATTGGTTCAGTGAAAAAGATTATACAAGACTTATATCGCTAAGTAATGTGTTAAGCGCCCAACACCATGTTCACGTCCATGCCTGGGCTGGCCGGTGGGGTAGGGCTGGTGGGCACCGAGAGTGTATCTTGGAAAAGGGATTAGGCCTTAAATTAAATCGATTCCGGCACGGCGCGGCCGCACTCGTTCAAGAAATTATAAAACGAGTTATAATATTTCGGTGTTGTATTGGCGGCAAGTTATCCTTCAGGCAGTCGCATTCCGTGAATGCCAACTTACCCATTCCACCCTCGGCGGCGCGGCGTCCAATTTGCCCCGCCGTTGACCGTACAGATTATAGAGGCCCACCGAACATGAAACGCAGCGCATTTTTTCTGGGCCTATGTGCCATGCTATGGTTGCTGTCGTGCCACCGAAAAGTAACCGATGTACCCCAGATTATGGTGCTGGGGAATCTCGTGGATACGGACACCAGCAAAATCTGGCTCACCCACGAGCACATTCTGGTTGATTTCATCGGAGCAGACCGTATAGATAAGCGGACTTGGAATGAGGATTCCGTGATGCGGGTGATGATGCCTTACCTCAACGAAGTTGCCGCGCACGGGGTGGAATACTTCGTGGATGCTACCCCCCATTACTTAGGCCGGGACGTGTCGCTCCTGCAACGTATAGCCGATTCTACCGGACTGACCATACTGACCAATACCGGCTTGTACGGGGCAGGAAACAATAAGTACATTCCCGCATTCGCCGAACGGGCAACCGCGGAAGAACTCGCCGCGCTCTGGATCGATGAATTCCGGTCTGGCATAGACGGCACGAAAATTAAACCCGGCTTCATCAAAATTGGGGTAAATAACTCAGATCCACTAAAGCCGATGGATCAAAAGCTAGTGAAGGCAGCGGCTCTCACGCATTTAGCCACGGGCCTAACCATCGCCTCGCACACGGGAGCAGCCACGGGATTGTGGCCGCAGCTGGAGATCCTACGGAAAGCGGGCGTCTCCCCTAGCGCGTTTATTTGGGTTCACGCGCAGGGGGAGAACGACTACGCGAATTTTCTAAGCGCCGCTAAAGCCGGCTGTTGGATCAGCCTGGATGGCTTGGGCTGGGAAACCGATACCCACATTGATAAGCTCCTGTTTGCCAAGGAAAATGCCTTTTTAGATCGGGTATTAATCTCTCACGATGCGGGTTGGTTTGACCCACAGAAGCAGGAACAGAGCATACAACCCTACAGCAATATTTTTGAGCGCGTCATTCCTACGCTACGCGCTAAGGGATTTACCGTGGGGGAGATTGATGGATTAATGAAGCGTAATCCCGCCAGGGCATTTGGACTGCGGGTTCGTTCACATACGTTAAATGACTGATTGCCAACTGATGTAATTATCCCACCAAATACTCCACCTCCCCCAGCACCTGACCCATTTCCATCGCCCCCCCAAACTGAAAGCCGAGCTGGGTAGCATATGCCGTACAGGCCGCAAGCTTAGCGTCCAGCGTAACATCCGTTAGCCGGTAGGGGGCCACGGCAGCCTCCAGTTCCGGATAGCGCTCCCGAAAGCGGACGGTATAGGGCATATCGTAGTAGCGGCGGAAGCGCAGGTGTGGAAAGTCCCCCCGAACGCGCTCCACGGCCGCGATCAGCTGCAGGTGATCGACGTGGTTACCGGCGCCAAAGGGGTAAAGGACCTCCTCATACTTATGCTCAGTCAGATACACACTTAGGCGCTGCGCGAGCGCGTCCCCGTCCAACGGATCCTCGGCGTGGATGCCCGCGAAGAGGTCGGGGGCGGAGGCGTAGCCGCGGTGGGGGGCCTCCGGGAAGCCCCAGTGAAGGGGGGTGATGCCGAGGCGGGCGCAGGCTTCCCGGTCTTCGGCGCGGCGCAGGGCCATGTAGTCTACGGTACCGTCCAGGCCCTTATCGAGCCGACACGCGAGAGCAAAGGGGCTAAGCTCCGGGACCGTGGCGGTGAACGCGGTCAAACACTGCACCTGCGTCCCCGCCCGCACTTGATTGTATAGGTATCCCCCGCAGGAGAACAGTGCGTCGTCGAGGTGGGGACTTAAAGCTAAAATCACAGCAAATGCGGTTGGGTGCGGAAGCGGCAACTCAGATCGGCATCCTCCACCCGGGCGTTGGCGGTGAGGAGGTCGGTCCAGCGGGTATCGACTTCCTGGTCGAGCAGTGAGTTATAGACCTCCTCGATCTGCTCGGCCACGACCGGCCAGCTGTATTTTTCCCGGACTTCCCGGTAGGCGACCCGCGTGAGGTCGAAGCGAAGTTGCTCGTCGTCGAGCAGGCGTTGGGTGGCCCGGGTCAGGGCATCCAGGTCGCCGGGTGCTACGAGCAGGGCGTTCTCGCCGTCGCGGAGGCAGTCTACGACCCCCACGGTACGGGTGCTCACGATGGGCAGTCCGCTCGCCATGGCTTCCAGGATGGTGTTGGAGAAGCCCTCGGCGTAGGTGGGGCTCAGGAAGATGTCTCCCGCGTGGTAGCGCTCGGGGGCGTCGGCGTAGTCCGCCTCCCCGGGGAAGCTGCAGCGGCTGCCGAGGCCGAGTTCCAGCGCCAGGTTCTGCGTTTCGGTGAAGTCAGGCCCGATCCCGCTGACGATCAGGCTGATGTCGTAGCCCGCTTGCACCAGCTTCGCCCCGCAGCGGATGAAGTCCAGGCTCCCCTTGCGCTGATCGACCCGCCCGTGGTACAGCAGGCGAGCGGGCGCGCGCAGGGCGCCCAGGTGCACGATGCTGTCGATCAGGTTGGGGTGAGCCTCCCGGCGGGGGGTGAATTGATCGACGTTCGTGGCCCCCGGCACGATGGTAAAGCGGGCCGGATCGGTGCCGTGGTTTTCCACTACCTCGTTGCGGAAGCTGTTGCAGCCGATGGCCAGGGCCATGGCGTGGTTGAGTACGGCGTCCATCGCCCGCTGGTGGGTGGTGCAGCAGCTACCGACCCAGTGGCCGTCCCCGCCCTGTATGCTCACGACATTGGGGATGCCGAGCCGGCGGCTCACCTCCAGGGCGGCCAGTCCGGTCGGGTAAGCGTACTGGGCGTGCACCACGTCGAAGGGCTTTTTCGCGTGCAGCCGCTCGGCTAGGTCGGCCATGGTGCGCAGGTCCTCCTCGAAGTCCGCCGGGGGGGCTTCGGCCCCGCGTTCCTCGCCCGTACTGCGCAGTCCGTGTACTTCCATCCATTCCTCGTCGGGGGGCGGACCGCCGCCGTAGATCTTCACCCCGGTTGGGTCCTCGCGGTACTGGCTGATCATCACCACTTCGTGGCCCCGCTCGGCCAGGGCGTGGGTGAGGTTACGGGCGTAAACGCTCATGCCGGAAACGGCGGGGAAGTAGCGGCGGGAAAGGAAGCAGATGCGCATGGGGGAGGGATAGAAGGAATGAGGGATTGTAAGGGGGCGAGGGGCTAAGGGGCGGAGAAGTACCCCTCTTCGATGGCAATGGGGGCGGCGTGGGCAGTGGGCTCGCGGTAGAGGACGTAAAGGGGATCGACAATCGCGTCGAGACGGGCGGTGTGGAGGTAGCAGGGCCCCCCGCACTCGCGGTTCTGCGCTTCGGTGAGGTGGATCAGGGCCGTGCCGGGCTCCGATACGTGGCTGAGCAAGTGGAAGGGATCGTCCTCCAGCAGCCGCTTGACGCCCCGGTAGCCGATGCGGTGGTAACTGCCAAGCTCCATTTCCATGAGGGGCACGATCAGCTGCACGGCATGACAGTTTCCGCCCGTGGTGCTGGAACTGACGAGGTAAACCTCCTCCATACCCTCCTTGGCCATTTCGGCCCGCACGTAAGCGAGGCGTCCCACGATGGAGGGATCGGCGAAGTTGGGTAAGCTGCGGGCGTCGACTGTTTCGTGGTGGCTAAAGACGCTGCCGGCTAATCGATCCCTGATGGCTGCCTTATCGCTCTGTACGAAGTCAACCATCGACTCCAGGGCCCGCTGCTCCTCCTCCGCCAAATCGATTGCGTCGCGGATGCGTTGGAAGTAGCCTGCGGGAGCAAATTTACGGGCCTGGTCCAGCGGCAGGTTATTAAAGCGCTTGCGGCTGTGGCTGCTGGCACACTCCAGGATGGCCTTTTCGAGGGCCCGGTCGATGCTGGGGTCGGCGGCTTCCCCACAGGCGGTGGCACCGAGCCCAAAGCGATCGTCGGTGCGGTCGTCCCCCACGGCATAGACGCTGGCGCAGCCGCAGGTAACGCGCGCGAGCTTAAGGGTGATATGGAGCCCCCGCTCGGCCAGGCGGTCCAGCAGCTGGCGCACTGCTTCCGACACGGTAGCGGGGTCGATGACCCGGCCGCGGTCCAGCGCCCGGAAGCTGTCGGCGTTGCCGTCCCGTTGCAGGTACTCCAGGAGGGCGTGCAGTACGGCCCGGTCTTCGGTATCCCCGGCGCCGCTGCCGTTGCTGATGGCGGTGACGAGCTTGTGGGGGTAGTCGGGCAGTTCCCAGTCGCCGCTGCCGACGAATTCCGCCGGGCACCACACCCGTACTCCGCCGCCCAGGTGGTCGATCTGTATCCACCGCAGGGTCAGGTCGGGATCGTAGGCAGAACCAGCCTCCAGCACGAGGGTGAGGGGATCCAGCACCGCCGCGTCCCCGTAGCGCTGCACCATCTCGTGGTAGCTGCCCGCCACCTGCTCCAATTGGGGGAAATGAAGTTGCAGGTGACAGTCTTCCGCCAGTTCGCCGTAGGCACCCACCAGGGCCTGGGTCTCGTCGGCGCCGTACCCGATGCCGCTGTAGTAGCCCGCGGGGGTGAAGAGGTCGACGTTAACAATGGGTACGCCGAGGTAGTCGGCGTGGTCGATGCGGAGGGTCTCGATCGTACCCTCGGGCAGGGAGCGTTGGTAGGCCCGTAGGGCAGCTTCAAGCTGAGTGGACATGGTCAAGTAGTTTGTCAATGCGCACGGCGCGGGTGTGAATGCCGGTAGCCAGGAGGTAGTCGATCAGCGCGATGGCCTCCCGGCGCCCGACGCCCCGCCCGAACTCGAAGGGGGTGCAGACGTGCTCGAAGGCGTAGCGCCCGAAGACCTCCCGGTAGTGCAGCAGCTCCTCCCGGGTCAGGGGGATGCTGTAGTGGTAGCCCTTGTGGCAACTGAGGGCCACCGGCGTCACGCCGTCTTCGGCGAAGTCGATCTTGAGCGCATCGCCCAGAAACAGCAAGCGGTAGCGGGCGTCGTACAGGGCGGTCTGCCCCTCGTAGTGGCCCCCGAGCCGCTGAAATTCCAGCTCGTCACCCAGGGCGTAGTGGTCGTCGATGGGCCGGTTGACGCGGAAGGCCTTCGTGTGCACCAGGTCGTCGCGGTGAATGATCAGGTCCTCCGGCGCGTGCTGCTCCTGCAGCTGCCACAGCGCCCCGTAGCCGTGGGGGTGACTGGCCGCCAGGGTCCGGATGCCGCCGAGTGCTGCGATCTTTGCCTTACTCGCCGCGTCGTAGTAGGGGGCCGCCTCGAAGGCGACGTTGCCTTCCTCCCGGACGATCAGCCAGCCGTGGCTCCCGAGGCCCAGCTGGGGGACGGTCCAGAACTCCCAAAGCCCCGGTAGTGCCTCCCGCCACGCCGTGCGGTAGGTTCCCTCCGCCTCCGCGACGGGCAGGTAAGTGAAGTCTTCCTGGGGCAGGGCATTGCGCACGTCCATGCAGTTGGGGCAGGCGACGGGCTCGCGGCTGTCGAACCAGAGGATCCAGCCGCCGCAGTGGGTACAGGCGTAGTGGGTTAGGGCCATGGGTTAGGGATTAAAGGAGGGAGGGGGTAAGGGATTGAGGGCACGCACCTCCGGCATGGCTTCGCTTGCCGTCAGGGCTCGGTCCAGGAGGTGGACGTGGCGGTGGGTAGTGTCCAGGTCTTCGTGGTTGGGGACGGCGGCGAGGCGGTCGAGGAAGTGGTGGAGCTGGTGGGTGAAGGGGCCTTCCGTGCCGTCGAAGGGGAGGGGGGACGCTTGTCCGTCGGTGGCGTCAATGAAGGTGAGGGTGCCGCCGGGGTCCTGGCCCATGGTGTTTTCGGCGAGGAGCAGGCCTCCGGTACCGAGGAGCTCCAGGCGGCGGCGGGGAAGGGTCTCCGGGCGGTTGTAGGCGACCGTGAGGGTAGCCAGGGTACCGCCGCGGAAGCGGACGCTGAGGACGCCGCCGTCGTCGACGGGGTAGTCCTGTACGGCGCACTGCAGGAAACAGTGGAGGTCGGTGATCTCATCTTCGAGGAGCCACTCGAGCAGGTCCAGCCCGTGGGGGGCCAGGTCGATCACGGCACCGCCGCCGGCGCGGCCGTAGTCGATGCGCCAGTTGTCGCCGCTCCATTCCTTCGGCAGCCAACAGGCGTAGTCGATCCGGGCCTGCGTAGGGGTGCCGAGGCGCCCCGCCCGGATGGCCTCCCGCATGGCCCGGTGGGCGGGGTGGTGGCGCTGGTCGTAGGCGGTCACCAGCAGGCGGTCGTTGCGCCGGGCCGCCGCCCGCATGGCATCGACATCTTCGGCGGTAAGTGCCAGGGGCTTTTCGCAGAGGACGTGTACGCCGCGGTCGAGGCAGGCGATAGCCTGCTGCCGGTGCAGGTGATTCGGGGTGGCGATGTAGACGGCATCGACCAGGTCGGCGGCCAGCAGTTCGTCCAGCTCCCGAAAGCAGCGCACGTCCCGCGCCAGTCCGGTAAAGTCTTGCGGCCGCAGGCTGGCCACGGCGGTCAGGCGCACCCGCTCCCCGGTCGCGGCGAGGGCCGGCAGCATGTAGTCGCGGGCCACCCAGCCCAGTCCGACGATCCCAAACCGGAGGGGCGGCACTACCATCGTTCCGGGAGGTTGAGCAAGCGGCGGCTGCGGTACTGGTGCGACGTGTCTTCCCCTGTGGCGGATCGGTTCACCAATTGATCCAAGGTCATCTCTCCGAGTCCGGCGCTGTCCTCTAGGTATTCCTCGCGCCAGCCGTCGCTGGGCCAGTCCACGGTACCGTCGCCAAGGAGGGGATTGGGGACCAGGCGGGTCCCGCCGGCGGTCCAGTCGAGGGGGCGGTGGTCCGTCTCGTGCTCGATCCAGCCCACGGCGACTGGGGCCGTGACAGGAGAGGTGTCCCGCAGTCCGTACCACCCCAGCCGGTACGCGGCGTCGTCGCGCACGAAGGCCGGGGTCAGATCGGCATAGTCCGCGCGGTCCGCGGCAAAGCCCACCGCGTGCCGGCTGGTATGCGTGTGGACGTGCCCCACCGCCACGCTGCCGCCGCCGCTCAGGTCGCGCATGTGCCGCAGCGCCGCTTCCTTCCGCTCGAAGAAGTACAGGGCATCGTGGCAGAATACGGTGTGCGCCTCGTGGGTAACCAAGATGGGCCCCCGCTCGATGTCCCCGCAGATCAGCGGACCCCGCACGCCGAGGTAGCGCCGGGCGAGCCAGAGCTTGGACCACACGATGTCCACGCCCACCACCGCCCGGCCGGTAGCCTCCAGTGCCCGGAGGAAGTGGCCGATGCCGCAGGCCACCTCGATGACCGGCAGGTGGTGGGGGGTGCGCTCCAGCATGTGCAGTCCGCCCGTAAAAGTCGGCGAGCACCAGCGGTAGGCGAAGTAGTCGCCCACCGCACCGTAGCTCAGCCCCGCCATCGCGTCGCGCAGACTCAGACCTGGCGTATGCACCACCCGGTCGATCGCCTCCGGGCTGGGGGGCGGGGTGGGATGGAAGCGATCCTGGTCGGCCAGGAGCGTTCGGCGGGCCCCCGCCTCATCGCCCCGCTCCAGGGCCGCCACGGCCGCTATGCGCACGGCCTCCTTGTCCCGGAGGTAGGGGATCCCCTCCACTACCGGCCAGCGGTCGGTACCGTCCGTCAGCAGGGACGGTCCGTCGGGGCGGAGGGGCTTACCGGTGCGGGGACTGATCAGGGGGTACTCCACAGTTCGGTTTCGTTCAGCAGGCGGGTTTGAAATGCTTTCAGGGGGCCGGGGTGGACGAGGTCGAGGTCCCCCAGCACCCGGGCCTCGGTGACCGCCGCGGCCCGCACCCGCCACTTCACGTCGAGCACGCGGTCGAGCACGTCCCCGGCACTGATGGCGTACCCCTCCGGGGTGGCGAGCGACTCGTGGTGGCGCAGTACGTCCGCGAGTTGCGCGCCCCGCGCGGCGGGAAACTCCTCCAGGGCCGTCGCGCGGCAGTTGCCGATCACGCGGGCCAGGTAGGGTTCGAGGGCCAGTTCGCCGGCCCAACCACAGTCGGGCAGGTAGGCGTTGTGGAGGTGGTGGGCCAGCCCGCACACAAAGGCCCGCCCGGCGTCGGCTCCGTAGCGAGCGGCCGTCAGGGCGGCGTACACGGCGGTGAGCAGGCAGTGGTCGGCGTGGCTTTCGGCGGGCAGGAGCACCAGTCGAGGATGATCGGGATGAGTGGCCCCGGCCCGCGGTTGCTGGCGCAGGCGTTCGAGACAGTCGGGCAGTTCCGCGGGCTGGGGGAGACCCGGCACCTGCGTGCCCGCCAGCTCCTCGATGACGGCATCCAGGGCGGGGTGGAGGCGGGCCAGGGTGGCAGCATCCAACCGCTTACCGGCAGTGCGCGTAAAGGCGGTTTGGCAGACCTCCCGGATGGCCGGGGCCTCCAGTTTCGCGGCCCGGAAAAAGTGGGCATCGACCCCCGGGAAGAGGACATAGAGCACCGCCCGGGCCGCGGTACGGTCGGCGGTGACGGACCAGTCGGCCCCCCGCAGCACGGAGCGCCAGGCGGTGACAAAAAGCTCGTCGGCCAGGGAGTAGCGCACGCCGGCGGGCCGCAGGCGCTTGAGGTCCTGCAGTTCGGCAAACAATAAGGCGGCCTCCTTCATCAGGCCGTGGCGGCTGTGGCTGATACGGCTTCCAGGGCGTTGAGTTCCTCCAGCCAGCGCAGCAGTTCGATCTGTTGCTCGGTGAAATTGTGGTTGGGGGGTCCGCCGTCGGGGGTCATCGGGGCCTTGAAGAACACGCCGAGGGCTTCGGCCACTCCCCCGCGTCCCTTACGGCGAGCGAGGTCCAGGCAGCGGGCGATCTCGAGGGCGAGGGGGGCGGCCAGGATGCTGTCCTTGCAGAGGAAATTAACCTTGATCTGCATGGGCTGGCCGAGGAAACCAGTGACGTCGATGTTGTCCCAGGCTTCCTTGTTGTCGCCGCGCGGCTTATAGTAGTTGATCTTGACGACGTGGTCCTCCACCGGGTAGCCAAGGCAACTGGTGAGCACATCGCCCTTGGTATTGATCTTGTTGAGCAGGCTCTTGGGCTTGCGCAGGGCTTCCCCGTCGCGGTTGCCGAGGATGTTGGTGCTAAACCAGCCATCGACCTGTAGGGCGCGGGCGCGGAGCGCGGGTGCAATGACCGTCTTCAGGAAGGTTTGCCCGGTCTTGCCGTCCTTTCCTGCGATGGGGACGTTGCGCTCGGCCGCCAGCATGCGCAGGGCGGGCACGTCGGCCGCTACGCTGGGCGTGAAGTTGCCGTAGGGGGTGCCGGAGGTGATGCAGGCGTAAGTGTAGAGCATGGCCGGACTGACGCAGGCGTGGTCGTTGTCGAGTGCCGCTTCGAAGGCCGCCACGGACTGGTACTTCTCCTCGCTCAGGTCGAGGGCCGACTCGGTGCTGGCCAGGTTGATGACCACGACCCGCCCCCCGATCGCGGTTGCGAAGTCGGCAAGCTGTTGCTGGATGGTGGCAATGAGCTCGCGGTGGCTTTCGGTGCTGTCGGCCCCGTTGACGACGCCTTCGCAGTAGGATTCCTTGCGGATGGCCGGCAGGGGGTACATGGCGGACAGCTCCTCCCGCACCGCCTCGAGCTGGTCGCGGTCGAGGACCCGGTGGTGAACGGCGGCCTGGTAGAGGTCGTCCTGGTACAGGTCCCAACCAGTAAAGCGCAGGTTACCGTAGCCGGCCAGGTCGAGGTGGTCGAATTCCGCGAGGGGCAGTCCGGTAGGAGACTGCTTACCGTCCCGCAGGAGGATGGAGCCCGCTACGGCAGTGGTAGCTACGGCCCCCCCGAGGCCGATGATGGCGATGCCGAGGGGGGAATTCGTTTGGGCGGGGGGGTTGTTGGACATGGTCAAGGTTGAATCTATATGGAAAGTACCGGTCCCTCTAAAATAGGTAACCGGCTAACCTAATTGTGGGTTAGGGGGAATGGTTCATTAGTTTTCGGCGGGAAATAGTCCGGGACCCGGGTGGGTGTTGGGACATGGTTTGGGGGCGGCTCGGTGGCGATTAATTTACCACAGGTTCGTCGTGACGCTCTTGTCCTTACGGCTTCGTCTTCACCTAGCCCACCTATTGTACTCCCTCCGACGCTGTACCTTGTGCGCTTATCCAGCCAAAAGTATGATACCAAGTTTTGGGGAGCTCATGTTGCCGCTACTAGCTCGACTTTCCGACAAAAATGAGCATTCGTCGTCTTCACTAGTGCTTCAGGATTGATCTAAGCCATAGCTTGACGCCGACAGCGTGGTGCTGAATGAGCGGACGAAAGTTCAGCAAACTAAGTCTTACGGTGCCCTACCCGTAAGCCCGTGTAGCTACGGTGGCTTTTTGGCTGGGAAGTGCAGCGCCGCGATGGCAAGTCAAGGTGCAGTTTTTTTCGGTCCTGAAGCACTAGGAAACGATAGCGAAATGAATACAATAGATATTGGTCGCCAAGTATTGGTGACAATTGGCTGATTTACTACTCTGCAATGATGCATAGGTTTAGCTCATTTTCTACCGCGTAAATCTCCACTCACCAGATGTACCACCACTTCATCGACCTCATCGGCCTAGAAAACGGCACCGAGCTCACCGCCATCCGCCACCCGGATATGAATCACTGTGTTACTAGGATGCTCGCCTCCCCCCCCCCGTTGGGAGCCAGGGGCCAAAAGTGCGGGTGGACAAGCTGGGGCCCGCCCTTAAGACCTTGCCTATATTTGGGTAACCGCGCTCCAACTTCGGTGGTCTGCCCGCTAACATACCCAGACGGGCTTCGTCCACGCCGGCCCCGCATAACCGGGTAACGGCGCAGCAAAATCTCCTGATGAAATATGAAAAGGAACGAATTTATGCTAGCGATGGCCGCCCTGCCCCGGCTGTTCACCACGGATGGGCTAGGACTCCCGCACCAAGACCCGACCATGGTTACCCACCGTTCCGATGATCGCCCGTTCTGGGAGAATTTTCGCCGGCGCTTCCATACGGATGACGCCTACCTGGACTTCCGGTGCAATGCCGCAAGCAGTATACCGAAGACGGTCCTGGAACATCTCCAGCAATCACTCGTGCACGTAGAGGCCCTCCCCTCCAATAGAAACGAAGGCCTACACCCGGGCGAGAAGGAACGGCTCCGGGTACAGATTGCCACCGATCTCAACGCCGGCACGGATGAGGTCGCCCTCCTGCGCAATACGACCGAGGCGCTGAATAACGTAATTATGGGCTACCCCTTTGCCGAGGGAGACGAAGTACTGGTGTCGGTCCATGAGTACGACAGCATGATCGCGAGTTTACACCAGCAGGAGCTCAGAAAGGGCATCAAGATCGTGCGGATCGACGTGCCCTACCAGCCGGAGTCAGCGGAGGAGATTGTGGGGTATTACCAGCGAGCCATGACCCCCCGGACCAGGCTCATCCTCATTTCGCATATCGTCTGGATCAGTGGGCAAATCTACCCGGTCAAGGAGATCTGTCAATTAGCGCGTCGCAACGGCATCCATACCGTGATCGATGCCGCCCAGAGTTATTCCCACATCCCCATCGACGTGCAGGACATTGATTGCGACTACCTCGGAGCCTCCCTGCACAAGTGGGCTGCAGCCCCCCTGGGAACGGGTTTTCTGTACGTCCGGCGGGAGCAGATCGCCCGCACGATGCCCCTGATGACCCACTACCACTATCCCCCCGACGCCGGGGCCATCGAAAAATTTGAGGGCCTGGGAACGATCACGCCCGTATTTCAGTCCGCCGCACGGAGCCTTGACCTGTGGCAGGAGCTGGACCCCGGGGTCAAAACGCAGCGCATGCAGTACCTCAAGGAGTACTGGGTCACTAAACTCCGGGACAACAAAAAGGTGGACATCCTTACGCATACGGATCCCACGCATTCGTGCGGGATAGCTTTTTTCGCCATCCGGGGCCGCAGCGCGCAGGAAGTCAGCCAAACGTTGAGGAATAAGCACCGCATCGTCACCCAGGCTATCGAAAATTATCAGAACGAGTACGTAGACTACCGGGGCGTAAACGCCATCGGCATCGCCACCCCCGTCTTCACCCTTGAGCGGCACCTGGATCGTTTCTGCGAGGTGGTGAATGAGCTGACGGCGTAGCGCATACCACTTTCACCTACCGGAGTTAGCGGCATCACTGGCCGCGCAAGCCCACCTTTCCATCAACGACCATAGACCATCGTGCCGCCGGCACCGCTTGCCTCCCCCCCCCGGGGGCTAGGGGGCCAAAAGAGCGGGGCGATAAGGGGTGTTACGCGTTATCCACCCAGTCTGCCCATTCAGCGATAGTGAACCCGGCCGGAGGCTATCCCTCCGAATGTCCGTTCCGCCGCTTATGCTTCATCCGATACGCATACCCCAATTCGAGGACCACACCGACCAGGAAGAAAAAGCCCGTAATGATCAGCAGTTCGTTCCGGCTGCTGGGGTGGCTCCAGCTCTCGCGGAGGGAAACGGTTTTGTAGTCGATCACGCACAGGACGTTGGTGAGCACGAAACTGAGCGGCAGGATAGTAAGTAGGCGGTTGGGCTTGTTCATGGTTTAGCTCTACTGACGGGAAGGGCGGGGAGATGAAATAGGTGCTTAATCAAAGGACACCACTCGAAGACCGTTCGTGGTACACCCAAGCGATCGCCCCGTTTGTATGACCCGAGCCAACTCGCGTAACTTTCGGCAAAAAGCCCGCTATGCGACTTACCCTACTGAGCGCCTCCACCTGGCATATTCTTGTCCTGCTCTTCCTCGTTCCGCTGCTGGCCGCCTGCCAGGGCAACGAAAATGCCTACCGGCAACCTACAGACCTGCCGACGTATCCCGCGCCGGAGGACCAGTCGGAACTGCTGACCTGGAATACGGAGCAGCATACGCACTGGCGAATTTTGGCCCCCGGAGATCCCTACTCCCCCCGGGCGCTGTACGCCGACACGGGCCCCGATTTTGACGTGTACTCCTTCGATGGGGTACTGCAGGATGTGCAAAAGGACGTGGACGTCGATTTTAAATTCACCCCGGATTTTGAAAAGCTGGAGGCCTGGACGGCCTTTGACGGGTCGGACACCCGCGTGCTACTGGCTCCCACCAATTTTGCCGGAACGGATGGGGTTTTCTTTATGCTGGTATCCAAGAAGCAAGACAGCGATACCTACGGCATCATTGCCCTCGAAACCACGGAGAGCACCTTCCGGGACTGGGGCGGCATTGCCCGCATGCTCGTCCTCCGGGATGTGATCCCTAGTCTGGAGGTCATTCCCGCAGAGGAACGGGCGCGCTTGGCGGGCGTCCCCCTGGACCGCCAGCTTCCCTTTTACGAAGCGGCTCTTGACGCACTCTTCGAAGGCCTATCCGCTCAGGCGATGATGATGACGCAGGGTCAGGTCCTGCAGACCATGCAGCAATTGAATTACGATATGCTGCTTGGTAAGGACTTTTCTACGCCGGTGGTGCCTGATTAGGGGTTTTTACTGTTGCTGAAACTATAACCGCTGTGCATCCCTCCGCACCCCGTTGGAGTATATCCTGCTGTAAACGGCTGTAAACCTAGCGTCAAGTGTGCGGCAAAATTACGCTTGCTCTACAGGCCCCCGCACCCGCGGCCCCGCCCAAAGCCACCTGAAAAAAAGTCAGGCCCGAACCAAAATAGCCTGACGTTTTTTCCGAAGCGTTCCTTGGTCCGTGCTTTGCCTATTTCCTTCGTGCCCCCCATGGACCGGTAAGAAAGACCGCCGGTAAATGAGGCACCCGTATGCAACCACAACCGCCGTCCGGGCCGTAATTTACTGAAAGCCAATAATGAGGTCCAGGTAAGCCGGGCCGGGCAGCCACCAAACGATAAACTAGATGAACTTCAATAATTTCACCATCAAAAGCCAGGAGGTGCTCCAGCGGGCCAGCGAGATTGCGGTGGGCAACCAGCAGCAGTCCATCGAGCCGGCGCACGTCCTGAAGGCCATCTTTGAGGTCGACGAGAGCGTGACGCCCTTCCTCTTCAAGAAGCTGGCCGTCAACTTTAATGCGATCAAAGCCGCCATCGACAGCATCGTTGCTGGCGTGCCCAAAGTAACCGGCGCCCAGCAAGTCCTCAGCCGCAACGGCGTGGAGCTGGTGCAGCAGGCCAACCTGGCGGCCAAGGAGATGAACGACGAATTCGTCTCCATCGAGCACCTCATCCTGGGGGCCCTGAAGGTCAACGCCCCGGCCAGCCAGGTGCTAAAGGACGCTGGCGTCCGCGAAAAGGAGCTGAAACTGGCCATCGAAGAACTGCGGGGCGGCAAGCGGGTCACGTCCAACAGCGCTGAGAACGCCTATAACTCCCTGGAGAAGTACGCCGTGAACCTCAACGAGCGGGCCCGTAACGGCAAGCTCGACCCGGTCATCGGCCGCGACGAGGAGATCCGCCGCGTGCTGCACATCCTTGCCCGCCGCAGCAAGAACAACCCCATCCTGATTGGGGAGCCCGGCGTCGGTAAGACCGCCATCGTGGAGGGCCTGGCCCACCGCATCGTCAACGGCGACGTGCCCGAGGACCTGCGCGAAAAGGACATCTACAGCCTCGACATGGGGGCGCTGATCGCGGGTGCCAAGTATCAGGGGGAGTTCGAAGAACGCCTCAAGGCCGTGATCAACGAGGTCACCCAGGCCGACGGACAGATCTTTCTCTTCATCGACGAGATCCACACCCTGGTGGGCGCCGGGAAGGGACAGGGGGCCATGGACGCCGCCAATATCCTGAAGCCCGCCCTGGCCCGCGGGGAGCTGCGCGCCATCGGGGCCACCACCCTGGCCGAGTACCAGAAGTACTTCGAGACCGACAAGGCCCTCGAACGCCGCTTTCAGCAGGTCACCGTCGCCGAGCCCAACGAGGAGGATGCCATTTCTATCCTGCGCGGCCTCAAGGAGCGCTACGAAACCCACCACAAGATCAACATCCTGGACGAGGCCGTCGTGGCTGCCGTGCAGCTCTCGGAGCGTTACATCACCGACCGCTTCCTGCCCGATAAAGCCATCGACCTGATCGACGAGGCCGCCGCCCGCCTGCGGCTGGAGATGAACTCCATGCCCGAGGAGCTCGACGAGATCGAGCGCCGCATCCGCCAACTCGAGATCGAGCGCGAGGCCGTCAAACGCGAGAGCGACACCGGCAAGATTGAGCGCATCAACCACGACCTCGGCAACCTCGAAGAGCGCCGCAACGAGCTGCGCGCCCAGTGGGAGAGCGAGCGGGAGGTCGTGCTGGGCATCCAGCAGTCGAAGCAGCGCATCGAGGAGCTGAAGAACGAGGCCATGCGCCTGGAGCGGGCGGGCGACTACACCAAGGTCGCCGAGATCCGCTACGGACAAATCCCCGCCATGGAGGCCGAACTGAAGGGCTTCAACGAGCGGCTGATCGAAATGCAGTCCAACGCCAAAATGCTCGTGAAGGAGGAAGTGGACAGCGAGGACATCGCCGAGATTGTCGCCCGCTGGACGGGCATCCCCGTCACCCGTATGCTCGAGAGCGAGCGCGAAAAATTGCTGCACCTCGAGGAGGCCCTGCACCAGCAGGTGGTGGGGCAGGACGAGGCCGTCGAGGCCGTCGCCGACGCCATCCGCCTCAACCGCACCGGGCTGAGCAATCAGGACCGTCCCATCGGTTCCTTCCTCTTCCTCGGTACCACCGGGGTGGGCAAGACGGAGCTGGCCAAAGCCCTGGCCGACTACCTCTTCAACGACGCCGATATGATGACGCGCATCGACATGAGTGAGTACCAGGAGCGCCACGCCGTCAGTCGCCTCGTCGGGGCCCCTCCCGGCTACGTGGGCTACGACGAGGGCGGACAGCTCACCGAAGCCGTGCGCCGCAAGCCCTACAGCGTGGTGCTGCTCGACGAGATCGAAAAGGCCCACCCCGACGTCTTCAACATCCTCCTGCAGGTGCTCGACGACGGCCGATTGACCGACAACAAGGGGCGGGTGGCCAACTTTAAGAACACGATCATCATCATGACCTCCAACATCGGCTCGGAGGTGATCCGCGAGAAGTTCTCCCAGATCACGGCCGGCAACGAGGAGGAGATCATCGAGGAAACCAAGGAGACGCTCTTCAACGTGCTCAAGCAGACCGTGCGGCCCGAGTTCCTCAACCGCATCGACGACGTGGTGATGTTCCGTCCGCTGAGCCGCGGGGACATCCGCCAGATCGTGGAGCTGCAACTCGACGAGATCAAGCGTCAACTGGCCGAGCAAGACATTACCCTGACCGTGGCCCCCGAGGCGATGGACTGGCTGGCCGCCGAGGGCTACAACCCCGAGTTCGGTGCCCGGCCGCTCAAGCGGGTGATCAAAAAGCGGGTCCTGCGCGAGCTCTCCAAGCAGATGCTGGCCGGTGAGGTGAAGTCCGGCGCCCAGGTGGTGCTCGACGTGTTTGGCGACGTGGTGGTGTTCCGACAGGCCCGGGCGGGCGAGCGCAAAGCGACTGTGGCCCCCGCCGTGTAAGCCCAGCGTCAGCATCCGGTTAAATTTTGTTAAGACCGTTTCCCGCTACCAACTAAAATTGCCGGGAAACGGTCTTACTACTGCGCTTTATGCCACTCCAAACCCAAGTTGAAGAATAAACAAAAGGTAAAATGAAAAAATTAGTAGTAGTTGTTCTAGTCGCCATACTCGGCGGGCTTATCGCCCTCGGCGGCGCGAATTATTTAGGCTGGGGACAAACGAAGTACGTCAGGGTCGACGGTACGCCCGCCAGCTTCACCAATTTCGCCGATGTGGCCCCGGGCACCCGCGTTGCCCCCGCTCCGTCGGAAGGTTTCGTGCTGGCGGCCGAGCGCTCGTTGCCCGCCGTGGTCCACATCAAGGCGGGTAAGCGCGCCGACGGGAACAGTGGACGGATGCCCTTCGGCTTCGACCCCGACCAAATTCCGGATGCTTTCCGTGACCTCTTCGGTGACCGCGGACAGGGCGGCCGCGACGGCGAAATGCCCCTGCAGGAGGGCTCCGGCTCCGGCGTCATTATTAGCAGCGATGGCTACATCGTGTCTAACAACCACGTGGTGGAAGGCGCCGAAACCCTTGAGGTTATCCTGAACGACGAGCGCAGCTACGTCGGCGAGGTCATCGGCACCGACCCCACCACCGACATCTCCCTGATCAAAATCGAAGAGACCGGCCTGACCCCCATTAAATTCGCCAGTAGCGACGACGTGAAGGTCGGCGAATGGGTGGTCGCCGTAGGTAATCCCTTCAGCCTGACCAGCACCGTCACTGCCGGCATCGTGTCGGCTAAGGGGCGTAACATCAACATCGTGGCTCGCAGCGCCGGACAGATGGCCATCGAGTCCTTCATTCAGACCGACGCCGTGGTTAACCCCGGCAACAGTGGTGGTGCCCTCGTCAACCAGAACGGCGACCTGATTGGCATCAACACGGCCATCAGCAGCCCCACCGGTGTCTTTGCCGGCTACAGCTTCGCCGTGCCCTCCGATATCGTGCGGAAGGTAGCCGAAGATTTGCGCGAGTTTGGCGTCGTACAGCGTGGCCTACTCGGAGCCCGCATTCAGCAGTTGAACACCAGCCTGGCCCAGGAGCAGCAGATCGACCGCAACAACGGCGTCTACATCGCCGAGGTCATGCCCGGTAGTGCTGCCGAAGAGGCCGGCATCCAACAGGGTGACGTCATCCTGAGCGTCGACGGCGTCACCACCCTCCGCAACAGCGTCCTGCTCGAGCAGCTGGGCCGCCACCGCCCCGGCGACAAAGTATCCATCAAGGTGGACCGCGACGGCACCGAGCGCGACTTCACCGTCGAACTGAAAAACTCCGCCGGCAATACCGACGTGGTGCGCCCCGAAGAAAAGCCCGAGATGGTGTCCGCCCTGGGGGCCCGCTTTGAGGACCTCAGCCAGGAGCAGCTGCGGGAGCTACAAATTGAAGGCGGTGTGGTGGTCTCCGCCCTCGACAACGGCCTGCTCACCGAGCAGACCCGGGTACGCCCCGGCTTCGTCCTGACCAAGGTCGACGGCCGCCGGGTGGAGACCGTAGAGCAACTGGAGCGGACGCTAAAGTCCGGGAAGGGTACCATCGCCCTCGAGGGCGTTTACCCCGACGATCCGTCGCGGACCTACAAGTACGCGATCGTACGCTAAGGTCGGCTAGGTAAATGCTTGCTGCCGCGGGGCGGCCTCCCACGGGAGGTCGCCCCGCGCTGGTGTACCACGTGTTGGTGAGCCTTTGGCCCTAATTCCGGTTCTATGGGTGTGCTGAAACTTCTGCTCCTACTGTCACTGCTATCCGCCCCCCTGGTACCGGCGGATCGCGATGGTGATTTGGGCACCCTGGTGCTGCGGGTCGATAATATCGCGGCGGAGCGGGGCACGCTCTGGGTGGGGATCTACGAGTCTCCGGCCGATTTCCTCGACCGCGAGAAGGCCCGGCTCGTGTACCATAAAGTAACGGGCACCGGCCGGGAGGAGGTGCCAATCCCCGGTCTGGTGGTCGGTAAGACCTACGCCATCGCCGTATTCCAGGACGAGAACGACAACGGGGAGCTCGATACGAACCTGCTGGGCCTGCCCGCCGAACCCTGGGCGACGAGCCGGCCGCTGCGCAGCTGGTTCCGCAAACCGCGCTTCGAGGAAATGAGCTTTGTCTTTCGGCCGGAGCAGGGCTTGCCGCCGCTCATCCTTCACTGAGGCGTCGTACCTTTACCGGCTGATACGGCGCGCACATGAGGATTAAAGTTGGCATCTTTTTTGGCGGACCCTCGCGCGAGCGGGAAATCTCCTTTGCCGGGGGCCGGACCGTATACGACAACCTCGATAAGTCGCTCTTCGAGGCCGTGCCCATCTTTGTGGACAGCTTCCGCCGCTGGTACCTGCTGGACTGGCAGTACCTTTACCGCGGCAGCATCCGTGACTTCTTTCCCCCCGTCGGCCTGGCCCCCGAGAGCGTCCACGGCTTCCAGATGTACCAGGAGAGTCTCGGTCCCCAGGACGCCCTCGCCCTTGACGAGATGGGCCGCCACGTGGGCCGCCTGCTGCGCCGCGACGAACTACCCGACCTCATCGACATCGCCTTTCTGGCCCTGCACGGTGAGTACGGGGAGGATGGGCAGCTGCAGCGGGAACTCGAATATGCCGGCGTCCCTTACACCGGCAGCGGGGTAGAGGCCAGCGAGATCGGTATGGACAAAGCCGTACAGAAGGAATTGATGGCCGCCGCCGGCTATCCCTCCCCACCCATTCTGGTGATCGAGCGGGAGGACTTCGGGAAGACCGCTATCGAGGACCTTTACCACCGTTCGGAGGAGGTCATCGGCTGGCCCATGGTGATCCGCCCGGCCCGTCAGGGCAGCAGCATCGGGGTTTATATCCTCAAGGAGGAAGAAGGGCTGGCCGGCTTCGAGCACGCCGTGAACGCTGCCTTTTTCCGCGAAAACCTCCTGCTGCAGGATTACGCCGACCGCAATGCCGCCGACCGCATCGAATACGTGCGCCACCTCAGCGACCTCCGCGACGGCATCGCCTTCCCCCTCGACGCCCAGCGCGGCGACCACCGCCTCACGCTCTACACTCCCGATGACCTCCACGCCTACCTCGAGGCCGGAGCCGCCGACGGGGGCTACCCGCTGGTGGTGCTGGAGGGTCATCAGAACGAGGAGCGCGTTCTCGTCGAGGGCTTCATCTCCGGCAAGGAATTTTCCACCATCGTACTGCGTACCCCGGACGGCGGGGCAGTGGCCCTGCCGCCCACCGAGATCGTCAAGTACGAGGGGGAGCTCTTCGACTACCGCAGCAAATACCTGCCCGGCCGCAGCCGTAAGGTGACGCCGATCGACCTGCCCGCCGCGGCCATCACCGAGATCCGTCGGGAGACCGAGCGGCTGTTCACCGAGCTGGGCTTTGCCGTGTACGCCCGCATCGATGGTTTTTATACTCCCGACGGCACGATCTACCTCAACGACCCCAACACGACCAGCGGCATGATGCCCTCGTCGTTTTTCTTTCACCAAGCGGCGGAGATCGGCCTGAGCCCCTCTCAGTTCCTTACTTACCTTCTCCGCACCAGTCTGCAGGAGCGGGGAGCGGAAGAACTTGGCACCCAACTGGACCGCGCCCTCGATGACCTGCGCGCGGGCGCGGGTGCCCGGGAACGGGTGGCCGTGCTGCTCGGCGGTACCAGCTTCGAGCGCCACATCAGCGTGGAGAGTGGCCGCAACATCTACGAAAAGCTCAGCTCGAGTGAAGCCTTCCGGCCCCTGCCCCTCTTCCTCACCGCCCCGCTGGCCGATGCGCCGGAGACGCACGACTTCGCCCTGTTCCAGCTGCCGATTAACCTCCTGCTCAAGGACAACGCCGACGACATCCGCGACAAACTGGCTTACTCTGGGGAGCATCCCGCCATTGCCGAGATCCGGCAGTCGTGCGCGGCCATCACGGAGCGCTACGCCGATCCCGACGTGGTCTTTCATCCGGTGCATATCCTCCTCGACGAGCTGCCACGGGTGGCCGACGCCGTCTTCATTGCCCTCCACGGCCGCCCGGGGGAGGACGGGCAGGTGCAGCGCCACCTCGATCGCCTGGGCCTGCCCTACAACGGCTCGGGGCCGACCAGCTCGTCGGTCACCATCGACAAGTACGCTACCCTCCAGGTACTCTATAAGGGGGGGCTGCCCGTAACCGAGCAGTGGCTGGCCGACCGCCGCGACTACCTGCTGGATCCCGAGGGTTTCTACGACCGCGTCGAGGCCAAGTTTGGCTACCCCCTCATTGCCAAACCGGTCGACGACGGTTGCAGCTCGGCCGTCAAGCTGCTCCGCCGCCGCGAGGAATTGGCCGCCTACTGCCGCCTCACCCTCCAGCCCGGGGGGCAGCAGGAGCGGGATGCCCGCCGCACGCTGAAGCTAGGCGACAAGGAGGAGTGGCCGCTCGGGAAAGCTACTATCCTCTTCGAATCCCCCATCACCGCGGAGGGGGCGGAGAAGTTTCTGGAAATCACCGGGGGCATGCTGACCCACTACGGGGAGGACGGCGAGCTGTACTACGAGGTATTCGAGCCGAGCGAGGCCCTCGCCGGCGGGGAGGTACTGAGCCTGGAGGAAAAATTTCTGGCGGGCGAAGGACAAAACCTTACCCCCGCCCGCCTGGCCACCGCGAAATACGATTACGCCTACGTGTCCAGCCGCGTCAAGGCCGAACTCGAGCGCGCCGCCCGCCTGCTAAATGTGGAAGGCTACTGCCGCATCGACGCCTTCGTGCGGGTTTTCGACAGCGGCAAGGTGGAGACGATCGTCATCGAAGTCAACAGCCTGCCCGGCATGACGCCGGCCACCGCCATTTTTCACCAGGCGGCCATCGCTGGCTACCAGCCTTACCAATTTATCGCCGCCATCCTGCGTTTCGCTCAGGAACGTACTCGACAGGGGGGTGTTGCTCCTCCGGCACCCGCGTCCCCGCCCGCCGCGGTGGTCCGGTCCGTTGCCCCCGGGGCTGCTCCGCGGGAAACCTTTACCCCTGCGCCCGCGCCCGCCTCTGGGCTTGCCGCTAAAAAGAATCCGCTCCTGGTGATACTCAAAAACGTTATTGCGGCCCTGCTCTTCCTGACCCTGCTCTTCCTGATTCTGCGGACGAGCCTCAACGCCTACACCAACCACGGGGAGAGCATGGCCATCCCCACCTTCGAGGGGATGCAGATCGCCCAGGCGCGGGAGGTAGCGGACGACCAGGGGCTCAAGATCGACGTCACTGTCGGCCCCTTCGACCCCGAAAAACCCGCCGGTCTGGTGGTGCAACAGCAACCCCGTGTAGGTAGCCGCGTGAAGAACGATCGGACGGTTTACCTCACTATTCTGAGCGAAGATGCACCCCAGGTGGCCCTGCCGAGCCTAGTGGGCAATTACGATTACAACCAGTACGTACGCCTGCTGAAGGTCAAGAACATCCGCTTTCGGATCCGCGAGCGGCAGTTTGACGCCAAGCAGGAGGACGGCACCATCCTGTACCTCTACCACGACGGACAGAAAATTACCGATGAGGACCTACGCCAGGGCGTGCAGGTACCCATGGGCAGCACCGTCGACTTCGTGATCACTGAGCGCCGCGGCAGTAACGTGGAACTGCCCGACTACCGCTGCCAGCAGTTCGGTACCGCTGAATTTGCCATTACCGGGAGCCAGCTCGTAATCGGCCGGGTGAAGGGCAACTTCACCGACCGCTACCAAGCCTATATCGTCAGTACCGAGCCCGGGGCCGGCACCATCATGCAGACCGGGCAGAAGGTGCATCTCGTACTTAGCGACGCCCCGCCCGCCGGTTGCGAGTAATTCTCCGCGCCGCTGCTGCGTTAAGCCCTAGCTAACCGACACGTATGAAACCCTATCTCCTTCCGGTCCTCCTGCTGCTTGCCCTCGGGGGCCTCCCCGCCCAGCGTATCGTGCCCCTGCAGGAGCACGTCCAGCTGCGCCCGGCCCACCGGGAGGTAGTCAGTTTTCGGGCGGAATGCGGCAATCCCGATCTCCCCGGCATCGAGCGCATTCTTACCAGCGGCCAGCGCACCGTGCGCATCGACCTCGACACGGTGGGCCTGGGCAGTGACCTGACCGACTACGGCTGCATCGGCTGCGCAACCGCCCGCTTCGGTACCGTGACCCTGACCGCCGACACGATCCTCTACACCCCCTTCCCCGATGTGGAGCAGGGCCTCGACACGCTTAACCTCTTTGTCTGCTCCCCGGGCGGCGTGTGCTCGGATACCGTGCCCCTCATCCTGCTCGTCCAGCGGCCCGGGCGCACCGTCGAGCTCGGCAATCAGCTCATTCTGCCGGGGACGCGGGTGCGGGTGAACGTACCCGGTGACTCCCTACCCGGCGGCGCGGTTTGCCGGACCATCGCTGCTTGCGGAGACGACTACGGCGGGCGGAGCCAGGAAACCGCCTTTCTCTTCCGCTTCGGGGAGGGCAACAGCTACGTGTACGACGCGGCGGGCTACGGGGGGACGGACGCCGTCTGCCTCACGGTCTGCAACGCATTCGGGCTCTGTGATACCTACCGCTCCACCTTCACGGTAGACCGGCCCGCCGTGAGCCTGCCATTTTTCGACGACTTCTCCTACGACAGCATTCGTCCCGACCTGAGTCTCTGGCAGGACAACGACGTGCTCATTAACCGCAACTACGCCCAGCTGCCGCCCTCCATCGGCGTGGCCACCTTCGATGCGGTCAATTATGCCGGGCAAGCCTACCCCGCCGACGGCAACGGACGCAGCGGCGTACCCCGCGACTACCTGACCTCGGTCCCGATCCAGCTGGCGGGGCAGACGGGCACCGTGCTTTCCTTCTACCTCCAGCCCAAGGGGCTGGGCAACCGACCTGAGGTCCAGGATAGCTTCCTGGTGCAGTTCCTCGATCCCGCCGGCAACTGGAATACGGTGTACGCCCGGGAGGGCCGCCTGAACACCGAGCCGAACTCCTTTATCCCACCTTTCGCGGGGCAGTTGGTCCCGGTGCCGGCCCCGTACCAGTACGACGGCTTCCAGTTCCGCTTCCTCAACCTCAGTACCGAGCGGGGGGCGGTTGACAGCTGGCATCTGGACTACGTAAAGCTCAGCAATACCTCGACCAGCTTGATCACCCAGGATTTGGCCCTGATCGAGGCGCCCTTCCGCCTACTGTCCACCTACACCAGCATGCCCATCCGGCACCTGCAGGCGGGCAGTGACTCCCTGCTGGCCGACACCATCTTCCTTAAACTCTGGAACCACCGGGCGGACATC
Source organism: Lewinellaceae bacterium (assembly GCA_963710195.1). Classification (GTDB taxonomy): domain Bacteria; phylum Bacteroidota; class Bacteroidia; order Chitinophagales; family Saprospiraceae; genus Neolewinella. The sequence continues at coordinate 28,441 of CAVPZF010000005.1, forward strand.
ACCCCGGTGACCCAGTCCACCTACATCGTCCGCAACCTGGGTTCCCCGCCCTTCCAATTTGGTGGGGGGCTGTTCCCGTCCGCGTTTTTTGGACAGGACAACGGCATCGCCGCAGATACCTTTGAGATTCGTCGCGCGACCTTTGACCAGTTGCCGACCTATCCCCAAATCCGGGGCTTCCTGAACGGCCTGGACCCTGATCGTACCTTCACCGTAGCTACCACTTATGACCTGACGGTGGCCACCGAGGACGCTGCCTTCTCCCCGGCCATCGCCCGGAATAACCGAGCGACCCAACTGACGGTCTTCGGCGACTACTTCGCCTACGACGACGGCAGCGCGGAAGTAGCGATCGAGGGGCAGGCCGGCAACGTCATCGTGCAGCGCTACACCGCCTACGTAGCCGACCAACTGACGGGCATCCGCATCCGCCTACCGCGGGTACTGGGCACGCCTAGCGATCAGTCCATCAATTTTGTGGTCTACGGGGCGGGGGAAGATGGGCGGCCGGGAGAGGAGCTCTACAGCTTCGAGGCGCCTATTCTCTACGCCGAAGATTACTACACGGACTCCCTACAGGCCTTTAGCAGCTATGCCCTGGAGGCACCGGTAGACCTGCCCGCAGGCGATTTCTTCGTCGGCTGGCGGCAGTCGGCCGCTGCGCGGGTGTTGCCGGTCGGCTTCGACCGCAACAATCAACCCGAGAACGTGCAGTTCTTCGAGGCCGGCAGCGGCTGGCAGCCCTTAAGTGGGGCCACGCGCGGCGCAATTATGATCCGCCCCCTATTAGCCGGGGCTGACATTCGGCCGACCGCAACCCGCAATGGACCATCTACCGAGCCTTTCGTTAGGGTTTTTCCGAACCCCACGACCGGCGTCGTGAACATTCGTGGCCCGGAGACGCTGCTACCTAAGGACTTCCGCTACACGCTCTACAGCAGCACGGGCCAACGGCTAGCCACAGGAAAGCAAGCCGAACCCCTCGATTTAGGAGATTATGCGCCCGGAGTGTACCTGCTGGTGTGCCGCTCCGGGGACCGCCGGAGCCAACATAAAATCGTCAGGCAGTAATCTATTCCTGGCCTGCCGTGTTGGCCCCACTTTAGCACGCTAATTAATTATCGCATGGAAGCTACGGTTGCGGAACTTAAGGAACGGGAAAAGGACGGCAAGAACGACTACGTGCTGCTGGACGTCCGGGAGGATTATGAGCGCGCGGAGTATAACGTGGGCGGTATTCACGTTCCCCTCGGCCAATTGAGCATGTCAATGGACAAGCTCACCCCTTACCGGGATCAGGAAATTATCGTCTACTGCCGCAGTGGTAAGCGGTCGGCGATGGCCCAGGAGCTGCTTCGGCAGTCGGGCTTCAAAAACGTCCGCAACCTTGAAGGGGGCATGTTGGCCTACCAGGGTTAGCGCCTGCGCTACTTAGCGCTTGTCTGGGATTCCGCTCACCGCCGCGCAAACTTGCTCCTTTACGCCTACTATTCCCCTCAAAAAGCGTCACCTAGCCCGCTAGGCTCCCCGTTTGGAGGCTCGAATAGACCCAAATTAGCGGCGTTTTCGTCAGGCTCGGAAAACCCAAACAAGCTCTTATCGCTTGCGGTAAACCTTGGCTTCAAAGCCCGCCGCGCGTACCCGTCCGGCCGTTGTGATGGCGGGTTCGTACGCCGCCGACCGGCTCACTAATGCAACGGCATACGTTCCGCGGTCGAATTTTGACATCTCCGTATCCGAAAAGCCCGCTTGGCGCAGGGCTTCGACCCGGTTTTGGGCATTGGCTACCTGCCGGAAGGTGCCGGCAATGACGAAATATTCTCCAGTGGGGTTGAGCTGATGGCTAGAGGCAGGGTGTGTGCTTTGGTCTTCTGAAACGACCTCCAGTTCTCCCGGTTCCAGACTCGATGGCGTTTTGTCCGTACCTTGGGCGTCATAGAAGGCAGCAGAATCTGCTTCGATCCTTTCTGGCGCCGAAGTTATTTTGGTACTACCTTGCAGGGAGTCCTGTCCGTCCCGGGCCGCAGAGAACGCCCGCGAGATCAGCAATGCGAGGGCGAGCAGGCAGACGACCAGAATGACGGGAACTAGAACGGATGATTTCATCTGTGGAGGCGATTAAAAAGAAAAGAGTTAATATACACCTACCACCCAAAGGAAATAAGTGCCCCTCCGGTTCGCCGGGCGGCCACGCAAGAATTTAGTCAAGTGTTTGCTTTTTGGAAAGACCGTTTTTAGAGGGAGTGCCACTTTGGCGCTCCCTTTTTTTGGGGTATCGTTCACCAACTTTGGAAACGTAAAATTATGGCGAGGCTGCTTTTCCGCCTCGCCGGGCCAAAAACGCAGGCGACGCCCCAGCGTGGGCGAAGCATTATAAGGCCGCGAGGGGAGAGAAGCGACAGACAGCAATCGGGAATCCAGGGTTGGCGAACTATAAACCATTCGATTTACCCCGCGTTGCCTGTATCATGCCCGATTCTTCCCCCGCTCACTTACCCGGCGCACCCCCTCACGACCCCACCGCCCCCGGCCGGAAGGAGGACCACATCGAGCTGGCGTTTCAGGCGCAGGTTAACCGGCTTACGCTGGACTCCCGCTTCGACTACGAACCCCTGTTGGCCGCTCACCCGGCCCCCGGCAGTTTGGCATCGCTGGATTGGAACGGTAGACAACTGCGGGCGCCCCTCTGGGTCAGCAGCATGACGGGGGGGACCGAGAAGGCTTTTACCATCAACCATAATCTGGCCCGCGCGGCCGGGGAGTTTGGTCTAGGCATGGGCCTGGGCTCCTGCCGTAGTTTGCTTTACGACGACCACCGTTTCCAGGACTTTAACATTCGTCCCGTAGCGGGTACGGAAGTGCCCATTTTCGCCAATCTCGGCGTCGCCCAGGTGGAACGCTTACTGGAAGACGGCGACGGGCACCTGATTCTCCAAATGATCGACGCGCTGGACCTCGATGGCCTGATTATCCACGTCAATCCCTTCCAGGAGTGGCTGCAGCCCGAGGGGGATCGCTTTATGGCCCCGCCCCTTGACACCATCCGCGAGCTGATGCGGGATTTGCCGGAGGTGGCGGTCATCGTGAAGGAGGTCGGGCAGGGGATGGGCCCGGCGAGCCTCCGTGCGCTTCTCGAATTGCCCATCCTGGCCCTGGATACGGCGGCCAACGGGGGCACTAACTTTAGTAAGTTGGAACTCTTCCGCTCCGACGACCTGGCCCGGACGGCCTACGCGGGACTCACTCAGATCGGACATTCCGCCGACGAGATGGTCGCCGCGATCAACGCCATGGTGGACAGCGCCGAGGTTCGGGTACAGTGCCAGCACCTCATTATCAGTGGGGGGGTTCAGGGCTTCCTCGATGGCTACTACCTGACGCAAACGGCTCGGCTGCCCGCCATTTACGGACAGGCATCGGCCTTCCTGCGGCACGCCCGGGAGGACTACGCCACCTTGCAGCGGTTTGTAGCCACCCAGCTGCGGGGTCTCGAACTGGCCAAGGCCTATCTTCGCCCCCGCCATTAACCAACACTCACTCCGTGACCGAGCGCAGGCAAGATCAAGGCCGGATCAACGGCTTCAGCAAATTCGACAAGGAACAACGTCGCCGGTGGCTGATGGAGGCCTTTTTGCCCCAGCGTACGGAACATGAGTTTTCTTTCTTCGACGGCGGCAGCCCCGTGGTGCAACAGGTCCTGGACAACTTCAGTGAAAACACCGTCGCCAACTTCCCCCTGCCCTTCGGCGTCGCCCCCAACGTGCTGGTCAACGGGCGTACCTACGCCGTGCCCATGGTCATTGAGGAGAGCAGCGTGGTGGCCGCGGCCAGCAGCGCGGCCAAGTACTGGCTGACCCGCGGCGGCTTCCACGCGGAGGTCGTCGCTACCGAGAAACTCGGTCAGCTGCACTTCCGTTGGGGGGGTAGCGAAGCCCGCCGCGCCGCCCTCCTGCCGGAACTCGAGAACCGGCTCTACCGGGCCACCGCGGAACTGACTACCCGTATGGAAAGCCGCGGGGGCGGCGTGCGCGGGATGTACTGGAAACACCTGCCCCGAGTCCACCCCCAGTGCTACCAATTGCTCGTGCGCTTCGGTACCGGCGACAGTATGGGGGCCAACTTCATCAATACCATCCTGGAGGCCTACGCCACCGAACTGGAAAACTGGGCGGCCGACAGTACCGCGCTCTTGGGGGGCGAGCGGGACCTGGAGGTCGTCATGGCCATCCTAAGCAATCATACGCCCAACTGCGTGGTCCGCGCCGGGGTGCACTGTCCCATCGCAGCTATGAACCTAGCCGGCTCGGGTGTGGACGCGGCGGACTTCGTCCGCCGTTTCCAATTTGCCGTAGACGTGGCCCGGGAAGACCCGTACCGGGCCGTCACCCACAACAAGGGAATCATGAACGGCATTGACGCCGTGGTGCTGGCTACGGGCAACGATTTTCGCGCCGTAGAGGCGGCGGCTCACGCCTTCGCCGCGGAGAGCGGTCGCTACCGGTCCCTCAGCCGCTGCCGCGTGGTGGACGAAGTCTTTCACTTCGAACTGACCGTGCCCCTAGCCCTCGGCACCGTAGGTGGCCTCACGCGCCTGCATCCGATGGCAGATCTAGCCCTGGATATCCTGGGCCGCCCCAGCGCTGAGGAACTGATGTGCATCGCCGCCGCCACCGGATTGGCCCAGAACTTTGCGGCCCTGCGCAGTTTGGTGACGACGGGCATCCAGCGCGGTCACATGAAGATGCACCTTCAGAATATCCTGTCGAGCCTGGACGCCAGTGCCCCCGAGCGCCAGCGCACCGCGGAGTTCTTTCAGAGCCGTACCGTTAGCCACCACGGCGTCCGGCAGTTTCTGGACAAGCTACGGGCGGGCGGTGTTTAGGGCGGGGGTGGTCCTGTCGGTGCTCACGTGGTTCTACGCCTGCGGCGGCGACTCGTCCGACCGCGTTGTTCTGTCCCTGGACCAGGAGGTCAATGCTCACCTGCACAACACCTACCGGTGGCAGGGGCGGTTATGGGATTCCGCCCACATCGCCGCGGCCGATGTTGTGCTTGGCGGCGACTCCTTACGGCTCGGGGTGGTGCAGCGTACGGAACATCTCTTTAGGGACAGCCTTACCATCACCCATTCCGAACATTTTATCCTGCTGCCGTGGGGGGCCAGCCGTTCCACCGTCGACCCCGGGCAGACCAATGTCGGCGCCATCGACGGGCGCACGGTCTTTCGGGTGGGTCGTCGCCACTACTATGTCGAGTCACTGGATAGCAGCCGCCGCGAGCTGGTGATTCGTTCGGTAGAGAACCCCGGCACCCGCCCCCCGGCCGCGGAGTTTGACGGGAAATTTCGGGCCGTGCCGGTACGTACCCTTACGGGAGGGACCGTACACCTAGGGGCCACGCCGGGCAGACGACTGGTGCTTTACTTCTGGAGCCTGGGCACCCACCAGCCACCGGGCTCCGACGTGCGCGTGCTGCATGGTCTATATCAAGCGCTCCCGGCCGATCAACGCGCCGGGGTGGAGCTGGTCTTCGTCAATCGAATGGATGCCGCAGCCTCCGTGGACGCTTTTCTGGAGGAAGCTCCCCTGAGTGTGCCCGTCTATTTGGCCGCCCCCAACACCTGCCGGCGGCTTAATTGCCACCCGGAACTTCCTTACTGGATCGATGTGGACGCGGCGGGGAAGATTCGCTCCTTTGATCGCCCATCCACTGAACTTGCGAAGATTTTGCAGTAAATACAGAACGCCGGCCTTCCGTAAGGAGGGCCGGCGTATGCAGAGTAGCGCCTCAGAAAGGGCTCGAACCTTTGACCTACGGATTAACAGTCCGCCGCTCTAACCAACTGAGCTACTGAGGCGGGCGCTTAAGCGGACGCAAATTTACGTAGTGCCGGTTTATTTTGCAATCTTTGCGGCCCAAAAAATAAAATATGAGCTTGCTTGCCGTTGGAACTTTAGCCTTTGACGACGTCTACACCCCCTACGGCGAAGTCAAGATGATCGAGGCCGGGAGCTGCACCTACATCGCCATGGCGGCAACCCACTTCGTGCAGCCGGTCCAGCTCGTTTCGGTGATCGGCGGCGACTATAACAACGACTTTCTGGCCGATCTCGAACGCCGGGGGGCGGATATGGAAGGCGTAGAGGTGATTCCCGACGGAAAATCCTTTTACTGGGCCGGCCGCTACCACGACGACATGATGGGGCGCGACACCCTCGATACCCAGCTGAACGTCCTAGCCGACTTTGACCCCAAGGTGCCCGCCAGCTACGCCCGGGCCCCCTACCTTATGCTCGGCAACCTGACGCCGGCGGTGCAGGCGCGGGTACTCGACCAGATGGAGCAGCGCCCCAAGTTGGTGGCCCTCGATACCATGAACTTCTGGATGGACATCGCCCTCGCCGACCTGAAGGCGGTCCTGAAGCGGATCGACATCCTCATCATCAACGACGAGGAGGCCCGCCAGCTGAGCGGCGAGCTCAGCCTGCTGAAGGCCGCCGCCGCCATCGTGGAGATGGGCCCCAAGATCCTCATCATCAAGAAGGGGGAGCACGGCGCCTTGTTGTTTCAGGGGGACCAGGTGTTCTCCGCCCCGGCCCTGCTGTTGCCCAAGGTGGTGGACCCTACCGGCGCGGGCGACACCTTCGCCGGGGGGTTGGTCGGTTACCTGGCCGCTACGGATGACCTGAGCTTCGAAAACCTGAAGCGTGCCGTCATCTACGGCTCCGCCATGGCCAGTTTCGTAGTGGAGGATTTCGGTACCCGCCGCATGCAGACGCTCGACCGGGAGCAAATCGACGCGCGGGTACAGCGCTTCGTCAGCCTGATGAACGTGACCCTGTAGTCATTCCCTAGATCATGGACATGCTGCTGGAGCAGGTTGGCAATACGGCGGCGGTGGAGTGGATCGCTACCCTCACCGCACTCCTGTATGTCTACTTTGCCGCCCGCGACAACAACTGGTGCTGGTTGTTCGCAGCGATGAGCGCCGTACTGTGGGCACATCAGTCGCTGGTCGCCTACGGCCTCGTCTCCGATGCCCTCCTGCAGGTGTTTTACTTCGGCATGGCCGGGGTAGGCCTCTTTCGCTGGCAGCGCTCCCGGGCTACCCGTCCGGAGACTGATACGTTGGACAGCCTTGCCAGGGCACCCGCGGAACCCGCCCCGAGTAGTATCCGGCATATGTCCCTGCGCGAACATGCGCTGGTGATCGGCAGCGGCATCGGCCTGGGCCTACTACTAGGTTACACCGTGGGTGCGTTGACTCCGGCCACCCAGACTTACCTGGATGCCGTGACGACCACCTTTAGCGTGATTGCCACCTTCCTGCTGATCTGGAGACGGCTCGAAAACTGGCTGTACTGGGTGGTGATCGACGCGGCTTACGTGTACCTCTACCTGCGTTCGGGGGCGCTGCTCTTTGCGGGGCTGATGGTGCTCTACGTAATCATGGCGGGATACGGCTACTATGCCTGGCGCTTAGCCGTAAACCGTGGCGACGATGCCCCGGCCTGAGGCGCGGTTGCGAAACTCACAGAGGTAGATGCCCTGCCAGGTGCCGAGATTGAGCCGGCCGTCGGTAATGGGTAGCGTGATGCTGTGGCCGATCATGGCGGCCTTGATGTGGGCGGGCATGTCGTCGGGCCCCTCGAGGGTGTGCACCAGAAAGGGCAGGTTTTCGGGGACCAGCTGATTGAAGACGGATTCGAAATCGGTGAGCACGCCGGGGTCCGCCGCCTCGTTGACCGTGATGGCCGCCGAGGTGTGTTGAATGAAGAGGTGCAGCAGGCCGGCCGGGGGTAGGGGCGGGAGCTGCTCCAGGATTTCCCGGGTGATCACGTGGTACCCGCGGCGGCGAGCGGAAAGGTGAAAACTGGTTTGCTGGACCACGGGCGCGAAGTTAGGATAGGCGGTAAAAGTACGGCAGAGTGAACAGTGCCGCGCCGGATGACCTACCAAATGTACAAGTCACCGCCCCATGGACTCCCAGTCAAAACTCACCGGTACGGCCCTCCGCCTGGCCGTCGTCATCGGCATCGTCGTCATCCTGTACTTCGGCAAGCCCGTGTTACTCACCCTCACGCTGGGCGGACTCATCGCCGTACTCCTTGATCCCATCGACAACAAGCTGCGCAGCTGGGGCTGGAAACCCGGGCTGGCGATCGCGGGGGCGGTCTTCGTGCTGCTGCTCGTCTTTGCGGGACTCTTCTTCGCCATCGGTAAGCAGGCCGCTAATTTCGCAGACAACTGGCCCCAGATCGAGCAGCGCCTCGGCGAGCAGCTCCAAAGCATCCAGGAAAAGCTGCCCGCCGGCGCCGGGGGGGAAGCCTCCTCCGGTGACCAGCAAGCGAATGGCGACCCGTCGGGCGATCAGCAAGCGACCCCGGGCGGGGCCCGGCCCACCACGGCTTCCGGGGACGGAGGGACTACGGGCAGCGTCGTCAGCCAGCTCCCGATCGAGCGGGGGCAGATCACGGGCCTGCTGTCCACTACCCTAAGCGTACTCGGAGATTTTCTGATCGTACTGGTCTACGTCGTCCTCTTTTTGTCCCAGAAGGAGCGGCTGCGGGAGTTTATCCTCCGCCGGATGCCGGAAGACCAACGGGGCGTTACGCACCGTACGATCAACGAGAGTGCCTCGGTAGCCCAGCGCTACCTGAAGGGCCGGCTCATCCTAATTCTCATTCTGTCGGTGCTCTACACGGCCGGTTTCTTGATCTCGGGGCTGGAGTACGCCGTGGTGGTCGCCGTACTCGCGGCCGTGCTGAGTATCATCCCCTACCTCGGCAACCTCATCGGGGGCGGGCTGGCCCTGGCCATTGCCCTGGCGGGCGGCGGCGGCACGGAGGCCATGGTGGGCGTACTGATCACCATGGCGGTGGCCCAAACGCTCGAGAGTTACATCCTTACCCCGCTGATCGTGGGCGACGAGGTGGACATCAATCCCCTCACCACCATTTTCGCGGTACTGGCCTTTACGGTGTTATGGGGGGCGGTGGGAGCTATTGTGGCCATCCCGATCGTCGCCGTGCTGCGCATCATCTTTAGTCACGTCGACGGCCTGCGCGATTACGCTTACCTGCTCGGCACGGATTAAGCCGGGTGGGCTATCTTGCGGCCCATTAGCCAGCATGACCTATGGGAGTTCTTTACACCGCCGTTCAACACGCCCACTCCGGTCTCCGCTGGGTGGTGCTTATTCTGCTCGTGGCGGCCATCGCCCGGGCGTTTTCGCGGCGGCGCGGCGGCGGGGTCTACCCCGGCAAGGACAAACTCGCGCTCTTCGGCATGATCTCGGTACACCTGCAGTTGCTGCTGGGCCTGGTCCTTTATCTGTGGCTGAGCCCTTACGTCCGTTTCGAGGGCGAAGTCATGGGCGATAAGGTCGTTCGCTTCTACACCGTCGAGCACATCACGGGCATGCTGATCGGCATCGTACTCGTCACCATCGGCTACAGCCGGGCCAAGCGGCAGGCGGAGCTTAACAAGGGCTGGAAGACGATTGCTGTTTTCTACAGCCTCGGTCTGGTGGTCATTCTACTTTCTATTCCCTGGCCGTTCCGGGCGGGGCTGCAGGGGGGGTGGTTCTAGTTGTTTCCTTATTCCGCGTGCGGATGCTCCAGCAGCGTGTCATTTTCCCGGCGGTCCATCACGCCTACGCCCAGTACCTGCAGGATCAGGGAAAGGGCAATCAGAATAATAATTGCGTAGATCACCTTTTTTAGGGTGGACGTCTTCTTCGTGGCCGGAGGGGGCGCGGGCGCGGGTGTAGGGTTCTTGGCGGACATGTGGGTGGAACGCGGTAGTGTAGGGGGATTGTTGGGTTCGGGTAAGGCTGCCGCAAGACCTCCGAGTGTCTGGTCTCATACCGCTAGCTATTATGCTCCTGCCGACTGTTGCCCCCTGGCCCCCACCGCCGTAGGCAGCTGCGCAGTAAAAGGGGGAAGAAGCCGTCTCGGGCTAAGGTGACTAGCGGTATGGTTTGGCCTTACCTGTCTGGTCTTTTTTTACCGGCTTCGTGTAACCATCCCCTACTTTCCCGGTATGCCCCTCCGAAGGAGAAAACAGCTACGCTTTGCCGCCGACCGATGAACTGCTGATGGATGAAGTCGCCGCCGGCCAGCTCGGGAGTTTGGCTCCGCTGTACGAGCGGTATAAGTCGCCCCTGCTGGGTTTTTTGCTGAACCGAAGTCCGGGCGACCGGGCGACGGCCGAAGACCTGCTGCACACCACCTTCGAGCGGATCATCAAGTACCGGGGGAGCTGGCGGAAGGGGCAACGCTTTAAGCCCTGGGCCTTCACGATTGCCCGCAATGCCCACCGCGACCGCTGCCGCCTCGAGGGGCGCATGCCGCTGAACGACCACTTCCCCTGGGAAGAACTGCCCCTGGAGGCCGACACGCCACCCCCCGACTGCCGGGCCGCCCTCGCCGCCCTGCCCGAGCACTACCGGGTGGTGGTGGAGCTGGCCTGGCAACGCGAAATGAAGTACGCCGACATTGCCCGGGTGCTCGACACCACCGAGGCCAACGTCAAGGTGCGTATACACCGGGCCTGCAAACAACTGCGCGCCAATTACCACCAAGCCAACCGACCATGAAAGAAGTAACCGACGACGAACTGGCCCGCGAGGTAAGCACTCTCAACGACCTGCGCCGGCAGCTAGCCGCCCTTCCCGACCCGCAACCTAGCGCGGAAGCCGACGCGCGCTTTGCGAAGATGCTGGCGGGGCACGACCAGGAAAAGCCTGCGCCTCCGGCCCGGACACGGCACCTGCGCCCCGCCGCCCTACTGAGTATCGCCGCTAGTGTGCTGCTGCTCGTCTTCGGCCTCGGCTGGTCCTTCGGTAGTGATACAGAGATGGAGAATGAACTGGCCGCCACCCGTACCCTCATGCTCGAACTGATGCACGACCGCAGTAGCAGCACCCGGATGCGCGCCGCCACCGTAAGCCTCGACGTGGCCATCGCCGACCCGGAAGTGATCGCCCACCTCGGTAAGATGCTGCGCACCGACGAAAACACCAACGTCCGCCTGGCCGCCCTGGATGCCCTGCGCCGCTTTGCCGCCGCCTCCGAGGCGAAACAGGAAATGCTCGATGCCATGGGGGGAAACCCGCCGCCGGCCGTACGCGTGGAACTACTAGAAACGCTAGTAAACCTGAACGAAAAACGCGTGCTGCCCTACCTCGAAGAACTCCGCCAAAACGATACCCTACCCCAGCAACTCCGCGACGCGGCCGAACTGGGCACCTTTAAACTGATCTAAACCGAAAACCATGTTAAGAATACTATTACTGTTCTGCGTGAGCACCGGCCTCTGGGCCCAGAATGACTATAAAATCGCCGCCGCCGGTAAGACTATTGAATTCCGGGAAATCGACCGGCTCAGTATCGTAGGCGCAGCGGGCAGCGAGATGATCCTGGATGGGAGCGAGCAGTCCGCCAACCAAGATAAACGCGCCGACGGACTGCGCAAAATCAGCGCCTCAGGACTGCGCGATAATACAGGCTTCGGACTGAGCGTAACCGAAAGTGAAGGCCGCATACTGGTGCAACAGGTAGGCGGCGACGGAAAATCGATCACCGTGCGGGTACCCAACAATGCTACGGTGAAGGTCGAGCAAACGACCCACCGGGGTGGCGGACTCTCGGTTAGTGACTTTACCGGCGATCTCGACGTGAGCATGATGTATCACGAAGCCCGGCTCAGTAACGTGACCGGCGCGACGGCCGTCAATACCGTTTACAGTGACATCGTCGCGGTCTACGATGCCGCCCCCACGAAGGATACCAGACTGCACTCCAGCTACTCCAGTGTCGACGTTACGTTGCCCGCCGCTACCAAGGCCAACCTAAGGTTATCGTCGGGCTACGGCGACATGTACACCGACTTCGATATCGAGGTCAAGCCGAATATGACCCCCGCGAAGGCCACCAAATCGAGTAAGGACGACGATTGTAACTGTGACGAGAAACAGTCGCGCGGCCAACTCGTCGGCACCATCAACGGGGGCGGGCCGCTACTTTCCCTTTCCGCTACCTACAGCGATCTCTACATCCGCAAAAAATAACCAGCCATGCGACGTTTACTACCCTTATTTCTACTGGCTTCCCTTTCCCTTGCCGCCCAGACCCCCATGACCGGTATCGAACTGGAGGGCGCCACCGCACTGCACCTATCGGCTAATTTCAGCCAGGTCGATATTCGGCAGGCCGACGGCGACTTTATCACCATCGAGCACTCGGTCACGGTCGAGGGCGAGTCACGCAATGACTTGGCCGAACTATCGGTGAAGCGGGAAGGACAAACGATTCGGGTCACCGAAACAAACCCCACCCAGCAGCAACTCAAGCAATTCTGGAAGAACAAAGAGTACGGGGAAAACTGCTGTAGCTCGCAGATTCGCATGGTTGTGCGGGTACCTGCAGGAGTGATGGTGAGCGTAGAGACCGTGTACGGCAGCGTAGAAGTGAACGACCTGCCCGGGCTGCGGGAGGTCGACGCGACTTACGGCGGGGTGACGGTGACCGTCCCGAGCGGTAAGCCGTCCGGTGATCTCAGGTTATACAGCAACTACGGTGCCGTCGACCTGACCCTACCCGCCGGTACCGGAGCCAAGCTGGAACTGCAGACCCAGTTCGGCGAACTGCTCACCGACCTGGACATCGAGATCGATGAAGGCCAGAGCGAGCACCGAGATTTCTTCGAGCGCGTGGTCGGCTCGGTCGGCAGCGGTGGACGGACAATAAGCTGTGAGGCCCCCTACGGAAAGGTCTACCTGCGGGAGGGATAAGCGGTAGGAATGGTGAATGGTAACAAAGCCGTGGCGCAACCCGTGTCCCAATCACTCGTCCTTCCTACCAGGGTCACCCCTTCACCTTCACCAGTCATGAGAATTTTACTTCCGGTGTTGCTTTTCCTCCTGTCGGGTACGCTCGGCGCGCAAGACAGCACGGCCACCGTTAAACACTACCCTACCAGGGTCTATCAAACCCAGCGGGCTTCCGAGGCCCCCCTGATCGACGGTAGCCCCACCGAGGCGGTGTGGAATGCGGTGGAGTGGAGCGGTGACTACGTGCAGTATACGCCCAACGCCGACCAGCCTCCCACCCAGCAGACCTTCCTCAAGCTCCTCTACGACGACCGCAACCTGTACGTGGCCTATCGCTGTCTCGACAGCGAACCCGACAAGATCGAGCGGCGGATGGGGCGCCGCGACCAGTTCCCCGGCGACTGGGTCGAGCTCAACATCGACAGCTACCACGACAAGCGTACGGCCTTCTCCTTTACCGTTTCCGCGTCCGGGGTGAAGGGGGACGAGTTCATTTCCAACGACGGCAGCAACTGGGACAGCTCCTGGAACCCCATCTGGGAGACCCGCACCCAGATCGATTCGGCGGGCTGGACGGCCGAGCTGCGCATTCCGTTATCCCAGATCCGCTTCGCGGCGGGGGCGGAACAGGTGTGGGGTATTCAGTCGACGCGTACCGACTTCCGGATGGACGAGCGTTCCCTCTGGCAGCCCGCCGACCGGAATGCCTCAGGATGGGTCAGCCGCTTCGGCGAACTGCGGGGGCTCAACGACATCCAGCCCCACCGCAACGTGGAGTTGCAACCCTACGTACTCGCCCAGCGCTCCACCTACCCGGAAGAGGAGGGCAACCCCTTCGTTACCGGTGCCGACAACCGCTTTTCCGCCGGCCTCGACGCCCGGGTGGGGGTGACCAACGACCTGACCCTGGACCTAACGATCAACCCCGACTTCGGCCAGGTGGAAGCCGATCCCGGTGCCCTCAACCTGGACGGCTACCAGATCTTTTTTCGCGAGCAGCGGCCCTTCTTCGTGGAGGGGCAGAATATTTTTGACTTCAACCTCAGCAGTGCCGAAGCCGGCGGTGGCCATACTTCCGATCAGTTGTTCTACAGCCGCAGAATTGGGGGCAGCCCGCACCGCTTCGTGGGCTCGGATTCCGGTCGCAGCTACTACGTCGACCAGCCCGACAATACAACCATCCTGGGCGCGGCAAAATTCAGCGGCAAAACGCAGTCGGGGCTCTCCGTCGGCCTACTGCAGAGCACCACCCAGCGGGAACTGGCGACCATCGATCTGGACGGGGAGCGCAGCGAAACGGTCGTAGAGCCGATGACCAACTTCCAGGTGGCGCGCGTACAGCAAGATTTTCGGGGGGGCGATACCTACGTCGGGGCCATTTTTACCGGGGTACAGCGGGCGCTCGACGACGATCCCGAACTCGACTTCCTGCACCGGCGCGCGTATTCAGGGGGCTTTGACTTCACCCACCGCTGGAAGGACCGTGCCTGGTACGTAGCCGGCAATACGGTGCTGAGTAGCGTGAGCGGTAGCCAGGAATCCATCCTTGAGACGCAGACCGGCTTCGAGCACTTCTTTCAGCGGCCGGACGCCGACCACCTGCGCATCGACAGCAGCGCGACCCGGCTGAACGGGAGCAGTGGTATGCTCAAAGTGGGCAAGCTGGCGGGTAACTTCATCTTCGAGACCGGCGCCACCTACCGCTCGCCCGGCTTCGAAATCAACGACATCGGCTTTATGCGGAGTGCCGACGAGATCAACTACTTCGGTTGGATGGCCCGCCGGTGGCAGCAACCCTTCAGTATTTTCCGTCGCCTACAGGTGAACGGCAACGTCTATTCCACCTTCGACTTCAGCGGGGAGCAGCTGTTTCAGGGCTTCAACACCAACGGCCACGCCAGCTTTACCAACTTCTGGCGCATCGGCGGGGGGGCTACGTATATCTCGCAACGGGCTTCCAAGACGGACCTGCGCGGCGGACCGATCCTGCGGCGGAGCGCGGGTGCGGAGTATTTCGGATACGTGAGCAGCGACAGTCGCAAGAAAGTGGTCACCTACCTGAACTACTACGGGTTCACGTCCTTTGACGGCAGCGAGCAGCAACAGTCCTACTACGTCGAAACCGCCTGGCAGGCGCTGGATGCCCTTTCGGTCAGTGCTTCCCCTAGCTACAGCGTATTTAAGCGGGCCGACCAGTACGTCACCCAGGGCAGGGTGGAAGGAACGGACGAATACATCGTCGGCAAGGTAGACCAGCGCACGCTCAGCCTGACCCTGCGCCTCAACTACAACCTCACGCCCGATCTGACGCTGCAGTACTACGGCCAGCCCTTCATCAGCCGGGGCAATTACGGGGACTTCAAACGATTTACCGGCGAAGAACAGGCCAGAACGTTTGAGGGTCGGTTTGCCTCCTTTGACCCCCGGGAAGTTTCCTACGACAGGGAGACCGGCGACTACACCGTACCGGTGGGCGGCGGGCTTACCTACGGCAACCCGGACTTCAGTTTCGTACAGTTCCGCTCCAACCTCGTGGCCCGCTGGGAGTACCGGCCGGGTTCGGAGATCTTCCTGGTCTGGTCGCAGGGGAACACGGCGGACGAAGACCCGCAACGGGGCCTGGTTTCCTCCCTCGGCGACAACATCTTTACCGAAGACACCCGGAATAATTTCCTAGTAAAGGTTACCTACCGCTGGTTGCGGTGATCGATTGAATAGTATGTTGATTAACTGTTTCGGGATGACCGGTCGGCCTGCGCCGGCCGGTTCCTTTACCTTTGGGGCATGGCCAAACTCTATTTCCGCGATACCCTCAACTTCCTGCGGAAGCTCACGCCGGAGCGGGTCGTTAATGCCACTCAGGTCATCGCCAGCTACTACGCCACCCGCTGGCTGCAGCGGCCCGTGGTGTGGGGCAAGCCCTTCACGGTCGTTTCGAGCCGACGACGGCCTGCAACCTCCGCTGCCCGGAGTGCCCCAGTGGCCTCCGGCAGTTCACCCGCCCCACCGGCAACCTCAAGGCCGATTTTTTCCGCCGCACCCTCGACGACATTGCCGACCGCCTACTGTACCTCATCTTCTACTTCCAGGGGGAGCCCTACATCAATCCGGACTTCCTCGACATGGTCCGGGAGGCCAGCGACCGGGGCGTCTATACCATCACCTCCACCAATGGCCACTTCCTCAACGACGCCAACGCCCGCCGTACGATCGAGAGCGGGCTGGACCGCCTCATCATCAGCGTCGACGGCACCACCCAGGAAGTCTACCAGCAGTACCGCAAGGAGGGCAAGCTGGAGACCGTCCTGCAGGGTGCCCGTAACCTCGTCAAGTGGAAACGAGACCTAAAATCGGCCACCCCCCACCTGATCTTCCAGTTTCTGGTCGTGAAGCCCAACGAGCACCAACTGGCCGACGTGGTCCGCCTGGCCGAGGAGATCGGGATCGACGAGGTAAAATTCAAATCGGCCCAGCTCTACGATTACGCACACGGCAACCCCCTGCTGCCGGAGCAGGAGCAGTACGCCCGCTACTACAAAAAGCCGGACGGCACCTACGGCATTAAAAACAAACTCCAGAACCACTGCTGGAAGCTCTGGCACAGCTGCGTCATCACCTGGGACGGCCTCGTGGCCCCCTGCTGCTTCGACAAGGACGTCACCCACCGCCTCGGCGACGTCAAGACCGACACCCTAGCCGAGGTGTGGGATGGCGCTGCCTACGATGATTTTCGCACCAAACTGTTGAAGGGGCGGGCGGAGATCGACATTTGCCAGAATTGCACGGAGGGGTGCGCCGTGTGGTTGGGGGCGGAGGTTTAGAATTTACGATTGACCATTTACGGTGTACCATTTACAATTTGCGGCTGTGCTCGCTGGCGCTCGTGCTCACAGGACTGCTTGTCCCGGTAGCTAGCGGGGGACTTGGGGGGTTCACCGCAGAGTTCGCGGAGTTAAAGGAGTAGGTAAAGACGTTAGAGATTCCGAGTACAGTCTCTATTCGTAACAGCAAAGGGGAGAGGTAAAAAAGGGCCAGCGGTGAGGAAACGGGGCCGGAGGGTCAAGAAAACCCACCCCGCTACCACCCCAAAACCCCCACTTAGTCGAAAAAACAATTCCCCCACTGTAACAACGCACGAGCTTGATCCGTGAACCAAGCAAACGCCCTACGTGCAAACCTTCACCTCCCTTATCCACTCCGTACGCGACCGCCTCTACCGGCTGGCCCTGCGGATGACCGGTGATGGGGGAGAAGCGGAAGACGTGGTGCAGGAAGTACTCCTCAGCGGCTGGCAGCGGCAGGAAGAAATCGTGCGGCTGGATAATCCCCCGGCCTGGCTCCTACGAATGACGCACAATCGGGCCATCGATAAACTGCGGTCGCGCCAGGCCCGTACCGCCAACGAGCGGGCGGCGGCCGTGCCAGACCACAACACGATGACGCCCCTGCGCCTGGTCGAGACCGAAGACACCCTGAGCCACATCCACCGCCTGATGGGGCGCCTGCCCACCGAACAACGCAGCGTGCTGCACCTGCGCGAAGTCGAGGGGCTGAGCTACCTGGAAATTGCCGAGACCACGGGGCTGAGTATGGACCAGGTGAAAGTCTACCTCCACCGGGGCCGGAAGCGGCTGCAAACGCTGCTGCTGAACCAACACATTGTCGAACGATGAACCACGAAACCGCCCACCAACTGATCGAACGCTACTTCGCCGGGGAGACGTCCCTGACCGATGAACGGGAATTGCAGCACTACTTCCGCGGGCCCGACATCGCCCCTACGCTGGCCGCCTACGCGCCCCTCTTTCGCTACTGGGAGCAGGAACGGTCAGTGGCGGCACCGGCCCGGAGCGCGGGGGTACGGCGGCTGCCAAAAATCTTACTGGCCATAGCCGCCACCCTGCTGCTGTTGCTCGTGGCGCGGGTGGTGCACCAGGGGCAGCAGCCGCACCTCACCACCTTTCCGGTCGCCGAGCGGCAGCCGGTCGACTGGAGCCGCTACGAGATCACGGACGAAAAAGATGCCGTTCGCTTCCTGCACGGGGTACTGAAGACGACCTCCGAAAAGATGCAACAGGGTCCCTCCATTACCCTCCGCGAACTGCGGGAGATCGAGGCAATCCTAGATTAACCCCTATAACTATCCCGGCAAGCGCCGAATAACCTATACCATGATGAAATACCTGACCGCCTTACTCTTCGTGCTTTACCTGGCACCCGCGTCCGCGCAAAAGGAATTGCCACTCGATGCGATCTCCAACTACTTCAGTGAGTATGTAGATGACGCCCGTTTTTCGGCGGTCTACGTGAGCGGCAAGATGTTTGAACTCTTCAACGACGCTAAGATCGACCTGGACGAGATCGATGAAGAAGAAGTAAAGGCCATCCTGGAGGTCGTAAAGGACATTCAGGGCATCCGCGTACTGCACACCGACGAGACGCCCCTAAAATTCTACGCGGAGGCCAAAAAGCGGATCGACACCCGGGCCTACGAACTGCTCTTCAAGGTCCGCACCAAGGACGGGCAGAACGTCGAGGCCTTCATCCAAAACCAGCACGCCGTAGTCAACGAGCTCTTCCTCCTGGTCGGCGCCGAAGACAATTTCGCCCTGCTCAGCTTCGTGGGCAACATCGACCTCAGTAAGCTCTCCGACCTCCAGCGCGCCCTGGACTAAGCCTCCCCCCCCTTCAACCCCTCCATCCCTCCCTCAATCCTTCCCCTATGAGACTACTACTACTGCTTTGCCTCCTCACCGCCGGCCTCCAGGCCCAGGACGAAGCCATCCTCGACTTCATCAAGGAACATCGCCGCGGTGAAGAGAACGTAGCCGTCAAGGTGCCCGGCTGGATGATCTCCCTGGCCAGCGACATTGGCGAGACGGCTTCCGACGATCCAGACGAGCAAGTTTTGTTCCACCTCATGGGCTCGCTGGGCACCACGCGGGTGGTCACCTACCTGGACGAAGACTTCACCCACCCCCAGCTCAGCGTCGGCAACCTGCTCTACACCCTGGAGCGCTACAAAGGCTTCGAGCGCTGGGCCGAATTGCGTACCCAGGACGGGCAGCGCGTCACCCTGACGGTGCGCTACGAGAAAAAGAAGGTAAGGGACTTGCTGGCCGTAGTGAGCGAGGAGGGCCGCACCACCCTGGTTTCCGCCCGGGCCAACCTATCCGCTGAGGAATTGGGCCGCCTGGTGAATCAGCTGGAGGAGCTTTAGGCTAGCGAACCGGACGCTCGGAGTGTCGGCCTTAAGCCGACCTCCGAGCGTCTGGCAGGAATACCAACTGCTTACCTTTGCGCGATGCAGCGCGCCAATTTTCTTCGCCACGTCGCCCAGACCAGTCCCGCCCCCATGGGCCTCGAGATCGCCGGCGGCGAGGGCGTCTACCTCATTGATACGGCCGGCAAACGCTACCTCGACCTCATTGCCGGCATCGGCGTGAGCGCCCTAGGGCACAACCATCCCGCCGTGGTGAAGGCCGTACAGCGGCAGGCGGGCACCTACATGCACACCCTGGTGTACGGGGAGTTCGTACTCGGCCCCCAGGTAGAACTGGCGACGCTTCTGTGCCAGCAGTTACCCGCGGGACTCGACAACGTTTACTTCACCAACTCCGGCACCGAGGCCGTGGAGGGCGCCATGAAACTCGCCAAGCGGGCCACCGGGCGGGCGGAGATCGTCTCGGCCACCCACGCCTACCACGGCAGTACGCAGGGGGCCGCGAGCCTGATGTGGCCCAAAGATTTTACCCGCGCCTTTCACCCCCTGCTGCCGGGGATCTCCCACTTGGAATTCAACGACGACGCCGCCTGGAGCTGATTAGCCCCCGTACCGCCGCCGTGGTGCTGGAGACCGTCCAGGCCGAGTGGGGCATCCGCAAACCGGACCGGGAGTGGCTGCAGGCGGTCGCGCGCAGGTGTAAGGAAACCGGCACCCTCCTGATCCTCGACGAAATTCAGGCCGGGATGGGACGTACGGGCACCTTATTTGCCTTCGAGCAGTACGGCGTGGTGCCGGATATTCTGTTGCTTGCTAAAGGATTCGGGGGCGGCATGCCGCTCGGGGCCTTCGTGGCCGGCCGGGAAGTGATGGAAACGTTGACCAATAATCCGGTCCTGGGCCACATCACCACCTTCGGCGGCCACCCGGTAAGCTGCGCGGCGGGACTGGCGGCGCTTCGCACCCTCGTCGAGCAACCCGAACTGATCGCCGCGGTCCGGGAAAAAGAGGCCCAATTCCGCCGCCTGCTGGTCCACCCCCGTATCCGGGAGGTCCGGTCCGCCGGGCTCTGGATGGCCGTGGAACTTGCGGACTTCGACGAGGTCCGGCGGGTGATCGCCCGTTGCCTGGAACGCGGCTTGATCACCGATTGGTTCCTCTTCAACGAGCGGAGCCTGCGCATCGCGCCGCCGCTAATTATCTCGGAGGTGGAGATCGCGTGGGCGTGTGCCGTGTTACTCGAATCACTGGGCGACGTCTGACCGTACAATACCAAGCACAGGATCTGTGGAGGGAGGATTTACCGGGTGCACATTACGCTTAACCGTTTTATACCGCTTGACATTTTGCTTCTGCCGACTGTTGCCCCCTGCCCCACCGCCGTAGGCAACTACGCAGCCAAAGGGGGAAAAGGCCCTCTCGGGCTAAAAGGGTCTAGCGGTATGGTACCATTTACAATTTAGCTACCGCTGCTTCGCTCGTTTCGTGTAGGCGGCGCGGACGCAGGGGCAAAGAAATGCGGAAAGCCCCACCTGATTCCCGATGTTTGCGGGCAACTCTCCTGTGGGCCGGAGTCCTGGAAGCTATCGGGAAGAGCACTCCCGTACATGGACATGGTATTTGGTACTTCGTAAAAGGTGAATCAACTTTGGATTATAGCGCGCTCCTGAAATCGATCAAGGCGAAAGAATTTGCCCCCATCTACCTCCTGCACGGGGAGGAGCCCTACTTCATCGACCAGTTGGAGGCAGCCATCGGGAAGTATGCCCTGCAGGAGCACGAGCGAGCGTTCAACCAAACAGTGCTGTACGGAAAGGATACGGAGCACTTACAGGTCGTAGACGCCGCCCGCCGCTTCCCGATGATGGCCGAGCGGCAGCTCATCCTCCTGCGGGAAGCCCAGGATATGCGCGGCATCAAGGAATTGGCGGCCTACGCCGAAAAGCCGGCGCCGACCACGGTGCTTGTCCTCAGTCATAAGCACAAAAAGTTAAACGGCAACTTTGCCTTGACCAAAGCCATCAAGAAGAACGGGGTGATCTTCGAGTCAAAGGGACTGTACGATAACAAGGTGCCGGCCTGGATCAGTGGCTACCTCCGCGACCGCAAGTACCCCATCGCGCCCGAGGCGAGTAACTTGCTGGCGGAGTTTCTGGGTACTAGCCTCGGCAAGATCACCAACGAGCTCGACAAGCTTATGCTCAACCTGAAGCCCGGCACCGAGATCACCACCGCGATTGTCGAGGACCAGGTCGGCGTCAGTAAAGACTACAACGCCTTCGAGCTGCAGCGCGCGATCGGCCACCGCGACACGCTCAAGGCTACGCGCATCCTGCATTACTTCCGGGCCAATCCCAAGGCCGCTCCCTTACCTATGATCACCGGCAGTCTCTACAACTACTTTAGCAAGGTCTTTCTACTTAAAGAACTCCAGGCCAAACGCGAAAGCCGCCAGGCCATCATGCAGGCGCTCGGGCTCCGCTTCGACTTCTTCCTCTCCGACTATGAGGGAACCGCCCGCAACTACACCCTGGAGGGCCTATACACGGTCTTCGCCCTGCTCCGGGACTACGATTTGAAAAGCAAAGGGGTGGGGAGTAACCTGGCGGGAAAGGAGGAGCCTGAGTTGTTGAAGGAACTGGTGTGGAAATTAATGCATGTGGGGGTAGGGGGTAGGGGGTAGATCTTTAGTATTTTAGTTCAGTTCTTAGTTCGTTAGTTCGTTAGTTCGTTAGTTCGTTAGTTGGAGGGGTAACCATCCGTAGGCTTAGTGTTTAAGCTGCTGGAAAAAGGGCCTCTCGCACCGATATAATGGCCCGTGCAATAGATATTAGGTGCGCGACGGGCCAGGGGTACTTGATTTGATAAGCGTCCAAAAGTAGTCGGACATATTTATCGTGCCATTTCCATCTGGTGGATCGTGTGGCTCACCGAGGCGAAAAACGCAGACAACACCTGAGTGTTGGCGAGGCTTTTCAACGAAGGAGAGCCGCAGGAGGCAGCGAGGGAAATTGTATAGATAATTGTGTCCGACTACTTAAACGATTATATTCGACTATATGCGTTTGAATGGCGAGTAATTGATCTTGGGACCGGGACATTTGGGCAAAACACCTCACCATGTCCTTCTCCCGATTCAAAGACTGGGCGGCCTACACCAGAGCCCGCTCACTCTCCGCGACCATAATGATTATTTCCAGTCGCTTCCCAAAGGAAGAGAGGTACAGCTTGACCGATCAAATTAGAAGGAGCAGCCGGTCCGTTTGCGCTAATCTAGGGGAGGCCTTTGGTAAGCGTTGCTACCCCAAGCATTTCTACGCCAAGCTCACGGACTCTGTCGGCGAGAACTTTGAAACCCAAGTCTGGCTCGACTTCGCCCTTGACTGCCACTACATCGATGCGCGCACCCACGATCAACTCACCACCCGCTCCCAGGAAATCGGAAAGCTCCTTACTTATATGCAGAATAACCCCCAAAAATTCACCACCCCCAAGCGATAAACACCAAATCTCGGATACACTTCCCCTCTGAAAGAACTAAAGAACTAAAGAACTAAAGAACTAAAGAACTAATTCCCTACTCCTCCAGATCAAAAATGCTATCGTTCTCCCCCCGCTCCACATTGTCCTTCAGGCGGTCCATCGCGTCCACGGCCTGTTCGTAGAAGTCGTAGAAGATAGGGAAAAGGGCCTTGGCCTTGTCGATGACGATGTCGGGCAGTTGGATGAGCACCGGATAGGTGATGCTGTTCGCTTTGACCTCATCGGTAAGGATACGGCTGCGGTCGCCGAAGTAGACGAGCCCGGAAAAAATGAAGGTGAAGAAAAGTCCGGAGAGGATGCCGCCCAGCACCTGATTGATGAAGTTGATGTTGACGGACTCTAGGAGGCCAGTCAGGCCGCGCGCCAAAATGCGGAAGAGCACCAGCGTCAGGAAGAACAACAGCACGACGCCGAGCAGGAAGGCCCCCGCACTGGTCACCGCCGGGAAGGCATTAAAAATCATGTCGCCCGCGATCGGCCCGAACTTCATGGCCGCCAGGACGCCGAAGAGGTAGCTAGCCAGACTCAGCACCGTAGAGATAATCCCCCGGCTGTAGCCGACCCAGAAGCCGTAGGCCAGGAAGAGGAGGCAGATGATGTCGATTACCATCGGACAAAGATACGGGTTTCCAGGGGGGCAAGGAGTGAAGGAGTGAATCGGCGAAGGAGTGAATTGGGGGCCATGCATCGCAACCCATTCACTACTTCATTCATTCCACAATTCACTCCTTATCCATTCCAGCTATCTTTGCGCAAAATTGCATACCCTATGATCCGCATCCTCGCCAATGATGGCATCGCCGACAACGGCAAGCAACTGCTGGAAGACGCTGGCTTCGAGGTTGTCACCAACAAGATCGCCCAGGCTGACCTCCTGACCGAGCTCAATCAGTTTGATGCCATCATCGTCCGCAGCGCCACTACCGTGCGCAAGGACCTCATTGACGCCACGCCCAACCTCAAGGCTATCCTCCGCGGCGGGGTGGGCATCGACAACATCGACCACGAATACGCGGCCAGTAAGGGGATCCCGACCTACAACACCCCCGCCGCCTCCAGTACGGCCGTCGCGGAACTGGTCTTTGCTCACTTCTTTGGGCTCAGTCGCTTCCTCCACCGCGCCAACCGCGAGCTGACCACCGCCTCCGGCGACTTCAACAAACTCAAGAAAGCTTACGCCGATGGCCAGCAGCTGCGCGGACGCACCCTGGCGATCATCGGCTTCGGCCGCATCGGCATCGCTGCCGCCCGCATCGGACTCGGCCTGGGCATGAAAGTCCTGCCCGTCGACCTCTACAAGGACGAGGAAACCGTCAAATTGGACTTCGCCGACGGCCGCAGCCTCGACTTCACCCTCAAGACCGTGCCCCTGGACGAAGCCCTCGCCCAGGCCGACTACATCACCATTCACGTGCCCGGCGGTGACCTCATCAGCACCGAGGAGCTCGCCAAGATGAAGGACGGCGTCATCATCGCCAACACCAGCCGCGGCGGTGTCATCAACGAAGATGCGCTGCTGCAGGCCCTCAACAACGGCAAGGTTGCCGGCGCCGCCCTCGACGTGTTTGAGGAAGAGCCTACCCCCCGCCGCGACCTGCTGGAGCATCCGCGCGTGAGCGTGAGTCCCCATATCGGAGCCGCCACCGGCGAGGCTCAGGACAACATCGGTATAGAACTCTTCGAAAAGCTCCGCGACCACTTTGCCAACTAAGCGCACTGCCTCCGTCCTGACCTTCGAAGTCGCCTGGTGGGCCTTCGCCATTGTGCTGGCCTGCCTGGTGCTACTCCCGCTGTATGATTCGGTGCCGGACTTCCCGTTCTTCTTGCCCAACTTTATCTACGTCGTGGTGGCCATCACGCTGACGCGCTACCTCTTTTTGCTCCACGTCAGCTGGCTGCGCGACCGGCTGTTCGTCCAGGCGGCGGTGGCCTTCGCGCTGATTCCGCTCATCTTCTACATGGTACAGGCGTTTAATGCTTTCATTATTTACTTCGACGAGCAGGGGCCCGACGTACTCATCCAGGCGCTTGAAAAACCGGTGGGGGAAACCATCGACCGCTATATGCACGCCGAATACCGCTTCTTTGGCGTGTGGGCCATTGTGGCGGCGGCCGTAACCCCTTTTCGGCTTATTTACAACGCCTGGGTACGCTACCGGGCCGGGGTTCGGTAAGTGGGAAGCCGGGTAATTACTCCACATTTGTGGGATGCTGTATAGGGATTTATTTACGTAGCTTAGAGAGGCAAATCCCATTTTTCCAGCGAATTTTCGCCATGACGCCCCTCGAACTGGTCTACGACAAACTGCTTCCGCTTGCTGACCTCAGCCGCCGCCGCTGTGGCTGGCGCACCCGGAGCCAGCGGACCGTCTTCACCAACGGCGTCTTCGATCTGGTTCACCCCGGCCACCTGACCTACCTGGCCCAGGCCGCCGGGCTCGGCGAACGCCTCATCGTGGGTGTAAACTCCGACGCCAGCGTCAAGCGCCTCAAGGGGGAGTCCCGCCCGGTCATGTCCCAGGCTGCCCGCATGCAGCTCCTCGCCAGCCTGTTCTTTGTAGACGGCGTGGTCGCCTTCGAGGAAGATACCCCCCTCGACCTGATTACCCACCTACGCCCCGACATCCTCGTCAAGGGCGGCGACTATACCGCAGCTACCATCGTCGGCGCCCAGGAAGTTCGCAGTTGGGGCGGAACCGTGGAAGTGCTCCCTTTTCTGGAAGGCCATTCTACCAGTTTGATTTTGCAGGCGGTTTGTGGGTAGGAGGGAGTGAAGGGGTGAGTGATTGAAGGAGTGAATTCGGGCGAGCATCAGCAACACAACCAGCAACCAGAAAACCAGCAACCCATGCCATCCATCCAAGCCGTCACCGCCTACCTGGAGACCATTGCACCCGCATCCCTGCAAGAGAGCTACGACAATGCGGGGCTGATCGTGGGAGACCCCTCTACGGAAGTGACTGGTGTACTCACGAGCCTGGACTGCACCGAACAAATCATCGAGGAGGCGGCGGCGCGCGGGTGCAATGTCGTCGTGGCCCATCACCCCATCGTGTTTCGGGGGCTCAAGCGCTTCAACGGGGCGACTTACGTGGAGCGGACGGTAATGCTGGCCATCCGCCAAGAGATCGCGATCTACGCCATCCATACCAACCTGGACAATGTGCGCGACCGGGGGGTGAACGAGCGGATTGCCCACCGGCTGGGGCTGCATAACCTCCGCCTTTTGAAGGCGAAAAACGAGGAGGGCACCATCGGCTCCGGTATGGTGGGGGAGCTGATCGAGCCGCTGCAGGAAACTGATTTCCTGGCGTTAGTACAGGAGCACATGCGCGCGCCCGTGATCCGCCACACCCGCCTGCTGGGCAAGGCGGTGCAGACCGTGGCCGTAGCGGGCGGTGCCGGGGCCTTCTTGCTGGAAGATGCCAAGCGGGCCGGAGCGCAGGCCTTCGTCACGGCCGATTACAAGTACCACGAGTTCTTCGACGCCGATGGGCAGCTGGTGATCTGTGACATCGGCCACTACGAAAGCGAACAGTTTACCACTCAATTACTTGCGGAGTTGTTAAGCAAAGAATTCACTACCTTTGCGGTCCTTTCGACGAAGCAGAACACCAATCCGGTGCGTTACTACGTCTAGAAGATCCATCACTTACTAAAGCTATCCTGCATGGCCGCTGCTGCCCCCCCCGAACTGACGGTTGAAGAAAAAATGCGCGAACTCTATCGCCTGCAACTCATTGACTCCCAGATCGACGAGATCGAGATCCTGAAGGGTGAACTCCCCATGGAGGTAAGCGACCTGGAAGACGAGATCGCCGGCCTCGAAACCCGCATCAGCCGCACCGAGGCCGTCGTAGACGAGCTCCAGACCGAGATCAGCCGTCACGACGCCAACGTGAACGAGTCCGACATGCTCATCACCCGCTACGAGGAGCAGATGAACAACGTCAAGAATAACCGCGAGTACGAGGCCCTCATGAAGGAGACCGAAATGCAGCGGCTTGAAATTCAGCTCAGCCAGAAAAAGGCCAAGACCGCTACGGAAGACCTCGAGGGCCGCACCGCTACCCTCGACGCCACCAAGGAGCGCCGCGACGCCAAGCTGAAGCTCCTCGAAGTGAAGCAGGAAGAGCTCAAGAGCATCATCGCCAAGACCGAAAAGGAAGAAAAGAAACTGCGCCGCCTGTCCGATAAGCAACGCAAGCTCATTGAGCACCGCCTGCTGCGGGCCTACGACAAGACCCGCAACAACTACCGCAACGGCCTGGCCGTAGTGACCGTCGAGCGCAACGCCTGCGGGGGCTGCTTCAATGCCATCCCGCCCCAGCAGCAACTCGAGATCAGCCAGCGCAAGCGCCTCCTGGCCTGTGAGCACTGCAGCCGGGTACTGGTGGATGACACCATCCTCGAGGAAAAGCCGGAAGAAGTCGCTTAATCCAATGGACGCGGCGGGACTTACTCCACGCCGGGCAAGCTGCTAAAATTATATACTTCGAGCCGGAGTTTGCTGCACGTTCGTGCCTGCAGACTCCGGCTTCGGTGTTGTAAGGGTAGACCGCCGCTACCTACCGGCTACCGGCATCCTCATATAGGTCAGGTGGCATAGGTGATAATTAGCAGTAAAATTTGGTGGACCTTCGGGCTAGCCATTTATTAGGCGCCTTACTGCTCTCCCGCTGGCTTTATTGCCTGTGCGCCCTTCCTCATGCGATGATTGCGGTGGGTTGAATGCCGAAAACTCCCCCCTACCTAACCTACCTTTGCCGCATGTCCTCCAGAATACTCATCATCGGTGCGGGCCGCTCCTCCACCGCCCTTATTCGCTACGCACTGAACAACAGTGAACGGCTGGGATGGAACGTGACGGTGGCCGACGCCGACCCCGCCGCGGCGGCCGCGAAGGTTAGGAATCATCCCCGGGGTACGACGGCCTGGCTCGACGTCAACAAAACCAACGATCGCCGGGAGCTGATTGGTCGCTCGGACATCGTCGTCTCCCTACTGCCCGCCCACCTGCACATTGAGGTGGCCCAGGACTGCATCCGCCTCAAGAAGCACCTCGTTACCGCCAGCTACGTCAGCCAGGAGCTTTATCGCCTGGGCGACGAGGCGCGCAACCGCGAGCTTATTTTCATGGGGGAGATGGGCCTTGACCCGGGCATCGACCACATGTCGGCCATGCAGCGCATTAACGCCATTCATGAGCTGGGGGGGACCATCACCGCTTTTCGCTCCTTTACCGGCGGATTGATATCCCCGGAGAGCAACGACAACCCCTGGGGCTATAAGTTTACCTGGAATCCGCGCAACGTCGTACTGGCCGGCCAGGGCACCGCCCAGTACCTTGACCACAACAAGCTCAAGTACCTGCCTTATCATCGCCTGTTTAATAATACCTGGGACGTAGAAGTCGAGGGCATCGGCAAGTTCGAGGCCTACGCCAACCGTGACAGCCTGCTGTACCGGGAGCAGTACGGGCTAAAGAATATCCCCACCATCCTACGGGGTACCCTCCGTTATCCGGGCTACTGCGCCGCCTGGAACGCCCTGGTGCGGGTGGGCATGACGGACGGCGACTTTCCCATCCTCGACTCCAACAAGATCACCTACCACGAACTGATGGAGGCACTCGCCCCCAGCGGTCCCGGCTCCGTGAAGGACCGCATCGCCCAGATGCTTAAGCTCGAGCCGAACGGGGAGGTGATGAAGCGCCTCATCTGGCTCGGCCTCTTCCGCAAGAAACGGATCAAGCTCAAGGGGGCTACGCCGGCCCTCATCCTGGAGAACCTCCTGCTCGACAAGTGGAAGCTTCAGCCCAACGACAAGGACCTTATCGTTATGCAGCACCAGATCGACTACGCGCTGGACGGCAAGAAAAAGCGTGACCTCTTTAATCTGGTTATGAAAGGCGAAAACAGTGAGGACACCGCCATGTCGCGCCTGGTTGGCCTCCCGCTGGGCATCTTCGTGCGCCTGATGAGCGAAGGCAAGATTCAGACCACCGGGGTACACATACCCACCATGCGCGAGGTTTACGAGCCCGTCTTACGGGAAATGGAGGATTACGGACTGCAATTCACCCACCAGACGGTTGACCTCTAGCGCGCTTGTCCGGGCCGGGCAGTTTAATCAGGCCGCCCGGCAGGGGGCGTACATCTTTATCGCTCTGGCCCTACCCCGGCTGGGTGTGCCGACCGAGCTGATCGGAGCGTGGGAAACGCTCGTGTTTTTGGGCTACCTGCTGGCTTTTGGCTGGGTGACCGGGTTGCTACAGGGGTTCCTCATCCGGATGGGCGAGCTGGTCGGTGTGGCCGGCGAGGTTTTTGCCCGCCGGGCTACCCTGGCCACTCTTGGCTTTTCTGCCGTGGTGCTAGCTGTCGCTGCCCTAAGCCACCCCCTGCTGTTCCAGCTGCTGCACCTGCAGCAGGCGCCTATCGGCTGGTACTACTTTTTTGTCCTCTTGCTCAGCCGCTGGCCTTCCTACTGCCTGGAGCAAGCCCTGCTGCTGACCGGCCGGGCGAAGTGGTTGCTGGCCTACGCGGTGGGCAACTCCGTGGGCCTGATCGGGGCGTTGCTGCTGCCGCTTTACCTCGGGCACGGATTGCTTACGGCGATGCAGGTGCTGGCGGCCTTCGCGGGGGCCAAGGCCCTCGGCATCCTGCTGTGGACGCTGGCGGCACCCCGGCCACCGGCTGGCAATGGCTCGCCGGTCCTGGCCGGCTGGGTACGGCAAAGCGCTCCCCTGATGGCCTACGCGACGGTGGCCTCCCTGGTGGCGGTGGTTGATCCCCTGTTCGTCAGTTACTGGTACGCCGGCGACCCGGAAGTCTTTGCCATCTTTCGCTACGGGGTGCGGGAGTTGCCCCTGGTAGCCGCCCTGACCAGCGGCATGGTGACCGTGGCCATCCCCGTGATCGCCCGCGAACGGACGGCGGGCCTGGCCCTGCTGCGGGAGCAGTCCGGCAAGTTGTTTCACTACGTGTTCGCCCTCACCTTCCTCCTCCTGCTGACCGCCGACTGGTGGTGGACCCGCGTATTCACCGAGGCCTTCGCCGCCAGTCTGCCCATCTTTCGCACCTTCCTGCTGGTAGTGGGCTGCCGCCTCGTGTTTGCCATGACCGTGCTCACCGCCCTGAACGAAACAAAACGGCTCTACCTCTGGGGCCTCCTCGAACTCGCGCTGAATCTGGTCCTTTCCCTACTCCTGGTGCGCAGCTACGGCCTCCTCGGCATCATCTGGGCAACGGTGATCGCCAGCTACTTCCACGAGATCTGTCTGGTACTTTACCTCCGCTACCGTACGCGGACGAGCTGGAAGGAATACGCCAACCTACGTTGGTACGGCGTGTATTTGGTGGGTTTGTTTTTGGGGTATTGGTGGGTGGGGTGAGGATCTATGATTTACGATTTATGATTTACGATTTACGATTGGGCTGCCGCTGTTGTTGTAGGCTCGGGTGCCGCGACGGGGGAGCTATTCCACCTTTTCAATCACGATCACCAGGCGTACGGGCTTCTTCACCACTCGGTTGGCCAGGGCATCTACGGCGCGCCAGGCTCGGAAGGGTAGGGGGGCCAGGAACTTGTGGGTGCGCAGGTAGAGCAGGGCCTTGTTAGAGATCTTTTCTGTTTGGTAGCGGATGTTGGGGAAGGGGGCGAGCAGGGAGGCGATCAGCGCTTCGTTGAAGCTGTGCAGGTGGGCGTGCAGTGGCGTAGGCTGATTGCAGTGGATACAGAGCGAGTACTGAATGGTCTCGTTGTAGGGGGTAGAAATGACGATGGCTCCCCCCGGCTTCGCGACCCGGATCAGGTTGGTGAGGTACAGCGGCACGTCGGGCACGTGCTCCATTACCTCTGACGAGACGATCGCATCCACCGAGCCATCGCGGAAGGGGAGGTCGAAGGCATCCCCCGTCACGGCAAAGTGATTCGGAGCAGGGTAGCGCTTGAGGGCTTCGGTCGTGTTGCGCAGGGCGATATCGAAGGAAATTACGGCCTCCTTTTGGGAGAGGAGCGCTTTGGCGACCCAGGCCTGCCCGCAGCCCACGTCCAGTACGACCCGGGCGGAAGCGGGTAGGTGACTTAAAATCTCCTGGTGCAGGCGCCGGCTCTCGTGGAGGGAGGCGGGGTCCGCGGGTGGAGAGAAATAATCGAACTCCACGGCATCGCGCTGGTAGTGCTCTACGTAGTTGCCGGCCTCCGGGTCTTTCGGACAGCAGGTTGTACACCCCGCCCTCCGTGCGGTAGGTGTCCAGGGGCTGCTCCGAGTCGCGGAGAATGGTGCGCAGGTCGAACATGGGGCAAAGCTACGTACTCTCTGGCGCTAGCGGAGCAGTTCGTCTACGTCCCGGAGGGGTCAGGATTCCTGCCCGTCCAGGGTGCGGCCCGCCAGGTGGAGCCCGTTTCCGCTGAGTTTTGCTCTCGATGAGCCGGATGAAGGCGGCGGCATTCTTCGAGGTGAGAGAGGTCAATCCGGGTAGCGTCCATCGGGCGGTGGAGGTGCATGTGGATCATCTTTCCAAAACCCAGGAAGCGGGGTTCTCGCGGATGACCATGCGAGTGATGGTCCGTTCCACCACCCGCGGAGCGAGCCGATTCGCGGGATACGGTCAGGGTATTGCCGGAGACAATCAATCGATCGTTCAGCAGATGGTAGTAGTCCAGTGAAGTACAGCAAGGAGCCCAGCAAGACGCGTACCGGCAGCAGGGTCCCCAACCGTCGTGGGTGTTCGCCCAGGAGCAGATCTCCTGCGATGGTGGACGCTACCGTCAGTCCGACTGCCGTCAGTGCTTTCCCGTGTCGGTAAGTGAATGTATCCTTGCTGCAACTGTTTCGAGCCTTTCGGGAAGGTAAGGATTTTGCGGCCCTCCCCCCGCACCCGCGCGCCGCCGCCCCGTGAATTATCTTGCCGCATGACTACGCCGGAAAAACTCGAAGCCCTGCGCCACCAGCTGCTGGAGCACCAGCTGGACGCCTTCATCATCCCCAGTACCGATCCCCACCAGAGCGAGTACCCTGCCCCGCGCTGGGCGTCCCGCCAGTGGTTGAGCGGCTTTACGGGCTCGGCGGGCACCCTGGTCGTGACCCTGCACGAGGCCCGCCTGTGGACCGACAGCCGCTACTTTCTCCAGGCCGAGGAGGAACTGGCGGGCACCGGCATCCAGCTCATGAAACTCAAAACCCCCCATACGCCGGAGTACGTCGACTGGCTGGCCGACCACCTGCTGAGCGGACAAGCCGTGGGCGTCGACGGCCGCGTGTTCAGTGCCCACGCTGCCAAGCAGTTGGAAAAAAAACTAACTAAGGCGGATCTAAAACTAAAGACTGGCATCGACCCCATCGGCCTGATCTGGCAGGATCGCCCCGGACTCCCCAACCGGCCCGTCAGCGAGCACCTGGCCCGCTTCAGCGGCGCCAAGTGGGAAGACCGCCTGCAGCAGTTGGTCGGCTGGATGCAGGAAAAGGAGCTGGACTACTACCTCGTCTCGGCCCTGGACGAACTGGCCTGGCTGCTGAACCTGCGCGGCACCGACATCGACTTCAACCCCCTCATGGTCGGCTACTTCATCGCCGGGCGGCGCGGTGATCATGCCGTCTTTGCCGAACAGCAGGAGGCGCTGGCCCCCTGGGCCAACAAGCTGCCCGGACTGCGCCGCCTGCCCTACGCGGAGACGGCCGGCTACCTGCGCAGCCTCAACGCCCGGGACGCCGACATCGGCCTCGACCCGACCACGACCTCCGTGTTCCTCGCGACCACGGCCGGTGGAATGGAGAACTGCGGCGTCGAAAGTCCCCTCCCCCGCTGGAAAGCGGTAAAGAACGAGACGGCCCTAAGCCACCTCCGGGAGGTCATGGCCCGCGACGCGGTCGCGCTCCTGAAGCTGCGCCGCTGGCTCGACGGTGCGCTGGAGCGGGGCGTCACCGAATACGCGGTGGGTGAGCAGCTAGCTCGGTTCCGGGCCGAATACGACACCTACGTCAGCGAGAGTTTTAACGCCATCGTGGGCTACCGGGGCAACGGGGCCATCGTGCATTACCACGCCAGCGCGGAAGCCTCCGCCACCCTGGAAGCCGACGGTATCCTGCTGCTCGACAGCGGGGGACAGTACCAGAACGGGACGACGGACATCACCCGCACCTTCGCCCTCGGAGCCGTCACGGACGAGCAGCGCCGCCACTTCACGCTGGTCCTGCAGGGGCACATCGACCTGGCGATGGCCCACTTCCCGGTCGGAACCAGTGGGGTACAACTCGACATCTTAGCCCGCCGCCCGCTCTGGCAGCATGAGCTCAACTACGGCCACGGCACGGGGCACGGAGTAGGCTTCTTCCTCAACGTGCACGAGGGCCCGGCGGGCATCAGCCCCAACCCCCGCTCTAAATCCGCCCAGGAGGCCCTCATCCCCGGTATGGTCCTCAGCAACGAGCCCGGCTACTATAAAGACGGCGCGTACGGCATTCGCACCGAGAACCTAGTGGTGGTGCGGCCATCCGGGCGGGAGGGGTGGCTGCGGTTCGAGACCGTCACCCTCTTCCCCATCGACCGCCGCCTCCTCGATCGGGAGCTGTTGACGCGGGCGCAGGTGCAGTGGCTCAACGCCTACCACGCGCGGGTCCTGGAGCAGGTCGGCCCCCTCCTGAACGGGGAGGAACTGATTTGGCTGGTGGCGGAGTGCGCGGCACTTTAAGCCACCCCGCTAGTCCCCTCCAACTATCCACCCAACCAGGCGTTCCAACAACCACGACCGCTTAACCCCACCCCCTTGGGCGACCTCAAATACCTGAATCGATTCTTCTGGAAGTACCGCTGGCGCCTGTTGCTAGGGATCGTATTCATTTGTGTTTCCAACTACTTCCAGGTCCTGCAGCCACAGGTGATTCGGGAGGCCCTGGACCTGGTCATAGACTACGTCAACAGCTACGGGGTGTACGACGGCTTCGGGGTACAGGCGGAATTTTTCGGCATCCTCAGCCACACGCTCATGCTGTTTGCGGGACTCGTGCTGCTGCTGGCGCTGATCATGGGTTTTTTCCTGTACCTGACCCGGCAGACCATCATCGTGATGTCGCGCCTCATCGAGTATGACCTCCGGGAGAAAATCTTCGACCACTACGAGGACCTAAGCCTGGAATTCTATAAACGCAACAACACGGGCGATCTCATGTCGCGCATCACCGAGGACGTGAACAAAGTGCGGATGTACCTCGGGCCGGCCGTCATGTACTGCGCCAACCTCATTTCGACCATCCTCTTCGTGATCTTCAGCATGCTGGCGGTGAGTCCTACCCTCACCCTCTATACGCTGATTCCCCTGCCGGTGCTTGCCGTGAGCATCTACTACGTCAGCAACCTGATCCACACCCGCTCGACGCTGATCCAACAGCAACTCTCCCGCCTGACGAGCATCGCCCAGGAGGTATTTTCGGGCATCCGGGTAGTGAAGAGCTACGTGCGCGAGAAGCAGCAGATCCGCTACTTCGCCGACCAGAGCGACGTGTACAAGGACATGAGCGTGAACCTGGCTAAGATCGATGCCTGGTTCTTTCCCCTCATGACCTTTATGGTGGGGGCGGCTACGATTCTGACCGTGTACGTAGGGGGCCTGCAGGTGGTGGCCGGAGAGATCTCGGCCGGCAACATCGCTGAGTTTGTGATCTACGTCAATATGCTGACCTGGCCGGTGACCGCCATCGGCTGGATTGCCAGCATCGTGCAGCAAGCCGCGGCCAGTCAGCGCCGCATCAATGAGTTCTTGGACACTCCACCGGCCATCGTTGATCCCCATCCCAACGACCGGGGCAATCTCCGGGGCGGGATCACCTTTGAGAACGTAGACTTCGTGTACCCCGACACCGGCATACGTGCCCTCAACGGCCTGAGCTTTCACCTCGAGCCAGGACAGAAACTCGCCATCATCGGGCGCACCGGCTCGGGCAAGACCTCCGTGGCCGACCTGCTTTTGCGTATGTACGACGTCACCGGCGGCCACATTCTTATCGACGGGAAAGACGTGCGTGAGCACGGGCTGGCTAACCTCCGCCGCCGCATCGGGTACGTACCCCAGGACGTGTTCCTGTTCTCCGACACCATTAAGGCCAACATCGCCTTTGGCGCCGAACACCAGCCCGCCGACGAAGAGATCGAACAATTCGCCCACTATGCCGCCGTGTATAAGGATATTGCCGGCCTGCCTATGGGCTTCGAAACCCTGGTCGGGGAGCGGGGCGTGACCCTATCGGGCGGCCAAAAGCAGCGCGTTTCCATCGCCCGTGCCCTCATCAAGCGGCCAGACATCGTAATCCTGGATGACTGCCTCAGTGCCGTCGATACCAACACCGAACAGCAAATTCTGGGCTACTTCAACGAAGCCCTGCAGGATAAGACCGCCATCATCATCACCCACCGTATTTACGGCCACCTGAAGTTCGATAAAATTATCGTCCTGGAGGAGGGTAGAGTAGCCGAAGTGGGTACCCACGAAGAGCTGCTCGCCAATGGGGGGTACTACAGCGAGATCGTCGAACGACAGCTGGCCGAGGAGGTCGACGGAGGAAAGGGGTAGTATCCAGAAATGGGATAAATTCCAGGATCGGGAAAACATGGGAGAATTAGTTATGCGTTAGGAATTGATAATCATTGACTTAAAATGTGTCACTATTTTTGTATAGCGTGGGTACTAGCCTAACGCCTTATGAAAACAGGGTCCACCCCTCCAACAGCAAATTCCGCGGCCCGCCCCGTGCGCGCGCTTTACCTGGCGAACCCCGATGGTTCGCCCCGCTGGGTTTGGCCCGAAGCCAGCCGGTCCCCAGAGTTTTTGAGCTTTTACCCCGCATCTACGTGGAAGCAGCGGCTGTTCCACGTGGTGGTGCGGGTGATCTTTCTGCTTCGGCTGCAGGGGTACGTATTTTCCGTGACCACCACGGAGCCGGTCGAAGGAGCCAGCGGAAGCGACTGGGCGATCTTCACCGGTACCGTGGGCCCCAACCGCAAGCAGGTCATTATCCGCGATGCCCGGACCGTCGTCAAGATCGCCGCCGGTCAGGCCTCCTGGGGCAATTTAGAAAACGAGATGGCCGCCCTGTGCAAACTGAGCCAGATGGACACCGTCCTTCCCTTCCGTTTTCCGGAGGTTCGCGCTTACGCGCCCGGCGAACTGACTATGGAACGGCTGCCCGACCACGGCACCTGGAGCACCCTGACCCCGGCCCACATCAATGCCCTCGGGGCCCTACGCGCTTCCACTACCTCCCGCTCCCCCCTCCACCGGTGGGCCCAGTGGTCGGAGGTACAGGGGCGACTCTGTATGTTGGAGCACGGTGAGCACCCGGCAATCCCCGGAGCACTAATTGAAGATCTGCGCGACCTTGTCAAAAGCCTGGACGAAGAGGCTATCGTGCACTACGCCTACGCCCACGGCGATTTCACGCCCTGGAATACCCTGCGCACTACCGGAAACCGGCTGGGCATCATCGACTGGGAACTGGCAAACGACGCCATGCCCGTAGGCAGCGACTACTTCCATTTTTACCTGCAAAAAGGTATTATGGTCGAGCGGCAAAAATGGAAGGCGATCTACGCCGCGATTCACGCCGACCTCACGCCGCACGTCAAGGAAGTAGTATTTGGCTCAGTCCACGCGGACGTAGATTTTTACCTCCGCCTTTACCTCCTGCACCACTCGACTTACTACCTGTCGGTGTACAGCCGGCAGGAGCGCTGGCACCCGCAAGTGTACTGGCAATTGGATGTGTGGCAGGAAGCCATCCGTTCGCTCCTTCCCCGGGCCGACCGTCGCCGCCAACTGATCAGCAGCATCTTTGCCCAACTCAATCAGGGCCCCTACGCGGTGCTGAAGTTGGGCGATGCCCGTCCCGAAGACCTGCCCACGGATAGTGATTTCGATATCCTCCTGCCGCGGGAGCAAGTTAACGCGTTGATCGACCGGCTCGCCGCTTATACCTCCGTAGACCGCGTACAGGCCGTTCGCAAGAGCTTCATGGCCTCCCTGCTCATCGTCCTTACCGACGGACAGACCCTGAGCCTGGACCTCATCTGGAAACTGAAGCGGAAGGCCACGGTGTTCCTGGACGCTACAGGAATGATCGATCGCTGCCGCAGTAACCGCCACGGGATCTGCGTGGTCAACGACGAGGATACGGAACGCTACCTGCGCCTTTTTTACGGGCTTAATGGCCAGCCCGTACCGGAAAAATATGGCCTGGAGGCTGGTGTAGTGGAGGTGGAACCAAGTGAAGAGAACCGGGGGCTGCGTGGCCTCGCCAACCACTTGGCCTACTTAGCGGACAGCCTGCGCACGGTGTTTACTAACCGGGGATTTGTCGTCACCTTCTCCGGCGTAGACGGAGCCGGTAAGAGTACCGTGATTGGCGAGGTCACTACCCTGATCGACAAGCAACTGCGCCGCCCGGTCAAGGTCCTGCGCCACCGGCCCTCCCTTATGCCCATCCTCAGCGCCTACGTGCACGGCAAGGAGGGCGCCGAGCAGCGGAGTATCGAGCGCCTGCCGCGCACGGGCACCAACCGCAGCTTCTTATCCTCCCTGCTTCGCTTCAGCTACTACTACGTTGATTACCTGCTGGGCCAGGTCTACATCTACTTCCGCTACGTCCTGCGCGGCTACGCGGTGGTCTACGACCGGTACTACTACGACTTTATG
Source organism: Lewinellaceae bacterium (assembly GCA_963710195.1). Lineage (GTDB taxonomy): Bacteria > Bacteroidota > Bacteroidia > Chitinophagales > Saprospiraceae > Neolewinella. The sequence goes on from CAVPZF010000005.1 coordinate 65,727, forward strand.
CTCGACGCACGCCGCAGTAATATCGAACTGCCCCCCTTCATCACGCGCTGGGGAATGCGGCTACTCATCAAGCCCCGGTACAACTTCTTCCTGTACGCCGACGCGGATACCATCCTGGCCCGCAAGCAGGAACTGGACCGCCCGACCATCGTGCGGCTGACCACCAGCTACCGCAGCCTCTTCGATAGGTGCCAGCTCCGCCACCCCACGCGGGTCTTCCGCAACATCGAGAACATACGGCTGAACGATACCCTGCATACCCTCTCCGATACGCTTAAAACGTCGATCAAGTAAGGATGAAGCACTGCCTCACCCGCCTGATCCAGCTGCGCAATCCACAGTTTCGCTTCGCCGAGGAAGTGGACAGTCGCATGCTGTTTACCTTTTTTTTCGCCACGGGAGTGAGCTTCCTGCGGGGCTTCCGGGTGTTGCTGCTCGGCAAGTCGCCGAAATTTATGCTGCTGGGACGGGGCGTTCGGTTTCGGTACAGCCACAAGCTGCGGTACGGTAAATTCCTCAAACTCGGCCGGGGGGTGGCCATTGAGGCACTCGGTACCGTCGGGGTGCAACTGGGCGATAACGTCAGCATCGGCGATTGGAGTAAGCTGGTGGTTAGTACGACCCTGAATAACCTCGGTTCCCACATCCGGATCGGCAACAGCGTGGGCATCGGCGAGTACGCCTACCTCGGCGGGGCGGGCGGCCTGACGATCGGGGACGACTGCATTGTCGGCCAGTACTTCAGCTGCCACCCCGAGAACCACCGCCACGCGCAGACGGACACCGCAATTCGCCACCAGGGCGTCACGCGCAAGGGAATCATGATCGAGCACAATTGCTGGATCGGCGCCCGCGTTTCTATTCTGGATGGGGTGACCGTCGGGGCGCACTCCATCATTGCCGCCGGCGCGGTGGTGACCCGATCCTGCCCACCCTACAGTATTATCGGCGGTGTGCCGGCCCGGGTGATCGGCAAACGCGCGCCGGAGGTCGCATCCTCTACACCCGCTGCTTTTGCCGTGAGTGGCTGACCCCCTGCTTGTAATAGACCAGTTTTATCCTGGCTACCGTTTTTAGATTAGTCCACCCCTCATGAAAACTATCCTGGCCACCACCTACGCCGTTGATCCCTACAAGGGGTCCGAAGATGGTATGGGGTGGAATTTTGTCTACCAAACCGCCCGCTACAACCGGGTGATCGCGGTCACCCGGGAGAACAACCGGCCCGCGATCGAGCGCTATATGGAGGAGCACCCCGATCCGGTATACCAGAACATCCGCTACCTCTACTACGACCTGCCTAAACACCTGCGGTGGTGGAAACGGGGAAGCCGCGGCGCCATGCTCTACTACCTCCTCTGGCAACGGGGCATCGTAGATTTCATTCGGCGGCAGGGCGTAGAGTTCGACATTACCCACAACCTGAACTTTCACAACGACTGGACGCCCAGCTACCTCTGGAAACTCGGCAAACCCTTCGTGTGGGGGCCCATCGGCCACCATCCCCGTATTCCCACCATCTTCAACCGCACGATGCCGCTGGCCGATCGCTGCAAAAATGCCATCACCTGGTCCGTCAAGAACTACTTCTGGAAGTGGAACCGGGCCCTGCGGAAGACCAGGGAGCGCGCCGATTACGTCTGGTGTATGCACGACCACGTGCCCAAGCAACTGGATCTCTCCGGCAAGCGGCACCAAGTGTACCCGAACGTGGGAAACTTGGACTACGGCTGGCTGCCGGAAGTGCCGGCCGGACCGCCGAACATCCTCTTTGCCGGACGACTGGTGCACATGAAGGGTCCCGACCTAGCCGTCGAGGCCTTCGCCGCTTACCGCAAGCGGCACCCGGACTCCGGCGCTACCCTCACCCTGGTGGGCGACGGGCCCGAAAAGGCGCGAGTACGGGCCCTGGTAGAAAAGCTGGACCTTGCCGACAGCGTGCGGCTCATCGACTGGATCGAGCGGGACCGCCTCATGGAGATCATGAAGACGGCTTCCGTTTTTCTCTTCCCCTCCCACGAGGGTGCGGGCATGGTCGTGCCGGAGGCCCTTTCCTTTGGCGTCCCCGTCGTAACCCTAGAGAACTGCGGGCCCGGCCGCTTCGTCGACGCGTCCTGCGGCGTGGCCGTATCGGGTAGCACCTACACCGAAGTCGTTGCTGGCCTCGCGGCGGGACTGGAGAAGATCCTACACGCCGGAGCGGACTACCGCCTCATGCGGCAGGCGGCCCGCAACACCTTCCTCACCCGCTTTCACTGGGACAGAAAGGGAGAAATTCTCCGGTCCATCTACGCCAGCCTGTAAGCCTTAGCTCCCCCATGCCTAAAATTTACGCCTTCCATTTACTGAATGACTTTAGCGGAAGCCCCAAAGTGCTCCGCCAGGCCCTGGAGGGGTATGCGGCGGCCGGCTACGAAGTTTCCCTCAACACCAGTTGCTCGACCACCGGATTTTTATCCAATATACCGGGCGTACGGATGACCGATAATCGGTACCGGTTCGTCCACTTCCTTCCGCTCCGGCTCAGTCTGCTGCTGTTCTCTCAGCTGTACAGTCTGCTCTCTTGCTGGAAGCGCGTCGGTCGGGAGGATATCGTTTTCATCAACACCTTGCTTCCCTTTGGAGCGGCACTGCTGGGACGTTTGCGCGGGGCGCGGGTGGTGTATCACTTGCACGAGACTTCGGTGAATCCGCCGCTGTTTAAGCAGTTTTTGTTATTCTGGGTAAATAACTGCGCCAGTGAAGTGATCTACGTCTCCAACTTCCTGGCGGAGGCGGAGCCGGTTGATCGCCCTGCCTACGTCATCTGGAATGCCCTGCCGGAGGCCTTTGCGGCGCGGGCCGCGGAGTGCGGTGCCCCCGGCCGGCCGGTCGAGCGTGTGCTAATGATTGCTTCCCTTAAGCGGTACAAAGGGGTGGACGAGTACGTGGCCCTGGCCGCAAGCTGCCCCGGTTTGCAATTTGAGCTGGTGGTCAACGCCGCTCCCGCAGGCATCTCCGCCTACTTCGCCAATCAGGAGCTACCGGCTAACCTCACCATTTTTCCGGCCCAGCGTGACGTTCATCCCTTCTACTGCCGGGCGGACGTGCTGCTCAATCTCTCGCGCCCCGACGAGTGGGTGGAAACTTTCGGGCTTACCGCCCTGGAGGGGATGGCCTACGGGCTCCCCGTCATCGTTCCTCCGGTCGGGGGGATCGCGGAGATCGTACCCAACGGCGTGGCGGGCTACCATTTGAACGGCCGCGATACCGCCGCCATCGTAGCTAAATTGAGGGAATGGCGGGTGAATGGGGAGCGCTACCACCGGATGTCGCAGGCCGCGATCGCCCAGGCCGCCCGCTTCTCGGAGGGGCAGTTTGTGGGCCACCTGCTTGACGTGCTGAAACAACCCGCTGCCTCCAGCCACCGAAGTAAATTTCAGGCAGTAGAGGAAATGTAAAGAATAATATTTGTAATAAAAGGTTAAACAAATAATTAAGCTTAGGTGCACGATTTGATAATCAAGCGTGCAACTCTCAACCTTTAGCATGAACACGGATCAAAAGAAACTTGCCATTATTGGTACGGTCGGCCTACCGGCTAACTACGGAGGATTTGAAACGCTAACCAGCCACCTGGTGGAGGAACTGGACGAGCACTACGCCATGACGGTGTATTGTTCCGGCAAACAGTACGCCAGGGAGGCGCGGCAGAGCCACTACCGGTCGGCCCGGCTGCATTACCTGCCGCTGCAGGCCAACGGCGTGCAGAGCATTCCCTACGATACCTGGTCGATCATTCACGCGCTGTTTTACGCGGACGTACTGCTCATCCTCGGGGTGGCCGGGGCCTGGATCCTTCCCTTCGTCCGGCTGTTCACGAATAAGCGCATCATCATCTCCATCGACGGGATCGAGTGGAAACGGGACAAGTGGTCGTGGCCCGCCCGCGTGTACCTATACTGGGCGGAAATGATGGCGGTCAAATTTTCGCACTGCGACATCTCGGACAATGAGTCGATCCAGGACTATACCGCCCAGCGGTACGGGAGCCTGAGTAACGTGATTGAGTACGGTGCGGACCATACCCTCTTCGTCCGCCCCGAAGCCGCCGACATCGAGCGGTATTCTTTCCTGCGCGCTCCTTACGCCTTCAAGGTCTGCCGCATTGAGCCGGAAAATAATGTGGAAATGATCCTGCGGGCCTTTTCCGCTTTCGACGGCTACCCCCTCGTAGTGGTCGGCAACTGGAACAAGAGCCTATTTGGTCAGGAGCTTAAGCAGCGCTTCCAGGCCAAGCCCAACCTCATGCTGCTCGACCCGATTTACGACCAGCGGGAAATCGATCTCTTGCGGGGCAACGCGACCGTCTACGTACACGGACACAGTGCCGGAGGAACCAATCCGTCGCTTGTAGAGGCGATGTTCCTGGGGCTACCCATCATTGCCTACGGCGTAAGCTATAACCGGACGACTACGGAGGGCAAGGCGATCTACTTTGACACGGAGCAGGAACTTGGTCAGCTGCTGCGCAGCTCGTCCTCCGCCACCATCCGGGCCAAGGGGCGCGTGATGAAGGAAATTGCCGACCGCCGGTACTGTTGGGCCATCATTGCCTCCAAGTACCGTGCCTTGATCAGAAAAGCATGCCAGGTAGTCACTAAGGAAGGCGTGACTCCCGAGTTCCAGCAATGCGAGGGAGAAGTACTGACGCAATACGGCGCCGGCCACCTCGCCAGCCACCACCTCTTTTACGAAAACTAAACCACCCGACCGTGATTCTCCGCATACTGGTTTCCGCGGTACTGGCGTACCTCATCGTGAAGGGAACCGTTCCCTACTTTCGCCGCCTGGCGCTTAACCTGGACTGGCTGGATACGGCCAACTCCGAACGGAAGACCCACACCGACAGCGTACCCGTGGTGGGAGGGCTCGTCATGGCGCTGAGCATCTTCCTTACAATCTTGCTCAACTCTTCCAACGTGGTGGTGGTGTCTAACCTAACCCAAACCCTCCTGATCGGTGGTGGCATTCTGCTTACGACCGGCACGGCGGACGATAAACTTGACCTTCCGCCCCTGGTGAAGCTCTGCGTTCAGGCCTGCTGTGCCTACTTTCTTTGCGCTCAGGGCCTCTACCTGGATCGGGTCTTTGAGGTGTTCGCCCTGGGAAGTATTCCGATGTACCTAAAACAATGTTTTACTATCCTCTTCGTGATCGGCACCGTCAATGCTTACAACCTCATCGATGGTATTGACGGTCTGGCGGGGAGCCTCTTTGCTGCGGGTTTTGCCTGGACCGGCGCCACCGCGCTTTATTTCGGTCACGTGGATATTGCCCTGCTCAGTGGAACCGCCGTGGCTGCGGCAACCGGCTTCCTGGAATTCAATAATTCAAAAGATCAGAAAATTTTTATGGGGGACGGTGGCAGCCTCTTTCTCGGATTTCTGCTGGCCGGGTTAAGTATCGCCACGATGGAGCGGGGCGCGTTGGGCGATTTTTCCCAGGCGCTGGTTGTAGGGTCGGGGGCCGTGCTGGCACTGCCCGTACTCGACGAGCTGCGGGTGTTCGCCGAGCGTATGGCTGCCGGCCGTTCACCGATGTATGCGGACAGATCACACATCCACCACATCCTCCTCCAGATCGATTCCACGCACGTAGTGGTGCGCAACTGGATTTTAAGGGGTGTGGTAGGCATGTTTGTAGCATCCGTGGCTACCGCTTTGCTGGTGGGGTTCTGGTCGGCCATCTTCTTGATCCTGTTGTGTATGGCGGGCTTATTTACGCTGCTGAACCTGCAGCAATCTATGCATTATCAGCGCCAACAGCTGCGCAAGATCGAAAACCGCCGGCCGGCCCCGCCGAGAGGGCGACGGAAGACCAAGCTGAGGTAGTGAGCGGGGCATACCCAGCAGTATGTGCATCCTCCCTGAGTCGGGTGTAGGATTGAGCATACGGATACCGGTAAGGAGCGGCAAGATTACCGCGGGTGTCCCCGTTTATTTTATGCCCCGTTCCCTGCGGGGGGAAGATTAATTAAATAAACCCATGAATTCAAGCCAACACCTACTTCGATCATTTGACGAGCTAACGGGGCCACCGGATGCTACCGTGGATCTCGTCCTTGGATTTGCCAACAAGACCCTTCTGGAGCGGGCCGGTGGATACGAGCGGTTGCGTAGCCGGTATCCGAACGCGGCGGTTCTGCTCTGCTCGTCGGCCGGGGAAATCTACGGGACGGATGTTTACGAGAATACCCTTTCGTTGCTGACCCTTTCCTTTGAACATACGCAACTGCGGTCTCGGGCGGTCCGGATTGGAGACTTTGACAGCAGCCACACGGCGGGCGCTGCCCTGGTGGGCGGGCTGATGGAGGACGACCTACGGCACATCTTCATCCTCTCGGATGGCAAGCTGGTGAATGGGAGTGAACTGGTGAAGGGGATGCACACGGTAATCCCCGCCCGCGTACCCATCACCGGTGGATTAGCGGGGGACGAAACGGCCTTCGACTACACCCTGGTGGGGCTCAACGAAAGCCCGCGGGAGGGGCGCATCGCCGCGGTTGCTTTATACGGAGATAAATTGCGGGTGGCCCACGGCTCTTTCGGGGGCTGGGAATCCTTTGGCCTGGAGCGTACGGTCACCAAATCCGTCAGTAATGAACTCTTCGAGATTGACGGGAAAAACGCGCTGGACATATACAAGGAGTATCTCGGAAAATATGCCGTGGGACTGCCAAGCTCCGCGTTGTACTTCCCCCTCTCCATTCAATTGGAGGACGGGCGGCAACTCGTGCGGACCATACTTGGCATCAATGAGGACAACCAAAGTATGATCTTTGCGGGTGACGTGCCCCAAGGTGGGAAGGTCAAATTTATGAAGGCCAGTATGGACAACCTGATGGCAGCGGCCGGCACCGCAGCGGAAAGTGTACTAAACGACTTTTCGGAGATCCGGCCTGAGGTGGCGATTCTAATCAGTTGCGTAGGGCGCAAACTGGTACTCGGCGCCCGGGTGGATGAGGAAGTAGAGGCCGTACGGAGCGTCCTTGGACCGAACACCCTACTCACGGGATACTACGCTTACGGGGAGATTTCCCCCTTTGCGGCGGGCGGGGCATGCACGCTGCACAATCAGACGATGACCATCACCTGTATGCAGGAAGTACACTAATCCGGAAGCTCCTTCGCCATGTATCATAAACTGCTGCAAAAACAAATCACCAAATATATGCCCGCCGACCTCCTGAAGGAGCCTCGGTTGAAGGAGTTCCTGGACAGTATTCACCATTCCTATACCTCCATCGACCGGGATCGGGAGATGATGGACCATGCGTTCCGGGTGAGTGAGCGAGAGTTCGTGGAAATTAACGCCCGTACGAATCACCTGGCCGACCAGCGGCTGCGCACCCTTGAGCAACTAAACCAAACAATCGCCAGCCTGCTGGGTGCCGAGCGCATCCGGGGGGAGGAAGAGGAAAATCTGGTGGACCTCTCCGAGCGTATTCGTAACCTGGTGAGCCGGGGCAAGGTCACCGAGGAATCGCTTAAACGCCACAACAAGCTATTCAAGACCTTGCTGGGAAATCTGAACGCCGGAGTGCTGGTCGAAAGCGAAGACCGCACCATCCTCTTTATGAACGAAGCTATTTGTTCCCTCTTCCATATTTCCGTCAATGCCGATGACCTCATTGGAACCGACTGCTCCCAATCCGCCGAACAAGTCAAGGGCTTATTTAAAGATCCCGGGGCCTTCGTGCAGGGCGTAGCAGCACTGCTGGAAAGGCAGGAACCCGTCTATAATGAAATCGTAGAAACGACGGACGGCAAGATCCTAGAGCGAGACTACATCCCCATCCTCGTAGATGGAATCTACCGCGGCCACCTCTGGGAGTATACCGACGTAACCGAACAGGTGCTTCACCAGCAGGTGCTCCGGGAGAGTGAGGAGCGCAACCGGCTGGTCATGAATTCCTCCCTGGATGCCATCGTCATCGCTGACCGCAACAGTATAGTTCAGTACTGGAATCCACGGGCCGAGCAACTGTTCGGGTGGACACCGAAGGAGGCGTGCGGCCGACCGGCGTCGGAACTCTTTCTACCCACGCAGGGTGGCGCGGCGCACCACCGGGAAATGTACGGCTACCTGACCACGGATGTCAGGCGTATTCTTAATCAGGTGCTGGAACTGACCGCAGTCACCAAGACGGGTAAGGAATTTCCGGTGGAACTGACCATAGTGACGTACCAGCAAAATGGAGAGCCCTACTTCTGTGGTTTTGTCAAAGACATCTCCGCCCGCAAAAAGTCCGAGGATCTGCTGCGGTCGCAGGAAGAGAAATTTCGCAACATCATTGCCCACATGAACCTCGGTTTACTGGAGGTTGACCACCAGGAAAATATCCTCTTCGCTAACCAGAGCTTCTGCGACATTTCCGGCTACGAGGTGGAAGAATTGGTGGGGAGAAATACCGACCTCTTCGTGCTGGGGGAGCGGGATAAAAATCTACTCCAGGCTAAGGGGGAGTTACGCACCCAGGGGATTTCGGATGGCTACGAGCTCGAAGTAAGAAACCGGCAAGGGGAGCAGCGGTGGTGGTTCGTATCGGGGGCACCCAACTATAGGGATACGGGAGAACTGGTGGGCTCGATCGGCATTCACCTAGACATCACCAAACAGAAGCAGCTGGAGTCGGAGCTGGCCATAGCTAAGGACAGGGCCGAGGAAGCCTCCGTAGCTAAAGAAGCCTTTTTGGCCAATATGAGCCACGAGATCCGTACCCCCCTGAATGCCATTATTGGCATGATTCGGGAACTGTCGCGGGAAGAAGTATCGCCGAAGCAGCAGACCTACCTGAACCACACGGATACCGCGGCCCGGCACCTGCTATCGATCGTCAACAGCATCCTGGACCTCTCCAAAATTGAAGCCGGGGAACTGGAGCTCGACGAGCAAGCGTTCAGCCTCGAGGCCGTCATCGGTAACCTCAAAAGCATTCTGTCCGTCAAGGCCCGAAAGAAAAACATCGACCTGGGCTTCGCGGTGAGCGATCGGGTGTGGCCCGCCTACCTCGGGGACAGCGCCCGTATCCGGCAGATTCTGATTAACCTACTGGATAACGCCATCAAGTTTACGCTGGAGGGAAGCGTGCGGCTACGGGTGGAAGTGCTGGAAGAGAATCTGACGGCGCAGCGTATACGAATCGCCATAACGGATACGGGCATCGGTATGGACAAGGACTACCTGGGGCAGTTATTCTCCAAGTTCAGTCAGGCGGAGAAGTCGACTTCCCGCCGCTTCGGGGGTACGGGACTAGGAATGTCGATTGCTAAGCAAATTCTCGAAATGATGGGAGGGACCATCACGGTGGAAAGTGATAAAGGGGAGGGGAACGCGGTTTACCATTGAAGTACAACTCGCTAAGGGGGACGTCGATAAGCTCGTCAAGCCTGCCCAGGACAGCCACGACCTGTTGCAGGGCATCCGGGTACTCTTGGTAGAAGACAACCCGATGAACCGGTTTATCGCCACCAGGAGCCTGTCTCACTTCGGTTGTGTAGTGGAGGAGGCGGAGAACGGCATGATCGCGCTCGACCGCCTGCGGGAATCCCCCTACGACATCATCATGATGGATATCCAGATGCCGGAACTGGACGGTGTGGATACCACCAAGATGATCCGTAACGAGTTAAAACTGGACGTCCCCATCATTGCTGTCACGGCCAATGCCTTTAAGCAGGACATTGACCTCTACCTCGGAATCGGAATGAACGACTACGTAACTAAACCCTTCGAGGAGAGCGCGCTCTTCAACACGCTGTTGCGGCAGGTCAGATCGCAGGACGAAGGACCTGCCCTACCCGAACCGGAAGGTGGCCCGGCCACCTCCGCCTACGACTTAAGCAAGCTGCGGCAACTTAGTCGCGGCGACGAGCAATTCGTACAGCAGATGGTCGACGTATTCATTGAGCAGGTGGCGATTGCCATGCAAGAAATGGACGTGGCGCTGCAGCAGAAAGAATACGGGACGGTGGCCAAAATCGCGCACCGCATCAAGCCGAGCATTGACAGTATGGGCATCGGAAGCCTTGGCGGTGTCGCCAAAGACATTGAAGGAATGGGCACTGCCGCCGTACCGGACGGCATGGTCATCACGGAGAAGGTCGGGTTGCTAACCACTGTACTCACTAAGGTGGTGGAACAACTCAGGCGGGAGCGCAAGCGTGCGGTGTTGCAGGAGTAAGGCATTCCAAATTATACGGGAAATTCCAAATTTGGAACTATATAGGAGTAAAACATATGTTTAACTACCTAAAAAACAGGACTTTCACAAAATGGCACTGAATTCGCAAGAGCAATGGGACAAACTACGCTACCATGAAATCCCTCCTGAATTTTACCGTCTTCATTGTCGACGACGACCACTTTACCTGCTGTATTTACGAGAAGCACCTGCAAAATCTTGGCTTCTCAAATACCCATCAGTTTCACAGCGGCGTTGAATGCCTGAACAACCTTCATCTCGAACCCGAGATTATTCTGCTCGATCATGATATGAACGAGATCACCGGGTTCGAGGTGCTGAAGAAGATTAAGCGGCACAACCCCAATGCGGCGGTTATCATGGTCTCCGGACAAGAAGACATGGCTACCGCCCTGAATGCACTGAAATACGGCGCATTCGACTACATCATCAAAGGGGACATCGAGGTAGAGCGGATAGAAAGCACCCTGGAACGGCTGGCCCGCCTCCGGGAAGCCACCGCCACCCGGTCGCGGACCTTCCTCGGAAAGTTGCTTTCTAATGAATAAATAGCCTTACCCTAATCCCAAACCGTGAAATTTACACCTTTTATCTACCTCCTAATTTTAGCGGGGCTGATCAGTGGCTGCCGTACCCAGAACCTATTTTCAAAGGAGCCTAAGTCCAGTGCTCCGGTGCTCACCGCGGCCGATAGTCTGATCTACTTCAACGAAGATTACCACTACACGATCCGCCAGGACGATAAGATCAGCATTAGCGTGTGGGGCCACGACGAGCTGAGTGTAGGCTCTACGTACGGTATTTACAACTCCAACGAAGTATACGGTAAGTGGCTGATGGTCGACCAGGAAGGGACCATCGAGGTGCCCCGCTTCGGGACGATGCAGGTGGAAAACCTAACTACCGTCGAGTTGAAGCGCATGATCAAGGACAGCCTGCGAAAAGTACTCGTCAACCCGGTCGTCGACGTCAAGGTGCTCAATCGGGAGATCTCCCTGATCGGAGAGTTCCGCGATCCGGCCACGGTGCCGGTGGATAAAGAAAAGAATTACCTGCTGGACCTGATCGCACAGGTGGGCGGGTTCGACTACTATGCGGATATGTCCCTGGTCAAGGTGTTCCGTCAGGCCGGACCGGATACCCACGTGCTGACCATCGACCTGACGACCAAGGGCGACTACCGCTACCAGAACGTCCCGCTCTACCCCGGAGATATCGTGATCGCGCCCTCCCGCGGCTTCAAGGTATTCGATCGCCGGATCTCGGTGATCATCCCCTTTACCTCGGCCGTGACCGCGGCAGCCATCTTCCAAACCGCCGTGTTTTAACGGGCCGTTATGCAAGATCAACTAAATATACTTCGCCCCTACCTCCGCGGTTTGCCCCTCATCGTGGTGGCTATGATAGCCGGGTTCCTGGTGGCCCGAAAATACCTCTCCTACACCACCCCGATGTACGAGGCGACCACGAAGATCAAGTTGGCTGACCTGGAGAACGGCGTCACGGGAAATAACCTCTTCAAGGACCTCGACGTCTTCGCCAGCACCGGAAATATCGCGATGGAAATTGAGGTGATCAAGTCGCAGATGGTGATTCGGCGGACGCTGGAAGGCCTAAATTTTGAGGAGGAACTGAGCCGCATCGGTAAGGTAAAGAATCAGGAGTTGTATGAAGACAAGCCGTTCCTGCACCAGCTTACGATCCACGATCCTGCATTCTACGATCGCGACTGGAAGATTCAGGTGCTCGATTCGGTCCGGTATACCGTCACCCTGCCCGAGACCGGAGAAAGTAGGCCGGGGACCTTCGGGGATACCCTGCACCTGCGCTCCGCCGCCAGCCTGCTGCTAGAGAAGAACACCGCGTTGCTGGCCAAGCGGCCGAACCTGGCGCTAGTCGGTTCCTACCTACTGCACAAATATTCCACCAACCGGCTCATCGAGAAAGTGCTGGGTAACCTGGATGTCGTTTCCGTAGATAAGGACGTGGCGATCGTGCGCATCATCTACAAGAGCAACGTGCCGGAAAAGGCGGCGGCGCTAACCGATCTGCTGGCCCAAACTTACATCGACGATTACATCGACGACAAGTTCCGGACGGCCGACATCACGGCCGGCTTCCTAGACGAGCAGATCGCCGAGGTATACCGCGAGCTATCGGAGGCGGAAATGAACATTCAGGGGTACCGGGAACGCAACGACGTCATCAACATTCGTCAGGAGACGGAGACCGACTTGCGAAAAATTTCCCAGATGAAGGTCCAGCAGACCAATGCGCGCATGTCGCTCGACGCCATTGACAAGCTCGACGCCTACATCCAGCAGGGGAAGGACAATTTCCTGGCGCTCGCCCCCAACTTCGAGGCCTTTACCGACCTGCTTTCCACCGAGATGGTAAAAAAGATCAAGGAGCTACAGATCGAACGCGCCGACCTGCTGCTGGACTACCAGCCCGACCACGAGCTGGTGAAAGCTACGGACGAAAAGATCAGCTACTACACCGACTACTTCATCGAGAGTATCACCAATACCCGCCGCAACCTGCAGACGAAGTACGAGAACCTGAGCCGCGACATCGAGGAAGCGGAGCAGGTATTCATCGGCCTGCCGGAGCGCGAGCGGATGCTGACCATTCTGGAGCGGAATTTTCACATTCAGCAACAGTCGTACATCTTTCTCAACGAGAAGCGCATCGAGGCGGGGATCGCCCGGGCGGCCACCCACGCCTTCCACCGCGTCATTCAGCAGGCTGCGGTGCCTTACCGTCCGGTGTCGCCCAACCGGACCATCATTACGATCTTGTCGACCCTGCTGGGCATGTTTTTAGCTATTTTCGTCATTTTCGTAGTGAATGCAGCTAAGGCGCGAGTAAACGACGCGGCTTCCGTGGAGATGAGTACCGACATCCCGGTGCTTTATGTAGCCCCCCACCTCAAGACCGCGGAGGCCACCCGTACCTTCTTTAAGAATGAGGTCTTCAAGCTCGATATGAAGGGTCTACTGCCCCTCCACGCTTCCCTGGTCTTGTCGGCCTTTGCGGAAAATCACGGGGCACGCTTTCATCTCCAGCACCTGGCGGAAACCTTCACCCGCGAAGACCGCAACTATTGCCTGCTCACCTTCGACGAACACCACGCGTACGACCTGCCCTCCGGGCGGGTACTGGCGATGACGGAGGAGGAACTCTCCCGCCTCACCTTTACTGAGCTACAGCAATGGTACCGCGACCTGTGCGCCCGCTACGACCTCCTGCTGGTGGACAATTTCAACCTCAGTGACAACCCCAAGGCCTTGCTCTTTATTGGGCTGGCCGACCTGAACCTCTGCGTGGTGGATACCCGGAAGACGCGCTTACGGAGCCTCACGGAGCTGAACCTGCTGCGGACCAAGCACCAGATGGAGCACCTGCAGCTGGTGGTCAACAACGACCAGTACAGCCCCTCGATTTGGTACGAGGGCATCTGGGGGATGCGGAAGGCGACCGGCTGGATAAAGTCTAAGGTATGAGGCTGCCCAAGCACGTACAGTTGATTCTGGAACAGGGACTGTCGAGCGGCACGGGCTTCGTCGTGAACGTCGGCCTGGTCAAGGTGCTCAGTCTGGCGGATTACGGCCGTTTCGCCTCCCTGGTCATGGTGGCCTACTTACTGCTGAGCGTGGTGCATGCCCTGGTGGTGCAGCCCATGCAAGTTCACGTGGCCAAGGAAAAAGAGGAGGGGGCTTACCGCTCGGTCCTGCTGCTGGTCTTGCTTCCCCTCCTCCTGCTGTTTGCAACTGCCGTGGTGGGTGTTCGTCTGGCGGCCCCCACCGGGCTCGCCGCGTATACCCCCTTACTGATTCCCTTCGCCGCCTACGCGACGGCCTTTTTGAGCGGCGATTTCCTGCGTAAGTATTTCCTCGCGCGCGGACAGACGGAACTGGCGCTCACGATCAGCGGATCCTATAGTCTCTGCGTGGTGATCGCACTGGGGTGGACGGCCTACACCGGCGTGACCGACCTAAGCAGCTACCTGTGGATTTTGGGCGGCGCCTTCGTGCCCGGCCTGCTGATCGGGGGGGTAATTTACCTGCGCCGGAGTGGGGTGCCCGCTACGGCCTTCGTGCGCCGCTACCTGCACATCCACCTGGTGGAGGGGCAGTGGTTGCTGTACGCGGCCGTCGTGCAGTGGTTATCGAGCAACCTCTACGTCATGACTTCCGGCCTGCTCATCGGCATCGAGGCCCTGGGTGTCCTGCGCTTCGTGCAGACCCTGCTCGGGCCCATCAACATCGTGTTGCAGACCCTGGAGAATTACGTACTGCCGCGCCTGAGCGCGGCTTATGCGATTTCGGTGAAGGCCTGCTACCGGTCCTGCCAGCAGCAACTGGGGCGCTACCAGCTGGCGATGCTGGCAGGCCTGGCGGTACTCTATACCTTTGCCGGACCGGTTATCACCCTGGTGGGTGACGCGTCCTTTGCGGAATACACCTTCGTCCTGCGGGGCATGGTGATACTCTACGTCGTCATTGTGGTGGCCTACCCGGTGCGGCTACTCATTCGGGTGACGGAACTGAACAAGTCTTACTTCACGGCCTACCTCATCAGCTTTCTCTTCAGTGCGGCGAGCTACCATTTCCTGCTGGGCTACTTCGGGGTAGCGGGCGCGATCGTCGGCCTGGTCATCAATCAGCTCATTCTGCAGCTCAGCTGGCTGCTCGTGCTGGGAAAAAAGCAATTCAACGTATGGAAGTTATACATCTCGTAATGGGTAAGGCCAATCCGGCCCGCATGAACGGCGTAAATAAGGTGGTGTACCAGCTCGCCACGCGGCAGGTGGAAGCGGGCATCGCGGCCAGCGTCTGGGGTTTCACGAAGGACCTAAAACCCAACTACGGCGAGCGGAACTTTCGAACGGTCCTGTTCCGCGAGGAGATCAAGGCCTTCCGGCTCGACCCGGACTTCGCGTGTGCGCTCCAGGACCTGGATCGTGAAAACACCGTCTTTCACCTCCACGGCGGGTGGGTTCCGCTCTTTCACAGTGCCGCCAAGGCCCTGCGGCGCGCGGGACTGCGCTACGTGATCACCGCCCACGGGGCTTACAACACGATCGCCATGCGCCGGAGCAAGTGGAAGAAGAAGCTCTACTTCCACCTCTACGAGCGCGCCCTGCTCCGCCACGCCTCCGCCATTCACTGCATTGGGGCCAGCGAGGTCACCGGACTGCAGGCGATCTACCGCACCGAGAAAACCGTGCTGCTGCCCTACGGCATGGATATCCAAACCTCCGAGCCAGTCGAAGGCGGATCTACGGAAGACTTCGTCTTCGGCTTTGTCGGTCGCCTCGACTACTACACGAAGGGCCTCGACCTGCTCCTCGATGCCTTCGCTGAGCTCCTCAAAGCGCACCCCGCCGCACTGCTCTGGATCATTGGCGACGGGGACGGACGCGGGGAAGTGGAGCAGCGGATCGCCACCCTGGGCATCGGACCGCGCGTGATCCTATATGGCGCCCGCTACGGCGAGGAGAAGGATGCGCTTATTCAACGGATGCAGATCTTTATGCACCCCAGCCGCAACGAGGGCATGCCCAGCGCCGTACTGGAGGCGGCGGCCCTGGGCGTACCCAGCATCGTCACGGAAGCTACCAACGTCGGCAGCTACATCGGGCAGTACGACGCCGGCTGCGTGGTCGACAACGAAGACACCCGGGGCTTGAGTGAGGCCATGACGCGCTGCGCCCGCCTCCCTGACGAGACCCTGCGCTACATGGGGCGGCAGGCCGCCCGGATGGTGACGGAAGAATTCAGCTGGTCAAAAGTCGTACTTCGTTTCAACAGATTGTACGTATGACACTGAATCCGGCCAACCACACGGAATTTCTGAAAAGTACGGAGCGCTGGCTCTTCGTGCTCCTATTCCTGATGGTGGCCTGTTTCTTCACCTGGAGCGAAAACATTCTTGTAACCCGGGCCATCAAGCTGATCGGCCGCAACGGCGTCCTGCTCGCCACCTTCTACCTCTACCGGCGGCTGGTTGCCTACGGCGTCCCGGGCTCGACGCGCGTAGACAATATCCTGGCGGCAGGGCTCTACGGCGTGTACCTCCTGCTGGGCTTTGCTTCCTTCCTCTGGAGCAGTAACGCGGGCGTCAGTGCCCTGCAGTGGTTCATGACCGTGCAGAGCTTCATCTTCTCGATGTACTACATCAAGATCATCCTGCTGCTCGACCGCTACTTTCCGGGCCATGACATCCGTCTTTACCAGCTGCTGGGAAATACCGTCTATTACCTCACCCTGATCTTCGTGGTCGGCATGTGGGTCGATCCGGACACCTTCTACCGCATGACCCACGGCGGCGAGGAGGCCCGCCTGGGGGGCTGGATCATGAACCCCAACGAACTCGGCATGCTCGCCGGGGTAGGGGTGGCCTGCCTGATCTTCAACTACTACTACCAGCACCGGCCGAAATGGACGACCTTCCAGCTGCTCATCATTTTCTACGGGCTCTACGCTACGGGTTCCCGGTCCTCGCTCATCGGGGCGCTACTGATCATTTTCTTCCACGTCATGCAGTCGGAGCGGCAGCAAATTAAGTTTTTGATCATAGCGGGTATGCTGGTCATCGCACCCGTAGCCATCTGGAAGGTGGTTCTGAAGGACGGTGATTCTTCCCGCCTCGAAGAGATCATGAGTATGACGGGCCGGTTGCCCTTCTGGAAGGCACTCATCAGTGAAGGCCTGCCCCGCGAGCCCCTGCTGGGCTTCGGTTTCATGCGCATTGCCTACAAGGACTTTTTCCAGTCTACCCACACTTATCCCGGCCAGATGACCCACAACACCTTCATGCAGGTGCTGATGAACCTCGGCTTTGTCGGGCTTACGGTGGTCATCTTCCAGATGCGCTACACCCTGCGCGGTATTCTCCACGCCGAAAAGGAAAAGAAACTGATGCTCATCGGCATCCTCATTCCCACCCTCATCAACAGCCTTACGGAGTTTGGCATATTCGGGGAGTCGAACTACGGCATCCTCTTTTACCAGCTGGTCATTTTCTCGGTTAGCTACAAGGTGCGTCCCTTTCTGACCACCGCCGAACGGATTGCCCTCGAGCGGCGGCAACGGTGGGCGGGCGGCGCGCAGGTGTTTAGCCCTGGATAACTTCCGAAGGGGTGAGCTACCGTATCCGGGCTTACTTCGCGATCTTCACTAGGTATTTCTCCCACTTGGCGGGAATCTCCGCGAGAGTATACACCTTCAGTTCCTGTTTTGACACGGCGGAGGTGGACTGGGTCAGCGTCTCGTTAATGTACTCGGAATCGAGCTTAAACATGGCGCCGGTGGCGGGATCTATGATGAGCAGCCCTAAAAATCCACCGAATAGAATATTGCCGAAGTACCAACCGTCTAACGTGTACTCGATGGGTACCACGCGGGTGTCGTACCCCGGCAGGTCGAACCGCACCAAGTAAAGCGCCTTGGTGAAGTACCCTCCGCCCGCCCGCAACTTGACGACGGCGGGGGTCGAGCCCCGGTATACCTCCATTCCCCGCTTGTTGGTTATGGAAATGGCTGCCTCGCTCGGGGAACTGTTGATCATGACGGGGTAGCTGCTCTTGCTTACGATACTGGCGCAGCCGCTGGCGCAGAGCAAAGCCCCGGCGACGACGAGATGAGTAAAGAAGGTCTTCATAAGTACCGGATAACGGGGGGTGTGAGTGATTGTAGGTGGTCAGCCATGCCGTTGCTTAGCACGGTAACGAAAAGGTAAGGGCTGGTCAGCTGGTGTAAAGGAACTTAACAATTCCTTAGGTTGCTCCGAACGGGAGTGCTCACCCCGCACCCGCACCGACTGAGTACGGGTCTCCCTTTCACTCCGCGCGCCGCCGCACGAAAGGCCCTATCTTGCCCCCCGATGAGCATCTGGGATACCCTTTTTGGCCGGACGCCGGGCTATGATCCCCGGGAGGTGCCCGATCACCGCTTTGGCCGCTACAGCGACGCCTACAAGACCCCTGATAACTATACCTCCTGGGAGCAGGCCCTGGACGACTTCGAGTCTGATGACTTTCTCTCCAGTTGCCTGGCCTTTTTGGCCTACCTACGGGACGAGCGCGAGGACAACGTGAAGTGGCGGATTCAGGGAGATACCCTGTACTTCGAGTTGTACCAGGGCAGCAAGCGCATGACGGGTTTTGCCGACCGCGACCAGCTCCGGGCCACCGCCCGCATTGCCCGCCTGGACAGCCTGGACGCCGAGCTCCTCCAGCGCCTCACGACGATGAATTATGAGCTGAAGTACAGCCGATTCGCCATCGATGAAGCCGACTGCCTGACCATCATCTTCGACACCCCGGCTTACGACGCCAGCCCCGATAAACTCTACCACGCCCTTAAGGAGATGGCGCTGCGGGCGGATAAACAGGATGACCTGTTGCTGGAAGAATTCGGGGAGGCGCTGAGCCCGGTCGAAGTCACCCACCTGGAGGCCGTCCCTGCCGAGGAGGGGCAGCTGAAGCTGGAATTCTTGCGCGACCACATCGAGGGCGTGACGGCTTACCTGGCCTCCGGCAAGCTCAATCCCGAACAACAACCGGGTGCGGTGGCCTACCTCCTGCTCGACCTGGTGTACCGCCTCGATTATTTGCTCCTGCCGGAGGGGCACACCATGGAGGCGCTGGAACGGATGCACCGCATGTACTTCGCCATCGAAGAAGAGCAGGCGGTGACCTTCAAGAACGTCCGCCTGCTCGGGGAACTGCAACACCTGCTGCGGCGGGCGCCCGAACAGTTTTCGGAGGAGCTGTACGCCGGCCGCTCGACCTTCGGCATCACCCTGCCGGTGAGTCACGACCGCCTCACCACGCTCATCCGCAGCGAGCTGCCCAACATGGACTGGTACCAAGACAACGGCTACCCCGAGGTGGCCCGCGCCATTCCTGGCTACATCGTCGGCTACGCCCTGTTTAACTATGCCGTTCCGCCTCCCGACCGCGAACTGCTCCACCTGTATTACCGCATAACTGAGGATGCATACTTCCGCGACCTGGGCTACCGACAGGCCTTGCTGTCGCCCGATGGCCGCCCCGCCCGTCGCCCGATCCGCGCCGCCGTCGAGAATATCGCGAATCGTTACCACCGCGCTTTTCCCCGCCTTCGTCCTGCCGTCTCCCTGCTCAACTTTGACAACCTGACGGAATTCAGCCGGAGCTTTTTGGAGATGATACGGGAACTGGATTTGAGTAAGTAAAGGGGGTAGGGGGTAGGGGGTAGGGGGTAGATCGTTAGATCTTTAGTTCGTTAGTTCGTTAGGTGGGTGGGTAGCCTGGGGATTTGGGTTGGTCTCTGGGATTCGACGACAGCCGCGTGGCGATAGTACTAAAAGGGGGGAAGTAGGTCTTTAGGTAGTCGGGTGTTAGTTTAGTTGGCTCCTGTTTTTAGGGGGATGGGTAGCCTGGGGATTGGGGCTGCCGGTTGGAGGTTAGGTGATCTTTAAAGGGATGGTGTTGGGGAAGTAGTTGGTTAGCATTTTATTTCTTCGGGTGGGTTCGTATCCTGGGGATCGGAGTCAGCCTGCGAGCTTGGACTTGACCTTCCTGGAGAATATGGGGTAGATGAATCGGGGCGTACCACTGAATGGTCGGGCCAGACTTCCCCGTGGAGGAAGCTCAGTACCAAAAGGCCAAGCGGTTACCAACTAGACGGGTGCGTAGGTACACCTGCTTCCTCACAGATTGTGGCCACCCAATAAGCAAGGCAAAAGCTTCCAGGCATCGGCACCCACTGACTATGAATAGTTGGTTAGCCATCCAATCCAACAGCATCCATCCACCTAAAAAATTAAGAGCTTGTTTGGGTTGTCCGAGCCGAACGAAAACGCCGCTAATTTGGGTCTAATCGAGCCTCCAAAAGGGGAGCCTAGCGGGCTAGGTGACGCTTATGGAGGGGAAGAATAGGCGCAAAGGAGCAAGTTTGCGGCGGTGAGCGGAATCCCAGACAAGCGCTAATAAACTAACAGATTAACAACCTACACATACAATTCCCCCTTCAGCAGGCCCCGGCTGATCACGATCTTCTGCACTTCGCTCGTGCCTTCGTAGATCTGGGTGATTTTGGCATCGCGCATGAGGCGTTCGACGTGGTACTCCTTGACAAAGCCGTAGCCACCGTGGATTTGCACGGCCTCTACGGTGTGGCGCATGGCGACGGAGCTGGCGAAGAGCTTGGCCATGGCACCGGCCTGATTGTAGTCTTCGTCGTGGTCCTTAAGCCAGGCGGCCCGGTAAACGAGCATTTTAGCGGCCTCAATGTCAGTAGCCATATCGGCCAGTTTGAAGGCGATGGCCTGGTGATTGGCGATGGGCTTGCCGAAGGCCTCCCGCTCCTTGGCGTACCCCACGGCCAGTTCGTAAGCGCCGCCGGCAATGCCGAGGGCCTGGGCGGCAATGCCGATGCGGCCGCCGGAGAGCGTCTTCATGGCGAACTTAAAGCCGAAACCGTCCTCGCCGAGGCGGTTTTCCTTGGGCACCCGCACGTCGTTGTACATAATGGTGTGGGTATCGCTGCTGCGGATGCCGAGCTTGTCTTCCTTGGCGCCGATTTCTACGCCGTCCCAACTGGTCTCTACGATGAAGGCGTTGATGCCGTGGTGGCCCTTCTCGGTATCACTCTGGGCGATGACGAGGTGCACCTGGCTCGTGCCGCCGCTGGTGATCCAGTTTTTGGTGCCGTTGAGGAGGTAGTGGTCGCCCTGGTCGATGGCGGTGGTCCGCTGGTGGGTAGCGTCGGAGCCGGCCTCCGGTTCGCTTAGGCAGAAGGAGCCGATCCATTCGCCGGTGGCCAGTTTGGTGAGGTACTGCTGTTTCTGCTCTTCCGTGCCGTAGGTCTCCAGGCCGTAACAAACCAGGCTGTTATTTACGGACATGATCACCGAGGTTGAATTATCAACCTTTGAGATCTCCTCCAGGGCGATGATGTAGCTCACGTTGTCCAATCCACTGCCGCCGTAATCGGGGCTTACCGTCATCCCCATGAAGCCAAGTTCGCCGAGTTGCTTGATCTGGTCGGTGGGGTAGGCCATGGTGGTGTCGCGCTCGATGACGCCGGCCTTGCAGACTTGCTGGGCAAAGTCACGGGCGGCTTCGCGTACGGCCAGTTGTTCTTCGGTAAGCTGGAAATTCATGCTCGTTTGGTTGAGGGAAAACGAAGGTAGCGAATTTTCGCAAGGGGCCTTCCTTTCACCTGCGGACGCGCCCTACTGATCTTTCCGTGCCGTATCTTTACCTGCATGTGGAAAGACTACAAATACGTGCTGGCTTACCTCCTGCCCCTGGCGGGTGTTCTGGGAGTACACCTCGGCGGTGCCTGGTCCCCCGGAAGTATCTACGTGGCCTTCGTGTTGCTGCCGGTGCTCGAGTTGTTACTACCGGCAAGTACCGACAACCACGATGAGGAGCAGGAGGTCAGCCGCACCGAGAGCCGTTTCTTCGACTGGCTGTTGTACCTGAACTTACCCGTGTTGTACGGCACCATCGCCTACTTCCTTTACGTAGCCACTACCCGCGAGCTATCGGGCGGGGAAACCGCCGGTATGGTCTGCAACGTCGGCCTGCTGATCGGCTCGATTGGTATAAACGTAGCGCACGAACTGGGCCACCGCAGTACCCGGGGCGAACAACTTCTCGCCCAGGCCCTGCTCCTGCCGGGGCTCTACATGCACTTCTTTATCGAGCACAACCGGGGCCACCACCGCCACGTCGCCACGCCCCACGATCCAGCGACCAGCCGGCGCGACCAGTCCGTTTACGCCTTCTGGCTGCGCAGTGTGGCGCTCAGTTACCTGGACGCCTGGAAACTCGATAAGCCCTTGATGGCAAAATTTCAGGTAATTGAACTCGTCTACTTAGCCGGGGTGACCCTAGTGTTCGGCTGGCCGGGGTTTTGGCTGGCGATCGGTGCCGCCGTCTTTGGTTTCCTGATGCTGGAGACCGTCAACTACATCGAGCACTACGGCCTGCTGCGCCGGCAAAACGAGCAGGGGCGTTACGAGCCGGTGCTGCCCGTCCACAGCTGGAACAGCGATCACGAACTGGGCCGAATCCTTCTCTACGAGCTGACCCGCCACAGCGATCACCACTACAAATCGACCCGGAAGTACCAAATCCTGCGGCGTTTCGAGGAGAGCCCCCAGCTGCCCACGGGCTACCCCGCCTGCATGCTGTTATCGCTGGTGCCCCCGCTGTGGTTCCGGGTGATGAACCCCCGGGTGGATCGCTACGCTTATTCGAACCGCGCGGCGTAGTCGGCCATCGGGAGGCGGCGGATAAGTTTGTAGTCTAGGGTGCCGCCGGCCCCCAGATCCCGGTAGTATTCGACTAAACCCAGCCCCTTAGCGTAGATCTCGTACCCCGTAAAGGTGGGGGAAACGTCTCCCAGTTCCGGATCGCGTTGGCTCACCTCCCCCTGCAGGTCGAATACGATGGCGGGATAGATTTGCTCCATGACCATTAGGGTAGTATCGCGGCGGTAGCGCCGATCAAGGGAAACGTAGTTCGTGGCCTCGGGCCGGTCGGGCGGTGAGAAACCAATGCGGTAGCCTACGGCGCGTCCATCCTCGAGGTAGAACGAAAAAATGCGGTTATAAAGAAGTTCTGCCAGGATCCGTTGGCGGGTGCCGCTTGGGTCGGGGGGGTAGAGAAAGAGTTCCTCGAGCAGCACTTCCTCATTCGTGATGCGCTCCCGGCCCAGTTGAACGGGTGTCATACCGTTGGCGTAGCGGGTGGCGCTCAGGTAAAGGGCTGTATCGCGGTCGATACCGAGGTAGTACCAGTAATCGAAGGGTTCGTCGCTAATGGTCCCCTTGTTAGCATACTCGTAGATGAGGCCATCCGTGAGCTCCCGTACGGGGAAATAGTAGGCGCGGATATCTGTCTTTTCCGCGCAGGCTACCAGCAGGGGTAGGAGAAGGTATAGGATACGCATAGTGTGGGTAGCGGTCTAGGCGGGATACGATGAACGAACGCCGAAAGGATGGAGAAAGTCATCCCGAGCAGCCTGTTTATCTCACCGCCGGCAGTACAGCACCCAGGCGGGGGGGAGGTTGCGGTAGACCCGCCGGGCCTCCACCGCGCCAAAGGCCTGCTCGTAGTATCCTTTCGTTTTCAGGCTGTAGTGTACCTGGTTATAACAACCGCCGGGGCGTAGATTGTCGTGGGCGGCCGTTACGATCCGCTGTCCCAAATCAGGGGGCAAGGCGGCGAAGGGGATGGCGGATACCACGTGATCTGTACAGTCGGCGCCGATCTGGTCCAACCAGGGGCGAATGTTCTCCGCGCTATCCTGAGCAACGACGAGTCGGGGGTCCCCGATGGCGCGCATGTCGTCGCACAGGTCCTTACTCACTTCGAAGGCAATCACCTTCCCCTCGGGATGCAGGCGCTCCAGGATATGGCGGGTAATGACGCCATCCCCGGCGCCGAGCTCGACGACCGTGCGGGCAGTAGTGAAGTCGATGCGGTCGATAGCCGCCCGACAGAGAGCCGTGCCGCTGCGGGTGATGGTGCCGGTGGTGGTGATGTTCCGGAGGCCCTCCAGCAAAAAAGATAGGGTACTCATGCTTGCTTATACATCGCTCCGTTTGGGATCGAAGGCTTCCAGATAATCCCCGATCCGCCGCAGGAAGGAACCGCCGAGGAAGCCGTCGACCACCCGGTGGTCGTAGCTCAGGCTGAGGAACATCAGCTGGCGGACCGCGATCAGGTCGCCGTACTCCGTTTCTACCACCGCGGGCTTCTTGCGGATAGCGCCGACGGCCAGGATGGCGACCTGGGGCTGGTTGATGATGGGGGTGCCCATGACGTTGCCGAAGGTGCCGACGTTCGTCACGGTGAAGGTGCCCTCCTTGATTTCCTCGGGCTTAAGCTTGTTTTCCCGGGCGCGGGCGGCCAGATCATTGACCTGACGGGTGAGGCCGAGGAGGTTGAGCTGGTCGGCGTTGCGGATGACGGGCACAATGAGGTTGCCGGTGGGCAGGGCGGCTGCCATACCGAGGTTGATGTCGTGCTTCTTGATGATGCGGTCGCCGTCGACGCTGACGTTGACCATCGGGAAATCCTTGAGGGCCTTGGCTACCGCCTCCATGAAGATGGGGGTGTAGGTGATTTTTTCTCCGTACTGCTGCTGGAATTGGTGCTTGATGCCCTCCCGCCACTGGACGATGTCGGTCACGTCGACCTCGATGAAGCTGGTGACGTGGGGGCTGGTGCGCTTCGAATGGACCATATGGTCGGCGATGAGCTTGCGCATGCGGCCCATCTCGATGATTTCGGAAGAACCGGAGGCAAGGCCGCCGGCTGGAGCGACAGGGGGGCGGGGGGGAAGGGTTGTCGCGGGGATTCCAGCCGTTGGTGCAGCCTTGCCAGGACCGGTTATGAAGCGATTGTCTCGCCGCTTCAGGTAAGCCTGTATGTCTGATTTATTCACCCGGCCGCCATTGCCACTGCCGGGAATCTGGGCGAGCTCGGCCTGACCGATGCCCTCCTTTTCTGCAATAGTACGAACCAGCGGCGAATAAAAGCGCCCATTGTACGACTTTTCTGCCCCATCGGCTACAGTTTGTTGCGCAGGCGCGGCCGCAGGTGCCGGAGCAGGTCGGGCCGGAGCGGGGGTAGGGGCCTGATCAGCTGGCTGGGGTACGTGATCCGCCACGGCGGACGAAGCCCTTACTTGCGCGCCTACTTCCGTCTCAATCAGGGCGATTACTTCGCCGACCGCTACGGTGTCGTCCACGGCAAAGCGGATCTCTCGCAGGGTGCCGGCTACGGGCGAGGGGACCTCACTGTCGACTTTGTCCGTCGCGATTTCGAGCACGGTATCGTCGACCTCTACGCTGTCGCCCACCTGCTTCACCCAGTTGAGGATGGTGGCTTCGATGATACTTTCACCCATCTTGGGCATTATGAGCTCTACTTGGGCCATAGGGTTAGTTTGGTTGTACCGGCTGGTTAAGCCTGGATCGACTAGGGCCGACAAATTTAGCGCGTAGTTGGGACTTCGTTGGTGTTGCCCCCGCGTATCGTCCACTTCAGTGGACAGGCTGCCGGTACTTTTAGCTGGTAGGCGGGCGCTTCCCGCAGGCAGCTTGACGGCTGAAGCCGTCGTTGCGATACACGTGTAGCGTCCACTTCAGTGGACAGCCTGCTTGTGCTGTTTGTTGTACGCAGCTTTTCCTACCAACAAGCTGATGGCTCATCACCGCAGGAAGCAGCGCTACTCACCCGTCGCTATCGATCGCATACTCTCCGCACTGCAGCAGGACGACTAAAGTCGTCGCTACTCATATTACTTGTAAAACGTAAACGGATAATCCTTCCAGTGGCTGACCAGTCCCGCCTTCTCGGGATTATACAGGATGTAGTAGAGGATGTTATCGTACGCCTTCGAGTTCCGCACGAAATGGTCGTAACTGTCCTTTTGCCATAGTTTCCCAAACCGGCGGAGGGCTTGGTTGAGTGTATGGGCGGAACCGCCTTTGATACGTTGCATGACCTTGTTCAGAGGAAGGTAAGAGAACGCAAGTTCATCTGCATCCAAGTAAAAATTTTGCTGGTCCACGAGTTGAACGCCTAGAGAAATGAGCAGATGGACAAGATTGGGCATGATGCAAAACGCCCGTAGATCATACAAAGTCCCATCAAATGCGTGTAGGTGGGCGGCCAATTGCTGCGCTATTACCGGCTCTCGTAAGAAACAGCGGTCCGTAGAGCCTGCATCCAAATGCTTGTCATAGGACTTAAAGTACGCGTAGCGTGCGGCATGGATGAGCTCGCGCTTCTCCCTTGGAGTTCCCCTATCCGGAAGGCACGTCTGGATAGTGCGGGAATACTCCCACTGCAAGGCCTGCATCACGGCGAGAGGGACCGCATCCTGGATGCGGAAAGTGACGAAGAAGGTTCCGCCGATGGGGGTGTAGTGGGGGAGGCGGCTGCGGTAGAAGGTGGTCAGCTTATTCACAAGTGAGGTAGATAGGCTCCTAAATTAAACAAAATGTTGGAATTAAAAATAACCTTTCTAAATGGAGGGCTATTGCGTTTCAATCCAGGCGCCTATTTCACTCGTCGTTGCGATACACACGTAGCGTCCACTTCAGTGGACAGGCTGCCGGTAGTTTTAGCTGGTAGGCGGGCGCTTCCCGCAGGCAGCATGACGGCTAAAGCCGTCGCTACTATCCCGCGTAGCGTCCACTTCAGTGGACAGGCTGCCGGTAGTTTTAGCTGGTAGGCGGGCGCTTCCCGCAGGCAGCATGACGGCTAAAGCCGTCGCTACTATCCCGCGTAGCGTCCACTTCAGTGGACAGGCTGCCGGTACTTTTAGCTGGTAGGCGGGCGCTTCCCGCAGGCAGCATGACGGCTAAAGCCGTCGCTACTATCCCGCGTAGCGTCCACTTCAGTGGACGGGCTGCCGGTACTTTTAGTGGCTATGCGGGCGCTTCCCGCAGGCAGCATGACGGCTGAAGCCGTCGCTAGTATCCCGCGTAGCGTCCACTTCAGTGGACAGGCTGCCGGTACTTTTAGACGGAACGCGGGCGCTTCCCGCGGGCAGCTTGACGGCTAAAGCCGTCGCTACTATCCCGCGTAGCGTCCACTTCAGTGGACAGGCTGCCGGTACTTTTAGCGGCTATGTGGGCGCTTCCCGCGGGCAGCTTGACGGCTAAAGCCGTCGCTACTATCCCGCGAAGCGTCCACTTCAGTGGACAGGCTGCCGGTACTTTTAGCTGGTAGGCGGGCGCTTCCCGCAGGCAGCATGACGGCAAAAGCCGTCGCTACTATCCCGCGTAGCGGCCACTTCAGTGGACAGGTTGCTGGTAGTTTTAGCTGGTAGGCGGGCGCTTCCCGCAGGCAGCGTGACGGCTAAAGCCGTCGCTACTATCCCGCGAAGCGTCCACTTCAGTGGACAGGCTGCCGGTACTTTTAGCGGCTATGTGGGCGCTTCCCGCGGGCAGCGTGACGGCTAAAGCCGTCGCTACTATCCCGCGTAGCGTCCACTTCAGTGGACAGGCTGCCGGTACTTTTAGCTGGTAGGCGGGCGCTTCCCGCAGGCAGCATGACGGCAAAAGCCGTCGCTACTATCCCGCGTAGCGGCCACTTCAGTGGACAGGTTGCTGGTAGTTTTAGCTGGTAGGCGGGCGCTTCCCGCGGGCAGCGTGACGGCTAAAGCCGTCGCTACTATCCCGCGAAGCGTCCACTTCAGTGGACAGGCTGCCGGTAGTATTAGCTGGTAGGCGGGCGCTTCCCGCAGGCAGCATGACGGCTAAAGCCGTCGCTACTTCTTGCGCGGCGTACGCTTGGGCTTGGCCGCAGCGGGTTTTTTCGATTCTGCCACCTCAGTTCCTGCCGGTGAAGTCTTCGGTTTACGCGGGGCGCGGGTGGAACGCTTAGCCTTAGGCGCGGCGGGGGTTGCCTCCACTAAAGACACGGCCGTGGGCTCCGGGGTGGCTTCGGGGGTCGGTTTAGGCTTCCGGCGGCCGAGTCGCTTCGGGGCGGTAGCCACCTCGGTCACCTCAGCGGCCGGTATTTCTTCTGGTGCAGGCGGGGGCGCAGATTTAGTTCGCTTGGTGGATTTGGTGGTCTTGGCTTTGGCCTTCCTCTTTGGGGCCGGCTCCGGCTCCGGAGCCGTGATGATTTTCGGTTCCTCCAGTATGGGCTTAGCACCAATCTCGAGCCGGAGGAGGTTCAGGGCCTGCAGGGAAGTGTATTCGATGTTGCGCAGGCGATCCTTGCCAGACCGCAGCAGCTTGGCGACCGTGCGTGCGGGTGTAGCCAGGGCGATCCAAATGGTGCCGACCGGCTTCTCCGTACTGCCGCCACCGGGGCCGGCGATCCCCGAGGTGGCCAGGGCGTAGTCCGCCCCGAGCCGGGCCCGGGCTCCCTCGGCCATGGCAGTAACGGTTTCCTGGCTCACCGCACCGAATTCAGCCAGCGTAGCTTCGGGGACGTCCAGTAGCGACACCTTTAGTGGGTTGGAGTAGGCCACGACCCCACCCAGGTAGTGGGCGCTGGAACCGGGGTGGGCCGTGATCTGACTGCCCAGGTAACCTCCCGTACAACTCTCGGCGGTGACCAGGGTCTGCCTCCTGTTCTGCAGGGCGTGGGCGACCACAGAGGCCAGGTCGTTCTTTCCGTAGCCATAGACTAGATCTCCGAGTGTCAGCTCAATCTGCTGGCGATAATGGCGCAGGTCATGCTGGAGCGCTTCCTCGTCGTCGCCCCGAGCGCTGAGGCGGAGGCGTACGGTGCCCAGGCTCGGCAGGTAAGCCAGGCCCATGTGGGGAGGTAGGCTGTCCTCGATTTGCTCCAGGCGTTCGGCGACCGTGCTTTCCCCCTCGCCAGCGGTGAGGAGGGTGACGGAACGTAGGAGGTCGGCATCCAGCTGACGGCGTTTGAGGCGGCGCATGACCTCGTGCTCCATGAGGTACGTCATCTCATAGGGTACGCCGGGCATGGAGACGACAATCTGGTCTTCCTTTTCCAGCCAGAGGCCGGGTGCGGTGCCGCGCTCATTGACCAAGACTTTGGCACCGGAGGGTAGGCGACACTGCTGCTTGTGGGCGTCCGTGGCCCGGCGCCCGTAGCGGGCGTATATTTTCTGCAGACGCTTCCAGGTGGGACTATGAAGGCGCAGTTCAGTGGCAAAGTAATCCGCCAGGACGAGCTTGGTGATGTCGTCCTTTGTCGGGCCGAGGCCGCCGGTCATCAGCACGAGATCGGACTGCTGCAGGGCGCGGTCGAGCCCACTCATGATGCCCATGCGGCTATCAGCCACGCTGAGGTGTTCAACGACGGTGATGCCCTCCTCGCTCAGGGCGGCCGCCATGTACGTCGCATTGGTATCGACGACCTGACCGATCAGGATTTCGTCACCAACGGTAAGAATAGTTGCTTGCATGGGGAACGGATGAGGTGCTCAAAGGAAAAACAAAGTACAAGGGTAATCACCATTGAGCATACGAGGGGAGGTAAAAGTTCAATCCCCGCGCGGACTGCTCCCCGGGCATTTCCCTCTACACCCGCGTGCCCGCCCTTACCTTTGCCGCATGCACCGAAGTGGATTCGTAAACATCATCGGCCGGCCGAACGCGGGCAAATCGACCCTCATGAACGCCCTCGTGGGGGAGCGCATGAGCATCATCACGGCCAAGCCGCAGACGACGCGCCACCGCATCATCGGTATCCTGACGGAACCGGAATACCAGATCGTGTTCAGCGATACGCCGGGTTTCATCGAGGAGGCCGGCTATAAGATGCAGGAGATGATGAACCGCTACGTCAACTCCAGCTTCGAGGACGCCGACGTGATGATCTACCTCGTCGACCCCCAAGAGGAATACCAGCAAAGCGACCTGCTCGTGACCAAGGTAGGTCGCCTTGACACTCCGCTGTTCCTGGTGTTCAATAAGGAAGACCTGGTTGACGAGCGGCGCGTCAGTGACCTGGAGCGGCAATTCAAAAAATGGATCAAGCCGCAACGGATCTTCGGCATCTCCGCGAAAGTCGGCACGGGGGTCGATGCGCTGTTAGAAGCCATCAAGGCCGCCCTGCCCGAAGGCCCGGTATATTACCCCGACGACCAGCTGACCGACCGCTCGGAGCGCTTTTTTGTCTCGGAGATGCTGCGCGAACAGATCCTGGAGCAGTACCACCAAGAAATTCCCTACAGCGTCGAGATCGAGATCGAGACCTTTGAGGAAACCGCCACGAAGGACGGCAAGGAACTGGCCCGCATCAGCGCCGTGATCTACGTCAGCCGCAAGACCCAAAAACCCATCCTCATCGGCAAGGACGGCAGTTCCATCAAGAAGCTGGGCACCCAGGCCCGCAAGCGGATGGAGGAGTTCCTGGGCAAAAAGGTCTTTCTGGAGATGCACGTGAAGATCCGCGAGGACTGGCGGAATGACGAGCGGCAGCTGAAACGGTTTGGGTATGACCGGTGACCGGCTTTGCCGGTAGAGGCTCGCGCTGCGCGCTTGCGGTAGACGGCCTGCGGCCTGGGGTAGACGCAGCGCTGGGGTAGCGGGTACGAACCTGGATGGGGGGAGCTCACGTTGCGGTTGAGGTACAGCACCAAAGAGGGCGACTCGCTTAAAGTAGGTGCCGCCCCTTCAATCCCTTACCCCTTTTAACCTTCAATCCCTAAAACCATGGCCACCACCAACCACGAAATCATTAAAACCTGGGCCGACAAGCACAACGGCGTACCCGGCGTCATCGAAGAAACGACTACTGCTAACGATAGCCGCCCCCTGACCATCATCTGGCCGGAAGACCGCAAGGAGGCAAAGTTTCGGGAGGTGAGTTGGGCTACCTTTTTCGATCACTTCGAACTACGGCAACTGGCGCTGGAGTACGACAGCGCGGGCATGTCCAAGAAACACGAATTCGTGAGCCGGGGCTAGACCCAACCGGGCTTATAGACAGCCGGCAGCATGCGCCATCCTGCGTAGCGTCCTTTGGTACCTCGGGGTCTCGAAAAGGATGCTGCCGCAGGATGGCGTTTTTCGTTTTGCTTTCCTCTTGCGAAACATCGGAAATCTCGAAGAAATAGGAGAGGAAACACCTGTGGGCATGTAACGGAACACCCTTCGGGGGGATAAAGGACCGGGAGCACGCGCTAAACATCCAACTTTGGCGCGGGCTCCGGATTTCCTGACATCTTCGACGATGTACCCTTGCCCGGGTTCCCACTAGGGTCTTGCGACAAAAGTACGCTGGCCTCACGGGCCGGGGCACTTCCGGCAAAGGCTGCGATGATTACGATAAATAGTAGTTGAAGCCGAAATTATTAGTGTTAAAACGTATTGTTAGCGCTAAACGGCCTATATTAGGTAAGCTGCCTTGCCGAAAGTCATTTTTTTTAAACAAACTCAGATTCCCCAAAATCATGCTCCTTGAGTCCCTCCGCCTGGTTGAGCAGTCGCTCAGCACTTACCTGTTCCAACGCCTCGGAGGCGTGGCGGGGGTGGTGGAAGTAGCCCTGGGTAACGTGGCGGCCCTCGAGCAACCCGGAGCGAATCTGGATGACAAGCTCATCATCAGCCTGGTAAATATCGAGGAGGAAAGCTCGCTCAAGAACACCCGCACCGTTCGGGCCCACAGCCTCACGGGCACCCTGGAGTACCGCAACCCCCCGGTAAGCCTGAACCTCTACCTATTGTTTTCGGCCAACTTCACGAACAACTACGACAAGGCCCTGCGTATCCTGAGCCTGGTGATCGAATTCTTTCAGGGCACCCGCGTGTTCCGCACCCCCGCGCCGGGTGGCATCGGAGCCCTGAGCGGGGGGATTGCGGAATTGTCCTTTAACCTTTATACCATGACCTTCGAGCAGCTTAACCACCTGTGGGGCGCACTGGGGGGCAAGCAGCTGCCGAGCGCGCTGTACCGGGTGTACCTGGTACAACTGGAAGACGCCGCCGCCAAAAAGAGTGGCCACCTGATCGAGGAAATCGTAAGTAACGAAAATCTCAGTTGAGCCGTGGCCTACCGCATCACCTATACCCGCCTGTTCCGCTGCCAAGTCCGGCACGATTATTACCTGAACCTGGGAGATGCGATCGTATTCAACGACCTGGACCCGGTGGCGGATGGGACGGATGTGGCGACTATCCTAGGCCACTACGATCTACGCACCCTGGTGGACGTACGGCCCATGGCGCAGACGGCACGAAGCCTGGCCGGGCACCGCATGAAGCTGGTGACGGATCGCACGGGATTCTTCGTGGCCCTGGCTACGGATCCGGCACCCGCCGGCGGTCGCCTGCCCGCCACCCCCCCTTCGCCCGGTCTGGCGTGGCACTTCGGCCTCTATCCCCGGGAAGGAGGGGAGTGGACCAACGTAACGAATCAAAGAATGCGGCCCAACCTGCCGGCCATTTACTACTTCAGTAACCAACGGCCGGACTGGTCGGCAGCCGTGCCCGCCGCCCCCCTCAGTCTGGCGGTGCCCGCCATTGCCCGGCAGCGGCGCTTCTACGCCGCCGGTGAGGTGGTCGGGGAAGGCGGTATCCGGTACCGGGCCATCCGGAACGTGCCGGACGCGACGGTACCGGTCACCGACCCGGCCAGCTGGTCGGTCGAGGGTACGGTAAGGGGGGAAGCTACCGATGCCGACCGGGTGCTATTACCCGTCAAATTTCAGTACACCCTGACTCCGGAAATCGGGATCAATCCCACCGCGCTTACCATCGAACTAAACGATTTAGGGGGTACCCCCGCGCGGCCGCCCCTGGAACTAGCGCTCACCCCCGGGGAGGATCGGATCAAAATCGACCTGTCCGACGCGCCGACTCCGGCCTGGTACGACCTGGTGGTTACCAGCGACATCGGGTACGCAACTATTCACCGCATCTTGCTGGATGACACCCTGTACGATCCCCGGGCGTGGGGCGTGGTGTCCATCGGCCACCCGGCCGTCGATCCCGGCCTGCGGCTCCTCGAAGCCGACGGCCGGCTGCGCCTGAATGCGCTGGGGGAGACGAATTATCCGACTTTCGAGGTCCGTGTTCCCAACCGCTCCACCTACTGGCGCTACGTCGCCCACCCGACCCAGACCCTCACCGCGAACGCTGACTTCAGTGTTGATACCCACAACCGACTCGTAGCCAACTCACCCAGACCACTCACCCGTTTTGGTTCACAAGTGACCCTACCTGGGGGCAACGGCCCAAATGTCTTGCCCAGTCCGGATCCCCGTGCGCTCCACGCGGAGCCCGACGGGAAAGTGTACTCCGAAGTATACCTCGGAGTACTGAATCTGTAAGGTGGTTTTCTAACGACCGACCTGCTGCATCGCCGCTAACGTGACCCGGGGAGCCTGTACACATCAGGCTTACCCCCAGTTTCCCTACGCCGTTCGTAACCGACCGGTGACCGGAACCACCATGAATTTATCATCCAAACAAACGCAAGTTCAGCACCATGGCAAGTACCTATAAAACCCCCGGCGTATATGTGGAGGAAATCTCCATCTTCCCGCCCTCCGTCGCTGCGGTAGAGACGGCGATTCCGGCCTTCATCGGCTATACGGAAATGGCGAAACGCCGTGAGGACGGCGACCTGTTCAACGTCCCCTACCGCATCACCTCCCTGAAGGAATACGAACTCTACTACGGCTTTGCCGTGCCGGAGGAGGGCATCACGGTCACTATCGATACTTCGGTCACGCCGGACGCGATCCTGGCCACCATCGCCAATCGCTCGAACTATTTGATGTACTATTCGCTGCAGGCGTTCTTCGACAACGGGGGCGGGCCCTGTTACATCACGGCGGTGGACTCCTACGCCAATGGCGGCGAGGTGGTGGATTTCGCCATTCTGCAGGCCGGCCTGGCTGAAGTGGCCAAGGTGGACGAAGTGACGTTACTCGTCTTTCCCGATAGCACCAACCTGTCCAGCGCGGCCGACTACTATGCCCTTCATAAGGCCGCCCTGGACCAGTGCGCCGACCTGCAGGACCGCTTTACCGTCATGGACGTATGGCTGGATCCGGCCGACCCTACGGCCAATAATGTCGATACCCTGCGGAATACCCTGGCCGGCACGGTGGACCAACTCAAATACGGCGCGGTCTACTATCCGATGATCGACACCATCCTGGATTACGCCTACGACGAGACCGCCGTGACCGTGACCATCGACGGTACTGACGCCATGATGGATACCCTGCCCAGCAAGTCCAACGCCCAGTACAATCAGGCCAAGGCCGCGATCAATCAGATCGACCTCACCCTGCCCGTATCCGCGGCCGTGGTCGGGGTATACGCCCGCGTCGACGAGACCCGCGGGGTATGGAAGGCACCGGCCAACGAAACGATCGATCTCGCGATCCGGCCGACGATCAAGATCAGCAAGCAGGACCAGGAAGGCCTGAACGTGGATGCAGCCGGTGGAAAGTCCATCAATGCCATCCGCGCCTTCGCCGGTCGTAGTCCTGCCCTGATCTGGGGCTCGCGGACGCTGGCGGGCAACGACAACGAGTGGCGCTACGTACCCGTCCGCCGCTTCTTCAACATGGCCGAAGAATCCATCAAGAAGGCCAGCGAGCAGTTCGTCTTCGAACCCAACGACGCGAATACGTGGGTGCGGGTGCGGGGCATGATCGAGAACTTCCTCACGCTGCAGTGGCGGGCCGGGGCGCTGGCCGGTGCCGTACCGGAGGACGCCTTCTTCGTCCGCGTGGGTCTAGGTACCACCATGACCGCGCTGGACATTCTGGAAGGCCGCATGATCGTAGAGATCGGCCTGGCCGTCGTACGCCCGGCGGAATTCATCATCCTGCGCTTCAGCCACAAGATGCAGGAGAGCTAGGCGCTTCGCTAGGCTTCCGGGCCGTGGCGGGCTATCTAAATCATTCACTTAAAAATACACAGAACAATGGCCAACGATATGAACGATCCGCAAGTGCCGGTCGATAACGGCGGCGAAGGCCCCGGCGGTGAGGATAGTACCCAAACGCTCTGCCAGAAATGGTTCAACGATTACCTGGAGAACCCCCTGGAGGCCGACCTGGAACGGGCCGCCGGGGCCGCGACGGTCGGTAGCCTGGGCTACGACGAAGGGAAAATAGGTACCCAACTCCGGGTGTGCCGCCTCGAGGACGTCCAGAAAATCCGGGCCGAGTACCGGGGCATCCAGACCTGTATCTCTACCACCCTGGCCGCCCACGCCGCCGGAGTGGCGGTGAACGTGACCGGGTACGTAGGTAAGGACAAGGCGCTGGAGGGTAAACTGAACGCCGCCCTGGAGGCCATCAAGGCGATTAAGACCGGCATGGGCAAGGTGCACGCGCTGGCCTGTAAGCTTGAAGCAGCGCGCAAGGACTCCTGCAATTCCGAGCAGTGCAAGGCCATCGACAAGGGGCTGCCCAAAGTCGACCAGGTGGGCGGACTGGAGCGCTTCAACAAGGAGATCACCGCGATCCGGGAGCGCGTGACCACGGTCAACGGTAACGCCGACGCCCTCTTCGAAATGGGCATCAAGTATGCCGGTATCCAGGCATCCACCAATGTCACCAGCCTGAAGGGGATGACGGACCAGCTGAAGACCGACGCCGACGCCCTGGCCGCCGACGTACTTGCGCAGGCTAAGGCCCTCGACACCAAACTGGCGGATCAGGAAGTGGCCCTGGCGACCGAGATCACCGGCCTCAGCACGGCCCTCTATACCCGACAGACTACCAAGCTCGCTTACGACTGCCTCGAGGAATTGAAAACCGACCTGGAAGAGATCGTCGGGCAAGACTGCACCCAGCTGGACTACGAAGCTACCAACGACCGCCTGCGCTACCTCTGCGAAACCGCCGTATCCACCTTCGATACCACCGCCGGCTGCGGTGACCAGGACGGTGGAGGAAACAAATTTAACACCCAGGACGCACCGTCCTGCTAACCCTCCCAACCTCTCCTTATCATGGGTATGAATATGAAATCCGGGCTTTCCCAAGACTACATCGACGGACTGGAGAAAGCACTGATCACCGCCAAAACGGCCTTCGATAAATACGCCAGGGCCGCCACCAAGGCCAGGAAAGAACACGACCTGGCCAAGCAGTACCACGATGACCTTCGGGGCTACTGCGTCCAGGTCACCGCCACGTACGTCCGCATCAGCGACGTGTACGATTACCTGGGGACGCTAGTCACCCACGCGGGTAACGTAGGTAAGAACCTGGGCTTCAGCCTCGAATCGCTGACCCTGATCGTACGGGTGCTCAAATGCCTCTGTGAGGATACGGAAGCCCTGCGGGCCGACGTCCGCAGCCTCATCGATGCCATCGACGGCATCGGCAGCGAAGTGCTCGCCGGCGACGGTGCCACGCTCGTGAAGTGTATCCGCGACCTGGAGGAGGAAATCAAGGCGACGATCACCTCCGTCGGCAATGCGATCGTTGCCATAATTGCCCTGTTCCGCTGCGTACTGGAATTGTCCTGCCAGTTGGGGCAAGGGAACGCGGAGACCCTCACCGGTCTGGTGTACGACCTGGAGGAGATGCGCGCCGTGCTCTGCTGCAAATACTGCGCGGGTATCAAGGCGGAGATCCCACCCTTCGACGCCAACGACATGGAGCAGGGCGCGGCGGACGAACTGGCCGAATGCTGCAAGAACCCCCGCGAAGTGCGCGCCTGCGAATGCGACCTGGCACAGCCTGCCGTCTGCGACGGAGGATTCCAGAGCGAGTTCTTTCAGCAGCACATCACGGCCCGACTGGAGGAGACCAAGCTCCTGGTCGATCACAAGAAGTGCGTCTGGCAATTCTACGACAAGAAGCGGGCCGGGGCACTGGCGCGGCACGACGCAATCAAAAAGTCCTACGACGCGGCCAAGGCCGCCAAGGCACTCTGCAAGTAGTTTCCAACCACCTAAATACACAGCACAATGGCTAATTATCCTTTACCCAAGTTTCACTTCGAAGTGGACTGGGGCGGCAGCAACATCGGCTTCACGGAAGTATCCGGTCTGGACGTCGAGACCGAGGTGATTGAATACCGCCACGGCGCCAGTAAGGAGTACTTCAAAACCAAGCAGCCCGGCATGGTCAAGTACAGTAACCTCACCTTCAAGCGCGGCACCTTCCTGGACGACAACGAGTTTTTCGACTGGTACAAGAAGAACGTCATGTTCGAGAACCCGGAGCGCCGCGACATCACCGTTAAGCTGCTCGGCGAAGACCATGCCCCGCGCGTGGTGTGGAAGGTGAAAAACGCCTTCATCACGAAGGTGCAGAGCACGGACCTGAAGGCGGACGGCAACGAGATCGCCATTGAAACGATGGAGGTCGTACACGAAGGACTCGAGATCCAGCATGGAACCTAAGTCCATCCCCGAGTACTATCCCATGGTGGGCTTCCACTTCCGGGTGTCCTTCGGACTCGGCGCGGCGGATCTGGACGCAAATTTCCAGTCCGTAACCGGTCTGGAGTCGAGCATCGACGTGGAAACCATCAAGGAGGGCGGTGAGAATCGCTACGTGCACGGCCTGCCCGGCCGCGCCAAGTACTCGGCGCTTACCCTGAAGCGGGGCATGCTGAAGAACGCCCAGTCGGACATCACCAAGTGGTGCGTGGATGCCTTTAAAAACAACCGGGTGGTACCTATCGACCTGCAAGTTGCCCTCCTCGGAGAGGATCACGCGCCCCGGATCGTGTGGAAGCTGATCCACGCCTGGCCCAAGAGCTGGAAGTTCAACGAGCTCAACGCCGAGAAAGGCGAGGTTTTCCTGGAGACGCTGGAGCTGCAGTACAATCGCTTCGAGGTACGGGATGCCTAACCGAATCTAGCCGTTGGACGGTTCCAAACCGTCTAATGGCCCCAACCGAAAATCACAACGACATGCCCCTAGAAGTACGCGAATTGAACATCAAGATCACCGTCGGTGACGCTGCCGGGGACGCTCCCGCCGAGGGAGCGGATGGGGGCGGCGGTGGGGGGGAAGATCAGATCCGCAATATCGTCGAACTGGTGCTGGAAGCGCTCGACAAAAGAAACGAAAGATGAGCCTCGGAAGATTAGTCAAAGTGTGCATCCTCGCCTACGAGGACAAGAGCAAGGAGAAGAGGATCAACATCTTCATTCTACCCATTAACCCGGAGTCGTACAGTCTCAACCTTAAGATCGAGTACGAGAAAAAGAAGGGACAGGGCAACCAGGGCACCGCGCCGAAATACACCGGCACCAAGCCCAAAGAGCTGAAGCTGGACTTCATCCTCGACGGCACCCAAACCGTGGAAGGCTACCACAAGGACCTGGTCGAAAAGACGGTCCCCCAACAGATCCGGGAACTGCTGACCACGGTCTACGACATGAACGCCAAAACCCACGTGCCGAACCGGCTGAAGGTCAACTGGGGGGAGGAGCTGGTCTTCGATTGCGTACTGACCAACCTCGACGTCAACTATACCCTCTTCGACCGCGACGGAACGCCGCTGCGGGCCAAGCTGAGCGCCACTTTCCTGGGACATAAGGAGGAGGAAAGACGCGTGCGGGAGGAAAATAAGAACAGCCCCGACCTCACCCATGTCTATCTGCTCCAGGCGGAGGAAACGCTGGTCGGCTGGGCCCACGACATCTACGGCGGCGGGGAGTACTACCGCCAGGTAGCCGCCGCCAACGACCTGACCAGCTTCCGCAACGTCCGGGTCGGGACGGCCCTCATCTACCCACCCATCAAGAAATCCGAAAACCGTGAATAACGCCCAGACCCTCCCCGATGATTCCATGGCCGGGGTCGTAACGTTCGACCTGCTGACGGACGGCCAGGCGGTGCCGCCCACGGTGGAAGTGCTTTCCATTCAGGTGAATAATACCGTCAACCGAATCCCCTTCGCCCGCATTAATATCCGGGACGGAGAGACGGAAACGGCCACCTTCCCGGTCAGCGACGGTGATACTTTCCTGCCGGGTAAGGAGCTCGAGATCAAGGTGGGCCACGATGGAGACAACCGCTCGATCTTTCGGGGCAAAATCGTTAAGCAGCGGGTCAAGGTCCGCGGCGGCGGGGAGTCGTTTCTCCAGCTCGAGTGCAAATCCGCCGCCTTCGCCATGACGCTGGGCCGCAAGAATCGCTATTTCACGGACGTCAAGGACAGCGACGCATTCGGGACCATCCTCGACGAATACGGAATGGCCGACCGGGTCGAAACCACGGCAGTCACCCACCGCGAGCTGGTGCAGTACCACGTCACGGACTGGGATTACGTGCTCACGCGCGCCGAGGCCAACGGCATGCTGGTGATCGTGAAGGACGGTAAAGTCAATATAATCCCGCCGGAGGTCAGCGGACCCCCGGTCCTGCAGCTGAGCTACGGCGGCAACCTGCTGGCTTTCGATGCCGAAATGGATGCTACCTACCAATGGAAGTCGGTAACGGCCCAGGCCTGGAACCCGGCCGGACAGGCCTTATTCGAGGCCACTACCGACCGCGTGGCCTTCGCCGAAAACGGGAATATCCCGGGGGAGCGGCTCGCCGAGATCGGCGGGCTGGACTCCTACGACATTCGTCATGCGGGTTTTATGGCGGAGGACGAACTGCAAAGCTGGTCGGACGCCACCCTACTCAGGAGCCGCCTGGCCAAGATCCGGGGGAGTGCCCGATTCATCAGCCCCACGGTGGTGTTGCCGGGGGACGTGGTCGAACTACAGGGGGTAGGCGATCGCTTCAACGGTGAGGTATTCGTGACGGGGGTCAACTACGAGCTGGTCGACGGTGATTGCTTCGTCGATGCGCAGTTCGGCCTGTCACCCAAGTGGTTCTCGGAAGAGTTTAACGTGGACGCTCCGGCCGCCGGCTGGGTGAGTCCCCCGGTATCGGGACTGCAGATCGGGACGGTGAAGCAACTGGAAGGCGATCCCGAAGGGGAAGACCGCATCCTGGTCATCCTCCCGCTGCTCGACGGGGCGGGCGACGGCACCTGGGCGCGGCTGGCCTCCCTCGACGCGGGCGACAACCGCGGTTGGGTGGTGCGGCCGGAGATCGGCGACGAGGTCATCGTCGGTTTCGTCAATGACGATCCGCGGGACGCCGTCGTACTCGGCCAAT
Organism: Lewinellaceae bacterium; assembly: GCA_963710195.1. Lineage (GTDB taxonomy): Bacteria > Bacteroidota > Bacteroidia > Chitinophagales > Saprospiraceae > Neolewinella. The sequence continues at coordinate 105,534 of CAVPZF010000005.1, forward strand.
TGCACAGCAGCAACAAGCCCGCCCCGATCCCGGCCAGCGATGACAATCACCTCAAGGGCTACACCAGCCGGAGCGAAATGCACGTCTCCTTCGACGACGACCAGCAGATTATCACCGTCGATACCCCGGCGGGCAACCGGCTCGTGCTGAGCGAAGCCGACGAGGCGATCACCCTCGAGGACCAGAACGGAAACCGCATTGTCATGGATCCCGACGGCATCAAGATCACCAGCGCCAAGGACATCGTGATGGAGGCTCCCACGGGCAAGATCGACGTCGCCGCCGGACTGGATCTCGGGGTAGAAGGGCTCAACGTAAACCTGAGCGCCTCCACCCAGCTGAAGGCCGAGGGATCCGCCGCCGCCGAACTCTCCAGCGGGGGAATGACCACCGTCAAGGGGAGTATGCTCATGCTCAATTAATCAATCGATCACCACCCAATACACCGCACCATGCCACCCGCCGCCCGCCTGACCGACCTGCACGTTTGCCCCCTCGTTACCGGGGTCGTCCCCCACGTCGGCGGGCCGATCCTGGGCCCCGGTGCCCCGACCGTGTTGATTGCCGGCATGCCCGCGGCCGTGATGGGGGATATGTGCACCTGCGTCGGTCCGCCCGATACCATCATCAAGGGATCGGCGACCGTCATGATCGCCGGTAAACCCGCCGCCCGAATGGGGGATAGCACCGCCCACGGCGGCTCCATCGTGGTAGGCGCGCCGACGGTGATGATCGGTGGCTGATGCACCGCCCGAATTTTTACTCATCCCACCTAAATCGCCAAAAGATGAACCTAGAGAAAGATTTCCTCGGCACCGGCTGGAGCTTCCCCCCCGCCTTCGAGCGGCGCGGCGGCGTAGCGCTGGTAAGCGGGCGGCAGGACATCGAGCAGAGCCTCGGCATCCTGCTCTCCACCACTCTCGGCGAGCGGGTGCTGCAGCCCCGGTACGGCTGTAACCTGGCGGAGTACCAGTTCGAGGCGATGGACGCGGCCTTCGTCGGGCTGCTGCGCGACCTGGTGAATACGGCCATCCTCTACCACGAAGCCCGCATCGACGTGGAGCGGGTGGAGGTGACCGATGACTCGTCCGAGATCGCGCTTTCCGGCAAGGTCATCATTACCGTCACCTACCGCTTCCGGGCGACCAACTCCCGCTTCAATTTCGTCTACGATTTCTACCGTACCGAAGGTGTAACCCCCTGATATGAGCCAGCATTTCCGCCAAGTCGATCATCCCCTGCGCCGGGGCGGCCTCAGCCGCCCGGAACGGGACAACCCGGCCCTCGACGCGGCTACCGCGCCGGTCGACGGCCGCGGCCTGGGCGATCTGCTGCGGTTCTGGTACGACTACGCCCGGCAGGTCAATTTTTTCTCGGCGGCCAAGAATGCCCGGAACCCCGAGATCACCGGCGACTGGCTCGATTTCTTTCGCCGCAGCATCCCCTTTCAATACGCCACCATCGGCGCCTTCGACCTGGAAGCACTGGAGGACCGCTTCCGGGCGATCTACACCGGTATCGAGACGCGGCGCACCCTCGCCTCCCTCAATCCGCTCCTCGACCTGCTGCTGGAGATGGCCGGCCAGCTCGCCACCTGGAAGGCGGACCTGGCCGAGGACGACACCGGACTGAGTGGCATCATCCAGGGACTGATCGACAGCAGCCTCGGGGAACCCGCCGAACGGCTGCTCGGGCTGGTGAACGGCGCGGCGAAGTGGAGCTATCGCTCCTCGATGCAGCTTGGAAGCATCGCTGCGGCCTACGGCCTGCCCCTCACCGCCACCTTTTCCGTAGATCGCTCCATCAGTGGCCGCCGGGGCAGCCCGAAGAACAAGGTGCTGGCGGGCCGCGATGAGTTGGCGGAACTTTACCGCGTGCTCTGGCAGGCCCTGGAAGCCACCGTGGATGCCGCCCGCGACGACGGCAGACTGGAAGACAGCCTGCGCAGTCCCGCTTCCGCCGGAACGCCCCCCTCGCTCGGGCTCGTCTTCTCCTTCCTGCTGCTTTTCCGCGACGCACAGGGCGGCCTGAATAAACTGAGCGACAAGCACCTAGACTTTTTTTACCGCAAGACGCTGCTGCTGAAGGAACTGCCCCTGGTCAACGACCGGGCCCACCTGGTCTTCGAACTCGGCAAACGGGTGGAAGACAGTCTGGTCCTGGAGCAAGGGCTGCGGTTCAAAGCGGGCAAGGACGCTGCCGGACAGGAAATACTGTTCGAACTGCCGGAAGACTTCGTAGTGACCAAAACGCAGGTGGCGGAAGTAAGAACCCTATACCTCGATCCGGAAGCGGTGGAAGACGGCGATATCTACGCGGCCCCCGTGGCAAATTCCGGCGACGGGCTCGGCGATAAGTTCCCCAAGGGCATCCCTCCCGCCTGGCCAACCCTGGGGGCCGCCGCCGCGACCTATCCCGATCCGGAGACGGAACTCACTACGGCATTACCGATTGCCGCCTGTGGCTTTCTGCTGGCCTCGCCGGTCTTTCTGCTGCGGGAGGGCACGCGAGCAATTACCGTAACGATTATCCTCGGCCCGTCGGAGGCGGAGGAAGAAAAGTTCCGGGCGGTCTTCGCGGGAGTGGCAGTTGACGTCTTTTCCTTCGAACCGGCGGGCGGGTTGCTGGCCGGGGACTACAGTTCGCTGTTTCTCCCCTCCCTGACCACCGAAAAGGAATGGCTGCCCGTACCGGATATGACCGTTTCCATCGGGTCTAACTTCCCCGCCAAGGAGCTGGCCCTCACCCTGTCCTTCACCCTCCAAGCGGATTTTCCCGCCGTCGTGCACCCCGCGCCGGGGGTGCTGGCGGTGGCGATCCCCGAAGGCTACCCGGCCCTGCGGTTGGATCTGAATCCCGTCCAGCCCCACCGGCGCGCGTGGTACTGTCACCTGGGGCAGCTGCCGGTGAAGTCGGTTTCCGTAGTGGCTACCGTCTGCGGCCTTCGCAAACTAGCCGTGCAGAACGACCTCGCCACCCTCGATCCGGCCAAGCCCTTTCAACCCTTCGGACCGCTGCCGAAGGCGAGCAGCTCGAATTTCTACGTCGGAAGCGAGGAGGTATTCGCCAAACGGTGGACGCGCCTGGACCTCCGCCTCGCCTGGCTGGACCTGCCGGATTTTGCCGGCTACTACGCCTTTTATCCGGACCCGCCCTTTGTGGAGGAGGACGTGGCGGCGGCGGTCTCCTTCCGCAACGACTATCGGTGGCAACCCGATACCCCGGAGGTACATCCCCTCCTACCGGGGGGGACGGCGGAGAAACTAAGCGGGTGTGAGGATTTGCTCCCGAACGAACGCTTACTGAGACTGGATAATTCCCTTCCGCTTCCCCCCTGCCCGTGGCCCCTCACCTTAGCGGAGAATATCTCGTCGGTGGCGCCCTGCGGGGTACTGCGCCTGCGGCTGGGGGACCAGGATTTTTTGCACGACCGTTTTTCCCAGGCCATCCTCAATGTGACCGCCGAGAACGAACGGCTTACGCGGGAGAACCCCGACCACGAGGGCGAGGCAGGCTATCCCAAGCCGCTGGTGGTCATCAATCCGCCCTATACCCCTACGCTGGCCGGGGTGAGCATCGATTACCGGGCTACGGATTCGTTGGGCCACGACTTGCGGCTGGTACATCTGCATCCCTGGCCGGGCAGCTACGCGTGGCAGGGGGGCGGGGACGCAGGTGCGGAAGATGCCATGGAAGCCGGGTTTCCTCTGCTACCCACCTTCCCCCACGAGGGCCACCTGTTTCTCGGCTTTTCCGATTACCAACCCGGCGAGCTCCTCCACCTTTACTTCGAGCTGGATGCGCCCACCGCCGACCCGCGCCTCGAAAAAGCGGAGGTGCGGTGGGCCTATTTGCAGGGAAACGACTGGATCGACCTGCTCGATGAGCTAGAGGTCCTGGCCGACACCACCGACGGCCTCATCAAAGCCGGTATCGTACGGATCGCCGTGCCTAGCGCCATTAGCCGCGCGGGAACGACCATCCTGTCGCCGAACCTACACTGGCTGCGGGCCAGCGTACCGGAGCGATCGGCGGCCATTGCCGCCACGCTGCTGGTCAGTACGCAATCGGCCGAAGCGGTAGCCGTGACCCGGGACGCAAACGATGCCACCCGACTGGCGGAGGCCCTGCCCGCCGAAACCATTGCCAAGGTGCTTACCCCCGTGGGTGACTTGAAGGGGCTCCTCCAGCCCTATCCCTCCTTCGGCGGTCGGGCCCCGGAACCCGCCGAACGCTTCGACCGCCGCGTCAGCGAGCTGCTGCGACATAAGGGACGGGCCATCACCCTGAACGATTACGAGAGCACCGTACTGGAGGCCTTCCCCCGGGTGTACCGGGTCAAGTGCCTGCCCCATACCCTGGGCGTACGCGGGGACGCGGCGAGCGACCTGGAGCTGGCCCCGGGCCATGTGACCCTGGTGGTCGTACCGGATGTCGCGCAGGTGTCCGCCGTCAACCCCTTCGAGCCACGCCTCCCCGCCGCCGAGCTGGAAGCCATTCGAGCGTATTTTCTGGATAAGATCTCCCCCTGCGTTAGCCTGACCGTCCTTAACCCCGAGTATGAATCCGTGCGGCTGACGCTTTGCGTCCGCTTCCATCCCGGCAAGAGTGCCGCTTTCTACCAGAAGCAATTGCAGCACGACCTGCGCGAACTTCTCGCCCCCTGGACCCGCGCGGAAGCGGGAGCGGACATCAGCTTCGGGGGGCGCTTCTACTACTCCACGGCGGTGCACTTCGTCGAGGAACTGGACTACGTGGATTTCGTCCAGGACCTCCGCATCCTCGAGCCCGGTACCGGCGCACCGGTGACTTACCAGGCCGCCCGCCGCGCCCGCTCCGTCCTCACTACCGTCAATGGAATCCAGGAAAACGACGCACACCTCATCACCGTCCTCGAAGGCTAACAAACTATACCACCATGCCCGTCAAAAACCGCACCTCCCTCAAAACGATCTTCACCGGTAAGACCCTGCCCACCTGGGGCAACTACGAAGACCTGATCGACTCGATGCTCAACCGCAAGGAGGACCAGTTCTTCGGGCGCTGGCGGCAGGGCAAACGTTACTGTCAGGGCGACGTCGTGATCTACGGGAAGAGCCTGTACCTGCTCGCGCTCCCGGAGGTGGAGGAGCTGGTCCTGTGTCCCGGTGATGCGGACCCCCCGGCCTCCGGGAAAGACGACGGGCCGATGCGGAAGCAACAGCCGGATCAGACGGCAACCGCCGACCCCGCCGACCCCCTCTGCATCTGTTCGGATATTCCGCCCCCGGACGATAAAGCCCGCTGGTGCGAACTGCAACTGGAGGTCGACGATAAAGACTGGCAGGTCATTCTCGACGAGGAGGACGGCGAGCCCACGGTCGTCTACAACCTGAAGGCCAAGATCGGCATCGGTACCGATGCGCCCGGTACCCGACTGCAGGTGTCCGGCTCCGCCGGGGATGTCCACGTCGACCCCGACGGAGCGGACCCGACGGTGAGTCTGGTGGCCGCCGGTGACGAGGCCCGGCGGGTGGACTGGTCGCTGGGGTCCACCGGCGACTGGGTTACCGACAGCCTGGGGTACGCCTTTTTCCGGCTTCCCGGGCATTCCTCCGAACCCGCGTCCCCGCCCGTGTTGCTGCTGTTCCTTACCTCCAGTGACGAGCGGCCCGCAGCCGGAATCGGAACCGACGAGCCCCGGGGCATTCTGCACGCCGAAGACGAGGGGTACGGCCGCTTTGTCGTGAACCACCGGAAGGGGAACGAGGCGGCCAGCGTCCTGCTGGTAGACTGCACGGATGCCGGCAACGGCTACTACCTCCTCAACGGGGTCAACCAGAGCTACGCGTACTGGCAGACGGACGCCAGCGAGGGCCTGCGCATCATCATGGGCGGGAGTATGACAAGCTGACCGAAGAGATGGGCAAGGGCCTCACCGCCGTAGCCATCGATCGGGATGGGAAGGTCGGGATCGGCACCGAAACGCCCGCTCCAAACTCGACGTGACCGAAGAGGATATGGGGACGGTGCGGCTGGACTTTTCCAACGACAACGTTTGCGTGAGCACCATCAACGAACGGCCGGAGCCGAGACCGAGCACTTACCACGCCCTCGGGGTCGACGACGAATTCGCGACCCTGATCACCGATACGCCGAGTGGTTTTGCCTTCAAGGCGGGCCGGGAGTACCAGCAGGGGCAAGGCTATGAGGTAAACATCAACCAGGGGGAAACCGTCGCCTACCTCTCCCGTACGGGCCGGCTGGGCCTGCGCACGAACCACCCGCCCGAGGAATTCGACCTGCACGTGAATGGCCACCAGCTGAGCCAGACCGCCTACCTGGAAACCAACGGCAACCGGATCGAGTCCGACGGTAAACTGGACGGGGCCGAGGTGCTCCACCGGCTGGAAAAGCTGCACCCGATCTACTTCAACTGGCGCGGCAATGCCCATGCCAGCGACGTGGGGCGGCAGATCGGGTTCAACGCCCAGAACGTCTTCGAATGCTTTCCCGAACTGACGAAGCCATTGGGCAAGGATAAGACCGTGGCCTACGGCAATCTCACCGCCGTGCTGACCGCCGCCCTCAAGGAACAGCAACGGATCATCAAGAAACTGGATCAGCGCGTCTGCGACCTGGAGGAGCAACTCAACGGTCCTCCCCAGGGTAAAAACCTGGACTGAAGCCGGTAATGAACCTCCTCCTCACCACATAAACCCGGGCCATTCACCCCGCCCACCATGTCAACGCAGCCGGCACAAAGCATACTGAAGAACGACCCCCGCTTCGCGGAGGTACCCGACTTTCGGACCTTGCGTCAGCGGGGCATCGACCACATTGCCGCGCTGTCCGGAGACCTGTGGACGGACCACAACCTCCATGACCCCGGCATCACCGTGCTCGAACTGCTGTGCTACGCGCTCACCGACCTCGGGTACCGCACGAGCCTGGACGGGGCGGAAATCTTCGCCCCCGCCGCCGCGGGCGGGCCGGACGGAAACTTTTTTACCCCCGCCGAGATCCTGACGAATAACCCGGTCACCGTACTGGACTACCGGAAGATGCTGGTCGACATTTCCGGCGTGCGCAATGCCTGGATTGAAAAGGCCGACGGGCAGGAGGTGCCCCTGGCTTACCGGGTGCCGACGCAGGACGACTGCGAGCCCCGGCCGCTGTTTACCCGGGTGGCCGACGGGGAGGTCTTCGCCGAATTGCGCCTGAACGGACTGTACCGGGTACTGCTGGACCTGGAGCCGGTGCTGAACGGCGGGGAAGCGGACTGCCGGGCGGTCGCCGACCCCTTCGGGGCTACCCTGGCGGAAGTCGACCGCCGACTCCACGCCCACCGCAACCTCTGCGAGGACTTTCTCGAAGTAGCGGTGCTGCGGGACGAGGAGATCGGTTTCTGCCTCGACCTTGAATTAGCTCCGAAGGCGGATCCCGCCATCGTACTGGGCGGGATCCTGGAGGCCATCGAAGGCTTTATTTCGCCCCGGCCGCGCTTCGCGAGCCTGCAGAGCCTGCTGGCGGAGGGCAAACCCCTGGAAGAGATCTACCGGGGCCGACCCTACCTGCCCCAGTACGAAAACGACCTGGGGAGGGCGGCCCTCAGCCACGGATTCGTGGATACCGGCGTAACTGGTGGGCCTGACCCGGCCGACCGTACTGCGGACCTCCGACCTGTATCGGGTGATCATGAACGTAGCCGGCGTACGGGCCATTCGGGAATTGAAGCTGGCCAATTTTCTCAATGGCATTCGGCAGACGGAGGGGGAGGAGTGGGCCCTGCCCCTGACGTCCGGTCACCGGCCCGTCTTTGCGCCCGAGCGGGGGGTCTATAAATTTAGCAAGGGACAGTTGCTCGTTCCCTTCGACCCTTCGGCCGTTTTTGCCCGTTTTCGCCGCCGGTTGGGGGATTACCGCAAAACCACCTTCGCCCACGCGGAACTGGATCTGGCGATCCCGTACGGAAAGCACCGGGGGGATCTGGGGGATCATTATTCCATTCAGCACGAGCTGCCCGTGGTCTATGGGGTAGGGGAGGGTGATCTTCGACCGACGCCCCGCCCGCCCGTCGGGCCCAGGTGCTGCAGCTGCGGGGGTTTTGTCCTTCTTCGATCAGTTCCTGGCCAATTATTGTACGCAACTGTTCCATACGCGGGAGGTCTATTCCTGGCTGCCGGGGGTAGGGAAGACTATTTCGGCAGTCCGGTACAGGGGGCGCCCGGCGGGGCGGAGCTGCTGCGCTTTCCGGCCACCGCCTTGGTGCGTACCGGGGCCACGCCTGTTATCGTGCGCAGCCTGACGGCTTACGACCACCCCCTCAACCGCGATCAGGCGGTGGCTTCCCTCGTGCAGGAATTTCGGGCCATGAGCCTGGATGACCTGCGTGCGCGCTTGCGGGTAGAAAAGGAGGGGCCGGAATGTTACCACTTCGTGATTGACGACAGCAGGGGAAGGCCGATCCTGCGCGGGGAGATGGACTACCGGCAGGAGGCCTCGGCGCGGGAAGCGGGGGACCGGGCCGTGCTGGGTTCCATCTACCAGGGTGGGGTGACGGACAACTACCGGCCGGACAACCACCCCGCCGACCACCTGTACGGCTTCACGATTCTGGACGGGGCGACCGATTACGCCACCTTCCTGGATTCCATCACGGAAAGCCCGATGGCCTTCGAGCAAAACCGCAATGCGATTCTCGATCACCTGCTGGCGCGCTTCAACGAAAGCTTTACCGACTACGTGCTGCTGATGTACGCCCTCAACCAGGCCGCACCCGATGCGGAAAAGATCATGGCGGATAAGGAGCGATTTCTGGGCGCTTACCCCAAGATCAGCCGGGAACGGGGCAGGGATTCGATTACCGGCGGCCGGAAGCGGCGGACAATCGCTCGGGTCTCGAGCAACGGATCGGCCACCTGATCGGTCTGGAAGGGGGCGGGCCGCGGCGACTAAACCCCTTTTCCGTCCACCTGCGAAAGCAGCGCCAACGCCTGGTCTGGCTCGATCACCGGGGGCGGGTGCTGCTGCGGAGCCGGCGGGCCTATCCGCTCGACGAGGATTTTGCCGCCCGCTCCACTCAGTTGCTGGATCGTCTGGCCCTACCCGGCGCTTACCGGCGGGAGGACTGTATTGCCGAGGGGATCTATCGCTACCTGCTGATTGACGAACGGGGGTTGCCCCTGGCGGACTTCCCGGCCACCTTCCCTCCGCAACCGCCCGCGACGAAAGTATGGCCTGTACGCTAGCCTACTTCCGCGATTCCTGGGACCTGACGATCTCGGTGGTAGAAAAAGCAAGGGGGGCGTACGCGTTTACGCTGGACGGTACGGAGCTGGTCGACGGCGGCGAGCGGATCCTTCCCTTCTGGCACGGTGAACGGGAGTACGCCACGGTGGAAGAATCTCGTTCGGCCGCTAAGGAACTGCTGGCCGCCATTCGGTCGGGAAGGGCGAAGATCAAGCGTTTTGCCCTGGGTAGAAGAAGGGGCTATGGCCTGCGGTTGATCATCCCGGACGGCCCCGAAGGTGCCCCCGCGGCCAAGTCCACCGACGTGGTCGCTACGCTGGCCGAACGGGCGGAGATCGAGGCAGGGCTGAGTGCCTACCACGCCGCACTGGCACCCGATTGCGTGGGAATGCGCCTCTCCCTCCAGCCTAAAAGCAGGGATACTACTTCGCCCTGCCCGGACCCGACGGGGAAATTTGGCTGCGCACCCCCGCCCGCTATCCGGATGAGGCGGTCGCCCGGATGGCCCGTCTGGAACTGCTGGCCGCCGCCCGCCGGTCTTCGGCCTACCAGCATACGGAAACAGCGGGGCGATACGGTTTCGACCTGATCGATGACGGGGGCGAAGTGATCGGTGCTCCATCCGGCCACGTACGCTACGGCCGGCGAACGGGATGAGAAGCTGGAAGCGGTGCGGAGCTACTATACCAGCCGCGTCCTCGATTTCCGCTACTTCGCGGCTCCCGACCGCTTCTTCTGGCGGATGCAGGCGGGTTCGTCCGGCGCGATCTTACGTGGTGCATTACCCTTTGCCAGCGCGGCCGATGCTCAGGCGAATTGGGTGCTCCGGCGGGCAACGATGATCAGGGAGGCGGACTGGCGAGTAGAGATGGATTCGGAAAATGCTTACTGGCTGAAGGTATTCCGCGGTGACGGACTACTCCTGGCGGAAAGCGGCCCCTACCCGGATCAAACCTCAGCCCGGGCCGCCAGCACGGCACTCCGGGAATGGATCGGCCTGGGAAGGACAACCGGGGCAACGACCGAAAAGTCCCGCCGGGGAATGGTCCTTCCAGCTGTGGGTGGATGGTAAAGAGGTGCTGCGCGGCGCCCGCGGCTACCCCGACCGGATGCTGGCGGAATGGGCCGCTCTGCTTTTTGGTCAACAAGCCAGTATTCCGGAGAATTACCGGGACCAGACGGACCCCGACGGCTGTCTGCTCTCCTTTGTCGTCATCGACGAGCGTGGCGTGGTTGCGGAGCATCCGGACTTTCTACCCGTAACGGAAGCCGATGCCGTGCGGCAGCGGGTGATGGCACACGTGGTGGACCACTTCGTCGACTGTATGATAGGGCACCGGGATTTTCGCTGGACGTACCGGATAGACAGGGAGAGGTGCGACGGATGTTGTGCACCCCTGCTGGTCGGTAGCGGGAAGGGCTGGGATACCGCCATCGAGGCAAAATCGGCCGGCCGTGGCCTGATTGAGGTACTCAGGGACGAGACACGACTGGAGGAATGGATCCACGGCGGGCAATTCACCTTCGGAGTCAGCGAAGGCGGGTTGCCGCTCGCCGAACATCCCGCGCTTTACGCCACGGAGGAGGAACGGGATGCCGTTCGGGCCGATGCCCTCAACTACCTGGCGAGCTACTTCGCCTGGTACGACGGTTCGGCAGTGGGGTTCACGGGTGAAGACGAGCTATTCGTCCACTGCCGGAGCCTGC
>CAVPZF010000006.1:0-37490 GCA_963710195.1 Lewinellaceae bacterium
CTGTTGGGATTCAGTTTACTTCCCGCCGCCAACTTTTGTCTGCATCCGCTCTCTCACCAGCCGCAGAACATCATCGACGTGGTAGCGCTCTACCCTGCCCTCGCCGCGGGCGGCCAAATACCCCTCCCGGTGCCAGCCGCGCACGGTGTCCGCCTGAACGCCGCACACCTGGGCTACCTGGGCGGCCGTAAGAAATTGCAGACCGCCCAACAGCTCGCCGGTCGTGGACGGCAGCAGACCAACTACAGCCGTTTGGCGGGCGGCGGTAATGGACTCCTGTATGATGCAGCGCAAAGCGTCCTCCGTGGTCACGACCAGGACGGGGGATGGGGTAGACATTAGCGTTCGCTTAATCGGGTGACGTGATCGGTCGGGGTACTCTCGAAAATGGCGTAGAACTCCCCCAGCGTGTAGCCGCGGGCCTCTCGGTTATAGTGCAGGCCGTGAATGTGCACGTCCGCCTGGTCCACTTCATAGTAGAAGCCGCCATCGGCCACCGTAAATACCAGGCCCATTGCCCACTGCACTGCGTAGGCACTTCGTTACCCGGTGGGACGCCAGTCCGGTGCGATGATGGATTTGCTCCGGCGAAGATCCCGGATAGGCATGGAGCACACCGGCAACGCTGAGCTGGTGGCCCTTTGGCTTCGTTTTTACCGTGGTGCGCGCGGCGGCGGGTGGTCCGGCGGGCGGTGCGGACGGTAGGGATGGGGCGTTCCATATGCAATGTGGTGGGTAGTATCTACTTCTCGATGGTTGGCATTCCTGCGGCGCGCAGCCGCGCGATCTCCGCTTCGATGATGCGGTCCGACTGCGTGTCCTGCAGATCCTTCAGCTCCACCGATTCCAGCCAGTAGCTGACTCCGCCATCGGCCACGTCGTAGCGGATCTCCACCCGAAAGGATTGCGTCGGTTGGCCCTTGAAGATGGGCGTACTTAACATGAAGCCCAGATTGAACTCCGACTGTACCCGCTGTTCGAAGTGATATAGCTTGTTGCCGCTCAGGTCGTCGTTCTTCTCCATCTCCTGAGTGACGGTGGCCTTAAAGCGCTGTAGGGCCGTGACGGTGGCCAGGTTCTCGTCCCGGTCCGTGAAAAGACTGCGGTTCATCTTCAGTAGATCCCCTAATTGCTTGGCGGAGTAGGTACGGTTGCTGTTGATGTGGAGCGCGTGCAGGGCGGTGGCATCTTCCAGCTGGCCGGTGATGGTATGGCCGCCGTCCATCATGCCTTCGTCGTTCGACACGAACTTAATGGTGCGGTGGTCCCGATCCACCACGACGTGGCAATAATCGTTGAAATACGGATAGCTGGCCTCCAGTTTCTGCGCTACCCAGTCAGCCGGCGCTAGTATAGTCCCGGAAAGACTTAAGCGGGTTTTCTGGATGATGGGCGCCGCGGCCCCGTGCCGGATGGTGATCTCCCCGTCCACGGTTTCGACGCTTAGGTGAATCTTTTCTTGGTTTTCGTTACTCATGGCTGGTTGTGTTTAGGAAGCTTTGATGGTGCGGATGGAGGTTTGCCGTTCGGTGGGCTTGAGCGGGCGGTCGTACACGAACAGGCCGTGGTCGTCGTAGTAGGCCATGCGGCCGCAGTCGTGGTAGGCCACGCCCCACAGTTGTGCCTTCGTATCCTCGTAGCCGACGTTGATCCGCTTCAGGAGCTCGCCGGTACCTGTCTTGAGCTCCTTGACCGGCTGGACGCCATAGTCAATGGCATCGACCGTCTCCTCGAGCAGCGCCTTAATGGCCTCGATGGGGTCCTGCTCGGCTTCGGCGGCCCCCTTCAGGGCCTTAGCCAGTTCCTGGCGGGCGTCCAGGCGGCTGGACAGGAGAAAGTAGCGCTCCTTCATTTCGGTGAGCTCGTGCGGCTCGAAGGTCTTCCGGACAAGGTCTTTCTCCTTCAGGTCGAAGTTGTGCCGCAGCACCTCGACGTCGATCTGCTCGTCGATGGAGTGGGAAAATGGTTTACTCATAATGCCAGTGGGGATAGTGCCGTGTTGCCGGCGGGTGATGATTCGGGAGGGAGGGAAATAATCGTCAGTGCGCTAGCTCGCTGCTCGAAGAGTTGCCGCCCGGCGACCGTGGGCCAGCAGGCGTAGGTATGGTAGCAGTAGCGGGCCAGGCCGATGACGGTCAGCCGGTCAATGGCTTCGTTAATGGGGGCCGGGGACGGAGAAGCGAAGTAAGCCTGCAGGTTGCCGCGGCCGTGGGGACCGAGCAGCACAATGGTGCTGAGCACCAGGAAGTCGAGGGGTTCCAGTTCGGTCTTCATCCCAGGCTGTTTTTGGTTTCCCGGTAGAGCGCCTCGAGGAAGGCCCGGCGGGTCGGGGTGAGTTCGCCGTTGCGCTTGAGCCACTCGGCGCAGCGGGTGACTGGGTGCTTGCTGGCCTTGTAGCGGGCGATGCGGGCCGGCCAGTTGGCGGGGTTGCCGTCGTAGTGGTAGAGTTTCGGCCCGCCACCCTCGGTGGTGTATACTCTACCCTTCTCCATCAGGCCGTTTGCCCGGGCGGTAAAGCGGGCGGCGGGAAATTCTCGCTTGCCAGCGGGGGCGGGCAGCAAAGCAGCGCCGTTCTCGGCACTGATGCCGCCGGGGTGGTCGGCGATCACCTGGGCGACCAGCTCGGTCTGGCTGGAAAAGTCCGTCTGGCGGTACGTGCGTACCTGGTGGCTGGCGCTCATGCGGTGGGTTCGGGTAGTGCACGCCCCAGCAGCTTCGACCAGATGGCCAGCTGCTGCGCGCGGGTGAAGATGGGCGTGAGGCCGAGGCGCTCGAACTGGCTGGTCAGGCGGCGCAGGTTCACGATGCTGGTGGCATCCCGGCGCTCGGCGGCCTGTTCGGCCAGGACGATCCGCTCGGCCAGGCGGCAGAGCTCGAGCTTCTCGCCGGGGGCGTACTCGATCAGTCCGTGCAGTTCGGCCAGCTGGTACCAGTTGCGCGGTACGTCGGCCGGCGTGGCGATGGTCCCTTCCTCGCGCTCCGCCTGCAGGGCGGCGGGGAAGCCGGCAACCGTGGCCTCGTAGCGCTTGCGGTGAGCTTCCTCCCGGGCCAGGCGCATGGTCTCCCGCTGGGTTTCCGCTTCCTGGGCGGCCAGCTCGCGGCTGATGCGCAGGCGGTAGCGGTTGTAGGCCGAAAGCACCCGGGCAAACTGGGTGGCGTTGAACTGGCCACCCCACATCTCCAGACCCTGGATCCGCTCGGCGGCCCACAGCCGGTAGGCCTGCAGGATCTCCGCCGGGCCCAGGTGGGAAAACTGCTTGAAGGCGATGTCAATGCACTCCCGCAGCACTTCCCGGGGAACCTCCTGGCGGGCACCGTAGGTCGGGGCGATGTACTTGACCGCGGCAGTGATGCCGCCAATGGCCACCGGTGCGGCCAGCAACCGCATGGGCAGCAGGCGGCCCTCGGCGATCACTTCCACGTCGCAGAGCTGGGGAGCGGTTGGGCTACGATCCACCTTCACCAGTTGCTGCAAGGTGCTCCTGCAGGTATTCTTCTGCGACGGAGACAGCGGTTTGGTCGGAAATGACGGGATTTGTACTGCGGGCAGATCTTGCTGCGCCGGGGCGGCTACGTGAGTTTGCATGTTGGGCGTGTTGATGTGCTTGATGTTCAATGCGCGCCAGCTCCAGCTCCTCGCGGCGGCGGGCGGTGCGCTCTTTCATGAGTTGTATGGCGGCGAAGCCTGGCAGCGCCTTGACGGCCGCGCCGATCACGCTCCAGACCTCCGGGTTGTCGATCGTCTCGATCATCGCCTGCACCGAGAGGTAGGGCTCGACCAGTTCCCCGGGATCCGCTCCGACACCGGTGCGGATGCGCTCCCAGGTGCTCTGGCCCCGTTCGCCGTCGAAGTAGATCTCCAGCATGTCCATCGCCTCGGTCTTACCGAGGGGCCGGGCGTGCTCCAGGCGGCGGACCACCGGGGTCGGACCGGCGGCACCTTTTTTCGCGGAACTTTTTTGGAGGGCGTCCGCAGCGCACTGACGGTCGAGATCATCGATCTCCTCCGAATCGAGAAAAGAATTTTCCGGCTCACGCGCAGTGCAAGCAGGAACGCCAGCTATGGTTAATACTTCGGGTGCAAATTTTGCACTAGGGGGTGCAAATTTTGCACTACCCCCAGGGGTCAATTTTTGCGCCCCTGGTTCAGTTTTTGCACTAGGGGGTGCAACCATTGCACTACCCCCCTTGGCCTCCAATTCCTCCCCGCTTTCGAGGTCGTCGAGGGTGACGTAGATGCCGATGTAGGGGGTGTTTACCCGGTACACGTTGGTAGCATTATTGCCACTGGCCATGGGCCGCAGCGTGGTCGTCATCAGGCGCTTCTTCTCCAGGCGCTTGCGGATCCGGATCACGGTGTTTTTTGACCAACCCGTGCGCTCCGTCAGGAACGCCAGGGAGGGCCAGGCCGCCCGGTCGCGGTTCATCTTCGCCGCGATGGTCAGCAGCAGGTAGGTCTCCTTTTCGTCGCAGGCCTCCAGCAGTCGGTCGTCAACGTTGATCATGGGCGGGAAGGGTCTATTCCCAGGGAGTCCAGCCACTCGTCAGCGACTTCAAAAGGGATGTGGATGTAGTCGTGACCCGAGTCGAGTAGCTTGCGGGAAATCAGTCGCTTGCTCTGCAGATGGAGAAAGGCGAGCGCGTCACGATTGACGCCTTCACTTCTACCCAGCCCCACCCACGGCAGGGCTTCACGAACGTCGTGCCGTCTGATGCGTGCGTAGGTCTTGCCACAAATAGTCGATGTGTCGAAACTGCTATTGACGGCGGCAATGAGGTAGTCAAGTAGACCGGCCTGCTGCAGTGTCAGCTCGTACTTCAGGGCGAAGGCCTGGTTGATGATGATGTTGGGCTTCATGCTAATTCGCGATTCCGGCTTCCATAGAGCGGATCAGCTGGCGCGAACCCATGATTTCCCGACCCAGCCAGCAGAGTTTCTTGCGGATGGCTTTCACGCAGGCGCCGGCGCGCAGGTGCCGGGTCTGTTCCCGGCAAAGCCGGCGGTAAAGCTCCTCGCAGTGGGTCAGGTAATGTTGGGCGGCTAAGTAGTGCACGGGCGGTAAGCAGTTTGCCCGGGGCGGCGCGCTTACAATGACGAACGCCACCCCGGAGGTGATCCGGAAGGTGGCGTCGTTTGCGGCAACAAAGGCCCAGGATGCGGTTGGCGCAGAACGGTTGGCGACCGCTGCCCGTACCCCGGATTTTCTCTTCTATCCTTAGTTGCCGCAAAGGGGGCCAGCCTTCACGGTGGCTAAGGTAGGGATGTTTGTTCTTATTTACTAACCTATAGGTAAATTATTTTCTAAAGTAGGTAAATCCTTGGCCTGTTTTATGAGGTCATCTAAGTTATCGTGTGCTTCGTCTACATCGTAAATGTCATTCAGCACTTTAGCGAACTGAAGATCTATAGTAGATACTGGGTTATCAAAGCGCTTGTCCTCTGTCATGCGGTTACGATTTCGAGGCGACCATAAGCCAGCCATGTTGACAAAGGAAAGGTAAAAAAAGAAAAAACACCTAGTATTTATTCAAACTTTTGTTTGATTTCGTTTAATGTCTTGAGAATCGCTGATTTATCACCCGCCCTCGTCGACAGTATCCCCTCCAGGTGCAAGATCTTGTCTCTCAATGCTGACAATTTTTGATCCCTTTCGACGGTAGTATCTCTAAACTGCCTTTGGTTGTCTTCCAACTCGTTCAGTCTATTTTGCGTGCTATCATACTCGGCCTTGGCTTTGATCGCGACCTGCAAGAGCTGTGTATGAAGATCTTCTCCCGGTTTAGCACCAGCTTTTGTCAGATCGGAACGATTGATCATCCGCTGTATCTTGGTGGCGTCAAAAGATGCCAGGTAGCTTTGAATCAGTCCGAAGTATTTCCCGCCGGCAAATTCTTTGACCGCCTTAGTGACTGTTGGCCAACCGTAGTCGGTAGCGATGTCCGAATAGAGATAATGCAATACTATCTTCAGCCTATCGAGAGTCATGGCTCTGGTTGGCTCCTCCTCGCGATTGTACTTGTCGTAGGCGTATACGGTTTTCCATAGCTGCTTAGTCCCGACCTCGGGATGTTGACTAAACAACTGAGCCTGGAGCCGTGACTCACTATACCCATACTGTCTTTCGCCTCGACTCCTTTGAGCGTTCCAATCTTCCGGTATTGCTTTCCTTATTGTTGCAAGTAGGCTAGTCACCTCTACGCTTTTAGAATCCATCTGCTTGTGTTGTGCAACAAATCTAAGGCGTTTTACCAACTTATGAGTAAACGAAAGCCGTTTTGCAGAAAAAGCGAGCTAGTTTAAAATTACTTTGTGAGAGCACACACAATAATTAACTTTTTTTTCAGAAACCATAGTCAGTATTCATGCTGTCCAAGTAGTTCTTGAAATTCCTGGCAAGAAGCTGGATCGTGGTGCCAACTGCAATCCCACGCTGTAGTCGATTGTCCATTTCGTCTATCGGAGCATCTGAAATAGGGAAATTATTTTCAAGCAAGGCCGTGACTTCCTCGTATCCTGTCGCCTCCAATACGTTAGTATTGTACGTGTAACTGGGATGAAGAAACTTCAGCTTTACTTTACCATCCTTGAAGTATGCGCTAAGCGTATAGGACACTGTGGTATGCGCTAGTTGGTCCTTTCTGACAAATCCCCAGTAGCCCTTCTTGTCAGCTCGGTAGTAAGTCTTTATTTTCTGTTTGAAGACAAGTCTTCCAAACGCAAGGTCTTCGTATCGAAGTGAGGCTCCTATGTCATCAGTATATATTGCTGTCCACTCCATCAACCTCCTGCCGATTTCTGCCTGAGTGTGGTCAGTGGAAAAGGTGAATTCATATACTAGGTGCCCCTTTTCGTTAACCGGCAATTCGGCAAATGGCCCATCGGCCATCAACTCTTTGACCTTGTTGCCGTAATCTCCCATCTCAGACTGTGTCAACTCACCCGAGGCCAGCCTAAGCATTAGGGCCCTCTGCTCGAGTTCAATAGTTTGACACAGCAAGCCGAAGGGCAGAGAGATTATCAGTAGCAGGGTAATGGTTCGCATGTTTTGCTTTTAATGATGGAGACTTCAAAAGAAAGCATAAACCAAAAGTAAATATTTACTAAATATTTGGCAAATAGGTAAATTAAGTCTTATCTTCACCATCGTTAGGCACGACCGCAGCCGCTACCGGCCCGCGTGAGTACATAATAAGGTGAGTGTATTCATCACGCCCGGTACGTCCGGGCGTGCTTTCACTCACCGCCCACCTTAGATCGCCTCACGATGTACTACGACCGCCCCCGGGCTACCTCTCGCTACTTTCTGGCCGCGCTGTTCGGTTCGGTCTACCTGTCTTGCTTGGTGTCCGTCCTGGCCGGCTTGCTGCGCGACCCTACACCTGCGTCCCCGCCCCCTGCGTCGGGCGTGGTCTCCACTACTACCCTTTTCACCCTAACCCCCCTTACTACCATGGGCACCCAAACCTATTCCAGCCGCTTCCGCGTCGAGCCGACCGCCCCATCCCGGGGCCCCGGACGCATCACCCTTCACTACGACGTCTACGTTCCCCGCGCGGATGGCCGCGGCAGCGACGTGAACACCCTGGCCAACACCATGACCGAGCGGCAGGCCCGCGACCTGGCCCAGGAGTTGCTCCAGGCGGCCGATGCGATCGCCGCCGAGCGAGAAATAGCCCGCCTGAACTGATGATCACCAAAGACCGCGAAGCCTGCCTAAAGGAGCTGCGCCGCGAGCTCGACGTCCGTAAGCGAGTGTACCCCAAGTGGATTCAGCAGCGCAAGCTGCACAGAGACGTGGCCAACACCCAGTTCCTTTCCCTGGCCACTCTCGAATTCCTCCTCAGCAATATGACCTCCAAAGACTTCGACCGCCTCTGCAGTGCAGGACGCCAAGGATGCCACCGAGGCCCGGGCCATCCAGCAGGGCGCCCTCCCCTTCCGCACCCCGTAAGGGGATCGAACCCCCTCCCGCGGGAGCTTTCCCGCTATAGTACTCAGTCTGTTCACCCGTGGTCCGGGACATTTCCGTGCCGCCCTACCCTTTCTATGCCATGATCGAAGACATCATCCTGTAGGCCGCCACGGCCACCCACGAGCTTTTGCATGATCGACTTATTCATTCCGCGGCCCGGAACCTAACCTCCGGGCCGCTTTTAACCACCTACCGCATGAATCCACAAGCAACCCACCGGGCGGCGGCCCGGGCCAAGCGTAAAGCCTACGCCGAGCGCCACCGCGTCTGGACCTGGGAGCAGCTGGCCGAAGCTGGCCTGCAGCACTTCCTCTCCCTCAACCGCCGCGACCGGCGCATGCACGACCGCATGATCGCCTGGCTCAGCGAAAAGAACAAACCCGCCTTTCACCTGGTCAAGGTCGGCCGCTCGGCTCGCGGATTCCAGCAGCGGGCCCGCAAGTACGACGCCAGCTACCTGCTGCTCAGCTTCAGCAATACCCGCTCCGTGCAGGATCTGCAGCTGGCGCGGGTGGATGTGGTGAAGAATGACCGGGTAAAAGCAGCCACCCATGAATAACCAATTACCCGGAGCCGCCAAGATGCGCAACCTGGCCGCCTTCGTCACCCGCAAGCTGCCCAAGGGCTGGGGATTCGCGATCGTCGTCTTCCCCTTCCACCGGCCGGGCATCAGCAACTACGTCTCCAATGCCCAGCGCCAGGATATGATCACCGCCCTGCGCGAGACCGCCGACAGGCTGGAGCAGCGGCAGGATTTCCGGACTCCGGAGGAGAACTAATCATACAGTACCCCCATCACCCTCCATCCTTATTATGAAGAATTCCTACCTCACCGCCACCGACCAGTTCTGCGGAGCCGGCGGCACCACGACCGGCGCGAAAGCGGCGGGCATCGAAGTCAAGATGGCGCTCAACCACTGGGCCCAGGCAATCGAGACGCACAACACCAATCACCCGGAAGTCGATCACGATTGTACGGACATTCAGGCTTGCGATCCGCGGCGCTATCCGTCTACGGACATCCTATTCACGTCGCCGGAGTGCACGAATCATTCCCTGGCAAAGGGAAAGAAGCGAAAGTACCAGGAGCAGTATCAACTCTTCGGTAAGGTGGACATTACTCCAGAGGATGAGCGAAGCCGGGCCACCATGTGGGACGTGCCCCGCTTCGCGGAGTTTCACGACTACAATGCCATTGTAGTGGAAAACGTCGTCGACGCCCGCTACTGGCGGATGTGGGAGGCCTGGTTAATGGCGATGCAGGCGCTGGGCTATGAGCACCGTTGTTGCTACCTCAATAGCATGTTCTTCAAGCCCTGCCCGCAGAGCCGTGATCGGATGTACGTTGTTTTTTGGAAGAAGGGAAATCCCGCTCCGGATCTCGACTACCGTCCGGTGGCACCCTGCAAAGCCTGCGGCGATCGGGAAGCTTATCAGTGGTGGAAGAATCCGGATAAGAAGTGGGGCAAGTACAAGCAGCAGTACCTCTATCGCTGCAGCGGCTGTAACGACGTAGTGACTCCGTACTACTACGCTGCCTTCAACATCATCGACTGGGCCGAGCCCATCACCCGTATCGGCGACCGCAAGCGGCCACTGGCGGAGAAGACGATGAAGCGGATCCAATACGGCCTGGACAAGTATGGCGGCCAGCAGATGATCGTTACGGGGCGGTATACTAGTGGGGTAGGTAACCGTGTTAGAAACGCGGCCGAATCCGCCCTACCTACCCAGCCGGGGGATGCTAGCCACTTCCTACTCAGTTGCGTGCAGATGCACCGCGATGGGTACGGGGGAAAAGTCAAATCCGCCAATCTCCCGCTGAGTTGCCAGACTACTCTGCAGGATGCTAATGTCCTGGTGCCGCCGGCGATCGTGGAGCTAAGGGGAACCAGTACCGCAAAGTCGTCAGCTGCGCAATTGGGAGGTGTCACTGCGGGTGGCATCAATCACGGGCTGATGCTGGTCCGGAATAATCCCCACAACTTCCCTCGCCCGGTCAGCGCGCCAATCGGAGCCCTAACTACGGGGATAAACCACGGCCTGCTCATCGGAAACTACACTCCCGGATGGACCCGGTCCCTCGATCACCCTGCGGGCACCATGACCACCATCCCTACTCAGCAGGCTATTTTAACTCACGCCAGCTGGACTTCGTTTCTCAGCTACTACTACGGCCAGCAAAGCGACAGCCACCTCACCGATCCCCTCAACACGGTAACCACCGTCGATCGCGCCGCGCTGACCTTTGGCACCCCCGACATCGAGGATTGCTACTACCGATGCCTCAAGTCGCACGAGGTCCAGCGGGCCATGGCCTTTGAGGATTCGTACCAAGTGCTCGGTAACAGCCGGGAGAAGGTGAAGCAGCTCGGCAATGCGGTGACTCCGCCGGTGATGGCTTGGCTGGCTGGGCAGATCAAATTAACATTCGACTAATCAATCAACCTGCCGCAAATCACTGGGTGAAAGTTTTTTCGTATTATTGATGACACAAAACCATCAAAATGCCAAAGTACGTTAAGATCACAGATTATACCATTCGGGATAGACTCAAGGGAAAGACACTAATTTTCCACGACTGGGGTAATATTCCTGTGATGGGCAAGGACGCTTGGTTTCCGGTTCAAAAAGCCACGGTTCAGGACCCAACCGACGGCCAAGTGTATCAGCTCGACCCCAGCTCGCTTCGGTTTCTTGGGCCTCACGAGTCTAAAGAATTCGAAGAAAACGTTCTTGGAAAAGACGAGAATGGTGGAATAACCAGAATTATACCCACCTACTAGATTCATTCTTTGGGTAGACCCTTCTATGAAGCAAGAGAGATTGGCCATATCTGACCCGCACCACATCACCGACGACGAGTACCGTCGCCTAATCGAAGCCGACGAGGCAGAAGAAACCGGCAACCCGTGGCGGCCGACACTCTTTGAACGGCCCTCTGAGCCGATGACTCGAAAAAAGCCGACCGGCCAGCGGGCGCAGTGGACTGGCCCGCAGTGGGAGATTGCTCCTTCGCCTGTCTGCCAAGTTTGTTATCGGCTCCGCGTGGCTTGCGTGTGCGACCCCTGCTACCACGAGTGATCCTCGCCTACGCCAATTGCCTGAACAATCTCGGTTCAGCTTACTTATACCACTCCCTTTGATCGCTTAAAACATTCAAGGCCCGCCCGGTTTCCGGTGGGGGTCTTTTGCTATTTGCACGCTGGCTTTCAGCATTAAGAGTTAGTTCTAGAGTGAGTAGCCCTTTCTAGAGCGGCAGAGATAGTTTTCACATAAGCTAGCCTAACCCACTAAAAGCCAGTGTTTTACAAAGTGACACTGCTCTTTTGACATACCGCATGAACATATTTATCTGCAACTTTGTGTGGAAAATCCACGTTATTTGCTGGAGAACTTAGGGTTGCCACCCAAAACGACTAGGCAGCAACAGATGAGCGCAACGATCAAAGAAAGACCGAAGATCGACGGGCGGTGAACACGAACTGGAGGCTGGACGGTAAAATATCTTACCCGTTGGTCCGGCAGCGATGTAAAGACATACTGGAGGACTACGGACTGCTGCCCCAGTTTCCGCCCTAATGGACCGGGGCGGCTGCAAATTTGGGGGAAAAGAGTCCCATGGTCACTTTGCCCCGGAAGAGATTGAGGAGATTGCCCGGATGGAAGAAAGCATACAAGACAAGCGGAGCAAGTTCTTCCGCATCAAATCCAATATGCCGCGGCTGCGGGACTTCATTGCGCTGGAAAAAAATAACCTGATCGGAGACTTACGGGGCTACTACCTGGCCGACGAAGATCGCAAAAGCTGTGGCGTGTTCTGCCATCGGTAGCCGGCCTACTCCGGCCAAATCACACTAACCCCAATCGTATCATCCTCCGCCAAATAATAGTGCGCCCAGTGTGCCGGACTGTGCCACGTTTCCCCGGCCCCAATGTGAGTGCTCGCGCAGGCCAGAGGCTTGACGCTGGCAGCTTGTTGGGCGATAAATAAATCGTATCTTTTTACGATAAATATATCCGTTTACTTGCACATGTCGTACAAATGTACTATCTTTGGTATATCGAAAGGGAGCAAGCAATATCGCTGCTCTGAAATACAAATACCATGACTACTTCTGAATTCATCAACAAGCTCGCCACTAAAGAAATCACCGCTACCGTTCGCAAGACCGGCGATTGGACCTCCACTGTAGACTACACCGAAACTGCGACGGGCGAAAAACTCAGAGTTTCTCACGACTACAACTTTCTGGCCGAAGCCGGAGTAATGAATTGGAACCTCAACTACCCTAAGAAGATCGTAACCTCGGACATCGCGGATGAAGGAAAAGACGTAACCGAGCAACTTGTTGCCCACGTAAACAAGGCCAACCCTAGCACCATCAAAGAATCGGGCGCAAACCTGTCAGCAAAAAGCGATTCCGAAAATGATGCCATTTTTGGACAAGGCAACTGGTAACAAATTTCTCAACCAATCAATTCAATACCATGCAAAATTCACAGACCATGGCTTACTTGACTGCCGCACAGCAAACCGCTGAAGACAAAGGCTACACTACTCACACAACCGGAGAAACTCTTTACATCGAGTTCATCGGCGACACCCCCGATTTTATCGAGGAAGGTTTTGAGGGCCTTGACTTCGTGGAAGTCGAACGGAACAACGGTACCTACGAAGATCACCGCGCAATTTTTCGATCTGAGGGAAAGTAAGCACCCTCACCGCCTGGCTCCAAACCGTTACCGGCTACCGCATCGCAGAGATTGAAGGCGCGGCCAACACGACGAACAGCCACCGGCGGAAAAAGACGCTGTTGAAGAGGGCAGCAGAATTAGAGGTATTGGCGAAATCTGAGGGGTATCGCATTGACGTTCGCGGTATTCACTAGCCTATCGCCCAATGCGAGCGCCGGCCGGTGGTGCGATCCGCCCACATTGGCTAGACCACAACGCCCCCGCGCGGAACGAAACCGGCGAGGGCGTGTGGCCAAACAAACAGCAGACCCAAGATCTTAGGCGGCTTCCGCTTCGGCCTTGATCTTGGATTGGGTGATCGTAGTGATGACCGCCTCGGTGTCGAAGACGTCCATGTCGGCGAGATCTTCGGCACCCTCCCGAATACCGGTCTCGAGGGCCTCCAGGATCAGGGCGCGTAGCATGGCATTGGGTACGCGCTTTTCGATAATGGGGATCAGCATCTCCGTCATCGCGAAATCCTGCACGGAGGGGTTCAGCAGGAAGGTGTCGAGCACCAGCTCGGCCTGGCCGGCGTTGTCGGGATCCTCGTCGGTGATCAGGCGCATGGTCTCGACCACGGGCACGGCCAGCAGCGTGAGTCCCCGGCGGGCGCGGGGGTTCTGGATCAGCAGCAGCTTTTCATCGATCACGCTGTCGGCGATCGGTACGGCATCCTCGCTGACGAAGCGCCGGGCGATCGACTCCACCTGGGCGGCGTCATTGGGGTCGGCGTCGGTCATGGCGGCGATGATCTCCTGCACGCGCAGCAGCAGGGCGGCCACGGCGGTTTTGAGGGCGGGCGAAGCGATCAGGGCAAGGAGCACGGGCGTGTAGGACTTGAGCAGCTTGCCGAGCAGCTTGCCGCCCCACTGTAGAATATTAGACTTCATGGGTATGGATTTGAATGTGCCGGGAAACCGCCCGGCCGGTTATTTAATTCGTTCTTCGCGGTAGGGGAAGCATTGAATGAGGCAGCCCCGGTAATTCCCCCAATCGTCGACCATGGGATCCATCATCAGGCGCCAAAAAACGCGGTAGGTACCGCTGGGCCGTTTCTCCACACTAATGTTGGCGTCCGAGGTCACGGGCTTGGGGTGGCCACTGGCCACGGCGGCGCGTAATTCTAGTATCTGCTTTTCGGCAATCTCTACGGCCTCCACGGCAATACCCATTTCCCGCCAGGTTTTCCCTATTGCATCTCGGGGCACGACGCCCTGGGTTTCTAGTGCCAGGCGGCCAAACTGAGCATTGAACTCTTCCAGCTGATCATCCTCGTCGAGTTCCGCCTTGGCGATATAGGAACTTTGCTCGGCGCGGCGGCGCATGCGCAGGTGCGCGCGTAAGTCGGCTACCTCGTCACGGAGGATCTGCACCTGCTGGTACAGCTCGATGCGCTCGATGCGTCGCTCGTTGCGCTCGCGATCGAGATCGCGCACCAGACGGGCCACCTCACGCTCTTCGCGGTCGTTGTCTTGGGCGGCCTGTTCAATGGCGTTCTTTTCTGACTTGTCGAGGAAGGTCACCACATCCCCCTTCACTAGGAAAACGAGCAGTAGTATCGTCATGAGAAGTACGCCGAACCAACCGGCTCCCTTGTAGAGATCTGCAAACTTGGAAAAATGGTTCCACATCTCGTGCTAGGTTTTTGGGTAAGCTCCGTCATCCCGCCGCAACCGCCTTACCCCCAGCAGACGACTGGTATCGTAACGGCTGTAGGTGACCATGCTACCCTGATTCCCGCCCAGGCAGACCGCATACCTCCCCTCCCTTCGCAGGAACAGCGTCACGTGTCCCTGCCACCCGTTGACGGGGCCGCGGCTAAAGATCATGACGTCGCCGGGTAGGGCATCCCCGGGCTCGATCGGCTCGCCAACCTTGAGCCATCCTCGGGCCAAACCCGGCTTTAAGCGCGTGGTATTTTCCGCCTCGCAGATCAGGGCAATGATGTTCATGTAGACCGCGCACCAAGCAATGGTGCTATCATCCCGCCAACCGGGAAAGAACTGCTGGATCCAGCCCAGTATAAGGGGATTGGAGAGTGGTCCGGACACCTCCTTCACCCCCAGGAAACGGGCGGAGGTGGCGACGAGCAGGTCGTTTAGCATGGGCGGGGCAGTTTGCCCGTGCAAGGTCGATCCTACCGTCCGTCGATGACGTTAACTGCGTTAACGAAAAACACCCTATTCTTCCTCATTGGCAGCACCCAGCACCCTAGCCAGGTACTCCTCGCTCGGTGGATCGTGCCAGACTTCGCGCAGCTGCAGGCGGGCCATCAGCCAGTCGTAGCCGGCGGCGCTCACCTTACCCCTGCGCTGCCACCTCTGGTAGATCTTCGGGGCCTGCTCGATGTCCCGCTCCAGCCGGGCGACGCGGCGGCGGGCGCGGCCCTCCGGCGTCGGGGCGATGAGTTTCCCGATCGCTCCCAGGACCCCTAGCCCGATTTGAACCGCATCGAGGATCTGTTTTAGACGCAGGGCTTCGGAGGGAATCATAGGAGGGTATAGGTAAGGTGAAAGCCGGCGGCGTGAATAAACCAGAACACCGCCATTAGGCCGACTGGCATCCACCAGCGCACCTCGCGCAGCTGGATCATGGGGTAAAGCAGGCAGAGGGTAAGCGCCAGGTGATAACAGCGGTACTGGATCATCTGGAAGAAGTGCCACGCATCGGTGCGAAAGACGAAGACGGTGGAGCTACCCGGGAAACGCTCCTGTTTAGGCTTGATCATTTTACCGGCTTCGTCCACCTTCCACTTGTTTCGCCAACTGCTCTCCGGGTTCCACCACTGCCTATTCTCGTAGTCGGCGGCGAAGCTGGTACTGTAATGAAACTGCAACGTATCGCACACCCCCTTGCAGGCGGAGGCGATGAAGACCAGTGCCACGATCGCGATGAGGGGGAGGGCTAGGCGCATGATTACTGGCTGAGGAAGGTGTCGGAGAGGTACAGGAATAGGTGGACCAGCAGGAAAAAGACTGCCAGCACGATTAGGGCGAATAGAGCAGCCTTGCCGTTGGGTAGGTTATAAATATCATCTGCTGGGTCGTATACTCCGTAGGCTCGCCGGAAAGCGCTCAGTACGAACCAAGCAAAGGCCGCGGTGGCTAGAGCTGCGATGATGAGGGTAATGGGTTGAGCTAGTGCGTTGGGTAGCATGGCTAATTAATTTTTTTGGGATTAACGATTAAGTGGTGAGGTCGAATAGCGGGTACTTAGCCCCGGTAACGGAACTATCCTCAAACCACTCGTTCATAAACGTATTATAAACGCGTGTGAAGTCGTGCTGCTTAGCGACGCCTTCCGATACGTTGATGGTGCTACTCACGGTAGGTGTGTCCCCCATGACTAGGTTAGACTGGTTTATGTGGTTTCCGAATAGCAGCATCGGCCCGGCGTCTCCGTGGTCGGTGCCGAGCGAAGCGTTCGACTGAATCCGTCTTCCGAACTCCGAAAAGGTCATAGCCATTACTTCGTCGGCCTTTCCCATTAGGGCTAAGTCCTCGTAGAAGGCGAAGACCCCCTCCGAAATCCAGTCCAGGAGCGTAGGGTGGTTGCCGTTCTCCTTATTCGTAGCTATTACCTGATTGGCGTGGTTATCGAATCCCCCGACGTAGACATTGAAAACCGGGGTTTGCAAACCGCCATGGATTAGTCTAGCAATTATTTTCAGCGCATTGGCCAGACGGTTCGAGCTGCTCGGATAGTTCAGGTACTGGTTTGCACCCGCCGTGTACGCATCGCGCATGGTGGTGGCGAACACATTGTTCTGGAGGATGAGGCTTCGCACGTAGGAACGTTGACGGCCGCGCTCGCTGTTCTCGAAAGCCTCCCCCCCACCGGGAAGTATGGAGTACACATTGCTGGGGTCTGTAGTCGATTCGGCGAAGTGGTAGTTGGTGCCCCGGCAGGTAGCGGACTTGTTCGGGAACACCGATACCGCCTTTGGAGTCGTGTCTACGTTCAAGTCAGGAAAGTTCGGGGCAATACGCTCGAACATCCTACCTAGCCAACCAGTCGAGATTACCGACGTAGGTACCCCACTGGTATATATGTCGGTGCTCCGAAAGTGCGAGCGGTTCGGATTGTCATAGTGGGTGCTGTGCAAGATCGCCATACGTCCCTCGTCGTGCATTATCTTGGCCTTCGCCATCTTGGGGTGGAGGGCAAGTTCCGACGCATTGGTGAGCGGCAGCAGGGAGTTTTCTGGGATAAGTATTTCGGGGCGCCGAATCAGTAGATTCCCATACTGGTTAATGGGAAAGATCATATTTAGTCCATCATTTCCACCATTTAAATGGATGGTGACTAGACGGCGTTGGGCTACGGGAGGAGCGGGCATTGCGGATATTTTATTAGGATTATATAGGATTAGTGCAGCTGGAAAGCCTCTAGCTGCAAGAGCACTTCGAAGAGATCTTTTAGGCGGTCGGTCATGCCCCGGTCGATGGTGGTATCATCCGGATTATTGACGTAGTTGTTATACTCTACGGCCCACTCGAAATCAGGTAGCTCACCCAGCAGCGTCTCTTTCAGGAGAAGTAGCGTACCGGCAGACTGAGGGCCTGAGAGGAAGATTAGGGCAATGTCGGCAATCACTTGGTCAATGTCCGTAGGCGCGGTCAGGGTCGACATGAACGTGCGGTAATCAGGGACGTGCTTGATACTGTTGGCGAAGAACGTCTTACCGTCTATATCGAACTGGCCCAGGGCATTGGTCACGCGCTTAGCGAGGTAGCCGTTCAGCCAGTACTGGTAGTAGTCGGGAGCGACGCGGTAGGCATCCCAGCCCGCAATTTGCTCGGGGCCATCACCGTCCTGTCCAGTCGCCTCGGCCTGTACGCCGAGCTGCCGGTTCACTTCGTAATCGTCGCGCAGGGAAAGGCCGGTACGGTCGTAACCACCCATGGGGCGGATACCGCTGGGTACGTAATCGAAGGGTGCCTTGACCATCGTTCCGCGCACCTCGTCGCGCATGAAGGCCCGGCTTTTTAGCAGCTTCGTCATTACCGGACGTAGTTCCCAGTCACTTGAAACCAGCAGGGCGGCAAGCGGCGCAATCACTTCGGCCTGGATGGTCGGATCATCGAAGTCAGAACCCACAAAGAACGTGTAGAGCTTTTCTACAATGTAGACAGAAGTATGTGGGTGTGCCAGGGCAACCTCTACTACACGCTTGTACGTCTGGTCTCCGGTATCTTCGATCACCGCGTTGTTGAACCGCTCTGAAAGCGTCACTGGGGCGTCGTGGTGGCGCGAGGCGGTGAAGTACGCCTCCGTGGTGTGGTTATGCGCACCGGTCACCGGAGCGCGACGACGCCAACCTGACAGGGGCAGGGAGAGCGCCCGTACGTCGCTTTCGTAGTAATACCCGAAGTCCCCCTCTATGCCGGTAGCCTTCTTTCCTACCGTGAATAACTCGATCAGCTCCCGCGCGAAATTCTCGTTGGGGTTATCGGCGGTGTTCTGGTCACCATTTAGTCGCTGGAGCATGGCGGGCATAATCGTCATGTCTTCCATCAGGGTACGGAAATTACCCAAGGCGTTCACCTTGAGGTACTTGAGGTATTGCCACGCCATCCGGTGCTCCGTCGTGCCGCTGACTGCGAAGTGGTTCCGCCAGAAATCAGCCATGCGGTCCTGGAGGATACCTGCCGGGTACACATGATCCTCGAACCGCCACGCTTCCAGCGAAGTACCGCGCCCGGCAAAGTCCGCGTTCTGGTACACCCAGGTAGCCCCGACGGGGAGCAACATACTGCCATCGTCATAGTGGATCAGGGGATCACCTACGACCGACACGGTGTTCACCATGTAGTTTACGCGCTCGTCGAAAGTCCCGCTGGTGGCTGCCTTTATTTCAGCCAACGTGGGTGCGAACGAACTCCTCACCAGCATGTGGCGGGCGGCTTGATCGTCCCACGCACCATCGTAGGGGCTCAGTAGCG
The DNA here is from genome assembly GCA_963710195.1 of Lewinellaceae bacterium. Classification (GTDB taxonomy): domain Bacteria; phylum Bacteroidota; class Bacteroidia; order Chitinophagales; family Saprospiraceae; genus Neolewinella. Next base: position 18,659 of record CAVPZF010000006.1, read on the forward strand.
TAGTTACGCCCGGGTCTGGATTAGTGGTTGTATCTCCACCCGGTTGGGTAGTCCCTCCTCCCGGCGTACTGTTGCTGCCGTCGCCGTCGCCGCCGGCAGTCTCGGCTACGTTTATCTTCACCTGTACGGTTACGCCGATCGCGGCGGCGGCTTCGTCTATATCTACCGAAGCACGGACGCCAGGGCCTCCGCCGTCCTCGAATATTTTTACTACTGGGATGATGGTCGTTACGCTGGACATTGTATTTTTTTATTTAGTCGTGATAAACTTTGGTTTACTGCGGGTTGGGATAGAACCATATCTCGGCGTACTTACCACGCTCCACGGCGCTGCGGCGGTCGGAGTACACCACCACCCCATTATCTTTCTGCTCACTCCGCACGAAGTTTATCGTACCGTCCAGGAAGTTTCGCAGATCGAAGCTATCGGAGGAGCCCGCGTCAATTCGCCAGCTGTTCGTACCGTCGTGCAGTTGGTAATTAGCGTTGTTTTGCTGGAAGAGATTGACGGGAATCCTAGCTTTTCCACTTGTCTCCGTGACCAGTAATCCAAAAGCTAGTTTATCCGCATCGGTCATAATCGCTAGGGGTATTCGCAGTTCTGCGCTATCTACGAATAGGAAAGGCAGCAGTTCTGCATCCTGCATACTGTCAATGGGGTAGCCCATGTTGGTGAGCCAGTTCTCTTTCTCTTTCAGGCTTCGCGGGAAATCGCGCCTAAACAAGCGCTCGGTAAGCTGGTCGAACCGGGCCGATTCTTCACGTAACCCATCAATTATGTACTGCTCTTGCTCCGTTTGGGCAGCAAGAAATAGAGGGAGCAGTACGAGGGCGAATAAGTAACCTTTCATGGTGTGGTATTAAGTAAAGTTATTGGGGTACCGTCGCAGTCCACGTAGGCGGTCCTGGGTTGACCCCACCGCCCGGTACGGTAATGCGTACCGTGGAAGTTTTGCCATCGCAAAAAGCAGCTCGGAAAGTGAACGTTACGTCCCCAATCTGAGTGGCGTTGGTATCGTCCATGCGAAGTATGCTGGTAATGGTTATCGGGCTAGCAATAGAAGCGCTATTAGTGGTTACCGTCAGCTTATAGTTATTTCTGGTCGTTGAGAGCAGGGTCCACGTAGGGAGGTAGTGGCCCATATACTTTAGGTTTATCGTGATTCGCGAATCTCCCGACTGCCCAGATACCGAAAAACTACGCTGGATTATGGCGGGCATGATTGAGTTGGCATATTGCCAAGTATTCTTGTACGCCACGTATTCGTTCACGGGACACCCTTCTTTAAGAAATAGTACGTCCCCATTTATGAAGCTGGACTGTCCTGCGTTCTTTAGCCCCGCCGCGTTAGCATAAGTGAAATTGGCGTTAAACGCGTAATTAAAGACACTCGTGAAAGCACTCGCCCCGCTAGGTCCGGTAGCCCCGGTGTCTCCCTTATCTCCCTTTGGTCCCCGATCTCCCTTAGCACCCTTTAACGACGCTACATACTGGGCCTCCGTACCTGTGTTACCCTGGTCGAGCCATACTTGGTAGGCACTCTTCCCCGTATTGCCCGTATTCCCCTTGGGTCCGGTGGGTCCGGCAGGTCCACGGGGTCCGGTGCTACCCGTAGTTCCCGTGTTACCCGTATTTCCTTTGGGTCCGGCTGGTCCTACTGGGCCGATACTTCCCGTGTTGCCCTTCTGTCCCGTAGGTCCAGCAGGTCCGGCAGGTCCAGTATTACCCGTGTTTCCCTTCGGTCCGGTATTTCCGGTAGGGCCTCTAAGCCCCGTCTCTCCCGGATCACCCTTAGCCCCGGCCGGTCCCTGCGCTCCAGTGTTTCCTTTGTCCCCTTTTTGCCCCTTTAACGACGCGAGGAACTGCGCCTCCGTGCCTGAGTTACCCTGGTCGAGCCATACTTGGTAGGCACTCTTCCCCGTATTGCCCGTGTTTCCTTTTGCGCCGGTAGCTCCCGTGGCTCCGGCTGGTCCCTGCGCTCCGGTATTACCCGTATTTCCTTTATCTCCCTTAGCGCCCTTTAGCGACGTGAGGAACTGCGCCTCGCTTCCAGAGTTGCCATTTGCCAACCAGACCTCGTAGGCGCTGGCTCCATCTACGCCATCGGCTCCGTCCGCGCCCGCTGTTCCAGTACCATCCCCTCCCGTTCCAGGGTCGCCCTTCTCTCCCTTGAGAGAGTTCAGAAATTGTTGCTCCGTGCCGGAATTTCCATTATTGAGCCAGACTAAGTAGGCGCTATCCCCATCGTCTCCCTTTGCCCCGTCTACCCCATCCGCACCGGCAGGTCCGGTAGCGCCGGTAGGCCCAGGCGCTCCATCTGCCCCATCCGCACCGGCAGGTCCGGCGGGTCCAGTAGCCCCGGTACCGCCTCCGCCCGTACCGCCCGTAACGTCCCCTTCTAGTAGAAAGGACTTAACGACGGTACCATCATCGAATTCTGGGCGTCCTGTCGTAGTGTTTGCCCGGATAACTCCGAAGGCAGATGGGCCGCGTTGGGCGGTGGTGCCTCGGGGGAGGCGAATACCATCTGATCCCCCCACGTCCAGCGTGAAATCTGGAAGGCTGTTGAGTATACCAACACGCCCGTTAGTTGTAGCCCGGAAAACCTCACCAAAGGATTGGTTGGCCGAACCAGTGGTGAAAATAAGGTCACCTACTACGTTGCTTAGGTACAGACTTCTTGCGCCTATATCGTAAATAAGCTGGCCGTAAAGCCCACTTTGACGGTGGTTAAATCTTATGCTGGTTTTACCCCTTCCGAAAAATTCGATCTCCGCGTGGGCAGAACCCGAGTTGCTAAGATTGTTAAGGATAAGACTATTACTTTGCCCCTCAATCACCATCCCATCATTGGTTTGGTACATACGAGAATCCGTGAGCGAATGGTCGGAAGCCCACAGAGCTACGTTGTTGAACAAGCCCGAGCCGGATAATCCGCCGCCGCCGGTTCCTCCCGTTCCTGCTGGGCCCGCTGGTCCGGTATCTCCAACGTCACCCTTATCTCCTTTTTCTCCCTGCAATGAAGCCAAGTACTCTGCCTGAGTACCCGTGTTCCCCGCGTCCAGCCACACCTCGTAGGCACTCCGTCCGTCTACTCCGTTGGCTCCATTGGTTCCGTCCTGACCGTCTGCGCCTGGAGCGCCATCTGCGCCGTTGGCTCCAGCTACGCCATTCAACCCGTCCTGACCGTCTGCGCCCGGAGCACCGTCTAGGCCATCCCGTCCATCAACCCCGTCCCGTCCATCGTCCCCCTTCACCGACACGCCCGCTTGGTACAGGGTCAGCACCAGAGTAAGTTCCCCCGAGCTACTCCCCGCTACCGTGCGAAAAGAGATTCGATCCCCCGGTTCTACAGCCCTGCGAAAGTTACTTTTGAAAGCGTTGCCGGTAGCGCCGCCTATCGTAATGCCCGAAGGAGAACCATTTATATACAGCGCCACGTCTAAGTCAGTGGCTAAGGGACCGCCGGTGTAGAGCGCAAGCCCAGATAGTATCGCATCGTAGCCCACTGTGTAATCCGAGCTACTGCCCCCCGAAAAATACCAATCGAACTCGCCAGGAGTCACGCCCTCTACATTACTTACGATGATGTCTTGGTAGACGTTGCCGTAAGTAGCCGCTAGGCTATCACCATTCAGGGTGAAAAAAGTATCGCCAGGAGTGGTCGTAAGGTATACTACGTTCCCGTTCTGGTTGAAGTAGTACGGGTCAGAATTTCCGCCTCCGCCCGTTCCGTCAGCCCCCGCCGGTCCTGGAGGTCCGGTAGCACCAGTAGCACCGTCTGCACCTGGAGGCCCCTCAGCACCGGTAGCCCCTGTAGTACCTGGAGGCCCTATAGGGCCGGTAGCTCCGGTAGGGCCTGGATCACCGTCTACACCGTCTGCGCCGGGGAGCCCGTCCGCTCCGCGTAGTCCGGCTAGAAAATCTGCCTCCGTTCCCGTATTGCCTTGGGAGAGCCAGACCTCGTAGGCGCTCTGACCATTTAAACCGTCTACTCCGTCACGTCCCGGCTCTCCCTTGGGGCCTTGGCTACCCCCGGGGCCGGTGACCAGCGACCGAAGGTCCGTGCTGTCACCGCCATCGTTGTAGTAGAGGAAGGTATCGCGTAGCGTTATTTGCTGGAGCGAGGTACTGTCCGCGTACTGGTAGGCGCTCTGCAGCAAGCTATCCACCTCCGCGATCGTATAGCGATCATCGAGGCCCGCCAGCACGAGATCTAGGGTGTCCTGCGAAATGCCGCCCTGCGGGGCCGGCAGCGAATCGAGCAGCTGTTGTACTTGGTAGAGCGTAGCAATCAGATTCGTATCTACTTTGAAAGGATCGTTCGGGGTGCCCCCGCCGAGCAGGGTCTTGTCCGAGCGGATCGGTGCGGCCGGGCCCCCGCCGGTACTGGTGCCGGAAAGCAACAGCCCACGCCGTTTGGCGTCGATGTAATAGTAGGCGCTGTCTGCGGCGTATATGATCTTGTAGCGATCGGCGGAGGGCACCGGGTCCCGACCCGGCGTATAGCTGCGCTGTACGGCCGTATCGATTTCGGTGGCCATATAGCTGCGCAGGGTATCGTTGCGGACCTCGTAGACCGCCCCGCGGCTGGTCGAGATCTGCGTATCCTCCCCCCGCGGCTGGTCAATAGTCGGCCGCTGGGCGTGGGCGGAGGCCAGGCACAGGAAGAACAGCAGGATCGTAATCAGGTATCGATTCATTCGGTCAACATTTTCGTAAGCTCCAGGATCAGGTGCAGCCCCTTGGGGGGGGCGCCGGTGAGCTGCTCCACTTCCACTCGGTAGTAGCCCGGCTGCACTTCTGCGGTAGAGACGATGCGCCCCCCCAGGCCTCCGCCTGCGTAGGTGGCCACCGTGTAGCGTAGCCCCGTGTGGTCGTAATATTTTAGGTTCACCTTCGCCTCACCACCCGCCTGGCCAAAGGAAAAATTTACGGCGCGGATGTAGTCTCCCACCCGGTGGGCCGGACGCCAGAACCAGCCGCAGAAGCCGACGCTAAGCGGCTCGTCGAAGTCCACGATGTCCGCGGGGTAAGTGTCCCGCCGAAAAAGCGAGTAGAGCCGCAGGAGATAGCCCGGGTCGTACTGGATTAGGCTGTCGGCCGGAAACTGCACCGTGGGAGTCGCCCCATCGATGCCCAGCAGACCGCCCGGCTGGCCCAGGAAGATGATGCCCCCGTCCGCTGTGAGCATGGGCGTACCGAGGGGGTCATCTGCATTGGTCGGTGCGCCCTGCGCGTAGTTGTACCGGGCCCGGACGTTCAGCACCGTGCCAGTGACTGGGTCCGTGACCATCAGCTCATCGCCCGCGAAGATGGGCAGCTCCTGGGGGGTGTTTTCTAGGGTAAGCTCTTCGATGAGTACGCCCTCGGCGAGCCCGTCGGCTACGCGGCCCGGAACCGTATTCAGGCCAGGCTGCTTTTGACCGGGAGGGTCTCCCCCGCCGCGCTCCGGGGGCGTGATGATGGTGGGCGAGATCGCCGCGCCTTCGGGGAGGCGAGGAGCCATCAGGCTTCCCGGTGATATGTTTTTCCACCTCTTCGGCGGGCGGGGCGGGGCCGGCGGTGCGAACGTCACCTGGCGCCAGCGGCCGCGCCACTCGTCCTTCAGGATGTCCTGCTCGGCCTCGGCACAGACGAAGGTTTCGTCTTTCCACTCCACCAGCTGCTCCGGGGAATAGTCCAGCGCGACTACCGTGATGTCCAGTCGCCGGCGCTGCTCACTCTGCAGGCCGAGGGTCATCCAGGCGATCAGCGCGCTGTGCGACATACTCTCCTCCGAAAGGAAGCCTTCCGCCCCCCAGCGTCGCCAGCCATCCGCCAGTTGCCACGTGCCGGTGCCCCGGTTCTGGTACTCGATCCGGCCGAAGGTGTTATCACCGGGCCCGTCCCCAAAGAGATGCTCCCGCTCCAACACCACGCTGTTGGTCAGGAAATCCGCGTTCTCCGCCGTGGTGACGTCTTCGTTGTACTGATCCTCGATGCTGCCGGCGAGTAGGCTTTCGACAAAGAGATCTGTCACCGTGTAACGAACCGCCGAAGGGTCAACCGGCCCGCCGTCGACAAACAGCCCTTCCCCACTGATCGTGAAGCGTAGGTCCCCCGAAACCGGTACCGGTGGCGTGTCAATGACGAAAGGAAGCGTAGTGCCGCTCGTGTAGCCAGGCGGCGGCAGCGAGACCACCAGATAGGCCGCATTCGAGATCCCCCCATCGGCCCAGGTCGTTGGCCCGTAAGTGGATCCTGCCGAGTTCATGATCACCGGTCGGTTCAGGCCCTTGCCGTCGTTGTCGTCGTCCGGGTCCACAACCGCGATGCGGACCGCCAGGCGGAGGTAGGACGATTTACTCGCCCCAATCACGAGGGAGGCCTGATCCGAAAATTGAACCTGAACCGCCCCCGAAATACTGATCGTACCCGCCCCACCGTCCGTGCCAAAGTTCTTCACCGTCCGGATAATCGCACTCAGGCTTCCCCAGGTACCCGACTCTCCCGGAAAGAGGTTCTGGCGGCTGTAGTGCTTGTAGGTCACTTCCACGGCGCGTAGCGGGGGCAGGAAGGTCTCCTTACCGCCCGCCAGGATAAAGTCTTGTCCACCCAGCGAGCGCGTATAGACACCCCAGCCGCTTTGCAGCTCCGCCCCCTGCGGCGTAGCGTCGATGGCGTACTTATGGAACGCCAGGGTCTGACCCTCGCGCGAGTAATCGGCAATCTCGTACAGGCTGTACCCCCCGCGTGAGTACGTGAGTCGCAGGCCCGCGATCTGACAGAGCTGCAGGAGCACGTCATAGACCTTCTGATAGGTGATCTCCCCCTGCTCGTTGACCGTGCGCAGGGCCTTTACGTTCAGCCGGATCAGGTCTAGCTGGTTATGCACGATGTCGTGGCGTAGCCCGTCCGGCCAGATCGTGGAATGCACGCGCAGGTACGTCTGCTCTTGGTAGTAGTCAGTCAGGGGGATCTGCGAGAGGATGTGCACGAAGCGTTCGTGGAACGTGGCAAATTCCGCCACGGTAGACGGGTCGTAGGGAATGTTCTTGAGCCGTGCGATGCCATCGGTAGCCACCACGCTGAAGTCATACCTATCGGCGGCAAACTCCCGACTCGCCAGATCGATCAGCACGAACCCGACCCACTCCAGCTCTCCCTCCCGCAGCAGCCGCAGGCGGTACTCCATCTCCTTGCCCCTCAACAGCTGACCCAAGATGAACTTTTGCGAATCGTCCGTGACGTAGTAGACCACCTCCAGTTTCGAGGTGAGCAGGTGGGCATCAATGTCCTGCGACTCCTGCTTATAGGTGCGGCTTGCGCTGCGCACGGATATTTCCTGCACCAACGCAGTAGGACCGCTGGGGCGCCCCTTGTCGAGAAAGATCTCGTAATCGACGCCACCCAGGCTCGTGAACCGGCTCTTGAGCTTCGTACTCATTAGTAGACGCGGTTGTATGCACCCCGGGCACGGTCGAGCACCCCGACCAGCTGGTCGCCCCGAATTATGAATTCCACCACACCCCCGCCGGTGCCGTTCCCGCCGGCACGGCCGCCGATGATGTCGTTGAGCTTGTCGAGCGGGATCACTGCCTCCTGCCCGGCCTCCCCGATCAGGGCCAGCGTGGGGCCCCGCGTGATACCCCCGTCGGCCAGGGCGGGGATGTTGAGCGCGTTGACGGCAGAGGTGAACAAGGCGCCCGCGGCCGCGCCCGCACCGGCAGCCAGGGCCACGTTGAAGGGGAAGGGTACGCTCTTCAGCGCGCTGGCCACCTGGGTAGCTACCGCGAGTTTGATCTGTGCGGCAATTGCATCACGGATCGCCGATACCACCGCGGCACCGAAGGCCTGGGCGGCGGTAGTGCCCTGGCCCATTGCCCGGGCCACGAATTCAAAGGCCGTGCCGGACACCTGCTGCAGACCCTTTAGTGCGGAGGACATTTCCCCAAACTTGGAGGTGACGTTGTCCTGCTGCTCCTGCAGGAGGAGTAGCTTCTCGGACAGCGCCAGTACCGCCTCGTCGGTCGGCTGCAGCCCTTCCTCCAGGGCCTCGGTGATGGCTTCCTTCGTCAGGGTAATCTTCTGGCCCAGCGCATCGAAGGAATCGCCGAAGAGCTGAGCCTTAATGTCCACCTCCGTGAAGGCCGTGCCCAGGTTGTCCTGAATCTCCTGTCCCAGGCTGGCCATGACTGACTTGACCGTGTTGAGCGGCTCGGCATTGAGATTGGGATTAATCTGTAGACCGCTCAGCTGTTCTTGCAGGAATTCCGCTTCCCGCTGGTTGCTGACCAGGCCTTTAAAGAGATCTCCCAGTTTATCGCGGGCTTTGGCGTTGAGAACGGGGCCCTCGTCCTCTTGTAAGGAGCTGACTTTACGCGCATTATTCTCTCTTGGCAAGTTGAGACTTGATACTCCGCCAGCAGTGGAAGCACTCGTTGTGCCGTCAGGTTGAAGCTGTATTGGAACCTCTAAATCCGTTTGTTTCCCAACTATATCCTTAAACGTGGTGGCGAATGCATTGGCAGCATTTTTGGCACCACCGATAAAATCAGTGGTGCTGATCAATTCAGCTGCTCCAGAGAAATCCCTGGTTAAAAACTTCCCTAGAGCTTGGCCAACAATACCGAGGTTTTGTACAAATCCATTGATACCCTCGATGATAAATGAGATCGTAGCGCCTACTGCTCCAAAAGCCGTTAAGAAAATTCCACCTACGGATTTTGCCTTGACACCTAGCTTGCTTAGTACCTTATTAGCCAAGTCACTAATGAGTGTCTTAACCGGCTCTAGCTGCTTGCCCAGTCTGGCTATCTGTCCGCGAAAGAATTCGCTTCGCTTGTAGGCCAGAACAAACCCTGCCACCAGCGAACCAACAACTGCCACGGCAACGGCAATCGGCCCAGTCAAAACGGCTAGCGCCAACTTTAACCCCCCAAGCACTTTTGACAGGGCAATGGCCCTACCGAGTGCCCCTCCAGTACCGAGAAGCGCAGAAAAGGCAGCAAACTGTTTTCCCGTGCTGAGTGCCAGTGCGCCCACTTTCAGTAACGGACCACTAAACAGCTTAAATCCAGACGTCAGCAGCGGCACCGTACGCGCAGCCGCCCCCAGCCCCAAGGTCAGCGGTCCCATCGCCGCCGCCGCCGCCGCGGTACCGATAATAAACTTCTGCACCGGCGGGCTGAGGTTCTTAAAGTAGGTGACCGCGGTGCTGATGCCGCTGGCCAGCCTCCCCAGGTTGACCTCCAGGTTGAGTGTCTTGGCGATCACTTCACCCAGTTCCTTTCCCGCAATCTGCAGCTCCACCCCGAAGCTGTCGAGTGATTTACTGATGCCGCCCTGTACGTTCTGAAAGGCCTTGTTGGCTTCAACCGCGCCGACCAGCCGGCTGACGAAGGTTTCCATGGCAATACCGGTCTCCCGGATGCCTTCGGCCGTGGTGACCCCGAATTCCTCCTTGATCACCTTGGCCAGGGCGGGCATGCGGTCGAGGATGCTATTGAGGTCCTCCTGTTCGATCTTGCCCTTACCGAGGATTTGGGAGAACTGCCGCACTACCCCACCGACGTCCTCGATGCTCGATCCGGATACAGTAGCAGCAATACCGAGCTGCCTGATCGTGTTCTCCGCCTGCCCGGCGCTCTGTCCCACCGACTGTAGCTTTAGGGAAGCCGCACTGGCCTCCTTCAGGTCAAGGGTGGTGCGGGTATCCTTTACAATGTCCAGGAGGCTGTCCAGCTGGGCGGCGCCCTTGTCCGCCGAACCGGCGAAGACCGCCAGGCCCTTCTCCGCCTTGTCGAAGCCGGCGAACATGCTGACCGCCGCGGCACCGATACCCAGTATGGGCAGCGACACGCGGGTAGTGAGATCACGGCCCAGGCGTTCAGCCTTGTAGCTGAAGCGCTTGAGCTGGTTTTCGGCCCCCTTGAGGGAGGCTCCCAAGGCGGAGAGATCCGCACCTAACCGGACTTTAAGATCAGCTTGCGCCACGCTTGTTCATTTCGGCGTCCCACCTGGCGAAGAGGGCCGCGCGTTTTTTGAGTTGTTGGGCGGTCATCGCCGGGGTTTTGGCCGCGGCGGCTTCCTTAATCTTGTCCCAGGGCAGCTTGAGCACGTCGGTGGGTTTGAACTTGGCCCCCTGCTTCTGGTAGGGGGCCAGGACGGCGTACATGAGCATCCGCAGGCGCTCCCACTCCTGGCGCTCGTTGCGCTGCCGGGCCCGCAGGGCGGCCGACAGCTCGGCGGGCGTCAGGCGCTCGAAATCGTCGAGGGAGAGGCCGAGAACCCCCAGCGCTAGGGCTTGCGAGTCCTCGGCTTCTTCTTTCCCTCCTCCGGCGGCGTTTCGGCCGCGGCGCTGTCCATCGACACGGCCGCGAAGGCCCGGCCGGTCAGGGCCAGGTCGTCGTTTAGGGCCTCCTCGATCTCCTCGAGGCTGGGGGCTTCGCGCGCGTCCTTTTCCCGGGCCAGGCCGGACTTGACGATGTTGCGGATGAAGGCCGGCACGGCCTCGAAGGGCAGGGCATCCCCGATGCGTTCGGCCTCACTCATCAGGCGCAGGCCCGCCAGGGGCAGCGTGCGCTTGATGGCGGTGAAGTCCCAGCGCACGGGCCAGTCCTGGCCGGCGATGTGGAGAGAATTATCCTTGGGTTTCGACATGGGTACTGCTTGTTTGGGTATTGGCTAATCGGTTAAGGGGCCACCGTCTCGATCGTGGGGGCTCCGACGCCGGTGATGGTGCCGGAGAGGGTACCGTTCTCCTCCACCGCCGCGGTAACGGAGAAATCCGACATGAGGCCCTTGCCACTGATGAGCGTATCGCCCTCGGTGTCGGTGGTGGCGCGCCAGTCGAACTTGGCGTCGCTATTGAAGATGGTCAGCAGGCTGGCCACGCTATTGACCTCCGCGGTGTTGAGGGTGGTGTCCTCGCTGAGGAAGCCCTCGAAGGAGATGGAATATGACCGCTTGCCGGCCTCGGCGCTGGCGTAGCCGCCGACGCTGTCCTTATCGACCGTCTCGCGGCTTTCCATGGAAAAGGAGATGGTACAGGAGGTCGCGTGGCCGATGGGCTTACCCTCGACGTAGAGCCGGAAATTGGTACCGTTGATGACGCCAGTGCTGGCCATGATGCTTGAATTTTAGATTTAGAGTTTTCGTGCGCGGTAGTCCTGCACGATCTGATAGTATTTCTGCTCCGGCTCGAATTCGGCGTCGCTCTCGTCGTCAAAAACGGTGCGCACCTCCTGACCCGGGGTCAATTCCCTGGTTTTCCAGTTCAGCGCGGCCTTCACCGCCCGGGCGATCTGGCGCAGCGTGGGGTAGTCGGTGGCCATGATGTCCACCTGGAAGGTCCAGCCGTTGCCGACCGGTCCATCTTTGGTCAGCTGCTGGCGCTCGTCGAGCTGATTGATCAGCACGGCGGGCACCTGGATGGCCTGCGGCAGGGCTACGGGGTAGATCCGGTCACCGACCAGGGCGGTCAGGGCTTCACTGCCGCTCAGCAAATCGTGGATGGCGTATTCGGCATCCATCAGCTGGTGGTTATGCCCCGCCCCCGGGCGCGTTCCTTAATGGCCTTCAGCGAAGCGGTCTTCACCTCGCTGATGATCTTACCCTTGGTGCGGCCAACGGCCGGGGTGAGCACCCTGCGCTTGAATGCCGCGGCGCTGCCGTAGATCATGGCTACGTAGTAGGGGTCGGTCGGCTGCCCGGACCCCCCGTACTCCTGTACGGTTTTCTTGCGGTTTTCCACGCCCACGAAGGCGTCCTTACTGCGCCGCAGGGCCAGTCGCTTAATCGATCGCCGGACGTTTCCGGGATTGTACTTGATGCGGTCGCCCGCCGAGGGCGTGCCGCTGGCCTTTTTCACCCGCCGGTAGTGGGCCCGGGCGGACTTGGGGGCCAGCTTGCGCGCCGCGGCCACCAGCGGCCGCGCCGCACGGTAGAGGATGCGCTGCCGGTCCCGCCGGTCGAAGTCCTCGATGGTCGCCTCGACCTTACCCAGCCAGATGTCGATCTCCTGGTTGATCTGGCGCGCGTTACTGAGTTGCTGCCGGGCCATCAGCTGGGTAGTTTTTCACCCCCGACCTGTTGGCACTCCAGCAGCAGGTACTCCATGCGCTCGCCGGTACGGAGCACGCTATCGACCTGCAGGACTTCCCCCTGGAAAATGACGCGATCGGTGGCCGTTATGGGCCCGCTCTCGCGCCGCAGGGTAACGTCGACGCGGTTGCGGCTGACGACCTGCTTTCCGGCCGTGCGCTCATCGCTCCCCGCCGGGCGGTAGGTCACCCCAGCCCATACCTCGCGGCCGGCAGACCAGCCGCTGACCTGGGCCCCGAGTTCGCCGCGGGTGACCGCTGCGCGCTGAATCGTCACGCGGTAGCGCATGTCGCCGATCACACCCATCGCCGCACGGGATTGAGCAGGTTCTCGGCGGCGGTGGGCAGTTTTCGGATCCGGTCGGTGCGCTTCTCGTAGTGCTCGGTGATGATCAGCTGCATGGCCACGGCCACCACGGCGGGGATCTCCTCCACGGTCGTGGCCGCGCCCACCAGTACGCGCACGGTCAGTACGTCGGTGGCCCGCTCGCGCAGGTGCACCATATCGTAGGGAAACTGGTCGTGAGTGTAGTACTCCGCGGGGTCGAGCGTGCGCTCGCCGACCGTGACGCTGGTAACCTCCTGGATCGGGCCGATGCCCGGTCCCGTGCCGGTGACCATGGAGTAGCCGGTCAGCTCCAGCTCCCGCTGGGCGAAGGCAGTATTGGTGTAATGCTCCACCCACTCGCGAGCTGCACGGATGAGGGCGCCGATCAGGGCGTCATCGGCGTCGTGGTCAACGCGCAGCCATTGCTTGGCTTGTTGCAGCGTGACCGGCTCGAAAGCGGGTGGAGTAATTACTTTGGTCATACGGCGGGCGGGGCGGCGGGCTTACTTCTTCGTCGACTTCTTCGTCGACTTCTGCACGGGGGCGGCCTCGACGGCTTTTTCCATCGACTCGTCGGCGTGCAACTCGGCCTTTTCGATCTCGGCCTCTTTCTTGGCGTCCTGGATCGCGCGCTCCTGCAGGCCGGCCTCCTTAGCGGCGGCCTCGGCGTTGGCGCGCTCGACTTCGGCCAGGGTGACTTTGCCCACTTCGGCATCGGCGATGGCCTGGGCCTTCTGCTCGGCTGCTTTTTTGGCCTCTTCGGTCAGCTCCGGCGTACTGCCAGAGGAGGCCTCCACCTGGGCGGCTTCGTCGTCGAAATCGACGGCGAACTTGGCACGGATCAAATCGTCGGCGACGTCATTTTTTACGGTGGCCGTATCGCCTTCGTCGTAGCCCAGGTTCCAGGGCTCGCAGCTAGGGCTCTTGGTGAAGATTACTTTTTTCATGTCAGATGATTGGTGGGTTGAAGTCCGCTCCGGATCGGATCACCGGAGCGGACTTAAACGCTGGTTTAGGAGAGGGTGGTGATGGCGTCCTTCATGGCGGCGAAGGCTTTGGGCTGGCGCACGGCGGCATCCCAGAAGGAGTTGATGGTCAGGGCCACCGTGGCGTTACGCGCCTTGGTGTAGGGATCGACCACCAGGTCGAGACCTCCCCATTGGGCTACCATCAGCTGACGGAAATCACCGAAGATCACCGCGGTCAGATTGGTGCCCGTGCCCTTGGTGATGTTACTGGGCACCTGGTTGGAGAAGCCCGTGCGGTAGCCCAGCAGGGTTCCCTGGCTGTCCTCCATCAGGAAGCGTCCGCTGCCCTCGTCGAGCTTGGTGGCCATCAGCTTAGCCTTGGCCTTCGTGTTGGTCAGGAAAGCCATGGTGTCGGTGCCGGCGTCTTCGTCGACGACAGCGGCCATGAGGGCGAGCAGGTGGATACGGTCCAGCGCCGCGCCATTGGTGCCACCGGCTACCGAGCCGATGCCGGGGGTGTTCAGGATGCCCAGGGGTACGTTGCCGGTACCGCTACCGTTGATGAGGGCCTTATCGAGGGCCAGCTCATTAGCGATCCGCAGGTCACGCCGCAGGAAGTTCTCGTAGCCCAGGGGCAGGCTCGACTGCAGGAGCAGCAGGCGGCTGGCCTCGGTGTAGGCCGTCAGGCGCTTCGGGTTCAGGGTGAAAGAACCGAAGGTCGGCGTGGTCTCGGGGGCCGCGTCGATCTCGCCGGCCCAGTTGGCCACTGTGGCACCGGTCTGGCGCAGCACTTCGAGGTTACCGGTCAGGCCGGTAATGACGTTGGCGCCCATGCGCTCCACGAGGGGCTCGGGGCGCAGCTGCTCCACCAGTCCAGTGAGGCGCCGATCGACGGTCACGCCGGCGCTGGGGGCACTCTGCGTGGTAGCCGTAGCGCGGGCTTCCATGAAGAAGGCGGGCACGGCCGCGCCCTGTACCGACTGGCCGAACTTAGCGGCCTCCGAGCGGGCTTCTTCCTGCATCTCCTTTTCGACGCCCGTCAGGGGCTCGTTGGAGAGCAGCGAGCGGAGCGCGGAGGTGAAGCGGTACTCGCGTACTTTTTCGTCCTGCTCGCGGGCCTCCCCGCGGTCGGCGGGATTACCCCCCGCCTGGCGCTCGACGTTGCGGGCAGCGGCGGAGGCAGCCTCCGCATCGCGCTTTTCCACGAACTCGAGGTCCGTGGCCCGCTTTTCGAGCTCCTCGATCTCGGAGCGCAGGGTATCGGCCTGCTTCTGCTCTTCCTCGGTGTAGGAGCGGCCCTCGTCGGCCACTTTTTGGAGGAGGGAGCCGAAGGCCTTGTTTTTCTGGGCGGCCTTCTGCCGCAATTCCTGACTCTTGGTCATGGGAGAAATGGGTTATCGGCCTACAGCAGCCGGTTCGTAAAAAATTTGATGTCCTCGGCAAAGCGGGACGAAAAGACGGTTTCAGGTGTTTTTTTGCGCTTATCGGGCGCGTCCGCGGGTGCGGTGTCCTCCTCCTCCTCCTCCAGTGAAGGGGCGGAGCGAGCGTCGACGGTGGTGATGTCGTAGGCGGGGTAGGTGACCGGGCTGACGTCGCGCACGACTTCGATCTTCAGGATCTTGCGCAGGTCGATGTTCTTGTCGTTGTAGTTGTCCACCCAGCTGGTCTCCTTCACGCGAAAGGCGAAGGAGGATTGCGAGATGTCGCCGCGACGGATCATCTCCAGCACGTCGTTGCCGATCGAAGTATCCGGAGCCGTGAAGGTGTACTTAAGGCCGCGGGTATCGACCTCCAGTTTCAGGGTGCCGGACTTGGAGCGCGCCAGAATGTGGTTCGGATCGTGGTTAAACAGCGCCCGCACGTCGGAGAAGTCGCAGTTCTCAAAGGCGCCGGGTTCGATGCGCTCGTGGAACCAGCTGGAGATCTCCGCCACCTCGTTGAACACGGCGGCGTAGCCCGAGATGGTCCGGCCGTCGGCGGCGGGCTCGGCGCGCATGTCTACCTCGTAGTGGCGCTGCTCGATGGGGTTATTGATCTTCACCAATGGGTTTTTCATTTTCGGGTTTCACATTGGAGGCCAGCGGCATGTCGTAGCGGTCGCCGCCGTCGTAGGGGGCCATATTTTCGAGGGCGCGGATCTCGTTGGGGCTCATCGCGCCGACGTTGCGCATGACGGCGTAGAAGGTGCCGCGGCTCTTGGTATCGCCGCGCAACAAGCCGTCGACGTTGAAGCGGACGTAGTGGGTGCGGCGCTCCTCGGTACTGAAGCACTTGGAGTTCATCTCGTCCTCGATGAGCTTAATGATGGGCCGTAGCGTGAACTGCACGAACTTTCGGTTCGACTCCTCGACGTTGTTGAAGGTGCTGCCCTCGAGGCTGCCCAGCAGCAGGGCGTCCACCCCGGTCATGTTGGCGATGTCCTGAATGGTGGCCTTGCGGGCCTCGGCCATCTGATTGTCGCTCATCGTGGAGCCGATCTTCAGATACTTGAAGCCGTGGGGGAGCATACCGATCTTACCGGTTTTCTCCTTGCCGACGTTTTGTCCGTTCCAGACGGCCATGGCCTGGGCGGCCTGGCTGGCGTTCATGGGCTCATCCGGCACCAGCAGGCCGGATACCTGTCCTGCGTTGGTGTAGTACACACGCCCCAACTCGATCTCCGCCAGGATGCGCTCGAAGGTGGCCTGAAATAGGGCGATGGAAGCCTGTCCGCGGATACCGTCGGCGGAGTTCACCTTGAAGTGGAGTACCTCACTGGATTCCACGGTCTCCCCCTCGAAGACGAAGAACTTGCCGGCGCGGCCCTCCACGAGCTCGGGACGCAGGGTGGGCATCTCCAACCGCAGCAGGTTGCCGGCCGCCCAGCGCATAATCACGAAACACTCCCCCTTCAGGAAAAGCTGGCGCACGATGGCCACGCGAAAGTCGTAGGAGTTGACCAGGGGATGTACGCGAAACTGCAGCAGGTCGTGCAGGGGGTGCTCCACCGCCGTTCGGTTGCCGCCGTCGGGCGCATCGACGTAGACCCCCACGGGTAGGCTGGCGATCTGGCTGGCGATCACCTCAATGGCCCGGTTGAAAGCCGGTATGGACTGGGCGGTCTTTTCGGTTACCTGGCTCACGTCGAATCCCCAGCGCTTCAGCATCATCTGCACCGTGGGGCCGTCGGCATTGCCCTGCAGGGTCGTGGGTAGGGCCGGGGCGGATCGCCGTTCGGTCGGGACCGTGTTGGTGCTCCGTCCCTCGGCGGTCCAGGCGGCCGGCAAAAAGGCCGATTCCAGCCGCTTCATCACTCCAACTTTCTGTACTTGGGCAGTCACGGACGTAAATGTCCCACCGCGCGGCCGCCGATCGCGTTAACTGTGTTAACCAATGTGACCAAACACGCAAATCATTTCCGCAAGCCGAGGCGGGTGCAGTAGCGCCAGCGCATATTGCGAAAGGACTGGTAATCTTCGTAGCGGCTACGTCCGGTAAGTGCCTTTACTTCGCCCTCCAGTTGCACGAAGGCCTCCTCCGAGGAAAAATCTCCGCTCAGCAGCTGGTAGTAGCGCTGAAAGTAGGTGTCAGTACCCAGCAGCGCCAGAGCATAGTTTACGGCGGCGCGTTCCCTGGAGGTCAGTTGGTTAATTACATCCATGATATAGTGAATTCAGGAGTCTCCTCCAGTTTATAGTCGAGGTATTCGCCGAAAGCCTCTGCCAGTGCCACGGCTCCGTCGATTTTCGATCGGGAGCGGTTTTTATCGAATTTCACGTTGCCGTTCCCGTCCCGGTACAGCACTACGTTGCCAAAATTCCATCCCAGAACGGGGTTATTCAGGTGATAGAGCTCCCCGAAAGAATTACCTTCTCCATGCTGGTGATGGGTTCGTTGAACGTGCCGGTATTCTGCCGGAATTCGTTCATGCTGACCTCTTCCGCGGTTAGCTTCGTGGCCAGGTGGGTGGCGTTCCAGGGGTCGTAGGACATGCCCTTCAGATCGTAGCGGGCGTGATCCTGCAGGATGATCCCGAAGATGTAGTCCAGATCGATGACATTTCCGGGGGTCAGGGTGATCCAGCCGGCGTCGCGCCAGTCAAAGTAGGGGACCATGTCCTTACGAATTAACTCGTCGGCCGACTCCTCGGGCAGGAAGTAGCGCATCAGCACGCGAAAACGGTCAAAGTGCGCCTGTGGCGGGAACAGGTAGGCGATCGCCGTGAAGTCCCGTGTCTTACCCAGGTCCTAGCCGGCAAAGCAGCGCAGGCCAGCCAGCCGGCCGGATCCCACTGGCTGCAGCCGCGCACAAAGTCGGATTGCTTAATCCAGCGCTCCTGTACCGTGGCCCATAAATTGAGGTTCTTGGTCTTGAAATTGACCTCGAAGGTGGACCCCTCGTTCCGGGCCTTAATGTACCCCACCCGTAGGCCCTCCACGGTAGGGGTGCGGCCCAGGCCCGGGATTGGCCTTTTCCCATACTCCCTCGTCCTCCCAGTCGTCGTCGTCGTCGAGGGTGTAGATCATCGGGAGCAGGCTTTCGTTTTCCTGGGTGCCCTCAAGCACCCGAATACAGCTTTCTTCGAAGAGAAAGAGGGGGCCCTGCACGTTAAACCCCCGCGTCGTGATGATCAGCAGTAGCGGTTGCTCCCGGCTGACCATACCGGATTCCATGTTGTTGGGTATACTGGCATCCTTGGCCTCGTGGTACTCATCAATGATGGCCAGGTGGGGATTGACCCCATCCATGGTTTTGGCATCCGCGGCGATGGGCTTGAAGAAGCTTGTCGTTGTCGGAGTTGATGAGGTTGCGGTTGTTGGTGCTGTCGTAGATCCGCAGGCAAGAGTTGATGCTCTCACTCTCCCGCCGCAGCCGCTTGAGGATCTTCATGGCTGCTTCCCAGCTGAAGAGCGCCTGGTCGTACTTGTTGGCCGCCGAGTAGCACTCGGCACCCTCCTCGTCCTCGAAGTAGGTCATGATCGTGGCAATGGCGCCGGCGAATTCGGACTTACCGTTCTTTTTGGGTACGCAGAGCAGGGCCTTGCGAAACACCCGTAGGCGGGAATGGACGTGTTTCATGGCGAAGAGCATGACCAGGAAGAACTGCTGCCAGGGCGTCACGTCGAATTTGCGTCCGGCGTAATTACCCTTGGTATGACGGAAGTAGCCCACGATTTCGATTACCCGCTCGGCTTCCTCCAGATCAAAATATAGGTGATCCTGCATGGCCATGCCAAGACAACGTTCCACCGAAAGCCGTTCCAGCCGCCGCGGTTAGCCCACGTCCTTGCAGGACGTCTTCCATGTACTCGATCCAGGCGGGAACGGCTTCGGGCATCAGGACACTTTCCGCAGTCGTCCAATCTTGTCGACGGGCCGGCGGCCCTTAGCCAGCGACTCTCCCCTACCCTTCTCCCGGAAGTTGCGATCGATGCCGAGGAGCTTGGCGTACTTCACGATGGTCTCGTTA